>OZ244196.1:0-3408602 GCA_965216795.1 Pseudomonadales bacterium | reverse complement strand
AGAGCGCTTTATCGACAAGTGCCCCGCCATCGACCGCGTGGACGATTCCGACCTGTCGACCCCGATACTCATTTGCTCCCTGCCCCGCAGCGGCTCCAGCCTGCTCGAAAACTTGCTCGCGCGCTCGACTGAGATAACACCGACGGGAGAATCGGGTAGCCTGTTTGCCGCACTGCGATCACTTTCCCGCACCACGGCCGAGCCGCCTGGCAACCTGTTGCAGGCCTCTGCCATCGTCCACTATCGGCAGCAGCTTCTGGCAGCGCACCAGGCAGTGCTTGCGACCTACGCGGTCGAGAGCCCGTTTTTTACCGACAAGTCGATGAACAACTACCAGGACATCGGCCGCCTCTTGCTCCTCTACCCGGGTACCCGGGTACTCTGGCTGCAACGCGATCCACGGGATACCGCAATTTCCTGTTTCCAGCACCTGTTTGAGGGTGGTGCCGGCAACACCTATATTTATTCGCTTGAAGCCATTGCCATGCAGCTTCGTCACGTTGAACGCTGTATGACACTATGGGCCGACGCCTTTCCCGAGTCCATCGAGCGCGTCAGTTACGAGAGCCTGGTGACTGACAGTGAGGCAGAGATTGCACGCCTGACCGACTTCATCGGCGTCACCGCACCGTCGCTCTCCCCATCAAATGACCAGCAGCAAGCCGTGCTCACCTCCAGTGCGCTGCAGGTGCGCGAAGCAATCAACAACCGGGCGATTGGCAAGGCCCAGCGCTACCCTGAGCTGGTGGCGCAGTTCGATGCGGCCTGGCAATCGCGCGAATAAAAAAAGCGAGGCCGGAGCCTCGCTTCCAAACCGCCCCACCACGGGCGGCCCACACTGAACCGCTTACAGTTTGTAGGTCATCGACAGCCGCGCATTGACCGGCTTGCCGGTTGAGATATTGGTATTGCTGTGTGCATCGGGGTAGTAGTCTTCATCGAAGAGGTTCTCGATGTTCAGCTGCACACTGAAGTCATCGTTGACGGTGTAGTAGACGGCGGTATCCACACGCGTGTAGTCCGGGACCCTGACAGAGTTGTCTTCTGTCGTGAAGAAGTCATCCTGCCGAATCAGGCCGGTTCCAAAGGCCAGCGAGTTATTCAGCTGGAACATGCTCCAGACAGAAAACATATGCTCGGGTGTCTGCCGGGTACGATTACCCTCGTTGCCCCCACCAACGACTTCGGCATCGAGATTGCTGTACCCGGTGGTCAGCGACCAGCGGTCGGTGATATTGCCCACCAACTGGATTTCGTAGCCGCTGATGTCTGCGCCAATGACCAGGATTTCACCCGGGTCATCGGGGTCATTGACGCTGTAGCTCTCTTGCTCAAGCTCAAAGTACGCAGCCGTCAGGCTCAGGTCTTCGCGAATATCCCACTTGACGCCCACCTCTTCGTTTTCAAAGAACTGCGGCCGAGTGCTCTCTGAGTTGATATTCAACACCAGGAACTGGTCGCCCGACTGCGGCAGGAAGGTCTCACTGTAGCTGGCGTACACCGAGACATTCTCGGCCGGCTTGTAGATAAAGCCGTAGCGCGGCGTGATTTCATCGTCCTTGCGGCTAAAGCGGGCGTCTGCACCGCCATCATTGTTGAGCACGTCGACGTCAAACTCATCATAGCGCGCGCCGATAACCAGTTTGAAGTAGTCGGTGACATCGATCTGGTCCTGGAGGTAGATCGATGTGAAGGTCACTTCCGACTCTCGATCACGCGCAGGGTCAGTGAAAGCGAAGGCCGACGTCGCTGTGACATTCAGCGGGTCAGAGAAAGGAATCACCAGCTGGTCAGCCATGTTCGCTGCAAACACATTATCGAGTCGGGCGTTTTCGGTATCCTGCTGCCCGTACTCGGCGCCAAACAGCACCGTGTGCCCGAAATTGCCGGTATCGAATTCACCCACCAGGTTGGTCTGGATGATGATATTCTCGCGCTCCGTGGTATCACGGTAGCCATCGAGCTCAACACTGGGGAAGCTGCCATTGGTCACGACGACCCGGTCGCTGGGGTACAGGTTCTGGTAGACCTTGTCGTAGTCGGCGTACTGTGCCGTCACGTTACCGCGCAGCTGGTCAGAGAATTCGTGATCGACACGCGCCTTGAGGATATGCGCTTCCAGCGTTGTGTAGTTCTCATCCGGTGAGCCAAAGAAGGTCTCGTCGAAACCTTCGAGCGGCGCGTCGACGTCACCCTCTTCCTGCGAGGGCACCCCGCGATCGACGACCCGATCATCATCGACGTATTCGTAAGAGAACACCGCCGTCGTCTCGTCACTCAGTTGCAGGGTAAACGTGGGGTTGAGCGCGTAACTGCTGCCGTCATAGAAGTCGCGGTGGTTTTCGAGCTCCTGGTAGTAGGCGTTCATGCGAAACGCAGAGCGGTCACCGGTCTCAACATTGGTATCCACTGCCAGCGAGTAGGCACCAAAGGTGTCGATGCCGGCCTTGAGCGTCGTGAACTGTTCGTCCAGCGTGGCCTTCTTGGCGACCCGGTTGATCACACCACCACCGCCGCCACGGCCAAACAGCAAAGCGTTGGGGCCACGCAGTACTTCAATTTGCTCGACGTTGTAAAGCGGCCGGTAGTACTGGACGTCATCGCGAACCCCGTCGATGTAGAAGTCGGCCGTCGACAGGATACCCCTGAAAACCACGGCATCGCGGTGACCCTCGCCCTGGCTGACGGCAAGGCCCGGGGTATACCGCAGCACGTCGCCCATGTTCTGGAAGGCCTGGCGTTCGATCTGCACACTGGGAATGATCGACAGGCTCTGCGGCACATCACTCAGCGGTATGGGAACCTTGACCGAGTTGAGCTTGTCGATCGACAGCTGCCGCGCCTCGACCAGGACTTCGTGGACATGGTCATCGGCAACTGCCCAGACAGGCAGCAGCGCGATGGCGGTGGCGAGCGATAAGTGTTTTGCTTTCAAAATGAGATTCCCGGCTTGCGTGCATTCATGGTGAGCGCAGCCCCAGCAACGTGGAGCTGCTTGCCTCACCTCATGCCCTGCAGTGTAGGGACTCAAAAATCTAAATGCAAGTCATTCTCATTTGCATTACCAGTCATATTCACAGGCAGGCGCAAGCCGATGCCGCCATGCGTAGCAAGGCATCAGGAACAGGAAGGAAAAGGGAGCGCGGTCAGGCTTGCAGCACAACCGCCGAGCCGTGGCCAAACAGGCCCTGGTTGCCGGTGACGCCTACCTTGGCGCCCGCTACCTGGCGATCGCCCGCCTCGCCGCGCAGCTGGCGGGTGATTTCACAGACCTGGGCCAGCGCCTGGGCCGGCACCGCCTCGCCGAAACAGGCCAGGCCACCACTGGGGTTGACCGGCACGCGGCCGCCGATGCGGGTGTCGCCATCGCGCAGTAACCGCTCGGCCTCCCCTTGCGGACACAGGCCAATGTATTCGTACCAGTCGAGTTCCATCGCCGATGACAGGTCGTAGACCTCGGCAACGTTGACATCTTCAGGGCCGAGGCCGGCTTCGCGATAGGCCTTTGCGGCAATCGATGCACGAAACGAATAGGCTTCGCTCGCCGCCGCCGAGTCAGTCGCGATATCAGGCATTTCGACATCGGCGCTGGCGAAGCGCGGCGTCACGGTAGAGATACCACCGATTTTAATCGCGCGTTTGCTGCCGATACGTTCGGCATACTCGCGGCTGGCGAGCACCACGGCAGCGCCACCATCGCTGGTTGCGCAAATCTCAAAAAGCCGCAGCGGTGAGGCCACCATCGCAGAACCGAGCACATCTTCCATCGAGAACTTCTTGCGATAGCGCGCATACTCATTGGTGAAGCCATGCTCGGCGTTTTTCACCTTGATCGCGGCAAAATCTTCATCGGTTGCGCCATACAAATCCTTGCGACGCTGCGCATACAGCGCAAAGTATGTGGGGTTGGTAATACCGAGGCGAAAGCGCACCCAGTCCGGGTCATCGGGGCGATCGCCCTTTTGTGGTGCCAGGAATCCTTTAGGCGTGGTGTCGGCGCCAACAACCAGCGCTACCTCACACTGGCCGGACAATATCTTGTCGCGGGCCGCAGACAGCGCCTGTGAACCGGTCGCACAGGCGGCGTAACAGGTCACAATTTCATTGCCCTGCCAGCCCAGGGCCTGCGAGAAGGTCGCACCGGCGACATAGCCCGGGTAGCCATTGCGCATGGTCGCGCCGCCGGCGACAAACTGCACATCGCGCCAGCTGACACCCGCATCATCGAGCGCCGCACGCGCCGCGTGAACACCGTACTCGACAAAGTTTCGACCCCACTTGCCCCAGGGGTGCATGCCGGTGCCGATAATGACTGCTTCGTTACTCATGACAGGTCGTCTCTGCTATACGGGTCGCCAGACCCAGCTCAGGTATTCGGTATCGTTCTCGGTAAACAGCGTCTGCAGCTCTAGCTGCACAGCCATGCCCGTTTTCACGTCATCGACGGTCACGCCTTTGGCGAGTTGGCCCAGGACAATCAACTTCTCTTTGGCCAACTCGACGGCAGCAATGGCAAAGGGCTCGAAAGGATCGGCAGAAACATACGGGGCTGGCGGCTGGTACTGGGCGTCGGTGTACGACCAGATCTTGCCTTCCCGGCTCAGCAACACTTCTTCAAACTCTTCGCTAACGCAGTCGGGGTTGCGGCAATAACTGACGTTACCGGGAAAGAAATAGGTCCCGCACTTGACGCAGCGACTGCCGATCAGCTGGGCTTCGGCCTGGTCCATCGTAAACCAGCCCTCCAGCGCGGGCAGTCGAGAGGCGGATTGCGCGTCGCTCATCGCGTAGCTCCTGTGGGTGGGGCGCGTGTCGGGCCGGAGCCATGTGCTGGCGTGGCCGGTGACTGATGCGGAGCAGTCTACCGATTTGGCCAAACCAGCACAATCATCCGGCCTTTCATCGCGCAGATTACCGATTCTGCGCTGAACGGTTTGACCACTGTTGTGCTTTTCACTACATTTACGGGCATCTTCCCCAGCCGCAGCCAGGCAGCTGGCGCACCCCCAGAGCAACCCGGCAACCATTGCATGAGCGCAGGTGAAACCAACAAACCCCGAGCAGGCAAAGCACCCCGCAGCGGTGTCAAGTTCAAAACGCCGCAGGGCCACAGCGCTATCAAGGACGGCGTAAAAACCCGGCCCGGCGCAGTGCGCGATACGCGTAGCAAACCTGAATGGCTGCGTATCTCAATGCGTAGCAGCCCGGCTTTCAGCAAGGTCAGGAAAACCGTCGATGAACACCGGCTTGCGACCGTGTGCGCCGAAAGCCACTGCCCGAATATGAATGAGTGCTGGTCGAACGGTACAGCCACCATCATGCTGATGGGCTCTGTCTGCACCCGCACCTGCCAGTTCTGTTCTGTCGATACCGGCAACCCCAACGGCTGGCTCGATCATGAAGAGCCGGCTAACGCCGCACGCTCGGTTGCACTCATGCAGCTTCGCTATGTCGTGCTGACATCCGTGGATCGCGACGACCTCGCCGATGGCGGCGCCGGTCACTACGCCGACTGTATTACCGCCATTCGTGAACGCAACCCCGGCACGGCGGTCGAGGCACTGACGCCTGACTTCGCAGGCAGCGAAACCGCGGTGGCGCGCGTCGTCGATGCCGACCTGCAGGTGTTCGCCCAAAATGTTGAAACGGTTGAGAGGCTAACGTATCCGGTGCGCGATCCGCGCGCGGGCTACCAACAGTCACTCGACGTGCTGGCCTTTGCCAAACAGCGCAGGCCCGAGCTACTCACCAAAACCAGCCTGATGCTCGGTCTTGGCGAAACGCTCGCAGAGACAGAAAAAACCATGCGCGATATGCGCAGTAGCGGGATCGATATACTGACGCTGGGCCAGTACATGCAACCCACGCGCAATCACTTACCGGTTGATCGCTGGGTGCATCCCGACGAATTCAACGCCCTGCGCGAGACCGGCCTGGCGATGGGCTTTGTCGAAGTGGCTGCAGGGCCACTGGTACGCTCGAGTTACCGCGCCGATCGTATTCTCGAGCAGAATAACCTGGGGCTCGACACCCAGGCCCGGCCCGGCGGGGATATCCCGCTCACCGAGCTGGGCTAGGTACGCGCGCTACTGGCGCCTATTTCTTGAGGTCGGCCAGCTTGACGACGCGCGTGGTCGAAGGTGCGGGTGTGCCCACCGGGAACACGTAGCGCCAGTAGACCACACCGCTCTCCCTGCCCTCGGTGTCGAGCCAGTTGGGCACTCCCGGATCTTCATGCGCAATGACAATGCGAAAGCTGCCGTCTTCTTCGAGCTTGATCTGCTCGCCGTTAATGGAAACCTGGCGATTGGCAAAGTCGTAGCTCTGCATATGGTGGTTCCAGAGCACGATGTTGAAAAACCGCGTGCGCGGCATCACGCTCTCGATGACCAGCGCTTCGTCGGCGGCCAGCCTGTAGGACCCGGCACTGTACCAGGCATGGGTGTTGCCGTAGGCAATATCATCCGATGCACTGACCCACTGCCCCGGCGGGCCAAAGGTATTGGGCTCCAGCGAATACCAGGTAAGCGGGCCGGTAATTTCTTCATTGGGCGGCATTAACGCCATCATGCTGTGCTCGCGCACAAAGTTTGCCACCGCGTTCAGGTTTCTGGCGACCTGCGCGTCGCCCTCGTAGGGCTTGTTGGCTGGCGGATCCAGGGCCTCAATATGCAGGTCTATATGAAAATTCGGGTCGGCTGCAACCGACAGCTTGGCCTGGTGGTAATGGCGCGTTGTCACCTGGCTGGCACCCTTTTCCAGCTTGAGCCAGTTTCCAGACTTGGGCTTTTTGCGGCTGAGAATAATCTCGTAGCTGCCGTCGGGTGCTATTTCCATCTCGTTATCGCTGATCGACGAGATCGTTCCCCGCGCGGCATGGCCGTCATTGCTGCCCCGCTCAATGGTGATCGAGGTAAACGTAGCTGCACCAATATTGCCGGTGATGCGATAGCGGGCATCATCACGGATCGGTGCAAAGTAATACAGGGAGTCGGGGTTATCACCCAGCAGCTTTCGCGTTGGCGTCACATAGGGTTTGAATGCCGGCCGGTCGGGATCAGCCTCGAGCCAGAAAAACAAGGCTGTCTCGAGCACGTGTGCGATCGCGCGCTGGCCCTCGGCAACCTGGTCGGCCGTAGTGACGCCGAACTGCGGGCTGAGCATCTGCGCCTGCAGCTGCTCAATACTCTCAAGCAGGTTGAGCATCGCTGCACGCGCCTCGGACACTTCCTCGGCCTGGGCTGTAGGAGCCAGGCACATTGACAGCGCCAGTGGTGCAACTATTTTTCTGAAAGAAGAGAGAATACCGGGCATGGTGACCTCCAGAGCCAGGATTATTGTCATCGTTGGGAAGTGGCTAACAGCGGCCAGCATAAACAGCCGCAGGGAGCCTGCACATTAGCGCTCGTTAATGCCGTCTGGTTACTGCGCAAGCGCTGCGGTCGCAGGCCCCTCGAGCGGCCTTGCCTTGGGCAAACGCAACAGCAACAGCGCGGCAATCACCAGCACAGCGATAATTGCAAAAAGCACCCAGTAGTAGTGGCCCAACTGATCGTAGGCATAGCCGGTCAGCGGCGCACCCACCAGACCCAGCGGCAGGAACAACGGCATCTGCGCGCCATTGACGCGACCGACGATCGAATCGTGGAAATAGCAGCTGTTGAGAATCGCATGCATCGGGATAAAAGCCCCACCACCAAAACCGACCAGCAGCGCGGCAAACAGTATCAACGGGTAAACCGTCGAACTGGCGAGCACAATGAGACCCAGCACCTGGACAGCCAGCACCGCGGCGGCCACCCACTTGACCCGATCACGATAACGATCAACGACGGCCGCAACAATGCCCTTACCAATAAAGCCACCGATACCGCCAGCCGAAATCACCAGCGCGGATTGCGTGACGCTGAGCCCGATGTTCAGCAAATGGGGTGCGTAACAGATGCTAAGCACCAGTGCACCATTAAAGGCAACCGCCATGCCGATGCCAATGAGCCAGAAGCTCGGATCGCGAAAAATAGAGGACTGTGCCGCCGCTTCGCCAGCATCATCGCCACTGTCCGGCACCGCCTCATCGTGTTCGTCGGGCGCCTGGACAAGTGCGGCATTGCTGGCGGGGATCCCCAGCGCAATGACACTAATCATGAACACCATTATCACCAGTGAGAGACTGGCGAGCGCACTGCGCCAATCGCCGTGCTCGAACAGCCAGGCAATCCACAACGGCAGCAGCACTGCCGCAACGCTCGCGCCCATGGCAGCCAGCGCCAACGCCCGACCCGAGTTATTCAGGTAGAGTTTGGTGAGCAGCGAGTTGATCACAACAGGCCCGCACAGACCCAGCCCAACGACAAAACCAATAAACCACAATGCCGCCGCAGTGATACTGCTCGCCTGGGAGACCTGGTAGAGCGAACCCATGGCGATAACCACGCCCACCCACATCATCCAGCGAATCGGCAGGCTGTCGGCCATGCGGCCGAAGATCGGGCCAGTAAATGCCGGGACGATCATCAGGAACACCGGCGCGGTTGTCACTGTCGCATGGGAAACCCCAAAGTCGGCAGCCACCGGATCGACAAAAAAGCCAAAGACCGTCATCAGGCCCATACTCAGGGCCATGCACAGCAACGCAGCGACCGCAGGCGTCCAGTAGCGAATAGTGTTTCTATCGAGCATTTACGCGCCCATCAAACGGTGTGCGATAACAGAGCGGCGCAGCATAGCAAAGGGGCTGCCAGTGAAGGTTGCGATCTGTACAGTTAGCGTCGATGGGCTTTTGGTACCATCGCCAAAACACGACGCGACCGCTTTAACGTTTATGGCCCACCCTCACCTGCTCAGCAAAATCATTGACCCACTTCCCCCTGTACACCAGGAGGAGCTGCCGCACATTGGCGCCGGCCTGCGCTTTGCCCAGGCGCCCACCCGTTACCTGGCCGAGCTGCGCGAGCGCTACGGCGATACCTACCTGGTCGATATATTCGGGTTTAACCTGCTGATGACCTATTCACCCAGGGGGTTGGAATCGCTGTACCAATACAGCGAGGAGGAAGCCAGTTTCGCAATGGCGACCTTCGATATGATCGGCTTCAAAACGCCGATCGAGACCCTGATCGATACCGATTCAAAGCTGTTCTATCACCTGCTGATGAACAAGAAGATGCCGGCCTATGTCGAGACCATCGATCGGGTTGTGCGCAAGGAGTTCGAGCGCTGGCAAACATTCGAGCGCGTCGATATCTTTGATGCAATTCGTACGCTTGAGCAGCGCGTCGGCTACGCACTGTGGCTGGCCGAAGAGGCCGCCGAAGACCGCTACTGGCCCGAACTCAAGCGCTGCTTTGATGACCTCAGCCAGGAAGTGTCCTTCGTTGACCCCAAGGCTACACTGGAAACCATCACCAGTGACAAGGCCAAAGAACGGGCCGCCGTGCAACGGCTCTACCAACTGGTGCCACAGATCGAGCAGGCGCACGACGCCAATCCCGACCGCGTCTACGCCGGCATCGATTTTTTCAGGGAGCGATTTGCTGAAGAGCCGCTTGATGAAGACGCGCTGGGCAGAAAGGTCATTCACAATATCATGAATGCCAACCAGGGGTTTCTTTCAAACCTGTACGCTGCCATTGCCTGGGTCATTGTCAGGCTGCTCGAGCACCCTGCGGTGTGTGACAAAGTCAAAGCTGAAATCGCGGCGGTCGAAGCGAATTTTACGGGCGATATCTGTACCAATGTCGATGCCCTGAACGCGCTGGAGTATCTCGAGCAGGTGATGATGGAGTCGGTACGCATGGCACAGCGCTCAATCACGCTGCGCAAGGTGATGAAGCCCATTGAATTTGATGACGGTCAACGCACCTACAAGGTGGAACCTGGCATCTACATTACCACGATGCTGTCGGTCACCAATAACCAGTCGCCAGAGCTGCGAACATTCAACCCCGACAATTACAACAAGAACCAGCTCGCTGTCGATATCAGTGCCTATGGCAAGGAGTCGGTGAGCACCTTTGGCCACGGGCGGCACGCCTGCCCTGCACAGCGGTTTTCACACCATATGGTCAAGATTGTTGTGATACAGCTGCTGCGACGTTTCAATCCGCGCGCAGAGTTTAGTGAACCACCACAACCCTCGACACAGCAAATGGGTGGCGTATCGCGCCCGGAAACACCGATTCTGGTATCACTGCGACAGGCATAATCCAGCTCGCCCAACAGGATCAGTCGACAAACATAAACTCGACAGGTTCGCCGCTGTCCATGTCTTCCAGATAATAGTCGAAAGTGAACTGGCCCGCGTGCTGAATTCCCAGCGTGAAGAAGTAATAGTTTCGGCCGGGCTCCAGGTAGAATCGCACCTTGACCGTTGCGCTTTGCCAGCCCGGTGAATAGGTACCTACGGTCAATGTTCGCAGGCCACTGGGCACCTGGAGATATCCCACTTGCCCCTTCGCAGCCATGATCATTTTCGCATCGCGAACGCCGTCGATGTGGCTGACATGAACGTATTCGCTGAGTTTGAGCAGCGATGTTTCGCCAGACGGATTTGGGATATCGGGAACATAGGGTACGTTGTACGATGTTTCAATCGCGCTACAGCCCGCCAACATCACCGCGAGCGCAATAACCCAGGTCGAAATACAGGTTCGCATCGTTGTCTCCTGATCCAGCGCCCGGCTGGCACCCTTGTCCATTGCATAACTGCGTGCAGGTATTGTGTTGCTAGGGTATCGACCAGTCAATGGCCGGTCGCCCTATGCTCAATAAATAGTCGTTTGCCTGCGAAAAGTGCCTGCAGCCCATAAAACCGCGATGGGCCGATAGCGGCGATGGATGCACAGACTTGAGCACGCAGTGCTTTTCGCTGTCGATGAGTTGCCCCTTGCGCTGCGCATAACTACCCCAGAGCAGGAACACCAGCCCTTGCCGATGTTCGTTCAGCAGCGCGATAATGCGATCGGTAAATACCTCCCAGCCCTTGCCGGCATGGGATCCGGCCTGCTTGTGCTCAACCGAAAGCACACTGTTAAGCAGCAGCACGCCGCGATCGGCCCAGGCCTGCAGGCATCCGTGCGCAGGTATCGGCAGGCCCAGGTCATCGCGAATTTCCTTGAAGATATTCTGCAAGGATGGCGGCGCGGGTACACCCTTGGGCACGGAAAAGCACAGGCCATGGGCCTGGCCAGGCCCGTGATAAGGATCCTGGCCCAGGATCACGATGCTCACCTGGTCGAACGGCGTGCTGTTCAGGGCATTGAACATTAGCTTGCCCGGCGGGTAGACCTGTTTACGCTGTTGTTTCTGCTGCGCGAGAAAAGCTCTCAGCTGCTGCATATAGGGTTGCTCAAACTCTGCGGCCAGGTGCTCAAGCCAGGAGTCGTGGAGCTGGATGCCGGCGCTATTCATCCGACCTGGGACTCATCCTGGCCGGTTGGCATCAGGAACAGTATCTCGCCAGACTGCAGCAGTTGCTGATGCTGGTTCAGCATTTGTAATCCAAAGGTCACAATAGCCTGGCCCGGTCGACTGCGCGATTCGCGATAGTCGTTTACCTGGTAGCGGATCTGCAGGGTGTCTCCGATCAGCATTGGCTGGTGAACAGTCCACCGGTCGGACAGGTGGCCAGCAGAGCCATCGTCCGGCATCGGGAAGCGCATAAGCGCACGAAGCCAGGCGGCAAAACTGAGGTTGAACACCAGCATCGGGGGCACAACACGCTGCCCGGCTTGCGAACGGCACGCAAATTCAGCATCGAGATAGCGCGGGTCAAGATCCCCGGTAAATGATGCGAAGTTAACGACATCGGTTTCGGTGAGCGTGCGCACCGGAACACTGCCGACTGCTGCAGCGTGCATATCACCCGCGTAGTACACCTTGCCAGGCTCCGGCTGCGGGGAAAGCTGCTGGTCGAACAGCGGAGGCGCTGCCCCGCTATCGCCCGCTGCGGCCTCGCGCAGGCTGCCTGCGGTGACACAGTCGCCGCGCTGGTTGAGCAGTTCATAGCGCAGGAGATCATCGGGCTGATTCTGGTAACGCAGCGCCAGGGTGTCCCCGGCGCAAACCACCTGCTTGAAGCTGGCCTCAAACCGGTGTATTTCCAGGCCCGGGTCAGCAGTGCTTCGTTGCACACCATGCAGCCTGAGCATACCCAGCGCCCAGCTGGCGCTGAGCAGCCCATGCGCAATAACGGCACCACCGGGCAGTGTTGCCGCGAAGTGGTGGTCGTAATGCATTCGACTGTAGTCGCCGGTTAGCCAGCCGAAGGTGCTGATTGCAGCGTCGGTGACGGTGCGATGACCGGCCGGCGCAGACCAATCGTCGGTCATGGATGTTGCCCCTTAAAGGATCGTAATTGCTCTTGTCCGGTGTCATTTAAAGCCGTTAAATGAACGCCGGTCGAACAATGTGTAGACAATCGCAATGATAGCAGCAAAAGAAAAAAACCAGGCGACGCTGGATAACTTTTTCAAAGCCATGGGCAAAGGCGACAAAGCCGCTATGCAGGCTTGCTTCACGGCCGACGCATGCTGGCGCATTCCGCAGTCGTTTCGCGGCAATCCCCATGAGGACCCGACCAGCGCAGCGGCCGTTGTCGAGCTGTTGACGGGCGCAACAAGCGACTTCTATCGCCCTGAAACGATTCGTTCCACACCGCTGTTTGTCGTTGTCGATGAACATCACGCCTGCTACCAGTTCAGGATGGCCTGCACGGCAGCGAATGGCAACGCCTATGACAATCTCTATGTGTTCTCTTTTCGCTTCGAAGATGGCCTGATTGCCGAGGGCTGGGAGCATCTCGATACGCTGTATTTCGAGCGCACCGTCAACCAGGCTGGCTGAATCGATGAGTGAAGAAACATCAATCTCGCCGGTGCAGCGGTTTATTCGCTGGTTTGGTGGAAGTAAAGCAGGCATTGTGTTCGATGTATGGTGCGTACGCTGGCTGTCGTTTTCGCCGGTCATCTGGATTTTCACCAAAGATGACAAGTCGGGCTATAACAACCCCTGTATCCTCACTTCGACAGGGCGCAAGAGCGGCCTGGAACGATCGACTGTGTTGCCGGCCTTTCCCAGCGGCGACGGCAAGCTGCTCATTGTCGGCTCTCGCGGCGGCACCAGCAAAGACCCTCACTGGGCGCACAACCTGCGCGCCGAGCCCCGCGCGCAGATCCGTTACAAGCGCAAGGACTACTCAGTGACGACGCGCCTGCTCGAGGGCGAGGAGCGCGACCGGATGTTTGCCATTTGCTGCGACCACGCCCCGGTGTATACCCGCTACCAGGAATGGGCAATGCGCTTCCCGCGCATCCTGCCCGTGTTCGAGATGACCCGCACCGATGGTGCACCATTACCCTGACCAGCCCCCTCTACTACCCGATCGATTGGAGCCTGAACATGCCTGCTGTACTCGTTGAAAAAACTGGCCACGTCCTTACCGTCAGCCTGAATCGCCCCGAAAAGAAAAATGCCGTCAACTGTGAGGTGATGTGTCGGCTGGTCGACGCCTGGCACCAACTCGATGAAGATGACGATATTCGCGTCGCGATTTTGACCGGCGTGGGCGATACCTTTTGCGCGGGCATGGACCTGTCGGTCATACCCAAGCTCAGCAGCGGTGTTGCCGAAGACGAATACGAAGAGCGTGTATTGGCCAACACCGACATCACCATGCAGTGCTGGCTCAAGACCCTGCGCCCCAGCAAGCCGGTGATCGCCGCTGTCGAGGGCAATGCGCTGGCCGGCGGCACTGAAATCCTGCAGGGCACGGATATTCGCGTAGCGGCTAACAATGCGACGTTTGGTGTGACCGAAGTCCAGCGCGGCCTGTTCCCGATGGCCGGTTCAACCGTGCGCCTGCCGCAACAAATGCCCTACTCCGTTGCGGTCGAAAAACTACTCACAGGAGAATCTTTCAGCGCTGAACAGGCCTATCAATGGGGACTGGTTGGCCACCTGACCGAGCCTGGCAAGGCGATGGAAAAGGCCCAGCAAATTGCACAGCGCATCGCCGACAATGGCCCTGTTGCGGTCAAGGCAATCCTGAATTCAATTCGCTCAACCTTCGGGATACCCGAGCAAGATGCCTGGGCGATCGAGACGCCGATAGGCCAGGCGGTTTTCAGCAGCGAGGATGCGATGGAAGGGCCCATTGCCTTTATGGAAAAGCGCAAGCCCGTGTTCAAGGGGCGCTAGGACTGACTCGTAGCATGGGCCTCTCCGTGCGCTGAGGCCCGGCGCCACGATGTGCGGCAACGTACTGTATTCGCTGCGTATTTTTACATTTTCGGACAATACCCGCCGTAGCACCTGAGCCGCGGGCGCTTGACTTTGCGCGGCCCTCGGCGAACAATCGGGATCCCCTAAAAAAATAACAGGTATTTTGTAATGCGCGCTACCTCCCTGGTACCCGCAGCGCTCGCCGGTCTGGTACTCGGCGCTGCCCCACTGAGCCACGCTGCACTGGTGCAAGTGACACCCGGCTCTCTCTCCGCTGCTTATGTTGTCGATTTTGAAGATCAGGGCCTTGCCGTGGGCACCTTCGCCAACCACGACAGCGTGCTCGAATCCGGATTTACGCAGTTCTCGGAGCGCTTCGCTGGCCAGACCAACACCGAAGTCGAGATTGGCTTTGAATTTTTCGATACCCTCAGCGGCTCGCCAACAGACCCGCTGACGCTGACTGACGGCCCCAGCTTTGAGAATCTCACGGTCGGCAATCTCGGTGGCAATCATGGCCTGTCTGGCGAAAGCTCAACCAAGGCATTGGGCCAGGGCGCCGTCTCGGTGCTGTTCGACTTTGACCAATCGGAGGTTGGATTCGAGGCGCTGGGCATCGATACCGATGAATTTGGTGAAGCACTGGGTGAAACGCTGATCGCGTCATTCTTTGCGCGCGATGGCTCGTCGCTGGGGGTGTTTAACCTCAACCTGGATGGTGGCTTTGCCAAGACCTTTGCCTTTGCCACCGACGATGGCGCCTTCGAAATCGCTGGCTTTAGCCTGACCAACGACAATGTTGGCGGCCTGGGCTACGACAACTTTATTCACGATGTACAAGGTGTCCAGGGCGAAGTGCCCCTGCCCGGCGCGGCATGGCTGTTTGTAAGCGCATTGCTGGGCCTGGGATTACGCAGCAGAGCCAAGCGACCAGCTTGAGCATGCCGCTCAGCGCAGATGCTGGGCGAGGAAAGCATCTAGCGCACGCAGCACCTTCAGCTGGTGATTCTCATTGGTGCCCCAGTGTTCGGCATCCTTCAGCTCGATATATTGCACGTCTTTCTCCAGTTTTTGGAGCTTCTGGTGAAAGCTGCGCGACTGGTCGACATCGACGACCGTATCGCCGTCACCGGCGATAATCAGCATAGGAATGGAAACCTGGTCGGCCAGGTGATACGGTGAAAACTGCCTGGCGTCACCATAGCGGTTGCTAAGGTACTTGTTGATCGTTGAAAACAACAGGCGATTGAGCGCCTCAATTTTCTTGGGCAGGTTGTGAACGCCATTGAGGCTAACCGCGCACTGGTAGAGGTCAGGCGTTTTGACTGCCCCCATTGCCGCAGCATAACCGCCAAAGCTGCCTCCGAAAATACAGATACGATCGGGGTCTGCGTAACCCTCGTCGATGAGCCACTGCACGCCATCGGTGATGTCATCCTGGATCGCATTACCCCACTCGCCATAGCCCGCCTCCTCGTGCGCAATACCAAACCCTGTTGAACCGCGATATTGCGGCTGGAACACGGCGTATCCACGACTGGCAAAGAACTGCACGTAGTTGTCGAACCCCCAGTAATCGCGCGCCCACGGCCCGCCATGAGGCATCACGATCAGTGGCACAGTACCGGCCTCCGCGTCCTCGCCAAACTTTCTTCCTGCGGGCAACGTCAAAAATGCAGGGATGGTAAGACCGTCCCTGGCGGTATAGTCGAACTCATGCATCGGCGTCATCGGCACGTCTTTGAGCTGCGGATAGGTATCCGCCAGAAAACTGAACGTATCCTTTTCGCGGTCGTACAAAAAGTACTTTTTCGGCGTCACATCGCTATACACCGACACTATAGCGAGCCGCTTGTCGGGCGTCTGCGAACCGACATCGACCACCACGTCATCCGGGAACGCCTGATCGGCCGCATCCATAATGCTCTGGCGCGCCGTGTAGACATAGGCACCAAGCTGCTCACCGGTCTCAACATTCATCGCCTCAAGGCGGTCGAAATAATCGTTGCTGTCAGCCCCTTCATCGAAGCTGTCATCGCGGAAGTAAACCAGGATATTGGGATCATTTTCGTCGAAGAACTGTGGCTTGATCCTGGCGTTGTCAAAATAATCGCCACGCTGCATCAACGCGAAGTTTTTCTTGCCCTTGGGCTTGTGCCAAACCCTGACCTTGGTGCCTCGCGCCATGTAGTCGTAGCTGATGCCGATACGAAGCTCCCCGTCCTCGTCCGTGAGCCAGGAGATGATCTCATTATTATTCTTCTGGAAAAGCTTCTTCTTGCCTGTGTAGACATTGACCTTGTGAAGACGCCCAAAGATGCCCTCGGGTTCACGATCAAGCTCGGCAATGACCCAGTCGGGGTCGTCATAGAGCGGGTCGAGTATATAGGGATACTGCTTGTATCCGTACATACCTTCATGCATTGGCAGGAACTTGGCGTCACTGCCATCAAAATTGACGGCAGCCATGCGGGTGATATTGCGCTTGTACTTGCCACGCTTGAAGGAACTGCGCGCACTCACCACCAGCCGTTCGTTATTGACCCACTCATAGGCATGCAGATGCAGGTCACCCACCCTGATAGCAGAGATACCTGGTTGTGACGGATCTTTTACCAGGCTGCGCGTAATCAACATGGACTTGCCCTGGTAGATCACCGTGGCAGCGATCTTTTTTCCATCGGGTGACAGCTGGGGATTGGAGAACGCCGGCAGCCGCGCATAGTCCTCGACTGAGGCAGCGTGCACTGGCGCCATGACCAGTGTCACCAGTAGTAGTGAACTGCAAATGCTCAGAAATGGCCTAAGTGCGTTCATACCCTTTTTCCCTGCAAACCGGCAATGCGCTGACGATTACGAATCTATCGCAAAATCCGGCGCACTGGCAACCGCGTTACAAAATATTTATTGCCGCCGATGCAGCGTGCACAGCCAAGCCTGTAGAATGCCGCGCTGACCTGCCGATTTGATACCGCACGCTCACTATGCACACCGGGATGCCCTACAGCCAGCGCTACACCAACTACGTGTTGCTGCTGATCATGTTGGTCGCGTTATTCAACACCTGCGATCGCACGATCATTTCGGTGCTGGTCGATGACATCAAGGCCGACCTGCTGTTTGATGACCGGCAAATGGGCTTCCTGATGGGCCTCGCTTTCTCGATCACCTACTTCCTGGCGGGCATCCCGATCGCGATGATGGCCGATAGAACCGTGCGGGTGCGTATCATTTCGGCCGCCGTCGCAGTCTGGAGCCTGATGACCGTACTGACCGGTGCTGCGCAGAACTTCGTGCAGATGGCGGTCTGTCGCATGGGTGTTGGCCTGGGTGAAGCCGGAGGCAGCCCGCCCAGCCAGTCACTGATTACTGACTACGTTCGACCCGACCAGCGTGCACGCGCGATGTCATTGCTGGCCATTGGCGCCATTGCAGGCGCCGGCTTTGGCGTCGTCTATGGCGGCTGGGCGGCCGACGCCTACGGCTGGCGCTTCGCCCTGGTCAGTATCGGCATTCCTGGCATTGCGGTGGCGCTATTGTTCCTGCTGACCGTGAAGGAGCCACCCCGCCGCCCCAGTGAAAGCGGCACATCCCTGCAACAGGCACCGGGGGATATCGTTGCTTCGCTGCTATCACTCGGCAAGAACCGCGCCTATCTCTACCTGGTCATCGCGGCAAGCCTGATTTCCGTCACGAGTATGGGCCGGACCTTCTGGGAACCCACTTTTATGCGCAGGCTTTACGAGCTTAGCGCCGAACAGGCGGGCCTGCATTACTTCCTGATAGGGCCCATCCCCGCTGCAATCGGCGCCTTTGCATTCGCCATGCTGACAGACCGCATCGGCAGGCGCGATATACGCTGGTACGCCTGGATACCAGCGATAACCACCCTCATACTGATACCACTGAGCCTGGCGTTCTACTTTATTCCACCGGCATGGGAATGGCTGGGTCTGCCGGTGGGTTACTACTTCTCTTTCACCGCCTCCCTGGTTGCAGCCGGTTGGACACCGGCCATCATGGCGCTGGCCCAGTCGATTGTGCACAGCAACCAACGCGCACTGTCGGCGGCCACCTGGTCGATGGTTGGCAGCCTGGTGGGTTCAGGCATAGGGCCTTTTGTCGTGGGCGACTTAAACGTGCGACTTGAACCCGAGTTTGGTATTGAAGCCATCAAGTACTCGTTGTCGGCACTGTATGTAGCGCCCCTGGTCGCGTTCTTTTGCCTGCTCAAACTCGGGCATTGCGTCACAGGCCAAAAGCCTGTCCAACAGTAATCATCGCGAGAGTCTCAGTCAACCTGGGCGGCGGTCCCGCCAGGGTTACGGATTCCCTCCAGACACATTGATCAGGTATGCAAGGCGTGAAGCAGTCTTGTTAGGCGGCAAGCCAGGTGGCAATACGTTAACAAAGAGGGCGTGTTACAGCGTTAGAATAGGCGGCGGTATCCAGGAGGCGCAAGGAATGTCAGTACGTTACCAGTATAGTTTCATTGCTATCGCAGCATGCATGTTGCTCGCGGCGTGTGGAGGCGGCGGTGGCAGTGAGGGTAGCCCGGGCACCAGCCGCTCGGTCACATTCGAAGCCTCGTTGGGGGCATTCGAAGTGATGCCTGCCAGTTTTTACGCCGACGCACTATTCAACACAGCCAATTACGACGAACTTTCAGCGTCGAATGACATCAACGGCACCTGGTTACTCGCCGGGTATTACACAGCCTCGGTCGAGACCCCGCTGGGTAATGGCTCTGTTAACGTGGTCGAGGAGGCACAAGCCATTCGGCACACGGTCGAGCTTCGCTACAACCCGCTAAGCAACCAGCTGACCTGGAATGCGGAACCCTGCGTTGGAGAGGCGCAGACAGTCAACGATTTCATGACGTTCACGATCGTTATTGGCAGTAATCAACTGCGCTTTGATTACCTGAGCAATACACGTTACAGCGTAGACATTGGCGCCGCTCCCGGCGGCACCGGCCTGAACGTCACGTTCAGCGATCAACAGCTGCGTATGATCAAGCTGTCGGATGGTTATATCAGCGATATCGACACGGTTAACGGACCAACCCTGGGCATGGTCAATGTCGAATTCGAACCCGAGATATCTGCGGCCGTTACCACTGCACCCGACCTTTATGCTACCTGTTTTTTCCAGCGCACCAATCACCAGCGTAGCTTTACCGATGGCGTTTTTCGTTTCGAACACCGTTTCAACACAGTCGAGAGCCACGCCAAAAGCCCCGATGATGAGCACATGGTCGAAGTCCGGCTCTGGGAAGATCCAGCGCTGGTGATCGTCTACCCCAATAATTTCAATCCCGTTGAGATCGATGCATTTTACACTGACGTAGACAATATCAATCCCGGCCCAATAGCCAACCTGACTGCAGAATGGCGTGCGGACCTCGACCGGGGGCTGCTGCTACGGAACGGTGAAGAACGACTTGAGGGAGACCTCGACAGCGGCGGTCCACAGCTCCCTAACGTGACTGAAATCACGCGCATCACGTTTGCCATCGATCTGGATATGTAGAGCCGTTGTGGCGTGAAGCTGCTGGGAGCTAGTCCGAGTTATTCTTTTTGGACCGCAGTTTGTCGCGATACTGGTCGCGCGCCAGCGCCTGCATGTCGACGACGCTGTCGCTCTCATCGAGGATCTCCCGACCCAACAGCGTCTCGATCACATCCTCGAGCGTCACGATCCCGGTGGTCTGGCCAAACTCATCGTGCACCAGGCACATTTTGGCGCGGCGCTTGATAAACAGCTCGAGCAGTCGATGCAGCGGCAGCTTTTCAGAGACAACATCGATCGGCATTGCGACCGAGGCCACCGGGTCGGAACCCCTGCCCTGCCGGAATGCCTCGTACAGGTCTTTCAGCAAGACAATCGTATCGATATCATCGACGCCCTCGCCATAGACCGGCATGCGTGAGAAGCGCAGCTCTTTCGATGCCTCGAGCGCATCGGCGACACTCATATCACTGGCGACCATATGCACGACCGAGCGCGGCGTCTGGATCGCATCGATTGTCAGCTCTCGCAGGCTCAGCAGGTTCGCCAGGTACTGGCTTTCATCATCGAGCAGGTTACCTGCTTTCTGGCCCAGCGTAGCGAGTGCAATGATCTCTTCGCGGGTCACCTCCGGCTTGCCCTTGCGGCTGAACACACGGGTAATCTGTGTGGCCGTCCAGACCAGCGGATAGACCAGCTTGACCAGCACAAGAATGGTCCAGCAGGCTGGCCCCGCCAGGGGCTTCCAGAAAGTCGCACCCAGGGTTTTGGGGATAATCTCGGAGAAATACAGGATCACCAGCGTGAGCACAACAGCGATCAAGGTCTCCCACTGCGGCCCGAATATCTGCATCGCCTGCGAGCCAACTCCGGCCGCACCCATGGTGTGGGCAAAGGTGTTCAGTATCAGGATCGCCGCCAGCGACTTGTCAATCGAAGTACGGACATCTTCAACGATTTCACCACTGCGGGGCTTGTCCTGCTTCAACGCCTCGGCATAGCTGGGCGTAATAGAGAGCAGCACAGCCTCAAGGACCGAGCAGAGAAAGGAAACACCGATGGCGAGGGAGAGATAGAGGAATAACAGCGTCATATAGGGGCAATAAGCATTGCTCAGGCGTGGGACGATTATAGCGGCTGGGCGATGCCGGGGCAAAAGCGCTGCTGATTTGCAATTGCCCCCCGGCCACCACTAGACTTGAGGGCCCCAACCCCACCCCGGATCACCCCGTGTTTGGCACCCTGCGCACAATTCTTGCCCTGATGGTACTGATAGGCCACCTCACGGACCAGTGGCAGATCGGTACCTATGCAGTGTTTGCGTTTTACATCATCAGTGGGTACCTGATGACAACACTGATGCAGCAATCCTACGGCTACCGGCCCGCCGGTGTGCGCGACTTTATGCTCAACCGCTTCCTGCGGCTCTACCCCAGCTACTGGGCAGTGATTGTGCTCACACTGGTCGCCATCACAACAATCGGCGCCGACTTTGCGAGCGCCTATAACAAGCTGATGGTTATCCCCGGCAGCGCCAGCGAGTGGCTCAGTGTAATTGGCATGGTGTACATCGGCTGGTTCCCCAACCAGGTCTCACCTAACCTTGCCCCAACCACCTGGGCAATTACCGTCGAGCTGTTTTTCTATGTCTGCATCGCGCTGGGCCTGTCGAAGACGCGGCTGCGGGTTTACTGCTGGCTGTTCGCCTCAGTGGCCTACGTGCTCTACTGCCAGGTGCTGCAGCTCGACTGGCCGCACAAGTACTTCCCGATACCGGCAGCCTCCCTGCCCTTTGCCATTGGCGCCTACATCTACTTTTTGCGCCAGGATAGCCAGTCGCCGCTGAGCGATGGCTGGATGACAGCGCCGTGGTTCCTGCTACTACTACTACTGGCCAATGCCGCAACGACTCTCTACGTCCCGATCTACTTCCAGACCGGTTTCTATGTCAGCCTGCTGCTGTCGATTATTCTGTGTTTTGAACTGGCCATGGGTCGACGCTGGCCAGGCTGGATCAGCAAGGGCTTTGACAAGGCGATCGGCGATTATTCCTACCCCATATACCTGATGCACTGGCAGGTCGGCATGGTGGTCGCCTATTTGCTCTATGGCACCGCCTTCCAGTCGCGCAGCACCCAGGGCTGGATCGTCACGGGCCTGACCGCACTGGCCTGCTTCGCCATCGCCTGGCTGTTACTGGCCTGCATCGACAAACCGGTGCAGCGGATTCGCGGCCGCATCAAGGCAGCGCGCCAGTCGGCGCTGGCCAGGGCGACAGACACGGCTTTGTAATAATCGCCGGGCGATGGCTTGCCCGAAACCGTTTTGTGGTAGGGTTTGCACCACGCTGTTTTTTCCGGGGCCATTCACCATGCTGCGTACCTCCCTGCTGCTTCCAATATTCCTCCTTACGTTCCTCGGCCTGGCGCCGGCACAGGCGACCACCGTCCTGCAGCTGGATTTCGACGCCGTGATCGAGCAGGCTGAAGTGGTGTTTGAAGGTGAAGTCATCGCCAGCAGCAGCCAGAAAATCGATGCGCGCAATATCGTGACCCATGTGACCTTCCGCATCGATGACCTGATCAAGGGCAACATCGACGCACCCACCATCACACTGAGCTTTGCCGGAGGCATTGTCGGCGATGAGGGCATGCGTGTCTCGTCGATGGTGTACCCGCGCATCGGCGAGCGTGGCATCTACTTTGTGCAGAGTATTGAGCAGGGGCTGATTCACCCACTGGTTGGCTGGGGCCAGGGTCACTACCGGATCGAACGCGATAGCGCCGGCAGCGAGCGCATCATGACAGAAGCGGGCGTGCCGGTGATGCAGGTAGAAAGCGATGCGACCCCGACGGGCAGGCATGCAGGGCACGCGCACGACGAAGAGTATGCGCCCTTTAGCCATGGAACCGCCGAAGGCCTGGTGCTGGGAAACCAGCAAAGCGATAACAGCCAGGCGATGCGGAAATCCAGTTTTGTCGACAGCATTCGCGCCAAACTGGCAAGCCCGGCAGCATCGCCGTCGGGTAGCGAACGTGACTAGCTGTTGCCGATAGACCGATAAAAAATGCGAGCAATCATGAAACAAACTCACCGTGCGCATGACATGCTGCTACCGCGGCTGCTTGCCATAATGCTTGGCTCGGCGTTCATCGCACCGGCACAGGCTTGGGTGCTGACCGGCTCGAGCTGGGCGAGCGGCGAGGCCACCGTCTATGTGGACCTTGAGACGACCAACCCCGCGGGCTCAAACCCGCCGAATGTGGTGGCCAGTGGCCCGACGACTGCCCAGCTGGATACCGCCTATATCGAAGCGATGGCCCTGTGGACCAACAACTCAACCTTCAAGTACACGGCCACCACCAGTGGCGCCGTCGTTGACCCTTGCGCTGGCAGCAATAGCGGCGTGAAGTTTGCCAATACATCCTGTTCGGGTGCCTTTGGCACTAACACACTGGCGGTACAAACCACTTATTTCAGCGTGCCGAGCAACAATAACACCCGGACGGTCACGGTATTTAACAACAGCAAGCAATGGGACCTGTACACCGGCAACTGGACGGGCGTCGCCGAATTCAAGCGGGTTGCCGTCCATGAGCTGGGCCATGGGCTCGGCCTCGACCATTCAATCTTTAACAGCATCATGTACTTCCAGGCCGGCGATATTGAGACGCCGCAGGCCGACGACCTTGCCGGCGCCGCAGCGCTGTACGATATCGACGGCGACGGCATTGGGCTGGCAGATGATAACTGCCCGGACGACAGCAACAGCAGCCAGCTTGATACCGATGGCGACATGATAGGTGATGCCTGCGATGGGGACATCGATGGCGACGGCATCTTCGACAGCGCCAGCATAGACGCCAGTTGGGGCGTCAGCCCGGTGGGCAACAGCTTTTGGGCCGCAGGGCCTGCGAGCAGCAACTCGGCATTCCCCTACATGGCGCAATCGTTTATCGCCAACATCACCGGCTCCATGACACGCATCGACCTGCCGCTGTACTGCCCTTCAGGCGATATGACGCTGGAAGTTCGCAGCACCAGTGGTGAGCAGCCGACCTCGACTGTACTCTCGAGTAGCAGCTACAGCGCTGGTGTCGGGGTACCCACGACCAACAGCGGCGTACAGTCGTTTACGCTCTCCAGCGCCGTTGCGGTCAGCAGTGGCACACGCTACGCGATCGTGATCAACCTCCTGGGCCAGGGCGAGTGCCGCTGGTTTAGCGCCGGCAGTTATAGCGATGGCGCTGGCTACCTGTCCACCAATGCCAGCTTTTGGCAGGGCATCGGCGATTTTGCCTTCCAGACCTTTGTCGACCCGATGCCGGTCGACAACTGCCCGCTCGATGTAAACCCGCTGCAGGAAGACAGCAATAACAATGGTATTGGTGATGCCTGTGACAGCCCGGACCAGGACGGCGACGGTATCGATGATGGCAGCGATAACTGCCCCGCTGTTTTTAACCCGCTCCAGGAAAACTTTGATAACGACAGCATGGGCGATGCCTGCGACAGCGACGACGATAACGATTCGCTCAGTGATGATGACGAGATCAACATCTACGGCAGCAACCCCTTGAATACCGATAGCGACGCGGACGGCCTTGCCGACGGCGACGAAGTCAACACCTATGGCACCAACCCGGCTGATGCAGATACTGACGATGACACCGTCAACGACGGCGATGAAATTGCCAATGGCACCGACCCGACCATCTTCGACGGTCGCATACCGATGCTGGGTACCACCGGCGGCGTGCTTGTTGCCCTGCTTCTGCTGTTGCTGGCAGCGCGCAGCTACCGGCAGGTACGCTACTAGCTACAGGCTGCGGTAGGCCTCGAGTGCACGCTCGCGACTGAGCTTGAGATCGGCAACCGGTTCAGGGTAGCTGACGCCCAGCTCGACGCCGGCCTGCTCGAGCACCTCGGCAGGTGCCGACCATGGCGCGTGAACATACTTGTCGGGCATCGCCGACAGCTCAGGTACATAGCGACGCACATAGTCGCCCTGCGGGTCAAACTTTTCACCCTGCCGCTGCGCATTGAAAATACGAAAGTAAGGCGCGGCGTCCGCCCCACTCCCGGCCACCCACTGCCAGCTGGCGCTGTTGTTGGCAAGGTCCGCATCGAGCAGGCAATCCCAGAACCAGGCCTGCCCGGCGCGCCAGTCCACCAGCAGGTTTTTCACGAGGAAAGACGCGACCACCATGCGCACGCGGTTGTGCATGAAGCCGGTTTGCCACAGCTCACGCATGCCGGCATCGACCAGCGGCACGCCCGTCATACCCCGTTGCCAGGCCTGCAGAGCAACCTCGTCAGTGCGCCATGGGAACCCGGTAAACTTGGCGTTGAACTCCTGGCCAGGCAGCGAGGGCACGTGGTAAAGGAGGTAGTGACAGAACTCGCGCCAGCCCAGTTCGGACAGATAGCGATCGAGCGCATCCTCAACGCCGGGTCGGGAGTAACCCTGCGCCCGGTACCAGACCTGGTTGGGCGACAACTCGCCAAAATGCAGGTGCGGCGATATGCGCGAGGTGCCGCGCACACCCGGTACATCCCTGCCTTCGGCGTACTGGCCCAGCCGCTGTTCGAGAAATTCATCCAGCGCCCGACTGGCAGCCGATTCGCCAGCGCTCCAGTCGCTCATCACCTGGCGCCCCCAGGGCAGTGACGGCAGTAGCTCCAGTGCATCGAGCGCCAGCGAGTCACTGGACGAGGTTGCAACCAGGTCCAGCGATGGCTTCGCCAGGGGCATGCGCGGCGCGGGCGCCGACAGGCAGCCCTTGCGGTAATAGGGCGTGAAGACTTTGTAGGGCTGGCCGTCACCCTTGGCAATCGTCCAGGGCTCCCACAGCAGCGAACCATTGAAGCTCTCGACCTGGATGCCGTCGTCCGTCAACTGCTGCTTGATAGCGGTATCGCGGTCCCGCCGCCAGGGCTCGTAGCAACGGTTCCAGTAAACTGCGCTGGCGCCGTACTGCTCAACCAGCTGCGGCAGCACCTCGCTGGCCTTGCCACGGAACAGGCGCAGTGCCCCATCGAGGCTGGCCTGCAGCGAAGCCAGCGAGTGGTGCAACCACAGGCGCGATGCGCCACCGTGCGTCCACTCCCCCGCCGAAGCATCATCGAGAATGAAAACAGGCACGATCGCGCCTCGTTCGGCGGCGGCGCTCAGAGCCGGGTTGTCGTGCAGGCGAAGGTCCTGGCGGAACCAGAGAATCGTGACGGGTTGGGTGTTGGCTGCTGGCATGAGGCGATCCTGTTTAAGGTGATTACGATACAACAACTGGAGTGGATTAGTACCGCCCTGCGGCGACCAAAATGAGCAAATCGTCACCCCAGCCCCCGCGGCCATTCGCTTTAATAACCGGCATTCAAAACCAGCGGTTGCTTTCTCATCGACATGCACGACCCCAGTATTATTATTATCGGCGCTGGCGCCGGCGGCATGGGTATGGCCATCAAGCTCATGGAGGCCGGGTACTCGAATATCACGATCCTCGAGCGCGCCTCCGGTGTCGGGGGTACCTGGTATCACAACCGCTACCCTGGCTGTGAATGCGATATCCCCTCACACCTCTACTCCTACTCCTTCGAACTCAATCCGGGGTGGAGCAAGCCTTACGCGACCCAACCTGAAATACTCGCCTATCTCGAGCGAGTCGCCGAGAAATACGGCATTTACGGGCTCTGCCAGTTCAATACCGAGGTTGTATCCGCCCAGTGGGATGAGGGCAGCGCCCAGTGGCAGGTGCACACCGCCGCGGGCAAAACCCACAGCGCAAATTTCCTGGTCAGTGCGATTGGCATGTTCAGCGAACTGAGCTATCCGGACATCCCGGGCCTGGACAGTTTTGCCGGCAAGGCATTTCACTCAGCGCGCTGGGACCATGAACACGCCCTGGAGGGGCGGCGCGTCGCGGTCGTCGGCAGCGCCGCCAGCGCGATACAGTTCCTGCCCAAAATCGCCGAGCAGGCGGGGCATATCGACTATTTCCAGCGCACCGCCAACTGGGTACTGCCTAAAGACGATGTGCCCTTTACCCAGGAACAGCTCGATGCCTTCTATGCCGACCCCGAGCTGGTCAGTACCATGCGACGGGAAATCTTCGAGGGTATCAATGGCGTCGGCCCCCGGGGCTTTGACGGCCTCGCTGAAGATATGCAGGCCTTTGGCCTGGCCAGCCTTGAGGTTGTCGAAGACCCCGAAGTGCGCGCAAAGCTCGTCCCCACCCATCCCTGGGGTTGCAAGCGACCGCTGTTCGCCAATGACTATTACCCGGCATTTAACCGGCCAAACCTCAACCTGGTAACCACGCCAATAGCCGCGATCGAGCCTGGCGGCGTGCGAACAGACGACGGCCAGCTGTATGAAGCCGATACGCTGATCCTGGCGACGGGCTTCAAAACCACGGCTTTTCTTGCGGCAATCGATGTCACTGGCCGCGACGGCCTGTCGATTGGCGAGGCCTGGGCGGATGGCGCCATCGCCTACAAGGGCGTGACCACAGCGGGATTCCCGAACCTGTTTATGCTCTATGGCCCCAATACCAACGGCGACTCACTGATCACCATGATCGAGTTTCATATCGAACACACCGTCAAACATATCCAGCGCCTGACGCGCGACAACCTGGACTGGGTCGAGGTGAAGAAAGATGTGATGGACCGCTGGAACGATACGCTACAGCGCGAGATTGCCGAAATCGGCGTATGGTTTGCCGGCTGCAGTGACTACTACCGTGCACCCAGTGGCCGTGTCGTCACCCAATGGCCGAAAACCATGGGCGAACATGGCCAGGCACTCGAGCAGATCGATATCGACGCGTACCTGACCGGCTAGCGCCCGCTAGAGGTTTTCTTCGGCGAAGGCGGCCAGCCGGCTGCGCTCCACCCCGTTCACGTGCATGATCCCGGCATGCGGAAAGTCTTTTGATTTCTCGACCAGGTAGGTCAACCCCGACGTCAGCGGCGATATGTATTTATTGTCGATCTGGGCCAGGTTGCCCAGCACAATGATCTTGGAGTTCTTGCCCACCCGCGTAATGATCGACTTGAGCTGGAACTGCGTCAGACCCTGCGCCTCATCGATAATCACGTAGGCATTGTTAAAGGATCGGCCGCGCATAAAGTTCAGCGACTTGAACTGGATATTCGCGCGCTCCTTGATGTAGTCCATACTGCTGCGGGCATTTTCGTCATTGCCGTGCAACACCTCGAGATTGTCATCAAATGCGGCCAGCCAGGGCGCCATTTTCTCCTCTTCGGTACCCGGCAAAAAACCGATCTCTTCGGCGATGGGCGGCGTTGAACGCGCGACGATAATTTTATCAAAACGGCGCTCTTCCATCGTCGCGTGCAGCCCATAGGCCAGTGCAATCAGGGTTTTGCCCGAACCGGCTGGCCCGGTCATCACCATCATGTCAAGATCATCGCGCTGGATCAGGTAAAAGGCCATGGCCTGCTCGAAGTTGCGCGGCGACAGACCCCAGAGCGACTGCTGCATCAGGGCCTCGCGATCGAGGTGCTGCACATCGACACTGGCCTCGCTGACCCGATCGACGTAGCCGCAGAACTGCTGATCATCAAACACCAGCATGTTCGGGTAAGCATCGGCCAGGTACTCGCGCGAAATCGTATGTCGGACGCAGCCGTCTTTGCCGTGCCGGGTCTGCACATCATCGAGCTGCTGCCAGAAATCGCCTTCAAAGCCCAGGTAACCCCGGGCCATGAAGCGAATGTCATCGACCACCTTGTCCTTGCGATAGTCTTCCACGTGCTCCAGCCCCGAGCCCTTGGCCTTGAGGCGCATATTGATGTCTTTGGTCACCAGTACGATCGAGGTTCCTGGCTGCTGCTCCTGCAGGTACAGGGCGACATTGATAATGCGGTCATCGTTGTAGTGATGCGTGGGGTTATTCAGCAGCCGATCGGAACCGGAATGATCGATGAGCTGGTCAGCGAAAATTGCCAGCGTACCCTTTTGCTCGAGCGTGCTGGGTATTTCAACGCCCGCCTGGATCATCCTGGGGGTCGCATCTTCAAGGATGACATCGATCGCATTGATCGCGATGCGCGCCTCGCGACTGACGTCTTTGTCCCGCCTGTCCTTGATTGCGTCGAGCTCTTCGAGCACCGTCATCGGGATCAGCACCTGGTGCTCGGCAAAGGCATGGATCGCCATCGGGTCGTGCAACAGCACATTGGTATCCAGAACGAATATCTTGTTCATCGACAGCTCCTATTCATTCACAGCAGGTACAGCTCATCCAGGTCAGGTACAGCGACAACGCAATCTGCCCTCCTGTGTCGGAGGGAAATTATAAAAACAGGGTTGAGAAGGACTCCAGCGTCTGTGAAAACGACGCGTAGGACAAGGTTGTGACGGCGCACGCCCAGGCAGTTGTTGTAATTGTTGCCTGCGCTGCGCAAACAAGTCGATCAACAGGCTTTTCTCGACAGTTTAGGGCTCGAATCGCGAGCCGGGCACAGCTTTATCGGTACTGTAGCGCAGCTCTTGGCGCGCTGTCCAGTACCGAGAGTGTAAGTAGTTTGCGACAAACTTCGGTTAGCGCGCCCTAACGTCCTGGCGCCCACGCTGCCTTCGTGCAAACAACCTCATCGCAAACAGCAACACCGTAGCCGCAAAGAATGGCCAGAAAAAAGGATCGTGGAGACTGGTCACATAGGTCAGAAAAAACAGCGCCAGAATGATATAGGCCGAGACCGTGTGCAAGTGACCCCAGCCGGCACCCAGCGCGGCAACGGCCGCATCGTTCGAGGTCAGCAACATACAGGCGCCCAGCGTAAAGGCCACGATACCGGTGTAGAGCACCTCGGCCGTCAGGTCACTCAGAAAAGGCTCGGGATACACCTGCCATAGCAGAATCAGCAGTGCCGCGTGGCCGAGAAAGGCCATGCCAAAGCCAATACCAACGTAGCGCCGGTTGCGCCGCAACCAACGCGTCGTATCGTTACTGGCGAGCTGGACCAGAGCTGCTGCACCAAAGCTCAAGAAGAACAGCACAAAGGCCAGGTCTATCGTGCGGCGCACCGCCCAGCGAATGCTCTCCTCCGCCAGACCATCGAGCAGCAGTGGCCTGGCGACAATCAACAGCAGGAGCATAGCTATGGTGTAAACGATTGCCGTACCGTTAATTGCTTTCATGTTTTACCCCGTGTTTTTTACCCAGTGATTCCATCGTCTGAATCGCATCATCGCAGTCCAGACCAGTTGCTGCCCCGTGGCAGCGTCATTGACAATGCGACCAGCGACAATGCGACCAGCACGGCAAGCAAATAGGGTGCGTTGACAAACACCTGGCCAAACAAAACGCCTGATCCCACTGTGGCCAATGTTCTGGCCAGTGTGCTGACCGAGCCCATCACCCCTAGCACCGCACCCCGCTCGTCTTCGCCAGCCAGGTAAGACACAACAATTTGTGTCACAGGAATAATGATCCCGGCAAACCCCGCGGTGAGCATCATGCACAGCGTAACGCCGACAGCGCTCTGCTGCTCGCCCGCCCAGACCATCGCCAAATTGGCAGCAGCCAGGCCCAGGCCCGAGTAGATAAGCAGCGAACGCTCTGCATACCGCCGGGTCAACGGCTCTATCAATAGCGCTTGCACCGCGATATATACCAGACCACTTCCCAGCAGCATCGGTAGCATGCCATCCGGCCCACTGATCACGCCTTTTTCGGCGGCCCATAGCGGAAAAATCGCCTCATAGAGGCCACCCGTCAGGTTATACAACAAGGCCACTGCAATGACGGTGCACAGTACAATCCGGGTACGCAGTGCCAATAGCGACATCCATAGTGATGGTTGTCCGGCCGCCGATTGCGGTGCTCTTTGGTTTTCCCTGACGAAGAAAATCACCGCGAGTAGTGCCAATAGCGACAGGGTCGCGGCGGCCAACGCCACCGAAACAAAGCCATCGATAGCAAAGGAGTCGCCGGCAAGCAGTGCGCCTAGCGCCGGACCAATCACATAACCCAGTCCCAGCGCTGCGCTGAAGTAGCCCATGAACTTCGCCCGGTTGCCCTCGTCGGTATGATCGACGATATAAGCCTGGCAAGCGCTGAAGTTTCCCGCCATCAGGCCACTCAACAGTCTCGAAAGCGCCACTACCGTCAAGTTGGGAGCCACAGCCAGCAGCAGATAACCAAACACCGCGCCCGACAAGCTAAACACCATGATTTTTTTGCGGCCGTAGCGATCACTGAGCCGGCCAAGCACCGGAGCCGACACAAAGGCCGCTGCCATATACAGGGCGACAAAGCCCATCGCCAATGTCGGGCTGGCGCCCAACTCAGTGGCATAAAACGGAAATATCGGCAGTAACAGACCAAAGCCAATGATATCCAGCAGTACTACGCCCAGAACGACCCACATTGCGCTGCCCTCCTCTTGCGCGTTGAATCTAGCCGGCTCTCCTGACAGCGAGGCAAAAAAAACCCGCCATGCTGAGGCGGGTTTTCGACTACAACTAACACACCGCCTAGCCCGCATCGCCCCACAGGATAATGCGCACAAATTTGGCTGGTGTTGAAGTTACAGTAAACATGGGTTCATGGTCTGCGTTCAGCGACAGTGAGTCAAGCCGCATTAGCACGATAAAAATGGTAATTCTTCTTGCGGGCTAAACCTCAAACATGCTTTTACAGGCGCCAACCGGAATCGCTTCTGGGTAGTGCTGCCCAAGCTCGCCAATATGCTGGGGGTCTTCGAGCTTTTCGATATCCAGCGCAAAGCTGATATCGCGCGATGCCAGGTCGCGATTGAAGATGTCGACGACCTGCTGTTCAGACAGCAGATCATCCGCAGTTTCGATGCGCTCTGCCTCAGTGGTATAGACGTCGGCCTTCCACAGTACGCTGGCCCGATACTGATCGAACGGCGCCCGGTATACCTCGCGCCCCGACTCGCTGACCACCCAGTCGCCGCTACCATCCTCTGCGGGCGCCAGCTCGGCACTGGCACTGACGTACACCGTTCCCTGGTCAAAGGGGCCGACGGGCTCGACCTGGTGAAACATTCCGTGGTTGTCCCCAACCAGGGCTGTATTTGCCATATTGCCCACGTGGCGCTCGGGTTGCTGCGCAGGGCCATTGGGCCAAAAGCGCAGGCCACCGCCCTCGGTATCGTTGTACCACCAGATCGAGGTCGCCTGGGTAATGATCCAACGATCGAACAAACCCGACCAGAGCATTGACCGGAGTAACATCATGGGCGTGTTGCTGCGGTTGCGACCACGGAACACGGGGTTGTCAGTGTGCGCCGGGCCGCCCTCGGCAATGGCAGCCATCAGGTTAACGTAAATCGACTTGGGCACGACCACCTCGGCGTCATAGAAATCCTTCGCCGCCTGGATAATCTTTTCGTTGTGCAGGAACAGGCCTGAGCCCTCAACCGCGAAATCGGCATGGACCCAATCGTTCTGGAACCACATCGCGCTTTTTGCTTCGCCGCTACCACCGTCGGGCATGAACCAGCCCCCCAGCGGCGTATAGGGCGCCGCGCGAGCAAACAGCGCGGCAACCTCATCGAGATCTTCGATCAGGTTCTCGATCAGGATCGGTGGATTGGCGTAGTGGATATCGTGGCTCATGCGTTTGCCCTACAGAGCCGTGCGACCGACGATCATCGGCAGATCGCGGTAGGTGCGGATACCCGGCTCGGCCTCACACACGTAGGGCACCGCATTGACGCAATGCATGGCCGTGGCAACCAGTGCCGATTCCTCGCCATCGGCTTCGTGCGACTCGGCGTGCAGGCCCTCGGTGATCAGCTTGATCTGGTTGTCGCCAATGACCTCAACTTCAAATCGCTCCTTGCCAAGCTCCCAGCCGGGCTCAAGCGACTCGTTGCCCATAAACCAGTTGACGGCATTCTTCAGGACGGGCACGCCATTCACACACCCCTCCCAGGCAAAATGCTGTGCCGCAACCGTACCGCGCTCAAGCACGCCAAAAGGTGTTTCGATATTGGCGGTAGCCACACTCCAGCGATGGGTGACCTTGAGCGCTTTGTCGAGTGAGATCGACAGGGCGTCGGCCATCATGTCGATGGACTGGCTAAAACCATCGGCCAGCACGTCGCGCATCATACTGCTGCCGACTTCCTCCGGCGTCTTGCCAAACATCATGATATCGGTGACGACATCCGGCGCGTCGTAGGTGCGCAGATCCGAAAACTCCTCGCCGCGCATCGAGCGGATGTTGGCGACGAACGCCGAGGCAATCATTGGTAGCTTGTCGGTCATGCCACCGGGGTGAATACCGGTACCGTGCAATACCGAACCGCCTTTAGCGCAGGCGGCCTCAATCGACGCCGTGTCGCGGTTGCGGGGATAAATCCAGCCACAGGAGGTGACCACACTCTTGCCAGAGGCCAGCAGCGCCTCCACCTCATCGGGATTGGCCATCAACGGCATATAGACAACGCAATCGGCGTCCAGCGCGAGGATCTCCTCACTATGCTTCGTGGCAAGGATGCCTGTGTCGGGCCGGTCACACAGCTGCCCGGCATCGACGCCGTGCTTGTCATCGCCATACACCCTCACGCCGACCAGCTCCAGCTCCGGGTGATCAACAATGCCACGCAATGCCAGCTTGCCGTGAATGCCCGTCGCCCACTGGATTACTTTGTATCCCATATACTTTTTACCTGATGTTTCGCAGCCAATGGTCGTATTGTCGATCGCGGCCGTCAAAAAAGAAACGCCGGCACATTAACGATCAGTCAGCCATGACTGATCGCGCGCGCTGGACAGGAGGTCGGCTCAAATCTGGTTGAGCAACATCAACTCCGCGGGATGGGGGTCGAGATAGAAGGACTCATCGATGTAGTTGTTCGGGTACTTCTGGAAGAAGTAGCGCAACAGCGTGACGGGGACAATGAGCGGCAACTGGCCCAGACGATACTGGTCGATGCTCTCGCCCAGCGCCTGCTTGTCACCGCTGTCGAGGTCGCGCTTGAGGTAACCCTGGATATGCTGGAGCACATTGACGTGGTTGGCGCGCGTAGCCGGAACCTTGAGGACCTCCATCGCGCGGCGGATGTAATCTCTCGCCAGGGTCTCGACCGGCTGGTCGGCGCCTTCGCCCAGCAGGGTACCCAGCTCCCTGGCACGCTGCTGGTTGCGACTGAGGAAGATGTACTTGTGCTGGGCATGAAACGTCGTCAGGCGAGCGCGACTGATACCCTCAGCCTCGAGCCGGTGCCAGCGCGCGTAGACAAACACCCGCTGGATAAAGTTCTCGCGGAGCACCGGGTCGCCCAGGCGGCCCTCCTCTTCGACCGGCAGCTCAGGCAAGGCTGCCATCAGCGCCTCGGTAAAGCGACCAACGCCCCAGCGCTCGGGATGACCCTTGCGATAGACCTTGACGCGCTCCATACCACAGCTGGGCGAATCTTTTTTGACAATATAACCGCAGAGTTTGCTGAATCGGTCTAGCCGATCGGTAGCGCTGCTGGCGAGGGCGGGTGCGACGTCGTCTACTTCACCATCTTTACCGGTGCAAAGGATCTGGCCGTCTTCGTCGACCAGCCTGAGGGTCGGTCGGGGTACACCCAGCCCGATGCTGACTTCCGGGCAGAACGCCTCGAAGCTGAAGTATTGCCCCAGCGTGTCGGTGACATAACGATTTTTCTTGTGCGCGCCATCGTAGCGGACCCGCTCGCCGAGCAGGCAGCTACTGATTCCAACCGGTATCTTTTCCATGCCACGCCCCCGTTAGCCTGGCGTCTGGACCTGGGTAGTCGTAGACGATGTAAACGCGATAGGCCTTGCCCTGCTCGTTGGGGATGTTGCTCATGCCCGCGAAGCTCAGCAGTCGCCTGTTGTCCGCATCATATTCCAGTCGAATGGGAGACACAAAAGAATTTAGCAGCCAGTTGGCCGGGGCAATCTCGAGACAGAGGTCTTCGGCCACAGTGGGCGGCGCGGCATCGAGTGCCACGCTCTCACGCACTGCATCGCAGACCCCGGCGGGCTTGCGCCGGGCGACCATCGGCAGACTCGCTGCGCGGCTGGGTAATGCAAAGTCGAAACGCACCTTGGCGCCGCTGGCCAGGTCACGCCAGCGCGTGCGCACATAGTTATCGAAACCCGCGTCGATCACCAGCTGGTCTGATGCATCAATGGCACCATCGAACGCTGGCAGCGTGGTCTCAAAGCCCTGCCAGCTGTCCCTGGGCAGCGCAGCGCGCGCAAACCGCGCTGAATCGCCGTCCACCGCGGCGGCGACCAGCTTTTCATTGCGCAGGTCAAACTGCTTGAAGTTGGGTGCGCTGGTGTTTGACGAGAAATCGACGACTTTTTCGACAATCAGTTCGCCACTGGGCGTGGTGTAGGTGACGCGGCAGGCATCCTGGGCGGCGTTACAGTAATGCGCTTCTGAATAGACCCACTCGCCGCTTCGCTTATCGAAGGCCTTGCCCTCGACAAACAGCGCACGCTCGCCACCGTCGAGCGCCAGAGCGGGCATCAAGGGCGCTGCTGCGAACAGCAAGGCCAGCGAACGAAGACGTGCCACCATACTCCGGACCTCGTTAACGGCGCCACTCAGGCGCGCTGGCGCGACCCTGCGCGACCGCGGCCGCCCTGCTCGTGGCGCACTGCAAGCCACAGGCACAACGGGAAGACAACAGCCCAGACCAGGGCGATGATCGACAGCGATGTGACCAGCGGCAGGCCGAAACTGATGCCCGACAATTTCACGCCGGCGTAGTAGCTGGTAGCACCCGCTATGGCGCCAGCGGGCACCGCTGCCCAGGGCCGCTTCTGGAACCACTCCATGCAATAGCACAGGGTCGTCGCAAACAGTGGCCACAGCAGGGTCAGCCAGGGTGGCGGTAACACATTGACGCCGGGACCACTCAGCACGCCCAGGTAGATGAGCCCGGTATCGACCAGCAACCCAAGCAGGGCGACCTGAAGCAAGAGAGCGAGTTCGTAGTAGTCGCCGCTGACATAGCGAAGGTGCAACCAGATCACCAGTGGCGCTGCAAACAATGCTACCTGTGTGCCACCCAGCACACAGGCGAACCAGGCGATCTGGAACAGGAAACCATTATAAATATTGATATTAATGCCCATGAGATATTACTCGAACGTTCCTCACTCAGTGTCGATAGCCAGCCGCTGGTCGCGATAACCGGGCTTGGCCAGTAAAAAGTGTGCTGCAGAAATTGAGCGCTCCAGGAAACCACCTTCGCAGTACGCCAGGTAGTAATCCCACATGCGGATAAACTGCTGGTCATAACCCATTGACTGGACAGTCTCTCGCTCGGCATGGAATGCCGTGCGCCAGTCGCGCAGCGTACGGGCGTAGTCCTGGCCGAGGTCGCGCAGGCCGATGAGGTTCATGTTGCTGTGGCGCGTGAGATGGTCGCAGACTGTGGTCACCGAGGGCAGGCAGCCGCCCGGGAATATGTAGCGCTGGATAAAGTCCACTGAACGCTTGGCGACTTCGTAGCGCTGGTCAGCGATGGTGATGGCCTGCAACAGCATGAGGCCATCATCTTTTAACAGGGCACTGCACTTTTCAAAATACTGGCCAAAGTACTCGAAGCCCACAGCCTCGATCATCTCGATCGATACGATTTTGTCGTACTGCCCGTCGAGCTTGCGGTAGTCCTCTGCCAACACGGTCACCTGGCCATCAAGCCCTGCACTGGCGACCGCATCGCGCGCGTATTCATACTGCTGCGCAGAGATCGTTGTCGTGGTGACCTTGCACCCGTAATGCTCGGCGGCGTAAATCGCCATACCCCCCCAGCCCGTGCCAATCTCCAGCAGGTGATCACCTGGCTTGAGCTCGAGCTGGCGGCAGATCGCGTCCAGCTTGGCGGTGGATGCCTGCGCCAGACTCATTTCGGCCGACTCATAGAGCGCCGAGGAGTACATCATCCTCGGATCCAGGAACAGGGCGAAAAAATCGTTACCCAGGTCGTAGTGGGCCGAGATATTGCGGCGCGAGCCCTGCTCACTGTTGCGCAGCCGTAGCCGCAACATCCACGACGCCAGCTTGTGAAGCACGCTGCGGCGGCTGTCGATCTCGCGAAGGTTTTCGATATTGGCGACGAAGAACTGCACCACGCGAACCAGGTCAGGGGACGACCAGTAGCCACTCATATAGGCCTCGCCCGCGCCGACGGCGCCACCGCTGAGCATGGCGGTGTAGACACGCGGGTCGTGGATGTGCAGGTGTGCGACCAGTTGCGCAGCCCCTGCCGACTGGCCAAAGGAATGAGTCGCGCCGCCCTCGGTGACAAGCAGGCGACCGTTGCTCATGCCAGCCAGCTGCTTGTGCAACACGGTACGGGCGAGTCGCTGCGACACCGCTTCCCCGGGCCGGCGCATCGACTCGGCCTGGATCGCAATGCTCTTTGCGCCGGGGTAGAACCCCGCTTCACTCAACTCGTGTTGCTGTTTCGACGCACTCATTGGCTTCCTCTCAAACGTGTTACTGGCCTGGAGATCGCGCGTTGCTCACCAGGAAAAGATTGCAGCTCAATACGCGATTGGCCCGAATTTGGCTCACTGGGCCGCTCATCGGCTGCGGCCTGGCGTCGAGGGTGCGCGATAAAAGGGACCCGCTTAAGCCAGAGTCGCAGCGCCTGCCAGTGGATACCCAGGAACACCTGCGCCGTCATGGCCGGGTAGCGCCACAACATGCGGCGGCGGCTGGACGCGGTCAGCGGCAGGCGCTGGAAATTGACACCTGCCGCAAAGCAACAGGCCTCCCCCTGGAAGTTTTTCAGCGTAAATTGCAGCGCTTCGTCGGGCGCCCCACCCTGCCATCGATAGCGCATGTCCATTGGCATGAAGGGCGACACATGCATCGCCTTGTCAAAATCGACCGGCCGCTCCGCACCGTGGTTACAGCGCAGCGCATAGCAATGGGTTTCGCCCCAGGGCGTGTTGGTGACTTCCAGTAATACCGCCTGCAGCCGCTGCTGCTGGTCAAAGCAGTAGTAAACACTGATAGGGTTAATGAGGTAGCCAAAATAGCGCAAGTTGGTCAACAGCCTGACCGGGCCATCCAGCTCAAGCTGCAACTGCTCGCGCAACTGCAGGCGCACCGCATCCTTGAGCGGTACGTTGGCAGGCGCCAGGTAATCCTCGCGCCTGAAACGCGCCAGCGCCGGGCGCTTGCTGCTCCAAAACCTGCTGCCGGCAAACCATTCATCCATCTCGTCGAGGTCGAGATAGGCCATGAATGAGGCATAGCGAAAGCGATGCTGGCGCGGCGATTGCCGGTGATGCCAAACCTCGCCCTCGTAGAATGCGCTATACATAGGCAGGCACCGCGGCATCAACGATGGCGCGCTGCGCCTCATCTTCGGCGATTTTTCCGCGCATACTGCTGACCGCCTGCAAGGCGCTGTAGACGCCATCTTCATGGAATCCGTTACGCCAGTAGGCGCCACAAAACCAGGTCCGGTTCACACCGGCGATCTCCTGCCACCGAGACTGTGCCTGCATGCCCTTGAGCGTAAACTCCGGGTGCGCATAGCTGAACCGGCCCAGGATGGTCGCAGGATCGATGGCATCGGACTGGTTGAGCGTGACACAGAACGTGTGGTCGCTTTCGATCCCCTGCAGGATGTTCATGTTGTAGGTCAGGTGGGCTTTCCCCTGTACACCACCGTCAATACGGTAGTTCCAGCTCGACCAGGTCTTTTCGCTGCGCGGCAACAGGCTGGCGTCGGTGTGCAATACCACGTCGTTTTCGTTGTAGGGTATCGCACCAAGAATCGCGCGCTCGGCGACCGAGGGCTGCTCGAGCAGCGCCAGTGCCTGGTCGCTGTGGGTCGCAAGCAGCAGGTAATCAAACGCCTCGCTGCGGCCGTCGGCAAAGAGGATATCGACACCGTGCTGGCTGCGACGAATGCTGGCAATGTCGGCCCCGGTTTCAATCGACTCGCTGAACGCCGCACACAGCGGGCCCAGATAGCTGCGCGAGCCACCCTGTATGACGCGCCATTGCGGACGGTTACCGATACTCAACAGGCCATGGTTCTTGAAGAACCGCACGAAAAACACCAGCGGGAAGTCGAGCATTGCCGCAAGGCCCGATGACCAGATCGCGGCGCCCATCGGCACCAGGTAGTCATCAATAAAGCCCTGGCCGTAGCGACGCTCGCGCAGGTAGTCGCCCAGGGTTTTCGACGGGTCGATCTCACCTGCCTCCAGCTCGGCGACCGCCTCACGATTGAAGCGGAATATATCGCGCAGCATGCCAAGGAAGCGGGGGCTGAACAGATTACGACGCTGGGCGAACACCGCGTCGAGGCCGCCGCCGGCCCATTCCAGACCGGTTTGCGTGTTGCTCACGCTGAAGCCCATCGTCGTGGGCTGCGACTGCACACCCAGCTCATCGAGCAATTTGATGAAGTTGGGATAGGTCCAGTCGTTGTAGACAATAAACCCGGTATCGATCGCGTAATCCCGGCCATCGAGGTGAACATCCACAGTGGCAGTATGGCCGCCAACCCGGTCCGCCTGCTCAAAGATCCTGAGCTGGTGAGAGTCGCCAAAGGCCTGCTTGAGGTAGTGCGCTGCACTGAGCCCCGAAATACCTGCACCAACGATCGCAATTTTCGCCATTGAATACTCCAGCGCGATGCGCTTACGACTGGCTGCGGGAGAACTTTTGCCCTACCCCGCCATACCAAAGGGCAGGCACTGCGGCCAGCGATGCCAGGATCCAGTAAAAGCGCCGGGGAAAGTTGATGCGTCGCTTGCGTCGGGCAATCCCGCGGATGATGCGGCGCGCCGCTTCGTCAGCATCCATCAGGAACGGCATGGGGAAATCATTCGCATCGGTCATAGGGGTGGTGACGAAACCCGGGTTGGCGACGCAGACATCGACACCCGCGGCTTTAAGGTCGAGCCGCAGCGAATCGGCCAGGTAATTCATCGCCGCCTTCGACGCCCCATAAGCTTCGGCACGCGGCAGCGGCAGCACCGCAGAGAGACTGCCGACGACGGCCAGCTGCCCCCTGCCCGCTGATTTGCGCAGCAGCGGCAGCGCGATCGCGGCACTGTTGACCAGCCCGAATACGTTCACATCGAATACCCGCCTGAACAGCGCAGTATCGAGCTCGGCGTTTTCGATGTACTCACAGTGGCCTGCCGCCAGGATGGCAATATCGAGGTGATCGAAGATGTCGGCCAGCGATGCGGCGACGGCTTCGGTCTGGTCATCCTTTGTCACGTCAAAGGGCAGAGGCACGATCTGTTGTGGGAAGTGGCTGGCGACTTCGGCAAGCTTGGCTTCGTTGCGCCCACTAATCGCGACACGATTGCCGGCCCGCGCCAACGCCAATGTGAGTGCGCGTCCAATGCCCGAGCCTGCGCCGGTAATCCAGATCGACTTTGCGGTAATCGCGGTGGCCATGATGCCTGCTCAGCGCGCCAGCCGACTGTTGATCCAACTCACCGTCGGCCCGAGCAGCGGCACCTGCTGGTAGATCATCGCGCCCATGTCGTAGATGTCTTCGTGGTAATAGATGCGGTCGTTGAAATGCACCTCGGTCATGCCACGCACGACAATCTGCCGGCCGCGATTCAGGCGCGGGTGCGTCAGCTGCATATCCCACTTGATACAGGCGCTGTCGTGCCCAAGGCCATTACCGGCCGAGGCGTGCCAGATATCGAGAAAGACAAACTCGCAGTAGTGCACCGGCTCATAGACCTTCTGCATGAACTCGGCCAGGGCGTGCCTGCCCTGAATGGTGTGTACCGGGTCCCGGAAGACGATGTCATCGGCGTAAATGTCGGCCAGTTTCCCGTCGGGATCCTGGACGGCGCTCAGTGCTATGCGGTGGTCGCTGTAGAGCGTCTGGAGACGGTCGAGGAGAGGTTCGTTTGCCATAGCCGGCCCCAGCATCGGGAATTGGGAAAAAAATCCGGAGGCGTTTGAGCGCACCGCCTCCGGAGTCAGGGAGCGTAACTACACTTGCACCCTTTTCTACGGAAGATCCCCTCGCATGGATCACCCCGCCCGCGGCCGATTGGGGTGGAAATATGAACAAATTGACAGTTCTGTGATCCGCCCCGGCCGGAGCGGCGTATTACCGCCAGTTATCTGTGAAATCAGTGGCTTGCATCGCGCCAAGCACTGTCACCGAGGTCGGCGAAACGCTACTATGAGCACTACATCCCAGCTACAGGCTTCCCGCCCGGCGGCGGCCCATGCCCCGTCCGGCAGGATCAGTGCCAACCGGAGCCGCTCATACGCCATGCTCGCCGACAACGATGGCCCCGTCGCCCCCGACGATTTTGCACCGCTGATCGCCCGCATCGCCGAACAGCGCGATCGCGACGCTTTTACGCAGCTGTTTGATCATTTTGCACCCAAACTCAAGAGTTACTGCCTGTCGCTGCAATCCCAGCACACCTCAGTCGCGATGGCTGAAGAGCTGGTCCAGGAGGTGATGATCAAGGTCTGGCTGAAGGCCGAATCCTTTGATCCCGGCAAAGCCAGCGCCAGCACCTGGATTTATACGATCGCCAGGAACTGCCGGATCGACTACATACGCAAGGCCAACCGCCACGACACTGAACTCAGCGCCGACGATATCTGGCCAGTCGCGGAAGCCGAGGAGCCCTACACCTCGCTACAGCAGAAACGCATTGAGAAACACGTCCACAAAGCCGTGGCCCAGCTGCCCGACGAACAGGCCTCGGTCCTTCGGCAAATTTACATGGAAGGCAAATCCCATTCGCAGGTCGCTGAACTCAACAACCTTCCACTGGGCACCGTGAAATCGCGCGTGAGGCTCGCCGTCGGCAAGCTGCGCACCTTATTGAAAGAACAGGCGCTCGAGTCTTGAGCCCGAACCAGGAACCAATGAATAACCAGGCGACGATGAATAACCAGGCAACGATGAATAACCAGGCAACAATGATGAACCAGTTTCACCCCGACACAGACATGCTCGCTGATTTTGCCGCAGGCACCCTGCCGATGTCGCAGGCCATGGCGGTTGCGATCCACCTGCACCATTGCGGTCAGTGCCGAAGCGAAGTCAACGAACTCAGCAGCCTTGGCGCCAGCCTGATCGACCAGGCCGAGCAGGCGCACGGTCATGCTGCGGTCTCCGCATCGGTAAAAGACCAGGTGCTGGCGCGTATTACCCAGCTCGAAACCGCGCCGCGCGTCGTCGAAGAACAGCCAAAGGTAGCCGCTGGCAGTGACGTGCTACCACGCTGCGTACGCAAACTGGCGCCCAATGGGCTTGATGCCTTACCGTGGAAGAAACTCAGCGCATCATTGAAAGTCGCCAGGCTGCCGGTCGGTGAAGACCGCCGGGAAGTCGCGCTGCACAAAATCGCGCCCGGCGGTAGCGTCGCCAACCACGATCACCGGGGCACCGAAACAACAGTCGTACTGACTGGCAGCTTTTCTGACCAGGATGGCCTGTACCTGCCGGGTGATTTTCTGGTTAAAGAGCCTGGCGAAGACCATCAACCGAATGCCAGCACCGATGCCGAGTGCATCTGTTTTTCGGTACTGGAAGCGCCCGTACGCTTTACCGGCCCGGTGACCAGGCTGATCAACCCGTTCCTCAGGATATACCCTCAGTAGAGTAACGTCGAAAGCTCAGGGCCAGTGTGATGCACTGGCCCTTTTTTTTGGGTGGGCGCCAGTGTTTCAAGTGGCGTCAATCGTCGATAAAGCGATTGGCAAGTTGTTTGAGCACCTCGGCCGGTGCCGAGATGAAAATACCCTCGCAGCGGGCTGTCATCACGTCCCCCGCCCACATCTCGGCCACCATGAAGTTCTTGCGACCCTCAACTTTATCGACCCAGCCTTCAAGCCGAAGGTCGGTGGCGATGGGTGTGGGCTTGATATAGCGCACGCTAAGGGTTCCGGTAAACCCTGGCTGGCCAGTTACCTTCTGCGCAACGCCGAGGAATTGGTCAAACAGCGCGGCAACAAAACCGCCGTGCACGGAATTGGGTGGCCCCTCGTACTGCCAGTCCATCCGCACCTGTCCATAGGCCCGGTCTTCATCGATCCAGATATTAAAGTTGGGCGCGATCGGGTTACTTTTTCCGTACACCGGGTTCATCTCGTAACCCAGCCGGATGCGGTCGCCATAGAGCGACTCATCGGCGCGCTGGAACGCGGTCATCCCGGTCAGCCGGTGCGACCGGGCCAGGGCATCGGCCTGTTGCTCAATGCCCTCGGCAATGGCGTTTAACTCGGTCGGATCATCGGTGCTGGTCAGCAGGTTGCTGACCAGGCGCCGCGTGGCATCAGCGACACGGCGCTTGGCCGCCCAATGCTCGTTGAGCGGCTTTTTGTCCTTTGGCGTTTCAAACGGATCAAAGGGATCGAAGTCGTTACTTTCAAAGCGCACGAGAACTTACTCAACCAGCACGTTCGGCCGCGGCAGGCCCTGCTCTTCGCACATGGCGTAGTAGAACTCGAGCGAGACCATACCATCTGCAACCGATGTGATATTGCCATCGGCATCAAGGTTCAGGTTTGAGCCATACATCTGGAACCACACGCGAGTATTGTCCTCAATGCATTGCAGCGTATGAATCGAGCCCGCTGGCTCGTAAAGGAACGAACCGGCACGGTTCACATAGTCATACTCCTTGTACTTCCATGCACCAGACTGTGTGTAGCCGTAAACAGGGCCCGTGTGCTTATGCTTCTCGACTTCATAACCCGCCTGGAAAATATTCTCGATAATCCACAGCCCTTCACCAATCTTGACCTGCATGACTTTCAACTTGCTCCCATCGCCGATATCGACAAAGGGCAAGTCATCAGTGCCAAAATGAACGGCTTCCGGGGTTGCTAATGTTGACATGAATTGAGCTCCTGGCTTTCAATAGATCGGTGAAGCATAGGGCAAGGCTGGCGCAAAACCAATGACAATCCAGCCAGAAAATCATCAGTTGCGGTGATCCAGGCGATCAGCTCGGGGCGAACTATGAGCGTAGAAAAACACACGATTTGCCGGGCCTGTCACGCCGGCTGCGGCGTCATCGTCGAGCTCGACGAAGGCCAGCCAGTTGCGGTCAGGGGCAACCCTGACGACCCGCTGTTCAAAGGCTTTTGCTGCATCAAGGGCCAGAATTTTCACGCCACCCGCAACAATCCCAACCGACTGCTGCACTCGCAAAAACGCCAGCCTGACGGCAGCTACCGGGCCATTCCCGTTGCCCAGGCCATGGATGAAATTGCCGAGCGCCTGCAGGCCATTCTCGATCAACATGGCAAGCGGGCGCTCGCGACCTACTCAGGCACCATGGCCGCCAATAGCGGTGCCGTCAACAACGCCATGCATACTGCCTGGCTGAAAGCCACCGGCTCGCGCATGGGTTTTAACTCAAACACGATTGACCAGCCGGGCAAGATGGTCGCCGCGGCCCTGCACGGCCGCTGGATGGCACCGGGCCACAACTTCGCCCAGGCCAGGGTGATTATGCTGGTGGGCGTAAACCCGCTGGTCGCCATGTCTGGCGGCATCCCGCATAGCAACCCAGGCCGAACGATGACGGATGCAATCAAGCGCGGCCTGAAGATGATTGTCATCGACCCACGCCGCACAGAAACGGCGCGGCGCGCCGAGCTGTTCCTCCAGGTGCTTCCCGGCCAGGACGTACCGCTCCTGGCGGCCATGATTCACACGATCATCAACGAGGGCCTGTACGATCGTGAATTTGTCGCGGCACACTGTGAAGGACTGGATGCGCTGCGCGAGACTGTCACCCGGTATGAACCGGATGCGGTTGCTGAACGCGTTGGTGTGAGCGCCAGCGATATTCGCGAGGCCGCCAGGTTATTTGCCAATAGTGGCGCGGGTGTCGTGACAGCGGGCACCGGGCCCAATATGTCGGGCAACACCACCTTGCTGGAGTACATGGTGCTCAACCTCAATACACTGTGCGGGCGATGGCAACGCGCCGGTGAGACCGTTTACGAACCCGCTTCACTGGGCCAGCCCACCCATGCCAGGGCCCAGGCACTGCCACCCTATCGCGATTACGCCTACGGTTTTGGCGAGAAGATCCGGGTTCGTGACCTGGCCAATACCGCAGCCGGGCTGCCAACGGCTGCGCTGGCCGATGAAATACTGCTGCCGGGCGAAGGCCAGGTCAAAGCGCTGATCAGCCATGGCGGCAACCCGGTCGCAGCCTGGCCAGACCAGCTGAAAACCGTCGAGGCCATGCGCGCGCTGTCGCTGCTTGTCCAGATCGATGTGACGATGTCGGCAACAGCCAGCATGGCTGACTACGTCATCGCCGTAAAACACCCGCTGGAATGCGTAGGTACTTCACTGGCGCAAGAGTATCTCAGTGGCTATGCAGTGGGCTTTGGCACAACCGCTCCCTATGCGCATTACACCGAGGCCATTGTCGACGCCCCCGAAGGCTCGGACGTTATCGAAGACTGGGAGTTTTTCTATGGCCTCGCCCAGCGTATGGGGCTATCGCTTACGGTGAAACCGGTCTCTTTCAGTGGTACGGTCAGGGTTACAGGCCACGAGCTGGATATGCAAAACCCGCCCAGCACCGACCAACTGCTCGATATGCTGACAACCGGCAGCAGGATCCCACTGGATACCGTACGCGCGCAGACCGGCGGACAGGTCTATCCCGACCCGGTTGTAACCGTTGAGGAAGCCGACCCCGACTGGGAAGGCCGGCTGCAGCTGGCCGACTGGCAAATGATGGAAGACCTGCAGGAGCTCGCTACCGAACATAGCTATGATGACCCGGGCTACCCCTATCGCTTGCTGTGCCGCAGGCAGATCAACATTCTCAACTCGACCGCGCAGGATATACCCGCCCAGGTGCACGGCAAGCACTACAACGAAGCGTTTATGCATCAAAGCGATATCGACAGGCTGGGGCTGAAGGCTGGCGACCGTATTACCATCACCTCGCCTCGCGCCAGCATCGCCGGTATCGTGGGCGTCGATAACAACCTGCGAGAGGGCATGGTCAGCATGAGCCATTGCTGGGGCAACACGGCAGATACCAGCGAGGCCGGCGACAACAAAGTCGCCAGCATTGGCAGCAATACCGGTCGCTTGAGTTCGGTTGATGTCGATTACGAGCGCTATACGGGCCTGCCACGCATGAGCAACATCCCGGTAAACATCAGCGCCCGGCTGGAGGGCTAGACGAGGCTACTCAAAAGTACGGGTGTAGTACTCGAATTCCTTGCGCAAGGCCTCGGGGTCTACGCCAAACTGGGCCTTGAGATCATAGCGGACCCGGCCATAGCTCTCGCGATGCTGTTCGACGAAAGCGCTTAATTCACTGCGCGCCTCGGCAGTCATTGGCAGGCCTGCCTTCTGGTAGATCTTTTCGACCGTGCCGACATCGTCCTTGATCAGTGTTTTGAAAGGCACGTCGATACTCTGCGCAGCGGGCAGCTTGTCCCGATCCTCAACACTGGCGCGCAGCAGGTGGTGCACACGCTCGACCCAGTATTCAACCATCGATGGCAGGTCGATCTTGCGGCGATTCATACGCGCCCCATAGCAGACAATGGTCAATGCAGACTGGATGACGGCGACCGGGTCACGCTGGGTAATCGCAATCGTCGCGTCCGGGAAAACCTTGTGCAATACAGGTAACTGCTCGAGGTGCTGGGGACACTTGAGCACCCATCGGTCCGGCACATCGTTGTCACGCTGCTGCCAGGTGAGCAGCCGCAACACGTCTTTCATGTACTCGTACTGGTAGGTTTGGTCTTCGTTATAGTAATGGTCGCGCCAACGCGGCGAATAGGCCAGCCACTCATAGTTATAGGAGCCAAAGTTCGGCCCCATCAACTCCAGCTCTTCATGAATGTGTTCCGGGTTCATCGGGTGCATTGCCGCGACATGCGGCGACATCGTTTTCATCGTCTCCCAGGCATCGGCACAGCGCTGGAAGCGCGGGTCGGTGCCATCGGCGAGCAACGCCTCGCCCGGGCGCGGAACCGGCTCGTAGCTCTCCCACAACGGCAGCGAACGCAGTCGCGAGTCAGCCGCCATCAGGTTGAGCAAATGGGTCGTGCCCGAGCGCGGCAAACCGGCAACGATAATGGGCGCAACAATCTCCACGTCGCGAATTTCAGGGTGGCGAACAAACTGATCCTGGATCAGCAGGCGACTGGTCGCATGCTGCAACAATTTGTTGCGCAAACTGAGCTTGCCCAGATTATTCAGATGCGGATCGCTGTTCCACTCACTGCACAGCAAATCGAGCCGCTCGATAAAATCTGCAGCGCCCCAGTCGCTCATGCCCACGGTCTGCTCAGCCTCGGCCATGATCGACGCGCGGCTAAGGTTTATATCGAGTGTCTCGCAGTAATCGATTGCGGCACGCTGCGCATCGCTCAGCTGCGGGTTGGCAAAATCATCGATGTAGATATCATCGCTCATGACGGAATTCCTGTGGATACGGCGGGACGGCAGGATGGGTTAGCGGCTATTTGAAAACCCCTGAGCCACTTTGGGCAATATTGGGCAAGACCTGGTGCTCGAAGAGATGCAAGCTGTGCCAGGCAAGATCCGGGTGCAAGCCCCCCACCAACGGCGACAGGATCATCGGCTCGTTGGGGTGCATGGTATTGATCATCTCAACCATCTCGCCGGGTGTTTTGACCGTGTACTTCCCGCTCTCGCGCAGTTGGGCTTCTGATTCGTAAAAATGGTAGGGAGAGGCAATGCCCGAGTCTTCTGCCCATTGGGCATAGCTGTGTTGCTCGTGCATCGCATGCGGCCACAGCTGCTGCCAGTAGTCTTCAGGATCCTCGGCCACAAAGTAAACGGTCGCAGGCTGCCTGGCGCTTGCGCCCATGTCCGGCTTGCCCAGTCGCTTGAGCTCTTCGCGATAGGTATCGAACACTTCTGGCACTGTCGGTATGAAGTAATCGGCATCACGCGCTGCGCGACGCGCGGCAACCTTGGTACTGCCGCCCATAATCAGCATCGGCACAACATCGGGCTTGGGCGTAATCTGCACCGTGCGCCCCTCGTACTCAAAGGGCTCGCCGGTAAAGGCCTGGCGCAAAAACGGCGTGATCATATCCATGTAATCCTTGCGATCGCGAAGGGTCTTGCCGATCGCGGCAAATTCCTCCTCTCGATAGCCGGCGCTGAGGATCGGCATAACGCGACCATTACTGATCAGGCTGAGCACGGCGAGGTCTTCAGCCAGGCGCACGGGGTCATGCAGTGGTGCAATCAGTGCCGACAGGTGGATCTGAATGGATTGGGTGCGCGAGGCCATTGCAGCGGCCATCACCCGTGACGACGGCAAATAACCGTCCTCGGCACCGTGGTGCTCTGAGACCACGACCGCGAGGAAGTTCATACGATCGGCCCACTCTACCTGGTCTATCGCTGCCTGATAGAGCTCACCGCGGCTGGCAGTCGCGAAATCGGGCCTGCGCAGATCGTAGCGCGTCATTAATAAAGGCATAAATCAGTTTCCCTGGACGTTTGCAATAGCTTAACGAATAAACTCTGAGGCATACCATTGCAGCTGCTCAATCTTTTTCTCAAGCGGCTCATCCGGCTGGCCATTGTAAACATCGCGAAAGCCCACTCCCACGGCCGTGATGCCAATGTCTTCGAGCTGCTGCAAACCTTCGCGGCTGAATGCTTCTGCACCTCCGCCCCAGATGGCAAAGGGCTTGTCACGCGTGCCGTACTCGTCGCGAAAGCTGTTCAAGCGGTTGATGTACTCGCTCAGCTGGTCGAGACCACCACCGGCCGCGATCCAGCCGTCGCCAATGCGTGCCGCCCTGCGCAGCGCAGCATCGGAGTGCCCACCAATCAGTATTGGCGTGGGCTCGCTGGGCACCGGGCACATCTTGTTGGCAGGCATCTGGTGGCACTCGCCGTCCAGGCCATAGTAGTCGCCCGTCTCAAGCCCCCGCAAAATCTCAATCTGCTCATCGAAGCGTTTGCCGCGACGCTTCCAGGGCACCTCGGTGACGGCAAAGTCTTCTTCCCAGGGACTGATCCCGACACCAAAGTCCAGTCGGTTGCCACTGAGCGCCTGGATACTTTGCACCTGCTTGGCAACACTCGGCGCCTGGCGAATCGCCAGCTTGTAGACCGTGGTCACAAAGCGAATATCTGTTGTGACAGCCGCCATCGCCGTCACGGCAATGAGCGACTCGATGAAAGGCAATGACTCGAGAAACTCGCGAGAGCCATCGGCATTGTAGGGGTACTTTGAACTGGCGACTTCGGGGTAACAGAGGCTGTCGGGTACCGAGATATAGTCGTAGCCGGCAGCTTCAGCCGCCTGCGCCATGGGCAGGTAGTGCGATGGATCACACATCGCTATGCTGAGACTGAATTTCATTGTGGGTTTTCCTCCGCGGGCAGTCTGCCCTCTACCGTGAGCTTCTCTCGATACGCCGCAGTGACACACACACCAATATATGAGCCAGTATTGTGGGCGTCGGTTACCGTCGCGATCGTCTCGGGCAAGCTCTTGCGCAACTGCCCGGACGTACACCGATCGATCATATCCTCGGCCACCTGCTCGCAGTCCTCAACAGGCTCCTGCAGCAGCTTCCTGAAACCTGATTCCGCGTTGCCGCACACTCGCGGGAGCACCTGGATCTTGTAGTTGTGCAGCCAGTCATCCAGCGACAACTGTGGTTTACCATCGACCATCGTCGGTTCGATGATCGTGCGCTGGTCTAACGGCACGTAGGGCTCCGGCGCAGCGACTGACGAACAGGACGACATGCTGCCAGCGACAATAACAGTAAGTAACACGCGATGAAACAAAGCGGGGGTATAGACCTTCATGAACGACTCCTGACAGGGAAGGTGATGCAAGACTGAATGATGCGGGACAATGTGCGCTTTAAGCCATCGCACTGGCGTGCGCATCAAATGGCTGATAGGACGGCGGCAACGACAGCCCCAACTCGGATCGCACGCTGTCAATGGGCTGATCGAGCAACTGGTGCCAGGGTTGCGCGACGAGTAACTCTGCCTCCCTGGCGCGACGCTTGGCGCGATAACGGAGCCGGACGATATCAAAACGACGCCGCGCTATCGCATGCATCAGGCCCAGCCATGACAGGAATCGCAACGACTTGTTGCCATGCTGGATCGCAGTGAACACCAGCAAAGCCGTTTCACCGCCAGAATCACGGCCGTAGCCGGTGAGCACGTGAAACAGGTCGTGCAGATCACGACTGCGGTTGCGCACGTACTCAAGCTCCTCGGTCGGCATGCGGGCGAACACCGGTGCCACAGCCTCCTCGAGACCCTGTACCGTCAACTGTTCATGCTCGGCCCAGCGCAGGTACTCACGACCCACCGAGCCCTCGGGTAATTGCCGAAGCGCATCCCAGTCGTTGAGCAGCACGCCCATATCCGGACGGCTGGCGAGCAATTCACTGCCACCGGGGTAGGCCTGGACCTTGTCGCGCAGCACGCGGTACCAGCGACGCATGCCCAGCGCCAGCGACAGTCGCGCTCCGGTTGCCGGGTCGCCCTGGCCGCTCAGTAGCGCGCGCAGGGCGCGCCAGGCGGCGGGGATATCAAAATCCCGGGTTTGTACCAATGGAGACTCTGTCATGGTGAACTCCCCTCGTCGGCGCAGCTCTCGGACTGGCTACTGCACCGCGTCTTCAAATTTGACGCTCAAACCGAGCAGACGCCAGTTGTCGCTTTCATTGATGTATTCCTGCCGAAACAAAAGTCGGGTTGGCGCCAGCGGATAGACCCCGCCGACAACCAGCTTGCCCTGAGGGTCGAGTGCGTTCGCTGGCACCAGCACTGGCTCCAGCGCAGCTACTTCGCGCCAGTCCAGCTCGGCCTCCAACAGTTCGGTGAAAGCCGCTTCCAGATCGGCGAGCGAGAGCTGCTGTTGCCATGTAGCTGAGGTTTGCTGATAAAACGCCGACAGGCTGCCTGACTCTAACCCCTCCCAGAACAGCTGCATTGCACTGCGCACCAGTTCAGCCTGCTGCTGCGCGGTTGGCAGTGCGGGAAGCGAAGCCTGCTGCTCCCCAAAGGGGTCGACATTGATCGCCACAACGCGCCAGCCCGCGGGCTCGTCGATCATGAAGAGTTCGACATGCTCAGTACCACCACCCGCGGTCTCAATCGTGCCAAGCAACCGGGCCCCACCGGGATTGCTACCGTCATCACGCCGCGCCCAGCTCACAGCAGTAAAACTGTCGCTGCCACTTTCCAGCAGGAACTGTTGCAATTGCGCGGGCGATAACTGCGCGCGATAACTGCTGGCCAGTAGCTGGTAGGCTGCGGCGATATCCTGCTCGACCGAAGCTGCAAAAAATGCATCAGCGGCGCTTTCGGGGTCATCGCCCTGCGGCGCGCAGGCCACCGCCAGCGCAAGGACTAACGCTCCCGCAAACCCGCGACAAAACTGCTTAACGATCAATCTATTCTCTCCAGCCGGACATTATCGATGCGCGACATTGTGGGCTCCAACGCCAGCAATGACAAGCTGTTAAGCTTCGTTCGGTGAGTGCCAGCGAAATGCCTATAATAGCGGCTCTGGCAATTGCCCCGAACCTGGACCAAACCGCCCATGAATAGCGACGATCTTGTTGAAATTGAAGCGATCCGCCAGTTAAAGGCCCGCTACTTCCGCACCATGGACCAGAAAGACTGGGACAACTGGGAACAGGTGTTCTGCGAAGATGCCGTTATCGATACCACGCAGGAAGGCTCACCATTGATCGAGTCGCGGCAGGCGTTTCGCGAATTCCTGCCACCCATCCTGCAGAACGTCATCACCGTGCACCACGGCCATACCAGCGAAATCACCCTCACTGCACCTAGCCATGCCGAGGGCATCTGGGCCATGGAGGATATGCTGTGGTGGCCCGAGTCTGAAGGCGGGCAACACCTCTGGGGCACTGGCTGGTATCACGAGGAGTATCGCAAGGAGGACGACGGCCAGTGGCGTATTGCAAAGATGACCCTCAGGCGCGCCAGGGTCGAAATCAATGGCGAGCGCGTTTTTCCGCCCGACTAACTGCAACTAACGGTGTAAACGATGCAAGTCCGTACGCCCTCGTTCGACTTTAGCGCAAGCCCGCCCATCTGGGCGCCGCGCAATCCAGGCTTTGCCCACAAATACGATGGCGCATCGCTGCTGCTGCCCTATCTCGAACCCTATCTTATTCGCGTCATGCGCGATGCACAGGCGGAATTGGCGGCACTGGGCCGATGTTCACCCGAGCTGGCTGCACAGGTCCGTATTTTCAACCAGCAAGAAGGTCAGCATTACCAGCTGCACAATGCCTACAACGAATACCTGAAGCAGCACTATAGCGGGCTGGAGCAATTTGAGCAGGAGATAAAAGCGGATTTCGAGCGCATGTACGCGGAGGAATCGCTGCAATGGAACCTGGCCTATTCGGTAGGCTTCGAGACCATCGGGCCAGTCCAGACACCGCTGTGGTTTGAAACGGCCGTCACTGAGCGCGAAGGCGCCGATGCCACAGTGGATGCGCTGTGGTCATGGCACCTGGCCGAAGAATTTGAACATCGCAGTGTGGCATTCGATTTATACCAGCAGCTGTTTGGCAGCTGGCGCGAGCGACTCAGGCTGTTTTTCTACCAGACCCGTCACCTGGAACAGTTTACCGACCGGGTAGCGCTGCACATGCTCAAACAGGATGCCGCCCAGGGCAGGATCGACCTGCCCTCGTCAATAGCGCGATCGCGCCAGTTCCAGCGGCGCTTCCAGCTCAGGGCACTGCCCAAAATAGCGGGCGTGCTAATGCCCTGGCACAACCCGGCAAATGCAAAGATGCCCGAAGGTGCCGCCGCAGCGCTGGCAAACAACTAGACGCTTGCTCCCAATCGCCGTAATGGAGACACTATGAGCCACCCCTTTAGCCGTCGCGACCTGATCAAGGCCGCCGCCGCAACCCCACTGATCCTTGGCGCCCTGCCCGCCCACTCTCGCCCCGCGCGCAGTTTCGCCGAATACCGAAGCTACGATGCGATCGGCCTGGCAAAGCTGGTGCGCAATGGTGAGGCCAGTGCTCTGGACCTGCTCGAAACCGCCATCGCGCGCGCCGAGCAGGTTGACCCGACAATCAATGCCATCGTCGTAGAACACTTTGAACGCGCTCGCGAGCAAATCAGGAAGGGCTTGCCAGATGGCGCACTGCGCGGCGTGCCGTTCCTGCTCAAGGATCTCGCTATTGCGCTGCGCGGCACAGTCACCACATCGGGCTCGCGCTTTTTCAAGGACGCGGTCTACGACTATGACAGCACCCTGGTCGAGCGCTACCAGGACGCGGGGCTGGTGATCTTCGGCAAGACCCATAGCCCCGAGTTTGGCAGCTCAACCAGTACCGAGACGACGCTACACGGCGCGACCCGCAATCCCTGGGATCTCGGCCGTGGTGCGGGAGGTTCATCGGGCGGCGCAGCGGCGGCGGTCATCGCTGGCATCGTCCCCGCAGCGCATGCCAGCGACGGCGGCGGCTCGATTCGCATCCCCGCTGCGTCCTGCGGGCTGTTTGGTATCAAACCCAACCGTGGCAGGCTGCCCGATGGCCCCGGCGTTTACGAAGCCTGGGCGGGCATGTCCACCGACCACGTAGTCAGCCGGAGCGTGCGCGACAGCGCACTACTGATGGATCTCACCCAGGGTCCGGTACTCGGTGACGCCTACTCATCGCCACCGCGCGAGCGACCCTTCATCGAAGAGGTCAGCAGAGCGCCCGGTAAACTGCGCATCGCATTGATGAAAACACCACTGCTGCCCGTGCCCGTTGCCGCGGAGTGCACGGCAGCCGTTGAGTCAGCCGCCAAACTCTGCGAATCGCTCGGCCATACGGTCATCGAAGCGTCGCCAAAACTGGATGCCATGGCGCTCTGGGATGCCTTTGGCAGCATCGTCAACGTAGGCGTTGCCCAGACCGTCACACAGCGCGAAGACCAGCTGGGCAGAAAGTTTGCCAAAGACGATATCGAAACAATCAATCGAATCAACGTCGAGGCCGGACGCAAGGTCAGCGGGCTGAAGTATTCGCTGTCGCGTGATATCACGCATCGCGCAACGCGCACACTCGCCGCGTTTCAAAAGGACTACGACGTGATCCTCAGCCCGACAATGGCGAGCCTGCCACCTGAGATTGGCGTGCTCAGTCTGGAGCAGCCCTTTGACGAATTTATTCTTGCTGCCGGCGCGATGTCCTGTTTCACCTCGTTATTCAACATTACCGGGCAGCCTGCCATGTCTGTACCGCTGCACTGGACCGACGCGGGCCTGCCGGTAGGGGTGATGTTCGCCGGCCGTTTTGGCGATGAGGCAACGCTGTTCCGGCTCGCAGGCCAGCTTGAGCAAGCTGCGCCATGGTTTAACCGCCTGCCCTCACTGTAGCGCACCAGGAGCAAATCACATGCATCTATCACGGCTTCAATTGACGGCCCTGTGCCTGCTTGCCGCGACCAGCACGGCAAGCTTTGCCGCCTGCGAGATTCGCTCGGAAACCGGGCTCGCGCTCTTTGGTGATATCCACATACACACGGGGCTATCCGCCGATGCCATGCTGTTTGGGTCCCGCACCACGCCCGATGAAGCCTACGCCTTTGCAACGGGCAAACCCATCAGTATTTATCGCACACAAACAACGTTTAATGAACCGGTTGAAGTCACGATAGAGCGGCCGCTGGATTTCGCCGCCGTCACCGACCACGCCGAAAACATTGCTGCTGTTTCACTATGCCTGGACCCGGAGTCGCCGGTATACGACACCGAGGACTGCGCCTTCGTGCGCTCCCCGCTGGCAGGCACCAGCATGGCGGCGTTCTCCTCAGCGGTGCAGGATCGCTTTACCACCATGTACACCAGCGAAACCATTTGCGGCAAGGACCGCGCACGCTGTAAAGCCAGCGTCCATGTGCCCTGGTTCAAGATCCAGGAGGCGGCAAAAAAATGGAACCAGCCCTGTGAGTTCACAACGATGGTTGGCTACGAGTACTCCCCGACCGAGCGAGGCTCCAACCTGCATCACAATGTGCTGTTTCGCAACCACATCGTCATGGATCGCCCGCTGTCCATGGTCGAGGTGCCCAACCCCTTTGACTTCTACCGCACGTTGAAAACCGAGTGCAACGATAGCGGTACTGGCTGCGAGGCCATCGCCATTCCCCACAATTCAAACATCAGCAATGGCAAGATGTTTCGCGTGGACTATCCGGGCGCGGACAACGACAAAGAGCGGCGCGCGCTCGCCCAGCTGAGGCAGGATATGGTACCGGTCGTCGAGAGCTTCCAGGAAAAAGGCGATTCCGAGTGCCGCAACGGGCTCTGGAATGTACTGGGCGGCGAGGACGAGCACTGCAATTTCGAGAAATACCGCGACTGGCAAGGCGCACAACACCAGGACTGCAAGACCACAACCGGCAACGGCGGCTTCCAGAACATCGGCTGCGTATCGCGCCTTGACTTTACCCGCTATGCGCTGGCTGAAGGCGTGGCTGAGCAGGCGCGTCTTGGCGTCAACTCACTGAAGTTTGGTGTAGTCGGCGCTACTGACAACCACTTCGGCACTGCAGCTGACCTTGAGGAGTGGGTTAACGATGGGCTACAGCGGCCGGTGTCGTTTGTCGAGCCAGGTCGCATGTCGACCGGTGGCATGGCCGGTGTCTGGGCCGAGGAAAACACCCGCGAGGCCATCTTCGAAGCATTCAAACGCCGGGAAGTCTTTGCCACCAGCGGCCCGCGCATCAAACCGCGTCTGTATGCCGCATCCGCGATTGACGCGGCAAGCTGTGACGACACCGAGCTGCTCGAACAGGTGATGCGAGAGGCGACGCCGATGGGCGGCGAGCTCAAGGTTTCCGGCGATGCAAAATCTCCTGCCTTCCTGGTTTCCGCACTGGCAGACCCGGGCACGGCAGCACACCCTGGCACGGCCCTGCAGCGATTACAGCTCATCAAGGTCTGGCCTGGAGAAGACAATGAGATCCACCAGGCGGTTTACGACGTGGCTGTCGCCAACGGCAGTGAGAAGGCGACGGTAGACCCGGGTAGCTGTGAGCGAAGCGGTCCCGGCGCAGCGTCGCTCTGCGCGGTATGGACAGACCCTGCATTTAACGCGGCAGATAATGCGGTTTACTATGCCCGGGTACTGGAAAACCCCAGCTGCCGGCATACCGGTTACAGCTGCGTCGATGCAATCGAGAAGAAACCGGCATTCTGCAGCGACAGCTCGATTCCGCGCGTGATGCAGGAGCGCGCCTGGACATCCCCCATCTGGATCAGCGAAAAACCATAGCGGCAGTGAAAAAAAACCCCGCAGGTCGCGGGGTTTTTCTCGTTTTTGTTGCTGTTTGTTGTTGCTGCTGCCTGCTGTTGCTAGCGCCTCACCATTCGCCAACCGGATAAACCGGCAAGTCCCGACAGCATCAACCAGGCAGCACCGGGCAAGGGTACTGTGACTTCACTGCCCAGGAAGGTACCCGATGTCGAAGTGAAGGTTGACGGATCCGCCGTCGTCGAAAAGCCGGCCGTATTCGAAAAATCGATGTCGCAATAGCCGGTTTCGTTATCGTTAATCACGCAGCCGGTCCAGAGCCTGACAACGATATCAAACGAGTCGCCCGCGCTGACGGCCAGCGAGCCCCCAAGCGTTTCAGAAATAAAATCAGAATAACCGCCGTCTGAGTACTCCTGGATCCAGATATCCTGGTTGAACAGCGCGGTAGCAAGGTTGGCTTCGGTCGCCCACTGCAGTGGCATGGTACCGGCAGTGCCGCCTTCAAAGATCGTGATAGAGGCGCGCACGTCTACGTTGTACAGATCAGGGCCGGGGCCATTCGGGTCAGAAAACGTTTCGGCATCGATATAGCCATCGACGTCCAGCGAGAAATCCCAGACGCTGGGCGCCCCACCGTTAAACGTGATGGTTTCTCCCCAGAGCGCGTTAGAGTACGCCACCAGGCCACTGGTCTGTACGCCACCGTCACTGATACTGCTGTAGGCGCCAGCCGTACCATTGTCGATATCGACCTCTGAATACCAGCTACGTGCAGCGTCATTAAAGGTCTGGATATCCTGGGTTAGCCCGTTGATATCCAGGCCATCCTGGAACAGCTGGGTACCATCACCAAAAATGGGTCGAATCCAGTAGGCATTGGCTGCCGTCGCGGTGAGGCAGCTACCTACCCACAGCGCGACGATCAAGATCTTGTTTTGCGTTCTCATTACTACTCCCCTGAAAGTATTTTCTTCGCACACCATCGCATCGATGGCGTTGCGCTTTTTATTTCCAGGGATTGAGTAATGATGCCCGATAAGGGATGGGCATCAATCGCCAGACGGGGGGCATCCAGACGATAGGGAGATTATGTCCAGCAAAAGATCAACTGGCAAGCAGTCAGCGCGTGGCCAGGCGCGATTTTTACAAATTGGCCATCGCAGTGTCGTGAGTGTTTTGGCACTGCATTTTGCACTGCAGTAGTGCGCGGCGACCACAAAACCCAGCAATGAGAATGGCTTACGACGACAGGTACTGCCCTGCGAGCTGCTCGGAATACTCCCAGAGCTGCCTGGCCAGCGCCCCGTCCTGCGCGTAGTCAGACGGGGCCTTGATAGCGCAGTCGGCAAAGTATTCGCCACTGGTTGTCGCCAGTTCGGGCCTGGTCGCCACGTACACCTGCGTTGCCGCGCCCTGCTCTACCGTGCGCTCGAAAAACGTGGCGAAGAATGAGATCAGCGAAGAGAAAAAGCCCCCCATGTTGCGCGACAGATTGGTTCGTATCACGCCAGGGTGAACCGCGTTGGCAGTCAGTTGGCTGCCTTCGAACTGGCTGGCCAGTGCCTTGACCATCAGGATGTTGGCCAGCTTGGACTGACCGTAGGTCTGCCAGGCGTTGTAGCCCTTGCTGCAATCGAGATTGTCGAAATCAATACCCCCTTTGGGTACCTGCACATGACCACCACTGGAAAGTGCCACTATCCTGCCCTGCTCGGCGTTCCGGAGCTTGTCCAGCAAACGATTGACCAGCACAAAGTGACCCATGTGATTGGTCGCAAACTGGGCCTCAAGCGGTACACCGTAGTTGTGGTTTAACTGCAGCTCGGCGGGCGACATGATGCCCGCATTGTTCATCAGGATATCCAGCGCCTCGCACTGCTGGGCAACCGTTTGCGCGCAGGCTACGACCGATTCGGGGTTCTCAAGCTCACACACCACCGGGGTCGTTTCACCGGCCACGCTATCACAGGCCTGCATCGCCTTATCGAGCGTGCGTGCCGCCGCGAACACGTGGGCACCGCGCAGCGCCAGCACCCGCATGGCTTCGTAGCCCAGGCCTGAATTCACCCCGGTAACGAGTGCATTTTTTCCGCTCAGGTCGAGCCCCTCGGTGACCTGTTCGGCCGTCGAACGCCGGTTAAATTGTGCCATGGCTTAGTCTCCCCACGTTTGAGCTGCTTTGCTTACACACGCCAGAGTGGAAACACTTTGTCCGGATCGCACTCTTCCTCAAATATCCACTTGCACATTCGCCGTATTGGCTCGATGGCATCCTGGGGCGAAGCCGAGGTTACGTTGCAGGCATAACCCAACGACGTCAATCGTTGGGCGCCAAAGATGGGTAGCGCATCGCGAAGTTCCTTTTTAAGCGACTCAGGGTAAATACCCACGGTTTGTGTGTACGCTGTCACCGCATCAGTCACCTTGTCGATACTGTCGACCGGAACCAGGTTGGCCACACGACCACTAAGCAGCGGTGAATAGTCGACCGCCTCATCAAACTGCGAGACGATTACCGCGCCCTCATCGTCTTCACCGCCAATAATGCGGAAGAACGTGTCATCCAGCCGGGTTGCCTCCATCTGGTCGCGCAGCTCGCGATCAAACGACAGTGGCTTGGAGGTCATGAAGTCAGGCATACCCATCATGGCCTGGTAAACCAGCTCGCCAAAGCTGTTGAGCTTGTCGATGGCGTCAGGGTCGGTGCCACACAGCACATAGATGACCCGGGCACTGGCGCAGGCCTCCTGGTTGGCCATTGCGATATCACAGGCGGTGCGCCTGGCCACCTCCTCCATCGTCGCCTGGTCGGCGAAGGCCTCGGGACCAATAATCGTCGCGCTGCGCTTTGGATCCAGCGCGATCATCTCAAGGCCTGGCTGGATAAACTGGGTAATGTGCTTGACCGAGGCAAAGCCGCCCCAGGCGACGATCTTTTCAATGTGCTCTGGCTTGTAGAGCTTTTTCTCAAAGCTCTCATCACCGCCTTTCCAGTAGGCAACGCTCAGGTGTTTCGTCAAAGGGTGGTTGGGCGCGATATCAATCAATGTGCGGACCAGGGCGACTGCCGTCATCGGGTCGTTCGATGGTGCCTTGATAATCGCATCGCTGCGCGTGATTGCGTTACGAATCAGCGTGACCGCCGACACCAACCCGCCGTTACCCGCGGGGATATGCAGGGCCCTCGCCCCGAACGCGCGCACGTTGATGCGTCGCCCATCGAGCAGGTCCTGGCTGACCCAGCCATTGAGGTAATCAAGACCAATGCGACGCTCGGCAATTTCCTGCATCGAATCGCGATTGAAGGTCGCAGGCAGCATGACGTAACTGTTCTTCAGTATCTCGGGCGGATACGGCGCTGCGTGCAACCCCGCTTCATACGCAGCGCGGATGTGGGGGTTTTTGTCAAAGTCCAGGTTCTTGCCCAGCTCCTCGAGCACATCGAGGATCTCATCAAAAGACGTCTCTTGCAGATCCTTCAGCGCCAGCGGGCTGGACAGCGGCAGCTGGTCGACATAGCGATGCGGGTCGGGCGCGCTAAAGCCGCCGCGACCATCGCGCCCACCAAAATCGACCCAGTCTTCTTCGATGACTTCACCGCGAATGATCATCGGTATCTTGAATGCGCTCATAGCATCACCTCGTTAGCAAATTTGCCGGTTAGCCTTCAAAGCCACGCATGAACTCAACCGCCTCATCCTGCACCTGCTGGGTAGCAGAGCAGCTGATGCGATCATCCTCTACGCCCTCTTTCTCGCTGTAGCGCATGATGTCATGCTCAAGCCAGACGCTCTTGCGACCACAGGGACAGGGCGTATCCCAGTGAATCGTGACCTCATCGCCCGAAATAATGCCGCCCCAGTGGCTGTCATTCACCAGATCATAGAATGCAGCACGACCGGTGACAGTGCCTTCGCGAGGCAGGGGTTCGCTGGTATCGGGGTCAAGCACAAAGGGGATAACCCAGGGCGCTATGTGGTAATGCCCGTGTTCACAGGCCCAGTGGAAGGCGCTGATTTCGGACATACCGTAACCTTCCTGGATTGTGTCCACGCCCATAAACTCCTTGATAACCTCGAGGAAGTTTTCAGGCAACACAAAGCCCTTGGTACCGCCGCCGGTCAGGATCGCAGAATCCGGCGCAAACACCTTGCTGATACCCTTCTCAAGGCCTGCCGCCGCCACTTCGTACATAATGGGGTAGGCAGCGGTCGTAAAGATGCGCTTGCCCCTGAGCTTCTCGGTACATTTTTCGAAGAACTCGGCCATTTCCTGTGGACGCCTGGACTGCATCTGTATGAACTCGTCCTTGCGCGCCATCAACTTGGGGTCAATTTCGAGGCGATCGAGCTCACCCTTCGAGGCCGCCGCGCGCATCTTGCTGGCCAGGAACATCAGGTCGCTATCAATCGCATCCTCATACAGCGCGTGAAAACGACTCTCGTCACCACCGGTAAACTCGGTGCGCAGCAACTGCGCCATGCGCAGGTGACCCAGCTTGCCGCGAGCATGGTTGGGCCAGATAACGTCGACTTCAGGAAACATCTGCTCCTGGGTCGGCTCCTCGCCGAAAGTCTGGAACAGGAACGCGCGCCAGACCTTCATCGTATAGTGTGCCTGTTCCCGCGACTTGGGGATCAGTGAGATTGTCCCGGTCGTGCCCGAAGACGTTATGACCTCCAGCGGCGTCTGCTCATCGAGGGCGTCCAGCCACTGGTCAAGCGACTCGGCACCGCTGGTATCAACCTGCGACAGATCGTAGCTGGTTAACTTGTTTAACCACTTGGTCATCAGGTCCCAGCGCTTCTTGTCAATCAGCGCCGACGGATAAGACTTGAAGGCCGTGTGCGCAAAAAACAGCGGCACCACATCGTTGAACTGGTCCAGCGACTTGACGCCAACGCGATCAGCCAGGTTGCGCAGCATCTCGATCGAGTCATAGTGCTCTTCGAAACGGCGCTTCATTGCCAGGCGCTGCAGCTCTTCGAGCTCGTCCTGGTCAATGCTGTGCATTTTCGTGATGGATCCTTCGAAATACCCGAGCGGGTCTTTCATAAACGTGTCGAGATCGGCGGTCGCTGACATGGGGCACCTCGGGCAGTCGGTCGCTGCATGGCTGGATATTGACAGCCGCTAGCATACGCCGCTGGCCTGCCAGCGCCATATCCAAATAGCTCAAGGAACTTATCGCCAGCGACCAGTTCTCAGGGGTCGGGCTGGCTGGGGGAGTAAATGCCTGTTTTTACTGCAGTTATCGTTCGACCTAACTGGCGCGCAGCTGGGTTTTCAGGATCTTGCCCGATGCATTCATCGGCATTTGCTCAAGGAACTCGACCTGCCGTGGCACTTTGTAGTTCGCCATGTTTTCGCGGCACCAGGCAATCAGGTCGGCCTCACTCAGCGTGCTGTCTGGCAGCTTGACGACAAACAGCTTGACCACTTCGCCCATGCGCTCGTCGGGCACACCAATCGCCGCAGACTGGACGATATCGGGAACTGCGGCAACCGCATTTTCGATTTCAGCGGGATACACGTTAAAGCCACCGCTAATAATCATATCCTTAAGGCGGTCGGTGATCCGCAGGTAGCCATCGGCATCGAGCACGCCGATATCACCGGTGTGCAGCCAGCCCTCGCCATCGATCGCCTCTTCGGTTGCCGCCGGGTTATCAAGATAGCCCTGCATCACATTAAAGCCGCGCACACAGATCTCGCCGGGCTCGCCCACCGCGACTTCGACGCCATCAGTATCGACACACTTCACCTCCACGTCAGGCATTGCCCTTCCCGATGTCGTCGATATGGTTTCGGCGCTGTCATCGGGGCGGCAAATCGTGACCACGCCGCAGGTCTCGGTCAGGCCATAAGCGGTGACGACTGACTCAAAGCCCAGTTCACTCCACATCCGGTTAACGAGTTCTACCGGGACGGCCGCCGCGCCAGTCACGGCCAGCCGCAGGCTGGACAGGTCGTATTCGCCGCGCCTGGGATGGGCGAGCAGCGACTGGTATATGGTCGGTGGGCCCGGCAGCATCGAGACTTTGTCGCGCTGGATTTGCTCAAGGACCGCGTCCAGGTCAAACGTCAGCACCGGCAGGATTTTCGCACCCTGGATGAGCGCAGCCAGCCAACCTGCCTTGTAGCCGAAGGAGTGAAAAAACGGATTGATAACCAGATAATTATCATCGGCCCGCAGGCCCACCGTGTCGCTCCAGGTAGTGAACGACAGGAGATTCTGCCCATGGGCGGTAATGACCCCTTTTGGTTTACCGGTGGTGCCGGAGGTGAACATGATGTCCATCGTATCGCTACTGGCGACAGCTGCGGCGCGAGCGCTGGCCTCATCGGCCTCCACCCCTGATGCCGCCGACAGGAACCCCGACCAGTCGCTGCATCCCTCGCTGGACCCACGCAGCATGATCATCTGCTGCAGCGCAGGCATCTGCTGGTCGGCAAGCATGGCCGGGTAATCGATATCGAGAAAGCCCGCGACGGTCAGCAGCAGCTTGGCGCCACTGGCATTGAGGATGTAAGCGGCCTCACTACCCTTCATGCGCGTATTGAGCGGCACCAGCACAGCGCCGGCGCTCTGCAAGCCAATCGCGGCGATAATCCACTCGCTGATATTGGGTGCCCAGATTGCAACCCGGTCGCCCGGCTCGATGCCGTGCGCCATGAACGCGCGCGAAGCGATCTGGCACTGGCTGGCCAGGTCGGCAAAACTGATCTGCAGATCGCCCTCCTGGATCGCAATACGCGGGCCATAACGTTGCGCGATTCGATCGATAAGCTGGGGTATGGTCTGGTCGGTCACGGCTGGTTCACACCTGGGGTCTGCCAGCAATGGCTGGCTGCGAGGATTGGCAGCGGGCATGTTAGAAGCACTGCCAGTTATTGGCAAGCCGGCGCTGATGTTACCAGTATGTAACTGGGTGAAGTCACAGGCCGGCTCCGATAATGCGCACTCTCCCCATCGATTGACCCACTGGCAGGGAAGTTCATCTCGCATGCAAACGCCGCTCCGCGCCTGGCTGATACTCGCTGTTGTCTTCCTCGCGCAACTGTTTGCCGTGGGCATGACGTTAATCAGCTTCGGACTTTACATTGAACCGCTCGAGGCTGAATTCAATGCCAGCCGCACCACGCTGAATATTGGCATCCAGGCGATGATGGTCGGCACTGCGGTGTTCAGTGCCCTGTTGGGCAAACTGCTCGATCGCTATGAAGTGCGCTACATCATGCTCACCGGCACGCTGTCACTGGCGATCGGCATGCTGGGTATTTCCCAGAGCCAGTCGCTGCAGCAGATGGCCTGGTTTATGGCCGGGCCCGTCGCGCTGGGTGCCACAGCGATTGGCCCATTGAGTGCGGCCACGCTGATCACCCGCTGGTTCACGATCAATCGGGGCCTGGCGCTGGGCATCTCAACCGTATCGACGTCGGTTGGTGGCATGATTATGGCGCCGGTGACCGCCGCATTGATTGATCAACAGGGCTGGCGACAGGCGCTGGGGCTCGAGGCGATGGTGCTGGTCGCCACCCTCGTGCCACTGGTCTACCTGGTTATTCGCAACCGGCCAGAGGACACAGACACAAGCATTGCGATGACGCCTGCAGCAGACAATCACCCCTCAGCCACGCTGTGGACCGTGCGCGACCTGCTGCGCGACAGGATGTACTGGACCATTACGATTGGCATCGGCCTGCTATTTGCCAACAGCCAGGCCTTTATGGTGTCGCTGGTGCCCTATGCACGCAGCATCTCGATCAGTGCTGCTGAAGCGGCCACCCTGATCGCCGTCATTACCGCAATGGGCATACCCGGCAAGCTGGTATTTGGCCGATTACTCGATCGCTACCCGCAGCGACGCCTGCTGCTGGTTACCGCTGTGGTCGTCACCCTGTTCTACCTGCAGCTGCAGCTGTTCACGCCCAGCTATGAGCTGCTGTTGCTAAGCTGTGCGGTGCTGGGCCTGATCTCAGTCGGCGCCTTTCCCGTGTGGACGTCCATCCTGGGCGAGCGCTATGGCGCCAGCTCCTATGGGCTGGCGATGGGCATTATGAGTATGCTGATGCTGCCACTGAACCTGATGGCCGTGTTTATCGCCGGTGCCGCCTACGATTACAGCGGCGATTACCAGCTGGCATTCGCAGGCTTCGCCGCTTTCGCGCTGGTCTCCATTGGGCTCATCTCGATGATGAGCCAGCGCGCCCTGCATGCGGCGCGCTAGCGGGCTAAAGGTGGCTCTCGAGCACCTGCTGCAGTTGCGCTGAAGAAGGCCGCTGTTTGTAGTCTTCTCCGACGTAGTACCAGGCAAGACTGCCCTCGCTGTCGATCAGGAACACAGCCGGATGCGGCAGCTCTGCGTCGCGGCGAATGCCATAGAGGTCAGTGATCGCAAGGTCCGCGTCGCTGACGAACACATAGGGCTGGTCGAACTTGTTGGCCAGCTTGGCCGATGCAGTGGCATCCTCCGGGCTGATCGCCAGCAGTTGCACAGCGTATTGATCGAGTGACGGAAACAGTGCCTGGATGTCATCCAGGTGGCTGACGCAAAACGGGCACCAGCCTCCCCGGTAAAACAGCAGCATCACCGCCTTGTTGCCCCGGTAGCTCGATAGCTGCACGCTGTTGCCGTTGGCATCACTGGCTGTGAAATCCGGTGCCGGCTGGCCGATCGCCAGCGGTAGCGCGACGTCACTGTGCGCGGAGCCGGCCTGCAGCGCTGCATCAGGCACCGGGTCATTGTTACAGGCCGATAGTGCCAGCATAAACAGTATTGCGATGCTCCCGCGTTGCCAGTTAGCCAACATAATCACTCTCCTCAATAAAAAAACCGCGGGTGCTGCCCGCTTCGACCAGCGCCAGTTTATCCGCCCGGGCCAGCCGCTTGATCCGGTACTCGATAACGCTGGCCTCGCCGCGGGTACCGACCCGCTGCTGGAACACCAGTTTGAGCGGGCCCTTGCCACGCAGGGCGCGGGCCGCCCGGACACCCCCTTCGCTGTGCTCGCGAAACCGGCGCGCAACGTCGGTAGAGATACCGGTGTACAAACGACCATCGGCACACTCGATGATATAGACCGACCAGTTGCCGGAATTATCCGCGGCCGTGCGCTGTTTACGTTCGGGACTAGCCAAGCCAGAACCAGTGCTGGTCGTTACCCGCGCCCTCACTGCGAGCACGCTGTTCGCGCTCGAGTTTGATCAGGTGCGCCAGCAGCGACAATTGCGCAAAGCCATGCAGCTGCGCATCGACATCGTCGTAAACCACAGGCACCAGTGACACGATGTTGCTGTCGCCCAGTGCACTGAGCTTGTCGATCACCTTGGCTTCGCGACCCAGACGATGATCGACCAGCCACTGCAAGGTCTCAATCGGGTGATCCATGACATCGCCGTGTGCGGGCGCGATACATTCAACCGGGTAGGTCGCCAGTTTCTGCAGGGATTCGATATAGTCTTTCATGTCGCCACCTGGCGGCACGATAACGACCGTCGATCCGTTCATCACGTGGTCGCCCGCAAACAGCATGCCCTCCTCTTCGAGCAGGAAACACAGATGATTGCTGACGTGCCCGGGGGTATGGATTGCCGTCAGGCTGAACGCATCACAGCTCAGCTGCTCACCGTGCTGCATATGCCAGTCCGGCTTGAAGGTCTGGTCCTGGAACTGCAAATCATCGGCCAACATGCCAATCACCTGCGCGCCGGTGGCTTCGGCCAGTGGCGCTACTGCCGGCGAGTGATCGGGGTGGGTGTGCGTTGCGAGTATCCAGCGGATGCGGTCGCCAAATTGATCGAGCATCACGTCGATATGTGACTGCTCCAACGGCCCCGGATCAATCACCGCGACAGCGTCGTCGCCCAGCAGGTAGGTGTTGGTACCGGCACCCGTCATGGGCCCAGGGTTGGGCGCCGTCAGGCGCTGGACGCGGTCACTCAGGCGGACCGGGACTCCATGGATCAGGTCGGGCATCGCGTCACCCCGCGTTATGGGTTCAGGCCTGTAAGCAGTTTTCAATCTCGACCAGGGTATCGACATCGGCATCGTAATCGACGCCATCGAACTCAAAGCCGAACAAATGCAGGAATTCGCGCTGGTACCCTGCGAAGTCAGTAAGCTCTTCAAGATTTTCGCTGGTCACCTGCTCCCACAGTGCTTCCACCGCCTGTTGTACGGCTGGCGCCAGCTCCTTGCGGTCGGCACGCAGACGGCCTTCGTCATCGAGGTAGGGCTCGGCGCCGTAGAGGCTGTCGCGAAACAGCCCATCGATTTGCTCGATGCAACCTTCCTGCGTGCCTTCTGCCTTCATCACCTTGAATAACAGCGACAGGTATAGCGGCATAATCGGTATTGCAGAGCTGGCCTGGGTGACAACACCCTGCAGCACCGCCACCCGCGCATCGCCACCCAGGCTTGCCAGGCGCTCACGAATCGCCAGCACCCTGCGATCAAGATCCTGCTTGGCCTGGCCGATCGTGCCGTGCCAGTAGATATCCCAGGTCACTCGCTCCCCCAGGTAGGTATAGGCGCAGGTCTTGGCACCGGGCGCCAGCACGTCGGCGTCTGCGAGTGCATCTATCCAGAACTGCCAGTCCTCGCCCCCCATGACAGCGACGGTGTTGTCGATCTCATCCTGGGTTGCCGCCTCAAGCGTCACCTCTTCGATAAGCCGTTTATCGGTGTTGATGCCCCGCTGGGTAACGCTCTTGCCCACTGGCTTCAGGGTAGAGCTGTGCACCTCGCCCGTTTTGGGATGCTGGCGGCGCGGGGCAGCGAGACTGTATACGACCAGGTCAACCTGGCCCATGTCCTGCTTGATAATATCGATGGCCTGCTGCTTGAGCTCATCGGAAAATGCATCGCCATTGATACTCTTTGCGTACAGGCCCTCGGCATCGGCGTAGCGATGAAACGCCGCCGAGTTGTACCAGCCAGCAGTGCCCGGCTTTTTCTCGGTGCCGGGTTTTTCAAAAAATATACCCAGCGTACTGGCACCACCGGCAACCGCCGCGGTAATGCGCGAGGCCAGCCCATAGCCGGTCGATGCGCCTATGACCAAAACCCGCTTGGGCATGCCGTCAATCGGCCCCTGTTGTTTCACATAGTTGATCTGCCGTTGCACGTTGGCAGCGCAACCCTCAGGGTGCGTCGTGATACACATAAAGCCACGAACTTTGGGTTTGATAATCATCGCTTGACTCAGGTCGGATGCAGCGGCTGGCATTGGCCGTTGCTGGTGTTTTAATCAGCCACCATTATAATGGGCGGCCTACACGAATACAGTGAAAATTGCCCCGCGTGGATACCACCAAGCCCACCCCGCCCGCACCCAATTCCAGCGCCAGCACGAGCCCCTTGCGCTTTGCCACGGAAGACGCCTGGACGGCCACCGTGATGGCCGATTTTGACCGGTTTTTGCAGGACCATGCAGCGGCGGAGAAAAAGGCCTCCGGGATGGCGCTATCGATGATTGCGCACTATCCCGATCGCAGGGAACTGGTCGATGTCATGTCGGAACTTGCGGTCGAAGAACTCACCCATTACCGCGAAGTGATCAAGTGGCTGCACGCCAGGGGTCTACAGCTGAGTGCCGATGAAAAAGACCCCTATGTACTGGCTGTGCGCGAGCATATTCGCAGCGGCCGCGACAACTACCTGCTCGATCGACTGCTGACCGCGGGCGTCATTGAAGCACGCGGTTGCGAGCGATTCGGTCTGGTCGCAGCGGCACTGCCGCAGGGCAAACTGCAGCGCTTCTACCAGTCGATCACCAGCTCGGAGGCGCGTCACTTTGACACCTTCGTCGCACTCGCTGGCACCTATTTCCCGCACGATACCGTCAACCAACGGCTCGATGAGCTGCTCGATGCCGAGGCAGCGATTGTCCAGGCCCTGCCGCTTCGTGCAGCCCTGCACTAGCGCAGCCGCTAACGGCCATCGCGGTCTATGGCGCGGCTAAGCCTGTGAATCCCGACCACGAAGGCAGGCGCATCGCACAGTACCTGCAGCACTACTGTGAGCCTGAAGCGCGCGAGCTACATTGCAGCAAGCTGCAGATCGCACACGACATCGAGCACTGCCTGATGATACCGCTGTACGATGAAAACCCCGACTGTCTTGCGCAACATTTCGATTTTCTTCGCCAGCAACGACACAGCGTGTTAATCCTGGTCATCAACCAGCCCGACACCGTCACCGCTTCGACCGCAAACAACATCACCTGCTGGGAACAGATTTGCCAGCTACAACCCCGGTGGACACTGCGCAATCTCTCGCTGTGGGCGATTGATCCGGACAACAGCGTGCTGGTCGTCGATCGCTACTCCAAAGGCTTGCGTATACCTACCGACCAGGGCGTCGGCCTGGCGCGCAAAATCGCGGCCGACATGGCGCTGGTGCTGGCACAGCGCAAGGGTTGTGGACTTAACTGGATCTGCTGCACCGATGCCGATGCCCTGTTACCGGCTGACTACTTTTACGCGCTGCAACGTGGCCTCGCGGCAGCAGCAGGCCAGCCTGCGGCAGCGGTGTTTGCATTTGAACATATACCCAGCGGCGACCTGGCCATCGACACTGCGACGCAATACTACGAGCGGCGCATACTGGGCTACCGCGACGGACTGGCTTACGCAAAATCGCCCTACGCGTTTTGCGCGCTCGGCAGCGCAATGGCCTGCAGCCTGTCGCACTACGTGGCGGCGCGAGGCTTTCCACGACGCGCTGCGGGCGAGGACTTCTACCTGCTTAATAAACTGCGCAAGCTGGGCCCGGTGGTGCCGCTGGATACGGTACGGATCGCTCTGGCCTCAAGGCAGTCAACGCGCACACCGTTCGGCACGGGGGCAAGCGTGCAGCAGTTGCTAGCGCACGGTGAAAGCCGCGACGGTCCGGCCATTTTCTATCATCCCGGCCTGTTCGAACTTCTCAGGCTCGCTATCGCCTGGCTGAGACAGGACGGCATTGCGCTCAGCAGCGATTGGCAGGCGCATCTGGCAGGCTTTATCGCGGACAATCCAGGTCCGATTCACGCATTTCTTACGACGTCCAACGGCGGGCGAGGCACCGCGCAGCTGCTGATCGAAGCCCTCGAAGCTGTCGGGTTTGGTGATGGACTGGCCCACTGCCTGCGGCAGTCGCGCAACAACACGCAGTTTCACCAGCACATGCTGCACTGGTTCGACGCCTTCAAGACCCTGCGCATCGTGCACGAGCTGCGCGACCGCGAAGCAGCGCTTGGCTGGGTGAATGAGGCCGACAGTGTTCGGCTGGCGCAGGCATTGTGGATACCCGTCGCAAAATTTACCGGTGAAACCGGCACTGCACTGGACTAGCTCCAGACGTAGGGTTGGGTATGCCGGCAGGTCTCGCCGCGTATATGGTAATTGAAAGCCAGCGTACTTCGCGCCTCCTTGCCGGCGGTGCCAGGCACGACCGAATGCTTCAGGTATGAGGGAAATACCAGCACATCGCCCGCAATAGGCGTTTTGGCAAAGGAGTGGGTATTGGCAAGCGTCCGCTCGGTGACGTCGGGCTCCACGACGCGTGCAACGGCTTTTGGATCCTCAAACACGGTTGAACCGGCGCCTTCAGGAGAGCGCATATACACGATGCCGCTCAGCAATGAATTCGGGTGCATATGCGCTGGATGATAAAACTCTCCCCAGGTCACATTGCCCCAGGCGGATGTCAGGTAATGTGCGTCGCGGACAATACGCAACTCATTGAGTATATCGTCCACGCGGTCGTCGATGTATCGGGCAAACCACGATTTGAACGGCTCCTGCTCATGCAGATCATCATGCGTAAACCAGCTCGACGGATTGCGAGACGAAGGTTCCTGCTCGCACAACTGGATAATTTTTGCATCCAGTGGCACCAGGGAATCGACAGGAATCTGAAAACGAAACAGCGGCACTGGAAACAGGTAGTTGACAGCGATACCCGTCCCCACTTTGCCTTTCAGTGGCGCTACACTCAAACGACTTCTCCAAAGCGATACAACAAAAGAAACATCTTCGTTTATGACTGCGGTGTGATAACAGCGAAGAGGACGGTCTCGCCAACGACCCGGCGAGACAGGAACAAACTATAGACGCTGCAAACGCGATTGACAGCAGCAGATTCGCGCTAATTACAGGGAACGGGATTGCCAGAAAACTCCAGCACGAAACTGTACAACTGTACGGCTAGAAGTTGTCGTCAAGCGACTCGAGAGGAAGGTAATCGGGCGTATCTTCTTTACCTGCAGCCATCGCCGCAAGCAGGTCAGTCTCATGGAACATACCTGCCTGCCATGTTGCCATATAGTCAAGCGCATCGCGCACGCCATGGTCATGGTTGTAGTTGAGCATGCGCTTGGTTCCGGCCACACACAAAGGCGACTTGCTCGCGATCTGCCCGGCGATATCCATCACTGCAGTATGCATCGCGCGCGTGTCGGCAAACACCTGGTTGACCAAGCCCACGCGCAGCGCCTCTTCGGCGCCCATTCGCCGGCTGGTATAGGCCAGCTCTCGCGCCAGACCTTCCGGGATCAAGCGCGGCAGGCGCTGCAGGGTACCCAGGTCGGCAACGATACCAATTTCGGTTTCCTTGACACAGAAAAACGCATCCTCCGTGCAGTAACGACTGTCGGCGGCACAGACCATATCGACGCCGCCACCGATGCAGCCACCCTGGATCGCCGCTAACACCGGCAGCCTGCAGTCTTCCAGCGCATTGAACGTCTGCTGTAGCCGCAATACCAGGCGCCGCATCGCCTCGCCCGCACGCCCCGGCTCCGGCGCGGTGCGCTTGGAATCGGCAAATACCGCCAGGTCCATGCCAGCGGTAAAGTGTTTACCCTCGGCCGAAATCACGATCACCCGCGCCTCGGCGGCACGATCGATCGCTTCGAGCACGAGCGGCAACTCGCGCCAGAAAGCAGGGTTGAGGGAGTTGTAGGCGTCGGGCCGGCTCAGTGTTAACTGAGCAATGTGCCCATCGATGGACAGCGTAAAGGCCTCGAGAGAATCAGTATCGGCTAATGTCATGGCGTTGGCCCTGCACGTGGGGTGGCGCTCAGAGACCCAGCGTCAGCTCCTTTAGCCGCTTGATCGCTTCTTCTCGCTGCGCAAGCTCCTCGCGCAACGTGCGGTTTTCGGCAACGACGCCGTCTTTGCTGACGTCAGCGTCAATCATGATCTTGGTGCTGAACAGCAACAGCTGCGCTTCATTCCTGGCTTCACTTTGCAGTGCAGCCTCGGTGCGCTGCTCGAGCACGTAGATGGCGGTGCGGGCCGCCTCACGATCGTAGTCGGGGTTATCACGATCCAGGCGCATGGCAACAATGCCCCACAGCGCGTAGGCATCGGCTAGCAAGCTGGCATGCTCAGCCAGCACCGATTCATAGGCCTCAAATGCCGCCTGGTAGCGCCCTTCCCGGTGCCACTCGTTGGCCAACGCCAGCTTGCGCTTGGCGGCCTCCTCGACCAGGTCAATTTCAGGTTCACAAACCGTTTGAACAATAACCGGTTCGGGCTCAGGCTCGGCGACAACCTCGGGCTGAGGTGCCGGGGCCGCCCCCGCGCAGCTGGCAAGCAGCAAAACTGAAGCAAGGACTACCACGAAAGGCGTTGCTACGCCTGCACTTCGCGGATTATCCGCCGCTTTAGTTCGTGGTGATTGCAATGGAGGAATCCCGTTCTTTTTAGGGTGACATCTCAGGGTGAAATTGGCGCCACCGGGCAGTGATTGACGCCGCGCAGCGACTGCTGCGCCCCACCGGCCGCCTAAACGCACAGTTATAACGCAAAGTGTCTATCCGCGTAAAGTCAAGCCGCGTAAAGACGCCTGTGCCCATACCGCAGAATCAACCGGCGGGCCGCATCGCTGGGAACAGCAACACATCGCGAATCGAAGGCGAATCGGTGAGAAGCATCACCAGGCGATCGATACCGATTCCCTCGCCCGCGGTCGGCGGCAAACCATACTCCAGCGCCGTAACGTAATCGGCATCATAGTGCATCGCCTCATTATCGCCCGCCTCTTTGTCAGCGACCTGCTGCTGGAAACGTTCGGCCTGGTCCTCGGCGTCGTTCAGCTCAGAGAAGCCGTTGGCAATCTCTTTACCGGCAACAAAAAACTCGAAACGATCGGTCACCGCAGGATTGTCATCATTGCGTCGCGCCAGCGGCGAAACCTCCGTTGGGTACTCGGTGATGAACGTCGGCGCCTGCAGTTGTTCTTCGGCCGTTTTCTCAAAAATTTCGATTTGCAATTTACCCAGCCCATAGCTGTCCTGCACGGCGATACCAAGCCGGTTGGCAATCGACGCAGCCTGCTCTCGATCGGCCAACTGCGCTGCACTGATATCGGCATTGTGCGCCAGTATGGCTTCAATCACTGTCATGCGCGCAAAGGGCTTGCCAAAATCGAGCGTCTGCCCCTGGTACTCAACGGTCGTTGTGCCAAGGCACGCGGTCACCACGTGCCTGAGCAGTGCTTCGGTCAGGTTCATCAGGTCGTGATAATCCGCGTAGGCCTGGTAAAACTCGACCATCGTAAATTCCGGGTTATGTCGAGTTGACAAGCCCTCGTTGCGAAAGTTGCGATTAATTTCGAAAACCCGCTCGAAACCGCCCACCACCAACCGCTTGAGATAGAGCTCGGGCGCGATACGCAGGTACATGTCCATGTCCAGGGCATTGTGGTGGGTCACGAAGGGCCTGGCCGTCGCCCCGCCGGGTATCGGCTGCAGCATCGGCGTCTCAACCTCAATGAAGTCCTGGCCGAGCAGGAAACTGCGAACCTGGCTGATAATGCTCGAGCGCAGTGCGAAAACCTTGCGCACATCGGCATTCATGATCAGGTCGACATAGCGCTGCCGGTACCGGATTTCGGTATCGGCCAGGCCATGGAATTTATCGGGCAGCGGTCGCAGCGATTTGGTCAGTAACACGGCCTCTTTTATATAGACGTAAAGATCGCCCTTTCCGGATTTATGGACCGGCCCGGACGCACCGACAATATCGCCAATATCCCAGCTCTTGATCTGCTCGGCCAGCGCTTCGGGCAGGTTTTTCTTGTCGACGTAGAGCTGGATGCGGCCCGAAACATCCTGCAGGACCAGAAAGGGCCCCCGCTTGGCCATGATGCGGCCGGCGACCGCCACCTGGCGATCCAGGCTTTCCAGCTCGGCCTTGTCTCGCTCACCCAGCTCGTCCTGCAGTTCAGCTGCCAGCGCATCGCGACGGAAATCGTTCGGGAAAGCATTGCCCGCCTCGCGCAGGCCAGCCAGCTTTGCGCGTCGCTCGGCAACCAGTTTGTTTTCAGACTCGGCGTTAGCTGCAGTTTCTTCGCTCATGTTATGCCCTGGGCTTCGGTATTCAATAGTGTGGAGTCGTTACAGACCCTGTTTCAGCGATGCTTCGATAAAGGCGTCGATGTCGCCATCGAGCACTGACTGGCAGTTGCTGGTTTGCACGCCGGTGCGCAGATCCTTGATGCGTTGATCATCGAGCACATAGGAACGGATCTGGCTGCCCCAGCCAATATCAGACTTGCTGTCTTCGACGGCCTGGTGCGCCGCGTTGCGTTTCTGGATTTCGAGCTCGTAGAGCTTGGCCTTGAGCATTTTCCAGGCCCGGTCACGGTTCTGGTGCTGGGAGCGTTCACTCTGGCATTGCACGACAACGCCGCTGGGTTCATGGGTCAGTCGAACCGCCGAATCGGTTTTGTTGACGTGCTGGCCGCCGGCGCCTGAGGCCCGGTAGGTATCGGTACGCACATCGGCAGGATTCACCTCGATGTCGATCTGGTCGTCGACCTCGGGCGAGACGAACACCGAAGCAAAGGACGTATGGCGACGATTACCGGAATCGAACGGCGATTTGCGGACCAGGCGATGCACGCCCGTTTCGGTGCGCAGCCAGCCAAAGGCATACTCGCCCTGGAAATGGATCGTCGCACTCTTGATGCCGGCGACCTCGCCAGCGGAGGCCTCTACCAGGTCGGTCTTGAAGCCTTTGGCCTCGCCCCAGCGCAGGTACATGCGCAGCAGCATTTCGGCCCAGTCCTGAGCCTCGGTGCCACCAGAGCCAGACTGAATGTCGAGGAAGGCGTCGTTGCCGTCCATCTCGCCGCTGAACATGCGCCGGAATTCGAGTTGTGCCAGTTGGTTTTCAAGCCCACCGATATCCTGCTCGATGGACGCCAGGCCATCGCTGTCCTCTTCCTCGCTGACCAGCTCGAGCAGCTCGGCAGTATCATCAATGCCAGTATCGAGCGTCTCGATCGTCAGGACGACCGCCTCGAGATCGGCCCTGCGCCGCCCCAGCTGCTGGGCGCGCTCTGGATCATCCCAGACTGAAGGTTCGGCGAGTTCCAGCTCGACCTCAGCTAACTGCTCCTTCTTGACGCCATAGTCAAAGATACCCCCTGAGCGTCTCAACGCGCTCACGCATGGATTTAAGAGCCTGCTGTTGGGGGTTGGTTTCGAGCATGGTGCAGTTCCGGGTATGTCTGCTGTTTAACAGCGGCGCAGTATAGCAAGCTGACCCCACAAAATCTCCAGCGACACCGGTGTTGCAGCGGCCTTTCGCGACAATTTACTTGACAGTACTGGCCCGCAAACGACAATACCTGCACTGACAGTGTCGCTGCCTCGTGCCGCAGGGCGCAGCGCTCCACCCCCTTTAGATAACGACGAGCAACCAGTATGCGATTCAGCCTGAAAAGCAGTGAAAACCCCGCCGCAATGAAATGTGACAGCCTGGTCGTCCCGGTTTTCGATGACAACAAGCTCTCGCCCGCGGCCCGCCAGCTGGACGCAGCACTGGGCCGGGCACTGGCGAAACTGCTCAAGGCCGGCGAGTTCACCGCCTCCAGCGGCAAGGTGCTGGCGCTGCCACTGGTCGATGGCTGTGCCGCGAGTCGCGTCGTGCTCTGGGGCCTGGGCAGCAAACAACAGCTCGATCGTCTGCAGTGGCATCGCGCCACTGCCGCCCTGGCCAAATCACTGAACAGCTATAAAGGCAAACACGCTGCCGTCATTGCCGACCTGTCGCTGCCTAAAGCGACGCCGCAGCGCTGGGCGCTGCAGCAGCTGGCGCAATCCATCAGCGCGGCGAGCTACCGCTACACGACCACCAAGTCGAAAAAGCCCAAGTCACTGCCCGAGCTCAATCGCGTTACGCTACTGTCGGACAATACGGATGCAGCGACGCGGCGCCAGATCCAGGCTGGCAGCGCCATTGGCGCGGGGCTGCACACGACCCGCGAGCTGGGCAACCTGCCCGGCAATATCTGCACACCCAAATACCTGGCCAGCGAGGCCCGCAAACTCGGCCGACGCCACGATAACGTCAAAACCCAGGTGCTGGGCGAAAAGCGCATGCGCGAGCTGGGCATGGGTTCGCTGCTGTCGGTGGGCACCGGCAGCGTCGAGGAGTCGCAGCTGATCATCATGGACTACCGCGGCGGCAAGAAGTCCCAGCAGCCGCAGGTGCTGGTCGGCAAGGGCATCACCTTTGACACGGGCGGCATCAGCCTCAAACCCGGCGCCAAGATGGACGAGATGAAGTTTGACATGTGCGGCGCGGCGACGGTCATGGGCGCCATGCAGGCCATTGCCGACATGGCGCTACCGCTGAACGTCGTGGGTATTATCGCTGCAGCCGAGAATATGCCGGCTGGCAACGCCACCAAGCCTGGCGATGTGGTCACCAGCATGGCGGGCAAAACCATCGAAGTCCTGAATACCGACGCTGAAGGCCGCCTGGTCCTGTGCGACGCCCTGCACTATGCGCGGCGCTTCAAGCCCGAGGCGATCATCGACATGGCCACCCTGACGGGCGCCTGCATTGTCGCGCTGGGCCATCACGCCACCGGCTTGATGAGCAACGATGACGCGCTGGCCGACGCCTTGCTCAAGGCAGGTGAAAACAGCGCCGATCGCAGCTGGCGACTGCCGCTGTGGGAGGATTACCGCAAGCAGATCAACACGCCCTTTGCCGACCTGGCCAATATTGGCGGGCCATCGGCCGGTACCATTACCGCTGGCTGTTTCCTCGCAGCATTCACCGAAGGCATGCGCTGGGCCCACCTCGACATCGCCGGTACAGCGTGGAACCAGGGCGGTGGTAAAGGTGCCAGCGGCAGGCCACTCGCCATGGTCTGCGAATACCTGATGCAGTGCGCCGGCACTGCAGCCCATTAGCGGCCCACGGCAACGCAGGTCATGACGAAAATCGACTTTTACATTACGCAGGTGGCCGAGCGTCTCGAGCTGCTGACCTTTGCCTGCAGGCTGACCGAAAAAGCACTGCGGCAGCGCCACCGCGTCTACCTGCACACCAGCGATGCGCAAACGATGCAGCAGCTCGACGAACTGCTGTGGACGTTTCGCTCGAGCAGCTTCGTTCCGCATCGCTGCCAGGGAGACAGCGCGGCTGGACAGCCTTGCGATGTGCTCATTGGCTGCGGTGATGACCCCGAAGACCACGACGATGTCCTGATCAACCTCGACACCACACAACCTGGATTTTTCAGCCGCTTCCAGCGCGTAGCCGAAGTGGTCGCCGGCACCGAGCCTGCCGTCGAACAGTCCCGGACGCGCTACCGCTACTACCGCGACCGCGGCTACCCACTCAAGGTCCACAAACTTTAACCATCCCGGCAATAGCAGACGACACTACGAATTCACGCATGACGCCAGCAAAACCCGACAGCCTTCTAGACGACCTGCAATCACTCAGCGACGACCTGGACGATGCCAGCACCGCGCAAGCTCGCAGCGCGGCTAATACCAGCGCAGAGCCCGAAACAAGCGGCATTGATGCCCTGGTCGACGAGCTGGTGGGCCTGCACCTGCCCGCCATCGAAGCCGAGCTTCGCGACCGTCTCTCGCAGCTGGGCAACGATCAGTTGCGGGCTCTACTCAAGCGCGGGCAATAACCATGGACAAGACGTTTCAGCCGCAGGCGATTGAACAACGCTGGTACCAGTATTGGGAAGATAACAAGCTGTTTGCGCCGCAGGATGAATCAGCCCAGGGCACGGCAGAGAACTACTCGATCGCCATCCCGCCACCCAATGTCACGGGCAGCCTGCACATGGGCCACGCCTTCCAGCACACGCTGATGGATACACTGGTGCGCTATCGGCGTATGTGTGGCGACAACACCCTGTGGCAGGTGGGCACCGATCACGCCGGTATCGCCACGCAAATGGTCGTCGAACGAAAACTGGCGGCCGAACAGCAACCGGATCGCCACAGCCTGGGCCGTGAGGCCTTCATCGAAAAAATCTGGGCCTGGAAAGAAGAGTCCGGCGGTACAATCACCCAGCAGATGCGCCGCCTGGGCAACTCGGTTGACTGGGCCAGCGAGCGCTTCACGATGGATGAAGGCTTCAGCGCCGCGGTGCAAACGGCCTTTATCAAACTCTACGAAAGCGGGCTGATTTACCGCGGCAAACGACTGGTCAACTGGGATCCAAAACTCCAGACCGCCATCTCGGACCTGGAAGTCGAAAACCGTGACGTCAAAGGCAAGATGTGGCACCTGCGCTACCCGCTGGCGGCAGGCGCCCGCGACCAGGCCGGCAACGACTACCTGGTGGTTGCCACGACCCGACCCGAAACCCTGCTCGGCGACACTGCGGTGGCCGTTCACCCCGATGACCCGCGCTACCAGTCGCTGATCGGAAAATCGGTGCTATTGCCGCTGGTCGATCGTGAAATACCTATCGTCGCCGACCCGCATGCCGACATGGAAAAGGGCACCGGCTGCGTGAAGATCACCCCCGCCCACGACTTTAACGACTACCAGGTTGGCCAGCGCTGCCAGCTGGCGATGATCAACGTGCTCGATACCCAGGGCAATATCCGCGCCACGGCCCAGGTCTTTGATCATGAGGGCAACGCAAGCGAGCAATATGCAGGCGCACTGCCTGCCAGCTACGCGGGCCAGGATCGCTTCGCGGCACGCAAGCAGATTGTCGCGGACCTCGAGGCGGCAGGCCTGGTCGATGACATCAAGGATCATGAGCTGGCCGTGCCCTACGGCGATCGCAGCGGCGTGGTCGTCGAACCGCTGCTCACCGACCAGTGGTATGTAGACGCCAAAACGCTCGCTGGCCCGGCCATTGAAGCCGTCGAGAACGGTAGCGTGCAGTTCGTACCCAAGCAGTACGAAAACATGTATTTCGCCTGGATGCGCGACATCCAGGACTGGTGCATATCGCGCCAGTTATGGTGGGGCCATCGGATACCGGCCTGGTACGACAGCACGGGCAAGGTCTACGTTGGCGCCGATGAAGCCAGCGTCCGCCGCGAGCACGATCTTGGCGACGATATCGCGCTGAGCCAGGATGACGACGTGCTCGATACCTGGTTCAGTTCGGCGTTGTGGACCTTCGGCACATTGGGCTGGCCCGAACAGACGCCGCGACTCGAGACTTTCCACCCCACCAGTGTGCTGGTCACCGGTTTTGACATCATCTTCTTCTGGGTCGCGCGCATGATGATGATGACGCTGCACTTCATGAAAGACGAACAGGGCAAGGCACAGGTGCCCTTCCATACCGTCTATGTGACTGGCCTGATCCGCGATGAGCAAGGCCAGAAAATGTCGAAGTCCAAGGGTAACGTACTCGACCCGCTGGACATGATCGACGGCATTGAGCTCGAAGCGCTGGTTGGCAAGCGCACCGGCAACATGATGCAGCCGCAGCAACGCGAGAAAATCGAGAAGCGCACCCGCAAGGAGTTTCCTGAAGGCATCGCAGCGCATGGCACCGACGCACTGCGTTTTACCCTCGCCGCGCTGGCCTCAACCGGTCGCGACATCAACTGGGACATGAAGCGCCTCGAGGGCTATCGCAACTTCTGCAACAAACTGTGGAACGCTGCACGCTATGTGCAAATGAGCGTCGATGGCCACGACTGCGACGCCGATGACAGCGGTGACTACCAGCTCGCACTCGCCGATCGCTGGATCATTGCGCGCTTGCAGCAAGTCGAGGCGGAAATCGCCCGGCACTTCGAGAACTACCGCTTTGACCTGGTGAGCCAGACCCTGTACGAATTCATCTGGAACGAGTACTGCGACTGGTACCTTGAACTGAGTAAACCGCTACTGGATGACAGTGTGGATGCAGCGGCACAGCGCGGCACGCGCCGCACGCTGGTGCGCGTACTGGACGCGATCCTGCGCATGAGCCATCCGCTCATGCCCTTTATTACCGAAGAGATCTGGCAGTCATTGCGCGCCCACCTGCCGGCTACGGAGCACGGCGACAGCATTATGCTGCAGCCCTACCCGCAGGCCGACGAATCCCGCATCGATGACGACGCCATTGCCGCCATTGGCTGGGCGCAGCAGCTGATTATTGCGGTGCGGACTATCCGCGGCGAGATGAATATCTCACCCGGCAAGCCCCTGCCCGTTTACTTTCGCAACGGCAACGACGCACAGCGGCAGCGTTTCACGGAACTTGAATCCCTGTTTTGTAATCTCGCGCGCGTCGAGTCGGTGACCTGGCTGGCCGAGGGGGATCAAGGCCCCGCCGCTGCCACCGAAGTCGTCGATGGCCTCGAGGTACTGGTGCCGCTGGCCGGCCTGATTGACAAGGAGGCGGAACTGCAACGCCTCGACAAGGCGATCGCCAAACTGCAGCAGGAGCAAAAGCGCCTGATGGGCAAACTCGACAACCCGAAGTTTACCGACAAGGCACCTGCGGAAGTGGTCAACAAGGAGCGCGCCAAGCTCGCGGACGCCCAGAGCGAATACCAGGCTTTACAGGCCCAGCGCGAGCAACTGGAACAACTCTAGTTTGCCGCCTGCGTTGACCCAAACCCCTCCACAGCGACTCGAGCAACTCATCGCCCGGCAGGCCGCCAGGCAGCCGGACACACTGGCCCTGGTCGATGGCCACCGCCGTATCAGCTACCGGCAGTTTGACAGCGATATCCGGCGCTGCATGACCCTGCTTGAACGCAGCACCGAACCGCACGATCGCATCGCTATCCTGGCGCGCAATGGCTATGAATATGTGGTGTTACTCTACGCAATACCGGCCGCCGGCCGCATAGCGGTACCGCTCAATGTGCGGCTGGCCCCTGCGGAGTGGCGCGAACAGATGCTTCGCATCAATGCCGCCGTGGTCTGCGGCGAACCCGGGTTGCTTGCACAGATAGACAGTTCAGCCCCTGTCACAGCGCAGCAGCTGCCCATCTCCGCGATTCTCGACCCCTGGCCGCCGGCAGCGCCGGGGCTTGCGTCCAGCCAGCCCCCTGGCGTGGATATCGCCTGGATACTGTTTACCTCGGGAACCACGGGGCGTCCCAAAGCAGTCATGCTCAGCCATGGCAACCTGCTGGCTGGACTGCGCTCTGCCGACCAGGGACGACCGGTGCAAAGCAACGACTGCTACCTCTACCCTTTCCCGCTATTCCACATCGCCGCGCACAATGTATTGCACCAACATCGCCATGGCGCAACGGTGATCCTGATGGCCAGTTTCAACGCCAGCGAGCTGCTTGACCTGGTTGCCCGCGAGCAGGTCACCACCGTGTCGCTGGCGCCGACGATGATCACCATGCTACTGGATGACCCCGCCTTTGATGCCAGCAAGCTGGCGAGCCTGCGCTGCATTGGCTATGGCGCTTCGGCGATCGACCAGTCACTGCTAAAGCGCATTCTTGCAACCCTGGATTGCGCGCTCTCCCAGGGTTACGGTATGACCGAGCTCTCAGGCAGCGTCGCCTTTCTCGATCATGCCCAACACCTGGCCGCGGTCGGTGAGCAACCACAGTTGCTTGAATCGGTAGGCAGGCCGGTTGCGGGCGTGACGCTGCAGCTGCGTGACGATGACAACCGCGTGCTCGCCGAAAGTGTCGACGGCAACTTGCGCTGCAGCGATACCACTGCACAGGCCGCCACAGACCAGGGCGAGATCTGGGTGCACGCCGGGCAGGTCTGTTCGGGATTCTGGGACAGTGATGGCCTCGCCAGCGATGGCTGGCTTGCCACGGGTGATGTAGGCCGATTCGATACCGCAGGTAACCTGTACATCGTCGACCGAAAAAAAGACATCATTATCAGCGGCGGTGAGAATGTCGCCTCGCGCGAAGTGGAACAGCAGTTGGCAAAAATTGCCGGGGTGCAGCTGTCTGCCGTCGTTGGCCTGCCCGATGCGCGCTGGGGCGAGGCGGTCTATGCCATGGTCCAAACCGATCAGGTACTGGATGCGAATACCCTGCGATCACAGCTGCGCGGCGAGCTGGCGGGTTTCAAAGTGCCCAAGGCCATTGTCTTCGACACCCTGCCCGTCAACGCCAGTGGCAAGATCGACAAGGCCGCTGTGCGCGCCCGGCTGGCCGCGCGGCTCGGCATAGCGCCCATCGACTGAGCGCAACCTTGGGCAGCCGTAATACTGCCAGCGCAGGCGAAGCGCTATGCTGGCGCTGTTACCGTCGAACGCCTGGAGCATGCCTTGAAATTCTCCCTGTCTGTCAGCTTTTGCAGCCACACCCATTACCTGCCACTGGCGCAGGCAGCTGAACGCGGCCTGTGGCATTCGATCAATGTCGCCGACGGCCTGTTCTACTACGAGACACCGAGCAACGATTATCCCTACACTGCTGATGGCAGCCGATTCTGGCACGGCAAGACCCATTTCCCCGATCCGTTTATCGCGGTGGGCATGATGGCGGCGGTCACCGAGCGCGTCCGCTTCTTTACCAACATCTTCAAGCTGCCCGTCCGCAACCCCTACCTGGTTGCCAAAGAGACGGCAACGCTGGCCTGCATGAGCAACAACCGGTTTGCACTGGGCGTGGGCCTGAGCCCCTGGCAGGATGACTTTACGCTGTGTGGACAGGACTGGAGCAATCGCGGCCCGCGCTGCGGTGAAATGATCGAAGTGATCCGCAAGTTACACAGCGGCGAGATGGTGGAACACCAGGGCAGGTATTACCAGTTTGAACCGATGCAGATGGCGCCAGTGCCCAAAGAGCACCCCATGCCCATCTACATCGGCGGACTCGCTGAGCCCGTCCTCAAGCGCGCTGCGCGGCTGGCCGACGGCTGGCTATCGGTCAACGCCCCACTGGATGACATCGTTGCAAAAATGCATGTGCTCAAGCAGCTACTGCGGGACTACGACCGCGATCCGGAAGACTTTGAATTCAAGGTGATGGCCACCGACATCGCCGACCTCGATGGCTTTTCGCAACTTGCCGAACTGGGTGTCACTGAAGCGGTCGTCATGCCGCAGTTCTTCTACGGCGGCAACCCGGGTGACCTGGCGTACAAAATCGAATCCACTGAGCGATTCTCGGACGAAGTCATCGCCAAACTGCAGTAAAGACACCCATGATTAAGCTGATCTGTTTTTTGAAACGCAACCGGGCGCTCAGTCGCGCCGAATTCCACCAGCACTGGCGCGAAACGCATGGCGGGCTGTTTGCCGACAGCCAGGCCATGAAGCACTATATTGTGCGCTATGAACAGAACCACCGGCTCGAAGCCGACTACCGTCGCGACCCGGAGGACGCACCCTGGGAGCAGCAGGGATTTGATGGCGTGACCGTCATCTGGTACGAATCGCTGGACGCCTTTGCCGGCATGGCGCAGGACAGTTACTACCAGCAATACGTCATTCCCGATGAGCAGCAGCTGCTCGATGGCGAGCAACAGCACTGGATCATCGCCGGCGGCGAAGACGTTATCGTCGACAAGCCTGGCGCTCGAACGGCAGCCGGCGCAAAGCTGCTTTGCCTGCTACGCCGCAATGCCAGCCTGGCACGCGACACATTTCATCAACACTGGCTGCAACATCACGGCGGGCTGTTCCAGGAGGTTGAAAACCTCAACAAGGACATCATGGCCTATGACCAGAACCATCGGCTCGATGAAGATTACCTGATGGGCCCCGAGCGCAACTATGATGGCGTCACCGAACAATGGTTTGAATCCATCGATCGCTTCTACCAGTCACTGCACGAGCCTGAACAAAAAACCCTGGTAGAACCCGATGTGGCCTATATGCTCGACCCGGCGGGCACCCAGTTTGTCATGAGTGACCTGCCCGAAGTGATTATCGGCTAGCGGTACTGCGGCGGCCCCACGGCAAGGCGCGGCTGCCCGGCCAACTGCCAGCGCACCCAGCTCACTAGCATGAAACAGGCCCCGTGCTGCAGGCTGTCGATATGGTTGACGTAGCGCTGGTCGGGTGGATAAGCCAGCACTCTGCCCCGCACCGGGGCGACCGCATACCTGAAGTTGGGAAATTGATAAGCGCCGTCGGGATTATGGTTCAGGAATAGCACCACCGCATAGTCACGACTGGTATTGCGCTCCCAAAAACCGGTTTCTGGATTAAACAACTCCGAATCGGCATGCGCACCATAGCCACCACCAGTCGGATACAACAACAGTGCCGGCTGCTCATAAACACCAATCGGGTTGCCACCCAGCGGCTCGACAACATTGGCCAGGACCTCACGCATAATGTCATCAGCAAGTTGCTGCCGCGGCGCTTCGAGGTCGACCCTGCGTACCGCCCTTTGGACCCACGCTACCGATTCGGCACTCGCCTGCGCGTGTGCCGGGTTGCTGTCATGCGCACAACAGGGTCGTGCGTCGATGCCATCGAGCAGTGCGCGCAACTTCTGTTCTGCTATGGCTTCATCGCGCACCAGGATGCCGTGCGGGGGCTGCCGCTCTGCGGACAGATCACCACAGCAGGCGTTAAATGGCTTCCGGCTACCGCACAGGCATTCGTCACGGCGACGAATCATCTTCATCGCAGGTGTCGCCACACCGCGACAGCTCGAAATTTTTCCTGCGCTATGGGCCATGCTCAGCCTTCCTCGATACGCATGAAAAACACCATAAACAACCGCCCGTCCTCAAGCCCCTCACCAAAGTACTCATCTGACTTGTGAAAGTGCTCCGGCGCGTAGCAGACCATTCGGTTATAGCGATTCTCCATTCTCAACCGCACGGTGTAGTGTTCAGGCAGGCTCTTGTCATAGCCAGGCTGCTGGTCCCTGCCGGGTATGGGGTCGTAAATCAACGTGCCACTGTTGGGCGGCGGATCCGGATTCAGGTAAATGACGCCGACGTGGGTCTTGTCCAGGTCAAACACATCCTGGTGAACCCAGCTGTTACCGTCATGCCGGTTACAGGACTGGAAAAAAGACTCGACATAGATTCGGGCGCTTTCGGGCAGAGCGAGCTTGTCGCGGAGCCCGCTAATAAACTCATCGAAGATGTTCGCGCTCAACCAGTGCACGAACAGCGTCCTCCGCCCTGGCCAGTGCCCGGTGGTAATCGATTTGTAACTGCAATCCCAGTAGGGTTGACGCAGCGCGAACTCGCGAACAGCGTCGGGATTGGCAAAAAAATTGTCGTGTATTTGTGGCTCAATCACAGTCAAGCTCCATACCACTACAAGCCCGACCCCTTCTTATTGTGAAACTGTTAGAACTGGGCACGTAGTGGTGCCGTTAGACACAGCACCCTGACACTATATAACGAAGGTTTGAGTCGTGTCACGACATACGGCATTCCATGGCGTTACCACTTTACCCAGGGTAGCGTTACGCGGCCCTAAACCCCTGAAATTACTGATCAAAATCGTAACGCTTCACAGCAGTCAATTTGACTAAAATTCGCGCTGGACTATTCGCACACTGATCATTGAATGCGCACAGCGCATTGACGAGGAAAATCATGACAGATCACTCTCGCGTCGCCATCGTCACCGGCGGCGGCACCGGTATTGGCGCCGCTATCTGCAAACGCCTGGCCCAGGACGGCTGCCAGGTCGTCGTTGGCTACTCACGCTCTGAAGCAGGTGCCAAGGAGGTAGCCGCTGCCATAAACGCCAGTGGCGGCAAGGCGATTGCAGCGGCAGCAGATATTAGCGATGAGCAGGCAGTGATTCGCCTGTTTGAAAGGGCACAGGCAACGTTTGGCGGCGTGGATATCGTCATCAACAACGCCGGCGTGGGTCATCTCAAGCCGATGGCCGACATCGCGATGGATGAATACGACTACATGTTTAACCTGAACACCCGTGGCACATTCATGATGTGCCGCGAGGCGGCGCGCACCATTCGCGACAACGGGCGCATCATTAACATTTCTACCGGCGCAACAAAGTCAAACAGCGCCGGCATGTCGCTGTACACCGGGAGCAAAATAGCGATTGAGGGTTTTACCAAGGTACTCGCCCGCGAGCTTGGCCCACGGGGCGTTGCCGTCAACGTGGTCTCTCCCGGCATGACCGACACGCCGATGCTCGATGGCGGTGACGCCGATGCGCTGCGCGCCTATGGCGCCAGTGCCGCGGCCATGCAACGCTGCGGAGAAGCCGACGATATCGCCGACGCGGTGGCTGCACTGGTATCGAGCGATGGCCGCTGGATTACCGGCCAGAACGTTGGCGTCAACGGCGGTATGTCAATCATCTAGCCCGGGGCGTCAGGACTCGACCACGAAGTCATCAAGGCTGATGCCATCATGCATTGTGACCCAGTCCTTGAACGGGCCAGGATACAGGAACGGAACCTGTCCATCAGCCGTGATGTAGTAGCTGTTACAGGAGCTGTGACCCCATGAGAACTTGCCAAACTCCGATCGCATCCAGTCATTGTAATCGCGGCTGATTGCCGGCTGGATCGCTATCGATTTGGCCGCTGCAGCCTGCTTTTCAGCGAGCACCCTGACGATCGTGCTGACATTGCGCTCGATCGTCTTGAAGTAGGAGACATTCAGCACCAGACCATTGGGCCCAACGACAAAGAAATAGTTGGGAAAACCCGGTGCGGCGATCCCCGCATAGGCCTCGGGCCCGGGCGCCATCGTCTCTGCCAGTGACTGGCCCTGCGCGCCCCGCACATCAATGCGATCGAAATCGAGAATGCGGTATCCCGTGCAATAGATAATGATATCAACATCCACCGCCCTGCCCCCAGCGGTCACGATGCCCGTGGGTGTGACTTCAGCCAGGCTCTCGGGAATCAGCTCGACATTGTCCTGCGTTAACGCGGGATAAAAACCATCAGATACCAGGCCACGCTTGCAGCCATAGCGTGAATCAGGCGTGACCGCATCGCGCAGAGGACCCTCGGGAATGGTTTCGTGAATAAACTTCAGCGCAGTGGCTTCGAACTGGTCCATCCGTTTGTGGCCCAGTGTCGCGGCTTCATGCACAAAGCTCATCATGAAGGCCTGCATCTTTTGCGTCATTCGCATCAGCAACGGCAGGCGGCGGAACCAGGCGCGGCGCGCGTCCGAGTATGGCTTTCGACCCCGTGGCATGATCCAGTTGGGCGAGCGCTGCAGCACGGTTAAATGCTCTACCGTTTTGGCAAGCTCCGGTACGATCTGGACAGCCGCTGCAGCCGAGCCGACCACGGCAACGCGCTTTCCGGCGTAGTCGACATTGTGATTCCACTCGGTCGAGTGCCAGCTGTCGCCCTCGAAACTATCGATGCCCGGCACCTTTGGAAACAGCGGCGTATGCTGGTTGCCCATCGCGTTAATGACAATATCAAACTCGAGCTGCTCACCGCCCTGGGTTTCCAGTCGCCACTTGCCCCCGGGCTGGTAGTGTGCTGAGACAACCCGCGTATTGAGTTTGATGTGCGGGTCGAGCCCAAACTCGCTCGCACACTGCGCAAGGTACGCCTGGATCTCGGGCTGCTCGACAAAGCTGGCACTCCAATCCGGGTTGGGACGGTAAGAAAAGGTATAGGAATGCGCCCAGACGTCGCAGGCGAGCCCCGGATAACTGTGGATCTGCCAGGTACCGCCGGGTGCAGATTCTTTCTCAATGATCGTGAACTGGTTGAAGCCCTGCTGCAATAGCTCGCGCCCGGCTGCAATGCCCGCGGGCCCGGCTCCAATTATCGCAATGTTAAGATCACTGTTTTTTGGCATCGTTAGAATAGTCCTGGACTCATTCACCGGCAGGGGCCGGCGGTCATATCAAGAGACGCGACAGCGTAGCAGTTTCAAGGGGTAAGGCAATGGCGATTGGACTTGGAATCGGCCTGGGTGGCTTTCCATTCGACTCAATCGATGGCTTCTGGCGCTGGGTGGATCAATGTGAGCACTCCCGGCTGGACTCCATCTGGCAGAGCGACCGCCTGTTATCGCACCACCTGACCACCGAATCGATGAGCACGATGGCGGCGCTGGCTGGCGCCACCCGCCGCATCAAGTTTGGCATGAACTCCACCGTGCTGGGCTTTCGTCACCCGCTGCTGCTGGCCAAGCAGTGCGCGACGATCGACTTTTTGAGCAATGGCCGCCTGTTACCCTCGTTTGGCATCGGTGCCGCAACGGCGCCTGAGTGGCAGGCGGGCGGTATGCGCATCGACAAGCGCGGCGCGCGGGCCAACGAATGCCTGCAGATACTGCAGCGACTGTGGACCGAGGACTCGGTCGACTTTACCGGCGAGTTTTACCAGCTGAGCGCTGCGACGATCGCACCGAAACCCGTGCAAAGGCAGCTGCCGCTATGGATTGGCGGGGTCAGCGACGCAGCGATTGCGCGCACCGCGCGATATGGCACAGGCTGGCTCGGCGGCCTTCACGGCCCTGAGCAGGCCGCCACGACAATCGCCGCCATCAAGCGCGAGCTGGCCGTGCAGCAACGCCAGATAGCCGACGATCACTACGGTGCGACCATCGCATTCCGGTTTGGTGACGACGATGCCGCGGGGCACCCGCTGATGCAGGCGCCCCAGGCTGAATCCATCCGCGCTACCGGCAAGCCCGAGGCCATACTCGCGCTGTTACAGGCGTTTGTGCAGGCTGGCGTATCGAAATTTGTGGCGATACCGATCGCCCACGGCGATAGCGATATGCGAACGCAAACCGAACAGTTGATTACAGAGATTTTGCCTGCGCTGGATACGCTGGCAGCCGCTTAGGCGCGAGAGCCGCCCTGGCGCCGCGGTGGTGTGACGGCAAGATACTCAGGGTCGAGCGCGGCATAACCCAGGTCGCGTTCAGAGATGACAGTCGCCTTGCCGGGCCATTCAATAGCGACGGCCGGATCGTCATAGCGAAACCCGCAGGCCGCATCAGGCGCATAGGGTTCGCTCATCTCATAGAAGACTTCAGTGTTGTCGGCCAGGGTGAGGAACCCATGCGCAAATCCTTCAGGGATATAGACCATGCGACGGTTCACTGCGCTCAATTCAAAGCCCTGCCATTGCCCCAGGGTCTGCGACTCGGCCCGCAGGTCGACGATCACGTCGAAAATAGCACCGGCCGTGCAGCGTACGAGTTTTACTTCGCCATGCGGTTCAGACTGCCAGTGCATACCGCGCAGCGTGCCCGCCGCAGCATTGAAAGACACATTGCTCTGCACCCACTGCTCGACCAGGCCGCGCTTTGCAAACTCCTCCGCGCAAAATGACCGTGCGAACAGGCCGCGCTCGTCCCGATGGGGCTTGAGGTCAATGATATAGGCACCTTCCAGCCTGGTACGTTCAAATTCCAACCTGTTTCTCCACGGTTTGACGGCTATCTTTTTACTATAGAAGCCCGCAGCGCAGCTGCAACCAGATTGCCAAATATATTGCAGAATTTTACGGCCGGGATCGCCCGCGCCCCGCCTGGGGCCGGCCCAGGCAGCGGCCGGGTCAGGCGCTATCGTCCTGCGCACTGAGGAATGCGCGGGCAGCCTCCGCCACCAGCTTTACACCCGGGTGTTTCACTTTGCGCTCAGGCGATATCGCGTAAAACCGCTCGGAAACATCTTCAGCCCGGCCAACGATCGCAACGTCATACTGGCGCACCACGTGGTGCTCGATCACCGACGGGGTCGCGAACACGCCCAGGCCTGACTGCCCGAAGTACTTCATCAACGCACTGTCATCGAACTCGGCGACGACATGGGGGGTGACGCCCTGGGACTCGAACCATGCCTGCAAATGGACTTTCTGGTTCGATTTATCGCCCACGGTCAGGAACTCCGCGCCGTCGAGGGATTGCGGAAAGCGCTTGCGCAGCACTGCGGCTCGATCTTTTTTCGCATAAAACGTCAGGCCGCTCTCACCCAGCAAGTGGCTGTAGGCCTTGATCGGGGTACCTGGCGGCAGCGGCCGGTCGGAGAGAATCAGGTCGAGACGATTCAGCGCCAACTGGCTCAGCAACTCCTCAAACGCCCCCTCGCGCGCAACCAGCCGCACCGGACCATCGATTTCCAGGCCCCGCTGCAGTACCGATGAGGCAAAAATCTTGGGCAGCACATCGGTGACCCCGACATTGAAAATGAACTGCCTGCTGAAATCGTGCTGGTTGAGGGTCTGCTGTAACTCCTCTCCGAGCGCGAAAATATCCTCGGCGTAGTTGTAGGCCAGCTTGCCGGAGTCATTGAGCACCAGCCGCTTGCCCACGCGATCAAACAGCTCTACGCCCAGGTAGCTTTCGAACGCGGTGAGCTGGCCACTGATGGTCTGCGGCGATACGTTCAGCACCTTGGCTGCGTTGACAATACTGCCCTCCCGGGCAATCGCAAAGAAGTACCTGAGGTGCTTGTAGTTGAGCTGGTTGGCCATGGCGGGCTCCGGAACCTGGACTTGCCGGGCAGTATGGGATGTGACAGGCGCCATTATATACGGTTTTTTCGAATATAAGGGTAGTTTCTATCGAATTTTATTGTTCATTGGGTAGAGATATAAATGACTACGCTAAACGTATGTAAGGCTGTAATTCATTCATTGAGGGGTTTCGCGGCAGCGAAGCGTCGTTGTTATGCCAAAAATATTCCGACAAATGCTCCAGCACGATGCGCTGGGCGGCATGCTGCTGATCGCCGCGGCCTGTATTGCAATGATCATGGCGAATACGCCCCTTTCCAGCGCCTATGTCGACCTGCTGGCGCTGCCTGTCAGCGTTGTCGCCGGGGGCTTCAGCATCGACAAGCCGCTGCTGCTCTGGGTGAACGACGGACTGATGGCGATCTTCTTCTTTCTCATTGGCCTGGAAGTTAAACGCGAGCTCAACAGCGGCCACCTGCGCTCCCTCGAGAACGTCATGCTCCCGGCAATCGCGGCGCTGGCAGGGCTGGCCGTACCCGCACTGGTGTATGTTGCCCTTAACCTGAGCGAGCCCCAGTCAATCCAGGGCTGGGCCATCCCCGCCGCGACCGACATCGCTTTTGCACTTGGGGTGTTCAGCCTGTTTGGCACGCGGCTGCCGCTCAGCCTGAAGGTTTTCCTGCTGTCGGTTGCGATTTTCGATGACCTAGCGGCCATCCTTATCATCGCCCTGTTCTACTCGCAGGAGCTGTCATTGCTGTCCCTGCTGGTGGCCGGCATCGGGCTGTCCATCCTGCTGGTATTCAATCGGCTGAACGTGACCCGCACCAGCTTCTACCTGCTGGTGGGTATCGTCGTCTGGGCGGCGGTGCTCAAGTCGGGCGTGCACGCCACGCTGGCAGGGTTTGCTATCGCCATGCTCATACCGACCACAGCGAAAAATGAGTATGGGCACAGCATCCTCGAAGAACTGGAGCACAACCTGCAGCCATGGGTGGCCTATATGATCCTGCCCGTCTTCGCCTTTGCCAATGCCGGCGTGAGCTTTGCCGGGCTCGGAGCAGACGCCTTTTTCAACCCGATCACGCTGGGCATAGCGCTGGGCCTGTTCGTGGGCAAGCAGGTGGGCATCTTTGGCGCATGCTGGCTGGCAGTAAAAACCGGTCTGGCACGCCTGCCTGAAGGCAGTAACTGGCAGCAACTCTATGGCGTATCGCTGCTATGCGGCATCGGCTTCACGATGAGCCTGTTTATCGGCTCACTCGCCTTCGAAGGCTTCGACGCGAGCTATCTGAACAGCGTCAAGATTGGCGTCATCGCCGGCTCACTGATGTCGGCAACGGTCGGCTGCTATGTCCTGTACCGATCGGTGCGTCAACGCGGAAAGAAAGAGGTGAACTATGAAACGGCAAACGCTTAACGCAAGCCTGGTAGCCGGGCTGCTCGCCGGCAGCGCAAGCGCGCAGGCCGCCGTGCAATCGGCCAACCCGGAGGCTGCAGCATCGTCCAACTGGGAGCAACGATTTGAGGAGCGTGCACTGCGAACCCGGGGCGCGTCCTACCTCAAGCGCTTCGACGGCGCCCGCGAGGACGGTGACTGTCGCACGCACTACCAGGTAAGACTCAAGAACGGCAACACGGAGTGTATCCGCATTCGCCAGCAATAAACCCTAGCCTGGTTGCTGGCGAAAGAAGCGGTCAGGCTCTGGCAACTGAGCGAGCAGTTCGTCCAGGCTCTCGGCCGTGTAGTTGATATGCCCCAGCTTTCGCCCGGGCCTGACAACCTTGTCGTACCAGTGAAGCTCTCCACCTGCCGCGATGTCTTCAGGCGCAGGCTTTTCAACGCCAATCAGGTTGACCATTGCCGTCGGGCATCGCGTTTCTGTATCGACGGGCCCTGCACCTGAAATAGCCAGCAGGTGATTCTCAAACTGCGAGGTGCTACAGCCGGACTGCGTCCAGTGGCCACTGTTGTGCACCCTCGGCGCAAGCTCGTTGACCAGCAAACCCTCGCCCACATCAAACAGCTCCACCGCCAGCACACCCACGTAGTCAAGCGCTTGCATAATGGCCTCGATATAGCGCCGGGCCAACGCCGACAGCTCCGCGGTGACACCGTCGGCGGGCGCGACTGTGCGCACGAGAATACCGTTGCGATGCTCGTTCTCTACCAACGGGTAGTGCCGGATATCACCCGCTGCCGTTCGCACAGAAACCTGGGAGAGTTCGCGACGAAACGATACCCACTGCTCGTAAATGAGCGAACCGGGGTCTATCTCACCGCTGTCGAGCAGCAACTGAAACGGCGCGATGTCAGCCGGCACCTGGATGCGCCACTGGTTCTTGCCGTCATAGCCTTCACTGAGGGATTTGACCACCAGCGGCAGGCCGAGCTGCTCGGCCGCGGCTGCGGCATCACCGCCAAGCACGTAGCGTGCGCAGGGTATTTGCAGGCTGTCGAGCAGGGCCCGCTCAAGCGACCGGTCACGACAGGTCGCAACCGCACGAGATGAGGGATAGACCGTACAGAGCGTTTCGAACTGAACTAGCAGGTCGATATCGACCTGCTCTTTCTCGACGGTCACAACATCGGGATTGCCCAGCAGACGATACAGCGCCTGGACGTCATGGCTGCCACGCCGAACCACTGTGCCCAGGCCATCGACGCAGCGCACATCTTCGTTATCGTCGGCGACAAAACTGAAGGCGTGGCCAAGCGCAATACCGGGCATCGCCATCATCCTGGACAGCTGTCCACAACCAATAATTGAAATGCGCACGCTGGCGTCCCCTGCGGGTTAGGGCGTTTCCGGAACAGACTGGGTCTGCCCAGCCCTCCATTCGACCAGTCTCGCGCGAAGATCAGGATCCTGCAGTGCCAGCACCTGGGCCGCTGTCAGGCCCGCATTAAATGCCCCGGGCTCGCCAATCGCCTGGGTAGAAACAGCGACGCCCCTGGGCATCTGCACGATCGAAAGCAGGCTGTCGACACCATTAAGTGCCTTGCTGGTCACCGGCACGGCGATCACAGGCAACCAGGTCATAGAGGCCGTCATACCGGGCAGATGCGCTGCGCCACCGGCGCCGGCGATAATAACGCTGTAATGCTCATCAGCACTTTTCGCGAAGTCGTAGAGCCTGTCGGGCGTGCGATGCGCCGACACCACCTTGAGGTCATAGGGAATATCCAACGCATCCAGCACATGGGTCGCATGACTCATGACCTCGAGGTCGGATTTCGACCCCATAATGATGGCAACACGTTTGGGTAGCATTAAATGGCTCCTGTCATCCACTGGACCATGACAGTGTACAACGGAATGCCGATAAGCACATTGAACGGAAAGGTGATTCCTAGTGATGAGCCGATGGAAAGACTGTGGTTAGCGCCTGGCAGCGCCACCCGCATCGCCGCCGGGACGGCGATATACGAGGCACTGGCTCCCAGCACCCCCATCAGGATCGCGCCACCGGTCGTCAGGCCCATCGCCAGGCCCAGGCCGCAACCCAGCAGGCCACCGGTGACCGGCATCGCGACTCCGAAGGCCAGCATGAAGCTGCCCACGCGCTTGATATCCTGCAGGCGACTGGCCGCCACCATGCCCATCTCGAGCAGAAACAGTGCCAGCACACCGTTGAACAGGGTGAAGAAGAAAGGCGCAATGCTCTCGGTGCGTTCACCGCCGATGAAGCCGATCAGCAGGCCACCGACCATCAGCACCATACCCTGGTTGAAGAACACCTCATGGGCAAGCTTTTTGCTGTCGATTGCCTCACCACCCGAGGCCCGTTTGGCCAGCGCCAGCCCGACAATGATGGCGGGCATCTCCAGCAAAACTACAAACAGCGGAATGTAGGCCTCGTAGGCGATATCTTGCGACTCCAGAAACGCCACGGCAACCGCGTAGGTACCCACACTGACCGAGCCGTAGTGCGCGGCAATCGATGCCGCATCATGCCTTGGCAGCTTGCCCAGGAAGTACAGGATTGGGAAGGCCACCAGCGGCAACAGCAGGCCAAACAGCACCACCAGTACCGACTGGCCAAGCAAAGCCAGGGAGGCATGCTCAGCGAGAGCGACCCCACCCTTCAGGCCGATGGCAAGCATCAGGAACAGGATCAGGGACTGGTAAAGTGATTTGGGGAACTGGATCTCGGCGCGCACCAGTGCCGCGAACACGCCCAGGATAAAAAAAGCGATGCTGATATCGATCTGCATGAGTGGCAACCCCGGCTAGTTGGAGAGAGGGGCGTTATTCGCTGCCCGCGCCCTGGACTGGCACCAGCAAGGACTGGCCCTGTGCCTCACCACTACGCCGCCAGCCGTTCACGGCAAGCGCCGCGGTAAACGCACCGACCGCCGCAAGCGCAATACCGACACTGGCCTTGGTCGCGACCAGGGCACCCATAGCCATCAACATAAAACCGACACAAAGGCTGAAGATAAACTGCGATTTTTCCATGATTCCTCCGGACAAGCAGGTATTTGAATGCGGCTCAGGTATAGATAGAATGCCCTTTGCCATGAGAGAAATTATCGCTAAAATCTATAATAGATAAAAATAGATAATCTCTATTGTTTATATAGACGAATGTCTATCTATATTGAGGAGGACCAACAATGTCCAGATCCCGATTACACGCCCATGTCGGTACACTCAGGCAGCTGGAGATCCTGCTGGCGGTGCATGACCACGGCAGTATCAGCGCGGCCGCCCAGTCACTGTTCCTGACCCAGCCCACGGTCTCGATGCAGATGAAAAAGCTCTCGGACGCGATTGGCGCCCCGCTTTACAACATCAATAATCGCCAGCTGGTTTTTACCGACGAGGGCCTGGAACTGATCAAAACTGCCGTCGAAGTCCTCGACAGCTTTGCTCGCCTCGATCGCTCCCTGAGCGATATGAACTCCCTGAAATCCGGCACACTGCGGCTTGCCGTCGTCAACACATCCCAGTACTTCATGCCCCACCTGCTGGGCCCTTTCTGCGAGAAATTTCCTACCATCGATGTCCAGCTCAGGGTTGGCAACCGTGAGCAGACGATCGAACGGCTGCGGCATGGCGTAGAGGACTTCTATGTCTTCAGTCACCCACCAAAAGACCTGGACACAGAGAGCATCGAATTCCTCGATAACCCGCTGGTGGCCATCGCGCCGGAAAAACACCCGCTGGTTGAAAAAAAGCGGCTCACGCTGGCGCACCTGGAGGACGAACCCTTCCTGATGCGTGAGCCTGGCTCCGGCACACGCCACGCCATCGAGGAATTCTTCAAAGACCAGGCCCAGTCGCTGAATGTGCGCATGACGATTGAAAGCAATGAGGCGATCAAACACTCGGTCATGTCCGGGCTTGGCATTTCCATTCTGTCGGCCCATACGCTGACTTACGGCGGCAAAGTGGGGCTGAGCCGCCTGCCCGTGGCCGGCCTCCCGATCGAATCAAAGTGGTATTTCGTCTGGTCGAGGTCCAAGCGCCAGACGGTGATTGCCGATGAATTCCTCGCCTACGTGCAGCAAAAGGGCCAGAAAGCCCTGCTCAGGGAGCTCAATCGCAAGGGCGTGGGCTACAACTGATGCGCTAACCCTCGATATCGACCTGGATTTGTGCCCTGAAGCGCACGCGCTTACCGCTTTGAGCGACCTGCTTCAGGAACTCGCGGATCTCGGGGTAGCCCTGCTCGATGGCACGCAGTGCATCATCCGGCCAGGGCTCTGCCGCGCCCTCCTGCTCGATTTGCCGCAGCCTCTGCACCTTGAGCGAAGAGCGCGAACCTGAGACCAGCGCGAACGCCTGCTCATTGGCGTCGGGCGCCGACATGCAGCCATCGAGCAGCGTAAACGTGTGCCCGGCGGCATCACCTTTTTCCGCCTCGACATCGTGTACGGCAACCAGTCTCATAACACTACCTCCTGAATAATTCATCGAACGCCTGAGGGGCTATTCTAGGTAACCGTCTGCCATGGACAATTCGAATGATTCTTCATCAAGCCTCGAAAAATATTGATTAGCGTGATCGCGGACCTGGTCGCTGTCGAACGCCGTGGCAGGCCACGTCCCCCTGCCAGGCGGATCATTACGGGAAATAACCGCTATAAGCCATTGGCCGGCCAGGCGGCGGCGCCCACTCGAGACCGGGGCGAATACATTGGGTAAACTGGCCGCTGGAGGGCCGCTGTTCGCAGCAGTGAGGGCCCCGTTGACACACCGACCGAGAGAACACTATGGGCAGCCTCAACCAGGCTCAGATAGATCACTACTGGCGCGAAGGTTATGTCGTTGTACCCAGGGTACTGGATGCCGATGAGATTGAGCGCTACCTCAGGCGTGCCCGCGAGATCGTCCATGGGGACCATCCGGCTGAGGCTGCAAACCGGCTTGTCAGGGATGTCGCATTTGCGAAAAAGCAGCTGCCGATGCCCGAAGACCCCGAGCTGGCAATGTGGAAACTGATGAACCCGGACCTGTTCGATGACACCATGCGCGAGTGCCTTGCGCTACCGCGGGTGCTCGATGCGGTCGCATCGCTGATCGGTGAAGACCTGATGGCCTTCCTGTTGATGTTCATCTACAAACCACCGGGCGTCGCCGGGGCAGTCCACCCCTTCCACCAGGACGCCGCCTACTTCATGTTCGAGCCGCAGGACCGATGCCTGGGTGTGTGGATCCCCCTGGATCCCGTCGATGCCGACAACGGCACGATCACCGTTGTACCCCGCTCGCATGAAATGGCGTTGCGCCAGCACGTCGAAAAGTCTGGCGCCAACTTCGGCGCCTTTGCTGCCAGCGGCATCGAGGACAACCCCGAATACCACGACCAGGCTATTGCTTTGACCATGCAGCCAGGCGAATGCCTGCTGTTCAATACACGCCTGCTGCACCGGACCGGCGGCAATATCACCGGCCGCCATCGCCGCGTCATCACCCTGCATATGGCCAGCGCGACCTGCAAAATGACCGGGCCGGCACTGAGCGAATACACCTTCAATCATGTGCGCGGCAAAACCTATGATGGCTGCCTGCAGCCTGTTGAAAGAGATTCGCTGGCGCTGCAGGACATGATGGCCAACCTGCCCGAGAACCTGAAGTAATCTGCGAGGCAAAAAAAACCGGCTCCAGCGTAAGCCACTGGGCCGGTAAAACGGGTATTTCCAAAAGACCTGGACGCAATCGCGCTACCAGAAAAACAACAACTCGCTAGAACAACGTTCCGTTAACAACAATGGCTCCGTGAAAAACAATGGCTCCGTGAACAACAATGAAATCCGGTGAATGCCTGGACGCGCCGGCCTAGTTGAACAACGCGTCGAAAGTCAGGCTGATGAAGTGAGCCAGACCAAGCTCAGGCTGCGCCATCGCGGCCGAAGCAAGTTCGGCCACATCGGCCTGGGCGAGCGGCGCGATAGCCGCGATGTAGGCACTGAACAAAGCAACAATAACCATCTTCTGCATGACCATAACCCTCTGTGCTGGTAACTTGGTGAACGCTGCGCTTTCGCTGTGACGTTCGTTGAGGTTAATAATGGACCCGCAGTGCCGGCAATACCTGTCAGAACTGAAAGCAATTGTGACAGACTGTGACAAAGGGCTTCATTTGCCCCTGGGGCGCTTTAACCCCGCCCTATTCGGTGTTTAACTAGGCCACATCAAGTCCCTGTCGTGCAGAAATTAGCCGCCCGGACCATGATCCTGACATTCCGTTAATGACTGATTGCTGAACAGAGCCACATGACGCCGTGCCCAATATCCTGCTAATCGACGATGACAAGAAAATTGGCCAGCTGCTGCAAAGCTATTTTGGCCAGTTTGACCTGACGCTAAAGGTCGCCCTGACGCCAAGCGAGGGTTTCGACATTATCGAGCGCGAGCGCCCCGACCTGCTGATTCTCGACGTTATGCTGCCTGAAATGGATGGCTTTGAAGTCTGTCGCCAGATCCGTCAACAGCCACAGCGCTTTGGCCAGCTGCCGATCATTATGCTGACCGCTCGAGGTGATGTGACCGACCGCATCGTGGGGCTGGAACTGGGTGCCGATGACTACCTGCCCAAGCCTTTCGAGCCGCGCGAGCTGATCGTCCGCGTCCAGTCGGTGCTGCGCCGCAGTGGCGATGACGACGGCACGGATGAAAAAACCACGCTGGTCGCAGGCCCGCTGCAGCTGGACACAGCCCGGCAGCAGGCCAGCCTGGCAGGTAACACGCTAGAGCTGACCACGATGGAGTACGCGCTGCTGCAGGTCTTCATGAGCGCCAGCGGCAAGACCTTCAGCCGCGATGAACTCATGAGCGAACTGCGCGGCATCGACGCCGAAATCTTCTCGCGGGCGGTTGATACGCTGGTCAGTAGGTTGCGGCACAAGCTCGGCGACACCAGCAAGTCACCCCAGTACATCAAGACCATCTGGGGGCGCGGCTACGCCTTTATCGCCCCGGTTGAACTCGCCTGAGCATGGAGCCTTAGCCGATGGATAAAATTTTCAGGCTGATACAGCAGTCGCTTTTTATTCGCCTGCTGGCGATCTTTGTCGCCTCGATCATGTTGTTTTTCTTCCTGATGTCGGCAGGTCTTGGCTACCTGTATCGCGAGGAGGTCGCCGACTTCGAGGGCTATGACTACTTTAAACACCACGTGAATTTCGCGCTTGATGACCTGGGGTACCCACCCGACATCGAGCGCGCCCGCCGCCTGACAACCAAACTGCCGATCGCCATTATTATTCGTGACAGCAACGGCACTGAGCTAATAAACAGCGACCAGATTGATCCGGCCAACGTCAAGTTTCGCGAAACGATAGACGATGAGATGACCTCCGTGCTGCATGACCGCCGCCGGGGACTGCAGATCAAACGCAATGGCTATGAATACACCCTCTTCGGGCAGGAATCCTTTGCCGACCAGCACGATCGCATCATCGGCACGATGACGACGGTGGCGGTGCTGTTCGTGCTGCTGCTCAACTACCTGCTCGTGCGCCACCTGCTGCGCCCCATCAGCATGCTCAAGGAGGGCGCCGAGCGTATTACCGACGGCGAAATCGATTACCGCGTACCCCACGTCCATCGCGATGAGCTGGGCGACCTGACCTGCAGCATCAACCACATGGCTGACACGCTGAAGGGCATGATCGATCGCAAGCAGCACCTGCTGCTCGCAATCAGCCACGAGCTGCGCACGCCGATTACCCGGGCCCGCCTGCAGCTGGAGATGATGCCCGATGACGCGGCGCGCGAGAGCCTGCTGGAGGAAATCAATGAACTCGACAGCATGGTCAGCGAGCTGCTTGAGGCCGAGCGGCTGAACAGCGAGCACGCTGGCCTGGACCGGCAGTGGATCAGCTTCAATGCCCAGGCCCAGCAATGGCTGCACGATTACTGGCGCGACGAGACGCGTCTGTCACTGCGTGCCATTGACCCCCGGGTCGAGAAGACCGAAATTTTTGTCGACCCCCAGCGCATGAAGATCGTGCTGCGCAACCTGATCAACAATGCGCTCAAGTACGGCGACGGGCAGCCGGTCGACATCGGCCTGCAAAAAGATACCGAAGACATATTGCTGGTGGTCAGGGATCAGGGGCAAGGGATCCCCGCAGAGCACATTCCCCACCTGACGGAGCCTTTCTATCGCAGTGACGCGGCCAGGCAGCGCCAGACCGGTGGCTATGGCCTGGGCCTCTACCTGTGCAGGCTGATCGTCGAGGCCCATGGCGGCGTGCTCGAAATCAGCAGCCAGGTGGGCGTCGGCACTGAAGTCACAGTGCGACTGCCGCTAGAGTATGCGCGCGACGGCTAAGCCGCCTAGGCGGGAGCCACCTGCACAGGCACCCCATTGACGATGCAGGTGCTCGAGGCCACGTCGAGCGACTCGTCGATCAGGTCGTTGCAACTGACGCCGGGCAGCACATCTTCAGCGATGCTCTGCTGGGAGTCAGGATAGATGTGGCCAAAACCGTGCGGGATACTGACCACGCCCGGCATCATCTCTTCAGAGACCTCTACCGGTACCAGCGCCTCGCCCATGGCGGTTGAAACCCTTGCATTGCCCTGTTCATCCAGGCCCAGCCGGCTGGCGTCGCCGGGGTTGATCTTCATCGTGCAGCGATTCTTGCCGCGCACATAAGGCTTCAGGTTGTGCAACCAGGAGTTCATATCGCGCACGTGCCTGCGACCGATCAGCAACAACTCGCCGTTGCGCGGCTGGCTCAGCGCTGCAAAGCGCTCGTTGACCCTGGGCAGGTCATTGGCAAACAACTCGTGCATCACATCGATACGCTGCCCGGGCGTTCGCAGCATGCCCGGCATGCGCTGCTGCAGCGGGCCGAGATCCATCGACGCCTGCGGATGGGCCTTGAGCTGTTCCAGCGACAGGCCGTCTTTGACCAGCCCGAATCGATCGCCATAGGATCCTGAGCGCATCATGATGTCGGCAAAACGTTCGGGTGACGTATCACCGGTAATCGTCGCCTTGATCGCCTCGGCATCCATCTCGTAGCCATCGTCCTTGAGGCGCTGCTGCGCCATGCCGATCATGCCATCGAATACAAAGCCATCCATTTGCTCAGCCGTGAGCCCCGACATTCGTGCAGCGACTTCCAGGATAATCTCGCCCAGGTCCTTCAGGCCCTCCTCGGGCGGAAAGGTGCGCGGCGAATAGGAGACATAATTGCGCGATGAAAATCCCTGCATCGTCACATCGACATTGCTGTGTTCAGGGTGAACGGTGCTGGGCAGGATCAGGTCTGCGCAACTGGTGGTTTCGTTGACATAGATATCCAGCGCCACCATGAAATCGAGGGTCTCGAGCGCCTTGCGAATATTCTGGCCACCGGGCACCGACAGCACCGGGTTGCCGCATATCGTCATCAGACCACGGACTTCATCACCGGGCGCGGTAATCTCTTCGGCCATCAGTGAGGCCGGCAGCTCGCCACAGGTCTCGGGTACACCACGCACGCGCGAGTGCCAGCGACCGTAGGGTTTGATATCGCCCGGCGACCCTGGCCCCGTGCCGCCCGTGGGGGCCGTCGCAAACATCATGCCGCCGACCTGGTCGAGCCGACCACTGATAATGCTGATCACCATCAGCATCCAGTGTGCGGCCAAACCAAATTCCTGCGTACACAGGCCGATACGGCCGTACAGCGCCGCTTTCGGCGTCGCGCAATAGTCGTCGACCAGCGCACGAAGGACATTGGCAGGCACACCGGTCACGCTGGCTGTGTTCTCCGGGGTGAAGCTCGCCACGGCCTGTTGGAGGCCGTCGACGTTATCAATGTGCTCGGCCAGGTGCGCCAGGCTGACCTGCCCCTTTTCAAAGATCAGGTTCGCAAAGGCCATCAGGAAATACACATCGGTGCCAGGGCGAATAAAGATGTGCTGGTCGGCCACTTCGGCAGTTTCTGTATAACGCGGATCGATCACGACACATTTGCCGCCCCTGCCCTGGATGTCTTCCATCGCACTTTTTACGTCGGGTGTCCCCAACAGGCTGCCCTGCGAGACCACCGGGTTGGCGCCCATGCAGATCAACAGGTCCGTGCGGTGCATATCGGGCACCGGGAACAGCCACTCATGCCCTATGAGCCCCCAGCACACGAGCTGCTGTGGATGCTGGTCGACAGTGCCCGCCGAAAAGAAGCGCTCGGTACCAACCGAGCTCATCAATGACTGCAGGTAAATTCCGGCCGCAAAGTCGTGGCCCAGTGGATTGCCGACGTAGAGCGACAGCGCGTCCTTACCGTGCGTATCGCGAATCTCGATAAATTTTTGTGCGACCAGGTCGAGCGCTTCGTCCCAGTCGATGGCCTCCCAGCCCTGGTCGGTTTTCCGGACCGGATGGCGAAGGCGCTCGCCGTCTTCGTAGATGTAGTTGAACGCCTGTGACTTGGCACAGACATACCCTTTGGAGCGGTGATCATCCGGGTCGCCGTGGACGGAAATGATCTTCTGCTGGTCGCGATCGACCTGCATCACCAGGCCACAGCAGGCCTCACAGGTTGGGCAGATGCGCTTTATGGTTTCGATATTGCCGCTGGTGGCGGCCGCGCTGGAACTGGCCATATCGGGTCTCCTCGAAGGTTTGGCCCAGACTAGCGACAGTCAGCACGGCTTGCAATTGCGCATGCCTCCGCCCGCTCGAACCCTGTTGAACGGCGGCTGAGCGCAGATGCCAGCGATGGACTCGCCCGGCTAGTCCTCGGCAAACAGCGGAATGCGCTGCTCGCCGCTGCGATCCACGGCCAGCGCAGCGAAGTCAAACAGCTCACGATCGGCCATCTGCGACGGCGCGATATTCCCGATGGCACCAAAGATACTCTCGATACGCCCCGGGAACTGGCGCTCCCAGTCACGCAGCATGGCCTTGATCGCCTGCCGCTGCAGGTTCTCCTGGGAGCCACAGAGATTGCAGGGAATAATCGGGAACTGCTTGTATTCGGCGAACTGTGCCAGGTCGGACTCCTTGCAGTACGCCAGCGGGCGAATCACAACGTTGCGCCCATCATCGCTGCGCAACTTGGGCGGCATCGCCTTCATGGCGCCGCCATAGAACATGTTCAGGAACAGGGTTTCGATAATATCGTCGCGATGGTGACCCAGCGCGATCTTGTTGGCACCAATTTCTTCGGCAAACCCGTACAGGCTGCCCCGCCGCAGGCGCGAGCACAGGCCGCAGGTTGTCTTGCCCTCGGGGATCACCGATTTGACGATGCTGTAGGTATCCTTTTCCAGGATGTGATACTCGATACCCAGCTTTTCCAGATAGTCAGGCAACACTTCCTCGGGAAACCCGGGCTGCTTCTGGTCGAGGTTCACGGCCACCAGCTCGAAGGCCACTGGCGCGCTGTTCTGGAGGTTCATCAAGACCTCGAGCATGCCGTAGGAATCCTTGCCCCCGGACAGGCAGACCATGACCCTGTCGCCCGCCTCGATCATGTTGAAGTCTTCAATGGCGCGGCCAACGTTGCGCCTCAAGCGCTTCTGCAGCTTGTTGAACTCGGTGCGCTCGCGGCGCTGCCGTGTGGGCGACAGCGCATCGATGCCGGGCACCGACGTGGCTTTGGGGTCAAACTCTTCAAGCATGGGTCACAATCGTCCAGCTACGGTCAAAAACGGGCGCTATTGTACGTCAAGCCCTGTAGCATTTCGCCGTTCGGCTGCATAAAATAGCGCCCGTTTCGAACCATCCTCAACCAATTACACAGGGTCCACACAATGAAACCAGCCCTCAGAGTCACGGTGACCGGCGGCGCCGGCCAGATTAGCTATGGCCTGCTATTCAGGATCGCCTCCGGCGCGATGCTCGGCGATGACCAGCCGGTCATCCTCCAGTTACTCGAGATCACCCCGGCACTCGACGCGCTCAAGGGCGTGGCCATGGAGCTCGATGACTGCGCGTTTCCGCTGCTGCAGGGCATCGTCTGTACTGACGATCCTGAAACCGCGTTCCGTGACGCTGACTATGCGCTGCTGGTTGGCGCCCGCCCCCGCGGCCCCGGCATGGAGCGCAAAGACCTGCTCGAGGCCAACGCCGCAATCTTCTCGGTCCAGGGCCAGGCGATCAATGCAGTGGCCAGCCGAAATATCAAAGTCCTGGTGGTTGGCAACCCCGCCAATACCAACGCCCTCATCTGCCAGCGCAATGCACCCGACATCGACCCGCGCAACTTCACGGCCATGACGCGACTCGATCACAACCGGGCATTGACGCAGTTGGCCCAACAGACCGGCAGCACTGTTAATGACGTTAAACAAATGACCATCTGGGGCAATCACTCAGCGACCCAGTATCCCGACCTGCACCACGCCAGCGTAAGCGGCAAGCCCGCCCTGGAGCTGGTTGAAGAGAGCTGGTACCGCGATACGATGATCCCCGTGGTCCAGCAGCGCGGCGCCGCCATTATCGAAGCGCGTGGCGCATCGAGTGCGGCCTCCGCGGCAAACGCGGCGATTGACCATGTACACGACTGGGCACTGGGCAGCGCCGGTAACGACTGGGTCAGCATGGGCGTTTACAGCGACGGCAGTTACGGCATCGCCGAGGGGCTTATCTACTCTTTCCCGGTTACCTGCGGCAACGGCGACTGGCAAATTGTCCAGGGCCTGGACATTAGCGAATTCAGCACAGCAAAAATGAAAGCCACAGAGCAGGAACTCATTGAAGAGCGCGATGCGGTGCAGCACTTGCTGCCCTAGGCATTTGCCTCCCACACAAAAAAAGCCCGCTTTATCAAGCGGGCTTTTTTGTGGGGGATCGCCGGGTCAGTAGTAAGCGTTGCTGCGATCTGAGTGATCGGTGATATCGCGCACGCCCGCAAGCTCAGGCAGGTGCTCCAGCAAGGTTTTCTCGACGCCGTCTTTAAGGGTCATTTCGACGGCACCGCAGCCCTGGCAACCGCCACCGAATTGCAGCACGGCATAGTTCTCATCGTCAATTTTCATTAACGATACCTGTCCACCGTGGGCCGCCAGCGACGGGTTCACCTCGGTGTACAGCAGGTAGTTGATGCGATCCTCCAGCGGGCTGTCGTCACTGACACGCGGCATCTTTGAATTGGGCGCCTTGATTGTGAGCTGGCCGCCCATCCGGTCGGACGCGTAGTCGACCTTGGCTTCGGCCAGGAAGGGCCAGCTAGCCGCGTCGTAGTAGGCCGTAAAACCCGCGTACTCCCGGATAATGTTGTCATCGACTACATCACCATCACGACAATAGGCTATGCAGGTCTCGGCGCGGGGTGTACCCGGGTCATTGATAAAGATACGAATGCCAACGACATCGTCACCCTGCTTCTCGAGCAGGGAGGCAAGATACTCCTGTGCCGATGCCGACAGGTCGATCTCGACGAAATCCTCCGGCAGTTCTGCCGCAGCGGTATCGTTTGGGGCATCTGGTTGATCGGTCATGTCACTACTCCACGTACAGGCTCATCGGCCAGGCTCGCCATTTTAGGGCAATCGCCTTTCGGGTGCGAATCGGTTGCAGACCCCGGGTTTATTACATTTGGTCGGCAGCCCCAAAATACAAGGCCAACTTCTCACAGAAGCGCCCAGCCGACAGGCTCTCGGGGCGCGGATTTGCTAAACTATACGGTCGATTCGACCGACAGGGAAACCCTTACTCTCGATCGGTTTTAACCGCCCATTTCACCCCGCACACGATAAGGCAATCGGTACCCAAGTGAGTAATCCAGCCAGAAGCAACCGCCCCTCGCTAGAGCGTGCACTGGAAGAGCGCATCCTGATTATTGATGGCGCCACCGGCTCGCTGATCCAGGGCTACAAACTCGATGAGGCCGGCTATCGCGGCGAGCGCTTTGCCGACAGCGAGCAGGATCTCAAGGGCAACAATGACCTGCTCTGCCTGAGCCGCCCCGAGATCGTTCGGGAGATTCACCAGGCCTATTTCGAGGCCGGTGCCAATATCATTGAAACCAATACCTTTAATGCCACCGCCGTCGCGCAATCCGACTATGGCCTGGGTGAACTGGCTGGCGAGATCAACCTGGCCGGCGCACGCATCGCCCGCGAAGTGGCCGACGAGTTCAATGCGCGCGACCCCTCGACCCCCAGGTTTGTTGCCGGCGTACTTGGCCCTACCCCACGCACAGCTTCAATCTCTCCCGATGTCAACGACCCGGCTGCGCGCAATATCGATTTCGACCAGCTGGTTGATGACTACACCGTCGCAGTGGACAACCTCGTCCAGGGCGATGTCGACCTGCTGATGATCGAAACCATTTTCGATACGCTCAATGCCAAGGCCGCCGTGTTCGCCATCCAGCGGTATTTCGAAGCGCAGCAACGTGAACCGCTACCGGTGATGATTTCGGTGACGTTCCCCGACATCAGCGGCAGGCTGCTCTCGGGCCAGACACCGGCGGCCTTCTGGAATTCCATTGCCCACGCCCGGCCACTGATCGTCGGCGTCAACTGCGGCCGCCGCTTCAGTGAGGTGCGCGCCTTTGCCGAAGAGCTCGCTGGCCAGGCAGACTGCTACTTCAGTGGTCACTTCAATGCCGGCCTGCCCAATGCCTTTGGTGAATACGACGAAGACCCCGCCACAATGCAGGCGGAGCTGCAGGACTTCGCCGAACGCGGCTTCCTGAACGCCGTGGGCGGCTGCTGCGGCACGACCCCTGAACACATCGAGGCAATCGCCACTATTGCCGCCAAAGCACAACCGCGCAAGCCTCGCGAGGCCGATAACGTATTGAGATTGAGCGGCCTGGAACCCTTCGACATCGATGACCAGCAGCTGTTCATCAACATTGGCGAGCGCTGTAATGTCACCGGCTCAGCCAAATTCAAACGGCTGATTCTCGAGGGCAACTACAGTGAGGCCCTCGAGGTTGCACTGCACCAGGTAGAAAACGGTGCACAGGTGATCGATGTCAACATGGACGAAGGCATGCTCGATGCCCACGAGGCGATGCGCACCTTCCTGAACCTGATCGCCTCTGAGCCCGATATCAGCCGGGTGCCGATCATGATCGACTCCTCGAAGTGGGATGTCATCGAAACCGGCCTGAAGTGTGTACAGGGCAAGGCCATCGTGAACTCGATCAGCCTCAAAGAGGGTGAAGCATCGTTCCTTGAGCAGGCCAGGCTATGCCAGCACTACGGTGCCGCCGTGGTGGTGATGGCCTTTGATGAAACCGGCCAGGCCGACAGTTTCGCGCGCAAGACCGAAATCTGCGAACGCTCGTATCGCCTGCTGGTCGATACACTCGATTTCAACCCGCAGGACATTATCTTCGACCCGAACATCTTCGCGATCGCCACGGGCATCGAGGAGCACAACAACTACGCGCTCGACTTTATCGAGGCAACGCGCTGGATAAAACAGAATCTGCCTCATGCCAGGGTCTCTGGCGGCGTCAGCAATGTCTCGTTCTCGTTCCGGGGCAACAACCCGGTCCGTGAAGCCATTCACTCGGTATTCCTGTTCCACGCGATTGAAGCGGGCCTTGATATGGGCATCGTCAACGCCGGGCAACTGGCGATCTACGACGAACTGCCTGCCGAGCTACGCGATTGCGTTGAAGATGTTGTACTCAACCGCAACGCTGAGGCGACCGAGCAACTGCTCGCCATTGCAGATCGCTACCAGGGCAGCGGAGGCAGCACCACCAACACTGAAGATCTGGCGTGGCGGGAACAGCCCGTCACCAAACGGCTTGAGTACGCGCTGGTCAAGGGCATCAATAGCTACATCATTGAAGACACCGAAGAGGCTCGGCTGCAGTACGATCGCCCCATCCAGGTGATCGAAGGGCCGCTGATGGACGGCATGAACGTGGTAGGCGACCTGTTCGGCAGCGGCAAGATGTTTCTTCCGCAGGTCGTCAAGAGCGCGCGCGTCATGAAACAGGCCGTTGCGCACCTGCAGCCCTTTATCGAGGCCGAGAAAAGTGAGGGCACGCAATCGCAGGGCAAAATCCTGCTGGCGACCGTTAAAGGCGATGTCCATGACATCGGCAAGAATATCGTTGGCGTGGTGCTGCAGTGCAATAATTTCGAGGTCATCGACCTTGGCGTCATGGTGCCCTGCGACACGATTCTTGAGACCGCGAAAAAAGAGCGTGTCGACATCGTCGGCCTGAGCGGCCTGATTACGCCATCGCTCGATGAAATGGAGCACGTGGCCAGCGAAATGCAAAGACTGGACTTCTCGGTGCCACTGCTGATTGGCGGGGCTACCACCTCCAAAGCACATACCGCGGTCAAAATCGAACAGCACTACCAGAACGACCAGGTCATCTACGTCCCCGATGCCTCACGCAGCGTCGCTGTCGCCAGCAAACTGGTCAGCGATTCCCTGAAAGACGATTTTGTCGCTGAAATCAGCGCCGAGTACGAAGCGGTGCGCGAGCGCCATGCCAACCGCAAACCCAAAGCTGCGCAGCTGGCCTATCGCGACGCTATCGCAAACCGCCAGCAGCTGGACTGGTCGAACTACCAGCCACCTGCACCAGCGCAGCTTGGCACAGTGACGCTGCGCGACTACCCGCTGGAGTCGCTGCTTGAGACGATAGACTGGACACCGTTCTTCATCACCTGGGATCTGGCTGGCAAGTACCCGAAAATTCTTGACGATGAAAAAGTCGGCGAAGCGGCACGCACGCTGTTTGACGATGCCCAGGCCATGCTGCAGCGCATTATCGACGAAAAACTGCTCGAAGCTCGCGCCGTCTATGGGTTCTGGCCCGCCAACCAGGTTAACGAAGACGACATCGTTGTCTACAGCGATGACAGCCGTAAAAATACCCTGGCGACGCTGCACCATATTCGCCAGCAAACTGACAAACCCGGCGGCAAAGCCAATCTGTCACTGGCCGACTTTATCGCGCCGGCGGACAGCGGCATAGCCGACTATCTCGGTGGCTTTGTCGTCACCGCGGGCATCCATGCCGACGCCCTGGCCGCAGGCTTCGAAGCCGATGGCGATGACTACAGCAGCATCATGCTCAAGGCACTGGCCGACCGGCTCGCCGAGTCCTTCGCCGAGCACCTGCATCGCAGGGTACGCAAGGAGTTCTGGGGCTACGCGAGCGATGAATCGCTGGATAACGAGGCATTGATTCGCGAGCGCTACCAGGGCATCCGCCCCGCGCCCGGTTACCCCGCCTGTCCCGACCACACCGAAAAAGCGACGCTGTTCCGGCTGCTTGATGCCAGCGCGCAGATCGGTGTCGAGCTGACCGAGCACTTTGCAATGCACCCGGCAGCCTCGGTGAGCGGTTTTTACTTCTCGCACCCTGAATCGCAGTATTTTGCGACCGGCAAGATAGGCCGGGATCAACTCGAATCGCTCGCGGCCCGCAAGGGCATCGACGCCAGCGAGCTCGAGCGCTGGCTGCGGCCAATACTGTAATTGCAGCCTGGAAAAACCCGCAGGAGCTGGCAATGAAACAACCCGCAGAGCAGGACGCCCCGGACGCGTCAAAACTGTCACCCTGGCACGTGCTAAAGAGCGTGCTGGCCGCAGCCGTGGGTGTACAAAGCAGGAAGAACCAGGAAGTCGATTTCAACAACAAGAACAGTATTTACGTGTATATCGCGGCGGGCATCGTGTTCACGGCGCTGTTTGTGGGCAGCGTTGCGCTGGTTGTCCGCCTGGTGCTCGGTAGCGTTGGCTGAGCACTAGCACCAAAAAAAACACCAGAAAAAAATTTGCCCCAACCAGGTTGGGGCAAATGGGTCACCCAAAGAGTGTTTCGACACCTCACCAATCGAACTGGCGGTACTGGTTAGCTGTTTATCGTTCTGACCACCCTCTTCCGGGACAACGACCCCTGGAGATATAACAAATGATCGTTAACTTCACAAAGTCGCAAGTGACGCTTGATCCCTGACTCATCCTTGCGGCATCCCTGTCCACTTATCCTGTACAACTCCCTGCTTTACCCGATCGTTTGAGCTACGTTACCGCCACCCAAACCAGCAAACAAGTGCCTTGAATCGCCTTTTACACACGCTATCAATCGTGTCAATGTCGCCTGCGCAAAGCACATCCAATGCAGGCTCTGCACAGCGCAGCGCGCTTAACTCGCGCACTGCGCCGACTGCTGGTAGGCCTGCGAGCGTCGATCGCCGCCGCGTGGCTTGACGGTCAGATCGACGTCGAGCAACAGCTCTACCTGGCGCTTGAACCGTGAGTCGCCAACCACTCGCGAACGATGCGTTTGCTGGCGGATCTCTTTGAGAATCGAAAATTCCTGGCTCAGTTCAGCCATCTGGCGGTAGCGCTGCTGCCGGGCCTCATCATCGCTGCCCAGGGCCAGATAGGCTTCACAGGGTGTGACCAGCGAGTCGCGAACACCCATTGCGTTGCAGCGATAACTCGACCAGGGGTAATCGACCGGCGCCGGGGCAAGCCCGTTGCGCTGCGGATTTTTTTCGATATAGCAGTAGCAGTCGAGCGCGTAGTGATTGCCGTCGACCAGCGCCGATTTATAGCGCCCCTCCCACAGCGTGCCCGTGCGATCGTGCCGCTGGTTGAAGTACTGCACATACTGCCGTGCCAGCAACTGGACCATCCGGCCCACACCGCTTCGGTCACTGGGCGTGACCAGCAGGTGCATGTGGTTGGGCATCAGGACATAGGCGTGGACCAGGCACCCGTATTTATCCGCAGCCTGCTCCAGGTAGAGCAGACAGGTACGGTAGTCATGGTCGGTTCGGAAAATGGATTCGCGATTGTTGCCGCGCAACACGATGTGCTGCGGTATGCCTGGAAAACTGAGCCTTGGTAAACGCATGCTTAACCTCTCCCTTCGTTATCTGCACGTTGGCAATGCCTGGGTGCGTTTCTAGTGATTCAGGTAGGTGCTCAATCAGCTTGGAGACAGGCTAGCGCAACGCCGGGCCAGATTAAAGTCCTGTAATATTAAATTTTAAATTTTTTGTTAGGGAATGCTCACAATTTGAGCATTTGACTCTGGCACTTTTGTTATCGCCATTTTATATGTTTTATTATCAATGACTTAGACCCAGTTTTCGGCGCCTGGGGCGACCCTGCTGGCCAGGTTTCGCGGCCGACTCAGGGTCGACAGGGCCCTGTTCATGCGACCCCGGGTCAGGCCCCACGCCGGATGGCGCCCGGCCCCTCCCCGGTAATGCGCTTGAAAGCCTTGGCAAAGGCCGCTTCGCTCTGGTACCCGCAGCGTTCAGCCACCTCGGCTACCGTTGCGCCCTCCTCGCTCAGCCAGAGCCAGGCGTGGTGCATGCGCCATCGACCGAGATACTCCATCGCACCCTCACCCAACAGACGTTTGAAACTGTCGCTGAACGCCGATCGCGACATCGCCGCCTCCGCGGCCAGTTCAGCCAGCGTCCAGGGATACTCGAGCCGGCTGTGCATGGCATCGAGTGCCCTGCGTATCCGCCGGTCACGCAGGGCGGCGATCAACCCGGTTTCCTGCCCGGTTTGCTCAATGTGATCGCGCAGCAACAGCACGAACAAGGCCTCGGTCAGGCGCTCGACGGACGCCTGCACACCGGGCCCGGGGTCAAGCGATTCACAGTGAATGAGCTCGAGCAGGACGGCCAGCGGACAACGGCCTGCATCCTCGCTGCGCTGGCGCACGATGAGTTCGGGAAGCGTGGCGAGCATGGCCGTGGCGGCCGGATGCCGCAGTCGCACGTAGCCGCAGAGCAGGCCAACGCCATCGGCCTGTAAACCGTCGCGATAACTGCGGGGCAACTGCGCATTGAGAGGGGCATCGCCATCCAGCGAGGGCCTGAGGCTGTGGGGGCTATCGCTGGGAAAAACGACCAGGTCGCCCTCATGCAGCTGCAATGGCTGCGCCAGCGCGTCGCAGCGCAGATAGCAGCTGCCGTGTGTAACCACGTGAAAACTGACGGCGGCGGTTCCGGATGTATCCACGGCCCAGTCACCGCAGTACTGGGCGTTGTTGATAACCTCGACCCGCAATCGGAAGGTTTCGAGCACCGCGCTGAGCGCATCATCGGCAAGGTGGGCGCCGCGATCACTCGCCGCTATCGCATCTTCTGGACGATCAGACATAGTTGCCAGCCTTCTGGACATGGGCAGCAGGAGAGCACCTGCCTAACATGATCATCAATCGACGGCGACGGGCCGCGACCAGGACCACCCCTTACTCACCAGCTCAAATAACGGGAGAGCAACCATGAAACGACTACTCACCAGCCTGATAGTATCACTGATCAGTTTCCAGCTAAGCGCCGGCGTTGACACCGGCACCGATGCCAATGATGTCATCCTCGCGGGCCACGATACCGTTGCCTACCATACCCAGGGCAAAGCCGTGGTTGGCGACCCCACGATCACGGCCGTGTACCAGGGTGCGATCTACCGCTTCTCCAGCAAGCGCCACCGCAACCTGTTCGTCGCTGATCCGGCGCGCTACGCTCCCGCCTACGGCGGCTACTGCGCCCTGGGCACATCGTTTGGCAAGAAGTTCGAGGTCGATGGCAAAGCCTTTGAGGTTGTCGACGGCCAGCTCTACGTCAACAAGAACCGCAAGATCTACCAGACCTGGAAAAAGGACATTCCGCAGAACATTGAGAAAGCCGAGCATCACTGGCCAGGCATTCGCGATGTCGCCCCGGGCGAGCTCTGATCACCGGGCACAGGACAAAAAAAACGGCCGCTGCTGCGGCCGTTTTCCTGTCACTGGCGAACGAAACTACATGCCTGCCAGCCAATAGATCGCAGCAACCCAGGCCAGCATCACAAGGCCCAGGCTGCACCACATATCGACGCGGCTATCTGCGTCGCGCTCGAGTTGCTCGGGGCTCATGGCTTGCTTGTCCTGGGTCATTGCGATTGCCTCATTGTGCGGGTTGTTCGACGTCGTCTAGGGTAAACCTCCGCTGCTGCGGGGCCTGAGACGGCATTATAGTCAGCGAACGGGCCCAAATCGATCATCACCCGACATTTGACCGCATATCGACAGCAATCGGGCCGCTGCTTTAAAATATCGGGCTCGTTCCAGTGTCCCGTCATGCCAAATTTTGCTAAAGTTGCGCGTTTTTTGACGGGCTCGCGGGCCGTTTTTTCCCCAGGCATAGCCGTTTATGTATCAATACGACCAGTACGACCACCAAATCCTGGCCGATCGCGTGGCACAGTTTCGCGGGCAGACCCAGCGCTACCTGGCGGGTGAGCTCAGTGAGGCGGAGTTCCTCCCCCTGCGACTGCAAAATGGCCTCTACATCCAGCGCCTGGCGCCCATGCTGCGAGTGGCAGTCCCCTACGGCCTGTACACCTCGACGCAGATGCGCAAGCTCGCGCATATCGCCCGCCACTACGATAAAGGCTACGCCCACGTTTCAACGCGCCAGAACTTCCAGTTCAACTGGCCGCGGCTCGAAGATGTGCCCGATATCCTCGAGGAGCTGGCCAGCGTTGGTATGCACGCAATCCAGACCAGCGGCAACTGTATCCGCAACACCACGACCGACGAGTACGCCGGCGTTGCCATCGATGAAATCGAAGACCCTCGCCCGTGGTGCGAACTGATCCGCCAGTGGTCGACGTTCCACCCTGAATTCGCCCTGTTGCCGCGCAAGTTCAAAATCGCAGTCTGCGCATCACCCGATGACCGCGCAGCCTTCCAGTTCCACGATATCGGTGTTGAGCTGGTCCACAATGCCGAAGGCCACACGCGCTTCAATATTTATGTCGGCGGCGGCCTGGGCCGCACGCCGGTGATCGGTCAACTGATCAAGCCCGACCTGCACTGGCAACATCTGCTGACCTACCTCGAGGCCGTGCTGCGGGTATATAACCAGCTGGGACGTCGCGACAACAAGTACAAGGCGCGGATCAAGATCCTCGTCAAGGCGATGGGCAACGAGGCTTTTGCCGAACGCGTTGACCAGGCCTGGCAGGCCTTGAAGGACAGCCCGACCACACTTACCGAAGACGCTGTAGCGCAGGTCAGGTCGCACTTCGTGCCGCTGGACTATGAAACGCTGGATGACTCCTCGTGCAATAGAGAGCTTGCCAGCCAGCGCATTGAACACCCTGACTTTGGCCGCTGGCTCGATACCAGCGTGCGGCCACACCGCAGCGCCGGTTATGCGATCGTGACGCTGTCGCTCAAACCCGTTGCCACTGCGCCAGGTGACCTGACCGATACTCAGATGGATGCATTGGCTGAACTCGCCGACCAGTTTTCCTTCGGCCTGCTGCGCAATACCCACCAGCAGAACGTCGTACTGGCGGATGTGCGCAAGAGTGACCTGCTCTCGCTATGGCAGCGCTGCAGCGAGTTGAACCTGACGACGCCGAACCTGAACTACCTGACCGATATTATCTGCTGCCCCGGTGGCGACTACTGTGCGCTGGCTAACGCCAAGTCGATTCCGGTCGCCGAGGCAATCCAACGCCGGTTTGACGACATCGATTACCTGTACGACCTGGGGCCTATCGATCTCAATATCTCTGGCTGCATGAACGCCTGCGGGCATCACCATGTCGGCCACATCGGTATACTCGGCGTCGACAAAAAGGGCCGCGAGTTTTACCAGGTCTCTCTCGGCGGCAATATGGGTCGCAAGGCCTCTATCGGCAAAATTCTTGGCCCCTCGTTCGAACAGGCCGAGATCCCCGATGTGATTGCGACCGTACTCGAGACCTATGTCGCGTTACGCCAACCCGAAGAACCCTTCTTCGACACCTTTCACCGGGTCGGACTCGAACCCTTCAAGGAGCGTGTTTATGCGCAACCTGATTAAAGACCGGCAGCTGGTAGAGGACGACCATTGGCAGCTGCTCGACAAAGATGCGGACGCCAGCAAGCTTACCGAAGGCGACCAGCGCTACATCGTGCCACTGCAACTGTGGCTGGCAGAGCGTGAATCCCTGCTCGGCAACGATCGCTATGGGGTCTGGCTCGATGCTGACGAATCGCCCGAAGCACTGGCCGATGATTGTCACCAACTGCCACTGGTGGCGATTAATTTCCCGGTATTCAGCGACGGCCGTGGTTATTCCTATGCCCGCGTACTGCGCGATGAATACCGCTACGCCGGCGAGCTGCGTGCGGTTGGCGACGTGCTGCGCGACCAGCTGCAATTCTATGCGCGCTGCGGCTTTAACAGCTTTGCATTGCGTGAAGATCGCGACGCGGCTGCCGCGCTCGACGGGCTCGACGATTTCAGCGTCAGCTACCAGGCGGCCAGCGACGACCCAACGCCCCTGTTCCGCAGACGCTAAGATTCGGCAGAAGCGACGCACCAGCCCATGCTCGCCGAATCCCTGACAACGTCATTTTTCCTGATCTTCAGCGGCGCTGCAGTGCTCGCCTCTCTGGCGCTGTTTACGCGCCAGCCACTGATTATTGCCTATATCGTATTGGGGGCCATTATCGGCCCCTATGGCTTTGGCCTGGTGAACGACATCGACCTGCTCGAGGAAAGCGGTCATATCGGCATCATCTTCCTGCTGTTCCTGCTGGGGCTCGATATGCAGCCCCGGGCCCTGCTGGCAGTTGCCCGCAAGGCCACAGCGATCACGCTGGCCAGCTCGGCGCTGTTCGCTCTGACGGGCTGGATCGTTGCCCGCCAGTTTGGCTTCTCAACCGCCGAGTGCCTGGTGATCGGCGCGGCGATGATGTTCTCGAGCACCATCATCAGTATCAAGCTGCTGCCTACCACGGTGCTGCACCATCGCCACGCCGGCGAGCTGATGATCGGCCTGCTGCTCATCCAGGATTTACTGGCGATTTTCGTGCTGATCATCCTGTTCAGCAGCAGCGCGGGTGCGCTGGATGCGCAGGCTATTGGCACGGCCATGGTCAGCCTGCCCTGCCTCGCGCTGCTGGCGTGGCTGGTGGTCAAGTACCTGCTACTGCCGTTGATCACGCGCTTCGATCGATTTCACGAGTATATTTTCCTGCTCGCTATTGGCTGGTGCCTGGGGTTGGCCGAACTGGCGCACGCCCTGCAACTGTCAGCGGAAATCGGCGCTTTCATCGCCGGCATCTCACTCGCAACCAGCCCGATATCACAGTACATCGCCCTCAATCTCAAGCCCTTGCGCGATTTTTTCCTGGTGATGTTTTTCTTCACACTGGGCGCGCGCTTCAATCTTGAACTCCTCGATGACGTTGCCCTGGCCGCGATACTGCTCGCGGCGCTGGTCACCGTATTAAAACCTGTCGTGTTCAAGCTGATGCTCGAGCGGCTGGGCGAACAGAAAAACCTGTGCTGGAGCCTGGGTTTCAGGCTGGGGCAGAACAGCGAATTCTCGCTGCTGATTGCCTACGTCGCTGCGGGTACCGCACTGATTGGGGAAGAGGCCTCACACCTGATCCAGGCGACAGCAATTCTCACCTTCCTGGTGTCCAGCTACATTGTTATTTTTAACTTCCCGACACCGATAGCCATCAGTGATCGATTGCGTCGCGACTGAAACGCTGGGTGCGCCGGTAGGGAAACACATCGGCGACATAGCCGTCGCGGATACGCTGCTGCAGCTCCTGCCACCAGCGATAGTCATAGATGTCGGCGTGCAGATTGTTGAACACCTCGCGCGCCCTGGGGTTACCGGTAAAAAATAGCCGGAATTCCTCGGGGAACACGTCGTTATCAGCCACATCGAACCAGGCACCTGCTGCCATCTCCTGCTCTTCGGTACGGGGCTCGGGAATCTTGCGGAAGTTGCAATCGGTCAGCGGGCAGATCTCATCGTAATCATAAAATACGACCCGGCCGTGGCGCGTCACGCCGAAATTCTTCAGCAGCATATCGCCCGGAAAAATATTGGCCGCCGCCAGCTGTTTGATCGCATTGCCATACTCGTCAATCGCGCTGTAAGTCTGCTCGTCATCGGCATCAGGCAGATAGAGATTGAGCGGCGTCATTTTTCGCTCAACGTAGACATGCTTGAGTATCAACGCATTGCCCGAAAATTCCAGCAGTGAGCCCACCTCGCGCTGGAGCTCTTCGAGCAGCTCGGCAGAAAAGCGGCGACGGTCAAAGGCCAGGTACTTGAACTCGTAGATATCCGCCATCCGGCCAGCCCGGTCGGATGACTTTACCAGCGCATACTTTTGCTTGACTTCTTCGCGGGTCATATCCTTGGGCGGGGTAAAACGGTCCTTGATGACCTTATAAACGTAGTCGAAGGACGGCAATGTGAATACCAGCATCACCATGCCTTTGATACCCGGCGCTGCTTCGTAGAACTGGTCCCTGGGAACATTGCGTGTATAGTTGATCGCATGCTGGTAAAACGCCGTCTTGCCATGCTTCGCAAAACCAATGGCCGTGAACAGCTCGAAGGTTTTCTTCTGCGGCATCAGGCGTTTGAGAATCGCCACGTAATGACCGGGAATCGGCGCATCTACCATAAAGTAGGATCGGGTAAAGCTGAAAATCATACTCAGCTCATCGCTACCCATGATGACAGCGTCCACGTAGATCTCGCCATTGCCATTTTCCATAAATGGCAGGGCCACCGGCACAATATCGTCATGAAGATCGATATAGCCAATCAGGTAGGCGCCCTTATTGCGAAAAAAGTGCGAGCGAATCATGCGAATGGATATCGGGCCTGCTTCCGGTCGCTGGCCTGAAAAGAATTCATCGACCCGTGATGCCACCCTGCGCACATCGCGCTCGAGATTTTCGTAGGGCGTTTTTAGCGAGAACCGCTCGAGCATCTGGCGAATGATGTCCTGCAGGTCTTCGCGAAAGGTAAAGCTCTCCAGGATCTGTTCGGCATCCCGGCCCAACTCCTCGAGCGGCTTGACGCCACTGAAGACATGTTCGGCGCGAATCGCCTTGTGGCCAAACATCCGGCTATAAACAGAGTTAAAGAACGACTCGGCGATCACCGCATTGTCGTGTTGCGCGATCAGGGTCGCGTAGTGCGCCCGCACAGCCGCCCAGACCGCCCGGTCGCCAACCGCCTCGCCCGCTTTTTCGCGGCAGCTGAGCTCTGCCTCGCCCACTTTCTGCTTGTAGACAGTCAGTCGCTCGCGCATGGCAGCATGGACGTCATGCCATTGCGCACCCTCGAAGCGCTGCTGTGCCCCTCGGGTGATCGCCATGAAGTTGGCGTACATTTGTTCGTAGTGCGCCAGCACAATGCTGGCGATCGATTCGGAAACAGGTGTCACAGTCGGTGGGCGAGCGGCAAGCGAATTTTGGCAAAGTGTATCATGGCGCGGGGCGCAACTACGCAGGCACGAGCGCACTGGCCGCGACTGCGATACCGTTGGTATCGGCATAGAGAAATTCGCCAGGCACAAAGCGGGTCCCGGCAAAGCTGACATCGACATCAACATCGCCGCGCTGGGCTTTCACCGAGCGCCGCGGCATGGGTGCCAGCGCCATAATGCCGATTTGCAAACCGGCGAGGATCTCCACGTCGCGCACGCAGCCATTGACGACGATGCCTGCCCAGTTGTTTTCAACCCCTGCCGCAGCCAACTGGTCGCCTACCAGGGCGCAGCCCATGGAAGCGGCGCCATCGACCACCAGTACGCGGCCCTCGCCGGGACTGCGCAGCTGGCTGGCGACAAAGGAGTTGTCTTCGAAACAGCGAACCGTAGAGATCGGCCCGCAAAATTGAGTGACTGGCGTAAAGTGCCGGAACAATGGTTCGGCGACCTGAAGCTGGTCGCCAAACTCATCGCATAGATCAGGCAGTGAGGGAATGCTCACCGTTAGCCGGTTTTGCCGAACTGCTCTTCTTCCGTAGAGCCGGTCAGCGCTGTGACCGAGGAAGCACCACCCTGGATGACCGTTGTCACGTCGTCAAAGTAGCCGGTACCCACTTCCTGCTGGTGAGAAACGAAGGTGTATCCGCGATCGGCATCGGCGAATTCCTGCTCCTGCAGCTCAACGTAGGCAGACATGTCCCTGCGCGCGTAATCGTAGGCCAGGTTGAACATACCGTGCCACATGTTGTGGATACCCGCCAGCGTGATGAACTGGAATTTATAGCCCATCGCGGACAATTCGGTCTGGAATTTCGCAATCGTCGCATCGTCGAGGTTTTTCTTCCAGTTGAATGACGGCGAGCAGTTGTAGGCCAGCATCTGATCCGGGTACTCGGCTTTTACGGCTTCTGCAAATTTTCGGGCTTCGTCGAGGTCTGGCGTTGCCGTTTCACACCACAGCAAGTCAGCGTAAGGTGCGTAAGCCAGGCCACGGTGAATGGCCTGGTCAATGCCGGCGCGAACGCGATAAAACCCTTCGCGAGTGCGCTCGCCGGTAACAAAGGCTTCATCGTAGGGATCGCAGTCTGCGGTCATCAGGTCTGCGGCATTGGCATCGGTGCGCGCCAGGATGATCGTCGGCACGCCTTCAACATCGGCGGCCAGTCGGGCAGCTGTCAGCTTCTCGACCGCTTCGCGTGTGGGCACCAGCACCTTGCCACCCATATGCCCGCACTTTTTAACCGCCGCCAACTGGTCTTCAAAGTGCACGCCAGAGGCTCCGGCGCGAATCATATTTTTCATCAGCTCGTAGGCGTTGAGCACCCCGCCAAAACCCGCTTCGGCATCTGCGACAATCGGGGCAAAGTAGTCGATGAACGCCGGGTCGCTGGGATCGACATCGGCCTGCCACTGGATCTGGTCAGCGCGCTCAAAGGCGTTGTTGATCCGCCGCACCATCGTCGGCACCGAATCGACGGCGTACAGTGACTGGTCGGGGTACATCGTCTCAGAGGTGTTGCCGTCAGCGGCTACCTGCCAGCCCGACAGGTAAATCGCCTGGACGCCGGCCTTGACCTGCTGGACAGCCTGCCCACCGGTCAATGCGCCCATTGCGTTGACGAAATCTTTTTCAGGCCGGAACGCGGGGCGCCCGCCCTCGGTCACCAGGTCCCAGAGTCTCTCGGCGCCACGCTGAGCAATCGTGTTTTCACGCTTCATCGAGCCACGCAACCTGACCACATCAGCTGCGCCGTATTCACGCTTGATGCCCTTCCACCGCGGGTTGTCGCGCCAGTCGGCTTCGAGCCGCTCGATTTCGCCCGCGCGGTTGTAGCGGCCCGCTGGATTTGCTGGATTCTGGTCTGGATTGCTCATGGTGATACTACCTGGTGGTTGTGATCCGGGCCGGTCGGTCGCCAGGCCAGATTCTGCGTTTAAAGGTCGTCGTTCTCAGTGTAGCCAATCAACCTGCTCAAACTGGCCCCATTGGGGGGGCCTATTTGATCGTGTGATTGACAGCACCTTAATGGATTCAGCATAATTAATGAAATTTATGTTTATTATCCATGCTATTCTCTAGCTGAATATCGAGATACTGACCGGAAAAACCATCAATACCATGAATATCAAACGTATCGACCTGAACCTGCTGGTGTACCTCAATGCGCTGCTCAAGGAACAAAGCGTCTCCCGGGCGGCCGAGAAGCTTGATATCACCCAGCCGGCGATGAGCAACGCCCTGAGAAGGCTGCGAGACCTGCTGGGCGACCCGATACTGGTGCGCACCTCGAACGGCATGGAGCCCACCGAGCGGGCCCGCGAACTCGAGCCGCTGGTCATCGAGGCTCTGGCCCAGGCCGAGCTGGCACTGGCCCCTGCCGACAGCTTTGAACCCACCGAAAGCCAACGCACCTTCCGGATTATGGCCAGTGATTACATCGAAACGACGCTGATCGCGCCGCTTATCAGCCGGCTCGATGAAACAGCCCCTGGCGTTTCGCTCGATGTACTGACCCCAAGCGATGTGAGCTTCCAGCACCTGGAGCGCGGCGATATTGATATGGCAATCAACCGCTTTGATCACCTGCCCGACTCCTTTCACCAAAAGAGCGTCTGGCGCGACAACTTCGCCTGCCTGATGAACAAGCAGCATGCCGGCACCGGCAGGCTGACACTGGAGCGCTACCTGAAAGCGCGGCACATCTGGGTCAGTAAAACGGGCATTGGCGTAGGCACGGGCATGAGCCCTAAACATAGCCAGAAACTCGGCTGGGTCGATGAGGCCCTCGCGGAGCTCGGCCACAAGCGTGATATCGCGGTGTTTACCCGCAATTACCAGGTGGCCAGCTACCTGACCCGCGACACCCGCCTGATCGCGACCCTGCCCAGCCGGGCGGCAAAACTCTGGTCGCAAACGCCCCAGCTCAAGATGGTGAAACCACCGTTTCCGATCGTCCCCATCGAGATCAAGATGGCCTGGTCACCGGTGCTCCACAACAACTCCGCCCATATCTGGCTGCGCAACGAAATCAAGGCCATCGCCGAAACCGTCAAGGGCTATTGAATGCTGATCAACATTCATACATATGATGACTTAGATAATGATTATAAATTTCATAAATTACTCTGGAAGCGATTAGACTCAATAGAGAGAACCCACTCGGCCGGGCAGCTCCCGGCCCCCAGCAGGACCATGAAATGAGCAACGCCGCACTGGACAAATCCGCGCCTGGCGCCACTGACAACGCCACCGCTATCGACCCTGCAAACTATCGCAGCATCGGTGATCTCCAGGTCGCTAACGTGCTGGCCGAGTTTGTTGAAAGCGAGGTCTTGCCGGGGCTAAAGATCGATGCCGCAGCGTTCTGGCAGGACTTTAGCGAATTGCTGGCCCAGTTTGCACCGCGCAACGCCGCACTGCTGCAGCATCGCGCCATGCTCCAGGCCAAAGTCGACGAATGGCATGCCTGGAATGACAGCACAGATGCCGACAAGCACCTGCGTTTTCTCAGGGACATTGGCTACCTGGTTGAAGAGGTCGCCGACTTCTCAATCGCAACGAGCAACGTCGACCCGGAAATTGCCAGCATTGCCGGCCCGCAGCTGGTTGTCCCCGTCAAGAACGCGCGCTATGCACTCAACGCCTGCAACGCCCGTTGGGGCAGCCTGTACGATGCGCTATACGGCACCGATGTCATCGAGCCACCGACTACACAGAAGGGCTATGACAAACAGCGCGGTGACAAAGTCATTCGCTATGGGCGCGACTGGCTCGACCGCATTGCACCGCTGCGGGATTGTTCACACGCGCAGCTCAAGCAGTACGCGGTCAAAGCCGGCCGCCTCGTCGCCAGTACCGCCGATGACTGTCACTACGGATTGGCCGACCCCGGCCAGTTTGTTGGTTTCCGTGGCGAAGAACATGCGCCTGAGGCCATTTTGCTGCGCAATAACGGCTTGCATATAGAAATACTCATCGACCGCAATGGCGCTATCGGCGCTGACGATCACGCGGGCGTGCAGGACATACTGGTTGAATCCGCGCTGACCACGATCCAGGACTGTGAAGACTCCGTTGCCGCCGTTGATGCGGAAGACAAGACCGAGGTGTATCGCAACTGGCTGGGACTAATGCGTGGCGACCTGCAGGCAAGCTTTTCCAAGGGCGGAAAAATCCACACCAGGGAAATGGTCGCCGATCGCGAATACACCGCCGCTGACGGCAGCGCCATGACCCTGCCCGGTCGCAGCCTGCTGCTGGTTCGCAACGTCGGCCTGCTGATGAACATTAACGCGGTACTGGATGCTACGGGCGCACCCGTACCCGAGGGCATTCTCGATGCCTGGCTGACCGCAGCGATCGGCAAATACGACATCGAGGCGCTCGGCAGCCGGCGCAATTCACGCAGCGGCAGCATGTACATTGTCAAACCCAAAATGCATGGCCCCGACGAAGTCACCTTTACCTGCGAGCTGTTTACCGACGTCGAACGCAGGCTCCAGCTTCCCGCGCGCTCACTGAAACTGGGGATCATGGACGAAGAGCGTCGCACCTCGATGAATCTCAAGGCCTGTATTCACGCGGCGCGCGATCGGGTCATTTTTATCAACACCGGCTTTCTCGATCGCACGGGTGACGAAATTCATACCGCAATGGAAGCCGGACCCATGCTGCCAAAGGCGCAGATGCGCAATACGGACTGGATCGAAGCCTATGAGCGCGCAAACGTCGCGATCGGGCTCCAGTGCGGACTCTCTGGCCACGCCCAGATTGGCAAGGGCATGTGGGCCATGCCCGATGAAATGCAGCAAATGATGCAAAGTAAAATTGCGCACCCGGAAAGTGGCGCGAACTGCGCCTGGGTACCCTCTCCGACGGCGGCCACCTTGCACGCACTGCACTACCATGATGTTGACGTATTCGCACTGCAGCGCGACATGCTCGAGCAGCAATCGTACGATACGCAGGAGACGCTGCTCTCGCTGGCACAAGTGCCCATTATCGACCAGAGTGCAACGCTGGATCCGGCCGAGGTCAGCCGCGAACTTGAAAACAACGCCCAGGGTATCCTCGGCTACGTCGTGCACTGGATCAATAGCGGCACCGGTTGCTCCAAGATTCCGGACATTAACGACGTGGGGCTGATGGAGGATCGCGCCACGCTGAGGATCTCCAGCCAACATATCGCCAACTGGTTGCACCACGGCATCTGCAGCCACGAGCAGGTTCTCGATACCCTCAAACGCATCGCCGCACTGGTCGACCAGCAAAACGAAGGCGATGCCGATTACCAGCCAATGGCCCCCGGCTTTGGCGAATCACTGGCTTTCCAGGCCGCTTGCGCCCTCGTGTTCAAGGGCCGCGAACAGCCCAGTGGATACACCGAGCCGCTGCTGCATGAGATGCGGCTGCGCTTCAAGGCGAAACAGTGAACAACCCGGCCGGCTAACTGCTGGCTGTGAATAATACCGCCTTCAAAAGCCACTAATTGCCATCAACACCGGCCAACGGGCCCGGAAAAGCTGTGCTATATACATAGCTGGATTGTCTGCACCGGGACCCCGTTCAATGGATGTGCTGGAACAATACTGCCTCGCAGTGCTGGGCGATATCCGCGCGCCGGACGACACTGCACATAGCAAACCCCGCTTCTTCTCAAGCCAGCCACTGCATTGCGCTCGCCAGTTGGGCGATGGCACGGAAGACCCCGCCGTTTTTTCCACCGCTGGCGCGCAAACTGACGGGCAAGCGGCACCTTCCACCGATATCGATACTCGCGAGACCATCGCCTTTATCTGCAACAAGGGCGGTACCGGAAAAACAACGGCCTGCATCAATGTCGCAGGCTGGCTCGCAAAGATGGGTAAACGCGTGCTGGTTGTCGATATGGATCCACAGGCCAGCGCCACCCGCGGGCTTGGCCTCGATCCGCATGATATCCACTACGGTATCGCCGATGCCCTGCTGGGCCTTGCGACAATCAATTCGACGATCTACGACACACCCAGTGGCGTCCAGCTCATACCTGCCCAGCCTGACCTGCTGCTGGCTGAAAGGAAGCTGATTTTCAGCGGCCGCTCGTCGGCAATTCTCGGCCCCTTGCTCGCCTCACTCACGTACGAGTATGACCACATCCTGGTGGATGCGCCCGCAGGACATGGCCTGCTGACGCTCAACGCGGTGACTGCCTGTCGACGTCTCGTGCTGCCCCTGGATGCCAGCAGCTTTAGTGCACATTCGGGCGAACTGTTGCTTGAAATGTTCGGCCAGATCGAAACGATGCTGGGCAAACCCCTCGAGATACACGCGCTGCTGCTTCGCGAGCACAGCGGCACTCGCCTGCAAAACCGCCTGCACCAGTATCGCGATCGATACCGGCAACTGCTGTCACGCTACCAGCTTGGCGAGACCGCCATCCACCGCATCCCCCATTCGGCGATTTGCGATCGCGCTGCGCGTCGCGGCCTGCCGCTCGCCGAATACGCGCCACTGGACCGCCTGTCCCAGGCCTTCAAGAGCGTCGCCCGCTCCATTAACGCCGCTTAAGCCAAAGACCCGCGCTCGCAGTTGACGCTGGGCGCGGCGCTCACTATCGTGCCCGTATCCCTCGTCGGCCATTGAGACTGCCTGCTGTCATGAACCGTGAAGATTCCATCGACCTGCAACGACGCCTGCTCGAGCGCGTCAACAGCAATAGCTATGACACCGCGGACAGCGCCATGCGTGTCGATACGCAGGTATTTACCTGTCCAAGCCATGCCGCCAATGAAGTCAAACACTTCTTTCGCGACACACCGCAGGTCGTGGGTTTTTCGGGCGAAGTGGCCAGTCCCGATGACTACGTCACTCGCCAGGTCCTCGATGTTCCTCTGCTGATAACGCGTGACCAGAGCGGAAAGCTGCGCGCATTCGTCAATGCCTGCGCTCACAAGGGGGCCAGGGTTGCCGAAGGCGTTGGCAACCGCAGCAAGCTGGTCTGTCGCTTCCACGGCTGGTCGTACAACAGCGATGGCAGCCTGCACGCGCGGCCACAGGGTCACTGTTTTGAAAAAACCACCGAACACTGCAACCTCACCGAGGTACCCGTCAGCGAGCGCTCGGGACTGATCGTCGTCTCAATCCACCCCGGTGGGTCGCAACAGCGCGTGGAGCAATTCCTGCAGAGCATCGAATCGCAATTTGCCGGTTTTGAGTTTGGTTCGCGCCGCTTCGTCGATGAGCGACGGCTGACTGTGCGCGCCAACTGGAAGCTGGTCACCGGGCTGAGCATGGAGAGCTACCACTTTCGCACCCTGCACCGCGACAGTGTCGCTACCATGCTGCACGACAACTTTGTTTACGATACGTTCGAGCAGCACAGCCGCTGGGCGTTTCCGCTCAAAGGCTTTGAGCGGGCGCTGGAGGGCGACAGCGATACATGGCCCGCGCAGTTGGCCGGCGCTATAAGCCACGTACTTTTCCCGGGCACTGTGGTCATCGTCAATCCCGCCGATGCGCAGATCATTCGCGCCGAACCCGGCCCGGCACCGGGCGAGTCGATCGTGCACTTTCTCGGTGTACGCGACCGCGGCACCGCCCCGGATGACGCCAAAAAAACATTTGAATTTGGCCTCGACGTGTTTGCCAACGAAGACCTGCCCATTGCCGCCGAATGCCAGCAGGGTCTGGCCGCCGGGCGCGAACAATTTTTTATTGGCGCGAACGAACCGGTCGTCCAGCATGCCCACCAGGCCTGGGCAGCCGCGTTGGCCGACTGCGAACCCGGCTAACGGCCACCTGCCGCTTCGGCCAGGTCCAGTGCGACAGGAAGCGACTGGCGAATCTCGGTGGGATGGATGATCAGCACCGCAGGCACGCCGCGGGGGACATCACCGGGCAAGGGGTCAACCGCATCGAGGCGGGTGTGCCAGATATACTCATCGTCGTGGGTCGCGTTAAACACCACCGTCACTGCGGTCTCAGCGGGCTTGCCGCGCGCTATCAGTCCACTGGCAAGCGCTGCAATCACGCTCAAACCCATGTACACGACCACGGTTTGCTGCTCACTGGCCAGCAGGCGCCAGTCAATATCGAATTCTCCTGACTGCTTGTGCGCAGTGACATAGGTTACGGCCTGTGCGTAGCCACGCTGGGTGAGCGGTAATCCCGCGCTGGCGGCCGCTGCGCTGGCTGCGGTCACGCCGGGAACCAGCTCCCAACCGATACCCGCTTCCTGCAGCGCAGCCTGCTCCTCGGCGACGCGCCCGAACACCATCGGGTCACCGCCCTTGAGCCTGACCACGCGCAGCCCGGCATGGGCGTGCTCGACCAGGGCAGCATTGATCTGCGCCTGCGACATGGCATGCAGGTGCTTGCGCTTGCCGGCGTAAATCAACTGGCAGTCGCCGGGGGCCAGCGAGAGAATTTCTTTGCCGACCAGCCGGTCGTAAACGATAACCTGGGCCTGCTCAATACAACGCAATGCCCTGATTGTCAGCAGGTCAACATCGCCGGGGCCTGCGCCGACCAGCATCACGGGTGGAGTGTTCATATGCCTGATACCTTTTTGAGTATTCCGTCCGACGCTTGCAACGCGCCGGCATTGTCTATGAGCTGCCGCAATTCGGGCACGCAGGAGCCACAGTTGGTGCCGCACCTGAGTGTTTGACCCAGCTGCTCGACCGATCGTGCACCCTTGCCCGTCGCGGCGATAATCTGCGCTTCGCTGACATCGAAGCAGCTGCACACCATGCGCGAGCGGTCATGGTCCTGATCATCGCCCGCCGCAAGCTTTAGCCACGGCCGGGTATCCCTGGCCAACTGCTCTGCCATCTGGCCCGGTGGTGCAAGCTCTCCTCGCGCGGCTGCCTGCTGCAGCATCAACTGGCCGACGCCCGGCAGCTGGCACAGCACGCGAGTCATCGCAGGGTGGACAGATTCGGCGATCCTCTCGCACCCCGGTGGCAACCAGCGCTGCTCATCGACCAGCGCCAGTTCGTAGTACCAACCCTGCGCATGGGGAAAGCCGTACCAGTACACCAGCGCATCCTCAGCGTTGAGCAGGCCCGGATCGAGCGCCCGCTCGCTGCACAACCCAATCCAGGAGCGCGGCCGCAGTTTTTCGCAGGCCACGGCGCCATGCTTGCTTTCAGGCTGGCCGGAAACCGGGTCGACCGCCGGTGCAAACAGGCTGGAGACCACGGAGGATCCAGCAAACTGGTCGCTCCAGTGAATCGGCGCAAATAGCTGGCCGGGCGTGACGTCGGTCGTGACCGTGGCGAGCATGTGGACACTGCCCCGATGGTTGTAGACCTTCAACAAATCGTCGCTGGCGATATCGCGTGTCGCGGCATCCACCGGGTTAATCAGTAGCTGTGGTGCGGGCTGGTGTTTCTGTAAGGGCACGATGTAACCGGTGCGCGTCATCGTATGCCATTGGTCGCGCACCCTGCCGGTGTTGAGTACCAGCGGGTGCCGCTCATCTACCTGCTGGATTGCATCGCGTGGCGCGTCGCTGATCATGCGCGCCTTGCCGGTAGCGGTAGAAAATTTTCTGTCTGCAAAGGGGCGCACCTGGCGCGGCCACTGCACAGGTTCCAGCGCATCGTAGCCCCCGGCAGACAGGTGCGCGAGCCAGCCAATATCGAACTGGCGCTGGCCCTGGTTTTCAAAACCGCTAAGCCGCGCGTGCTCAGAAAAGATGTCCCGCGATGAGCGATAGTTGAATGCGCTGCCAAAGCCCAGCGCCCGGGCCACTTCCACAATCGCCTGCCAGTCCTGCCGGGCCTGGCCGGGCGCTGCCAGGAACGGGCGCTGGCGCGAAATGACACGCTCGGAATTGGTCACAGTGCCGTCTTTTTCACCCCAGCCCAACGCAGGCAGCCGGATGTTCGCGTACTGCAGGGTGTCGTTACTGGCGACACAATCCGAGACGATGACCATCGGGCAATCCCGCAGGGCCTGGCGTACGCGACCGGTGTCGGGCAAACTGACTGCCGGGTTGGTACCCATAATCCACAGCAGCTTGATACGACCCTGGGCAACCGCCTCAAACATATCGACAGCCTTGAGCCCGGGCTGCGTCGCCACCGACGGTGAACCCCAGAAGCGGCTCACCCGGTCGATGCTCTCAGCGCTGAAATCCATATGCGCGGCCAGCTGGTTGGCAAGCCCACCCACTTCCCGTCCACCCATGGCATTGGGCTGGCCCGTCATCGAAAACGGGCCGGCGCCAGGCTGGCCGATTTTGCCGGTCAGGAGGTGGCAATTGATAATCGCATTGGCATTGTCACTGCCACTGGCCGACTGGTTGATCCCCTGGGAAAAGATACTCAACACTTTGGGTGAGCGGCCAAACTCCGCGTAGAAGTCCTCGATAGCGACCGCATCCAACCCCGTGGCAGCGGCGACATCAGCAATCGGGATGACGCAGTTTTCCAGTGCTTCTGCAGTGCCCTCGACGCACTGTTCGACAAAGGCGTCATCGACCAGGTCATGCGTCGCGAGATAGTGGAGTAAACCGCGAAACAGCGCGCCGTCACTGCCGGGTTTGAGCGGCAGGTGTAGATCGGCAATGTCGGCACTGGCCGTTCGGCGCGGGTCTATCAGTATCACGCGCAGGCCGCGTTCGCGACGCGCCCGCTCGATGCGCTGGTAGAGCACCGGATGCGTCCAGGCGCCGTTCCAGCCCACCATCACCAGCACATCGCAATGGTCCACATCTTCATAGTTGCAGGGCACGACGTCTTCACCAAAGGCGCGTTTGTGCGCTGCAACGGCCGACGCCATACACAGTCGTGAATTGGTATCGACATTGGCGCTGCCCAGGAAGCCCTTCATCAACTTGTTGGCAACGTAATAGTCTTCAGTGAGCAACTGCCCGGACAGGTAGAAGGCGATGGCCTCCGGCCCGTCGCTGTCGAGTACTGCGCTGATTTCCCGGGCGATCCGGTGGGTTGCCTCGACCCAGCTGGCCTGCTTGCCACCGACTTCCGGATGCAGCAGTCGCTCGCTGTCAGCCGGCAGATGATTGAGATTACTGCCCTTGACGCAGAGCCGGCCATTGTTCGCCGGGTGAGCCCGGTCACCCTCGATGCGAATGACCTGTGCGGCATCGGCTCCAGAGCTAGCGCTAACCCCGCAGCCCACACCACAATAGGGGCAGGTCGAGCGGGTTGTCGATCCAGCGTCCACTCGCTATCAGGTGCTGACCAGCACCACCCCGTCTTCAATCACCGCCGGGTAACTGACCAGGCAGACATCCGCGTCCTCAAGACACTGGCCATCGCTCAGCCTGAAGTGCTGCTTGTAAAGCGGTGATGCGACCACCAACTCTCCCCCCTTGTCACCCAGGATGCCACGCGACATGACATTTGCCTTGCCAATCGGGTCCCAGTTCGAGAGCGCGTAGAGTGCGGGCTGCTCGTCGGGCAGGTAGAAAAGCGCAATTTGCTGCCCATCGAGCAACACCGCCACACCGCCGTTGGCGACAAGATCGGCTTGCTGGCAGACGACCGTACCACCGCGTAACTGTTCTGCTGTTGTATACATCGTTTCCTGTCCCGTCCGGTTCATGAGACCTTGATCAACTGCTCTTCAATTTCATCGTCACGCGCGGGCCGACGCTGCCCGCGTTCACGCACGAACACCACTGAGGGATCAGGCTGGTTGGTATTCGCAAAACTGCGGAATCGCTTCAGCTTTTCAGGGCTTTCGATGGTGGTCTTCCACTCACACTGATAGGTATCGATCACGGTCGCCATCTGTTGCTCAAGATCCGCGGCGATGCCCAGGCTGTCATCGATAATCACCTCGCGAAGATAATCAAGCCCACCCTCCAGTGATTCCATCCACACCGAGGTGCGCTGCAGCCTGTCCGCAGTTTTGACATAGAACATCAGGAAGCGGTCGATGTACCGAACCAGGGTCTCATCATCCAGGTCCGTCGCGAATAGCTCAGCGTGACGCGGCCGCATCCCGCCATTGCCGCCAACGTAGAGGTTCCAGCCTGACTCGGTAGCGATCACACCGACGTCCTTGCTCTGTGCTTCGGCGCATTCGCGTGTGCAGCCCGAGACAGCGAGCTTGAGCTTGTGTGGCGAGCGCAGGCCCTTGTAGCGATTCTCTATCAGCAAGGCCATCTGCACCGAGTCCTGCACACCATAGCGACACCAGGTACTGCCGACGCAGCTCTTGACCGTGCGCATTGCCTTGCCGTAGGCGTGGCCGGTTTCAAAGCCGGCGTCTATCAGCTCTCGCCAGATCAGCGGCAGCTCTTCGGCGCGGGCCCCGAACAGGTCAATGCGCTGGCCACCGGTGATTTTCGTGTAGAGGTCATATTTTTTTGCCACCTCGCCGAGCACGATCAGTTTCTCGGGGGTAATTTCGCCGCCAGGCACACGGGGAACAACCGAGTAGGTGCCATTCTTTTGCATATTTGCAAGCAGGTGATCATTGGTATCCTGGTTGCCTGCGTGCTGCGATTCAAGAATGTACTCATTCCACAGCGATGCGAATATCGACGCGGCAGCCGGTTTGCAGATATCACAGCCGCGGCCTCGTCCATGGCGCTCGAGCAGGCTTGCAAAGTCCTTGATCTGGCCGACTTTGCACAGGTGAAACAGCTCCTGTCGCGTGTATTCGAAGTGCTCGCATATCGATTTATCGACCACCACTCCCCGCTGTTCAAGCTCGGTATCGAACACCGACTTGAGTAGCGCTGCGCAGCCACCACAGCCGGTGCTGGCCCTGGTACAGGCCTTCAGCTCTGCCAGCTCGACGCAGCCTGCATCAACCTGGGCGACCACCGCGCCCTTGCTGACGTTGTGGCAGGAACAGATCGTCGCGGAGTCCGGCAGCTGGCCAGCCAGCAACCCGGCGTCGGCGCTATCAACGCCGGGCATAATCAGCGCCTCGGGCGATTCCGGGGTGGCTAGCTCATTGGCGAAATACTGGTGGATCTGGTCGTAGTGTTCCGTAGAGCCAACCAGCACGGCACCGATGACCTTGCTGCCATCCTCACTGAGGTTGAGCCGCTGGTACACGCGTTTGACCGGGTCTGAGAACCGATAGCTGAGCGCGCCATTGGCAGCGGCCTTGGCATCACCAATCGATGCCACTTCCACACCCATCAGTTTCAGCTTGGTGCTCATGTCGGCACCACGAAACTCGCTGTCCCCGCCACACAGGTGATCGGCGGCAACTTCCGCCATGCGATACCCCGGCGCTACCAGGCCAAAGATCTTGCCGTCATACAGTGCGCACTCGCCGATCGCGTGCACCCTGTCCTCGCCAACCACCCGGCAGCGCTCATCAACTTCGATACCGCCGCGAGGCCCTGTTGCCATACCCGATTGCCTGGCCAGTTCATCGTTGGGGCGGATGCCGGCAGAGAAAACAATCATGTCAGTGAGCAATTCACTGTCATCAGCAAAGCGCATGACCAACCCGTCGCCCTGCTCCTCGATGACCTGGGTGGCCTTGTCGGTATGCACCACGACACCCAACTGCTCAATATGCTCGCGCAGCACCTCGCTGCCGTCCGGATCGAGCTGGACACCCATCAGGCCGGGAGCAAACTCGACCACGTGGGTCTCAAGCCCCAGGTTTTGCAGCGCATTGGCACATTCAAGGCCCAGCAGGCCGCCGCCGACGACGACGCCACGCCGCGCTGCTCCGGCTGCCGCACGGATCTGGTCCAGGTCATCGATCGTGCGGTAGACAAAGCAGCGGGCGTGGTCGGCACCGGGAATCGGCGGAACGAAAGGATAGGAGCCGGTGGCAAGCACCAGCTCGTCGTAATGTATCGACTCACCATCTGCCAGCGTCACCGACTGCTGCTGGCGATCGATCGCGGTCACCTTGCGGCCAAACTCAAACGCAATACCGGCTTCACGGTACTCCGCTTCGCTCGATAGCGCGAGTGCTTCGGGCGCCTTACCGGCAAACACCTCGGACAGGTGGACCCGGTCGTAGGCGATGCGGGGCTCCTCGCCGATAACGGTGATCTGCACCGCACCGGATTCTTTGGCCCTGGCCGCCAGACTCAGCAGGAAATGATTTCCCACCATGCCATTACCCACAACAACTACATGCATCACGTTATTTGCTCCCCGTATTGTGCATCTTTGTTACTCGTTCGAATCAACCGCTGCGCCTGGCTAGATCGTGCCGAACAGCAGGCGGTCGCGATCGCTGAGCGCAACCTCACTGCCCAGCCGCTGGGCAATTGCGCCCGATGCTCGCGTGCTACCCCAGAGTACGGCGGCGATCAGCCGTGCGCCGTCGAATACCAGTCGGCGATAAACGCCCTCGCTGTGATCGCGGACGATGTAGTCCTCCACCCCCTCCTTTCCCATGGCCGCAATATCGCCCATGGAAATCAGCGACAATGCCTTGACCTTGAGGCGAGTAAAGGGCGCATCGATCCTGGCTGTCTGCGGTTTACCACCCAGCAGCGTGCCAGCCAGTGCATCGGCCTGCTGGTAAATCGGCGCGACCAGTGCGTACTGCACGCCCTCCTGCGCGGCACACTCACCGAGCGCATACACATCCGGGTGCGATGTCCGCAGCGTCGCATCCACACAGATGCCTCCATCACAGGCCAGTCCGGCGCGGCGCGCCAGGCTGTCGTCCGCGCGCGTGCCGGTGGCAAGCACCAGCCGGTCACAGGGCAGGCAACTGCCATCGTCGAGCCGGATTTCGTCAACGCGTGACTCACCGACAAGGGCCTTGATAGTGCGGCCGAGGCTGAAATCGATGCCCATCGCCTGCAGCGCCCCGAGCAGCAGTTCGCTCGACTCCCGATCGAGCTGCCTGTTCATCAACAGTGGATTGCGATGGATCACATGCACCTGCGCACACTGTGAGTGCAAGGCACTGGCCGCCTCCAGCCCCAGCAGGCCACCGCCCACCACGACAATCCGGGTTTTGGGCGAGAGGGTCTGGCGCAGTGCATCGCAATCGGCGATCGAGCGCAGCGTCTGGACGTTATCGCGCTGCTGATCGGTGGCGCCCGCTCCTGGCACCGTGGCGCCGTTGGCAAACACCAGGGTTCGCCAGCGAATATGCTCACCGCTACTTAGCTCGGCGGATTTCTGCGCGAGGTCGACGGCGCGGACTTCACAGCGATCGAAACGCCTTAGCTTCTGTGGCAGTACACCGCCGACTTCGGGCCAGGGCTCCATCTGCTCGATCGAGCACTGGCCAGCCAGGTAATCGGGCAGCAGTATCCTGTTGTAGCCCGCGTGCGCCTCTTTGCTGATGACAGCAACGCTACCGGCGTAGTCGGCCTCCGCGAGGCGATTGAGCAAGCGGCCTGCGGCCATACCTGCGCCAATTACCGCGATATCACAATCGATGACCATGTCACTCACGCCCGGGCCACCGTCAGGCTGCCTTGGAGCCCTCTGGCGGATGACTTGCCGGCGAGGCGGTACTATCCACCGCCTCCACTGCAGCGTCATCGCATTTACTTTCCGCCAACGCCTCCGCGTCACTTTTCTTGTCATGCGCTGAGTAGAGGAAGTCGAGCACCAGTTTCCGGCAGTGGTTAAACTGCGCATCCTCGGCCAGGCTCAACCGGTCACGAGGCCGCGGCAGGTTCACATCGACCACCTGCCCGACGGTTGCGGCAGGGCCATTTGTCATCATGACAATGCGATCGGACAACAACACCGCTTCGTCCACATCATGTGTGATCATGATCACGGTGTTGCCCAACTCGGACTGGATCTTCATCGTGCTGTCCTGCAGCTGGGCCCGGGTCAGGGCATCGAGCGCGCCAAAGGGCTCATCCATCAGCAGGACTTTTGGCTGCATCGCCAGCGCCCGGGCAATGCCCACGCGCTGCTTCATACCCCCGGATATTTCGTGCGGCATCTTCTCTACCGCGTGCGACATATTGACCAGCGCCAGGTTGTGCAGGATCCACTCGCGGATCTCGGCCTTGCTCTTCCTGCCCTTGAACACCGCTTTTACCGCAAGCTCCACATTCTCGTAAACGCTCAACCAGGGCATCAGCGCGTGATGCTGGAAAACCACTGCGCGATCCGGGCCAGGCTCGTCAATTTGCCTGCCCTCGAGGAACACACCGCCCAGTGACGCAGGCAGCAGGCCGGCGACAATATTCAGTACCGTCGACTTGCCACAGCCGGAGTGACCAATCAGCGAGACAAATTCGCCCTGGCGGATTTTCAGGTCGACGTTTCTCAGTGCTTCGAATTCACCACTGTCGGTATTGAATCGTTTGCTGACCTGGCTGATATCAAGAAATGCTGACATGCTATTACCTCATTGCGTTCATGTCGCAGCGCCGCGCCTAGCGCAGCACTGCCTGCTTGTCCCAGCTGACGTAGCGCTGCAACAGCAGCATCAGACGATCGAGCATGAAACCTATCAGGCCGACAGTAATTACCGCGACCATAATCCTGCCCAGTGAGCTGGATGATCCGTTCTGGAATTCGTCCCAGATGAATTTTCCAAGACCAGGGTTCTGCGCCAGCATCTCGGCGGCGATCAACACCATCCAGCCCGTCGCCAGCGACAGCCGCAGCCCGGTAAAGATGTGAGGAATCGATGCAGGCAATACGATTTTCACAATATTGGTCAGCGACCCAAGCTTGATCACGCGACCGACGTTGACAAGATCACGGTCAATGCCCGCAACCCCGACAGTGGTGTTGATCAGGGTCGGCCACAGGCAACACAGCGCGACAGTAAATGCCGAATTCAGGAAGGACTTCTGGAAGAACGGGTCCTCACTCACATAGACCGCCGAGACAACCATGGTCACCAGCGGCAACCACGCCAGTGGTGACACCGGCTTGAGCACCTGGATAATCGGGTTAACCGCGGTGTAAACCCGGTTGCTGAGGCCACAGATGATGCCAACCGGCACCGCGATCAGCGAGGCGATCGCAAAACCGAACATCACCGTCTTGAGACTGGTCAGGATCTGGTCGAGGAAGGTTGGCGAACCCGTGTATACCCGCCATTTGACCACCGCGTCGGGGTCGCGCGCGAGCTTGTCGGCGTTGCGCTTTTCCTGCCTCTCATAGAAAGCCGCTGCCTTGGCACGTTGTTGCTGGTGCTCCTCGTAGAGGTTGGCCGACTGCTCATAGACCTGCGCCGGGCCAGGAAACTGGCCCAGCGAGGTCTGTATTGAGCCGGCGACGGCGTGCCAAAGCAGCAGGAATATGACAATCCCGGTGCTCGCCAGCAATGCGTCGCTGACGAATGCAGGTGCCTTCCAATGCGGCAACTTGATGGATTCAAAGGTCAGGCTTGTCACAGGACTTCATCCTTCAGGCCGATCGGGAACTTCGACAGGTATTCGTTTGGCTTGAGCCCATCAAACGAGATGCCATCGATAAACTCGGTTTGCTCGGGACGGAAACCCGTCTCGGTTTCAAAATCCGGAAAATCAGCCGCTTCAAGATGACCCTCCTTGATCAGTTCAGTGGCCGCAACGCGGTAGATATCGGGGCGGTACACCTTCTTCGCGACATCGTGATACCACTCGTCGGGCATCGGCTCAGAGATCTGACCCCAGCGTCGCATCTGGCTGAGGTACCAGACCGCATCCGAGTAGTAGGGATAGGTGGCGAAGTAGCGGAAGAACACATTGAAGTCGGGCACTGGTCGCTTGTCGCCTTTCTCGTACTCGAAAGTGCCGGTCATGGAGTTTGCGATAACCTCAACGTCGGCCCCCACATACTCACCCCGTGCAAGGATTTTCACCGCCTCCATCCGGTTGGCATTGTCATTCTCATCGAGCCACTTGGCCGCCCTGATCAGGGCCTTGACGATACGCACCGTGGTGTTCGGGTACTTCTCGGTGAACTCGCGCGTCATACCGAAAACTTTTTCAGGGTTATCTTTCCAGATTTCATAGTCGGTAATGACCGGCACGCCGATCCCCTTGAACACAGCCTGCTGGTTCCAGGGCTCTCCGACGCAGTAACCGTAGATCGTGCCGGCCTCAAGAGTAGCGGGCATTTGCGGTGGTGGCGTGACTGACAGCAGGACATCAGCGTCAATCTGGCCGGCGATATCGCCCTTGTGCGGTGCGTAGAAGCCGGGGTGCAGCCCGCCCGCCGCCAGCCAGTAGCGCAGTTCGTAGTTGTGCGTAGAGACCGGGAACACCATGCCCATATTGAAGGGCTTGCCCTCATCGCGGTACTGCTCCACGACCGGCTTGAGGTAGTCGGCCTTGATCGGGTGCACAGGCCGGCCATCGTCCATTTTCGGAATATTGGGCTTCATCGCCTCCCAAACTGCGTTGGAGACGGTAATGCCGTTGCCGTTCAGGTCCATTGAAAACGGCGTCACGATATGGGATTTGGTGCCAAAGCCAATCGTTGCTGCCAGCGGCTGGCCTGCCAGCATATGCGCACCATCGAGCTGGCCATCGATAACGCCATCGAGCAGCACTTTCCAGTTGGCCTGGGCCTCGATCGTCACAAACAGACCCTCATCTTCAAAGTAGCCGCGCTCGTAGGCGATCGCGATCGGCGCCATGTCGGTCAGCTTGATAAAACCAAACGTCAGCTCATCCTTTTCGGGCTCACCGATTTCGGCCACTGCTCCGGCACACACTGTTAGCAACAATAATGTCATCAAACCATTTGCGAGATGGCTGACCATTCGTCTGGCTTTCATCTTCAACTTACCCCACAGATAAAAAATACGACTCAAAAAAAAAGCCCGCCGCATGAGGGGAGACCAATCTCACAATGCGGCGGGCGCCATTACCCTAGCGGATATGTATGTAGCGTTGTGCGTCGAGCTAAACGCGACAATTAAAGACTATCAATAAGCGTGCCAACTGCGAAAAAGCCGATAACTACGCTGTTTTTGGCCGCTCGAGCAACTGGCATGCCGATGAATACGCACAGCGGCGGTGCGATTTTCCGGCCATGGTCGCTCAATGGTGCGCAAGACCGGTGTACTCCTCGGTCGACAGTTGCTGGAATTTCTCGAAGGCGTAATCAAAGAAGGTCGGGTCGGAGGACGCCTGTGCCAGTGACTTGATCGTCTTGGTGGATAGCGGCGCGCCCATCGGCGCCGTACAGTTCAATATAAACTGCTCGCACTCGGCAATGGACGGCCGATTGACACCCGGCCCATAGAACACGATGGGGCTGGCGAAGCCGCCCGGTTCACGGTTTCGCGCATCGACCAGGGCACCCAGCGCTGGCCGCATCAGGGCTTCATCCAGCCCCAGGTAACCAGGTTGCGAGAGCAACGTCGCCGCCTGTTCACGGTTCTTCATGCTGCCCAGCCACTGGCAGGCCAGCAGCAAGGCAACCAACAAACGCGCGAGCGTGCCGGTATGGCAGCGCTGCCAGTCCTGCTGCGTGCACAACACCTTTTCGGCACTGCCGGACAGGTAGTCGGTACTGTCGGCCGCAATCATGCCCACACCGGACTGCAGGGCCAGTGAATTCCAGGGCTCCCCCACGCTGATACCATCGACTATGCCCGAGTCGAGGCTATCCACCATCTGCGACGGCGGCACGACCAGCATGGCAATATCGGTGTCCGGATCCACCCCCCCGCTGCGGAGCCACTTCCTGAGCAGCACCGTATGGTTGGAAAAGGCGTGGACGGTCGCGAAGGTGGGCTTCTTGCCATCGACCTGCGATCGCTGCCTGATGAACGCAGCCAGCGAGGCAGGCTGATCCGGGGTAAAGCCGCGATCCAGTGCCTCGTCGACCAGCTGGCGATTGAGTGTTATGCCGTTACCGTTGCGCGACAGTGTCATACTCGACACCATTGTCTTGCGCAGGCCACTGATACCGAGCGTCGCCATCGGCGGCAAGGGGGCCAGCATCTGGGCTGCATCGAGTGCACCACTGACCAGCTTGTCGCGAACATTGGCCCAGGATATTTCCCGTTGCAAGGTCACCTCCAGGCCAAGCCGCTGGTAGAGCCCCAGGTGCTCTGCAACCAGCAGCGGCGCCGCATCGCAAAGTGGCAGGTATCCCAGCGCGAGGCTGGTTTTTTCCGCTGGCGGCAGCAGCCGATCGAGTGTCGCGTCGCTCACGACTCGCCCCCCTCATCAAGAATACGCTGGGCGACATGGACCAGCTTTACATTGCGATCCATCGCGGTCTTGCGCAGGCTGGCATAGGCTTCGCTTTCGGTCAGGTTATAGCGCCGCATGACCAACGCCTTGGCGCGGTCGATAACACCCCTACCCGCCAGTTCCGAGCGAGTCTGGTGTAGCTCACTGCGCAAAGCCTGGAAACTCCTGAACTGCGCTATCGCAACATCAATGACCGGCCGAACCTGGGCGGGCTCCACATCACTGCCCAGCAGGTAGGTAGAGACCCCGGCGTCAACAGCCTGGCTGATGAAGCCCGGATCCTCGCTATCGCAGAACATGACCACCGGTGTCGGCTGGTGCTCGCTCAGAATCGACAGGCTGTCGAGGATGTCCCGCCCGGGCGACTCCATATCGATCAGGATTACGTCCGGGGCGGTTTGCTCAATAATTTTGAGCAGGCGAAGTGGATTTTCGACAACACTGCACACTTCAATACCCATTCTGGCGAGCGACGCACTCAAGTGGGTCACTCGCTCAGTGTTGTCGTCGACCAGTACAACACGCATTCGGGGCTCACAAAGGCTTTACGCCAACAACGAGAACACAATACAGTGCTGGTCTTGCAATCCGGGTGCCAGCTTTTCTGGCGCGGCACTATGCTACAAACTGATGATAGTGCTCAGCCAGTACTTACTGGTATCGGTAGCCAGGTCTTCCGCGCTAAAGTCCGCCGCCTTGAGCTGGAACTTGACCCGCTTGTTCAGTGCGTAGTTCGCCACGAAGTTGATTTCATCCCCGAAATCACGATCGCCATCATCGGCCTGGTAGTCATGGTAGATGAGCGAGACTTTGACGGGCCCCAGCGGCGCTGCGACGGCGACGTAGGTATCTTCGATACCATCGGCCGGCGTGAGCAGGAACTTGTCGGCCCAGCCCTGGAATTTGTGCAGGGTCGCCAGCGGTGTGCGGAAGGCGGCATCGCCGTCATCGCTTCCCAGCGTCTCGATACCGGCTTTCAGCGTCACCTTTTCAATCTTGGTGCTGATTTCAGCGGCCATATAATCCGCGTCATAATCCAGCGGCGAATCGCCGTCTTCCGACTGCGATGCATAGGTCGCGTTGAGCTTGACCGGGCCAAACTCGCCCGCGTAGTTGATGCCATAGGTGGCGGTAGAATTCGGTATGCCATTGTCGTTGTCAAAGTCGAGCAAATAGGCAAAACCCTCGACTTTATGGCCCTTGGCGGGGGTTATGGTCGCCACGAGGAAGTGCGAATCACTGTCCCAGTCCGAAGGCTGTGCGCCGGCTTCTGGCCCGAAGATACGGTGGACGTTCCAGACATAGCTGTAATCAATCGACACGTTGTCGGCCGGTTTGAACGTCACGCGCACCGCATCGTAAGTCTGCTCATTCTGGCGCCAGCCCACCCCACCGACAAAGCGCTGGTTGCCATGCAAGATACGCTGGGTGCCGGTGGTTACGCTAAAGCTGTCTTTCTCATACTTGATAAAGGACTGGTTGAGATCAAAACCCTCGGGGTCGGCGACCACTGGAAACTCGGCCAGGCCGTTCTCGGTGGAGTTGTAGCGCTCATCGCCAATAACCGCGACAGAATCAGCTTCTATGCCGAAACTCCAGTGGTCCTTGATCTTGCCGGAGGTGTAGGTCAGTCGCGATCGCAAGGTCGATGCGTTGGCTTCGTTGTCGATGCCATCCTGGTCGACATGTTCAAGCCGGTAGCGAAAGTTGAGCGCGACCTTCCCCGACTGTACGGCTTCGCTGAGCTCATCGATCGATATGCCCGCGTGCGTATACACCGAGCAGAGCACCGTCGTGGCGCACAGGCTGTTCAAAACTAATCTCGTCATCGTTTTAACCCCAAAAAAGAAAAAGCCCACTCCCCTTGCAGGGAGTGGGCATCATTGCCAGGTAAATGTACTTTTCAGGCAGACCTGGCTATCTTGACTTGCAGGCCTGCACAGTAAGCTATACAAATATCGCGCCAGTTTTTAAACGCGGTTTTATGCGGTTTTTTCGCGGTTTACTGCAATGCAGGCGCACGTTACGGTGCGCGCTGCACCAAAAGCGGCTCCGATATCACCCATTAGCCCGTCATTGCGATGCGCGGTAGCGCGCCCTTATCGCTGTGATAACCAACAGCAACAGTAACAGTGGGACCGACCAGACGGGTAGCGGTACGTTCTCCTCCACCAGCGCGCCCGCTGCGCTCAAGGTTGGTGCATCAAAGGGGAAAGTCGCATTGACCACACGCGGGTCGGTCAAACCGTTTTCCACAAAATCGATGACGGCGGGCACCAAAGGAGGCGGCACCGGAACGGGCATGGCTGCGTCGAGGTTGACCGCACTGTTTTGTCCGCCCGGCCCATAGAAAGCGATAATTTCCGCCATCGTCGCCAGGCTGCCATTGTGCATAAACGTCGGTTTGGTGCTGACGTTGCGCAGCGTGGGCACCTTGAAGCGGCCCAGGTCAGCCGCCACACCGGTAATCGCAAAGCGGCCGCTGTCTTCTGCGGGCGGGCGCACGCCGATATTGCGAAAAGTATTGTCGGTAAACAGCGGCGGCGCATGGCAGGATCCGCAGTTGGGCGGCGCGCCAGCGGCCGGCGGCTGGAAAAAGGTCAGGCCCTGGGCCTGCTGGGGCGTCAGTGTCCCCAGGTCGAACGGTGTCTGGTCGGCAACCAGCGTACGCTCATAAGTCGCAATCGCAAAGGCAATGCGGACCGGCGTAATGTCGGGATCGCCAAATGCGCTGGTGAACAGGTCACCGTAGCTGGGCGATCCGGACAGCGCCGTCGTGATGTCAGCTGGCAGATCGCTGGCAAACACCAGGGGCTCGGCCGCTGCCAGCTTGCTGGTGACCTCCTCCCAGCTGCGGCCATCTTTAGCCATCTCAACCGAACTGAGCAGAGGGCCAAGTGCCTGGTTTTCCAGCGAGCCCCCGGCGGCGATGGCAACGCTACCATCAAGCGGATCCAGCATCACCGATTCGGCGCGACCATCCCAGAACTGTTGCGCAGCCCACAGTGCACCGAAAAAATTGGGCGCTGAACGATTGGTCACCTGCACGGCATAACCAAAGGTCGAATCTTCGATACGCAGGCCTGAGCTATCGCGACGGACGACACCCGGTGAGCCCACGACATCGTCGGGCCCGCCGAACACAAGGTCGGGCCCGGGGTGTGCGCCAGGCCGGGGGTCCGCTCCGGCTACGCCGGGTATGTGACAGGTGCCGCAGGCCACCGTGTTATCAGTAGAGAGCTGCTCTTCCCAGAACAGGATTTTCCCCAACACCCGCTTCGACTCGGTGACAGGGTTCTCTGCAGGCACTGGCACTGGCGGCAACTGAGCCCAGCTAACCATACTGACAGTAACAGCAAAAACACAGGACAGACGGACAAGCATGGGTATTCTTTTCATTTTTTTAGTTCCCTGGGCAATCGCCAACAGTCACTGCAATGTGACCAGGCTACGACGTCGACCACAGGATACCCGCGCCGACGGCTTGAAACGTGCAGCAAATGTGAAACATGCCAGTGCGTGACCGAGTCGATCGAACCGCCTGACAGCAATCGTTAGACTTTTCCTAACTATTGCTATGTATCTGTTATTGCAAGGCTTTTGCTTTGACCTGCAGCAAGCTTGTTTTTGTCATTTTGCTGCACATTGTTTTGCTAGCATAATAAAGCGCAAAGACGGATGCACGGTTTGCAAAAACTAGGGATACAGTTAGAGGATCAGGCTATGTTGAATTTATTGAGAGACACTACGCGCTCCCAACACCAATGCAGGCGTAAAAGCCTGCACTGGCGCGCAAGCGGGCGACACGCTATCACCGCTGCGGCCGTGTTATCTGCAGGCTTACTGATACAGCACCCCGCAACTGCCCAGGACAGGAAAGCGGGCAACAGCGACTCGGTGCAGCTTGAATCGGGCAATGAAGTCTCACCCGCGCGTAAAATCCAGCGCGATGAACCCGCCGTCCGGCGACGCAAGCACGAGCCACCAGCAGAGTTGGGCTTGCGCAGCATTGACGGCAGCGACAACAACCTGGTGTTTACTGATATGGGCGCAGCCCACACCGAGTTGCTGCGCCTCTTCCTGCCACAATATGGCAACGGCCTCGACAGCCTCGCCGGCGCAGACCGGCCCAACCCGCGCGCCATCAGCAACTACCTGGTGGCCCAGCTCGAGGAAACCCCGAACCGCCACCGCAACAGCGACTACTTATGGCAATGGGGCCAGTTTCTCGATCATGACATCGACCTGACCGACGGGGTGGAACCGGCTGAAGCAGCGAACATCACGATACCGGCTGACGACCTGTTTTTTGTGCCCGGCAGCGAGATGGCGTTCAACCGCTCTTTGCATGACCACGACGCTGATCCCACACAGCCTCGCCAGCAGATCAACGAAATCACCGCCTGGATCGATGCCTCCAACGTCTACGGCTCCGACCAGACGCGTGCCACTGCGTTGCGCCGTATGGACGGTACGGGCCGACTCAAGACCAGTAAAGGCCGCCTGCTACCGTACAACAGCGAAGGCCTGCCCAATGCTGGCGGCGACGCCGAGACGCTGTTCCTGGGCGGGGATGTTCGCGCCAACGAGCAGGTCGGGCTCGCGGCCATGCACACCCTGTTTGTTCGCGAGCACAACCGGCTGGCAGGCCTCTACCGGCGCAAGCACCCGCAGTGGAGCGGTGAGCAGATCTACCAGAAAGCCCGGCAAATCGTCGGCGCCCAGATGCAGGTGATTACCTACAACGAGTTTTTGCCGGCCCTGCTGGGGCCGTCCACCATTGCGCCCTATAGCGGCTATCGCCCCGATGTGAACGCCACAATCCGCAACAGTTTTTCAACAGCGGCGTTTCGCTTTGGACACAGCGCGCTGAGCCCGCAGCTGTTGCGACTCAATCGGCGCGGCGGGGAAATCGCCCACGGACACCTGGATTTGCGCGATGCGTTCTTCTCACCCTGGCGACTGCGCGACGAGGGCGGCATCGAACCCATCCTGCGCGGCCTCGCCCAGCAGCGGCACCAGGCCATCGACCACCAGGTGATCGATGATGTACGCAACTTCCTGTTCGGGGCACCCGGTGCCGGTGGTTTTGACCTGGCCAGCCTCAACATCCAGCGCGGCCGGGATCATGGCCTGCCCTCGTACAACCAGGCGCGGGTTGAACTGGGCCTGCCGGCAGCACTCAGCTTTGCCGATATCAGCAGTGATCCCGACGTCCAGTACCGCCTTGCGGCGGCTTACGATACGGTGGACCAGGTCGACCTGTGGGCCGGTGGACTGGCCGAAACGCCGCTACCTGACTCCCATCTCGGCCTGCTGTTCACCATGGTCCTGAAGCTCCAGTTTGAAGCCCTGCGCGATGGCGATCGATTCTGGTACCAACGCACGCTGTCTCATCGTGAACTGCGGCAGGTCGAGCGCACAACGCTGGCTGACATCATTCGCCGCAATACGCGCATCGGCTACGAATTACACGACGACGTGTTCACAGCGAGAAAAATTGGCGGCAAGCGTGAGCGCCGTCACCGGGGCTACTGGTAAACCGCGCAGTGCGACTGAGCCTGCGCAGCAAGCTGGCCATTGCCAGCGCCGCGGTCGCACTGTCCCTCTGCGCGGCGATCTATCTCTCGGTTCGAAACAGTTTTACCGAGGGGTTCTACAGCTACCTGATGGCCGGTCGCATCCAGGCTGCCCAACAGCTGGCGACAGCCATCGCCGAAAACCACCCCAACCTGCCCTCCTGGCAACGCTTTACTCGCAGCCCGCGCTATTTCGACGATCTGCAGCGCGCTATCCAGTCGCCAGGCAACCTCGGGCTCTCAGCCGAACCGGGGCTTGATAAGAAGCACCGGCCACCACGCGACAAGCCGCCACGAACGCGCCCGCCCAGGGGCCCGTTCATCCTGCTCGATACCGAGCGCCGGCCGCTATTCCGGAGAGCAGCGGTACAGGCTGACTGGCCGCTGGTACCGATCCAGGTCGATGCAACCGTCGTCGGCTACATCGGCGTCGCCCCCGCGCGGGAAAATACCGACCTGGCCGCAGCCGCATTCGTCGCCGACCAGAATCGACGCTTTAGCGCGATTGCCCTGGCCAGCGCGCTCATTATCATCCTGCTCAGCTGGCCACTGGCACGTTGGCTGACCCGCCCCGTGGCGGGCCTGTCCGATCATATTCGCTCACTTGCGCGCCGCGACTACAGCGCCCGCGCTGCCGCTGCGGGCAACGACGAGTTCGGCCAGCTGGCTCGCGAATTGAACGCGCTGGCGGCGACGCTGGAGAGCTACGAACAACGGCAGCAACACTGGGTGTCCGACATCAGCCACGAACTGCGCACGCCGCTTGCGATTCTTCAGGCACAGGTCGAGGCTGCCGAGGACGGCATCCGCCCGCTCGATCGGGCGTGGCTCAGCGCTATCCGGCTTGAACTGGAACAGCTCACCCAGCTGGTTAGTGACCTGGGCGATTCGATGGCCGCCGGCGATGGCCAGTCGCTGCAGCTGAGCCCGCTCGATCTTGGCGAACTGGTCGAGCAGCAAATCCGGCAGTTCTCGGCGTCGCTGCATCGCCAACAACTCAACTTTGAGCTAGTCGCTGAAGAACCAGCCCTGATCACGGCAGACACTGCCGCAATGACCCGCGTTATACGCAACCTGGTACAAAATTCGCTGCGCTACACCGATTCGCCCGGCCAGATTCTCTGCACCCTCGAGCGCAGTGCAGGCACAGTTGAACTACGCTGGGAAGACAGCGCACCCGGCGTCGATAGCGGCCAGCTGCCCTCGCTGTTCCAGCGACTCTACCGGGTCGACAGCAGCCGCAACCGGCAACGCGGCGGCAGCGGGCTCGGGCTGGCAATCGTGCAGAGCATCGTCGACCAGCACCACGGCCGGGTTCACGCAGCGCTCAGCCCGCTTGGCGGCCTCGCGATTGTGATGGAGCTACCGATCGAGCAAGCGGTAAACCGCGATATCAGCAACGCTGACAACTGACGAGGCCGATGTGAACACCAGCACCAAACCGACGGTTCTTGTCGTCGAAGATGAAACCAGGCTCGCCGATATCGTGATCGAGTACCTGCACTCTGCCGAGCTGGCAACCCATCACCTGGCAGATGGCAACGCGGTCATCCCCTGGATCAAGGCACACCAGCCCGCACTGGTGCTGCTCGACATCATGTTGCCGAATCGCGATGGCATCGACATCTGCCGCGAGCTGCGCCAGTTCAGCGATATACCCGTGCTGATGGTCACGGCAAGAGCTGATGAGATCGACCGGATCCTTGGTCTGGAAATTGGTGCCGACGACTACATCTGCAAACCCTTCTCACCGCGCGAGCTGGTTGCCCGGGTGCGCGCCAACCTGCGTCGCCATGGTGCTATCACCGCACGACCCGCTGCGACTGACCCGGCGCTGCAGATTGACCGCGACAAACTCCAGGTCAGCAGCGGCGGCAACCGGGTCCAGTTGACGGCGGTCGAGTTCCGGTTGCTCGAGCACCTGGCCGCCCATAGCGGCGTCATCTTCTCGCGTAGCCAGCTCATCGACGCCTGCTACACCGATCACCGCGTCGTGAGTGAGCGCACGATCGACAGCCATATCAAAAAGCTACGCCAGCAGCTGCAGCAGTTGCTGCCCGAGAACAATCTGATCCAGTCGGTCTATGGCGTGGGCTACAAGTACGATCCCACTGACACTGCAACTTGAGACCGTCGCATTTGCACATTTCTTTGACAATTGCTGCGCATTGCTTGCACCGCGCTACTCCAGAATGATGCCATCAAACTGGAGGACAGACGATGACGACCAACGAATTCACACCCCGCCTGGCAACAGTACTGTCAATGGGCCTGCTGGCAGCCAGCCTGCTGCTGGCCAGCACTGCCAGCCTGGCCGAAGACGGGCAACAGGCGACTGGCAACGACTCAGGGCAGCAGCAGTTCGAGGGCAAACGCAAACCCAACTGGGAGCGACTTGCACGACGATTGCAGTTGGATGATGCGCAAACCGACGCCTTTGTCGATATCATGCAGCAACAACACGAACAGCGGGTCCAGGCCCGAGAGGAATCAGGCCTGCGTGAACGTATGCAGGAAATTGATGCGGACGTTGAGCAACAGCTTGCCGAAGTACTCGACGAGCAGCAGCTGGCCACGTTTCTTGATCACCGCGAGCGCCGGCGCATGAAGCGGCTGAAAAACCGCTAGGTCATTGGCCTGATACCAATGGCCTCGCGAATCTGTTGCATGAAGGGGCGTGACACTTCGCGCGCCTTTTCAGCACCGCGCGCGAGAATGGTCTCCATCCGGGCAGGATCTGCCATGTAGGCCTCATAGCGCTCACGCGGCTCGGCCAACTCGGCATCAATCAGCTCGAACAGGCATTTTTTGGCTTCGCCCCAGGCAATGCCATCAGCAAACTGCTGCCGCATATCGGCCGTTTGTTCGGGGCTTGCGAAGGCCTGCCAGACCTGGAAGACGGTAGAGTCATCGGGATCCTTTGGCTCGCCCGGCTCCAGCAGGTTGGTCTTGATTTTGTTGATCGACTTTTTCAATTTCTTGGCCGACTCAAACAGCGGGATGGTGTTTCCGTAACTCTTGCTCATTTTGCGGCCGTCGAGGCCCTGCAAAACCGCGACGTTGTCATCGACCTGCGCCTCGGGCAATACGAAGGTCTCACCATAGTGGTGGTTGAACCGCTGGGCAATATCACGCGCCATCTCGACGTGCTGGATCTGGTCGCGACCCACTGGAATGCGCTGGCCGTTAAACATCAGGATATCGGCCGCCATCAGCACCGGATAACTGAACAGCCCCATCGTAATGGCGTAGTCGGTGTCCTCGCCCGCCTCTTCATTGGCCTGCACAGCCGCCTTGTAGGCGTGAGCCCGGTTCATCAGACCCTTGGCCGTCCAGCAGGTCAGGATCCAGGATAACTCGGGAATCTCGGGCACATCGGACTGCCGGTAAAACGTGACCTGCTCAGGATCCAGCCCCAGCGCCAGCCAGGTTGCTGCGATCTCGCGGCTCGACTGCTGTATTTTGTCAGCGTCGTGGCTTTTGATCATCGCGTGGTAGTCTGCGAGGAACAGGAATGAGTCGACCGCCGTATCCTGGCTGGCGACAATAGCCGGCTTGATCGCACCGACGTAGTTCCCCAGGTGCGGTGTACCTGTGGTCGTGATGCCTGTGAGAACGCGTTGTCTTGTCGGTGTATTCATGATCGTTACTATAGCACGCTACCAGGGCGCGTTTCCGACGGCCTTATTCATATTCTGGGCAATCGTTGTGGCTATCTTCACAGCCTTATCCGCCGTAGGCCCACGAAACAGTGCATCCATACTGCGCGCGAAATAATCGAGCCACAGCTTGAAATCATCGGGCCGCAGCTTGCGCTTGCCATCGACCGCACGGTGTATGTTCATCGTATGGCGCTGGTAGTCCTCGCCACCCAGCAGCAGTTTGGCCCAGTACTGGCATATCAGGGGTTTATGAACAGACAGGTCGATCCTGGCCACATCGACAAAGATGGGCGCCAGCACCGGGTCGGCGAGCAGCGCAGCATAAAAATGATCGACAAATTGTTCAATATCGGCCGTCGAGCGAATGTCAGGCCGAGTGTCACTTTCGCTTTTTGACATGCTTCATCATTCGCCTGCGCTTGTTCACCTGACGTGTCGTCAGCTTGTTCTTGCGACCGGCGAAAGGGTTTTCCGAGCTGCGGTACTCGATACGAATCGGCGTACCGAACAGTTGCAGACGGCGGCGAAATGTTTTTTCAAGGTAGCGCGTATAGTGCTTTGGCACCGCGTTGGTCTGGTTGCCATGAATAACGATGATGGGCGGGTTCTGGCCACCCGCATGCGCATAACGCAGCTTGATGCGACGGCCCGCGATCGAGGGCGGCGGATGGTCGAACACCGCCTGCTCGAGGATGCGGGTCAATTCATTGGTAACAAGCTGTTGGGTCGCAGCACGATAAGCAGTATTGACTGCCTTGTACAGCTCACCCACACCGGTGCCATGGAGCGCAGACAGGAAGCGCACCTCGGCAAAATCGTTGAACGCCAATTTGCGATCAAGCTGCTCGCGAATGGAATCTTTCTGGCCTTGCTCCAGCCCGTCCCATTTGTTGATGGCAATGACCAACGCCCTGCCCGCGTTCACGATATGGCTTAACAGGTGCAGGTCCTGGTCAACCAGGCCCTCGCGTGCATCGAGCACCAACACCGTCACCTGGGCATCGCCAACCGCCTTCAGCGTTTTCAGGATCGAGAACTTCTCGATCGCTTCGTTGACGTTCTTGCGTCGCCTGACTCCGGCCGTATCGATCAGCGTGTAGGGCTGCACATTGCCTTCGGCATCGCGCCGGTCGTAATCGATATAGATACTGTCGCGCGTGGTTCCCGGGTGATCAAAGACAACCACCCGATCTTCACCCAACATGCGATTGACCAGCGTCGACTTGCCCACGTTTGGCCTGCCCACCACCGCGATACGGGTGCGCTTGAAGGCTTCTTCGCCAGGTGTCGGCTGGGGCTCTGGAACCGCCTCGCTCTGCCAGCGCTCAACCAGCTCGTCGACCAGCTGGCGAACGCCACGGCCATGGGCGGCAGCGATGGGGTAGACATTCTCGACACCGAGTGCATAAAACTCGGCGCTGGCACCCTCTTCGGTACCATCAATCTTGTTCGCGAGAACGCTGAAGGGTTTGCCACGCTGGCGAATCTCGCGAGCGATTGCCTCATCCGCCGGCAGCAGGCCCGCGCGGGCATCAACCATCAGCAGGATCTCATCCGCTTCATCGATCGCCATCAGCGATTGCTGTGCCATGGCCTCGTCGATACCTTCTTCGAGGCCGCTCAGCCCGCCGGTATCGATGACAATCACCCGCGTATCACCAAACTGCGCCTCGCCATACTTGCGGTCGCGCGTCAGGCCCTCATAGTCAGCCACCAGCGCATCGCGCGAACGCGTCAGGCGGTTGAAGAGCGTTGACTTGCCGACATTGGGACGGCCAACGAGCGCAATAACGGGAAGCATGGTTCAGGTTGCCCGGAAAGAACGGCCTGGCCTAGTTGAGCGCACTGAGCGTAAACGTGGTCAACTTGCCATCGTTGCTGTAGACGTAGAGCAGGTCATTGGCAACACGCATCGGCACCCGTACACCGGAGCCATCGACGCGCGCCCGACCGACGACGGCGCCGTCGACCTGCGAGAGCACATGCAGATAGCCCTTGCCATCGGCAACCAGCATGAATCCGCCGTAGACCGCAGGCGCACTGAGCCTACGATGTAACAGCGCCGATTGCTCCCAGCGCAGCTCTCCCTCCTGCGCTGAAATAGCGTGGATCCTGCTGTCTTCATCGACCAGGTAAATGTTGCCAAAACCCCGGCCCACCTCGCGATAGCTGGAGGTCTCAAAGCGCCACTGGGCGGCACCGGAATCACGGTCGTAGGCCAACAGGTTGCCATTGAAACTGCTGACGTAGACCGAGTTGCTGGTGACCAGCGGCGCCGCGTCAATATCGACGATGCGCTCGATCTCGGCCTGGCCCTTGGCCAGGGCGACCAGCTTGTCCCAGCGCAAGCTGCCAGTACGCAGGTCCAGCGCCACGAACTTGCCGCTGGCAAAACCGGTGTAGACAACACCATCGCGAATCACTGGCGTGGCGGTACCCCGCGAAGTCAACACCGGCAAGTCGGACTTGTAAACCCAGCGCTCGCTGCCGTCGGCTGCAGAAAGGCACAACAGGTCGCCCAGCGCAGTTTGCACAATGACATAGTCGTTAGCGGGAACCGGCGCCGCGAGCACTTCGCTGCGCACATCGACCCGCCAACGCTGCTCGCCGGTTTCAGCGTCGAGCGCATAGACCAGGCCGTCGCTGTCGGCGACCGCAACCAGCCCACTGCCCGCGCCGGCACCAGCTGATAAACGCTTGCTCACCCGCGTTTGCCAGACGCGCTTGCCGCGCGAGTCGATCCGCGCAACGCGCCCGTTAACCGAGGCGACCACGGCATCCTGCGCACCACCAGCAGCGGGTAAAAATCCGATGGTGAGCCGATCTTCCTTTTTGCCCTGCCCGCTGCCCACGTCAGTCGACCAGCTTTTCCTGAGGCGGGTCTCAGCGACAAACTCCGGCAGCGGTGCGGGTTCTCCCGACTCGACAACATCGTCCTTGCGATTGCCACTGCAAGCACTGAGCAGCAACACCAGTAGACTGACCAGCATCAGCGCAGGCAATGCGCGAGACAGTGCACGAGACAGTGCACGAGACAATGCACGAGGCAAAGGCGCAGCGCTATGGATGCGGAATGTGGCCTGGGAGTGAATCATGTACTGGCACCTGGCTCAGCCCCGTGTTGCAGCCTGGCGGCTGCCCCGGTGGCGGAATGCTTACAGAAAAGTCCGGGCGTGCGTGAGCTTGATCGACAAAGTCGGGGGCTCGTTAATCTCGAGTTGCGTAGACAGTGCCTGCGCACTTTCGTAGGCGTCGACCGCCTGCTGGTGTTGCTCAAGCTGCAAATGAATATCGCCCTGAGTCTCGAGGTAAACCGGGCCATAAGCGCCTGCGTCGTCAACGGCCAGCAAAGCCAGCGCTTCATCGCTGCGATCCTGTGCGAATACCACGCGCGCCAGCCGCAACTGCGCCGCTTGCCGCAGCGGCTCGCTCGGGCCGCTGTCGAGCACCCAGTTCAGCTCCTGCTCGGCCAGTGCGTAATCTTCATCGCTGACCGCCTGCTGGGCGCGGAAAAACGCGGCGAAATAGGCATAGCCGCTATCGCCATACGTTTCCTTGATCTGGTTGGCCAGGTGATCGGCGGTGGCGATGTTGATATCGTTGGGCTCATTGCGCGCCGTCGCCAGTGCCTGGATCAATTCTTCATAGGCAAACGAACTGGCTTCAAGCTTGGCCTGCTCACCATCCTGGTAAAAGCGCCAGCCGAATACCGCGGCAATCGCGATCGCGATACCGGCAATGGTGGATACGCCGTTCTCGGCCCACCATTTTTTGATTGCCTGTATTTGTTCTTCTTCAGTGGTATAACTGTCCAATGCTCTCTCCAGATGATTAATCCGCTCCTGCACTGCGCAGTGCAGCAACGAGCGTATCGAGCTCCCCGGCGGTGGCGTAGCTCTCCTGCTCGCCGGTTTGCAAATTCTTGACCGTCACCTGCTGGCGCTGCACTTCATCAGCGGCAATAACCAACGCAAAACGCGCGCCACTGCGATCGGCTTTCTTGAACTGGCTCTTGAGCGAGCCACTGGCAAGCGGGTGCATAATAACAAAGTCCGGGGCCGCATCGCGCAGCCGCTCAAGCAAGGCAAAGGCCTCAGCCTGCAGCTCGGGGGCGCCGACGATGGCGAACACATCGGGCCTGTCATCACAGTCCAGCGCGGCGAACTCGCGCGCCTCGAGCAGCAGGTAGAGCCGCTCAAGACCCAGCCCGAAGCCAACTGCGCTACAGGCTTTGCCGCCCAGTTGCGCGACCAGCCCGTCGTAGCGGCCACCGCCGCAGACCGTGGCCTGGGCACCCAGGTCATCGCTGACCCATTCGAAAACCGCGTCGTTGTAGTAGTCGAGGCCGCGCACCAGCCGCTCATTGGCCTGCACTTCGATACCGGCGGCGGCCAGCAGTTCCAACAGCTGCTGGTGGCGCTCGGTGGAGGCCGCCGACAGGAACTGCCCCAGTCGAGGCGCCTCATCGAGCAGCGCCTGTGTATCCGGCGATTTACTGTCAAGAATGCGCAGCGGATTGCTTTCGAGCCGGCGCTGGCTGTCCTCATCGAGCTGGTCGCGGCGCGCCTGCAGGTAGTCGACCAGCGCAGCGCGGTAGCGCGCGCGATCATCACTGCTGCCAATATTATTCAGTTGCAGCCGCACGGTATCCGCAACCCCAAGCTGCTTCCATAGGCGCTGGTTCAACAGGAGTATCTCGGCCTCGGCCTCAACGCCATCGATGCCAAAGACCTCACCACCGACCTGGTGAAACTGGCGCTGCCTGCCCTTCTGCGGTCGCTCATAGCGAAACATCGGGCCCAGGTACCACAGCTTCTGCGGGGTATTGAGCATGCCCTGCTCGAGCACTGCGCGCACGCAGCCGGCCGTGCCCTCGGGCCGCAGGGTCAGCGACTCGCCGTTGCGATCGGGAAAGCTGTACATCTCTTTCTCGACGATATCCGTCACCTCGCCGATCGAGCGCTGGAACAGCGTCGTGCTCTCGACCAGCGGCAGCCGGATCTCGCGAAAATCATAACTGGCAAATACAGCGCGCAGCGCCGCCTCGATCGCCGCCCAATGGGCGGAGGCCGGTGGCGTTATATCGTGCATGCCACGCACTGCTTTGATGAGATTCAAGGAGCGATCCGATTGAGCATTAAACTAGTGGCTGGCGAGCTGCGCGGCCCACCCGAACTGGGGAGGGACCGGCTACTGGGCGGCCAGCGTCAAACGGGCGCTATTATCCGCGCGATAGCGCTCAATAGCAAAAGGTTCGCCGTTGAGCACCAGGCTCAGGCCGGGCGCATTGCCCACATGCAGGGCGAACGGCAAGGTGCCGCTGGCGTCGATCTTCTTGCCGGCGCGAGCGAGGTTGCGATACAGGCGACTGCCCTGGCTGTCACTGAGGTCGATCCAGCTGTCCTGGTGGACAACGATCACCAACCGATCAGGCTGCGAGACCTGGGCGATCATGGCCGCCGCACCGGGGCTCTGGCGCTCGTTGGTGCGCACTGAACTGGTAGCTGTCGCCAGCAGCGCAGACTCAATGGAGACCGCTTCGGGCGCCGCTTCAAGCGGACTCTGGGCGGAGACCACGACATGCGCCAGCTCTCCCAGCGGCGCAGGATCATCGACCAGGGGCACCAACACCGGCTCGGCGCTGGCGTGCAGGGCCTGCACGTCTTCGCGAATCCCGTTGTACACCCAGGCCATCACCGACACCGCAAGCAGCGCGAGTGACGTCATCGCATAGGTGCGCCAGGCGCCCTTTGCCAGCACACTGCCTGGATGCAGTAGCGGCCAGTATGAGGGGCCGGCCAGTTTGGTATCGCGCGCCACCGGTGGCGCTTCGACGACGGTACGGCGCAGGCCATAGCGGCGCATCCAGTGTTCGGCATCCAGCCCGAGCAGCTCGGCATAGGAGCGGAAATAACCAAAGGCAAAAGGCGTGGACACACGCTCAAGCAAGGTCCCGGCTTCGAGCGCGCGCAGGTGGTGTTCAGCGATACAGGTCTGGCGGGCGATATCACGCAGCGCCAGGCCCTGCTCTTCGCGCAGCGTCGACAGTTCTCGGCCCACCATGGCCGGTGACAGATCGCCACTGCTCACTGCTGCCCCCCCGGTACACCGTATTGCTGGGAGCGCAGGTAACTGGCGTACTCGCGTGACTGCGGATAAAGGTTTTTCAATGCCAGCACATAGCTGGCTTCGGCATCGGATTTATCGAGCTGCTGCGCCAGCTTGATACCCAGCAACAGCATTTCCGGCGTTGGCCGCGCTGTAATCGAGCGATACGACTGGAAATACTGCCAGGCCGCCGCAGTATCGCCCTGCTCGAACTTCATGATCGCCAGCTCCCTGAGTACCGGCGCATTGCGGGGCTTGAGCACCAGCGCGCGCTCAAAGGAGCGCATCGCCTGGTCGGACTTGAGCAGCTGCTGCTGCGCCATACCCAGCATGACCAGCGCCGTCTCGCGCTTTTCATACAGTGAGTCATCAACCACCGCCTCGAGCTGGCGCTCGGCATCCTCAAAGCGCTCGAGCTGCAGCAGGTAGCTGGCGTAATTGACGCGATAGCGCGACGCACCATCGCCAAGGCTGACGGCCTTTTTGTAGTGTTTTTCGGCCAGCTCCAGTTCACCGCTGTAGTGGAAGGTCAGGGCCAGCGCGTCGTGTACATCCGGCGAGCGAGGGTTGCTCTCGAGCGCAACCCGCAAGTGCCGGCGCGCTGCCTCGAAATCGCGATTCTGCAGGTACTGCTTGGCGGCTGCGACGCGAATCTGCAGCGCCTCTTCCGGCGGCGCCGCCTTGGACACACCGCCACTTTGGGTCGTGACGCAGCCTGCGCTAACCAGCAACGCTACCAGCAGCAACAGCCTTGCGAAAAGGCGATTGGCTAGCGCGCTCATTGACCGCCTGCCCCGCCAACCAGCCGCACCGGCTCGGCGGCGTTGGCCATGCGCTCGCGATAGCGACGCGAACGCGAGGTTTTGTCCTGGACCTGGCCGGCCAGTTGACCGCAGGCCGCTGCAATATCGTCGCCCCGTGTGGTGCGTATCGGCGCAATATACCCCGCCTCGTTCAGCACGCGCTGGAAGGCCTTGACGCGCATACTACCCGGCTTTTTATAGCCCGACTGGGGAAAGGGGTTGAACGGGATGAGGTTGATCTTGCAGGGCACATCGCGCAGCAGTTCAACCAGTTCGCGGGCCAGCTCCAGGCTATCGTTAACCCGGTCGATAAGCGTGTACTCTATCGTCAACACCCGCTTGCTGTCCGGCAGGCCCTCGATATAGCGAACGCTGGCATCGAGTAACTGTTCGATCGGGTATTTTTTATTGATCGGCACCAACTCATCGCGCAGCGCATTGTTGGGTGCATGCAAGGAAATCGCCAGCGAACAGTCGCTGACTTCAGCAAGTTTTTCGAGCATGGGCACCACACCTGAGGTACTGAGCGTCACGCGACGCTTTGACAGGCCGTAGGCGTTGTCGTCCATCATCAGGTTCATTGCGGCGACCACGTTGTCGAAGTTCATCAACGGCTCGCCCATACCCATCATCACGACGTTGGTCACCGACGCTTCTGGCCGCGCCTCGGCAGCGGCACCCGGCGCCTTGCGAAAGCCGTCGAAGGAGCGCACCGCCAGCCAGACCTGGCCAATGATCTCGGCCGCCGTCAAATCGCGTTGGAAACCCTGTTTGCCGGTCGCACAAAAACTGCAGTCAAGGCTGCAGCCTGCCTGCGAAGACACGCACAGGGTGCCCCGGCCGTTCTCGGGTATATAAACTGTTTCGACCTTGCCGCCGCCCTCAAGCTCGATGATCCACTTGCGGGTACCGTCAGCCGAGTCATGCTGGCTGAGCACCGTGGGCGCCTCAATAACAGCCAGTTCGGCAAGCCGGGCGCGCAGCGCTTTGCCCAGGTTGGACATCTGCGCAAAATCATCGACGCCATGCTGGTGAATCCATTTCAGCACCTGCGTGGCGCGAAAGGGTTTCTCCCCAATGCTCGCAAAAAACTCACGAAGCTGTGCCTCGGTCATACCGAGCACGTTCGTCGGAGTCGCGGCAGCAGGGTTAGTCATAGCTCGTCGACTCGCTAGCGCGAGCAAATATCACCAGGCTCAAAAAAGAAAGCGATTTCACGCTCGGCCGATGCAGGTGAGTCAGAACCGTGGACGGCATTGGCATCAATTGATGAGGCAAAGTCTGCACGAATAGTGCCGGCGTCGGCTTCCTGCGGATTGGTCGCTCCCATGATTTCGCGGTTGCGCGCAATCGCGTTATCACCTTCGAGCACCTGCACCGTCACCGGGCCCGAGGTCATAAAGGCGATCAGGTCTTCGTAGAACGGCCGACCTTCGTGCTCGGCATAAAAGCCACCCGCCTGTTCGCGACTCAAATGCAACATCTTGGCTGCCACAATTTGTAAACCCGCATCTTCAAAGCGCGCATAAATCTGCCCAATAACATTTTTCGCCACAGCATCTGGCTTGACGATCGACAAGGTACGCTCGACACCCATTAAAGGTTACTCCATCGGTTAGATTGATCTTTGCGGTACCCGTTCAGGCGGCTCACGCAAACCGATCGAATGACTCGGTTAACGCTGGTCTTTCACAAGACTCCAGCAATAACTGCGCCATCTTTTCAGTCTAGTTGAGCTTCGGCTGCTGTCATGCAGGCCAGCTGGCGTGAAGCGGGTAATTAGAGGCGGCGAATTATAGAGATTTACGCGGCGATGAGCAATTTGCGCCAGATGGCTGCGCTGCTGATTTTCTTATTATATTTCAATGACTTGGAACAAAACTGGACAGACCGTCGTCAACCACCTGTCGCGCCATAGCGGCGATCGACGTATTCCGCGACTAGGGCCTGGAATTCCTCGGCGATGTGATCACCCTTCAGGGTGACGCTTTTTTCGCCATCGACATAGACCGGGGCCACCGGCCGCTCCCCAGTCCCGGGCAGGCTGATGCCGATATCGGCGTGCTTGCTCTCGCCCGGGCCGTTAACCACACAGCCCATGACGGCCACGTTCATCGACTCGACGCCCGGGTAGCGCTCGCGCCATTGCGGCATTTGCTCGCGCAAATACGACTGGATGCGATCGGCCAGCTCCTGGAAATACGAACTTGTCGTGCGCCCGCAACCGGGGCAGGCAATGACCATTGGGGTAAAAGCGCGCAGGCCCATGGTCTGCAGGATCTCCTGCCCGACCTGCACCTCGGTTGCACGGCTGCCACCGGGCTCGGGCGTCAACGATATACGGATCGTATCGCCAATGCCCTGCTGTAACAGCACGGACAACGCCGCGGTAGAGGCGACAATACCCTTGGAGCCCATACCTGCTTCGGTAAGCCCCAAATGCAATGCATAGCGGCTGCTGCTCGCCAGTCGCTGGTAGATCGCGATAAGGTCCTGCACCTGGCTGGTCTTGCACGAGAGAATAATCCGGTCGGCGCCCAGCCCGACAGACTCAGCCAGCGCAGCACTGTCCAGCGCGGAGCGAATGACCGCATCGCGCATCACCAGCTCAAGCGGCTGCGGGTCGCTACGCTGCGCGTTGTCATCGAGCAACTCGGCAAGTACTGCCTGGTCGAGACTCCCCCAGTTGACGCCAATGCGAACCGGCTTGTCATAGCGACAGGCAAACTCGATCATCTCGCAAAACTGCTGGTCACGCTTTGCGCCTCGACCCACGTTCCCCGGATTAATGCGGTACTTGGCAAGCGCCTCGGCACAGCCCGGGTGCTCGGCCAGCAACTTGTGGCCGTTGTAGTGGAAATCACCGACCAGCGGCACCTGGACGTTCCTGATCTCGAGGCGCTCGCGGATATGGGGGACAGCAGCCGCAGCCTCGGCGTTGTTGACCGTCAGGCGCACCAGTTCGGAGCCAGCCTGCGCCAATTCGGCAACCTGGTTGGCGGTGGCATCGATGTCGGCAGTGTCGGTATTTGTCATCGATTGCACGACGACCGGGTGGTCGCCGCCGATGCTGACATCGCCGACCCTGACGGTATGGCGCGGGGGCTGCGCCGCTTCTGGACTCATGGTTTCGCTTTGCCTCAATCGGGGGTGTCGCAGTTTACCTGAGCACTTTGCAGGCGCCAACTGGACCAGAGGTCGACATTTGCGGCCTGACAACCGGGCCAGGCGGAGAACGCTGTTCGGCATCCATGCCCGCTCAGCGGCCGCGTCCTGCGGCCGATGTTCCCGTCGGGGTGTTCTCCGCCCGGCCCTGCTATTTTCCCCGGTCAACCCATCGGCGTACGCCAGGTTGTCCTGGTACAACCGCAACGCAAGTCATGCCCAACCCGGCACCCAACCAGACATCAGCGAGGAAGTCGAAGGTGGGCTTGTGTATGGCCCGGAAGGGAACGTCGGCCGCAGGGATGCGGCCGTCGAGCGGGCATGGATGCCGAAAAGCGCTTCCCTTCCGGGCCATACACAAGCCCGCCTGCGGACCCCCACCACAATAAAATAGACGCGCAACGATGCAGGCTTCACAATAGTGACAAGACCGGAGAGAAACCATGTGCGGCCGCTACAACCTGACAGACTCACCCGCCGTCCACGCGCTGCTGGCAGAACTGGGCATCGCCATCGGCCCGCTACCGGTACGCTATAACATCGCGCCAACTGAACCGGCTTTGACCGTGTACCGCGATGGTGAAGAAGACAGGCTGGCGGTTGCCGACATGCGCTGGTGGCTAACCCCGAGTTGGTCCGATGGCCCCTCGCAAAAATACGCGATGTTCAATGCACGCAGCGAAACGGTCAGCACCAGCCGCGCGTTTCGCGTCCCGTTCAAATACCGCCGCGCCATCGTTCCCGCGACTTCGTTTATCGAATGGCAGCGCCATGCCAATGGCAAGCAGGCCTATGAAATATCCAGCCCCGATAACGCGCTGGCCTTTGCGGCCATCTGGGATCTGTGGGAAGGCGACGGCAACTACCTGCAGTCCTGCGCCATCATTACCCGCGCCGCGGACCCCGGCTTTGCACCGATTCACGCCCGACAGCCCGTGCTGCTCGATACCAAAGCACAGGCGCGCTGGCTGGACCCGAAGACCAGTCCCGAAGAATTACAGGCTATTTTGAATCAGGACAGGTCCGTGTCACTGGCGATCCAGCCGGTTGACCGGGCGATTGGCAATGCGCGCAACAAAAGCGCACCCGTTGCCAGTGGCGTCCCGGTTGAGCTCGATTAGTTGAGTTCGATTAGTCGCGCTCTTCTATCCAGGCGGCCTGGATAGCCTCAAGGATTTTCTCCCCGCAACGCTCCGGGTCATCGTCGAAGTCATCCAGCGCCATCACCCAACTACGCAGGTCAACAAAATTGACCTGAAGCGGATCGACGTCTGGGTGCTGCTCGCACAGCTCGATGGCAATATCAGTGATATCTGTCCAGCGCATGGCGTTTACTCACGGGCGTGGTTAATCGTGTACTTGGGAATTTCAACAACCAGGTCTTCTTCAGCGACGACCGCCTGGCAACTCAAACGACTCTCGGGCTCCAGCCCCCAGGCCTTGTCGAGATAGTCTTCCTCGAGTTCATCGGCCTCTTCGAGGGAATCAAAGCCCTCGCGTACGATGACGTGGCAGGTCGTGCAGGCACAGGATTTTTCGCAGGCATGCTCGATATCAACATGATTGCGCAGCAGCGCATCGCAGATACTCTCGCCGCTCCGGGCGTCGATAACAGTGCCCTCGGGAACCAGTTCCTGATGCGGAAGCACAATAATCTGCGGCATAACGGGGCCTCTTTACAACAGGTGATAGGGCCAGTCAGGAATCGACGACATCATCGATGCGCCGGCCCTGCAGGGCCTGCTTGATGCTGCGGTCCATACGCAACGCGGCGAATGACTCGGTCTGGGCACCAAGCTGTTCAATCGCGTTGGCGATCACCTGCCGGTCATCGCCTTCGACACAGGTCCGTACCAGCGCAAGCGCCTGGTCGATACCCTCGCGCTGGGCAGGGTCCAGCAAATCGGCATCGGCCTGCAGTGCCGCCTCGACAGCTGCAACCAGTGCCCGCGCCTCAACCTGCTGCTCGGCCAGCATCCTCGCGTCCCGATCGGCGGCTGCATGAGTATAGGACTCGGTCAGCATACGGGAGATTTCATTCTCCTCCAGTCCGTAGGAAGGTTTCACGGTAATCCGGGCCTGTGTGCCGGTGGTCGTCTCTTCGGCACTGACTTCCAGCACGCCATCGGCATCCAGCGCAAAGGTCACAACGATACGCGCTGCACCGGCGACCATCGGCGGAATACCCCGCAGTTCAAAGCGCGCCAGCGAGCGACAATCTTCAACCCGGTCGCGCTCGCCCTGCACCACGTGCAGTGCCATTGCGGTCTGCCCGTCCTGGTAGGTGGTAAATTCCTGCGCTCGCGCCGTGGGAATAGGCGTGTTGCGATGGACCAGTGTTTCAACCAGGCCGCCCATGGTTTCGATACCCAGCGACAATGGCGTGACATCGAGCAATAGCAGCTGCTCGCCACGCTGGTTGCCAACCAGGGTATCGGCCTGGATCGCCGCACCCAGCGCTACCACCTGGTCGGGGTCGACGCTATCGCGGGCGGGCTTGCCGAACAGGGCCGCCACCTGCTGGCGCACCAGCGGTACCCGCGTCGAGCCGCCAACCAACACGACATCATCAATATGCGCAACGTCCAGGCCTGCATCTTTCAGGCAATCCAGCGTGCGCGCGATCGTCGTTTCGACCAGCCCGGCAATGAGCGCCTCAAAACTGCGCCGATCCAGCGTACCGGACCAGTCGATGCCCTCGGCTTGCAGGGCCAGCTCAACATGTTGCTGTTCTGAGAGTTGCTGCTTGGCGATGCGGGCATCGTGCAGCAGCGTGCGATAGCTCGATGGCGACAGGTCCGCCGCCTGGACACCGGCCTGCGCCAGCACCCAGTTGGCAATCGATCGATCAAAATCATCGCCGCCCAGGGCTGCATCACCGCCACTGGCCAGCACCTCAAACACCCCTTCGCTCAGCTGCAGAATCGAGATATCAAAGGTGCCGCCACCCAGGTCGTATACCGCAACATAGCCGTCCTGGTGACTGTCGAGACCATAGGCTACCGCCGCCGCAGTCGGCTCGTTAATCAGTCGCAGGACCTTCAGGCCGGCCAGCCGCGCGGCGTCTTTGGTCGCCTGCCGTTGGGCATCATCGAAGTAAGCCGGGACGGTGACGACCGCGCCATCGATCTCGCCGCCGGCATAGTCACGCGCACGCAACGCCAGGGCGCGCAAAATTTCTGCCGAGGCTTCGATCGGTGTGATATCACCGACGCGGGTTGCAAACCGCGCCTGTTGCGCTTCGCCCTCGGCGCTGACCATCACGTACTGTTGTGAATCGGCGACATCGGCCGCGCCGCGGCCCATCAGGCGCTTGAACGAAGCCAGCGTGTTGTAGGGGTCTGACTGCGCCCTGTGCGCCGCGTCGTAACCGACAACAGGCGCTGCGTCCTGGGCGTAATGCACGACCGAGGGTAGCAGTGCGCGATCTTCAGCATCGCGGATGACCTGCGCCTTGCCCGCGTTGCCCACCATTGCCACCAGCGAATTGGTCGTGCCAAGATCAATACCGATAGCGCGCTTGAACTGGTGCGGCATCGGCGACTGGCCGGGCTCTGAAATCTGTAGTAACGCCAAGGCTAATGCTCCACAGTTCGCTAAGCGCGCAGCGGGCTGGCGGGCGCTTTTTCTCGCAGCTCCGCCAGCAAATTGCTGTAGAACTGCATGCGCAGCACTCGCTCAGCCAGCGCGTCAGCCTGCTCCTGAGACAGCGCCCCCTCGGGTTGCGCCAGCCACAGGCTGTCAAACTGTTGCTGCTCGGCAACAAAACGTTGTTCGATGCCAGCCAGCACCTTAGCGGCCTGTGCGGCATCGCCTGCGGCCTCAGCTACCGCCTCGCGAATCTCCATTTGCTCGAGTAAAAAGTGTCGATCCTTGATTGTCACCTGCTGTGGGTCGATCGCGACGCCACGCAATTCGAGTAGATGCAGGGCGCGCTTGACCGGGTCGGACAACGTTGCGACGGCATGATTGACGTGCGCTGAAAACTGCACGGCTAGGCGCTGCTCCTGTGGCGTTGCGTTGGCATAGCGATCGGGGTGATACTGGCGCAGCAGGGCTCGCGCGCTCTGCTTGAGCTGCGCCGCGTCAATCGAGAACGCACCGGGGAGGTTCAACAGGGTAAAAAAGTTCTGCTCGAGTTGCACAGGCTTCGCCGGGAAAGGTATTGGGGTTAACGCCGTCCGGCGCAGGGAATTAACGGGCTTCGACTAAACGGTAAAGCTCTCACCGCAGCCGCACTCCCCCGCCGCATTCGGGTTGACGAACTGGAAGCCTTCATTCAGGCCTTCCTTGACGAAATCCATCTGCGTGCCATCGATATAGACAAGACTCTTGGGGTCGACGTAAAGGCGCACACCGTGTTCTTCAAACACTTCGTCATTGTTATCATGCTCATCGACAAACTCGAGCACATAGGCCATGCCGGAACAACCGGTGGTTTTAACGCCTACGCGAATGCCCAGCCCCTTACCGCGCTGTTGCAACTGGCTGCGCACGTGTTGCGCTGCATTTTCGGTGAGTGTGATCGCCATAAGAATGCTTACCTTGACCGGCTCTAGCTGGCTTCAGCCGCGCCAGCAGGCTCATCGGCCTTGGCCTTCAGGTCGGCAATCGCGGCCTTGATGGCATCTTCTGCCAGCACCGAACAGTGAATCTTCACCGGCGGCAGTGCCAGCTCTTCAGCGATTTCGACGTTTTTGATTTCGGCTGCTTCATCGAGCGTTTTGCCCTTGACCCACTCGGTCAGCAGCGAGCTGGACGCGATCGCAGAACCGCAGCCGTAGGTTTTGAACTTGGCATCTTCAATGACACCTGCCTGGTCGACCTTTATCTGCAGGCGCATGACATCGCCACAGGCCGGCGCGCCAACCATACCGGTGCCTACCGACGTATCGCTCTCATCGAGCTTGCCCACGTTACGGGGGTTTTCGTAGTGGTCGATAACTTTATCACTGTATGCCATCGTTAGTTTCCTCTAAAACACTGCCGGCTCAATGTTCGCCGCCAGCCATTGATTACTGCCGTTAATGTGCAGCCCACTGCACCGAGTCAAGGTCTACGCCGTCTTTGTACATGTCCCAAAGCGGAGAGAGTTCACGCAGCTTTTCGACCGCCGAGCGCAACTGGGCAATCGCGTGATCGACTTCTTCTTCCGTCGTAAACCGGCCCAGCGAAAAACGCAGGGAGCTGTGCGCCAGCTCATCGCTGCGACCCAGAGCCCGAAGCACATACGACGGCTCAAGACTCGCTGAAGTGCAGGCCGAACCCGAGGAAATCGCCAGGTCCTTGAGGGCCATTATCAGCGACTCGCCTTCGACAAAGTTGAAACTCACGTTGAGTGCACCGGGCAGTCGCTGCTCAGCATGGCCGTTCAGGTAGACCTCTTCCATATCGGCGATGCCGTCCCACAGGCGCTGCCTGAGCGAACGCAGGCGCTCATTTTCGGCTGCCATATTCTGTGCTGCTACCTCTGCTGCCTCACCCAGGCCAACGATCTGGTGCGTTGGCAATGTACCCGAGCGCATGCCGCGCTCATGGCCACCGCCATGCATCTGTGACTCGATCCTGACGCGAGGCTTGCGCCGCACGTAGAGGGCGCCAATGCCCTTGGGGCCATACATCTTGTGTGCCGAAATCGACATCAGGTCGACCTGCAGCTCTTCGACATCGACCGGGATCTTGCCCACTGACTGGGCCGCATCAACGTGCAGGATGATCTTGCGCGCGCGGGTTATCGCGCCAATCGCTGCGATGTCGTTGATCACACCAATTTCATTGTTGGCGTGCATGATAGACACCAGCACAGTGTCATCGCGCAGCGCGGCTTCGACCGCGGCTGGCTGTATCAGCCCATCACTATCGGGCTCGAGATAGGTAATTTCATACCCTTCGCGCTCGAGCTGGCGGCAAGTATCGAGCACCGCTTTGTGCTCGATCGCCGAAGTGACGATGTGCTTGCCATTCTTCTGGTAAAAATGTGCGGCGCCCTTGATGGCCAGGTTGTCAGATTCGGTTGCGCCCGAGGTCCAGACGATCTCGCGTGGGTCGGCGCCAATCAAATCGGCCAGTTGACCGCGGGCGTGCTCCACCGCCTCTTCAGCCTGCCATCCGAAACGGTGTGAGCGCGATGCGGCGTTGCCGAAGTTGCCCTCGTGGGTCAGGCACTGCATCATTTTTTCAGCAACACGCGGATCGACCGGCGTCGTTGCTGAATAATCAAGATAAATCGGTAATTGCATACTCATACTCAAAAAGTCTGGCCGCTGTGCTAATCGCCGGTGGCGATGCGGATGGCCTGGATATCATCGACCGCTACGTCGCGCTGGTCCTGGCGCGCACTGACCCGGCGAATTTCCTTGCGACTGACCAGGTCTGCTAACGATACGCCTGAGAGGAAACGATGGATTTCAGCGGTCAGGTCGTTCCACAAATGGTGCGTCAGGCAGGTGTCGCCCTCCTGGCAATCGCTCTTGCCGGCGCAGTTGGTTGCATCGACACCCTCATCGACGGCATCAATAATCTCGGCAACGCAGATACGCGCAGGCTCGCGGTTCAGGGCATAGCCACCACCGGGCCCGCGCGAGCTGGCCACCAGCTCGCAGCGCCTGAGTTTCGCGAACAGCTGCTCCAGATAGGCCAGCGACAGCTCCTGCCGCTGGGCTATTTCGGCCAGCTTCACGGGGCCCTGCTGGCTGTGCAGGGCCAGGTCGAGCATCGCGGTCACGGCGTATCGGCCTTTGGTGGTCAGGCGCATAAATGGGCGAAATCCAGGGTCCAGGTTGATAAATGGCTGAAAACTAACGCTTTTGGGCTGATTTGTTGCGCTCAGGCCCCACGTTTCAGCTGGGGTTAATTATCTTAATCCCGAGCAAAACAGTCAAGTATTTAACCAAGTAAATTACTAGGTATTTAGTGGCTTGGCTCACTTTTTGAGCACATCTTGTACAGCGCTGAGTATGCCGCGCAGGATATTGAGCTCCATGCGGTCCATGCGGATGCGGGCGAACAGTCGCCGCAGCCGGGTGAGCAGCTGCCGGGGGTTGTCCGGATCATAAAAATCGAGCTCTGCCAGGGTCTGGGCAAGGTGTTCATGGAATCGCTCGACATCCTCGGCGCTGGCGAAGGGTTCATCCCACTGGCTGGCTCCCTCGCTACCCTCGATCGATTCACCTGCCCCGGTGCCCGCCAGCGCCAGGGAATGCATACGCAACTCGTAGCTGAGAATCTGCACGGCCATCGCCAGGTTCAGCGAGCCATAGGCCTCATTGGTCGGCACATGGACGTGACAGTTGCAGCGCTGCAGCTCGTCGTTGCTCAGCCCACTGTCTTCTCTTCCGAACATGATCGCTATCTTGCTGTGAGCAGGCTGCTGATAGACCTGTTCGGCACACTGCCTTGCATCGACCAGCGGCCAGGGAATACGGCGGCCGCGCGCCGACGTGCCGACCACCCAGTCGCAGTCGGCCAGCGCTTCGTCCAGCGTCGCGACCACCCGCGCGCTTTCCAGCACATCGCGAGCACCCGCCGCGCGCCATACGGCACGTGGGTCCGGATACTCCTCGGGGGCAACCAGCCAGAGCTGGCTGAGCGCCATCGTTTTCATCGCCCGCGCCGCGGCACCAATATTGCCAGGATGCGAGGGATTGACCAGCACGATGCGCACATCGCGCTCGGGCAAGCTGGGCAAGGGGTCAACTTTGTTGTTCAAGGGTTCAGGCCTGCTGGCGGGAAAAGGGCGCGAATTCTAACAAAGGCGGGCGCAATACCAAAATTACTGAGCGGTGAAAACGCTGTAAAGCAAGGCGTTTTGCTATACTGCCGCGCCATCCCGACCGCTGAGAGAACAGCTTTGGAACCAACCGTCAAAATCGCGCTTCGAGCTGCCCGCAAGGCTGGCGATATCATCGCCCGCTCGACCGAGCGTATGGACCTGGTGAAAGTCCACGAAAAGGAAAAGAACGATTTCGTTACCAGCGTCGACAGTGCAAGCGAAGAAGAGATTCGCGAACAGCTGCAGAAGGCTTTTCCCGAGCACAATATCCACGGCGAGGAAGGCGGCCTGGTACCCGGCCGCGACGGCGAGTCAGATACGACCTGGTTCATTGACCCACTCGATGGCACCACCAATTTCATGCGCGGCATTCCGCATTTCGCCATCTCTATCGCCTGCGTCAAACAAAACCGAGTCGAGCACGCGGTCATCTTCGACCCTATCCGGCAAGAAGAATTTGTCGCCAGTCGGGGCCGCGGCGCCAGCCTCAACGGCAAGCGGATCCGCGTCAGCCAGCAAAGCGAATTCAATGGCGCCCTCATTGGCACCGGCGTACCCTATCGCGAGAGCCAGCGGCCCCACGTCGATGGCTACATGCAGTGCCTGCAGCACATTGCGACGCAGGGCTCTGGCGTGCGTCGCGCTGGCGCCGCCGCGCTGGACCTGGCATACGTCGCCGCCGGCAGGCTCGATGCGTTCTGGGAGTATGGCCTCAAGCCCTGGGACGTCGCCGCGGGCATGCTGTTGATCCAGGAGGCCGGCGGCCTGATCGCCGACTTTGACGGTGGCGATACCTGCCTGGCAAAGGGCAATGTGGTCTGCGGCCCTCCCAAGCTCTTCAAAGAGCTGCTCAAGGTCGTGCACGCCAACCTGCCTGAAGCCTGACCCTGGCCAACATTGCGGTGGGGCTGTCTGTGCCCGCTCAATACTGCTACCATGCGCGCCCGCTGGCAGCCATCGGCTGCAATGCGTTTAACCACACCACCACTCACTGAGAAAGGTAGCCCTATGAAACTGGTCAAGAAAACTGCCGAGTACAGCATTTACCAACGTCGCGACAATCGCTACGCGGTGAAGTCCGCTGCGAAAAACGCCGTCAACGGCGAAGAAAAGGTCAAGATCCTGCTGGCCGAGTCGCTGATCACAGCGCCCGAGCCCAAAGCGCCAGAGCCTGAAGCCGTCGAAGAAGAAGCCGCTGATGAAGCCCCGGCCGAAGACGCTGCGGCTGAAGAGTCCAGCGCAGACGAGTAACACCGCCGCCGTTCCAGGACGCGAGTTACCGGATCATGCCAACCGACCCGGCATTGCAGCAGCTGCTCGACAAGCAGGCCATTCTCGAACTGGTCAACGCCTATTGCCAGGCTTCTGATCGTCACGATCACGCGCGGCTGCGCTCGCTTTATCACGACGATGCGATCGACGACCATGGCCCGTTCTTCAAGGGGCTGGCCATGGCGTTTATCGATCAGCTGCCGCAGATCCAGGCGCCGATGCAAATCCTGCATCACAATATAACCACCACCAATATTGCGCTCGACACGAGTGCCGACCCGGTCTGTTATGCGGAAGGCGAAATCTACGTCCTGGCCTATCACCAGGTCGCCACTGACGATGGCCCCATCGACCTGCTGATTGGCGGGCGCTACCTCGACAAGTACGAAAAGCGTGATGGCCAGTGGAAGTTCAGCTACAAAGCGGTACTTGCCGACTGGGCGACCGTTGACACCCCTTCGCGCGTGGCGCTCGATCACCCGATGCTCAGCGGCTCGTACATCGGTAAGCCCGGCCGCGACGACCCTGCCTATGACGTGTTCCGCCTGATCCAGTTCGGCCAGGCCCATGGCCGCAGCTGAGCGCCGCATCCGCAACGCCAGGCACATCGGCAGGATGTTCAGGCGGTGAACCCGACGCTTACCCCCACAAACACCCTTTCAGCGCTGGATCTACTCCAGGATATCTACGGCTACCCGGCCTTTCGGGCCCAGCAAGAGGCCATCATAGAGTCAGTCGTATCAGGCAACGACTGCCTGGTGCTCATGCCCACCGGTGGCGGGAAATCGCTGTGCTACCAGATACCGGCGATGCTGCGCAGCGGTACCGGCATTGTCATCTCACCGCTGATTGCGCTGATGCAGGACCAGGTCAATGCCCTGGAACAACTGGGTATTGAGGCCGCGTTTCTCAATTCGACCCAGAGCGGTGCCGAGCAGGCGGCCGTGCTCGAAAAGCTGCAGCAGGGCGAGCTGCAGCTGCTCTATATCGCGCCGGAGCGCATCAATCAGGCGGCCACGCGCGCAAGCCTGCAGCAGTGCGAGATCGCGCTGATCGCAATTGACGAAGCGCATTGCGTGTCGCAGTGGGGCCATGACTTTCGCAATGATTACCTGCTGCTGGCCGACCTGGCAATGGACTTTACAGGCGTGCCACGCATTGCACTGACCGCAACGGCGACGCCACAGTCGCGCAAGGACATTGTCGACAACCTGAAGCTCAACAATCCTGTCGAGTACGTCGACAGTTTTGATCGCCCCAATATCTGTTACCAGGTGAGCGGAAAACAGGATGCCCGCCGCCAATTGCTGCGGTTCATTGGCAATCATCCCGGTGAGAGTGGCATTGTCTATTGCCTGTCACGCAAGCGCACCGAGTCAACCGCGCAGTGGCTGCAGCAACAGGGCTATACAGCCCTGCCCTATCACGCCGGTATGGACGCGCAGCAGCGACTGCGACACCAACAGCGCTTCCTCGCCGAGGACGCCATTATCATGGTCGCGACGATTGCCTTTGGCATGGGCATCGACAAACCGGATGTGGGCTTCGTCGCCCACCTGAACCTGCCGCGCAGTATAGAAGCCTATTACCAGGAAACCGGCCGCGCCGGTCGCGATGGCCGGGCCGCCGAGGCGCTGCTGCTGTTCGGGCTCGATGACGTCGTACAGTTGCGCCAGTTTATCGACCAGTCCGAAGGCAGTGAGCAGCACCAACGCAACGAGCGCAACAAGCTCGATCAACTGCTGGGCTGGTGTGAGTCCACCGACTGCCTGCGCCAGGCATTGCTGGCCTACTTTGGTGAAAATAGCGCGGGGCCCTGCGGCAACTGCAGTAACTGCCTGGTGCCACCCAGCACCCAGGATGCCACCAGGGCAGCGCAGATGCTGCTATCGACGGTCTATCGTGTCGAGCAGAGGTTTGGGCTGTTGCACATTATCGACATACTGATCGGCAAATCGACCGACAAGACGCAACGATTCGGCCATGAACAATTGAGTACCTTTGGCATCGGTGCCGACATCCCGGTAGCGCAGTGGCGCTCTATTGCTCGCCAGCTCATCGTGCGCGGCTTCGCGCGGGTCGATGCGCAGCGTTACAACGCTATCGGGCTTACCGAACGCTCGCGCAGCCTGCTGCGCGGTGAAGAGACGTTTACCGTTCGCGAAGAAAAGAAAGCGGAGCGAAAAAGCCCTCGCGACAGGGGCTCGCGCAACCATGTGAGCGACACCGACCGCGCGCTGTGGGATGCCTTGCGCGAGTGTCGCAGGGAACTGGCGACCCAGCACGGCATACCGCCCTACCAGATTTTCCACGACGCAAGCCTGATGGAAATGATGGAGCGCCAACCACAGACATCGGCAGCGTTGCTCGAAATTCATGGTGTCGGCCAAACCAAACTGGACAAATTTGGCGCAGCCTTCCTGGAGGTTATTGTCACTCACACGCAGGGAAGTTGATGCAAAAAAGCGGCCTGTCTGTAGTTTAATAGGCTTCGCCGAAGACGCTACCGCAGGTCGCATTCCAGCGAGACCTGCACGCACGTGTCGTTAACAGGGAGCCAAAGCATGAGTCCACACGGTGCAACCCTGCCCGCCGCTACCGAGTACCACCGCACCCCCATGCGCGCATTCAACCGCATCGCAAGCGGTATCCAGCGGCTGGGTATCGGCGAGTTCAAACTCGATGAAAACACGCTTATTGCCTCGGCACGCAAGCAAACCGGCTTGCATGCCTTTGGCGATGACCGCTTCCTGCAGCCGCTTCGGGTATTGCTCAACGCCTACCAGACCGAAGCCAACCTGAACCCACTGGGGCGCCTGCTGGCGCGCCAGTCGCTGGTGCGCATACTCAAACATCGGCTATATGCAGCCGACCTGCTGGATCGACACCCCGAAATACTCGAGCGCGAGATCCCCGCGCCCGTCGTCGTTGTCGGCCTGGCGCGCTCGGGAACGACCCGCCTGCACCGGCTACTGGCCTGCGACCGGCGCTTCCTGCATCTCAAGGCCTGGGAGTCGGTCAACCCCGTCCCCTACCCCGAGAGTATCGCGATAAAAGAAGGCCGGGCCCAGGGTATAGACCCGCGTATCACGGCCATTGAACAGGGTCTCAAGGCCGTGCTGTGGATGAGCCCGCAAATCGCCACCGTCCACCCGCTGGGTGCACACGAAATTGAAGAAGAAGTCGGCTTGATTCAACATGGCATTGCCAGCCAGCTATTCGAGATCCAGGCCCATATGCCGAGTTTCGCCGAGTGGTTAATGACCCACGACCAGGACGATGCCTACGAGTACATGGTCACGCTGATGAAAATCATCAGCTGGTTCCGCGATGACCCCCATGACAAACCCTGGGTGTTGAAAAGCCCGCAGCACATGCAGGATCTCGACGCGCTGATGCGCGTCTTCCCCGGCGCAAGAATTATCTGTTCGCACCGTGACCCGATCAAAGTCGTCGGCTCCTCCTGCTCAATGGCATTCACCTCGATGACGCGTGACACCGATACCGTCGATCCTCACTACATCGGCAATGAGTGGCTGAACAAGATCGATCGCATGATGCAAAAAACGCTGGCGATCCGCGACCAGCAGATCGCCGCCTCGCAGCAGCACGACATTCTCTATGCCGATATCCATCGCGACTGGCAGGCGGCCATTGGCGGCATCTACGCCCTCATGGATATGGAATTTGACGATACGGCGAAACAGGCCATGCAGGCCTGGCTGGACAGCAACGCCCAGCACAAGCACGGCGCGCACAAATACGACCTGGCCAGCTTTGGCCTCGACAAGGACCGGATCGACCAGCAGCTTGCCTACTACCGCGAGCGCTTCGACATCCCCTACGAGACCAAAAGCGCCCACCAGAAATAACGACGACTGACGGAGCAAAGACCAATGGCGGCAAATACCGAATCTCGCAAAGCCCTGCACGAACTGATTGCGATGCTGCAGGAAATCGATGAGCGCTGGGCCAACGATGAGTGGAATATCAGTGGCGAAGAAGATGTCTACGGTGCACATCGCGCACTGATGCACATGCTAGAGGGCGGATTGCACTCCCACTTTGAAGCCGATGCCTCGCACCCGCACTTTCGCCGCATCGTCAGTCCAACGCGGAAGTTTACCGGCGATAACGGCGATGCCATCTACTTCGACGCCCACGTCAGCAACGCCCATGAATACATTGTTCGCGGGCAGATGTCGGGCGCCGTCTACATGTCAATCACCATTGAGGAGGGCACCGACGATGGCAGTCTGGGCAGCAACACCGCCGGCGTACTCAACAGCACCGAGTTTGATATTGACGCCGACGGCAATTTCGAACTCCACGTGGGCGGAGCGCCGCGCGATCGCAACTGGATCGGCCTGACCGAGAATGCCTCGGCCATCACCACGCGTCACTACTTCGAAGAGACCACCTGTATCGCCGCCGACCCCGAGCGCGAACCGGTCATGACCATCGAGGCCCTGGGCGTGACCGAGCGCGCCGCCACCTACACTGATGCCTCGGTTGCCGCTGGCATCCGCCGCGCCGCACAGTTTGTTCGCACCCGCACGCTGGGCATGCCACCGATGGCCCAGGCGAAGCAACCCGCCTTCGTCGGCCTTACACCCAACGAATTCCCCACGCCGGTACTGCCTGCCGACCTGGGCCTGTCGGCCGCCGACGCCCACTACTCCATGGCGCCCTATTACCTGGCCGATGACGAGGCCCTGGTGATGACCGGGCGCTGGCCAGAGTGCTGCTTTGGCAACGTCTGCCTGTGGAACCGCTTCCAGCAAACCTTTGACTACCGCAACCGCCAGATCTCACTGAACCGCGCCCAGACCGAACTCGAGGCAGATGGCAGCTTCCGTATGGTATTGGCCCACGAAGACCCGGGCTGCAAGAACTGGATCGATACCGAGGGCCGCAACCTCGGCCTGGTGTTCTGGCGCTTCATGCTCGCCAGCGGCGATATCGAAACCCCACAGGGCAAGGTCGTCAAATTCGCCGATCTTTAGCTTTAGCATCTAGCAGCGCAGAGCAATCTCGAAGTCCTGCGCCTGCAGTCGCACGCAGGGAACATCGCCCGCATGGACGCGGGCGCTGAGCCTACAGGACGTATTGATGGCGTTTCCCTGCGTGCGAATGCAGGCACAGGGCTACGGAAGTGCCACAGACGACACCGCGCTATCAGCAGAACCGGGCGCGAAATTCCTCAGGCACAGGCTGCGTCACACCAGTCTCAAGATCGATAAACACCACACCCGTCTTGGCCAATGCCGCAAGCTGCCCCTGTGTTTCATTGTGAAAGCGGTACAAAAGCTCAAAGCCTTTATTGCTGAAGTTGGCCACTGCGACGTCAATCGACAATTTGTCACCATGCTTTGATTCAGCGCGAAACACAAACTCCGTATCGGCGACGATATACCCCACACCGGCAATAAGATGTCGATTCGGGTAACCCAGCCAGGCGATAAAACGCATTTGCGCTTCAATAAGAATGGAAAAAAGGCGATCAGCGCCGAGATGATCGGCGCTGTTGATATCACCAATGAGAACCGTGTAGTCGGTTGAGAAGTGTGATCGTTCAGGAAACTCGATAACCGTCCGTGCCATCGAGCTGCTTAACCTGCCATCATGCCGTTATCGACGCAGAAGATCGAGCCATGCACCGTGCGCGCCTCATCAGACGCCAGGTAGGCAATCGCCGAGGCCAAATCCGATGGATCGGCAAAACCGCGCTTGCCGGTGTAGCGCTCGATCAAATCAAAATCGATGCCCTCGGGGAAGTTGATCCCCACGTTCATCGCCGTATCGGTACCTGCCGGGCAGACCGCGTTGATGCGTACACTCTGCTTCATATACTCCATCGCCATCGAGCGCGTCAGCTGTACCAGGCCACCCTTGCTTGCGCAGTATGCGGCGGTAAAGGCCTGCCCCATCAGCCCCGCGTTGGAGCAGACATTGACGATACTGCCGTTGTTTTCAATCAGGTGGGGAATGGCCGCCTGCGAGAGGTACAAGGGGCCAGAGAGATTAATGGCCAGTACCAGGTTCCACTCCTCAGGCGACAGCTCGGTGGTGTGATTAAAGCGCACGATGCCCGCTACGTTGGCGAGCGTATCCAGCCTGCCGAAGCGCTCGACTGCTGCTGCCACCGTGGCATGGCACTGCTCGTGGTCGGCGACGTTACAGATCCGGGTTTCGACCTCAGTGCCGTTCGCCCGCAACTCCTCTGCCAGCGAGGCCAGACCCTCTTCATTGACATCCACCGCGTAGATCGATGCGCCCTCATCGGCCAGGCGCACGCAGGTTGCGCGCCCCATGCCTGAGGCGGCGCCTGTCACCAGGGCCACCTTGCCTTCAAATCGTTTCATAGTTTAGCGTCTCACAAACAGGTTAATGCCGACTCAGGAGGCAGCGTACTTGCCGCTCAGCGCGACATCCTTGGCCCACTGGTAGTTGGGTTTGCCACTGGGCGCACGGCCAATCTCGCCCGTCAGGTGCAAGGCGCGAGGAATTTTGTAGCCTGAAATATGCTTGCGGCAGTGAGACTGCAGGTCATCCAGCGACAGCTGCTCGCCATCGCGCAGCTGCACAACCGCTGTGACCTTCTCGGTGAAGCGCTCGTCGGGCGTTGCAACCACCAGCGTGTCGAACACCGACGGGTGAGACTTGATCGCCTGTTCGACCTCTTCAGGGAAGATCTTCTCGCCACCACTGTTAATGCAGTTGGAGCCACGGCCATATACGGTAATGATGCCTTCGGCGTCCATTTTTGCCATGTCACCGGTCAGCATCCAGCGCTTGCCGTCGAGCTCGATAAACGACTTCGCGGTTTTCACCGGGTCACCGTAGTAGCCCAGTGGTATATGTCCTGAACGCGCAAAAATGCCCATCTCGTCCGAGCCTGGCTTCACGAAATGATGGCCGCCATCGTCGTCTTCCGCGATGACATCCATAAAGTCGCTCTGGATAACGGCGCCGAGGCCGTCAGAGCCCTTGCCGCTATCCTGTCCCATCTGCCCGGTCTCGGAGGAACCGAAACTGTTGGTGATCATGATGCCGTCAAAGCGTGCACGAAAATCGTTTTGCAACGACTCGGAAAACACTGCGCCTCCGGAGCCTACACTGAACACCGAGCTGAGGTCCCAGCGATCGGGGTTGGCCTTGAGCGCGTCCATCAGCGGCATGCCCATGGCATCGCCCACGAACGAGATCGAATTGATCTTCTCGCGCTCGACAATATCCCAAACTTCCTCGCCGACCAGTGATCGACCCGGATTTAGCGTGACAGTGTGGCCAGCCAGGCAGCTGATGCAGGCCTGCCACCAGCAGGCGCCGTGCATCAGCGGTGCCAGCGCCATCGTCCGCACTTCAAAGTTCTCTTTGGCGCGCACAATGATATCTTCAGGCACTTTGCAGGGGCCATCCGGGTGGAAGTGCCCGGCGCCATTCATCGCTGCATAAAACAGTGCTTTATGCGGCCACATGACGCCCTTGGGCATACCGGTCGTGCCACCGGTGTAAAGAATAAATAAATCGTCCTCTGAGCGATCGGCAAAATCGCGCTCACTCGACTGCGATGCCATTACCGTTTCATACTCAACCGCACCAATAATCGACAGATCCTCAGTGGTATGATCATCGACCGCAATATAGGTATGCACGTCTTTCGCGGCCGACTTGATCTCGTCAATTGTCGGCACGAATTCGCGTCCATGCACGACGGCGACCATATCGGCGTTGTCGAAGATATACAGCAACTCATCTTTCACGTAGCGGTAGTTCACATTAATCGGCACTGCGCGAATCTTGAAGCAGGCCCACATCGCCTCGAGGTACTCATTGCAGTTGTACATATACAGGCCAACGTGATCGCCCGCCTTGACGCCACGCTCAGCCAGGTAATGCGCCATCTGGTTGGCGCGCGCCTCGAGCTGGGGGTAGGTGACTTTTTTCTCGCCACAAATCAGGGCCTGGCGATCAGCGGGTACCGAATCGACGACCATTTCAAACAAATCAGCCAGGTTAAACGTTTTGCTCATCGCTCTTTACACTGTGAAGTTGGTGAATGGATTGCATGGGCGCGGCAGGCCGGGCAAAACCGCGGGCTGGCATTCTACCCCGCCCGCCCGGCCAGCACATTATCACTGGTTAATGATTGCGCCATCGAACGAAAGTGCCGGTCCAAGAATGAATAAAACGGTCAGCGTTATTCACCCGCGCGGTGCATACAATCGAGGCCGTATCAACCGTTCACGTTTTCACCCGCTACAGCCTGGAGCCCCACCATGTCGCAAACGGATACACCCAACAGCGAGACCCGGCAAAGCCTGCCCGATTGGCTCGACTTCATCGCGCAGGTAGATCGCGACTTCCTCAGCGAGCAGCGCTTCGTCACCGAGCCCGATGACATCGCCGAGGGGCAGCACATGCTGCTGCACCTGGTCAAGGCGGGTATCGATGTCTGGGTCGATAACGATGCCAGCCGACCGCGCTTCGCACCGCTGGCCAGCAGCGTCCTCAAGTGGGGCGGTGAAGGGCCCGACAACCCGACGTTCTGCGCACCGCTGGACAACCAGCGCCGCTACCGCATTTGGGGGCGTATGCACAAAGAGGTCTATATCAGCTTTACCGTGTATACCGGCAAAGAGGAAGGCGACTGGAATGACGGCGTGATCAGCGCGCTCAATCACACCGAATTTGAACGCGATGCGCAGGGCAACTTCGAGATCCTGATTGAACGCGAGGCAACGCCTGGCGCTTTGCACACCGAAGCCGGACAACCGGCCTGTGTTGTGGCGCGCCACTACTTTGAAGAAGAACGCACAGCGCTGGCCGACCCATTCCTGCAGTGCGAGATCCAGATCGAATGCCTGGACGAACCTGGCTACCCCCGCCCGATTAAACCGCAGGCTCTGGCTGACAAGCTGGCCGCGGCGCGTCGATTTATCAGCGGCCAGACGCTCGATAGGCCACTGCCCGGTGAGGCACCGCCCATCTCCTGGTTTTCGATGACGCCCAACAGCCTGCCGAAACCCGAACGCTGGGTACCCAGCGAAGGTGGCGGCGGGGGTGCGATCGACAACGCCTATTGCGCCTGCCTGGTGATGTTACAGCCCGATGAGGCACTGATGGTCACCAGTCGCTGGCCCGACTGTGTGTACGCCAACGTCTGCTTCTGGAACCGTTACCTGCAAAGTGTCGACTACCGCTACCGCAATGCCTCGCTCAATCGCAAGCAGATGCAGCTCAACAGTGATGGCAGCTTCACGTTTTTTGTTGCACATGAGGATCCCGGCGTCGCCAACTGGATTGACACCGAGGGCCATATGGTAGGCAATCTCTACTGGCGGTTTTTATTGTCGACCGGTGAGCTGGAACAACCCCAGTGCGAAGTGATCAAGGTCGCCGATGCCCGCAAAGAGGCTGAAAAACGCCAGTAAGCGGCGCCGCTAGGCGGGCAGCGCAACGCTCAGGCGGGCACCACCAAGCGAGGACTCGCCAATCTCGAGGCTGCCTGCGTAGGCATCGACGATATCCTGCGACACGGCAAGTCCGATGCCCTGCCCTGCCACCGCCTGGTCCAGCCGCACACCACGCTGCAGGACCTGGTCACGCATCGCCGCGGGAATACCCGCACCGTCATCTTCGATGGTTATGAGCGCACGACCGCCCGCCGCTGCAGGCTGCAGGCCAATGCGCACCTTCGACTCGCAATACTTCCAGGCATTGTCGAGTAAACCACCAAGCAGCTCGAGCAGGTCGGCTTCGTCAACACGCAATGCAACCTCCGCCAGTGACTGTTCGCAGGCAACGGGCTTGTCGCGATAGACGATGGCCATGGCATTGACCAGGCGCGCGATTGCCGCTTGGGCATCGACGCCAGCCTGGCCCAGCCCACCCGACGCCGCTATACCGACTTCGGTTTCAACCGGCCGCAGGCTCGCGCGTTTTAGCTGCTGGGAAATAATCTGGCTCATCGCATCGATCTGCTGCTGCCAGCTGCGGCGCGCCTCATCGCCCAGCGATCGCGCCGCCTCGCTCTCCAGCGAGCTGGCCAACACGGCGAGCGGCGTTTTCAGGCTGTGAGAGACATCTGCCAGCGTATTGCGATAGCGCGACTGCTGGGCAACCTGGGTTGCGAGCAACAAATTGATATTGTCTGCGACCCCGTGTAGCTCCACCGGGTAGTCGCCCTCTATGCGCGTTGCACTCCCCTGCTCTATCGCGCGAATCTCGCCGGCGAGCTGTCCCAGTGGCGAAAGACCCCAGGTCACGACGAAGTACTGCGCGGCCAAAAGTACCGCCAGCAAAATCACCAGGGCAATAAAGAGGTTCTGGCGCCAGTTCGCAATCTGCGTCGCGTAATCCTGGCCAAGCTCGATCGCGACAAAGGTCAGCAGCTTCGACTGCTCATTGGCCACGTCGCTGTCGATGATGTAACTCACGCCCTGGCGCAACATAAAGTAGCCGTTAGCCAGGCGCCGCTGCTCAACCTGCCCGGCCCGCACCGCAACCAGCTCGGCGTCCAGCCCCTCGGGTGCGAAGCCCACCAGTTCGAGCGATGGCGAACGCCACAGCTGGCGCCCCGAAGCATCGAGCACAAAACCAAACAGGCTTGAGCCGGGCCGCGTAAAGCCAGGCTCCTGCAGTGCTGCGGGCATGCGCAGCTGCTGGGCTTCAATGTCGGCATCGGCCATCAGCGACCATAGCTGCAGCTGCAAGGTCTCGAATTCGGCCTGCTGCAATGTCAGTCGATAACTGCGTTCGAACAACAGTGCTGCCACGCAGAGCACCAGCATGACCAACGGCAGGGAAACCCGCAGCAGGCGCGATTGCATCGACCGCGCGCCAGCGGCTGGCCGACTCATGCGCTACCGCCCACAGGCGGCGCCACGAAGCGGTATCCCTGGCCGCGCACGGTCTCAATCAGCTCGCCGGGGTAATGCGCCCGCAGCTTCTTGCGCAGCCTGCCGACAAACACTTCCATCACATTGGAGTCGTTGTCGAAAGCCTCATCGTAGATGTGCTCGCTCAGGTAAGCCTTGGACAGTACCTCGCCGGCCTTGAACATCAGGCACTCGAGTACCCGGTACTCGTAGGCGGTGAGTTTGATGGACTGCCCGTCAATCGCCAGTGTCTTGGCACTGGTGTCCAGCGCCACCGGTCCAAAACCCAGCACCGCGCTGGCTTTGCCTGCGCTGCGCCGCAGCAGGGCATTGACGCGCGCCAGCAACTCTTCACTGTGAAAGGGTTTGGTCAGGTAATCATCGGCGCCGGCCTCAAGGCCTGCCACCTTGTCCTGCCAGCTGTCGCGCGCGGTCAACAACAGCACGGGCAGGGTCGAGCCGCTGTCGCGCACCGCCTCGATAATGTCGAGCCCCGAGCAACCTGGCAGGCCGATATCCACGATCGCCAGGTCGAGCGCATACTCCAGTGCGCAATACCTGCCCTCATCACCGGTCAACGCGACATCGCAGGCATAACCGTTGTCTTCCAGCAAGGCCTTGAGCGAGGCATTGAGCTGGGCGTCGTCTTCAACAACGAGAATGCGCATCGGCGGGCACTAGCCTCGACCCTGGTTTGCAGCCACGGTAATGGTGCGGATCTGGCCGGAGTTGGAAAGAATCTTGATGCGGTAGACGACATCCCCCTGGCGATTGACGCTGCGCTTGGCAGAGAGCACCCGCCCTGGAAACTGGCGCTTGGCAATGCGGATTGCCTGCTGCATCGATATCTGGCCGCCCGACTGCAGCCACTGCCAGCGATCGGCAACGGCCGGGGCTTTAACGGCAGCAACATCAGCAGCGACATCAGCCTGCATGGCCTCGGCACAACAGGCCATACGGGCGTGGCTAGCGGGTACATGCAGGGCCAGCAACACCAGCGAGTATTGCAATAACCGGCCCGGTTGAAGCGGGAATGACATCTTGATCACAGCGCGCTCGGTGGACAGTGACGGATGGGTATCAGGCTACAAGCGTAGCGCAATTTCGCGCCAGACTGTAGATGCCCGCTTGCGCCGGCACCCGGAATCCGGGTGCCGGTGCCCATCGCCGTCGCGGCTAGTGGGCAGGCTGCACCGCGACCTGCACACGCAGTCGCTTGCCAGGGTCCCGTGCCATCCAGGTGCTGTAATCATGCCCCTGGTAGCGATAGCTGACATCGTAGCCGGTCACACGCTGCTCGGTCTCAATGTCATAGTAGGTCTTGCAGCGCTTCTCGGTGCGATAGGCGACATCGTAGCCTGCATCGTCGCGGTGCTGCCGATAGACCTCGCGGTGCTGCTGGCGCCGGATATCAGCACCAATGGAGCCACCCAGAATCGCGCCGGCCACCGCGCCAACCTGCTTGTTGCGCTTGTGATGACCCAGTTCATTGCCTAGTGCACCACCAATCAGCGCACCGAGAATCACCGGCGTCGCACTGCGATCGCGATGCGGCGGGTGGTAGTAGTCCGGCTCAGGTGTGTAGGCGACCTGCTCGTTCCAGCATTCCTCGCGCGGCACGCGGTGTTCAATCGTCTCGAAGACCGGTTCCACCTGCGTGACTTTGGCAAAGTCGACGAAACTGTTGTCGCGCCAGTCATTGCCCGCCTGGGCGATGGCGCTGCCCAGCGCACACAGGGCAAGCCCGGTAATTTTGCCTATTTTCTGCAAGTTCTGCTGAGTGTTTAAACGGTTCATTTTTCCGCCTCCTGTTCAATTATCAAGGACTTGCGTCCCCACCAGGCCAGATGCACAGCACAATGACCCGACGGTAGGCACAGCCTAACGCCAGCTAGCTGAACCCAATATGAATGGAGGATTGGCAATCCCCGGGCGGCCCGGCCCGCGCGCAATGCGGTAGAATGCGCCGCTGCCGCCACTGGCCGCCCTAGCTGGAACACTGTTATGCCATTGATATACCGAATCCTGTTAACCATCGTCGTTGCAACACCGCTATCGGCGCTGTACTTCGCCTACGCCCAAAGCGGCGCCATTGGCTTTTCGCTGGACCCGTTCACTGCGCTCGCCTTTACCCTGACGGCACTGCTTTGCGTGCTGCTAAGCAGTGCGCCTGCCGCCAACACCGCAGCCACAACAACGCGGGCCACAAGCGCAGCGGGCAAGACGAAACCCGCCAGGGCCTCGGGCAAGCGCGAACAGGGCGTGGTGAAATGGTTTAACGGCGGCAAGGGCTACGGCTTCATCAAGCGCAACAGCGGCGAAGAGATTTTTGTTCACTTCCGCGCCCTTGAAAAAAACTCCCGCCGCCTGGCGCCGGGCCTGGACGTCGAGTTTGAAGTCATCGAAGGCGAGAAAGGCCCCGAGGCCAGCAACGTCAGCGTCCTGTCCTGATAGCGACCCACTCCGATGTCATCGCGCCGGGTCTACAGCACTGAGAGCGGCCGGCTTTGCCCCGGTTGCAGCCAGCCTGCCGATGCATGCCGCTGCAAATCCGGGTCGCTTCCACAGGTCAGTGGCCCGGTCAGGCTGCGACGCGAGACCAAAGGCCGCAAAGGCGCGGGCGTCACGCTGGTCGACAATATCAGCAGCGACCCCGCCGAACTCAAGCGTATCGCCAAGGCCCTGAAGCAGCGCTGCTCAAGCGGCGGCGCAATCAAGCATGACGTCATCGAGATCCAGGGGGATCACCGCGAGACCATCGAACAATGGTTGCAAAAGGCAGGTTATAAGAGCGTTCGCGCCGGCGGCTAGTCGAGCGTCAGCCCCTGTTCACGGAACCGCGCCAGCTTGTGCCGCAGTGTACGCGGGCTAATACCTAGCGATTCGGCCGCATCCTTGCGCGAGCCCGCAGCGCGGTCGATCGCCTGCTGGATCATTTCAAATTCATGGTGTTGCAGGTTTGCGCTAAGTGCGTGGTCATCGACTTGCACACTGCGCGCCGGCGCATCGTGCGGCGCGGTCACCGCAGTATCAAACAGTAGCGATGCCGCATCGAGCTCATCCCGGGGTTGCAGGATCAGCGCGCGCTGGATGACGTTATCGAGCTCCCGGACATTGCCCGGCCAATGATAATCGTGCAGGCGCTGCCGCGCATCGTCCGCCAGGCGCACCGCACCGCGCCCCATCTTTGCCGCGTGCAATTGCAGCAAGTGCTCGGCCAGCGGCAGGATATCGGCGCGCCGCTCGCGCAGCGCCAACCAGTTCAGCGGGAACACGCTGATGCGGTAAAACAGGTCTTCACGAAACTTGCCTTCGGCGACCGTGTCCTGCAAATTGCGGTTGGTCGTCGCCAGCACCCGCACATCGAGCTGGATCAGTTTGCGCCCACCGACGCGCTCGAGTTCGCGCTCCTGCAGTACCCGCAGCAGCTTGGCCTGCAGTGACAGGTCCATCTCGGAAATCTCATCGAGCAGCAAGGTGCCGCCATTGGCCTGCTCGAACTTGCCCGGCGCCGCCTGGTGAGCGCCGGTAAACGCCCCTTTCTCATGACCGAACAGCATCGACTCCAGCATGGTCTCGGGAATGGCCGCGCAGTTGATCGCAACAAACGGCGCATCACGCCGCGCCGAGTGCGCATGAATATAGCGTGCCAGCACTTCCTTACCGGTGCCGGACTCACCGGCAATCAGCACCGTTGAATCGGTTGCAGCGACGCGCTCGGCAATCGCGAACAGGTCTTTACTCGCCGGGTCAACGAACACCGGGCTGGCGTCATCACCGGCGCTCTTGCCCAGCGCATGGCGCTGCACCAGCTCGATCAGGGCACCGGGCTCAAAGGGTTTGACCAGGTAATCGACGGCACCTGCCTGCATCGCACTGACGGAGCGGGCGATACTGCCATAGGCGGTGATCAGCAATACCGGCAGCAAGGGCTGCTCGCGCTTGATCTGCTCGAGTAAGGCGTGGCCATCCATACCGCTGCCGAGGTTGACGTCGCTGATCACCATCTCAAAGCGCTGCCGCGCGAGCCGGCGCAGCGCTGCTTCGGCATCGTTCTCTGCGACGACCCGGCAACCGGCCAGCTCGAGCGTATCGACAATCGCCTCCTGCAGCGCACTGTCATCTTCGACCAGCAGCAGCTCAACGCCACTCGCACTCGCCGCGGGCTGGGCGGGCGACAGTTCAAGCGCATCGACAGCGGCCACCGCTAGCGCCCTCCCACTGCCAGCAGATCGCTGTTGTCGACAGTCAATTCATCATTGGCCTGTTGCACGCGCGCCAGTGGCAACACCACACTGGCGGTGGTGCCCACGCCCTCCTCCGAATGCAGGCTCAGCTCGCCGCCATGCGCGCGCGAAACCGCCCGCACTACCGCCAGGCCCAAACCCGTACCCTGTGATTTTGTTGTGACAAAGGCCTCGCCGTCGTGCAGCCGCGGCAACACCGCAGCATCGATACCGCAGCCGCTGTCTTCCACGGCGATTGTCAGTGTGCGCTGGTCATCTGTCGCAGCGACAAAGGCGCGCAGCAGCACGGTGGAACCTGGCGTTGAAGCCTGTATGGCATTTTGTACCAGATTGCCCAGCGCCCCCACGATGGCCGCGCGATTGCAGGTGATCTCGCTGCCCGGCTGCGCACATTGCAGCTGCAGCTCGACGTTACTGGCGACCACCGCGACATCCAGCGCAGCCTCCACGTCGTCCAGCAGCTCACCCACCGAAACCCGGTCGGCCAACTTGATATCGCCTTTGGCGAAGACCAGCATGTCACGCACCTGCTGTTCCAGGTCTTTGAGACGCGCAACGATCTTGCCGGCAAAGCGCTCGGTCTGTTCTGCGCTGAGCTCGCGCTCGCCCAGATGGCTGGCATACAGCAGGGCCGCTGACAGTGGCGTGCGAATCTGGTGGGCCAACGCCGAGACCATGCGACCCAGTGCAGAGAGTCGCTCGCTGCGACTGACCTGCTCCTGTAACTGGCGCGTTTCCGTCTGGTCGGTCAACAGGATAATCTGGCCAGGCTCGGCTTCCAGCGAGCGGGTCGACAGGCTGACGCGACGACCGTTGCGCAGTGAAATTTCGTGCCAGTCATCTTTTTGCGGCGCGAAGTGCCGGGCGATAACATCCACCCACTTGTGTCCCTGCACATCCTCGCCGAACAATTCATCGGCTGCGGGATTGCACTGGGCGACCACACCCCAGCGATCCAGTACGACAACGCCGCCTGGCAACAGGTCGAGCAGGTTGTCCAGCCGCGCGCTGACGGTTTGCCGCGAACGCGATTCCTGCTCGCGTTGCTGGTTGACGCGATTGAGCTCCTCGCTCAGCGTGGCAACCTGGGTTTCGAGCGCACGATACGAGGCCGCAAGGTCATCCGACATGCGGTTGAACAGTTCAAAGGTTGCCTGCAGGCCCTGCCGATCGGGTGCCGGTTCGTTGCTATGCCCATTGCCGGGTGCAGCGTGTGTCATCGAGGCAGCTCACTTGTGTGGAGTCCACTCGCGCCAGGAACGCGCGATTGTCACTATGTACAGTGCTTAAGCAAGCGCTATGCCTGATAACTTATTCTTAATTATTTCAACAACTTAGAGATTTACAGCGCGGCCGGAAGGAAGGCCCAGTCAAAGAATTGTCAATTCGCTGGCGCGCTGCACTCAGGCCCGGTTGAGCTCGTACTTGCGCATCTTCTCGACCAGCGTCGTACGCCGGATGTGCAGGCGATCAGCGGCGCGCGCAACCACCCCGCCGCTGTCATCGAGCGCCTGGCGAATCAGGTTCTGCTCGAGGTTGGCCAGGTAATCCTTCAGGTCGATACCCTCGTCAGGTAGCAGCAGATGGCTGTCCATACTCGCCACACTCGCCACCGCATTGCCATTGATGGCGGGCGCAGCCTCGTCGACTTCGTCGGGATAATCCTCTTCCTGGATATAACGAAACTTCTGCGGCAGGTCCTTCACGCCCACGACACCATAGGGGTACATGATCGCCATGCGCTCAACCAGGTTGGCCAGTTCGCGCACGTTGCCCGCCCAGTTGTGCTGGCAAAGCGACATGATGGCGGCCGAGTTAAAGCGAATCGATCCGCGCTGCTCGTTTTCAAGCCGCGAAATCAGCTCGTTGAGCAGCAGCGGCAGGTCTTCGACCCGGTCGCGCAACGCCGGCATTTCGATGGGAAATACATTGAGGCGGTAGTACAGGTCTTCGCGAAAATCGCCGCGGGCAATCATCTCGTCCAGGTTCTTGTGAGTCGCGGCGATGATGCGCACGTCGGCATTCAGCGTTTTGCTACCACCGACACGCTCATAGGTGCGCTCCTGCAGCACACGCAGGATCTTCACCTGCATGTTCAGCGGCATATCGCCAATTTCATCGAGAAACAGTGTGCCGCCCTGGGCCAGCTCAAAGCGCCCTGCCCGCGAATTGATCGCACCGGTAAACGCGCCCTTTTCGTGACCGAACAATTCGCTCTCGAGCAGCTCGGGAGGAATGGCACCGCAGTTGACCGGTACGAAGGGCTGTTGCCGGCGCGGTGAGTGGTAATGCAGGTTGCGCGCGACCACCTCTTTGCCGGTGCCCGACTCGCCGGTAATCAATACGGTGACGTCTTTGTCGGCCACCTGGGCCATGAGCTCTCGCACCTGCTGGATTTTGCGACTGGTGCCGACCAGGCTGCGGAACAACAGGGGGTCACGATGGGCGATGGCGCGCGACTGGCGGCTGTGCTGCTCACAAAATACCTGGGCCCGGTGCAGGTCATCGACCAGTTGGGCGTAGGTCATGGGCATCTCACAGCGCGAGATAACGCTGCGTTCAAGTTCGGGGGCCAGCTCATCGGCCGGTGATTCGTCAACCAGCAGTACCGGCAGATTGGCGTGCCAGTCCTGCACGGCCTGCAGCCGGCGCTCCAGCGGTTGCCCGGCGTCGCTGCCCAGCACCAGCAGGGTCAGCGCATCGCTGGCGTCGTTGTCCTGCAGTTCGGGGCTGGCCCACTCCTCGTAGCTGCAGGCGCGGGTGCTCTCGCCAATAAACTCGAACAGCAGCCGCAGGTCGTCACGGCGCCGCGCGTCGTTATCGATAATGATGATGCGAGTTTCTTCCCACATAGGGGTCTGGCCAGGCTCCGGAACAGTATCTGGACTCAGTATAGGTCATCAAATTGACGACTTTGAAAAATCTTCACAGCGTATTCGCTGTTTAGTCAATTTCATGACGACCGAGAAGTTGGCCGGATTATCGACAAGAACGGAAAAACTAGCAAACACTAACCTGTGAAGTCACGGAACAGCGCCGAGCGATGGCGACCGCCGGGCCGGAAAAGCGTCTCGAAGGGAGAATTTCGGGATTAGAGTGAGGCGTTGGTGCTGTACTGCTGGGCGCCCTGGCGGCCACGGGAAACCGACCCCAGCGCCTTGGCCACCGCATCGCGCTGGCTGCTGCAAACCGATTGCATCTGCTGATAGAGGGCAACCAGCTCGCCGAGTTCGGACTGCAGCGCAAGCACGTCGGCATCGCTCAGCTGTTCGGCCTGTTGCATGGCCGCGCCAACCCGCTGGCGCATGCTGGCATCAAGTTCGGCGACGGCCGACCAGTCCTGTGCGGCCTCGGCCTGCGCAAACGCGGCGCGCAATTCATCGCCTAGCGCACGCACTGTCAGCAATGCAGCGGTCATCGTTTTAGACCTGCGCACCTTCGGTAGCGCGCAGTTGGTCGAGCGCGTCGTCGCGAATACTGTTCCACCCCGACTGCAACTCACGCAGTACGCGGCTGACCTCATCCAGCGCTACCGTGTTGTTGGTGGCGTTGGCCTGGGCCAGGCGCTGGGTCGAGAAATCGTAAAGCGCCGCCAGATTATCGCCCACCATGCTCTCAATATTTTCGTTCAGGCTGTCACGCAATCCGCCGACGATACCAATCGCCTTGCCAATCGCGATCCCCTTGCCTTCGACATCGCCACGCTCCATGCAGCCCCTGGCAATCGCGATCTGGTCCAGCGCGCCGGCGTAGAGCATCTGGATAAGGCGATGCGGATCGGCATCGACCACGCCGGTCTGGGCATTGATCTGCTGGTACTGTCCTGCCGATGACTTGTTCATGCGTTACCCCTGTGATCCACTCACTAGTTGTTGGCGTTACTGATACGGTTGGTCGAAATCTGGGAAATGCTGTTCAGCTGGCTCAGTAGGAAGTCACCACTGGACTGCAGGTTGGCCACCAGCTGGTCGAGCGACGAAAACTGCTGTACGAGCCGCGCCTGGATCGCTTCAATGCGCCGCTCCTGGATCGCGCGCTCGTCGCCAATGCGCTGGATCTCGGTATTCAGGCCCTCGGTGCGCGCATCGATGACGCCGGTTTCACCGTTGCCACCCAGGAAACCGGCAACCAGTTCCTGCAGGCGAACAATGATGCCCTGCGGCGCGTCGAGCTCACTGGCAACAACTTCGGAGAGATTCGCACTGGCCAGCTGCGACAGACCGCTAAGGTCGGTATCGTTGCCGTCGTTGTCATCCACCGCGACGCTGACCTGGGCCTCACTGCCCGAAGCGGTCGCCGTCAACAGCAGTTGCGCATCGGTGCCACCGCCGCCGTCGTCAACCAGCACGATCGATGCGGACACGCCCGCGTTATCCGCGGCGGCGTTAATCGCATCGCGCACGCCCTGCAGGGTGTTATTACCCAGGCCCGCTGAAATATCGACATTAAAACTGTCTTCGCCGACAGTAATCGTGAGCTGGCCCTCGCCGACAATGGTGCCAATCGCATCAAAGTCGATCGAGCGCAGCTGCTGGTTCTGCGCGATCGGGTCGCCATCGGCAGCGAGCAGGCGGGCAACATCATCGAAGTTACTTTCGAGCAAATCGGCAAAGCGAGAGCCGTCGAGCTGCAGTTTGCCGTCGCGCTGCACGCTGACACCGATGTCACTCAGCGTGCGCACCCCCGTGGGCTGCGTCGAATCGATGGCAGTAAAAATGGTGCGCCTGATCTGCCCGGTCAGGCTGCGCAATACTGAATCGCCGACCAGTACGCCGGCGCCGACACCGTCTTCGGTACCCGCCCGGCCCAGGTCGTTGACACTGTCGATCAGCGAGTTGAAGTTATCGATAAACTCGTTAACCGCACTGGTCGCAGCTTCCGTGTTCTTGGAAATCGTTGCCGTGCCGGCAGCCGTCGTTTCTGCCAGGGCCGTGATGGTCACGCCGGTGACGACATTCGCAAAGGCATTGCCATCACTGGAGGTAACGGTCTGGCCGTTAACCGTAATCTGCGCATCCTGGGCAGCGGTTTGCTCGGTCAGGTTCGAGGTCGGAATGGCCAGCGGGTCAAAAGTCAGCTGCGAAAGCCCGATGGCATCGGCATCATCGCCATCGATATCGTCGACACTGATCGTGATGGCGTTATCGGAGCCGGTTTCCACTGAACTGACAATAAGCACCGGGCCGTTGTCGGCGTTGATCACCGCCGCCTCAATACCGGTATTACCCTCGGCGCTGTTAATCGCCGAGGCGATTTCATTGAGCGAGCTGTTGGCCGAGTTGATCGACAGGCTGAACGCCGGGTCATCGCCCAGCTGGATCGTTAACGTGCCGCCGCCAATGGCCGTATCGGCCGAGGTAATCGCTGTATTGGTAACATCGACAAAGGTATCGCGCGTGAGTACCTGTGCCTGGCCAACCTGCAGCACTTCAATCGCATAGCTGCCCAGCGCCGCATCGGCCGCTGCACTGACGGTAAAGGCTTCTTCGTTGGAGGAGCTGGCGTTGCGCGCCTGGAACGTGCCGATATCGCCCAGCGTATTGAGCGCATCATTGAACAGGGAGACGGAGCTTTTAAGCAGGCCATACGCCGAGATGCGCTCGTTCGCGCGCGCTTCCTGGGCGTCAAGCGGCGCCAGCCGCTGCTGGGTTTCAGCCGCAAGCAAGCCATCGACCAGCGATTGCAGGTCGATGCCAGAGCCTACTCCAAGAGACGATACTGTAGCCATGCCGACAACACCTCGCGCATGTCTGAATAGCTACACGCGCACCTCAAGCAAATTACCTTTCGAGCTTTCCAGTTGCTCCTGGAGTGCTCGCAAGTTCTGTGCCAGTTGTATGACTTCCTCACTCGGAATCTGGCGCACAACCTCATCGGTTTTGCTATCACGCACTATAACGACCGTTTTACCGGTTGCATCGTCGACATTGAACGACAGATCACGCTGTACTGACTGTACAAAGTCTGACAGACGGGATACTGCAGCGTCAATCTGCGCAGCACTTGGCGTTTCGGCCGGCGCCGCAGCACCGGTCGAGCCCCCAGGCGGCAAGACATTGCCGCCTGGGGGCGCAGAGACGCTTGCACGCAACTGGCCGGCTAGCTGTGCAGCTAACTGGCCAGTATTGGATAAGCTGTCTAAATTCGCCATCGTTATACCCTCAGCTTGAGTTGACCGGCGCTAAGGGTAGCCACCGGTCAATCTTCACCGCTGTCCAGGCTTACTGCAGCAGGCTCAGCACCTGCTGAGGCAGGGCGTTGGCCTGCGCCAGGACCGAGATACCGGCCTGTTGCAGAATCTGGTTACGGGTCAAGCTGGCCGTTTCCGCCGCAAAGTCAGCATCCTGGATTCGGCTTCGCGCAGCGGAGACGTTCTCAGAGACTGATTGCAGGTTGGAAATGGTCGATTGCAAACGGTTCTGGACCGCACCGATCGCAGCTCGCTGTGAGTCGATTGCGGTAATTGCCGCATCGACGATCGCGATCGCGCTCTGGGCGCCAGTCTGGGTGCCGATGTCGACATCAGAAACGGCGGTCAGGGCTGAAGCGGTCGTACCACCACCAGCGACGATAGTTGCATCAGTCGAGGTGATGTTGAAAGAGTCAGAGGCCGACGTACGGATCTGGCCAGAAACCAGTGCACCGGTCGTCGCAGCAGCCGCTTCGTCGAGGTTACCCGTCTCGGTTGTCGCTACGCCGTCATAGTCCAGTGCAGTGACGGTCAGCGTCTGGTCACCTGCGGTATCAACCGCGAAAGCCGTGATGACGATGTCATCGCCGTTTTCATTGACCAGGTCGATGTTGTCGCCGTTGGCAGTGGCCACGATGCCCGTGGTCGCACTTTCAGAGTTGATCGCCGACGCCAGGTCAGACAGGTCGTTAACATCGGTGATGTTGACCGAGACCGATGCGGTACCGGTACCGGTACCCGCCAGTGTGAAGCTGACGTTACCTGCTGCCGACAGCGCACTCAGGTTGGCGCCGCTTCGCGCATCGGCTGATACGCCGGTAGAGGCTTCAAGACCATTGATCTGGCCAGCCAGTGTACGGGCCGAAGACGCAGCAGCGATATCAGCGGCTGCGATCGTGCCCTGGCCAAGCGGGCCAGAAATATCGATATCGGCAGTACCGCCCACCTGGTTGGTCGGCGCTGCGGCAAGTACCACGTCGCCAATGCCGGTGCCGCCGATGTCAATACGGTTAGAACCGATCGCTCGTGCCGTGGCTTCACCCAGCGAGACGCTGATAGTCTGGTTGGCTTCTGAGCCCACCTGGAAAGATTCTGTACCGAACGAGCCGTCCAGCAGCAGTCGACCACCGAATGATGTGGTTTCCGCGATACGGTTCAGTTCTGATTGCAGCTGGGAAACCTCAGCCTGCAGGGCGGCACGCTCAGTACCCGAGTTGGTACCGTTGGCCGACTGGATCGACAGCTCACGAATCCGCTGCAGGATGTTGGTCGACTCGGCCAGTGCACCCTCAGCCACCTGTGCCAGCGAGATACCGTCGTTGGCGTTCCGGATCGCCTGGTTCAGGCCGCGGATCTGCGAAGTGAACGTATTCGAGATTGCCAGACCGGCCGCGTCATCCCTTGCGCTGTTGATGCGCAGGCCCGATGACAGGCGCTGGAGTGATACATTCAGCGAATCCTGCGACGAGTTGAGTGCACGCTGTGCAGTCAACGAGGCGACGTTGGTGTTGATAATCTGAGGCATTGTCTGCTCCTTGGTTCGTGTTATGACACGACTGCTAAATGGGTTTGGCCGGCGTCTTGGAACAAAGCGACAATTTCGGTCGTTTTGTGCCAGGCCATGCGCCTGTTTCCACCGGCAACATAAAGCGCGGTTGCCATTAATAACGGCCGCCTACGGGCAAGCTTTAGCGACTTGAGCCGAAAAACTGTGAACTAGTTAACTGATTTGAACGCGACCGATCAAAAAAGCGCCAATAAAGCGGAGAACGCGTGAAGGACAGTCAGCCAAAGACATAGCTGCACAGTTAATGCACAGCCAGCAAGGCGGGAACGGAAAGGATTTAACGCAGGAAGTTAAACAGCGAAAGGCTCGCAACCCGGCTGAAGCTGCTCTGCGCGGCCTCGAGCACAAAGGTCTGGAACGACAGCCGGCTGATCGCCTCGGCGTAATCCAGGTCGCGCAGCTGGCTGATGACCGACTGGTTGAAGACGTCGAGGCTCTGCTGGCTGGCGCGGGTATCCTCGAGCGTGTTGAGACTGGCGCCAATCCGGCTGCGGCCCTTTGACAGGGTTTGCTGGATCTCGCGAATGTCGTTCAGGGCGGTGTCGACAAAGGCCTGGCGCTCCGCCGGATCGGTAAAGCCTGCCAGGTTATCGGCAATGTTGCGTACGGTCGTGAGCATGTCGCGGCTCTGGGTGGCCTGCACCTGGATCACATCGCCAGGCACCGGCACCGCAGAGAGTTCGATTTCGAGGCCATCAAAGCTGATGACATCGCCCAGCGCATAGGCCTGGTCGGTCAGTACGGCGTTGCCATCGGGCACAGTGGTTACCGAAAAGTTGGGGCCCGGTGGAAACACGTTGTTGAGCGGATTGAAAGTCACCCGGTAGCTGGCCGGTGCGACTGCATCGTACAGCGCCTGGTCGGCAACATCACCGCGGGTGACCACCGCCGCTGAGCTATTGCCAGGCGCCGCGCTAACCAGGACATCGTTGCCGGTAATCGGGATATTGGCAAACAGCGCCTTGCCGGTTTCGTTAGAGGCAACCCGCAAGCCGTTGGCAACCTGTTCAAAACGCTGGCCCTCATCGCCCTGGTAGACATACTGGTCTCCCTGCAAGGCAAACGCTGGCGTGTCCGTTTTGTAGCCTGAAAAAATATAGTCGCCATTGGCGTCGCGCGAGTTGACCAGGCCCTCCAGCTGCTCAAGGCGCTGGCGAATCTCGACCACAATCAGCTCACGGGTGTCGGTCGTCTGGGTACCGTTGGCCGCCTGCAATACCAGTTCGTTAACGCGCAGGATGACATTCTCGACCGAGGCGACGTAGTCTTCAGCAACCAGCAGGCGGCCTTCAACGTTGTCGATATTGCGCTGGTACTGGCCACTGGCGGCAAGCTCCGCTTCGGCCTCCAGAATGCGTGCCGAGGCCACCGGGTCATCGGAGGGCGTCAAAATGCGCTGGCCCGTGGATATCTGCTCCTGGGTGCGCGCTGCCTGGTCCTGGGCATTGAGAATGCCTGCCAGGCCGCCATTAAATATTTGTGCTGTCGATATTCGCATCGTTTAACCCATCGCGTTCTGTACGCTAGAACGCTGCCAACAGGGTATCAAACAGTTCGCGCGCCACGGCAATCACCCGCGCCGAGGCATTGTAACCCTGCTCAAACTTCAACAAGCGTGCCGCCTCTTCATCGAGATTGACCCCCGACACCGAGTCTCGCCGCGCGGTGGTCTGGCTCAGCAGCGACTGCGCAGCATCACTATCGATTTGCGCGGCCGAGGTCGAGGCGCCCACTTCGGCGACCAGTTGCCCGTAGAAATCCAGGATGGAACTGCTGCCGCCTCCAAGGATATCGGCCGTTTGAAGCGCAGCTAAAGCCAGCCCATTGCGATTGTCGCCCGGCCCCGCGCTGTTGAAATCGATCGTAAACTCATCGCCGACATTGGGCACGCCACTGATATCGACCTGGTAGCCCAGGTATACCGGCATCGGAACCGGCGACGGATTGGTAAAAATGCCGCCGCTGCTGAGCAAGTTGAAGTTGCCGTCGAGAACCACGTCAACGGTGCCGCCAACCACCAGTTCCTGGCCAGCGCTGGCCGTGCTGAGTACCGGGCTGCCATTGATGTTCACCGCCTGCACGCTATCACCTGCATCAACACCAAACTGCTCAAACGCCAGGTCATCGCCATTGGCCGAGCGCACTTGCAGCTGCCCGCCAATGCTGGTGGCACTGATACCTGAGCCTGCGAACAACTGGTTGATGCGGCCGGCAAGAAAATCGGCGGTCACCGGCACCGGTGGCGCACCCAGCGAGGCGTCGGTCAGGTCGACGCCGTTCAGTCGCACCAGCAACGGCTGGGCATTGCCATTGTCGTTGATATTCAGCGTCACATCCGTGTTGGCGGTCGCGCTGACACCGCTGAGTGTATTGATACGACTGGCTGCAATCGCCGCCGACTCCCCGGCCAGCAGGTTCACCGAGCCCGAGACATTGCTGCCCGTTACCGGGTCAACCCCCTGCACGGTAATCGTCTCGCCCAGGTAACCGTTACTCACGGTGCCAATCACGCCAAGCTGCCCTGTCGTGGTCGCAGTACCCGTCGTCGTCACATAGCGCGCGTCGGGGTCAAACGGCAGCAGGGCATTGGCGGTGCCCGGTGTAAACGGCTGGTTGCGCAGCGGCGGCGAGAGCTGCTGCGGATTCAGCGGGTCACTGTTGTCGAGCACGTCGTAGGTGGTTGCGCTGGTAAAGCGAACCAGTAAGGGGGGCGACAGTTCACCGCTGCTCGAGAAGGCCGGCAGGTTCGACAGCTCGATGTCACCGACGTTGATCACGCGGCCCTGGGTGATATTGCCGGTGCCGGTATTGGTCAGTTGCGCACCGGCCACAATCGGTGCGCCCAACGCCAGTGATGCCGGGTCGGTAATTTCTGCACCCAGGTTGGCCGCCGAGAACCGCGACGGGCGAATGAGAAAACGATCGCCGGCCTGGAAGCTGCCAGCGCGCAGGTCAATCGAAAAACCCTGTTCGGTCGTGACGCTTTGCGGGAATACGCCGGCAACCACGCCGGTTTCCACCACCTGGCCGTCACTGAGCCTGAGCAGCGTATAGGTGAAGGGCCCATTGCCCGATAGCGAAAACTGGTAGTCACTGCCGCTGAGTTGCGCGGCGTCATCAACGCTGACCGCCAGCAGTCGATCATCGGGCAAGGCGTTATCGGCAGCGTAAGTGACGCGCTGCAGCATGGCCGTCTCGGTGTTGATCGGGCTAAAGAAGTCCAGGCCAATACTCCCGTTCAGGTCGACGCCCGAGCGGTGCTGGTCATTGATCGTTTGCGCAAGCCCCAGCGCCAGCACACCAATGCGACCGGTAACGCCATCGAGCAGGGAGTCGCGAAACTCAACCAGCCCACCGATCTTGCCGCCGGAGAAACTGCCGGTGGCTACCTGTGCGGTGTTGACCCCGCCGATCACCAGCTCGGTGCGACTGCGATCGAACACGTTATCAACGGCAACGACGTCGTTGGCGTTGGCACCGAGCACCAGCGCCTGGCCACCGCCGACGAAGACATTGATGATGTCACCGTCCTGTACCGAGGTGGTAAAGGACACCAGTTCCGACAGCTGCCGCAGTGCTTCTTCGCGCTGGTCCAGCAGGTCATTCGGCTCATCTTCGCTGCTGACGCTGCGCGACTTGATGATCTGGTCATTGAGGCTGGCGATGTTCTGGGCAATCTGGCTCACCTGGGGCGCCAGCGCACGCAACTGGCTGTTGACGTTGGCCGACAGGGAATCGAGTCGCGCCTGCAGCGAATTGAAGCGTGTCGCCAGCCGCTCGGCCTCACTGAGTACCAGCTGTCGTGCAGGCACCGATGTCGGCGAGTCAATCGCCGCCTGCATCGCGCCAAAGAACGAATTGAACACATCGCCCAGGCCGGTCGTTTCATTGGCGACCAGCGCATCGAGCTGCGCGGCCTGGGAGGCCACCGTATCGAGCTGGTTGAAACTGGCGGTGTCGAGCCACAATTGCTGGGTGATAAATTCATTGGTGATGCGACGAATCGTCTCGACCTCGACGCCCCGACCGATATACCCGCCACCGCGGAACTGCGGTGGTGTGGTTTCAAACAGCACATCCTGCCGCGAGTAGCCCTCGACATTGGCGTTGGTAATGTTGTGGCCGGTGGTATTGATCGCAGTCTGGTGCGCGAGCAAACCCGAGACGCCAATATTGATCAGGCTCATGGTGTCACCCCGGGCGTCGATAATGACTCGGCGCCTGCTGAGGCCTGTTCAGCGCGCTGGGCAAACTGCAGCGACTGCTGGAAGTCATCGCGGGCGATAATCTGCTGGATTTTCTGGGCATAGCGCGGGTCTGTGGCATAGCCCGCCTGCTGCAAACCCTCGGCATACTGCGCGTCGTTGGTACCAGCCTTTAAGGCGCTCGCATAGCGCGCCTGGTCACGGACAAAACTCACATAGTCGCTGAAGCTTTCGGCGAACGATGCATAGCGGCGAAACGGCGCGCTGACGCGGGTCAGCTGCCCGGCAATAAACTCGGTGGTATTGACCGTCACGCTATCGCCGGACCAGCGCTGGTCGGCCTTGATACCAAAGAGGTTAAATGAGTCACCACCATCGGCACTCTTGGGAAGATACTGGCCCCAGCCGGTTTCAAGCGCAGCCTGCGCTAACAGCACCGCAGGCGATACGCCCAACTGCCGGGCCGCATCGGCCGCGTAGGGGTAGAGATCCCGCACGAAGCTTGCCGGATCACCATCGAGCGAATCGAGCCTGGCCCGCACTTTGTCAGCGACATCGAGCACCGTCGCCGCCAACCGGTCAGTCAGTGACTGCGCTGTGTCGGCCTTGTCGTTCGCAGCGTCTGTCAGCGGGCCTGCTGCTGTAACGGCCAACCTGCGCGCATCAATCGCCTGCTGTTGATTCACAGCTGCCACCGCCGGCGCTGCAGTCGCACCGGCTCCGTCGAGACCGTCCAGCGACTGGCTGAACTGGGTTGCAAGCCCCAGCCCATCTCCCCGCGTCAGCTCGACGCTCCACTGGTCATCCAGCATTTGCTGGTAAAACGAGACCTGCTGTGAGCTGAGGAAATTGCCCTCACCGAGCACCTCGGTGGCACTGCGCATGTTCTTCATCATGATCTGTACCAGCATCGACTCAAACTGCCGGCCCACTTCGGCAATGGCCTGCTGGCGATCGGTTTTGGCCAGCTGCTTGATGCCCTGCAGCCCCTGCACATCGGCATAGGACTGGCTGTATACGCGCGCACTGTCGAGCGCATACTGTGAACCTGCGAGAGAAGTCATGCTCTGCCCGAAACCTAGATGACCACCAGCTCGGCGCGCAGCGCACCGGCCTGCTTCATGGCCTCAAGGATCGCCATCAGGTCACCGGGCGCGGCGCCCACCTGGTTGACGGCCCTGACAATTTCGTCAAGCTGCGTACCCGAATTGAACAGGAACATGCGGTTCTGCTCCTCTTCGATATTGATATCCGTCTCGGTGACAATGGCGGTTTCGCCGCCCGCCAGTGCATTGGGCTGGCTCACCGCCGCCTGCTCCGATACGGTGACCGTCAGGCTGCCGTGGGTCACTGCCACGGGCGAGACCCGCACGCTGCGACCTACGACAATCGTGCCCGTGCGCGAATTGATAATGACGCGGGCCGCCTCGAGCCCCTGCTCTATTTCAAGGTTTTCCAGCACCGACACATAGGTCACGCGATCATTCACGGTCTGCGGCGCCGTCACCATGACCGAACTGGCATCCAGTGCCGTCGCGACATCCGGGCCAAAGGTCGTGTTAATGCGATCGGCGACGCGCTTGGCCGTGGTAAAGTCACTGCGATGCAGGTTGAAAATAATATTGGGCGATGAGTCAAAGCCGGTATCGATCATGCGCTCCACGGTTGCCCCACTGGGAATACGGCCAACACTGGGCACGTTGACGGTAATTCGCGAACCATCACTGCCTGCCGCACCGAAGCCACCGACCACCAGGTTGCCCTGCGCCAGCGCATACACCTGGCCATCGACACCTTTCAATGGCGTTAGCAACAAACTGCCACCACGCAGGCTGCCCGCATTACCCATCGATGACACCGTGACATCGATGGTCTGTCCGGGCTTGGAAAACGCCGGTATTTCAGCGTGCACGGCGACGGCCGCCACGTTCTTGAGCTGGAAGCGCTGCCCTTCAGGTATCGTGATACCAAACTGCTTGAGCATGTTCGCGAAGGACTGTGACGTAAACGGCGTTTGCGAAGTCTGGTCACCGGTGCCATCCAGGCCCACGACCAGGCCGTAACCGACCAGCGCGTTGCTGCGCACGCCGGCGATGGAGGCGATGTCCTTGATGCGGTCGGCCTGTGCAGGCGCCATACCCAGCAGCATCAACAACACCAGTGTCAGCGCGGTGAACTGCTTACTCATGCGATTTACCATCAACATAATCTGCTCTATCAACATATTGAAACTAGAATGGCCAGTAGCGCGAGTTAAAGAACCGCGTCGCCCAGCCAGGCTTGCTGGCATCCGCCAGCGTGCCGGTGCCGCTATAGGAGATACGCGCATCCGCCACCTTGGTCGATGAGATCGTATTACTCGAGCTGACATCATCCGGCCGAATCAGGCCACTGATGCGAATAAACTCTTCACCGTCGGTCAGCGTCATCCACTTCTCACCGCGAATCACCAGGATGCCGTTCGGTAACACGTCGACAATCGTCACCGCGATGCTGCCCTGCAGCAGGTTTTCCTGGTCCGCCTCGGAAGAACCGTCGAACGAGCGCTGCTGGTCGACATTGGTCAGCAGCGAATGACCCTTGAAGTCGACCGTGCGGCCGAGAATGCTGTCTTCGCCGAAGTCGACAGTGGCATCTTTCTCAACAGAGGACTCTGAAGACTTGCTCGAGATCGTGCGCTCATCCAGGTTGATCGTGATGATGTCGCCGACGCGGTAGGCCCGGCGGTCATCGTAGAGGTTGACGCCAACCTCGGTCTTGAACAGGCTGCCGGGGCTAATAGGCTGCGCACTCGGACTGGGCACCAGTACGGGCGCATACTCAGGGTCATCAGGCACCGGCTCAGGCTCGAGCACGGTGCAGGCCTGAGCACCTAGTAACAGTAGCGGTAACGCCAGTTTGAAATACCTGTACATAGCCAATCCACCCATCGCTTATCGTGACTTAACGGCCTAGAGGTTCTGCGAAATAAACTGCAACATCTGGTCGGTGGTCTGCAGCACTTTGGAGTTGACCTCGTAGGTTCGCTGGGTCGTGATCATGTTCACCAGCTCTTCAACAATATTGACGTTAGAGTTCTCTATCGAGCCCTGCTCCAGCGAACCAAAGCCGTTAATGCCCGGCGTACCCTGGTTCGCCGCACCGCTGGCCGCGGTTTCGATAAACAGGTTGGCGCCTATCGCCTGCAGCCCCGCGGGGTTGACGAAGTCAGACAGCTGGATATTGCCGACCTGGGTCGGCGCAGCGTTACCGGATAACAGCACCGAGACGGTACCGTCCTTACCGACGGTAATGCTCAGTGCGCCCTGCGGAATGGTGATTGCCGGCTGCAACACCAGCCCATCGGCGGTCACCATCTCGCCATCGGCGCTGAGGTGAAACTCACCGTTGCGCGTATAGGCCGTGGTACCGTTGGGTTGCAGGATTTCAAAGAAGCCGCGGCCGTTAATCGCCATATCCAGCGGCTGGTCGGTGACCTGCAGGTTACCCGACGTAAACTGTTTCTGCGTACCGATCACGCGAACGCCGGTACCCAACTGCAGGCCCGACGGCACCTGGTTGCTTTGTGATGACTGGGCACCGGGCTGGCGCTGGATCTGGTACAGCAGGTCCTCAAAAATGACCCGGTCGCGCTTGTAACCCACCGTCGCAGCGTTGGCGAGGTTGTTCGAGATCGTTGTCAGCTGTTTGTCCTGGGCGGTCAAACCGGTCTTGCTGGCAAAAAGTGCGGCGTGCATGCTAACTCCTGGTGAAGCCCGCTGGGCTCTCTTTAAACTTGTACCTGCAGCACCCGCGAGGTCGACTGGGCGAGCTCACTGATGGTCTGCATCATCTTGACCTGCATCTCGTATTGACGTGCAAGCGCTACCACGGCGGTCAATTCATCGACCGGATTGACGTTACTCTCTTCAAGAAAGCCGGTGCGTAGTCGCACATCGACATCGACCGGCTCAATGCCTGCATCGCTGACCAGCATGCCGTCCTCGCGCTTGGTCAGCCGATCAAGCTCGGGGTTAACCAGCTTGATACGATCAACAATGACCAGCGCTTCAGCACCCTGCCCCAATGCCCGTACCGAAATCGTGCCATCGGCGCCGATTTCAATTTTCTCGGCTTCAGGTATCGCAATCGGTCCTGCCGAACCCATGACCGGCAATCCGTTCTGCGCGCGCAAAATGCCGACCGAGTCGACCATCAGGTTGCCGTTGCGGGTTAACACCTCATCGAGGTTGTCTTCCTGCAGCACCATCCAGCCATCGCCATCGATCGCAACGTCCAGCTCGCGGCCCGTCTGGTTCTGCGGGCCAAAGCTGAAGTTGGTCGCCGGCGTCTCGGCCACCGCGTAGACCCGTGACTGGTATCCATCGCCACCCAGTACCGGCTGCGACATGGCATTGGCCAGATCGGCCTTGAAGCCGGTGGTCTGGGCGTTGGCCAGGTTGTGTGCGCGTACCGACTGCTCCAGCATCGTGTGCTTGGCCCCGGTCATCGCAATGTACAAACCCCTATCCATCGATTGATCGCCTCAGTTGCGTGTTAAAACGACTTATCGCAGGTTGATGATGGTCTGGGTGATTTCGTTGGCCGTCTCGATGGTTCGTGAGTTGGCCTGGAAGTTTCGCTGGGCAATGATCAGCGCCACCAGCTCCTCAGCCAGTTCGACATTGGACTCCTCGAGCGCGCCGGCGGTGATCGCACCGCGCGATGCAGTCTGGGGTGCACCAATAACCGGCTCACCCGACTCGAACGACTGCGCCCAACCGGTGTTACCAATCGGTGTCAGGCCCTGGTCATTGGCGAAGTCAGCCAGTGCCACCTGTCCCAGCACCAGTGCTTCACCATTGGTATAGCGCGCAAAAATAACGCCCGAATCATCGATATCCACACCCGACAGCTGGCCGGTGGCAAAACCGGACTGGTCGAGCTCATTGACCGAGAAGCTACCGCTGTACTGGGTAGATCCGAGAATGTCGATCTCGAAGTTCGAGCTCGTTGGCGGCTCGGGAATCGGCAAGGTGCCACCGTTAAACGGACCCAGCGCGTTGGCAGCGGGTGTGCCGCTGGCATCGGTGGGTGTCCAGTTGGTGATAACCAGCGCATCGGTGTTGCTTGGGTCGAGGCTGCCGTCATTATTGAACTGCATTGAAAAACCGGCGCGGGTCGGTGCGGTGGGGTCTGGCGCCAACGGATCGGGATTACCGACGTCAAGGCCATCGATCTGCACATACATGGTCCAGGTATTTGGCGGATTCAGCGCAGTCGACTCCTTGACGAAAAACTTGGTCAGCGTGTGAGGGCTGCCCAGGGAATCGAAGATCGTTACCGACGTGGCGTTGTTGTAAGTGTTCTGGTCAGTCGGGTCAAACTCATTGGCAACAAACTGCGAGAGCACCTCGGAGCCGTCGAATACGTTGCCGGTACCGTTACCAAAGCTGACCCCCTCGTCCAGGGTCACGTTTATAGCGCCGCCTATGATAGCGTCTTCGTTAGCGGTGCCCTGGGTCAGCGTAGTGCCGCCTACGTCGACCGCGAAAGCGGGAACGGTGGCTGTAGCGCCCGAGACATCAAAGGCCAGGTCTTGACCGTTGGTGGCAATAATCGAAATGGTCGAACCGCTGAGTGAGGCGGTGACACCGGCCAGCGCGTTGATCGACGCCGCCAGTGCCATGGCGTCGGTACCGGTGACTGCATTGGAATTGATCTCAAGTTCGCCCGCCAACACCGGGAAGGAGGTGCCAGGCAGGGTAATATCAACCGCCGTCGTCGCCGACGCCGAGACGCCAGCTATGGCCGACAGGTCGGCGGCAATCTGCTGGGCACTGTCACCCGCGTTGGCCGGTACAGCAACAACATTGCCGTCGATTTCCACTGTGCCCACCGTATAACCATTACCCGCTGCGGTAACCGGCGAGACGACTGCACCCACGCCGGCACCATTCGATACTGTCGTAGTACCACGCTGGGCCAGCACCGGGTCATCGGCATTGAGGTTGAAGTTGATATCCACCAGGGTGGTCTGGCGCGGCGGAATACTCGCCGAATCCAGTCGCAGGTCATCGAGTACACCCGATACCACACCGGTCGAGTTCGCCGGGAAGCCCTGCAGGCGCGCACCGTCATTCGTCACCAGGAAGCCGCCGTCATCCACGCCAAACTGCCCGGCGCGGGTGAACAGCTGCGTACCGCCAGCGCTCAGAACGAAGAAACCGTCGCCGTTGATGGCCATATCCAGTGCGTTCTGGGTAAAGCTGATATTGCCCTGCGAAAATTGCTGGGCGACGTCGGCAACGCGGACACCGTTACCAATCTGGTTGCCGCCGCCACCAATGACCGAGCTGGCGTAGACGTCGGCAAACTCGGCACGCGACTGCTTGAAGCCCGCGGTGCTGGAGTTGGCGATGTTGTTACCGGTGATATCGAGCGCGCTGGTGGATGCGCGCAGGCCCGTCAGTGCAGTGTTAAAGGTCATTGTGTGTCTCCTGCTCGGTTGACGTAAAAACTAGTGGTTCGTGTTCAAAAAGGCTGAGCCGATCGTCTAGAGGAAGGCGTTGACGTCGCTAAACGACACCGGCCCTACGCCCTCAACGTTCAGAATCATTTCATCGTTCTGGCCAATCGTGACGCTGTTGACGTTGGCGCCAATCGACACGCCCAGGTCGGTAGCCTCACCATCGATGATGCCAGTGGCCTTGACGCGATAAGCGCCCGGGGCGACCAACTCACCGCTTTGGTTGGTGCCATCCCAGCCAAAAGTAATATCACCGCGCGGCTGCTGTTCGAGACGAATCGTCTGGATCACCTCGCCGTTCAGGCCTTCAATCGATACCGTGACGTTCTGGCTGCTGGCGGGCAGGTTGATCGAGCCCTGCACCAGGCGGCCGGGCAACAGCGTGGCTATGTCACCGGGTACCAGCACCTGCCGACCCACCAGCGCTGAGGCTTCGAGTGCCTGGCTGGAGCGGAACGAGCTGGCCAGCTCGCTCAGCGAGGTATTCATGTTTTCGATACCCTCAACCGTGCTGAACTGTGCCAGCTGGGCGATAAAATCTTCGTTCTTCGCCGGGCTAAGCGGGTCCTGGTTTTGCAGCTGAGCGATCATTAATTGCAAAAAGGCATCTTTGCCGAGCTCTTCGCCCTCGTCTTTTTGCTGGTTGCTGATCGAAAGCGAGTTCAGCGTTTGCTGGGCTATTGCACTGACGTCGGTCATGGTTCGGGTTCCGCTATCGTTCGGTTAATCGGTTGCGTTAGTTGCCGAGACTCAGCAGGCGCTGCATCATCGACTTGGTGGTATTCATCATCTCGACGTTCATCTGGTAAGAACGCGAGGCTGAAATCATGTCGGCCATTTCCTCGACGCTGTTGACGTTGGAGTGGAAGACATAGCCCTCCTCGTTCGCCAGCGGGTGGTTTGGCTCGTAGGTTTGCATCGGGGCGGCATCGCTCTCGATAATCTGACGGATCATCACCCCAAAGCCCGCAGTCCCGGCACCCATGTGCTGGCCATGGCTTTGCTGCAGCGGCATCGCCTCGAACACCGGGCGGCGCGCGCGGTAGGCCTGCTCAGCAGAACTGGCAACCGTTTGCGCATTGGCCAGGTTGCTGGCCGTGGTATTGAGGCGGACGGTCTGTGCGCTCATACCGGTGGCGGCTATATCGAATACTCCGGCCAGGCTCATCGCGTTGCTACTCCATCGTGGGTCATGGTTATCGGTCCAGGGTCAGGCGCGTTACTGGCTGTTGCCGCTAAGCGCTTTGCTCAGGCCGCTCAGCCGGCCATTGAGCAGACGGAAGCTCGCCGCAAAATCCATCGCGTTGCGGGCAAAGGCCGCGGTCTCCAGCTGCGAGTCGACCGTGTTGCCGTCGATGCTCGGCTGCAGTGGCACGCGGTACTGCAAATCGGCTGAGATCACACCCGGGCCCTCGGCACCCAGGTGTCGGGCGTTGGTGCGCTGGATGCGCAGCCCTGACTCGGCCGTCGCGCCGCGCAGTGCCGTGGCAAATTCGAAGTCACGCGCCTTGAAGCCGGGTGTGTCGGCGTTCGCCAGGTTATTGGCCAGCACGGTCGCACGCTCGGTACGCAATAGCAGCGCACGTTCGTGTACGCCCAATGCATTGCCAAAACTGATTGCTGTCACTTGCCGCTCTCCTGGGTTAGACGGGTGCCTGCATGGCTTTAGAGCAACAGCTATGCCAACGGAAGGTTTTCGAAGCTTTTCAGTCACTTGGAGGAAAAACACGGGCCGGTATTGCCGCTACAGGCCCTGGCGGCGGCAAGCGGCTGCCGCCCGGCGGCAAGGTTTTAGCCAGACACGGCAATACGGGCCGCCGCAGATCGCAGTTTCAGGCCTGAACAGGTGAAGGTGGCGAAACGGTACAGTTATTGCAGCGTTAACCTGCAAACGGTACCGCCGTCAAAAACACGCCGGTACATCACCGGGAAAATTAGCACGACCGACAATGCGCAATCTGACCACCACCCTTCTCGCCACCTTGCTGTGGCTGGCCGGCCTGGCGCTCCCCGCCCAGGCGAGCGAGAGCGCAACGCTGTCCGTCGATGCCGTGCGCGAGCAGACCCTGGCCTTCGCGCGCACGGCCCTGCAGCCGCCTGACGGCGCGACCCGCAGCGAGATCTCGGTACCGGCACTCGATCCCAAGTTGCGCCTGCGCCACTGCGAGCAGCCGCTGGGCTTTGAGCCACAGCGCGCCAACCCCCGCTCCGGCCGCCAGCTGGTCAAAGTCCGCTGCGACGATGCCCAGCCCTGGGCGATTTTTGTACCGGTGAAGGTGCAGTACTGGATGCAGGTGGTGACCACAGCCCGACCGGTAGCCCGCAACAGCGCGCTGCAGGCGGCCGACCTGCGGGTTGAAGAAGTCCAGCTCCAGCAGCTGCGCGATGACTACCTGACCCGCCTGGACCAGGCCATCGGCATGGTCAGCCGACGCTCCCTGCCAGCGGGGGCCAGCCTCAGCCAGCAACTGCTGCAGTTGCCCAAACTGGTCAAGCGCGGTGATAGCGTTGTGATCAGCGCCAGCACCGGGCCGGTAGCTGCGCGTATGCCGGGTATTGCACTGGCCGATGGCCGCCGCAACGAACAGATTCCGGTACGCAATGAGCAATCCAAACGGGTGATTCGCGCCCGGGTCACTGCCCCCGGGCAGGTCTCGGTGGCGATGTAGGTAAACCCTATGATTTTCAATGACTTAGTGATATCTCCCCAACCGAAAGGCCATTTTTTGGCCAATCTGCGCGGGGCAATTCACAAGTTTTGTAAAAAGCGTTCAAGGATTGGGGATAATGGCCGATACTTAGGCCAGCAGCCCGCCTTGTGCGCCTCGAGAAGTGAGTGAATCACGAGAGCAGCAGGCAGGCTTCATTGAGCAAGCGAGTCCCAGGTTAAACGGTTTATGGTCACCGATATCAACAACATCAACGCACCCCAGCCCGGCAGGTCCAGTGGCAATGGTGCTGTGGATGTCGATCGTGCCAAGGCCCAGCCTGAGCAGCGCAACACCGGCACCGCCAGCCCATCCGGCGGCGTTGCTGGCGATACCGTTGAACTGAGCACCCAGGCGCAAGACCTGGGCCGCATTCAACAGGCGCTGCAGAACTTGCCCGACGTCGATGCCGAACGCGTAGCAGCGGTCTCTGAACAAATTGCCTCCGGCAACTATGTCATCGACGCTGAACAAATCGCACTGCAAATTCTCGTCAACGAGCGCGACTTCGACGCCTGAGCCGTCGGCGCTTCACGCCCACCTCTCGAACCTGTTACAGCAGCACCGGGCAATGCAATCGGTGCGCAGCGACGTGCCCTGCAACTGCACGCGAATGTTTAACGACAGAGAGAACCGCGCATGAACCAGCGACAAACCAGCAGCATCGGCCCACTGGCCCGGCAACTGCAGCAATCACTGCAGGCGGACCAGGTCGACGTCAAGCAGCTCCAGGCCCTGTTACTGAGCGAACGGGCTGTGCTCGAGAGCGATGATCACCAGCCCATCGAGCAACTCGCCATCGAAAAAGCCGAACTGGTGGCAAAGATCGACGAGCGCAATCGCCAGCGCCTGCAGTCATTACAGCAGCACAACTATTCAACCGACCCGGCAGACTGGCAGCAAACCCTGGAGTCCATCCAGTCGGCCAGCAGCGTACCGCTGTTGGCGGCATGGCAGATACTGGCCGGGCAACTGCAGGAGACACGGTCACTGCTCCAGGTGAATGAAAAAATAGTCGGCAGCATGCAGCAGAGTGTCTCGCGCTTTATGAATATCCTGCGCGGGCAAACCGGCGCCAGCCAGACCTACGATGCCAGCGGCCGCACCGAGTACAGTGCGCTGAACCAGCCCATCAGCAGCGCCTGATCACAGGCGCTCAATCCGTATCGATGCCAAAGCGGGCGAGCTGGTCGAGATCTTCGGGCCGGTCGATGTCATCGAGCACGGTCAATTGCAGCACCTTCAGCCTGGCAGCCTCAGCGCGGGCCAGGGTTTGCGCCAGCACCCGGTTGCTGCCCCAGTCTATATCGGTAAACAGCGTCGGCTGCGGCCGTCGTGTTCCCAGCAGCACGTAACCGCCGTCACTGGCCGGCCCGATCACGACATCGCTGTGCGCCAGCGCATCGATCGCCGCCTGCAGGTAAGCCCCGTTGAGTGCGGGACAATCCGAACCCACCAGTATCGCAGCCTCGTCGGGCGCATCCTGACAGGCCGCAAGCATTCGCGTACCCAGATCGCCGGCAACCTGCGCGTGCAGGCCAATCCCGAATCGTTGCGCATGTGCGCGCACCCAGTCGTGATCGGTGTCATCGCAATACAGCGCAAGTTGAATGGCCGGCAAGCCCGCCAACTGTGTCGTGGTGTGCTCAACCAGGCGGCAATGCAGGCGGCAGGCACGTTCGGCGCCCAGCGCCGGGAACAGACGCGTTTTGACGGCACCGGGCACCGGCGCACGCGCAAACTGCAAAACGCGCACAGGGGTCACGCCCGGTAGTAGCGGCGTGCGAGCACGCCCGCATCAACGCCCAGCCAGTACTGCAATCGCAGCGACCACATCAGCAGCACCGTGGCAATGACACCATCGCGCTGCCAGCGTCGCGCAGAGGTCACAACCGGCAACGCAGCCCGGTGCGGCGCGCCGTAGCGGCGCAGCGACTTGCACAACTCGACGTCTTCCATCAGCGGCAACAGGGCATAACCGCCGCTGTGCATAAACAGTTCGCGTTCGACGAATAACAGCTGGTCGCCAGTAGCGACGCGGGTCAGCCATGCGCGGCCACGCATGAACGCGGCAATGATACGCAGCGACAACGACGTTGGCGCCAGTTCGACGCGGCCAAATCCCCAGCGAAGACCATCGCGCTGCATACGCCTGAGCTCGGTGACCAGCAAGGTCGGGTCTGCTGGCAGCAGGGTATCGGCGTGCAGGAACAACAGGGTCTGCCCACGTGCGGCGTGGGCGCCCGCATTCATCTGCAGCGCGCGACCTGCAGCACTTGCCAGGCAGCGATCGGCCAGCCCCCTTGCTCGCGCCAGCGTATCGTCGTCGCTGTTGCCATCGACCACGATCAACTCGCAGCCCGCCTCGCGATAAGGTTGCAGCGCCTGCAGTGCAGGCTCGATCATCGCTGCTTCGTTGCGCACCGGGATCACGATGCTGGCGCGCGGCAAAGACGCAGCGCTGGTATCAGTCACCCGCCAGCGCCCCGCCACAGCTACTGCCCTGGCCCGCAGTGCAACCGAAACAGTGCTCGCCCACGACGATCGACGAGCCCTCGGCATCGCGCTCCAGCAGGTCACGCAGGTGGGCGCGCGGCGTCGCGGTCGCGCCCTCCCATTGCAATGGCAGTGCCAGCATCTGGTTGAAGTCGCAGTCGTAAAGATACCCCTGCCAGTCGACGCTGACCAACTCGCGGCACATAACGGTTGCGTGATTGGCTGCGCTAAAGTTGTCTTTGAGCAGGTCCATGTAATCATCGAAGCCCTGCTTTGCCAGCAGCACGGCACCAAAGCGACTGATCGGCATATTGGTAATGGTAAACAGCTGGTTGAAGTGAATACCAAAGTCATCCGCCAGCGCCTGCTGGTAATCGGCCTGCAGCTGCTGCTGCGGTGGCGGCAGGCTCGGCCCCTGGGGGTTATAGACCAGGTTGAGCGCCAGGCCCTCGGGGCGGCCATAGCCTGCTGCGTTCAAACGCTGCAGCGCGACAATGCTTTTGTCGAACACCCCCTTGCCGCGCTGCTGGTCGACATTGTCGGCAGAGTAACAGGGCAAGGATGCGACAATCGTGACACCCTGCTCGGCGAGGAAGTCGACCAGGCCCTCGTAACCGGGCTCCAGCAGGATCGTCAAATTACAGCGGTCGATCACCTCAACACCCAACGATCGCGCCGCGACTACCAACTCGCGAAAATACGGGTTCATCTCGGGTGCGCCGCCGGTGATGTCCAGGCACTGCACCCCGCGATGCTCGATCACATCCAGCAACAAATCGATGGTTTCGCGATCCATCAGCTCGGTGCGGCTGGGCCCGGCGTTAACATGACAGTGCACACAGCTCTGGTTACACAGGTAACCGAGGTTAACCTGTAGCGTCGACAATCGCTGGCGCTCTAACGGGGGAAATTCAGTGCTGGCGATGAGCGCGGCGCGGGTATCTTGCATGAGGGTTCTCGAGGTTATTGGCTCTGGGCTTAGACGCAGTGAGCGCGACAAGTTCCGCAGGCCGCTGGCACCGTGCCCGGCGCTTGCTTCGCGAAGTGGGCTACTTTACCATCGCAGGCAAGCCGACAACAGCGGAGCAATCGCATGGCCGAAACCGAAATGACCGATGATGAATTCAAGCAGCTGCGCAAATTCATCAAGCCCTACTCCAAACTCAATGTCTTCATGTACAAGCTGACCGGCGGTCGTATTCTCGGCAAACTGGCCGGCAGGCCGGTCATGCTGGTAACGATGACCGGTGCGAAAACCGGCAAAAAGCGCACCGTGCCGCTGATGTACGTACCTTATAAAGAGGGTGTGATCCTGGTGGGCAGCCAGGGTGGCGCGCCCAAGTCGCCGGTCTGGGTCAAAAGCGTGCAGCAAAACCCCGATATCACGGTGCAGTACAAAAGCAAGATCATGGAGTTGCGTGCACGCCAGGTCGATGACGCCGAAAAAGCCGAAGTCTGGCCGGTGTGTGTTGAGCACTACCACGAGTATGATGACTACCAGAACCGCACCGAGCGCAATATCCCGGTGTTTGTCTGTGAACCGCGCTAGCTGATCACGCCGTCTGCCTTCAGGGCCTCAATTGCCGCGGCATCATAGCCGAGTTCATCGAGCAACTGCTCATTGTGCTCGCCAAGGCGCGGCGGAAACTGGTGCAGGCAGGGCGGCGTCTCGCTCAGGTGCCCCGGGTAGCGCACAAAGCGCATCGTGCCCGCCTCGGGGTGCTCCACATCGAAGACTGTGCGATTGTTTTTGACCTGCGGCTCATCGCAAAACTCCCGCACGGTTTTAACGGGCCCAAAGGGCACACCCACCTCGTTCATCTTTGCAACCAGCTCGTCGGTCGTAAAGCGCTTGATCACCGGCGCCATCTGGTCGAGCCAGTAGTCGAAGTCGGCATAGCGCTCGCCCAGGTTGCGACAGCCCGGGTGGTCAAGCAGTTCTGTGCAATCGAGCGCCTCGCAAAAGGCCTGGAAGTGGTTGTCCATCAGCGCCATGCCAACTGCATAGCCGTCCCTGGTCTCCCAGGTGCGCAGCACCGCCAGCGGTGAGGGCTCGGGCAGCTCACTGGGAATAAAAGTATCGCCGCCAAGCACATCGGGCAGTGAATTGGCCGCGTAGGCATCCATCATCGGCACGTCAACGCGCTGGCCGCGTCCGGTGCCGGTGTGCGAATCACGCGCATAGAGTGCTGCCAGGGTTACGCCGGCTGCCGTGATCGCGGTGCTCTTGTCGACCGCCGCGTGCTGGATCAGCATGGGCTTGCCGCCAAAGGGCTTGCCCTGGATAGGCATCATGCCGACCATGCCCTGCATCAGCATGTCGTAGGCAGGCTGTTTCGATTGTGGGCCAGTCGAGCCAAAACCGGTGATCGCTACATAGATCAGCCGCGGGTTGATCTTGCGCAGGTCGTCATAGCCAATGCCCAGCTTGTCGGCCACGCCGCCGCGAAAGTTTTCAACCAGCACGTCAGCCGTCTCGGCCAGCCTCTTGATCACGTCGATGCCGGCCTGCTGCTTCAAATCGATAGCGAGGCTGCGCTTGTTGCGATTGATCTGGCTGAAATACCCCGACATGCCTGCTTTTTCAGGCGGCACCGACCAGCGCGCAACCTCACCGTGCAGTGGCTCTACCTTGATGACATCGGCACCCAGGTCACCCAGCTGCTGAGAACACAGCGGGCCGGTAATCTGGGTCGTGATATCAATGACTTTTATGTGTTTAAGCGGGCCCTGAGGCTCCTGGTCGATTCGTACATCCATCGTGGCACCACGTCAGCATTGCGCAAAACAAAGGCGCAAAGTGTACCGTGGCAAGCTCCGATACTCGGTGCCGGAGGATTAAGGAGTTGTAAGTTAGCCTTCGAGTGCCAGTAACGGATCGCCCGTCCGCGCTGCGGGTACACGCTGGCCAATACTGCGAGCCCGATCGGCCCAGCGCGCAAAGTCAATTTTGTACTGGGCCCTGCTCGCAACAGGCTCACCATCGACAAACTGCGGCGCAAACCGGAATTCACCAATTGCCGCCAACGCGCTGCGCTCGAAACTGAAGCCGCCCTGGCTGTCGATGACGACCGGCTGTTCGACAAACCCGGCAGGGTTGATCGCGAACTCGAGCACCACCCAGCCTGAGCGCGACGATTCGATCGCGGCGTAGGGATAGCTGGGCGCCACCGCATAGAGCGGCTCTGGCTGCGCTGGCGCATCGCCCAGCTGTGCATCACCCAGCGTTGCGGCGCCAGCGGCAAGCATGCGGCCTATCGCGAGGCAGTGCACGGTGGCTTGTTCGGGCAAACCCTGGCGCTCGTAGAGCGCGACCAGCTGCGCGCGAGCCTTGAGCTGCAGCTCGCCGGGCACCGCCGCACCGGTTTGCCGCTGGATCAGTTGTTCAAAGTACGTCGTCGCGCGCTGCAGGTCACCCTGCTGCTCGGCACTCTCTGCGAGGTGGTAGCGGGCCAGGTGGTGATACCGGCCTTGCTGCGAAGGGGTATCGACAATATCGCGCAGGAACCGCTCGGCCTGCGGCGCAAAACCACTGGCAAGCAGAATGCGCGCGACCTTGAGCTGGGCTTCATGGCGGGTCGGCGCCGTGCTCGCAGCCCCGGCATCAGGCAGTGCCAGACTGCGCAGGGCCCGCTCGAAATGCACCAGGCTGCGCTCGAGCTGGCCGTTGCGGGCATAGGCTTCACCCAGTCCAAACCAGGGGTGAAACAGGCAGGCGCAGTCGCTGCCGTGGGCGGCGCGCATCGCGCGTAACCAGCGGCGGTGGATGCGCAATGCGCCATCGATATCGTTGGCATTGAGTGCACGCAGGGCAAAATTCTTGTGCAGGTTAACGGCGTTGCGACTGGCTGGGTCAAACAGCGGTTGCGCGCGCTCGAAAAGCTCGCGGGCATCGGTGTAGATCGCCCGCTGTGCTGCCATATAGCTGCCCGTGGTCGCAGCCTGCTGCTCAAGTGCCACCACCCGCTCCCGGTAGGCCAGGTAATCGCGCTTGAGCGCCTGTAGTTCGGCCGCGCGTGCACTTGCCGGGTCGGCGGCACAGACCAGCGGTAGCCAACCGACGAACAGGGCCAGACTGGCCAGCGCTCGCGCGATCGGCCAGCCGACGACCGCAGCGCTCTGGCCAGCCCGCTGCCTGCCTTCATACGCAACGTCTACGCCAGTCTCTACGCCAGTCTTAACTTCAGACTCCATGCCGTACTCCATGCCCTACCCTGTGTCCTCGCCCATGCCCTGCGCTGTGCCCTTGCCCATGATCTCGCCCACTGCTCTGTCAGCGCTCTGGATGTAACAGCCCGACATATTATAATACTTATTAAAATTGCTCAAGTATCGCCCGAACGCTGCACCAGACTGGCATCTCGCCGCTCGCTGCGGTACTACGCACGTTCTCATCATTTATCCGGGGCAGGAGTTGTGCGTACAATAGCCGGCTACCCGCCCGTGGCACAGCTGGATAGCGCGGCCCCCTCCTAAGGGGCAGGTCGCAGGTTCGAATCCTGCCGGGCGGGCCAAATATCCCGGCACCGACCCCCGTCACCGACAAGGCAGCCCAGCACGCATGGAAACCATAGACGCCCCCCTGATTCCCGCCGCCACTGTTGTGCTGGTGCGCAACGGCGCTGCAGGCCAGCTCGAGACGCTATTGCTGCGCCGCAACGCCAAGCTGAATTTCGCCGGTGGCAACTGGGTCTTTCCCGGCGGCAGGGTCGACGAGGCCGACTACCAGGGCAACCACGATGACAGCGAGCAGCAGCTACGCGAACAGCAACGCGCCAATCGCAGCACTGGCGAGTACCAGGCCGCGCTGACCGCAGCGGCGCGCGAGACGTCCGAGGAAGCTGGCCTGTCGCTCGATGAAAATGACCTGGTGTACTTCTCGCACTGGGTCGCCCCACCACTGATGAAGAAACGCTTCAGCACCTGGTTTTTCGTCGCCCATATCGATGCCAGCGACGGCGAAGTCGTAATCGACGGTGGCGAGATTCATGAGTCGCGCTGGATCACGCCGGGCGAGGCACTGCAGCAGGTCAACGACCAGCAGATCAACCTGCTGCCACCCACCATCGTCACGCTGCACGAGCTGGCAGGCTTCAGCGATTGCGACGCAGCGCTGGCACACTATCGCAACCGCGAGGCAATGATCTTCCAGCCGCACACCTTTGTCGGCGAACAGGGTACCGACACCGAAGGCCAGTTTGTGTTTTTGTATGAAGGTGATGCGGGTTACGAGAGCAGCAACCCGGCGATAAAGGGCCAGCGGCACCGACTCGAGTTGATCGAGGGCCGCTGGCAGTACCTGAATACTGTCTAGGTTTTTTTGCTATAGATCGAACGTGATACCGAACGACAGCCCATTGACTTCGACTTCTTCGGTATTCATGTAGCGCATCATTTCGAACACCAGGTTAACGTCTTCACTGGCGATCACTTCGACGCCAAAGCCCCAGGATAAATCAGACTCCGACTCCACCAGGTCGACATTGAAGCTGAGATTGGCTCCCAGCAAGTCTGACGAGAACTCAGCATGGGTATAACCGAATATACCGTAAGGAACGACGTGCTCAGAAACCGGTACACCTGCGCGAAAATACACACCGGCATAGTAATCAAGCTCAACCTCGGCGCGAAAGCCCATAGAACCCAGGTCGATATCGTCGGTACCGAGGCCGGTACCGGCGCGCAATTCGACACCGGCGTGCTCTGTAACAAAGTAGCCAATCCGACCACCGAGCCCGTCGAGCAATGCGTCGTCATCGGCACCGTCTTCACTAACGTCAAAGAAGGTGTATTGAACGCCACCATAGTAGCGATTCTCAGCGCTGGCCGGCGCGGCCAGGCAGATCGCCAACAGTGCGGCGGGCAAGGCGGTGCTGATTCGTCGGAACATCTCGTCTCTCCTGGTAGCTGGCCCCGGCCCCTGCCGGTGCGCCAAGCGATTGTTTTTTGGTCCAATCCGGAATTTTGGGCGCCGATTTTATCGCGAGGCCGGCGCCGGGCGGCAAGCGCCACGGGTTGAACGGTACCCCCAGCGCGGCAGGTGGCGCGGCTAAAGGCGGCCCTTTGCCTGCTGCTTTTGCCGAAAGAAGGCCTTGTCGGCGACATAGAGCTCCTTGCGCACTTCGCTGTAGGTATGCTCACCCGCACGGTCCTGCCAGGGCACCCGTTTCTCGAAGGTCATCTCGCCCTGCTCGGCCACCTGTCGTTTGATGTCGGCAAGCTCCGCGTCGGTAAAGGCGATGGTGGCATAGAGGTCTTCGCGGGCGGGACGCTTGAACACAATGCCGGCTGACTTGTCCCAGACCACATAGTCATCACCAATGAGATTCATCAACTGCACCATCGGCACCCCATCGATCGCCGAAAACATACTGCCACCGTAGATGGCGCCCACATAATTGCGATTGCGGTAACTAATCGGCAGCCTGACCCTGATCGTCATCAGGTCATCACTGACCTCGACAAGCCGACCGGTCGAGCGCCGGTACATCGGCGAGACATTAAACAGCGTTTTCAGTAGCCGGGCGTGGCCAAACAGTCGCGGGCCATACTCGGCAATTTTCTGGTACATCGTCATACGCGACTACCTCTTTGCTTACGCCAGGTGAGCGAACACCGCATCGAGCACAGCCTCAGGCGCTTCAACCTGCGGGTAATGGCCAATACCGGGTAACTCGACGACATTGGGTGCCAGCACCAGCTGCCGATAGCGCGCGACCATATGCGCCCCCGAGACGGGGTCATGCAGGCCATCAACCAGGCACAGGGGTACCGTCGTATTTTGCAGCGCGCCCACCCAGCGCTCACGTTGTTGACCGCGTTCATGGATGTAATGAATCAGTCGGTGCATGACCTGCTTGCCGCCGTTGTGCACCAGCAACTGCCAGAAGGCATCGATCTCCTGCTCGCTCGGCGGGGTGTCGGGCCCGAAGATCTGCCGGAAGTTACTGGCCAGTGTGCGGCGCGACATCAACTTCGTGACCAGGCCACCCAGCGGGCTGAGCAGAAGTTTCTGTGCCAGTACGGCGCGATGTGTTTCCGGAAACAGCCCGCCGTTGAGCAGGCATACCCGTCGCAGGGCGAACGGCAGGCTCCCATCGATGCTGCGGGCCAGGAGCTCCTGCGCGACACTGTCACCGTAGTCATGGGCCAGCACGTCGCAGCAATCGATATGCAGACGCTCGAGCAGTGCACAGGCGATATCGGCCTGTTCGATAATCCGATAGGGCTTGCGCGGCTTGTCGCTAAAGCCAAAGCCCAGCATGTCGTAGCTGATGCAGGTAAAGCGATCGCACAGCGCCGGCCAGACCTTGTGCCAGTCCCAGCTTGCAGTGGGGTAGCCGTGCACCAGCAACAGCGCGGGGCCGTCGCCCTCTACGCGAAAGAAAATCCGCTGGCCGTTATGGCTGAAGTAATCGCCACCCGCCTGCCAGACCTGCAGGTTCACAGCGCCAGCGGGGCAATATCGCTCTGGCTGAGTTTGCGCTCGGTGATACCTTCAAAACCATCGGTGCCGGTGTAGGTTTCTTCGCCGCGCAGCTTGCCCGACTCGGCATCCACCGGCCAGACAACGCACATGCGCGACTGGTACAGGTAATAGGCCTCGGGGTCATCGACTTCAATGCCCATCATTGCCAGTGTCTTGCCCGGGTAAGCCATGCGCATGACGCCCTCGGTCATCACCGATTCGTGGTCGGCGATGACGCGGTCACAGGCAAGCTCGAGTTGGTGGGCGCCGGTTTGCACAATCGACATATCGTAAAACGCGCGCACCGCATCTTTACTGCCGACCGGGTTCATTCCCGCATCGTCAGGAACATCATGGGCGATGTAGACCGGACTGTCGCACAGCGTCGCGACAACGCCTTCGATGTCGCCCTGCGCTTCTTTCTTCATGTGCTCGAGCACCAGCTCGAGGTTGTGGCGGGTTTTGGGGTCGGTTTCGCGCGCCAGGCGCTCTTCGACCAGTCGCCAGGTATTGTTGGGGTTGAGTTTCATCGTGACCTCTTCGATTGCCGGTGTGCCGATAGGACGTAACCAGCGCCGATGGTACTCGAGTGGCCGCGCCGTTTCGCTAGCCTAACAGGTCAGTCACGCGCTGCTGCAGGGCCGGAATGACCTCGGCTTCGAACCAGGGGTTGCGCCTTAGCCAGAGGTTATTGCGCGGACTGGGATGGGGCAGCGGCAGCAGGCCGGGGAAGTAGTCGCGCCAGGCCATGGTGGTCTCGGTGAGATTGCCGCGCGCCTGAGGCAGGTGGTAGGCCATGGCGTACTGGCCGATGACCAGCGTCAGTTCAAGCTTGCGCAGTTTTTTGAGCAAGGGTTCGCGCCAGGCATCGGCGCATTCAGGCCGCGGCGGCAGGTCGCCCGATTTGCCCGTACCCGGGTAACAGAACCCCATCGGCAGGATGGCAATTTTACTGGCGTCGTAAAAGGTATCGCGGTCGACGCCCAGCCAGCTGCGCAGGCGATCGCCACTGGCATCGTCAAACGGCACGCCGCTTTGATGCACTTTGCGGCCCGGCGCCTGCCCGGCAACCAGAATGCGTGCCGAGGCCTGTAGCTGGAACACCGGGCGTGGGCCCTCAGGCAGGTGCTGCTCACAGCGCCTGCAGCTGCGCACCTCCTCGAGCAGGTCTTTAAGTGCGATCGGGGGCATCGCCAATCGGGTGCTCGTCGAGAAAGCCGACAATACGCGGCAGCATGGTCTCGAAACCGCCCGGCGTGTTGATGGAAATAAACCCGGCCCGCGCATCGCCCTGGTTTTCAAAACCGTGCTCAGTCTGGCCCGGGATGTACACATAACTGCCCTGCGCCGCTTCAAACCACCCCCTGCCCTCGAGGTAAACCGACAGCACGCCCTCGATCACGTAAAACATATGGGCTTCGTCGTGCTGGTGCAGGTGCGGCCCTTCGCTGCGCGCATCGAGCCACCACTCCGAGACCGACAGTGCCGAGCCGGTTTCATCGAGGTCGGCCTTGAACACCGCCGACATGCGGCCCATGTCGTAGACCCGGCCCTCACCGGGCGCGAGCACCAGGGGCTGTTGTTGGTTTTCGCTCATGTTTGTCTCCTGGCTAATGGCTTTCTCCTGGCTCCTCATCTGTCTCCAGGTCATCACTGCCTGTTCGTTGCCAACGCCCAGCGTAACACAGCCACACACGGCGGCCGCAGCGCCATGGTAGACTGCCGTGCTCGACGCAGGCACTCCGGATGATTCAATGAGCAGTGATACCCAACTCGACCGAGCGCTGGCGCTGCAGCCGGCAGGCGAAGGCCAGTACAGCGCGCTGGCCGACCCCAACTACGAAGCCAACACCGGCATGTTCGGGGGCTTTACCGCCGCACTGCTGCTCAACGGCGTGATGCACGCATCGGAAGGCGATGCACAACCCAGCGCACTGACTGTCAATTACCTCAACCGCATCGAACCGGGTACCGAATTACTGGTGCGCGCAAGGCTTGTTCGCGGCGGCCGGTCGATCAATCACTGGCAGTCCGAGCTGGCATCCGCCGATGGCACGCTGTACGCCAATGCCAGCGTCATCATGACCAACCGCAAGCCATCGCGCGGCTTTACCGAACCGGTGATGCCGCAAGCGCCTGAGCCCGACCCGCAGGCGCAGTTCTCACCGCCCGGCACCTTTGGCGAGAACACGCCCAACATTCCGCTGACAGGTTTTCCACCGTTTAACCAGCCCAACTCAAAGTCACTGGCCTGGGTGCGCGAGAAATCCGGTCGCGCGATGGATGCGCTGCAACTGACCTACCTGGCCGACGTCTACCCGCCGCGCATCTGGTTAAGCTGCGCGGCCCCCTGCGTGTCTGCGACCATTACCCTGTCGGTCTACTTTCTGGCATCGCAGGACGAGATGGCCGCGATGGGCGATGACTACGTCCTGTCAGAGGCAACCGGCACCCGCGCGCACGACTCGACGGTTGGCTCGAAACTGAATATCTGGAATCGCAGCGGCACACTGCTGGCAACATCAGAACAGGTATCGTGGTTCAAGCTGCCCGACGAAGACTAGTGCGCAGGGCCGCGCGTCGTTAGAGCGTGGTCTCAAACGCCTGGTCGCAGCGGCCGGCCAGGTGCGCCGGCGTATACTCGACAAACCCGTACTTCTTGTACAGCGCAATGGCTTCAACCAGCGGCGTCGCAGTTTCGAGCGTCATGCGGCGGTAACCCAACTCCCTGGCCGTACTCATCGCAAACTCGACCAACGCCTTGCCCAGGCCCTTGCCGCGCTGGCTCGGGCGGGTGTACATCTTGCGCAACTCGCAGGTATTGTCATCGACCCGGTAAATGCCCAGCGTTGCGACGATACTGCCCTGCGCTTCGACCACACCAAAGTAACCACCGTTGCGGTGATAGTGCTGCTCGATCGCATCGAGATCCTGGTCGGTACCATCGGGGTCTGGTGCAAGCCCATACTCAGCAAGAACATCGAACACCAGGGCTTTGACGGCATCGGCGTCGCTGTCGACGGCCTTGCGTATATTCAGCGTCACGTTTGCTGCGCTTCATCGAGCGGGCGCCACACCGAAGGGTGCCGGAAGCCAATGCCCGCGCCCACCAGACCCAGGTCGACACTGGTGCGCCAACCCGGTGCCGCCTCGCAAATCGCCGGAATCGAGTTCACCGGCTGCATGGCTGTGGTCAGGCTGCCTGCAGCCTGCACATGATCGTCGATCGTCACATTGCGCTTGCCCAGCGTTGCCGCAGTCTGGAAGTGATTGCGGAATGAAGGGTCGCCCTCGATGGATATCGTCCAGCCATCGCGCGGCTTGGGCCAGTTGTCGGGGTAAAAGCCCCCTACCGTCCACAGTACTTCGATTTCGATCAGGGTGTTGTCACCTTTGACGCCCGACCAGCGAAACCGCTGCCCCGATACCATACCGGTTTCCAGGTGCCCTGCCCGCAACTCGCGCGCATCGGGCGCCAGCGCCAGTTCGTGCTCGAGGTCGACCTTGTCGATATCGGCACCCAGCGCTTCGGCCAGCATCCACACCTGCTGCCCAAAAATATCGGCGGTAAAGCGGGCAAAGGGGTTGGCCTCGAGCGTCGCCTGCGCTTCGGGATAACCGAAGCGCATATTGTCAAAGGTAATGCGCGGGCTGTCGTAGAACGACCAGTCGGCGCGCTCTTCAACGCGAACATGTTCGATCGTGCGCGACATGCCCGACAGCGCTACCGGCAGCACCATGGCCAGGAATCCGGGGTGAATACCCGTGCCGTGCAAGGAGCTGTTGCCCTCGCGGCAAGCGGCGTCAATTTTGTCGCTATAGTCGTCATAACTTGAGCGCCGGTGAAACAGGAACGGCGTTGCGGCAACGTTCTTGCCAGCGCGAAGCAGCGCACAGACCTCGTCGACATCGGGGTGCCGCGGCGCGTACATGACGCAGTCGGCCTCACAGGCCAGAATGGCATCGATATCGTTGGTGGCGATGACGCCGGTAGCAGGTTCGCCGCAGAGCTCGCCCGCATCCAGGCCATTCTTTTCATCGGAGTAAACGTATACACCCGCCAACTCAAGCTGGGGGTGGATCAGGATCGCACGCAGCGACTCGCGGCCGACCGACCCGGTCGCCCACTGGATAACACGGTATGTTTTGCTCATAGTTGGATTACAGACCTTATTCGGGGAACAGCCAGGACGCGATGTCCCAGTCTTCGTACAGCGTCCAGATATAGTTTTCGGTGGCAGCTTCTCGCAGCCGGTTGATGGCTTTTTCGTTCTGCCGTTCGATCATCGCATCGAACACATCCAGGCTGCCAAATTTGATAATGACAAAATGCGAGCGCGGCTCGCCCGTCATGGTCTTGATCGGTTTATGCCCCGAGGCAACCGGCTCGGCGTCGAGATCGGCGATGATCTCGGCGGTTTTCATCATGTACTCGCGATAGGTGTCTTCCATACCGGCTTTCAGGTCGTACAGGTTCATCGCGTAAATCATGGTGCAGGCCTCAAGGGAGATTGGCGGCAAAGCCGGCAGGACAAGATACTGGATAAGCACCGGGTTGGGAACAATCGCAGCCCGCCACGTATTACGGGCTGTTTAGAAACACCGTGTGCAATGCGGTGCTGGGTGTCACGCCCCCGCTTCGCCAAGCCGGGCAAGGGTCGCAGGCCACAGTGTGGTGCTGAATCGCTCATGAAAGAAACCCGTGTGGCCAATGCCCGAGGCACCGACCGACGCCGGGCTAATCATTTCGAGCGATGTGTCGGCATTGGGATAGTAAGCCATCAATATTTCAATGTTGGCCTTCGGTGCCAGGCCATCATCGGTCAGGCCGATGAAGTGCATGGGCGAGCGGACTTCGCGATAGCGCGCGACGTCGAGTCCAAAACTGCTGTCGAACAGGTAGTCGGGCTTTGCCATCCACCGCCCCCAGGTGCGAATGAGCGATGACGGCAGCGGCTGGTTGCCCAGGCCAAAGAGCTTGACGGGAAACTGGCGCGTCATAGCGGCCGCCAGCGGAATCAACAACCGCGTGATGGCAAACACCGGCAAGATCTGCGGGAAGCGCCAACGCCGCCAATACGGCGCAGTAGACGCAACCAGGATAACGCCACTGAGCGCACTGGCACGGCGCGCAAGACCGAGCACCTGGCCGCCAATGCTGTGGCCCACCAGGTACACGGGCAGGCCATGGCCCTGACTGTGGCATATCGCAGCGTCGATATCCTGGCGACCCCAGTCGGCCAGCGACAGGCCAGAGGCATTGTCGACCGCGCTGTTTCCCGAGCCCCGGTAGTCAAAGCTCAGCACCGTTAAGCCGGAAGCCGCCAAAAACCGCGCGTAGCTGGCGTAATAGCGCCGCCTGACGCCCAGTGCGCCGGCGATGACAACCACGGCACGCGGTTGCGTGGCCTCGAACAGCGTTGCGGCGAGAGTGCAGCCGTCTTGCGTGGTAATGGTTATTGCCTGTGACAATGCCTTGCGTCACCTCATCGGGTTGCCGGGGCCTGTTAGCAGCTGAACCTTTAGCGTCGCTAAACGGGTGGCAGCGCCCTATGGACCAGCCACCAGGTAGGGAATGTACTTCCTCGTGAAATTATCGGGTAGCTCAGTGACGACTTTGGACTTGGTGCCAACCGGACTTGCCCAAACATCGAGGATAACATCGTTACCGACCATCTCGAACTCGGTAGCCCCGGTAAATGTAAACGCGTCGATATGGGTCAAACCAACGGTCTTGACGCCGTTTCTGACGAAAATATCCAGATACTGCCGTGGAGGCAATTTGACCACAAGCGTGTTGTTCAACTCGACATATATTGCGCCTGACTTATTCGTATACAGCAGTTTATTGGTCGAGTTGTAAATTCTTAATCGTGAAAAGCCATCTGGCTTGTCGATATCCTCACCATGACCCAGGTAAATCAGATCTCTGTTACGCTCCTCTAAACAGGTGATTTGCAGGGTAACCTCGTCGTAATAGGTATCCACAAACATGCCGTTGACCATAACCATATTGGACCTGGTCTCCGATACCACCTGCTCGGTTTCGAACTCCGCGCCCTGGCAGAGATAATCGGCATGAATACTCGCCTCCTCCTCGATCGCAGCATCGGACCGGAGCCCCCTGATAGTCATGCGCAGCAAGAAACGCGTATCGTCAACCTTCTTGACGGTCGCCAGCTTCCCCCCAACCTCGACCGTGGTGCAGGCCTGAAGCAGTAAAACGACTATTAGTAGATATCTGTACATACGAGCAACAAATATATGGAAACGAATGTATGCGCTGGTGACTGGAACGAGCGCTATTACTGAGAACGATTCTCTTCAAGCTCTTTTTTGAGCTCTTCTGAAATCTCCTTCAACCTGGGTATGAAGTTGACCATCATCTCCTGGGATACCTGCATGGAATCTTGCATGACCGCCGGCATCTTCTCAATCATTGAACGCCCGGTATCTGACCTATAAAACGCGAGAATATCCTGAATCTCCTGCTCACTGTAATGCTTCAGATACAAATCGATCATTGGCTCTTTCATAACCTCCCAGCTCATTTCCTTCTGCATGGCTTCTACCAGCCTTGCCATGTAGTTATTGAATACCTCTCTTTCCTCAGGCTGAACACCAAGCTGCTCTTCCATCCCGGAAAACATCTGGGTCATTTGTCCATACATGCTGTCCATCATTGAATCGACATTTGAGATCTCCAAAAGCTCTTCTACGCTTTCACGCTTGCTGCTCTCTGCAAACACTGCGGATGTCAGTGATAAAAACACTACAGCGACTACTGAAATATTCCTGGCTACTGATAATTTCATGGTTACCCCTCCATTTAGTTATATGATGCAATGCCGGCCAGCGAGTCCGGCATAGCGCTTTGCATGACCTCGTTAAGCGCGCGGCTTACGCAGACGAAAGTAGACATTCTTCCCTCCTGAATTCGTACTCGTTTTTCGCACCTTAACCCTATCTCCTGCTACAACCTCTGGCGGAAAGTTCTCTCGAATAAAGATCGCCTTTCCGTCGACATCAATTTCCAGAACATAAACTGGCACTTCTGACTCCACATAGCTAATCCTGAGCACCTGACCATCTAGTATCTCGTGTGTACGCTCACCATCATAGCGGTACCAGTAAATTGACCCAAACCAGGTTAGTAGTCCTACCGCCAGCACCACCCAGACGAGCACCTCCTTGAGCCATCGCTCCCTTTCAAACTCATCCAGCTTGGCTTTCATAAGATGTAAGTGCGCCTAATGCCGCTGGCTTAACCTTTTTATAGGCCTATGGCTCATATCTGTACCTTCCGGTAATTGGGTACTCAAACAGCATATCCTCTAGTTCTGGCCCCCTCCCAATGTTGTGAGCGATTAATGCTCGACCGCTAACTTCGGAAATTCTGTCTGTCACTACACCAATGTGGGGGAGATTACCTGCTACCTTCCACGTAACAAGCTCACCAGGGCTATAGTCCAATGGATTATCAGATATTTCCATAGCTTCGCCATGACGCTCAAAGAATCTTTGCAAGTTAGGCACGCGCCTGTGGTCGATATTGCGATCGGGCTTTGTGAGACCCCAGATACGATTTGACGGATATTCATCAAACGCAACGGTCATATCTTCATGTACGAGTACCTGGAGATCAACCCCCAGCGCTCTATAGGATCGAATTACAACATCCGTACAAACACCAATGCTGCTGGGCACGTCCCCATTTGGATATGAAATTGAACGATACTCTCCGTCATAAATCACGTCGTGCTGCGTTCTTTCGATTGCTGCCGAGACCAGATTGGACGCAAAGGTGTCCGCTTCAGCCTTCAGTGCTATGAGCGCCAGCACAACAACCAATGTCGCTTGCACGATCATCTGATAGACCTTTAATGCCGCCAGCGCGGACGAGCCGCACTGCGGCGAGCCCAAACAGCGTAGCTGCGCAGCCCCAAAGGGGTGTGTCCGGCCTTGTTAAGTGCCCAGCACATATGCCGCTACGGCCAAGATCGCTGCAAATATCGCGACAACAAGAGGGCCTTTTGAAAAGGGTTTATGCCCCTTAGAGATGTCGTACTCTTTCAGCGTCAAATTTCCTGAAACCAATTGCATAACTATCTCAGGCGTCATCGCCTCTTCTTTTGAATCAAGGCACCTCACTATTCCTTCTTCTCCATCGCCGAAAAAACAGCAGTATTCTCCGCCAGGAAGCGTAATGTTTATAGATGGCGGGCAGTCATTCTCCCCTTCAGGCGCTCTTAGCCGCGATATTTTGTGTAGCAACTTGATCAAATAGCTCTCGAGAATCTCTCCACGATCTAAAAGATCGTAGTCCCCCGTCGCCACGTCATAGTCCTCCGACAATCCTTGAGTTTCGATTTTCAGCACATTATCTCCTAGAGCACTTAACGCCGCATACACGGGTGGGCGATAACGCGCCCGAGCGAAGCTACGGAGTGCTTTGCCTGGTTATATTCACTACCGCTATGCATGATCTTGACCAATAACAACAGTGTCATTGTCTTTGAAGTAATGCGGCGGAATTGACAAATTTTGCGGTGGCGGAAAACCTGCCAATGCCCGACCTGCGCTGTCGAAAGCTCCTCCGTGACAGCCGCAGAAAAAACCTCCATCTGGAAGAAATCGGTTGTCTCCCGCACGACAGATTTTAGTGCTGCACCCTAAATGGGTGCAGTGCGCGTCTACCACGAAGATTTCCGGCCTTATGGAACGAAGTCTATTTTTGGCAGAATTGGGCTGCATAGAGCCGTCAGAATTTGGATCGATTAACTGCATGTCTGATGCGTCGATTGATGAAATAGTTTCCTTAGTTCGCCGAATGATATAGATAGCCCGATCGTTCCAGCTCGTGGCAACGGATTCACCCTCATGAAGCGAGCGTATATCTACTTCGACATTCGTCAGTTCTTTCGGATTCCTTGCGACTCTAATCCAAAAGCGTGTGAGCGTTTGTAAAGCCGGCGTACTCGGTACCGCTGCTAAGAATCCTGCGACCGAGCCAACTGCGAGCCCAATAGCGCCGGCGAGAAAAGCCCTTCTTTTATATTTGTCGCTCATATCGAAAGCCCGACATATTGAATATAACGCCTCAAGCAGCGGCGAGCGTTAGCGAGTCCTGCGCCGAAGGTGTACCGCTGCCTTGACTGCTTAGGTGGCGACAACATAAGAACTAAGCTCCTCTTCAAACTCAGGACACCGAGTATTAGGCTCCCCCTCGTCAGCGCGAGTGATCCTACAGTTAGGAGCCATAAGTTGAATACGCGCCAAAAACCTAAAAAGTGCAACAGCCTGCTCAGGCCCCCAATTTTTTCCCATGCGATAATCGAACTCTAAAGCAGACTCTTCGAAGACAGCAATCGAAAGCTGTGGGACCGTAGTACCAGCATACTCGAACTCCACCAAACCATGGCGAAACCCTTCAATGCTACCCTCTAGAAATAGCTCTACAGGATTCCTTGATAGCTCATGAACTTTAAGCTCTTTAGATTCCGCGACTGACCAAACATATGGATCGTTGTAGACCTCGGCAAGCGTCCTGACCCAAGCATACACTTTGATCATTTCTTGGCGCGAGAGATTCTGGATAAAAATATCTGGGAGCGATCCATCATCATTAACAAAAAGATGCTTTACGTCCGACCAAGCCACGTAGCCACCTAACGCCGCCGGCATGGGCGGCAAGCCGTAGGCTTGGCGTCCAGCGAAGCGGCTTGCATGGCCTTGTTAGGTGTACCGTACCACCTACTCATGAGGCTCTGGCTCCGGCTCGGTGTAAATCCATAGCTTAAATTTCTCCTCCAAAGCAGAAATTACCTCCTCAACCAAAACACCACCATTCTGCTCTGACTTTATCTGGAAGCGCATGCTTGTGAAAGTGTCTAGTGAAACCTTTTCAGCATTCGAATGTATCCAAATATAGGCGTCACCCTGAACTCCAGGCTCTACTGCACTAAAACGAGAAGAAATAAAATCTAGGATTTTCGGGTAAAGATCATAGTAACTCTCGTCAGATACTATTTCCCCGTAAATCATCTGCTCAGATCACGCTTAAGGTACACCTAACGCCGCCAGCACAGGCGAGCCGCACTGCGGCGAGTCCGAGCAGCGCAGCTGCGTAGCCCCGAAGGGGTGTACCTGGCCTTGTTATGTGTAAACACGCTCAGCCTCTACCGAATTAGCTAAAAACGAGATTTCACGCCGATCTGTGTGAAGGCAGTATGATCTACCCTCCGAGTCTAAGCCAATAACTAACTCAATACTGTCCTGGTCAAGATCCAATGGTGTCTCACTCCAGCTCTCTACCCCGGAAAATATCAACCTACGAGCTGGCACAAATTCTTCCGGGCCACTCGAGAAAACGATTACCAGCGCCCTACTTGCACTTGAGTAATCAAGGCTATGCATATGGCCTGACAGGTCTGGCAAAAATTGCTCGAGAAGATTCATGTTTTACACATAACGCTGCCAGCACGGGCGAGCCGCACTGCGGCGAGTCCAAGCAGCGCAGCTGCGCCGCCCCGCAGGGGCGTGCCTGGCCTTGTTATATGCTGATAGCTTCATTAAATGATTCAATATTTCCTACCTTATAACTAGGGCTTAGAGTTTTATGTAACCGAGCAATGTAGCCAGACGGGTGGTAGAGCCAACGCCCCCTAATATTGCCATTTGAAGTGCGTAGGTCGAGCTTATAGATACTGTCGAGTGCTGCGAGACTGAATGGCACTTCTTCAGAAGGCACCATACCACGCCAAACCTTACCAAATGCCTCCAACTCAGCCTGCGATTCTAATACTGTCACAACCTCGAAATCAGGGCCGAGAATAGTTACCTTTTCGAAGACCACATCCTCATCACAGCCTGCGGTGGAGAACAGGCAGCCAACCAGCAATAGCTTGACCAATGTATGCATATAACGCCGCCAGCACGGGCGAGCTGCATAGCAGCGAGTCCAAGCAGCGCAGCTTCGCAGCCCCAAAGGGGCGTGCCTGGCCTTGTTATTGGGCTTCACTGCACGCATTTTTTGATGAAATGGCCACATACAGCTGCCAACCCGAAAAAGACTACTGAAAAAGAGGCGGCACCCATAGCACTAAGAACCCCTTTGCCGCTGAGCATTACTTCAAAACCGGCCAAGACAACAACGACACCAAATACTAAAAAGGCTAAAAAGCAGACAAGCATGCTGACAAACATGATCGGCTTCTGTAGTCGATCAATTTGGATGCCGATCATTATGGCTTCGATGATTCCCATGGCCAGCTTGCTAAGACCTATAACGCCGCCAGCATGGGCGGCAAACCGCAGGTTTGGCGTCCAGCGTAGCGGCTTGCCTGGCCTGGTTATATGCTGTGATCACAGTTCTTGCACCTACTTGAATTTATATCCATAGCAAAGAGCCTACCGAAGAATGCTTCCCCACAATTTGGACACCCCTTTGCTAACAGCGGCGGGACAATAGCGAATGGAAATGAGACAAACAGCGTCCAAAGCATGATGTTTAGCGAGACGCTTCGCTCAACAAACAATCCGGACGCAAGACTCGCTAAGGCGCCAAAAGCTATTCCTCCGTAGGCCATATTCCTGATCTGCACAGCTAGCTTTACATTCACGCCAGACTCCTATGCTTATAACGCCGCCAGCACGGGCGAGCCGCGCAGCAGCGAGTCCAAGCAGCAACGCTGCGTAGCCCCGCAGGGGCGTGCCTGGCCTTGTTATGTTCGATAAGGTTCGACAACAACGTATTCTCCCGCATAGTACGCCTCAAGCATAGCAATCAGGTCTTGCTCGATCTTCTGGAATTCGGCACGCCGATTAAGCCCATGCAAATCTACGACCAGATGCCCGCGAAATTCTCGAGCGCCCAATACGATCCAGGCATACTCTGAGTCCACGAAGTAGCATTGAGTTGACTCTTTCGCAGGCTCTCTCTCAGTTAGGTCATGCGAGGCAGCTAAATCCTGCAAGCGCTCACATAGCTCAGTCGCTTCCCCGCCAACTTGATACGCCTCATAGGAACCAACACTAAATGAAATAGCAGAAAACGTGTCGCAACCAGCCAACAACAGAGCAGCGAGCAGTACCAATCTAGCAGACCGACTAAACATAACGCCGCCAGCATGGGCGAGCAACCACAGGTTGCGAGTCCAGCGAAGCGGCTTGCATGGCCTGGTTATGCGACACGGCCCACCCCTCTAACTGGTATAGAAAAAAAACACATCCCAATAGTACACCGTTTGTGCGAACACGATGAAGAAGCAGATAAACCACGCATCCAGTGCATCCAGATCTGAGAAAAACGCAAAAGTAGACTCTAGGAGGGCCCTTTCATCTGACACCTCTTTCAGCGAGAGCTTCTTCGAAAAAGCAACTTCAGTAAGCGACAGCTCATACTGAGGCCACCAGCCAGGAGCTTTACCAACAGCCGCATAAGTCGTAGCGATTAGCAGTGAGGCTACGATGAGTGCTGACAGAATTGGTCGAATGGCCATGATTACTCAGCGCGCATAACGCCGCCAGCATGGGCGAGCAACTTGTTGCGAGTCCAGCGAAGCGGCTTGCATGGCCTGGTTATGTGTCTTTGGCACCAATATCTACTCCATTGAAACGCCACGCCCAGTACGCGTGGGGTGAGAGTACGAGCACAAGCATGAATGCCCAATGCACGAGCGTTGCAAGCGCCACCAGGACAAGTGCACAGAAAAATGCTCTTGATCCAATAATTGACCATAACTCCAAAACTGCAGTGAAGTAGCAAATACCCGTTAGAACCAAGGCAATTAGTACTAGGGCCATTAAAAACTGACTGGCTTGGATCTCTGCGGCAAATGCATTGAGCGGATATGCCGCCAAAAGCTGAAGTATCAGGCCACCAGCTACAAGCCAATAGTACTGCACTCCGCTCAACTTCACCGCCTACTCCGGAGACACATAACGCCTCAAGCAGGGGCTCGCGTAAGCGAGTCCTGCGCCAGAGGCGCACCCCTGCCTTGACTGGTTATGTGGATGCTACTCCCTAAAAGTAGTGATCTCTTAGGGAACCGTCGAATCTGCCGGATTTCAGGCAGCAAGCCTTGAAACCGACGCCCTGAGCCACATGGGCAAGGGTCGTTACGGCCTAGTTTCTCGGATAAGTCTTTGTTCCCGTGGACAGTACGGTGACCACGCTTGACCTGAGTTTCTGAGGGATAGCCCTTTCTTCGTTTACTGGTGGTTTCGAAAAAAGAAGTTATTGGTAGTGTTGTTAGAAGACATGACGCACCTCCTAGTCCTGACTGGTGAGGGGCGCGCATATTATTCGATCTTATCTCCACCGTCTAGCCCTCTCGAAAATCCACATAACGCCGCCAGCACGGGCGAGCTGCGTAGCAGCGAGTCCAAGCAGCACAGCTGCGCAGCCCCGCAGGGGCGTGCCTGGCCTTGTTAAGTGTACGTCCTAAGCAAATAGAAATAGACACGCCACGCCCCCTATGTAAGCTGGCCAGTGCCAACCAGAATATTCACTATACGAGATGACCCAAAATACTGCATAAGCGATAGCCCCTGATACCGCCACCCAGAATATGGTCTCCAGGGATAGGCCCTCCGTCAGTAAGGCCATGAGCGCGACTATGACAGTCCAAAACACTGTAGCCTTGTATGGGTCACTACAATTGTTGTAGTACGTGACCGTTGCGACAAGCAATAAAACCTTGAAGATCATAGTACTCTTAACGCCGCCAGCATGGGCGGCAAACCGCAGGTTTGGCGTCCAGCGCAGCGGAATGCCTGGCCTGGTTAGGCTGCCGATGCCATACGCACATAAAGCCTCTCTTGCAACGCGTGATTTGAAGGGAGCTTCTGAACAGTGTCGGTAGCTTGAAAACCCGCTGACTCATAGAATGCGATAGCCTTTGAGTTAGAGCATGTTACCCATGCATTCGCATGTTGGGCACCTTGAGACTCTAGCCAGCCTACCGCCTCACGCAGCAGCCCAAGCCCTATCCGACCGCGACGATGCTGAGGTGTTACCCACATTGAACAAACATATGGCTCGCCGCTTGCGTTGTCAAAGAACGCACCTACCATCCCCACCACCGAACCAGTCTTCAGTGCTACAAAAAAAGCGTCTTTATCTGAAACAGCCCTCTCCGATACGAAACTATCAAAATGGGCCACGGGTAGCGCCACCTCTTCCTCGTAGGAAGCACCGAAGGCGTCTGGAGATTCCCGCAAAGCCTCAAGGCGCAGATCTCGAACAACCTTACCGTCTGTGGCTTCAACGCGCCTGATCATAAGCTATAGGCTGCCTAACGCCGCCAGCACGGGCGAGCCGCACTGCGGCGAGTCCAAGCAGCAAAGCTGCGCAGCCCTGCAGGGGCGTGCCTGGCCTTGTTAAGCATGTGCACTACCAGTTGCCTCATACCTTTCAATATAGTTTTCAGTTGGCTCAGCCGTTCCAGTTGCTATGATTTTGCCAGTAGCCTTCTCTACGATAAAGGGTGCATTTCCAGCCACTGCATACTGCAAATCGCCTGTTAAATGCCATTTCTCAGAAGTGTAGAAATAAACCCAACCCCAATCTTTAGCTATTGTGTGCTCCTTAAGCAAAATATATCTATCGTTTTCAGGCTGAGGATAAGACGCTATCTCCTTCTCTATTATTCCCTCAGCTTCTTGCTCACTTATCATCTCGATTCCTATCGATGCTTAACAGCTAATTACCGAGAACGGGTCTCGGTAACACGGGGCCTGGTTTGTAGGGGGCGAATAGACGGCCGAAGCCAAAAAGCGGTTTGGATTCATGAGTTTATGTTCCTTCGTCCATTTTTTACTCGGTGAAAGCGAGAATCCTTCCCAGTTTGCAGACGCAGTTTGGGATCCTTGTTTCAAAATATACGCCTACAGTTTTTGATTTGCAATCAGTGCCTTATCGAGTCGCCCGATGTGTACCGAGGTTTTTTTTCCTCTTCCCCCGGTCACCACTTGACGGATAGCGCTTGATTGGGTACTGTATATATATACAGTTTTAGAGGTTTCCATGGACGATATCAGGCCCCGCGTACCCCTCAACTCGAATCGCCTCTTCGATCAACTTCGGCTACATATGCGCAACAGTGGCCTCGCCTACCAGACAGAGCGAACCTACCTGGTCTGGATTCGGCGCTACATCATGTTTCACAAGAAGCGGCATCCACGCGAGATGGCCGAAAAAGAAGTGGGTGAGTACCTGAGCTACCTGGCAAACGGGCGCGATTGCTCGGTAGGCACGCAGCGCGTCGTGTTGAATGCCCTGGTCTACCTCTACCGGCGGTTTCTCAATAAAGACCTCAGCTTCATCGACTTTGAGCCCGCACGCGCGCCCAGGCGGCTGCCCGTGGTGTACAGCCGCGACGAGATCCGGCGCATTATCGAACAGCTTTCCGGGCCCTACCGGACGATGGTTGAACTGATGTACGGCTCGGGTTTGCGCCAGGCTGAGCTGCTCTCGCTTCGCATCAAAGACATCGATTTCGATTCGAACAACATCTTTGTGCGTGGTGGCAAAGGCAACAAAGACAGAACAACCCTGCTGCCCTCAAACCTCGTCGATGCATTGAGGCTGCAAATCGAAAAAGTCGGCATCCTGCATGGCGAGGATATCGACAAAGGCTATGGCGAGGTCTATATGCCTGATGCGCTGGCGCGAAAGAATCCCAGCGCTGCGCGCTCACTGGCCTGGCAGTTTCTCTGGCCCTCTTCCCGGGTTGGGCCCTGCCCGCGTACGGGTGTGGTGCGCCGCCACCATCTTCACCCCACCGCGCTGCGCAAGCAGGTCACCCGCGCGGTGCGCGCCGCTCAGGTGCACAAGCCGGCCAAGAGCCACAGCTTCAGGCATAGCTTTGCAACGCACCTGCTCGAATCGGGTTACGACATCCGCACGATCCAGACGCTGCTGGGGCACAGCGATGTCAGCACCACCGAAATCTACACGCATGTGCTCAATCGCGGGCCCTCGGGCGTGGTGAGCCCGGCCGACCGGCTCGCCGGTTAGCCGGCCGCTGGGCGGGGGCAATAAAAAACCCGCCATCAGGCGGGTTTTTTGGCTGGGCGGGCGCTAGGCGGCTGCCGAGGTTTCCTTGTCAAAGGTGATGCGCATTTCCTTGATGCCGTTAACCAGGTTATCGCGCATGTATTTCACCGGCTCGGCAAATTGGGGGTTGCGCAGGCGCGGCAGAATTTCCTTGAACATAATCTGCAGCTCCAGGCGCGCCAGGTGGGCGCCCAGGCAAAAGTGCTCACCGTTGCCAAAGGCGCGGTGCTCGCGGTGCAGCTCGGTGCCAATAGCCCGGTCGATATCAAACTCGATGGGTTGCTCGAAGTGCTCGCCAAGGTTAATCAGGTGCCAGTTCAGCATGACCAGGTCGCCCTTCTGCATCTGTACGCCTTCGTACTCAACATCTTCCATCACCGTGCGCTGCATCTGGATAAACGCGGGGTTGTAGCGCAACATCTCTTCACAGGCTTCGGGAATCAGCTCGGGGTTGTCGACCAGCTTCTGTAGTTGCTCGGGGTGCTCCATCAGCAGGCGCATGCCGTGGGCCGTTACCGAGCGGGTGCTCTCGTTGCCCGCAGCAATCAGCATCAGGAAGAAGGCCTGGAACTCAGCTTCGGTGAGCTTTTCATCGTTAACTTCACCATCGAGCAGCGCTCCGACGATATTGTTCAGCGGTGACTGGGCGTGCTTTTGTGCCAACTCGCCGGCGTACAGGTAAATATTGGCCGACGCTTCCATGGCCTGCGCCTCGCCGTCTTCACCGCCAATGTCCTCATCGCCCTGGAAGAACATCTGGTTAGTCCAGGTAAAAAACTTTTTGCGATCTTCTTTGGGCACGCCGCAAAGCTCGAGAATGGCGATCAGTGGCAACTCGGCAGCCACCTCTTCGACAAACTCGCACTCGCCACGGCTGGCCACGCTGTCGACGATCTCTTTGGCGTACTTCTCAAACGCTGGTCGATAGGCTTCAACCGCTTTGGGCGTAAAGGCATTGCGCGCAATGCGGCGATACTTCTGGTGATGCGGCGGATCCATATTCACCAGCATCAATGCCTGCTGGGCGATTTGCTCTTCATCAAAGTCGCGCGGAATGACCGACTTGGCCTCGCTCGAGTAGATCAACGGGTTCTTGCAGATGTAATCGGCGGCATCGCGCGTAGTCGCCAGCCAGTAGTAACCGCAGAGCGGGTCTTCAACACGCACCAGCGGCGCGTCTGCCTGCGCGTGAATCTCCATCAGCTTGGGCTGGTGGTTGCCCTCAGTGTAAAACTCGGGGTCGCGCACATTGTGAAACGGGCATTGGGACATGGTTCGCTCCGACGAAAGAATCAGGGTAAATACAGTCTGTAGCGCCGGCCTGGCGCCTTGCAACAATCGGTCATATTGGCCCAAATCACCTGAAATTTCCAATGAACAGACCGAAAACTTCGTTACGTTTTGTGACAGGCCGTGGTTCAGCGCCGACCTTACGACTTCGTCACCCCTTCCCCGCGCCCCTGCGGTAGGCTGGATTGGCACCTGTCCTGCTGTCAGGTCCGCACCGTATCCGATCGTGCATGTTTTCGATTTTTCGTTAAGCAGTAACGTCTTATAAGGGGGTACGCGATGGACGCTTCTCGACTTGCTCATGGGCTCTTTAGCCCGACTGCCCGGCGCTGGCTCACGCCCTGGCTACCGGCACTGCTACTCACCTCACCTGCCCTGGCGCAACCCGCCGATGACCTGGGCGGCCTGCAGAAACTCAATATCGCCGGCGCTGGGCTGGTGCTGGTGCATCCTGACATCAGCATCGGTACCTACGACAGCATCCGCTATCGGGGCATCGAACTGCGCTACAAGTCCGACGACGATACGCTGTCGGCCAAGCAAGAAAAGCAGCTGCGCGATTCCATACTCGAGCAGTTTGAAACCTCCAGCCGCGAGGCGGGCACCGACATGGTCGAAAGCCCCGGCGAGTGCGTGGTCGATATCCGGCTATCGGTGCTCAATATCGACATGAAGGGTGAAAGCAACGACAGCCCGGTGCGCAAGAGCCTGGGCTCGGCGACGCTGGCGATTGATATGCGCGATAGCCTGACGCAGGAGCGCCTGGTACTGCTGGCTGGCAAACGTGATTTTGGTGCTGGCAAAGACCGGCGCGGCATGCGCGATGACTTCAAGCGGCTGTCTGACAACGTGGGCTCGCTGATGGTCAGCCTGGGCCAGACACTGGGCCAGGTCGTCACCGAAGAAATTGAAAGCCGCGGCCCTGTGGCCGAGTCAAAACCAGGCTGCTCAGGTAAATTGCGCGAGTCGGCCGAGCGCGCACTCGCGCAAGACTCGTAGCCGTTTAAACCGCCAGCCTGACCGGCATGTGCCGCACGCCGTTGTGTTTGTTGGAGCGGCACCACTCGATATCGCCGGTCATCTCGATGCGCGAGAAGCGCGGCAATAGCTCGCGGAACATAATCGCGATTTCCATACGCGCCAGGCTGGCGCCCAGGCAGTGGTGAATGCCATGACCAAAGGCCACGTGCGGGTTGTGCTCGCGCTGTACGTCAAAGCGGTAGGGATCATCGAACACCGCTGAATCGCGGTTGGCCGACGGGTACCAGATCGTGACCTTGTCACCGGCTCGAATTTGCTGCCCTTGCAGCTCCACGTCTTCGGTTGCCGTGCGACGGTTATAGGTCGTGGGGCTGGTCCAGCGCAAAATCTCTTCGGTTGCCGTGCCATCGAGCAGCTCAGGCCGCTCGCGCATCAGCGCCATCTGCTCGGGGTTGTTGAGCAGCGCATAGAGCCCATGGGCAATGCCGTTGCGGGTGGTCTCGGCCCCGGCAACGATCAGCAGCTGGAAAAAGTTCTTGATATCGGCGTGCTCGAGTTTTTCCAGCTCGCCCTGCTCGTTGGGAACCTCGGCATGGGTCACGATCGACATCATGTCATCGCCGGGGTTGCGGCGCTTTTCTTCAATCAGTTTTTCGCCGTACTCATGCATGTTGATCGATGCTTCGAGCATCTTGTCGCTGCTTTGGCCCAGCTCACGATCCGAGTAGTCCATCATCGTCAGGATCCAGCCCAGCAGGTCGTGCCGGTCCGACTGCGGCAGGCCCAGCATGCCTGAAATCAGCTGCATCGGCAGCTCGACAGCCACGTCCATCAAAAAGTCGCACTCGCCTTTGGCCGCCGCAGCATCGAGTATCTCGGTGGTGCGTTGCCGTAACTGGCCTTCGAGCTTGCCCAGGGTCGAGGGCTTGAAGGCCTTGTTGACCAGCAGTCGCAGGCGACGATGCTTGGGCGGGTCGGTCATGTTGAGCATTGAGCCGATGATCCCCTCGGGAAAGTCATCCAGCGTAGTGCCGCCAGCCTCGCGCGCACCACCGCGCTCGGATGAAAAGCGCTGGGCATCGTTGAGCACGGTCATCACATCGGCGTGGCGGCTCAATACCCAAAAGCCCTCGCCGCCGGGCGCTTCGGGCACGGGCGGGTGCCACCAGACCGGCGCCTGCTCGCGCAACAGGTCGAAGGTGGCATCGGGAAAGCCCTGCTCAAAACGGCGCAGGTCAACCAGGTTGATGTCATCGAGCGTCATCGGACTGTGCCCTGTATCAGGCCCGGCTGCGCGCCGGGTCAATCGCGTTGATCAGCTGGAAGGCCATGCGCAGCGCCGGGGTATCAAGCCCAGCTCGACCGGCCTCAGCCAGCACATAGCCCAGTGTTTCGTGCAGCTCGAGCGGTTTGCCGCGATCGAGATCCTGCAATGACGACATGCGATGCTCCGGCGCACTTTTCGCCAGCGCCCTGCCCGTCTCGATAACGGTTGCCACTGCTTGCGCCGGCGATTGCGCGAGCAGGCTGGCGCTGGGCAGCAGCGATCGATCATAAAACTGGACGGACTCTCGCCGGGCCAACTGCGCAGCCTCGATAATGATTTGCTGTGCCAGCTGCGCACAACCTTCGTCGACGAGGAATTGCGCTGTGTTCTGCCGCGTTAGCACCGACAGCACGAACACCGGCAGCCAGGCCAGGAATTTGGCCCACTCTTCGCTGCGGATATCCCCAGGCGCCAGCGTCTTCAAGCCGCTGGCATTGAGCAGGCTCACCAGCACATCGACCCGCTCGCTGCGCCCACCGCTAGCTTCCCCCAGGTACAGGCCATTGTTGCGGGTGTAGATGACTTCGCCGCTGTCGAGCAACTCGCCGCTGAAATCGGCCACGCAACCCAGCGTATGCCCGGCGCCGTACTGCCCGGCCAGCATGCCGGTCTTGGCAATACCATTGGCCAGCGAGAAGGCAAGCTCGGGCTTGAGCGATGCGGTATCGGCCAGCGCCTGCTGCATGTGATAGGTCTTGACGGCAAACACCAGCACACCACAGTGCGCGATATCCTCAGCGCGGGTAACCGGCTGCAGCGGCGCTTTGATATCGGCCAGGCCCGAGACAACCAGGCCGTCCTGGCTGAGCTGTTGCGCACGCGCGCCCCGACACAGCAGGTTGACGCGATGCCCCTCGCCCAGCAGCAAGCCCGCGAGTATCGAGCCCAGCGCACCGGCGCCAACGATCGTCACATCGGCCATGGCAATCGCACTAAAACGGCCAGACCAGCGGCACGATCAATGCCGTGGTAATACCCACCAGCACCGTCAGCGGCACGCCCATTTTGAGAAAGTCGACGAAGCGATACTCACCGGGGCCGTAGACCATCAGGTTGGTCTGGTAGCCAATGGGCGTGGCAAAGCTGGCCGATGCGGCAATCATCAGCGTAATGGCCAGCGGCGTCATGTCGATGCCCAGCTGCGCGCTGGTCGCCGCGGCGATCGGGAAGATCAGCACCGCAGCGGCCACATTGGAAATCAGTGCAGAGAAACCGGCAGTGATAATAAACAGGCTCACCAGGGTCGTGTGCGGTGAGTCGCCCACCAGGCTGATAAAGTGCCCGGCGATAACGGCAGCCGCACCGGTCTTTTCGAGCGAGACGCCGAGTGCGATCGATGCGGCGATCACGATGAGCACCTGCCAGTCGATGCTGCGACGCGCCTCTTCAGCGCGGGTACAGCGACAGAAGATCATCGCCCCGGCAGCCAGCATGGCAGCCTCGAGCATCGACAATGTGCCCGTGGCGGCCAGCACAATCATCACGACAAAGATCGCCAGCGCGCGCGGCATACGCTCATGCGAGACCGGCTGGTAGTCGTCGATGCGCCGCACCATCAAAAAGTCGCGTGAGTAACGCTGCTGGCGCTCGAAGGAGCGGCCGGCTTCGATCAGCAGCGTGTCACCGGCGCGCAGCACGATGTCGCCAATTTTGCCGCTGATGCGCTGGCCCTCGCGTGCCACGGCGATAATGGCCGCGCCATAGTTCGAGCGAAAGCGCCCCGCTTTGACGGTTTTGCCCACGAAAGGAAAGCTGTTGGAAATCACCACTTCGACCAGGTGCCGCTGCGAGCGCTCCGAGTCGAGCTTGAAGATCTGCTCATCGGCAGGCCGCAGACCGCGCATCTTTTGCAGGTCGACGACAGAATCGACATTCCCGACAAACACAAGCCGGTCATCGGCGAACAGTTGCTGCGCCGGGCCTACCGCGGTAATGAGGTGGCCCTTGCGCTGGATTTCGATCAGGAACACATTGGGCAGGCTACGCAGGCCAGCCTCTTCAACCGACTTGCCCACCAGCGCGCTGCCCGCCTCGACCAGCATTTCAACCGTGTACTGTCGGGCATCACCAAACTCCAGCGCGCGCTGTTTGTTCTGGGTGGGAAGCAGCCAGCGGCTGAACACCAGCACGTAGAACATGACCACCAGCACGCAGGGCACGCCGACCCAGGCCAGCTCAAAGATCCCGAGCGAGTGGCCATCGAGGCCCTCGCCGCTGCTGGTATAGAGGTTGCGCAACATGCCATCGACGACCAGGTTGGTGCTGGTACCGATCAGTGTGCAGGCGCCGCCAATAATCGCCGCGTAACTCAAGGGCATCATCAGCTGCGCAACGGCGAACTGGTGCCGCTTGGCCCAGTCGAGCACCGCCGGGATCATCATCGCGACAACCGGCGTGTTATTGACCACCGAACTGAGCGTGGCAACCGGGAACATCAAACGCAGCTGCGCCAGCCCCAGGTTCGAAGGCCGGCCGAGCAGGCTGCCGGCCAGCCACGAGGCGCCGCCGGTCTGCGACAGCCCCTGGGCAACAATGAACAGCAGCGCAACCGTCGCCATACCCTCGTTGGCAAAGCCCGATAGCGCTTCGGCCGGCGAGAGCACACCGATAACCAGCAAAAAGCTGACGCCACCCATCAGAATGACATCGGGTGCGAAGCGGGTAAAAACGAGTGCAATAAAACAACTGAGCACAGAGCCCAGTGCAAGATAAGCGTGGAGATCCAAGCCAGACCCTCAAACGCGCTGCAGGTGGCGCTTATTTCACCATAAATGGCCGCTCAACAAAAATAGCTGTGCGGCATAAGTTCATGCGCTTTGCGTCTTAGCGGTAGCTTTCCTCGAGCTTGTCGAGAAACTGGTCAAGCATATCGGCGGGCAGCGCATTGATACCAGCGGCAGCCTTGCGACCTCCCCCGGTAGGAAACGCAGAACACAGCTCGTCGGCACCGGTTTTGTTGCTCAGCGGCGCACGGACGCTGACCAGGTAAGTCCCATCGGGTCGCTCGGTCAGCACGGCGTGCGCGCGGTCGGGGTGACGGTTGGCAAGCTCGTTGCCGTAGACGCCACTGACCCGGCGGGCCCAGGCTTCATCGGGTAACAGCAGGGCCGCCGCAATAGACGACTCGCGCAGTACCTGGCTGCCCTCGGCGCTGGCCATGTCATCGCGATAACCGGCCTCGAGTTTGCCAAAGCTGTCGCGATCCTGCTCGATAAAGTCGATGGGTTTCGCGAATTGACTCACCAGTGTATACAGCTCGGCGGGTTTGAAATGCAGGTCATCGAGGCTGGCCCCGTAACCGTTGTAGTTGATATAGATGCCCAGCGCTTCGAGCTGGTCGATTTGCGCTTCGTTTAACGACGTGGTTTCGGCCACAGCGCGCGCGCTGGTTTTCAGGTTGTCGCCAAAGGCACCGACCACCGCCCACTCGGCAAAGGCGCCGGCCAGCCGGCCATTGACCAGCAGGCTGGTGCAGACATCGGCGGCCGGATTGATCAGCGCGTCGAGATTCGGCGAGTCGGGAATATCACCAGCAACATGATGATCACAGTAAAAGACGCTGGCGCCTGCATCGAGAATACGCAGCAGCTCGGACTTGTTTTTGTCCATCGAGATATCGAGCGCGTTGACCTGGTCGCCCGGCCCGGCCTGCACCTGTTCAAGCAGCTTGATGTTGCGTTTGACACCGGTGACCAGCTGGCTCTCGAGCGGCTGGGCATTGCGCAATTGTGTGAGCGCGCAGATGCCATCGGCGTCACCGTTAAATACATCAAAAACTGCCATGATCGACCTCGCTTTGCCTGCCCGCCAACCGCGCCCGTTGCGGCGCGAAATAGAGCCGGCACAGTAACAGGGTTTCAAACACAGGGAAACGGCGACAGCGCTCGCATTGCCGGCAAAGCAGTGACGATTTATTTAATCGGCAGCGGCCGCTGCGCTGCGTTGGCACGACGGGCAAAAGCTGTCAATGGCCGTTGCCCGCCGCGCGCGCATTTACCGGATGCGCAGCACACTGCGATTGCGTTCAACCGTGCGTGCACCGATGCCTTTGACCTCGGACAGTTGATCAACACTGACGAACTCGCCGTACTGCTCGCGATAGCGAACGATAGCCTTGGCCTTGCGCAGGCCCACGCCGTTCAACGCAGCGGCCAGCTCGCTGGGGCTCGCCGTATTGATATTGACCGGTGTTATCGCCGTGCTGGCGACCTTGCCCGCGGATTTTTCACTGGCAAATGCCGGCGCACTGCCTGTGGCAACGGCAACACTGCCGGCGACGCTGGCCAGTGTGAGTACGATGGCAAGCAATGTGGCCGCAATGCGGGGACAGGAATAACGAAAGAAATGTTTCATAGCCAGACCTCCGTGTCTGCATAGAAAAAGAATGAAAACGATACACGGCGCAAAGCCGTGCAGCCAGCGTGCCATTGCGTGTATTGGGGCAACGCCGGCGAGCGCAGCGTAACACAGAAGACCGGGCTTGTGATTTTTAATTTATACTATTATACTGCACATCCCCACCGACCCTGGAGCCCAATCACACTCACTAGCGATAAGGAAATCACTATGTCAAAGGTAATGGATTACCTCTTCTCGGGCTCACCGGCCACCAGGACCCTCGCACCACTGGCGCTTATGCTGACGCTCGGCACGCCCGTAGCGCAGGCTGCGACGGTCTTTATCAACGAATTTCACTACGACAACATTGGCGCCGATGAAGGCGAAGGCGTTGAGCTCGCAGGCAGCGCCGGGCTCAGCATCGACGGCTGGCAGCTCGCGTTCTACAACGGGACTAACGGCAGCGCCTACCGCACCGAAGACCTGGCGGGCAGTTTCAGCAACGACCAAAACGGCTTCGGCTTTCTTTACTTTGCCCTGGGCGGGTTGCAAAACGGCCCCGACGGCATTGCATTGCTCGACAGCGACAGCAATGTCATCGAGTTCCTGAGCTACGAAGGGAGCTTTGTTGCGAGCGACGGCGCGGCAAACGGCATGCGCAGTATCGACATCGGCATTGAAGAAACCAACACCCCGATAGGGCAGTCGCTGCAGCGCATTGGTCGTGGCGAGCGCGCCACCGACTTCAGCTGGCAGCTGCAAACCGCCAGCCCGGGCATCCTCAACAGCAACCAGCAATTTGCGACGGCGGTGCCGCTGCCGGCCAGCGCCTGGCTGTTTGCAACGGCGCTACTGGGCCTGCTGCGAGGCAGGCATCGCTGACACCCCTTCCCACCCGCCGACCTACGGCTTTTACCCTGGCCGTGCTTGCGCCAGTCAACCCGGCACTAGTCGAGTTGGCTGGCGATTTTTTTGAGCATGGCGCCGGGATCATCGGCCTGGGTGATGGGCCGCCCTATCACCAGGTAACTACTGCCTGCCGCCAGCGCCTCGGCCGGGCCAACCACGCGACGCTGGTCATCGGCCGTCGCGCCCACCGGGCGGATGCCCGGCGTGACCAGCACAAAATCATCGCCACACTGGCCGCGCAATGCAGTGGTTTCCTGCGCAGAGCACACCACGCCATCGAGCCCCGACTGCCGGGCCTGCGCGGCAAGCGCGAGGACCTGCTCGTCGAGACTGCGGTTAACGCCCTGCGCTACCAGGTCAGCGGGTTCCATGCTGGTGAGCACGGTTACGGCAATTAGCAGCGGGCCATTCGACTGCTGGGCAACGACATCGGCAGCGGCAGCCATCATCCGCTCGCCGCCACTGGCGTGTACGTTAACCATCCAGACGCCGGCCGCGCTGGCCGCCCGCACGGCTTCGGCCACTGTATTGGGAATGTCGTGAAACTTGAGGTCGAGAAATACGTCGTAGCCGCGTGCCTGCAGGCAATCGATCGCGGCCGGGCCCAGCGTGGTAAACAGCTGCTTGCCCACCTTGGCGCGGCACAGTGCCGGTGATAGCTGGTCGGCGAGCCGCTCCAGCTGCGCAAGACTGTCACAATCAAACGCGACGATGATGGGCGTAGCCGGTGAATGACTGGACGATGTGGAAGGTGCGCTGCTCATAGTGTTGCGCGCATTTTCACACAGGCGGCGGCGCAAAAACAGGAATTAGTCGGCATCCGCGCCGCGTACCCGCTCGATCACATCCCAGCGTTTGCAGCTGGGGCAGCGCCAGTGCAGCTGTCGCCCGGCAAAGCCACAGCTGGTGCAGGTATAGAGCCTGCGGCTTGCCATCAACTGGTCGAGCTGGGTGTGCAGCGATTCGACATCGCGAGCCAGTTCACCCGAAAGCCCGGGCAAACGCAGGGCAATCAGTTTGCTGAGACCGGCCAGCGAGGAGTGTTCGGCCAGGTAGCCCGACAACAGCTCGTGGGCCTGCTCGAGGCGTTCCGGCTCCTGCGCGGCACGCTCGAGCAACTTGTCGACAACAAACAGTACCGCGGTGGTCGACGGGTTCTGCTCGATGTGCCGGCTGATGAAGGTAAAAAAGCTGTCAAACCCACCGCTCTCGTCCTGCTCGACATAGGCGCTGTAAAGATCGCCCAGGCACTCGCTCAGTCGCGCCGGGTTCTGCTCGGCAACGCGCATAAACGCCTTGGCGGCCTGCTTGTGCCGGCCCTGGCTGTTTTCGATACGGCCAATCAGTATCGAGGCGCGCACGCAATTGCGATCGACCGCGACGGCTTTCTCTAGCCAGCTTTGTGCAGTGCGCAGTTCACCGCGATTGTGACACTCGACGGCCAGTTCACAGTGAAAGTGCGCCGCCATCTGGTTCAACTCGCGGCGCAGCTCGGGGTTACCGCGCGAGGCCTTGTTGCTGGCAAGCGCCTGCGCGACGTCGATCGCATCGCTCCACTCGCGCTCGTCCTGGAATATATCGAGCAGATAGCGCTGCGCCTCGGGCCGCAACAGCGTCGATTCAGAGATCACTTCCTTGAGCAGCATCTCGGCGCGATCGAGCAGGCCCGCCGCCATAAAGTCGCGCGCCAGCTCCAGATGCACCTGGTGCTGGTGCGGCTCATCGAGACTGGGTCGGGCCAGCAAATTCTGGTGTATGCGGATGGCGCGATCGACCTGCCCCTGCTTGCGCATGAGCTTACCCAGTGCCAGGTGCGTCTCCAGCGTGTCGCTATTGACGGCGAGCGAACCGACAAAGGCATCGACCGCCTTGTCGGCCTGCTCGTTGAGCAGGTAGTTCAGGCCCTGGAAGTATTCTTTGCTAAAGGGAATGCGGCTAGCGCGATTGGGCAGCCGAAAGCGGGGGCGCCGGCCAAGCAGGAAGCCTATCGCGATCGCGATGACCAGCAGGACCAGCAGGGCAACATCGTTCACAGCGCGCTAACGGGTCTCGCCAGTGATGAGCTTGGACGTCGTTTGCAGGCGGCGTTCTACGCGCTTGCGGGCAACCCGTTCTGAGAACATCAGCGCCGATGACATGGCCATGCCCAGTAGCGCGCCGGCAATAAAAAACAGCACCAGGCCGACACCCAACTGGGTCGCGGGCAGCTGGACAAGCACCAGGTCGATCACCACCGCCTGCTGGTTGTTCACCAGGAAGGCGAAACCAAAATAGGCGACGACCAGCACCACACCGAGTACCAGCAAGAATTTCAAAAAACCTGTTATCCAACGCATAGTTGCTTCACTGTATCGATTGCAATAGCCCCGGGGTATCGCAAGAGCGGGTTTGCCGGCAGTATGGGCATCGCGCCCGATGCGGCTGAGCCCACGGTGCCACAATTATATCCATACGCACACGGCTGCAAAGCGAAGAATCGCAATCAGCGGTAAAACATGGGGGGTAGACGTTGCAAGCCCGGCCGGGCTTGCGGGCGCGGCTTAGTTCTGGAAGTAGTTCGACTGGTACTGGTTCAGGCTCTCGTTAACGCGATCACGCATTTCCTTGCCGGGCTTGAAGTGAGGCACGTGCTTGCCCGCAAGCTGGACGCGCTCACCGGTTTTCGGGTTGCGGCCGACGCGCGCAGCACGGTAGTGCAGGCTGAAGCTGCCGAAACCGCGAATCTCGATGCGCTGGCCTGAGGCCAGGCCATTGACCATCTGATCGAGAACACACTTGACCGCCAGCTCGACATCTTTGGTCGATAGCTGCGCCTGGCGCACGGCGATGCGTTCTATCAGTTCAGACTTGGTCATACGGATATCCTCTGTATCGTATGGCTGAATGTCCGGTTGCCGAATAAATCCAGCAAATTCAGTGGACTAGCCTGTTTAGTATAGCCAAGCGCCGCCCTGCTTCCAGCGCGAGAGCACAAAATTTTAGGCACGGGAAACGTGACCTTGTGCCGATAAACTACTGAAATTGCTTATTTTTTACGCCCGGACGGCGTTTGGAGGGCTGGCCGGTGACAATCCGGCCACAAAGTGGCCGGATTGTGCGCTTTACAACCAGTTTGCAGGGGCAGCCCGATCGAGCGAACCCGCTGCTGGCAACATTTACTTGTCGTCCATCTTGGCCTTGATCAGGCCGCCAATCGTGGTCGCCGGCGCCGCTTCCTGCTCCTGCTGCTTGTGCTGGCGAACCGCTTCTTTTTCATCGTCCATGTCCTTGGCCTTGATCGACAGGCTGATGACGCGGTTCTTGCGATCGACGCTGATCACCTTGACCTCGACTTCCTCACCGTCTTTCAGGACGTTGCGGACATCTTCAACCTTGTCACGCGAGACTTCAGAGGCTTTCAGCACGCCTTCGATGTCATCACCCAGGTCGATAAGCGCGGCCTTGGCATCCATTGACTTGACGATGCCCTTGACGATTTTGCCCTTGTCATTCTCTGAGACGAAGTCAGAGAACGGGTCTTCTTCAAGTTGCTTGATGCCCAGCGAGATACGCTCACGCTCGGAGTCGATCGCCAGGATAACGGTTTCGATTTCATCGCCCTTGTTATAGGCACGCACCGCTTCTTCGCCCGCTTCGTTCCAGGAGATGTCTGACAGGTGCACCAGGCCGTCGATGTTGCCATCGAGACCGATGAAGATACCAAAGTCGGTGATCGACTTGATGGTACCGGAAATCTTGTCGCCCTTGGCATGGTTTGAACCAAATGCATCCCAGGGGTTTTGCTTGCACTGTTTGATACCCAGTGAAATGCGGCGACGCTCTTCGTCGATGTCGAGAATCATCACATCGACTTCGTCGCCGAGGCTGACAATCTTTGACGGATGCACGTTCTTGTTGGTCCAGTCCATTTCCGAGACGTGAACCAGGCCTTCGACACCGCTTTCGAGCTCGGCAAAACAGCCGTAGTCGGTAAGGTTGGTGACCACACCCTTGACGATGGTGTTCTCGGGGTAGCGCGCCTTGATGTCGCTCCACGGATCGGCGCCCAGTTGCTTGAGACCCAGTGAAACACGGTTCTTTTCGCGGTCAAACTTGAGAACCTTGACTTCGATCTCATCACCCACAGCAACGATTTCGCTCGGGTGCTTGATGCGCTTCCAGGCCATATCGGTAATGTGCAGCAGGCCATCGATACCGCCGAGGTCGACGAACGCACCGTAGTCGGTAAGGTTCTTGACCACGCCCTGCAGTTGCTGGCCCTCTTCGAGGGTCTTGAGCAGCTCTTCGCGCTCGGCGCTGTTGGCCTGCTCCATCACCGCGCGGCGTGAAACTACGACGTTGTTGCGCTTGGCATCGAGCTTGATGACCTTGAACTCAAGCGGCTTGCCTTCCAGGTGCGCGGTATCGCGAACGGGGCGGACATCGACCAGCGAGCCTGGCAGGAAGGCACGGATCGTGTTGACGTCGACGGTGAAACCGCCTTTGACCTTGCCGTTGATAACACCGGTAATAACTTCTTCGCCTTCAAACGCTGCTTCGAGCGCTTTCCAGGCTTCGGCGCGCTTGGCTTTTTCGCGCGACAGCTTGGTTTCACCAAAGCCGTCTTCAACGGCTTCGAGTGCGACCTGCACCATGTCGCCGACCGCAATCGTGCACTCGCCCGTTTCATTAACGAACTGGCTGCGGGGGATAACACCCTCTGACTTCAGCCCGGCGTGCACGGTGACCCAGTCGCCGTCTACATCGAGCACCACGCCAGTGATAATGGCACCGGGGTGCATCTCGATGGTCTTTAAACTCTCTTCAAATAACTCTGCGAAACTTTCGCTCATAATCTTCTAACCTGTTAGTGACAAAACCTGCCCGCTACACACCACGCTTAAAACGCCCGATATTCCCAACCTGCAGATGCACGAAACCCTGGCGACTTACCTGGGCTGGCGGCCCACTGGCAAGTACCACGGTGGAATATTCACAGGGGAGCTGCAGTAGTGATAACGGTGACAAGTCCCGGCCCGCACAACCAGCCTGTACGGGGCAATTGTTTAAACGTCGTGCGCTGGCATGCTGGCAATCCGCTCAGCGCTCGACAACCATGATTCGCGGCTGCCCGAGGCAAGAACGCGAACCGAACCTTCTCGATGAGCCCTGTAGAATTGAAAACCTGCTTTAAAAACAGCAGCTTAGCTTTCAATAAGACCTACACTGCGGGCCTTGGCCAGCACCTGCTCACAGACCTGTTCGACGCTCAGTTGCGTGCTGTCGATCTGCAGCGAATCGCTGGCCGGCACCAGCGGTGCGACGGGCCGGTTCATATCGGCCTCATCGCGGGCCGCTATGGCCTCAACGAGGCGCGCGAGACTATCATTTTGGCCCTGCTCAAGCAACTGTTTATGCCGCCTTCTGGCCCGCTCCTCGACGGTCGCGGTGAGGAAGATTTTGACCGGCGCCTCGGGAAACACCACCGTGCCCATATCGCGCCCGTCGGCCACCAGCCCGGGCAGCTGGGCAAAGGCCCGCTGCCGCGCCAGCAGCGCCCCGCGCACCGACGGCAGGCTGGCCACCTGCGAGGCGATCATGCCGACCGCCTCGGTGCGCAGCTCGTCGCTGACATCCTCGCCCTCGAGGACGGCGCGATAGTCATCGCCCTCCCCGCGCTGCTCAAAACTCACGTCCAGGGCGCTGGCCATCACGGTAATCGCCGACTCGTTGTCGACCTCGATATGGTGGTTAATCGTCGCCATCGCCAGCAGCCGATAGAGCATGCCGCTGTCGAGGTAGTGCCAGCCCAGCTGATGAGCCAGCCGGCGGCACACCGTGCCCTTGCCCGCGCCGCCGGGGCCATCGATCGCAATGACCGGTACCGCTGCACTGCTCATGCGCTAGACAACCTCGATGTCACCGCCGATATCGGCGTAGAGCTCGGCGAAGTTGGGGAATGAGGTGGCGACGTTGTCGCAGTCGGGCAATTCGATCGTGCTCTCGCAGGCCAGGCCCGCAATCGCAAAGGCCATCGCGATGCGGTGATCGTGATGGCAGTCGATGGCCGCACGGGCAACACCGCTGCCAAGCGAGCCACCCTGGATGCGTGCACCGTCGGGCGTACCAACCGCATCGACCCCGAGCTGCTGCAGGCCATCGACCATCGACTGGATGCGATCGCTTTCCTTGACCCTGAGCTCTTCAGCACCGCTGAGCACGGTCTCGCCCCGGGCACAGGCTGCCGCAATAAACAGCACCGGAAACTCATCGATCGCCAGTGGCACCAGCGCCTCGGGAATGGCGATGCCTTTGAGCGTTGCACTGCGAACGCGAATATCGGCAACCGGTTCGCCGCCCACATCGCGCTCGTTGAACACCTCGATATTGGCGCCCATCAGCTGCAGGATTTCAATGACGCCGGTGCGGGTCGGGTTAATACCGACATGTTCAAGCAGCAGCTCGGCGTTTTCGCAAATACTGGCGGCAACCAGGAAAAAGGCCGCCGAAGAAATATCGGCCGGCACGTCGACCTCAGTGGCGCGCAGGCTGCCACCGCCGACCAGGCTGGCACGCGGGCCGTCGCGCTCGACGCTATAGCCAAAACCCTGCAGCATGCGCTCGGTGTGGTCGCGCGTAGGCGCAGGCTCGATGGTCGTTGTACGGCCATTCGCATAGAGCCCGGCGAGCAACACACAGGATTTCACCTGGGCACTGGCCAGCGGCATGTCGTACTCGATACCGCTGAGCGCGCCCGCGGTCGAGCCCGCCAGCCGCAGCGGCGGCCGGCCTTCCTCGGCGGTATCGATCTGTGCACCCATTTGCCGCAGTGGTATCGCCACCCGGTTCATCGGCCGGCCACTGAGCGAGACATCGCCGGTCAGCGTTGTCGCAAAGGGCTGCCCGGCCAGCAGGCCGGCCAGCAGTCGCATGGAGGTACCCGAGTTACCCAGGTAGAGCTCGCGCGCAGGTGCGCGCAATCCATGCAGGCCAACGCCCTGCACCGTGACCTCGCCCTTGTCGGGGCCATCGATCGCCACGCCCATCTCGCGAAACGAGGCCAGCGTGGCCAGCGCATCCTCGCCCTCCAGGAAACCGCTGATGCGCGTCGTACCTTCGGCGAGTGAACCGAGCATGATGGAACGGTGGGATATGGATTTATCGCCCGGCACGCGAAACTGGCCCCGAAGGCCGGTACAGCGTTGCCGCGATGCATTGACAGTAAATTTCACCGGAGTTCTCTTGCTAGCGAATTTTTGAATCGCGCAGTGCCTTGGCCTGTGCAAATAATTGTTCGAGCTGCTCGCCGTCGCCGTCGGTCAGTGCCGCGGCAATATCCTGCAGCTGCTGCTGGTATGCGGCAAGCGACTGCAACAGCTGCTCGCGATTCGCCAGCATGATCTCACGCCACATGACCGGGTCGGAACTGGCGATACGGGTGAAGTCGCGAAAGCCTCCCGCAGCAAAGCGCAGCGCGTTGTCCGGGTCGTCTTCACCCAGCATTTGCCCCAGCAGCGCATAGGCCAGCAGGTGCGGCAGGTGACTGGTGAGCGCCAGCGCGCGATCGTGGTCGGCACAGCCCAGCTGTACGACCCGCGCGCCCACTGCCTGCCAGAGCGCTTCGACGGCAGCATTGGCCTGCTGCGCGCGCGCATTGGTCGCGCTTTCAATCAGTATGACGCAGTGATCGCGGTACAGGTCGACACGCGCAGCGGCAACACCGCTTTGCTCGGAACCTGCGATCGGGTGCCCCAGTACAACATTGTCGGGCATGGCCGCAAACCGGTCGGTAATAGCGCGCTCAAGGTTACCCTTGACGCTGGCGACATCGGTGACGACAGTGTGCTCATCGACCAGCTCAAGCACATCAATCATCATTTGTTCGGCAAGGATCGTGGGCGTTGCGACGACGACGCAGTCGGCACCGGCAACCACCTCGGCCAGGCTGGTATGTGCAGTGTCTATCACGCCCTCGGCCAATGCGGTATCGAGCGTGCTCTGCCGCCGCGAAAAGCCGGCGATATGTTCCACCGCGCCCGCAGCGCGCGCGGCCAGCGCCAGCGATCCGCCCATCAGGCCAATGCCGACAATAGCCAGTCGCTTGAAGACAATCGTGCCAGGCTTACTCATCGCCGCGCCCTATACTCCCGCATCACAGGCCTGCGCCAACGCGGCCAGGAACTGTGCGTTTTCGTGCTCAAGGCCAATGCTGACCCGCAGGTGACCAGGCATCGCGTAATTGGCGAGCGGCCTGACGATGACCCCCAGCTGCAACAGCGCGTCGTTTAACGCCGCGGCATCGACCGGCGCTTTAAAGGTCATGAAGTTGGCAACCGAATCGATGTAGTCGATACCCTGCTGCTGGAAACCCTCGCGCAGCTGCTGCATGCCCGCCCGGTTCAGTGCGACCGACTCGTCGAGCCAGGCCTGGTCTGACAGCGCCGCCCTGGCCGCCTCGAGCGCCAACGAGCTGACGTTAAACGGTTGCCGCACGCGGTTCAACACATCGGCCACGTCCGGATGCGAAATACTGTAGCCGATGCGCAAGCCGCTCAGCCCGAAGGCCTTGGAAAAGGTCCGTGCCACCAGCAAGTTGGGGTGAGCGGCCAGCAGGGCCCCGGTATCGGGGTAGTCGGGGGCATCGACATACTCGTAGTAGGCTTCATCGACCACGACCAGCACGGTGTCGGGCACCGCGCTGAGCAGGCCCCGCAGTGCGGCATCGCTAATGTAGGTACCGGTGGGGTTATTGGGGTTGGCGATGTAGATAACCCGCGTGCGCGCGTTGACAGCGGCCGCCATCGCTGCGGCGTCATGGCCATAGTCAATCGCATCGACCACGCATGCGGCCGCGCCGCTGCGTGCCGTCGCCAGTACGTAGACCAGGAAGGCGTACTGCGAGAACACCGCCTCGGTGCTGTGATCCAGCCAGCCGCTGGCCACCAGCTCGAGGATATCGTTGGAGCCGCAGCCGAGCGTCAGGCACTCGGGCGCTACCGCGTGACGTTCGGCCAGCACCTGCTTGAGATAAAACCCGTTGGCATCGGGGTAGCGGTTGAGATCGGGCAGTGCGGCAGCCAGCGCCTGCATAACGCCGGGACCTGGCCCCCGGGGGTTTTCATTGCTCGCCAGCTTGACGAACTCGGCGATGCCCAGCTCACGCTGCGCCTCCTCGACCGGTTTGCCCGGCTGGTAGGGCTGCATCGCGCGAACGGTACCGCGCACCTGCTTGAGGATATTCGTCGTCATCGTGATGCCGCGTTAAAGCACGGCCGCCGGGTAGGAACCCAGCACTTTGACATACAGTGACTGGCCCGAGACTTCATCAATCACGCGCTTGACCGCGGCGTCCTGGTGGTGGCCTTCGAACTCAATGAAAAACACGTAGGCCCAGTTTTCTGTGCGCGATGGTCGCGTCTCAATGCGCGTCAGGCTGATGCCCTCGCGCTGCAGCGGCGAGAGAATCTGGAACAACGCACCGGGCTGGTTGCGGGTCGAGACCACGATCGAGGTTTTGTCCTGGCCACTGGCGGGGATTTCCTCGCTGGCGATGATCAGGAACCGCGTGGTGTTGTCGGCGTAGTCCTGGATGTTTGACGCCAGCCTGCCCAGACCATGCTTTTCAGCCGCCAGGTCGCCGGCAATTGCCGCGACGTTGCGCTGCTCGGAGGCTAACCGTGCGGCCTCGCCATTGGAGCTGACCGGTTCGAGTTCGACGTTCGGGAAATGCTGCTGTACCCAGTTGCGCGCCTGGGCCAGCGCCTGCTGGTGCGCGCAGATGCGGGTGATATCGCCCTGCTCGACACCTTCTTGTACCAGCAGGTGCAGGTTGATCGGCAGCTGCAGCTCACCGCATATTTTCAGCGATGAGTTAATAAAGTTATCGAGCGTGTGGGTAACCATGCCCTCTGTCGAATTCTCTACGGGCACAACACCGTAGTGACAGGACTTGCGCTCGACGCTGGCAAATACCTCACCGATATCGGCCTGCGGGCGCGTGATAACGGCTGCACCAAAGTGCTTGAGCGCAGCGGCCTGCGTGAAAGTCCCCGAGGGACCAAGGTAGGCAATTTCAAGCGGCTGCTCGAGGGCGAGGCAGGCCGACATGATTTCGCGAAAGATATGGGCAATTTCACGATCGGCCAGCGGCCCGGTGTTGCGCTCGATAACGCGGCGCAGTACCTGGGCTTCGCGCTCGGGACGATAGAACTGCACGGCCTCACCGCCGGCCGCCGCGGCCTGCTCGAGCTTGACCGCTGCAACCTGTTTGGCACAGTCGGCGCGGTCGTTCAACAAGCGCTGTATTTCCTGGTCGATCTTGTCGATGCGCTCGCGCAGGGGTTCGAGTTCTTTGTCAGTCGCCATGCGAATATCGCCTGCGGTTAGCCGTGGGTTTTGGCAAAGTCAGTCATGAATTCAATCAGCGCATCGATCGCCGCTTCGGGCACTGCGTTATAAATTGATGCACGCATACCACCCACCGAACGGTGTCCCTTGAGATTCAGCAGCCCGGCCTCTTCACTGCCCTGCAGGAAAGCCTTGTCGAGCGCGCTGTCGGCCAGCGTGAACGGCACGTTCATCCACGAGCGGCTATCCAGCGCCACCGGATTGGCGTAGAAATCACTGTCATCGATGTAGCCATAGAGTTTGTTGGCCTTGCGCTGGTTAATCTCGGCCATTGCCTCGAGCCCGCCAAGCTCCAGCAACCACTCAAACACCAGGCCCGCCATGTACCAGGAAAACGCTGCCGGCGTGTTCGACATGGAACCGGCATCGGCCTGTACCCGGTAATCGAGTATGGAAGGCGTGGCTGGCATCGCTGCGCGCTCAAGCAGTTCGCGCTGCACGATCACCAGCGTCAGGCCCGAAGGGCCAATATTCTTTTGCGCCCCTGCGTAGATCACGCCAAACTGCGAGACATCGATCGGCCGCGACAGGATTGTCGAAGACATATCGGCGACCAGCGGCACATCGACCTCGGGCACCCAGTGAAATTCAACGCCACCGATGGTTTCATTGGGCGTGTAGTGCAGGTAGGCAGCATCGGAGGCAAGTTCCCATTGCGCCTGTGCCGGCGCCGAGGTGAAATTGTCGCCCTCACTGCTGGCGGCGATGCTGACCTCGCAATATTTGCCCGCTTCTTTAATCGCCTTTTTCGACCACTGCCCGGTGTTGACGTAGCTGGCTTTGCCCGCAGTGCCCAGCAGGTTCATGGGCACCGCCGAAAATTGCAGCGTCGCCCCGCCCTGCACAAACAGCACGGCATAATCATCGCCAATGCCCAGCAGCGTGCGCAGGTTGGCCTCTGCCTGTTCGGCGATGCCGACAAATTCGGCGCTGCGATGGCTCATCTCCATCACCGACAGGCCGCGACCCTGCCAGTTGAGTAAATCCTGCTGGGCACGCGTCAGCACCGCCTCGGGAAGCGCTGCGGGGCCGGCACAAAAATTAAATGCTCTGCTCATGAAAACCTGTTACCAGTCAACAACAATCAAGCGCGGAAACCCTGCAGTTCGCGCGCACCAAACGGGCAGAAAGCCCCGGGAAATCTGACGGCCGCCGGGCGAACACCCGGCGACACAGCGAATCGCCGCTATTCTTCAGCCGCGGGTTCGTCTTCGGAGTCTTCTATGCGCGCGACATCGACCAGTCGCTCGCCCTCTTTCAATCGAATCACCCTGACGCCCTGGGTGTTGCGCCCCATCACCGACACTTCATCGGTACGGCAACGCACCAGTGTGCCCTGGTCGGAGATCAGCATCATCTCGTCACCTTCGACCACCTGCACCGCGCCGACCAACTGGCCGTTGCGATCGGAGGCCTGCATGCCAATCACGCCCTGGGTGCCACGACCCTTGACCGGGAAATCCTCGACCGCGGTGCGCTTGCCGTAACCGTGTTCGCTCACGGTAAGTACGGAGGCCTCGGGGTTGGGGATCATCAGGCTGATGACACGCTGCGACTCGCCCAGGCGGATGCCGCGCACGCCGCGCGCGGTGCGGCCCATCGGGCGCACCTGGTCTTCGCGAAAGCGCACGGCTTTACCCTCACTGGAGACCAGCATGATGTCGGAATTGCCGTCGGTAATCGCGGTGCCAACCAGCACGTCGTTTTCTTCAAGCTCCAGCGCCCGCAAGCCCACACTGCGCTGTCGCGCAAAATCGGTCAGCGCCGTTTTCTTCACGGTGCCATTGGCCGTGGCCATAAAGATGTAGTAGCCCTCGCGGTATTCATCGACCGGCAGGATCGAGGTAATGCGCTCGCCCTCTTCAAGCGGCAGCAGGTTGACCACCGGCTTGCCGCGCGAGTTGCGACTGGCAACCGGAATTTCGAACACCCGCAACCAGTAGACCTTGCCCATATTCGAAAACAGCAAAATCGTGTCGTGGGAGTTGGCGATCAGCAGGTGCTCGACGAAGTCTTCATCTTTAACCGCCGTCGCCGACTTGCCCATTCCGCCGCGGCGCTGCGCGCGGTAGTCATCGAGCGGCTGGGTTTTGGCGTAACCGCCCCGCGAAATCGTCACGACGCGATCTTCTTCGGTAATCAGGTCCTCGGCCGTCAGGTCGAGCTTGCTGGCGGTAATTTCGGTGCGACGCTCATCGTTGTACTCGGCGACCAGCTCGGCGAGTTCTTCGCGAATGACGCGCATCAACTCGTCGGGATTAGCCAGGATTTCCAGGTACTCGGCAATCTGCTCGAGCCGCTCGCGGTACTCCTGCAGCAGTTTTTCATGCTCCATGCCGGTGAGCCGGTGCAGGCGCAACTCGAGAATCGCCTGCGCCTGGGTGGGCGACAGGTAGTAGCTGCCATCGCGCATGCCGTAGATGGCCTCAAGATCGGCCGGCCGGCTGGCATCGGAACCGGTGCGCTCGAGCATGTCCATGACATTGCCCGGTGCCCAGGCTTGCTCGACCAGCTTGACCTTGGCTTCGGCCGGCGTCGGCGAGGCCTTGATCAGCGCGATGACCGGATCGATATTGGCCAGCGCAATCGCCCAGCCCTCGAGGATATGGGCGCGTTCGCGCGCCTTGCGCAGCAGGTAAACGGTACGCCGGGTGACAACCTCACGGCGATGGTTAACAAAACACTCGAGCATCTGCTTGAGGTTGAGCAGCTGCGGCTGGCCATCAACCAGCGCGACGATATTGATCCCAAAGACGTTTTCAAGCTGCGTCTGCGAGTAGAGATTATTGAGCACGACCTCGCCCAGCTCGCCGCGACGCAGTTCGATGACCACGCGCAGGCCATCCTTGTCGGACTCATCACGTAGCTCGGTGATGCCCTCGACTTTTTTATCCTTGACCAGCTCTGCGATCTTCTCGATCAGCCGCGCCTTGTTCACCTGGTAGGGCAGCTCGGTGACGATGATCGTCTCCTTGCCGCTCTTTTCGTCTGCCTCGACCACGGCGCGAGCGCGCACATAGATACGCCCACGACCGGTGCGGTAGGCCTGCACGATGCCCGCGCGGCCGTTGATAATGCCGGCCGTCGGAAAATCGGGGCCAGGCAGGTGTTCCATCAGCGCATCGATGCCAATGTCAGGGTTGTCGATGAGTGCCAGTACGGCGTTGACCGTCTCACCCAGGTTGTGCGGCGGAATGTTGGTTGCCATGCCCACGGCAATACCGGATGAGCCATTGACCAGCAGGTTGGGCACCCGCGTGGGCAATACCTCGGGAATCTGCTCGGTATCGTCGTAGTTGGGGACGTAGTCGACCGTCTCCTTGTCAAGATCAGCCAGCAGTTCATGGGCAATCTTGGCCATGCGAATTTCGGTGTAACGCATCGCTGCCGGTGAATCGCCATCGATGGAGCCGAAGTTTCCCTGCCCGTCGACCAGCATGTAGCGCAGCGAAAACGGCTGGGCCATGCGGACAATGGTGTCGTACACCGCCGAGTCGCCGTGCGGATGGTATTTACCGATGACATCGCCAACGACCCGCGCAGACTTCTTGTAGGGTTTGTTGTAGTCGTTGCTCAGCTCGTTCATCGCAAACAGGACGCGCCGGTGCACCGGCTTGAGGCCATCGCGGACATCGGGCAGCGCCCGGCCGATGATGACGCTCATCGCGTAGTCAAGATAGGACTGTTTGAGCTCGGCCTCGATGCTGACCGGCAGGATTTCCTTGGCTAGATCACTCATCGGGCAGCGTCACTCGCGTAGGCCCGCTGTGCAGTGACTGCGATCGGCGTGCTGGTTCCAGGTGTTTTTATGAGCATAGCGACGACGTCGTTATTCAACCGTATGGCCTCGTTTTTCTGGTAGTGCCCGGGGCATTTTGCCCGCTAAGATCCGGCGGGAATTTCAGCGGTTTTTGCGCCCGGATTTTCACCGCTACAAAAGCCCGATATGATACCACAGCAGGCCTTTTGCGGGGCTTTTTGAGCCCTGAAAACAAGGTATTTTGGCCGCCCTCGCGGCACTCAAAACGCGCCCGCCAACAACCCCGGCCGGGCACCGATGACCCGCACCGGATCGACTGCGATGCGACGCGCCGAAATGGCGTTGCTTCGCGTATAATTTGCCGCTTTTGCAGTCCCGGCATTTGGCTTTTTAATGACTCAAGCGGGTAACACCCAGATCCTTCACGCCGACTGGCTCGTCCAGCCCGACAGCGACCCTGAGAGCGGCGCCAGCATCCAGCGCGCCGAGACCGGCCTTGCTGTGGCAATCAGCGGCAGCGACATTGCAGCCATCGACCGCGTCGAAGCACTGCAATCCCGGTTTCCCGACGCGGTTACCCAGCGCCTCGAAGGCCATATCCTCTGCCCCGGGCTGGTCAACGCCCACGGCCATGCGGCGATGAGCCTGCTGCGCGGCTTCGCCGATGACCTGCCGCTGGAATCCTGGCTGCAGGACCACATCTGGCCGGCCGAGGCCGAGTTTGTCAGCGAGGATTTCGTCGCCGACGGCGTCGCGCTGGCCATCGCCGATATGCTGTTATCGGGCACCACCTGTTTTGGCGACATGTATTTCTTTCCCGACGTCACCGCGCGGGTCGCCGAACAGATGGGCATGCGGGCGATGCTGAACTTCCCCATTCTCGAGATTCCCTCGGCCTGGGCCCAGAGCACGGCAGAGTATTTTGACAAGGGCCTGGCGCTGGCCGACGAGTACCGCGACAGCGCGCTTGTACACACGGCTTTTGGCCCGCACGCGCCCTACACCGTCAGTGACGAGAGCTTTTCACGCGTTGCGATGCTGGCCGAAGAAATCGACGCCGGCATCCATGTCCACCTGCACGAAACCGCCCGGGAAGTGGCCGATTCGCAGGCCCAGCACGGCTGCACACCGCTGGAGCGCCTCGACCGGCTGGGCGTCCTCTCGCCGCGCACCCAGGCCGTGCACATGACCCAGGTCGATGACCAGGCGCTGGCACTGTTGGCGCGCAGCGGCGCGCATGTGATCCACTGCCCCACCTCAAACCTCAAGCTCGCCAGCGGCTGCTCGCCGTTGACCCGACTGCTGGCGGCTGGCGTCAATGTTGGCCTTGGCACCGACAGCGCGGCCAGCAACAACACACTGAGCCTGTTCGAGACACTGCGCTGCGCAGCGCTACTGGCGAAACAGGATTCCGGCGACGCCGCGGCCGTCCAGGCCGGACAGGCGCTGCACCTGGCCACACTGGGCGGTGCGCAGGCGATGGGCCTGCAGCGGCAGCTGGGCAGCATAGAGGTGGGCAAGCAGGCCGACCTTATCGCGATCGACACCCGCTGCCCGGCACTGCAACCCGTTTACGATGCCACCGCAACGCTGGTCTACAGCGACGTCGCCAGCGCCGTGCAACAGGTCTGGGTACAGGGCCAGCAACGGGTCGCCGACCGCCAGCTCATCGACCAGGACATGAACGCCATTTTGATCAAAGCCAGCCAATGGCGCGACAAACTCACCCGGTAAACCATACCCATGAATGAAAGTACCCGCCCCAAGGCCGATGAGGGCATCACTGCCGACAACGTCGACCCCAGTGAAGTGGCCAAGTTTGAAGCACTGGCGCATCGCTGGTGGGACAAGAGCAGCGAATTCAGGCCACTGCACGATATCAACCCGTTGCGCGCCAATTTCATCGACCGCCACTCACCGGTGGCCGGCGCCCGGGTGCTCGATGTCGGCTGCGGCGGCGGTATTCTCAGTGAGGCACTGGCCTTTCGCGGCGCCGAGGTGACCGGCATCGATGCCGGCGAAGCACCGCTGGGTGTCGCCAGGTTGCACTGCCTGGAGTCGAAGCTCGACATCGAATACCTGCAGGTCACCGCCGAGGCGCTGGCTGAAGAGCGCGCCGGCCAATACGATGTGGTCACCTGCCTTGAGATGCTCGAGCACGTCCCCGATCCGGCGGCGGTTGTCGAGGCCTGTGCCCGCCTGTGCAAGCCCGGCGGCCACCTGTACTTTGCCACGATCAACCGCAACCCCAAGTCCTACCTGTTTGCGATCATCGGCGCCGAGCAGATCCTGCGCCTGCTGCCGCGCGGCACCCACGACTACCAGAAACTGATCAAGCCCTCGGAGCTGGGCGCCTGGCTGCGCAGCGCCGGCCTGCAATTGCGGCATGCGACGGGTATGACCTACAACCCGCTCACGCAAAAGTACAAGCTCAATGAGCGCGACCTCGACGTGAACTACCTGTTGCATGCCAGCAAAGGCTAGTCACGCATCGCCCGCCCTGGCCGCCGTCCTGTTTGACCTGGACGGCACGCTGGTCGATACCGCTGCCGATTTTGAAATTGCAGTGAATGCGCTGCGGCGTGATTTCGACCTGCCTCCCCTGCCTGCGGCACAGATTGCCGAGCGCGTCAGCGATGGCTCTACGGCACTGACTCGCCTGGCACTTTCGCTGCCCGCCGATGACGAACAGCTACCGGATCGCCGTGAACAGTTGCTCGGCCACTACCGGCAATCACTGGGCGTTGCCGCCGCACTATACCCGACCCTCGATGAGCTGCTGCACTGGCTGCAACAGCAACAACTGCCCTGGGGCATCGTGACCAATAAACCCGAGCGCTTCGCAGTCGACCTGCTGCAAAAACTCGCGCTCGATCACTGCCCGGTGCTGGTCTGCCCCGAGCACGTCAACCGTGCCAAACCCGACCCCGAACCGCTGTTACTGGCCGCCCGGCAACTGGGCATAGACCCCGAGGCTGCGCTCTACGTGGGCGACCACGAGCGGGATATACTCGCTGGCCGTGCCGCGGCAATGCGCACCGTCATCGCAGGCTATGGCTACATCGCCGACAGCGAAAACTGCGCAGGCTGGGGCGCTGACTATCACGTTGACCAGCCGGGCGAACTGCGCGCCCTGCTGGAATCACTGCGCTAATTCACCGCTACCACTTTCGAGAACACGCATGGCCGTCGACTGGCAAGACCCCCAACAACTCCAGGACTACCAGCCCGCCGCGAACCTGCTCGCAGGTCGCACGCTGCTGATTACCGGCGCTGGCGACGGCATTGGCAAGGCGGTCGCGCTGGCCTGTGCAGGCCACGGTGCGCAGGTCATACTGCTCGGCCGCAGTGTGGAAAAACTGGAAGCCGTCTACGACGACATTGCCGCGCTCGATGCTCCCGAGTCCGTCATCATGCCGCTGGACCTGGCCGATAGCGCGGTCGACTATAGCGATATCAACCGCGCGATCATCGAGCAGTTCGGCGCCCTCGACGGCCTGCTCCACAACGCCGGCCTGCTGGGGCGCATCCAGCCGCTGGCCCAAACCACCGCTGGCCAGTTTCGCGATGTCATGCAGGTCAACCTTTTTAGCAATTTCGAGCTGACGCGCGCGCTAATGCCCAGCCTCGAGGCCAGTGACGATGCCTCGATTGTCTTTTCGTCATCATCGGTGGGGCGAAAGGGCCGCGCTTACTGGGGGGCCTATGCCATCTCCAAGTTTGCCACCGAGGGCATGATGCAGGTCTGGGCCGATGAACTGGCCAGCACCAGTAACATACGGGTCAACACGATCAACCCGGGCGCTACCAACACGGCAATGCGACGCAGCGCCTACCCCGCCGAAGCACCCGATAACAATCCGGAGCCGGCCGATATTGTCGGCGCCTACCTGTTCTTGCTGGGACCTGAGAGCCAGGGCGTGACAGGCCAGCAGCTCGACGCACGCCGCCGCGACTAGCTGGCACCTCAAGCGGACTTCACCGCGCCGCACAGCCGGGTTACCATGCTGTGCCCGCCTGCAATGGACGCAGGCGATCTGACCCAATGCAAAAGGATTTGCCGATGTACCCGCTCACCCCTCGCCCCGCTGCCGTGTTTGCACATGGCAAAACCCTGCTTGAACTCATGGTGGCCCTGTTTATCGTCTCACTGCTGACGACCATGGCATTCGGCGCCTGGTCGGGCCTGGTCCGCGCCAGCCGTGCCGATGCCAGCATCTACGCATTACAAAGACTGGTCTATCGCGCCCGCACCCAGGCGGTGAGTAGTGGCGACATCGTATCGCTGTGCGCCTACGGCGCCGAGGGCTGTGGCAAGCGCTTTGAAGACGGGCTCATGCTGTTCTCGGATCGCAACAACAATGGCCTGCTCGACGATGAGGACCGGCTACTGGAGGTTGTGTACCTTGAATTGCATGACGGGGTATTGCACTGGCGTGCATCGGGCGGCCGCAACTACCTGCGCTACTCGCCCAACGGCGCCGCGCGGCAGTTTGGCAGGTTTCACCTGTGTCCGGCCGATGGTGACCTGCGTTATGCGCGCAGCCTGGTGATCAATCGCCAGGGCCGGGTACGCATCTACCGCGACCGTGATGGCGATGGTGTGGTGGAGGATGTCGGTGGTGCGCTACCGCAATGCGGTGGCAACTAGTACGCGATGGCCGGGCCTACCAGCACTCTTCAACTTCAGCGGCCGACGCCGCGCCGGGGGCTTTGCCCTTGGCACCCTTTTGTCCGGCCTGGTTGATTGCGATGGCGCCGCAGCTGTCGGTCGCCTGCGAGCCTGCAGGCGTGGCGGTGATCGTAAACGTGGTCGCGTTACTGACCAGCGTCAGGTTGTAATAGGTAGCGCTGCCATCAATCGGCGATTTGGCCGAAAACGTGGTGCCCGCTGCAGCACCGGCTGCGTAGCTGTAGTTCTTGGAGTAGTGCCGCTCCATAGCCTGCCTGGCCTGCATCAGCACACCGGCCGCATCGGCCCTTCGGGCCTCACGACTCTGGGCCTGGTAACTCGGGATCGCGACCGCCGCAATAATGCCGACGATGGCAACGGCAATCATAAGCTCAATCAAACTGAATCCGCGCATGGTGTGACTCCTGGAGCAATAGCGTTGCAGGGCTGGAATGGGTCTACTGGACAATCGATGGCAAGCCGGGCGCACTCTGTTGCGAGACGACATAGATTTCAAGAATCTGCCCTGAGGCGTTATCGACAAGCGCAGTGACACCATCGCCCTCGGCAAGATTCGCCACCGTACCGATGGCGCCGTCAATCAGTTTGATGGTCACGCCAAATGCCAGCGTGTAGTCGGCATCTGCCCTGCCCAGTGCCGCGAGCGTCAGGGTCTGTTTTTCAATGTCGATCGCTGCGATCTGGGCGGGAATCTCATCGACCCGCGGACCCTGCGCCTGCGCCACATTGCCGATCAGCGCCAGCGCCATGCCTGCCAGGCACAGCAGTCGACACACCTGCTTTCTCAATTCGCTCATTGTCTGTTCCTCACCATAGAGAGTGTGTTGGGCCCGGCATACCCGGGCCAGTGCCCGCGCTTACTTGATCTGGCGCCAGCGTACCCGGCCGATACGATCAAACGGGTTAACAATGGTCGGGTCTTTACCCGAGTAGGCGACCGCCGCCGCAGACGCCGCATCGGCCCCGTCGAGCGCCGCAAACTCACCACCGGTCAACTGCGGTAGCTGCTTGCGGGCTATCGTATCCGAATCACCGTAATCGCTGGTCGTGATCACGCCGTCGCTATTGATATCGAGCACCTGGAAGTCCGTCATACCGCCATTAAAGCGATCGAGTGCATACAGGAAGCTGTCGCCACCCGCACTACAGGCATCGCCCTCGGGCACGATAGAGGCAAACAGTACAACGCTGCCGAGCACGAAGGGCCGGCCGATGACTCGCTCTGCCGAACCTGAACCGGCACTGAGGTTGAGTGACCAGCCTTTGTCGCCCGTGCCCACCTGGTTATCACTGACCCGGCCATCACCGCCGACAGTCTGTGCAACCAGGTCGCCGCTGCCAATACAGGCAGTGCCGCTGGAGGTACAGGTATCATCGTCGATCAGGCCATAAAACTCCTGGTTCGCCGTGGTGTGGATATCATCGGGTTCGATGTACTGGCCGGTGCCGAAGTACACGTAGCGAATATCCTGGTTACCCGAGCTGGTACCGCTGCGAATCGTCGTACCGACCGCGGGCCGGCCGGTGATCGGCTGGTTGCTGCCGGCCGAGTACAGCTTGTAGGCGTCGTCCCAGTCGGCGGGGTTTGAGGAACTCATGTCAAACTTCCACAGGTTGCCGTGCAGGTCACCCGCGTAGACATAGTCGACCGTGAAATCATCGGGGTCTGTACCGCTGGCTTTCTCGGCAAAGTGATTGACATCACTATCGGACACCGCAACCGGGCTGGACAGGCCACTGGGGTCAGCCGTGGTGCCGCTGCCGACTTCAAACTTGGCCAGCACGCTGCCATCGGCAGCATCGAGCACAAACAGGACCGCCTTGCCGCTACCGACCCGGCCATCGCCTACGGTAGAGTTGTAGCCATTGGGTACGATAACCACCCATTTACCGTTGTTGGCCTTGACCAGCTGTGCGCGCCCATAGCTGAAACCCATGTCCGCATCGTTGCGATCACTGAATTCCCAGGCCACGACATCGGCCGCGGGGTCTGTCGGGTCGGTGATATTGAGCGCGTAGTAACCCTGGCCGCCCGAGCGCAGGCCACCGACCAGCAGCGTGTGCCAGTCGTTGCTGAAGAAAACATCCTGCGCCACGATCGGACCATCGACGTAGGCACCGGACTGGAAGTTCGGGTCGGTCAGCTCTTCGAGATCGCCCATGATGGCATTGGGTACATAGGCCAGTACCTCGCTACCGCCACCGGAAGAGATCGAACGCGATGCATTGTAGCCGTGCAACATGCCATCGTTACCACCTGCGTAGAGCATCGGTGGGCGCGAGCCAATACTGGCGATAAAGCCACTGTAGCTGTCAGCTTCGAGGTCATCCGGGAAGGAAAACTGCTCATTGTTGTTGGCGTCGCGGCCGTTACCGATGTAGACCGGTGATGAGTTGACGATCGGGCCGACGCGCGAGGCCGGGCCCGTTGAGGTCACCGACGAGCGCGTCCGGAAGGTACCGCCCTGGTCAACCTCGTTGCTGTCATCGCCGCGCAGGTAGTTAACGCGCTCCTCGCCGAGGCCATCGCTGCCGTTCAGCTGTGCCTGCTGCGTGGCCGTCAGTGAGGTTGATCCGCCACTCCAGGTAAAGTCGATGCCGGTACCCGTAGGATCACTGCCCACTGCCGAGGTATCGATATAGGTGTAAACGCGGCGTGTGCCCGGTTGCACCGAGGTACTGTTCTCGGTGTTCTGGTCGGCCGCATCCCAGACCGCGTTACCACACAGGGTACCCAGCGGCAGGCTGTTACAGCCAGCGGTCGCAGCACCCTGAACGAAGTCCGAACCATCTGACACGTCAAAGGCCTCGAGCTTGCCGCTCCAGCTGCCGGTATCAAATGATGCGACATAGATCAGGCTGTTTCCGCCGATCCGGCCACTGTTGGCGACGATGGTGGGCGCATTGGCCTGCCGGTCGCTAACGCGGTCGGTGATATCGCGCAGTGCGTCGACCAGCTCATCGGGGCTCGCCGCGTTGTAAAACTGCCCACGACCATTGATCGATGCGTGATAAAGGTCATCGATGGTGGTCGAGTTGCCGATCACTGAAGCCGGCCAGGTGGTCGTACCGGCTTGCAGCTCCTGGTAGGTTGTCTCATCGGTCGACAGCGTACCCTCGGCACCGAAGGCAATACTGAACGAGACCATATGCTGCCAGCTGGCCGGGTCGTTTTGCGGATCCCAGTAGTCGGTCGAGTAGGTGCCATCGGGCTGCTTGACATAGTAAGGCGTGAGATTGTTGTTGCCGGCATTGCCGTCGAGATCATTGGCCCAGTAGTGCCAGGCCAGGTCAGCGATCGACAGGCTGTCGAGCGCATTGCTGAAAATCGGCGTGGCCGTCGGGCTGTAGGCTTCACCGTCGGGCAAGGTTGTTGCCGTCTGGTCCAGCGTAAAGTTCGCAGGCGCAGTAAACCCGCCGTTGTAGAAGCCGTCGGTCACCAGGATGTGGGTGTTGACCCGACAGGAAATTTGCTCGGAACCACTGTTGAGCGGGTTGACCCGATACGGCGATGCCGTCGAGTAGTACTCACCCGCGCGCACCACGGCGTTGCGAAGCGGCGTGCCACCGTTGGTTGGCACTTCGTCGATCCACTCGTAAAAATCTTCGCGCTCGTTGTTGTCGAGTTCGGCGACATCACTGGTGTTGACCGACGGCGCTCCCGACTGGATGGCCTGGTTGGTGTTGAAGTTCTGCCGACCCAGGCGCACGCTGCTGTCGACCGCATCGGGCACGAAGGCACGCTTCAGGGCGGTCTTGCCAGCATCACCGCGGATTGCGTAAAACTGGAACCAGTTGGCGAAGTTGGTCTGCTCTTCGGCCATGGTCCGGCACTGGGCGTTGACCGAGCCGGCAACACCACAGCCAAACCCGCCGGCCACGTAATTGGCCGCATCGGTAATCACCACGCGGTTGTAGCAATCGGCATCGACGAGTTTGTCATCGTCAGTGCCGGTACAGCCGGGGTTGACCGCTACGTTTTCGTTAAACTGGTAGTAATACGCCGGGTGGCTTCCACACAGCGTCGTCGGGCAGGCGCCGCCGGAGTAGGCGTCGGTCAGCATCAATAGACCGCCACCGCCACTGTAGTGGTAATAGGGTGCGCTGAAGCTGTTGGACAGATCGTAAGTCGTCTGGTCGCCCGGATAGTAGAACCCGCGGATGGCCGCATTGAAGTTGGCATCGGCCAGTGCCGCACCGGTTGAGTCCGAGGGCGGTGTGTAGGTGACCGAGGGATCGTAGTAGACCTTGTTGTAGTGCGGCGAGCGATAGTATTCAGCCCACCAGTCGGAGTTTCGGCCATCGGGCATCCAGCCCCAGGCCATACTGCCCGAGTCGTCCATCGATACCACGATATTGGGTGGTACGTTACTTTGCACAAACAACGGCAGGTCGCTCAGGCTCAGTGTCTGGGCCAGTGCGCCGGGTATAGCGGCCGATGCCAGCGCAAAACCCAGCAGCGTGCGTTTCACCGGACGACTGGCTGCCTTCATAAGGCCTACACGCTTCAAACGCTGCAGAACTGTGCTCATAACGCGAACCTCAGTGTGAATCACTGTCTTCATTAGCTGCCTCCCAGTGCGGTTGTGTCCGTCGTACAACCCCCACCGCAAATAAACATACTCTCGACTACGGCCTCTGAACTATCATCGGCACCCTGCGAGAACGCTGTCGCCCGGTAGACCGGGCGAGACCCAAAGGGCGTGCCGCTGTAGCTGATCTCGAGCTCTTTGGCGCCCATGCCATCACCGATAAATTCGACCACGCAGCGCGGCTCGGCGACCAGGCCATCGGGATTGGCGGTCGATTGCACCAGGGCGGTGACCGCAGCGGCATCACCCGTGCTCTGCCAGAACGCTTTGTCTTCACGCCATTTGTCAGCCGTGAACGCACCGTATTCATAGACGGTCGCCGTATCGTTCAGCAGGCTCGCCTCACAGTTGGACAAACCCACTTCGGCGCCGTGAAATGCCTTGGTCGCATTCTGCATATTGCTGACCATGCGCTCTTCAAGCGTGACCGAGGTCATGCTGCTGGTGCCGACAATGGTCAGCGCCGCAAGCAGGATCAAACCGATAATCAGCACTGCACCACGCTGGGCCGCCGGCGCTGCCGGCATCGCGCATGGCATGCTGCGATTACCGTATTGTTGCTGGAAAGATGTATTCATTGGCTTGCCTGTATTGACTGGGACATCTGGGGCGAAAAGCGGGGCTAGGTATTGGACAGGTTGCTGCGCAACGCAATGGTCTGCGTAAACACCTGCCGCGATTTGCCATCGGCAATACCGCCCAGGTCTTCATCGAGCACGGTAAAGTTGACGCTGGAGCGATCGAGGGGCTCGTTTTCCGATACAGCCAGCAGGCCGACCCGCACGGTCATCACCTCGCGCCAGCTGTCTGCAGGCACTGCGCCGGCACTGACGTATTGCTGGGCGCGAAAACGATCGGCTGGGTCACCGCCCAGGCCGTACAGGACCTGCATGTTTTCAATACCGCCAACCAGTGGCACCGGGTCAACCCAGGCCACGCCGTCAAACACCTGGCAGTAGAGCTGGTCATCATTGCTGACGAAGAACACCATGCGCACATAGAGGGCTTCGTCACTGGTAATATCGGCGCCCGAACAGTCCTGCATCGTGACTTCAGGATCCCCCTGCAGCCGCACGCGCAGCACGTCGGTATTGGCCTTGACGTCGATACCACCAATCGCACCACCGGCATCGTCCGTGCCATCGACAACCGCCAGCTCTTCGAACTCGCCCTCAGCGGGCCAACGCGGGTTAATGCCCTGGAACACGTTCACCAGGTTGGCGGCAAAGTCATTGCCATTATCGACATTGCCGGCATTGACATAGCCTGCCTGCCGGGTTGCCTCAGAGATGAAGCTCATGCCGAACCGGGCTGATTCCTGCATCGATGACTGGGCGCGAATGATCTCAAACGATGCCCGCGAACCGACAAACACCTGGGCGGCACCGGCGGCGATAAACACACCGAGCGCAAGCGCTACGAGCAGTTCGATGAGCGTCAGGCCCGACTGGCGGCCTTTGGACTGGGTGATCGTTCTAAGCAGCATGACGTGAGTGGGTTCCATAGTCAGGTTGAATGGTTACTGCGCTTATATCTGCACAACCAGGCGGATGCAGGACATATCGGCTTCATCAGACGGGTCGCAGTTTTCACCGCTTGAACCGTCACGATTTTCATCCCAGAACACCTGGATGGTGTATACCGAACCGATCGTGCTTCCATCGCTGCCGATGACATCGGAATTCCAGGTGATATTGCCTTTGCCCGAGGGCAGGCTCGAGTTGTCGATCACGCTCTTCCAGTGGGCGAGGTCATACGCAGCCATTTCATCGGCCGCACACTCGGCCTGGCAGGCCCCCGTACCGGTGCCCGCAGCGTCGGTATAACCGTTGTTGTTACCACCATAGGCCTCGGTGCGATTGGCGCGCATGCGATCGACGATATCGCTGGCCAATATGTCGGCCTGGGTGCGGTAGTAGGTGTTCTGCGACTCGCGTACGGCGACGGCCTGCATGCCGGCAATACCCAGAATGCCTACCGACAGGATGAACACGGTGACCATGACTTCGATCATCGTAAAGCCGTATTGCGCGACGGGCACGCGGCCGGATCGCTGGAAGGATTTTGCTACCTGGGAATTCATAGTGTGCTCAGACCTTTGATCGATAACCAACAACAGCGGGCTGTGGTCGATTTAATTGGTACAGCCGGCATCGGCGGCGTCGGCGTAGGACAGCGAGCCGGTCAGCCCGACGGACAGCGCCTTGCCCTCAATGCCCTCATTGCCGGCATGGTCGCAGACGCCGATCGTAATGACGTTGGCACCACCGGCGATATCCCGCATGCCCGTGGCCAGGAAGGTAATGGCATCGACATCATCGCCAGCGCCAATGAGCACATTGCCACTGCCGTAGGAGACATCAATCAGCGCATCGTCACCCTCAATGCTCCCGGTCGGGGCCTCGTCGGTGAAGATGATCCAGCCGCTATCCCAGTCGCCATCGCCCGAACAGCTCGACTGGTTGGTGCTGGCGCAGATCGTCACGGGCTGCTTGCTGAACACCGCCTCGGAGCGGGCCAGGATGATGGCGTTGGCCAGGCTATCGCGCGCGGCAGCAAGCCGCGACTGGCTGATCAGGTTGGACATGCTCGGCGCCGCGATACCGGCCAGGATACTGACGATCAACAGCGTGACCATCAGCTCGAGCAGCGTAAAACCGCGACTGGAATGCTTGTAAGGTATTGATTTCATGAGGTTTCTATCTTAACCCTTACCATTTGCCGGTATTTTGACCAGCTTTTGGCGAATCACCGGGCAACTGCGCTGCACCGGCCACTGCCGTGAGTTTGGCTTAAGTCTAGTGTTGGACAGATCTGGCGGTTTCGCTAGTCGGGGCAGACCCAACGGTAGGATTTCACCGACAAACGTCAGCGTCGCGCCCCGCCAGGCGCTGCGGGGCCCGCCCGGGCTGCGGCTAGCTGGAGACCAGGCGCAGCTCTTTGGGGGTCGAGAATGTGATGTTTTCGGGGATGCCGATTTGCTCGGAGGGCGCCTCAGCGCCCTGCTCGCGCAGATAGTCGACCACCTGCTGGACCAGGATCTCGGGCGCCGAGGCACCCGCGGTAATGCCGATGCTGGCAATGCCTTCCAGCCAATCCGCCTGGATATCGCTGGCGCTGTCGATCAGGTAGGCCGCGGCACCCGATCGCTCTGCCAGCTCGCGCAGCCGGTTGGAGTTGGAACTGTTCGGAGAACCCACCACCAGCACCAGGTCACAGTCGGCCGCCAGTTCGCGCACCGCGTCCTGGCGGTTCTGCGTGGCGTAGCAGATGTCATCCTTGCGCGGCCCGTGGATGGCCGGGAAACGCTCGCGCAGCGCATCGATGACTCGCGCAGTATCATCCATCGACAGCGTCGTCTGGGTGACATAAAACAGCGCGTTGGGATCGCGTACCTGTAAGCGGGCGACATCGTCGACCGTTTCGACCAGGTAAATCGAACCGCCCTGCGCACTGTTGTACTGACCCATCGTGCCTTCGACTTCAGGATGGCCAGCGTGACCGATCAGTATGCACTCCTCGCCCTCCCGCGAGTGCCGCACCACTTCCATATGGACCTTGGTCACCAGCGGGCAGGTTGCATCAAACACTTTCAGGCCGCGCTGCTCAGCCTCGAGGCGCACCGCTTTTGACACACCGTGGGCGCTGAAAATAACGATCACATCATCCGGGACTTCACTGAGTTCATCGACAAAGACAGCGCCGCGCTCGCGCAGGCTGTCGACGACAAACTTGTTGTGAACGACTTCGTGGCGCACGTAAATCGGCGCGCCAAACACATCGAGTGCACGGTTGACGATATCGATTGCGCGGTCAACCCCGGCACAAAAACCGCGGGGATTGGCCAGCTTTAACTGCATGGACCCGACCGGACCAGCCTCGGATGACTCACTCACCTTTGCCACTCTCAACTGAGATAATTTCTACGTCAAACTGCAGGCGCCTGCCCGCCAGCGGATGGTTGAAATCGACCGTAACCTGGCGCTCATCAACCGCCGCGACAACACCCGGCATCTGCCCGCCGGCCGCATCGCTGAAGCTGACGACCAGACCCGGCGCCAGCGCTTCTCCCTCGCCGGCAGAGGCATCCTCAGCAAACTGTGCAAACGCGCTGCGTGGAAACTGCTGGATGTTTTCAGGCTGCGGCTGGCCAAAGCCCTCCTCGGCCGCAACATCAAACTGCCCGCGCTCGCCCGCACTCATACCGAGCAGACAGCGTTCAAAGCCAGGCGGTAGTTTGCCATCGCCCATCGTCAACTGCGCGGGCGCGCCGTCAAAGGTCGAATCGACCAGTTCACCCTCGAACAGGCGCAACGAAAAATGCAGGCAGACCTGGCTCGAGGCGTCGATACGCAGGCCCGCGCCATCGGCAGTGGAGACGCTCACCTGTCCTCCCCCGCAGCTTCAGGGTTCAAAAACATATCTGCGATCATCAGTATTGCACCCACCGTGATCAGTGAATCGGCGACATTGAACGCCGGAAAATAAGCATCGTTGTAATACACCAGCACAAAGTCGACGACTTTGCCCAGCTGCAGTCGATCCACCAGGTTGCCCAGTGCACCCGCCAGGATCAGGGTCAGGGCCGCCAGCAGCAGCCGCTGCGGATCACGCAGTCGATGGATCCACACGACCAGCACGACGCTCACCAGCGCCGAAATTGCCGATAGAAACCAGCGCTGCCAGCCACCGGCATCACTGAGAATACTCCAGGCCGCGCCCTCGTTGTAGACCAGTGTGAAATCGAGCATGGGCAGCAGGTTCAGCCGCTCGCCCAGCACAAAATTGGCCTGCACCCAGGCCTTGCTGAGCTGGTCCGCCAGCACCAGCAAGAGCACCAGCGAATAGGCACCCCAGCGTACGCCGCTAGGCATAACGACGTTGCTCGCCGTCGCCGTCGACATTGTCGACACAGCGCTGGCAAAGTTCGGGGTGGGCGGCAATCGCGCCGACTTCTTCACGGTGATGCCAGCACCGCACGCATTTGTTGTGCGGGCTTTTGCTCACCACGATCTTCAACCCACTGACCTCGGTGTCGCTGGCCGTTGCCGGCGCAGTGCCGGTGTGCACCTGGGCCGACGAACTGATCAGCACAAACCGCAGTTCATCACCAATACGCGCGAGTTGGGCAGCCAGTTCATCGCTGGCATAGAGTGCGACCTCAGCCTCCAGCGAGCTGCCGAGCAAACCGTCGCTGCGCGCCGCCTCAATCGCCTTGTTCGCCGCCGCCTTGGCCGCGCACAGGGTATCCATCAGCTGCGCTTCATCCGCGCTCTCGTCAAGCAATGGCTCTACACCGGTGTAGAGCTCTTCAAGGAACACATTGTCCTTGCGCTCACCGGGAATGTTTTCATACAGCTCGTCGGCCGTAAAACTCAGTATCGGTGCAATCCAGCGGGCGAAAGCCTCGACGATATGGTACAGCGCCGTCTGCGCCGAGCGCCGCGCCAGGCTATCGGCACCGGTGGTGTACTGCCTATCCTTGATGATATCGAGGTAGATTCCGCCCATATCGACAACGCAGAAGTTGTGCAACAACTGGTAGATGGTATGGAACTGGTAGCGGTTGTAGGCCTCGACAATCTCCGCCTGTACCTGCGCCGCGCGGGTTATCGCCCAGCGATCGAGCAGCAGCAGTTTGTCCGCAGGCACCAGGTCCACCGCGGGATCAAAACCCTCGAGATTGGCCAGCAAAAAGCGCGCGGTGTTGCGAATGCGCCGGTAGGAGTCAGAAATTCGCTTGAGAATTTCATCCGAGACGCTCATCTCTGAACTGAAGTCGGTGGCAGCCACCCACAGTCGCAGCACATCGGCACCGAGTTTACTCATGACTTCCTGTGGCGCGACGATGTTGCCCAGCGATTTGGACATCTTGCGGCCATCGGCGTCGACGGTAAAACCATGGGTCAGTACAGCCTTGTACGGCGGCACACCGTTCATCGCAATCGATGTTTTCAACGATGACTGGAACCAGCCACGATGCTGGTCGGAACCCTCGAGGTAGAGATCCGCCGGAAACTGCAGCTGGTCGCGCGTGCCCAGCACTGAGTAATGGGTCACGCCCGAGTCAAACCACACATCGAGTGTATCGGTGACTTTACTGTACTGGCTGGCTTCCTCACCCAGCAACTGTTCGGTATCCAGTGCATACCAGGCATCGACGCCCTCGCCCTCAATCAGCGTTGCGACCTGCTCCATCAGTTCGACACTGCGCGGGTGTATCTCCTGGGTGCTGTTATGGATAAACAGGGTGATCGGCACACCCCAGGTGCGCTGTCGCGAGATACACCAGTCAGGACTGCTGCCGAGCATCGCATCGATCCGCGCGCGGCCCCAGTCAGGCACCCACTGCACACCCTCTACTGCGAGCTTGGCATCATCGAGCAGCGCTCGCGCATCCATGCTGATAAACCATTGCGGCGTCGCGCGGAAGATCAGCGGTGTCTTGGTTCGCCAGCAATGCGGATAACTGTGTGTGATCGTCTCGACCGCCAGCAAAGCGCCGTTGTCTCGCAGGCGTTCGACGATTGCCTCGTCGACCTTGTAAACATGTTCACCGGCATACAGGCCGGTTTCCGCCGAGTACACGCCATTGGGCTCGACCAGGTTGAGCGTCCCGATGCCATATTTGCGCGCGACAACAAAGTCGTCGGCGCCATGATCGGGGGCGGTATGCACGCAGCCGGTACCGGCCTCGGTCGTTACGTGCTCGCCGAGTATGACCGGCACCTGCTTGTCATAAAACGGGTGCTGCAGCTGCAGGCCTTCAAGTTCACTGCCCTTGAAGCGCGCGATAATGTTGTGCGAAGCCATGCCGTAGCGCGCAACCACCGACTCGAGCAGCTCTTCGGCAACCAGCAGTTTTCGCGCTGCCCGAGCGTCGGCCCACTGACCCTCAAGCAGGACATAGTCAAGCTCCGGGTGCAGCGCCACCGCCTGGTTGGCCGGCAGCGTCCAGGGCGTCGTAGTCCAGATCGCCACCGCAGCGCCGGGCAGTGTGGCAGTCGGGCCATCGGCCCCGACGACTTCGAAGGCCACATCGATCGAGAACGAGTTTTTATCCTGGTACTCGACCTCGGCCTCCGCCAGCGCCGAGCCGCCAACGACACTCCAGTACACCGGCTTGAAGCCGCGCTCGAGGTGCCCGCGCTCGATAATCCTGGCCAGCGCCCGGACGATGTTGGCCTCGGTTGCGTAGTCCATCGTCAGGTACGGTGCGTCCCAGTCGCCAAAGACGCCCAGGCGCACGAAGTCCTTGCGCTGGCCGTCGACCTGGCGCTTCGCGTAGTCGCGACACTTTTGCCGGAAGGCCTGGTGGTCGATCTTGACGCCCGCCTTGCCAACCTTGGTCTCCACCTTGTGCTCGATGGGCAGGCCGTGGCAGTCCCAGCCCGGCACGTAGGGTGCGTCATAGCCCTGCAGCGTTTTCGATTTGACAATGATGTCTTTCAGGATCTTGTTGACCGCGTGACCGATATGGATATCACCATTGGCATACGGCGGCCCATCGTGGAGGATGAATTTTTCGCGACCAGCAAACTGCCTGCGCAACTGGCCGTAGACATCGGCCTTGCCCCAACGCTTGAGTCGCTCGGGCTCACGTTGCGCGAGCGAGGCCTTCATCGGAAACTTGGTAAAAGGCAGGTTCAGCGTGTGTTTGTACTGGTTGTTCTTGTCGTCACTCATAGCGTTGGTCGATGCCTGAAACTCCTGGTCGCCGGCTGCATGCTCGCTAACTGCTCGCCGCCGAAAAATAGTGTCGCGCGGTGTCTATATCGCGGTGGATGTTCTCGCGCAGCACTTCCACCGAGGCAAACTTTTGCTCATCGCGCAGTTTCTGGTGAAACTGTACTTCGATGCGCTGCCCGTAAATCTGCTCATCGAAATCCAGGATGTGAACCTCGAGAATAGCCTTGATCGAATCATTCACCGTCGGGCGCGTACCGACATTGGCAACGGCTGGCATCCACTGCGATGAACCGGTTTTGCGTACCCGCACCGCGTAGACACCCGCCAACGCGGTGCGCAGCCGGTGCAATTCGAGGTTGGCCGTCGGCGCACCCAGCGTGCGCCCCAGTTGCCGACCATAGACAACCTTGCCGACGATACTGTAGGGCCTGCCCAGCAGGTCTTCGGCGGCATCAAAGTCTCCGTTGGAGAGCAGCTGCCGTATCCGTGTGCTCGATACGCGCTCTGCGTGCAGGTTCAACGTCGCGGTATCTTCAACATCGAATCCATGCTTGCGACCCAGGCCATTGAGCAGGTCGAAGTCACCGCCACCATCGCGGCCAAAACGCAGGTCATCGCCGACGACAATATGCCGCGCCGCCAGCCCGTTAACGAACACCGCTTCAATAAACTCTGTCGCCTCGGTGTTGCGCATGGTATCGTCGAAGCGCACCAGCAACAGGCGGTCGATACCCAGTGTGCGCAGCGCTTCGAACTTTTCGCGAAAACTCATCAGTCGCGGCGGCGCATCGAGCGGTGCAAAATATTCCCTGGGTAGAGGCTCCAGCGTGACGACCGTCGCCGGCAAACCCGACTGCCCGGCCTTGTCGCACACATGCCGCAATACGGCCTGGTGACCCAGGTGCAGCCCGTCGAAGGCGCCAATAGTCAGCACGCAGCCCTCGACCCCGTCGGCAGCATAGCGGTGGCGGGCTCGCATGTTGTGCAGACCGCGAATTAGCTCCACCTGTAACCCCCCTGAACCCGACCGAAGCGGCGAATTATAACCATTGACCGGGCCCGGGCAGCCTTTCCGGGCCCGGAGTTCGGCAGATTACCTCAATCTTGGAGAGGCGCCGGCCCGGTCGCTTCGAGCCGGAAGTGGCCTGGTCGCAATCCCATCGCAGCCAGCGAGACGCCGTAGGCCAGCAGGCCGGCAACGCAAAGGCCGAGCACGACCTGGCCGCGCTGCCAGGCCCCCGCCTCTGGCCAGAACGACGCTGGCGGGAGCTGGCTGTACAACAGCAGGCCCATGACCAGGCAGGCCACCAGGACCTTGAGCATCACAGCGCGATCAGCGCGCAGCAGGATGGGCGCACCGCGCAGTGCCGCGCTGTGCCGCAGGGCCCGATACAACAGCCAGGCGTTGAACGCCGCAGCCAGGGACGTGCCCAGTGCCAGTCCCACATGGCCCACCCCAAAACCGGCTTGCAGCGCAGCGGCCAGCATTGCGCTGAGCAGCAGGTTGCAGACCACCGTCGACACGGCGATGCGCCAGGCGACGGCAACTGCCTGCTGTGAATACAGGCCGCTGGCAAACACCTTGATCGCAATAAACGCCAGCAGTCCCAGCGCGTAGGCCCTGAGGCTGTGCGCCGACATCAGGACATCATCAGGCTGCATGGCCTGGTACTGGAACAGCAGGTAGAGGATCGGCTCGGCGAGGATCAACAGCGCAACCGAGGCCGGCAAGGCCAGCGCGACAATGCAGCGCAGCGCCCAGCCCAGCGTCTGCCGGAACGGTTCGCGGCTAACCGCGTGGTCCTCAAGCTGCGCCAGTCGCGATAGCGAGGGCAGAATCACCGTGGCGATGGCAATGCCGAACACGCCCAGCGGCAACTCCGCCAGTCGATCCGAGTAATACAGCCAGGACACGCTGCCGGCGTCCAGCAGCGAGGCGAGTACCGTATCGAGCAGCAGGTTCACCTGCGTGACAGACACGGCAAACAGCGCGGGCACCAGCAGGCGCCGGAGCTTGACCACGCCAGGGTGCGCCGGCTGCCAGCGCGGCACTGGCAGCAGCTGTTCCCTGGCCAGTGCCGGCAACTGCAGCAGCAATTGTGCAACACCGGCCACCAGCACCGCCCAGGCCAGCACCAGCACCGGCTGCTGTGCAGCGGGTACCAACAGCAAGCCTGCGCCAACCAGTGCAATGTTGAGCAGCAGCGGCATCAACGCGGGCAGGACGAAACGGTCCTGGCTGTTGAGAATGGCGCCAGCGAAACCGGCCAGCGATACCAGCAGCACATAGGGCAGTGTCACGCGCAACAAATCGGCCGTCAGCGCCAGTTGCGCGGGCTGGTCGGCAAATCCGGGCGCAAACAGCAGTGCGACGCCCGGTGCAAACCACATGGCAGCTGACACCACCACCAGCAGGGTTGCGCCCAGCAACCCGCTCACTGCATTGAGCAATTCACGCAAGGCGATCAACTCGCCCTCGTCCCGCCGCTGTTGCTGGTATTCGGCGAGCACCGGCACCAGGGCCTGGGCGAACGCGCCTTCGGCAAACAGCCTGCGAAAAAACTGCGGTATCCGGAAGGCGACAAAAAAAGCGTCAGCAGCTTCGCTGGCGCCGATGCAGCGTGCAATAACGATGTCGCGCAACAGCCCCAGACAACGTGACAGCGTGGTCACGACGCCGACTGACAGTCCGGCGTCGGCGACTGCCGACTGTGCAGGCCGGTGAGCTGGCTGGCTCATCGAGGGGAAATCAGGCGAACTTAGAATCGGCTGCCGGTGTACCAGCGCACCGACTGGGCACAGGGCTCAACCAGGTCGACGACATCGAGTACCAGTGCAAACAGGGCCATGCGCACCACCACACCGTTGTCGGTCTGGCGGAAGATGGCCAGGTTGGGGTTTTCGTTGAGATCGGCATCGAGCTCGTTGGCCTGGGCGCGGGAGTCGCGCGGCAGCGGATGCATGATGACGGTATTGGGCTCACAGTGCTGGGTATAAATCGCCTGGTTCAGCCGGAAGCGACCCCGGTAGGCGTCGGCCTCCTGCTGCGAGGCAAACCGCTCTTCCTGGATGCGCGTCGAGTACACGATATCGACATGGGCGATACTGGATTCGAGCTGGTCCGAGACGACCACCGTATGACCTGCCTGCCGCAGCATCTCGACCAGTTCGCCCGGCATTTGCAGCTCGCCCGGCGAGACCAGGTGTAACTCGACGTCGTTATAGCGGCACAGCAGCTTGGCCAGCGAGTGCACGGTGCGACCGTGCTTGAGATCGCCCACCATGCCAATGCGCAGCCCATCGAGGTCGCGATCGCGCCCCAGCAGTTCCTTTTTGATCGTGTACAGGTCGAGCAGCGCCTGCGTGGGGTGCTCGTTCGGCCCGTCACCGCCGTTGATAACGGGCACGCGGCTGGCCGAGGCAAACTCGCCCACCGACCCGGAAGCCGGGTGGCGCATCGCTATCACATCGCTGTACCCACTGAGCACCCGCGCGGTATCGTACAGCGACTCGCCCTTGGCCAGGGCCGAGTTTTCGAACCCGGTGGTCTCTCGCACGTGACCGCCAAGCAGGTTGAACGCGCAGCCAAAGCTGACCCGCGTACGCGTACTGGGCTCGAAGAACATGTTGCTGAGGATGGCGCCATCGAGCACCTTGGTGACGCGCTGCCGATGCGCGTAGGGCTCCATCTGCAGGGCGACATCAAAGATGGTTTCAATGTCGATGCGTTCGAACTGGTCAATCGAAAGGATATGGCTGCCGACGAAATTCACGCAAGAGCTCCGGGAACGCACAACATGGTGGAGACGAGTCTAAACCGGTGGCGGCGTCGCGCCAAGCCCACGGGCGAGCAAGCAGGCACTTTTGCCGAATAGCGCTGCCGCTAGCCGGCATGCTGCAGGCGCGGCTGCTCGGCAGACAGATCAAACACCAAGCTCGAAACCGGTTCGGTCACAGTCTCGACAATTTTCCACTGCCCATCGATGCGCCGGTAGCGATCGCGATAAATGAGCGCCAGCTGGGTGAGCGACTGCTCGCGAGTATTGATCAGCTGGTAGCAAAGCTCCCAGCTGCCACTGGCCTGGTCCTCGCCCTGCAGCTCGATCAGGGGGTTGTGCGCGTGATGCATTTCGCGCATGTGCGGATGACAGCCAATCTCGGTGAACACCGCGACCAACTGGTCGCGATGACTGAACTGCCCGACGGGCCCATAGTCGATCAGCACCTCGCCATCGGCAAAACAGTCGCGCATGAGCTCGGGCTGCTTGGTATCGCAGGCCATCAGGTAGCGGTGCTTGAGCGTTTTGATGGCATCAATCGCCTCGAGCTGGGCGAGCCGTTGCTCGAGTGCGGCAAGGGTTGTGGCATCAGTCATGGGAAGCCCCCGGGTTTTGACCTGTGGCCAGGCCTTTGGCTAACGCGTTATCATAAGTGTACCGCGTTGCCGGCTTGAAACCATGACCCCGGCGCGCACATCCTGCCCCCGGACCTGACGAAATCGCGCCAATGAATGCCAATCCCTCCCCCGCCGGCTACTCGCAGTACATCGTTGGCCTGACCGGCGGTATTGGCAGCGGCAAGTCCGCCGCCGCCAGGCTGTTTCGCGAGCGCAATGTCCTGGTTATCGATGCCGACCAGGTCGCCCGCGATGTCGTGGAACCCGGGACGCCCGCGCTCGAGGCCATCGCGCAACGTCACGGCGAATCGATTTTGCTGGCCAGTGGGGCACTCGATCGAGCGCGGTTGCGCGAGATCGTATTTGCCGACGATGACGAGCGCCGTTGGCTTGAGCAACTCACCCACCCGCTGATTGGTGAGCTGATGTTTAATCGCTTGCACGGCCAGCCCCAGGAAGGTGAAGCACCCTATCGCATACTCGAATCGCCGCTGCTGTTTGAAACCGAGCAGAAAAAGCTGACCCATCGCAGCTTGCTGGTCGACATTCCGCCGCAACTGCAGGTTGAACGTGCGGCGGCCCGCGATAACAACAGCGTCGAACAGATTGAAGCCATCATTGCTGCGCAGATGCCGCGCGCCGAGAAACGGGCACTGGCTGATGATGTCATCGACAATAGCGGCACCCTGGCCGACCTGGAGCAGCAGGTCGAATCACACCACCGGCGCTATTGCGAGCTGGCCGCAGCCAGCCGTTAAGTGACCCTACCCTTCCCTGCATCGCACAGGTACTGCCCGATGTCGAAGACACTCGAAGTCAACTGCCCGAACTGCCAGGTGAATGTCGTCTGGAGCGAAAGCAATCCACACCGGCCCTTCTGTTCGGCACGGTGCAAGAACAGTGACTTTATCGATTGGGCGAATGAGGAGCGATCGATACCGGGCAACCGGCAGTATGCAGATATCTTTAGCGAGGAGCCCGGCGACAGCGAGCAATGAGCGGCTTAAGCAGCGGCGCCCAACAGCTGTAGCGCGCGATCGACAATACGCTGGTTGGCAGCGGGCACCGGCAGGCTGGCCAACGTACTGTCATCCACCCAGCGAACGGGCTGGCCCTCCGCCCCGACCGCCTCACCCTCAAAGGCAGTGACCCGCCAGACATCGAGCAAGACACGCTTGTCGCTGTAGTCGTGGCGCACTTCCAGTTCGGGCTGCAGGGCGGTCACGGTAATCGCAACCTCCTCGGCCAACTCGCGGCACAGCGCCTGGTCGACGCGCTCACCGGCCTCGACCTTGCCGCCGGGAAACTCCCACAGGCCACCCTGGTGCAGGTGTGCGGCGCGCTGCGCGACAAGCACTTTGGCCCCGCGAATAACCAGGCCCACGGCGACGTGCACCACGGGCGCTTCGGCCCCCGCCTGCAGTGCTTGCTCAGGTTCGGTAGTCGGCATTGATAGAGACATAGTCATGCGAGAGATCGGAGGTCCAGACCCGCTCGCTGCAGCCACCGCGGTTGAGATCAACCCGCACCACAATATCGCCGGCCGCCATCACCGCCATGGCCGCCGCTTCGTCATAGTCTGCCGCGCGACCCCCGCGCTCGCAGATCAGCAGCTCACCCAGCCAGATCTTGATGGCATCGACGTCGAGCCCTGCCAACCCGCTGCGACCGACCGCGGCGAGTATGCGACCCCAGTTTGCGTCACTGGCAAAAAATGCGGTCTTGACCAGCGGAGAGTGGGCAATCGTGAAGGCCACCTGCGCGCACTCTTCGTCGCTGGCACCGCCACATACTTCAATCGTTATAAACTTGCTGGCGCCCTCTGCATCGCGAATGATCGCCTGCGCCAGGTGTTGCATCAACGCATCGAGCCCCGCCTCGAAGGCTTGCCAGCCCGGCGCTGCCGGATCGAGCGTCACGCCAGAGGCACCGGTGGCCAATAACACACAGGCATCGTTGGTGGAGGTGTCCCCATCGACGGTAATGCGATTGAACGAACGTGCAACGGCGCGATGCAGCGCCGCATTGAGCGCTTCGGCGCCAATCGCCGCATCGGTCGCCAGGTAGGCCAGCATGGTTGCCATATCGGGGCGAATCATGCCAGCGCCTTTGGCAATACCGGTGAGGGTCACCCTCCGCCCATCGATGTCCAGTTGAACACTTGCGTGCTTGGGGACGGTATCGGTGGTCATGATGGCTTCGGCCGCAGCCTGCCATCCTGTCGCAGACAAACCCGCCTGCAATTCGGGTAGCACGCTGCAAATTTTTGCAGCGGGTAATGGCTCGCCGATGACCCCGGTCGAAAACGGCAGTACCTGCGACGGGTCTACCGCAAACTCGCTGGCCGCAGCCTCGCAGCATTGCCCAGCATCGCGCAAGCCCTGCTCGCCGGTACCGGCGTTGGCATTGCCCGAGTTGACCAGGCACAGCCAGGGCTGCCCGGCAACGGCCGCAGCCGCCGCTGAACGCGCCACCTGCACGGGTGCCGCGCAAAAAGCATTGCGGGTAAACACAGCAGCAAGCGCACTGCCAGCCACCGCATGCAGTAGCGCCACGTCGGCTATGGGTGGTGCTGCAGGCTTGATACCGGCAGCCGCACTCGCCCACTGGATACCGGCGACCGGCAGCGGTTCGGGAATAATATCGATGTTGCTCATGACCGGATCAGTCAACGCTAACGCTGCTCGCGCAGCGCGGCCAGGGCGCTATGACAGCGCGCCGTGACACTGCTTGTATTTCTTGCCAGAGCCACAGGGGCATGGTTCGTTGCGGCCAATTTTTCGACCCTCTCGAACCACCGGGCCCGCCGGCGCTGCCGCGTCACCCTCGGCTTCAGCCCCCGCACCATCGTCGGACATCGCCGGGTCGGCGTGCTCGGCGACCACGGTTTCGCGGGCCTGCTCGGCCTTGCGCTGCTTTTCGATCGCATCGGGATCATCTTGCGCTGTGACCTGCACCATCGACAGGAAGCCGACAAACTCGAGCTTCATATTGTGCAGCATCGACTGGAACAGTTCGAAGGCTTCGCGCTTGTATTCCTGCTTGGGGTTGCGCCCCGCATAACCGCGCAGGCCAATGCCCTGTCGCAGGTGATCCATCGTCGCCAGGTGTTCCTTCCAGAGCGTATCGAGAATCTGCATCATGATCTGCTTTTCGAAGCGCCGCGCGGCATCACCCAGCGGTGCTATCTTGCGCTGGTATTGCTGCTCAAGCTCAGCGACGATGCGCTCACGCAGCGCATCCTCGTGCAGCATGTCGTCTTCGTCCAGCCAGCGAGCGATGGGCAGGTCAAGGCTGTAGTCGGCCTTCAGGGCCTCTTCAAGCCCGGGAATATCCCACTGCTCTTCCATACTCTGCGGCGGCACGTAGCGGCTAACCACATCATCGACGACATCGGCGCGGATAGCCTGGATCATCTCGACAATGTTATCGGCGTGCAGGATGTCATCACGCTGCTGGTAGATGATCTGTCGCTGGTCATTGGCGACATCGTCGTATTCAAGCAACTGCTTGCGAATATCGAAATTACGGCCCTCAACTTTGCGCTGGGCTTTTTCGATGGCGTTGGACACCATGCGATGCTCAATCGCCTCGCCGCGCTCCATACCCAGGCGCTGCATAAAGTTGCGCACGCCATCCGATGCGAATATGCGCATCAGGTTATCTTCCATCGAGAGATAGAAGCGGGTTACACCCGGGTCACCCTGGCGACCGGCACGGCCGCGAAGCTGATTGTCGATGCGACGCGACTCGTGGCGCTCGGTGCCAAAGATGTGCAGGCCGCCGGCGTCCAGCACCTGCTGGTGCCGCTGCTGCCACTCGCTGCGATGCGTTTCGATCTCGCGCTCGCTGGCATCACCCAGGGCGGCCAGTTCTGCCTCGAGGTTTCCGCCAAGCACAATATCGGTACCGCGGCCCGCCATGTTGGTCGCGATCGTGACCGCGCCCGGGCGCCCCGCTTCGGCGACAATTTGCGCCTCGCTCTTGTGAAACTTCGCGTTGAGTACCTGGTGCTCGATTTTCTCCTGCTTGAGAAATTTCGATAGCTGTTCGGAGGTTTCGATCGAGGCAGTACCGACCAGCACCGGCGCGTTGGTTTCGATCACCGACTTGATATCGCGCACGACCGCTTCGTACTTCTCTTCGACCGACAGGTAGACCAGGTCATCGAGATCCTGGCGAATCGTCGGCACATTGGTCGGAATGACGATGACTTCAAGGCCGTAGATTTCATGGAACTCGGCCGCCTCGGTATCGGCGGTACCCGTCATGCCAGCAAGCTTGTGGTAGAGCCGGAAAAAATTCTGGAAGGTGGTCGAGGCGAAGGTCTGGCTCTCGGCCTGGATATTGACGCCTTCCTTTGCTTCAAGCGCCTGGTGCATGCCGTCGGAGAGCCGTCGCCCGGGCATGGTCCGGCCCGTATGCTCATCGATCAGCAAGATCGCGCCGTTTTGCACAATGTATTCAACGTTGCGGGTAAACAGGTGATGGGCGCGCAACGCGGTGTTGACGTGATGCAGCAAGGTCAGGTTAGCCGGGGCATAGAGGCTGTCGCCAGCTTCGAGCAGGCCCTCTTTTTCAAGCAGCGACTCGACATACTGGTGACCTTCTTCGGTCATGTCGATGGTGCGATTCTTTTCGTCGACGACAAAATGCCCGTCGGGCTCTGCCTGGCCCTGTTGCTGCAGTTGTTGCAGTTTGTTGGCCGCCTCTTCAGCGACAGTACCGCGCTCAAGCGCGGGCACAATCGCATTCATGCGTTTGTAGAGTGCCGATGAATCCTCGCTGGCACCGGAGATGATCAGTGGCGTGCGCGCCTCGTCGATCAGGATCGAGTCGACCTCGTCGACAATGGCGTAGGCAGTGCCCCGGGTCACGCGATCTTCCAGCGTGAATGCCGTGTTATCGCGCAGGTAGTCAAAGCCGAATTCGTTGTTGGTGCCGTAGGTGATGTCGGCCTGGTAGGCGGCACGCTTGTCTTCGCCGCCCTGGCCAGACTGGACGATGCCAACGCTCATACCGAGAAACTCGTAAACCGGTCGCATCCAGTTGGCATCGCGCTCGGCGAGGTAGTCGTTCACGGTAACAATATGCACGCCCTGGCCGGTCAGCGCGTTGAGGTAGGCCGGCAGCGTCGCGACCAGCGTCTTGCCCTCACCGGTACGCATTTCCGCGATGCGACCCTGGTGGAGGGTAATACCCCCGATAAGCTGCACGTCGAAGTGACGCATCTGCAGCGAGCGCTTGCTGGCCTCACGCACCGCGGCAAAGGCCTCGGGCAGGATGTCATCGAGCGTCTTGCCCGCCTCGAGCTGCTGTTTGAACTCGGCGGTTTTGGCGCGCAGCTCAGGGTCACGCAGCTGCTCATAGCTCTCTTCGAGCGCATTGACCTGGGCGACAATGCGCCACATGCGCTTCAGTTCGCGATCGTTGCGCGTGCCAATAATTTTACGGAAGAGTTTGCCAATCATCGTCGTCGTTCGTTTGCGCTAAGCCGCGCGGCTAAACGCGCAAGCATACCATGCCGGGGCTCATCAGGCACAGCTCTGGCTGCCCTGGCGAGCAGCGTATCCGGAGAGATATCAGGGGGGTGTGGGAACTAGCGGCTGGCCCGGTAGATATAGCGCTCAGGGTCTTGCGCAACCCCACCATGCAGCACTTCAAAATGGACGTGCGGGCCCGTCGAGCGGCCAGTACTGCCCATCAGCGCGATGACCTGGCCCTTGCTGACCACGTCACCGACTTCAACGAGGTTGCTCTTGTTGTGCGCATAGCGTGTCACAAAACCATCACCGTGGGAGATTTCAATGAGCTTGCCATAGCCTGGTTGATGGTCGACCCGGGTGATGATGCCACCGCCAACGGCGATCACTTCAGCGCCCTCTTTGCCGGCAAAATCGACGCCCTGGTGCCAGGCCTGGGTGCCTTTGAAGGGGTCAGTGCGCAGGCCAAAGCGCGATGACAGCCAGCCTTTTTTCACCGGCCGGCCAGCGATAAATTTCTCGCTGCGCGTGGCCTCGGCAGTGACCTGCGATTCCAGCATGGCCAACTGCTGCTCACGCGAGCCCACCTGGAAGGCCAGCTGCGCAAGCTGTTGTTCGAGCGAAGCCAGCCCACCGGTCATCGCAGGCTCCGCATGGGCTGCAATGTTGGGCCCACCCACAGCGGGACGCTGTGTGAAATCGAACTCATCGCTGTCGAGTTGCGCGACCTGGGCAACCTGCTCGCCCAGGGCATCCAGCCGCATGATGCGGGCCTGAAGCTCTGCCAGGCGCACGGTCATTGCCGCCATTTCATGGTCCATCTGCGCGCGCGCGTCATCGACCAGTTCGGCCTGCCTGTCGAGTTCGGCCTGCCAGCTGTCGACAAGCAGCTGCTCGCCATGCTGCGCACGCCAGTTCGACACTGTCCAGTGGCCGACCAGGCCAATGACAAAAGGCAACAGCACCGCGACCAGCAGTAATGCACGATCGAGGCCGCGCTGGCTATCGAGCGTCAATGAACTCGCACCACGTTGACTCAAAAAGATCAGCTTCAAAAATTCTTCCCCATCACCGCGTATTCCGGATGCCAGCACCAGGGACGGCGCGCGGCGTGATATCACTATAAATGGCCCGTCTTGACGCTATCCTCGCAGGGCGAGAGGCAATTGACGGGATTATTAGATTCTAGACGCCCTGGAACGGCTGCTTATTATGACCCGGTACGGGCGATACGCCAACTGTGCAGCGCGTCACAATTGGTCGCCGTCGGGGCGGCTATTGCCGGCAGGTGGGGCGGTTGCGGTGGAACTATACCGCCATTACCGGGGCGGCGTAGGAGATCGGCGCGGTTTCAGCATCATCGTAGGTGACGACTTCCCAGGCATCGGGCTGGGCAATCAGTTCACGCAGCAGCTGGTTGTTGAGCGCGTGGCCAGACTTGTAGGCCTTGAATTCACCGATCAGGCTGTTGCCCAGCAGGTACAGGTCGCCAATTGCATCGAGCACCTTGTGGCGGACGAACTCGTCTTCGTAGCGCAGCCCGTCTTCGTTCAGGATGCGATAGTCGTCCACGACAATGGCGTTGTCGACGCTACCGCCCTGGGCCAGGCCCTGTGAGCGCAGGTATTCAATCTCGTGCATAAAGCCGAAGGTTCGCGCACGACTGACTTCGCGCACAAAAGAGGTGGTGCAAAAGTCAACTTCGGCGGTCGCCGAGCGGCCTTTAAAGACCGGGTGATCAAAATCGATAGTGAAGCTGACCTTGAATCCGTTGCGGGGCAGGAAGCTTGCCACCTTGTCGCCATCGCGAACGGTCACTTCACGCTTGACGCGAATAAAACGTTTGGCCGCATCTTGCTCTTCAATACCGGCCGACTGCAGCAGGAACACGAAAGGCCCCGCACTGCCATCCATAATCGGGACTTCAGAGGCATTCATTTCGACATAGGCATTGTCGATGCCCAGGCCCGCCATCGCCGAGAGCAGGTGCTCAACGGTAGAAATCTTGACATCACCCCTGGACAGCGTCGTCGACAAGGTGGTGTCGCCAACGTTCTTGGCCCGCGCGGGAATTTCTACAACCGGGTCGAGATCGACACGGCGGAACACAATACCGGTGTTGACCGGGGCCGGACGCAGTGTCAGGTAGACCTTCTTACCTGTATGGAGTCCTACGCCGGTCGCACGGATGCTGTTGCGTAGTGTTCTTTGTTTGATCATGGCTCACCTTCAATGGCCGACTGCAATGATCCTTGCAACCGACATCTATCTCACCGCATTCTATGGGCGCCTGCCTTCAGAAGCGTAGAACGGCAGCGCAATTTGGCCTCAAGCTACAGGCCCAAATCTCATATTTGCGGGCTAGTCGACCTGGCGTCCAGGTCGTGGCTCAGATGCCAGGGACGAGTGCGCGGCACTATACCGACTCACACCCGGGTAATGCAGTAAAAATTGCCACCTTTTGCATGGCTATTTTGACTTTAGCCAGATTCTGGCTACCGGGTGTTCAAAACCCGGCCCCGGGGCCCTGCCAACCGGGGGCGCGGATGCTAGCAGATGCGTATGGCCCTGACTACTGGCCATGCCGCTCGCCGCAACCGGGCGCCCCGATAGAGCAGACTCCAATGAGCTTAGATCAATCCTGCTAGTTCGCCTGACGGCGTAAAAATGCCGGAATATCCAGCAATTCCATGTCCTTACCGCCATCAGCACTGGCGCTTACCGCTTCCATCGCGGCCGCTGTGTCTGTTTGCTGACCAGTGGCTTCGGCGCTGCGGGAGGCCCTTGGCGCATCGGACGCGCTACCACGGCGCATTTTTGGCGGCAGGTCATACTCGTTGTAATTCGGCTTGCCAGCAGGCGCCTGGCGGGTTTCGACCAGTCGGACCGGTACGTTTTCGGTCGCACCCAGCCCGGTCGCGACGACGGTGACTTTCAGCTCGTCAGTCATGTCCGGGTCGATGACGGTACCCACCACCACGGTGGCCTCGTCGGAGGCAAATTCCTCAACGGTGTCGCCCACTTCCGAGAATTCACCCAGCGACAGGTCCATGCCAGCGGTAATATTCACCAAAATTCCGCGAGCACCCATCAGGTCGACGTCTTCCAGCAGCGGGCTGCGGATCGCCGCTTCCGCCGCTTCGCGGGCGCGCATATCGCCCTTGGAGACGCCGGTGCCCATCATCGCCATGCCCATTTCAGACATCACGGTGCGCACGTCGGCAAAGTCGACGTTGATCATGCCGGGGCGGATGATCAGGTCGGCAATGCCCTGGACCGCACCGAGCAGCACATCGTTGGCCGACTTGAAGGCATCCAGCAGGCTGGTGCTCTTGCCCATCACCGCCAGCAGCTTCTCGTTCGGGATTGTAATCAGCGAATCGACGTGCTGCTGGAGCTCGATGATGCCCTCTTCAGCAAACTTCATGCGCTTCTTGCCCTCGAACTTGAACGGACGGGTCACAACGGCGACGGTCAGGATCCCCATCTCCTTGGCAACCTCGGCGATGACCGGAGCACCACCGGTACCGGTACCGCCACCCATGCCTGCGGTGATGAAGACCATATCGGCGCCATTGAGCACCTCGGCAACGCGCTCGCGATCTTCAATGGCAGCCTGGCGACCGACATCGGGATTGGCACCTGCGCCCAGGCCCTTGGTAATGTCGCCACCGATCTGCAGGACCGTATTGGCCGCCATGTCGGCCAGCGCCTGCGCATCCGTGTTGGCACAGATAAATTCAACACCATCAATGTTGTTGGCGATCATGTGCTTGACGGCGTTGCCGCCACCACCACCGACACCGACGACTTTGATGACTGCATTAGATGGAACGTTATCGACTAGTTCGAACATAGGTTTTTCCCCCTCAGGAATGTTGATTTAAAACGTTAAAGTTGAACAACGGTAAGTACCCAAACAGCTAGAAATTATTCTGGAACCAGGCTTTGACCCGGCCCAACACACCCGAACCTGCAGCGGCACTGCTGCGCGTATGCGCAAGCTCCTGCTGGTTCAGGCCGTAGTGCAGCAAGCCCACCCCGGTCGCATAGATCGGGTTGCTTGCCACATCGTGAAAGCCGGTCACGCCCTGGGGGCCACCCAGTCGCACTGGCACATGGAAAATCTCTTCGGCCAGCTCAACCGCGCCCTGCATCTTGGCCGTGCCGCCGGTCAGCACGATGCCGGCGGCGATCAGGTCCTCGTAGCCGCTGCGGCGCAACTCAGCCTGGACCAGCGTGAACAGCTCGTCGTAACGCGGCTCGACCACTTCGGCCAGCGCCTGGCGCGAGAGGTCGCGCGGCGGCCTGTCACCCACCGAGGGCACCTTGATGGTTTCGTCGAGCCCGGCGAGCTGCGCCAATGCGCAGGCGTGCTCGATCTTGATATCTTCGGCGTACTGGGTTGGCGTGCGCAGCGCCATCGCGATGTCGTTGGTCACCTGGTCACCGGCAATCGGGATGTTCGCGGTGTGCTTGATGGCGCCCTCGGTAAACACGGCAATGTCTGTCGTGCCACCGCCGATATCCACCATGCACACGCCCAGCTCGCGCTCATCCTCGGTAAGCACGGCAAAACTCGACGCCAGCTGTTCGAGAATCACGTCCTCCACCATCAGCCCGCAGCGCTCGATACATTTCTCGATGTTCTGCGCCGCGTTCACAGCACAGGTCACCAGGTGCACTTTGGCCTCGAGGCGGACACCGGACATGCCCAGCGGCTCCTTGACCCCTTCCTGCGAATCGATGACATATTCCTGGGGCAGTACGTGCAGTACCTTCTGGTCGGCAGGGATGGCAACCGCCCTGGCCGCATCGATCACGCGGTCGACATCCTGCGCAGTCACTTCGCGATCGCGTATGGCCACAATGCCGTGCGAATTCAGGCTGCGAATATGGTTGCCGGCAATACCCGCGTAGACCGAGTGAATCTGGCAGCCAGCCATTAACTCGGCCTCTTCAACAGCGCGCTGTATCGATTGCACCGTCGACTCGATATTTACGACCACGCCCTTTTTGAGACCGCGCGAGGGATGCGAGCCCACGCCGACGATCTCGATCATGCCGTCCTCACCCAGCTCCCCGACCATCGCGACAACTTTGGAGGTGCCAATGTCCAGCCCGACAATCATTTTGCCCACCGCAGGGTTAGCCATTTGTTGTTCTCCACTGAAGAAACCTTGCTGCTATTCATAGTTATTCGCCGAGGCCAGTTCCAGGTCCTGCCCAGCCTTGTGCCAGGCGACAGAAATGCCATTGGGGTAGCGCAAATCGACGCGCGCCAGCTGCATCCGGTCAATGCCCACCTGGCGGTCGTAAAAGCCGAGGAAGCGCTGCAGCCGCAGGCCGCCATCGGCGATGCCCAGCTCAATGCGCAGCGGCTCGGCGAGCTCTTCGCCATCGACCTGCAACCAGATATCGCCGCTGCGTGCCTGCCCGAACCGAAGTATTTGCAGACCACGACCCAGCAGCGGGGCCTGCATCGCGTTAAAGCGCTGCGCCAACTGTTCAAGCTGCTCGCGCGAGAGCCCCTCGCGGTGCACGATAAATTGCGGCAGGTTTTCAAACGCTGCATTGCTTTCGACATCGATCAATGCGCCGCTGGAGGTCAGCAACTGCGTCGCGTTCCAGCGCGCCACGGGCAACTGCGGGTCGATACCGATATCCAGATGGTTGGGCCAGCGGCGCGATACCACTGCCTGCCTGACCCAGGGGTGCTGTTCAACTGCCACTTTCAATGTCTGCAGGTTGAGCTGCCAGAAACCGCGCTGCAAGTGGGGTTCAGCCAGCCTGAGCAGGGCTTCGCGCCGCAGTGTTTCACCGGGTGCGCCCGCAACGGCAGTTTCGCTCACCCCGAGCAGCGAGACCTCGCCCACCGGCACCGCCTGCACCGCGCGCAGCCCTTGCTGGCCTGCGAGCAGCAGCAGCACGAGCAGCACCAGCAACAGCAGCTGCCGGATGCGTTGCCAGGGCATGACGATCGGCTTGCGCGCACCGGCGACGGTGGCACCGCGAGCGCGCTGCTTGCTGCGAGTGGGGTTGCGCGAAATCATGTGCGGCTGCGCTCCAGGCCCAGTTCAATAATCTGCAGGACCAGGTCGCCCAATGACATGCCCTGCGCTGCTGCCGCCCGCGGCACCAGTGAATGATCGGTCAGACCTGGCACCGTATTCACCTCGAGCAAGACAAAGTCCTTGCTCGATTTGTCGCGGATAAAATCCACCCGCCCCCAGTGTGCGCAGTCGATCATGTCGAAGGCGCGCATGGCGAGGGCCTGGATCGCCTGTTCTTCATCTGCAGACAGCCCGCTGGGCAGCTCCAGTCGCGTCTCATCGTCGCGGTACTTGGCCTGGTAGTCATAGAAGCTGCGATCGGTGACGATATGGATTGACGGCAGGCTGTGTCCGCGCAAAATCGCCACGGTATATTCTTCGCCAGCGATAAAGCGCTCGGCCATGACCTGGCTGTCGTAGCGATCGGCATCGCGCCAGGCCTGTTCCAGCGCTGCCGCGCTGTCGACGATGGCCATGCCCACGCTCGACCCCTCGCGCACCGGTTTGACACAGGCCTTGCCACCCAGCCGCTCCAGCGCACGCGAAAAATCGCTGTCGCGATGCAACATTTCATAAGCCGCAGTGGGAAGCTGCTGGCTCATCCAGATCTGCTTGCTGCGCAATTTGTCCATTGCCAGTGCCGACCCGAGCACAGCGCTGCCGGTATAGGGCACGCCGAGCGTTTCCAGCACCGCCTGCACGGTACCGTCCTCACCACCGCGACCGTGCAGGGCGATAAATGCAATGGCAGGCGGGCGCGCCTGCAGCTCAGCCACCAGGTTGACCTCGGCCGGGTCGATGGCCCTGGCGTCAACGCCCTGCGAGCGCAGCGCCTCCAGCACAGCGCTACCGCTTTGCAGCGAGATTTCGCGCTCGGCACCAGAACCGCCAAGCAGCACTGCGACATAGCCGTTGATGTCTGCAGCGCCGATCATGTGCCCGCCCCCACCAGGCTATCGCCCTGGCGCAATTGCGCGGCAATGCGGCCGATGTCACCCGCACCCTGGGTCATCAACACGTCACCGTCGCACAGTACGGTGGCCAATACCTCGTACAGGCCGTCGCGCTGCTCGACAAATATCGGGTCAACAGCACCGCGCTGGCGAATACTGCCGCTGAGATTGCGACCATCGACGCCGGGTATGGGCTCTTCTCCCGCCGCATAGACATCGAGTAACAGCAGGACATCGACACCTGAGAGCACGCGCACAAAATCTTCGTACAGATCGCGCGTTCGCGAATAGCGATGGGGTTGATAGAGCATGACCAGTCGGCGCTCGGGCCAGCAGTCGCGCGCCGCCGCGATCGTCGCGGCGACCTCGGTGGGATGGTGGCCATAGTCATCCACGACGGTTACAGCGCCCTCACTGACCGGCACACCGTCGAGCACCTGGAACCTGCGACCGACGCCGGCAAAGCCATCCAGTGCCTGGACAATTTCTTCAGGCGCGATACCTTCATCGTAGGCCACCGCGAATGCCGCCGCTGCATTGAGCGCGTTGTGCACGCCGGGCACGTTGAGGCTGATGTGCAGCGGGCCTGCATCGTTGGTGTAGTGCAGCAGGAAGCTGGAACGCAAACCCTCGCAGCGATACTGGCTGATACGAAAATCGGCGTCTTCGGCAAAGCCATAGGTGAGCAATGGCCGATGGAATTCATCGAGCAGCGAGCGGATGTTGTCATCGTCGATACAGACAACGGCCAGCCCGTAAAACGGCAGGTTGTGCACGAACTCAACGAAGGTGCTGCAAAGGCGAGCAAAATCGCCGCCGTAGGTCTCCATGTGATCATCATCGATATTGGTGATGACAACGACCATCGGCTGCAGGTGCAAAAATGACGCGTCGCTTTCGTCGGCCTCAGCCACCAGGTAACGCCCCTGCCCCAGCTGGGCATTGGCATTGGCGCTGTTAAGCAGTCCGCCAATAATAAAGGTCGGTGCCAGCCCCGCCCGCGCGAACACCGATGCCACCAGACTGGTGGTCGTGGTTTTGCCATGCGTACCTGCCACGGCGATTCCATGCCGGTAGCGCATCAACTCAGCGAGCATCTCGGCGCGCGGCACGATCGGCAACTGGGCGCGACGTGCAGCGAGCATTTCGATGTTGTCATCGGCGATCGCCGAAGAAATGACCACGACGTCGGCACCGGCAATGTTCTGTTCGGCATGGCCAATATGGATTTCCACGCCCAGTTCCGCCAGGCGCCGCGTGCTGTGCGATTCGAGCAGGTCTGAGCCACTGACGAGGTAGCCCTGGTTGAGCAGCACCTCGGCGATGCCGCTCATGCCACTGCCGCCGATGCCGATAAAATGGATCGAGCCAATGCGGCGCATCTCGGGGATGCTGTAGGCCAGATCAGTCATCGCTACCTCCGCGACAGGCCTGCGCAATGTGGACTGCGGCATCGGCATTGACCAGCGTGCGGGCATTGTCGGCCATCTGGAGCAGGCGTTCGCGATCGGTGAGCAACGCCACCAGCTGTGCGGCCAGCGATTCGGCATCCAGCGCCGACTGTGGGACCACGATGGCGGCATCAACGCCCGCCAACCAGCGCGCGTTTTCTGTCTGGTGATCATCAATGGCATGCGGATACGGCACCAGCACCGCTGCGACACCCACCGCAACCAGTTCGCTGATCGTCAGGGCGCCGGCGCGCGCAATCACCAGATCGGCATTCGCCAGCGCGGCAACCATGTCGTCGACAAACGGCGTCACCTCTGCACGCAGGTTGTGCTCGACATAACGTGCGCAAACCGCCTCGACATCGTGCTCTCCGCTTTGATGGAGTATGCGCGGCGCCTGCGTCAGTGCTGCCCGAGCCTGCGCCAGTGCCAACGGCACCGTCTCATTTAAGGCGCGGGCGCCCAGACTGCCACCCATCACGACAATACTCAGGGCATCACCGGAGCGCTCGGCGCGCCGCTCGCGCGGCGTCGGTAACTGGTAAAAGCCGGCACGCAGCGGGTTGCCGGTAAAGCGCGCCGCGGGCAATTGTTCAAACACACCCGGAAAACCGGTAAACACCTGGTCGGCGAATCGCGCCAGCAAGCGGTTGGTGGTGCCGGCAATGGCGTTTTGCTCCTGGATCAACAGGCGACGGCGGCAGGCAATGGCGGCAAACCCGGCGGCAGCGGCGACAAAGCCGCCCATACCGAGCACACAACGCGGCTGCCGGCCAAGAATCAACACGATCACGCGCAGCGTTGCCCACACCAACAGCAACGGTGCCAGCAACCGGTACACCAGTCGCTTGCCGCGCATGCCCACCACACGAATAAAGCGTATTTCAAAGCCGTGCTCGGGAACCACCCGCGACTCCAGCCCCTTGCGCGTGCCCAGCCAGATCACAGGCAGGTCACGTTCGCGCAGCGCCTGGGCGACAGCGAGTGCCGGGTAGACGTGTCCACCGGTACCACCTGCCGCGATAATGACTGGCGCGCTGGTGCTGCTCATGCGCGCACCCCCCGGTTGAGCACATTGGCCCGCGAGCGCCTGTTGGCAGGCACCGGCAACTGCTCGCTGCTGATTCGCAACAGGATGCCGATCAACACGCAACTCACCAGCAGGCTGCTACCGCCATAGCTAATAAAAGGCAGTGTCAAACCCTTGGTTGGCAACAGGCCAATGTTGACGCCCACGTTAATAAACAGCTGCGCAGAGAACACGATCGCCACACCGTAGGCGACATAGGCTGAAAACGCATCACCCAGGCCCTCGGCCCGGCGCGCAACAATGAGCATGCGCACGATCAGCAGGGCAAACAGGCCCAGTACCAGCAGGCAGCCCGCCAGGCCCAACTCTTCGGCAAGGATGGCGAACAGGAAGTCGGTATGTGCTTCGGGCAGGTAGAAGAGCTTCTGGATACTGTTGCCCAGCCCCAGTCCAAACCACTCACCGCGGCCAAAGGCGATCAACGACTGGGTCAACTGGTAGCCCGAACCGAACTGGTCGGACCAGGGGTCGAGATAGCTGGTCAGTCGCTCCATGCGGTAAGGCGAGGAAATCACCATCAGGACTGCAGCTAGCGAACTGGCGACCATGACCAGCAGGAACTGCCAGATGCGCACGCCACCGAGGAACAACATCCCCAGAGCGGCACCCATCAATACCACGACGGCGCCAAAGTCAGGCTCGAGTATTAACAGCACCACCAGTACTGTCATTACCAGCAGTGGATTGATAAAGCCACTCCAGTGGCTGCGCACGCGCTCGTGCTGCCGGACCAGGTAATTGCCCAGGTAAATAATGACGCCGAGCTTTGCCACTTCGGAGCCCTGGACGGTCAGCGGCCCAACCGGCAACCAGCGGGTCGCGTTGTTGGCAGTGACGCCAATACCGGGCACCAGAATCAGGACCAGCACAATAAAACTGAGCACCAGTAGCGCCGGACCCATGCGCTGCCACTGCGACAGCGGCATCAGGAAAGCAAACATGGCCAATACCAGAGCGAGTACCAGGTAGATCCCGTGCCGGCGCGCGTGGAACAGGGCATCCCCGTACTTCGCATGCGCATAGTCCAGTGATGCCGAGGTAATCATCACCCAGCCTATCGCCATCAATGCCAACGCAGCGCCCAGCATCCACCAGTCGATGCGCAGCAGTGCGTCGAGTTCAACCGGGTTGGCGAGCCGCTTATCCATTGCGCGCACCATGATCAAGGGCATCGACCAGCGCGCGGAAGTGGTCGCCGCGCTGCTGGAAATTGTCGAACATATCGAAGCTGGCACAGGCCGGTGACAACAGCACCCGATCGCCCGCGCGGCTGTGCGTCGCTGCATGCTCCACCGCAGCGGCCAGCGAGTCACAGCGTCGGTGGCGAACACGCTCGCCGGCAAGCTCAGCCAGTTGCCCGGCGCACTCACCAATCAGCAGCAATTCGCACGTTATCGTCGCGAGAACGTTGATCAGGGGCGCGAAATCCTGCCCCTTGGGCTGGCCACCGGCCACCAGGAACAGCGTTTGCCCGAAATCGTCCGTCAGGCCCTGCACGGCGGCGATCGTCGCGCCGACATTGGTTGCCTTGGAGTCGTTGTAGTAACTCACGCCGTTGCGTTCGCCCAGCGCTTCGCAGCGGTGCGGCAGGCCACTGAACCGGGCAGCCACGCTGCGCATCAGCGTCGCAGGCAGGCCGATCGCGGTGCCGATCGCAAAGGCGGCAACAACGTTCAGGACGTTGTGCCGGCCCGGCAGCGCAATCTCGCTGACCGGCATCAGCGGCTCGAATCCGCAGCAGATCGACACTTCACCGGATTCGCTGCGCAGGCCGAACTGGTTCAGGTCGGGCGCATCAAGCCCAAAACTGGTCACGGTACTGCCGGCATCGACCAGCGGGCTGGTCAATGGGTCGTGGCGATTGAACACTTTGTGTCGCGCGTTGCGGAACACGCGTTGCTTGGCCTGCTGGTAGGCAAGCATGTTGCCGTGCCGGTCGATATGATCCGCTGAAACGTTTAGCAGGCAGGCGACATCGGCCGCCAGTGCGTGGGTGCGTTCAAGCTGGAAGCTGGACAGCTCCAGCACATAGCACTGCGCGTCGACAGAGAGCACATCGAGTGCCGGCACACCGAGGTTGCCGCCAACGCCGACCTGGTCAAAGTGCGCTGCCGTCATTTCACCGAGCAGTGTGACCACGGTGCTCTTGGCGTTGGAACCGGTGACCGCGACAATCGGCGCCTGTGCGCAGCGCGCAAACTCATCGATATCGCCGGAGACCTGTACATCCTCGGGCAATTCGCTCAGTAACGGACTGTCGAGCGCCACTCCCGGGCTCACCAGCAATTGCGCATCGGGCTGGCCCAGCTGCACCCGGCTGGCGCCCAGGTGCAGCTGCGCATCGTCGAGCAGCTCGCGCACTTCGGCCAGCCCGCCGGGCTCGGCCTCGCTGTCCCAGACCTCAAAGGAAGAACCCAGTCGCGAAAAATGTCGCACGCAGGACGCACCGGTAGCGCCCAGGCCAACGATCACGCGTGGCCTGTCGCTCTGTATCAGTTGTGCGGCGTTCACGATCGACGTCTCTCGCTATCGCAGTTTCAGTGTTGCCAGGCCAAACAGCACCAGCATCACAGTAATAATCCAGAACCGCACGATCACGCGCGGTTCGGGCCAGCCTTTCAGTTCAAAATGGTGGTGCAGTGGCGCCATCATAAAAATGCGCTTGCCGGTCAGCTTGTAGCTGCCGACCTGCAGGATCACCGACATCGTTTCAGCAACGAAAATGCCCGCCATAATGAAAAATACAATTTCATGCCGCGTAATTAACGCGATGACGCCCAGCGCCGCACCCAGCGCCAGCGCGCCCACATCACCCATGAAGACCTGTGCGGGGTAAGTGTTGAACCACAGGAAGCCCAGCCCCGCTCCGCCCAGCGCGCCACAATAGATCACCAGCTCACCGGCACCGGGAATAAACGGTATGTGCAGGTAGGCCGAAAACTCGGCATGCCCGGCCAGGTAGGCGATCACGGCCAACGCTGAACCCACCAGCACGGTCGGCAAAATCGCCAGGCCATCGAGACCATCGGTCAGGTTGACGGCATTGCTCGAGCCAACGATCACCAGGTAACCCAGCAGCAGGTACCACGGCCCCAGGTCGATCATCACTTCTTTGAAGAACGGTACGATCAGCTGCGACTCTGCAGGAATGGTCATGGAACTATAGAGAAAGGTAACGACGATCAGGGCCGATACCGACTGCCAGAAATATTTCCAGCGCGCCGCCAGGCCCGCACTGTTTTTCTCGATCACCTTGCGATAGTCATCGACCCAGCCAATCGCACCAAACATCAGCGTCACAGCGATAACCGCCTGCACATAGTGATTGGACAAGTCAGCCCACAGCAGCGTACTGACCAGGATGCTGATCAGGATCAGGGCGCCGCCCATGGTTGGCGTGCCAGCCTTCACCAGGTGCGATTCGGGGCCGTCACTGCGAACGGCCTGGCCCACCTGGTGGTAGTTCAGCTTCTTGATGACCCAGGGGCCAACCAGCAGCGATATACCCAGCGCCGTCATGACGCTGAGAATGCCGCGCAGCGTCAGGTACTGCACAACGGCAAAGGGACTGAAAAACTGCTGCAGGTATTCGGCAAGCAGGATCAGCATTGCGCCACCTCCGCATCGCAAAGCTGGTTGACCAGTCGCTCCATCGCCATAAATCGTGAACCCTTCACCAGCAGCGCAGCGCCGCTGAACCCGGGGCTCTCGAGTTGCTGCGCCAGCGCATCAAGCTGCGTGCAAACCGTCGCGCTGGCGCTGTCGCTGCAGCTGGCATTGAACGCATCGACCACGCCCGGCGCGTACTCGCCAATGGCATACAGCCGATCGACGCCGTGGCTGGCCGCGTAGCGCGCAACATCGCGATGCATGTCGGCCGCCTGCTCACCCAGCTCGCCCATATCGCCCAGCGCAGCGACGCGCAGTGCACCTGCGGGAACCTGAAGCTGTGCCAGCACGTCAATCGCCGCTTTCATCGCCTCGGGGTTGGCGTTGTAACTGTCATCGATCACCGTCAGGCGATTACGTCCCGCGCGAAGCTGCAGGCGGCCCGGCTCAGCCTGCAGCGAGGCCAGGCCCTCGGTGATCGCCGTCGAGGGGATCGACAGGGCGCAGGCGACGGCAATGGCGGCAAGCGCGTTGTGGACATTGTGCTGGCCCAGTAGCGGCAGCTTGACGGTAATGGCCTGCCCCGCCGGCAGGATATCGCCGCGCACCACGAACTCAGTACCCGTCGAACCCAGGGAGACCGCCTCCGCACGAAGATCAGCGCTGGCATTGTTCACCGCGAAACTCATTACCTGCAGTGGCTGGGGACAAGCGTCGATCAGCTGCAACCAGAAGTCTCTGTAGGCATCGTCGAGATTGACCACCGCGATGCCGCCGGCAGGCAGCGCCTGGTAGATCTCGGCCTTTGCCGCTGCCGTCGCATCGAGACCACCAAAACTCTCGGCATGTGCCGCACCGATATTGGTGATGACCCCGATATCCGGACGCGCAAGCTGCATCAGGTACTGGATATCGCCAGCGCGGGCGGCACCCATTTCAATGACCGCGTAGTCGTCGGTACTGGCCAGGCGCTGCAGCGTCAGCGGCACGCCCAGTTCGTTGTTGTAGTTGCCCCGCGTTGCGCAAACCCTGCCCTGTTGACCCAGGATGCTCGCCAGCATGTTCTTGCAGGTGGTCTTGCCGGCACTGCCGGTGACCGCAGCCACCTTGCCGGTAAAGTGGTGACGATTGATCGCCGCAGCCTGCCCCAGCGCCTGCTGCGTGTCGCCGACCACCAGCTGCGGCAAGGCATCGGCCTGCTCGCGCTCAACCAGCGCGGCAACAGCACCATTGCCCCTGGCCTGGCTCAAATACGCGTGGCCATCGACCTGTTCGCCAGCGAGCGCCACGAACAGCTCACCAGGCTGCAGTTCACGCGAATCAATGCCCAGGCCCAGCACCTCGGTGTCACCGGCAATCGACATCGGCAGCGCGGCACCGGTCGCCGCGGCAATCGCCTGCAGTGAGATACCCGGCATCACCTGCCGCCACCTTCACGCTTCTCCAGCGCGCGCAGGGCAATAGCGTGATCTGAAAAGGGCAGCTTGCGCCCCTCGACTTCCTGGTAATCCTCGTGCCCCTTGCCGGCGATCAGGACAATGTCGCCCGCGCCGGCCCGCGCAATCAGCTGCTCAATCGCCGTTTTGCGATCGACTTCGATAGTGACCTGGCTGGGGTCATCAATGCCCAGCAGGATGTCGTCAATAATTTGCTGCGCAGGCTCGCTGCGTGGATTGTCAGAGGTAACCACCACGGCGTCGGCCAGTTCGGTCGCCGCGCGGCCCATGAGCGCGCGCTTGCCGCGGTCGCGATCGCCACCACAGCCGAACAGGCAATGCAGGCGCCGCTCACTGTGCGGCTGCAACGCCAGCAGCGCCTGCGCCAGCGCATCGGGTGTGTGGGCGTAATCCACCACCACGGTGATGTTGCTTTCGCGCAGCGGAATCGCCGCAGTACCGCTGGCAACCGGCGCACTGAGCATCTGCATGCGCCCGGTGATCGGCGTTTGCTGCGCCAGGGCGCCGGCCACTGCGGCCAGCGTCGCGCCCTGCCCGACCAGCGTCGCTGTAACCGCCAGCGCATTGGCCAGATTGAAATGGCCGATCATTGGCAGCTTCAATGCGACGCTGTCGCCAACGCCATGGAGGGTGGCCTCGATACCCGAGAGTGAGTAGCGAATATCCGACAACCAGAAATCTGCTGAGTCATCATCGAGCGAGTAGGACAGCCGCGGCACGCGCTCCGCAAGCTCGGCATACAACTCGCGACCGAACTCGTCATCGATATTGATAACCGCACGCTCCAGGCTGTCGAAATAAAACAGCTGCCGCTTGGCGTCAGCGTAAGCCGTCATCGTCTGGTGATAGTCCAGGTGATCCCGGCTCAGGCAGGTGAATACGGCAGTCTTGAACGGCACGGCCGCGACGCGGAATTGCACCAGGGCATGCGAAGACACCTCGGCTGCAACCAGCGCGCAATCTGCAGCCGCCAGTTCAGCCAGGCATCGCTGCATCTGTACCGCTTCGGGGGTCGTCAAGCCAGTTTCGGCAAGCTCGGTATCGATCCGGCCATAACCGAGGGAGCCGATCACGCCCGCTGGCTTGTCCAGCCTGCTGGCCACTGCAGCAATCATCTGGCTGCAGCTGGTCTTGCCGTTCGTGCCGGTCACAGCAACCAGCTCCAGCGCATCGCCGGGCAGCTGGTAAAACCGTGCGGCCAGCTGGCTGGCCAGGGCGTGCAGCGCAGGCACATGCACCACGGGTACCGCGCCAGTCTCGTCGATCGCAAAACCGTCGCGGGCCTGGGCAAACACCGCTGCCGCACCGCCTTTGATGGCCTGCGCGATGTAATCGCGGCCATCGCTGGAGAGGCCCGGCATCGCAAGAAACAGCTCGCCCCGTTTCAGCGCGCGCGAATCCGAACACAAGCCCGTCACGCACTGCCCCGCGATACCGGTATCGGCCAGCGGCGGGTAAAGCGCCGCCAGCGTAGCCTGGAAAGAATCAGGTTGATCGCTCATATCAAACGCTTCCATGCGCATCCGCCTGCGATGGGGCTGCTGGCGCCGGCTGCTCGGCAGCAGGATCGACGGAGTCGGCCACGCCAAGTTCACCGGCGCGATCGGGCGCAATGTTTAACAGCCGGACCGCCGATTGCATCACGCGCGAGAACACCGGCGCGGCGATCTCGCCACCGTAGTACCGCTCGCCACGGGGGTCATCAATCGTGACCACTGCAACCAGCCTCGGCTGTTCTGCAGGCACCATACCGGCGAAGGTCGCGCGGTAGCGATCACTTTGATAACCGCTGGCGCCCACCTTGTGCGCTGTACCGGTCTTGCCGGCAACACTGTAGCCGGGCACCTGGGCGAGCGTACCGGTACCACCGGGTTCGACGACGGCGCGCATCATGTGCCGCACTTCCCGGGCGGTGCTCGCCGAAATGACCCGCTGCGCTGATACGCCCTCGGTGGCCCGGCGCTGCGCCCTGGTCGCGTCATCCAGCTTGAGCAGGCTGATCGGTTTTTTAATGCCATCATTGGCCAGCACGGTATAGGCCCGCGCCAACTGCAAACTGGTGACCGACAGGCCGTGACCATAGGACAGCGTGGCCTGCTCGATCGGCCGCCAGCGATCGTGATTGGGCAGGTAGCCTGGCTGCTCGCCGGGAAAGCCGGTTGCGCAGTACTCGCCCAGGCCGACGTCGGCGAACACCGAGCGCAACTGGGCGATATCCAGATCGAGCGCGATCTTGCTGGTGGCCACATTGCTCGACTTGCTCAATGCCGCAGTCATGTCCATGCGGCCATAGTTGCGCTGGTCCATGACCATTTTGCTGCCGACGCGCAGGTAGCCTGGCGCGGTATCAATCGTTGAGTTCGCCGCGAACTCACCCGACTCCAGCGCAGCGGCAATCGTGAAGGGCTTGACCGTTGAGCCGGGCTCGTAGAGATCCAGCATCGCGCGATTGCGCATATGCTCGGGAACCATCTGTTGTCGATCATTCGCGTTGTAGGAAGGCTGGTTGACCAGCGCCAGCACTTCGCCCGTCTGGGTATCGATGACGACGACGGAACCCGAGCGCGCGCGGTAGGCCTGCACCGCCGACTTCAATTCACGGTACGCGGCGTATTGCAGCTTGAGATCAATCGCCAGCTCCAGCGGGCGGCCATCTTCGGCAACCCGCAGCAGCTGGATATCGCTGACCACTTCGCGCCGGGCATTCATCATCACGCGCTTGAGACCAGGCTGCGCCTTGAGGTGCGCGTCGAAGGCCAGCTCCAGGCCTTCCTGCCCATGCTCATCGATATCGGTAAAGCCCACCAGGTGTGCAGTGACTTCTCCGGCCGGATAGAAACGCTGGAACTCGGTGCGCGCGTACACCCCCTCGTAATCCCGCTCCATGACAACCGCCGCCTGGGCCGGTGGCATTTGCCGGCGCAGGTAGACATAGCTGGGATGGCTGGCCAGCCGCTTGCGCAGCTGCGCGGGCGACAGCTTCAGGTCGCGCGCCATGGCCTGCAGTTGCCCCGGCTCTTCGCTGACCTGCGCGGGATTGGCCCACAGTGCGCGCACGGGTGATGAGAAGGCCAGCAGTTCGCCATTGCGATCGACGATTTCACCGCGGCTCGCGGCAATCAGCTGCTCGCGGATGACCCGGGCGTCGCCCTGCTGCTGCAGGAAATCGCGGCCGCGCTCATTGTCGAGAAACTGCAGCGTGAACAACTTGCCCAACAGCATCAGCAAGGCGAAGGCCAGCAGCGTCCACAGCGCGTAGGCGCGCCATGACCAGCGAGTCAGTCGCGAGCGCGCCGTCATTGACCCGACTCCAGCGTTTCAGCGATGGCCAGGGCCCGCTCAAAGGCGCCGCTGACAACGATATCGCCAGGCTCCGGCACGCTCATGCCCATCTCACGTCGCGCCAGCTGCTCGATCAACGCCGGCGAAGACCATGCGCTCTCCTCGAGTAACAGCTGGCCGAGCCGGGTTTGCAAGTGCTGCTGTTCCACTTCCAGGCGCTGCAATTCCATGAACAGCTGGCGGTTTTCAAAACTGACATAGGCCACGGCCAGCGCGGACGCCGTCACGCCGATGAACAGCAGGGCCAGCAAAACCGGCAACCACAGCGGTCGCGATGCGTCGGGGCCGTTATTCGCCACGCTGCTCACCTGTGTTTGTTGCAATTGCCATCACTGCCGTAGTTCTCACTGGAGTTTTTCTGCCACCCGCAGCACCGCGCTGCGCGCTCGCGGGTTGCGGGAAATTTCACTGTCATCGGCGCGCTGTGCCCTGCCCAGCAGCCGAACTGAACCGCGCTGCTGGTCTGCGGTCACCGGCACCGAGGCTGGAATTCGCTCACCGCGCGCCGCATTGCGCATAAAGCGCTTGACCAGACGATCTTCGAGCGAGTGAAAACTGATAATCACCAGCCGCCCCCCGGGCGCTAGCAGATCGATCGATCGCTCGAGCAGGGTCTGTAGCTGGCCCAACTCGTCGTTAATAAAAATGCGTATCGCCTGGAAGCTCCGTGTCGCCGGGTGTTTGTTTGCCTCGCGTCTTGGCAATACATCCTCGATCAGGCGAGCCAGCTGGCCGGTGCGTTCGATCGGCGCCTGCTCTCGCTGGGCGACGATCGCACGCGCGATCCGGCGCGAGTGTCGCTCTTCGCCGAAGCGCCATAGCACGCCCGCAATCTCTTCAGCCCCGGCAACGGCCAACCATTGGGCGGCACTCTCACCAGCGCCCGGGTTCATGCGCATATCCAGTGGACCGTCGCGTAAAAAACTGAAACCACGCCCTGCCTCATCAAGTTGTGGTGAAGAAACCCCAAGATCGAGTAACAAACCATCGACACTGCCATACCAGCCCAGCTCTTCCAGCACAGCCGGCAGCTGCGCGAAATCGCTCTGCCTGACCTGTAGCTGGGGCGCCGACGGCGCCATTTGCCTGGCCACCGCGACAGCCTGCGGGTCGCGATCGATTGCCAACAGGCTTGCGTCAGGTTCAAGCTGCGATAGCAACAATCCGCTGTGCCCGCCGCGACCGAAGGTGCCATCGACATAGCGACCGCTTCGCGGCCCCAGCCACGCGGATAACACCGCGTGGGGCATGACAGGCAAATGATCGCTGGCAGCGCCGGGCTCGTTGTCCGGCGTCACCGTCAAAATGAGACCGTAAAGAATTCTTCGGGCAGTGGGTCAGACTGGACCTGGCCAAGCGCACTCTCGCATTCGGCCTGCCAGCTTTGCTCACTCCACAGTTCGAGTTTTTTACCCTGCCCGACCAGGACTACTTTTTTATCCAGCCCCGCGTGTTCGCGCAGCGCCGCGGGCAGCAGTAATCGACCGCTGCCGTCCATCGTCATGTCATCGGCGAAGCCCAGCGCCAGTCGCTGCAGGCGCGCGACCTCGGGCTTGAGTGTCGGCAGCTCCTGGATCTGGCGCTCGATTTGCTCCCACTCAGGTAAGGGGTACAGCAGCAGGCAGGGCGCCTGCAGGTGGATCGTTGCGACCATGGTGCCCGCGCAGCTTGACTGCAGGCGATCGCGATACTTGCTCGGCATCGCAATCCGGCCCTTGGCATCCAGGTTGATGGTCGTTACGCCGCGAAACACTCGCCGCCCCCGTTGAGTCGATCGTTATTTGTGCACGGCGTTTCCGGCAGTTTGGCGCTTGTAAATGCGTCGCCTTTGCCCGAATGTGAGCGCTCGAGGCGCGCGCGCTGAAAAAGAATGCCGATCCGGTGGACCGGCACAATTTCACCACCTGCAAGACCTGAGGAGCTAAATTTATCCACGAAACACCACTTCTTTGCACATTTCGACACTATAGATTGACAGCTGTTCGCATGCAAGTGCCTGCGCATCGAAATATCTTGTGAAAATTCAGTGACTTAGCGTGATTTCAGTCACTTTATGAGCGGCCTGGAGAGGGGCTTTTGGAGCGATTACATACGGCTGCTGGTCAAAGTTAATGTGGAATGTGAAGTGTAGGAACGCTTATACTTTATTTTCATTTAAAAATTTTTTCTTATTATTCAAGCTTATTAAAAAACCCGCAGCACCGCCCCGGATTTCCGCCCTATTCGCCCGCTTCCACCACCTCCATGACGATAAAGGCATTGCCCGGCCACTGGTCGAAGGTGCCGTACCCCGAACTGACAAATAGCTGCCCGCCATCGAGGTAGACGCCGCCCAGGTCGATCGCCCCACCCTGCGCCTGGGACCCGTTGACGCCGGGCCAGGAACGCGCCGTATCAAAACTCCATACCAGCGCGCCGGTCGCGGCATCAAAGGCGTGGATCATGCCATCGAGCGCCGGGGCGAACACCAGCTCTTCCGTGGCCGTGGGTGCCGCAGACAACCCGGGGTGGCAACCCCGGGCCGGCTTGCCCTGCCCGCAGTTATCCGGCGCCGCCACCGACCAGAGCAATTCGCCACTGGCAATATCGTAGGCGTGCAGCGACGGGTTGGGCTCACCCGGTGGATTGTCGCCAAGGATGTCGATGGGACGGTCGCTGATGGGTACGTAGAGCACACCGCGACCGGGATCTACCGCCATCGCAAAATGCACGCCACCGAGCTTGCCTCCGGTGCCGGGTTTCTGCGACCACAGCAGGGCGCCCTCGGCATCCGGATCGAGCGCATAGACCGCGCCACTCTTCTGACCTGCGAGGATGACATCGCGACCGGCGACGTTCACCAGCACCGGGGGCGCACCAAAATCCAGGTCGACGCCGCGCTCCGCAGGGCAGTTACTGTCGATCGCAAACTCACAGGACACATTCCACGCATCGCCAGCGAGAAACTGCTGGTGCCAGAGCATGTCACCGGAAGCCAGGTCAAAGGCGATGATGGCATCGCTGGTCGTCGTGGCTGGCGATGAATAGTTCTCGCCGGTGCCAACGTAAATGCGGCCGCGCTTCTCATCGAGCGTGGGTTGCGACCATACCGGTGCACCCGAGGGTCCAAGTTTGTCGGGCAGCAACCAGCGCGACTCGGTAACCCGGGGCTCTTCGATGATTGTGTAGCTGCGCCACTGCTCCTCGCCGCTGAGCGCATCGATGGCAAACAGCGAACTGCGAAACGTGCAGCAGGTATAAAAGGGGTTCACCGCATAACCCGCCTCCCAGGACGATACGGGCTGGTAGATCACACCCTCCCTGTCGATTGCCGAGCCTGACACCATCGCGAACCGGTGAGGATCCGCCTGCATACGCCAGCGCAATGCACCGCTGGACAGCTCCAGGCCAAACACCTCGGCATCGGCCGTGCCAAAGGTCAGCAGTGGCCCGGCGCTGGTATCGACATAGCGCAGGGCGGTGCGCACGGTAGCGTCGGCGTCGAACTGCCAGCGCGTGCAACCGGTTTCACGATCGAGCGCGTAGACCATGCCAGGCTCATCGGCGATGACAATGGTGTTTGCCGTTACCAGCGGCTGGAAGTGTGGCGTTTTGGTATCGGGCAATGCGAACACCCACTTGACCTGCAGTTGACCGACGTTGCTCGCATTGATGCCCGCTGAATCGCCTGGAATAAAGCGCTGGTTCTGGACATTGATGCCCCAACCATTGATCAGCGGTGAGGTCTCCATCGGTACGCCGATTGCCTGGTCACAATCGCTGGCCTGGGCCATCGGGCCCGTTATCGCAAGCGTGCCAACCAGCACAAGGTGTAGTGCCACAACAAGGCGCTGCAGGTCTTTCAACATGGCGGAAGCTCCGTTACCAATAGGCGCTTAACAGGCGAAAACCGTAGTGGATACCGATATTGTCATCGCGCCGGGCCAGCACCTGCGCCGCCGCGGCATTGTGATCGAGCGCATCGACACGGGTATAACCCAGCTGCTCAAGCAATGCCTGCAGTTCGGCGAGGCTGTAGAACGCGAGGAAGGGTTCGTCTTCCCGCGTGGGCTGGGCAAGCGATGCCTCGCGACAAATGCGATCATCGCCGGCAAGCAGGTCGGTGGGCGGCGCGTACTCCAGTGCGATGCGCCCACCGGCCGGCGCAATCTGCAGCAGGCTCTGCAGCGTGCTGGCCACAGTGGCTTTGGGCAGGTAAACAGTGACCCCCATCCAGGCGAAGTATGCCGGCTGGCCTGGATCAAAACCGGCATCGACCAGGCAATCTCGCAAGTTGTCGACATTGAAATCGCAGGGCGCAAAGTGCAGGTTGCCCGGCTGCTGCCAGCCCAGCGCGGCGATGCGCGCCGCCTTGTCCTGCTGCGTCGCCGGGAAATCGACCTCGAATATCTGCAGGTCTGGGAGATCAGCGGACTGGCGAAACGCATAGCTATCAAGGCCAGCGCCGAGAATCACGTACTGTCGCAGGCCATTGGCGTAGCTCTCGGCCAGGCACTGCTCCTGGTAACGCTGCCGAAAGGCGATATAGGCGCGGTTACGATAGGTTGCATCGGGCTGCTCGGGTGGCGCGAAATACTCAAGCATGGGCTGGTACTGCGGATCAATCAGCGACAACACCAGGCTGTCATCAAAAATGGGCGGCGAGTGAAACTTCGCGTGCGCCGCACGCGCCATCGCCACTGCCCAGGCCGTCGTGCTCGCTTTATTGGATTCCACTAGTGCTCCACGCTACAAATGTCGCGCAGCGCCGCTACCAGCTGTTCGACCTGCGTTTCTGAACCCACACTGATTCTCAGGTAATTATCGAGTCTGGGCTTGTTGAAATAGCGCACCAGAATTTGCCGCTCGCGCAAGTCGCTGGCAATACTGGCGGCGGGCAAACGTGCGTGGCTGGCCAGCACAAAGTTGGCCTGCGAGGGCAGGCAATCAAAACCCAGCGCCTGCAGCTGTTCGACGAGTTGCTGGCGATTGTCGATGATCCGCTGGCACTGCTGTTCAAAATACGCCTGGTCGCTGAAGCTGGCCTGCGCTGCGTGCTGCGCCAGGCGATCGACCGGGTAGGAATTGAAACAGTTTTTGACACGATTGAGTGCATCGACAAGCGGCGCACTGCCCAGCGCATAGCCCAGCCTCAACCCGGCCAGCGAGCGCGACTTCGACAGAGTCTGTACAACCAGCAGGTTGTCGTAGCGATCGACCAGGTCAACCGCCGAGACCACGCGATCCGGATCGCTGTCACTGGCCACCGCAAAATCGATATAGGCTTCATCAACCAGCACCACCGAATCGCGATTATCCCGCAGCAGTGACTCAAGCGCCGCGCGACCCAGGCCGATACCCGTGGGCGCGTTCGGATTGGGAAAAATAATGCCGCCATTGGGCTGACGGTAATCGGCAACCTGGATGCAGTAGTGTTCATCGAGGGGCACCTGCCGGTATTCGATGGCGTACAGATCGCAATAGACCGGGTAAAAGCTGTAGGTCAGGTCGGGAAACAGCAGCGGCTCGGACTGCCTGAAAAACGCGTTAAACGCATGCGCCAGTACTTCATCGGAACCATTGCCAACAAACACCTGCTCGCTCGCCAGGCCGTAATGCCTCGCAATCGTATCGCACAGCGCCGCTGAATCAGGGGTCGGGTAAAGCCGCAGGTCTTCGTTCGCAGCAGCGCGAATCGCATCGAGCGCTGCTGGCGCAGGCGGATAGGGATTTTCGTTGGTATTGAGTTTTACCAGGCCGGGTGCGTCGAGCTGCTCCCCCGGCACGTAAGGAGACAACTTGTCGAGCGATGGACTAAACAATCGACGCATAGCTTGAGACCTGTTATTGCGTGGCTGGCGCGCTCAATCGCCACCTCGCATGCGCGCGGATGCCGCGTGCGCCGTTAATGATTCACTGTTGGCCAGCGTCTCGGCAACACCGGCAATCGCCGCAGCGGCACTGTCGCTGCATTCGATAATCGAGGTGCGCTTCTGGAAATCGTAAACGCCCAGTGGCGATGCGAAGCGCGCCGTGGTTGATGTGGGCAGGACGTGATTGGGCCCGGCACAGTAATCGCCAAAGGCCTCCGGCGTCGCGCGCCCCAGGAACACAGCACCGGCGTTGCGCACCCTGGCCAACAGCACATCGGGCTCGGCCACCGACAGTTCCAGGTGCTCGGGTGATATGCGATTGACCACATCCATGGCTTCATCGAGATCGGCCACAGCAATAAACGCGCCGCGGTTGTTCAACGACGCGATGATGGTATCGCGCCGCTCCAGCGAAGGAAGCAAGCGGAGCATGCTCGCCTGCACCGCATCGAAGTAGGCCTCATCGGGGCAGACCAGGATGGCCTGTGCATCGGCATCGTGTTCGGCCTGGGAAAACATATCCATTGCGATCCAGTCAGGGTCAGTCTGGCCATCACAGACGACGAGGATCTCGGAGGGGCCAGCGACCATATCGAGACCGACCTGGCCGAAGACCTGGCGTTTCGCGCAGGCCACGTAGCGATTGCCCGGCCCGACAATTTTGTCGACACGGGCAATGGTTTGCGTGCCGTAGGCCAGCGCGGCAATCGCCTGCGCACCACCGACCGTGTAACACTCGTGCACACCCGCCAGCGCTGCGGCTGCCAGCACTACCGGGTTCAGCTGGTCATCGGGCGCTGGCGACACCATCACAATCTGGTCGACACCGGCAACCACAGCGGGGATGGCATTCATCAACACGCTGGACGGGTAGGCAGCCTGCCCTCCGGGCACATAGATACCGACGCGCTGCATGGCACTGAGCTGCTGCCCCATACGCACACCCTGGGGGTCAGTAAACTCCCAGGATTCTGCCTTTTGGCGCTCGTGGAATTGGCGAATGCGTTGCGCCGCCGTATCGAGCGCATCGCGCAGCGCAGAGGGCAAACCCTCGAGTGCAGCCTGCATTTGCGACGCATCGACCACCAGCTCAGCCATGTCGCCAACCTGCCGGCGATCAAAGCGGCGGGTATAGTCAAGCAGCGCGCTGTCGCCTTCGCTCTGCACACGCCCGAGCATTTGCGCCACCGTTTGCTCCAGCGCCGGATCGGCGACAGCCGACCAGTCGGTCAGCACGGCAAGTTCGGCATCAAAACCGGCACTGCCAGCGGCCAGTCGCCGGATGCGAAGATCTGTCGGGTCAGTTTGCGCCATCAGTGGCCATCAAGCGGAGTTGAAACGGGAAGCTATTGTAACGAATATCAGGCCTTGCAGGCGCTTTCAAGCGCCAGTCGAAGCTCTTCGAGCTCGCGGTGTTTCACCTTGAACGCCGCCTTGTTGGCCACCAGGCGCGAGCTGATGTCGGCGATATGCTCATCGGCACGCAGGCCATTGGCGGTGAGCGTCTTGCCGGTATCGACGATATCGACGATTTCATCGGCCAGGCCCATCACTGGCGCAAGCTCCATGCCGCCATACAACTTGATGACATCGGCTTGCACGCCGCGCGCAGCGTAGTGGCGACGGGCAATATTGACGTATTTGGTGGCCACGCGCAGGCGCGCCCGGCTGGCTCGTTGCTGGTCCGTGGCGGGTATGGCGGTCATCAGTTTGCAGCGCGCTATGCCAAGGTCGGTCAGCTCGTAGAGCTGGTCACCACCGTCTTCCATCAGCATATCCTTGCCGACGACGCCAATATCGGCACTGCCCTGGCGGATATAGGTGATGACGTCGACACCGCGCAGCACCAGCAGGCGCGTATTGGGCCGATTGGTATCGAACAACAGCTTGCGGCTGCTGGCGATATCTTCTGCAGGCTCAATGCCCGCCGATTTGAGCAGCGGCAACACGTCGCTGAGGATACGTCCCTTGGTCAGGGCAATGGTAATCATTTGCTGGCCTGTCTAGTCAGTCGTTGCCGGCCCGCCGCGTGCGCCCGGCCAGATGCAGCGTTAGCCGGGTATCCGTCGAATTTGCGCACCCAGCGCCTGCATTTTTTCTTCAATACATTCATAACCGCGGTCGATGTGATAGATGCGATCGACCAGGGTCTCTCCCACCGCGCACAGCCCGGCAATCACCAGGCTGGCCGAAGCGCGCAAATCGGTCGCCATGACTGGCGCGCCGGTGAGCAGGTCGCCACCGCTGATAATGGCCGTGTTGCCCTCGAGCTTGATATTCGCACCCATGCGGTTCATTTCATGAACCTGTATCAAGCGGTTCTCGAAGATGGTCTCGACGACCGTCGCAACGCCGTCGGCAACACAGTTCATCGCCGTGAACTGGGCCTGCATATCCGTCGGGAAAGCAGGGTAAGGTGCCGTGCGCACGTTCACCGCCTTCGGTTTGCGGCCGTCCATGTCCAGCGAGATCCAGTCGTCACCGACCTCGAGGTTCGCACCGGCCTCTTCGAGTTTGGCGAGCACCGCCTCCAGGCTATGCGGCTCGACATCCTTGAGCTTGACACTGCCACGCGTCGCCGCTGCCGCCACCAGGAAAGTACCCGCCTCGATTCGGTCGGACATGACATGGTAGTCGCAACCATCGAGCCGCTCTACCCCGTCTATCACCAGATGGTCAGTGCCGATACCTTCGATGTTCGCGCCCATGGCCACCAGGCAGTTGGCCAGGTCGACGACCTCGGGCTCGCGCGCCGCATTTTCAATCGTCGTCCTGCCCTCAGCGAGCACCGCAGCCATCAACACGTTCTCGGTGCCACCCACCGTCACTTTATCCATAAAGACGTGATCACCCTTGAGCCGGCCATCGCTGCGCGCATCGATATAACCGCCGTCGACAGTGATGGTGGCACCCAGGGCTTCCAGCCCGCGCAAATGCAAGTCCACTGGACGGCTGCCAATTGCGCAGCCCCCCGGAAAGGAAACCCGCGCATGACCGAAGCGGGCCAGCAGCGGCCCTAACACCAGTATTGAGGCGCGCATGGTCTTGACCAGCTCGTAGGGTGCCGTGTAATTGGTGATACCCGAGGACTGGATCTCAACGCCCAGCTTTTCATCGACCAGCAACTCTACGCCCAGGCAACTGAGCAGCTCAATCATTGTCGTGATGTCATGCAAATGCGGCAGGTTGCCAATGCGCACCACACCATCACTGAGCAGGCTGGCGGCAAGTATCGGCAACGCCGAATTCTTGGAGCCGGAAATACGAATTTCACCGTGCAGCTGCGAGGGCCCGGTAATAAGGAGTTTGTCCACTTAGCTTACTCGACCAGGTTATCTACTGCTGCGACTGCCATTGAGCGGGCGTCAGCGCCCTGATATGAATGGCGTGAATTTCGCCAGAGCCAATTTGTGCGTCGACACAACCGTACACCGCCTGTTGCCGTTGCACCCGTGACATCGGCTCAAAGGCATCGCTTACGACGACCACCTGGCAATGATTGCCCTGCATCTCTACCTCGATGTGCTGGCAATCGATTTGCGCCCTGATCTGTTGTTCTACCGTAGCCACCAAATCACTCATAAGGTTTACTGCCTATTCAGCTGTAGCCGCTACCGACCAGTTGTCGATAACCCGGTCGATGTCGCCTTCGTAAACCTGGAAAGCATTATCAAACTGGTTGCGATAAATCTTGCCAAGGTTGATGGACTCGATGATCAGGTTGCGCAGCTTCCAGGAGTCATCAGGATAGCGCCGCAGCGAATACCAGATTTCAAAGGGTTGCTTGCGATCACCATAGATATGCTGTTTGATGCTGGCGCGATCGGCGCGTTCAGCCGGCTTGAGCTCCGCAGGCCTCACGACTTCGATTCGCTCGCCTTCAAAGGCCAGCAGGCCCTTGCCATAGGTAACGATCAGGGCCCGTGAGAACACATCGCTAAAACGCTGCATCTGTTGTTCGAGTACCTGTTGCTCCGCCTCGCCCAGCGCTGCCATTTTCGACTTGCTGGCGTGCTTGCCCATCACAGCCCGGGCAAAGGCCGGAAAGTCGACAAAGGGCGTCAGCAAGGCTTCAAGCTCGGTATAAAAACGCTCTTCATCTTCATCGATATAGGTTTTCGCCGAGGCGATCAGCGCCAGCAAATCGTCAGTGGTCGATTCAACCAGCGCATAGGCACCCTGGTGCTCGGGCGGCACCGTGCTGGGAGCTACCGCGTCGCTCTGGGCAGACAGGCTTGATGAAAACAGCAAACCCAGACCCAGCACAACGGCGATGGGGGCTGGGAGCCACTGGCTAGCGCGATTCAGATTCATGGTGATGGTCACTCTTTAACAGGGAAAATAGTTGTCTCAATTTAGACCGCCCGTTCGCCGAATGTTACCGGCACCGCCACAACCGATCCGGGCAGGCCCCGGTAACGGCCCGATTGAGGCCGGCGGCGAGCTACGGTATAGTCGCGCGGTTTGGCGCACTTTGCAGGCATTTTCTCACGCTTCATTTATCTGCTTACCGTGATTGTTTAAAAAAGCGCAAAAATTCTCAGGAAAAACACCCCTTGCCCTACCCCGGATCCCAGCCCTGCCAGCCGCTTACAGCCCACACCTATGCCTGAACTACTGGTTGCAATCGCCGCTTTTGGCGTTGGCCTGCTGGGCCTGATCTGGAGCGCCAATATTTTCGTCGGTGGCAGCGCGGCCACTGCCCAGCACCTGGGTATGAGCCGGGCCATGATCGGCCTGACCATTGTCGCACTGGGTACCTCTGCGCCAGAGATGATTGTCTCGGCAGGCGCCGCGCTGGATGGCGAACCCGGCCTGGGCATCGGTAACGCAGTTGGTTCAAATATCGCCAATATCGGCCTGGTGCTCGGCGTGACCGCCCTGCTCGGGATCATCCCGGTGTCGCGCGGAGTGTTGCGCCTGGAGCTGCCGCTGCTGTTATTGGCCACGCTGGCTGCCATCGCCGTTGTCTGGGATGGCCAACTGCTCAGGCTCGAAAGCGTATTCCTGCTGGCGGCGACGGCCCTGCTGCCGATCGTGCTGCTGATCCAGGTGCGCTCCGGTGGCGATGACCTGGCGCATGCGCTTGAAGACGATGTCCCGGACTTCAGTCGCGGCAAGGCCCTGCTGTGGCTGGCCGGCGGCCTGATCGCGCTACTGGTCAGTGCCGATGTGCTGGTCTGGGGCGCAACCCAGACGGCGACTGCGCTGGGCGTCAGCCCAATGGTCATTGGCCTGACCGTGGTCGCGCTGGGCACCAGCCTGCCGGAACTGGCGGCCTCGGTCGCCAGCGCGCTCAAGGGCCACTACGAGATGGCGCTGGGCAATGTCATCGGCTCGAATATCCTCAACATCCTGGCGGTCATGTCGCTGCCTGGCATTATTGCGCCCGGACCGATCAGTGCCGCACTTTTGCAGCGCGATATGGTCACTATGACCTTGATGACGGTGGTCGTCGCACTGTTGATGTGGCGGCTGGTTGGTGATGCGCAGGCCGGCGGTTCCCGGGGCATCGGCAAAAAATCCGGACTGCTGTTTTTGGCCTGCTATATCGCCTACTATGCGGTCATTGCGCTGCAACTGTCCGGCAATTAGTCACAGCGGGAGCTTCCGCGAGCCCCTTACAATGAGCTGCCGGGCATCGCCGATACCGCCCTCGCCGCGGTTAGAACTATGAATGAAACTGCTTTTATTGCCGCAGGCCGGCGCACGATAGAGATGGAAACCGAGGCCGTAGAAAGCCTTGGCCAGCGTATCGACCAGCGCTTTGCCGATGCCTGCACCCTGATGCTGCATTGCACCGGTCGCGTCGTTGTCACCGGCATGGGCAAGTCTGGCCACGTCGCCAATAAAATTGCGGCAACACTGGCGAGTACCGGTACCCCTGCCTTTTTCATGCATCCAGCCGAAGCCAGTCATGGCGACCTTGGCATGCTTACCGCCAATGACGTTGTCCTGGCGCTGTCGGGCTCGGGCAATACCGCCGAGATAGTCACGCTGCTGCCGCTGATCAAACGCATCGGCGCACCGCTCATTGCGATGACAGGCAACGCCAACTCGACGCTGGCCCAGAATGCGCAGGTCTACCTGGATGTGAGCGTGGCTCGCGAGGCCTGCCCGCTGGATCTGGCACCCACTTCGAGCACCACGGCGGCGCTGGTCATGGGCGATGCGCTGGCCGTGGCGCTGCTCGAGGCACGCGGCTTCAGCGCCGAGGATTTCGCGTTCTCCCACCCTGGCGGTACGCTGGGCAAACGGCTTCTGCTCAAAGTCAGCGATGTCATGCAAAGCGACTTTCCGCGCGTAGCGCCGCAGACGCCCCTTGGGCAGGCCCTGCTGGAGATCACCCAGAAAGGCCTCGGCATGACCACGATCGTCGATGCCGGGGGTAAACTTGCCGGTATCTTTACCGACGGCGACCTGCGCCGCGCGCTCGACCGGCAGCAGGACCTGCGCGATACCGCAATAAGCACTGTGATGACGGCAAGCTGTGTGACCATTGAGGCCGACAGACTGGCCGCCGAGGCCCTGAACCTGATGGAACAACACCGGATTTCCTCGCTGGTCGTGGTCGATACCCACGAGCGCCCCTGCGCGGTCGTGCACCTGCATGCGCTGATCCGCGCGGGGCTGACCTGAGGCGATGGCGATGCAAGATTACCCGCAGTCCCTGCTCGCACTGGCAGCCGATGTCCGCCTGCTGGCGCTCGATGTCGATGGCGTGCTGACCGATGGCAAGCTCTATTTCGGCGCCACGGGCGAGGCGATGAAAAGTTTTTCAACCCTCGACGGTCTGGGCATCAAGTTGCTGCAGCGCAGTGGCATCGATGTGGTGATCATTACCGCGCGACAGTCGAGCATCGTCAAACAGCGCGCTGCCGAACTGGACATCGACGGTGTGCTGCAAGGCCGCGAAGACAAATGCCAGGCCCTGCGTGAACAACTGGCCGAGCGCCAGCTATCCGCGCAGCAGGCAGCTTACGTTGGCGATGACCTGCCCGACCTGGCCGCCATCATCGCAGCGGGGCTGGGCGTCGCCACCGCCAACGCAAGCCCGGCAGTGCGCGAGCACGCCGACTGGGTCACGACGGCCAACGGCGGCAATGGCGCGGTACGCGAGGTCGCCGAGCTGATACTCGCAGCGCAGGGCAAACTCGACGCGATCGTTGCGAGCTACCAGTAATGCTCAAGCGAATCCGCCATTCACGCCAGTTGCGCCGCGTTCTCAGCATCAGCATTGCGCTGGGTATTTCCGCTTACTACCTCATCGACCTGAACTTCGAAAACCTGCTCACCGGCGGGGACTCGTTTTCGCTTGACCCGGACATGACGCCCAAGGTTCGCGCCTCGATGCTGCAGGTGAGGCAGTACAGCAGCGATGGCGCGCTCAACTACCGGGCGCGCAGCGAGCGACTCGATTATTATTCTGCGCAGTCCGATGCCGCACTGCCTGGCGATGACTTTGCACAGGACTTTGACGAAGAGCTGGCCGAGTTTGAACACCATGCCCGACATGCCGAAGGCAATGAAGAATACGCTCACCTGCTGTCGCCACACATCGAGTTCCCGCAGGAAGATGGCAGCCTGGTTACGCTCCGCGCAAATCACGCCTACCTGACCTCGGGCGGAGAAAACATCGAGCTGGTCAAGGGCGTGACGATGGTCGACAGCGCCAACCAGGCGACACTGCGCACCGAGCGCCTGCTGATCAACAGCGAGCTGCGTCAGGTACTCAGTGAACAACCAGTGTCGATTAGCAGCCCCAACATGACGACCGAAGCCGTTGGCGTCGAGGGCAACGTTACCCAGCGCAGCTGGCGACTGCTCTCCGATGTTCGCAGCGTGGTGCAACCGTATGCAGACTAGGCACTCGAATGTCGCCGCGCTGGCGATAGCATTGCTCTGCAGCTGCGCGTTGTACAGCGGCGCGGCCAGTGCCAATGCCTTGCTGGAGGAACGCAGGCTGCCCATCCAGATTGAAGCCGACAGCGCCGAACAGGACGAGCGCAATGGCATCACCATTTACCGGGGCAACGTCACGATCGCGCAGGGCAGCCTGCGGATCAACGCCGATGAAGTGACCATTGAGAGCCTGCCCGCCACCGAAACCCAGCGCCGCCAGATTGGCTCGATCGTCGCGACCGGTAGCCCTGCCGAGTTTATCCAGCGGCTGCCCCAGGCGCAGGTCGTCGCCAGCGGCGGCACGATTGAATACGGCATCGAGGCCGGCGTTATCCTGCTGCGCGATGACGCCTCGATCGATCGCCAGGGCAACCGCGTCAGCGGTAACCGGATCGAATACCATCTGGGCGAAGAGCTGATCAAGGCAGAGGCCGACCCCAATAACGCCAACGCCCGCGTCCACACCGTGTTTGACCCGGGCGACTCGCTGCTGCCCGAGCAGGAAACCCCTGCCCCGGACGCCGCGACGGAGGAGCGCTGAAATGGCCGTGCTGTCCGCCGACCACCTGGCCAAAAGCTACGGTAAGCGCAGGGTCATCAACGACGTGTCCGTGTCGATCGGCAGCGGCCAGATTGTTGGCCTGCTGGGCCCCAACGGCGCCGGCAAAACCACCTGCTTCTATATGATTGCCGGCATTCTCGATGCCGACCAGGGCCGTATCGCGATTGACGATACCGACATCACCCGGCTGCCCGTGCATCGCCGCGCCCAGCTTGGCCTGGGCTACCTGCCGCAGGAACCTTCGGTGTTCCGCAAACTCAGCGTTGCCGAAAACGTGCTCGCCATCCTCGAGACCCGGCGCGACCTGGGCCGGGCCGAGCGCCAGGCCCAGCTCGACCAGTTGCTGGACGAGTTTCACGTATCGCACCTGCGCGACAGCCCCGGTGCCGCGCTGTCGGGCGGCGAGCGGCGCCGGGTTGAAATTGCACGCGCGCTGGCCAGCGAACCCAAGTTCATGTTGCTCGATGAGCCCTTCGCCGGCGTCGACCCGATTTCGGTCAACGACATCAAATCGGTCATCTACCAACTGCGCGAGCGCGGCATCGGTGTACTGATCACCGACCACAACGTGCGCGAGACGCTCGACATCTGTGAGCGCGCCTACATCGTGGGCGAGGGCCGGGTCATTGCAGAGGGCAATACCGACGCCATTCTCGCCAACGAAGACGTCCGCCGAATCTACCTGGGCGAGCAATTCCAGATCTAAACAGCCCCCCCCTGAAAGACCAAAATATTGTAAAAATGCCGATCAGAGCACGTGTTGGCATTACTCTTGCCTGTTATTCTCGGCCGGACTACACTTTTAGCTGGCTCAGGGCGAAAGCTCGCCGCCTGGCCCGCCGGGAAGCACCGAGCGGATGATGTTATTGTGGTTTAAATTCAAGCATTTATGAAACAATCCCTGCAGTTAAAAATGGGCCAGCAACTGGCCATGACGCCTCAGTTGCAGCAGGCCATCCGGCTTTTGCAGCTGTCGACGCTCGACCTGCAGCAGGAAATCCAGAGCATCATCGACAACAACCCCATGCTGGAGCTGGGAGAAGACGGCGAGGACGCCACAGGCAGCGAATCCGCCGACGAAAACGGCACCGAATCGGCCAGCGCCGAGGCCATGACCGATCTGCCTACCGATGCCTATAGCCAGTCCGAACCCACGGCATCCGCCTCCGATAATGCCGCGAGCAGCGCCGAGGCTGACAGCCCCGACGCTGCCGCTGAAGACTGGCAGAACAGCGACAGCATCCCGGACGATTTGCCCGTCGACAGCAAGTGGGATGATATTTACGAGCCGCCGCTGCACAGCGCACCGAGCGGCTCAGCCGAGGGCTTTGACGGTCGGGATTTTGACAACCGTGACCAAAGCGACGAATCGCTGACAAATCACCTGCTCTGGCAACTCAACCTGACCCCGATGAGCGACAGCGACCGGCTGATCGCGACGGCGATTATTGACGCCCTTGCACCGAGCGGCCTGCTGGGCATCAGCGTCGAGGAGCTGCTCGAGTGCTTCGACCCAGAGCTTGAGATCGAACTTGATGAAATCGAGGCCGTGCGCCATCGCGTCCAGCAGTTTGATCCCGTGGGCGTCGCCAGCGTTGACCTGACCGACTGCCTGATGGTGCAACTGGCCCAACTGCCGGCCTGCACCCCGTGGCGCGAGCAGGCGGCGCAGATCATCAACCGCCATATGTCCCTGCTGGCCTCGCGCGACTACACACAGCTGATGCGCCGCACCCGGCTCAAACAGCCGCAGCTGATCGAGACTATCGACCTCATTCGCAGCCTCAACCCCAAGCCCGGTGACGCCTACCAGGATAATGCCGCGCAGTACGTCGTGCCCGACGTGTTCGTCGAGAAGAAAGAAGGCAAATGGGTGGTCGAACTGAACCCCGATATTTCACCGCGGCTGCGCATCAACAATCACTATGCATCGATGATTCGACGGGCTGACAGCAGCGCCGACAACACCTTCCTGCGCGAAAACCTGCAGGAGGCGAAGTGGTTCCTCAAGAGTCTGCACAGCCGCAACGAGACACTGCTAAAAGTCGCCACCAAGATCGTTGAGCACCAACGCGGCTTTCTTGAGCACGGCGAAGAGGCGATGAAACCCCTGGTGCTGCACGATATCGCCCAGGACGTCGACATGCACGAATCGACGATCTCCCGGGTCACTACGCAAAAGTACATGCACACCCCGCGCGGCATTTTTGAATTGAAGTACTTCTTCTCCAGCCACGTGCCCACGGCTGAAGGCGGCGAATGCTCCTCTACCGCGATTCGAGCGATTATCAAGAAGCTGGTCGCCGCCGAGAACACCCAGAAGCCGCTGAGCGATAACAAGATCGCGACACTGCTCGATGAAAAGGGCATCAAAGTTGCCCGGCGAACGATCGCCAAGTACCGCGAGTCAATGTCGATTCCACCATCGAACGAGCGCAAGCAGCTGGGCTAGGCAGGCGCCAACAGGCCCTGCATGCCGCGTTTGTTTCACCGCCAGGCGCTGCGCGCCGCGACCCACTATTACCTGCAAAAACAGCCAGCTCGAAAAATTCATCGCTGCCGCTGGCGCAGCGCGCCGACAGTCGATACACTGGTAGCATCCGGCTATCACAGACCCCACCAGGAGAGTGTTTATGCGAATTAACGTTAGCGGCCATCACGTCGAAGTCACCGATGCACTGCGAGATTACGTACTGAGCAAATTCGAACGCCTGGAACGCCACTTCGACCAGATCACCAATATTGACGTCACCCTCATCGTAGAAAAACTTGACCACAAAGCGGAAGCCTCGGTACATGTTTCCGGCGCCGACCTCTTTGCCGACGCCCACGACGAAAACATGTACGCCGCTATCGACAGCCTCGCCGACAAGCTCGATCGCCAGATCATCAAGCACAAGGAAAAGCTCAAAAGCAAACGCGGCAGGACAGCCATGAAACAGGCTACCAACGACGAACGTAGCCCGGATGGCGATGCCGCCTGAGAGAGTTCGACTGAGTAATGTCCCTGACCGAGTTGCTGACCGCCAGTCGCATCGACCTCCACGCCTCAATCAGTAGCAAGAAAAAAGCGCTCGAGCATCTCGCCGGGCTGCTCGCCACTGGCGCCCCGGGCCTCGACGCGCTCGAAATTTTTGATGCGCTCGCGGCGCGGGAAAAACTCGGCAGCACCGGCTTTGGCGATGGCATTGCCATCCCTCACGCCAGGGTAAGTCGCTGCAGCGGCCCAATCTGCGCGCTGCTTACACTTGAGCCGCCCATTGATTTCGATGCCATCGATCGCAACGACGTCGACATACTGTGGGCACTGATCGTCCCTGAGCAGGCCACCGATGAGCATCTCAATATCCTCGCCGGCGTTGCCGAGTTGCTGGGCAAGCACGAACATCGCCAGTCCATTCGGGCAGAGCGATCGAGCGAGCAGCTGCTCGCATTTATCGCCAGCACGCAGGGAGGCTGAACAGTGATGAAACTGATTATTGTCAGCGGTCGTTCGGGCTCGGGGAAGAGTACCGCGCTGAACATGCTCGAAGACAGCGGCTTCTACTGTATCGACAACCTGCCGGCGGGGCTATTGCCCGAACTGGTCACGCAGGCACTGGCCGAAGGCGATGGCGAAACAACGACTGGAGGCAACCGCCCTGAACTGATCAAGATTGCGGTCAGCGTCGACGCCAGGAATATTCCCCGCGACCTGCTGCGATTTCCAAGCCTGCTGCAGAAGATTCCCAGCGGGGTAGAAACCAACATCATCTACCTCGATGCCAGCGACGAGACGCTGATCAAACGGTTTGCCGAAACCCGTCGCAAACACCCGCTAACCGGCTCAACGACATCACTGACAGAGGCGATGCGGCAGGAATCAACCCTGCTTGCTGCCATCGCAGCAATGGCCGACCTGAGCATTGATACCAGCGCAATGGGCCTGTACGACCTGCGCGACCTGATCCGCAACCGCGTCGGCGGTAAGATCGCCGCCGATATGTCGGTGATGTTCCAGTCCTTTGGCTTCAAGCGCAACATCCCGATCGATTCAGACCTGGTGTTCGATGCCCGCTGCCTGCCCAACCCCTACTGGCGCCAGGAGCTGCGCGGCCTCACCGGGCTGGATCAACCGGTGATCGAGTTTCTCGAAGCCGATGACGATGTCGCCGCCATGGTCAATGACACGATTACCTATCTTGAAAACTGGCTGCCGCGCTTCAGGGCCATCAACCGCAGCTACACCACGATCTCGGTGGGCTGCACCGGCGGCCAGCACCGCTCTGTCTATGTGGCCAATGCCCTATTCAAGTATTTTTCCAAACAGTTTGACCAGGTTCAGCTGCGCCACCGCGAACTGCATAGCCTGGTTAACAAGCAGGCCGACGGACAATGATCCGACAGCGCGTCACCATCGTGAACAAACTTGGCCTGCACGCCCGCGCAGCCAACAAGTTTGTCGATACTGCCGCACAGTTTGCAAGCCAGGTTGACGTCGTCAAAGGCGGCAAGAGCGTCGATGGCAAAAGCATTATGTCAGTGATGCTATTGGCTGCAGCCAAAGGCGACGAACTTGAGCTCGTCATCGACGGCGCCGACGAGCAACAGGCGCTGGCAGCGATCAGCGACCTCGTTAACCGTCGCTTTGACGAAGCCGAATAACTAGCCATTCCTGTCGGTCAAACGACCGAGACAAGCCTTCCGCCAGTATTTGCCCGGGCAAGACCCGATTCGTCATCAACCGCGAGATTTTCCGGCTACATTGAACTATTGCCCGCCGCTGTTCGAGCGGGAACAATGCTCCAGGCAATCACCGGGGTTCACGCCCCGCCCATCACGCATCGCGTCCATGGCCAGGCCGCTGGAGCCCAACATGCTAAATCTTTCTGCCGATCAATTACTCTCGACCACACGCAGCGTTCGCAAGCGACTGGATTTCGACCGACCGGTTGAGCGCGGCGTTATCCAGGAGTGCATGGAGCTTGCCTTCCAGGCACCCAACGGTTCAAACCTGAATACCTGGCGCTGGGTGATTCTCGATGACCCCGGCGTTATCGCCGAAACGGCTAAGATTTATAACGCGGCGCTTGATGACTATGTCAACTCACTCGGCGAGGCCGTGGGCGAAAATTATATGGGCGCGGAGATTCCCGGCTTTGACAATATCAATGCCTCGGTAGACTACCTGCGCCAGAACTTCCATCGCTCTCCCGCCGTACTCATTCCCCTGCTGGGCGGCCGGGTTGAAAGCGCTGGCGTGTTCATGCAGGCCAGCTCCTACGGTTCGATCATCCAGGCCACCTGGAGTTTCTTCCTCGCCCTGCGCGAGCGAGGTATGGGCAGCGCATGGACAACCGCACACCTGTGGCGCGAGCAGGAGCTGGCCGAATTGCTGGGCATCCCCTACCAGCACTACACCCAGATAGGGCTGTTTCCAATCGCTTATACCAAGGGCACCGAGTTCAAGGCCGCCTATCGCAAGCCCTTCGACGAAGTCGCCAGCTGGAATCGTTTTGAGTAAGCCGCAATCTGGAGCAGATATGAGCAACTATACCGAAACGCAACAACGCAATATCGATGCTGCCAACAGCCTGTTCGATGGCAGCTGCGGCGATCCTGCCACGCTGTTCAGCGATGACGCCGTATGGTGGAATGGCCTGCCCCGACTGCCCGGCATGGAAGGCCAGACCGAGCACAAGGGCATAGAAAGCATCAAGAAAATTCTCTACGGCGCCGGCCAGGACAAACCCGGCAGCGGTACCGACTCCTATGACCTGTCGACCAATCGCTTTGAAGACCTGCTGGTACTGGCCGATGGTGATTTTGTTGTGCGCCAGCACACCCAGGTGAGCAAAACCAATTCGGGCAAGGATTACCGCAACGTGTACTGCTTCGTCATGAAGTTTAATGCCGAGGGAAAAATCTGCTACCTGACCGAGCACTGGAACACCTGGTACGCCAACAAGGTACTGCTCGACAACTGGGACCTGGAACCCGCACACCCGCTCGGATAAATCGTTAGCCTGCTGGAGCTCACCATGGCCTGGGACTTTAGTACCGAACCTGAATTTCAAGCAAAGCTCGACTGGATCAGGACCTTTGTGGATGATGAGATCATCCCGATAGAGCTTGTCCAGCGCGGCCTCGACCAGCAGCAACTCGACAGGCTCTGGGCACCGCTCAAGCAACAGGTCCGCGACCAGGGCCTGTGGGCGCCGCACCTGGGGCCTGAACACGGCGGCCAGGGTATGGGGCAGTTAAAGCTGGGCTTGATCCACGAGATTCTCGGCCGCAGTGAACTGGCACCGGAGATATTCAACTGCCAGGGGCCAGACTCAGGCAACGCGGAGCTACTGGCTGTCGGTGCCAACGAGGCGCAGCGCGAGCGCTGGCTGTACCCGCTGATGCGTGCCGAGGTGCGCAGCACTTTTTCATTGACCGAGCCTCACGTCGCAAGCTCCGACCCAACCGCAATCACCACCCGCTGTGAGCGCGACGGTGATCACTGGGTGATAAATGGCCGCAAGTGGTTCGCCTCAAACGCCTCGGTGTCGGATTTTACCCTCGCCATGGTGGTGACCGACCCGAATGCCCCGCCCCACCAGCGCGCGTCGATGGTGGTCATACCCAAAGGCACGCCGGGCATGCAGGTTGTGCGGGACGTTGGCACGATGAGTCACCCCGAGCACGACGAGCCAGGCTTTCTCTTCGATCGCATCGGCGGGCATAGCGAAGTTCATTTCGATAACTGCCGAGTGCCGCTGGATCATATGATTGGCGAACCGGGCGAGGGATTTTTGCTGGCGCAGAAGCGTCTGGGCGGAGGGCGCATTCACCACTGCATGCGTATCATTGGCCAGTGCAATCGCGCCTTTGAAATGATGTGTGAGCGCGCCGCGTCTCGGCACACCAAAGGCAAACGCCTGGGTGACCTGCAAATGGTCCAGGATGCGATCGCCGAGTCTGCCGTGGAAATCGAATGCGCGCGCCTGCTCACGCTGAAAGCGGCCTGGACGATGGACGAACGCGGCGGTCACGGCTCGCAGTCACGCATGGAAATCGCCATGCTGAAGTTCCATGTACCCCGTATCTTGCTGGGTGTTATCGATCGCGCCATCCAGGTACATGGCGCCATGGGATACACCACTGACCTGCCACTGGAATCGATGTACCGGTCGGCCCGCGCGCTGCGCCTTGCCGATGGCGCCGACGAAGTGCACAAACAAACGGTAGCCAGGCAAATTCTCAAGGGTGTCGACGCGGTCGATGAGTTGCCCAGTGAACATGTGCCAACCCGCCGCGCGGCAGCCTGGGCGAGCCACGGCCACCTGGTCGAGGCAGTCCGCAAACAGGACCATTGAAGAGCCGATCTATGAGCGAAGCAACATCACCCAAAGGTATCGACGTCGAGGCCGTCAGCCAGTGGCTGGACGAAAACATCGCAGGCGCCACCGCGCCGTATGAATTTGAACTGATTGCCGCCGGCGGCTCCAACCTGACCTACCGCGTGCGCGATGCCAGCGGCCAGGTCTGGGCACTGCGGCGACCGCCGGTCGCTGCGCGGCTGGCCACGGCGCACGACATGTCGCGCGAATGGAAAATCATGTCAGCGCTGGACCGCAACAGTGATATTCCGGTACCGCGCATGCTGGGTTATTGTGATGATACCGAGCGCTTCGACGCCCACTTCTATGTCATGAGCTTCGTAGAGGGCACGATTATTCGCGACAGCAAGTCGGTCGAGTCGCTCAGCGCTGCACAGTGCAAGGCGGCGACGGATGCGCTGGTCGATGTACAGGCGGCATTTCACAACCTCGATGTCGATGCGATCGGCCTTGGCGATTTGGCCAAAACGCGCGATGGCTATGTGGCCCGACAGCTCAGGCGCTGGTCGCGGCAGGTTGATGCGGGCAAGACACGCGAGCTGCCGCTGCTGGCTGATCTGCACCAGCGGCTTGGCGAGCATATCCCGCCCGAGACGCGCCGGCCGTCCCTGGCGCATGGCGACTATCGCTTTGACAACACGGTGATCGACGAGCAATGCAATATCGTCGCGGTGCTCGACTGGGAACTGTGTACGCTGGGTGACCCCACCGCCGATTTCGTGTGGTCCCTGCTCTACTGGGCGCAGCCTGGCGATGCGATTAGCTGGCTACTCGATGCCCCGACATTTTCCGAGAAGTTTCCCAGCCGCGACTATGTCATCGATCGCTACCAGCAGGCCTGCGGGCAATCGCTGGAACACCTGGACTACTACATGGCATTTAGCTGGTGGAAACAGGCCTGTATCGTCGAAGGCGTCTACAGCCGCCTGCAACAGGGTGCCAGTGGCGGCATGGTGGTCGACTCGCTGGATGCGGTGGCACAGCGGGTGGAGGATTACCTGGACCAGGCCAACGCCCTGGCCGCAGGCGCAGGGATTTAGCCCCCCGCCTGATCGTGCTCGCGCAGCACCGGTAGCAACATCGCGCGAATCATTGCCGCTTCCTCACTGGCACTGAGCCCCGCTCGCCCGAACACGCCCAGCGAAAATATGATATGCATCACCCAGCGCGCCAGCTGCAGGTAGCGCTCCTGGGCCAGCGTCGTGTCGAGGCCGGCGAAAAACCCGAACGCTTCATACTGGGGGCCCAGAAACGCCGGAATATGCTCCAGCGCAAAACGCACGGTAGGCAATGTTCTTTCACTGCCCGAGCCAATCAGTTTTTGCAGCACCGAGTCATTGCGCGAGGCATCGACCGCGTGCAGGACAATGGCGAGCAGTCGCTCGGCAGGGTCGCTGATTTTGTCGGTGCGCGAGGCAAAGCGGGCCTGCAGGCGCGTCATCTCATACAGCAGCAGCTCGTAGACAAGCTGGTCCTTGCTGTCGAAATAGCGGTACAGTGACGAGCGCGCAACCCCTGCGTGCCGCGCCACTGAATCCAGCCGCAGGCCTTCAATGCCGGTGGATGCAATTAACTCCGAGGCACTGGCGAGCAGCCGGGTCCGCTTGAGCTGGTAGTCGACCTCACCGGGCTGCGCCTTCCAGCGCGCCTGTCTATCGCCAGCCGATTTTCCCGACGCTTCGGTGCTCAGGGTCCTGACGTTTGAGGGCTTGCTGTGTTCACTCATGCGGCCATTTTAACCATCGTCACCCGGGTGCCGATTACAAGGCGGTCATCGCCCTGCAGGCCGCGCGGCAGCTGGTAAATCTTGCCCGCATCTGCGCTTGTTGGCCGCAGGTCGATCGCGCATACTGCGCCTGCCCGGCGGGCCGGCGCGAAGCGCCCAACCACAACCAGTGCGCACAACGATGGCAGCGAGCAGCGAACGAGTCCAGGACAGCACGCCCAACCGACTGGCAGACATGCTTGAGTCGGGTACGTTCGTGCACGCCCAGCGTATGCTCAACGGCCTGGCTCCCGAGGATACGGCACACCTGATCGAGTCTTCCCCGCCGCCATCACGCAAGCTGATCTGGTCATTGATCGACGAAGAGGCCAGGCACGATGTACTGCCCTGCCTGAACGATGAACTGCAGCGCCAGTTCACCGCCGAGATGCCCAGCGCAGAGCTGGCGGCACTGTCGACCGAACTCGAAACCGACGACATGGTCGACCTGCTCCAGCAATTGCCCGGCCGCGTGATCCGCGAAGTCTTGCAGGCCATGAGCGCGCAGGACAGGCAACGTGTCAGCAGCGCGCTGAACTTCGCCGAGAATACTGCCGGCGGCCTGATGAACACCGACACCATCACGGTACGCGCGCGCCATTCGGTTGATGTGGTGCTGCGCTACCTGCGCCGGCACGATGAAATACCAGCATCGACCGATGCGGTCTTTGTCGTCAATCGCAAGGATGAGTTTATCGGCATCCTGCCACTGTCGAAACTGCTGGTCTCCGACCCGAACCTGACGGTGCGCGAAATCATGCTGACCGATGTCGAGGCGATCCCGGCCCAGATGCCCGATCACGATGTCGCCCGCCTGTTCGAACGCAAAGACTGGGTCTCGGCCCCGGTCATCGATGACAGCGGCAAACTGCTGGGCCGTATCACCATCGATGACATTGTCGACGTCATTATTGAAGACGCCGATCACTCGCTGATGAGCATGGCCGGCCTCGACGAAGAAGAAGATACCTTCTCATCCGTGGCTCGCACGACACCGCGAAGACTGGTTTGGCTGGGTATCAACCTGCTGACCGCCTTCATTGCCGCATCGGTCATCAACGTCTTCCAGGAAACCATTGACCAGGTCGTCGCACTGGCGATCCTGATGCCGATTGTCGCCAGCATGGGCGGCATTGCGGGCACCCAGACGCTGACCATCGTGATCCGCGGCCTGGCCATTGGCCACATCGAGCCACACAACCAGCGCTGGCTGATTTACCGGGAATTCATGGTCGGCGTCATCAATGCACTGATCTGGGCAGCAGTCGTTGCCGTAGTAGCGGTATGGTGGTTCGACAGCGTAACGATTGGCTATGTGATCGCAGCGGCGATGGTGATCAACCTGATCACGGCGGCGCTGGCCGGTGCGATCCTGCCGCTCATGCTGCGGTCGATGAATATCGACCCGGCGCTGGCGGGCGGCGTCGTGCTGACAACGATCACAGATGTCATCGGCTTTATGTCCTTTCTCGGACTGGCCACCCTGTTTTACCTGTAGCGGCGGCCACGGCAGCAATGAACGATTCTTTCGATCGCGATGACGATGACGAAGCGCTCGCACCGAGCAAATCGGCGCGCAAGCGCGAGATGCACCGGCTACAGGCGCTGGGAGAAGCGCTGCTGGAACTCAGCCATAGCGAACGCGCATCGTTCGACCTGCCGGCCGAGCTTGACCATGCCCTCGATGAAGCGCTGCGCATCCGCCAGCGCGAGGCAAAGCGGCGCCACCTGCAGCTGATTGGCAAATTGATGCGCAAGGCTGACGCTGACGTCGTCTCCGCCATTGAACAGGGGCTGGCGCTGCGCCGCGAGCGTCGCGAGCTCTCCAAACAGTTCCTGCACCAGGTCGAGCACTGGCGCGACCGGATTCTTGGCGAGGGCGACCCCGCCATCGCCGAGTTCGTCAGCGAATACCCCGAGGCCGACCGACAGTGGCTCAGGCAGCTCTACCGCCAGCACCAGCGCGAACGCAAGGCCGAGGCCCCGCCCGCCGCCGCCCGCAAGCTGTTCAAGGGCATTCGCGAGCTACTCGCCCAGTAGTGCTATTATTGAACAATAACAAGTGATCCCGTAGCTGTCGGTCGATAACCCATGCGCTTCCTGCTCTCCCTGCTCATTTTTGCCCTGCTGATTGGCCTGGCCTGGCTCTGGCAATCGCGAAGCCTGCCGGGCCCCGGGGCAGAGCCGATTGCAGCCGCCGCCGGTGACACCGCCCCGACAAGCTCTGCTGCCCCGACAAGCCCTGCTGCGCCGTCCAGCCCCGCCGCACAGACCCCGGCAGTACCGCTCTCGGAGCGACTGGACGCCGCCGTCATTCGCGAGGTCAATGAGCGGCTGGCCCCGGCCGACCCGCAATACACCGAGCAGGTCGACGGCAATGACCTGCAGATCGACCTGGGCGGCCGCCAGACCTCAGTCGCTGTGGCCTACATCGACGACGACGGCAGGGCCGTGGTCGTCGACCTGACCCAGCCCATTCCCGAGCAGTAAACCCAGTGGCCACTCGCCAGTTAGTGAACAGGGCGCTGACCCGGCAATGCCTGGCATTGCTATGCTCTGCCCTGCTGAGCGTGTATTGCGGGGCAACCAGTATTGTCCTGGTCAACGGTGATGGCCCGGGTGAGGGGTTTAACGACCTGACGCCGGTCTCGCCAGTGGGCGGCAACAGCGGAACCACGTTGGGTGAACAGCGCCAGATAGCCTTCGAGCATGCCGCAGGGTTGCTCGCAGAAGTTGTCAACAGCTCCGTCACCATTGCAGTCGCCGCCCAATTCAGCCCGCTCACCTGCACAACGACATCGGCGACGCTCGCCAGCGCAGGGCCCAGCACCGTGCATTCAAGTTTTATCAATGGCGTTTACCCGGCCCGCAATACTTACTACGTGCAGGCGCTGGCCAATGCCATCAGGGGCTTTGACCAGAACGGCTCACTCAGCGACATCAATATGACGTTCAACAGCAATGTGAACGGCAATGCCGCCTGTCTCAATGGCAAGAACTGGTACTACGGGCTGGATGGCAATCCTGGCACCAGCTTCGACTACGTATCAACGACGATGCATGAATTACTCCACGGCCTTGGCTTTACCTCACTGGTCAATTCTGCCACCGGCGTGCGATTCAATGATCGCGACGATGCCTACATGCTGAACCTCGAGGACAACAATCTCAATGGCGGCACCCATTGGGACGATATGGATAATGCCCAACGAGCCGCTTCGGCCACCGACGATCCACACCTGGTCTGGACAGGCGCGAATGTCCAGCTCAATATTGGCGGGCTAACCGCGGGAACCAACGGCGGCAGGGTCCGCATGCATGCGCCCTCGATCCTGAACTCCGGCTCGTCCGTCTCGCATTTCAGCAGCGGTGTTGAACCCTATGAACTGATGGAGCCGATGATCACCGGCGCGGTCAACACCATCGGCCTGGCCAGGTATGTCCTGCAGGATATCGGCTGGCCGCTGTTCTCATTCGCCGCGCCGGTACTGGCTCAACCGGGCGACCTCACCATTGTCAATGCAGCGCCAACCCCGGTTACGATCGCCTTCATTGACAATGATTCGCTCGCATCGGCGGTCACCACCACCGCGACCTCATCCAACCAGGCGCTGCTGCCCGACGCCAATCTTGTCTTCTCTGGCACCGGACGCGGGCGCGCCTTGACCATCACACCCTCGGCGGGTGTTTCAGGCCTTGCCACGGTGACTGTGACGGCTGACGACGGCACCAGCTCGAGGTCAGTCAATTTCGATGTCACCCTCGAGCTCAACAACCCACCCGCGCTATCGATTAACGCCCCGGCCGATGGCAGCCTGTTTCTTGCCGGGCCCATCGATATTGCCGGCAGCGCCATCGATGTGGAAGATGGCGACCTAAGTGCCAGCATCAACTGGCAGTCAACGATCGATGGTAGCCTCGGCAGCGGCGCAATGATCAGCCCCGCACTGACCGATGGCAGTCATACTATCGTCGCCAATGTCGTCGACAGTGACGTCAACCTGGCGGTGGACTCGATCTCGATCAACGTCGACTTTGGCGGCGACCTCGACAGCGATGGTTTGAGCAATGCCCTGGAGATTGCACTGGGAACCGACCCCAATGACGCAGACTCGGATGACGACGGGGTCAGCGATTTTGATGAGCTCAACCGCGATGGTGACCCCTCAAACTATACGGTCGGTACCGACAGTGACCCGAATAATGAAGACACCGATGGCGACACGCTGCCCGACGGTATCGATGACCTGCCGCTGTTTGCAACACCCGCCGGGGCCACGATACCGCTGTTGCCCGCGTGGGCACTGGCGCTACTGGGATTGCTGACGGTGACAATTGCTGCCCGCCAACGGCGCAGCTAGCGAAACCGGGCCTCGACGCGCAATTCGCCAGTATCGCCCAGCCCTCGATACCGCACGACGCGCTCATCACCGAGGGCGACCGGCACTGGCGGCCCAAAGGCGCCCAGACTGACCAGGTCCCCCACCCGCAATTGCATACCCTGCCCGGCCAGCGCCTCCACCAGGAATAGCAACGCCTGGTAGGGATGCCCCATCAGCTGCGCGCCGCTCGCACTGCCCAGCTGTTTGCCCCCTGCATCCTCGATGCTGACCTGCATAGCGCCCAGTGCTGTGATAAACGCCGGGTCATCGCGCGCTTCGATACTGTCGCCATAGATGCCATAGCGTGCAGCTGCGTTGGTGGCGATAAACGCCGGGCCCGAAGTCGGTGCTAACGGTACCATCAGGTCGGGTACCTCGATAAAAGCGTACAGTGTTGAGACCGACTGCGCGACCTGTTCAATGCTGCGAGCCTGGTTGATGGCCTCGCTGCCAATTTCAACCAGCAGGTCGGCCTCGAACGCCAGCTTGCGGCCTGCTGCAACACTGAGCACCTGACCCTGGGGCATCAGTTCACCGTCGAAAAATGCACCCACCACCGGTGCGGAAAGCGCAAACAATTGCTGGCTTGCCGGGCTGCCGAGTGCCACCTTGTAACCCACCAACCGCTGTTGCTGCCCACGCAAATCGATGTAGGATCGCCATGCCTGCTGTGCCTGCGGCACATTGGCAAGCGAGACCAGGCTGCAATCAACGTCTTGCCACCGCTGCGCCGGCCAGACCTGCTGGCTGGGCGACAGCGCGTTAACCAGCGCCAGGTAATGCTGTGGCAGCGTGTCGAGCGAGCAGGTTTTTGACCCGGGCGGCAGCGGACTGCAGGCCAGCAGCAGCGCGATGACGGCGACCAGCACCGGGACGCGGTACCCTGTTGCGCTATTCAATCGGGAATCACCCGGCGGGGGTTAAGAATATTGTTGGGGTCGAGGGTTTTTTTCAGGCTGCGCATCAGCGCAATTTCAGCGGGGCTGCGGCAACTGGGTAGGTCATCGCGCTTGCTGGCACCGACGCCGTGTTCAGCGGTAATCGTGCCGCTGTAGTCGCCAATCAGGCGATAGATGCGTTGGTAAATCGGCGCGACGTCATGGGCCTCTCCTGTCCAGCAAATGATATGCAGGTTGCCATCGGCTATATGGCCAAAGGTGCACAGTACGATCGACGGAAACTCTGCGCGCAAAACCTGCTGGGCCTGGTCGACAAAGGCCTCCATCTTGCTGACCGGTACGCCAATGTCGAAGTTGGCGCGCGCCGGCACCTGCGTCAGTATCTCGGCGATGCCATCGCGCAGCGCCCAGAACTGCGCGGCCTGTTGTTGCGAACTGGCGATCACCGCATTGAGCAAATCGCCTTCGGCCATTTGCCCGGCGAGGAATTCGGTGAACTGCGATGCAGCATCGCCGCTGTTGCCCTCGTGCTCAATGAGCACATAGAGCGGGCGCTCGTCGTCGACCGGCAAACGCAGGCCCGGATTCATCAGTAGCACCTGCTCGAGGTAGTCAGCCCACATGACCTCAAAGGCTGAAACGCTGCCCAGCTGTGCCTGGCTGTTGCGTAAGAAACGGATAACCTGGTCGAATCGCTCGAAACAGCACCAGGCAGAATGCACAGCGCCTGCCTGTGGAAACAATCGCAATACGACCTCGGTAACCACACCCAGCGTACCCTCGCTGCCAATAAACAGCTGCTTGAGATCGTAGCCGGCATTGTTCTTGAGCATCTTGTTGTCGTTGCGAACGATCGTGCCATCAGCCAGCACGACGGTAAGCCCCAGCACCAGCGCCCGCGTCATGCCGAACTGGAGCACCTGGTTGCCGCCTGCGTTGGTCGAGACATTACCCCCGATCGTGCAACTGCCGCGCGCGCCCAGATCGAGGGGCAGCCGCAAGCCGGCATCGGCAGCAGCCTGTTGGATGGTTTCCAGCGGGGTACCCGCCCCCGCGGTCAGCGTCATCGACTGGGCATCGAGCTCGACAATGCCATTGAGTAACTCGAGCGACAATGCCACCTCACCGTGCTGGGGCGTCGCCCCGCCGCTGAGACCGGTCCTGCCGCCCTGGACCACCACGGCGAGCTGCTCACGGTTGCAGTACGCCAGTATGACGGCAACCTCATCGACGTCGCGCGGTCGCAACACGATGACGGGATCACAGGGGTTGTCAGCGCTCCAGTCAGCCGCATAAGCCGCACGCTCATGCGCATCGGCCAGCGCGCGCTTGCCTAGCAGGGATTCAAAGTACTGTTGATGAGCTTGGGTAAACACCACTGGCCTCGGCAAAAAAAGTCAGGAAACAGCCTACCCAGTCAGTGCCGATTGTGCAACACACGGCGCAGCAATGGCGCAAAGCTGCCGCCCTGTACCAGCAGCGTAAACAGCACGACACCAAACACCATCGACTGCACCGTCCACCAGTAAGGCAGTGATACCGGAAGCGACAGGGCCAGTGCAACAGCGACCACGCCGCGCAGCCCACCCCAACCCAGCAGCAATGACCAGCCTCGCTCAGGCGCCCGGCCAACCAGGCTGAGCGCCCCCGAACAGGCGTAGACACCGACAAAGCGCGCCACCACAGCTGCGAAGATCGCGAACAGCATGGCCAACCAGCGCTCGGTAAACATATCCAGCGTAATGACCAGGCCCATCAGCACAAAGATCATCAGTGTAAACAGCCGCGATTGCCACTGCAGCGCCGCACTCATTGCCTGGAACAGCGCCTGGACGGTGGCGCTGCGGTTGACCTCGAAGCGCCAGTGCACGGTGAGTGCGGCAACCGCAACGGCGATAATTCCCGAGCTATGCAGCGTGCGTTCTGCCACGTAGAACGTACCGAATACCAGCAGCAACAGCACAATCACAGCGCTGCTGGGTTCATCGAGCCATCGCAACAGCCCCGAGGCAAGCAGCGCAAACACGACACCACATAGCGCACCGCCAATGAACAGCCAGGCAAAGGTAGCGACGTAGTGTCCGGTCGGGCCGCCGGCCGAACCATGGCCGGCAGCGGCATACAGCAGCACGGCAGTAAACAGGACCGCAGCCAGCGCATCGTTGAGCACGCTCTCTGATTCGAACAACGTGCGCAGGTCTTCAGGCGCTCGACTGTGCTCGAGCTTGCTGACGACCGACACAGGATCGGTCGCGGTAAGAATGACCGCCGTCAGCAAGGCCGCCTGCCAGGGGAAACCCTGCGGGCTGCCCATCAGCAGGAACATCATCACGGTCGCAACGGCAATCGCAATCAAGGCGCCCAGATTGGCATACACCATCGCCGGCATAAACCAGCGCCTGAGATAGGCGGGTCGCAGGTGCCAGGCCGCATCAAACACCAGCACCGGCAGGAACAGGTAGAACACCAGGTCTTTGACGTGACTGGCGCGCAGGCCAATATCCAGCGTGGTACTGTCGATCACGATACCGGCAAGCAAACCGCTGAGCAGGCAGGCCAGCGTAAGCTCCAGCCGCAGCAACCGGGCAACCACCAGGCCCAGTGCGCCGATAGCGGCGAAGCTGAGCACGTAAGCCATGAGTTGTGGAATGTCCATCGCCTCTCCCCGCTGGTATCGCTGCGCGAAATATCTACAATGTCGCGAGTGCTTGCCAGCCTGACGAACTAACTGGCATATTTGCACTCTATAGTCGCCAGATCAATCGGGAGCACAACAAAATGGGTCAAGAAACCGCAAATTTCCTGCTACTGGCACTCGAAGTCATGGCCGGTCTATTCATACTGGCTGTCGGTACGCTGGTCGTTGTCATTGCCGTGCTCTACGTCATCGACAAAACCCAGACAGAGCAAACCGTCCGCCGCAACTACCCGGTTATCGGCAGGTTTCGCTATCTGTTCGAGCACATGGGTGAGTTTTTCCGGCAGTACTTTTTCGCCATGGATCGCGAAGAGCTGCCGTTCAATCGCGCCGAGCGCTCCTGGGCCTACCGCGCGGCAAAGAATGTCGACAGCACGATTGCCTTTGGCTCGACCCGCAACCTGACGCCCACGGGCACAGTGCTGTTTGCCAACTGTCCCTTCCCCACCCTGACCGAAGACGTGGCGCGCACCAGTGAAGTGATTATCGGGCCCTACTGCGACAAGCCGTTTGCGACCGACCGCATCTTTAATGTCTCTGGCATGAGCTACGGCGCACTCTCCACCCCGGCCGTACGGGCCCTGTCGCAAGGCGCCAAACTGGCCGGCTGCTGGCTCAACACCGGCGAAGGCGGCGTCAGCCCCTATCACCTCGAGGGCGGCTGCGACCTGGTCGCGCAAATTGGTACCGCGAAGTACGGCGTGCGCGACAAGCAAGGCAGGCTCAGCGATGAAAAACTGCGTACCCTGGCCGCGCACGACCAGGTGCGGATGTTTGAGATCAAGCTCTCGCAGGGCGCCAAGCCCGGCAAGGGCGGCATCCTGCCCGGCGAAAAGGTCACGGCAGAAATCGCCGCCATTCGCGGCATTGAGGTCGGCGAGGACTCCATCAGCCCCAACCGGCACCCGGACATCAGCTCGGCCGATGACCTGCTCGATATGATCGCCCAGATTCGCGAGGTCACCGGCAAGCCCGTGGGTTTCAAGGCGGTGATCGGCGAGTCGGCCTGGCTCGACACACTGTGCAGCGCCGTGCTCGCTCGCGGCGTTGAAAGTGCGCCCGACTTTATTGCGATCGACAGCGCCGATGGCGGCACGGGCGCTGCACCCCAGAGCCTGATGGATTTTGTCGGGCTACCGATTCGTGAAAGCCTGCCGCTGGTGACCGACAAGCTGAACCAGTATGGACTGCGCAAGCGCATCAAGGTTATCGCTTCGGGCAAAATGATCACACCCTCGGGCGTCGCCTGGGCACTGTGCATGGGCGCTGACTTCGTGGTCTCTGCGCGCGGCTTTATGTTTGCGCTGGGCTGCATCCAGGCGCTGCAGTGCAACAAGAATACCTGCCCCACCGGCATCACCACCCACGACAAGAAACTGCAGTACGGTCTCGACCCGAGCAATAAAGCCGCACGCGTTGCGCACTATGCCAAAAATATGGAATATGAAGTCGGCACTATCGCTCACTCCTGTGGTGTGAATGAACCCCGCAAGCTCAAGCGCTTTCACGCGCACGTCGTCGGCGACAATGGCATGTCCTGCTCGGCCGAGGAGCTGCATCCCTGGGCTGATGTTGAACAGATACAGATCGTTGAATCTGCCGTGAATCGCTAGTCGATAGCGTTTGATCCAGCCCGGGGCGGCCAAACAGCAGGTGCGTACAACAGGGAGTCGCTGTCACGTCCATGTGCGCTCGACGGCCGCATCCGTGCGGCCGACGCTCCCTGTTATACGCACCTGCTGCCTGGCCACCCTCCATCCTGCAGCACCTGTCGCTGCTTCAACACGCCATAGATAATCATTGAAACCAGAAGCTGGCCATGCACCCGAAGCTGTTGATCCTGTGCGCGTGCCCGGGAACATCGGCCGCAAGGATGCGGCCGTTGAGCGTGCATGGATGCCCCAGCGCTTCCCGGGCACGCACACAGGATTAACGGCTACGGAAGCACTCGGTCTAAAAAAATGAACGCTGACAGCATTGGTAACAGCCAAATGTGAGCGATAATGTCGGACACTATCGACCCACCGGAAGCGCCCACATCTCAACCTCCCCGTCTCAATCGGTCAACGCCAGCAGCCCACCGATACAGAACCTCGGCAAAGGCGTCTCGCTCGGCCTGCTTACGGTGTTTATTGGCAGCGCGATTGCTGCCATTGCCAAACATATCGGCGACCAGGTTTCGGTGGCAACCATCGTGCTGTTCCAGTTTGGCATCTGCTTCCTGTGCACGCTGCCATGGGTTGCACGCAATGGGCTCACTGCGCTGCGTACCGATCGCCCGCTGGTACACCTGGTACGTGGTGTTGCCGGCTGCCTGAGCTTTTACGCATTCTATTATTCGCTCTACCAGATCCCGCTGGTGGACGCGTCGCTGCTGCGCCACTGCGCCCCTCTCATCGTACCGCTGATCCTGCTGCTGAGTTTTTCAGTGGCCATTCCCCCGCTGCGTTGGCTGGGTTTGTTGCTTGGCTTTGCCGGCATCGCAATTATCCTCAGGCCCGGCCAACAGGGCGTCAACGTCTGGCACCTGCTGGGGTTGATGTCGGGCATCGGGCTGGCGATTTCTATGGTGCTGACTCGTGTGCTAAGCCAGCGTGAGCCTGAAACCCGCATCCTGTTTTACTATTTTGCGATCGCGCTGCTGTTTGCGGTACCGTTTTACCTGCGCGCACCCGAGCCTGTACCCCTGTCTGCACTGCCGTGGCTACTGGCTATCGGCCTGGGCATGTACATCGCCTTCATCCCCTACACCCGTGCGTATAGCTACGCCAAGGCATCGGTGGTCGCACCGACCAGCTATTTTGCTATTATTTTCGCCGGCATCCTCGACTGGCTGTTCTGGGACTACCTGCCCGATGGCTGGACAATACTCGGCACCGCGCTGGTGCTGCTCGCCGGCATTGTCATCGTCGCCCAGGGAGAGAAATAGTGAATAGCCCCGACCAATGGCTTGCGGCCTTGCTCCAGGAGCGAGAGCCGCAACGCGTGCTGCAGCTGGGCCCGGCCGAGCCACCGGCCCTGGCGGCCTACCGCGAAGCCAACAAGCCCGAGGTCCTGTCGCGCAGCACTGTGCAGGCACTGGGGGAACAGCCACTGTCGACGCGGGTCGACCTCTGCATCGTGCAGCCAGGTTTTTTTGAAGACGACCCGGCGCAGGCGATCAATGCGATCGCGGGCATTCGCAACCAGTACTGTCACAATGTGTTCCTGTTCGTACCACGCGATGAGCTGACAGCGCCACAAGCGGGCGTGACGCAGAATGAACTGTTCGGCCTGGGGATGCGCAAGCTGTCCTCGTTTGAGCACGAGTCACATTGCCTGGACTGCTATGGTTACGAGCTGTTGCGCTATAACAAAAAACGCAGCTGGAACAACGCGAAGTTCTGGGCCAACCCCGAGAACTTCGGGAAGTACTGGTGGTAGCGCTTCGACGCGCTGCTGTCGCGACGGGGTTTACGCTGGCACTGGTGATACTGGGGCTGGTTTGGGCAACGCCGTCCGCACCGCCGTGCAGCAGTGCCGGCGAGCCCGGTGACGCCGCGCGTAGTGCCGGCTGCTTTACGATGCGCGATCAGTCCGTGCTGGTGGTTGCCGACTACAACGGCAAAGTCGCCCTGCCCGGCGGCAGGGCAAAGGCTGGCGAGAGCCCCCGCTGCAATGCCGAGCGAGAAAGCTGGGAAGAAACCGGGCTGGTGCTCACAGCGACCCGGGAGCTGGCAAGAACCGACACGGGCTTTGTCCTGTTTGAGTGCGAGCCCAGGTACCCGAACCAGGCGATCGCGCCCGAGCGGCGCTTTGAGGTCAGCGACGTATTCTGGCTACCCGCCGATGCCATTAACCAGCACACCTGGCGATTTCCCGCCAAACTGCCGCTGCTGAGACAATTGCTGGCGCAGGCGGCGCATACGGACTCGCCTGTACAGTAATCCACTAATAGCTAATTACGTTGAACTTGTTGCCGTCGAGATCGCGGAAGTAACCGGCATAGGTGACATCGCGCTTGCCTGGCTTACCCTCGCATCGACCTCCCAGCTCAATCGCCTTCTGGTAAACCCGATCGACCTGCTCGGGTGAGCTGGCCGAAAGCGCGACCATGGAGCCATTGCCTACACAGGCGGGCTGTTCGTCGAAGGGTATTGCCACCGCAAAACCTGGCCCACCGTTTTCGCTCATCCAGTAAATCATGCGCTCGGAATCCATCACCCGGGTAGCGCCCCACTCCTTGAGCAATTCATCAAAAAAAGCGCCCGCACGCGCCAGGTCAGTGGTGCCTACTATCGAATATGCAATCATGGCTTCATCACTCGCTGAAAGGGTTTTGGCTAAACACAATCCGGGTCTTGCTGAAACTCCAGGGTGTTGCCCGCCGGATCCTGGATAAACACGATATCCTCGACGGCGGTACTGGTGATGCCCTGGGCCTCGATATAGTCTTTGGTCGCCTGCAGGTCCTCTACATAAAACGCGACATGCGGCCCCATCGGGTTCATTGCCGCGGCCTGGCCCTGCGCATCATGTTCAATGACATGCACCTGGCCATTGCTAAACTGCATCCAGAAACCTGGCACCAGGGCGGCAAACTCTTCGGGAATATCGCGCTTGGCAAACTCGACGTTCAAATGATCGCGATAAAAGTCCTGCAGCGCTCCGGCATCACTGGGCGTGTTGATTGCCGTGTGGTTGAGTCGGGTGATATTAATCATGGATTGCCCTCTTAGGCATTGCCTGTACGGTGGTCATTGCTAATGAAAAATACCGCCACCATCTGCCACAATCGACTGGCCGTTGACCCACTGTGACTCGGGTGATGCCAACCATACCGCCACCCGGGCGACATCCTCGGGCGTACCCATCTTGCCGGTTGGCGACATGCTGGCCATCGCATCCAGTAGCGGTTGGGGCGAGCGGTTCATCATCGGTGTATCCGTCGCGCCGGGCAGCACCGCGTTGACGCGAATGCCCTGGCGAGCAAACTCCTGCGCTGCCGAACGGGTCAGGCCCAGAACAGCATGCTTGGCCGCAGTGTAGTGCGCCTGGCCCGGTGCCGGCATGAGCCCTGCACCCGATGAGTTGTTAACGATTTGCCCGCGCAGGCCATCGACCGGCTCCTGCGCGACCATGTGCCGCAATTCATGTTTGAGACACAGGAATACCGCGTCGAGATTGATCGACAGCATCGTACGCCAGCGCGCCATGGGCAAATCGATCAGCGAAGACTGCGCATCAGAAATACCCGCATTGTTAAAGGCGGCATCGATACGGCCATGTCGGGCGACGATGTCAGCCATCAGCTGCTCGACTGCCTCCTCTTCGGCAAGGTCAGCGACAAAGGCGCTGGCGTTGCCGCCGCCGGCGGCTATCTCGCTGGCGATAGCCTGCACGGCCGACTCATCGCGGTCGACGCAAATCACAACGTCACCGCGCTCGGCAAACTGGCGCGCGGCCGCCAGGCCAATGCCGCTGCCCGCTCCGGTCACAATTACATTACGCGCAGTCATAGCTACCTCGCTAGGCGACAATGGCACCCGGGAAACGCTGTTCCAGGATGCGACGGATCCCGTCTTGCCAACCGACCTTGCAGGGGCCTGCCAGCGACTTGCGCTTCGCGGGATCAACAATTTTCATCTGCCAGGTTGCCAGTGGCCCGGTGTCAATTTTCATTTCAAGGCCGGTCAGGGATTCGATATAGCGAATCATCTCTTCGACACTGACAATCTCGTCGCCACCGAGGTTAACCGTGGTCGCCGGCACCGATGCGTGCTCGATCAACCCTTGCACCTGCTCGACAATATCATCCTCGTAAATCGGGCAACAGTAGCTCTCTCCGTTGTCTTTTTGTGTGTAGGCCATACCACCGAGCATAAACTGGTAGAGCACCGTGGGCACACCACCATGGCCATGCATGCCGTAGGCAACATCGAGCCGCGCAATTATGGTGGGCAAACCCAGCTCGCGTGCCTGGAATCGCACCACGGCTTCGGTGCCCAGTTTGCTCATGGCATAGTGCGGCGCATACACCGAATACCCTCCCAACTCGGCGTCTTCACCGATCAGCGCCTTGGGGTCGGGATTGTCACGATAGATCGAATCGGATGACATGTGAAAGAACGCCTTGGCATCGCGATAGCGCTTCATCAGGAAGCCTGTGCCCTCGGCGTTAACGCTGAGACCCACCTCGGTCGACTTCGGCGACTGGTTCACGCCGCAATGAATGACATAGTCGACATCGGGTAGCTGGGAGAGATTCTCTTCGCCCAGCGAAAACTTTGCAGTTTTGATGCCCTGTGCCTCCAGTTCCGCTTTCGCCGTCTCGTCCGAGAAGCGGGCGCCAGCCCAGACTTCGTTGTGCGCGGCAAGGGTTTGGGCAATGGGTCGCGCCACCTGTCCGGTGGCACCGGTCACCAATATTCGCTGGCCTTTCAACATAGGGGTATCTCGTCGTTGGAATGGAAATGGACAAGACCGCAGGTTATCAAATGGGCTTTGCACCGCAGAGGGCCGAGGCGCGCATATTTGAATCAGGCGCAGTGATCGTTCGCGTCATGAAACATCCGTACGGGCATAAAAAAAGCCCCGGTATCCGGGGCTTTTTTGCACAGTGTGAAAGCGCCTGAAACGCGCTTACCAGCCGGTGATCTCCGACAGGCCACTGCCAATCTCGGCCAGGCTGCGAACCGTCTTGACGCCCGCTGCCTCGAGTGCGGCAAACTTCTCGTCCGCCGTGCCCTTGCCGCCGGCGATAATCGCCCCGGCATGGCCCATGCGCTTGCCCGCGGGTGCGGTAACACCGGCAATGTAGGAAACCACCGGCTTGCTGACATTGGACTGGATAAACTCGGCCGCCTCTTCCTCTGCGGTACCACCGATCTCACCGATCATCACGATGGCCTCGGTCGCCGGGTCCTGCTCGAACATACCGAGTATATCAATGAAGTTTGAACCAGGAATCGGGTCACCACCAATACCCACGCAGGTCGTCTGGCCAAAGCCAGCGTCGGTGGTTTGCTTGACTGCTTCATAGGTCAGCGTTCCCGAGCGAGACACGATGCCGACTTTGCCCGGCAAATGAATGGAGCCAGGCATGATACCGATCTTGCACTCGCCCGGCGTGATAACGCCCGGGCAGTTGGGCCCAATCAGGCGAACACCCAGCTCATCACAGCGCACTTTGGCATCGAGCATGTCGAGTGTGGGAATACCCTCGGTGATGCAGACGATCAGCTTTACGCCGCTATTGGCAGCTTCGAGGATCGAGTCCTTACAAAATGCAGCAGGCACATAAATGACCGAGGCATCCGCACCGGTCTGGTCGACGGCTTCGGCAACGGTGTTGAACACCGGCAGGCCAAGGTGCTGCTGGCCGCCTTTACCCGGCGTCACACCCCCAACCATCTTGGTGCCGTATTCAATCGCCTGCTCGGAGTGAAAAGTACCCTGCCCGCCAGTAAATCCCTGGCAGATGACCTTGGTATTGCTGTCAATCAAAATACTCATTGCCTCAACCCTCCGCAGCTTTGACGACTTGTTCAGCTGCAGACTTCAGCGAGTCCGCCGCAATAATATTCAGGCCGCTCTCGGCCAGCAGGCGCGAACCGTTTTCAGCATTGTTGCCTTCGAGGCGCACGACAACCGGCACGTTAACGCCGACCTCTTCGACCGCGCCGATAATGCCCTCGGCAATCAGGTCGCAGCGCACAATGCCGCCAAAGATATTGACCAGCACGGCTTTGACGTTTTCATCAGAGAGGATAATTTTAAAGGCTTCCGCAACGCGCTCTTTGGTCGCGCCGCCACCGACGTCGAGGAAGTTAGCGGGCGAACCACCGTACAGGTTCACGATATCCATCGTGCCCATGGCCAGGCCTGCGCCATTGACCATGCAGCCGATACTGCCATCGAGCGCCACGTAGTTCAGGTCCCACTGCGCGGCATGCGCTTCACGCTCATCTTCCTGCGAGGGGTCGTGCATAGCCTGCAATTCTTTGTGGCGATACAGCGCATTGCCATCGATATTGATCTTGGCATCGAGGCAGTGCAGGTTGCCTTCCGAGGTTATAACCAGCGGGTTGATTTCGAGCAGTGCAAGGTCACACTCGACAAACAACTTCGCCAGCCCCAGGAATATCTTGGTGAACTGTTTGACCTGGTCCGTGTTGAGGCCCAGTTTGAACGCCAGCTCACGCCCCTGGTAGGGCTGGGCACCCACCAGCGGGTCGATGGTTGCCTTGAGAATTTTCTCCGGCGTCTCGTGCGCCACTTTTTCAATCTCGACACCGCCTTCGGTCGATGCCATAAAGACGATACGACGGGTGGAGCGATCAACCACCGCACCCAGGTACAGCTCCTGGTCGATATCAGTGCAGGCTTCGACGAGAATCTTGCTGACTGGCTGGCCATTTTCATCCGTCTGGTAGGTCACCAGGTTCTTGCCCAGCCACTGCTCGGCAAAAGCAGCGACCTCTTCTGTGGTCTTGACCAGCTTTACGCCGCCCGCCTTGCCACGCCCGCCGGCGTGCACCTGGGCCTTGACGACCCACTCACTGCCGCCAATCTTCTCGGCCGCTTCGGCCGCTGCGGCGGGACTGTCCACGGCATAGCCCTTGGATACTGGCAGTCCGTACTCGGCAAACAGCTGTTTACCCTGGTATTCGTGCAAATTCATCGAAAGTCCTGCTGTCGTTGAGGAAATAGCGCGCGGATTCTCGCAAACATCCGGCGGCCCGCGCAAGGGAGTAAGGTGCCAGATTTACCGTGCCGGCATGCCTGGTTGGCCAAACCGTCCAGATTGGCAAACCCCGGGCTGCTCGCCCGGGTTACTTCTTGCGTTTTGGCCTGTTGGCGATATGGATTGCGTGCCCATCGACGGCCAGGGCAGCTTCGTGCACAGCCTCTGACAGGGTCGGGTGGCTGAACACGGTCAGCGCCAGGTCTTCGGAACTGGCGCCAAACTCGATCGCGATCACAATCTGCTGGACCAGGTCGGCGGCACTGGGCCCGATGATGTGGCAGCCCAGGACCCGGTCCGTGGCCTCATCGGCAATGATCCTGACCATTCCGGCGGTCTCATTGGCGGCCAGCGCCCGGCCACTGGCCGCAAACGGAAAGCTACCGATCTTGTAAGCCTGGCCCGAAGCCTTGAGCTCCTGCTCTGTCTTGCCCACCCAGGCAATTTCCGGATGGGTGTAGATGACCGAGGGAATATTGTCGTAGTTGACCTGGGTTTTCTTGCCAGCAATGCGCTCGGCAACCATCACGCCCTCTTCGGAGCCCTTGTGGGCAAGCATCGGGCCGCGAACAATATCCCCCACCGCGTAAACCTCGGGCATTTCGGTCTGGCACTGCTCATTGACGAACACAAAGCCTCGCTCATCGAGATTCACACCACTATCGGGCGCCAGCAGGTTGTCACTGAGAGGCCGTCGACCCACACAGACGATCAGCCGGTCGAACTGCTGCTGGTGGGTGCCCTCGCCGTCACTGTATTCCACGGTGACCGTGCGAGCATCGCCGCTGCCCTCGACGGTAGTGCCTGTAACCCGGGTACCCAGGCGAATATCCAGGCCCTGCTTTTTAAACAGCTTTTTCGCTTCTTTGGCGACGGCCTGGTCGGCGGCGGGCAGGAAATCATCCAGCGCTTCGAGCACCGTGACCTCGGCACCAAGCCGGGCCCAGACGCTGCCCAGTTCCAGCCCGATAACACCTGCGCCGATCACACCCAGCCGGCCGGGGACCGCCTTGAAGGCGAGAGCACCGGTAGAGTCGACCACAATATCATCGACCAGTGGCGCCGGCGGTATATTCACGGGCACTGAACCTGCCGCAAGAATCACATGCTCTGCCTGGTAGAGCGACTGGCTGCCGTCTGCAGCGGTGACCTCGACCTGCTTGTTGGCCTTGAGCTGGCCGGTACCGACAATCGTCTCGACACCGTTGGCCTTAAACAGGCCACCGATACCGCCGGTCAGCTGGTTCACGATCTTGTCTTTGCGCGCCAGCATTTTGCCCACATCGATACGCAATGAATCACTGCTGATACCGTGAACATCAAAATCGTGCTGGGCTTCGACGTACTTGTGCGAGGAGTCCAGCAGCGCCTTGGAGGGGATACAACCGACATTCAGGCAGGTACCACCCAGCTTGACCGCGCCGCCGTCGTCGATCCACTTTTCGACGCAGGCCGTCTTGAAGCCCAGCTGCGCGCAGCGAATCGCGGCCACGTAACCCGCAGGGCCCGCACCTATAACAATGACCTGATAATTTTCCGACATGTGTTGTTCCGCTACTTTTTCGTTAATGAGCCGGCGGCAATGCCGGCGTCGCTTGCTACATTTACCCGTCGAGCCGTCGCCCGCTTACAACTCAAGCAGGATCCTTGCAGGATCTTCGAGCATACCCTTGATCGCAACCAGGAACTGCACCGCATCCTTGCCATCGATCAGGCGATGATCGTAGGACAGGGCCAGGTTCATCATCGGCTGGATCACCACTTGCCCATCGACGGCAACCGGCCGCTCCTGGATCTTGTGCATGCCGAGGATGCCGGTCTGTGGCGGGTTCAGGATGGGAGTCGACAACAGCGAGCCAAAAACGCCGCCATTGGTAATGGTAAAGGTTCCGCCGCTAAGCTCCTCGATACTGAGCTTGCCAGCACCGGCTTTTTCACCGTACTCGCGAATCTTGCTCTCGATACTGGCCAGTGACATCGCATCGGCATCGCGCAGCACAGGCACCACCAGGCCGCGCTCGCTGGATACCGCGACGCCAATATCGTAGTAACCGTGATACACGATGTCCTCGCCATCGATGCTGGCGTTGACGGCTGGAAAGCGTTTGAGCGCCTCGGTTGCCGCGCGGACAAAAAAGGACATGAATCCGAGCCGCGTGCCATTGTGCGCCTTGGCGAAGTCCTCCTTGTATTTGCTGCGCAAAGTCATGACCGGTTCCATGTTGACTTCGTTGAACGTCGTCAGCATCGCCGTGGTCTGGGTTGCATTGAGCAGGCGCTCGGCCACCCTCGCACGCAGGCGGGTCATCGGAACACGGCGTTCGGTGCGCTCGCCATCGAGTTCGGTCGCTGCAGCGGGCGTTGCCTGCGGTGCCGGTGCGGCTGCAGCACTGCCCTGGTTGTCGACCACGCGCTGCACATCTTCCTTGGTAATGCGCCCGTCACGACCGGTGCCATCGACAGCGGCGATATCAATCGCGTGCTCGGCCAGCATTTTTTTGGCGGCGGGACTGGCCATCGGTTCGGCGTCGCCTTCGGCAGGCGCCGGCGCGACCTCGGTTTCAGCCGCAGCTGGCGCCGCGCTGGCCGGCTGCTCGACCTCGCCCGCTTCAAAGTGGGCGATCAACTCGTTGCTGAGCACGACTTCGCCTGCGGGTTTGATGATCTCGGCGAGCGTCCCATCGGCCGGCGCATTGATTTCTATCACCACCTTGTCGGTTTCGATATCGGCGATTAACTCATCGCGCGTGCAGGGCTCGCCTGGCTGTTTGTGCCAGCAGGCCACGGTGCCGTCCGCGACAGATTCTGGGAAAGTCGGTGCCTTGATTTCAATACTCATGGTTCGTTCTCAATTACGCTTCGGGTGCATTCTGCGGCTCAAGCCCCAGCGCTTCTTCAATCAAATAGTCTTGCTGCTGCAAGTGCAGCGCCATGTAGCCGGCGGCGGGTGATGCCGAAGACTGGCGACCGGCAAAATGCAGTGGCAATGCCGGGTTGACCAGGTCAATGACCCGGCGCAGGCGATGCTGGCTGTTGTACCAGGCTCCCTGGTTTTTGGGTTCTTCCTGGCACCAGACCACCGCTTCCAGCCCCTGGTAAGCACTGATCGCGCCAAACATTTCTGCATCGGGAAACGGGTAGAGCTGCTCGACGCGCACAATCGCAACGTCTTGCAGCGCCAGTTCGCGGCGCTTGTCGCGCAGCTCGTAGTAGACCTTGCCGCTGCAGACAACCAGGCGCTTGACCGCCGCCGCGTCGAGCTCATCGGTCTCGCCAATGACGTTCTGGTAGTGGCCCTCGGTCAGCTCCTCAAGGCTCGACGCAGCGTGCTTGTTGCGCAACAGGCTCTTGGGCGACATGACGATCAGCGGCCGGCGCAGGGGTCGAATGGCCTGCCGGCGCAGCAGGTGAAAAATCTGCGCCGCCGTGGTCGGCACACACACCTGGACATTGTGCTCGGCGCACAACTGCAGGTAGCGTTCGAGCCGGGCCGAGGAGTGCTCGGGGCCCTGCCCCTCGTAGCCATGCGGCAGCAACATCGTCAGACCGCACAGCCGGCCCCACTTGTGCTCTCCGCTGGTAATGAACTGGTCGATAACGACCTGTGCGCCGTTGGCAAAGTCGCCAAACTGCGCCTCCCAGATCACCAGGCCAGTCGGACTGGTGGTGGCATAACCATATTCGAAGGCCAGCACCGCCATCTCGGACAGGAACGAATCGTAGATGGTGAACTCAGCCTGCTGGCCGTCGATATTCTGCAGCGGAATATAGGTGCCGCTGTCGTGCTGGTCGTGCAACACCGCATGGCGATGAGAGAACGTACCACGGCCGACATCCTGCCCGGTAATCCGCACCGGGTAACCCTCGGCGAGCAGACTCGCATAGGCCATGGTCTCGCCAAAGCCCCAATTGCAGGGCATTGCGCCAGCGGCCATCTTGACCCGGTCTTCAATGATCTTGCTGACCTGGCGCTGCAGGGAAAACCCCTCGGGCACAGCATTCACCTGGTGGGCGATATCCTGCAGCCTGTCGAGCGCAATCTGCGTATCGCCACGCACCTGCCAGTCGTGGGCCAGGTAAGGCGTCCAGTCGACGAAGAGCTCTTCATTGGGTTGTTTAACCAGTGCTTTTACGACGTGGTCACCGTGATCGAGCGCATCGCGATAGTCATCTTCCATTTGTTTCGACTGGGCATCGCTCAACACGCCGGCGTCGATCAGCCGCTGCGCATAGAGTTGCCGCGTCGTCGGGTGCTGCTTGATGGCCTGGTACATCAGCGGTTGCGTGCCCGAAGGCTCATCGGCCTCATTGTGGCCACGGCGGCGATAGCAAACCAGGTCGATAACCACGTCGCACTGGAACTGCTGCCTGAAATCCAGCGCCATCTGGGTGACGAACAGGACCGCTTCGGGGTCATCGCCATTGACATGGAAAATCGGCGCCTGGACCATCTTCGCGCAGTCGGTGCAGTACTCGGTGGAGCGCGCATCGTGGATATTCGAGGTGGTAAAGCCCACCTGGTTATTGATAACGATATGCACCGAGCCGCCGGTGGCATAGGCCCGGGTCTGCGACATCTGGAAGGTCTCCATCACCACGCCCTGCCCGGCGAACGCTGCATCGCCGTGCACGATGATCGGGATAACCTTGTCGCGCTCAAAATTTTTGCGGCGATCCTGGCGCGCTCGCACCGAACCTTCGACGACCGGCGAGACCACCTCGAGGTGCGAGGGGTTAAAGGCCAGAGCCAGGTGCAGTTCGCCGCCTGAGGTCATGACGTTGGACGAAAAGCCCTGGTGGTACTTCACATCGCCCGAGGTATTGAAGACCGCTTTACCTTCAAACTCATCAAACAGCTCAGACGGCTGCTTGCCCAGCGTGTTGACCAGCACGTTCAGGCGGCCGCGGTGCGCCATACCGATGACGATTTCCTTCACATCGTAAGAACCGGCACGCTGGATCAGCTCATCAAGCATCGGGATAAAACTCTCACCACCCTCAAGACCAAAACGCTTGGTGCCCGGGTAGCGCGAACCGAGGAATTTTTCGAGGCCTTCAGCAGCGGTCAGGCGCTCCAGAAGGTGCAGCTGGGTATCGATACTGAATGCGGGCGAAGAGCGCACACTGTCCATGCGCTGCTGGATCCACTGGCGCTGTTCAGTGTCGACGATATGCATGAACTCGGCACCGATTGACCCACAGTAGGTCTGCTGCAGCGCCTCATAGATTTCACCCAGCGTCGCTTCCTGCTTGCCGATATAGAACACGCCGGTCTGGAAAACCGTATCGTAATCGGCAGGATTGAGCTGGTGGTAGGCCGGGTCGAGATCGGGGACCTGCTCGCGCTCCATCAGGCCCAGCGGATCGAGCGTGGCTCGCTGGTGGCCGCGCTGCCGATAGGCGCTAATCAGTTGCAAGACCCGAATCTGCTTGCGCTCGTGCTCGGTGGCGATGCTGTCATCGAGCGTCGCCCGGGTGGCGCCGTTACGCTGCCGGGCCAGTTCCAGGAAATGGCTGCGGACGGTCGAGTGGGCAACGTCCTGGCGGATATTGCCCGGGACTTTCGGCAACTTGTCGAAGTACTCGCGCCACTGCGGGGGGATGTCGTTAGGCGCTTCGAGGTAATGCTCGTAGAGCGCTTCGATGTAGTCGGCATTGCCGCCGGCAATATGCGAATTGCGCCGCCATTGTGACATGGGCAGCGGGCTGGGCTGGGCGGAGCGCGACGCAGGCATCAGGGTTCTCTGGCGCAAATAGTGGGTAATCGGTCAAAGCGGCCGGCACCGGGATTTCCGGTGCGGATACTGGGGCAAGTTTAGCGCCTGCGGGCTGCGGGGCAAGCGGGAACTGTACCAAGTCTGCCGCAAACTGACGGCTTCTGGGCTGGACGCACGCAAGCATGGCGCCCAGTGTGCGGAAATGGATCAGCGCGTCAGCAACATGCTCCGAATGTGCCCAATGGCCTTGGTCGGGTTCAGGCCTTTGGGGCATACCGACACGCAGTTCTGGATGCCATGGCAGCGGAACACGCTGAAGGGGTCAGACAAATCCTCGAGTCGCTCAGCCGTGGCCTGGTCACGAGAGTCGGCCAGGAAACGGTAGGACTGCAGCAGGCCAGCCGGGCCAATAAACTTGTCGGGATTCCACCAGAATGAAGGGCAACTGGTCGAACAGCAGGCGCAGAGAATGCACTCGTAGAGGCCATCGAGCTTTTCTCGATCGGCAGGGCTCTGCAGTCGCTCGATACCGGTGGCTGGCGGCTCACCCGCCTGGACGTAGGGCTTGACCTTTTCGTACTGGGCGTAGAACTGGCTCATGTCGATTACCAGGTCGCGAATGACCGGCAGGCCAGGCAAGGGGCGCAGCACCAGCTTGTTGCCCTTGACGACTTCAGACAGCGGCTTGATACAGGCCAGGCCGTTCTTGCCATTCATGTTCATACCGTCTGACCCACACACGCCCTCGCGGCAGGAGCGGCGATACGCCAGGCTCGGATCGTCGGCCTTGATCAGCTCGAGGACGTCGAGCACCATCATATCCTTACCGCCGGTATCGACCTGGTAGTCGCGCATGTAGGGTGCGGCGTCCTGGTCGGGGTCATAGCGATAGATACTTACTTGCAACATGGACTTGCTCCAGATTCTCTCAACCGGTTTGATCAGTACACCCGAGCCTTGGGCTCGAAGGTATCGACCGTTTCGGGTTCAAAATTGACTGCGCGCTTGCCGACCCGCTTGTCGTCGGCAAAGTACATGGAGTGACATAACCAGTTTTCGTCGTCGCGCTCCTGGAAATCATCGCGGGCATGGGCCCCGCGACTTTCGTTGCGCACGTTTGCCGATATGGCAGTCGCTTCAGCCACCTCGAACAGGTTGTGCAGCTCGAGCGCTTCGATGCGCGCGGTGTTGAACGCGGCGCTCTTGTCCGCCAGGCCAGCACCCGCGATCCGGCCACGCAGCTCGGCCAGCTGCTCAACGCCCTGGGTCATTTTCTCGCCCGTGCGGAATACCCCGAAGTACAGCTGCATGATGTTTTGCAGCTCCTTGCGCAGGGCTGCGACGCTTTCACCATTGCCTTCGCTTTCATTGAGCCGCGTCACCCGCTCGGCTGCCTGCTCAATATCGCTCTGGCTGGCTTCGCGCTGTTCAATCCCCTCGCCCAGAGCGCGCTCGATATAAAGGCCCGAAGCACGACCAAAGACCACCAGGTCGAGCAGCGAATTGCCGCCCAGTCGATTGGCGCCGTGTACCGACACGCAGGCGATTTCACCGCAGGCGTAGAGGCCGTCAACGATCTGGTCTTCGCCCGAGGCAGTCTGGGTAATCGCCTGGCCATGCACGTTGGTCGCAATCCCGCCCATCATATAGTGGCAGGTCGGTACCACCGGTATGGGTTCGTAGACCGGATCGACATGGGCAAAGGTCTCTGACAGCTCACAGATGCCCGGCAGGCGGCTGTGCAGTACCTCCTGGCCCAGGTGGTCGAGCTTGAGGAAGACGTGATCACCCTCGGGGCCGCATCCACGCCCCTCGAGGATTTCCATGACCATGGAGCGCGCGACGACGTCGCGGCCAGCCAGGTCTTTGGCATTGGGCGCGTAGCGCTCCATAAACCGTTCGCCATCCTTATTAATGAGGTAACCCCCCTCGCCTCGGCAGCCCTCGGTGACGAGGGTGCCGGCCCCGTAGATGCCGGTGGGGTGAAACTGCCACATCTCCATGTCCTGGACCGGCACACCGGCCCGCAGCGCCATGCCGACGCCATCGCCGGTATTGATGTGCGCATTGGTGGTCGAGGCGTAGATGCGACCCGCGCCGCCGGTGGCAAACACCGTCGCCTTGGATTTCACGTAGACCATTTCGCCGGTTTCGATGCAGATGGCAATCACGCCAACGACGACACCGTCCTGGTTCTTGACCAGGTCGGTGGCGAACCACTCGTTCAGGAACTCGGTCTGGTTTTTGAGATTGGCCTGGTAGAGCGTGTGCAGCAGCGCGTGGCCCGTGCGGTCAGCCGCAGCGCAGGTCCGGGCGGCCTGGCCACCGGCACCGAAGTCCTTGGACTGCCCGCCAAAGGGGCGCTGGTAAATACGCCCCGATTCGGTGCGACTGAAGGGCAGGCCCATGTTTTCGAGTTCGAAAATCGCCTCAGGGCCCACGCTGCACATATATTCGATCGCGTCCTGGTCGCCGATATAATCGGAGCCCTTGACGGTATCGTACATATGCCAGCGCCAGTCATCATCGGGATCGGAACTGGCGATCGAGCAGGTGATGCCCCCCTGGGCGGAGACCGTGTGCGACCGGGTCGGGAACACCTTGGATATTACTGCGGTCTTGTAACCGGACTGTGCAAGCTGCAGGGCAGCGCGCATGCCGGCGCCTCCTCCGCCTACGATGACACCATCATATTCCAGGGTGCGAATGCTGGTCATGTTTGACTCACTCCGGTTGGCTGCGACCACGCAGAATCCCGCGACAAAAAACGCTGCGGATTATAGGATAGCCAGATAAGCACCACAAACGCTAGCTGCGGTGTTTAGTCCAGTTTATTGCACAAAAAAGCGGCGTGAATGGAAACGCCGGGGCGCGCTGTCAAGACATTGACAAACAAGCGGTTCTCTCTATAGTTGCGACTATCTTTTATACGGCTCATTTCATCGAACGGTTTTGCGCCTTATCTGATTGCCGGGGCGATTTTTGCGCGCCTGCAGTATCATAGCGCCCAGCGCGTGATTCGCCGTGGCGGATCATCACCTCGCGTGATAAACACGCCCGAATGACGCCGCCTTGCGTCGCCAGGGCCAGTAACAAACGAACAGACGAAAGTGCAACGGGATCCCAACATGCCAAACGCCCCCTCCAAGAAAGCTGTGCTGTCCATTGAAGACGGCCCTCAACTGGAGCTACCTGTCTATAGCGGTACGCTGGGCCAGGATGTCATCGATATGGCGCCGCTCGCCAAAAGCGGCCACTTCACCTTTGACCCCGGCTTTGTAGCCACCGCCTCCTGCGAATCACAGATCACCTTCATCGATGGCGAGAAGGGCATCCTGCTGCACCGTGGCTACCCCATCGAGCAGCTGGCCGAACACTCCACGCACCTCGAGGCCTGCTACCTGCTGCTCTACGGTGAACTGCCCACCGCGGCCCAGAAGGCGCACTTCGAAGCGACGGTCAGCCGGCACACGATGATCCACGAGCAGTTGCGCACCTTCTTCAGCGGTTTTCGTCGCGATGCGCACCCCATGGCTATTCTCTGCGGCGTGGTCGGCGCACTGTCGGCGTTCTACCATGACTCGCTCGATGTCAGCGACCAGGAACACCGCGAAATCGCCGCGTTCCGGCTGATTGCGAAAATGCCCACGCTGGCGGCGATGAGCTACAAGTTCAGTATTGGCCAGCCGTTCATGTACCCGCGTAACGATTTAAGCTACGCCGAGAACTTCCTGTACATGATGTTTGGCAATCCCTGCGAAGACTTTGAAGTCAACCCGGTGCTGGCCAGGGCCATGGACCGGATCTTCCTGCTGCACGCCGACCACGAGCAAAACGCCTCGACTTCGGCAGTGCGCCTGACTGGCTCATCGGGCGCCAACCCCTTTGCCTGTATTGCCGCCGGTATTGCCGCGCTGTGGGGCCCGTCCCACGGGGGCGCCAACGAAGCCGTGCTCGAAATGCTGCAGGAAATTGGCGATGAATCGCGTATCGATGAGTTCGTCGCGCGCGCCAAGGACAAGGATGATCCGTTCCGCCTGATGGGCTTTGGCCACCGGGTCTACAAGAATTTCGACCCCCGCGCCCGGGTGATGAAAGAGACGGCCGACGAAGTACTGGCCGAACTCGGCATCGAAGATGACCCACTGCTGAAAATCGCCAAGCGACTGGAACAAATTGCACTGGAAGACAGCTATTTCATCGATAAAAAGCTCTACCCCAACGTCGACTTCTACTCCGGCATTATTCTCAAGGCAATCGGCATCCCGACCAGCATGTTCACGGTGATCTTTGCCGTAGGCCGCACCGTTGGCTGGATCGCGCACTGGCACGAGATGCACAGCGCAGCCTTCAAGATCGGCCGCCCGCGCCAGCTCTACAACGGCCATGCAGCGCGCGACTACGTACCCCTGGAATCCCGATAGACACTGGAGCCACTATGCCTGGTAATGACACCCGCCCGGTCAACCTCGAACTGTTCAAGTTCCACTTCCCGATTACGGCCTGGGCATCCATTTCACACCGCGTCGCCGCCGTCATCAGCTGGTTTGCGCTGGGCGTTGGCATCGCAGCCTTTTACTACGTCTCGCAGTCATCGGTGCACCTGGTGCATGCCACCAACCTGCTCAACGACAATTTCATGATCCAGTTCGTGGCCTGGGGTTTGCTCAGCGCCTTTGGTTACTACTGTGTGGGCACCGTCAAGCACATCATCCAGGACATGGGTTACTGCGAAGAGTTTGAAAGCGGCAAGAAAATTTCCTGGGCGAGCATTCTGCTGGGCGTGGCCATCAGCATCATGCTGGGAGTGTACCTATGGGCGTAACGCACTGGCTGTTCCAGCGCATCAGCAATGTTGCGTTTGTGATGTTTGGGCTCTGGCTGTTTTATTTTGTGGCCAGCCCGGGCGAATTCAACTTCCACACCCTGCAGGACCTGCTCAATGACACTGCCTCGCTGGCCTACCTGGCAATCACGCTGCTGCTGGCGTCGTTGAATTCGATTCTTGCGGGCTGGCAGATTGCCGGGGATTACGCCGAGAAGTTTGGCTTCAACCAGAACCTGCTGGTCGCGGTGATCTCGATTATCAGCGTCGGTTACCTGGTGGCGGGCCTGAGTATTCTCTACCTCTAGTCGTGCACGCGCACGTGCACTGACGCCAATAACGACCGGGCGGCGCTGCCCGCCCGGCATCTTCTTTGCGCACTGCTACAGGTGCATCTTTTCCAGGGTAATGGCATCGGCGGGCTGCTGCACCACCGTGGCCAGGTAGTCGACCAACTCAGATTCCGAGGCAAAATGCCGGGCCTGGTCGTACTGGCCCTTGTAGGTATTGCCGGCTTCATCGCGCAGACGCGCAAGCTGGAATTTCTGGCCGCCTTCACCCCGTCCGCGAATTGGATAGTACTCAATCTTCATCGATAGCTCCCGAGCTGGAAAAGGCCCGATCCCCCGGATCGGGCGGCGCAAAGTGTAACCTTTGCGGCAAATCATCGGCAAGCGGGACGCTGCCGCCGACAGCGAGCGACTACACTGTATGCATGTCGCCCTATAGCGCAGCCACTGACAACGCCGTTGAGCATGAATCTCACCACCCCACTGCATAGCCTGCAACCTCATTACGATGCGATCGTGGTCGGTGGCGGCATACAGGGCGCAGGCTGTGCGCAAGCGCTTGCGGCAGCGGGTTTCACCACCCTGCTGATCGAACAGAATACCATCGCCAGCGCCACCTCTTCGCGCTCGAGCAAGCTGATTCACGGCGGCCTCCGCTACATCGAATCCGCCCAGTTTTCGCTGGTGCGCAAATCATTGCAGGAACGCAGCCTGCTGCAGTCGCTGGCGCCGTCACTGATTGCGCCCCGCGACTTCTATATTCCGCTGTATCGCGGCCAGCGACTCAAACCCTGGCAGCTGCATATTGCGCTGGGTTGCTATTGGGCCCTGGGCGGATTCTCAGCGCAGGCAAGCTATCGCAGCCTGCCCAGGTCAGAGTGGGCAAGGCTGCCAGGACTGCAGCAGGAAGGCCTGGTTGCCGTCTTCCAATACAGTGACTGCCAGACCGACGACGTCGCATTGACCCAGGCCGTTATCCGCAGTGCACAGGCGATGGGCTGCGAATGTACCGAGCACACCCGGCTGGTTGAGGGCGCGCTGAACGCCGGCCAGCGCCCGGAACTGGCGCTTGAGCAGGCGGGCGAGCGACGCGCGCTGCGCTGCGAACTGGTGATCAACGCGGCCGGCCCCTGGGCCGCCAGCGTGCAAGACTCACTGGCGCAGGCACCGCCGGCGCCGGCCGTCGAGCTGGTCAAAGGCAGCCACATCGAATTCGACCTGCCGGTCAGCGATAGCATCCTCTACGTTGAAGCGCCCTCGGACCGGCGCGCCGTGTTCATCATCCCGTGGAAAAACGGCACCATGGTCGGCACCACCGAGCAACCCCACAGCGGCGATCCGGCCGACTGCGCAGCCTCGACCGCCGAGATCGACTATCTCGAGGCCACCCTGCGTCACTATTTCCCGGACTACCAGGGCCGGCGAACCGCAGACTGGGCTGGACTTCGCGTACTGCCCAAAGCCGAGCCGGCAAGTGGCCCTGCCGCCCTGCGCCCTTTTTCCGCGCGAGCGCGCGACACCCTGGTCGCCGTCGACAACCCGGCTGCACCGCGTTTAATCAGCCTCTACGGTGGCAAACTCACAGCCTACCGCGCGACCGCGGCCAAAGTCGCACGCATGGCCCAGGCCACATTGGGCGAGCCCCGGCGGCAGCTGGATACCAAAGAGTGCCCCCTGAGCTAAGCCCGCCCCCATAACCGAATGCCTGCAGCTGCTGCAGGTCTCGACGCGCTGGGGTTGCAGGCCCCGCTGTGGAATATCGACGGCATGGATGCCGTCGTTAAGCGTACATGGACGTATTCAAAGCGGTTCCATAGCGGGGCCTGCAACCTCGGCGCGACGGGCTCCCAGCTATCTGGCAGCCCACGCAATGGCTGCCCGCTTCCCGGCCAGAACCGAGAAACGCGCAAATGCACGGTGAAAAACCCGATAAAAATCGGTATATTAGCGGGCTTGCCAGCGTTCTGGCTGGGCTAACAACCGAGACGGCCTCGACCCAAAATCCCACATGAACTCCGAATCGAATCCAGGTACCGCGCGACGCCGCATCCTGGTCACCAGCGCACTGCCCTATGCCAACGGCCCCCTGCACCTGGGTCATTTGCTTGAGCACATCCAGACGGATATCTGGGTGCGCTTCCAGCGCGCCCGCGGTCACGAGTGCCACTATATTTGCGCCGACGATACTCACGGCACCGCGATCATGCTCAAGGCTGAACAGCAGGGGTTGACGCCCGAACAGCTGATCGAGCAGGTTCACACCGAACACAGCAGCGATTTTCGCGACTTCCAGATTAGCCACGACAATTATTACAGCACCCACTCACCAGAGAACAAGGCCTGGTCGGAGTCGATCTACCTTCAGCTGCGCGAGGGCGGCTATATTGGTGAGCGCGAAATTACCCAGGCCTTTGACCCCGAGAAAGAACTGTTCCTGGCCGACCGCTACATCGTTGGCACCTGCCCAAAATGCAAAACACCCGAGCAGTACGGCGATAACTGCGAAGCCTGTGGCGCCACCTACAGCCCCAGCGACCTGATCGACGCACGCTCAACCATCTCGGGCGCGCAACCCGTCGATCGGCAGTCGACGCACTACTTCTTCAAGCTGCCCGCGTTTGCCGACATGCTCGATCGCTGGCTGGGCAATGAAAACCTGCAGCCTGCAGTGGCCAACAAATTGCGCGAATGGCTCGACAGTGGCTTGCAGGAATGGGACATCAGCCGCGATGCACCCTACTTCGGCTTCGCCATTCCCGACACCGAAGCCAAGTACTTTTACGTCTGGCTGGATGCGCCGGTTGGCTACATGGCGAGCTTCCAGAATTACTGCGAGCGAGAGGGCCTGGCATTCGATGAGTTCTGGTCGGCCGATGCGGCCCGGGCAGCCGGCACCGAGCTGTACCACTTTATCGGCAAGGACATTATCAATTTCCATGGCCTGTTCTGGCCGGCCATGCTCGATGCCTGCAACTATCGCCTGCCCACTGCCATCTACGCACACGGCTTCGTGACCATCAACGGCGAAAAGATGTCTAAATCGCGCGGCACCTTCATTACCGCGCGCCGCTACCTGGACAATCTGCCCGCCGACTACCTGCGTTACTTTTTTGCCTCGCGCCTGAATGCTGGCGTTAGCGACATCGACCTGGACTTCGATGAGTTCGTCAACAAGGTCAACGCCGACCTGGTGGGCAAACTGGTCAATATCGCCAGTCGCTGCGCAGGTTTTATCAGCAAACGCTTTGACGGCTACCTGGCCGCACAGTTACCCGACCAGTCCCTGCACGACAAGCTGCTTGCGGCCGAACACGATATCGCACAGTCCTACGAGCAACGCGACTTCGCGCAGGCGATGCGCCAGGTCATGGCGCTGGCTGACCAGCTCAACCAGTACATCGACGAGCAGCAACCCTGGGTGGTTGCCAAAGACGAACAACGCGACAGCGACCTGCAGGGCATCTGCAGCCAGGGCATTTGCGGTTTCGCCGTACTGATGACCTACCTGCAGCCGGTACTGCCGCAGCTGGCAGTGGCCGCGGGCCAGTTCCTCAATACCGAATTGCTCTGGCATTCCCTGGATCAAACGCTGTGCGGGCACCAGATCAACAAGTTCAAACCGCTGCTCAAACGCGTAGAGCCAGCAACAATCGAAGCGATTCTTGAAAAGCCGCCAGGTGAACAGCCCGCAATGAACACGCCGACCCCTGCCGCCGCCGACAGCGACGCGCCAGCGACCATCGACATCGCAGACTTTGCCAAACTCGACCTGCGCATCGCGCGCATTGTCAGCGCCCAGGCGGTTGAAGGTGCAGACAAACTCCTGCAGCTCGAGCTGGACCTTGGCGACGAGCGCAGGACGGTGTTTTCAGGCATCAAGTCCGCCTACTCGCCCGAACAGCTGGAGGGTAAACTCACGGTCATGATCGCCAACCTCAAACCCCGTAAAATGCGCTTCGGTGTCTCCGAGGGCATGGTGCTGGCCGCCAGCGGCGATGGCGATGATATTTTCCTGCTCGAACCGGACAGCGGTGCCACCCCGGGCATGCGTGTCAGCTAGTGCCCGGCACTCCCGAACACCAGGTCACCCAGCCATAGCGACTTACAGGCCTTTTCAATGATGTTGAGTGAAATTGCTGTACTGCTGATCGGTGCGATTTTTATCAATAATTTCGTGCTGGTGCAGTTTCTTGGCCTGTGTCCGTTCATGGGCGTATCGAACAAGCTCGATACCGCGATTGGCATGTCGGCGGCAACGACCTTTGTGCTGACGCTGGCCTCGGTCTGTAGCTACCTGACATACACCTACCTGCTGGTGCCGCTGGAGCTCACCTACCTGCGCACCATCTCGTTTATCCTGGTGATCGCGGTCGTCGTCCAGTTTACTGAAATGGTGATTCACAAGAGCAGCCCGCTGCTTTACAAGGTTCTCGGTGTGTTCCTGCCACTGATTACCACGAACTGTGCCGTACTGGGTGTTGCGCTGCTTAACATCAACAAGCAACACGACCTGCTCGAATCGGCAATTTACGGGTTTGGCGCCGCCGCTGGCTTTTCGCTGGTGCTCATCCTGTTCTCGGCGATGCGCGAGCGCCTGGCGGTTGCCGATGTTCCGCAGCCCTTCCAGGGTTCGGCGATCGGCATGGTCACGGCCGGGCTGATGTCGCTGGCTTTCATGGGCTTTGCCGGGCTGGTGTAGACGGGCGTGATAGATTTTTTCATACAGGAACCTTTTCTCGCCGCACTACTGGTGCTGGCTGCGCTGGGCATTGCGTTTGGCGCAATCCTGGGTTTTGGCGCGGTGCGCTTTGCGGTGCAGGGCGACCCGATTGTCGACCAGATCAATGCCATCCTGCCGCAGACCCAGTGCGGCCAGTGTGGCTACCCCGGGTGCAAGCCCTATGCCGAAGCCATCGCCAATGGCGACGCAATCAACAAGTGCCCACCCGGCGGTGAAGCTGGCATCAACTCCCTGGCCAATTTGCTCGATGTGGAGCCCATGCCGCTCGATGACGAACACGGCGTCGAGGACGTGCGCAAAGTCGCCTTCATTCGTGAGGCAGAGTGCATTGGCTGCACCAAGTGCATCCAGGCCTGCCCGGTCGATGCCATCCTTGGCGCCGCCAAGATGATGCATACCGTTATCGTCAGCGAATGCACTGGCTGTGACCTCTGCGTAGAACCCTGCCCGGTCGACTGTATCGATATGGTTCCCGCCGTGACTGGGCTTAGCGCCTGGCACTGGGATTTGCCGGCATCCGATATCATTGCCAGCGACAAGCACCAGGCAGCCTGAGTCGACGATGCGCAAAACCTGGGACATTCACGGCGGCATTCACCCGCCAGAGAACAAGACGCAGTCGCTTGGCGATGCGATTACGCCAGCAGCACTGCCCGCAGAACTGGTCATTCCGCTCTCGCAGCATATCGGCGCGCCCGCCAAACCCATCGTCAAGGTCGGTGACCCGGTGCTCAAGGGCCAGTGCATTGCCGAACCCGCCGGCTTTGTCAGCCTGCCGGTACACGCCAGCTCTTCAGGTACGGTCACAGCGGTCGAAGAGCGCGCCGTACCCCACCCTTCCGGCCTTGCCAGCCCCTGTATCGTCATTGCCACCGACGGCGCCGAGCGTTGGTGCGAGCGCCAGGCCAACGAGCAGTATCGCGAGCTCGACAGCGAGACGCTGCTGGGCATCATTCGCGCGGCCGGCATCGCCGGCGAGGGCGGCGCGGGGTTCCCTGCCAGCGTAAAACTTGCAGGCAGGCCCGGGGATGAACTCGACACGCTGATTATCAATGGTACCGAGTGTGAGCCCTATATCACCGCCGACCATGTACTGATGCGCGAGCGCGCCGAAGAAATAGCCCAGGGTGTCGCCATCCTGGCGCAGCTGGTGAAACCTGGCCAGGTGCTGTTCGGGATCGAAGATAACAAACTCGATGTTGTCACCGGCATAGAGACAGCGCTGGCAAGCATCGATTTTGCCGCGCACACCGGCAAGCACACGACGGTCGATGTCATTACCTTCCCGACCAAATACCCCTCCGGCGGCGAGAAACAGCTGATTGAAATTCTCACCGGGCAGCAGGTTCCCAGCGGCGGACTCCCCGCCGATCTTGGCATCGTCTGCCAGAACGTCGGCACCGCGGTCGCGGTATACCGCGCTGTGCGCCTGGGCGAACCGCTGATTTCACGGGTTACGACGCTCACGGGCGATGCGCTTGCACAGCCGAGAAACTACGAAGTGCTGATTGGCACGCCGGTTTCGCACCTGCTGGCGCTCAGTGGCTTCCAGGCCAGTCGCAACGAGCGCCTGGTGATGGGCGGCCCGATGATGGGCTTCTCGCTGTCCAGCGACGCGGTGCCCGTCGTCAAAACCACCAACTGCATTCTCGCACCCGAACGCGATGAACTGCCGGCGCCGCCTCCGGCCCAGGCCTGCATTCGCTGCGGCATGTGCGCCGAGGCCTGCCCTGCCTCGCTGCTGCCACAGCAGCTGTTCTGGTTTGCACAGGGCAAAGAATACGAAAAACTCGAGGCCCACAACCTCGCCGACTGCATCGAGTGTGGCGCCTGCTCGTATGTGTGCCCCAGTCATATTCCGCTGGTGCAGTACTACCGGGCATCCAAGGCCGCGATTCGCCAACGCCAGGCCGACCAGCAGCAGGCCGACGCTGCCAAGTTGCGCTTCGATGCCCGGCAGGAAAGACTCGAGCGTCTGGAGCGCGAAAAAATCGAAGCGCGCGAGGCGCGCGCCAAAGCAGCGAAAGAAGCCGCCGCCAGGCGCGCAGCGGAAACGCCCGAGCAACAGCCCGCCTCGAACAACGATGACGATGCTGCCAAACGCGACGCCGTCCAGCAGGCACTGGCTCGCGTTGAGGCCAAAAAAGCCGCGAGTGCCAGTGAGACACCCGCAGCCGGTGATGACCCCGTGGCCCGCGCGCTGGCCCGGCGTGCCGAGCAGCGCGATGCTGATGAGGTCGAACCGCTAGAGAAACTCAAAGTGGCTGTCGATAAAGCACAGGCCCGCCTGGACAAGGCGCGACAGCGCTGCGCCGACGCCGAAGCCGCCGACGACCCCAACGCCGGTGCGCTGCGCACCGCTGTCGAGAAGTGCGAACAAAAGCTTGCCGATGCGACATCGGCACTAGCGGCTGCAGAGGACTCATGAGCAACTCGACTCACACGAGCGCGTACCAATGGCGCTGATGCAAATCACCTCACCGCATGCGCATCGCCGGCAGAGTACCGCGCAGGTGATGCAACTGGTGCTGCTCGCCTGCATCCCCGGGGTCGCGGCGCTGTGCCTTGCCTTTGGCTGGGGCGTGCTGGTCAATATCGTCCTGGCATCGGGTTTCGCGCTGTTGATTGAAGCGATCGCCATGAAACTGCGCGGCCGGCCAGTGCTGCCCTACCTGAGCGATTGCAGCGCATTGGTGACGGCGGTATTGCTGGGCATTGCCCTGCCGCCCTACTGCCCCTGGTGGGTCATCATGACGGGCATGCTGTTCTCGATCGGCATTGCCAAACACCTCTATGGCGGCATGGGCTACAACCCCTTCAATCCCGCGATGGTCGGTTACGTGGTCCTGCTGATCTCGTTCCCGGTCGAGATGACCCGCTGGGCAGCACCGCTGGCATCGCTGCCCGCTGGCAGCGACATACCCGGCCTGCTTGAGACCTTTGCCATCACCCTGGAACTTCAGCCGCTGCCGACGATCGACGGCTTCACAATGGCAACACCGCTGGACCTGGTGCGGCAAAATAACGCACTGATGCTCAGCGACCTCTACCAGCAAAACCCCGAGCACTTTGGTCGCTGGGGTGGCGCGGGCTGGGAGATGGCCAACCTGGGCTTTCTTGCCGGCGGTCTGTTCCTGCTTTATCGACGTATCTACACCTGGCACGCACCCGTTAGCATGCTCGCCACGCTGGTCATCATGTCGGCGCTGTTTTACGACGGCGGCTCATCTGCCAGTGTCGGTTCACCGCTGTTTCATCTGTTCAGTGGCGCCACGATGTTTGGCGCCTGGTTTATTATTACTGACCCCGTGTCCTCGGCGGTGAGTAATCGCGGTCGCATCATCTATGGCGCTGGCGCTGGCGTGCTGCTATTCCTGATCAGGAAATGGGGCAACTACCCGGATGCCGTTGCCTTTGCGGTACTGCTAATGAACTTTTCAGCGCCATTAATTGATTACTACACCCAACCGCGCACCTATGGCCACGCGAGCGGCAAAGACGACCGATGAACGAGCCCGTTGAACCCACCCCGGAACAGCCGGACCAACCGGTCACGCTGTTTGCCTCGATCCGTGGCAATGGCCTGCGGCTGGGTATTTTTGCGTTGGCCTGCACCGCCGTCATCGCTGGCACCGCCGCACTCACCGAACAGCGCATCGCCGAACAACAACGCCAGGCGCAGCTCAAGGCGCTGTACCAGATTGTGCCTGCCAACGCCCATGACAATGACCTGCTCGCCGACCAGCGACGCTTTGAGCTCGAGGAACTGGGCCACCGGGAACCGCGCAGCTTTTTCCTGGCGCGGCGCGATGGCGAGGCCACCACACTGATTTACGCCGCCACGGCACGCGATGGCTACAGTGGCGATATCGACTTTATTATTGGTATCAACCTGGCCGATGGCAGCGTCGCCGGCGTGCGCGTACTGCAACATCGTGAAACGCCCGGGCTTGGTGACAAGATCGATGTCCGCAAGGCCGACTGGATCAATGATTTCACGGGCAAGCGACTTGGCGACCCGCCGCTGGCCCAGTGGACAGTCCGCAAAGATGGCGGCGCATTCGATGGCTTTACCGGCGCCACGATTACACCGCGCGCCCTCACCCAGGCGATTGCGCGCACGCTGCAGTATCACCAGCGATCGGCCAGGCAGCTGGTCGGCCAGTTCAACCAGCCTTCGGGCACATCCGGGCAACCCTGATTATGGCAAGCTTCCAGGAACTTACCCTCAATGGGTTGTGGAAAAACAACGCAGCACTGGTGCAACTACTGGGTCTGTGCCCTTTGCTCGGCGTCACCAATTCAGTGGTCAATTCGATTGGTCTGGGGCTGGCGACCATCTTCGTGCTGGTTGCCTCCAACACCTGCGTGTCGATGATCCGCAACGTGACACCCGATGCCATCAGGCTGCCCACCTTTGTCATGATCATCGCGGCGGCAGTGACCTGCACCGAGTTACTCATGCAGGCCTACACCTATGAACTCTACGAAATTCTCGGCATATTCCTGCCGTTGATTACCACCAACTGCGTCATCCTCGGCCGCGCAGATGGCTTTGCCTGCAAAAACCCGATCGGCCGCTCGGCTTACGATGGCCTGATGATGGGCCTGGGCTTTGCCGTCGTGCTCTACCTTCTGGGAGGCGCACGGGAACTGTTCGGCACGGGTGCACTGTTTGCCAATATGGACCTGCTGTTCGGGCCTGCAGCCGCCGACTGGACCGTAGTCGTTATTGACGATTACCCGCAGTTCCTGCTGGCGATACTGCCCCCCGGCGCATTTATTCTGACCGGATTACTGATCGCCTCCAAAAACATCATCGACAACCAGATCAAGAAAGCCCAGGACGCCCGCAAAACCAGCGAGCCGCGCGAATCCAAGCGCGTGCGCGTTACCGGCACCATCACCTGAGCGAAACTGCAACCCAACCACAGTGGCCAACCATTATGAGCGCTCCCGAACGCGACCTCGCCGAAGCTGAAATCAATCTCGCGAAATGGCTTGACAGCAAGCTGGCGGGTGCCAGCGACATCGCCGTCACCAACCTCCGCCGACCCCAGGGCTCGGGATTCTCGAACGATACACTGCTCGCGCAGCTGGCCTACCGGCTCGACGGCGCATCGATCGAAAAAGACATCGTACTGAGAGTCAGTCCAACCGGCTTTCCGGTCTTCCCCTTCTACGATATTCCGCAGCAGTTTGACGTGATGCAGGCACTGGCGACGCACAGCGATATACCGGTGCCTACCTGCCTGTGGAAGGAATACGACAAATCGATTCTTGGCGAGACCTTCTACGTCATGGAATTCCTGGATGGCAAAGTGCCCTCTGACAGCCCGCCCTATCACATGGAAGGTTTTGTGGTTGATGCCAGTCCGGAACAGCGACGCGCGCTTTGGATGAACGGTATCGCGCGCATGGCCGAGTTGCACAAGCTCGACTACCGCGACGCCGGGCTCGGCTTCCTGGCATGGCCAGACCAGAGCCGGTCGGCAATAGAACAACACCTGGAGTATTACGAACACTACTTTTTGTGGGCCGCGCGCGGCAAACCCCAGCCCGTTGCCGAGTACGCGCTGGACTGGCTCAAGAAAAATATGCCCACCGGTGAACGCGATGGCATCATCTGGGGCGATTCGCGCTTTGGCAACATGATGTATAGCGGCGACCAGGTATTGGCCGTGCTCGACTGGGAAATGATCGCCATCGGCAATCCCGAGGCCGATATCGCCTGGTGGCTATTTGTCGACTGGTGCCTGCAGCGCGGCAATGGCAACCCTGCCCAGGCCGGCGATCGACCCGAGGGCATGCCCAGCGATGAAGAGACCATCGCCTATTACGAAGCGTGCGTCGGCAGGCCGGTCGAACACCTCAAGTACTATCAGGTATTTGCGGGCTTTCGCTTCGCCTGCGTGATGATTCGCATCATGCAGCAGCAGGCATCCTACGGCACGATTCCTCCAGAGCTTGCAGAGGCTCTCGAACGCAACAACGCGGTCACCCAACTGATCGCCGAGTTACTGGACCTCCCTGCCCCGGAGTAAGCGATCGTCAGGCAATATCGGCAGCGGCACCCACCTGCTTGCCGGCCATTCGCCCGAAGAACGTCACATCCCCTACCGACATACCACTGGCATAGCCATCGCCCCGGCGCGGCATGCCGGCCGTGGTGCGGCCAGCGGCATACAGGCCCTTGATCACCTGTCGCTCGCCGGTCAGTACTTCGCCTGTCACCTGCGTATCCAGCCCGCCCAGGGTAAAGTAGGAATACATGGCACCGCGGCCAGGTGTGCAATCCAGTGCCGCGAAGGGCGGCTCAAGCGGCTTCAGCCACTCGGGGATCTTGTGGAACTTGGGGTCCTCGCCTTTAGCGGCGTAGTGATTATAAAACTCAACCGTTTGCTGCAGCGACATTTCAGGCAGACCCAGCTCTTCCTCTAGTTCTGCTACGGTTTCACCCGTGCCGGCAATATCGGCCCCCATATAGCTGACCTTCTGGTACTCACCAAAATCATCGGCGTTGAAGATCAGGTAAATGCGATCACCGGGTTGGCGCAGGCAAAAGTTTCCGACGCGACTGTGGTAACCGTCTTCATTGATGAAGCGCTGGCCCGCAGCGTCGACAAAGATTCCGTAGGTCAGCGATGCGGGGGGGTAGAAGGCGATTGTCGTCAGCCCCTCGTGCATGTTGATCGCGGCACCGCCGGCGCCCATACCCATCAGGATGCCCGCGCCATCGTCACCGGGATTGCCCACCTGGGCGGTACAGCGCGTGAGTTGCGGCGCATAGCGCTGCAGCATCGCTTCGTTCATGACGAAGCCACCCGCGCATAACACAACGCCCTTGCGCGTGCGAATATTGAGCTCCTGCTGGTTTTGCCGAATCACGATACCGTGCACGGTCTTGTCGTCATCCTGGATAAGCGTCAGGGCCCGGCTCTCGTAATGCACCGGAATACCGCGACGCTCCACGGCCTCGGTCATGATCTTCATGAACAACGGGCCACCGTTATCGCCATCGACATAGAGATTGTGACCACGGGGCACCGGCTGCGCAATTTCATTGAAGGGCCAGACTTTCTCGCTGCCCGTAAACAGCAGGCCATCATCACTGGTGACCATGATCGCCCGCTCTTTGAATTCGGTATCCTTGAAGGGCACGCCTTCGTTGACCAGCCAGTTGAAGTGATCGAGACTGCCCTCGCAGTAGGCGCGGATTTTCTCGTCATCGCCCTGCTCGCCCTGGCAGGCTTTCAGGAAGTTGTACATGTTTTCAGTGGAATCGTCGTAGCCACAGGCCCGCTGGACGCGCGTACCACCGTTGCCGCCCATATAAATTTCCGCGCTCGACATTGCCGTCGAACCACCCGAGGCGCTGGACAGCTCGAAAATCTGCACATCGATGCCCGCATCCCTGGCTTCGATGGCGGTACAGGCACCCGCACCACCAAACCCTATCACCGCGGCATCCATCTCCATATGCCACTCGTTGACATCCGCTAGTCTTTTGGGACGGGTCGGTTTGGATTTTTGCTCAGCAGACATACATTTACTCACTCATCATCAATAACGAAACACAGTTCGCTTAAAACCAGAGAAACCACCAGGCAAGCGATGCCGTCAACAGACCATAGAAAAAGGCCCGATTCAGCACGCCCGCACCCTGGCCAAAATGCGCAACCAGGGCATCCATCGCCGAGCGACCCTGCAGGGTGTAGCGGATCACAGGCCACTCGATACAGCCAACGTAAATCAGCATGCCCAGCGCCACAGCAAGCAGCATGGCGCGCGAAGCACTATCGATCGGCACCAGGAAAAAGACCAGCGCGATGAACAACAGGTTGCCGACGGTACCGGCGATGCTCATCGACAAAAACTGTCGGTCGCTGTTGCCGGTGTAGTCAAAATCAAAAAACAGCGGTGCAGCGCGCTCCTTCACCGTGTAGCTGGCGCCACTGGCGACCGCGCCAAGAAAATGAAACCACTCGTGAATCACGTGCACCATGACGATGCCAAATGCAATCGACGCGACAACGGCAAACGCGGAGGCCAGCGCCAGATCCGTGACCAGCATCCAGCTGTCGGCCGCGCCCCATAGCGCCAGCGCGGCCAGCAGCGCAAAACCATGCACTGCCGCCTGCAGGGAGAGGTTGCGCGCGTTCTGCTGCTGTTGGTCAGGCTCACCCATACCAAACACTTCGGCCAGGTCCAGATCGCCCTCTGCCGCGTTCTCGGCGCCGGACTGGTTCGCGGTTGATTCTGTTGACATCACGGTGCCCCAAGGTGGCGAAGATGTGAGCCGCGTAGTTTATCACTGAGCCTGTTTGCGTACATAAACACTTGCGTTAAGCGGGCGCGGGATACACTGGCAATTGCAGCCAACCGGTGAGCTAACCGAATGGTATAGATCGGACCCTGCCCCAGCGGCTAGCATGATCGCCGCCAGCTAAAGCCCCACTGCCCATTCGCTGGGCAATCGGCCCGCCAATGATGGAGAAGCCCATGACCGCCACACCACTGCGCCAGCGCCCAGTCGATATGCTGATCGTCGGCTTCTACACGATTTCTGTGCTGTACGGATTGCTGTTCAGCCTGCCCGAGGCACTGGGCATACCGGTAAGCCCCGACAGCCCCTGGCCCCCCCTACGCTTCCTGTATGACTGGGCCGTTGCAGAGGAGCCCACGCACCTGCTGGACCCACTGCCCATCTTTTTATTCAGTGCGGTTGCGATCGACGGCTTTGTTCACTCGCCCTTTCTCTGCGTAATGCTCTACGCGTTTATCTTCGGGAAAAACTGGATAAGACTGTGGTGCCTGGTGTTTGCCGGATCGGCAATCACCAACATGTACTACTACTTCATGGCGACGCTGCTGGGTGACCACCCACCGCCGAACACGCTGTACTACCTGGTATTCAACCTGCCGTGGATGCTGATGCCAATGTTATTGATATGGCGCATGCGCCACGATAAACCCTTCGGCGAATCGCCCGCCTAGCGCTAGCGGGTTTCAATCAGCTCTATTTTGTAACCATCGGGATCTTCGACGAAGGCAATGACGGTCGTGCCGTGCTGCATCGGCCCGGCCTCACGCACCACGTTACCACCCTGGGCCTTGATTCGCTCGCAGGCCGCGTAGGCGTCATCGACGGCAATGGCCAGGTGGCCAAAGCCATCCCCGATATCGTAGCGATCGGTATCCCAGTTGTGGGTGAGTTCGATCACCGTGTTGCTACCCTCATCGCCATAGCCAAGAAACGCGAGCGTAAACCGGCCACCGGGGAAGTCATTGCGTCGAAACAGCGTCATGCCAAAGATGTCCTGGTAAAACGCTATGGACTTGTCCATGTCGCCGACGCGCAGCATTGTGTGTAACAACCTCATACCTCACCCTCTTCGTTGATAGTTAGCGTCGCCAGGATGTCATCGACCAGCAGACGATCAAAGTCGCGATGCTCCGCGTCACAATTGTAGGTGACGAGCATTAGCAGTGACCCCGCGCAAAGGTACCACTCGCGCCAGTATTCACCTTCTTCGAGGAATTCAAACGCGATCCCGGAGAGCGGGCCCAGCGTGACCGGGCCTGGCTCATTGCCGGCATCAAGGGTCTCCTGCGCCAGCGCTTCAAGTTCGGCCGCCTCGACATCACCGGACTCTCGGCGCATGGCGCTGATGTCGATGGAACCCAACTCATCGCAGTCGACCAGCGATACCGTATCGTCATCGGCGCGCGCCGACCACTGTTCGGGCAACTCGAGGCTCCACCACTGGGTCTGGACAAAGGGCATAGCGATTACACCTGGCTGGATGGGGGGTGCCCGCCAGTCACCGCTAACGGGCAGGAACGGCAGAATAACAACGCATCTTCCCTGCCCACAAGCCCGGCCGACTGATCGGTAACCGGGTAATAGCCTGGCCGGCTGCCCTGGTATTCAAAACCATCGCCGCGATACAGCGCGATGGCGGGTTCATTACTGGCCCGAACCTCGAGCAGGATACGCGAGCAATGTCGCTGGCTGGCCTGCCGATAGAGATCCTCGAGCATTTTCCGGCCGTAGCCACGTCGACGCTGCGCAGGCGCCACGCAGATATCCAGCAGGCTACAATCCTCGACAACGCACTGGGCGAGATAAAAACCGGCAATATCCGAGCCCCCCGGTGCGCCGGCATCCAGCGTCAACACGCGGGCCAGGTAATCGGGCTTGCCCAGCGCCTCGCGCAATGTCGTCTCGTTGAGGTCTGCGGCCGCCGCCAACCAGCGAGCGATGGACTGGATATCGCCTGGCTGCAGTTCCCGGCTGCTCGCGTTCAAGATCGTTGGGCGAGGCTGGCAATCAGAGCGCAGGCTCGGTCGGCGTGCGCTGGATCGCGGCAAGATGGTGCCAGAACTCTCGCTTGAGTAATGGCTGTTGCCAAAGGCGGGTCGAACCGTGGGTGACCAGGCCGGTGCCCAGGCCATTGCCCAGGGCCACGCGCGCTCCCGGCGCCGGTGCAGTGCTGCCGTCAACGGCAAGATTGTGCACGGCGGCATCGCCCATCAGCAGGATTTGCATTGACGGCTGCGGGCCCTGGCCGCCATCGGCGAGCCGCCGCAACAGCCAGGCCTGCACGGCCTGCGATGCGGCATCCAGGCTGGTATCAAACTGCCCCGCGTCGGCGACCGGCCACTTGAAGCGCTCCTGGCGCAATGCCAGGTCAGTGGGAACCACTACCCCCAGCGCACTGAGAATCGCTGCGATCCACTGCTGGTAGGCACTGCCGGCGAAACGCATGGCGGTGACATCATCGACCAGCAGCCAATCATCGTAGATGTTGCAAACCAGCTCGAAGGTTGCCGAGGGCGAGGTGCTTACCGGGGCGGGCGTGATTGATGCAACGGCTGTCGGCGCAGCAGTGGGCACCGCTGGCGCCCCAGATTCGCCGCTCAACAGGGCTTTGGCCTGCGCCCTTGCTCCGCCCGTGCTGCCCACCGGGCTGGCGACCGCGCGCAATGGCGTGCGCGCAGCCGGCGCCGGTTGCGCCGGCGCAACCACCCGATGGCCGCCCGGTGCCCCGGCGAGAATCTGGCGCGGGACCCAACGGGAGACTCCCATAGCCGCCAGGTAGCGTGTGCGTCGCTGCTGGTTCATGCGCGCATTTTATCCCAGGCGCGCGCGCCGGCCTAGCGCCATGAGCAATCGACCGACTAGCTCGCCTGCTGGATGCCGACCTCGCGCAGCTGGGCATTGACCGCGCAGAGTATCGCCTGCAGCGAAGCGTCGACAATATCGGCGCTAAGCCCCACGCCACTGTAGCGACGGCCGCCGATATTCATCTGCACATAACAGGCGGCATCGGAAGAGGCCGAGTGCGTGACGGCGTGCTCGGAGTATTCGACCAGCACCAGTTCCTGCCCGGTCTGCCGGGACAGCGCGCCGACGAACGACTCGACCACACCGGCACCGCTGCCCGCGACCGAGAGACTTTCGCCCTCGTACTCGAGCGAGGCCGAAAGATTATCGCGCCCCTCGCTGTGCTGGATCTCAAAACCGCTCAGTCGGTAGGGCCGTTGCTGCTCCAGGTAGTGCGACCGGAACAGCTGCCAGATTGTCGCCGGCGTCACCTCGCTCTCGGTGACTTCGGCATGCCGCTGCACGACCGCGCTGAAATCGATCTGCAGCCAGCGCGGCAGCTGCAGGCCATGCGCCTGCTCGAGGACATAGGCGATCCCGCCCTTGCCCGACTGGCTGTTGATACGGATCACTTCCTGGTAGGAGCGCCCCAGGTCTGCCGGATCAATGGGCAGATAGGCGACATCCCAGGGCTCATCATCGCCCTGTACAGCCAGGCACTTCTTGATCGCATCCTGGTGCGAGCCGGAAAAAGCGGTAAACACCAGCTCACCGGCATAGGGGTGCCGTGGGTGTACCGGCAGGTTAGTGCAGTACTTCACGGTCTGGATAATCTCGTCGATATTGGAGAAATCGAGTTCCGGGTCGACGCCCCGGCTATAGAGATTCATGCCCATCGTGACAATATCCATATTGCCCGTACGCTCGCCATTGCCCAGCAGGGTTCCCTCGACGCGGTCGGCACCGCCCTGCACTGCCAGCTCTGCAGCGGCCACGGCGCAGCCGCGGTCATTGTGGGTGTGCAGGCTGACCTGGATACTGTCGCGTCGCTTCAGCTGCCTGCAGACATACTCGATCTGGTCGGCATAGACATTGGGCGTGGTCATTTCTACCGTCGCGGGCAGGTTGATAATAATGGGCTGCTCGGGCGTGGGCTCCCAGACATCAGCGACCGCATCGCAGACGTCAATCGCGTAGTCGATCTCGGTGCCGGTGAAGCTCTCGGGCGAATACTGGAACACCCACTCCGTATCCGGCTGCTGCGCTGCATAGCGTTTGACAAGTTCAGCGCCTTTCACGGCAATATCCTTGATGCCCGCCTCATCGAGCCGAAACACTTTTTCGCGCTGCACGGTCGATGTCGAGTTGTACACGTGCACAATCGCGCGGCGCGCACCGCGCAGCGATTCATAGGAGCGCGCAATCAGGTCTTCCCGCGCCTGCGTCAGCACCTGGATGGTGACATCCGCTGGCACCAGCGCGTCGTCAATCAACCTGCGCACGAAATCGAAATCCGTTTGCGAGGCGGCCGGGAACCCGACTTCGATTTCCTTGAAGCCCACCCGCACCAGCAGGTCAAACAGGCGCAGTTTCTGCTCAACCGTCATCGGCTCGATCAAGGCCTGGTTGCCGTCGCGCAGGTCGACACTGCACCAGCGCGGCGCGGTCTCGATCACCTGGTCAGGCCAGGTGCGGTCGGCCAGCTGCAACGGTAAATGCGGCCGGTATTTGCGAAAATCGTAGCGGGACATCGGGGGCTCCTGTCAGCAACTGTGCTGCCCTCAGCGGCAGTGACGAACCAGTATAGCGGTCATCGCGGGGTGTTTCTGACCAAATTATCGAATAAATTCGCCTAAATTAGTGTTTTCTATTATTTTTAGTCATTAATTTGAAACTATTCTCTATATCTAGGCTTATAATGAGTGAACAAGTGATGCAGGCCCGCGCCTGAACGCTCAGAGCGCCCCTTATGACCGACACCCGCCTGGACAGAATTGACCGACACATCCTCGAACTGCTGCAGCAGGACGCAGGGATTTCCAACCTGGAGCTGGCGGATCGCGTGGGGCTATCGCCCACTCCCTGTGCGCGCAGGGTGCAGCGGCTGCGCGATTCAGGCGTCATCAAGGCCAGCGTTGCCCAGCTCGACCCGGCCCAGCTGGGTCTGAACATCACCGCCATGATCAGCATCAGCATGGATCGCCATACACCCGACCGCTTCAGTAATTTCGAAGCACAGGTTCGCGCATTTCCCGAAGTCGTCGAGTGCAGCATCGTCACCGGCCAGTCGGCCGACTTCCTGTTGAAAGCGCTGCTACCGGATATGAACTACTACGAGGAGTTCCTGCTGGGCCGGTTGACCAGGATTGACGGTGTCACCGGTGTGCACTCCAGTTTTGTGCTGCGCAAGGTCATCGACAATGGGCCGCTCCCGCTGGATCATATCCGCTAGCCAGGGCCGGGTTGACAGCCCTGTCGCTGTCAACCTAGCATGCCGGGCCCGCGCGAGCAGCGCCCGGGAACAACCGAAGACCCGCCGCGAGTACGAGTATTAGCCGTCGCATGAAATCAGCTTACGACCTGGTCGCCGAAGACTTCAGCGCAGTCGATGCCATGATCATCGAGCAGCTGCGCTCTGAGGTTACGCTGGTTGAAGATATCAGCCAGTACCTGGTCAAGGGCGGCGGCAAACGCATCCGCCCGCTGGTGACACTGCTCGTCGCCGGTGCGCTGGGCGATGACCACAACCCCAGCCAGGTTAAACTCGCCTGCGCCATCGAATTCCTGCATACCGCAACGCTGTTGCATGATGATGTCGTCGATATGTCGGCGTTGCGACGCGGGCAACCAACGGCCAATGCCAACTGGGGCAACGCCTCCAGCGTGCTGGTTGGAGACTTCGTTTACAGCAAGTCCTTCCAGCTGCTCGTGGGTATCGGGCAGCTGGCCGTCATGGAGATCCTGAGCAGGACGACAACCCGGATCGCCGAAGGCGAAGTCAAGCAGCTCTCGGTGATAGGGGATACCGGTCTTGGCGAGAGCGATTATTTCACGATCATCAACGCCAAAACCGCGGAGCTGTTTGCTGGCGCCTGTGAGTCCTCGGCGGTGATCGCCGGCTCTCCCGCCAGGCAGGCAATGCACGATTACGGGCACCACCTCGGGCTGGCCTTCCAGCTGGTTGATGATTACCTCGATTACAGCGGCGATGCACAGACCATGGGCAAAAACCTTGGCGACGACCTCGCCGAGGGCAAGCTGACGCTGCCCCTTATCAGGGCACTGCAGGTCTGTGCCGAGGACGACCCGCAGACCCGCGAGACACTGCTGGAGATCGTCGCCCAAAAAGCCACGGCGCGCATTCCCGAAGCGCTGGCCATTATCGATGCTGCGAGGGCGCTGGACTACACGCGTGATCGCGCGCATCAGCATGCGGCAAGCGCGCGTGACTGCCTCGCCGAATTACCTGACTCGGAATACAAAACGCAGCTTTCAGCACTGAGCGAATTTGTCGTCAGCCGGTCACGGTAATTTTGCAAAAACAGCGCGTCGGTCACGCGATCGGCCAGGGCGCTTGTGATACAGTATTGCCGGCTGTTGTTCCAAGCCTTCGAGCAAGCTGTCTGTACCCGAGAGCGCGCCCTGTGCCCACGTTCAACATACATTTCCCCGCCATCGCAGTGCTTGCGTTGCTCACCCTGCTGGCCGGCTGCGGTAGCAGCGGCGGTAGCGACGGCGAAGCATCGATCATCCCCGAACCCCTCCCGGCCACAAGCGCGCCCAGCACATCGAGCTCGCGCAAAGGCGCGCCCATCACGCTGCACTGGCCGATACCACAGCTGCGCGAAGACGGCTCAATCCTGGCGATTGACGAGATAGCTGGTTACGAATTAACCTATAAGAACAGTCGGCGCGAGGTTGAGGTTGTGACGATCGACGATCCACTGGCCACCAGCTACCTGATCGAGTACCTCCCCGCCGACAACTATGAATTTGCGGTATTCGCGTTTGATAAGCAAAATACGCTCAGCGAATCCTCGCCGCTTGCAAAACTGAGCGTCAGCGACTTCCCGCTGGAATAAGCGCAAGCCTCCTCCACCGGTCTTCGCCGCGGTGCCAGGGCAGCGGCGACAGGGTTTTATGGTCAGCACCGGAGCAAACGGAACAGCATGAACAAAGCAGCGATCATCAGCCGTCTCGAGCAGCAGTGCAGCAGCGCACTGCTGACGCTGCTCGATGATATGTTTGCCAGCTGCGACGACCTGTTCTTTGACCTGGCCTCGCGCGCCACCTCAAACACAGAGCAGAACCTGTACTTCGAGTCGATGCGCGAAGTGCGGGTGCGCAAAGCCAATTCGCGTATTGCCTACCAGCAGGCCATCGCGCGACTGTTCAAGCACACCGGCCAGCTCCACAACACCGAGAAACCCTCAGCAGCACCGGGCGATGACCTGAGTATTGTCGATGAAGACCTGGTCGAGCTCGATGTCGCGATCACCGCGATGAGCACCCGTGCGCGCGCTGTTTCAAGGAGCGCGCTGCATGAGTTGAGCAGCCGGCTTGGCGTGCTCTACGACCTGGCCATTGGCGAGCAGGATACGCCGCTTGACCCACTGCTGCTCAGCCAGAGTTTCAGCACCGCAATCGAGTCGATGGAAATCGATATCAAGGCGACGATCATCCTGCTCAAGCAGTACGAGCGCTATGTGCTGAACCGGCTACCCGAGCTGTACCAGAAAACCAACAAGCTGCTCAATGACAACGCCATTGAGTACCGCGACAAGGGCAAGATAAAAAAACAGGCAGGCAGCCGCCGCAGGAGCGGCGAAGCGGCACAGTTTGATGAACCACTGCTCGAGCCGGGGTTTGACGGCAGCTACCAGTACGGCGCTCCCCAGCTTGCCGACCTGAGCACGATTCTGGCCAGCCTGCGCGGCAATCCGCAGTATTATTCGCAGCTGCCACTGCCGCTGTTCTCAGCCGGCTCCGGCACTGCGCTGGACAATCGCGAACTGCTGCAACTGCTCGACTCCAGCCCTATCCCAACACCTGCGGGCAACAGCACCTTTGACCTGCGCGCCTACCTGCAACAGTTATTGAGCAAGGGCCAGCCCGAGGGCGAGGCGCGCGCAGTCCAGCAGGTCGATGAAGACGTCATCAACCTGGTCGCGATGTTCTTTGACTTCGTACTCGATGACAAAAACATACCTGACAATATCAAGGCACTGGTCAGCCGGCTGCAGATGCCGATCCTGAAGATCGCCCTCAAAGACAAGAGCTTCTTTAGCAATACCGAGCACCCCGCGCGCGAATTTATCAACGAAATCGCGCGGGTCAGCATTGGCCTTGATGAGTCAGACAGCTCATCGGGTGAGCTGCTGGAACAGATTGAGCACTGGGTGCAGGAAATCCAGATCAACGCACAAACCGACGACAGCGCCTTCGAAACCGCGCTGGGCAAACTCCAGGCCTTCAGCGAAAAACACGAGAAGCGCGCTGAACTGGTCACGCGCCGCACCAGTGAAGCGGCGCAGGGACAGGCCAGGAAAGAAATAGCGGTCGTCAAGGCCCAGCGTGCGATCCAGGAGGCGATGGACGGCAAGTCCGTTGCCGTGCCCATCTCGGAGTTTATCGTCCAGCATTGGCAGCAGGCCCTGTACGCGACCCACGTCAAGGAGGGCGAGGAAGGCCAGCAATGGCTGGCGCAGCTACAAACCATGCAGAACCTGATCTGGAGCGCCCAGTCACACAGCGATAAAAAATCGCGCCAGCGACTGGAGCGCATTCGCGATGACATGTTTGAACAGCTTCGATCCGGCCTGACAGGCACGACGCTGACCGAACCGGAAATCGGTGAACAGCTCGAGCTGCTGCGCGCCACGCTTGACCAGCTGAACGAACCCGAAGCGCAGGACCAGCCCATTGACGTGCCCGTCGAAACCTTCCAGGCGGACCAGACCGACTCGTTCCAGGAACTGCAAAAGCGCAAGGGCTGGAAAGAAATGACCGCCCTTGAACGACAAAAAGTCCAGTACCAGGCACTGACCTTCGAATTTATCGAACGCGCCGAGGCGGTTTCTGTGGGCAGCTGGGTCGAGTTCAAGCAAGCCGCTACGGGCACGATTCTACGCTGCAAGCTGGCAGCAAAGCTTGAAACCTCTGATAGCTATGTGTTTGTCAATCGCCTCGGCTTCAAGGCACTGGAAATCCCCCGCAAGGAATTCGCCTACGACCTGCAACGCAAAAAAGCGCGACTGCTGCGCGCCGGGCCACTGTTTGAACGCTCGCTCCATAAAATGGTGAGCTCGCTCAAAAAAATAAGTGGTTGATATTTACTAAATATCCCGGCCAGAAAACAGATTCATCTATACTCATTATTTGATCTGTGGTGCTGAAAAGCGCCCCGAGCCAGTCCAATACCCAGATGCTTGCGCAAAATTTATCCAGCGCGATATTCCAGCTCGATTTCTCCAGTCACGCAGTCGCCAGCCTGCTGTATTTGTTTGCCGCCATTTTGCTTGGCAACAAAAACGCCACCAGGAATATCTTCCGCCCTTTCCAGCTGGCCTGCATTGCCAGCGCGGCAGGCCAACTCGCCGTTTGCCTGTTCAAGCTGGGCTACCTGGCGGGACTGCCGCTGGCGATTACCGAACTGTGCGTACTGGGCGTCTGGAGCTATGCGCTGCTCGAGCTGATAGCCAGCAGCACCGGGTCCAGCATCGCCAGACGGTACCAGTTGACTGTGCTGCTGATCTGGCTGGTTTCGGTGCTGATTTACCTGCAACCACTGATCCCCCAGTCGTTGATTCCCGCGCAGCTTCCCAGCATCCAGACCGTGGTGGGGCCATTGATGGCCACGCTGCTGATACTGGTGTTGGTCGAGCAGCTCTACCGCAACAGTGCGCCGAGCCATCAGCACAATCTCAAGTACCTGGTCGTCGGCCTTCTCGCGCTGATGTGTTTCGACCTGTACTCCATGGCCTACTTCAGCCTGTTCCAGGCTAACAATCCGAACACGGCAAATGCCGACGGCCTGGTCAATATGCTGGTGGGCACGGTATTTGTTATGGGCGCGCTGCGCACTCAGCCTGAACAACGCATCGCCATCTCGCGCTCGATGGCCTTTTACAGTACCTCGCTGATTCTCTCTGGGCTATTCCTGTTTGCCATGTCGATGGCTGGCTACTTCGTCGTGGCGCGCGGCGCAGCCTGGTCTGCCGCACTCCAGCTGGTGCTGTTTGTTTTTACCTTTGTCGCCCTTGCCCTCGCCAGCCTGTCGCGCACTGTGCGCGCAAAGATTCGCGTGTTCGTGAACAAGCATTTTTTCCGGCACAAGTACGACTACCGCTATGTCTGGTTGAACCTGATAAAGACACTGTCGGATACCAGCGAGCGCGATGACTTCTATATCACGAGCCTCAAGGCTGTCGGCGAAATATTCGAAAGCGACAGTGGCTGCATCTGGCTGGTGAACGACAACGGCCAGTTCGATGCCGTGGGCAGCTGGAACATGCAGATTCCCGACGATGTCGATGTCACCGTGCACGATGACTTTATCGCGCCGCTGCGTAACCAGGAGTGGATTTTTGCGCCTGGCGATGCGTCCAACTCGTTGCGCGACCCCTATATCGATACGATCCCCGACTGGGTTTACCGCATTGACGACGTCTGGGTCATCGCACCGCTATTGATCGGCAATGAACTGACAGGGTTTTTTATCCTTGGCAAACAACGCAACGCCGCAGCCCTTATATGGGAAGACCTGGACGTACTCAAAACCGTCGGCAGGCAGCTGGCCAGCTATATCATTCGCCAGAAGTCCGCTGAGCAACTGGCCGAGTCCAAGCAGTTTGACACGTATAACAAGCTGACGGCATTCATCATGCACGACCTGAAAAACCTGATTGCCCAGCAGGCACTGGTTGTCGACAACGCCAACAAACACAAAGAAAACCCGGCCTTTGTTGAAGACGCGATACGCACGATCGACAATTCCGTCACCCGCATGAATCACCTGCTGAAACGCCTGCAAAGCAGCGGCCGGGCAACGCCACAACGCTCGGTGTCGATTCGCTCGACCATTCTCGATGCCATCAAGAAATCTGCCGACCGGCAGCCAATACCGATACTCAGCACGGGCGAGGCCGACGCCCAGGTACTGGCCGACCAGGAGCAACTGGTGATGATCATCATGCACGTCCTGCGCAACGCCCAGGATGCTACCGCCAATGATGGTTTCATCGACGTCGCGATCGTTTGTGCCAGCGGCAGCGTCTCCATCGAAATAGAAGACAACGGCGCGGGCATGGATCAGGACTTTATCAAGAATCGGCTGTTCAAACCCTTCGAATCGACCAAGTCCAGTATGGGTATGGGCATTGGCGCCTACCAGGTGAGGGAGTTTATCCAGGCAATGGGTGGCCAGCTGAAAGTGACCAGCGAAGTCGACGTCGGCACCAATATCTGCATTGACCTCCCAATCAGCAGCAACGAAGGCTAGAATGTTAACCAGGGGCCAGCCGCCACAACCGGATCGATAGTTATGAGCGATTCCATACTCGAGCAGACCAACAAAGAGAAGCGAACGCTGCTGATCGTTGAAGACGATCTCGGCCTGCAAAGCCAGCTGCGCTGGCACTTCGAGGAGTACAACGTCGTCGTGGCCACGACGCGTGACGAGGCACTGGCGGCATTGCGCAAAGAGCAGCCCGATGTCATTTTGCAGGATCTTGGCTTGCCGCCTGATGACGAAGGCGTTGAAGAGGGTTTCGCGACACTGCAGCAATCGCTGGAGATTGACCCCACGCTGAAGATTGTCGTCGTCACCGGCCACGCCGATTTCGACAACGCACTGCGCGCAGTGAGCATGGGGGCCTACGACTTTTACCAGAAGCCCGTCGAAACCAACACGCTCGACCTCATCGTACAGCGCGCTTTCCAGATGTCGGCGCTCGAGAATGAATTGCGCAGGGTCCAGGAAGAACAAAGCTCGCCGCTCAGCGGGGTTATCGCCAGCGATCCGGAAATGATAAAGATCTGCCGGACGATCGAAAAGCTCGCCCCCACCAATGTCACCACGCTGCTGCTTGGCGAGAGCGGCACAGGCAAGGAAGTACTGGCCAAGGCAATCCATAACCTGAGCGAGCAAAAATCCAATAACTTTGTTGCAATCAACTGTGCCGCCGTGCCCGAAACACTGATGGAGAGTGAGCTGTTCGGTTACGAGAAAGGTGCCTTTACTGGCGCCAACAAGCAGACCATTGGCAAAATCGAGCTGGCCCAGCAGGGCACGCTGTTTCTCGATGAAATCGGCGACATGCCGCTTGCGCTGCAGGCCAAGCTGCTGCGCTTCCTGCAGGAGCGAGTAATTGAGCGCGTGGGGGGCCGCAAGGAAATCCCGGTCGATGTACGCGTGATTTGCGCGACTAACAAAGACCTCGAAGCGATGGTCAAGGAAGGCACGTTCCGCGAAGACCTGTTCTACCGCATCAGCGAGATCGTCATCAATATTCCGCCGCTGAGAGATCGCCAGGGCGACAAGATTCTGCTCGCGCGCTTCCTGCTCGAAAAATACGCCAGCGAGCACAACAAGTCGATCACCGGGTTTTCTCCCTCGGCCGCCAGTGCCATTGAGGCCTACGAATGGCCTGGCAATATCAGGGAGATGGAAAACAAGATCAAGCGGGCCGTGATCATGGCGGACGCGAAGAAAGTCGATAGCACGGATCTTGACCTCTCCGAGGGAACGGAGCTGTCGATCAACCTTCGCACCGTGCGCCAGAATGCCGAAATCAACGCGATCAATACGGCACTGAACATGGCCGATGGCAATATGTCAGCCTGTGCCAAGCTGCTCGGCATTACGCGACCAACGCTCTATGACCTGATGAAAAAGTATGAAATCGGCAATGCCGAGAATGGCGAGGCTGCCGCAGGCGCCGAAGACTGAGCAGTATGCGTCATATCGGCGGTTTTGTACCCAAATAGCCGTGACCGGATCATGGCGATTACTTTAAAATCATTGACTTGCCCCGGATCTGGCCAGCCCCCTGGCCGCCGGTCACAACGATAAAGGTAGTGTAAATGCCCACCCAAGCAGCGGCCCTGATTAACCTGCTCACCGCATTGAATCGCAAGCACCTTTGCTACCTGATGGCATTCCCGCTGGTGCTGCTTGTCAGCGCCTGTGGCGACGATGCCAACCAGCCGATTGACCCGGCGGTGATCGAACGCCATATCAAGCAGGCCAACTCCTACTTCGAACAGGGCCAGTTTCGCGCCGCCTCCATTGAGGCCAGCAATGCGATCCAGAAAGCACCCGAAAACCCCCAGGGCCATATCGCCTATGCGCGTATTGTCAATCGGCTCGGCCAGCACAAATTCGCGATCGAGCAGCTGGAACAGATACCTGCCGATCTTCACGATAGCGAAGGCTATGTGCAAATACTCGCTGAAGCTTACCTGGGCCGGAGCAAATTCCAGTCGGCCCTCGATCTGGTTGACAGCTCGGCGCAACGCGGTGAGGCAAGCGATCCGGCACTGGATATCATCCGCGCCCGCGCGCTGTTTGGCCTTGGAAAAGATACAGAGGCTATGGCAGCCTACGAAAAGGTGTTACGTGCTGCACCCGACAATGTCGAAGCACTGCTGCTGAAAGCGCGCCTGCATGCTGACCTGGGACAGTCTGAGCAAACACAGGGCCTGGTCGCAAGAGCCGAGCAGCAGGATGCCGAAAACCCCGACCTGTATTTTCTCAAGGCGCAGCTGGCGTTCCAGGACGCAGACTATCCCACCGCAGAGAACATGCTGACTGAAGCTATCAGCTACCTGCCGATTGCCGATACCATGACACCACGCAAATCCGTGATGCTGGGCATGCTGGCCGAAACACTCAACCTGCAGGGCAAATCGGCAGAAGCCCTGATCTACACCCAGCGCATCGCCGAAGCCTTCCCTGGGCTGGAGCTGGCCGAGGGCGAGTACCGGGATGCCCAGCAGCTCTACACCGAAGGTGACCTGGAAGGAGCGCAAGTCAAACTCACCAAACTGGTAGAGGACTATCCCGGCTTCGAAGATGCCGCCGTCCTGTTGGCGATCATCAACTATCGGCAGGGTGACATTGACGCTGCCACTGAGTACTTTGGCGACATCATAGACCCCGAAATCGCCAACCCGCAGGTGACCAAACTGGCCGCCCTCTCCAAACTGCGCAGTAACCAGCCCGTACGAGTGGTCGAGCTGCTCGAGGATTTTGCAGACCAGAGCGATGACGCACAGATCCTGCTGCTCTATGCGCAGGCTGCCATGGCGGCCGACCAGTTCCACAAAGTCGAACAGCCGCTCCGGCGCGCGCTCGAAATCAGCCCCGAGACCGTTGCGATCCATCTCGCGCTTGGCGATTTCAACAATCGCAAAACACCCGCAGACTTCAGGCAGGCATTAGCGCATTTCGAAAAGGCCTATCAACTCGACAACAACAATCTCGACGTCGCCACCGCGTTGGCGCGTCAATCGGTTGCTCTCGATGATGTCGAACGCGCGTCAAACATCGTGCAGCAGCAGCTTGAGTTACGCGACAAAGACATTGAGTCCCTGAAACTCGCCGGTGACTTTTACTATAGCCGTGAGCAATACAGCTCGGCGCTGGACTACTACACACAAGTACTGGCCAGCAATGCTGGCGACTTCGAAAGCGCGATCAAATCCGGCTTGATTCACCAGCAGCAGGGCGCATCCGAACTGGCTGGCCAGGCCTTCGCCCAGGCGGCAACGATCGATCCAGACCAGCCTCTTCCCTATCAGGGGATTCTCGACGGCGCCACGACGCCTGCCAAAACACGCGCGGCCGAGCAGTCAATCCTCTCGCTGGCCAAGCAGACAGGCTCTGATACGGCGCTCGCGGTGCTCGCCAGTTTTTACGCGCAGCGCGGTGCACCTGAGGATGCAAACCGCGTGCTGACGCTGCTGCGCGAGCAAAACCCCGAATCGCGCTTTATTGCTCCGACTGAACTTGATGTGCACGTATCGCGGGCAAACCTGGCCCGCGGCAACAATGACCTGGCCGGAGCACGCGATCATATTCTCGCTGCGCTACAGGTCGAACCAGCATCCAGCCCTCTACTGTTCATACTGACCGAACTGGAAATTGCCCTGGAAAACTACGCCGAGGCGGAAAAGCTCATTGCCCGACAGGTACTGGTGAATCCCGCTGCGGCTGTCCTGCAGGGCGATTTACTCAGCGCCCAGGGTGAGACTGGTGCAGCTCTGGATGCTTACCGCAGCGCCTGGCGCGACAACCCCAGTGATGCCAGCGCCGAACGCCTCTACACGGCACTGTCAGCGAGCGATGTGGAGGCGGCCAGCGTATTTGTGCGCGAATGGACGCAGACCCTGCCCGACAGCGTGGCCGGGCTATCGCTATGGACCAACCAGCTTATCGCGGCTGATGACATCGACCAGGCAATTGCTACGATGGAGCGCCTTCGCCAGCTTGCCCCGCAAGCGGTGCAAAACCTCAATAACCTCGCCTACCTCTACCAGCAGCGCGGCAACCCGGCGGCACTGCAGGTTGCCGAACAGGCCTACCGACTGGCGCCAGAGTGGGCTCCTGTGGTGGATACCTATGGCTGGATCCTTTTCCAGCAGGGCCAACGCGAGCAAGGTATCTCACTGCTACGCAAGGCCGCGGCGCTCGATCCGGATAATGAAACAATCCGCAAGCATCTCTCAACGGCCACCCAGAGCGCAGACGGCGGCTAGCAACACCGCGAGTGACAGGCCGCCTGTCGACAGGATTTACAACCACTTTCCTGCATCGGCCGCTGCGCCGCATCAAGTTATTGATATATCAAACAGAACAGGTTCTGGCCCTGTTCTTGCTCAACTACCCGCAAAGGCCATTTCTTTCGCAACAGCAACGCCTTGTAAACAGTTGTAAAAGCGACGGCTAACCATAAGACCTGCCAACAGGCAGGGACACACTGCGGAGTTGTAGCATGAACCCTACCCAACGTGCATTTCGCCTTTTCATTTCAACCCTGGCCGCCGGTGTATTGCTGTTTGGCGCAGCCAGCCACGCCTCATTGATTATTGGCGTCGCCAACCACCCCGATGCACAGCTCGCTCGCACCGGCGCTCCCGGTTACGGCCTGCGCCTGAACGGCTATTTCCTCGCGCCAGAAGTCGCCAAATACACCTTTGACTTTGAGCATGCGCAATCAGACGTTGCCCTGCATTACGACGGCAGCCGCTACAGCCTGCTGGGCTCGCTGTGGGGCGGCCTGAGCAAGGAGTACCAGACAAACTACGTAGGTGGTGAGTCGCTATGGTCGCTCGAGTGGTACATGATGCCCGGGCTGGACTGTCCCCAGGACTACGCCAACTGCATGATCAATGGTCACGGCACACTGCGCAGCGATGACTATGGGCTGTACGAACTCAGCGGCATGGCCAAGGTCCTGCCCAATGACGAGTCTTTCGAGTTCGCTTTCATCAACGGTTTCCGCGGCTTTAACGCGGCAACCGGCTGGGGCTGGCTGACCTGGCTCCACGTCGACAGCGGGCGCAGCGGCCCCGGTGACTTCATGTTCGTCAAGGTCCCCGAGCCTGGCACACTGGGTATTATTGCAATCGGCCTGATTGCCCTGGCCGGTGCCCGCCGGGCCAGCCGCTAAGGCCGCAGGCAACCCCTACCTGAACCTGCCGAGCGCCCCTGACAGGTAAAAAAGCGCGCTCTCACCGCATTCCTCCGCCAGCCCGGCCCCGCAGTTGCGCGGCCGGGCTATACTTAGCAGTTGCCAAACCTGATTTCGCGCAATGGGCAAGCAACGCCCCGCCACCAGGAGCAAGCTGCAAGCTCACAATGAAAAACGCCGTTACGATCGATGTTGAAGACTACTTCCAGGTCGCCGCACTGGCACCCTGGGCCCCCTACGCCAGGTGGGACGAATTTCCACTGCGCGTTGAGCAGAACACCCGGCGTTTGATCGAGCTGTTCGATGAAAAGCAGGTCAAGGCGACCTTCTTCGTACTCGGCTGGGTGGCCGAGCGCTGTCCAGCGCTGGTGCGGGCAATCACCGATGCCGGGCACGAACTGGCCAGCCACGGATACAGTCACCAGCTCATCTACCGGCAGACACCGGAGGTCTTTCGCGAAGAAACGGTACGCAGCAAAAAATTGCTCGAAGATATCAGCGGCACGGCCGTACACGGCTATCGGGCAGCGAGCTATTCGGTCACCAGCGAGTCGCTCTGGGCGCTCGATATTCTCGCCGAGTGTGGCTTCCTCTATGACTCGAGCATTTTTCCGGTACGGCACGATCGCTATGGCATTCCCGATGCGACCGAGGTTCCGCACCGGATTACCACGCCATCGGGGCATGAGCTGACCGAATTCCCGATTACCGCGCTGAACGTGGTGGGCAAACACCGGCTGCCGGTCGCCGGCGGCGGATACTTCAGGCTGTTCCCCTACTGGTTCAGCGAATGGGCCCTGCGTCGCGTCAACCAGGCCCAGCAGCAAGCCTTCATCTTCTACCTGCATCCCTGGGAAATCGACCCCGAACAACCCCGCTTGCCTGCGACGGGCTTTTCCAAATTTCGTCATTACAACAACCTCGAAGTCTGCGAACAGCGCCTGCAAGCGCTGCTCGACAGCTTTGAATTCACGACGGTCGCCGACATCCTGGCATCCATGTCGCTGTGGCAGCCCAATCGCCTGCACAACGCGAGTTAGCTGAGTGCGCGCCGAATCCAAATCTCCGGCCACCAGCGCGCATCCGATGCCACTGGCGGACGCGCTGCTCGAGGCCCTGCCTGAAGCACTGCGCGAGCAGGCTGCCCTGATCAACGAACGCTTCCTGTCGCTCGAGGAACAGCGCCAGGCGTTACTTGAGACGCGCAAACGCACGTCGCGCAAGATTGGCGAATGCAAACGCGCAGGCGAAGACAGCGACGGGCTGATTGAGACGATGCAAACCCTGAGCCAGCAGTTGCGCGACCACGATACAGCTGCCAGTGAACTGCAGGCGACACTGGATGCGCTACTGGTTGGCAGTATCGATAGCGACGGTACGCAATCTGGCCAGGCATCCCTGCCAACACGCTTTGAGGCTATCGTCCGCTATCCGGGCGAGCAGCCAGCCGCCGCGATCGAAGAGCTGGGCCCTGCCGATGAAGCCAGTTGGGACGACTACGTCAGGGGCAACCCCCGCGGCAGCGTCTATCACCTGTCGGCCTTCCGCCGGGTGATTGAATCGACAATGGGCCAGACCTGCATCTACCTGCTCGCGCGCGACAGCGCAGGCCAGGTTGTCGGCGTCCTGCCCTGCGCCGAACTCAAAAGCCCGTTGTTTGGCCACAACCTGGTGTCACTGCCGTATTTCAATTACGGTGGCCCACTGGGCGAATCTGCCCTCATCGAACAACAGCTACTTGAAGCCATGGCAGAGCGTGCCGCCCAACGGGGTGCACCCGGTGTTGAGTATCGTGAAGTCGCCGTGCGCGAATCGATGCCCCGCAAGGACAACAAAGTCAGCATGCTGCTCAGCCTGCCCGACGATGCCGAGACCCTGTGGCAAGCAATCGGCAGTAAAGTACGGGCGCAGGTAAAACGCTGCCACCCGCATGAGCCTGTATTTCGCGTTGGCGGCAGTGAACTGCTCGATGATTTTTACCGGGTGTTTGCGCGCAACATGCGCGACCTGGGTACCCCGGTTTACAGCCGCGAACTGTTTGCCAGCATCCTCGCCCAACCGGGGCTGCAGGCCGAAATCGTCGTCGTATACATTGGCGGGCGCGCCGCTGCGGCAGGATTCCTGCTACAACACCAGGGCGTCATGGAAATCCCCTGGGCATCAGCGCTGCGCAGCGCCAACCACACCAACGTCAATATGTTCATGTACTGGCAGATACTGGGCCACGCCATTGCCAGCGACTGTCATAGCTTCGATTTTGGTCGTTCCAGCAAAGATGCGGGCACCTACAGGTTCAAGAAACAATGGGGCGCCCAACCGGTCGCATTGCATTGGCACTACTGGCTCGCCGAGGGTGAGGAGTTGCCGCAGGTTAACCCCGACAACCCCAAGTATCGGCTACTCATTTGGGGCTGGCAAAAATTGCCCGTCTGGCTGAGCAAACTGATCGGCCCGGGGCTGGTCAAACATATTCCCTGAATCAGCACACAATCTATGTCGGAAACCAAGACAACCGTTGCACACCTGAGCTACAGCCTGGGCTTTGGCGGGCTCGAGCAGGTCATCGTCAACCTGGTCAATCACTCCAGTGATTACCCGGTCCGGCACATTATTATCACGCTCACCAACGATCACGCATTGCAGTCATCGCTGCCAGATGCTGTCGATGTCTTTTGCCTCGACAAGGCTGAGGGCAACGACCTGGGGAGCCATCTGAGGCTGTTCAAACTCCTGCGCGAGCAGCGGGTCGACGTACTGCAAACCTACAATTTCAGCACCATCGAATACCACCCTGTTGCCTGGCTGGCCGGGCTGCGAAGGCTCGTACACAGCGACCATGGTCGGGGTGGTGACAGCTCTCGGGGTACGGGCCGCAAGCAAAATGCCCTGCGCCGGTTTTGCAGCTTGTTCCTCGATCACTACGTCGTCGTCTCGCCCGACCTGCAAGGCTGGGCCGAGACTACGCTGAAGCTGTTGCCACCCAAGCTCGCCCTGATTTACAACGGCGTAGACACCCAGCGCTTTGCACCGGGCGACGCGGCAAGCGAGGGCTTTAACATCTGCACAGTCGGCCGGGCTGACCCGATAAAAAACCAGGCTTTGATGATTGACGCTTTCGCCCTGGCCTGCCAGCGCGATGAGCAGTTTGCTCGCAGCAGTCGCCTGCAAATCGCGGGCGATGGCCCCATTCTGGGCGAGCTGCGAGCGCGTATCGCGCAGACGGCGATGGCCGATCGTATCGAACTGCTGGGCTTTCGCCGCGACGCCGACAAACTTATCCAGCGCAGCCAGCTATTCGTGCTGTCTTCCAATTATGAAGCCATGCCAATGACGATTCTCGAGGCACTGTCCTGCGGTGTGCCCGTCATCTGCACCGATGTTGGCGGTACGCGCTACCTGTTATCCGAGCACGAGGGCTGGCTGGCACCAGCCGGTGATGCCACGGGCCTGGCAGATTGCCTGCTTGAGGCCTTTCACAACCCCGGCCGCCGTGCCGAAAAGGGCCGGGCCGGGCGTACCAAGGTGCTGGGCCATTACAGTATCGAGAAAATGGTGGCCGACTATATGCAAGCCTATGGCATCGCGATGCCGCCTGCCGGCACAGGCAGTTAGCCCTGGCTCAGCTGCTCGCCAATACAATCGAGTAATACTTCGACGCGCTGTTGCCACTGGTTGCAACGCGCAATTGCCTGCCGCGCCCGAACACGCTCGCTCGAAAAGCGCGCAAGGCGGGCGTCGAGGTCTTCGACGACCTGGTCGAGTGCTGCCAACCACTGTTCGTCGCCTTCGACGATATCGACCTGGTCAGCAAACTCCCTGACGGCAATGATATCGGCGCTGACCACCGGCTTGCCAGCCGCGAGGTACTCGTGCAGCTTTAGCGGATAAATGGAATCGGTCCACAGCCCTTCACCGATGCGATAGCACATCAGCAGGCTGTCCATGGACTGCGCAAAACCAGGCAGTGAGGCCGGAGGCTGGTGACCGAGCAGGTACACATTGTCGAGTGCCTGCAGCGCTGACCAGCTGGCCGCCTGCGCCGGCTCCAGGTTACGCACGCCCCCGACCAAGACCCAGCTCCAACCTGGCCTGGCCCTCGCCATGCGCTCGACCAGCGGCAGGTCTATCTTTTCGTTGATATTGCCAAGCAGGCCAATGCGCGGGTGTGGTACCCGGGCCAGCTGCGGCGGCTCAGGCGCTGCAGTGGAGAATTTTTCGTAGTCCACGCCGTTATTGAGCAGGGTCACACTGCGGCCAGCGCGCTGTGCGAGCTGGTTCTGCAAATGACTGGACACAGCGAATACGATATCGGCACGCTCCAGCAGGTGTTGTTTATTGGCAGCGGCACGATCGTTCCAGCCCGCTTGCCGCTCGTAGTCATCAAAGGCGTGGAACACCAGCAGGTCGTGGTCGATATGATCGATATACTCGGCGTAGTCGGGGTGAAAAATGTAAAGCACGGTCCTTTTGCCTGGCTCGAGCTTCGCGCACAGCTGCTTGCAAAAACGTCGCATCACCCAGGTATCGTAGCGTGGGAATCGCCAGTTGCGCAGCCAGTAAAAGGGCGATGAGAACACGTTGACGTTGTCTGAGCTGCGCCAACCACCCATAAAGGGCACACCCGGTTGCAGCTCACTGCGCAGGTCCCAGGTGAACCATGCCCCACCCGAGTAGAGCACCTTGTGCTCCTGGCCAATGATCGAAAACAGGTGCTGCCGGTTCATCCACGGGCCGAACCAGTTGTTTTGCGATAGCACGACAAAGTTATAGCGCTCGGTAGTGCCCGCCGCCGTGATCATGCTATCGCCCTGCCAGCGCCTGGTACTGGGCAAGCACCTGCTGCGCACACCAGTCCCAGCTGTATCGCGAAAATCGCTCGGCGGCAGATTGCCGGTCCACCGGGTTAGCCAGCTGCTGCGCCAGTGCAGCCTCCAGCGCAGCGAGGTCATCGACCGGCACGCACAGGCCTGTACCCGGCTCAGATTCGATAATTTCCCGCGCCGACCCCACGTCAGTGCTTACCGCCGGACAACCGCAGGCCAGGGCTTCCGTCAGCACATTGGGGCTGCCCTCACCCCGGCTGGCCAGGCAAAACAGGTCGCAGGCGTTGTACCACATTGGCAGCTGCGCGTTGTCGACCTGCCCTACGAAGCGAAACACCTCGCCCAGCTGTAGCGCATCGACCTGGCGGTGCAACTCGCTGCGGTAGTCGCCCTCAGGGCCTTCTGACCCCACGACATACACCCTCAGCGGGCGTTCAAAACGCTCGCGCAGTGCCGCCGCTGCCGATATCAGCAGGTCTACGCCCTTGCGATAGATCAGCGAGCCCACCGCCACAATGGACAATTCATCGTCGGTCATACCCAGCTCGCTGCGGCACTGTCGCTGCTCACGATAGCTGAATGTGTCGACATCGACACCATTGCGAATCACCACAGAGTGTTGTTCGCCACCACGAATCTGGTCGGCATTGCGTTTGAGTTCGGTGCTCAGTGAAACCACGCCATCGACAGCGGCGATACCGTCTCGTACCAGTCGCTCGCGCACGCCTCCGTCCTGCCGATGCAGCGCTTCCATACCACGCAGTGTGACCATACCGGGGCGGCCCCATCGCCGCGCCAGTGCAAGCCCTGCTGGCAAGTCGGGAAACGTCCAGTGCATGTCAACAATATCAAAACCCGAGGGATCAGCGCCGTCCAGGGCTTTTTCTATGGCGCGCAGGTAACTGGCCGGCTCAATGCCCTTGCCGTACCGGGGTATCGACAGGAAGCGCGGGTGGTGAATGTGCAAGTCGCCATCATGCCGTTGCGCAGGCACATCACGCTGAGCCGAGAACCGCGGTACAAAGCGGTGCAGCGGCGACCAGGGCAGCGGATTGACGACGGTAATATCTGCATAGCGACTGAGTGCCGCCAGGCGGTTGCGCACAAATACCCCGTAATTGGGCTGCGCCGGATTGGGGAACAGGTAGCTCAGCGCCAGGATCTTCATGCGATCAGCCATGGCCACGCCGCTGGACAAACCACTGCTCCAGCACCAGTAGTTGCCAGAGTTCACGATGATAGTCTGCGCGACCGGATTGGTGTTCATCGAGCAGCCGCGTTATTTCATCGCGTTCAAAGTAGTCGACCAGCGCTGCAGAGCTGTCGAGTAGCGCGGCGCGGGCGAAATCGCCGAGCTCTCCCTGGAACATGATTTTCAACGGCGTCGGGAAGCCCATTTTCTTGCGATAGATAATGCCTTCGGGAAGAATACCTTCCATCATCTTCTTCAGCAGGAACTTGCCCTGGCCGCCCTGCACCTTGTAGTGACTGGGCATGCTCGCTGCAAACTCCACCATGCGATAGTCGAGGAATGGCACGCGCAATTCCAGTGACGACGCCATACTCATCCGGTCGGCTTTGATCAACAGGTCATCGACCAGCCAGGTTTTGGTATCGAAGTACAGCATGCGGCTGAGCACATCAGCCGATTCGGTGCGCTCAAACAGCGACTGCAAAAACCGGCTCGTGGCATTATCGCGCTGGCTTTCGACAAGCTGGGCAAACCCTGGCTGGTACAGGCCTGTTTTCGCGCGCTCGTCGTAGGTGGAAATACCCCGGTACCGCTCGGTCAGGGGCAGCGAGGCAAGGTGCAGGTATTTGGCCACCTTGCCCGCAGGCCCGGGCAGACGCGCAAACAGTGGCCCCAGCATCTGGTTGAGCAGGCGACTGCCACCGCTTCCGAGCACCGAACGCAGGCGCTCGAGCGTCGCCATATAGCGATACAGGTCGTAGCCACCAAAGATTTCATCCGAGCCCTCGCCCGACAACACTACCGTCACGTGCTGTTTGGTCATTTGCGAGAGCAACTGCAACGAAATCGCCGCCGACTCGGTCACCGGCTCACCCATCAGGTCGGCAAACGACGGGATAAACTGACGGAAGTCCTCTGGCTGCACCATCAATTCGTGGTGCTCAGTGGCAAAACGCTCGGAGACCTGGCGGGCATAGTTGGTTTCATTGAACTGCTCACCAAAATCGTACGCGACCGAAAAGGTCTTCAGCGGCGTACTCACGCGCTCTGCCAACAGGCCCACGACGGCACTGGAGTCGATGCCACCACTGAGAAAGATACCCAGCGGCACGTCGCTGCGCAGCCGCAGGTCGATGGCATTGTTGAGCAACGCCTTGCCCTGCTCGAGATAATGGTCAAATCCAAGGTCTTCTTCGGCGTTAAAGCTGAGATCCCAGAACGGTTCAATGTCCAGCGATGCCAGGTCAAAATGGGCGCGATGACCCGGCAGCAGCCGCTCTATGCCCTGCTCCAGGGTGTGTTCCCCCGGCAGGTAACCAAAACTCATGTAGTGATCGATCAGCGCGTCGTTGACCGCGAGTGCGCCCTTGCCAAGCCGCTGGCTGGCGATCCTCAGCGCCTTGACTTCAGAGGCAAAGCACAGAGTCTCCGGGTCGGGCTGGTAGTAGTACAGCGGCTTGATACCCAACCGGTCGCGCGCCAGGAACAGGGTTTGTCGTGCGACGTCCCAGATCGCGATCGCGAACATCCCGTTGAAATGATCGACACAGTCCTCACCGTAGACTGCGTAGGCCTTGAGAATGACTTCGGTATCCGTCCCGGTCGTGAACCGCAGGCCGCGTCGCTCCAGCTCTGCCCGAATCTCGATGTAATTGAAGACCTCACCGTTAAAGGCGATGACATTCCCGGTGTCGGGGTCGATCATCGGCTGGTGACCTGCAGGGGTGGGATCGAGGATACTCAGCCGCCGGTGCCCGAACCCTGCCCGGCCATGCTCTTCAACCCAGTCACCGGCATCGTCCGGCCCGCGGTAAACAAAACTGTCACGCATTGCCAGCAGCAGCTCGCGATCGAGCGCTCCGCGGGAACTGACTACACCTACGATGCCACACATAACAACCGCCCTACCCCTGGGTACCCAATGTACCTACCAATGTATCGGCCACCGCTTCGGCCAGCGAAAGCGAGGCAGTCAAACCCGGTGACTCAATACCGTACAGGTTGATCCAGCCTGGCAGGCCATGGCTGGCCTGGCTCTCTATGAAAAAATCGGCCGCAGGTTCGCCGGCACCCACCAGTTTGGGCCTGACGCCGCTGTAGTCTGGGACCAGCATACTCGCCTCGATCGCCGGGTAGTATTCGGCGATCGCCTCGCAAAACTGTTGCCGGCGTGCCTCCTCAACCCGGTAGTTAAAATCCAGTGGGGCATGCGGCTGTGCGTCATCGCGTGCTACTTCGGCGGGGTCGAGCCACTCGACATCGGGGCCAAAGCGCACACCGCCTTGCATATCCAGGGTCAGGTGAGTCCCCAGGCCCGCAGAGTTTGGCAGCGGATAAATAAGATGAGAGACCCTGGCAGCAGGCTGCATGGCAAAGTAATTCCCCTTCGCATAGTGCAGCCTGGGAATGAGGCTGGCGTCATAGCCTTGCAACCTGGCCAGCCAACCCGTCGCATCCAGGCCCGCGCTGTTGACCAGCAGCTTCGATGACAGCACAAATTGCTCACCGGGTGCATCGACGTCGAGACAATAGCGTTTTTCATGCCCGGTAGCAGCGGCATCGACGACGCCGCCAAGCACGGCATGTTTACGCAGGATCATGCCTCCGGCCTGCTCTATATCGTTTGCCAGCTGTTGCATGTAGGCATGGGAGTCAACAATACCGGTCGAGGGCGAGAGTAACGCGGCCGATGCCCGGATGTCAGGTTCGCGCGCAGCGACACGGTCGGCATCGAGCCATTCCAGATCGTCGACGCCATTGGCCAGTGCCGCCTCCCGTATCAATGCCAGGCGCTGCTCCTGCTCGGGGCCATTGGCAACGATCAACTTGCCACAACGTCGGTGAGGCAGGTCATGCGCGGCGCAGTATTCGTAGAGCTTGTGTTTGCCTCGCAGGCAGTGCTGGGCTTTCAGCGAACCTGCCGGGTAATAAATACCCGCATGGATGACTTCGCTGTTGCGTGACGAGGTCTTGCTGCCCAGCGCAGCTTCAGCTTCGAGCAGCACGACTTCAACGCCGCGCAGGGCCAGTTCGCGAGTGACGGCGAGGCCTATGACCCCACCCCCCACTACCGCGCACTGCACGTCAATGCTGGTCATCGCTGTTGATCATCAATTGCGTTTAAACATTCACCGTCCAGCCGAAGCCGCACACAGCGTGCGGCTCCAATCTGGAAACCCAGTCAATAAGTCTAGGAGGGATTCGCTATTTCACACCTGAAAATAGCGGAATTATTAGTTTTTTCAGCAACCTAGCGTCGCCAGTGGCCCAGCGCGCAGGGCATCAGGCCTTGCGAGCAAGCACAATGATTTCTGCGGCTTTCTCGGACCCGCGCAGCTTCATCAGCCGGTCGAAGACGGCGACGATAAGTGGCGAGCCAATGATCAGTTTGATCAGGGCAGCAGGCAAGCGCAGCAGCAGTGGGTCGACAATAAAACGGCAAGCACGCAACAGCGAGAATATCGTCTTCTTGATGCCCGCCTTTTGCGCCAGCCAGTCGGCGAATTCGGCATCGGGCAACTGCATCGTCTCGGACAACAGCATCAGGCGATCGCGAATCTTGTCGAGCGGGTTCTCAAGCACCTTGCGGTATTCATACCAGTGGTGGAACACCATTTCTTCAATGACAAACAGGCCATCGAGATAATCGCGAATCTCTGCCTCACTATGGTGCGTGGCCTTGTCATCCAGGCAGCCCGAAAACAGCATGTAGCCATCATCATTCAATCGACTGTGGATGTTAACAATGGTCTGCCTGCGCTGGTCATCGGGCAGGTAGCACAGCACCTGCAGGCAGGTAATGACGTCAAACTGGGTATCGAAGGCAATATCGGGAATGGAGCCCTTCTCGAACTGGATCGAAGGAAAGTGCTTGCGGCACCACTCCACCGCGGTCGGCGAGATATCGACGGCATAAATCGCGTTTGCCGGGTTGAGATCGGCCAGCTTGCGCGTGAAATCACACAGCGCGCAGCCGATATCGAGCATTTTTTTCACGCCACCGGCAGTGGCTACCGGTTTCAGCAGGCGCAGGTAGATCGCGTGACGGTTGCGATCCATACCTCGCCAGCGCATGCCCCAGAGGTCGCCGTCGCCATCCAGGTCACCGGAGAACTTGTTTTCGTTCCACTCTTCGGAACCCCATTGATCGATACTCATAATGCGCATCCACGCCAGTGTAAATTCCTCGCCTGCCAGTCGCAGCGGATGAAAAACCGATGAGCAGCAGTGCGAAACGAGGGCATCTTGCCAAGCTATCAGGTTAGACCATATCGCAAAAAAGCGCTGGCCCGACCCGGACTATGCACCCCATTATCACAGATATTCACCGATTGACGCGGGCCGCCATGTAAAATTCATACAGCTGACAGGGCAGCACGCCACCGCGAGAAATACCCTGGCCCGGATCGCCAATTCGGGGCATCCGGACTACACTAACAGGCGCACTAACTCGCCTGACAGCCCGCAGCACGCCGGCCGGCCAAAGAGCGCTATGACTGGACTAAAAAATGACCGCCGCATTCCATAAAGTCGGTATGGGTATGCCCGTCTACAACGGCGAGACCTACCTCGAGGAGACGCTGCGCACAACCCTGGCGCAGACCTACGACGACTTCTCGCTGACGATTGCCGACAATGCCTCCACGGATCGCACGCGCGAGATCTGCATGGATTTCGCCAGTTCGGACAGCCGCATCAATTACATCCGCAACCCGGTCAATCTTGGTGCGGCGAAAAACTACGCGGTGTGCTTTGAACCGGCCAACTGCGAGTACTTTCGCTGGGCCAATGCCGACGACCTGGCAGACCTGACACTGGTCGAAAAGTGCGTGCCCATTCTCGATGAGAACCCCGATACCGTGCTGGTGTATGGCAAAACACGCATCATCGGCACTGACGGCGAGTTTCTTGAGGACTACGACGACAAGATGAACCTGCGCGCCGATTCGGCACGCGACCGATTCGTCGAGTGTCTCAATGAACTGGGCCTGAGCAATATCCTCTACGGCCTGATGCGCCGGGAACAGCTGGCGAAAACGGCGCTGATGGGCAATTACATGGCATCAGACCTGAACCTCATCGCCGAACTCACGCTCTACGGCAAGTTCTATGAGCTGCCCGAGACGCTGTTCTCGCGGCGCATGCACCCTGAAGCGAGCAGCTGGGATCGCGCCGACCTGGAGACACAGCGCCAGTTCTGGGATCCGAGCAAACCGCGCCTGTTCCTGCAAAAGTGGCGCAGGGTCTATGAGTACTATCGGGCCATTTATCGCTCGCCTGCGCCGGCGGCGGACAAACTTGCGATGTCCGGCCACATGCTCAAGCGCATCTACTGGTGGGGCCAGCCACTCAGCCAGGAAATCGCCGATTATTTGCGCTATGGTGTGATTAAACGCTAGTCAAATTTCCGCGCCACAGGATTCGCCCAAAAGTTGTAATAAGTTTCCCGCCAGGGGCTCACGCCAGCGCCCGAGCGCCTATACTCAAATAAGCCTTAACGCGTTGATTTACGTGTTATTTTGAAATTCACCCGGTGCCGCCCCCAGGTTGGCGCCCACCGCCACTGCCGGAGGCCGTGCATGCCTGCAGCCTGTCGATTCTGCAACCACCCCCTGGAACATACCTTCGTAGACCTCGGCGTCTCGCCGCTGTGCCAGAGCCACGTGACGCCTGAGCGCATGTCGCGTGAGGAGACTTTCTACCCGCTGCACAGCTGGGTGTGTACCCATTGCTGGCTGGTCCAGCTCGAAGAGTTCGTGCCGCCCGATGAAATTTTTGGTGCGGGCGATTACGCCTATTTCTCATCCTATTCCGACAGCTGGCTCGACCACGCCAGCCGCTACGCCGACGCGATATGTGAGCGTTTCGGTTTCAACGAGCAGCAGCGCGTCATGGAAATCGCCAGCAACGACGGTTACCTGCTGCAGTGGTTCCATAAAAAGGGCATCCCTGTGCTTGGCATCGAACCGGCATCGAACTGTGCCGAGGTGGCGATCGGCAAAGGCATTGAAACCGAAGTCGCCTTTTTTGGCTGCGAGACTGCACAGCGCGTTCGCGATGAAAAAGGCCCGGCGAACCTGCTGCTGGGTAACAATGTGCTGGCACACGTCCCCGATATCAATGACTTCGTTGGCGGCATGAAAATCCTGCTCGCCGATGATGGCGTGATCACGATGGAATTCCCCCACCTGCTGCAACTGGTGGCACAAAACCAGTACGACACCATCTACCACGAGCACTTTTCCTACCTGGGCTTTGCCACCGTTGAGAAAATCTTTGCCCACCATGGCCTGACGCTGTTCGATGTCGAGGAGCTATCCACTCACGGCGGATCCATCCGGATCTACGCCAAGCACACCGGCTGTGAAAACCACGCCATGTGTGATCGCGTCGAAGCATTGAGACAGCGTGAAATCGACGCAGGCATGCAGGCGCTGCCCTACTACGAAGCCTTTGCCGAACGAGTCCGTGCCAACAAGCGAGACGTGCTGCAGTTCCTGATATCGGCGAAGCGCGAGGGCAAGACGGTTGTTGGCTATGGCGCACCCGGTAAAGGCAATACACTGCTGAACTACTGCGGCATTCGCACCGACTTCCTCGAGTACACAGTCGACAGAAACCCGCACAAGGCGGGTAACTTCCTGCCCGGCACTCGCATCCCGATACTCGACCCCGAGATGATTTTCAAAACCCAGCCAGATTACATATTCATTCTGCCCTGGAACCTGAAAGACGAGATCGTCAAGAACATGGCCGGCGTGCGCGAATGGGGCGGCAAATTTGTGGTGCCGATTCCCGGCATCGAAGTTATCGATTGATGACATCACCAGCAACAGCGAACAACACTACCACCAGGGTTTAACTATGAAAGTACTCGTCACCGGACACAGGGGATTCATCGGCACCGTGATGGTGCCCATGCTGGCAAAGGAAGGATTCGATGTCACCGGCCTGGATACCGATTTATACCGCTATTGCACCTATGGCGATGAGCCGGAGCAGTGCAAATCGATCATCAAGGATGTGCGCGATGTCGAGCGTTCCGACCTGGAGGGATTCGATGCGATCGTACACCTGGCTGCACTGTCCAACGACCCGCTTGGCAACCTCAACGCAGACCTGACCTACGATATCAATCATCGCGCATCGGTGCGGATCGCTGAAATCGCGCGTGAGGTGGGTGTTAGTCGATTTGTGTTCGCCTCTTCCTGCAGCATGTACGGCGCCGCCGGGCAGGATGATATCCTCGATGAGACGGCGAACTTTAACCCGGTAACCGCCTACGCCAAGTCAAAGGTGCTGGTTGAGCAGGACGTTGCCCCGATGGCTACTGACAGCTTCAGCCCGGTGTTCATGCGCAACGCGACGGCCTATGGCGTCTCGCCCCGCATTCGCTTTGACCTGGTGATCAACAACCTGGTGGCCTGGGCACACACGACGGGCAACATCCTGATGAAGAGCGATGGTACGCCCTGGCGGCCGCTGGTACACATCGAGGATATTTCCCAGGCGGTGATCTGCGCGCTCAAAGCGCCCCGCGAAGTCGTCCATGGCCTTGCGGTCAATGTGGGCAGCAACGAAGAGAACTACCAGATTCGCGACCTTGCCAATATGGTCAAAGACACGGTCCCGGGTTGTGAAATAGAATACGCCGAAGGCGCGGGGCCGGACACCCGTTGCTACCGCGCCAACTTTGACAAGATCCACCAGGTATTCCCGGATTTCAAAACCCGCTGGACGGCGAAAATGGGAGTCGAGCAATGCTACCAGTCCTACCTGCAACATGGGCTGGAGCGCGACGAGTACGAAGGCATCAGGTACAAGCGCATCGCGCATATTGAAAACCTGATCGAGAAAGGCGAGCTCGACCTCAATCTGCGCTGGCAGCACTAGAGGCATCACCAGGCAGCACTGATGATCATCGTTGACAAGGCACTGGCGCAGCGCGCCGCTAAAGGGAGACCCATTCGCCTGGCGCTGTTTGGCGCAGGCTTCAGCGCTCGCAATATCGCGATGCAGATCTTCAGCAGCTTCCCGTCAATCGAACTGTCAGTCGTCGTCAATCGCACACCGCAGCGTGCGCGCGACATTCTTGAACTGGCCGGTGCCAAAGATATTCGCCAGGTCGATAGCGTTGAACAGATCCAGCAGTGTATCGCTAGCGGAACCACCGCCATTACCGATGATATGGCGCTGGCCTGTGCCACACCAGAAATAGACGCCGTTATCGAAACCACTGGCGAGGTCGCCTATGGTTGCGACGTCGCACTGGCGGCCATTGACGCGGGCAAGCATACCTTTTTACTCAACTGCGAAGCGGACGCCACCGTTGGGCCGATGTTGAAAGTGCTCGCCGATCGCAAAGGCGTCGTCTACTCGAACAGCGATGGCGACGAGCCTGGCGTGGCAATGAACCTCAGCCGTCACGTCCGCACGCTGGGGCTCGAGGTGGTGGGCGCTGGAAATCTCAAGGGCTTTTACGATCCCTACCGAACGCCAACGACCCAGGCAGAGTACGCAAGAATCCACAATATGAAGCCCAAGATGGTCACCTCCTTTATTGATGGCACCAAGCTGTCGATGGAGTGCACCGTACTGGCCAATGGCCTGGGGGCCAGCGTGGCCCAGCGCGGCATGCAGGGCCCTCCCTGTGACGACGTGCGCAATTGTCTCCAGCACTTTCCGGACGACTATTTTCGGGGCGGCAGGACCATCATCGATTATGTGCTCGGCGCTTCTCCGTATACCGGCGCCTTTGTCATTGGCCACACCGATAACAGCGATAAGCAAAACTACCTGCAGCACCTGAAAATGGGCGATGGCCCCTGCTACGTGTTCTATACGCCATTCCACCTGCCCCAGCTCGAGATTCCGATAACCGTCGCACGGGGCGTGCTACTGGGCGACGCGGCCGTTACGCCAGTGGGTCGCCCCTATTGCGACGCCATAACGATCGCAAAGACCGACCTGGCACCGGGCGACCGGCTCGATGGCCTGGGTGGCTATCACTGCTACTCGCTCATCGAAGACTACCAGGTTGCGCGCGAGCAGAATCTGCTGCCGATCGGCATCGCTGAAGACTGCATAGTTAAAAACGCAATCAAGAAAGACAGCCCATTGCGCTACGACGACGTAGAGCTATCGGGCACTCAACGGGTCGAGGCACTGCGCCTGCAAATGGAGCAGCACTTTGCCGACACGTCCAACCAGTCCGTCAACTAAGGTCATACCGGGGTAATCTATGAAAGTCGTGCTGTTCTGCGGTGGTTTGGGAATGCGCCTGCGTGAGTACTCTGAAAACATACCCAAGCCAATGGTCCCGATCGGCAATCGCCCCATTATCTGGCAGCTAATGAAATACTACGCCCACTACGGCCACAAGGATTTCGTGCTTTGCCTGGGACACAATGCCCACGTCATCAAGGATTACTTCCTGAACTACGACGAGTGCATCAGCAACGACTTCATTCTCGAGGGCAGCAGTGCCCCCACGCTAATCCAGAAAGATATCGACGACTGGAAAATCCTGTTTTCAGATACCGGCCTGACCAGCAACATCGGTATGCGCCTGATGGCCGTGAAGAAGTATCTCAAAGATGAGCCGATGTTCATGGCCAATTACTCGGATGGACTGACTGACCTGCCACTCGATGAGATGATCGACTTCTTTGAACGCAGCGACAAAATTGCCTGCTTCCTCTGCGTCAAGCCGAACCAGACCTTCCACTATGTCAAACTGGCTGACGACGGCTCCGTCGAAAGCATCCAGGACACCACCAAGTCCGGCCTCACGGTCAACGGTGGCTTTTTCATCTTCAAACAGGCGATTTTTGATTACATCCAGGACGGCGAGGAGCTGGTGCACGAGCCCTTCGACCGGCTGATCGCTGAAAACCAGCTGGCTGCCTATCAGTATGACGGCTACTGGAGCTGCATGGACACCTTTAAGGACAAGCAGAAATTTGATGAAATGCACCTGAACGGCGAAGCGCCCTGGGAAGTCTGGCGCTAGGCCACCCACTGCAGACGGTTTACCGCTATGGCACTGGCAACCGGCTTGAAGGCACAGCGTTTATTGTGCCTGGGCGCACATTGCGATGATATCGAGATCGGCTGTGGTGGCACGATACTCAAGCTCATCGAGCAAAACCCTGAGATCGAAATCACCTGGGTCGTATTCACCTCCACGCCAGAGCGTCGACGCGAAGCCGAACAGGGTGCCCGGCAGTTTTGTGCCGGCGCTGCCAACCTCAACCTGGTTATCCATGATTTTCGCGATGGCTTCCTGCCCTACCACGGCGAAGCGGTAAAGGATGCGTTTGAAGCCTTGAAAACGCAGTGCGACCCGGATCTGATCCTGACCCACTATCGTCACGACCTGCACCAGGATCATGCCAAGATCGCGGAGCTGACCTGGAACACCTGGCGCAACCACCTGGTGCTTGAATACGAAATCCCGAAATGGGATGGCGATCTTGGCCAACCCAACGGTTTTGTCCATCTCTCCAGCGAACAGCTCGAAAGAAAGATCGCGCTGCTACAGGCGATTTATAATTCCCAGGCAAACAAGCAGTGGTTTACCGACGACCTGTTCCACTCGCTGGCACGGCTGAGAGGTATGGAAGCCAACGCGAACAGCCGACTGGCCGAGGCGTTTTATATTCGCAAGCTGGTTTTGTCAGACTGACATTAGCGGCGCAGGCCTACGCAGTCGTTGCGCCTGGGCAGTTGTTGCGCCTAGGCTGCGCGACCCAGCCGAGCGCTGATCAACTCTGACAACTTGTTGATTCCCTGCTGCTCGGGGCCATGAGGGCGGCCAATCACAAGCCACTGCGCCATCAGCGTTACGCCATAAACCATCGCACCTGCCCCGATAACAACAAGCAGGGTAAACAGGTTTTCGCCCCAGGCCTCAATCGCGGCGGGCGTGATATCCACGACCACCAGGTACATCGCGATCGCCGCCACTGTCGGACGGATGCAGATCGTCAGGTTGCTGATAAAGCTGATCTGAAGATTGCGCGCGACGACGTAGTTGGATGCCATCAGGAACACAAACAGCACAACGGCATAGGACAGGGTAAAGCCCGCAAGGTCCTGCCCAGAGAGGAAGTGGAACATCAGCGGTATCGTAAAGATCACCTTGGCAAGGCCAAACAGTGTGTTGATCCTGGGCTGGTTTATCGCCAGGAATACGCAGGAGGCATTCGAGGTTAGCGCTGAGAACATGCGCGCGATCGCCAGGAACTGGATGATGACTATGGCATCAATCCACTGCTCGCCAATCACGACAGGCACCAGCAGCGTGGACACCGAGGCAATTCCTACGCCGACGGGCAGGACAATGGTGGCAATGACGGCCGACACCTGCAGGTACATCTCGCCCAGCTTCTGCTTGATATGCGAAATCTTGGCGTATACCGGGTAGGAAGCGCGACTGATATTGGCAATAAACTCTTCGGTGGGAATCGAAGCCAGTTCATTGGATACCGAGAACAGACCGGTAGCGCGCGCCGACATCAGCTTGCCAATCAGCAGTTCGGGGAGGCGATTATTCAAAAATCCGATGAAGTTGCTCAGCACCAGCCACTTCGAAAAATTGAACAGGTCATGGAACTTGCTCAGGTCAAAACGCGGTCGAAAGGGGTGCATGACGTAGCTGGAGACGAACACGAAGAACTTCCAGCTCACGCTACCAATGATCAGCGCCCAGACGTTTTGCAGATAGTACGCCAGGCCCACCGTCACCAGAAAGGACAGGATCTTCGGGAAAATATGAAACGAAAACTCTTTATCGAAGGTCAGGTTCTTGCGAAAATCGAGAACCCCGACATTGGTTGCACCGTTGATAATAAACATCAACGAAACCACCAACAGCATACTTTGCAGCTCGGGGTTGCCGTAGAAGCTGGCGATAAACGGAGCGGCGATATTGATCGTCGTAAAAGCCAGCAGGCCAAACAGCAGGTTCAGCGTCCAGGCGGTGTCATAATGCTCCCGGGCAGCATTCTGTCGCTGGATAATCGCGGTATCGAAGCCGAACTGGGCAATCAGCTCGACCAGTGCGAAGAACGACATGACGATGGCTGCGATGCCAAAGTCTTCGGGACTGAGTAACCGGACCAGTATCAGCGTACTGACCAGTCCCAGCAGGCGTACCGAGGTACGGAGCAGAATCATCCAGGCCGCACCGATCGCCAGGGCCTGCTTCAGGTTTTTTTCTTTAGCCATTTACTTTACTGGAGGGGGCTGCCGACAACGTACTTTGCTTTAAATTTAACCTGTCCAGCCTGACTGAACCGGGGCCCCACTCAATCCACTCCCAACAGGTTAAGAGTAGCAGTTTTTGGTGGCAGACCGCGTGTAAAACCCGGTAAATAGCGCAACTTAAACGGTTTTTACAGCGCCACATACTTGCGAGACGCCGCAATTCGATTAGACTGAAGCGAGTGCCAAAGCACCGCACTCTCGCGGTGCATGCTGGCGCTGGTCTGAGTACCAAATACCCATCACTCCCAGTCAACTGCACGCTGAGGACCGGCAGGAATCACGGATTCCGGGCAAACGCTATGTTGAACATCTACCGTGGCCTGAAGCGTCGCCTTCACGAAGCCCATTTTCGCCGGACTACCCAGGCCGTGCGCGACGTCACGTTTGCACCCGCGTTTGATCCGTCGGTGAACGTCACTCTCCTGTCGATGGTACAGAAAAAAGATGTCGACATGTACCTGCTCGCAGCGCTGAGTTTTATGCGCTATGTATCGGTGTCGCGCATTGTTATTGTCGCCGATCCGAGCATCGACGACGAAGACCGGGCGGTATTCAAAGACATGCTCGACGTCGTAGAGATCATCCCGGCCACCGAATTTCATGATACGCGAATCCCCAGGGGTGGTTGCTGGGAGCGCTTTACCGCCATCAGCCGGTTGTGCAGCGACAGCTATGTCATCCAGCTGGATGCCGACACGCTGACCGTGAGTGACCCCATCAAAGTCAGGGAATGTATCAGCCAGAACCGGGGGTTCACGCTGGGCTCCTATCAGGGGCAGGCGACACGTACGCTGGCAGAAGCCGAGCACTTCGCCCGCTCCAACCTCGTTGAGGATGGCCCAAACCATATCCAGATACTGGCAGAGTCGAAACTGACCGGCCTGGAGAACCAGTTCAGCCGCTATGTGCGCGGTTGTGCCGGGTTCTGTGGCTACCCCAGGGGCTCGTTTTCTATTGAGACCCTCCATTCGATCTGCGACTACTACCGCGGCGAGCTGGGCGAGCGCTGGCAAGACTGGGGCTCAGAGCAGTTTGCCAGCAACCTGGTCTGTGCCAACATACCCGAGGTTTGCGTGCTGCCGATCAGCCAGTACGCAGACACCGATTTGCTCGGCAAGCAGCCCTGCTTCATTCACTTTATCGGCCCGATCCGCTTCGCCAGCGACTTTTACCGCAGCCAGGCAGCCCTGCTCTTGCGCCAGCTGAATCAGCAGTAAAAACAAGCGCCTGCGCCAACTGGCATTCTGTCGGTACTTTTTGTGAAATCGCTAGCATTTTTACCTTTAGGGCCGTGAATTACTTCCGGGTATAGGGGGCTGCTGATTATTATTGACACAATTAAGTCGTAGAATAAGACCTTAGACTTTGGTCATAATTTATACGCTTTTTAGAGGCTCCAGCCCATGTCAATAAGGGTGCTTAACTTCCCCCGCACACTGTGCCTGGCACTGCTATGTGGCGCGCTCCCCGCCGCCAATGCCCAGGTCATGCTCGCCGACTTCGAAGAGAATTCACTCGAGCTGATCCAGCCCAATGTGTTCCTCTGGAACCAGTATGAGGGCGACTTTAACGCGGTGCCTGGCCACCCCGATATCGGTACCGAATCGGTGACCAGCGAAGATGCGTTTGTCGGTGACCAGAGCTTCAGGGTGCAGATGAATGACGGCAATCTCTACGCCCAGTTCTACACCCATGACGGTGGCGGCTGGAAGTACATGCACGAACTGACGCCCAACTGGACCTTCAACCACTACAACCGTATGCGCGTCTGGATGAAGACCCCGGACGGCATCCCCGAGAAAACCGACGGCACCCACGATTTTGCCGTGGGTACCTACTGCCGCGCAATCGGTGCCGATTCGGGCAGTGCCGAAACCGGCTGCGGCCATTACTATCACTACTTTACGATGATGCTGCCAGGTACCTGGTACCAGCTGATCATCGACACCCACCCCACCCATATTCGCGGTGGCAACGGTGGCACGGAAACGGGTAACCGCGAGTACCCCACCAGTTCGACATCGCACAACTACTTCGACCTGATGACGCGCTTCTACTTCGACTTTAACGGGCTGGCGCCGTCTTACCCCGCCAACTACTACATCGATGGCGTTGAGCTCTATCACGAGGCCAACGATGAAAACGTTGAGCAGGTTTACAGCCTGGGTGGCGGCTACGACAGCCGCAACAATACCCTCGCGCTGTCCTGGAACCGCGACAAGAGCGAGAACCACCCGATGACGCACCAGGTGCGCTATTCATTCGAGAACATTCACAATATCGGTTGGGATAACGCTGAGGTGCCCCCCAACTCGACGCTCAGCCCTCCTGGCTGGGGTGGCTACAACCTGATGTACTACAAGACGGATGATATTGATGTCAGCGGTCACGACAAAGTGTATTTCGCGGTCAAGCCGTCGAACAGCAACCGCTTCCGCCAGATCGTGATTCCATTGAACGAGACGCCACCGGGGCCCGAGGTGACGATCGCACCGCCGCTCTCGCCTGACTACCTCACTGTCTCGGTCAACCCCTGATCCAGAACAGCTGGGCGCAGCGACTCGCTGCTGCCCGGCCACATTCCCCCAGCCCCTTCGATCGCGCGCCGCCACCGCAAATGCGGCGCGTTGCGTTGCGCCCCGGCTTAGCTACCTGGCCAGTCGATCCAGTTGGGCAGCCAGTTCGCGCGTTCGCGCATAGCGATCGTAGCGACCTACATCAAACTGGTCCGCGACCGACATCGATTGCAGCCGGGCCAGCGCCGGCTGGATATCACGACTTGAATCGATATCAGCGACCAGCGCATGGCCAACGTCGGCAAGTAACTGCGCGACGGCGCTCCCGGGCTTGGTCAGCGCCAGAATGGGTTTGCGACAGCGAAGATACTCATAGACCTTGCCCGGAACCTGGTTGTAGAACAACTCGCTCTGCAACAGCAGCAGTGCATCGGCTTCGAGCATTTCGACGATAGAATCCCGGTAGGGTTGCACGGGCAAGAAGGCTACCTGGCTGTCGAGGCCAAGCGAACGCGCCTGTTCGACAAAGGCTGAATAGTTGCTGGCACCTCGAAAATTGACCTGCATGGCGCCATGGTCGCCCCCCCCGCCAGCCATCGCCTCGAACAGTGCACCCGGGTTGCGACCGCCATAGAGATCACCACTGTGTAACAGGGTAAACGGCGCCTGGTCTGCGCTGCGTTGTGCAAGCTGCCCTTCGACCTCGCCAAAGACGTCTTCGTTAAAACCGTTCTCGATGACCAGCGCTTTTGCGCTAGCACGCTCACCATAGACCTCGGCATAGAGCTGCGCCGCATGACCGGTCGTAAAAACCAGCAGGTCGGCGTTGGCGACCACATCCGCATCAATTTTTTCTGCCAGGCGGTTGGGCTTGAATCGGGCGCCTGTCTGCCGGGCGCGGTGGATACCCAGTGGATCGCGAAAATCGGCCACCCACGGCAGGCCCGACTCGCGCTTGAGCGTATTGGCAATGCGCATTGTTGTGGGGCTGGGAAAGGTCGACCAAAGCAAGGCAGGCGAGCGCTCGCGAATAATCCTTCGACCCAGACGCACGGCACCGCTGTACCAGGTCCAGTAGCGATCGGGCAATTCGGTGAAACCCAGGTACTTGCCTTTTACCGACAGGTGCTTGACCGTATTCAATCCCCAGGCCCTGTGCACCTTGCCATCGAGGTGCCCGGGCAGGGCCTGGCCCGGATCGACCTTCTCGTAGACTTCAGGCCGCACGGTCAGGATCTCTGGTGACCAGCCGAACTCGGGCAGGTACTGCGCAAACTTCAGCGTACGCTGCACGCCGGCGCTCTGGCAGGGAGGAAAGTCCAGCGCCAACATCAACAGGGTCTTTTGGGGAGTCGATGCAGTCATGGTGTATCGTCGCTTGCGATCAGGGCAAACCCGCTTTTCGGCCTACCATTGGCGCAGCGTCACTGTCCGCCTCGGCAAGGGCGGCCTTGTGCTTCTGGACCCAGGTGTACAGCAAGCCCAACACCGCGTACAACCAGATATCGATCTCCAGGCGAATATTATTGGCGGCCAGCCCCATCACCTGGACCGATATAAGCGCCAGCCCGAAGCCAATATAGTAAACACCAATATTGCTGTCTTCCCACTGGCAAATGGTTTTCTTGACCGCAAAGAAGCGCTTCAGCGCAATGAATATCATGCCGAAATAAAAGAACGCGCCAACCAGCCCCTGGTCGACCAGTATCGACATGATCATGTTGTGCGAACCGCGCCTCGACTCACCCTCGCCGACCTCGGTCATAAACTGCTGGTCAATATAAAAGGGGCTCAGCATCAAGGTCCCACGATGGCCAGAGCCGAGAATCGGGTTGCTCTGGAACATCTTCCACTGCCCCTCGATAATGACAATCCTCGAATAGGCACTTTGGTCGACTTCCTCTATCTCCTCGGATTCGGTGACCTGGCTTACCCGGTCGAGCAATTCGGGCCCCATCAGCGACAGGCCACCCAACGCCGCCAGCGTGGCATAGGTAATAAAGGTTTTACGGGCATGCGTGGGAATGAAGTACAGCGACATGACCGCCGCAGACGCCAGCCCCGCGAGTCCGCCTCGACTCTGGGTCAGCATGACCGCATTGAGCACCAGCACAACAGGGGGTATCGCGAGGAACTTGATCTTGCCAATATTGGACAACAGTATATAAGAGCCGCAGATAAGCATCGGCACCATATGCATGCTGAGCAGGTTGCCGTCATCAAGCCCCGGCGTGCCCACCGTTTCAAAGCGCCCGTGCTGGTGCTGGGTGTAGCCAAGCCAGCCAAAGTAGGCACAGCCCAGCAGGTTCACCACGATAAAGCCCAACAAGCCCTTCTCGTCCTTGATCGTATTCTGGATCAGGAACATAAGAACAAGGAATTTGGTGACCTTGACCGTATAGTCAGCGTGCGCCCCGGCAGAAAGCGCCCAGCCGCTTTGAATCCACACCCAGACGACATAGGCGATAAACAGTTTGACTTCGGTCGTGACGACCCAGCCCTTCTCTTTCTTGCTGATCACCAGTGCGAAGAATGCCACCAGCGCCGCCATCAAAGACCAGCGCAGATCCGGCAGCGCCTCACCCCACCAGCGCCCCGGAGCGTACATGTAGAAAGCAAACAGGTACGTATACAGGCCGATCATGGGCCGGCCAAACAGCGCCACCAGCAGGCCGCCGAAGTAGATAAGCAGATAGGCAATCGCAGTAACTGACATCAGCGACCACCAGACTCGCTAATATGGCTGCTGGCAATTTCGATGACTCGCTCGGCATTGCGCTGCCAGGTAAACCCGCGCTGGTCAATCGTCGCCCGCGCGGCAGCACGCATCGGCGCCAGCGCCGCAATGTTGGCAATGGCGTATTCCAGCTGCGACTGGAAATCATCAAAGTTGTCAGGCTCGAACAACAGCGCCGTTTGCTCGTCGAGAATTTCGCAAATATTGTCCATCCGGGGCGCAATGATCGCACAGCCCGCGGCGAGGTACTCGAACATCTTCAATGGCGATGCATATTCAGTCACCGCAGGTTGCAGCGCGATATCGAAGCGAGCGACGTAGTCAAAGACTTCGCTGCGATTTTTCAGGCCGGTGAACTCGACGCTTTGCTCGACACCCAGGCGCTGCGCCAGTGCGCTTAGCTCCTGCCGAATATTGTTATCGCCGTCACCGACACACACCAGCCTGACGTCGAGCTCAGACAATTTGGCCAGGGCTTCAATGGCCAGGTCTATCCGGTGCCACTGGTTCAGGAAACCCACGAACCCCACGACGATCTCGCCGCCTGCATCCGCCGACCGATCGCGCTCTAGCACCTCGCGCACGTGCTCATTGATGCCGTTATGAATCACATGTATCTTGCCGCGATCAACGCCAGCACCCTGCACGATATCGCCCAGCACCCGGGTCACCGGCAACACTGCCGTAGCATGCCGCCAGGTAAAAGCCTCGACGCGGCGCGCCAACCAGTGCAGCGAAATACCACTGTAACGAGCGCGCTCGGCGTACAGCGGCGCATTCACCTCCAGCAGCAGCGGTAGCCTGAACAAGCGGGCAATGATAACGCCGGCGGGCTGGTAGAGGTTGTAGCGCTCGTAGATAAAATCGGGCCGGTCGCGCCATATCGCCAGGCTCAGCTTGATCGCAATCAGGAGGCTGTAACCCAGCTCCAGCAGCTCATAAAGAAACCCCGGCAGGATGCGTTTGAGCCTGGCCACATAGCCGCCGTCGTCACCGAACTCAGCCTGCTCCGCGACCTGCGGTGCCACGAATTCGATGGTGTGGCCAGCCTGCAACAGTGCATTCGTCAGCTCCTCGACGTGAACGAACTGGCCGTCTTTCGAGGCGATGCGGTGGTGGTAGAGAATCTTCATCGCTCTATCAGGTCTCGCCCTGCGCCCGCGCGGGCCTTGCTTCGTGTCGAAACTTGCTGCCACTGAACAGGAAGCGATGCTTCAGGTACAGGTAGGCAAGCCCCTTGATATGCGAGAGCGTAAACCAGTTGATCCGGAAACCCTTTGCACGCGAGATCTCCTGGGCATCGTGCACCACAGCCAGCTCAGGCAGGTAGTGGATACTAAAGCCCGCTTTCCATATCCGAATGCAGTAGTCGACATCCTCGGGCGCGTAGAAAATTTTCTCATCGAGCAGGCCCACTGCCTCAACGGCCCTGGCAGGCATGACCCAACAGGCGGAAATGGCGTAATCAACCGCACCGCTGGCCAGGTTTTCACCCTGCTTCGCTTCGATATCCTTGAGAAACAGGAAGCGCTGGATCTTGCGCAATAGCCCGGGAAACACGTCGGTGCTCATTTGCCAGCGTCCATCAGGGTAGGTCAGCCGCGGTACCGCCATACCACAGCCGGGATTATCCCTGAGGAACCCCCTCAGCCCCTGCAGGGCAGCAGCGTTCAGATAGGCATCCGAATCGAGCACCACGACATACTCACCGGTGGCCTGTGCAAGAGCCTGGTTGCGTGAATACGTGGTACCGGTGTTGTGATCAAACTCGATAAGCTTGAGCGCCACCGCTTCGGGCAGCACAAACTCACGAATCAATGAACGGGTCTCGTCGACAGAACCGTTATCGATAATAAACAGCTCAGCGCTGGCACCGAGGGTACTGACCGTCTCGGCCAGCGCAGCCAGGCACTGGCTGATGTAACGCGCCGAGTTAAAGGTCAGCACGATGAAGCTAAACTCGACCTGCTTAGCGGGCATTGCTATTCAGCTCCTGGGAAATCTGCTCGGCAACACGCACATAGTGTTGCCACTGTGGGCTGCTCTCAGGCGCCGATTCAAACGCAATCGCGACCAGGTAAGCCGGCCTTGCAGGCTCGAGCGTCAGGCGATTGAAGGCCTGCATAAGCTTGACATTGACCGGTTTGAAATCGACATAGTTGTGCAGCTGGTACCAGTATAGTAGGTGCAGGCGGTTGCCACGGTGTCCCGCCAGGGTCATTTGACCGTATTCCGGCTGCTCGGCATAGGCCTTGCCAGCGGCGAGCCGTGACCAGCTCTCCTCGCGATAAAAGCGGTGCTGCGAACTCACGAGCTCACCGCCCGCCTCGCCGCCATCGAACCGGGCCAGCATGACCTGGGCGCGACTTCCCAGCTGGAACATGGCGCTGGCATCGCTGCCCGCCAGCTGGGGCTGCCACTGCCCAGGCTCGATGGGCTTGAGTGGCAGGCCGGTCAGTGACAGCGTCTGTGCCTGCCGCGCCTGGGAGGCTGGCTGGGGCGAGGCCTGAATCGCCAGCTTCCAGCCCAGCGCCAATATCAGCGGCGCAAACGCCAGCACGGCGACCGTTTTGCGGCCGTTGACGGGCCAGCGCATCCACGGGCCGGTCGTGTGCTCAGGCTGCTCCTCCTGCCAGGGCTGCCGCCACAGACTGCCCACCAGAATCAGACACACCAGCACAAAGGCAAAGAACAACCAGCCATAGACCAGGTGATCGGCACCGACCGCATATTCCATATTGGTTTTGTGCGCGATGATAATGATCATGAACACGCGCAAACTGTTTGCCGCCAGCGGCAATGCAATGGCAACGGCAAAGAACAGTGCCCTGCGCCACAGGTCAATATAGGTAATGAAGGCGTAGAAATAGCCGAAGCACACCGACGCAACCAGGAAGCGCACACCCGAGCAAGCCTCGGCAACAACGAACTGCCCCGCGGGAATGGTCAGATAGAGGCCATCACGATACACCGGCACACCCGCCGCCTGAAGCAGCCAGACGGCATTGTCGGCCGTCATCACCTGCAGATAGGGGACAAACTCCTCACCAAAAGGCAGCGCAAACATCATCAACGTCAGCGGAAACCACAGGGCGTGGAATACGTTAAAGCCCATGGCTACCAGCACTGTCATCGGCACGATCGACAGCATCGCCAGGTGCGACAGGAACTGCAGGTCCGCCGCGTAACCGACGCCCCAGACCAGCAGCCAGCCCAGTATTGCCGGCGCAAGCCAGGGGATAGCGCGCGGCTGGCGATCGAGCAGGCGAAACCTTCCCCGCCAGGCCATAAATGCAGCCAGCGGCAAAATAAACAGACAGTGGGTGTAGGTGTTGCTACCCAGCCACACCTCGAACGCAGACAGCAGATCCTGCCAGAACAGAAGCATCCACAGGGTCGCCCAGGTCAATACCCAGAGTACTATCCGGGGAGGCTGCGACATCGCTGTGCCAGACTGACTCATTGGCGCCACAGACCGTGTTTGAAGTAGCGCGCAATGCGCTCGACCAGGAGACTCGCGATGGGCTTCTGGTAGGCGTACATCGCAATTTCGCCCTCGCAGTTGGCGAGACTCTTCTTGTAGCGCATGTCGCCACCCATGAAGTCGTAGTACTCCCTGCCCTCCTGCAGGTGCTGCTCGATACACAGCGTATGAGCGAGCAGGCCCGGCTTGAGCCTGTTATCGGTCTCGAACTGCAGACCACTGAGGTAAAAGTAAACGCGGTCTTTATAGATAAAGTTATACAGGTAAGCCAGCTCTTCATCGCCTACCCTCAGGCGCACCAGCTCAATTTCACCGAGCGGCCAGGCGCGCGCAATAAGCATCTCGTGAAAGTGCAGGAAATCGGGGTTCTCGAAACCGCTACTGCCCTGCCCTCCCCATCGAGCGATATGCAGCGGCGCTATCTGGCTGAAAAACTGCCGGGCCTGGTCGAGCGTGGCGGCGCGCTCAAACACCAGTTCACCGCGTTGCTGGTAGGCTTTCTCGGCACGATTGACCTGGTAGCGGGTGTTGCGAGACAGTGAAGCACGATAGTCGCTATGCTCGGCGCGAACCTGGGCAAGATCGACACCATAGTGCCGTGAGCGCCACACCTTTTTAGGGTAAAAGTGCTTTTCAAGCTCGCCGAGTGACGATGCATCGGTAATCGCACCGGTAGACCATTCATCCCAGTCGGCATAGTGCTCAATCAGGTATCGCTGCATGGCCGCAGCCACAGCCGCTTCCGCACCCGCTTCCAGCAGGAAGTCGTTGTACTCAACCCAAACCTGGTCGAGCGCATCAATGCCTGTCTGGTGCAGGCGCAGCGTCCGCGGGTTCACAAAACCGTGACGTCGAGACCTGCGCACGGTAAATAGCGCCAGACCCACCGTCTGCGATTGGTGCGAGGCCTTCAGTACATAGACATCAGGCCTGAACGCCGTAAGCCAGGTCGCGATCCAACTGGTCGAGAGAAAAAAACGATTGCGGGCATTGCGCTCGAGTTGCTGCCACTGCGCCAGCAACTGGGCGCTGTCTTCAAGCGGTCGATGTTCGACAATTATCGAGTCTGGCGTCATCGCTATGAAATGGCATCTGTCGGCGCCAATCGCAAAGCGACGAGCAGCGCATTGGCAAGGCTAAACCGGGCATACCCGGTCGAGATCGCCGCTAGTTGTTGAAAATCAGGCCTACCAGTTTTTCAGACGGCACACTGGCGACTGTTTTCTTGAGCTGGTCGCGCGTTATGCCCGCGTAGGGTACGACCAGCACGACGAAATCACAGCATTCAGAGAGAATACGCGCATCGGCCGTCGAACCGATCGGGGGCACATCCAGGATCACATAACGATCCGAATACCGTGAGCTCAGCTCCTGCACAAACTGCTTCATGCGGTAGGACGTGTAGTACTCCGGGCCGATATCCGGGCTGCGACCTATCGGCACCAGCCGCAGTCGCGGTATACCCGTCGCATAGATGATCTCCTCAATCGAGATCGCCGGGTTTTCAAGAAAATCAGAAAAGCCCACCTGGTCGCTGTCCAGGAAGTTCTCGCTGGCCGGGGAATAGAGATTGCAGTCGACGATTAACGACGTCTTGCCCTGGTCGAGGGCGATCGATGCAGCCAGGTTGGCGCTGACAAAACTGGCGCCACCGCCCTCACAGAGCGAGGAAACCATCAAGGTAAAGTTGTTGCCGCCGGCCTGCTCAATCAGCTTGGTGCGGATGTCGCGGAACACGTTGAGGATACGCTTGTCGCGCATGCGCGGAAAAATAATGCGCTTTTCGTCGAGATCTTCCTCAGTCATCCGGAAGATATCGGCCATCTCGCGAATGCGCTGGCGGGAGAGCTGGTCCTTGACCGCCGCCTGGATCAGCGCGTGATCCTGTTCAATCGGTTCTTGCTCGGAGGATGACATTCGCTTAATCCAGTAACATGACAAACGCGGCGGTACCGAAATACACCAACGCCACTGCCAGGGTCAAAAACATCAATAGCTGCAGGTGCCGAATGCGCGAGCGCTTTTCGGGCAGGGAAACATAGTGTGGCACGACGCCAAGCACGGGCACATCGACAGTATCGACCAGCAGCGCCGGGAAGCGCAGCCTCGGGTCGAGCAGGACATAGGCCACCGCAATGATAATCGGTACCAGCAGCGCGGCGAACACGCCCATAATGACAAAGTTAATAAAGCTGAGTCCAGAGGGCGACAGCGGGAACTGCGCAGGCTCCTGGATTTTATAGGTAACGCCCTGACCCTCGATGTCGAGCGTCATCGACAAGCGCGCCTGCTCCTTCCGGTTAAGCAGATCTTCATAGAGTCCCTTCGTGACATCGTAATCACGCGTAAGCTCGGAAAGTTCGGCGTTGCGTGCCGCTATACGCTTGGCGCGTTCAGTTTCTTCATCGAGTCGTTGCGCAAGCGATTGCAGTCGCTTTTGCATTGTGCTCTTTTCTACCTGGGCTGCAGCAAGCTGGCCACGCAGCTGGTCATAGACCGGGTTTTCAGCCGGCTGTGCATTGCCACCCACGCCAGGCAGGTCCTCGCCCGTTTCTGCAGCGCGGCGCAGACCATCGATATGCTCCTTGAGATTGATCACGTCGGGGTGGTTATCGGTCAGCGACAGGCGCAGGTCGTCCAGCTGCGAGACGGCGCTAGCAATGCGCTCTCGATACAGGTCGGCTTTTGCCTTTTGAGTCAGGTAGCGATCCTCGGCATCAACCTGGCCTCTGAGCGATGCAATACTGGCGTCGACCTGCTCGACTTCGAGCTCGAGGTTACTGATATCGGTACGCAGGCGCTCGATGCGCCCGGCCACCTGCGCCTCGGTGCCGTCGAGGTTGGCGGCCTTGAAATTCTTTAGCTTGTCTTCGGCTTCGCGAAGTTGTTCCTTATACGAATTGGCCTGGCGATCGATAAACATGAAGGCCTGCTTACTCTGGCTCTTCTTGCTGGCGGAACTTTCGGTAATAAAGAAGTCGACCAGGCGGGTAATGACCGCATAGGCGCGATCGGGACTGGAGTCGGCGAAATCGACACTGATGTAGTTGTCGCCCAACATCCGCACGTTAACCCGCTCGCCCAGGCCATTGGCAATCGCCGCGCGCTGTGCCGCGCTCTCTTCGCCCAACAGGAAACCCTCTTCCTCTACGACTTTTTCGAGAATACGCGGCGAAAGCATCAGGTCGCGCACAACCTGGGTCTGGTTTTCGACATTGGTGACCGCGGCCTGGCCCGCCAACAGCGGGCTGATAATATTCTGGCGATCCGCATAGAGCTTGGTAGACACTTCATACTGCTCTTGCCACATCACGCCATAGCCCATTACCCCAAAACCGGTAATGGCACCGACCAGGATGGCTGGGTACTTGTGCCGCCAAAGCTCCTTGAGTATCGCCCTGGCGAGCTGTAAAACGTAAAGTAAGTCCATTCGCCGGGCCTAGAAGTTGCGCTCCGGCACAGTAATGATGTCCGAGGGCTGCAGCAGGTAGTTGGTATCCAGACGACCCTTGTCGAGAATATCGCGCAAGCGCAGCTCATAGGCGGTGACCACGCCCTCAGCATTTTTTCGATATAACAGGGCCCGATTGGGCGCAGCGAATTCAGTCAAGCCGCCCGCTGTCAGGATCACATCGAGAACCCGCATGCCCTCTTTATAGGGAATCGACGTTTGCTGGTTAACCGCACCGGTGACGCGCACCCGGTTGCGGAATTCGGCGCTGGCCGGATCGACGACGATGACCGTCACCTGTGGCGTGCGCACGTAGTCACTGAGCGCCGTCGTGATATCAGCAGCCAGCTCATCGGTTGTCTTGCCACTGGCCAGCACATCGCCAACCAACGGCAAAGAGATCATGCCGTCGGGCCGTACCACGACACCCACCGACAGCTCGGGGTTTTTCCAGACCTCGACATTGATATTGTCGGTCTCGCCGATTCGGTAGGTTGTCTCATTGATCGGGTTAAATACCGGCGGTTCTTTCAGGCCAGTCTGGCCACCGCAGCCTGCCAACATCACAAGCATCATGAATAGCGCCGCCAGGCCAAAGCCCGGGCGCCGCAAAACCTGTTTGCTATAGCTCATCGTTATCTCACTCCGGTTCCAAGCAATATCACCTGCACAGTTTGCACCATTATGATCAGATCCAGTAACAAACTGCGATTTTTCACATAATACAGGTCATAGCGCAGCTTTTCGGCCGCATCTTCTATGGACGCTCCATAAGGATAGTTCAACTGGGCCCAGCCCATCAGGCCCGGCTTGACGCGGTGCCGCTCCGGATAGTACTGGATACTGCTGTTTAAATCTTCAACAAACTCGGGCCGCTCGGGGCGCGGGCCGACAATGCTCATATCGCCGCAGAGCACATTATATAGCTGCGGCAGCTCATCGATTCGCGTGTTGCGCAACACCGCGCCGACACGGGTGACCCGGCTGTCGTTTTTACCGGCCCATTGAGCGACGCCGTCTTTCTCGGCGTTCTGCACCATACTGCGGAACTTCATGATCGAGAACTCTTCGCCGTTCAGGCCAACGCGCGTTTGCTGGTAGATGACAGGGCCCCGCGATTCGAGCTTGATCGCAATGGCGGCCAGCAACATCAGCGGCCAGGTCAGCAGCAGTAACACGACGGCAACCAGCACATCGAAACCCCGCTTGAGCGCGTCCCAGAATATGCTGTTCGAGAAGCCCGACGCAAAAACCATCCAGCCGGGGCGAATTTCATTGAGCTCGAGAATACCCAGCTCGCGCTCGTAAAAACCGACCGCTTCAATCACCCGAATACCGTTGAGCTTGCAGTCGAGCAGCTCATCGAGCGGAAACTCGCCGACTCCGCTGACCCGACGCTCATCGAGCGCGACAACAATCTCGCTCACCGAGTGCTGGCGGGCAAGTTCAAGCAGCGGCCGGTCGCGTTGGACGATACGCCCCTGGACCTGGTGGGCCGGGGCCTCATCCGCTGTCGCTTGCTCGGGGGGCTCGATGGCCATCTGCACGAATCCGACCAGGCTCGCGGTACCACCGCCAGCGCGACCGCTCATCCGTTGCTCGATGGCTGCCGCCTTTGCGCCGGTGCCAAGAATCATACTGCGCGTGCGCAGCGCTTCAACGCCGACCAGGCGATAGAACAGGAAGCGCACCGGAATGACCAGGACCAGCGCCGCCAGTATCGAGTAAGCCAACACGCCCCGGCCCATAAAGAACATGGGCAGTATGTAGTAGAGAATCGTCAGCGCGGCGCAGCCCAGCAGGCAGTAACTGGCCACAGTGCGCACCACCATCGCCCCCGTGCCCTCGCGAAAACCGGCGCTGTAAACACCCATAGCGCTGGTACAGGCCAGCATGACCAGTGCGAATAGCAGCGCCCGGGCCGCCAGCACGCGGTCGTATTCGAAAAAGCCGTCGATCCCGTAGAAGCGGATATAGTTGCCCAGCACCGCGGCCAGCATCAGCAGCAGTATTTCGATCACACCCAGCCCGATCAGCGGGGCCGCGATGTAGTGATTGAACAGGCGAACGTGGGACAAAAAACCGGCCTATGGACGTCGATACGGTGAAATTTTGACAATTCAAAAAGCATAGCACTTATAATGGCTAATACATTGAAAAATCTATTAAAAATGTAAATTCCGGGTGAATACTTGATGGCTGACTCAAAACCTCGCGCCGCCCTGCAAAAAGCCCATGACCGGCTCGCCGAGCTGGCTGCAGAACGCGCATCGATCGTGCTCGATCACAGTGCAGCTGGGCGCCGCATCAACGCTGCCGGCCTGGTCGTCGACCTCTCGCGGCAGCCGCTCGATGCCCCCCTGCAGCGGGCACTGCTCGACTGGGCCGAGGCCACCGATCTACCGGCCAGGATCGCAGCGCTATTGGCGGGAGAGCCGGTCAACTCGACCGAGCAGCGCCCTGCGCACCACAGCCAGTTGCGCAAGCCCGAAGCGAGCCAGAACAACGCCGATGTTGCCGCCGCGCTGGCCAAAATGCGCTCAATCTCTGGTCAATTGCGCGCGGGCGAGTGGCTTGGCGCGAGCGACCAGCCTATCACTGATGTCGTCAATATCGGGATCGGCGGCTCAGACCTGGGCCCCAGGATGGTCTGTGAGGCCCTCAAACCGCTGGCCGGCGCCGGCCCACGCGTCCACTTTGTCGCCAATGTCGATCCCCGCGATCTCGAGCAGCTGCTGCTGGGTCTCGACCCGCTGACCACCCTGTTCGTCATTTCATCCAAATCGTTCACGACCACCGAGACGCTCGAAAATGCGCTCAGCGCCCGGCGCTGGCTGCTCGCGGCGATGGACCAGAGCGCCCTGCCCCGGCATACGATCGCGGTCTCGGCCAACGTCCCCAAAGCCGTCGAGTTCGGCGTTGCCGAAAATAACATCCTGCCGATGTGGGACTGGGTCGGCGGGCGCTACTCGCTGTGGTCGGCCATCGGCCTGCCCATAGCGATCGCCAACGGTTTCGAGCATTTTGCCGCGCTGCTCACGGGCGCCCATGCAATGGACCAGCATTTTGCCAGCGCGCCGCTCGAGCAAAACGCCCCGGCCATGCTGGCGCTACTGGAAAACTGGCATATCAACTACCTCAACGCCCAAAGCGTGGCGGTGCTGCCCTACAGCCATGACCTGCGCCTGCTGCCGGAGTACCTCCAGCAACTGACGATGGAAAGCAATGGCAAACGCGTCGATCACAACGGCGAGCCCATAAAAGGGCGCAGCTGCGCCACGGTCTGGGGCAGCGCGGGCACCATCGGCCAGCATTCCTTTCACCAGCTACTGCACCAGGGCAGCGAACTGATCCCGATCGACTTTGTGCTGCCGCTGCATAGTCACTCCACCGAAACCGAAAAGCAGGCCCACCTGGTGGCCAACTGCCTGGCCCAGAGCAAGGCGCTCGCAGAGGGCAAGTCGCCAGACCAGGCCAGGCAGGAAATGCGCGCTGCAGGCGACTCAAGCGACAAGGCCGAACGACTTGCACCACACCGCGCGGTACCGGGCAACCGACCCAATACGCTGATCGCAATGGATAAACTGGCGCCAGCAACGCTGGGCGCGCTCATCGCGCTCTATGAGCACAAGGTATTTGCACAAAGCGTTCTGTGGGACATCAACGCCTTTGACCAATGGGGCGTCGAACTGGGTAAGCAGCTAAGCGGCCCGATTTTCTCGGCCTTGCAGGGCGAGGAAACAGCGCCCAGCGATTCGATGACCGACCACTGGGTCGCGCAGTACCGCCTGGTTCACGAATAGGCCAGGCTTATTTTCAACATCGTGCGCGTTTGAGAAGTCCCACAGGTACTAGTCGATCAAAGCCAGCAAAGCGTCGAGCTGGCGCTGCATCAATGCCTGGTCACCACGACTCTCGACATTGATACGCAGCAGTGGCTCGGTGTTGGATTTGCGCACGTTAAAACGCCAGCCATCGAAACTCATACTCAGGCCATCGGTTTTGTCGCAGCTGAGGGCCTGCGCCACATAGTGGGTTTCGATGTTCGCCAACATCGCGTCGGCATCGGCCACGGTACGGTTGATTTCACCGCTGCAGGGGTAGCTGGCGATCATGGCCTGCACCTGGGCAGACAGTGGCTGTCGTTTTTTTGCGACCAGCTCGGCGACCAGCAGCCAGGGAATCATACCGCTGTCGCAGTAGGCAAACTCGCGAAAGTAATGGTGCGCGCTCATTTCGCCGCCGTAGACCGCGTCTTCCTGGCGCATGCGCTCCTTGATAAAGGCATGGCCGGTCTTGCTCATGACTGGCTCGCCGCCCATCGACGACACAATCGATTCGGTGTTCCAGGTCAGCCGCGGGTCATGCACGATGCGACTGCCGGGATGCTTTTGCAGGAAAGCCTCGGCCAGCAGGCCGACGATGTAATAGCCCTCGATAAACGCACCGGTTTCATCGAACAGAAAGCAGCGATCAAAATCGCCATCCCAGGCCACGCCAAAATCAGCCCCTGCCTCGCGCACGGCATCGATGGTTGACTGGCGATTGTCTTCGAGCAGCGGGTTGGGAATGCCGTTGGGGAAGTTGCCATCGGGCTCGTTGTGTACCTTGACGAACTGCAGCGGCAACAGCGATTCCAGTTGGTCGATGACCAGCCCGGCGCCTCCGTTGCCCGCATTGACAACAACCCTGAGGCCGGCGAGCACATCGACATCGATATAGCCCAACAGGTGCTGCAGGTAGGCCGGCCGGCTATCCAATGACGCGATGCTGCCGCGATGCGCAGGTTCACTGAATACGCCGAGCTCGGCCAGTTCGCGAATCGCAAACAGGCCACTGTCGCCCGATATCGGCTGGCTGCCGCGACGCACCAGCTTCATGCCGTTATAGTCCATCGGGTTGTGGCTCGCCGTGACGACGATACCGCCATCGACATCGTTGTTGAAGGTCGCGAAGTAGATCTCTTCGGTGCCGACAGTGCCGATATCAAGCACATCGGCGCCAGCATCATTGATGCCACTGGCTACGGCTGCTGCCAGTACCGGGCTGGTCAGCCGTATATCGTGGCCCAGGCATACGCGCTTCGCGCCCAGATACTGGGCAAAGGCACGGCCGATACGATAGGCGATGGATTCGTTGAGCTGGTCGGGTACGCGGCCCCGGATGTCGTAGGCCTTGAAACAGGCAAGTTCGGGGAGCCTATTTGTTGTAGACATTCTCGTAGCAGTAGTTCGTGGCTTCAATAAAGCCCTCGATGCTACCACAATCGTAGCGCCGGCCCTTGAACTTATAGGCCATAACGCAACCCTTTTTCGCCTGCTGCAGCAATGCGTCGGTGATTTGCACCTCGCCATTTTTGCCAGGCGGTGTATCGCGCAGGATATCGAAGATATCGGGCGTCAGCACGTAGCGACCGATGATCGCGAGATTGCTGGGCGCCTCGCCACGCGGTGGCTTCTCGACCATATCGGTAACGCGATAGAGATCATCGCGAATGGCGTCGCCGGCGATAACACCAAATTTTTCGATCTGGTCATCGGGTACTTCCTGGATGGCAACGATAGTGCAGCGAAACTGCTTGTAAAGATCGACCATCTGCGTCAGCACGCCATCATCTTCACCGAAGCAAAGATCATCGGCCAGTACCACGCCAAAGGGCTCATCACCAATCAGCGTCTCACCCGTGAGTATCGCGTGCCCAAGGCCTCGCATCTCGCGCTGCCGGGTCGTCGAGAACGTGCCTCGATTGATGACATCGCGAATGCCGGTCAGCAGTTCTTCCTTACCGGAACCGGCGATCTCTTTTTCAAGTTCGTAGTTGGTATCGAAGTGATCATTGATGGCGCGCTTGCCGCGGCCTGTGACAAAACCGATTTCATACAGCCCGGCATCCAGCGCTTCTTCAACCCCGTATTGCACCAGCGGCTTGTTCACCACGGGTAGCATCTCTTTGGGCATGGACTTGGTTGCGGGCAAAAAGCGAGTACCGTAACCGGCAACGGGAAAAAGGCATTTCTTGATCATCTGTCGTTTATCTCAAAGTCTGGTTGAGCGCGCCTACCTTCCGTAAACATCCTCAAAGCGCACGATATCATCTTCGCCGAGATAGGTTCCCGATTGCACTTCTATGAGTTCCAGCGGTATGCGACCCGGGTTTTCCAGCCGGTGCCGATGCCCAATCGGGATATAGGTAGACTGGTCTTCGCTGAGCGTGAACTCTTTATCTTCGCAGGTGACCAATGCCGTACCCTTGACCACGACCCAGTGTTCGGCGCGGTGGTGGTGCATTTGTAAGGATAGCTTCTGCCCCGGGTTTACCAGTATTTTTTTCACCTGGAAGCGATCACTGGCACAGATTGACTGGTAACTCCCCCATGGCCGAAACACGGTTTTGTGCTCAGAGACCTCCGGGCGGCTGTTTTCGCGCAAATTTTCGACAATCTGCTTGACCTGCTGGGACTGCTCGCGGGCAGCCACCAGGACCGCATCAGCGGTTTCGACAACGATCGTGTCCTCCAGCCCTAGCGTGGTAACCAGTCGCGAGGCACTGTGCACCAGATTGTTGCGGCTATCGATGAGCTCGGTATCGCCCACGGTCGCATTGCCCTGCGCATCGCGTGCACTGATATCCCACAGGCCATCCCAGGAACCCACATCGCTCCATTGCGCATCGAGCGGGACCACAGCACCGGCATCGGTCGATTCCATCACGGCGTAGTCGATAGAGTCCTGCGGGCAGGCCGCGAAGTCATCGGCATCGAGTCGGGTAAAGTCAAGGTCGCGATAGGCTTTTGCAAATGCAGACTCACAGCACTGGTACATCGCCGGCTGTTGCGACTGCAGCGCCTGCAGATAGGCATCAGCGCGAAACAGGAACATGCCGCTGTTCCAGGTGTACTCACCGCAGGCCAGGTATTCCTCGGCTTTTTCAAGCGACGGCTTCTCGACAAACTCCGCGATGCGGTGAATATCACTGGCGTCGGGCAGCGCCCCGGCCCGGCGAATGTAACCAAAACCGGTTTCCGCGGCCGTGGGTACGACACCAAAGGTGACCAGGTGACCGGCCTGCGCCGCCACCCGCGCCCGCTCAATGGCCTGGTGCAGGGCAGCGATATCGCCAATCAGGTGATCCGCCGGCAGCACCAGCAGCTGCGCATCGGCGCTGTGCTCGAGCGCGGCGAAAGCGGCAACCGCTGCGGCCGGGGCGGTATTGCGAGCGACCGGTTCGAGCAGCAGTCGGGCATCGGGCGCCAACGCCTGCAATTGTTCAGCAACCAGGAAGCGATGGCTATGGTTGCACAGCACCAGCGGGTGCGACAGGCCATCGATACCCTGCAGGCGCAACAGGGTTTGCTGCAACAGGGAGTGGCCACCGCCAGTGAGATCGAGGAACTGCTTTGGATAGGACTCGCGAGACAGCGGCCATAACCGCGTACCCGAGCCACCGCACAAAATGACAGGAAAAAGCACAAACGCTCCGCCAGTTGAGAATGAGCTGAACAGCGCTGCGGCGACGGGCCAGGCCACAATCACTCGCAGTGCGCAAGCTGCGCATTATAGTATGATCGCCGCCGCTTGGCTGGCTGGACTTCGCTTGACCAGACGCTAGAATAGCCAGCCGTCCAGATGGCGACACCGGTCAGTCCGGCCGTTGCCCGCCCTTTGCCGCACGCTTCCAGGAGAGTACATGAGCCTGCCCAACCAATTTGAAAAAGCCGAGTTGCTCGCCTGCGGGCATGGAGAGCTGTTTGGGCCGGGCAATGCACAACTGCCCGTTGGCCAGATGCTGATGCTCGATCGCATTACCGATATCTCGGATAGCGGCGGCGCTCACGGCAAGGGGTACATCGAGGCCGAACTCGATATAGCACCCGATTTATGGTTTTTTGACTGCCATTTCCCCGGCGACCCCGTCATGCCTGGCTGCCTGGGACTCGATGCGATGTGGCAGCTGGTCGGCTTTTTCCTGGGCTGGAAGGGCAACCCGGGCCGCGGCCGCGCGCTGGGCGCCGGCGAGATCAAGTTTTCAGGGCAGGTGCTGCCCGATGCGAAACTGGTCAGCTACCGCATGGATTTGACGCGCGTGATCGAGCGCAAACTGATTATGGGCATCGCCGACGGTGAAATGCGCGTTGACGGTGAAACCATTTACACTGCGAAGGACTTGCGCGTCGGGCTGTTCACCGAAACCTGATCCGACTCACCCGCCCTTCGCACCCACACGGTCAATAAGGAGTCCGCCCAATGAAACGTGTCGTCGTCACCGGTCTTGGCATCACGTCCTGCCTGGGCACCAGCAGCGCCGCAGTCAGCGCCTCATTGCGCGATGGCCAGTCGGGCATCCGCCACAACGACAGCTACGAATCGGTCGGCATGCGCAGCCATGTCAGCGGTTCGGTCGATATTGACCTGGCCGAACACATCGACCGCAAGTTACTGCGGTTTATGGGCGCTGCTGCCGGATACGCCTACACCTCGATGGCCGCCGCCATTGAAGATTCAGGGCTCGAGACCGCCGAGATTTCCAATCCACGCACTGGCATCATCGCAGGCTCCGGCGGCGCCTCTTCATCGAGCCAGGTCGAAGCGGCCGATATCCTGCGTGAAAAGGGGCTGCGACGTGTCGGCCCCTACCGCGTGACACAGACCATGGGCAGCACCGTTTCAGCCTGCCTTGCCACCGCGTTCAAGATCAAGGGCGTCAACTACTCTATCTCATCAGCCTGCTCGACCAGCGCGCACTGCATTGGCAATGCACTGGAACAAATCCAGCTTGGCAAGCAGGACATCGTGTTCGCCGGCGGCGGCGAAGAGGAACACTGGTCACTGTCCTGCCTGTTCGATGCCATGGGCGCCCTCTCAACCAAATACAACGACACCCCGGAGCGCGCCTCGCGCGCCTATGACGCCAATCGCGACGGTTTCGTCATCGCCGGCGGTGGCGGCATGCTGGTACTCGAAGAGCTTGAACACGCCAAAGCGCGTGGTGCAAAAATCTATGCCGAAGTGGTCGGCTACGGCGCAACAGCCGATGGTGCCGATATGGTCGCACCCTCGGGTGAAGGCGCAGTGCGCTGCATGCAACAGGCCCTGGCCGGCACCGGTGAGCCCATCGACTACATCAATGCCCATGGCACCAGCACCCCGGCCGGTGACGTCGTCGAACTGCAGGCAATGAAGACGGTCTTTGGCGAGCAACTGCCGATAATTGGCTCGACCAAATCGCTGTCGGGCCATTCGCTCGGCGCCGCTGGCGTGCAGGAAGCCATTTATTCGCTGCTGATGATGCAGGAGGGCTTTATCGCCGCCTCAGCCAACATCGAACAGCTGGACGAGGGCGCGGCGGGCATGCCGATTGCCCTGGAGCGCCACGATAACGCCAAAATTGATCGGATTATGTCCAACAGCTTTGGCTTTGGCGGCACCAATGCGAGCCTGGTCTTCGCCCGGGTGTAGCGCCAGCGGCGTCAGCCGGCGCAATCCACAGTATTCACGTTCCGTCACGAACGCGGTAACTGGGCAGGGACTATACTGAATCCGTTTGATTTTATTCCTGTTTTCCAGACCTGCGGTGGACTCCAACATGCGCCCTGTTAAGCCGACTCCCTGTTCCAAAAGAAACCTGCATATCGCCTCACAACTGTCCTTGCTGGTTGCAGCGCTCGCCCTCAGTGGCACCAGCAGTGCGCTGGAGTATGAACTTAGCCTCGAGCTTGGCGGTGAGTACTCGGACAACATCGATCGCCTGAATGACGAACTCAAGCGCGATGAGGTCTCGACGACGGTAGGCGCGATTGTCAGCCTCACGCAGGAATCCCAGAATGTTGACGTCAACCTGGACTACGTCCTTGAGCAAAGCGAGTACAAGAACGACAGGATCGAAACGGAAACCCAGGTCCAGGGCGCCACTGAAATTGACTGGCGCATCTACGAAGATGTTTTCAGCTGGGATTTCAGTCACCTGATCACCGAGGCCAACCTCAACGACAGCGTCGCCTCTACACCCGATACGCGCGAAACCCGCAATGTATTTTCGACCGGGCCGACCATCGCCGCGCGGTTATCCAAGGTCGATCGGCTGATCCTCTCCGGGGACTACACCATCGTTGAGCAGGACACCGCCAACGTCCTGCGCACGGGCACCGACGCCGACAACGCCCGGAACCTCGACAGCAACCGCACCTCGGCACAGATCAGCTGGCAGCGGGCACTTTCTGCAACCACGTCATTGGCGATCAGTTACTCCCAGGCGGTCACTGAACTGGACGATGACTCACCCGATTTTGAGTTCGCGCAAATCTTTGCCAGCTACCAGGTTGAACTGGCCTCGGGGCGATACGGCATTGCACTGGGCTACAACGAGGCCGAGCGGGATAACTTTGGCGAGAAGCAGGATGGCAACTACGCGGCCGCCACCTACTTCAATGAGTTTGATGGCCGCACGCTGGCCATCGATATCGTCAACCAGCTGACCGACTCGTCTATTGGTCTTGGCGCAACCGGCGCGGACGTGACCAACAGTAACTTCAACGTTGTCGATATCGTCGAGCGCACCAACGTGCGCATTGCCTACGGCTACCCCGGTGTTTGCGCCAGCTGCGACTGGGAACTCAGCTACGAATTCGACAAGGAAGATTTCCAGGAGCAGGAAGCTGAAACGGTGGAGTTCGTCCAGGATAGCGAACAACATATCCTGCGCACGACGCTGCGCTATCGCATGAACTCACGCTCTACCGCAAAGGCCGGCCTTGGATATATCCATAACAAGTTTGAGGAAGAAGGTCGCGACGACGACATTTATAACCTCGCCGCAGGCATCGAGTACACGGTAAACGACACAATCAAAGTCGATGCGGGCGTCGAGTACGACACACGCGATACCTCGCGTGATGATGAAACCATCGATATCGACTACGACGAACTGTCAGGCTATGTCACGCTGACTGCTCGCCTGCTGTAAGCGTTGACATCGACCACACTTAAGCCGAACGAACCCGCTCCTGTATCGGGCGCCCAGCTGCTAAGCCTCTGGGCTGCCCGACCACAGCTCGACTGGGCTGTGGGTTTTCTTGTCGCCCGCCAGGGCTCCTCCTACCGCAAACCCGGCGCAATGATGCTGTTCAACTCGCTGGGCCAGCACTACGGCCTGCTCAGCGGCGGCTGCATCGAACAGCAGCTGGCTGGCGCTGCCAATCGCTGCCTGGCCAGTGGCAAAACCGCCACGATCGAGATGAACCTCGATTCCGAAGAGGATGACGCCGAGGCCTGGCAGGCTGCGCTGGGCTGCGGCGGTGCGATCACGGTGTTTATTGCGCCGCTGAATGCGAACAACCGCCAACTGTCGCTGGACAGCGCCCATGCGCTACTGGAAAGCGGGCACAGTGCGATGATATCGATCGACTTCAGTGCCGAGGCCGACGCAGTACAGGCTGAATGCGCTCGCGTGGCCACGCCGCACAAGCGCCTGGGCGATACCGCCGAACTGGCCGCATCGGGCGACGGATTTCAGCTGACACTCCAGCCACCACCACGACTGTTTATCGCTGGCGCCGGTGTCGACGCCGGGCCACTGGCGCAGCTGGCTCACCAGCTGGGCTGGCAGGTCAGCATCAACGAAACGCGCAGCGCACTGCGCAACCGCAGCGAGCTGCCCGAGAATGTGCAACGGCTTGCGGTCGAAGCCTCCCACTGCGATGCATTGCACAGCGCCGATTGCATCATCATCATGCACCACAATCTGGCGCTCGATGCCCAGTGGCTCGCCGCCAGCCGCGCCAGTAGCGCGCGGTACATTGGTGTGCTCGGTCCCGAAAGGCGGCTGCAGTTGCTGCTCGAGCGGATCGATGCAAGCCTGGATGATTATGCCAGCAGGCTGCACGGCCCCTGCGGTATGCGACTGGGTGGGGACACGCCGGCCAGCGTCGCGCTTTCGATTCTGAGCGACTGCCATCGAACGCTGGCGGACCTGCAAAACGACTGATACCGTAACCTCATGAATGCCGATCGGTCCCAGCCGCCGCTACTGGTTGCCATCCTGGCCGCCGGCGAGGCGCGCCGCTTTGGTCGACCGAAGCTGCTCTCGCGGGTCGGGGGCAAAACCCTGTTGCAGCATTGCCAGCACCGCTTGCAGCGCGCGCTGCCCGCAACGCCTACCGTCGTCATAACCGGCCGATTCCACCACCGCCTGCAGCGCAGCCATCGGCGACCGCACACGCGTTTTGTTCGCAATGCGCAGTGGCAGACGGGTATGGGCAGTTCATTGAAGTGCGCTGCGGCAGTCGCGCAACAGCAAAACGCGGCCGCGATGCTGCTGGTGCTGGCAGACCAGGTTGCACTGGCGCCCCATCATTTTTCCCGGATGACCGCGCGCTGCCGTCGCAGCCCGGCGCGGCTTGCAGCAACGCGACACCGCCGGGCGCTGGGCCCGCCCGCACTATTTGGCGAAGAGTACTACCAGGCACTGATGGGCATCGCCAATAATCGGGGTGCCCGTAGCCTGTTACTGAAGCATCGACAGCAGCTTGCCGTGTATTCGAGCCGCCGGGCCATCGATATCGACACCCGGCGCGACCTCAAGCGCTGGCGCGCCAGTCAATCGAGCCAGACCAGCTCGCAGTAATCGCCCCGGGCAATCGTGCTGTTGCCGGCAACCGGCACCAGTGCATTGGCCCGCACCATCGACGACAGCACCCCCGAACTTTGCTGCGCATCAATCGTCGCGTGCAGCTGGCCACGATCGTCACTGTGTACAGTCGCGCGCAGGAAATTCTTGCGCGGGCCACGGTTGTCAAAGTCGAAGTCGGCGATCGCCCCGCTACGCCTTGGCAGGTAGTGGGCAGCGCCCATCGATTTCAGCAACCAGGGCCTGACCAGCAAACCAAAGGTCACGAAGGCCGACACCGGGTTGCCGGGCAGGCCGAAGAACGCCATGTCACTGCCGGCATGACTGATTTGTCCAAAGGCTACCGGCTTGCCGGGTTTCATCGCGATTTTCCAGAACGCCACCTGGCCGAGCGCCTCGAGCTGGGTGCGCACATGGTCCTCCTCACCCACCGACATGCCGCCCGTGGTAATCAGGCAGTCGCACTGGCCGCAGGCCTCGAGCAGCAGTGTACGGGTAGCCTCGGCGCTGTCCTCACAGCGACCCAGGTCGATCGCATCGATGCCGATCGCGCGCAGCGCAGCGCCGAGGACAAAGCGATTGGAGTTGTAGATCTGCCCCGGCTGCAAGGGCTGGCCGGGCTCAGCCAGTTCATCGCCGCTGGAAAAAAACGCCACGCGCAGCGGTCGGTAGCAATCCACGACGTCGATGCCAACCGACGCCAGCAGGCCCAGCCGCGCGGCATCCAGGCGTTCGCCCGCAGCCAAAACCGCCTGGCCACGCTGCAGGTCCTGCCCGGCAGGGCGAATGTGTTGGCCGCTGCGCGGCAGCTCGGTAAAGCGCACGCTGCCATCGCTGGCCTGCGTATCTTCCTGCAGGATCACCGCATCGGCACCGGCTGGGATCATTGCGCCTGTGAATATGCGGGCGACCGTCCCGGGCTGCAGCGCACTGGCCACGGCACCGGCGGGTATTCGCTGGCTCACCGGCAGTGCGCGATCGAGCTGCACCTCGTCACAGCGAACGGCATAGCCATCCATCGCGCTATTGTCATAGCCGGGCACATCGATGGGGGCTCGAAGGTCGCTCGCGGCAACCCGGCCATCGGCATCAGCCAGTGCTACCGCCTCGCTGGCTGGCGGCGACAGCGCGCCGTCCAGGATCGCCTCGCTGGCCTGCTCAAAACTCAACATGGTCGCTTATCGGCTGGCGCGGGTGCTGAGCACCCCATAGAAGTTGCAGGGGCGATGCCGGCTGTCGAGCTGCTCGCAAAGAATCCGGGTCCAGGCCAGTTTGCAGGCGCCCGTTGAACCCGGCATCGCGAAAACGACCGTCTCATTGGCAAAGCCGGCCAGCGCGCGCGACTGGATCGTCGATGTGCCAATGTCGTCATAGGAGAGCTGGCGGAACAGCTCCCCAAACCCGTCGATCTGCTTGTCGAACAGCGGCAGCACCGCTTCGGGCGTGGAGTCGCGACCACTGAACCCGGTGCCGCCGGTGATCAACACGGCATCAATACCCGGGTCAGCGATCCAGGCCGACAGTGCCGCGCGAATCTGATAGATATCATCGGCAACCAGCGTGCGATCGGCCAGCCGGTGCCCTGCAGCGGCCAGCGCCTCGGCCAGGTAATCGCCCGAGGTGTCATCGGCGGCCGTGCGACTGTCAGACACCGTCATGACCGCTGTGTTGAGGGCGTGAAATTCTGGCTGGGCTTTAGTCATCGGGGTTTCCTGTACATCGTGGGCGGCGCGGTTCGCGGGCTATTGACAAGCGACAATCATAGCTGAATAATGCGCCGCCTTAAATTTCGAAGGAAGAGTGTTTCTCTTGGCTAATTCTCCACAAGCACGAAAACGCGCCCGCCAGGGTGAAAAGCGCCGCCGGCACAATGCCAGCCTGCGTTCCATGGTTCGCACCTACATCAAGCGAGTCGTCGCCCAGATTGCCGCTGGCGATGCCTCGGCAGCACAGGCCGCCTATGCTGAAGCGGTGCCCGTTATCGACCGCATGGCCGACAAAGGCATCATTCACAAGAACAAGGCTGCCCGGCACAAGTCGCGCCTGAACGCCCAGATCAAGGCACTGGCCTGATCGACCTTCCTCACAGGGCGCTTTCCCTCTAAGCGCCCTGACCCAGCATTTCTTTACTTTTCAAGTATTTACGGCTATCGCGCCCCGTGCTCGCCGAGCCCGGCCAGACTGTCAAAATGAATTTTACATGACAGCCTTGACTGTCTGAATTTTCATCTTTATAGTTGCGTCCACTAGCTATGGGGTCTCCCCACCCCCTGTTGTTGGTTAGTGCAAGCCTGCAAACCCCCTTCATGCACGGCGCCTAAATCTAATGTCATCCTGGAGATTTGTTCGGTTTCCCTGTGGAACCGTGGAGCTTCAGCATGAAATTACGCTTTTTGGCGACTGCAGCCCTGGGGTGGCTGCTTCTGGTAAATACCCCAGCCTGGGCCGGCGGCGAACTTCCGCCCGGCGACGACTACGACGAGTATCCCGAGTACAACGACAAGGACGATGGAAAATCGCCTGTCGGCAAACCACCTCCGACGCACAGCAAGGATCCGGTCGATACGCCCTACCCGATCTACGATTTCCTCGAGCCCGAGGGTGATTACCAGGCGCGCCTGTTCAATCATCCCGACTCGCAGCTGGCTCGCACCGGTGCGCCCGACTACGGCCTGCGCCTGAACGGCTACTTCCTCGAGGACGTGGTAACCAAATACACCTTCGACTTCGAGTACCCCGGCGCCGAACTGACGCTGACCCGGACGGGCAATGAATACGCGATCACCGGCCAGATTTTCGGCGGGTCGAGCCGCGAGTACGAACACGACTACCTGCCCATGGCCAATGGCGACCCCAGCACGGCGCTTTGGGACCTGAGCTGGACAATGTTTGACCTGGGCCAGGAAGGCTGTCCCTACCTGCTCTGCCTCTCTGGCGGATCGGGCACGCTGAGCTCGGACCTGGGCACCTTCGACCTGACGGGCCTGGCCAATGGTGAGGGCATTGAGTTCGCCTTCATCGACGGTTTCCGCGGTTTCGAGGGCGTTACCGGCTGGGGCTGGATGGAATGGGAGAATATTGAAACCGGTCGCCGCGGCAAGGGCGACTTCATGTTTATGCGGGGTGAGCTCAGGCCATCGGAGGTTCCCCTGCCTCCGGCCCTGCTCTTGTTCGGCACCGCGCTGGCCGGCCTCTGGCTCAGGAAGCAGCAGCTAGCCAATTAGTGCCACGTTGATTGCCAAGGGGGCGCGGATGCATTATCATTCGCGCCCCTTTTGTATGGGGCTGCCGGCCGCGGAATTCCGGGCCTGGCAGGCAACAGTACCCTTTTACCCGTTGCCACTACCGCCACCAAAAGCAAAACGCCACGCGGCCGCACTCTGGCCCTGGCAATACCAAACGGCGGCCTGGCCAGTAAAACACGGAGCACATCATGTACGCAGTATTCGAAAGCGGCGGCAAGCAACACCGCGTCAGCAAGGGCGATACGCTCAAGGTCGAGAAAATCGAGACGGCCACTGGCGAAACCCTGACCCTCGATAAAGTCCTCATGGTCGGCGAAGGCGAGAGCGTTACGCTGGGCACCCCTTATGTCTCAGGCGGCCAGGTTACCGCCGAAGTCGTGTCCCATGGCCGGCACGACAAAATCACGATCGTCAAGTTTCGCCGCCGCAAGCACCATCGCAAGCAGATGGGCCATCGGCAGTGGTACACCGAATTGAAAATTACCGATATCAAAGGCTAGGCCGGGAGTAAGTTATGGCTCACAAGAAAGCAGGTGGTAGTACCCGTAACGGTCGCGATTCCGAGTCCAAACGCCTTGGCGTCAAACGCTTCGGCGGCCAGGACGTGATTGCAGGCAACATTATTGTTCGCCAGCGCGGCACCAAGATTCACCCGGGCGTCAACGTCGGCATTGGCAAGGACCACACCTTGTTTGCCACCGCAGACGGCCAGGTCAAGTTTGAACAAAAAGGCCCGAAAAACCGCAAGTTTGTGAGTGTTGTACAGGCCTGATCGCGGCATCGCCAGCGGCCTGTCCCAGGCGGCAACGGCACCCTGAAAGCCCCGCAGCCTCGCGGGGCTTTTTTGTATCACCGCGCCCTGCGCTACAATCACAGTCGCCACATGCGGGCCCCGCTGACAAGGGCACACCAAAGCTGAACCATGAAATTTGTAGATGAAGCGCGCATCAGTGTTACCGCCGGCAAAGGGGGTAATGGCTGCCTGAGTTTCCGGCGCGAAAAATATATCGCTAAGGGTGGCCCCGATGGCGGGGACGGTGGTGACGGTGGCAATGTCTACCTGCTGGCTGACAACGCCCTGAACACCCTGATCGATTACCGCTACCAGCCCCGCTACCGCGCCGAGTCCGGCCAGGGTGGCCAGGGCAAAAACTGCACCGGACGCGCCGGGGCCGACAAGGTATTGAAAGTGCCAGTGGGTACAACGGTGGTCGATGAGACAACCGGCGAGCCGATTGGTGATCTGCTCGAGCACGACCAGCGCCTGCTGGTGGCAAAGGGTGGCGCCCATGGCCTGGGCAATACACGCTTCAAGTCCAGCACCAACCGCGCTCCGCGCCAGACCACGCCGGGCAAGCCGGGCGAGGCACGCCAGCTCAAACTCGAACTCAAGTTGTTGGCCGACGTCGGCCTGGTGGGCCTGCCCAATGCGGGCAAGTCCTCACTGGTCGCCGCGCTGTCAGCGGCCCGGCCCAAGATTGCCGACTACCCCTTTACGACCCTGACGCCGAGTCTGGGTGTAGTCTCGGTAGAGGCCCACCGCAGTTTCGTGATGGCCGATATCCCGGGCATCATCGCCGGCGCCGCGCAGGGTGCCGGGCTGGGTATCCGCTTTCTCAAGCATCTGACCCGCAACCGACTGCTGCTGCAGCTGGTCGACGTTGCACCCATCGATGGCAGTGATCCACTCGAGGCGATCGAGCAGGTCAACCAGGAACTCGAGGAGTTTAGCCCGGCACTGGCTTCACGTGAGCGCTGGCTGGTGTTGAACAAAATTGACCTCTTGCAGGGCGAGGAGCTCGAGCAATTGCGCGCTCGCGTGTCCAGCCAGTACCCGCAGTTCACCGAGGTGTATGCAATCTCAGGCATCGCTCGCAGTGGCCTGGACACGCTGTCGGGCGCTATCATGCGGCGACTGGAAGTCCTGTGGCAACGCGAAGAGGAAGACGACGAGGTGCAGGCGCAGGAGCGCGCGCTGCAGCAGCGTATGCAGGCCGAAGCCAGGCAGACCATCGAGGCGCTGGCGCAGGCACGCGCGGCCGCCAGGCGCGCCCGGGCCGCCGGCACTGACGATGAAGATGACGACTACGACGTCGAGACCGAGTATGTCCGTGACTGAAGAGAACACGCAAAGCGAAACCCGGGTCGGTCGCCGCTGGGTCTTCAAGCTGGGCAGCGCCATTGTCAGCGGCAGCGGTCCCGGGCTTGCAGAGTCGCTACTGGACACCTGGGTCGCCCAGCTGGCCGCCCTGCGCAAGCAGGGTGACGACCTCGTTATCGTATCCTCTGGCGCAGTTGCTGCGGGCATGAAACGACTGAACTGGCAGCAGCGCCCGCATGCGCTCGAGCAGCTACAGGCTGCAGCAGCCGTCGGCCAGGCCAGCCTGGTTGAAGCCTGGCAGTCACGGTTCCAGCAACACCAACTGCACACGGCGCAGATTCTGCTGGTCCATGCCGACCTTTCATCGCGCACCCGCTATCTCAATGCCCGGCAAACCCTGAAGAGCCTGCTCGGCCATGGGGTCATCCCGGTGGTCAATGAAAACGACAGCGTCGCGACCGACGAAATTCGCTTTGGCGACAACGACACACTGGCCGGTCTGGTCGCAAACCTGGTCGAGGCCGATCGCCTGGTGATCATGACCGACCAGGATGGCGTATTCAGCGATGATCCGCGGCGCAACCCGGCAGCCACGCTGATTGAACAATGTGATGTCCACGACCCGATGCTCGATCAGGTTGCCAAAGGCAGCGGTGGCCAGCTGGGCCGCGGTGGCATGGCGACCAAGCTCAACGCTGCCCGCCTGGCGGCGCGCTCTGGTGCGCAAACACATATCGTCAGCGGCCTGGGTGAAAATGTTATCCAGCGACTGGCGGCCGGTGAACGCATTGGCACGCAACTGACCTGCGAAAGGCAACCGGTCGCCGCGCGCAAGCAATGGCTTGCCGGCGGACTGAGTGTGCGCGGCAGCCTGCAGCTCGACGACGGCGCCATCAAGGTCCTGACGCGCAGCGGTCGTAGCCTGCTGCCAGTGGGCGTAACGGCGGTTGAGGGTATCTTTGCTCGTGGCGAGCTGGTCACCTGCGTGGATGCATCGGGAAGAGAGATCGCCCGCGGCCTGGTGAACTATAGCAGCGATGAAGCATCCAAGCTGCTCGGCAAGCCAAGCTCTGACATCGAAGACCTGCTTGGCTACGGTGGCGATGCAGAACTGATTCATCGCGACAACCTGGTGATCACTGCAAGCTAGGCACTCAATACAGGGCCATTCCAACAATGAGCAAACCCCGCGTCATTATTGTCGGCGGCGGCTTTGGCGGTTACTTTACAGCGCGCCACCTGCAAAAAACCTGCCGCAATCAGACTGACCTGGAGCTAATCAGCAACATCAATTACTTCGTGTTCCAGCCGCTGCTGCCCGAAGTTGCCGCCGGAACGCTGAACGCGCAGGACGCGGTCACCCCGCTGCGCACACTGCTGCGCGATACCCGCGTCCGGCTGGCCGAGGTCCAGGCTGTCGACCCTGAGCGCAAGGAACTGCAGATTCTGCAGGGGCAAAAGCGATTGCTGCAAACACTGCAGTACGACCAGCTGGTGCTGGCTACCGGCCAGGTCACCAACCTCAGCCTGTTTCCCGGCTTTGAAAACTACAGCCTGACGATGAAAGATCTCGATGATGCCTACCGCCTGCGGAATCACGTCATCGAGTGCATGGAAATTGCCGATATCACCCGCTTCGCCGACATGAAGCGCAGGGCGCTGACCTTTGTTGTCGCCGGCGGGGGATTTTCCGGCGTTGAAACCATCGGTGAAATCGCCGAAATGCTCGAGCGGGTGCTGCCGCAGTACCCGAACGTCCGTGCCGACGAGTTGCGCCTGGTATTGGTCCAGCGCGGCCATCGCATCCTGCCCGAGATGCCCGAGCAGCTGAGCGAGTACGCGCTGAAGGCACTGCGGCGAAGAAATATTGAGATCATGGTCGATACCAGCATCTGCTCCGCGAGCCACTACGGGGTTCGCGTCCAGCATCGCGAGGCGAGCAACGCCGAGCATATCGATACGCGCACTATCGTCACGACGATCGGCAATGGGCCCTCGACGTTTATCCAGGGCCTGCCCGTGCAGCTTGAGCGCGGGCGCATTGTTGTGAACGACGACTTTTCGGTGCCGGGCATGGACTCGACCTGGGCACTGGGTGACTGCGCGAGAGTGCCGGTACCCTGTGCCGAGGGCGGCAAGGCATTTGCTCCGCCAACCGCACAGTTTGCCGCCCGGCAGGCCAGGCAACTTGCGCGCAACATCGCCGCGTCGTTAGAGCAGCGCCCTACCCAGGCGTTTTGCTACCAGTCCCGGGGGATGCTGGCATCGCTTGGGGGCTACCGCGGCGTGGCCGAAATGTTTGGCATCAAGCTGACCGGCTTGCCAGCATGGCTTGCCTGGCGGGCCATTTATATCGGCATGTTACCCGGGTTTGGTACGCGCCTGCGGGTCGCGCTCAACTGGTTATTCGACTATTTCATGCCACGAACCATCGTGCATATGGGCCAGAGCGAACAGACCGCTACGCGATACCTGAATTTCAGTGCGGGAGAGTGCGTGCAAAAAGCCGATGAAGTACCGCAGGCGTTTTACATCGTCATTGACGGCGCATTGCAGCTGCGCAGCTGTGATGGCGATGAGACGCTGGAGCGATTGTTAGGCCCCGGAGACAGCTGGGGCTCACTGGCGATAAAGGAAAATCGACTGACGCGCTTCGAGGTCAACGCGCAGAGCGACTGTACGATCCTGGCGCTTTCAACAACCGACTTCAGCCGGCTGCGCAATGCATTTACTCCGCTTGACGAGCATCTGCAGCAGCAGGGTCGTTAGCGGCCGCTGGAACCGCATCGCTCGCAAGTCCATCACTGAAGGCAACAACACCGTCGCCATCAATGATGACCGCCTCATAATCCTCAAGCCGGTTGATCAATGCCAGGCCTTTTTCCCGGCCCAACACAAACACCGTTGTCGACAGCGCATCGCAGTCCTGGGAGTGGGGGCCAATCACACTGGCGCTAACCAGCCCGGTCGCTGAACGCCCGGTCTGCGGATTGATTATGTGGTGAAAACGCTCGCCCTCGCGGACAAAAAAGCGTTCATAGTCTCCCGAGGTCGAGATCGCCGTATTGGCCAGCGGCAAGCGCAGCGCCTGCTGGTTGCGATCGCGCGGATGTCGAATACCCATCATCCACGGCAACCGCGGCGCTGCCGGCTCATCACTGGCGGGGCCCCGATCTCCCAGCATACGGCTGTCTCCGCCGGCTGCGACCAGCGCCGACTCAACGCCCGCGCTGCGCAATAGCGCGATGCTACGATCAACGGCATAGCCCTTGGCGATACCACCAAGATCAATGCGCATGCCGGGACGGGCGAAGGCAACCGCACTGCGCTCGGGATCCAGCAGCAAATTGCGGTAATCAACCTGTGGTAGTTCGCGGGCAAGCGTTTGGGCATCGGGCCACCGTTGCGCGCGATAGTCGTAGAGCTTGCCAGTGGCCGACACGGTGATGTCAAAGGCGCCCTCGCTGAGCATCGCGTAATGCTGGGCGCTGGAGAGCAACTGGTAGACCTCGGCGTCGACCACCAACCATTGCCCTTCATCGAGCTGGTTGACCTGCCCGATAACGCTGTCATCACGGTAGCTGCTGAGCAACGCCTCGATGCGCTGCATTTCACGTTCAACCTGCTCGAACAGCGCATCAGCCCGGGCACGGGTTGCGGGCAACCAGAGCTCGACGCTGGCGCGTGTACCCATTACCTCAAAACTATGGCTGTGCCAGTTGGCTTGCAGGCTCGCCGCCTGAATCAGCAGCAGCAGTGGGAAGAGCAGTCGACAGCGAGCCAGCACATTAACAGCCGTATCGGTGATTGCCCGCATAAACAGACTGGACGCCGTCAGGACGCCGATGCAATCAGCGTATCGCCATCATCGAGGCCGGGGCGATGCAGGGCTGGTTTGTCTGCATAGCGCTGCGGCTCGGTATTCTCAACATCCTGCAATGGCTTCGCGGCGTAGGAGGCGGCAACGCGCGCTGCATCAGGGCTGCCATAATCGGTCCTGCGCTGCTGCGGTACACGGCCCAGCGCTTCAATCATGGCATCCATCTGGGCCGGAGGCAGCTCCTGCCCATGCTGGGCGCCCGCCGAGCGAGTGATGGTCTCGTTCATCAGGGTGCCACCGAGATCATTGGCGCCGGCGGACAGGCAGGCGGCAATACCCTGCTCGCCCATCTTGACCCAGGACGTCTGGATATTGTCGATCTGGCCATGCAGCACCAGCCTGGCGACCGCGTGCATCAGCACAGCCTCGCGAAAGGTGGGGCCACGACGCGCCTTGCCCTTGAGATAGATCGGTGCCTCATTGGGCACGAAGGGTAGCGGCACAAACTCAGTAAAACCGCCGGTCTTCTCCTGCAGGGCACGGATTCTCAGCAGGTGCCGCGCCCAGTGAACCGGCGATTCGATATGGCCATACATAATCGTTGCCGTCGTAAGAACGCCCAGGCGGTGCGCCTGCTCCATCACGTGTAACCACTGCTCGGTACGGATTTTCTCAGGGCACAGTGTACTGCGCACTTCATCATCGAGAATCTCGGCCGCGGTACCCGGCAAGGTAGACAGGCCGGCGTCGCGCAGCCTGGTGAGAAAGCCCGCGATGTCATCGCCCATTGAGCGTGCACCCTGCCAGACTTCGAGCGGGCTGAACGCATGAATATGCATATCGGGCACGACCGCCTTGATCGCATGGCAGATATCGATATAGGTCTGCCCGGTGTAGCTGGGGTGAATCCCCCCCTGCAGGCAGACCTCGGTTGCACCACGCTCCCAGGCTTCGACAGCTCGACGCTGGATTTCGTCAATGCTCAGGTCATAGGGCTTTCCGCGCAGATTTTCGGCGTGCTTACCCTTGGAGAATGCACAGAACTGGCATTTGAAATAACAGATATTGGTGTAATTGATATTGCGATTGACGACGTAGCGTACGGTGTCACCAGCACTCACCTGGCGCAGCGCATTGGCAGCATGACAGACATGCCAAAAGTCGTCATTGCGCGCGCCAAACAACTCGACCACTTCAGCTTCTTGCAGCGCGATCCCGCGACTTGCCCGCGCAACAATCGCGGCAATGCGCGCCGAAGCGCGCGGCCGCGACTGGTCGAGCTGGTGCTGGGACCACCACTGCGGCGCATCAAACACAACACCGGCGACCCAGTCATCGGTGCGTGGCCAGCCCTGCGCGTCACTGAGTGCCTGCACCGCGGGCAGCATGGCCTCATCGAACCAGGGTTTGCCGAGACGGATATAGTCCGGATAAGCCGTCAGCCGCTCAACCAGCACTTTGCCGCAACGCTGGGTTTGCCTGGCCAGCTCATCCAGATGCGGCCAGGGCGCCTCGGGGTTGACGTGATCGGGCGTCAACGGCGAAACGCCACCCCAGTCATCAATACCGGCGGCAACAATTTTCTCAAGCTCACCCGGCGAGAGATTGGGCGGCGCCTGGATATGCATATGCGGGCCAAAAATGATACGGGCAACGGCGATGGTCCAGAGTAATTCATCAAGATCTGCATCGGGCGCCTGCGACATCTTGGTACCAGGCTTGGCGCGAAAATTCTGGACGATGATTTCCTGCAAGTGGCCGTGGCGCAGGTGACTGGCACGCAGTTGCAACAGGGCATCGATGCGCTCTGCGCGCGTCTCGCCAATACCAATAAGCAACCCGGAGGTAAACGGCACCGCATGCTCACCGGCGCGCTCGATCGTCGCCAGGCGTACGGCGGGTACTTTATCGGGCGAGCCATAGTGCGGCATACCCTTTTCGGTCAACCGGTCTGAGGCTGACTCAAGCATAATACCCATCGATGCCGAGACGGGTTTCAGGAAAGCGATTTCCTCATCGCTCATGCAACCGGCATTGATATGCGGCAACAGGCTCGTTTCACTGGCGACGCGACCGGCTACGTGGGCAACGTACTCGAGGGTCGTCGCAAAGCCCATTTCGGCCAGTGCTTCACGCGCCGCGCGATAGCGCAGCTCGGGTTTTTCGCCCAGCGTGAACAGCGCTTCCTTGCAGCCCATCTTCTCGCCTTCCCGGGCCAGCGCCAGCACTTCGTCGACCGACAGGTAGGGTGCATCAACATTGCGCGGCGTCGTTGCAAAGGTGCAGTAGTGGCAGACATCGCGACACAGCCGTGTCAGCGGAATAAACACTTTCTTCGAGTAGCTCACCTGGTCGCCATGCACAGCGTCGCGCAACGCAGCGGCGCGCGCCAGAAGGCCAGGCAAGTCAGCATCAACCAGCGCCATTGCCAGCGCCTGTGAAGGCAGCTCGAACTCGGCATCGTCATGGGCATGCTCGTCAGCCTGCTCCTCGCCCTCCTCGGTCTCGAGCATCCACATCATCTGCATGCGCTGGCCGATAGCGTTCTCGCTACAGTAAGCGTGCAGGCGCCGACCTACGACCACCGACTCGGCACCCTGCTCCGGGCTACCGCCCAGCATCAGCGCCAGCAAATCGCCGGGCGTATCGACATCGGCACTGAAACCCGGCGTCTTCTCGCTCGCACAGATCAACCCATGACGCGCCATTATCTCGCTGTGCCGGTTGAAACTGTCGGCGCCAAACTGCAGCAAGTCGAGCAAGCCATTGGGTAGCGTGGCGCTCATACGCTCGACCAGACCCGCAGCCAACACAATGGCATTGGTGCCGGTGGCCTGTCGATCAGGCGATAACAGCACCGCATCGGCAGCCCTGGCCTGCCCAAGCTGGCGCTGGCGCGCCTCGGCCAGCTGTTCGATATCCGCTTCGGTCAGCTGCGGCAAGTCGGCGTGCAGCACGAGAATTTCAGAACCGGGGTAGCCCCTGGCCATCGCTTCGCAGCCTGCAGCGACCGCCAGGTTCAGGGCGCTAAAGCCGTCGCAGGGTGCAGGTTCGTGCAGGAAGTCAGCGCCGACGCTCGCCGCTAACTGGCGCGCTGAAGGGTCCTCGGAGACGATGGTAATACTGTCGATGCACGGGCTGCTGGCCAGCACCGCGAGTAGATCCTCGACCATGGCCTGGAACAGGCGACGGCGCTCGACCGGCGATAACACACCGGACAGTCTGCGCTTGGCAGAGACGAAATCTTTGAGAGGCAATACTGCCCGCATGCGCATCCACTCCATCAAACGCTATGCTGCCGCGAGTCGCGGGATAAACTGCAGGACCGCCCGGGCCAGCTGGCGCTTGTCTTCAAGACTCTGCATTATCGTATTCGTGGTGCAAACTGCAATACCACTGCGCTCCAGCTCGTCGGCTGACGCCTGATCGCGGCTATCGAGCACGAATCCATCAATCCAGTCGCGGTAATAGTCGGCGACAGCGCTGGCGCTCACCGGCATATCCAGCGCCAGCATCATTTTCGCGGTTGGGCCTTTGATCGCCTGTCCGGCGACGATCGGCGAGACGGCGATGACCGGCACGGCCGCACGCTTAAGTTTTGGTAACACGCCGGGGAGCTGGAGGATCGGGTCGATGCTGACGAAGGGGTTCGAGGGACAAACGACGATGGCGCCGAGGTCGTCGATGCCATCGAGTAGCTGGGCAAAGCGCTCACTGGGTAGCGCTTGCTCGATACCCGCAAAACGAAAAGCGCTGACCTGCGGCTGGCATTGCTCGCGAACAAAGTAGTGCTGGAAGTCGAGCCACTGGCCATCGCAGCACACCTGGGTACTCACCGACTGGTTACTCATCGGCACCAGTCGCTGGGCCACGCCCAGCTGCTGGCACAATGTCGCTGTGGCCTGTTCCAGCGTCAGCCCCTGGGCCAGCAGCTGGCGGCGCCGTACATGGGTCGCCAGATCGCGGTCACCCAGCGCAAACCAGCTCTCGCCACCGAGCTTCTCCAGCGCCTGCATGAACGACCAGCTCTCATCGACCTGACCCCAGCCCAGCTCCGGATTGTTGAGGCCTGCCAGTGTATACATCACCGTATCCAGATCAGGCGATATGGGCAGGCCCAGATGTTCAAAGTCATCGCCGGTATTGGCAACAATCTCTAGCTGCGCTGGCGGCAACACCTCTGCAAAGCCCTGGACCAGCTTTGCACCCCCGACGCCTCCCGACAGCGCGAGGATGCGCTTCGCTGGATTTACCTGGCTGGAGTTGGCTGCGGACACGGTATGATTCACAGTTAGCGGAACAGGTCGTTTGCCTTGCTGCGCAATAGCACGCTGGCATCCTGATGACTGCGTTGCCATTCCCACCCGCGCACCAGCACAGCGGGAACGGCTTCGTCACCCTGCCCCATCAGCAATGAGGCGGCACTGGCAAGCTCGTCGGCATCGGCCATTTCCGTGACTTCCAGTTCGCGATCGAACAGGTCGCGCGAACCGATCGCGCTGCGCAACGCGGGCACATTGGCACTGGCCAGGGCAAAACCGGTAATACCATTGCGCCAGGCGCGCCCGGCGCTATCGCTGATAATAATACCCACCTCGCCGTTCGCATCCAGCTGCCCGGCGAGCGCTAGCGCGCTGGCATTGGGGTCTGAGGGCAATAGCAACACTCGCTCGCGGCCATCGACCTCACTGATATTGGAGCGATCGATACCGGCGTTGGCATGCACAAAGCCGAGTCGATGCTCGACAATCATCGCCCCGGGGCGGTGCCGGACCACCTCCACCGATTCATCGAGAATCAGCTGCACCAGCCGCGGGTCCTTGTCGACCCTATCGGCCCACTCGCGGGCAGTATCGCCAACCTGCACCTCATCGAGGAACACATAGCGACCCTCGGACTTGGAGACAATCTTTTGCGCGATAACCAGCACATCGCCAGGCTGCAGCTCGAGCTGGTTGGCCTTTATGGCCGCCCGCAGTAGCGCAGCAACATCATCGCCAGGCTCGACCAATGGCATACCATCGAGGCCGTGCAGAGTAAGCCGTGCGCCCAAGGAAGGTACTCGCGAGTACGGGTTTATTCGCCGGGGATGCCGGTCAGGCGAATACCCGCGTGGCACTGGTACTGTTTATTGACAAAGATCAGCACGGAGGTGAGCGCCTCTACGGCAGCGGCGTTAGCGATCGAACCGCCGTGGTAACCGCGCATGCCGGCGGCTTCCACCAGGCTGATGACCTGTTCGCGCGCGGCTTTCTTGTTGCCGCAGACGATGACGTCACAGGTCAGGTCACTGCCATCCTGCAAATGCACGGCGGCGACGTTCTGGAACGCGCTGACAACCTGGACATCCTCACCGAGCAGGGCCTGGGCAATCTGCCCTGCCGAGCCCTCTGCCGGCAACTGGACGCGCGCCACCTTGGGTGGCACCAGTGGCACCGTGACATCGATCAGGATCTTGCCCTGCAATGCATCACGCACCGACTCCAGCGTACTGCTATGGTGTTCGAAGGGTACGGTCATGGCCACAATGTCCGCCGCCGTCGCAGCGGCCAGGTTATCCATCGGCTCAACACTCACGCCATCGACGCCACGCTCGTTCATCAGCTGCTCGAGCGCTTCAACCGCAGCTTCCGCCTTGGGCAGGGTTCGCGAACCGATTATCACGCGGTAGCCCGACTGGGCCCAGCGCCGGGCCAGTCCGGTTCCCAGGTCACCAGTACCGCCCAGAATCGCTATCGTTGGTAGTGCATTACTCATCTGCTATTCCTGTTGTCGTTGATCAAGGCACAACACTGTGTTGCCGTGCCTGTCTGGAAATTCAGTGTGGCGCGGCTCGATGCCGCGTCGATGCTTACGTGTGAGAGGGCCAAATGGATCCCGGTCGAGGCGCCCGGACACCCTGCATTTAATAGCCTGCACCGGGCAGTGGCAATGGCCAGAACCGCCAGCGACCTATTCCGCGCTTTTTGTTCTTTACCGCCCATGGCGCCCAATATACGATAACCGGCCCAGCTATCGAAACCAGCCTGATCGAGCCATGTCCAGCCAAACCGCCCCCACTCCCGAACAGATCGAACTGCGCCAAAGTCTCAATCTCACCGGCCGCGTCGCCCTGGTGACAGGTGGCGGCAAGGGCGTTGGCCGCGGTATCACCGAGCGCCTGCTCGAGGCCGGCGCTCGCGTCTATATCTGCGGCCGCAACGCCCCCGAAGACATGCCTTCGGCGAGCGTCGACGGCGAGTTGCGCCAGGCTGAGTTCCTGGCCGCCGACGTGCGCGACATCGACCAGGCCAGTGAAATGGTCGATACGATCCGGCAAAAGGCCGGCCGGCTCGACGTACTGGTGAACAACGCCGGCGGCGCTCCGCATGCCGATGCGGCCACCGTATCACCCCGGTTCTCCGAGTCCATTATTCGCCTCAACCTGCTGGCGCCGATCAATCTCGCCCAGCTGGCTAACGCCGTCATGCAAGAACAGGATGAGGGCGGGAGCATCATCAATATCGCCTCGGTGAGTGTGATACGCCCCTCACCGGGTACGGCAGCCTACGGCGCCGCAAAGGCCGGCATCGTCAATTTCGGCAGCTCCGTCGCCGTTGAGTGGGCGCCCAGGGTCCGCGTCAACGCGGTGATCGCAGGCCTGGTCCGCACCGAGCAGGCCGAACTTCACTACGGCGATGAAGCAGGCATCGCGGCGGTCGGCCAGACCATTCCGCTGGGGCGCATGGCAATCCCGACGGATATCGGCAACGCCTGCCTGTTTCTCGCCAGCCCGCTCTCGAGCTACATCTCGGGTACTACAGTCACCGTCCACGGTGGGGGCGAAGCACCCGCCTTTCTCGCTGCATCGACCGCGGGTAACTGATGAGCCAGTCCGAAACACTGCAGCTGGCCTGTGAGCTGATCGAGCGCAGGTCGGTCACGCCCGATGACGCCGGCTGCCAGCAAATCATGGTCGATCGCCTGCAACGCGCAGGTTTCACGGTTGAGCACATGCGCTTTGGCGAGGTCGACAACTTCTGGGCCGTGCACGGCAGCGGCGGCAAGCTGCTGGCCTTTGCCGGCCATACCGATGTCGTTCCCGCCGGTGACCCTGCCGAGTGGTCGACGCCACCTTTCACAGCAACCATTGATGGCACGTGGCTGCGCGGACGCGGCGCAGCCGATATGAAAGGGTCGCTGGCCGCCATGGTAATCGCGGCAGAACAGTTCGTCGCGGCCTCACCGGAGCACGACAACCGGCTCGCCTTCCTGATAACCAGCGACGAAGAAGGCATTGCCGTCGACGGTACCGTCAAGGTTATCGAGCAGTTAAGCGCGCGCGGTGAACAGATCGACTGGTGCCTGGTCGGTGAACCCTCCAGCACGGCAACGGTTGGCGACGTGATCAAGAACGGCCGGCGCGGCTCGCTGGGGCTGCGACTGCTGGTCAAGGGGGTGCAGGGCCATGTGGCCTACCCACAGCTGGCCGACAACCCGATTCACCGGGTTGCACCGGCGCTGGCGGAGCTGGCCGCCATTGAGTGGGATGCGGGCAACGCGTATTTTCCCCCGACCAGTTTCCAGGTCTCGAACATTCATGCCGGCACCGGCGCGACCAATGTGATCCCCGGCGAGGTCGAAATCATTGCCAACTTCAGGTTTTCCACGGAATCGACCGCCGAGCAACTGCAACAGGCGCTGGAGGCCGTGCTCGACAAGCATGGCATTCGCTTTGAGGCCGACTGGCATCTCAGCGGCCAGCCCTTTCTCACCGATGCGGGCGAGCTGGTCGATGCCGCAGTGGCAGCCATTCGCGAGGTCACCGGCACAGAGACTACGCTCAGCACAGCCGGCGGCACCTCTGACGGTCGATTCATTGCCCCGACCGGCGCCCAGGTTGTCGAGCTTGGCCCGGTCAACGAGACGATCCATCGCGTTGATGAATGCACGAATATCGCACAATTGGAGCAGCTCACCGCTATCTACCGTGCGATCATCGAACGGCTACTCTAGGCTCTAATCAGCACCGGGCCTGTCGATGGCTGACCCATTGTCCAAATTGCCCCATTGGGCCCAGCGCCTGGTCGATGACGAGCGGCGACGGCTGATGCATTTTTCGCTCAGCTGCATCACCTTCTTTGTCGGCTACGGAATGATTTACTGGTGCGCTGAAAACATGCCGCCCTCGCTGGAACAGGAACTGGTCGCCTTTGCGCTGCTGGCCCTGACGGGCGGTGCATTCCTGTGGGCGCTGACCATGCAGCTGCTGCACATCGCTGCGAAAATCTTCAAATAATATATATACCAACGACTTAGCGTAGCCGCGCGAGGACGCAGTTCGCAAACGTAAAAAAAACGTAGCGTGCGCCTGTACTGTGCATCTTTTGTTCTAGACTCAGCTAATGAACGTCGGGGAGATAAACCGGTCATTTGAAAGTGATCATTTGTCCAATCTGTCTTCCGCGCTAGAACGACTTTCACTTTATCAGGCAAAGGAGGAAGAACTCTCGTGGCTCTAGAGTTTCCTGAAAACACGTCACTGGCTTCGCACTACGTCAAACAGGCGCTGCCAATGATGATCAAGAATGACATCGCACCCAACCCCTGCAATTTTGCGCTGTGGTATGCCTATGTGGCCAACCGCGACCGCGCCCTGAAAAGCGAACTCGACGAGACGCTGGCCAAAGAGGGTACCTGCCCCGATCCGGTCAGCCGCAAGCTGTTCAAGGAACACGTCATCAAGGAAGAGATCGAGCTGCAGAAAAATTTGCAGGACTCGCTCACCAATGTGCTCAAAGAACTGTCTGGCTCGGTTAGCCAGACCCGCAATGGCGCCGATGATTTTTGCCACTCGCTCGAAGCCAGTCTCGACCAGATGCTAGAAAATCCCGACCCCGACGCCCTGCAGTCGACGGTTCGCGACCTGATTGAAACCACCCGCGCGGCCAGCGATATGGCCAGCGGTTTCCAGGGCCAGCTGGCCGCGGCAGAAGACGAAATCGCCAACCTGAAACAGCAGCTGGAACTCAAGGAGCAGGAAACCTACATTGACGGGCTAACACAGGTTGCCAACCGCCGCGCCTTTGATCGCAGGCTCATCGAGCTTTGCCAGGACGATACCAGCGAAGTTACGCTGGTGCTGGTTGACCTCGACCACTTCAAGAGCCTCAACGATACCTACGGCCACCTGATGGGTGACAAGGTCCTGCAGGGCGTGGGCCAGGTGATGCAGCAGCTGTGTCCGGAAAACGCGCTGGCTGCGCGCTATGGCGGCGAAGAATTTGCCTACCTGGTTGAAGGGGGTATTGAAGCCGCCGCACAGCTGGCTGAGGCCACCCGCGAAATGCTGGGCCGACTGACCCTGCGCAAGAAAAATTCCGATGAGGTGATCGACAATATCACGGCCTCATTCGGTGTAGCGCAGCGCAATGACCAGGAGTTCCCGGAGCAAATCATCGAGCGTGCTGACGGCGCGCTGTACTACGCCAAGGAAAGCGGTCGCGATCGCGTTGAACGCGCCGCCTGACTCACCCGGGGCCGGGCAGTCTGCTAAGGTCTGCCCGCCCTAGAGTTTGGGCCAGACCGGCTTTTCACCCCTGGCGAACGATTCCATGCTCGCCTCCATGCAACCGGTAAAGCAGCCGAGCACCTGGGTGCGATTCTCCAGCTCCATGGCATGAGCGAGACTGGGCGCATCGAGGTTTTGCCAGAAACCCTTTTTCGTCATCCATACGCCGTATTCCGAGTTCTCAATCAGCTCCGCGGCCAAACCCAGTGCACTCTCAATCAACTGCCCGGGCTCAACCAGTCGGTTGAGCATCCCCAGTGCGTCGGCTTCGGCGGCCGGGAAAATGCGACCGGTGCTCATCAGCTCCAGCGCTTTCGCAGGCGGAATCAAACGCGGCAGAAAATAACTCGTACCCACATCACATGAACTCAGGCCGGTTTTGATAAACACCGAGCCAAATTTGGCGGCGGTCGACGCAACGCGAAAATCACTGGCCAGTGCAATCGCCAGCCCGCCGCCCACAGCCGCGCCATTCACGGCAGCGATGACCGGCTTGTCACACTGGTGAATGGCCAACATTGCCTTGGCCAGGTGCTCCTGGTACTTGTAGACGAAGCCCAGGTGGCCCATGCCCTCGGTGCCTGGAATCGATCCGGGCCCCTCCTGGCTGGTGAGATCTGCTCCTGCGCAAAAGCCGCGGCCAGCGCCAGTGATCACAACGACGCGCACATCGCGACGCTGGTTGATCTGCGCAATGTGTGCCAGCAACTCATCGAGCAATTGCGCGTTGATTGCGTTTAGCTTGTCCGGGCGATTTAAGGTGAGCTGGATAACGTCGTCCGCTATCATCTCTGCACTAACTGTCTGCTCGCTCATCGCCCACCTCGATTGTTGAATCGCAACATTTACTCATCACCGGTTTCGTCAAACCACTCGCCCAGCTTTGCCCGGGCTTTTTGTACGTGCTCGTCCTTGATATGTTCGGCCACGGTCCACAGCGCACCGACCAAAGCCCCAAGATCATCGACGTACCCACCGGGCAACAGGTCGAGCACGGCATCTGAAGGAATAATAAAATAGGCCAGCGCACCAATAATGATGGCCTTGGCGGCGGCGGGCGTATCAGGATCCTGCAGTGCGTAATAGAGCTTTAGCGCGGCCTCAAGCACCTCGCGCCCTGCGGAGGCGCCGTGTTGCTTGAGCTTTTTCCAGAACCCATCGTCGGAATATTGATCCCGCTCGGCAGGCGGCTTGCCCTGGTCACTCACGATTTGAGCCTCGCTCGCCAGCGCTAGAGCTGGGGTATCTCGGCAAGGTTGATCGGCAGCTCGGATCGGCCATAGCGCCGGGCGCGGTCGCTCAGGGTCTCTTCGGCCTCCTCGACATTGATCATGACGATAAAGCGCTGCTCACGAATACCGTCGAGCAAATAGCGAGCGAGCTCATCCAGATCCTGGAACTGGAGCTCGCGACCTGCTGCCGCCGCCGCTGCCTTGAAGTCTTCAACCGAGGGAACCGGATCGTAGGGTTTTTCACGGGCCAGTGCATCAGGCCGGTTGCGATCTGTCGTCCAGATGCCGGTATCCAGCACACCGCCTGAGGGATAAAACAGCGTGGCACCAATTTGCGTGCCCTCTGCAGCGAGTTGCGCGGCCAGGCATTCGGTAATGATCGACACGGCCGCCTTGCTCGATGCGTAAACCGATTGATACGGTAGCGGCGATATGCCACCGTCACCGCTGGACGTGTTAATGACATGACCAGGCTCGCCAGATGCAATCATGCGCGGCACAAAGGCGTGGATCCCGTTGACCACACCCATCACGTTGACACCGTGCACCCACTTCCAGTCGTTGACGGTCGTCTCCCAGACATTGGCCGAGGGTGCAGCAACACCCGCGTTGTTGAACAGCAGGTGACAGGCACCGTGCCGGGCAAATACCTTGTCGGCAAGCGACTGCACGGACGCGGGGTCAGAGACGTCGACCTGGATACCCTCGACACGGGCACCACCCTGCCCCAGTTCCTGCACGACGCTATCCAGCGCAGGTTTTTCGACATCGGCTATAACCACGACAGCACCTTCATCCAGCAGCGCACTGACAATGGCCTTGCCGATCCCGCTGGCACCGCCAGTCACGACGGCGATCTTGCCCGAAAAATTTTCCATTGAAATACCTGCTTGCTGATGAAAGCCCGGATGCACTACCGCCATGCAGCTGGCAGCGCGAGAGCGGCCATCATAAGTCGCGACTCAATAAAGTGGATTACGAATCGGCCAGAGAGACCAGGTTGGCGACCTGCGCCGCATCGAGTTCCTGGTAGCGACCCAGTTTGAGTGAAGCGGGCATGAACACATTGCCATAGCGCACACGCTTGAGACGAGATACCGTCAACCCCTGCGATTCCCATAGCCGCCTGACTTCACGGTTGCGGCCCTCCATCATGACCACATAAAACCAGGCGTTGCTGCCTGTCGCTTCACGGGCAGGCTGGATATCGCTAAAGCGTGCAAATCCGTCGTCCAGCAGAACCCCGTCGCGCAGGGCTTGCAAATGCTTGTCGGTGACTTCACCGCGCACCCGCACAGCATACTCGCGATCGATACCGGAGGACGGGTGCATCAACTGGTTGGCCAGGCCACCGTTGTTGGTGAACAGCAACAGGCCGGTGGTATTGATATCGAGCCTGCCGACGGTCAGCCAGCGCTCGGCACCCTTGACCGGGAGGCGGTCAAACACTGTCTTGCGACCTTCGGGATCACGACGAGTACAGATTTCGCCCTCGGGCTTGTTGTAAATGATGACCCGCGTTGCAGAGGGTTTTTGCCCGAGCTTGAGCCGCTTGCCATCCAGTGCAATCTTGTCTTCACTGCTGACCTTGTCGCCCAGCTTTGCACGCTGGCCATTCACCGTCAGGCGACCGGCTTCAATCCAGCGCTCAATTTCCCGACGCGAGCCGAAACCCCTGGCGGCCAGCAGCTTCTGTAGTCGTTCACTCATGACAAATGGAGGTGCTCGTGAATAGCCGCGCCGGGCGGCGCGGATACAGTTCTGGGGTGCAGTGCTAGCAGTTTAGTGACTTGCCGTCGGGGCCGCCATGGGCTTGCAACCCAACCGTGTCTTCGGCTGCATCAACCACCGCATTGACCTCGGCGCTAACCGTCTGGTTGGCTTCATCCCAACTCTCCAGCGGCGCGACTTCGTCCTCAGCAGCGTCGTCAGCAGCTGACTCATCAACCGTGGATGCTGCAACGCTCTCTGGCAGCGCGCCCTCATCATCGTTGCCAGGCGCCTCATCGGCGGCCACTTCATCACCGGCTACTGCATCACCGGCCACTTCGCCAGCGACATCACCTTCTTCATCGTTAGCCGCAGGGTCAAGTTGCGCTTCGCCCATTTGCTCAAGCACTTCAGGCGGCAACTCGATATCAAATTCGCGGCCGATTGTGTGCAGGTCGCGGATCTCTGCCAGCGGTGGCAGTTGGTCGAGACTCTTGAGATTGAAGTAATCGAGGAACTGTCGCGTGGTCGCATATATTGCTGGTCGCCCCGGCATATCGCGATGGCCAACAATCTTGACCCACTCGCGCTCGAGCAGGGTCTTGATAATCTGGCTGCTCACGGCAACGCCACGCACTTCCTCAATTTCGCCACGGGTAATCGGCTGTCGGTAAGCGATGAGCGACAGGGTTTCCAGCAAGGCGCGCGAGTAGCGCGGCGCACGTTCCTGCCACAGCTTGCTTACCCAGGGTGAGAGCGCCTGGCGGACCTGGTAGCGGTAACCACTGGCCACGCGCTTGAGCTCGTAGCCACGATCTTCACAGTCCTCGGTCAATGACTTCAGCGCATTATCGATCAGTTCGTCTTCGGGCTTTTCCGGCTCGTCGAACAACGCGACCAGTTCGCGGCGTTGCAGCGGCTTGTCCGAAGCCATCAGCGCCGCCTCAAAAATGCGTTTAACCTGGTCGAGATCATCAATCTTCATGCGTTATTCCCGTACTATAAAACTTCGGCTGCTTCTGCCTGGCCTTGCCGTACCCGCACATGGATCGGCGCGAAAGGCTCAGACTGGACAATTTCGATCAGCGACTCCTTGATGAGCTCCATGATCGCAAGGAAAGTAACGACGACGCCCTGGCGACCTTCGGATGCGGTAAAGAACGCCGCAAAATCGACAAAGCTCTCGCCGCCATGCAGCTGGTCGAGGATCTTGCCCATGCGCTCGCGGGTCGACAGGGGTTCAAGCTGGATATGGTGGCTCTCGAACAGGTCGGCGCGATGCAACACATCGCTCAGTGCCACCAGCAGTTCCTGCAGTTCGATGTCCGGCTGTGGCCTGGGCCGGTCATCCACCGGCGGCTCGATCTCGACGATGTGAATGTCGCGTTCCACCCTCGGCATCGCGCGAATATCCTCGGCTGCTTTTTTGTAGCGCTCGTATTCCTGCAGGCGGCGAATGAGTTGCGCGCGAGGGTCATCGTCGTCCTCGTCGATATCCTGCGAGCGCGGCAACAACATCCTCGACTTGATCTCAGCCAGCGTCGCCGCCATCACCAGGTACTCACCGGCCAGCTCGAACTGCATCGCGCTCATAAGCCGCACGTACTGCATGTACTGCTCGGTCAGCTCCGCAACATCAATTTCCAGGATGTCGAGATTTTGCCGCTTGATCAGGTAGAGCAGCAGGTCGAGCGGGCCTTCAAAGGCCTCGAGAAACACTTCCAGCGCCGCCGGCGGAATGTAGAGATCCTGGGGGATTTCGGTGAGCGCCTCGCCCTGGACGATCGCCAGCGGGAATTCGCCCTGGACGGGCTCCCCCTCGGCATGCTCGGTGCGCTGCTGGCGCAGCTTCAGCAACTGCGGCACAGCCACCTGTTCGGTACTGCGCCAAGCCAGGGCCGACTCCTGGGTAGGCAGGCCGCTCTCGCTCGCCTCTGGGGCAGGCTTGCCAGCCTGGCTTCCAGGCTCAGCTGGATTGGCGGAAGCGTCTGACATACAAGGGATTTTCCTTATTCTGGCGGGTGGCAAACGGCGCCCCTGGCGACGTTTACGCAAGCGTCTAGCTGGTTATTATAACGACAAGTCCTGCCCCCACAACCGCCAATTACCGGCAGTGTTACGCTACTTTGAGCAGCGACCGCGGAGCCTGCGCAGGCGGCGCTATCAGGGTTCAAAATCGGCGGTATCGCCCGCCCCTCGGCGCAGCACCTCAGGCAGCTCCCCGGTCATATCGATCACGCTGGTCGCCTCCATGCCGCAGTAGCCCCCATCGATCACCAGGTCGACCTGGTGCTGCAACAACTCGCGAATATCGTAGGGATCCGTCAGCGGCAATTCATCGCCAGGCATGATCAGCGTAACGCTCATCAGGGGCTCGGCCAGCGTCTCGAGCAGTGACTGGGTAATGGTGTTGTCCGGCACCCGCAGGCCAATGGTCTTTCGCTTGGGGTGCTTGAGCCGGCGCGGCACCTCGTTACTGGCGGCGAGGATGAAGGTGTAGGGCCCCGGGGTATGCGCGCGCAACAGGCGATAGGCGACATTGTCCACCCGCGCATAGGTCGATAGCTCGGACAGGTCGCGACAGACCAGCGTAAAGTTGTGCCTGGGCTCGAGCTGGCGGATCTGGCGGATGCGGTCGATCGACTGCTTGTCGCCCAGGTGACAGCCCAGCGCGTAACCGGAGTCGGTGGGGTAAACGATGACACCGCCCTGGTTGACGATAGCTGCGGCCTGGCGCAACAGGCGTGGCTGCGGATCATCCGGGTGGATCTGGAAAAACTGGCTCATTGCGCCGCGGGTGTCGAGGGGCGCAGCGACCAGATCGGCACTGCCGATGCCGGCAGGACGCCGGCAACACCCAGGTCAGCCCAGTGCTGCGCCGTCGAGTGAAAGTCGCTGCCCAGCGAGCAGGCAAAGTCGAATCGCTCGGCCAGTCTGAGCAGGTTCTGGGTCACGTGGGCGCCCTGGTTACCGCTGATCAGCTCGATCCCATCGCCGCCACAGGCTTTGAATTCCTCGAGCAGGGCCCGCAACCGGGTCTGGCTCAGTCGGTATTTATCCGGGTGAGCCAGCACGGCCAGGCCACCAGCCCTGTGAATCTGCTCTATCGCGCTGGCCAGTGCGGGCCACTCGCAGGGCACATCGCCGACCTTGCCGCGTCCCAGCAACTGCTTGTACGCCTGCGACAGATCAGCACAATGACCCTGCTCTACCAGGAAGTGCGCAAAGTGAGGCCGGCTCAGTACCGCGCCGGCCGCCCGTTCGCGCGCACCCTGCAGTGCGCCCGTGATGCCCTTGCCCTGCAGGCGCTGGTCGATGGCCTCGGCGCGGCGCTCGCGCACGGCGCGCTGGCCGGCGAGGAATGTGGCCAGCTCGGGCGATTCGCTATCGATCCACAGCCCCAGGACATGGACGGACTGGCTGCTGGACTGTGCACTGATTTCGACGCCGGGCACCAGTTCAATGCCCAGCGCGGCGCTGGCCGCCGCGGCGCCCTCGAGGCCTGCCACGGTATCGTGATCGGTGATCGCCAGCACCGCCAGCTCTCGCGCGCTGGCACGCTGAAGCAGCTCGGCGGTCGATAACTCACCATCCGAGGCCGTCGTGTGACTGTGCAGATCAACGCGCATTGCGGTGTGGGGCCCTACCCTGTTAGACCGTGGCTGGCTGGCTGCCGGGTGCCTTTTATTCTTTGACCAGCTCGCATATAGTAGCGGCGAGCGCGGCGCCAGAGGCACCCAGAAGGCGCGCACTATGCCAGCAAACTGTGAACTCGATCAAGTTTTGACAGCTCAGGGAGCACAGCCGGCTGGTAACATGACGCGCCCGCCACGACGCGGCCGGCTGAAGCCGGCAAGTCCAGACCATCACGCCAGATTCGATTCATCACCAACCATGCTGCAGTTACTCGAATTCATCCCCATCGTCCTGTTTTTTATCGTCTACCAGCTAGATGGCCAGACGATAGAGCTGCTGGGTTTCAGCCACCAGGTCGATGGCATATTCTCGGCCACCGCGGTGCTCATCATCGCAACGGTCTTCCAGGTACTCGTAACCTGGGCGGTAAAGGGTACGCTGGAGAAAAAGCTGTTGTGGATCATGGCGGCTGCTATTGTCTTCGGCGGGGCGACACTGGTGCTGAAAAACCAGCTCTTCATCCAGTGGAAGCCAACCATCGTCAACTGGACCTTCGCGCTCATCTGTATCGGCAGCATGTTTATCGGCGAGCGAAACATCATGGAGCGGATGCTCGGCGGCGAACTCGAACTACCCAAGGCTGCCTGGCGTCGACTTATCCAGATCTGGGCGGCCTATTTCTTTATTGTGGGTGCCGCTAACCTGCTGGTCGCCTACAACTTCTCAGAGGCAATCTGGGTGAGCTATAAACTGTATAGCTTCATTGGGTTCACACTGGCGCTGGTTATCGTCACCGTGGTGTTCATGTATCCCTACCTGAAGGAACAGGCTGAACTCGAAGAATCTGCGCAGCGCAGCGACTCGCAATAGCGAACACAAACACAGGGTAAGCGAAGCTCATGTTGCACTATGCCATTATCAGCCAGGATGTCGACAATAGCCTGCCACTGCGACAGGGCGCGCGCGCAGCCCACCTGGCAAGACTGACGCAGCTACAGGACGAGGGCCGATTGCTGCTGGCCGGCCCGCACCCGGCCATCGATAGCGCCGAGCCTGGCGAGGCCGGTTTCACCGGATCGCTGGTCGTTGCCAGCTTCAGCTCACTGCAGGCAGCGCAGGAATGGGCCGACCAGGATCCCTATGTCGCGGCGGGTGTTTATCACCAGGTGATCGTCAAACCCTTCAAGAAAGTCATGCCCTGAACCCGATTATGTCACTTGCGGAGAGTCAACCATGATGGCGCTGCCACACAATAGTCGTCCATTGCTGCCGATTGCGGCACTCACCCTGCTGCTCGCCGTGCTGCTCGCGCCGGCCAGCCAGGCGGCGACAACCAGCTACGTATCCGATGTGTTCTATGTGCCACTGCACAGCGGCAACAGCAGCAAGCACCGTATCGTCCATCGTGGGCTGCGCAGCGGTACCGCGCTAACCGTTCTCGAAGTCGATGAAAAAGCCGGGTTTAGCAAGGTCAGAACCGAAGGCGGCACCACCGGCTGGATCCAGAACCAGTACCTGTCAGCGCAGCCAATCGCCCGGTTGCAGCTGCGCGAGGAACGCGCCCGCCTGCAGCAGATGAGCGACCGGCTCGAACAGTCGCAGAGCAAGCAAACGGGTTTTTCCAAAGACAATACCGAACTGAAGCAGCAGGTGCAGAACCTGTCGCGCCAGAACCAGAGCCTGACCAGTGAACTGGCCAGCATCAAGAAAATTTCGGCGAATGCGATCGCGCTCGACCGCAACCATCGCGAGCTGCTGGAAAAAAACGAAATGCTGAAAATCGATATTGCAGAGCTTCAGGCCGACAACGCGCGACTGGCTGACAAGAGTGACAAGGAATGGTTTATTCGCGGCAGTTTTGCCGTCATCCTGGGCGCGCTGCTGGCCATTATCCTACCCAAGCTGCGGCCCAGGCCACGCAGCAGCGAGTGGGCCTGATACCAACCGTACCGGAGTAACTGATCGATGCTGACCCTGCGTTCACTCACCGCCATCGCCCTTGCCGGCCTGCTGGCGACCTTGCTTGGCTGCAGCCCGGCCGAAGAGCCTGCGCCTGAACCGGTGGTCGCCGAGCCAGTGCTGGTCACCCTGCAAACCAGCCTTGGCCAGATTGTGCTTGAATTGAATGCCGCTGCCGCCCCGGTCACGGTCGACAATTTCCTGGCTTACGTCGACGAGGGCTTCTACAACGGGACTATTTTTCACCGCGTCATCGACGGTTTTATGATCCAGGGTGGCGGCTTCAGTGCCGACATGCAGAAGAAACCGACCAGGGCGCCCATCGTCAATGAAGCCGACAATGGCCTGTCCAACGTCACTGGCAGCATCGCCATGGCCAGGACCAGCGCACCCAACTCCGCGACCGCCCAGTTTTTTATTAACGTCAAGGACAACCTCAACCTCGACTTCAGCGCTGCGACGCCGGGCGGCCATGGATACGCGGTATTTGGCAAGGTGATCGAAGGCATGGACGTCGTCGATGCGATCAGGGCTGTGACGACAGGGGTCAGGGGCAACTATCGCGATGTGCCTGTTGAACCGGTCATCATCGAACGCGCGCGCCGCAGCGCCCCCTAGCCCAACCATGCCGATCGCGCTCAGCGTTAATGTCAACAAGGTTGCCCTGCTGCGCAATTCACGCCAGGGCAACTATCCCAACCTCGTCGACTACGCCCAGAGCTGCATTGACGCGGGTGCCAACGGCATCACCGTGCACCCGCGCCCCGACCAGCGTCATATCCGCCCAGGGGACTGCCTTGCCCTGCGCGAGCAGCTGAGTGACCGGCAGAATCGGGCGATTGAGTTCAATATCGAGGGCAACCCCTGCGCCGGACACTGCCCCGCGCCACGTGCAGACCTTGGCGATTACCCCGGCTTCATCACCATTGTCGAGCAGGCCCGCCCCGAGCAGGTCACACTGGTGCCCGATGCCGAGCAGCAGCTCACCTCTGACCATGGCTTTGACCTGCGCGGCGACCAGTCGCAGCTGCGGGAGCAGATCGCCCACTTCAAGGCGCTGGGCTGCCGGGTCAGCCTGTTCATGGACCCGGACCCCGATCAGATCGAACTTGCCGCTCAACTGGGTGCCGATCGCATCGAACTCTACACCGGGCCGTTCGCCGCCGCCTATGCGCAATCACCCGAGCAAGGCGAGGCCCTGTTCAGGGTGCACTGCGCGGCTGCGCAGCGCGCCAGCGATCTCGGCCTGGGCATCAATGCCGGCCACGACCTCAACCTCGACAACCTGCCGCTTTACCGCGAGCTGCCGCAACTGCTGGAAGTATCGATTGGCCATGCGCTGACAGTGGATGCGCTCTACCTTGGTCTGGAGACCACGATCGCAAGCTACCGCGAGCGCCTGCATACTCTGCTCAATAAATGAACTTTCCTGCACCGTTTTGAAACACCCGTTAAAAATCAGCCAGATCAAGCCTTGATCTGTTTAACGATATCTACTTTTTTATCAGTAACTTACGGCAATTTTTTCGCGCTTTTTGCGCAGCATTTATACAGCACCAATTTGGTAGAAAATTCACAAGTACCAACCAAGTCCGGTGCATTTCTAAAATCACCCCGCAATAATCGCCGCACTCCGTCAAAGTCGCCAAAGAGCGTCAGGCGGAAACCGGCTTTATCCGCAGTCGTCGCGCACGGAGCAGCCTGGCAGGAGCCAAGTAAAAATCACAAAGCAAAAATATTACCGCTGAGTGATTGCTGGCTTCTCCTAAGGTTTTAGACGTCCGGAGTTCCTTCGGGAGGCCGGTGCGAAAGTGTTCACTCAAGGGCAACCACCCTGAACGTTTTCACACAATTAAATGAACCCGATTTACCAAGCCACAACAAGATAGGGGAAGCCCACTATGAAACTGAAGCAACTTACCACCGCTATCGCTGCAGCGAGCATGGTCATTGCGACAAGTGCTTATGCAGAAAACACTGCGACTATTGGAGGTCGTGCACTGGTCGACTACTCAGATGCCTCTGCAGAAACCGACAACCTCGCAGACCTCGGCCTTGCCTCACCACTCGATACAGACTTCGACGTGGATGGCGAAGACCTGGATATCACCGATGCTCGCATCAACGTTTCTGGCAATCTGGGTGAAAACTACGCCTACCGTGCAGAAATCGCGTACAGCAACGCCAACAACAGCGACAGTGATGATGAAGTTGACTACACCGACCTGTTTCTGACTTTCCTGAAGTTCGGCGAAATGGCGAACATCACAGTCGGTAGCCAGAAAGAACCATTTGGTCTTGAAGCGCTTGCAGCTGGCACTGATACCGCGTTCCTTAACCGTTCTATGACTTACGGTGTAGCACCTGCTTCATTTGGCTCATTCGCGGACAATGACGATGTGCAGGATACGCTAGCTGGTCTGTTGAGTCTGGATACCAGTGACTCTGATGAAGAAGCCTACTTCAACGCGTTGACAGGTGGCCTGATCGGCGACATGTATGATCGTAGTATTGGTGTTCAGGTGCACGGGTCGGACGGCACTATCCACTATGGCGTTGGCCTGTTTGACAACGGCAATGAAACCACTGATGACGGTGACAGTGAACTGCTGTGGGCATTTACGGGTCGTATTGCCTTCTCGCCAGTCAATGAAGAAGGCGAAGTCTGGCACGTTGGTTTGAGCTTCACTGATCGTGAAGGCGAAGAAGTCACTATCGGCACTGATGAAATCTCTCTCGATGCGGATGCTTTCAACATCGAAGCCGCCTGGGTTGCTGGCCCGGCTTCTGTGCAGCTTGAATACACCGACGGCGAGTTAGCTGAAGATGTTGATTTTGATGGCTACTACATCCAGGGTACCTATAGCCTCACTGGAGAGAGCCGCCCTTACGATGGCGGAGTTTTCGGTCGAATCGCGCCTGAAGGCGACCAGGTTGCTTATGAAGTTGTCATCCGCTACATGGAAAACACGATCGGTGATGACATTGATACCAGCGGCTTTGGTATCGGCCTGAATGCTTACAAGAGCAATAACGTTCGTGTCGGTATCGAGTATCAAGACCTCGAAACCGAGTTCGAAGACTTTACTCTCGCAGCAGATGGTTTCACACTGCGTACTCAGCTGGCTTTCTAAGCAAGTTGAATCAGAAAAAGCCCGGCTCAGGCGGGCTTTTTTTTTGCCCCCAAAAAACGTTATCCTGAGCTCACTTCAAATATCTAGTGGGGCTCAACTGACTTGTCACCGTACAAACTAACGCTCTGGATTTGCTGCTGGTTAATACCACTGACAGCATTTGCCACAAACCCCGTAAACCTGTTTGTTGCTGACAATCCCGCCCTGGCGCTTCCGCTGGACTCACCTTCGTGGAGCAGCACACCACTGCGCCCCATCGACGCGCGCGAGTGCACGGCCAGCCGTGATTACAGCAACTGTCTTTCAGCAAAAAGCCGCGAGACGAAGGTGATGCTGGCTAGTTCAATATCACCGCCAGCACTTGAGAACCTGGCGGCGAGCGGCCAGGTTGAGCAGCTGTTCCTGGTGTTCAACCATCAGCTTGCAAACGATCTTTCCACAGTCAAAGCATCTGCGGCCAACACATTACTCACCACACTGCTGGTTGACCCCGGCTATTCACGCACTGCGGCCAATGACGCCAGGCAACTGGTCGCCAGGCTCAATGCAAGTGGGCTGGACAGCCGACTGATTGTGCTACCGACCGTCTACAAGCGCCTTTACAACCTGCAGCGTAAGCGGTCTGTACTTCTGGATACTGTCAGTTACCTGCTTGGCACGAGCGTTACTACGGGCTTCGCCGAGTTACAGCGAGGCTATCATCACTGGCAGAATCCGCCGCTCGCAAACCAGGCTCTGTTGTCACAGTTTGCCTATCTCAAACGCCTGCCAATGGATGAGGAGCTGATGCAGACGCTGCGCTTTTTCTATCGACAGGACCCGTATCTGCTCAGCCAGTACCCGCTGGAGAGCTACCTGTCGTTCGATGTCCTCAAGCTGGCAGCGAGAACTCAAACGCACAACAGCCACGGTCCATACCTGCAGGCAAAAACCCATTTCGGCAGCGAGCTGGTCGTCGATCTGTCGCGCTACGCACGCTACGAGCCGACGATCGTGGTCGGTATTGACGATGAGCGAAACCTGTTCCGAGTGCCGGTCTTCTACAAGACGCGCAGGCAATACAGTTGGCGCGACGCCGAGCCTACGCAATGGTCTGCAAGGCCACTGGGCGCATTCCTGCACTTTCGCAAGCCAGTGCCACTGGCTGAACGCATTCCGCTGATCAAACGCAGTGCCCTGGTGGCCGACAGTATCCAGATCGTTGCTGAAGATCCCTGGACAAAGCTTGAAGGGTTACCGGCAGCGATCAGGCCGACGGTGCGCAATAACTGCATCTATTGCCACCAGACCCTGGGGATTGGCGGCTACGCAGGCCATCTGAATGCAAAAACGGCAAAACTGCAGGGCGGCTTCGCGCTGACGCTGGAAGATTACCCGGTGGAGGTGATGCGTGCCTTCCTGTTCGAGCAGGAGGCGGTCGCTAAAAAGATCGGTGTGCAGCCCAACCCGGTGCGTGATGGCAGCGCCGAGCCGCTGTATGAATGGCACCGCTCACTGGAGCGGTGAATAGCGCTCGACCAGCTTTGCGCGGACGCGCTCCAGGCCGGGCTTGCGGGCAATTTCTTCAGGCGTGAGACCGGCCAGCTCATGTGGAAACACCAGCCAGTCGTCGGTCGTGTGAAGATAGTAGTCAGGGGCCTCAACGACCTGTGACTGCCCGGGTTTGTAGTACACCGTCGCCACTTTCAGCTCGGCCGGCGCGCGCTCTGCGCAACGCTCCACAATCTGTTTCTTTAATTCGGCAACGCTGTAGCCGCTGTCGTGCACATCGTCGACGATCAGCAATCGATCGTCAGCGGTGAGCGTTTTTTCAAGGTAGCCCAGGCCATGGACACGCACCTGCTGGTCGCGCTCACCAATACCCGTGTAATAGGACGTCCGGATCGCTATATGGTTGGTGGGAACCCCACAAACCTCGAGCAACTCCTGCACGGCAATACCAATCGGCGCGCCGCCGCGCCAGACCCCGACGATAAAACTGGGCCGGAAGCCGCTATCGAGAATGTTCAGCGCCAGCTCAAATGAGTCGGCCAGCAATTCATCGGCCGAAATATAGCGCTTGCTGGCAGGTTCAGCGCTCAAGCTAGTCGAGGCCGCTTTGGCGCCGGGCCGCTGTCACCGTGTTGTGCATCAGGCAGGCGATTGTCATGGGGCCGACGCCGCCCGGCACCGGCGTAATCGCCGCGGCGATATCTTGCACGGCATCAAAATCGACATCGCCGACCAGGCGACTCTTGCCATCCTCTTCAATACGGTTGATACCGACATCAATAATCGTGGCACCGGGCTTCACCCAGTCGGCCTGCACAAAGCGCGGGCGGCCGACGGCGGCAACCAGGATGTCAGCCTGGCGACAGATGCCTGCGATATCCTGGGTGCGGGAGTGCACGATAGTCACCGTGCAGTGCTGCTGCAGCAACAGCATCGCCATGGGCTTGCCGACAATGTTTGAGCGGCCAATCACCACCGCGTGCTTGCCCGTGAGATCACCCAGCTGATCCTGCAGCAACATCAACGAGCCCAGCGGTGTGCAGGGCAGCAGCTGGTTGTCGCCCACGGCCAGTGCACCGACGTTCTCGATATGGAAACCATCGACGTCTTTTTCCGAGGCGATCGCAGCCAGTACCGCCTTGTCATCAATTTGCTCGGGAACCGGCAACTGCACGAGGATCCCGTGTACCGCACTGTCGCGGTTGAGTTCGTCGATCAGCGCCAGCAATTCATCCTGCGAGGTGGTATCGGGCAGGCGATGCTCGATCGAGCGAATGCCCAGCTGCTCGCAGCGTTTGACCTTGTTGCGAACATAGACCTGGCTGGCCGGATCCTCGCCGACCAGCACCACCGCGATACAGGGGTGCAGGCCCTGGCTGGCCTGTAACTGCGCAACCTCTTCGCTAAGCTGTGCGCAAAGCTTGTCGGCAAACTGCTTGCCGTCGATGATCTGGGACAAAGGAATCCTCCGCTGGGGGTGCTGGCTGTTTCGAAGCGTAAGTGTAACCGCTTCCGGGCCTGGACCGAACCCGTACATGACGATTCTCGACAAGCTGATACAATGCTGCGCTCTTTCACCCGCGCTAATCCCAGGCCCAATCCGACACGATGAAATCGCTGCTGCGCAACGAGTGGCAACTGCTGCTGTTTGGCCTGCTGATGACCTTCTGGTCCAGCCCGGGCCAGACCTTCTTGCTGGCCCTGTTTGGCGGTGCCATTCGCGAGGACCTGGGCCTCAGTCACGCCGGGTTTGGCGGCATCTATTCACTGGCGACACTGGGCAGCGCCCTACTGGTCATCTGGACGGGCAGCCTCATCGACCGGCTACCGCTGCGCCAGTTCACCGTTGGCATACTCCTTGGCCTGGGCCTGGCGAGCTGGTTGCTGTCCAGCTCCCAGCATCTGGTGTCGCTGGCGCTGGCCTTTCTGCTACTGCGGCAGTTTGGCCAGAGCCTGATGATGCTTTGTGCCAGCACCACGCTGGTTCGCTACATCGAAGCCGACCGCGGCAAGGCCGTGGCAATCGGCGGCATGGGCTACCACCTGTCTGAGGCCATACTGCCGAGCCTGGTCATCGCCCTGCTGGTCACGCTCAGCTGGCGCGAAGTGCTTGGCCTGCAGAGCCTGGTCATTGTGCTTATCGTCATACCGATGGCATTGCTGTTGCTGCGCGGTCACGACGCGCGTCATCGCGCCTACCTCGAACGCGAACGGCAGAGTGCGCTCGATAACCCCGATAAGCGCGAACTACCCACCGCAATGCGCAGCTGGACCCGTGCCGACGTGCTGCGCGACCCACGGTTTTACCTGATAGCGCCCGCCATCCTGACGGTGAGCATCTTTTTTACCGGCTTTATCTTTCACCAGATTCACCTGACCGAGACCAAGGGCTGGTCACTGGCCGTCTGGGGCAGCCTGTTTCTGCTCTACGCCGCGGTGACCATCGTCTCCAAGCTGGTCACCGGTGTGCTCATCGACCGGCTGGGCGCCGTGCGGCTGCTGCCCTTTTCGCCTGTGCCGCTGGGCCTGGGTGCGCTGCTATTGGCCAGTGGTGACCATATCGCGGTCGCCGCCGGTTTTCTCGGCCTGATGGCGATCAGCACCGGTATCTCCTCGACAATATCCGGGCCGCTGTGGGCCGAGCTCTATGGCACACGGCATATTGGCGCGATCAAATCACTCAGCTCGGCGGCAGTCGCCTTCGGCTCGGCGCTTTCCCCCTTTGCGATGGGCTGGCTGATTGATCGAGGCACCAGCATCGAAACCCTGGCGCTGGGCACCACCGCCTACGTCGTCATCGCCGTTGCACTGGCCCGCTATGCGCTGCGCTCGGTGTCCTCTGGTCATTAGGCCAATGGCTCGCTACAATGCGCCGCAGTCCTTAGGGGTGGCTAACGCCTGAGATTCCGCGCTGCGCAAACGCTGCCGGTAAACCCTTTGAACCTGATCCGGCTAGCACCGGCGTAGGAAACAGGATCTACCAGCACTCGCTTTCCCGCGTACGACTTCCGGGTTTTCATTGACCACTCATGGAGACTCGACCATGCAAGCATCAAGGCTTCGCTCAACCATTCTCGCACTGGGCATCTGCACACTGCCATCCACCGGCTTTGCCGAACAAACGCTTGAAGAAATTCGCGTGTATGCCACGCTCGACCAGCGCACACTGTCCGAACACGTGGGCAGCCTGAGTCTGGTCGATGCCGATGACATCGCCACCCGCAACGCCCAGCATATTGACCAGCTGCTCGCACTCAGCCCCAACACGCATTTCTCAGGCGGCGCAGCGCGTGGGCGCTTTGTGCAGATTCGCGGCATTGGCGACATCGAACAGTTTGTCGATCCCAAGCCCTACCCTGCGGTTGGCCTGATGGTCGACGGTATCGAGCTCAATGGCCTGTTTGCTGCGGGACTGCTGTTTGACAGCGAGCAGGTCGAGATCCTGCGCGGCCCGCAGGGCACCCGACTCGGTGCCAGCTCGCTGGCTGGCGCAATCAACATCGTTTCAACCGCGCCGACACAATCAACCGAGGCATTTGTCGAAGCGGGAGCTGGCAATCTGTCGAGCTGGCAGGCTGGCGGCGCCGTGGGCGGTGCGCTGGCCGATACCCTCAGCGGCAGGCTCGCCGTGCAGCAGTATCGCAGCGACGGCTATATCGAAAATGGCTTTCTCAATCGCGATGACACCGGCCAGTTCGACGAGCTCAGCCTGCGCGGCAAGCTGCGCTGGCAACTGCCAGGCGAAGCCAGCCTCGATCTCACGGTACTGCATAGCGACAGCGACAATGGTTACGATGCCTTCTCGCTGGACAACCGTCACAACGAGACCTTCAGTGACGAGCCCGGCCACGACCGGGTCGAGGTCGACGCGATTGCCCTGCAGTATCGTCAGCCCGTCGGCGAGAACACCCGGCTCGATGTCAAACTGACTGCGCTGCAGGCCGACCAGGACTACGCCTTTGACGAGGACTGGGTCGACGCCAATTTCTGCGACAGCCAACCCTGCGACCCGATGAATTTCTTTTCCTCCTTCGATCGCTACCAGCGCGATCGCGATGAGTACGTCGCCGATATCCGGCTGGTCAACCCCCTGTTTGTCGCGGGCATCTATGCCCAACAGCGCCAGAGCGACCTGCTCCGCAACAGCGCAGTCGTGAGCGGCTTCGAGAGCGAGTACGACTCCGAGCGCTATGCCATCTACGGCCAGTGGACGCCGAGGCTGGATGATCAACTAACCGCAACGCTCGGGCTCCGTCTGGAGCACTTCAGTGATGATTACATCGACAACGCAGGTCTTCGCGACGAATCGGCCGACGACCTGTGGTCTTTCGAAGCGGGGCTGGACTGGACCCTGAGTGACCGGCACAGCGCCCAGCTGCTGGTTGCCCGCGGCAACAAGCCCGGCGGCGTCAACACCAACTCGACCAGCAATATTCCCACCATCGTTTCACCGATACTCGAAGCGGAATTGCGGCAATACGTACAGTACGACAGTGAATCGCTCACCAATATCGAAATAGGACACCGCTATACCAGTGCCGACCAGCGGCTAGCGCTGCAGGGCACGGTGTTTTACAACCATCGCAACAACCCCCAGTTCGAAACCTTCCTGCTGGAGTTCGTCACCGAATTTGTCTTCACCGGATACCAGGCCAACGCAGGCGAGGCCGAAAGCGCCGGGGTGGAGCTTGACCTGAGCTACCAACTCACTTCGTTCATAGAAGTGCTGGCGCGCGCCGGTTATATCGAAAGCAGCTTTCGCGGTGCGCGGGTCTTCGACTTTGACGAGGGTGCGTTGGTCAACCTCGCGTCGATCGACCAGCCTCGCTCCCCCAAGTACCAGTACCACCTGGCCATCAACTACCAGGCCAATGAAGACTGGCTCGCCACCCTCAGCGTCGATGGGCGCGATGGTTACCGCTACGCCTACTACTTCGATGAGCGTGCCGATGACAATCACCTGCTGCACTTTGCACTGCAGTATCGCGGTGAGCAGCTGAGTGCGCAGCTGTGGGTTCGCAACCTGCTCGATGAGGAATACCCCGTGCAGGGACTGTACTTTGCCAACGACCCGCGCGACGGCGCCTTCGGTTACGAAGTCAATCGCCTGTATACTCAGGCCGGTGAGCCTCGCAGGGCAGGCATTACACTTCGCTACGACCTGTAGCGTGCACGACGGAGGAAGCCGCCATGAATATCAGCGCTGAACTGAGCCTTTACCCGCTGGACGCCGATCATGTGGGTACGATCAGGGATTTCATCGCCGAGCTCAACAAGGTACCCGGCCTCGAAGTGCGCACCCATGCGCTAAGCACCGAGGTCTTCGGCGACTGCGCGCTGGTTATGGACACGATTGCGACGCTCACCCGGCAGGTATTCGAGCGCGACCCGGCCACGGTGCTGGTCGCAAAATACCTCAATCGCGATCGACGCTAGCACCAGCCGCTGTGTTGGAAACCCTCGCCGCTCAGCAGACGGTCGAACTGATCGCCGTGCTGGCCTCGACGGCTTACATCGTCCTGGCGACACTGCAGCGGCGCAGTTGCTGGCTGGCAGCGATGCTTGGCTCGGCACTCTATGTCGCCATCTTCTGGCACCATAAACTGCTGATGGACGCGCTGCTCAACGTCTACTACGTCGCGATGGCCGTGTACGGCTGGATCTACTGGCAAAACCGCAGCCACGCTGGCGGCGAAACGACGGTACAGGCTATCGTCAGCTGGCCGCTGCACAATCACCTGGCCGCCCTGGGCGCGATCGCAGCCTGCTCGCTGGCCAGCGGCTACTGGCTGGCGAACAACAGTGATGCCGACTTCCCCTATCTCGACTCACTCACCACCTGGGCCAGCCTGCTGTGTACCTGGATGGTCGTCAGGAAGGTACTGGAGAACTGGCTGTACTGGATCGGTATTGATGCACTGGCCATCGTGCTGTACTGGCAAAAAGGCCTGGCACCCACGGTCGCCCTGTTCGGCCTGTACCTGGTCATCGCGGTGTTTGGTTACTGGATGTGGCGACGCAGCTACCAGCAGCAATGAGTGATGAGCTGGCGAATATCCTGGCGCAGTGGCAGCAATGGCCACTGTCGACGGTAGACGGTAAAGCACCCGCGTTGCTGGGCGAACTCGGTGGCGGGCTGACCAACCGCAGTTTCCTGCTCGGCGATGGCGAGCAACAATGGGTGTTGCGCATCAATGACCGCAACCCGCCTGCTGCGGCCAACCCGCGAGGCGAGGCCATCATCCAGGCCCGGGTTGCCGAACGAGGCCTGAGCCCGGCATTGCTCTACCAGCACGATAGCTACACGTACAGCGTGCGCCCCTTCGTGCCTGCGACAACACTGTCATCGCTCCTGCCTGCTACGATCGAACCCCAACGGCTCGAAACACTGTGCGATCTTATTGCCCGGTACCAGCCGCTGTTCGATGCGAGCGACGAGACGACCATCGGCAGCTACGATTATCGCGCTCTGTTACAGTCCTACGCCAACGACGCACAGCGCAGTACGCGTGACTTCGACGCGATGATTGCGCTGGCAGGCGAGATCGACCAGGATGCGCGACATACCGGCCTGGTACTCAGTCATCACGACCTGACGCCGGGCAACATCTTGCTCGACATCGTACACCCCCCCTGCCCCCCGGTGATGTTGATCGACTGGGAGTTTGCCAAACTCGGCCATCGGGCAATGGATTTTGCCATGCTCGCCGTGGAGCTTGCGATCAACCCCGTGGACATGGCCGCCATCGCCAGACTGGATGACGCGGCGGTTACAGCCTGCATGCAACTGTACCGCTACGTCACGCAGCTGTACCCGCAGACCCGGGCACAACCGCGCTGACAGCCACACTGGCGAGCCCGTCGCTTCACGGTACAATAGCGCGATGGGCGTTTTTTCAGAACAGGAGTACCTGCGCTATACCCGGCAACTGCAGTTGCCGGGCCTGGGCAGTAGCGGGCAGCAAAAACTCAAAACCGCCAGCGTGCTGGTGGTCGGCTGCGGCGGCCTGGGCGCGCCGGTCAGCCTCTACCTGGCAGGTGCCGGCGTCGGCAAGCTCACACTCATCGATGGTGATCGCGTCGATCTTGGCAACCTCCACCGGCAGGTCATCTATACCGAAGCCGATGTAGGCCAACCCAAGGTGCAGGCCTCAGCCGCGCGATTGAGGGCACTCAACAGCGACATCCAGATCGAGGCAATCGATGCGTCACTGCAGGCCGACAACGTGGATGCGCTGGTCGCCAGCTGCGACCTGGTCCTCGACTGCAGCGACAACGTGGCCACAAGACTGTTGCTCAATCGCATCTGCATCACACATAACAGGCCCTGGCTGTTTGCCAGCGTCTATCAGTACAGCGGGCAATGCGCGCTGTTCCTGCCCGGCAACGCCTGCTACCAGTGCCTCTACCGCGAGCCACCGACAACAGCCATTGACTGCAACAGCGCGGGCGTACTAGGCGTGCTGCCTGGTCTGCTGGGTACGCTACAGGCAAACGAAGCCCTGCGGTTTTTAAGTGGGCTGGAAACCAGCAGTGCCGGGCACCTGCTGCTGGTGGAGTCGCAGGATATGCAGGTGCAACGCCTGCGCTTGAATCAACACCACGACTGCCCTGCCTGTGCCGCCGACCAGCCTGCCCTCGCGCTCTCGCCCGAACCTCTGCCTGCCAGCAGCAGCGACGCTGAGATCGCCGACTTCGAGGCTGCACTGCGCGATGAATCCACCCACATCATCGACGTACGCAGCAGCGAGGAACGCCTTGCCTTTGACCTGGGTGGCGAGCACCTGCCGCTGGACCAGTTGGCTGAGAGTACACTGCAGGCGCTCTGCCCTGACCGCGATGCAACCCTGCTGTTCTACTGCCAGTCCGGCGCCCGCAGCGCCCAGGCCTGCGAACTTGCGCGCTCACTGGGCTACCGCAGCTGTTCACTGTCCGGGGGCATCGCCAGTGAGCTGCAGCGGCGTGCCGAGCGCAAACGCTAGTCGCCGGGCCGGCATCATGAACAAAAGGTAGCGAGTGGCCCACATAGGCTGGTGTACCATGCGGCGATCGCCCATCACCACTGGAGAACGACCGTGAGCAACACCGAGCGCGTCAACGACTTTGTCAGCTGCTGGAATCGCATGGATGTCGAGGCCATTATGGATTTCTTTACCGAGGAATCCGTCTACACCAATATCCCGATCGACCCACCCAACCAGGGCCTGGAAGCCATTCGCAACACCATCACCGGCTTTGTTGCGATGGCGACACAGATCGAGTTCATCGTGCACAACCAGGCCGAGAGCGATACTGGCGTTGTTATCAACGAGCGCACCGATCGCTTCCTGATTAACGACAACTGGGTCGAGATACCGGTCATGGGCGTCTTTGAGTTTCGCGACGACAAGCTGATCGCATGGCGCGATTATTTTGATATGGCTCCGTTGAGCCAGTTAGGTGGGTAGGTACTGAGTATGTTTGACCTGGTTATCCGCGGCGGCACTATCTTTGATGGCAACGGTGGCGAAGCTTTCACTGGCGATGTTGCCATCAGCAACCAGAAAATTGTTGAGGTTGGCGGTAAGCTTGGCCCCGCCAGGCAGGACATCGATGCCAGCGGCCTGATGGTCACGCCGGGCTTTGTCGATATCCACACGCACTATGATGGCCAGGCGACCTGGGACGCATTGCTCACACCCTCGGTCTACCATGGCGTCACGACAGTGGTCATGGGCAACTGTGGTGTTGGCTTTGCACCAGTAAAACCAGAGCGACGCGACTGGCTCATCAGCCTGATGGAAGGCGTGGAAGATATTCCGGGCACCGCGCTGTCCGAGGGCATTGACTGGCAGTGGGAGAGCTTTCCGGAATTTCTCGACACACTCGATAGCAAACAGCATACGATCGACGTGCTGGCACAGCTGCCCCATGGCGCGCTGCGGACCTATGTAATGGGTGAGCGCGGTGGCAACCATCAGGAGCGACCCAGCGACGCAGAAATTGAACACATGGCCGAACTGACGCGCGAGGCCATCGAAGCCGGCGCTATTGGCTTCACCACGTCCCGCACTGTCAACCACCAGACCGCCGACGGTGAACCCACGCCCAGCCTGACGGCTGAAGCGCCTGAACTGCAGGGTATCGCTCGCGGCCTGAAGGCCGCCGGTAAAGGTGTGATGCAGCTGGTCTGTGATTTCGAAGATCACGACGCTGAATTTGATCTCATCGAATCGATGGTCAAGGTGAGCGGCCGCCCGCTGTCTGTGACGATCAACCAGAACCCCGCAAAACCCGATGAATGGCGCGACTCGCTGGCACGCATAAGCGCAGCCAATGCCGCAGGCCTGCCAATTACCGCGCAGGTTGCGCCGCGCCCGGTGGGCGTACTGCTCAGCCTGCAAAGCACCTATCATCCCTTTGTCATGTGCCCATCGTTCGCACCGCTGATTGGCAAACCGCTGGCAGAACAGGTGAGTGCACTGCAGGCACAGGGGCTACGCGAACAACTGTTTGCCGAATGGGGTGAGCACGGCCTGTTCCCGTTTGAACAACTATGGGCCTTTGGCGAGCGCCCCAACTATGAGCCAGCGGCCAGCGAAACTATCGCAGCGCTGTCCGCATCGGGGGGTATCAGCGGCGCACAGTATGCGCTTGATGCCATGCTGCAGGACGGAGGCACCGGCATGCTGTACTTCCCGGCGCTGAACTTCGCCGAGGGCAATCTCGATGCGACCCGCGAAATGCTGCTCCACCCGCATACCGTACCCGGCCTTGGCGATGGTGGCGCGCATGTCAGCTTTATCTCCGACGCCAGCTTCTGCACCTACCTGCTTACGCACTGGTCGCGCGATCGCGAGCGCGGCGACAAGATTCCACTGGAATACCTGGTACAAAGCCAAACCCGTGATACCGCCCGCGTTGTGGGGCTCAACGACAGGGGCGTGCTCGCACCGGGCATGAAAGCCGACCTCAACCTGATCGACTACGACCAGCTCGCTGTGAAAAAACCATCAATGATCCAGGATCTGCCCGCCGGCGGCAACCGGCTGCTGCAGGGTGCCAGTGGCTACCGGCAAATGCTGGTCGATGGCGAAGTCGTTATGGTTGACGGCGAAGCGACTGGCGCCAGGCCCGGCAAGCTGGTACGCGGCGCCCAGGGCTAAGCCAGGCCTGCCAAAAATGCGGGCACGACCTCGGTCGCAGGCCCGTAGATGGCCTCATCGAATTCGCTGGCTGCATCGCTGGGCTTGAGATTCAGCTCGATGGTGCGGGCCCCCACGCTGCGCGCCAGCTGCTGGAACCCTGCGGCCGGGTAAACCGCGCTCGAGGTACCGACCGAAACAAAACAGCTGCAGTTCAGCAGCGCCTGCTCAATCGCCTCCATGTAGAGCGGCATCTCGCCAAACCAGACGATATGTGGACGCATCTTGCCAACCTCAGGGCAATGCGCACAGCTGCTTTGCTCATCGATATCCACCCGCCACGCTGTCACCGAGCCGCAGGCCTGGCAGCGTGCTTTGAGTAATTCACCGTGCATTGGCAGCAATCGTTCAGAGCCGGCGCGCTGGTGCAGGTCATCGACGTTCTGCGTGATTAGCAGGAATTCACCCGGATACGTTTTTTCAAATTCCGCCAGCGCCCGATGCGCGGCATTGCAATCGACTTGCGGTGATGCGAGCTGGGCTCGCCGCGCATTGTAAAAGCGCTGAACTCTACCAGGGTTTGCTGCAAACGCCTCTGGCGTGGCCACCTCTTCCATGCGATGCCCCTCCCACAAGCCGCCCGCATCGCGAAAGGTTTTCAGGCCCGACTCCGCCGAGATTCCGGCGCCAGTGAGCACGACGATAGCGGGATGACTCATTGCGGAAATACCTATTCGTGTTGATGGCCACCCGGGCCGTGAGCGTGACCGTGACTGATCTCTTCGTCGTCCGCGTCACGCACGCTGACGATCTCGACATTGAAACACAGGTCCTCACCGGCCAATGGGTGATTGCGATCGATATCGACATTGAACTTGCCGACCTTGATGATGCGTGCCTCTTCAACCCCCTGCTCGGTCTCAAGCTCGATCAGCGCGCCCTTTTTGATTTTCCTGCGATCGATACGGCCAAGTCGCTTGATCGGGACCCGCTCGATTTTCGCCGGGTTGTGGCGGCCGTAGGCCTGTGAGGCGGTCAGTTCAACATCGAGACTGTCGCCTGCGACCTTGCCCTCCAGCGCCTGCTCCAGTGATAACAGGATATTCAGGTGGCCATGCAGGTAGAGTACCGGTTCAGATGTATCGGACTGGTCTACCGTCTCGCCACGACTATTGGTCAACGTGTAGTGAAACTGTACAACCCGGTTCTTCGCAATTTGCATGATGTGCTCTTCCTCAACCCGTTCACGGCGCCCATTATCCGCGTTTTTTGCAGATGACCAAGCTTTAATCCCGACCAGGATAGCGATCGACAAAAATGCCCCGACACCGATACGCTGCAGCACCGGAACATAAACCATGTCGCACTCAATGCTATACCGATCCAGTCGCGCCCTGCTCGCTGCGGGCTTCCTGCTGGCCAGCTTCGCCAGCACGGCGATGCCGGCTGATGACAATACACTGGGCAAAGACAGTCGCGAACGGCTGGACGCGGCCTGGGCTACGCTGATCGACGGTTTGCAAAAAGCCAAGTCAACGTTGGAGTCTCCCGAACACGCGGCACCACCTGCCAGCGACAGGGTGCTGGCCGAGGGCTATCGCTACCTGCTGGCTCATGTCAACCGGGCCATTGAATTCGAGTTTCGCGCCAACCCCGACTTTCCGGAGTTTTTTCGCTCCATGGATATGCTGCGCAAGTGGACGGGCGAAAACCCCGACACGATGTACCTGAAGGCACCTATCCGCGCCAATGCCTACTACAGGATTTCGGCGCGCGCTGAAAATACGCGTGAGTGGCAGACGTCCGAGCGCGGTATTGCCGGGCCGAAAGCGCCGCGTATTGTGACGTTCCAGACCATTACCGACGTACCTGGCCACAGCGGTGAACTTGCCGAAATGGGTAGCTGCAAAAACCAGACGCTGGACTTCGTTAACGGCCTGCAGCTGGAGATCGACGCCGATGGTCGCTTTGAGATCCTGATTGGCCCCGAAAAACCCGAAGACTTCACGGGCAACTTCCTGGTATCGAAAAAAGTCATGTCCTGCCCCACCACGCAGAAAACAGCGCCGCGGGAGGCCCAGTGGGTGGCGGTTCGTGAAATTTTCTCGGACTGGGAGCACGAGCTGCCGCTGGAGATGGAAATCGTCAAACTCGATGCGATCGGCGCGAGCAAGCCCCCTATCACAGTCGATGAGGCCATCGCGAAAATGGAGTACATCGCCGTCGAAGTGCCCAACCAGATACGTTTCTGGAACCTGTTAATGATGGGCCCACTCGAGATTCACGGTGACTCGAACAGCGATGACCGCCGAAACCTCCCGGTCAACGGTATTAACCAGCCAGCACCGCCGTTTACCGCCGGAGGCGTCGCGGGCGCCAAACAGATTTACGCCTCTGGTGTGTTTGACCTCGATGACGACCAGGCCCTGGTGCTGAAAATAACCGCGCCGGAAGAGCCGCATTACATCGGTTTCCAGTTGAATAACTTCTGGATGGAAGGGCCCGACCAGCAGAACTACGTCAGCTCGTTGACTGGCCACCAGCTGCCGGTTGCCAGCGACGGATCGCGCTACTACATCATTTCTCACCGCGACCCCGGTTACCAGGGCTGGGTAGCGACAACCGGCCTGCCCGAAGGCTTTCATGCCATGCGCTTTTTGTATCGCGATGATCCACCGGCCGACAAGCTACCGACCTCTGAGTCCTTCCTGGTAAACATCGACGAGCTGGCTTCGGTACTACCCGCGGATACGCCGAAAGTGACGCCGGAACAGCGACGCGAGGAGATTGCGATTCGCCAGAGCCATATCAAAATGCGCTGGCGCAATCACTAGGGGCTAGATCACCCCGAACTGACCCAGCAGCAATAAGCCGGCAATCGCGTAGCCTGCAGCTGCGATGTCATCGAGCATCACCCCAAGGCCGCCCTTGAAACGTCGGTCAACCCAGCCAACCGGCCAGGGCTTGAGAATATCGAACAGCCGGAACAGCACGAAGGCCAGCGCAAAACCCGCCAGGCTGGCGGGCACAAACAACAGGCACAACCACTGGCCGACGAATTCATCCCAGACAATAGCGCCGTGATCGTGCACGCCCAGGGCTTCGGAGGTTCGCTGGCAGCAGTAGATGCCCAGGGCAAAGCTTGCGCCGATAAATAGCAGCTGCAGCCACAACGGCTGGCCTGCGACCAGTAGCCAGCACGGTAAGGCCGCCAGCGAGCCCATCGTGCCCGGCGCGATGGGTGACAGTCCACTGCCAAATCCAAAGGAAAGCAGGTGTGCGGGACTGCGCAACATCAACTGCAGCGAAGGCGTCACTCGATTCTCACTCTCTGCTGAGGATATATCGCTCATCGCACCCACTGCCTGGCCGATCGTTTAGTCAAAATGATTGTAACCAGTCGCATCGATCCCCTCCCAACGCTCTCCGTGCAGCGCAACGCCTTCCCCTGCTCGCACACTGCCAATACGGGTACATGGCGTCGCCGTTTGCGCGGCGATATCGAGAATGTGGCTGTGCTTAGACGCGGCGGCGGTAAACAGCAACTCGTAGTCATCACCGCCACTGACGATCCAGCGCGCCGCTTCCGGCGGCGCGCCCTCCTGCGTCAGCGCGACGGGCACTGGCAAGGCATCGCCCTGGATATGCAGGGCAACGCCGCTGGCACGCGCAATGTGGCCGGCATCGGCCAACAGGCCATCGGAGACATCGATCGCGGCACTGGCCACGCCACCGAGCGCCGACCCCAGCGCCAGGCGGGGCTCTGGGTGAGTAAAGGCCTCGATCAAACCACTCACCTGCGCTGCGCTCGGCGCAAAGCCCGGTGTCGATTGCTGGATCAGCTGCAGGCCCGCCGCAGCGGCGCCCAGTTCACCACTGACCCAGAGCTCATCACCGGCAACCGCCGCGTTGCGACGCAGTAAGCGCGGCGCCCGGCCAGTGCCCAACACCGTCAGCGTGACGGACAGCGGGCCGCGCGTGGTGTCCCCACCGACCAGCACGATACCGTAGCGGCGTGCCTGCTCGGCCAGCGCAGTGCCAAAGCCCTCAAGCCAGCGGCTGTCAGCTGCGGGCAAGGTCAGGGCCAGCAGCATCCAGCGCGGCGTCGCTGACATCGCGGCGAAATCACTGAGGTTAACCGCCAGCGCACGGCAGGCGAGCTGCTCGGCAGTGAAACCGGCGGGGAAATGGACCTGCTCGATGAGGGTATCGCAGGCAGTGACCAACTGGTCGCCAGCTTCGACATTCACGATCGCGGCGTCATCGCCAATGCCGGCAATGACATCCGCCCTGCGATACTGGGCGAGGTCGAAGTAGCGGGCAATCAGTTCGAATTCGTCAGCAGCGGCCATCTGCCTTGCGCCTGGAGGGGAATGCAATGATCTAGCGTTGAGCCTGTACTTCAACAGACCGCAGCTGCTGGGCAACTTTGTCGAGCGTTGCGTTAACAAACTTGTGGCTATCTTGCGGGCCGAACTTCTTGGCCAGATTGACCGCTTCGTTGATGGCAACCTTGTAGGGGACGTCGATACGCGACTCCAGCTCATAGGTCGCGATACGCAGCAAAGCCAGGGTGATCGGGTCGCATTCATTGACGGCCTTGTTTTCAAGCCAGTCGACAAACAAGCCATCGAGCTGTTCGCTATTGCGCTGCACCTTTGTCAACAGCTCACGGAAATAGTCGAGGTCGCAGCCTTTCATATCGAAGTCGACACGAAACTGCGCTTCAATCTCGGCGGCAGAAGCGGCCGTGTAGTGCCACTGGTACAAAGCCTGCATTGCGAAGTGCCGCGCCTTGTGCCGCTCGCTGGCTAACCGGCGCCTGCGCTGCGTGGCATCATCTGGCCCGCTCATAGCCCTGCTCTCCCGTTCGCCAGGCTAGCGCAGGCGCGCCAGCAGGTCGGCCATTTCCAGCGCCGCCATCGCCGCTTCACGGCCCTTGTTGGCTTCACCATCGGCCGCCCGTTGCAAGGCCTGGTCGGCGTTATTGACGGTCAGTACACCAAAGCCAATCGGCACACCATGTTGCTGTGATATCTCGGCAATACCCCGCGAACACTCACCCGCGACAAAGTCAAAGTGCGGTGTATCGCCCTTGATGACGACGCCGAGCGTAATCATTGCCTTGTACTTGCCCTGTGCGGCCAGCCGCTGCGCGGCCAGCGGAATTTCGTAGGCGCCGGGCACATAGACCAGGTCAACCAGCATTTTGCCAATACCGGCTTCTTCAATAGCCTCCAGTGCGCCGGCCAGCAGGCGGTCGGCGATAAACTGGTGCCAGCGGCCAACAATGATGGCGACCGGGTAACTCTGGTGTTGCACAACGCCTTCGATAACACGCAGGTTATCGATCTGTTGTTGCAGGGCTTCATCGCGTTGGTAGCTCGCGGCCCGTGGGTCTTCCGCTTCAGTTTTCATCGGCGTGTCTGGCTACTGGTTGTTATTCGCAGTCGAGGTACTGCACGACTTCAAGGTCAAAACCTGAAATCGCGTTGTAGTGTTTGTTGGGGCCCATCAGCCGCATTTTCTGCACACCCAGCTGGCGCAGGATCTGGCAGCCAACGCCAATATTCAGCGAAGCAGTGCCCTTGGTTACCGTCACCGCCGGCTTGGCTTTTTTACCCAGTGCAATGCGTGCGTCGTCTAGCCAGCCGACCGACTCGTCGCGCTTGGCGAGCAACACCAGCACGCCCGTGCCCTCCTCGGCGATGCGGGCCAGGCAACGCTGGATATTCCAGTCCGGGGTATCGCTGAGCTGGGCACTGAGCATATCCCTGACAGCCGACTCCTGGTGCACCCGCACCAGCGTGGGCTCATCGATCACCGGCGTGCCTCGCACCAGCGCCAGATGCGTATCACCATTGGTGGTATCTTCAAACGCATAGAGCATGAACTCGCCGTGGTCAGTGCGCACCGTGCCGCTTTCGCGCATTTCGACGGTACGCTCATGCAGCAGCCGGTAGTGAATCAGGTCGGCGATAGTGCCCACCTTCAGGTCGTGCTTCTCGGCGAAGCGATCGAGATCCTGCCGCCGGGCCATATTGCCGTCGTCATTGATAATCTCGACAATGACCGCGGACTCATCAAAACCTGCCAGTCGCGCCAGGTCACAGCTGGCCTCGGTGTGCCCCGCGCGCACCAGCACACCGCCGGGCTGTGCCATTAACGGAAAAATATGCCCGGGCTGCACAATATCGTCTGGCCTGGCCTGCTTGCTGGCAGCCACCTGCACCGTGCGGGCTCGGTCGGCCGCTGATATACCGGTGGTTACACCGGTGGCCGCTTCAATCGAAATCGTGAAATTGGTGCCGTGCGATGCGCGATTGTCATCGACCATCAACGGCAGGTCGAGCCGCTCACAGCGGCGCCGGCTCATCGGCATGCAAATCAGGCCGCGACCTTCGCGCGCCATGAAATTGATCGCCTCGGGGGTGACGCACTCGGCCGCCATCACCAGGTCGCCCTCGTTCTCGCGGTCTTCATCATCCATCAGTACGACCATCTTGCCCTGGCGCATGTCGGCAATCAGCTCATCGATCGTATTTAATGGTCGCTCTTGTTGCATCGTGTGTACTTTCATCGTGTCTCTCGCCGCAGTCACTGCAGCGCCTCGTACTAAGCGTCGCCACCGGGGCCCGCGTAACTGGCCAGCCGCTCTACGTAGCGCGCAATCACGTCAACTTCGATGTTGACCTGGCTACCCACCTGGTAGCGGCCAAACTGCGTACACGCCATCGTGTGGGGGATGATATTGACCGAAAACCGGTTCTGGTCGACAGTATTCACGGTAATGCTGGTGCCATCAATGGCAATTGACCCCTTAACCGCGATATAGCGTGCCAGTTGATCAGGGACTTGCAGCTCAAAACGCGTCGAACGCGCCTCTTTCTGCATATCGACCACGTCACCAACGCCATCGACGTGTCCGCTCACCCAGTGACCACCCAGCGCCGTTTGCGGCGTCAGCGCGGTCTCGAGGTTGACCGTGTCGCCAACGGACAGGTCTCCCAGCGTGGTGAGCCGCAGCGTTTCATTGGAGACGTCTGCCCAGAACGCGTTGCCCTGCTTTTCTACGACGGTCAGGCAACAGCCATTGACGGCGATACTGTCGCCCAGCGCGATGGCATCCATCTCGAGCTGGGCGACATCAACCAGCAAACGCGTATCGGCTGCTGCATCGATGCGCTCGATACTGCCCTGGGACTGAATAATACCGGTAAACATGCGAGTGATTCCCCGTCGTTAATCCCGTGGCTGCGCTACCAGCAGCCAGTCGTTGCCCACCGCGCGCACATCGACAATTGCAAGGTCAACCGCGTCGGCCATGTTGTCGATAGCCAGCTCCAGTAGCGGCCTGCCGCGGCTGCCCATGAGCTTGCCGGCAATGAACAGCTGCAGCTCATCGTACAGTTGCGCTGCAACAAAACTGCCGGCGAGCTGACTACCCGCTTCAACCAGCAATTCATTACACTGCCGCTCGCCCAAAGTCTCGACCAAAGCCGCCAGGTCAACCCGCGCAGGATCATCACCTGCAGCGGGCAACGCAAGCAGCTGTGCACCCCGCGCCTGTAATGCGGCGCATCGCTCAGCATCAGCGCTCGCCAACGTGGCGACGATCACATCGCGCTTGCCGGTACTCTCCGCCGACAGCACCCAGCTGTCCGTCGGACACTGGGCCTGGGCATCGACGATGACCAGCGCCGGCTGGCGCTCGACGTGCTCGCCGCGCACATCCATCCGGGGGTTATCGGCCTGCACGGTACCAATACCGGTGATGACCGCACAGCTTTGCGCACGCAGGCGCTGCACAGCCGCGCGCGCCGGCGCAGCAGTAATCCACTGGCTCTCTCCCGACGCCATCGCGGTGCGACCATCGAGGCTCGATGCCAACTTGATGCGCACCCATGGACGCCCCCCGGCGATACGACGCCAGTAGCCGCGATTCAGCGCCTCGCTGGCGGAAGCGAGCAGGCCACTGGCCACGTCGATACCCGCCGCGCGCAGGGCGCGATGGCCACTGCCTGCGACCTCGGGATTGGGATCTTCACAGGCGCTGACGACTCGCGCGACACCGGCCTCAACCAGCGCCTGCGTACAGGGCCCGGTACGACCCGTCGTACAGCAGGGCTCGAGCGTCACATAGACGGTTGCACCGCGGGCATCGCCATCGATACTCGCCAGCGCGGCAATCTCTGCGTGCGCACCACCCGCGCGATGGTGCCAGCCCTCGCCGATGACGGTGTCATCGCGAACAATGACGCAACCCACTCGGGGATTGGGACTGGTGGTGTCCAGGCCATGACTGGCCAGCTGTAATGCGCGCGACATATATTCGCGATCGCGCGTTGAAAAGCCCGTGTCAGTCATCGCCCTGGTCGCCCGACTCGGCGGACAGCTTGTCTATTTCCTGGCGAAATTCGTTCAGGTCCTGGAAGCTGCGGTACACCGACGCAAACCGCACGTAGGCAACGTGGTCGAGAGCGCGCAGTTTTTCCATGACCTGCTCACCGACTTGCAGCGAACTGATTTCACGTTCACCGGTTGCCATCAGATCGTGCTTGACCTGCCCAAGGGCTGCCTCGATCTGCTCGACACTGACCGGGCGTTTTTCCAGCGCGCGCAACATGCCGGCACGCAGCTTGTCTTCATCGAAAGGTTCACGCACGCCGTTTTGCTTGACGATTTTGGGTAGCAGCAGCTCAGCGGTTTCGTAGGTAGTAAAGCGCTCACCGCAGCTTTGGCAGGCACGGCGCCGGCGAATCTGGTCGCCCTCGGCAACCAACCGGGAGTCGATCACCTTGGTGTCTTCTGCTGAACAAAACGGGCAGCGCATTCAATTTCGCCTTAACAACGTCTGTTAACTGACAGCCGATGCACACCAGGCCACAGGGAAATCAGCTGCGATGGTAAACCGGAAATTCACGGCACAGCTCAGCGACCTGGCCGCGCACACGGTCGATGACGCTGTCATCATTCACATCGACCAGGATATCGCACATCCAGTGGGTCAGCTCGGTCACCTGTGGCTCTTTGAAACCGCGCGTTGTAATGGCGGGTGTGCCGACCCGCAGGCCGCTGGTCACGAAGGGCGAACGCGGATCGTTGGGTACCGCGTTCTTGTTGACGGTGATATGCGCACGGCCCAGCGCTGCGTCGGCATCTTTGCCCGTGTATTCCTTGCCAATCAGGTCGACCAGCATCAGGTGATTGTGGGTGCCGCCCGAGACGATGTTGATACCGCGTTCGATAAAGGTCGCAGCCATCACCCTGGCATTGGCCAGCACCTGCTTCTGGTAGTCGACAAACTCATCGCTCATCGCCTCCTTGAAGCTCACCGCCTTGGCAGCGATGACGTGCATCAGCGGGCCACCCTGGCCACCGGGGAAGACAGCCGAATTAAACTTCTTGGCAAGCTCTTCATTTTCGCGCGCCAGGATGATGCCGCCGCGCGGTCCGCGCAGGGTTTTGTGCGTCGTGGAGGTGACAACGTCGGCAAACGGTACCGGGTTGGGATACAGACCTGCCGCAACAAGACCTGCGACGTGCGCCATGTCGACCATCAGGTAGGCATCCACCGCATCGGCGATATTGCGAAAACGCTGCCAGTCAACAATGCCCGAGTAAGCCGAGAAACCCGCGACAATCATTCGCGGTTTGTGCTCCTGCGCCAGGCTCTCGACCTGCGCGTAGTCAATCTCGCCCGTGGCGGCATCGAGGCCGTACTGCACCGCATTGTACAGGCGGCCGGAAAAGTTGGGCTTGGCACCGTGGGTCAGGTGACCACCCGCATCGAGACTCATACCGAGCACGGTGTCGCCGGGCTTCAGCAGCGCCAGGTAAACCGCACTGTTGGCCTGTGAACCTGAGTGTGGCTGGACGTTCGCGTAGTCGGCACCAAACAGCGCCCTGGCTCGCGCTATCGCCAGGTCTTCAGCGACGTCGACGTGCTCACAGCCACCGTAGTAGCGCTTGCCCGAGTAGCCCTCGGCGTATTTGTTGGTCAACGCAGTGCCCTGGGCTTCCATCACCCTGGGCGAGCAGTAGTTTTCGGAGGCGATCAGCTCTATGTGCTCCTCCTGGCGACGGACCTCGGCATCGATGGCGGCCTGCAGCTCATCGTCAAAACCGGCGACTGTCATTTGCGTATCGAACATTCAGCTACTCCAAAAAACTCGTTGGCACCGCCAGCATTTGGCGGTCGGGGCAATGGAAACGGGGGCTAATCTGCGGCGCTCCGACAGCGCCTGCGAGAGGTCGAATTCTACCCGAATTCGGCCATTCGGTGCACTGATAACAATTGCCAGATCCCGCTGACAGCGCCAAAGACGATGCAGTAAAATTCGCCTCCCGGAGCCCCCCGGCGGCGCCCGCGCAGGCCTTGAAGCCGCTGCGACGCAGACCTACCGATCAGCCAAAACGAGACCAGCACAGCTATGGCGCAGTACGTATATACGATGAACAGGGTCGGAAAGATCGTTCCGCCCAAACGCGAAATCCTCAAGGACATCTCACTGTCTTTCTTCCCCGGCGCCAAGATCGGCGTGCTGGGCCTCAACGGGGCGGGCAAATCCAGCCTACTGAGGATTATGGCGGGCGTTGACCAGGACTTCCTGGGCGAGGCCAGGCCGCAGCCCGAGCTGAAAGTCGGCTACCTGCCCCAGGAGCCCCAGCTCGATGACAGCAAAGACGTGCGTGGCAACGTCATGGACGGCCTTGGCGAGGTCGTCGATGCCCAGCAGGAACTCGAAAAAATCTACGCCGCCTATGCCGAGCCCGATGCCGACTTCGACGCCCTGGCCAAGGAACAGCAGCGGCTCGAGAACATCCTGCAGGCCGGAGATGCCCACAACCTGGAACATCGCCTGGAGATCGCGGCCGATGCACTGCGGCTGCCACCCTGGGATGCCGATGTGAGCGTGCTCTCGGGCGGTGAGCGCCGCCGGGTCGCGCTCTGTCGCCTGTTGATGTCCAATCCCGACATGCTGCTGCTCGATGAGCCAACCAACCACCTCGATGCCGAGAGTGTCCACTGGCTTGAACGCTTCCTCGAAGATTACCCGGGCACGGTGGTCGCGATAACCCACGATCGCTACTTCCTCGACAATGCCGCAGGCTGGATCCTCGAGCTCGACCGCGGCAGGGGCATCCCCTACGAGGGCAACTACTCGGCATGGCTGGAGCAAAAGGAAGAGCGGCTGGCCATGGAAGAAAAGCAGGAGGCGTCGCGGCAGAAAAACATCAAGGCCGAACTCGACTGGGTGCGCTCCAACCCCAAGGGCAGGCATGCCAAGAACAAGGCGAGGCTGCAGCGATTTGAAGAACTCAACTCGCAGGACTTCCAGAGCCGCAACGAAACCAACGAGATCTACATTCCGCCGGGCCCGCGGCTGGGTGACCTGGTCATCGAGGTCGACCAGCTGGGCAAGTCCTACGACGGCAGGCAGCTGTTCGACAACCTCAGCTTTGCGATTCCCAAAGGTGCGATTGTCGGCATTATCGGCGGCAACGGCGCCGGCAAATCGACGCTGTTCCGGCTGCTCACGGGCCAGGAACAACCCGACTCCGGCGAGATACGGGTCGGCGATACCGTCTCCATTGCCTACATTGAGCAGCTGCGCGACGACCTGAAAGACGAGCAGACGGTGTGGGAGGCGATCTCCGGCGGTCACGACAACCTGGTGATCAGCGGCTATGAAGTCTCATCCCGCGCCTATGTGGGCCGCTTCAACTTCAAGGGCACCGACCAGCAGAAAAAAGTGGGCGAACTATCAGGCGGGGAGCGCGGCCGACTCCACCTGGCGGCCACGCTGAAACAGGGCGGCAACGTCCTGCTACTCGATGAGCCCTCTAACGACCTGGACGTCGAAACCTTGCGCGCACTCGAAGAGGCGCTACTGACCTACCCCGGCTCGGCGATGATCATTTCGCACGACCGCTGGTTCCTCGACCGGGTGTGCACGCACATCCTCGCCTACGAGGGCGACTCGGAAGTGGTGTTTTTCGAAGGCAACTACAGCGAGTACCACGAAGACTTCGTCGCCCGCAAAGGCCAGGATGCGCAGCCCAAACGCGTGAAGTACAAAAAGCTCAAATAAGCCGACCTGGCTCACAAATCGCTATTAATTCGCAGCGAACTGGTTAGGTTATAACCAGTTCGCGGTTGGCACGTCACCTTTCTGTCTAGGCTGGGATAGTCAGCCCCGGTCTTTTGGCCGGGCCCCTTGCGCAAGCACGCGCAGGCTACAGAAAGGATCAAAGCCCATGTCAGAGCCCAATATCGCCGCAGCTGAAGGCATTGCCGCATCACCGCGACAACGGATCGGCCTCAAAAACACCCTGCGGCTGCTCGCACCCTACTTCCAGCGCAACTTCATGGAGCAGGTGAACAGCGTCTGGTTTATTGTCGCCTACCTGGTTGTATTCCAGCTGCTCGTGCTGCAGCTGCCGCTGGTTTACAGCCTGATGATCGCGACCGGCATCCTGATCGTGCTGCTGGGCCTGATGTTTTTCATGGAGGGCCTGCGGCTGGGGCTCATGCCGCTGGGCGAAGTGATTGGTGCCGTGTTCCCGCACAAATCCAAAATGCCCGTGATACTGGGCTTTGCATTCCTGCTCGGCATCGGTGCAACCTTCGCAGAACCCGCCATCGCGGTACTGAAGGCCGCTGGCAGCGGCGTCAGCCCCGAGGCGGCACCACTGCTCTATTCCCTGCTCAATGAGTTCTCTGGCCAACTGGTCGCCTGCGTTGGCGTCGGCGTCGGCTTTGCCGTGCTGCTGGGCGTGCTGCGCTTTTTCTACGGCTGGTCACTCAAACTGCTGATCATTCCCATTGTCTCGCTGGTTCTGCTGGTATCGGCTTACTTCAATTCGGTGGATGTATTGCAAGCTGTACTCGGGCTGGCCTGGGACTGCGGCGCAGTGACCACGGGGCCGGTAACCGTACCACTGGTCCTGGCACTGGGTATTGGTGTGTGCCGCGTAGTAAGCCGCGGCAATTCAAACAATGCGGGCTTCGGCATTGTCACGCTGGCATCGCTGTTCCCGATTCTCGCAGTGTTACTGCTGGCGCTTTATCACTACGCGGCCGGCGATTACTACGGCGCAGAAAATTATCGCGGTGATGCGCAGGCCAGCAGCGCCATGGCTGCGGCAGACCCCATGATCCCCGCTGACCTGGAAAGCACTGGCAATGCCAGCTTCAGTGACAGCGAGTTCGCTGAATTCCTGCAAACCGGCACGCTTGGCAGTGCTCACAACATCTCGCTGCAGGGCGGCACGCCAGTTTATCGCGATGGAGTCATCGTGCTGGAGAATCCGCTGGTGATGATCGAAAAGGAAACCACAGTCGCAGCGCTGGAAACCGCGAGCTGGGACAGTGATGCCAACATCGCCACCATCTGGGCAGAAGCGGCAATCGGCGCACTGCGCGCCATCATTCCCCTGTGTCTGTTCCTCTATTTCGTGCTGCGCTTTGTGCTCAAGCAAAAGCCACAGCGCCCCCAGGAAATGTTTGTCGGCATTGGCTTTGCGCTGGTGGGCATGTGCCTGTTTGGCCTTGGTATCAGCATTGGCCTGACGCCGTTGGGCAGCCAGCTGGGCAGCAACGTGCCCTCGGCCTTTACTGAAATCAACATCTGGGGTTCGAGCGTTGCCGCCGGCCCGATTTTTGAAACCGGCCAGTGGGGCAAACTGATCGCCATCGCGTTCGCCTTCTTCCTCGGCTATGGCGCGACACTGGCAGAGCCGGCACTCAATGCGCTGGGGGATACCGTTGAGCGCATTACTGTGGGTGCCTTCAAGAAACGACTGCTGATGCAAAGCGTCGCGCTGGGCGTTGGCCTGGGCATTGCTGCAGGCATCTTCAAAATTGCCTACAACATTCCACTGCTTTACCTGCTGGCACCCCCCTACCTGCTGCTGCTGGGACTGACCTGGATTTCCTCCGAAGAGTTCGTCAACTTTGGCTGGGACAGCGCTGGCGTCACCACCGGACCAATCACTGTGCCACTGGTGCTCGCTATTGGCCTGGGCGTCGGTGGCAATGTGCCGGGCGTCATCGACGGCTTCGGTGTACTGGCCCTCGCATCGGTAGGCCCGATACTGACGGTGTTGACGATGGGCCTGATTACCCAGTCGCAGAAAACCGACAGCGAACTGGAAGTGAAGACGGTCGTATAAAGCTAACCAGCAGCGCACCATTACGCAGACTCATTACCGAGCAGAGCAACGATTATGTATACCCAGGAATCACTGATCTCGACCGTTGTCGCCATCTTGCCCGAAGCGCACATGCAAGCCACGGTGGCCGAGCTAAATGCCGCCGGCCACAACGTGCTGCGCTGGCACGCACGCGGCACACTGCAGGACAATCGCTGGTATCGCAATTTTTTGCCGGCCATCAGTCCGGAAAAGGGCGCGCTGCGACTGCTGTTGCCCAACAGCGAAGTTGACGCGGCAATGCGAATCATCATCAACCAGGCGAACCTGCACCGCCAGAGCACCGGCGCCATCTTCAGCATTCCCTGCACCGAAGTCTTTGTCGGCGATGACTTTCACTCAAGCTGCAGTATCGACAAGGTCGAAGCCTGTGATGCAACCGCCTCGCTCAAAGAAAATCTCAACGTGATTCACTGCATCGTAGAGAAAAACCAGACCGAGCAAATCGCCAGTGCTGCGATCAAGGCCGGTGCCCATGGCCCGGTTGTGCACTTCAGCGAGGGCTATGGCCTTCGGGATCGTCTGGGCTGGCTGCGTATTACCAAGCAGGCAGACAAAGAGGTGCTCACGGTGATTGCCGACAACGCCAAGGCCGACAATGTGTTTGCAGCGATGGCCAGCGCGGGACAACTGCACCAGCCAGGGCGGGGCTTTATGTACCAGATGCCCGTCAACAAGGGGCTGTTCAACCTGCCAAGCCATGTTGATGGCCACCGCTACCCGGCCAATATGCAGCAGATCATTGGCGCAATTGATCACCTGATGGGTGATGATCACTGGCGCGACCAAACGGTGTTTGAACTCGAAGGCACCGGCAAGTCTGCAGGCATTGGCTTTCTCGCCACGCAGGGCAACAATCAACTGCTCGAGCAGCAGTCCTGCCTGACGGCGATCGTCGATCGCGAACATTCAGCGCAATTGATGGAGCTGATGATCGACGTGGGCGCGCCGGGACTGAACGTCAGTTATTGCCAGCGAATTACCGCAGAAAACCAGTCACTGCACGAAGGTGTCAACCTGGTCTCGGAATATGCCGTCATCCATTGCGTGACCGGCGAATCAGTCGCCCACGATGTCTTGCACCAGACCAGGCTACATGCAACGCAGGCGGGCATGGACAACCTGTGCCTGCACCTGCAGCCTGTGCCACGGGTCGCAACCTACCTGCACCACCCCAAACCCGAGCGGCGCCGCAACGCCGACGAACGCGCCGCCTAAAAGCGGCGCGTCAACTCAGGCCAGCTCCAGTGCCTCGGCCAGCTTGCTGACGCCCACCACTTCCATACCTTCAACAGGCTGCCGCGGCACATTTGCCCGCGGCACAATCGCCTTCCTGAAGCCATGTTTGGCCGCCTCGGCTATGCGCTCCTGACCACTGGATACCGGGCGAATTTCGCCCGATAGGCCGACCTCGCCAAACACCACGATATCGCGCGGCAGGCAGCGATCGCGAAAACTCGATACCAGCGCGAGCAGCACAGCCAGATCGGCCGCAGTCTCCAGCACTTTGACCCCACCCACGGCGTTGACGAACACATCACTGCCGCCAACGGCCAGGCCGCCGTGACGATGCAACACGGCCAGCAACATGCCCAGCCGGTTGTGGTCCAGGCCAACCGCGACGCGGCGTGGATTGCCCAGCTGGGAATCATCGACCAGCGCCTGCAGCTCGACCAGCAGCGGTCGGCTACCCTCCCAAAGCACCACCACGCTGGAACCCGGCGCCTGCTCTTCACCGCGAGAGAGGAAAATCGCAGACGGGTTTTGCACTTCGCGCAGGCCGCGCTCAGTCATCGCAAAGACACCGAGCTCATTGACCGCACCGAAGCGGTTCTTCTGGCCTCGCAGTGTGCGAAAGCGGCTGTCGGCAGAGCCCTCCAGCAAAATGGAACAGTCGATCATGTGCTCAAGCACTTTGGGGCCGGCCAGTGACCCGTCTTTGGTGACATGGCCCACCATAATGACGACGGTACCGCTTTGTTTGGCAAAGCGCGTCAGGCAGGCAGCGCATTCACGCACCTGGCCAACGCTACCCGGTGCCGACTGCAGTTCGGCACTGTGCATGACCTGGATGGAATCGACCACCAGCACCTGGGGCCGCTCACGCTGCGCCAGGGCAATGAGCTGCTCAATCTGGGTCTCGGCAAGCAGCTTCAGGTCTCTGGACTCGACCCCCAGCCGCTGGGCACGCATGGCTACCTGCTGCAGCGACTCCTCACCGGTGACATACACCGCCGACAGCGATGCGGCGAGCTGGCACATCACCTGCAGCAATACGGTGCTCTTGCCAGCACCCGGGTCACCGCCGATCAGGATGACCGAGCCAGCCACAAGACCGCCACCCAGCACGCGATCGAATTCAGCCAGCCCGGTACTGATGCGCGGCTGCTGCGCCAGGTCTATTTCATCGAGCGTTTGCAGCTGCGGGCTGTCGACCGCGGCAAATCCGCCGCCGGTTCCGCGCCCACTGCTCGCGGCAAGCTTGATTTCGGTGAGGGTATTCCAGGCGCCGCAATCGGCACACTGGCCCTGCCACTTACTGTGCTCGCCACCACAGTCATTACAAACATACGCTGATTTTGACTTAGCCATGCACTCTTGCACTCGCCTTCGAACGGTTGAAGCTGGCAGCTGCCAGGGCACAACATTACGCTGCATCGGCCGGTGGATCAACCGGCGACTGACGCGGCCGGGCGCTCGGCGTTATAATGGCAGGCCACCTACGAGCCAGGTCAAGCATGAGCCATTCGATCATTCCCGAGCAGCCCATCGTCGTGTCGCCCACGCTGGCGGCCTCGATTGGCCTCGAGCAGGCGGTGCTGCTGCAGCATATCGACAAGCTCAGCGCGCTGGCGCCAACACAGCAGCGCGAGCAGCTGCTGTGGCTTGACACCTCGCTGGCACAGCTGGCCGAACAACTCCCCTTCTGGCCTCCGGCTGCCGTCAACCGGCTGCTGCGCGACCTGCAGGAACTGGGCATGATTGTGCTCTCACCCACACCCGGTGATGCTGCCCAGCCCTTTGCAGTGGCCATCAACCAGCGCACTTCGCCGGCGCCACAGGCCAGGAGCCGTGCCGAGCCGATCGGCGCCAGCCGAATCGCGCCCGACTGGCAACCAGGCCTGGCGCTGCGCGAGCAGCTGGGCATGCAGGGAATTGAACCGGGTTTTATCGACAGCTCGATCGATGAGTTTGTGCTGTATTGGCGTGAGCGCGGCGAAAGCTCCCATGCATGGTCGAGCAAATTTATGCAACACGTCACCCGCCGCTGGCAACAACAGCAGCAGCGCAACGCTGAGGCTGGCCGGCCACGCGCCGGGTCCAGCCACATGCAAAAGCGCTGGCAACCCAACCCCGATGCGGTCGAGATCCTCCAGCGCATGGGCATCTCGGGCAACTTCATCGACGACGCCATTGCCGAATTTGTGCTGTACTGGCAAGAGCGCGGCGACGCCCAGTCGACCTGGAACTCCAAGTTTGTCACCCACGTCAAACGGCAGTGGGCGCGCTATACGCATACGCTCAAAAACGATACCGAACCGCGTCCCATCCCCGTCAGCTGGCATCCGGACCAGGAAGTCTATGAAATCCTGGCGCTTGCCAACATCGATGGCGATTTCGCTGAGCGACTGCTACCTGAATTTGTGCTTTACTGGCGCGACAAAAATGAACTCCACCACTCCTGGAACACGCGCTTCTTGCAGCACGTCAAACACCGCTGGGCGCGCCGGGGTGATGACAGCAGCAGTCGCGGCGATGCCTTCGAACGACTTACCGATCGCAGCTGGGCCGTGGACCTGGTGCAATAACAGGCAGTGATGATGACCAAACATGTATCCGACATCGCGCTGGAGAATGCAACAACGCCAGCACTTGCCAACAGCGGCGATGACCCATCGGCGAGAAAACCGACCGAGGCGCACGCCGATGCGATCAGCCAGTTGTTCACTGAGCTCGAGCTTGCCTACCACAACCAGTTTCACAAGGCCTACAGCGACAGCCGCACACTGGCAATGGCCAAACAGCTGTGGCTAAAAATGCTCGCGAGCTTTGAGCCTGCCGCGATTGTCGCCGCAGGCCGCAGCGCGATCGCCGATTCAGAGTACCTGCCCACACTGCACACACTGCAAAAGCACTGCGCCGCATTACACAGTGCAACACTGCCGCCGGTTCGCGCGGCATTTGTAGAGGCCTGCATGGCCGAGCCACCCTACAGTAACGCAAGCTGGTCACACGCTATCGTCTACCATTGCGGAAAAGAAACCGGCTGGCAGTTCTTGCGTGGTGAAATTGAAGCCAAGACCTTCCCGGTGTTTGAACGCAACTATGCAGTGTTGCTCGCGCGGTTGCAGCGCGGAGAAACACTGCAAACTCCCCTGCCACAGGCGCTGCCGGAGCCCGGCACAGCCACTCTCAGCGAAGAGCAGCAGCGCGAGCAGCTGGCTCGCCTCAAAAAAGAACTGGCCCTGTAAACCCCGGAACAACGTAAGAAGTAAGGCGCTGTACCCGTATAGCCCCCTGACGGAAACATCGGCGGCAGGACGCCGCCGTTGAGCGGGCATGGATGCCGAACAGCGTTTTCCGTCAGGGGGCTATGCGGGCGCGGCGCCGGGCATCACTGCCCTTGTTAGAGCGATTACCTTTTGGGTTCGGGAGCATTCCCTCGGCAGGCCAGTGTATTCCCCTTGAGGGAAACGCCATAAATACGTCCATGTAGGCTCAGCGGCGGCGTCCTGCCGCCGATGTTCCCTCAAGGGAAATACACTACCCTGCCTGGCAACGCGCCATCTGCGGGATATCAGTCCCCGTAGTCGCCGTAATCGCCTCGGGCAAGATTTTCAAAGCGCGTAAACTGGCCGACGAAGGCCAGGCGGATGGTGCCAATAGGGCCGTTACGCTGCTTGCCGATAATGATTTCGGCCGTGCCCTTGTCGGGAGACTCCTCGTTATAAACTTCGTCGCGATAGATAAACAGGATAACGTCGGCATCCTGCTCGATCGCGCCAGACTCACGCAGGTCTGACATGACCGGGCGCTTGTTGGGGCGCTGCTCCAGACCACGATTGAGCTGCGACAGCGCAACGACCGGGCAATTGAATTCCTTGGCAATACTCTTTAGCGCGCGCGAGATCTCGCTGACCTCGGCGGTGCGACCTTCGCTGGCACCAGCGACCTGCATCAACTGCAGGTAATCGAGCATTATCATGCCCAGCTGCCCATGCTCGCGGGCAATGCGGCGTGCACGCGAGCGCACTTCGGTCGGGGTAAGCGCGGGCGTGTCGTCGATGAACAGCGGCCGGTCCTTCAACTGCTGCATTGCCGAGGACAGGCGTGACCAGTCGTCTTCTTCCAGCTGGCCGTTGCGCACGCGGGTTTGGTCTATTTTTCCCAGCGATGACAGCATACGCATCATCAGTGAACCCGCCGGCATCTCCATACTGAAAACCAGTGTCGGATTTTCACTGTTCAGCACCGCATGCTCGACCAGGTTCATCGCAAAACTGGTTTTACCCATCGATGGGCGACCGGCGACGATAATCAGGTCGGCATCCTGCAGGCCCGAGGTTTTGGAATCAAGATCGGTATAGCCGGTGGCAAGACCGGTTAGCGCCCCCTTGTTGGCGAACAGCTCGTCGATGCGCTCGAGTGCGTCCTTGAGCAGCGCGTTGACCTCCTGTGGGCCACCCGACTTGGGCCCCTGCTCGGCGATCTGCATGATCAGCCGCTCGGCGTTATCGAGCACATCAGCAGCATCACGGCCGGCGGGGTTGTAGGCGTTCTCCTGAATCGCGGTAGCGGTCTTGACGATGCGTCGCAGGGTTGCGCGATCATGGACGATGTTCGCATAGGCGCGAATGTTGGCCGCCGATGGCGTGCTCTTGGCCAGGTCCGCCAGGTAGACGAGGCCACCGCTGCTCTCTAGCAGGTCGCGCTTTTCAAGCGACTCGGCCAGGGTAATAACATCGAGCGGCTCGGCAGCCTGCGCCAGCCGCGACATCTCGGTAAAGATCTGGGCATGCTTGCTGTAGTAAAAGTCGCCGGCAGAAACCTGGTCGGCAACCGCATCCCAGGCATCCTCGCTGAGCATGATGCCACCGAGCAGTGAACGCTCGGCCTCCGATGAGTGCGGCAACATGCGCACGCTGCCCACATCACTGGCGTACTCCGGCGGTGCTTCCTGCTGGCCAAACTGCTCGAACACGCCGGCAGCTTCGGCCTCGGTTACCGGGGGAATGCCATCAGCGTCGGCTGGCGCTGGATTTTCGGTCAGGTCGTTAGACACAGGGCTGGATACGCAGGCTTGTCAGACAGTGTTTTTACCGACCATCATACCGCAATAGCCGGGGGCCGGGGGTGTCAGGCAGGACATTTTAGCGGTCGATCTGCATCCGGTTGGCCGGCGCAGTGACGCTCACGCATGCCCGGGCACATCGGCCCGGGATGCGTAACAGGCAGGAAGGAGGTGCTTATTCTTCGGCGGCGACGACCAGGTTGATCGTCACGCTGACATCGCTGTGCAGCTGCAATGCGATTTCGTAGCTGCCCAGCTCGCGAATGGCGCCGTGCGGCATCAGCACTTCTGATTTTTTCAGCGCCTGGCCGGCGGCGGTGACTGCGTCGGCCACGTCGCGGGTACCAATCGAGCCAAACAGCTTGCCTTCATCACCGGCATTTGCCTCGATCGTTACGGTGAAGCCTTCGAAGGCTTCGGCGCGGGCCTGGGCCTGTGCCAGCGCCTCGTCGGCAGCAGCCTGCAACTCGGCACGACGCGCTTCAAACTCAGCGAGGTTGGCCGCTGTGGCGGGCACAGCCTTGCCATAAGGCACCAGGAAATTGCGGCCAAAGCCAGGTTTGACCGAGACTTTGTCGCCCAGGTCACCCAGTTTGGCGACGCGCTCTAGCAATATTACTTCCATCTCTCTTCACCTTTTGGCAGGGCCCGGTACGCCCTGCGGTTAACGTTAATCTGTTCAGGCCCACTAGCTATCGCCAGGGGGATTACGCGGCGCGAGTCGCGCTCGAATATCGACCGCACTGTCGACGATGGCCAGCATCATCAGCAAAGGCACGACCAGCGGCATAAATGCCAGTATCGACAGGTAGGTCACTACCAGCCAGAACGTGCCCAGTGCGAAATGTCGCACCAGCGCGTGTAACAGTGCCAGCGCCGCCACCACCAGGGGCACCACCGCCAGCATCGACCACAGCTGGTGTCCCGCGCTGAAATCAAAAAACAGCAGCACGGCGACCAACACTACCGCGTCGAGGCGGCCCAGGCGCAGTGCGTGCAGTTCGCTCTGCAATCCGCCCGGGTTGTACAACATCGCCTGCCACCAACGCGCGAGCATCATGCTCAACAGCGCCGTCAGCATTTGCAACACCGCGAACATCGCCATCAGCAGCGAAGCCGGGGGCTGCTGTCGCAACCACTCGATGCGCTCCAGCACTGCTGGCTGGGCCTGGCCCGCGGCTACCGCCTGCTCGGCCTGCGCCTGGACCTGATCCAGCGACTGGACAAAAATCTCAACGGACTGGTCGACATAACTGCCCGCCAGCCCCATCACCGCTAGCGCCAGCCCTGCCGCTATCGCCGACAGTGCCAGCAACAGTGCTCGCCACTGCCTGGTCGCGCGCAACACCATGGCGGCGCAACATACGGCAACCAGTGTGACCAGCGGCCCGATATTGCCATTAACGCCGTACCAGGTCGCCGCTGCGGCAGCAGCCGCTGCCACGGGCAGCGCGCCTTTGCCGTGGCGCAGTATGACCAGCGCTACGACAGCTGCTCCAAACCAGTTCAAAAACAGCGCCATCGTCGCTGCAAAGGCAACCAGTGCGGCCTGCAGTTGCCCGCGCATCACAAATTCTGCGAGTGACCTCATCATGAAGCGGCCCTCAATAACTGGCAGCGCATGCGCAATCGCTGCCAGCTAACCGTTACTTGTGGCTATCGGTATAAGGCAGCAGCGCCAGGTAGCGCGCGCGCTTGACCGCCGTTGCCAGCTGGCGCTGGTAACGGGCTTTGGTACCGGTGATCCTGCTGGGCACGATCTTGCCCGTTTCGGAAATGTAGTCCTTCAGGATATCGAGATCCTTGTAATCGATGTGCTCGATACCTTCGGCGGTAAAACGACAAAACTTGCGGCGGCGAAAAAAGCGGGCCATTGCAATCTCCTGCGAATAAATTCTTTAGTCAGCGTGTCGTCGGGACGATCACGACTCGGATGGCGCGGCGGGTGCGGCCTCTGGGGCAGCAGCCTCAGCTGCGGGCGCGCTGGCCTCGGCAGCATCGCCCTTGTCGCGCTGTTGCTCCTGGGCAGCCTTGGCCTCGTAACGGGCACGGCGCTCGCGCTGCTCTTTTTCCGCCTTCATGATCGGCGATTCATCGCTGACCGGCGCGTCAGTGCGCATCACCAGGTTACGGATCACCGCGTCGTTGTAGCGGAAGTTGGTGGTCAGCTCATCAATCGCAGCCTGGTCGGCTTCGACGTTCAGCAAGACGTAGTGCGCTTTGTGGATTTTGTTGATCGGGTAGGCTAACTGGCGTCGGCCCCAATCTTCGAGACGGTGTACCTTGCCGCCATCTTTGGTAATCGCCGCCGTGTAGCGGTCGATCATACCTGGAACCTGCTCGCTCTGGTCCGGATGGACCATGAAGACGATCTCGTAGTGTCGCATATGTGCTCCTTACGGGTTTGGTCTCCCGTCGTAGCGAATGCCTGCCGACATTGCGCTCGCGGTGAGACAAGGAGAACCCCAAACCCTGCGGGTGGGGTCAAAAGTGAGCGCGGATTCTATGCAAACTGGTACTCGATAGCAAGCCACCAGCGCCAGCCCGTCAGCTGAGCGCATATGTAATTCACCGGCCCCAACTGCCCTTCTATTATGGGAGGCCGCAGCGGCGCCGCGCAGGGCGCCGGGATCGGCGCCCAAACACTCACCAAGCCATTGATAGTTAAGGTATTTACTATGACAGCACCCGCAACGATGCGCGCCTGGCGCACTCATGCCTACGGGCCGCCGACGCAGGCACTGAAGCTCGATGACGTCCCGGTGCCGGAGCCGGGCGATGGCGAGTTGAGGGTCAAAGTCCAGGCTATCCCCTTCAACCTGAACGACCTGGAACGCATCATGGGCGGCAACATGATGGTCCAGCCCGAATTGCCCTACAGTCCTGGCATGGAGGTCATGGGTATCGTGGATGCCTGCGGTCCAGGCCTTGAACACTGGCTGGGCAAACGGGTTGTGGCGATGCCCGCGGGCGCCCATGGCGGCTTCGCCGAGTACGCGCTGTGCCCTCCGGTGTCAGCCTTCGAGATGCCCGAATCCGTGGAACTGCCCGGCGCCGCCGCGCTGTACTTCCCCTTTCACCTGGCCTGGCTGGGCCTGTGCGAACGTGCCAATGTGCAGGCTGGCGAAACCGTGTTGATTCACGCAGCCGCTGGCGGCGTGGGCTCAGCCGCGCTGCAGCTTGCGGTCGATGCGGGCGCCACGGTAATTGCTACCGCAGGCAGCGCCGAAAAGCTCGCATTGTGCCAAACGCTCGGCGCCGCCCACACCATCAATTACAACGAACAGGACTTCAAGGCTGAAGTGTTTGAGATGACCGGCAAGCAGGGCGTCGACATCGTCTTTGACAATGTCGGCGAGTCAGTGATGGAGGATTCCATGGCCTGCCTGAAATACAACGGGCGCTATGTCATGAACGGCTTTGCCTCCGACAAGCGGGTGGTCGATGAAAAGTCGATCGTGCCGCGCCGCCTGTCCATGGGTAACTTCAGGTTGTGCGCGGTGCTACTGGCCTATGCGGATGAGGCCACCAGCGCGTTCCTGAAAGAGGGAATGGGCTGGAACTTTGTGCCCGAAGCGCTGGGCCAGAAAATTAACGACGACATTGTTGAGCGCGTGCTGGCCGGCAGGATCAAACCCGTTATCGGCAAGGTCATTGAATTCGAAGATATCCCCGAAGCCATAGAGGATATGGCAAACCGCAGGACGGTTGGCCGAACTATCGCGAAACTTTACTAACACAAGAAATTTTCAGCACATCGCATACTCGCAGCCATGCTGCCGTTCCCCGCGGGTGGGAACGTCGGCCGTAAGGATGCGGCCGTCGAGCACACATGGACGTGCGTATGCGGTTCCCGCTCGCGGGGAACGGCAGCATGGCTACGGACTTCGGCAGCCCCGGAAGGCTTGTGCCAAATTTGAGAGGGGATTACTCGCCGATAAAGACCGGCTCACGCTTTTCAGCAAAGGCTTTGGGCCCTTCGCGCGCATCTTTGGACATCATCACCCGGCCCGAATGCTGGTGCTCGATCTCGTATGCATCCCCAAGCGGAATACCACTGGTTTCGATGACTGTTTGCTTGATCGCCTGCATCGCCAGCGGCGCGTTCTTTGCGAGCCGCTCGGCAAACTCGTAAGCTCTGGGCATCAAGCGGTCGGGCTCAACGACTTCGTTGACAAAGCCTATGCGGCAGGCCTCTTCTGCCGAGATACGATCACCGGTGAGCAATATTTCCATCGCCTTGCAATACGGGATCTGCCTGGGCAGGCGCACCATTGAGCCGCCGCCAGGTACCAGCCCACGCTGCACCTCGGTCAGGCCAAAGCTCGCATTGGTCGAGGCAATACGAATATCGGTGGACTGCAGCAGCTCAGAGCCCCCGGCCAGTGCAAAGCCGTTGATGGCCGCGACGATGGGTTTGTACAGTTCAAAAGGGCGCAGCAACGCGGTTGCCATGATGTCACCCGCATCGGCCATCAAACGCTTGTCCCATTCGGTTTCAGGCTCGCGAGCGCCGGTAAACATGGGCATCAACAGCTTCAGGTCGCCGCCAGCGCTAAAGGCCACATCGCCCTCGCCGGTCAGGATAGCCACGCTCAACGACTTGTCATCGCGAAATTCGCGCCAGGCCTCGGCCAACATTACCAGCGTCTGCGGGCTATAGGCGTTGCGCGCCTGTGGCCGGTTGAATTTGACAAGCATTATCTTGCCCTGCTTTTCTACGATCAGGTCGTCCGCCATGATGACTCCGTGGTCTTGATGAAATTCAGGCCGCGCTGTCAGCGACCGCAATCGGCACTTCGCCATCGACGGTACAACGGCGAATGACGCGGCGCTGCGGGTAGTGGTCGGATACACCGCGATGGACAGTCGTGCGCTCATCCCAGATCGCCAGCTGTCCAGGCTGCCAGCGCCAACGTATGTGATATTTTGGCTGCGCGATGTGCGCATCGAGAAAATCCAGCAGTGCTTCGCTCTCAGCCGGTGCCAGCCCTTCAATATGATGCATCACACCGCGCTCTGCCAGGTAAAGACTGCGCCTGCCTGTGCGCGGATGCACGCGAACCAGCGGATGCGAAACCGCCGGGTAGGCTGCGCGCAGTTTGTCCGCCAGGCCAGTGATACCGCTTTTCTCCTCGGCAATGCGCACGAAACTGTCGTGGCATGAATGCACGGTGCGCAAACCGTCCAGCCGCTCTTTCATCAGGTCCGACAGGTCATCGTAGGCCGCAGCGGTTGAACCCCACATGGTGTCGCCACCATAAGCGGGGAGCTCCAGCACGGTAATCAGGGCTGCAACCGGCGGTGAAGGCAGCCAGGTCACATCGGTATGCCACATGTCGGTAGCCGGCGGATTATCCGCATCATCGACAATAACTTGCTGGCTAGGCTCGTTACTGCCAAAAAACTTTTCTATCGGGTACAGGCTGACTTCGCCGAATCGCGATGCCACGGCTAGCTGCTGCTCGGCAGAGAGATACTGTTCGTCAAAAAACAGCACCCCGTAGGTATCAAGTGCGCGCTCGAGCTCACGTGCCAGTGACTCGGCAAGCGGCTGCTTGAGGTCTACCCCGTCAACCACGGCACCCAGCGCGCCATAGCGTTTGAGCCCAAAGCCCTCAAACTCACTCATTGTTGAAGACCGGTTTGAAGTTGAGGTGGACAGTGATGGGCACGGCACTGGCAATGACCGAGAGGCCGGCAAGCTCGGCAAGCTTCTCGATACCGGGCACCAGCGCGTAATCGGCGGCACGCACCAGCACCGGCGCCGAGGTGCTGACGAGCAACCCCTGGTCGGCCAGTTTGACAACACTTAGCTCGGCCTTGAAACCCTGCTGGGCTCCGTGCAGGTCGAGATCGACGGCGACGGTGGTCTGGGTCTCACTGCCGGCGGCCAGACCCAGCAACCATTCCCTGTTGACGACCATACTCGCTGAGGCCTGTGCGAAGCGGTCAGTCTCAAACAGGTGCTCACGCATGCGCTCGTTGCGAATCGGGATGCCCGATTCAATACTGTCGAGGTTGATGAGTAACTCGGCGACGCCAGCCGTGTCGATATCGCCCGACAGCTCAGTGAAATAGTGCGTCTCGGCGAAACCCGAATTCTTGATGGATACCAGCTTGACGTGTGATGTGCCCGGATCGAGCACCCAGGCGGCTGGCGCCACAGGCTCCGCTTTAGGTTCGGCAGGGGCTTGCTTGGGTGCACAGGCTCCCAGCAGCCAGGCCAGTGTCAATAGCAGGGTTAGCGAACGCAGTTTCGCCGGGTTCATAGGTCACTCCTGGTCGGGCCGCGGGCCCAATGCTTACTTGCCCTGGAACTGTGCAGGGCGCTTTTCCTTGAACGCGCGCATACCCTCTTTCGCATCTTCCGACGCAAATACCGGGTTGGCGAGTTCATCAGACTTTAACATGGCCTCGGGTTCTGGCACATCGGTCTGGATCTCCCGCAGGGATCGCGTGATGGCTCGCAGTGCGATGGGCCCGGTTTTGCAGAGTTCTTCGGCCATGCGTTTGGCTTCCGCCAGGGCCTGGCCCTTGGGCACGAGGCGATTGACCAGCCCCCACTCCAGCGCCTCCTGCGCGGTAATGTGCCGGCCGAGCAATACGATCTCTGCGGCCAGGCAATAGGGCACCTGGCGCGGCAAGCGCACGCTTGAGCCCGCCATGGGGTAAAGCCCGCGCGCCACCTCGGTGACTCCAAAAGTTGCGTCCTCTGCTGCGACCCGCAGGTCGGTGCCGGCAAGAATTTCGGTGCCACCGGCCAGCGCGTAACCTTCTACCGCAAGAATAAGCGGCTTCGAAGGCCGCTCATCGCGCAGCAAAGCCTGCCAATGAACGTTGGGCACCCTGCCCATCAGCTCCATAAACTCCTCGGTGCTTTTGTGCTGGCCATCGGCGCCAGCCTTGAGATCCATGCCGGCGCAGAATGTATCACCATTGGCCGTGAGAATCGCACACATCAGCTCGTCGTCCTCATCGAGTAGGCGCCAGGCTTTGTACATGCCCAGCAACATCTCGGGGCTAAACGCGTTTTTCGCCTCCGGCCGGTTCAAGGTGACGATGAGCGTTTTGCCATCCTTCTCGATGATGCAGTTTTTCGTGCTAATGCTTAATTCTTCACTCATGGATATTCACTCGCAGGGCAGCGCCCGGTTTGGAAACAGGCCGACGATGTTGGCCACCAGCGCCAGGGATGTCAATTACGCTTTGGGCAAGAATGCGCCGCGACGACCAGTTTGACCAACCAGCCACAGCGCCATGGGCAATGGAAAACAGCTTCCATTTATATTATATTTTGGTTTACCATATAACCCGTCCTGGCCATCAACCACCAAACAGCCGGCCAGTCACAGGAAGGCATCCATGCTTGTTCTCAAACGACGGGTCGGCGAATCGATCATCATTTCGGGCAATATCGAAGTCAAACTGCTGGGTGTGCGCGGCGAGTCGGCGCGGCTGGGCATTTCCGCGCCGCCGCAGGTACCGGTTCATCGCGAGGAAGTCCTCGAGAACACGCCCACCACCCACGACACAGCGATCGACCAGCAAGCCCATGATCAGGTCGGCAACGAAACCCAATGAGGCCGCGCCGCGACGGCGCTGACCCTACCGGGCCTGCGACCAGCCTGGCGCCTGCACCCGTTTGAACCAGCCGAGCGGGCCATAACGCTGGCGATTTAACATTGGCAGGCAGAACAAAGGGGGCGATTGACGTACAATCGACCCCCTTTGTTCGCTAATGAGTACGACATACCGATATGGCACAGCCTCCCACCATGCATTCCCAGGCCGACGCACTGCGCTGCGCGCAGGATCGCAACCTTCACCAACAACTGCTGGGCGACCCGATTATCGAGCGCCTGAACGAGCAGCTGCAACGTCGGGAAGACGATGGCCCGATGGGCACCCGCAAGCGTCTGCTATCGACGTCAGTCCGGGTGAGTCGCACGATGGCACCGGCACTGAGCCGCATTGCCGACGAGTGCATCGAGAAACTCGGCGTGTCGATTCCACTGGAGCTGTACGCATATAACAGCCCCAACTTCAATGCCGCCTGCGTCAAGCCTGAAGAGGGCCGCCTGTTCATCATGTTTTCATCGAGTCTGCTCGATGCCTTTGATGAAGCCGAACTGAAATTTGTCATGGGCCACGAATTTGGGCACTACATTTATGACCACCACTCGCTGCCCGTTGGCTATGTGCTCGGCGGCAAGGTACCGGGCGCGGGCCCCAACCTGGCGCTGCGGCTGACCAGCTGGTCACGCTATGCAGAGATCTCTGCCGATCGTGCGGGCGCCTATTGCTGTGATGACTTCAACGCCGTGGCGCGGGCGCTGTTCAAGCTCGCCTCTGGCGTCACCTCGTCAATCGTGCAGTTCAAACTGGGTGACTTCCTGGCCCAGGTCGATGCCATGCAAATTGAAGACGAGGCCATCGACAACAAGAGCAATCCGCAGGACTGGTTTATGACGCACCCCTTCAGCCCGCTGCGGGTGAAGGCACTGCAGCTGTACCACCGCTCAGAGCTGGCCGCAGCCGGGGGCGCCAACCGCAACGAACTGGAACTTGGTGTCGAGGGCCTGATGGCACTGATGGAACCCAGCTACCTCGAAGCGCAGACCGACGCAGCCAAAGCGATGCGCAACTGCCTGTTCGCGGCAAGCCTGGCCATTGCCAATGCCGACGGCCAGATCAGTGATGCAGAAATCGGGATTTTTGAAGAGTTCTTCGGCCAGTATAAATTCAGTGAGACGCTTGATCTTGAAAAGCTGCTCGCAAGCCTGCCTGCGCGCTGTGAAGCGGTGAACGACAAAAACAGCATCCCCAAGCGGATGCAGCTAGTGCGCGACCTGGCGGTGATGGCCAGGGCCGAAAACCACGTCAAGCCCTCCGAGCGCGCCCAGTTACTGCAGGTTGCCCGGCTGCTTGAGGTCCCCGCCCTGTTTGTCGAGCAATCGCTGGAAACGGGCGAACTGCTCGACTAGCGAGCAACCGGCATCAGGCTTTGCTGTGGCTGCCGTCGCAAAAGGGTTGTCCCGCAGTGGCCTTGCAGCCACAAAAATAGACCCGTTTGCTCTCGTCGGCCTGGTACTTGACCGGCGAGATACTGCTGCCGCTATGTGAACCATCGCAAAACGGCTGGTTGGCGCTCTTGCCGCAGGCGCACCAGAAATAGGTTTCCCCCGCCTCAACATCGCAGGCGTAGGGTGTATCAGATGCTCGAACCACTTCAGTCATTGCTTGATCCTCCGGTTGACCCGTCAGGATAGTACCAGATCGGCGAGGTCCAGGCGCGCTCGCGAATGCGGGCGGGAATATCGGCGCTGCGACAGGTCTCAGGTCGTTGCGCTGCCGGAATCGACTGGCAGTCATAGGTGCTCCAGCGACAACTCGGCGTCTGGACAATACGCGCGTAGTACACCGCCGACAGCGAGGGATCAAAAGCCGGGTCTTCCCAAACCGTGCAAAGGCTGGCCTGCCCCACCACGGCCTCGTCGCAGTCGATACTGTCGACATCCACATCGGCCAATGACGCCAGTGCACCGCCACTGCTGCCACCTGCCACATCGATGACCTGCTGCTGCAATTGCCCACTGCTGTCGAGCCAGCCTTTTATCACCTGGATCTTCTCCAGGTCACGGCCGTCAAGCGTATCCTTTTGCGCACTGAGCAGGAATCTCGGTGCACCGCGTGCACCTGGCGCCTTGAGGGTCGAGCCCATGGGCACAGCCTGCGCATAGGCCTGCGCCAGCATATCCGGCGCATCGCATAGGTCGGTATCGAGCGCCCAACCGGCGAACATGCGCGGCTGGATACGCGGACCACTGGTACCGAACGTCTCGCGACGCTTCATCGCGGCGAACAGTGACTCGCGCGTATTTTCCTCGGCCCAGACACCCGCTAGTCCACCGGGGTTGTACCGGGTCGTATCACCCTTGGCGACACCCGGTACCACGCGCGGGCCACTCATACGCCGCTCAGCCTGCGTATCCATACTGGTCGAACCGCGAAAGCTCGCCTCATTCACCGCACCTGATGCCGATTGGTGGTTATCTGTCGCCGCCAGGATGCCCATCTCGAAGGGGTTCACCCCCAGCTGCTCGCGCTGCTCCAGGCCGCGCAACAGGGCAGAACGAACGAAACCGTTACCCGACAGGCAGCCGCCCAGGGACATGCCGCCGGCGCCTTTGGTATCGCCACAGTCCTCAATCACTTCAGCCGGCGGGCGAAGTTTTTCGAAGTCGCAGAGTTCGTCGAAACCACCGAGAATACTGGCAATACCATTGCGACACTCCGAATCACCCTTGACCTGGAAAATCTCGACCAGTGGCTCCAGGCTAGCCCTTAACGCAGCGCGTTCGCGCTGTTCCGCTTCAGGCAGCTCAAGCAGCGATGGCGGAAAAAACATACGCCCGCTGCTCCAGTTGGCATTGTGTGGTATCGCCAGCGCATCGCAGCCGGTATCCGACTCCACACAGTAGTCTTTCAGCCAGCGCCACAGCCCGGCGGGATCGGGCTCGTCTTTCGCACTGAGCGGCACCGGCGGTACCGCCGCGTTGGCGAAAATAACGTTGCGGTGCAGGTTGGCCTGGTTGCGCGCCAGGCTGTATTCGTAAGCCACGAAACTGGTGAAGCTGCATTGCTCCGAGCGGTCGTAGGCCAGCTCTGCTGCGCGCTGCTGTTGCTGCCAGATAGTGGCACTGCGATCGATACAGCGCCTGCCATCATCACCGCACACCTCGATCGAGCGCGAAGTACCAAAAAACACCAGCGCCAACATGCGCGCCAATGGCTGCATGACCTCGTCGACGGGAAGCACCCAATCACCGCGAAACACCTTACACACGCTACTGTCATAGGCGTCAGTACCCGGCGTCATGCACAGGTGAGTCTCGCCAAGGTGCTCAGCGTGGTCGGTCAGTGCGACAAAATCCAGCGGCTCGCGCAGCTGCACCGTGGGCGCATCGGCAACGGGCTGGCCGCGCACCTCGAGCCGCAGCGGCGCTCCCCTTGCAAAGTCATAGGCCTCAGCGGGCCCGGCGAGGTTGCCAAAGGCCACCGAATCCTGGGACAGGGTGGTGTGCACATGCAGTTCACCAAAGTAGGCATTGCGCTGCGGGTTACTATCGAGGCAGTCCTGCCGGGTACCGGCCGCAAACTCCGGCCGTGCAGCAAGCTGTTCGAAATACTGGGCGCGAATCGTTTCATCGGTGCCGACGCTGGCGAGCTCGGCCTTCAGCCAGGCGCGGCCGGCAAGCGCCAGCAACGAGAGCAGCAGTAACAGCAATAACGTGCCGATAATAAATTTCTTGAGCATTGAACTACCCCGTGGACCGAGCGATGCGCACATCGCCCTCGTTACTGGACTGCCAGCCGCTGGCGCCTGGCTTCAAACAAACTAATGCCGGCCGCCACCGAGACGTTCAGGCTCTCGACACTGCCCTGCATCGGGATAGCAAACAGACTGTCGCATCGCTCGCGGGTCAGGCGACGCAGGCCGCTGCCCTCCGCGCCCAGCACCAGGGCCGTATTGCCGACCAGGTCAAGGTCGTAGAGCGATTGCGGTGCATCGGCACTGGCACCCATCACCCACACGCCGGCCTTTTGCAGGTTCTCGATACAGCGCGCGAGGTTTTTAACCACGACCAGCGGCGTGGTCTCTGCAGCACCGCTGGCGACTTTACGGACTGCCGGCGTCAAACTGGCAGACTTGTCCGCCGGTACGATCACCGCCTGCGCGGCAGCAGCATCGGCACTGCGCAGGCAGGCGCCCAGGTTATGCGGATCGGTCACGCCATCGAGCACCAACAGCAAGAGCTTGCCATCGTGCTGCTCGAGCAATGCCCTGAGAAAGTGTTCATCCTGCGACTGCAGTGGCGAGCAACGCAATGCAACGCCCTGGTGATTGCGCGGCACCGCCAATTGCTGCTGCTCGCAATACGCCTGCACCTGCCGCTCAAACTGGTCGGGATCAAGCCGCTCGACTGCCAGCCCGCGCTGCAAAGCGAGCTCCAGCAGCTGCGTAATCCGCGCATCAGCCCGGTTGTCCACGATACAGAGCGAACGCACGCGCGAGCTGTTTTGCTGCATGATCACAGCGCAGGTATTTGCGCCAAAAACCAGCTCTTCTTTAAGGCGATCGCTCAAGCGCTATGACTCCGTACTGTGCGGGAAAGCCAGCGGGACTGTGCAAATGGGAAGCGGCGAGCTTACCACAGAGCCCATGTCAATCGGTATATCGCAGCATTGCATCATTGCCACGCTTACTGACACGGCATATGCTGCCCGCATGGAAGCTCATATCCTGCAAGAGAGACGCGAACGCGTCTTTTTTATACTCGCCGGATTCTTTATCTGCGCGATGACCCTGCTGAATGTCGTGGGCATCACCCGGTTTGTCCAGCTGGGCCCGATGCAACTGGCGGTTGGTGTTCTGCCCTACCCGCTCACATTTCTCTGCACCGACCTGATTTGCGAACTCTATGGCAGGGCGCGCGCAACCTTTGTCGTATCGGTCGGGCTGGTTCTCAACTTTTTTATCCTCGGCATTCTCTGGCTTGGCGCTGCACTACCGGCCGTTCCCGCCGAAAGCATGCCGCCATGGCAGGTGTTAGAACTCGCGGAAACACTGACACTCCCATCCGGAGAAAATATTGACGGGCATATCGAATTGTTCCAGCTGATTTACCAATGCACAGCCGGCGCGGTGTTTGCGTCAATGATGGCCTACATTGCCGCACAGTATGCCGACGTTCGACTGTTTCATTTCTGGAAGAAGCTGACGCGCGGCAAGCACCTGTGGCTACGCAACAATTTCAGCACACTGATCAGCCAGGGCGTCGACTCCATCATGGTGATATCCATTACCTTTGGCGCCGCCTACCTGGCCGGCGATATCGCCTTCAAGGCCATGCTGGTGCTGATGGCCAGCAACTACCTGTTCAAGATGTTTGTGGCATTGATGGACACGCTGCCTTTTTATTTCCTGGTCGCGCGCCTGAAGCGTTACCTGCAAATTGACAACCTTGCCGTCGACTAACATGTTGCGCGATCAAGGCAACGGAGCACGTATATGAGCAATGACAACAACACCCCAGCGGTCTCCGAGAGCTTGCTGCAGCAAGATGACCACACTCTGCTGCTGGTTACGCTGCACAACGAAGGGCGTTTCAACCCGGAAAGCCTTTCGGCGGTAGAGTCGGCACTATCACGCGCAGCGGGTGACGAGGGCATTCATGGGCTGGTGTTCACGGGCGAGAACAAGGTTTTCGCGCAGGGACTGGACCTTGAGTACCTGACAACCGAGCAGCCGGATCGGGCGATGCAGTTCGTACACGACTGCCTGCACATGATCGGCCAGTTACTGGTGATGCCCGTACCCGTTGTCAGCGCGATCAACGGCCACGCGTTTGGACTGGGCGCGATGATCGCGATGTCGAGCGACTACCGGGTCATGCGGCTCGATCGCGGTTACTTTTGCCTGCCCGAAATCGATATGGGCATGAATCTCATCCCCAGCATGAATGCGCTGGTGACCGCGAAACTGAGCGGCCGGAACTTGCGCGATGTGCTGCTCGCCGGCAGCCGCATTGGCGGCGCAGACGCGCTCGAACGCGGCATCGTCGACGCTTGCTGCGAGCCCGGGGAGCTATTGGACCAGGCCACTGCATTAGCCCTGCCAATGCTGGGCAAACCCGGGCAGACACTGAGCGATCTCAAGCGCGGCATACACCAGCCCGTGCTCGAGGTAATTGCAGCCGGCGGCAAATAATCACCGGCCAGCGCGTTGCCGCCGTGTTATGATCACGGGCGTTTTCCCCACTGGCAGCAAACCCCGTCACTGAGTTTTTCCTTGTCACCCTCCCCCACCCCGTCGGTATGGCAGCGCTCTTTTGCCGCACTGGAATTTCGCGAATTCCGCTGGCTGCTCGCCAGCAATGTCGCCTTTTTCCTGGCCATGCAGGGCCAGGTGCTGACCCGCACCTTCCTGGCCTGGGACCTGACCGGTCAAGAAATGGCGCTGGCCTATATCAACGTCGCCTTTGCCGTGCCGATGCTGCTGTGCTCGCTGCTCGGTGGCGCGCTCAGCGACCGGGTCGAGCGTCGCAGGCTGATCCTCACTGGCCAGTCACTGCTGATCCTCAACGAGGCCACCATTCTGTTGCTGCTGGCGATAAACCAGCTGCAGTTCTGGCACCTGCTGATCGCAGGCACCGTAGCCGGCGCGATCATTCCCTTCATCATGCCGGCACGCACCGCTATCGTGTATCGGGTCGTCGGCCCCGAGCGACTGGGCAATGCAGTAGCCCTGTCGGGCGGAGTGATGAACCTGTCACGCGTGCTGGGGCCGGCACTTATGGGCTTTGCCATTGCAGCATGGTCGACGCAGGGTGCTTACGCGATCGCCGTTACGCTTTTTCTGCTGTCGCTACTGTGCGTCAGCCAGATCCAGCGCGATCCTGAGCGCAGTGCGCCCGTTGAAGAAACCCATATCATCGAAGACGTCGTTCATGGCATCCGCTACATCGTCGAACACCGGTCACTGCGCGCCTGCCTGTTGTTGGGCCTGCTGCCCATGTTCCTGGCGATGCCGCTGCAGAACCTGTTTGTCATCTTCGCCGATCGCATCTGGGAGGTCGGTGAGCAGGGACTGGGGCTCATGATGGGCCTGAGCGGACTGGGTGGTGTCATTGGCTCTGCCTGGATGGCGCAGCGCAAGGACACCACGCCGAGACTCGCGCCCATGATGACCTGTACGCTGCTGTTCGCCGCGCTGCTGGCTGTGTTCGCCCTGTCACCACAGTTCATCTGGGCACTACTGGCGCTGGTACTGGCCAATGTTTTCGCCAGCGCTGGCCAGACCCTGAACAGCACCGCGACCCAGTTGCTCGTCGATGACCGGCAGCGCGGCCGCATGTCGGCATTCATGATGATGGCCTTCGGGCTAACGCCTCTTGGCGTTCTGCCAATGGCCTATCTCGCACAAATACTGGGTGCTCCCGCGGCGACGCTGATCGCCTGCCTGCTGCTGATGGGCACCGCCCTGCTGCTATTTACGGCCAGCAGCAGCCTCCGCGGACTCGATCGTGCGATCGATCGCAAGCTGGCAGAGACCGACGACGCTCCCGACAGCCGGACTTGAACCATGGCTGCCAGCACTTAGAATAAGCAGCCGTATCAACCATATCGCAGCGCGACAGGATCACAACCATGCACGACATCATCGCCGAACGTACCATCAACGCACCGATTGAACGCACCTGGGAACTGGTAAGCGACTTCGCCAATCTCAGCTGGTATAACGGCGCCGAAAAGGTCGAGCATATCCGCAGCGGCAACGCAGACGGCAGCGGCGATATTCGGCGGATCACAATGCCGGGCATGCCAGAGCCCGTCGATGAAGTACTCGACAGCCTCGATGCCAACTCGCACACATTGCAGTATCACATCCCCAAGACGCCAATGGTGGGCTATCGCGTCACCGTATCGCTGGTCGCCGCGGGCGATACACAGACTGCCGCCAAATGGCACGCCACCTTTGATCATGTCGATGCAGAGGGACTGACGCCTGAAATGATGATCGAAATTATGGAAGGTACGTACAGCGCAATGCTGGGTGATATCGAAGCATCGCTGACAGGCTGAGGGTCACTCGGGGTTGCGATACTGCTCCATGATCTGGCGCATCAGGTCTTCATCATTGGCAGCAGTATCGCCAGGCTCCCCGGCGGGCGCCAGCTGCTCGAGCAGGCTGGCATAAGCGGGCTGCTCGAAGGCATCGGGAAACTCCTTCTTCACGATACTCACCGGTATCGCGATGCCAAACCCCTCTGAACTGACCGATCCGCCCATATAGCGTTTGGCCGTATTGACACCCAGCAGCTGGCCGTCGTCCCCGACCAATGGCCCGCCGCTGTTCCCGGGGTGAATCTGGGCATCGAACACGATGTCATTCTTACCCAGACTGGTAATGACGCCTCGCGTTACATAGTCCTGCAAACCGTGTGGATTGCCGACAGCAAATACGTTCTGGCCCTGCGCCAGCTTGGGCAGCGAATCGCCGACATTAACGCTTGGCGTCAGGTAGTTATCGAGCTTTAGCAAGGCCAGGTCACGCTTGCTACTGACCTTCACAAGCCGGGCCTGGAGCTCTCGATCGTCCTTGAAGTAGATCTTGAACCTTGTTGCCACCGAGGCATTGGCCAGCCGTCGGTTGACGCTGTTCTTGTCATCGTTGAATTTTCTCGCCGCAGCATCGACCTTGCGACTCATGGTGTCGTACTGTTTTTTTTCTTTCAGGTAATCGCGTCGGGCGCGCTGGTACTCGCGCTCGCGCTCCTCCAACTCCGTACCGGCGTAGTACTTGAGTTCAGCCTTCAGGTCGCGAGCCGTCTCCTGGTAGTAATCGACGCGCTGGCGCTGGTACTTGAGGCTACGCCGCAGCCGCTGCAGATTCTGCTCCCCGCGCTCGATCTCGGCGCGAATCTGGGACATGGCCTGTTTACCCGGCCGCACGACGTGCTTGTTAGTCACCAGGAAACCATTGTGCGAGACAAAAAAACCGGAACCGACACCTGCGGGCGTCTCAATTTTCACGACGGCCAGCGTCGCCGCTTCGATGGGCTGCGCAGGTTCATATTTTTCCAGCAGGGCCTTGTTGAGGTCGGTCTCAGCCGGCTCACTGTCAACCGCCCCGGCAACCGACAGCTCCTGCACATTGCGAGCCCCCGCAGGCGGGTTATCGGTAAACTGCCAGCGGCCGTTTTCATCGAGGTATTTGTACTGCTGGGCTTGAATCAATGCTGGCAGCATCAACACCAGGAGCGCCAGCAGGCGGAGCGATTCGGGCAGGAACCGCCGGGGAAGGTATTTTTGATGGGCAGGCTGCACTGTAGCGCACTCCTTTCCAGCTTCGGGCCTCACCGCTTAAGTATATGCGATTACCGCCAATCTGCTAGCGCCCAAACCAGCCGCGTTTCGGCGCAATACCGTTGAACGGCATGGCGGCATTGGCGCGGGGGCTGCCCTCCACGGCAGCCCAGCTGACAATGCAATAACGCGTGCCGCGAGTGACCTTCTCGGCCTGGTGGATATAGCGATGGTCAGACGGGAAGATCACCAGGTCTCCCACCCGTGGCGCGTAGCGATAGTTGAAGCTGGCAAAGTGCAAACCGCCGCCATCAAAATCTTCATTGATGTACAGCAACATGCTCAGGTCACGATCCATCTGCCGACACCAGTGCTGTTGCGCAGCGTCAAAGTACTCGGCATCGGCATGGGGCGCATAGTGCCCCCCTTTGACATAGTTGAGCAGCACGGGCTGTTCGAACCACTCGATGCGAACCTGCCGCTGGGGCTCGACGACATTGACCCAGAGTTTATTCACGATTTTGTTAAACACTGCCTGCTGCTTGCCGAGCACAACCTGGCGGGTGACGCGCGAATCTCTCTCCATACCCCCGACCTCACCGGTTTCAGAGTCGACCGTCCCTACCCACTCCTTGCGGGAGTTATCGCCAATTGTGCACAGCTTCTGGCACTGCCGATCACTGAGCACGTCATGCTGGACACTGACGCCATGAGGCGGCGAACGCTCTGTAGCAGGACTGCCGCAACAATCCGAGAAACGCGCACCACTGCCGCAAAAACAGCTGCCCTCAGGCTCGGGCGCAAAGGGCGGTGACAGCAGGCTGGACATGGGGCGCTAGCTTTCGATCTGGCCAAGGTTGGCGTGCAGCACGGCGCCATTAATGACGGGGTTGTCTACCGCGAAGCCTATGGTCCGGGCGATTTCTACCGGCTCGATCAGGCGCTTGAAGGCTACACCGCTGGCAATTGCATCGAGTACCTCACGCGAGCCACCGACATGGTCGCTCAGCATCTCGGTCTCAGTGAATCCAGGGCAAACGCAGGCGGTATGGATACCTGTGCCAATCAGGTCCTGGCAAGTTGCGCGCATCAACCCAAGCATCGCATGCTTCGATGTGACATAGGAACAACTGTTGGCCACCGCTTTTTCAGCCAGCGTTGAGCCCACGTAAACAATGGACGAGCCTTCGCTCATATGCGGCAACAGCAACTGGTTGAGCTGCGCGGGGGCAACGACATTGACCTGCAGCACGCGCTGCAGGTCGGCACCATCAATGCTGGTCGCGCTGTCCTTGAGCAGCAGGCCGGCATTGTGCACGATCGCTACCCGGGCAGCAGCCCCGGCCCGCTCAACCAGCGTCCCGGCTATGGTTGACAACCAGTCGGGGTCGGACATGTCGCAAGCCTGGTGATCGATACCGGCCAGCGCAGGCTTTGAACGCGACAGGTTGAGCACCTGCCACCCGCGATCCAGGAACAGCTCGGCCGTAGCCAGGCCGATTCCGCGACTGGCTCCTGAAATAATTAACACGTTATCTGGCATTGTCTGTCAATCGCTCCGGCAGTAAAGAGGGGGCAGCTTACCGGCCCTGGTCGTCGGCGGCCCATGGCATGTCGAGATGCCGGCCAAGGAAGTGCCTGATCCGAGCGTCAGCCTGTCGATGGGTGTCCTCATCACGCCCCATAATATAACCGTACTGAACGCAGTCCTGGAACTGCGCGCCGCTGGCCAGCCGCGTCGCGACCCGAGTCAGGCGATCGGCATCGGGCGCGTTGCGGGCAAAAGGCTCGCCATTGAGAAAAGCCCGCCCCGCCGCATCGTAACGCAATTCACAGCCGACAATATAGGGGGCCTCCTCGAGCAGGCCTCGCTGCTGGTTAGTCTCCCAGCCATGACCGGCACCCGGGTAGACATGGCTTTCAACCGGAACCCCGGCTGCGGCCAGCTCGGCCTCCCGCTGCGCGCAGGCCGCCAGGTCGTTCGAGCGATCTTCCGTGCCACGCAGCGTCAGCAGCGGTGCAATACTCAGCTGTTCGCTCTGCAAATTCTGGAAACAGGGCCCATAGACATCGACATGCAGGGCAAAGCCATCGCTCGCTGGCGCGAGGGCATCGACAAAGCGCTTGTCGAGCGCGAAACGCGAGGCCATGCCACCGTAGGAAAAACCAATGATACCAATACGCGAGGCATCAATCGCCGGGTGGCTGCCCAACAGCTGCAGCGCTGCAAACGCATCGGCGACAACATCGAACTCTGTGACCGCCGCAACTTTCATCATGTAGGGCGTCTCGCTCGTAACGCCGCGCGGCTGGTAATAGTCGATGACAAAACTGGCGATGCCCCACTCATTGAACAGCGCAGCATATTCGTGCTCGCGCCCCGGGGTGATGCCGCCGCTGCCGGACACAATGACCATGGCGGGCACCGGCTCGCCACCTTCGACAAGGCCATCGTTGAACAGTGATTCGGGAAACGTCAGGTAGCCCAGCCCCGTCGTCGGCGTTTTTGGCGCCGCATCGCTCAGCAGGACATCGAGGTCATAGGCGCTCTGGGTCGCAAAATGGATCTCCCCATAATCCTGGTCGCTCAATTGCGAAAGCGGCGCAGGATAATCGGGAAACGATGGCAAGGCGTAAGACAGCAGCAGGCGTTGAACCGGCGCCGACTGCAGCAACAGGTATGCTGCAGCGAAAAAGATAACGATACCAACGAGTATTTTACGCACGTTCGCTCCGATCAACGGCGGCCATTACATGCCCGCGTGGTTAGCGCTTGTCGTGGGCCCGGATAGCGTCGATCAATGCACCCAGGATTTCCGGGTTCGACTGGTAAACCACCGGGCTTACGCGGCTGATCCTGCCCTGGCTGCGATCGGCGATCTTCTGCGCGACCTCCGCCGGGGTCCCCACCAGCGCAAAAGCATGCAACATTTCGTCGCTGACGGATGCGGCCATTTCAGCCCATTTGTTTTCACGCACCATCTGCTTCCACTTGAGGTGCATTTCGCCCCAGCCGTGTACTTCGAGTACTGGCAGGTAGGCCGGCGTCGAACCATAAAACGCAATCTGGTTCCGCGCGGAGTCGATGGCCTGTGCCATCTGCTCATCATTCAGGCCTGTCGCTGTCATGATCTGCGCAGCGATATCAAAATCGGCCATCGACTTGCCTGCCTTGTCCAGGCCCGCCTGCAACGCTGGCAAGGTCAACTCTTCGAGTGACTCCTTTGAGCCAAAGGGATGAACGAAATACCCGTCGGCGACCTCACCAACCATCTGGGTCATCTTTGGACCAACGCCCGCCAGATAGATTTTAGGCGGGCCGTACTCACAGGGTTGGGGCATAAACGTGGGCACCATCAGGGTGTGATGGTAGTACTCGCCCTGGTAGTCAAGCCGGGTACCGTTCTGCCAGGAATCCCAAATTGCGCGCAATGCCAGCACCATATCACGCATACGCGCGACCGGCTTACCCCAGGGCATGCTAAAGCGATGCTCGATATGCGATTTGACCTGGGTGCCCAGCCCCATAATAAACCGCCCGCCCGATAGCTGTTGCAGGTCGTTGCCGATATAGGCAAGGTTCATCGGATTGCGGGCAAAGGCCACCGCGATCGATGTCATGACATCGATATTCTTGGTATTGAGGGCAGCCACCGTCGCGCTGATAAACGGGTCGTTGGGGCCTTCCAGGGTATAGATGCCATCAAAGCCCATCGACTCGACGGCCGCCGCCATTTCGGGAACTTTCAACGCATCCGCAAAGGTGCCTGAATCAATCTTCATCGTACTGGTTACCCTGTATTTTGTTGGACGATCAAAAAGTGGCGATCAAAAATCGCTGTCTGGCCATTCATCTACCACGCTGGCCTGCCAGTTGGGCTGGCGCTTTTCGAAATACGCGACACCCCCCTCGACGGCATCGGGCTTGCGCATACTGTAGTTCATCGCAAAGGACTCGCGTTCGATGCCCCTGGCGACCGACTCGCTGAGGTTACCCCACAGCAGGTTCTTGTGCAGGCCCATCACCAGCGGCGAACAATTTTGCACCATATCACGCGCGATCTCGAGTGCAGTATCGAGAACCTGGTCGCCGGGTACAGCCTGTAGCGCCAGGCCCCGGGCAACCAGCTCGTCACCGCTGAGCCGCTCGGCGCGCACCAGTAATTCAAAGGCGCGCTCCAGGCCGATAATGCGCGGCAACACCGTGGTCATGCCAAAGTCGGTGACAACACCGCGTCGATTCTGCAGAAAGCCGTACTTGCCCTCTTTCGCGACAATCCGCATATCACACTGCGTTGCAAGCCCCAGCCCCACGCCAACCGCATGGCCATTGCAGGCAGCTATCACTGGCTTGCGCACTTCCCAGGCCTGCATGGCCAGCGGACAGGAACTGTAATCTTCGCGCTCGGAGCTATCAAAGGTCGTCCCCCCATCACTCAGGTCAGCGCCAGCACAAAACGCCCGGCCTGATCCGGTGACCACGACAACACGTATTGCATCATCGAGATCGCAACGCCGATAGCACTCGGCCAGCTGCTCGAGCATATCGTTAGTAAAGGTATTCAGCGTGTCCGGGCGATTGAAGGTGATGACACCTACACCCTGGTCTTCATGGAGAGTAACTGCGTCGCTCATGTGGCTTGTATTCCCGGTGTATGCGAGCTGGCTAGTTTATCAGTACCGAGCCCGGGACACAGCGCCTGCATCGGCCAGCTGGTGTGCACTGCAAATATTCTGAACGATTTAGCCATCCGTCGGTTACATTTGAGCAAAAACGCGTAGCCGCGGCGAGTCGGCTGGGAATTGCGCTTATAATCACCGGGTCGCGCAACCGGCGGATCACCAACGAGCCCTGGCCGCTCCATACCAGCGGCATAGCGAAAGACAACAGCGGATCGATATGTCACCAAGATTGACGACCATCAGTATCAGCAAAGAGGACCTGAAGTTCTCTGGCGCACACTTTACGATTTTCTCGGCAACCGAGCGCGAGCGGCTGCATGGCCACAACTTCAAGGTGCGTGCGGAAGTGACCGCAGCGGTCGATGATAACGGTATGTGTTTCAACTACCAGGAGATCAAGTCCCGCCTTCGGGCGATCTGCAACGCACTCGATGAATATGTGCTGCTGCCCGGCGAATCGCCCCACCTGTCGATTGACACCGAGGCCGGACAGTACCAGGTGCAGTTCAACGGCGAGGTACTGTTCTTTTGCCGCGATGACACGCAGATTCTTCCGGTGCGCAACACCACGGTCGAAGAGCTGTCGAATTACATTCTCGACAAGCTGGTGAATGCCGATGACTTTTTCCGCGTCAACCCGGTCGAACATATCAGCATAGGGGTGTCATCCGGCGACGGCCAATGGGGCTCATCAACCTGGGCCGCCTGAATCGCGAGCTACCCAGGCACACACCGCAAAAGGACCCAGGACAGTTGCCGTGAACCAGGCCCCGATCGAACGCGTTCCAACGCGCAGCATCCTGCTGTATAGCTCGCCCGGCCTGGGCGTCGGCTTCTCTTTTTTCCTGATCACCACCTACTTTATGAAGTACGGTACCGACGTACTGCTGATTGCACCGGCGACGCTGTCGATCATGTTTGCCGCAGCACGGATCTGGGATGCAGTCACCGACCCGGTGGTCGGCTACCTGTCCGACCGCACCCACTCGCGGCTGGGTCGGCGCCGGTTCTGGATATTGCTCTCGGCGATCCCGCTGGCGCTGAGTTTTTACCTGTTGTGGAACCCTGCGGCCGACCTGACCAGCACCCAGCTGAGTATCTGGGTGGGTGCCAGCGTCATCGCCTACTACACGGCCTATTCGTTGTTTTACGTGCCTCACGAAGCCTGGGGCGCCGAGCTCAGCCTCGATCACCACGACCGCACCCGGGTATTCGGTATCAAACACGCCGTGAGCACCATCGGCAGTTTTCTTGCGCTGGGGGCGTTGTACCTTTTTTCGATCAGCGATGACCCGCGCTCAACCGCCCTGCTCATCTCGATAGGCGTTGCGGTATTCATGATGGTATCGGTGATCCCGCCGGTACTGAAACTACCCGAGCGCGCTGAATACCAGCAGCGCGGCGAGAACAGCATCTTCAAGGCCTTTGGCGATGTATTTCGCAACCCTCACGCGCGCCTGGTCGTCACTGTGTTCTTTATCGAAAACCTGGGCACCGCCGTTATCGCGACCCTGGCTGCCTATGTGCTCGAGTACATCGTCAAGCGTCCCGACCTGCTGCCCTGGTTCTTTCTGCTGTATGTATTGCCGGCGGTACTGACCGTGCCACTATGGATATGGCTGTCGAAACTGATCGGCAAAAAGCAGTTGTGGTGCGCATCGATGTTCGCGATGTCACTGGGCTTTGGCGGGCTGTTTTTCGCCCGCGAGGGTGACCATGTGCTGGTCTTTATTCTGGCGGCGATCGCCGGCATGGGTGGGGGTTGCGGCAATGTCGTCGGCCCCTCGATCCAGGCAGACATCATTGACTACGATGAGTTACAAACCGGGCAGCGCAAGGAAGGCGCCTACTTTGCCGTCTGGAATTTCGTGCGCAAGACAGCCTTCGGCATCATGATCGTCATTTCCGGGCTGGTGCTGCAATTTAGCGGCTTCGAGCCCAACATTGAACAAAGCGAAAGCACCAAACTTGCGATGAGCAGCCTGTTCGGCCTGTTTCCAGGCGCCTGCTACCTGATTGGCGCAATGATGTTCTTGCGCTTCAACCTCGACGAACAGGCCTGGCGATCGATCCGCAGGGATCTCGACAGCTAGGCGACTCAGGCGGGACGACGCTCGTTCAGGCCCAGTACATTGTCTCGCAGGATCTTGCGCTTCTTCTCGGCATCAAACCTGTCCAGCTCGGCAACGTAGTCGAGCGGCTGGGGCATGCCCTCGATATGCGGCCAGTCCGAGCCAAAGATCACGCGGTCCGCGCCCATATACTCTTCAACTTCGTAGACATCGTCTTCCCAGAAGGGATTGATCCATACGTGCTCGCGAAACAGTGCGGCGGGATCTTCCTTGTAGTAACCCGTTACCGCCAGTCGCTCACGCGATTGCTTGAGCTTACGAAACAGGTCGGGCAAGAATTCAGCCCCGTTTTCAATCGAGGCGATACGCAGATTCGGGAAACGTTCGAACAGCTTCTCATAGCACAGCGTCGCCAGGAAATCGTAAGCCGCGCGCTCGATATTGAAGTGCTTGATGTTCGGCGCGATCGTCGCGCCCAGGCCGTCGGAACTGAACCCGTCGCCGACATAGCCGTGCGTCGTGTACCCCGAATCCGAGGCATGCACAACAACCGTGATGCCTGCTTCATTCACCCGAGCCCAGAAGGGATCGAAGTAAGGGTGTGATGGCGACAACACACCCTCGGTTTCAGTCCACACTGCCGCCGGGCGAATGACAACGGTGCGCGCGTCGCGCGCCAGCGCCCACTCTAGCTCCTCACAGGCATAGTCGACATCGCACAGTGAGATATAAGGTGCTGCAAAAATCCGGTTCTGGTAGTTACAGCCCCAATCCTCCTCTACCCAGCGGTTGAAGGCGCGAAACTGCACCTTGACCGCCTCGGGGTCGTGCTTGAGCAGCTCTTCATAGAGCACGCCCAGGGTTGGGAACAACCACATGGCATCAAGCCCCTGGTCATCCAGGATCTTGATCCGTGCTTCAGAGTTCAGGTAGTAATCCGGCAGCGGCTCGCTCTCGCCCATCAGCTCCTCGGGCTTGAGTTTGTCCGGGTTCCCCCGCAGGAATGCTGCGATAGCGCCCGGCTTGGCGATCGGATCCCAGGTCGGGTTGCTGACTGCGTTGGCGACCTTGCCACCTACAATATGTCGCATCCGGCCGTCGATCTCGGCCCACTGCACGCAGCGCGAGCGCATGGCCCTGGGCACATGGCGAGTGAACGCATCCTTCGATTCATAGTAATGATTGTCACAGTCAAAGGGCCGGTAACCGAGGTCGGACATGGGGAGGTGCTCCAGTGGCGGAAATGGGGTCGAGCTGAAGATCTTGCGGGGCGGATAATAGCGCGACGGCCTCGCAGGGACGATGCTAAAACGAACCAGAAGCAGTCAATTTGAGCGCTATTAACCAATACGGGCACGACGGAACGGTGGGTTGGGCGGCGGCCCTCCACCACCGGGGATTACCGCTTCGTAAATATTGACGTTTTCTGTCATTACACGCCAGACAGCCATAGTGCCGCCACCTGCCGCGGGGAAAACCCAAACCATGCGATGGCAAATAACTGTTTTATATGAATTTTTTGTGACGGTCGGCCAAAACCGTGCGGTCGGGCCACAGACGCCAGGCGCCTGGCGAGCTGCCGCCCGGGACCAAGGGGACCCCGGGTCCCGTGTTTTATTGGTAACCGCTGTGGTTATATAGCGTCACTTCTTGTCGAGACGTATTTAGGCGAGTGGCCCAGGTGGCGGCTCGCTGAGGCAAAAAGCAGCAGTAACCTCATATGATTTAAAAGCGCCGCACTTGTCGGCGCTTTTTTTTGCCCGGCGAAAAGGGTCGCCAGGTTCCCTTGAGGGGTCGCGGCGTCCCGTTTTTTTTAACGGACGGCCATGGTTAAATGATCTCAACTTGGTCATCAACCGATTTGTTCGCCCGGCAACGCGTCAGTTGCCATCGCCCACGACGGGTGGTTTGAATAACCTCGAAATTCCAAACGCTAACCACCGGTTAGCGTTTTTTTTTGCTCTTGCCCTTGCTCTTCTTTTTCTTGCGCACGCGTTTGCCGCCCCCGCCCCCTGCTGGCCGCGCCAGCTCAAGGTCGATTTTGCGCTCGTCGAGATCGACCCGCGCCACCTGGACAGATACGGCATCACCCAATGCATAAACGCGACGGCTGCGTTCTCCGACCAGCCGTTGCTGGGCCTGGTCGAAGTGGTAGAAATCATCGCCGAGCGAATTGATGTGCAGCAGGCCCTCGATGTAGATATCGTTGAGCTCGACAAAGACGCCAAACCGCGTGACCCCGGCAATCACCCCCTCGAACTGCTGCCCGATGTGCTCGAGCAGGAACTCGCACTTCAGCCAGGCTTCGACATCGCGAGTGGCATCGTCGGCCCTGCGCTCGGTCATCGAGCAGTGCTCGCCAAGACTGATGGCTGCCGCGGTATCGTAGTTGTAAGCCTGCTCTGCAACCAGCGCTTTGGCGCCCTTCACACGCCGCAGCTGGGGTGACTTGCTGCCCTTGCGACGCAACAGGAAGCGAATTGCCCGATGCACCAGCAAGTCCGGGTAGCGACGGATGGGCGATGTAAAGTGCGTATACGCCGGGTAAGCCAACCCAAAATGACCCTGGTTGTCGGGCTGGTAAACGGCCTGGCTCATTGAACGCAACAACATCACCTGGATCAGGTGCGCATCCGGCCTGCCCTCGACCTGGGCCAGCAGCTGCTGGTAGTGCGCCGGTTCAGGCTCGCTGCCACCACCCACTCCAAGGCCCAACTCGCCCAGGTAAGTGCGCAGGTTTTCCAGCTTCTGCGCCCGCGGCCCAAGGTGCACGCGATACAGGGCAGGCAGCTTCGCCTCGAGTAGCAGCTGCGCCGCAGCGACATTGGCGCAGAGCATGCACTCCTCAATCAGCTTGTGCGCCTCATTGCGCTGCACCGGCTCAATCGCTTCAATTTTCTGGTCGGCATTAAAAACGATCTGGGTTTCGGTGCTCTCAAAATCGATCGCGCCGCGCTTGTCCCGCGCTGCTCGCAGCTTCTTGTACAGCGCATAGAGGTTTTCAAGATCCGTCGTGAACCCTGCAAGCCGCTTCTGTACGGCAGGTCGCGCCGGCCGCGTGAGCAGACCCAGGACCTCAGCGACTTCGGTATAGGTCAGTCGGGCATGCGAATGGATAACCGCCTCATAGAAACTGAACTCGGTAACGCGACCTGCACGGGAGACATTGAGCTCACATACCATCGCCAGTCGATCGACGCCCGGCACCAGCGAGCAAAGCCCATTGGACAGTGACTCGGGCAGCATCGGTACGACACGCGATGGGAAGTAAACCGATGTGCCCCTGGCCAGCGCTTCCTGGTCCAGCGCGGATCCTGGTGCCACGTAATGGGAGACATCGGCAATAGCGACAAACAGCGTAAAGCCGCCGCCGCTGCGCTTGCGACAGTAAACTGCATCGTCGTAATCCCGCGCCGACTCACCGTCGATGGTCACCAGCGGCAAATCCCGCAGGTCTACCCGGTGCCTGCAGTCTTCGGGGCCCGGCTGCTCACCGAAGCGGGCCGCCTCCTGCGTGACCTCGGGCGGCCACTGATGCGGAATGCCATGGGTACGTATCGCGATGTCGGTTTCAAGTCCTGGCGCCAGCGCCTCGCCCAGCAGCTCAACCACCTCACCGCGGGCGGCCTTGCGCTGGGTGGGGTACTCGGTGATGTTTACACTGACATAGTCACCCAGCTCAGCGCCCATGACCTGGCCGCGCTCGAGCAGGATTTCGTGCAAGATGCGTGGATGGTCGGGCACCACGAAATCAATGCCCGATTCGCGGTGCAGCCGGCCCACCAGCGTGCTGTGGGCTCGACGGACCACCTCTTCAACTTTGCCCTCGATACCGCCACGCCGGCTGCGGCCAACCGGTCGCGCGAGCACCTCATCGCCATGAAACACAGCGCGCATTTCTCGCTCGCCCAGGTAGAGGTCTTCCTGGCCTTCGAGCACGACGAAGCCAAAACCGTCGCGGTGGGCCTGGATGACGCCCTGGAGCAAGTCCGCCTTTGAGGGCAACCCGTAGGTTTCGCTGGCGTGGTCAAAATCCAGCTGGCGATCGCGCTCCATCGCCCGCAGGCGTTTGCGCAGCGCATCGCGCCGCGCCTGGCCCTTGATACCCAGCAATTTCAACAGCCCGCGGTAATCGATGGCCCCCTGCTCGGCAACCTGGGCGAGGATATGCTCTCGACTGGCGATCGGATTGTCGTAATCGCGCGCTTCCCGGTCGGCGTGCGGGTCCGAAGCGGGCTTGTTACGGGATGGTTTTTTCGCCACTGGCGACCTGCGAACTGGAGGAATGATACGGGCGCGGCATGGTGCAGCAAGGCAGCCACCACCGCCGCGAGAGCGTCCACCATAGCACGGAAACGAGACAGCGGAACATCGCACGATGGCGACAAAAGTCGCTATTGGAATTGACAGGGCGCGACGGGGTCAGTAGAGTGGCGCTCCGCCCGTCAGGGTGGACCTGCCCAGGTGGTGAAATTGGTAGACACGCTAGCTTCAGGTGCTAGTGGCCGCAAGGCCGTGGAGGTTCAAGTCCTCTCCTGGGCACCACTTCCCCCGACCTCGCCGGGCCCCGAGTCGAGGTAGACAACCCGATCCCTGCCTGCATCCTTTGCCGCATAGAGCGCGTTATCTGCCCGCTCGAGGAACTCCTCGGCAAACTCATCCGGCAGCAGCTGGACGACCCCAAAGGACGCTGTCACCAACCCTATCGGCTCGTTACTGCGCTTGCTTCGCAGCTTCAGCATTTTCAGCCCCTGCCGCAGCTGCTCGGCCAGCGCATAGGCATCATTGGCCGTGTTCTCCAGCAGCAGGGCAAATTCTTCGCCGCCGTAGCGGCAGCCAACAGCACCTGCAGGTAGCGACTTCCTGATGATGTCGCCGACCGCTGCGAGTATCTTGTCGCCCATCACATGCCCAAAACGGGTATTGAGGCTTTTGAAGTGATCAATATCGAACAGCACCAGGCTGACCGGGGCCACACCGGAAGCACATACCTGGTAAAGCGCCTCATCGAAGTGCCGTCGGTTCCCGATGCCAGTGAGAACATCGCTCATCGCATCGCGCTCGCGCGCAGCCAGGCGCTGTTTCAAACTCTCGATCTCGGCGCGGGCGCTATTGAGCTGGCAGGCAAAGCGCGACAGTGATTCACTGGCGCTATACGTGGTCGCAAGCAATGACTTTGCACAGTCCCTGAGCTCGCCCGTCGATTCGATGGCCATGATCGACTCAAGGCTTGTCTCAAAACACTCGCCCGTCGCTGCCACCGTACAACGGGAGAGCTCTGCCTCTTGCAGCAACTCTTCGATCAACTCGTCGAGACTCTTCTCAAACTCTCGCTTGCGCTCGAGTTCGTCACCGAGGAAATACTCATCGAAGAACTTGCGCGCCTGCGCTGGCGGACAGGTCTTCAGCTCCGACAGCGTTGCATCCAGCTCGCTTTTGAGCGTGAAATCGCGGTTCGAGACGTAGGCGTACCAAAGCGCAAAGTTGACCGGATTCGGCGCGATATTGTGCTCTACCATTTTAGGTATCGCCTCACGCACATAGCGAGATGCCGCGGAACAACTTTCGGGAAAATCGAACTTCATAGCTGGCACCTGGAAACAGCGCCGCAATAAAAACCTGCCGCGCATTGGCCTCACCGACCCCGGTACGGCAAGCAATGCCAGCACGGGCCGATCCCTCTTTCATTTTAGTATTATAATTAAAAGGCGGCACGGCAACGGCAATATTCACGAAGCTACTCACAGGCCTGCGCACGCATTCAGGTGACACGGCTGGCGCATCGTAAAGCCGGTGAATGAATACAGGATATTTTTCTCATCGACAGGTGGAACACTGCTGCTCCGGATTGGTTATACTCGCTGCGTGCCCGAACTATCTCCCCTAGCGCCATGTTAGTGCTCCAGCAGCTGGTCGGCTCCGGCAAGGAGCGTGCCTGCTACCAGCATCCCGACGATCCGGCGAAAGCCGTCAAGGTACTGCTCGGTACAGCGAGAAAACAAATGGATCGCGAGCTGCAGTTTTACGCCCAGCCTGCCGTGCAGCAGCTGGATGACTACTGCCATTTCCCGCGCTACTACGGCTGCGTCGAAACAGACCTGGGCACTGGCTATGTACTCGACCTGGTGCGCGACTACGACGGCGGAATATCCAAAAGCCTGAGCCAGTATTTTTATGCCGGCGCCGAAGTTGCCAGTTACCAGCAGGAGCTCGAGCAGTTGCGGTGCTACCTGCTGGAACACCAGATCATATTCAACCACGATATGTATGAAGGCAATATCCTGGTCAGGCGCATCGACCCTGGCAAATCACAGCTAGTCATCATCGACGGACTGGGCGATGTCACCCTCCTGCAGTGGCCCAACCGGATACCGGCCTTCGCCCGCCGCAAGATCGCCCGCCGCTGGCATCGCTTCTACCTGCGGATGCAGGGCAACCACGCCGCGATCCAGCGCGGCGAGTTCCTGTAGGGCCCGGGGCAAATACCGGCCATGGACAACCGCACAAGCGATGACGGCGCAGCACTGCAAAGCCAGCTGCGACTGCCCGATGGCATCCGCGTGGAGAGCTACCTGGGCGCCGGGGCACGCGCGCAGGTCTTTGCGGCAACGCTGGATGATCAGCGTGTCGTGGTCAAAGCCTACCAGGCGAGCGCGGCTGAAAAATACCAGCGACGCTACGGGGTCGACATCGCCGAGTTCGAGTTTCAGCGCAATACCGCACTCTATGCCATCGATGCCATCCGCGCGCATATCGCCCGGCCCTTCGCAGTATTTTCGCGCGGCGGCGACTATAGCCATGCGATGGTCCAGCAAAGGGTCGATGGGGAGCAGTTGGGCAGGCTTTACCGGCGCCAGGGCTATATCAGCGATGACATCATCCAGCAGGGCTTCGACATTGTCGCAGCCGCCTCCGCGGCGGGCCTGTACGATCTGGATATGAATACCGGCAACGTGTTCGTTGTCGACGATGACGGCACAGCCCGGCTGGTACTGTGCGACTTCAATATGGTGCCGCAGCACCTGTACCCACCCAACCCCCTGCTGGCCCTCGCTTACCGGCTCGGGATTCGCCGCAAAAGCTATCGCGATGAGCGAAATTTACGCAAGTGGCTGGGTCGCCGCCGGCCCGGCAGCGGCAGCTGGCCCCCAGCCGATCGACAGCCATAAAAAAGGCCGCGTAATAACGCGGCCTTTTTTTCTTCACTATTTTTTCTTCATTATCGAAACAGGCTGGCATTGCCCTACCTGATGCGACGACGCAGTGCGGCAACGCCAGTCAGTGTGCCGAACAGCGCCATCAGGCCAGCCCAACCCATCACCGGGACGTTAACCTGGGCAGCAGCGTCCTGCGCACAGGCTGCAGCGTTAACCGTGGGCAGTGTGCCAGGGATCGTCCAACCGAGCGTCCAGTCATTCTCACAGCTTTCCACTGCACCGACGAAGCTGACAGCCTCAAGGCGTGGGTCCTGTGCGTTGGCGTTGACCCCGATCTGGATAGACTCACTCAGGCCGTTGACGTAGCCGTTAAAGTCCGCAGAGTAAGCAACCGCTGCACCTGAACCAAAGGTACCGTCCTGCAGGTCCTGTGATCCGAACGTGCAGGAGCCGTAGGCTGCAACCAGCGAAGACGTCTGGGTATCCGCGTCGTAGCAGTCGTGGCTGCCGTCGGTCATGCTGATCACCGAGTTGATGTACGTCAGGGCATTATCTTCGCGGCTCTTGATGCCATCTGAAGAACCGCCGTCCTTGTTGGTCGCAGAGCCAGAGATCACCGTAATGTTGGACACGACGCCGTCCGCAGGTTCGAACGTGCCTTTACCATCGATCTCGAAGCCGCGATCGTGTGGCAATCCAGCCGGTTGGTACACCAGCACGTACTGGGCTGCACCGCTCCAGCCGCCGGTAACGTCAAACGAGTCATCGCGGTTGGCAGTCAGCACAACGTGCTTGACGTTAACAGTACCACCGAAGAACTCGACACCATCATCCTGGTTTGAATCGACCTGGATATAGTCAACCTCAGTACCGCTACCCACGCCCTGGAAGGCAATACCGTTGAACTCAGACGTTGAAGTGAACGCGAATCCTGCGTTGGCAACGGTCACATATTTCAGGATACCGCTGTCGTCAGTATCCGTCGCACCGCCGTAGGTGCCCGTGCCGGCTTCGCCGTATTTCATACAGGCCTGGCCAGCCGGCGCCACCAGCCCACAGTTGTTGATGGACGCATAACCATTGATGTACAGACCACCCCACTGTGCACGCGCACCACCGGTGCCGTCGATAGACTGCATGGACTGGAAGCGGATGGGGTTGTCGACCGCACCTTCGGCATCGATATCGCTGCCACGGTGAATAATCAGGTAGTCATCAGAGGCACCACCAACTGAGCCAGTGCCAACAATAACGGCACCGGGATCGATGGTGAGGGTTGTAGCATTCGCGTCGGCGGTGACAACGCCAAACGACTGGCTGTCGACAGCCTGTACGTCAGTCTCGTTACCGACTTCAACTTTACCGTCGAGCACCCAAAGGTTACCCCCATCGGTCTGGGTCAGGGTTGGTGCCGGTGAAGCGCTGTCGTAAACACCCGCCAACGAACAGGCAAACGATGCATTTGTTGCAGTGAGCGCAGCGGCCGGCACCAAAGCGGTGATATCGGATGAGCCCGCAGGGCATTGCGCGTGCGCAAGGCCCGCTGACGATGCAATCACTGCCGAGGCGAGAATGGATACTTTTTGCATGTGATACTTCCTATGAATTGATGTCTGGAGAGCGCATCGTAGGAAGAGAACATGACAGGCAGCTGGTATTCCAATGACAACTGTGTGACGCCTAAGGGTTCCCCAGACCCCCTTGCCGGCGCGCGGCCCTCAGTACTGCCGCCAGCCCACACTCAGGCTGTAGGTGACGCCTACTTCCCAGTCTTCATAGGGCGCGCGGACACTGCGCAGATACTCAGGGGAAATCAACTCAAATGCCGGTGCCAGCAGTGCAGCCTCGTATTTCACTTTTTCATCGAGAATGTTCTGCACTTTGAAGCCGACTTCAAACTCGCTGCCATCGGTGTAGAACTTCGCCTTGAAGTTGAAATCGAGGCTGTCAAAGGGCTGCTCGTACACCGCGTGTTTGTTTTTGCCATCGGCGTTGAACAGGCCACGCAAGCGCTCGGAGAAATGGTTGTAGGCCAGGCTCGCGGTGAACTGGTCGTCCTGGTATACGATCTGCAGGTTGTAGAGCTCCTCGGAGTGGCCCTGCATGGGGCGATCGCCGTCAAACACCGGCGCGTCGACCCGCGTGTCGCGCACTTTCGAGCTGCTGAGCGTTGCATTGGCAGTCACCTGCCAATAGTCATTGAGATAGTGGCGTACTTGCAGCTCGACACCCTGGGTTTCCGCCTTGTCGAGGTTAGCCCAGGTCAGGAAAGGATCTTCACCATCTGTTTCTTCTATCTCGACCGGCCTGGAAAAGCTCTTTCGGTACAATGAAGCGCCAAAATAATTGTCGAGACCGTAATACCACTCGTAGCGCAGCTCGGAGTTGTAAATGCGGGCGATTTCCAGGCGCGGCGAGCCAACGTATTCACGATCGTCTTCGGGATCATAAAACTGGATAGATGAGAGTTCGCGCAGTACCGGGCGATTGACCGTCTCGCTATAGGATGCACGCAGGATCATATTGGCGTAAAAATCCCAGGTCAGCGAGGTCGAGTTGAGATTGAACTTGGCCGTCGGCGGAGAAATCAACTCCTCGAGCGTTTTGGTGCCGTCACGAAAATCATCGAGCTCATTGAGCGGCACAATCGGCTCACCGGTAGCAGGATTCGTCAGGAACTTGAAGGAGCGCTCACTGCGCCGACCTATCGACATCCGCAGGCTCTCGGTGAGCTGCGCATCAAAGATCAGGTAGTTGGCTTCTGTTTCAAACTCGCCAATAAAACCATCCGGGATTTCTTCGACCCCAAAGAAGCCCTCGCGCAAGAACAGGTGACCTGTATCTGGCGCACCCACTCCAGCGCCGGTGTAGAGGTAGCAATCGTCCGCCGTGCTCGCCGGTGCGCCGACTGCACAGCTGCTGCTATCGGTCAGGGTCTCAAGCGGCAGGGCGCGATCGGCAAAACTCAGCCGCAAGGTTTCATAGGCAAACTGGTAGGTGTCAAACACCCTTTCCTGGTCGAATTTCGCGTAACCAAATTTTAGCGAAGCGTCCTCGAACAAGCTGGAAAACAGCGGCAGTTCAACGTCGACGCCGTACTCCTTTGAGCTGTCGTCCAGTTCAGTCCACAATCGCGTAGGACGGTTGGCATCGGTCAGTATCAATGAACCATCATCCTGTATGCGACGCTCGACCAAACGGGTATCGGGCGCCTGTCGCTCAGAATCGATCAACGCGTAGCGCCACTTGACCGTCACCACATCAAAATAGTGTTCACCGGCCAGCTGCTGGAACAGGATCTCATTCTCGGTCCAGGACAGTCGCAGCTGCTGGAACCGCTCCGGCTCTTCGGGCTCCTCAGTACCATCAGCTTCAATACCTACGACCGTATTGTCGCTGCTCTTGCGCGCCTGCATGATCGTGTAATTGATGTAGTGCTGATCCTGGTATTCTGCACCCACGGCTAAAAGCAGGTTGCGGTTGATCTCGTGCTGGGTGATCTCCCGATTGGTGACCCTGATTACGCCTTCAGTGCCCGTACCGTCGAGGGCCCGGTCACGGATTGAATCGATGTTGTCAAAAATCGCCCGCACATCAGCCGGATCCTGGCCTGCGATATCCCGGTAGTCATACCGTGTTTCACGGCGCAAGCGGTTTCGCCATGTGTTGCCCAGTGATGCTGTCGCAATGAAGCCGAGATTGAGCGAATCGCTGACCTGGAAGCGATTGCCACTCGAAAGAGCTATCGAACCATCATAGGGATTGTCACTGCGCTCAGGCTCCCAGGTATTGTTGAAACTGATGGTAATCGCGTCCTGCTCGTCACCACTGATCACCGATCCGTTGCCAATCAGGTTGCGGTAGTTGTCAAGATTGCGGTCGACGACCCTGGGCAGATCGCGAGCACCGTCGTCCGCGCCAAGCCAGTCACGGCCGCCACCGTCATAGCCCAGGCCCGACTTCCCGGTACTGATATCGTTGTATGCCGTAGAGAGTTTGACGTTGAAGAAACCCTCGTCGGGCACACCAGCGGTGCGAATGTCGACGACGCCTCCTGAGAATTCAATGCCATAGTTTGCCGAATAGGTTTTTTGCACCAGTACGTTTTTGGCGATGGAGGTATCGAACAGGTCCAGTGGCACTGCACGCTGCAGGGGCTCAGGGCTGGGCAGCGGCGTACCATTGACATAGGTCGTTGAGTAACGCTCGCCCAGACCGCGAACGTAGACGAACTTGCCGTCGACCAGGCTCAACCCCGGCAGGCGCTTCAGCGCAGCGCCAATATCCCCGTCACCGGCGATGCTCATATCCTCAGCGTCGAGTACGTCAGAAATTTCAGAGGTCGTCAGCTTCTCATCAGGAATGTAGTCCGCCTGGATGATGACTTCCTCGACCTGCTGCGCCTGGGCCAGGCTACAGCCAAGCAACAGGGTGGATACCCACGCACGATACGTCGTTGGAAAGCCGCAATGATTGTGGTTCAGCATCTGCTACCTGGTAGGCCAAGGGAGGCACGGCGCCGCGCCATTCCAGTCCGGCGCGCCACCAAAATGCGCATCAGAACACCCAAAACAGGGCGGCAAAGGCAAGAAAAGCAGCTGGTAATCGCAGGCCTGTTTAGCAGTATCGCCTGGCAGCAATCGTTCTTTTTGTAAGGCATTTTTCGGCGCTTGAGGACCAGCTCCCTGCCCTACCTTTGCCGCCCCAAAGGGACAACGTCAAGACGCTACCCGGGTTGCCATGCAGCCCCGGCAGCAGGGATAGTTTCGGCAACCTTCATAACCGGGGCGTGACACTGGCTTGACAGTTTTGTGAAACCGGAAAGCCCGCACTGGCTGAATAATGGACAGTTTGGCGATGATTCATCTCCTTGTTTTTTCAGCAAAAACGGCAAGCACCGCTACACTGAATAGATGACTCAAATAATCAATGTCGCAAACCGTTTACCCGTCACGCTGGGCGAATCCATTCGCAAATCCTCTGGTGGCCTGGTGGCCGCGCTCGAGGGCATCGATCGCGAACAGTTCGAGATACTTTCGCTGGGCTGGCCCGGGGCCCCGGTAGCGCCTGCCGAGCAGCCGGCCGTTGCCCGGCAGCTTGCCGACGAGTTCGACTGTATCCCGGTGTTCCTCGACCAGCAGGAGATCGATGGCTACTACCATGGGCTCTCGAACTCCAGCCTGTGGCCGCTACTGCACTACAACCGCGTGTACATGCACTACAGCGAAGAGGACTGGCAACAGTACGTCAGCGTCAACCAGAAGTTTGCTGATGCCGTGCTCGAAAATGCAGGCCCCGACGACATTATCTGGGTGCACGATTATCACCTGATGCTGTTGCCACAACTGCTGCGCAAGGCAAACCCCACGCTGCGCGTCGGGTTCTTTCTCCACACCCCCTTCCCCTCTTCGGAAATGATTCGCTGCCACCCGCGCCGTACCGAGCTGATCTCGGGGCTGCTGGGTGCCAATCTCATCGGTTTCCACACTTCGGGCTACCTGCGACACTTTCGCAGCGCGGCGCTGCAGATCCTGGGCCTCGAATCCGAGATGACGACACTGTCGCAGGGCAATCACGAGACCGAGCTGGGCGTGTTCCCGATTGGTATCAACTCGGGCAGCTTCAGCCGCGAACTGGAGAGCGAAGGCTTCGAGCAAACCCTGGCCTCCTATCGCGATACCTGGCGCGACAAGCGCGTCGTGCTGAGTGTTGAACGACTCGACTACAGCAAGGGGCTGCTGCGCCGGCTGGAGGGCATCGAAACCTTCCTCAAGCACAGCGAACGTGCCAATGATGTCGTATTCGTGTTTATCGGCGTTCCAACGCGCGGCGAAGTCAAGGAATATCGTCAGCTCCGCGAAAAAATAGAGCGAGAGATCGGGCGTATCAACGGCCTCTACGCGAGTGTCCAGCACAGTCCCATTCACTTTATTCATCGCTCCATCCCGTTTACCGATCTCTGCGCGCTTTACTCGGTGGCTGACGTTGCACTGGTCACACCGCTGGTGGACGGCATGAATCTTGTCGCCAAGGAATACATCGCCTGCCAGCAGTACAACACTGACAACCCGGAGCCTGGCGTACTGATACTCAGCGAATTTGCCGGTGCTGCCCAGGAGCTGGTGAACGCCATTATCGTCAACCCCTACGACAAGCTGGCGGTAGCCAATGCCATCGACCAGGCCCTGGTCATGCCGGTCGATGAACGGCGCGAGCGAATGCAGTACATGACCAGTCGGGTCATGGAATATGATGCCAATCACTGGGCCGACAATTTTGTCCGCCAACTGCTATCCAATCGCGATACAGCGGCGGCACCGAGCGATATCGTCGACAGTGAAGAGCAGATCATTGCGGCACTGCATGCGGCCGAGCGCCCCGCCCTGTTCCTCGACTACGATGGCACGCTGCGCGACTTTGAGAAAAAACCGGAGCTGGCCTCACCCGATACCGAACTGTTGGCACTGCTGACCCGCCTGGCAGAAACCGACATTGCCACCTACATCATCAGTGGCCGTCCGGCCGAGGTGCTCGAGGCGTGGCTGGGCCATTTGCCCTTCACGCTGATCGGCGAACACGGCAACTGCTACCGGCTCCCCGGCGAAAGCCAATGGGGCACATTGAATGACAATGATGACCGCAGCTGGAAACAGCCTGTGTTTGATATTTTCAAACTCTACGAAGGCTCAACACCGGGCAGCAGCATCGAGGAAAAGCAGACCTCGCTGGTCTGGCACTATCGACAGAGCGAGCCGGTCTACGCCCAGTGGAAAGCCAACCAGTTGGTCCACGATCTCTACGACATGCTGGGCAACACGCCGGTTGAAATTCACCACGGCAAACGCATCGTTGAAGTCAGCTCGATTCACGTCAATAAAGGCCGGGCCGTAGAGCACTTTATCGCCCGGCACCACCACGAGACCGTGCTGTGTGCAGGTGATGACCAGACCGATGAGTCGATGTTCCGGCTCGAGGGCAAGCACATCCTCAGCATCAAGGTGGGTGAAGGCGACAGCCAGGCGCTGCACCGCATCACCAGTGTCGAGGCCTTTCGGGCGCTGCTACAGCGGATCACCCAGTCCAGCCAGGCAAAGGCAGCGGATGAGAAACCATGAATTACGGCGTTATTGGCAACGGTCAGTCGGCCGCCCTGGTTACCGAGAGTGGCAGCATCACCTGGTGCTGCCTGCCCGCTTTCGACTCGCCATCGGTGTTTGCATCGCTACTGGATGAGAACACAGGCGGCCAGTTCACCATTGCGCTCGAGGCGGACAATTGTGAGTATGAACAGCGTTACCTGCCGCACACCAACATACTGAAAACGGTCATCTCGGCCAGTGGCAGCGACGATGCCATTGAAATCATCGATTTCATGCCGCGGTACACGGAGCGCAACGATACGATCTGTCCACCGGATGTCATCCGTATCGTGCGTCGACTGGGGGGTACTCCCCGGGTTCGGATCGACTACCAGCCCAGGCTCAACTATGCCGCAGCGCCATCCACGCAGCGCTGCCTGGAACGCTATATCAAGAGCACCTGCGAGAGCCCCAACTACGAATCGGTTTACCTGTACACCGATCTCGACAAGCCATCCGTACTGGCGGGTGAAGCGATACCTGTGGAGGGTACACACTATTTCGTCCTGAGCTACAACCAGCAAATCGATGACCCCGGGCACGACTCTGTGATGCTCGCCTACGAGCGCACCAAGGTCTACTGGATGAACTGGGTCGACCGGACGATTACTTTCCCGCGCTGGAACGAAACCATTGAGCGCAGCTTGCTGGTGCTGAAGCTGCTTGCCTACCAGCGCACCGGGGCCGTGCTGGCCGCGCTGACCACCAGCCTGCCCGAGGAAATCGGCGGCGTCAGGAACTGGGATTATCGCTTTTGCTGGCTGCGCGACGCCTCGATGGTCATCAAGGTATTTACCCAGCTGGGCCACTACCGCGTCGGGCGCCGCTATCTCAACTTTATTCTCGATGTCATCCCCTACAAGGATGAGAACGTCCAGATCATGTATGGCATCGACCGGCAGAAGCAGCTGACCGAGCACGAACTCGACTGGCTGGCCGGCTACCAGGGTTCGAAGCCGGTACGCGTAGGCAATGCGGCCTACAACCAGAAGCAACATGATATCTACGGCTTTGTGCTGGACACCATCTACCAGCGACTGATCGATCACCCCGAGTCCATTGAAAACGTCGAGACGATCTGGACGGTTGTGCGCTCGCTGGTCCATCACGTCGACTCACAATGGCAAAATCCCGACGCCGGCATCTGGGAAATTCGCGGCCAGAAGCGTCACTTTGTCTTCTCCAAGGTGCTGTGCTGGGTGGCAGTCGACCGGGCGATCAAGATTGCTGAATTTCTCGGGCAAGTCGATATTGCCGCGCAGTGGGGGCCCCTGCGAGAGGCCATCTACCAGCAGGTGATGACCAGGGGCTGGAACGAAGAAATCCAGGCATTTACCCAGGCCTATGGCGACCAGTACATGGACGCCTCAAACCTGCTGATGGAACACTACGGCATGATCGCGGCAGACGATCCGCGCTATGTCAGCACGGTCGAGCGCTGCTACGACGAGCTCTGCGTTGACGGCCTGATGTACCGCTACCGAAACCCCGATGATTTCGGTGAACCGCATTCGGCCTTTACCGTCTGTACGTTCTGGATGATCAAGAGCCTGCACCGGATCGGCAAGACCGAGCTCGCCGCACGCATGTTTGATGACGTGCTAAGCCACAGCAACCACCTTGGCTTGCTCAGTGAGGATATGGATATTAAAACCCGGGAGCTGCTGGGTAATTTCCCACAGGGTTACAGCCACCTGGCGCTGATTGATACCGCGCTGGCGCTGTCTGAGTAAGCGGCTCTAAAGTACCGCGTTTTCAGGAAAGTTATCGGGCCATTCGATACGCGGCTCACTCTTGTCGTAAACCTTGCGCTCTTTGAGCACCTCCGGTATTTCGTCAACGGGCACCAGAAACTGCTGGTACCACTGGCGAAGCCGGGTCACTGGCCCATCGCCATCGCAAAGAATCGGGTTGTCGATGGGCACCTTGTTCTGCCAGATACGCATATCGGCGAACACGCCGCGCTCTTCGACTTCATCAATCTTTTCGTTTACGTAAGCGATCTGGGCATCAATGTCGCCTTCAGTGCCCTCGGGAATGAGCTCCTTGAAGCCCGCGAGAAACTCGAAGCTGTCCATTGATGTGGGGACGTTCATAACCAGCGACATATACCGGCGCGCAGGGTATTCGGCACTGCCGGTGAACTCGTGCTGGTGAATCATGTAGCCGGGCCCGTAATAGGTCGCACGCGAGCGCGACTCGCCGTAGAGCTGGCTTTTGGATTCCATCAGCTGCGTATAGGTGTGGCCTTCGCAGATGTTGACAAAGCTGTCGACCGAAGGCGCGCCATGCACCGGGCCGAAATGGGCCTTGTCAGCCATATTGTCGATGAGTTCGCGACAGTTGTTGGGCACCGGCGTCCTGCGAATGACCCAGGGTGTCCAGCCGGGTTCGGCAACCCAGTCGTTCTGGGGGATCGCCTGTTCCGGGATCGGCAAACCACCGTCCGGGTCATGCCAGACGTAGACCAGTTCATTGATCTCCATGGTCTCCCAGCTCTTGATCCGGGCTCTGGCGGGAATGCTCTGCGCATATGGGATATCGTTACAGAAACCGTCCGAGCCCCAACTCCACTCGTGGAACGGGCAGATCACCGAGTCGCCTTTCACACAGCCGTCGGCCAGGTTGGCTCCCATGTGCGGGCAATAGGCATCGAGCACATGCAGCTGGCCACTGTCCTGCCCCCGGTAAGCCACCAGCGAGGTGCCAAAGTAATCGAGCTGGCGCGGCTCGCCGGTGAATTCGTGGCCCGCACCGATACAGAACCAGCCGCGCGGATAGCGCGTTGGCGCCGTGCTCTTGATGATGTAGGGAGGGGGAAGGTCTTGTTCGGATCTGGAGCTCATTGTGCTGACCTGGAAGTCGGTAAATGCCTGCGATATGCCAGCGCAATTATAGTGCCGGCGCAGGTGGCGGGAATTGCGAAGCGTTCAGATTTCTGCAGCAATACCCCGATTGTATGCGCTCGCCCGGCACAATTGAGTGTTTTTGCCAGCGACCTGATGATGAAAAGCGCCGACGGCGAGACAGCCTGCTCACTAGAAATCCATCGGCAGCGACAGGTACTTTTCAAAAATGTAGTCGCGGTGTTCGAACACGATCGGCCGGGCAGCTTCAAGACAGTCCATCGGCTGCGAGAAACCCCAGCGCATACCCTCGGGCATCGGGATCTGCTCATGCGGCAGTGGTTTCATCATGATCGCAAACAAAACCGCAGCGTAGATGTCGACAGCGGTTAGAGTATCGCCTATGTAGTACGGCGAGTTCTTCTCGCGCTGCGCCTCGAGCATGTCGGAGCACAAGGTCAACAGACCTTCAGTGCGCTGGTAAGAAGCCTCGAGCTCAGCTTCAGAGTAACCGTACTTTGCGGCCAGCCGCCCAAGCACTGGCGCAGCGTCCGGGCCACCCGATGCACTGATCGTGTGCAGCCGGCGGTCCCAGGCAAAGCCGCATTCGCCAGCGAGCTCACGCAGTAAACCAAACATGGCCACGCGCTCGGCGGCATCAGCGGGCACCAGGCGCGGCTCGGGTGCGAGCTGCTCTGCCTGCCAGAGCATGTTCTCCCAGCTGATCCGGATGCGCTCATCATTGTAAGCGGCAACGGGTGCACTGGTCTGGCCTGTCCACGCGAGCAGGTCGAGATTATCTTCGCCCATCAGCTGTGCCACTGGCTGGTAGTCCAGGCCTTTAACGTGATAAACCGCCTTGACGCATTCACCCCAGGCGCCAGGTGTACCCGCTACCAGCACCAGGCGAAGGCCACTGGCCTTGCGACCTTCCTCAATTGTCAAATATTCCATCGCACACCTCGCTCGAAACGTAGAGTACAGACTGCAAAACACAGGGCGTTGTGAGAGAATGCGCCGCTCGCAGCGCAGCCCCGTACAGGATCCCCGCCATTTTCACTGACCCGCAAAGCCCAGCGCAATCACAGTCTGCGCCATCAAGCAGCCCGCTCGGCATTGTGGCGGCGAGTTGGGGCCTGTTCGGCGCTTGCGGCCTGCTGGTCTACGCAATCGTGCGCCTGGGCGCAGTCAGTGTCGACGCAATACAGATGGGCCTGACGCCCCTGCACTGGGTGGTCATGCTCGCGAACATCGTATTCATGGCGTACTGCGAAGGCTATCGCGGCTTTCAATGCGGCTACTCACCCCGGCTGGCAGCCCGGGCTCGCTACCTGCTTGTGCAGCCAACCATCACCAACACGGTACTCGCTCCGATTTTCTGCATGGGCTTTTACCAGGCACCACGCCGCCGCATCGTCCTCTCGTTCGTGCTGCTCATGATGATCGTGGGCTTTATCGTGTTATTCCAGTACATCCCGCAGCCGTGGCGCGGTATTTTCGATGCAGGCGTAGTGGTCGGACTCAGCTGGGGCCTGGTATCCATTAGCTGGTACAGCTACCAGGCATTCGCGACAACGCATTACGCTGTCGACCCCGAGGTTCACCCCGCCGCATAAAGCGGGGCCCGCTCAGCCCTGGTGATCGGCAAGCTGGCGCGTAAAATCGCCAGCAACCTTCAGTATCTTCTGTCGCTGCAGGCTGAACTCCTCGGGCATATCCGGGCGGAAACTGGCGATTTTGCCAAGCTTGCCCAGCGCCAGCTCAACGGCCGTCTGCGGCAGCATCAAGGATTCATCGTGATCACCTTCGCTGACGCTCGGCGAGCCCCGCCGGTAGCCGGGGGTGTTGGTGCCCTGCGGGGCAAACCCCAACACGTCAACACCGTACTCACCCAGCTCATACCAAAGCCCTTCCGCCAGGCACAGGTCATAGGCTTTGGTACCCGAGTAGTTGGCGATATACGGTGCACCCGCGTAGCCAGCATTTGAAGCGATAATAATAATGCCGCCGCGCTTGCGCTCCACCATGGCTGGCGCATAGTGATAGGCAAGCTCCATGGTCGCCATGCAGTTAATCTGTATCGCGCGGCGCATCGACGCCAGGCTGCAGGAAAGAAACTCACCGGTCGCGCCGATGCCGGCACAGCACACCAGCATACCCACGTTCAGGCCGGCCGTTTGCGCCTGCAGCTGCACCAGAAAATCGGGCTGCGCGAGGTCACAGTCCAGCGCCCGGGCATCAACACCGTATTCATCGCGCAGCTTTGCCGCCTGTTGCTCGGCTTTTTCTGCCTGGACATCGGCCAGCAGCACATCCAGGCCGCGTTCGGCCAGCTGCCGCGCAAACTCCGCGCCAAGTCCTTCGGCAGCACCGGTGACCAGCGCCCACTGGCCATATTGTTCTACGTATGCGCTATTCATAACCAATATACCTCTCAACACGCTGTGCTTGCCCGCTATCGAGCTTGGTTGGTCATCGTACTTGGTTTAGAATTTCCCGGCAATTGAACAGGGAATCTATCGGATGCGTCAATTTATCAGCCTAGCTATTGGCCTGCTCTTCAGCGGGCAGTTACTCGCCAGCGTCGCCGAAGCGAGCACGCTCATCGAAATGCCCCGCGAACAGTGCTGGGACAAACTCCGCGACCTCTCGATTGCCCACCATTACGTGCAGGGTCTGACGGGCACTGAAATCACGACCGACCAGAAGTACGGCGTTGGCGCGAGCCGCATCGTCACGCATGAGGTGATGGGCCCCATGAACGAGACGGTCACCGAATGGAACGAGGGTTACGGTTTTACGTTTCGGCTGCATCGCGGCGAAAAGGATGGACCTGGCGCGCCCATCAACAGCGCGCAATTTACCTACTCGCTCGAGGAGCGCGGCGAAGCCTGCAAGATTACGCTATCGATGGACTACGAAATGGGCTGGGGCTTTTTGGGCCGCTGGCTCGACAACTGGTTCCTGAACGCCCAGCTGAGCGACAATAACTACAAAACCGCAATCGCGTTGGCGCACTATTATGAAACCGGCGAAACGGTCACGCCCGAGTTACTTGAAACACTGCTTGAGAATTCGCGCTAACCGCCACTCAATCGCCGGCGAACACCACCAGGTGATCGATCTCATAGCGAATCCCGATTAGCTCTCCGACCTGGTGATCGTGATGACTGGGCACCAGCGCCAACACCTGCTGGCCGCCCTCAAGCTCCAGGGTATAAAGAAACTCTGCACCACGAAAAGAGCGCTCAAGGACCATTGCCCGTTGCGCACTGTGATCATCATGGATGATATCGTCGGGCCTGATCAGCACTTTGACGCGATCGTTCTCGGCAAGTTGGCGCCCGTCGACACGCGCGGCATCAACTCCCCCGCCCGTCACTGACAGCGCTCCCAGCGCCGTATCAATCGCAGCCGAACCGCTTACGACACCCGGCAGCATCACACCCTGGCCGACGAAATCAGCAACGAAACTGCTGGCCGGCCGATGATACAGATCGTAGGCACTGCCCCACTGGGCGATTTGCCCCGAATCAACGACGCCGACCTGGTCGGCAATGGCAAAGGCCTCGAACTGGTCATGGGTAACCATCAGGGCTGTCGTTTGCTCGTGTTTCAACATTGCGCGCACGTCACGGCCCAGGGATTCCCTGAGCTCGGCGTCGAGGCTTGAAAACGGCTCATCCAGCAAGATCAACTGCGGCGCGGGCGCCAGCGCGCGCGCCAGTGCAACACGCTGCTGCTCACCCCCCGATAACTCATGCGGCATCGCATTGGCGCGCGTGCCCAGCCCGATGCGCTCAAGCAAACTCGACACGCGCTGCTCGCGTTGCGCGCGCGATTGCTTGCGAAGACCAAAACCGATATTGGCCGCAACGCTCAGGTGCGGAAACAGCGAAAAGTCCTGGAATACCATACCGATCTGGCGCTGGGCCGGCGGCACTTGCGCGTTGACATCACTGAGCACGCATCCATCGACGGTAACGGTACCCGAAGACACCGGCTCGAATCCGGCGATCACCCTCAGCAGTGTGGACTTGCCGCAGCCACTGGGCCCCAGCAGGCAGCCGATCTCGCCACGCGCCAGCGTGAAGCTGATGCTTTCCAGCACCCGCTTGCTATCGTAAGCGGCGGATACCTTTTCAATCTCGAGCAGCGGCCTGGTCATGGTTATCGGTACTTCTTATCAACAGGATGACGGGCAGCAGCCCCACTAAAACGATTGCCACGGCGGGCAAGGCGGCGCGATACCACAGCCCTTCCGAGGTCAGCTCAAAGACGCGCACCGCCAGTGTATTGAATCCAAACGGCCGGGTCATCAGGGTTATCGGCAACTCTTTCATCACATCGACAAACACCAGCACCGCAGCGGTCAACACACTGCCGCGCAACATGGGCAGATGAATGCGACAGAGCAAACTCGAGGCGCTCGCTCCCAGACTCCTGGCGGCAGCATCTATCGACGGCGTCACCCGCAGCCAGCCGCTTTCAAGCGGCGAGTACGCCACCGCCATGAAGCGGACGGCAAGCGCCAGCAGCATGACCCACAGCGTACCCTGCAGCTGCACCGAAATGCCCACGCTGCGCAGTATGTCCTGCACCGCCGCCAGCGCCGTAAACATACCGATAGCCAGCACCGTACCCGGTAGCGCATAGCCAAGCGTGCTGGTTCGCACGGCAACCAGCGACAGTCGATCGCTGCGCCCTCGCGCGACAAAGGCGACCATGATGGCCAGGCCAACAATAACCCCCGTGGCCAGTAGCGCAAGGCCCAGGGAACCGGCCATGTAATCCAGCAAGCCCTGGTTGAACTCCAGTCGATAACTGTGTAATGCCCAGCTCAGCAAACGCCAACTGGGCACGATAAACGCCAGCGCAAAAACCAGTGCACAGGCCGTGCACGCTGCGATTGCGGCTTTCGCCCGCAACTGGATGCGTTGCGGCTGGCGAGCACCGGTCGCACTGTAATAGCGTTGTGCCCTGCGCGAGTGGCGCTCCAGCGCGGCAATGACGATCACCATCACAAGCAGCAACAGGGCAACCTGCAGTGCCGCTGCCAGTGAGAACAGCTCAAACCAGGATTTGTAAATGGCTGTCGTCAGAGTCTGGAAATTAAACGTTGCGACCGTACCGAAGTCTGCCAGGGTCTCCATCACCACCAGCAACAGCCCGGCGACCAGCCAGGGTCGTGCCATCGGCAGCGCCACGCGGAAAAACGCCGGCCACAGGCCCAGGCCCAGCGATTGGCCAACCTCGAGCGCGCGAAGACCCTGGGTCTGGAAAGCCGTGCGCGCCATCAGGTAGACATAGGGGTAGAGCACCAACGCGAGCGTCAGCGCGACAAAGCCGAAACTGTAGACATCGGGTACCCAGTCGCTGCTACCAACGACGTTGCGCAGCCATTGTTGCAAAGGCCCGGTGTATTCAAACACCCCGACCAGCGCAAAGGCCATGACGTAACCCGGAATGGCCATCGGCAGGAACAGCGCCCAGCTGAACACGCCCCTGAGCGGAAACTCGCACACAGCTGTCAGCCAGGCCAGGCCGGTGCCCAGTACCAGCGCCAGCGCGCCCACCGCCACGACCAGCATGAACGTATTGCTCACCGCTTCGGGCAGCACATACTGCGCAAGATGCGTGAATACGTCGGACTCGTTGGAGAGCAGGCCCGAGGCAATGCCAGCCAGGGCCAGACAGGTTGGCAGCGAGGCCAACAACAGGAATCCGCGCGCGACCCTGTCGGCGGTACTCATAACAAGCCCGGCTATCGCGGCGGGTGGTATAGCCAGCGGCTACTCGTAACCCACGCGATCCATCAGTTTGACGGCGTCCGGTTGAAGGCGATAGGCGTCTGACAGCGGCTGCTTGCTGGCTTCAAACTCACCCCAGCTGGCCACTTGCGGGGCGACCCGCACCGGAACCACCACCGGGTACTCCTGGTTCAGGGAAGAATACAGTTCCTGCGCTTTGACGCTGACGAGCCAATACATCAGGTAACGCGCAAGCTCCGGTCGCTGGCTGTGTTTCAACAGGCCGGCACCGGCAACGTTGACGTGCACCCCGCTGCCGCCCTGGTTAGGCCAGAACAGTGCCAGCGGTATCTCGGGATTATCGCGCTGCAGGCGACCGAAGTAATAACTATTGACGATACCGACGTCGCACTGGCCAGCGACAATCGCTTCCATCACTTTGGTATCGTTGCTGGTTGGCGGTATCGCCAGGTTAGCCACCCAGCGCGTTACGATGTCTTCGGCGCGTGCCTCACCGTGGTGTCCAATCAGCATCGCGACCAGCGACTGGTTATACACTTTGCGCGAAGTCCGCAGGCACAGCCTGCCCGACCACTGCGCATCGCCCAATGCCTCATAGGTTGACAGATCGGCTGGATCCACGCGCTCGGTGCTGAAAACGATCGTGCGCGCTCGCAGCGAAAGGCCCGTCCACAGGTCGTTATCATCACGGTACTGGGGCGCAACGCGCTCGATAACCGGCGCCACCGCCAGGGGCTGCAGAATGCCCTGCGACGCTGCGTAACCAAGAGTACCTGCATCCACCGTCATCAGCAGGTCGGCCGCGGTGGCCTCGCCCTCGGCCTTGATGCGCTCAACCAGCACACCGGCCTTGTCCGTCGTGTATTTCACTTCAATACCGGTCTGCTCAGTGAAAGCGGCAAACACCGGCGCTATCAGGTGCTCCTTGCGCGAGGAATAGACCACGATGGGGCCATCAGCAGGGTCTGGCGCCGCTATTGCGCTGCGACTTGCAGTTGGTGCAGAGGTCGATTGTGCAGTGGCCTCCGGCGCGCCCTCGTCCGCCGCGCCACAGCCTGCCAGCAGGGCGACCACTGAAATACCAATCAGGCCCCGGAGCAATGCGCGCAAGGGGCTTTGGGTGTTGAGAAATGCCGGTTTCATTCACGTTGTCCTGCTAATGACTATCAGACGTTGGCGCCTGCCGGGCGCTCGGTTACCCGGCTCGCGCGCAAAAACCGCCAGGCCGGTGGGCGGAGCATTGGATCACGGACAGGGCCCAAATGCAAATCATTCTCATTAAGTGCGGGTTATACGCCGGCTTAAGTTTCTGATATCAAAAGCGCTATCATGCGCGACGGCCCGGAGCGCCAGCCATACAGAGGATACCGACAATGAGTTATACCACCGTGTTTTTTGATTTTGGCGGCGTGTTTACCGCCTCGCCTTTCGATGCGGTGAGCCGCTTCGCTGAAACCCAGGGGGTCGACCCCAGGCGCTTCAGCGCCACCGTCTTCGGCCAGTACGGTGTCGATGGCGACCACCCCTGGCATCGCATGGAACGCGGCGAAATCAGCCTCGAACAAACGCGCAGCGAAATTATTGCCCTGGGTGAAGGGCTGGGCTTCAAAGCCGACATCTACGATGTGTTTGCCAGTATGGGCAGTGACGGCAGCGTCAATACTGCGCTGAGCGACTACTGCCTGAAACTGCGGCCAGCGGGGATTACCACGGTCTGCGTTACCAATAACGTCAAGGAATTTGGCGATGGCTGGCGCAGCTTGATTCCCACCGACGATATTTTCGATCACATCGTCGACTCCAGCGCCGTCGGCGTGCGCAAGCCCGAGCCCGAAATTTTTCATATCGCGCTGCAGCAGGCGGGCGCAGACGCCGGACAGGTGTTATTTCTCGATGATTTCCAGGGCAACCTCGATGCTGCGAGGGAACTGGGTATCGATGGCATCCTGGTCACGCCCGACCAGCACCAGACGATTAGCGACCTGCAGGCCGCGCTGGACGTTCGCTAAAGCTTATCGAGCAAGGGCCTGGTAGTGATGCGACAGGTGATCCTCGATAAACGAAGCAATAAAGTAGTACGAGTGATCGTAGCCGGGCTGCATGCGCAACTGCAGTGATTGGCCTGCCGCGCTGCAGGCTGCTGAAAACAGTTCCGGCCGCAGTTGTTCTTGCAAAAACTCATCGGCATCACCCTGATCCACCAGGATCTGCGCAGTCGAGGGCCGCTCGACCACCAGCGCGCAGGCATCGTAGTCCCGCCAGGCAGATGGCTCATCACCGAGGTAGTTCGCTAGTGCCTTTTGCCCCCAGGGCACCTGTGAGGGCGCGACGATCGGCGAAAAAGCCGAGACCGATTTAAACCGCTCGGGGTTTTTAAGGTGTATCGTCAAAGCCCCATGCCCGCCCATGGAGTGCCCGGAAATACCCATGCGATCCGCGTCAACAGGCAAGGCGTCAATTAACAGCGCGGGCAGTTCTTCGCTGATATAGCGATACATCTGGTAGTTGGCGGCCCAGGGCGCCTGCGTCGCATCGACATAAAACCCTGCTCCCAGACCAAAATCGTAGGCCTGTCCGGGATCATCGGGCACGGCATCCCCCCGCGGGCTGGTATCCGGAGCGATGAGTATCATCCCCAGTTCGGCGGCCTTGCGCTGCGCACCGGCCTTGGTAATAAAGTTTTGCTCGGTACAGGTCAGGCCCGACAACCAGAACAGGGTTGGCAGCGCGGGCGCGCCGGGCGCCAGCGCCTGCTCGGGAAGGAACACCGCAAACTGCATATCACAGTCGCAGCCTTGGGCGCGGTGGCGGTAGACGCGCTGGGCGCCGCCGTACACCTTGTTTTCACTGAGCAATTCCATAGCGCGGTTTACCTGGATTCAGGGCTGTTAGTCATAGACCACGACACTGCGAATGCTTTCACCGCGATGCATCAGGTCAAAGGCATCGTTGATTTGGGACAGTGGCATCGTGTGTGTAATCAGGTCATCGATGTTCAGCTTGCCGTCCATGTACCAGTCGACCACCGTCGGCACATCGGTGCGGCCACGAGCCCCGCCAAATGCAGTGCCACGCCAGACCCTGCCCGTCACCAGCTGGAAAGGCCGGGTAGAAATTTCCTTGCCGGCGCCCGCCACGCCGATAATCACGCTCTCACCCCAACCCTTGTGGCAACACTCGAGCGCCTGCCGCATGGTATCGACATTGCCAATACACTCAAAGGAGTAATCGGCACCACCGTTGGTAAGATCGGCAATCGCCTCGATCAGGTCATCGGTTTTTGTGGGGTTAATAAAATCGGTCATGCCAAACTTTCTGGCAATGTCGACCTTGCTCTCATTAATGTCGATACCAATGATACGGCGCGCGCCGATCATGTTCGCGCCCTGGATAACGTTGAGACCAATGCCGCCAAGACCAAAAACCACGACGTTTGAACCTGGCTCGACCTTCGCATCAAAGACGACTGCACCCACACCCGTCGTCACACCACAACCGATGTAGCAGATTTTTTCGAAGGGCGCATCCTGGCGAACCCTGGCAACGGCAATCTCAGGCAGCACGGTGAAATTGGAGAAGGTCGAACACCCCATATAGTGCAGCAGCGGTTCGCCGTTGATCGAGAACCGCGAGGTGCCGTCGGGCATGACGCCCTGGCCCTGCGTCCCGCGAATAGCCTGGCAGAGGTTGGTCTTCGGGTGCAGGCAGTAATCGCACTCGCGACACTCCGGCGTATAAAGCGGAATAACATGATCGCCCGGCGCAACTGAGGTGACCCCCTCACCCACTTCGCGCACAATCCCCGCGCCTTCATGGCCCAGAATCGCCGGGAAAGCACCCTCGGGATCTTCGCCCGACAGCGTGAACGCGTCGGTATGGCAAATGCCTGTGGCCTTGATTTCCACCAGCACTTCGCCCGCCCTGGGCCCATCGAGCTGGACCGTTTCTACAGTGAGTGGTTTGCCGGCCGCGTAGGCCACTGCCGCTTTGGTATCCATGGACTCCCCCGTTGTTCGTTGTTGTTTTCGCGCCCCATCGATGCAGCGCCTGTTAACTGCTTAGCCCAGCGTTCTGCCCTTGCCGGCCGCAATGCGCAGGCGCAGCGCGTTGAGTTTGATAAAGCCCTCGGCATCCTGCTGGTTGTAGGCGCCATCGTCTTCTTCGAAGGTGGCAATCGTCGCATCAAACAGGCTGTCTGCAGACTGGCGCCCCACAACAGTGACATTGCCCTTGTACAACTTGAGGCGCACGCTTCCGTTAACCTGCTGTTGCGAGGCATCGATAGCGGCCTGCAACATCGTGCGCTCGGGCGACCACCAGTAGCCGTTGTAGATCAGCGAAGCGTAACGCGGCATCAGCTCATCTTTGAGGTGCGCAACCTCGCGGTCGAGCGTGATCGACTCGATGGCGCGGTGAGCGCGCAGCATAATCGTGCCACCGGGCGTTTCGTAACAGCCGCGCGACTTCATGCCGACATAGCGATTTTCGACAATATCGAGCCGGCCAATGCCATTGGCCCCACCGATTTCATTGAGCTCGGCAAGCACTTCAGCCGGCGAGCGCGTCTCACCGTTAATCGACACAATGTCGCCGCCCTGGTAGCCCAGTTCGATGTAGGTGGGCTTGTCGGGCGCCTGCTCAGGCGATACCGACCAGCGCCACATCGCGTCTTCCGCCTCTGCCCAGGGGTCTTCGAGATTACCCCCTTCGTAGGAAATATGCAGCAGGTTGGCATCCATCGAGTAGGGAGATTTGGCGCCGCGCTTTTGCTCAACCGGGATAGCGTGCTGTTCGCAATAGGCCAGCAGCTTTTCGCGGGAATCCAGGTCCCACTCGCGCCAGGGCGCGATCACGCGCACGCCAGGTTGCAATGCGTAAGCGCCAAGCTCAAAGCGCACCTGGTCATTGCCCTTGCCCGTGGCGCCGTGCGATATGGCGTCGGCCCCGGTCTCGCGGGCGATTTCAATCATACGCTTGGCAATCAGCGGCCGCGCAATCGACGTGCCGAGCAGGTACTCGCCCTCATAAATCGCATTGGCCCTAAACATCGGGTACACGTAGTCGCGCACAAACTCCTCGCGCAAATCATCGATATAGATTTCCTTGACGCCCAGCGCCTCAGCCTTGGCGCGCGCCGGCTCGACCTCTTCGCCCTGCCCGATATCGGCAGTGAAAGTGACAACCTCGCAGTCGTACTCCTGCTGGAGCCAGCGAACGATAACGGACGTGTCCAGGCCTCCTGAATAGGCCAACACGACTTTCTGGATCTTTTCCATGTGATGCTTTACCTGGTAAATAGCTGCTGGAAGGCGCTGGCGGCCTGCCTGGGGCCGCTTTTGCGCTGGCGCGTAGTGTATCGAAATTAGCGCAGCTTGACACGAACCGGGGCTACTGCGAGCAGGCCGGCGCGCGGGATAGAGGGGTTAATGTACGCTCAGGGGCGGCGAGCAAAGCTGGCGCCGACCCGTTCAAGGCGAACGGTGACGCGACGATTCTGGGCCTTGCCCGCTTCGCTGCTGTTGGGCTCGACGGGAAAGCGCTCGCCATGGTATCGCACGGTCATGCGATTGGCGGACACACCCAGTTGTACCAGGTAATCCCGCACTGCCTCAGCCCGCTTGCGCGACAGCTCGACGTTGTAGGTCGTGGTGTGGGTATCGTCAGTGTGCCCGTCAATGTAGACGCGGTCGACTTCATCATCGGCGCGCAGGAACCGTGCGAGTAGCTGCAGCCACTCGCCATGCTCGTCCTTGATCTCCCACTTGTCGCTGTCAAAGTGTACGCGCGAGCGCTCCAGCGCTTCATAGCTGACCGGCATGAGCGCGGCCAGGCACTGGCGATACAGGGAGTAAGCCTCGCGGAAATTGACCGAAGACATCGCGACCTGCACCGCCTGCTCATCGCCATACCATGCGCGACGCGTGAAACGGGGTGACTTGCCCTTGAACAGTTCGGCCAGCAGGCGGGTGGCCTGTGCTGACTCCAGCTCAACCGGGAACTCGCCTTCGCGGACGACGACAACACCGAGGTCAGCAGCCGCCAGCTCCGGGTTCCAGCGCGGCGGGTTTGATGCAAGTGACGCCTGCCCGGCTTCCATGGGGTTGGACACGGTTTGCAGGTAAAAGCGCAGCGGCTTGCCGGCCTGGTGATCGAAGACGGCGCGGCCGAAGAAGGGAATGGGCTGGACCAGCCGGCAGGACAGCACCGAGTTGCGAGCAATCCAGGTCGCTTCATCCATGCGCGGGTGGTAGGTGATGGCCTGCGCGCCCAGTGCCAGCCCCAGCAACAGGCAGGCAAGCAAGCTGCGGCCAGCATGGCGCAGCCGCGGGCTGTGAAAGCGTGTGGCGTTGTTCGGGCTCATTCGCAGCATCGGGTTTTGGTGCACTACGTCCGGGTTAACGGCCAGCAGCCCAATATCTTTAGCATTTGCCCGCGCGAAGGGCGCACAACTGTGGTATGTTTCCCGTTCTCCGCGAGGGCTGGCCAGCACCCGCCCCCGGCCTGCTCGATTTGCGAACTCAAACTTGACGACCGACACACTGACACTCACGCGCCCCGACGACTGGCACATCCACTTGCGCGACGGGGACGCTCTGGCGCGCACGGTCAACGATGCGGCACGGCAGTTTCACCGCGCTATCGTCATGCCCAACCTGGTACCCCCGGTCACCGATGCCGCGCTGGCGACCCGCTACCGCCAGCGCATTCTTGCGGCGCTTGAGCCCGGTCGCCGTTTCGATCCGCTCATGGTCCTCTACCTGACCGACCTGACCGACAGCGCCTGCATAAAAAGTGCCTCCGAAAGCGGCATTGTTCATGCGGCCAAACTCTATCCGGCTGGCGCGACCACCAATTCGCAGTCGGGCGTTACGCAGATCGAGGCCATCTATCCGGCATTGGCTGCAATGGAAGAGCACGACATGGTGCTCGCCGTGCACGGCGAAGTCACCGACCACGATATCGATATTTTTGATCGCGAAAAGCAGTTTATCGACCGGACGATGCAGGGCATTGTCAGTCGCTTTCCCAGGCTGCGCGTGGTCTTTGAGCACATCACCACGGCCGACGCCGTCGACTTTGTGCGCAGCTGCGGAGAGCAGGTAGCGGCCACCATTACCGCCCACCACCTGCTGTTCAACCGCAATGACATGCTCGCGGGCGGTATTCGCCCGCACTACTATTGCCTGCCCATCCTCAAACGCGAGCGACACCAGCAGTCGCTGGTCGATGCGGCAACCAGCGGCGAGCCCCATTTTTTTCTCGGCACCGATTCGGCCCCCCACAGCCAGCACACCAAAGAGTCTGCCTGCGGTTGCGCCGGGGCCTATACCGCGCATGCCGCGCTTGAACTCTACGCCGAGGCCTTTGAACGCGCCGGCGCACTGGACAGGCTCGAAGCCTTTAGCAGCTTCTATGGCGCAGACTTTTACCAGCTGCCCCGCAACAGCGAGCAGGTGACGCTGCTACGCCAGCCCTGGCAGGTGCCCGATTCGCTGCCAATGGGCGCAGCACCGCTGGTGCCGTTACTCGCCGGCGAGCAACTCAACTGGAAGCTCCAGGCGTGAGCGACCCGGCAATACCGGCCACCGACAGCGACCAGGCGCCGGCCGCCAGTCTTATGGCAGAGCGCTTTCGGGGCTATCTGCCAGTGGTCATCGATATTGAAACCGGTGGTTTCAACGCGCAAACCGATGCCCTGCTCGAACTGGGCGCAACGCTGGTGCGAATGGATGAGCAGGGCGAACTGCAGCGCCTTGAGACCTACAACTATCACGTCGCCCCGTTTGAAGGTGCCAACCTTGACCCGGCGGCGCTGGAGTTCAACGGCATCAAACCGCATCACCCGCTGCGCCCGGCACAGGATGAAAAGACCGCTCTGCAGGACCTGTTCGGCAAAGTGCGGGCCGAAATGAAACTGGCCGGCTGCAAGCGGGCCATCATCGTGGCGCACAATGCCGCCTTTGACCTGGGGTTCCTGAATGCCGCCATCGAGCGCTGTGGCATCAAGCGCTCGCCCTTTCACCCCTTCTCTTCCTTTGATACGGCAACGCTGTCGGGCCTGGCTCTGGGGCAAACGGTATTGGCCAAAGCCTGTTTCGCCGCCGAGATCAGTTTCGACAACGACGCCGCACACAGCGCCCACTACGACGCTGAAAAAACGGCCGAGCTGTTCTGCTATATCGTCAATCGCTGGCGGGCGCTGGGCGGCTGGCCCCTGGCCTGACATCCGCCCCCGGCGGACAAAATGTCGATTTGTTCATCCAAATGAAAATAGGAATCCCCTGCAGTTGACAATGGTTATCATTCGCGTAGAATGAAATTTATCCACTTACGCCAATGGCACGCCACGTTATGTACGTTTGTCTTTGCAACAAAGTCACTGACTCCCAGCTTCGCGACGCCGTCGCGGCAGGCGCGCATTCCATCGGGGCCCTGCAGCGCCAGCTGAATCTCGGCGGCAACTGCGGCACCTGCCTCGAGCTTGGCCGGGAGCTGCTCAACGAGTCGCTGCAGACCCTGCTCAAGGACAATCCCGACCTCTACTACGCCGCCTGATACCACCCCCTTCCCAACCCCCCGTTTAATCGCAAACAAACGCATTCTCATTTTCATTAAGCTATATAAATCAAGAGCTTAGCTTGACATGCGCCGCTTTGCGGTCCAGACTTCCCGCTGCTTATCACAACCCTTTACACCACCCCGACGGAGCAGCACCATGCAGGGCGACGCCAAAGTCATCGAACACCTCAACAAAGTACTCGGCAATGAGCTGATTGCGATTAACCAGTATTTCCTCCACTCCCGCATGTTCAAGGACTGGGGCCTGGGGCGCCTGGCCGACCACGAATATCACGAATCCATCGATGAAATGAAACATGCCGACTCGCTGGTCGAGCGCATTCTCTTTCTCGAGGGCCTGCCCAACCTCCAGGATCTGGGCAAGCTGCTGATTGGCGAGAACACCCGGGAAATGCTCGAATGCGACCTCAAGCTGGAAATGGCTGCAATTCCCGACCTTCGCGAGGGTATTGCCTACTGCGAGAGTGCGCGCGACTACGTCAGCCGCGACCTGCTGCAGGAGATTCTCGACTCGGAAGAAGAGCACGTCGACTGGCTCGAGACACAGCTTGAGCTGATCAACAAGATCGGGCTTGAGAACTACCAGCAAAGCCAGGTTGGCAGCGGCTCTCCCTGAAGCCAGCCCCTCAAGCACAGCCCGACCGGCGCCGAACTGGTTAAATATTGACCAATCAGGCGGGCTGTGCTAAAGTCCCGACCCACACTTACCAGACGGCGCACTCTATTCTAATAAGCTCGACTGGCAAGCTATTGCGCCCCGGCCAGTCCTGCTGGCCCGCGTTGGAATTCGGACGACACCTAACAACAACCGGTCGCACCGAGGCAGGCTCCGCGCCTGGCTATTCCCAACCGCTATTGGCGCTGGACAACACGCGCTCAATAACAAATGGGGCCTACCATGAAAATCACCTGCAGCCGCTGTGACACCCAGCACCTGGTCACAGCCATCACGCGCCAGTTGCACAACGATTCGCTGCCGTGCAAACACTGCGGCGAAAATATGGATCTCGACCAGTCGCCGAGCGCGCACGGGCACGGCGACGCTGCCGACAGCATCGCCGGCATGGTCGGTGAATACATCGCCAAATCCGCACCCGCTGTTGTCCAGGCAGCGCCGTCGATCCGCTTTTCACCCGAACGCGTGTTACCCATACTGACGGAAGTGGTCGGTGAGCCTGCTGAGGACAGCCTGGCGATCAGCTGTAGCGCAGAAGACGACGCGCCCAACGTCATCCCGATGGACCTGGGCGAAGTGCTGGGCGAGCTGGCCAGTGAAACGGGCGACGACGAGCAGTGGGCGCTGGACCTGCTTGCCGAGGCCATGGGCGAAGCGCCCGCAGGCTCCGGGCAAGACGAGGGTTCGCCGACCACCCTGCCCGGCGGTATGCCACCGGTACCGGAAGTCACGATGGAGCTACAGGATCTGGACATTGAGGATGCCTGGGCCCTGCAGCTGCTGGAACCCGAAGACCAGCTCGCGGTTTGCAAAGCCCTGCTTCAAAACCCCCGCTAAGCTGCAGCGCCCGCGCGGGCGCAGGATCAGGGCGCCGGCCGGCATGGGTCGGTGCCACATCCAGTATACTCAGCGCTTTGACCCCGCTATCGCTCTGACGAGATCTCGCGCAGATGTTCGAACAATTTTCCGCTGGCGCACGCTATTTGCTCACCGGGCTCCGCTTGCTCCGGCACCGGCAGACACTGCCCTTCGTCATTGGCCCCATTCTCATCAATGTCCTGCTGTTTTATTTTGGCCTGTCCTGGCTGTCCGACAGTTTCGGCGCCTGGCTCGATGGCATGATGGCGGCGATTCCCGAATGGCTGTCGTTTATTCGCAATATCCTGTGGGTGCTGTTCATCGCACTGTTGTTGATTGCCGTTGCCTACAGTTTCACGTTTGTTGCAACGCTGATTGGCGCACCGTTTTACGGGCTGCTCAGCGAACAGGTCCAGCTCATCCTCAGCGGTAGCGCCCACGACAGCGAGCTGAGTTTCAAGCGCCTGGTTGCGATCGCAGGCCGGTCTGTCCTGCGTGAAATACAGAAAATGCTGCACTACCTGCGCTGGGTGATTCCATTGCTGCTGCTGTCGCTACTGTCGTTGATCATCGCGCCGCTTGCGCCGCTAATGCCATTTATATGGTTCGGTTTCGGCGCCTGGATGCTGGCCATTGAGTACGTCGATTATGCCTACGACAACAATGAGCGGAGTTTTTCTGAAGTGCGGGCAGGACTGGCAGCGCAGCGCGGCACAGCGCTGGGTTTTGGCAGCATTACGACACTGGCATCCATGGTGCCATTGCTCAATATCATCGTGGTGCCAGCGGCGGTCTGCGGCGGCACAGCGTTGTATTGCGAGAAACTTGCCGCGAACGGGCAAGCGGGGAACCGCTAACTCAACAGCGCCTGTGGAGGTTGCTCGCACTCGAGCTTTTCTCCCAGCAGCCGCTCTATGTCGGGCAGCATGAATGCATCGTCTTCGCAGGCAAGACTGATCGAGACACCCGTCTCACCCGCCCTGCCGGTGCGACCGATGCGATGGACATAGTCTTCCGGATCTTCAGGCAGGTTGTAATTGACGACGTGGCTAATGCCATCGACGTGAATACCCCGGCCCGCGACGTCGGTTGCGACTAACACCCGCAGCTTGCCCGACTTGAAGCGTTGCAACGTACTGGTACGCTTGTGCTGGGCAATTTCACCGGACAGGATGCCACAATCGATACCCGTGCCGCGCAAACGCTCGTACAAATCGCGCGTCTGGTCACGCCGGTTGGCAAACACAATCGCGCTGGTCACCTGCTCTGAAGCCAGCAGGTTTTTCAGCACGACGAATTTTTCTGCGGCAGACACCATATAGACCCGCTGGTCGACCGAAGCCGCTGCCACAGAGTCAGGCTCAATTTCTACCCGCACCGGATCAACCGTCCACTGCTCCGCCAAGCGCATCACGTCCTCGGTAAAGGTGGCGCTGAACAACAGCGTCTGGCGATCTGACTTCGGCGGGGTCGCCCTGACGATGCGACGAACCTGCGGGATAAAACCCATATCGAGCATACGATCGGCTTCGTCAATCACCAGGATCTCGACCAGGCCCAGGTGCAGATCACCGCGCTGCATGAAATCGATCAGCCTGCCGGGGGTCGCAACGACGATATCCACGACCTCCTGACCGAGCTTGCGCTTTTGTTTCTCGTAATCGGCACCGCCGATCAGCGCATGGACCGACAGCCCGGAGAATTTTGCCAGGTCAACGGCATCTTTGGCGATCTGCATCACCAGCTCACGGGTCGGCGCAATCACCAGCACCCGCGGCTCCGCGAGGTAACGCTCGGCATCGACCGGGTTGCACAGCAAATCATTGATGGCAGTGATCAGGAAGGCGGCCGTCTTGCCGGTACCGGTCTGGGCCTTGCCCACCGCATCAAAGCCATCGAGCGTATACGGCAACACCGCGCCCTGGATCGGTGAGCAATGCTCAAAGCCCAATGCCTCGACGGCGCGCATGATCTCTGACTCGAGCTCAAGCGTTTCGAAGGCTACTTTTTCGGCGTTCTCTGGATGCATTTCAACAACAGCGATGTGCGGGGTGGGCGAATTAACCGGGTACCAGCCCGGGGCAGCGCGCAGTCTAATCGAAATAGCGGCCCGCTGCAGTGTCCGTTTCGGGCTTTATCCTGCCAGGCCGCGCAGACTCAGCGTCAAATCCATAAAAAAGCCCCATCAGTGGGGCTTTTTTACCGGCGAGCATCGCTATCCGGGCCCACTGCGGGACCGGGCCAGCCAGTAGTCGATGCTGACCAGCCGCCCACCACCAAACACAAACAGGGCGCTGAGCATAATGAAATAGGTGGCGGCGAACTCAATGCCATTTTTCAATACCGTGAAGGATCCAGCCTCCGTTAACCAGCTGTAGTTGCCGTGGCGTTTCAGCAGGCTGGTGGCAGCGGCCTTGCGCTCATTGCCGGCCTCAATCAAATCTGTGCGCCATTCCCAGGGCACCGTCAGCTTGGCCTCTGGCAGCGCGTGCCAGCCATTGTCCCAGTGGGCGGTAGTCGCAGCGACAAACATCGTCATCATCAGCGGCAAACTGATCAGGCGTGTAAACAGGCCGAACAACAACAGCCAGCCGCCAAGAAATTCAGTCCAGCCCGCGAGAAACGCCATGACCTCAGGTGCGGGCAGGCCCAGGCCCCAATCCGGATTGCCAAACCAGGCGACGACGTTGGGGTCTGCGGCAAGGCGCTGCAGCAAACCAATATCCTCACTGGAACCCAGCTGCAGTTTGCCGTAGCCGGCCAGGATAAAAATAGGCGCCAGGAACAGGCGCAACAGCAGGAGTGGTATACCGTCGAAGTTTGGCAGTCGGTCGACGACTGCATCGTAAAGCTGGATCATTAGCTGGCCCCCGTTCAAAAATTTTTTTGGCAGTGGGCGATGTTGTGGCCATCGCGTCACGCCGTTGTGACTGCTGCCTGGGAAAAAAGTTGCGAGACCCCTGGCGACCAATACGGCCGCCCGCGTCCCGGCCGCGGGGCCTGGGCCGCTAAGTCCTTGTTTAGCGTAACATTCCCGCACTCCAGGCCCGGTGACGACAAGGGGTAATATGCCCGGTTCGTCACCTTGCAAGTGGTCATTTCACATACAAAACGTTTAGAATGCAGGCATCGGCAATAACAGGGGCCTAACGGCTCAATTGCCCCGCGCTTACGCGGCTCAACACGCGGGAATAACAGCCTGATTCATGTCTGGGTACGACGCTGGACCTAACCCCCAGGGCGCAACAGGGGGGCACGATCTCACTGCTGGCCAGGCGGTTCGGCTGGTCTTGCTCAGCGACGACAGCAGAATAAGCCGCGCGATCGAAGGCCTGCTGGCTTTGTCCAGCTCACCCGCCCTGCACTGCCAGTGCATTGGCTCACAGCATTTTTCCCCCGACAGCATCAGCGGAGCCAGCCTGGTCCTGGTCGACAGCCAGTTCGGCGAGCTCGCGCCGGCCAATATCGTGGCACTGGCCAGGCAGGCCCAGCGGCAGCCGGCACCTGCCATTGCGATCCTGGTCGATGACCATGCACTGGCCGCCACCCTGCCTGAATTGGTAGCGGCGATAAAACAGGGCGCCGATTCGCTACTTCCCCGCTCAGAGCTGTCGCTGAAACACATCCTCCAGCTACTGCAGCGCAACACACCAGGCCAGGCACCCGCGATGGTGCCAGGCTTCGATACGCCTGCGAATGCAATGGCAGCGATGCCAGCAACACAGCATCCAGCGGCGGCAATACCATCGGCGCCGACCGCTGAGCCGCAGCCTGGCACGCCTCACCCGTTTGCCGTTCACCAGCTCACTATTGACCTGGAGAACACCCGCGTCCATATCAGCCAGAACCCGCACTCTGCACTCAGTGACCAGGTGGACGGCTTACTGACGCTGCAGCAGTGGCTGGCCATGCTCGATGCCAGCGCGGCAGGTGCATTCGAACAACTCATCAGCCAGGCCAGGAGTCGACAGGCGCTACCGGCAACGATGCGCGCGTACCTGCGACTTGGCGAAGCTGGTGAGCATGCGGTAGAGATCGGCGAAATCCAGTCCAAGGTCGATAGCGCAGATCGCGTTATTGGGCTGAGTGCACAGCTCACCCTCGGCGCGAGGCCACTCGATGCCGAGACCGACAGCCTCTACCCCCAGACGATGGACGGCCTGCAGGGTTTCGACAACCTGACCGACGGCTCACATCACAGCATGGTCGATCGCATTTGGGTCGACATCACCCGCTCGCTGCCGGTGATGTGCCTGCTGCTCGATGAGAATGCGCGCATCGTCAAGGCGGTGGGCAATGAGAGCCTGGCCGAGGGCCACTTCTCCAACGCCTTTCCGGGCCAGGCCCTGACCGACCTGCTGGGCCACGAGCCGCAGGAGAACTATATCGAGCTGATTCACCGCACACTGAACACGGGCAAGTCGCACCAGCAAACACTCGCGATCCAGCACGGCCAGTCCAGCACCTGGCTTGATACCCACCTGACCCGATTGCGCGGCGGGCTGGGCCTCAACCGCGAGGTCGTCTGGACAGCGATTGATATTACCCAGTCGCGGCAGGCCTACCAGGAGCTGCTGAAGAATCACGAGTCGCTGACCGATATGCTCAACGACGCTCCGATACTGTTCTGCCAGAAAGATCGAAGCGGACGCTACCAGCGCGTCAATCGCTTTTTTTGCGAGGCTTTCAATGTCCGCGCTGAGCTGATCGCCGGGCGCCTCGACAGCGAAATCTTCGCCGAGGATGCCGCCGAGCGCATGCACCAGTCGGAGGAACAACTCATTCACGACGGCGCCAGCGTCAGCTACTGCCAGCAGTTCATGATCAACGGCGTAGACAGCCAGGTGGTCTGGCACAAGTTTGCGATCAACAATCTCAGCGCCAATCGTGTCGAATCGATCGCTGCCTTCGGCTACGTTAGCCAAACGGTCGACCAACAGCTCGCTGCAACCGCCAGCGCCAGCACCGAGGCGAGCAGCATCGCATCGCTACCTGCCGATGACGGCGAGCCAACGCTGGCAATGAGCGGGGCCATTGGCCTGGATTTCAGGGCGATGATCAAGACCGTTGAAGACTACGCCAAAATCACCCGCGTGCAGGGTGAGCGCAACCGCGATCGTCGTTTCATTGAATACCTCGACCAGCTTATTGGCGCATCACAGGCGGCACGCGAACAAATCGTCGATGACAAAAGCGCCGACGAGCCCGAACCCACGGGCGAAGACAGCCAGCGCCGCGTCATTGAGCTTGCACCACTGGTGAAACAGATCGTCGCCAAATTCGAACCCGAGCTTCCACCCAGCCTCGACTTTCGCACCGACATCGATACGACCACCGGCTTCGCACTGCTTGCGGCCGCCCCCTTCAAGAAAATGGTCAAGCAACTGCTGGTCAGCGCCAGGGACAGCGCCGCCAACGCAGCGCAAGCGGCTGCAGATAACAGCATCCTGCTGTCGCTGCGCAGCCAGCGCTACCGCCGGCGCAGCTGCGCATCCTGTGGTGAGACCCTCACTGGCAATTACATTGCGTTAAGCGTGCAAACCGCCAGCGGCGACCTGACGGCAGACGATCTGCAGCGATTGATCCAGGCAGCCGGCGAGCAGCAGGCGGGTAACAAAACGCCTGACAATATTATTGCGCTGGCGCACGCGAGTGATGGCCATGTGATTGTCGAGCAGCAGCGCGGCAGCGTATTACTGCAACTCGTCTTCGAGCAGGTCGACGAACCCGTTGACCCGGATGACAGCGACGCAACAACGGAATCACACTCACTGTCAAGCTTGTAGGGTCCAGACCCAGCGCTTAGAATCCGTTCGCAGCGCGAGGAGACCCATGCCAGCATCTACTGATCCTACAGCACCCCACAGCGGCGAGCCGTCATTGCCTGTCACCCGGCTACTTGTTACCGAATCGCAGGCCAAGCTCTACCCGGTGCTGTGTTCGGCGCTGGAATCGACGCATTACCAAATCGTCAACTGTGAAACCGCCACCGACTGCCTGAAAATGCATGGCGACTGCCAGGTTGCACTGGTCGACCTGTTTCTCGATGATCTGGATGGCCTGTCGCTAATTGAAGAACTGCGCCTGGTCCGTCGCGATATGCCACTCATTGCCTTTGCCTGTCACGAACGCCTGCGCGAGATTGACCTGTCGGCCGACGAGGTCCTCGCCCAGGCCAGCGGCAGTGGCGCCGACGCGGTCTATATCGCGCCCTTTAACCTCGGCGAACTCATCGCAACCCTTGATCGCTTGACGGCACTGACACCCGCAGCCTGAAACAGCGGCAGCCTGGAAAACACCTCGCCAACGCGCGCCTGGACTTTACGGGCTGCGATGCGCGCTGACATAGCGCGGCGTACCGGCAAGATCATTGTGCGCATCCACATCAACCAGGCCTGCCGCACGACACAGCGCAACAACCTCCCTCGACTGCTGGTGTCCATGCTCTACCAGCAACACGCCACCGGGCTTTAACGCACGTGCACACTGCTGCGCGATCCGGGCAATGTCGGCAGTACCCTGGTCAGCGCTGACCAATGCCTGTCGCGGCTCGAAACGCACATCGCCCTGTGCAAGGTGAATGTCATCGGCATCGATATAAGGTGGATTGGCGACAACCAGTTCAATACTGCTCTCGGCGATCGCATCGAGCCAGCTCGAATGAAGCCAGGCGACACGGCTGGCCAGCGCATGACGCGAGGCATTGTCGCGGGCAAGCCTGAGCGCGGGCACACTCCTATCGATGCCCACCAGCTGCCAGCCGGGCCGTTCACTGGCCAGCGCGAGCGCTATCGCGCCACTGCCCGTCCCCAGGTCGACGACCGTCGCACCCGCTGCCAACGGCAATGACAATGCGTGCTCCACCAGCGATTCAGTCGCCGGCCGCGGAATCAGCACATCGGCGTTGACCTTCAGCGTAAGCGACCAGAACTCGCGTTCACCCAGTAAATACGCGACCGGCTCGCCAGCATTGCGCCGGGCAAACAGTGCGTCTAACTGCGCACGCTGTTCTGCTTCGATGGTGCGATCAGGGTCAATAAACAGCGCTGCGCGCGAACAACCCAGCACGTGACACAGCAGCAGCTCGGCATCGAGCCGCGCGCTATCCGACTGCGCGGCACACAGGCTCTCACCCAGCGCCAGCTGCTCCCTGAGCGTCGTAGCAGCCATGGAATGCGATACGTGAGAATACTGGCGCAGGCTTACTGTTCGCCAAGCTCGGCGAGCAGGTCGGCCTGGTGTTCGTTGATCAGCGGCTGGATAACTTCATCGAGATCGCCCTGCATCACCTCGGCCAGTTTATACAGCGTCAGGTTAATGCGATGGTCCGTCAGCCGCCCCTGCGGGAAATTGTAGGTACGGATTCGCTCTGAGCGATCGCCGCTACCCACCAGGTTGCGGCGCTCACTGGCCTGCGCGCTTTGCGCTTCGGCTCGCGCACTGTCCATCAATCGTGCCTGCAACAGTGACATTGCACGGGCTTTATTCTTGTGCTGCGAGCGTTCATCCTGGCATTCGACGACCACGCCGGTCGGAATGTGCGTGATACGGATCGCCGAGTCGGTTTTGTTCACGTGCTGGCCCCCAGCGCCAGATGCGCGAAAGGTATCGATGCGCAGGTCAGCTTTGTTAATTTCGATTTCTTCAAGTTCGTCAGCTTCGGGCATGATCGCGACCGTGCAGGCCGAGGTGTGCACCCTGCCCTGGGACTCTGTCTCTGGCACACGCTGGACACGATGCGCGCCCGACTCAAATTTCAGGTTGGCATAGACGTCCTCACCGGCGACCCGCGAGATCACTTCTTTGTAGCCACCGTGTTCGCCAGGGCGCTCACTGAGCACTTCAATCTTCCAGCCGCGCGCCTCCGCATAGCGCCCGTACATACGGAACAGGTCGCCGGCAAAAATGGCGGCCTCGTCGCCACCGGTTCCGGCGCGCACTTCGAGAAACACGTTGTTGCGATCGTTGGGATCGCGAGGCAAAAGCAGCCGCTGCAAGTCCGCCTCGAGCCGTTCGATATCGGCGTCGGCCGCACTGATATCCTCGGCAGCCATCGCTCGCATCTCGGCGTCCTCATCGTCCAGTAACGACTCGGCATCCGCTTTTTGCTGCCGGGCATCGCGCAGCGCGCTATAACATTTAACGACCGGTTCCAGTTCGGCGTACTCGCGCGAGAACGCGCGAAACCTGCCCTGGTCGCTAATCACTTCGGCGTCGCTGAGCAGCGCCGACAACTCTTCGTAACGCTCGCCAATCGTGTCGAGCTTGGCTAATAAACTGGCTTTCATTCGCGGGTTTTGGCTCCTGGCCCGAACAATTCCCTCGCGGCCTGCAACAGTGATTTATCTTCTCGCGCGGCCGCACTGCGCAGCGCTACGGTGGGGCCGTGCAATAGCTTCTGGGTAACGGCACGGCCCAGCTGCTCGACAACCTGGTCGGCAGGTTTGCCTGCCGCCAGCGCCTGCAGCGCTCGTTCAATTTCCTGGTCGCGGACCTGTTCGGCATCGGTGCGCATGGCCACCAGCAGGTCACTGGCATCGCGGGTGCGCAGCATCTCCATAAAGCGCTCAACACCCGCATCGATCAGCTCACTGGCTTTGTCGACCTCCGCCTCGCGCAGCGCAACGTTTTGCTCAATGATGTCTCGCAGGTCATCGATGGTGTAGAGGTACACATCAGCCAGCTCGCCCACCTGTGCTTCGATATCCCGCGGCACAGCCAGGTCGACCATAAACATCGGCCGGTGCTTGCGCACCTTGATAGCCGACTCTACCGCGCCCTTGCCCAGCACCGGCAGCTGGCTTGCTGTTGAACTGATAACAATATCGAACGCTGGCAGCAACTCGGGCACCTCGGCCAGCATGACTGCACTCGCACCGAGCTTTTGCTCCAGGGACTGGGCCCGCTCGAGCGTGCGGTTGGCCACGGTGATATTGCGGGCACCGGCGTCGAGCAAATGCCGTGCGACCAGTTCAATGGTATCGCCGGCGCCCAGCAGCAGCACTGCCGCCTGGTCCAGCGATGAAAAAATACGTTGTGCCAGGGCAACCGCCGCAAACGCAACCGATACCGGGTTTTCGCCAATCGCCGTATCGCTGCGCACGCGCTTGGCGACGCCAAAGGCGTGCTGGAAGAGCGGCTGCAACACCGCCCCGGTTGTGCCGCTTTGCTCAGCAACCGCAAAGGCAGATTTGAGCTGGCCAAAAATTTGTGGCTCACCCAGGATCATCGAGTCCAGGCCGCTGGCGACCCGCACCAGGTGAGCAACGGCATCGCGCTGGGGATGGACATAACTGTGTTCAAGCAGCTGCTCGATCGCCAGACCCGCTCGCTCAGCCAGCCAGCGCAATACCAGCGCGCTGTCTTCGACGCCCGCGGCGATCACCTCGGTTCGGTTGCAGGTCGATACCAGCACCAGTTCCGGCGAACGCCCCCCGCTCGCACCCTGCAGCTGCTGGCCCAGTGCCTCGAGCACATCGGGCAGCTGTTCGGGCGCGACGGCAAGCCGCTCACGCACCTCCACCGGTGCAGTCGCGTGATTGACGCCTGTCGCAAAAAACTGCATATGATGTGTAGTCAAGTCGAAGCTGCGGTGCCGCTGGAATGCTGGCCCGGCAGTTTATCAATTTCCCTGCGGCTTGGGGATGGCATAATGGCGGTCAGCCGCCGGCCGACGCTAGAGCCGGGCCCGGTTCTGTGCCATGATGCTGCAGCTGCGGCCTTTTGCAGCGCCCGCGACACCCCAAGGAGACAACCCTGATCAATGAGCCCGCCTCGCGCAAGCCAGATGACTGAACGATGTAAAGCACTGCCGAGGTGGTCGTTGGCTATCTGCCTGGTGCTGGCAGGCTGCGGCAGCTTGCCCGAGCAAAGTCCGCCAGTGCCAGCGGAGCCCGAAGCTGCCGAACCGGCTACCCCGGCGGTGACGCAGGCCACGCCGGACGCTGCGCCCGAGCCGCCGCCGCGGCCCTTTACCGAGGCCGCACTGTACGAATTGTTGCTGGGCGAGTTCGCCTACCAGAATCGCAGCATGACGCTGGCGATCGAGAAATATATTGAGCAGGCACTGGCCACCAAGGACAGTGGCGTCGCATCGCATGCAACCTGGCTGGCCCACTACAGTCGCAACCCCGCGGCGGCCACGACGGCAGCCGCTATCTGGTACGAAACCGCGCCTGAAGATCCGCGCTCCGGCGGCGTATTCGCCGACCTGCTCGCGCAGGCTGGCAGGGCAGGCAACGCGCTGGACATCTTGATCGCCCAGTACCAGCGCGCCCAGCAACCTGATTACCGACTGTTGCAGCGCACGCCCTTCAACGACCAGGCGGCACCCGCTGACCAGCTGCAGACGATTATTGAAAGGCTCGGCGCCCAGCTGCCGCTTGAACCGGAGAACGTCGGGCTGGTGCAGACCTATGCGAGCTTGCTACAACAGGCCGGAGAGTACCAGCGGGCACTCGATGCAATGCAAACGCCCGTTATCCAGCGCGCCGGGGGTGTGCAGAATGTGCTGATGGAGGCCCAGCTACTGGATGCGCTGGGCCAGACCGAGGCGGCCGTAGACCTGCTGGCGGATGCGCATCGCAAGGACGACGATGAATCGATGCTGCATTGGCACTATGCGCGACTGCTCGCGCAAACCGACCTCCCCCGCGCCGAGCGTGAATTCGAAAAACTGTTGGCGATGGAGCCCGACAGCGTCGACATGCTCTACTTTCACGGCCTGGTCGCGTTCCAGAACAAGCACTATGACGCCTCGCGCAACAGCTTCGAAAAACTGACGCGCTATCCGGAGCGATCGAACGTTGCCCACTACTTTCTTGCCGAGATCGCGAAGCAGCAGGAACGGCTGCCCGATGCCGTAGACCACTACCGCGCAGTCGAGGGCGGCAAACACTTTCTGCCCGCCACCCAGGCGCTGGTCGACCTGCTGGCCGATCGCGGTGAACTCGAGGATGCCCGCACTTACCTGCACAGCCTGCGGCTACTCAAGCCCCTGCAGGAACCCAACTTCTGGGCGATGGAAGCAAAACTGCTGGCCCGCAACGAGCAACCCGAAACTGCGATGCAAGTGCTGGACACGGCGATCAATCGTTTTGGCAAGCAGACCATGCTGCGACTCGAACGGGCGATGCTCGCAGAGAGCATGGGCCAGCTGGATATCGCCGAGAGCGACCTGCGCACGGTGCTGGAGGCAGAGCCCGACAATTACATTGCGCTGAACACCCTGGGCTATACGCTCGCCAATCGTACAACGCGTTTCGATGAAGCACTCGCCCTGCTTGAAAGAGCCATCGCGCTGGCACCCGATGATGCCGCGGTCATCGACAGCCTCGGCTGGGCGCAGTTCAAACTGGGCCAATACGATGCTGCGCGCGAAAACCTCGAACGGGCCTTTGAAAAATATCCCGTCGATGAGGTTGCCGCTCATCTGGTCGAACTCTACTGGACGCAGGGCGAGCGCCGTAAATTGCGCAAACTGGTCAAGCAAATGCGCAGCGATGGCGCGGCCACCCCGCTGATCGACGCGACCTGCACACGCCTTGGCATCGACTGCCCCGAATGATACTGCGCCTCACCCTGCTGCTCGCTATCGCGCTGGCGATCGGCGCTTGCCAACCACTGCGCTCGCTGCCCGCGGGCGAGCTTGGCGATCAGTGGCAGGTCAGCGGCAAGTTGGCACTGCGCGCCAGTGCTGAGTCCATTGGCGGCAAGCGCAACCAGACCCTGCAGTTCAACTGGCAGCAACACGGCGATGACTACCGCCTGCAGCTGCGCGGTACCCTGGGCTTTGGCCAGGTACTGGTCACCAGCGTGAACGACCAGCTCTCGCTGTACCGCGGCGGCAAGCTGGTCGCGCAGGCTGGTAGCGCGGAGCAGCTGCTGCTCGATAGCACCGGCTGGGCACTGCCGGTCTCACTGCTGCGACACTGGGCCACCGGCCAGCCGGCGCCCGATCGCGCCTACCAGCGGCTTGGCGATGGCGACGACGTCCAGCGGCCGGGCTTCAGCCAGGCGGGCTGGCGAGTGACCTATCCTGGAAAACCTGCGGCCGGCACCGGGCTGCGACCCAGCCGGATGCGCGCCGAGCAGCCCGGGCTGGTGCTCATCGCCGCCTTTCACAGCTGGCTTCCGCTCGACGGCGATCTCGCGCTATGACGCGGGCAACCCCGGCATCGCTGGTGCTGCCGGCGCCGGCCAAGATCAACCTCTTCCTGCACATCACCGGCCGCAGGGCCGATGGCTATCACGAGCTGCAGACCCTGTTCCAGCTGCTGGACTTTGGCGACGAGCTGCGATTCACCCGGCGTGACGATGGCCAGCTCAGGCTGGTCGACAACTGCCCCACGATCGATGCCCGGGACAACCTGGTGATGCGGGCCGCCCAACTGCTGGCCCAGCACTGTGGCAGGCCGCTAGGCGCCGATATCACGCTCGAAAAACGCCTGCCCAGCGGCGGCGGCCTGGGCGGCGGCAGCTCGGACGCCGCCACCACGCTGCTCGGCCTAGACCGGCTTTATGGGCTGGGTCTGGCACGCAGCGAGCTGGCCTCCCTCGGCCTGCAGCTGGGCGCCGATGTCCCGGTCTTTATCCACGGCCAAACCGCGTTTGGCGAGGGGGTTGGAGAGCGCCTGCAGCCGGTCGAAACAGCCGCCGGTTGGTATATTGTCATCAAACCCCCGGTGGAGGTCCCGACCGCGGCGGTTTTCGCCCACCCCCATTTGACACGTGACAGCCGACCCCTCAGAATACGCGCCTTTTTTGACGACAGTCCCGGCGCAACAGCCCTGCGCAACGACTGTGAATCGGTGGTTTGCAGCAGCTATCCGCAGGTCGCCGAAGCGCTGGAATGGCTCCGCCAATACGGTGAAGCCAGGCTAACCGGCACTGGCAGCTGCCTGTTCAGCCGCTGCGACGAAGAGCATCAGGCCCGCGAAATACTCGGCCAGCTCCCCGGTCATTTCACCGGTTTTGTCGCGCGCGCAGTGCAGCAATCGCCAACCCACCAGGCCCTTGGCCTGGATGCAGGCCAAGGCAGCTAGCGCAAACTCGTCGAAGACAGGTTTTTATTGGGGCGTCGCCAAGCGGCAAGGCACGGGGTTTTGATCCCCGCATTCGGAGGTTCGAATCCTCCCGCCCCAGCCATATCCGACCCGGGCTAGCCGGGGCACCGAGGATCTCACCGTGGCAAGAAACTTAATGCTGTTCACAGGCAATGCCAACCGCGAACTGGCCGATGCGATCGCCGGCAAGCTGGGCCTGCGCCTGGGTAACGCCGACTGCAAGCAATTCAGCGACGGCGAAATCAGTGTCGAGATCCACGAGAATGTGCGCGGTAAAGACGTGTTCATTATCCAGCCCACCTGCGCGCCCACCAATGACAACCTGATGGAAATGCTGGTCCTGGCCGATGCGATTCGTCGCGCCTCGGCGGCTCGCATTACCGCCGTCGTGCCCTACTTCGGTTATGCCCGCCAGGATCGTCGCGTGCGTTCCGCCCGGGTGCCAATTACCGCCAAGGTCGTCGCCGATATGATGGTGCGCGTCGGGATCGACCGCGTACTGACCGTTGACCTCCACGCTGAACAGATCCAGGGCTTTTTCGACTGCCCGGTAGACAACGTCTACGGCTCGCCGGTACTGCTCGATGACATTGAAAAGCAGCGCTACAAAGACCTCATTGTCGTCTCGCCCGATATCGGCGGCGTCGTCAGGGCGCGCGCAATCGCCAAGCAGCTGAGCATCGACCTGGCCATTATTGATAAACGCCGCCCGGCCGCCAATGTCGCTGAAGTCATGAACATTATTGGTGATGTGAACGGCAAAACCTGCCTGCTGGTCGATGACATCGTCGACACCGCCGGCACGCTGTGCACAGCCGCCACCGCTCTCAAAGAGCACGGCGCTGAAAAAGTTGTCGCCTACTGTACGCACCCGGTGCTGTCTGGACCCGCTATCGAGCGCATCGGCCAGTCATCACTCGACGAACTGGTGGTCGCCGATACGATTCCACTGTCCGCAGACGCCAGGCAGTGTGATCGCATCCGGCAGTTGACCATGGCCGGCATGCTGGCCGAATCGATTCGCCGCGTCAGCAATGAAGAATCCATTAGCGCGATGTTCAGCTAGGCGCGAGCGCTACCAAAAGGACGACGCGCAGAACAGTTTTTAAACGCCGCGGCGGCATTAAAGCGCCACGGTTTTTTCAACCCGACACAGTGACTGGTCGCAGGTCCGTGTCGTTAACAGACTGAGGTAATCATTATGTCTGGAGCATTTGAGCTCGAAGCAAACCGTCGCGACGATGTAGGGAAAGGTGCGAGCCGCCGCCTGCGTCGCCTCGACAAGAAAATCCCGGCCATTGTCTATGGCGGCGGTGAAGATCCGGTCCAGATCACCCTGGATCACGATGATCTCCAGCACCACCTGGAAAACGAGGCCTTCTTCTCGCACATCATTTCGTTGAAAATCGATGGCAAGGCGGAAAACGTGCTGCTGAAAGACCTGCAGCGCCACCCGGCCAAGAACCTGTTGATGCACGCCGACTTCCTGCGCGTTGCCGCCAACCAGGCTATCGTCGTTAACGTACCGCTGCACTTCATCAATGAAGATACCTGCGTGGGCGTCAAAATGCAGGGCGGTCGCATCTCGCACTCGGTCAACGAAATCGAAATCCGCTGTATGCCCGACAAACTGCCTGAGTACATCGAAGTCGACATGATCGACGTCGAGACTGGCCAGGTTGTTCACCTGTCGGATCTTACGCTGCCCGAAGGCGTAGAGAGCGTCCAGCTGGCGCATGACCACGACATCTCAATCGCCAACGTCGCCGCACCCAAGGGTGGCGCCGATGACGATGAAGACGACGCTGGCGATGCAGCTGATGATGCTGCTGGCGACGCCGGTGGCGATGCGGGTGGCGAGGACAACAGCGACGGCTAACACCGCGCTGCGCCGCGCTGCGTGAAATCCCCAGACTCGATCAAACTGGTTGTCGGCCTCGGTAATCCCGGGGCCGAGCACCAGGCTGACCGGCATAATGCTGGCTTCTGGCTCTGCGAGCAGCTTGCCAGCCGGTACAGCGCAGCCGGGCTCTCCGACGAGGGCAAATTCCATGGCCGTGTCGCCCAGCTGTCGATTGGCGGTCGCAACCTGCGCTTGCTCCTACCCAGCACCTACATGAATCGCAGCGGCCTTGCGGTCGCCAGCCTACTGAATTTCTTCAAGCTCGATGTCAGTGAAATGCTGGTCGTTCACGACGAACTCGATCTTGCCCCCGGCGTGGCGCGGCTGAAGTTCGGCGGCGGCCCCGGCGGGCACAACGGCCTCAAGGACATCATCAGCAGCACCGGCAATCAACGCAACTTCGGGCGGCTGCGCATTGGTATCGGCCACCCGGGCAGCGCTGCCAAGGTCAGCGGCTACGTTTTGAAAAAACCACCGGCCACCGAACAGCAGTACATTGACGATGCGATCGATGAATCGCTCAGGCATATTGAGGCCATCGTCAGCGGCGACTGGCAGTCGGTAATGAACACCTTGCATGGTTTTGATGCGGCACCCAAACCCGCAGACGAGCCACACGTTGACTAGCACACAGGGCAGATAGCAGACATGGGTTTTAAATGTGGCATCGTGGGTTTGCCCAATGTGGGTAAATCGACACTGTTCAATGCGCTTACCAAGGCCGGTATCGATGCCGAGAACTTTCCGTTTTGCACGATCGAGCCCAATACGGGTGTCGTGCCCGTGCCCGACCCGCGGCTGCAGCAGCTGGCCGAGCTCGTCAATCCCGAGAAAGTCATTCCGGCGACGATGGAGTTTGTCGACATCGCGGGCCTGGTGGCAGGCGCCTCCAAAGGTGAAGGGCTGGGCAACCAGTTCCTGGGTAACATCCGCGAGACCGAAGCCATCGCCCATGTTGTGCGCTGCTTTGATGATGAGAACGTGATTCACGTCGACGGTGGCGTAAACCCGGCTGCTGATATTGAGGTGATCAATACCGAGCTTGCACTGGCCGACCTTGAAACCGTCGAAAAAGCCCTGCAACGCTACGGCAAAGCCGCCAAGGGCCAGGACAAGAGCGCCATTGCCATGGTGGCGTTGCTCGAAAAAATCCTGCCGCAACTCAACGAAGCCAAACCGCTGCGCGCGCTCAACCTCGACGATGACAGCCTGCAGGCACTCAAGCCGTTGAACCTGCTGACCGTCAAGCCGACGATGTATATCGCCAACGTCGACGAGGATGGCTTTAGCGACAACCCACACCTGGACACGGTCAGGGCCATTGCCGCAGACGAGTCGGCTGTCGTCGTCGCGATCTGCAATAAACTCGAAGCCGAAATTGCCGAGCTTGAAGACGAAGAGCGCGACGAGTTCCTCGCCGAGCTTGGCCTTGAAGAAGCCGGACTGGATCGTGTTATTCGCGCCGGCTATGAACTGCTGGGCCTGCACACCTACTTCACTGCCGGCCCGAAGGAGACCCGCGCCTGGACGATCCCGCTGGAGGCCAGTGCCCCGCAGGCTGCCGGTCGCATCCACACCGACTTTGAAAAAGGCTTTATTCGCGCCGAGGTCATCGGCTTTGATGACTATGTCGCCGCAGGCGGCGAACAGGGCGCCAAGGATGCGGGCAAATGGCGACTGGAGGGCAAGGACTATATCGTCGCCGATGGCGATGTCGTGCACTTTCGCTTCAATGTCTAGGCCATTCTTGACAAGCCCCGGGCTTGCAACGAGAATGCGCACCCTCGCATCGCGAGCACAGTTTTGGCAAGGTAGCTCAGTTGGTTAGAGCACATCACTCATAATGATGGGGTCGGCGGTTCGAATCCGCCCCTTGCTACCAAACATCTCTTATAAATCAAATATTTACAGCAAATTCGGCGTACCTTCTGATCCAGCAGAGCATGGCCGTGCTACCTCGGTGCTACCGTTGAAACGGCCGCCCTACCTCTAAGCTCTTGCGGGGATAGACGACGAAAACCTGCAACTAGCCGCAGTTCTGAGGAAATGCACAAAAGGGAAATAGCGGAGTATTTATTTGCAGTTCTGCATTATTATAGAGCTCTCTCCAATGCTCTAACCGCATTCACGATGTTGCTTTTACGTCTCTGGTATTCGTTACTAACTGGCTCTTGGCTACGTGTGGCCATAAAAAACAACTCTGAAGATAAATTCTTAAGTAGCACGGGTATCTCTGCTGAAGGACCAAGCTGATTTGCGGCCACCCACCGGTCAATCGCACTTGATGACAACCCAAACAGCTTTTCGTGTAGCTGCTGGCTTGAGTTAACGACGTTCAATACATGCCGTTGCGTTGCCATACGGCTAACAAACTCATCCACCTATTTTCACCTCATCGCAAATTCTATCCACCCATTCCTGGCACTTATGCAACTCCGAAACGACAACGGGCAACTCACAACCGACTATATCATCGCCAACACCACGAGTAGAAAGAATTCTTGAACGCATAAGCAGCGAATAGACCTCATTTGAAATATCCAAACTGTTTCGACCAAGACGCCGGGCTGAATCCCTTCCAAAAGTTGGCTCGTTTGTTTTCGCAAGTGAGTAACACGTGGCCAAGTTACGCAGCGCAAGAAAAATAGTAGAAAGCTCGAAAACTAGGCTTGGAGAATCGTCTTGAACGGCCTCCAATGAAGACAGAAAGATCTCCCGGAACCTTTGGCAATCGGCCTCACCGTTTAGATACTTTGCAGGCTTTCCCAGACTTCCTATAAAATCAACTTCATCGGAGCTGAATATAAGCCTGCTTTCAAGAGCTAAATGCCATGCAAACGCATTACCCAGCTCCCATAGTTCCTGTATCCGCGTGTAAGAATACACGGAAAATTTTTCCGGGTTGAGATCGCTATTTCGAGCTTCCACCAAAGCCAAGAGATCAATATCTGAATCTGGCGATAAATCTCCGCGACACAGTGACCCGAATGCATAAATATGCATCATCTTCGACTAAATCGCTTCACCAGGATTGACACTAGACAAGCAAGCATGACGTATCTCAGGCAAGCGATTACCGCGATTGCCAGCCCAGAGAAACCGCTAGGTGAGATAGTTCCGACAAACACCTGCGGTGCCAATTTAGCAGCCTCTACATAGTCGCCAAAAACAGAAATATCTCGTAGCAAATACACATCTAGCAAAGCAATGGCCAGAATGAACAGCGCTAAAGATCTCAAAAGTTTAAATGCGCTTTCTCCATTACCCCAAAACACATCCAGCAGCACAAAGCTTAACCACTCAAAGAACGCACTCAGGCGATTCAGGCCTACATACTTTTTCCTGTAATATGATTCACGGGATCGCCACGCTTTGAACAAATGGACCCTAGTCGCGGACAACTCCACTCGAATAGCTTTATTGGCCGAGACAGTATCTCCAATTTGCTGAAAATTTACACGCAACGTTCGAGCCATTTTTTGCTGGAGGTTTTCATGCCCAGGAAGACCTACGTCCAAAATATCTGGATCTATCTGAGTCTGAGAAAACTCTGCATAATCGAAGGTGCATCCTTCAAACCTACAACCTCTTAAATTCGAATTTACAAACTTGCATCCCACAAACTTACATGAATCAAAGGAACAGTTCCTAAGGTAAGCTGATTCAAATTGAGAAAAACTAAAATCGCAATCCTTAAAACGCTTCTTCGTCGCTACCAAACGCTCAAATTGACAGTTGCGCAGGCTCTCCCCATCCAAGTCGCGACCTATAGCTCTATCCGAAATCGCATTTCGGCCAGAGGGGCGAAGAAAGTCAGTCATACGATATAACGCCTTTAACTAAGGCCAGTAACATCTTCGTGGGAGCGCCCCAGATCGCGCACCCCGGCACTGACCTTCTCAAAATTTTAAGCATTTGAATCTTATAGATTTTTTACTTAAAGCAAAAAAAGTACTATACTCTTCCCTGTCGAGAGTGCGTCGAATGCACGACGGGAAGCCTAGCTTCCCGCTCGACGTCCCCCTAAACCCACCCAGCCTTCGGGTGTTTCACAAGACCATAACCCTCTACCTTTCCACCTGGGGATTTCCTGAAAGCGCTTTCAATCTGATCATAGAACCTTGAATCGTTGGCGACGAATTTCCGATATACGGCACCTGCTACCATGTCTGCCAGTTGGATACCGACACTCCAGTGGGAAGGTGCAATAAATAACCCCTCAATCAGGTTAGGATAGCTAGAGTACTTGTCTGAGTTTTGATTGAGAAGCCTTTGATGCATGGCCTGCAATCGCTTGTCATCCCTTGGGCCTCGATGATCGCAAACAATCATGCCACTCATGTCCTGACCAGATTCCCTTTCCAAGTCCTGCAAATAGTACTGAAATCTTTCAGTTATCGGCTTATAAGTGAAATGATATAGATCATCATCGTTGTTAATCGAAGGCTGGGCGTAGCAGGCCCGGACGGAAGAAACAACAGCCAGCGCCTTGATCGATCTTCTGGCGGTCAGTAATGAATAAACGTCTTCGCGGAAAGAATTTCTTGCCGGAATATCCAAATGCAGAAGTGTATTGTCTTGATCATCGTTGTTCGGCGCAAAATACCTCCACTTAATTTCACCAACGATCCCATACTTAGCCTTGGTTTGGTCTAACGCATTTCGTAGTGACCGCCAAACAGCATCAGGAATAATCACTCCGCCAAGCACAAAATAAGGCACTCCATTATCATTTGGAGGCGGAGTACCGGACTCATCTAAAAATAGTATTTGCATAACTACACGACAAGCTCCCAACATCTTTGCGTCGCCAGCAGGAGCAGTTTACGCGCTGCGTGCCAGGAAAATCGACTTACCTGCCCCCCCTACAATAAGGCAACCGCTTTAGACATAATGTCTACTTTGAATCCTTTATAATCACAGCTTTCAATAGTCTCCCAGCCCAGCTTAGAATACAACCCCGAAGCAAATTCAGTGTACAGATAAAGCTCTAGCACAGTTGCTTGGGCCGCCTTTGCCTCACAATAGCTGACCAATTGAGAAGCAATACCTTTGCCGCGCCACCCTTCCCTAACAAAAACCGCTGCTAGCCAAGGCGTCAAATTAGGACGATACGATCGCATATCATGCTCTACGAGCGCGGCCGAACCTACAAACTCTCGATTATTGATCGCGATATAAACTGACGGGATTCCTTCTCGACGCGCAGCATCCTCTAGTGCAGTTTTTCGGCGCTCGACGGTGAAACTAGCATCTAAGTGCTGCCATTCAGCATGATGCAGCTCAGCAATTTCAGTTATATAAGACAAATGGTCAGCCAGGTTCACGATCTCCACGGTGATTCCCAAGAGCTTAAGCTGCTCCGAAAAGGCCGAAGCCTGCGCCGCATGCATATCGCCGCATTGACTGTTTAGGGTGCTCTTTGCACATAAGCTTGCTTTTCAGCGCTATTAAAACCACAGCTCTTATAAAAATCATGGACCATAGGGTCTGACCGACCTGACATAAGCATAACCTTGTAGCAATCTCGCTCCCATGCGCGACTAACCGCCCAGTCTATCACCGCACTTCCAAGCCCCTCTTTACGATGATTCGAGTCAGTTATGACGTTCTCAATCACTGCGTAAGGCCTACCGCCACGGGTCAAATTCGGGACTATGTTCAAGTAACACGATGACAAAATCGCACCATCACGCTCTGCAACAGCGATCTGGAAAGAATCCGAGCGAAGAATCTTCTCAAATGCAACTTGCTGCTCTGTCTTCGCATCGGGATCAGCCGGATTCAGCTCTCGATACAGCACAATCAACTGATCGAAATCCTCTATAGTCGCGCCGCGAACCCTCATCGAACGATCAACCTAACGCCGTCAGCGCGAGCAAGCCGCAATGCGGCTGGTCCAATCAGCATAGCTGTGAGCCCTGAAGGTGCGCGCCTCGCGTGGTTATAACAGCACATCATCCTTGGATCCCCCCATAATCGATCTCCATGCAGCATAGACTCGCGCACTCCACTGCTCCAATAGCGGTGAGATAGCCTCTGATCACTTTCCAAATGGCTCACCATTTTTACCTCGCATTGCCCGATACTTTCCGGATACTCTTTGCATTCAAACGATACCCCGACAGCAGCTCCTTCTCAGCGGGGCCAAACAATGCGCTTGCTAGAAAGGAAGCAATAAAAGGTCTTAGACTCGTATGTATACGAAAACATGGGCTGTATAAACACTTATATATATTGTACGTAAAGCCCCCCAATCGAAAATTTGATTTGGCCCGCTTGAACCATACCGGCTTAACATGATTCGTGAATATTTCTAAGACCTCTTCAAGACTGGAACTTTCTACTTTTTCGTCCATTGCACGCATTCTACCCTTCAAGAACCTGCACCTTCATTTTTTGATTTGCCTGACATGTTATGCGTCTTCTGCTCCGGCTTTGACAATTCGTCTGGCGTAGGTAACCACCAACGCATAAAGTTTGGCTGCGTATGAGCAAAACCCTTAGACTTAACTATGTCAATTGACCCGATTTCGGCGAGCGATATGATTTTAATAGTATCAGGATCTCTCGATGCCAAGAAAATATTCTCACCAAGCTTGCCGACGTAATCATATTTAACCTCATCCATAATTACATATGAATCACCATTTCCACGCAAAATACTATTTGCCCGGGCATCGTTATTCATGAATACAAATAAGGGTATTACGAACAGAAGTATTGCGATGACGAAGCCGTGAGCATCTTCATCGTGGAGAGCTTTCTGAAAAAATTCGGGGCGCTTAGATATATACAAGTAGAAATATATAATAATTAGCGCAATCCCGAACTGAATGTTAACCAGAAATGAAGCTAACAGGATTGAGGCTAGTATTAAAAAGCCTTTCATCCGCGCGAACTCTCGGGAAGCAGTACCCAATAGAAGGCCTACTAAGCTCCCGGCAAATGAAGAGGTAATCGGGCCGATTGATGCTTGAAGTAGATCAGCAATGGATATGTATTCAAATACATTCACCCGAAACTTTGACCAGTACGAATAAGTATAAATAATTGTGAGAAGCAACCAATAACTTGGCGCTATAACAGTGACAAGATACTTACCGTATTGCTTGTAGTCGGCTAATGTGGCCATCAACACTTACCACCTGGCTGTGTGGCAACCCCTTTTCTTGGCCTTCGACCTTCGCAGCATTATGTCTGCGAGCGAACTCCGGCTTTTCAAAGAAGCTCCTAATAGTCATCCTCGGGGCATTCACAATCAGTCTCACCACTGACCAAACGACGACCGCGAATAAATTCGCGACTTCGCCTGCTGTAACGACCCCAACAGCGTAGACGCTCCTTACTAAGACCTACCGTAGCGATTCAACCATTCAACATTTTTTATATCTATCCTTCTCTCAGCGAAAGTCTCTACCGTGACAAACTCATCTGCTGTATTCGTTTCCCACCCGAATGCAGGCACTTTCACTGTCGCTCTTACGATAGCTTTTACTGGATACGATCCCGGTTGGCTACCACAGGTCAGCCCCCAGCTTAGGCTCGAAGCTCCGCCGCTGAGAATTCCAGTTGAAGCGGCTTGTACTAGCTGATCTCGCGACTCGATACCGCCTTCAAGCAATAAATTGGCACGCACATTCGTCACTGGATAGATGTCTGAAAAGATACCATCAATACCTGGCAAGGAAACGTTAAGGACAAGCTCGAAATCACGATTCTGGCACAATGCGAAGCGAGGATACTCAAATCTTGCGTCTAACCTGCGAACAGTCGCAACCAAGCCTAGGCAGCAATTAACGCTGGGGGAGTCCGTCATTGTCTCGTAGTCGATATGCCTATACTCTCCACCGCGCGTTCCCCCCCACTTTTCTCGATCCCACGGGTCATGCACGATAAAGCCTTCTTCATCATATCCAACGATCAGAACTGCATGACCACAAGAATCTATTTTTCGAGCCTGAGCCTCCGACATCGGATACCATCCAGTATGGAAATGGAGCCGAACATAGACAGGTGCCTTCATAGTAACCAGAAGAGCTTTAAAGTATTCAAAGCCATACTGATTAACTAGCTCGTAGTTCTGCGCTATAAAATCAGCGCCTTGAATTCCGTCATCGAAGTTCGGCAGCACATATCGTCCGGGGTAGTAACAGCCGGGGACGTAGTTTCTCTTAGCCAAATACCGGAGCAAGTCCTCCTTGAATGTCTCGTGAGTAAATGTCCGCCAGTCGTTCCATCCTGCCTCATGCGCGATAAGACTCTGCGAAACCTCAATTCCTTCGTGAAACTTCCTGAGCATCTGAACCACTGCCGCGCCGGACCAGTGGACTTCTTCTTGAATAAAGTACGGGACATTCAGTCGGAACTCAGCCGGCAATGATTCAAGAGATGCTTGCTCACGTTCGCTCAGTTTTGGCAGAAATGATTGAAACTTACTCAGCACGGCTTGTTTTTGACTCATTGCAGTTTCTCCTGGTGGTGTAGAACTCGGTAAACGTCTTAAATTTGCACATAGCGTCGACACGCCTTGCCACCATGGGCAAAGTTTGCGCAGCACCAAACGATTGAGTTAGCTTGAATTTTTGATTGCCGTCCATTCCCTCGACCAACAAAGTGAGTTTGCGCGCCACCTATCCCGGGGTCACTCTTTACACCTTCCCACGCGCTTTTCCAATTCTACCGATTCTGCATCATTTTCCTGGAAGGCGCCACCACAGAGCGAGCAGCTGGGTGAACTAAAGCTGACCAATTTCTAGGCGTCTCATCTAATGCTCCTGACTATATCGCAAGCGCTAGTCATCGATAAGCTCACACAATCTTGCTATTTCCCATGGTTTATAGCCTTGTCGGCAGCGTTAACCCATATGAATATCCCTGCCGCGATCACCCGCGTACAGGACACGCAATAGTGACCCTGTGCAGCAAGTGCAAATTGTTTTCTTATTTCAAACATTTTTCGCCTGGATCTTCGCTAGCATGTAGCTTCAATCTATTGCGCCGCTCTATGCAAATTGCTTGCTAACTCTTGAATTTCGTCCAACATGGCCAATCGACTCTTCCATCTCTCAGGAATATTATTCGCCCCATAGTATGCACCCGAAATCTGCCCGCATATCGCAGCAGTTGTATCTGCATCGCTCCCTATATTTGCAGACAACAATATGCATTCCTCGAAAGAATCGCCTCGCATAAAACACCACAGTGCGGACTCTAAGCTCTCGATAACATAACCACTTCCGGTCAAATCTTTATATTCAAAACTCATGAACTCTTGATCTGCGATTCTTCTAACCTTGTCGCACTTAGGTCTAAATGTGCACTCATCAAATATTTGACTCTTGCTGGACGCTTTGAACGCTATTCGTATCAGGCTGGCCAAAAGACGGCAACTTTCAATGCACTCTTCCGAAGCATGAGTAGTTTGTGAACTTTCACCCGCCATCTCCAGACATTTTTCGGCGTCCCGATGATAGAACATTGGGACAGGAGCCAATCGCATTATTGAACCATTTCCCGAAGTCTCGGGAGCTGCGCTACCGGAATAAGGGTCTCCAGTATCCAAGTACCTCGTCAAGGCGTTCGATACAGTACTACCAATATCGAAACACTCTCCGGTGCTGCTCATATACCCATATTGATACCAATTACAATACCTGTTCATTTGATCAACTGGGTCAAATCCATTTCTATAGACCAGACTATGAGCTAAACAGAGTGCCATTGATGTATCGTCTGTCCATTGCCCCGGCTCCAGGTCAAAGGGGCCTCCACCCACCATGTCTTTGATCGGCTCAAATGAGTCTCGTTTGGCGAACTCCAGCGTCGTGCCAACAGCATCTCCGCAAGCAAGACCAATCAGGGCCCCTGCTACTCTTTCTCTCATATCGCTTGCCTTCTTTGCTATGATTACTCCCGCCAGTCAAATACAGTAACGTGTATACCAAATCCTTTGCTCCATAGCATCAGATAAAGTGCCGTCATGACAAACGCCTTATTGATCACCCAATGCTTGCAGAACGATTTTGTAAAACCTTTAGGTCCTCATGACCCCCTCCCCAATCTATTGCATATTGGCCATTCAGAGTCTAAGAGATTGTTAGGTGTAAACTCGGCCGAAGGCCCAATCGCCAAGATTATGGCTTGGGCCTACCAACTACCCGACGACGAGCTAGACCTCATACATATCCGAGACTGGCATGACCGCGATGACTCGGCTCAGAGACCTCACTTGGAGCAGTTCGGGGAGCACTGCCTCCAGAATACTCCAGGCGCACAGTTCGTTTTCTCTCATGACGATGCGAAGAGTGTCGAGATCATAAACTCGATTACCCTAAACGACTTCGTAGACACCAACTTAGAGCAGGTTTTGGACAAGTATAAGGGAGAGAGCCTGAAAGTTGGATTGATAGGGGTTTGGACAGAGGCCAAAATCATGTTTTTGGCCTATGAACTTTCTACCAGGTACCCAGAATTCTCCATTTGTATATGTAGCGCCCTAGCTGCTAGCAACTCAAGGAGCCAGCACTTCATCGCGCTAGAACAGCTTGAAAAGTTGCTTGGCGTAACCGTTCTTTCGTCTATTGGCGATTTCAGGGAATTCTTAACTGGCGATAATGAAGCCATTCCTCTTTCCCAACCCAACAATCAGTTTCCAGTCCTGAGAAAGCCAGATTCTTTATCCCTATCCTCGGTTGACGAGGATCTAATCCGCTATCTTTACCGTGACTGCAAGTCAGTTGATTTGACTGTACTCGATGGGGGCTTCTCTGGGAACATCGTAGTGGGTACCGAAAGCACCGATCAGTTTGATCACCGACAAGTTCCTCACGTCGTAAAAATAGGCGCTTCCGCAGAAGTTGGGCAAGAGCGCACATCGTTTGAACGCATTGAAGCGGTACTGGGCAATAACGCACCTTCGATCACTGACTTCGCTGATCTTCAAGGAAGAGGCGCCATTAAGTATCGCTATGCCTCCATGCGCGGATCGTTTACCACTACGCTCCAAAAGCACTTCATGGAGGGGGCTTCAATAGAGGAAATCGAGTCCATACTCAACACTATTTTCCGTGAACAGCTAGGTCGCTTCTACTCGGCAGCAAAGCTAGAGAAAGCCGATTTGCTGAATTACTACGAGTTTGATTCCAAGTGGGCCGGATCAGTGAGAAGCAAGGTAGAAAACCTGCTCGGCTGCACTGCAGATAAACCGCTGCTCGCATTTGACGATGGAACAACATTTCCCAACATATGCGACTTCTATGAGTCGACTCTACAGAATATCGGCGAATCGAAGACGAGCACACACCATTTCTCGTACATACATGGCGACCTCAACGGTGCCAACATTATTATCGATCAACAGGCTAACGTCTGGCTGATCGACTTTTTTCACACCCACTATGGGCATGTGTTGAAAGACCTCATCAAACTTGAAAATGATGTGCTGTATATATTTACGACAATTGAAGGTGAGGCTGAACTTCAAGAAGCGATGTCTCTGAGCCGTGTTTTGCTAGCCATTGACGATCTTCGAGCAGATTTGCCAGATGCAAAATCTTTTTGCCTTAGCAACAAGAAATTAGCACGCGCCTATCAAACGATCCGAATCCTGCGCGCAATTGGCGCCGAGCTGGTAGGCTCCGATCGCGACCCATTGCAGTTTTTTATTGGCCAGATGCGATACGCGGTTCACACGCTCTCCTTTGATGAATCCAATCCCTGGCAGAAGAAATGGGCGCTCTATACAGCTGCATTGTGCAGCGAAGAGATCACTCGACGTTTTTTGGACCGTCGGCCACTTACGGTGGACTGGTTACCTGCCTCTTTAACAGACAAGGGAAAACTTGGATTAACAATACTTCCAGGAAGGAAAGACAAGGGTCGCGATCTTTCCACTGACATTGCGGCACTGCGCGAACAGAGTGTTACCCACATTCTCTGTTTGCTGACTGAAGATGAATTTCATGCCTACGGTGTTCCTGGGCTGATAGAGGAGTACCGAACTGCAGGGTTTAGAGTGCTGCACTCACCCATTTTTGACCAAAAAGCCCCATCCACCAAGGAAGCAGACTCGATTATCGAATGGCTAGAAGATGCCATCTCTCAGGGAGCACAGGTGGCCACACACTGTGTGGGTGGGCTGGGCCGCTCCGGCACGATCGCCGCCTGCTACTTGATGCGTCAGGGGCTATCATCCGATGACGGAATCCAAGCGGTACGGAACGCTCGCTCTATTCGTGCGATTGAAACACTGGAACAAGAAACGTTCGTGCATCAATTTAGCTAGCGGCTACCAGCTTAGCTCGTCTATCTGAGATGCCTATAGTTGCTGTAACACCCGCATTGAAGTCAACATAATCCTTTTCGGTACCATCACTGAAAATCACGCCGCGCTCAGGCATCCTGGACGTCAATACTAACGGCCGATCAGGAGTAATAATCCCGTGCACCATCGTGGCTTCACTAGTCTTGCTAGGAAATGGCTCCCTCACAGAATATACCAGCTGATTTGCATCCCATTCGAATCGGCCCCCATTTGGCGGAGGTATAACTTTTCCGCCCAACGCAGTGACTACACCTGCCGCTCCTGCATAGACTGACTGCAACCAACCAGTTGACCCAGCGCCTGTAGAAATGATCATACCGCTAGATGAGTGCTCCTCGCCGAACCCATCTTGCTCTATGCGATATTTCGCAGATACATGGCTATTTGCACCCATGAATAGATCATTGAAGCCGAGTAATTCCTGCCCATCGCTCAGCTGTGCTTTTGCCATAGTCACTTCAGTGACGGCATATCCACCTGAAATTACGCCAGCGATGTTTCTGACAAACGCGCTTAAATCGAAGGGAAGCAATATGCCGTCTATTGTTTTTGGGTCTGGGTTAACCGCTACAATGGGTTGATTGAGCAGATACTTAGCTGTATTCACAACGAGTCCGTCGATACCCAGCGTAACCACCAGGTCGTGCTCCTCGAACATAAACTGCGTCAAATATTCTCTTTCGATCTGCTGCTGTTTCACGCCCCTGGGGATGCTAGCGCAAAGCTCCTTGAGAATTGAGTGGTAGTGGTCGTGCGCTGCTTCAATAGCGTCAAACTCCTGACCCGCATGCTCCAGATAAAACCGCGCCTGAGAAGTGGTATTGAATCTCTCAACCAACTCCTCAAGCACAGTTTTACGGGTAACAACTACTACTTTTTCAAACTCTATAGCCATTCTTGTTTCCTAAGCTTCAGCTTTCGCTGCCCCGAACATCTTCATCAACTCGTTGAGCAAATCGGGGCTAACGTTGAGCTGATTCACATTACCTCCTTGTTCCGCCCACTCTTTGAACGCCAGAGCCATAAGTGCTTGTGGCGGCAGGGCCCCGTAGGGGTTTAACTTCATTTCGTCACCTTTCGCCTCTGCCTCAGCAAGCGTCAAGTGGTTTTTGGCTTGCTTTTCTACGAGCGTCTCACGTCGCTGTTCGAGCTGTACATCGGTTTCCATTTCCTTGCGCTTGAGATTATCTTCCTCCTCCTGGGCGGCTGCTCTGCGCTCGTAGATAGCCTTATCAGCGCGCTTTTGCAATCCTTCTCGATAGTCCGCTTCCAGCGCTTTTTGCATCTCAGGGTTGGGCTTAATACCCGTAATGTGAAGGTTCTCAATTACCACGCCCAGCTCTTTAAGATCCTCCTCTTTTCGGATATTGGCCAGTACATCTGCGGTAATCGCTTTAACATCACGAATCACCTCTTCCAACCCCAGCTCGTTGACATGCGTTCTGGTATAAGCTTGAACCATGTTGACGATCCGCTGTACCAACCTCTCAGGATCTTGATTCCTGTATCGCATGGTCTTGGTGTCGACGGTGAAGTCGAGGTGCTTGGCAGTCAGCAGTGGATTTTCAAAACGATATGTCACTTGCCCCTGCACGCTAACCTCCTGGAAATTCGCTGTCATCTCCTTGAATACGAACGGCATATCCTGGCTCACGATAGGTACATTCGCAATCGTTTTGTTGTAGGGCGCATAAATAAATGTCAGTCCTGCGCCCTCTTTTTTGATATTTCCATTTTGGTACAAGATAACGTGGGTGTTGGGTTCACCTTTGTAGTATTTCATCATTGCTCTTTCCTCCTTGTTACTTCGTGAAATCAACCTTTTCAGGGTGTTTGAGCTTGTAGAGCTTTGCAGGTCTATGTGCGCCTACTCTCTTTTCTCCGCCCGTTTCCTCTATTTCGTTAAGTGCCAATATCGATTTTCTAAAGTTTCGCTTGTCTTGCGGCTCCTGGAGAATAATTTCGTAGACATCTTGAAGCTCGCGCAGCGTGAACTCCGAAGGCATAAATTGAAATGCTATGGTGGAGTAATCCAGTTTTGCCCTCAGCCTGTCATGAGCCATGGAGACGATCTCAGCATGATCAAAAACAAGGTCGGGAAGCGCGTCCATTGCGAACCATCCCACCGCGTCCGCATCACTGGCAGCCCTCAACTCTAGCTTCTCTGATGGGACCAGGGCGTAGTAAGCAACCGTGATGACACGCTCTCTAGGATCCCGGTCAACTGCTCCAAACGTGTAGAGCTGCTCTAGATAGACTCCACTAACGCCCGTCTCCTCCTCCAGCTCCCTCTTCGCGCCAAATTCAAGATCTTCATCTATCTCCACGAACCCGCCTGGTAGCGCCCAACCACCCTTGAAAGGGTCTGCCCTTCGCTTGATCAGCAGCAGCTGAAGCTTTTCATCCCGCACTGTAAAAATAACGACATCGGTAGTAACCGCTGGGTGAGGGTATTCGTATTGATGCATGGCCAAACCACTTAGTGTCTAATATACACTTACATGTTAGTGTGCGATTTACACTAAGTCAAGCGGTGATCTGATTTATTTTGGATAGGCCAGTTTTTTAGATTTCACGCTTATGTTTCTGCCTATAAAACAGGCAGTTGCGCTAAAGCTGCAAAGGCCGCCGCCACTGTAGACGCTCACCCGCCAAAACTCGATCCAGGAGGTTTTGATGCCTCCTTAGTTGAAACCCTACAACCTCGCCCGATTGAGCAGTGACAATCGCTGCCGGTCGCTGTGGCTGTGGCTGTGGCTGTGGCTGTGGCTGTGGCTGTGGCTGTGGCTGTGGCTGTGGCTAGAACGCTACGCGAATTTGTTCTTCTTGTACTTCGCTGGATCCACCAACTTGGTTCTGTCGCCAGGGGAGAGCCCCAGTAGCGACAGGCATCGATACAGGTGGCCCACCTTCGCTGATGAAAAGCCCTCCCAATCAAGTTGGCTTTCCGACATTAACCGCGCTGTCAACTCGAGTAGTGGTATCTCCGCCTTTGTATAAACGCCGGGGGGCATTGTGCCAAGCAGCGCATTGAAGCAACTAGCCTCGTTATCGCTCAACCGCTTGGGTGTATCAAGTTCGCTTAACGACTCTATCTCAGGCTCTTGCTTGTTTTCTCTGGCAGGATTCTTTTTGTAACCTGCCTGAAGAGCTTGTATACGGCTAGAAACACGATGCTTTGTCATTGCTATGATCCTCGCAAAATCTAATGGTGGACGTAAAAATATTGCTGGGGCTGCGCTCGTAGAACTAAAACGATTTTTACTTTTCATCACCCCCTTCCCGGGCTGTACCAGACTGCAACTGCAAACCTTGGGAGTCGTTAATCAATACTCCAACCTTGGCTGTAGTCTCTCAGCCACTCGTCTACTGATTGAAGTTCAGGAGCCAACCTTTCCACTGTATTCTCCTCTTCTATACTCTTTCTACGCAGTTCATCCGACACGCACCCGGAATCCGCTGAAAGCCTCGTGGTTACTGGGCTAGAGACCACCTCCTGGCGGGGGTCACTGGCATTGCTTTGGCGATCACTTGGCGTAAATTTAGCGGCATATTGCCCACGATCCGTATCGTGATTGGGCTTGTTACCTATTTCGACGCCCAGCAGGAGTTCTTCGCAGCTTATATTGGCAAGCTGGAATCGCTTATCGCGAATCTGGCGCGACTTTGACCCCTGCACCAGATCTGCGACCACATAGCGGTCGCGCAGTCGGCTGATGACCGAATGGTACTCACAGCCTTTTCGTGGCTCTCCAAGACGCATGCTACGCCATAGGCAAGCAAACTTATGACCTGGTTTGAGGATGAACCGTTTACCAGGTAGGCGATCACCTTTTTTGTATTTTTTGGCTGTCCTTGAATAGCGCGCGATGCAGTTGTATAGAACATATACGCAGTCTCCAGAACCCAAGTCTATGAACTGGAGCTTAAGCCAATCATTTGAATGACCGGGAACTAGACCGACGTCATAGTCAACATACCGAAGCAAAGGAAGCCCGGCGAGCACGGAAATTTGATGAGCCAAGTCGTCTCTATAGCGCTTCATCCAGTCGCAAGGAACCGGCTGCCCCGATGCCGACTCGATTTTTAGGCTGCCGTCTTCGATACTAACTCTGTGCCCAAGGCGCAGGACCTTCTTTAGATCAGGTGCCTTCATCACTCAGACGCGGTCAGCAGGTGCTCGGTTAGTACTAATGAAATATTCAACCACATCGCCGACCCGTGTTTTTGCTAAACGTCCTACTCGCACCTCCTTGAGCGGCCAGTCTCCACGCGAGACTTTCACGTCTATCACCCCCCAGCCAAGACCAAGGAGCTTCTCTATCTGTCTACGGGAAGCTAGCCGATCGGGGTTAAATCCATCCCGTGACCGGTCGAAGATCGATATATCGACTGTTTGAAATCTGTTGTTCTGTGTGGGCATCACTCAACTCCCAGATCGTGACCTTTGTACGCAGCGTTAAGCTGGTGGCCACTGGGTTAATCTGAAGTTGAGAACTTTAAGGAGGTGGGTATATTTAGTGTAGGTACGAAAAAAAAATAAAAATGCTAATTTCGTACCTGCTCGATGACTTTGCGGATGTGCCGCGAGGGGTCAGTGATGTCTTTTGACATCATGGTTCCAAGCCAGAATTGCACCAAACGATACGAGACGGTTTCCGGCTGATCAGAGAATTTATGTTCGGGAAAGATCTTCAAAAATCCGTCCCGCAAGCGAGTCAACGATTCCGTATAGGTTTGGTCCGGAGTTCTGCCTTTTCCTGCGGCTGGGAAAGCATCCTGGTACGCTTGTGCTCCCCTGCGTAGCCTGTCCACCAACTCATAAAATCCTGAATCATGTGACTCGAAGGACAAGTCGATCAATAGGTCATCACGCTTATTTGCCTCGTAGTAGAAACTATCAAACAACAACTCGTCGGCAGGGTCGACGCCTTCCAGCTGCAACAAAACCTTTTCCAAGTGATTGGTTATCGAGCGAGCAGCGGTTTTAACCTCTGTTTTAGTGCTCGTGACCAGGCTCAAGGAGTATTGCAGCTCTGAACAACCAACGAGCAAACGCTCGATGGCAACAAAACGATCGGAGCCAATAGCGTCGCCCAACAGCTGCGCCAAAGAACTCCTGCCAGGTTCATCAAGGGCGAAACTGGGCACCATATGCCCAACGTGACGATCTTCGCGGCCCATAGGGAGGCCCTCCCACGGCTGTCATGGATGAATAAGCACTTGCTCCATTACTGACACGACCGCCAACAGCGCTATAGCGCCATTAAAGGACCGCCAAAGGTAAAGAACGCCAAGTTCACGCCATCCTGACAACCATTGCTGACTTTGTAACACATGCGGTCTTAAGGATAAAGTCCGTAATGGCCTGCATTGGCGCTCTGAGCCGCTCCACATCCATCACGATATAGCCCGCAGTTACGTCATTGCCTGTTGAATGATTAACCAGACGCTTCACTGCGTAGGCTGATATATCCAGCGATTCCGCGATAGTTATGAACGTTCTGCGAAGATCATGAACGGTAAAAGCGATCCCCGACTGCCGCCGGACAGCTGCAATCGTTGCCCTGGGGTCATTTATCGCTCCGCCGTCACGGCCAACAAAGACGTAGCCTTCTTTTCGACCCGCGCTCAGCCTGTCCAGAATGGCGAGCGAACGGTTAGACAGTGGCAGCGTGAGTGGTTGCGAGTTCTTGGTCTTACGTACCGTGAAGGACCGATCATGGAAATCGACGTCCTCAATACGCAAATTGGCGGCCTCCCGCCTACGCAGCCCGTTCAGCAGCGTGAATTCTAAGTAATCCGCCACCACCCCCGATAACACTTGACCTGACATGCGCAATGAATCAAGCGCCATAAACCAAGCCTCAAGCTCACTGTTTTTGACCTTGTTCTGACGGCGGACCTCCTTATGCCAAGCGCGGGTATGGCTAAGGCGAGAGACCGGATTGTCTGGGAACAACCCCTTGCCCTGCTCATCCTCATACTGTCCGTTGGCAAAGTTGAACAGAGCCCTGAGTACGCGCATCGCTTTGTTGGCTGCCGTCGTTGATCGCTGTGATATTTCGTGGTGCCGCTTGGCAACGCGGTCTCTGGTAATCCAGGACAGAGGCTTCTCGCGCCAATCACTGAGGTGACTGTGCAAAATGCTGGTGTACTGTGTGACAGTATTCTCTGATAGCCTGCCATCTCTAACTTTCAGGTAGTCAGCAAAACAGGCGTCTAAAGAAATCTCTCGCTCTCGCTTGGCTTTGCGCTGTCTCACTGGGTCGATTCCCTGCGCAATCTTAGCCAACTCTAACGTAGCCATCCGTCGAGCCTGCGGTAGTTGCAAGTCTGGATAGCGGCCAAGAGTAACGCGCAGCGGCTTACCTGCAAGCTTTTTGTAAACCTGAAAGCTCTTGGTGCCTTTGGGGGTTACGCTCAAGCAAAGCCCTACCACCTTAGAGTCGTAAAGATACTCCCGACTACAGCCAGATGGCGACTGCACCGAGTCTAAAAGCGCCTTAGTGAAATTAACTCTCGCAACCATTTACGAACCTCTGGTGCTACCCTGGTGATACCGGAGGGGTTATTCTGAGTTATGCACAATTATCCTGCAATACCTTTAAAAACAAGTATTTAACGTGATTTGATAGAGCAGTTAACCGCCATTATTGTCCGTTAATTCCACCTTCTTGTAACTCATAATGATGGGGTCGGCGGTTCGAATCCGCCCCTTGCTACCATAAAAAAAGTACCCTCCCTCGTGGAGGGTATTTTTTTATCAGTGCATCGGGTGGGTGAGAACCGCCCGCGGTTCGAAAAATTGCGACCAAAGGAGCAATTTTCAACGAGCGCAGCGAAGCCCCGCAGGGGTGGAAACAGGCCTGAGCCTGTTTCCATTCATCCGCCCCTTGCTACCATAAAAAAAGTACCCTCCCTCGTGGAGGGTATTTTTTTATCAGTGCATCTTCCGGCGCAACTCCGCAAGCTTGCTCGCCTGGCGCGCATAAATCTCGTCCACTTCACCGGCCGCCGCGTCCTGAGCGGGCATCGTTGCCAGTGCCTGCTCAAGTTCACACACCCAATGCGATCGCGCTTCCACCAGGCCTGTCAGCAGTGTCAGCAACTGCGCGTTCTGGAATGCGTTCTGCTCGAAGAACAAACCACCTGCCTGCGCCTCTGCCACGGCCAGCTCCATCGCGACAACTTCATCGTGCAGCTGCTGTTTCATGTGGGCTAGCTGCGCTTCGAAGGCAGACGGCGCGAGGTCGCAGTACAAAAACTTCAGCAGGGGTTCGGACTCGAGCCGCAAATTGCCCTCGCCCAGCTGCAGCCACTCGCCGAGCTTTTCTCGTCCCAGGGCAGTGATGCTGTAGACGCTGCGCTTGCGCCCCTGCTTGCGTTGCTCCTGCGAGGTTGCCAGCTCATGGGCCAGCAGGTTCTTGAATTCGAGATAGATCCGGCTTTCAGTGCGCGGCCAAACGGCGCGGACCGCGCTGAGCTGCATGTACTTGGTCAACTCGTAAGCAGACCAGTCGCGGCGGGCGAGCAGCCCCAGTATGGCGTAGGAAGTCGTCGTCAAACGGGCCAAAACACATCTCCGGCACGGGCATCGAGTACTGGCAACATACTCTATGTTAGAGTATCATGCAACGATAATGCGTCAGCAAACCAGGGCCAGATACCGATGATCGACCGCACCGCACGATACCTCCTTATCACCGCACTGATCACGGCAAGCGCGATGGCCGGCTCAAGCACGCTTGAATCAGCCGGTGCCTCACCTTTTTACCGTTGGGACGCCCTCGTGCCCGGGGAGCCGGGCGACTTGCTGCGGCAGGAGCCACTGGAACCCGAGCTGGTACTCGCCGAAGCCAGCACAGGCCTGCGCATACTCTATGTCTCTGAGAGCTTCACCGGCGGCAATACGGTGGTCTCCGGGGATGTGTTCATCCCCAAAGGCGATGCACCAGCAGGAGGCTGGCCGGTGTTGGCCTGGTCACACGGCACCGTCGGTGTCGCAGATGCCTGTGCACCCTCGTTTCGCGGCAGGGCCGACCGTGACATCGCCTACCTGAACCAATGGCTGGCGGCCGGCTATGCCATCGTTGCCACCGACTACGAAGGGCTGGGCACCCGCGGCACCCACCCTTACCTGCATTGTCGCTCCGAAGCCAACGGCAACACTGACGCCGTTGCCGCAGCTCACCAGCTGGCACTGCCGCTGGCAAAGCAGTGGCTGGTCATGGGCCAATCACAGGGTGGGCAGGCAGCGCTGTGCACCGGCGCCTATGCCGGCCAGCGATCGGGCGAGCTCGAATTCCTGGGCGTACTTGCCACCGCACCCGGCGTGAACTTCATGCAGCGTTTCAAGTACGGCAAGGCCGAGGATCCAAACCCCTACCTGGGCATATCGCTGTTACTGGCACGCGGCTTTGAAACCTATGAGCCGGGCTTTGACCGCGAACAGGCATTTACCGACCAGGCACTGGCGCTGATGCACCACACCGACAGCCTCTGCGTGCATGAGCTGATCGGTATCGGCTACCAGGCCGGTTTAACCAGCGGCCAGAGCATGAAGCACATGCCGTTCAGCGAAACCCCCGGCGTGGCCAGCGCCGCTGAAAAAATGGAAATCCCGCTCACTGGCTGGCAGCAACCGGTTTACATTGCGCAAGGCACCAATGACGAGCTGGTGCGCTACCAGGACGTCTACGATTTTGGCGCCGACCTGTGCGCACAGGGTGTCGCCGTGACGCTCGATGTCTTTGAAAACGCCGATCATAGCGGGCCAATGAACACCGGCTTTGACGACTTCAAACTGTGGGTAGAGCAACGCTTTGCCGGCGATGCGGCAAACAATAACTGCGCACAGATCGACGCACTGTTAGAACAGGAGGCCGACCAAACCCCCGCCTCTACCGAATCGACGGAGTAGCACCATGCCAAACGCAGGCAAAATTCTCTTCCCGCTGGCGATCGGGCTGCTCTCTCTGGTCTTTTTATTTGAACTGTACCTGGCGGTCTATGTGTCGATGCTGGCACTGGCGCTGTTCGCCCTGGCGTTGATCATCCTGCTGCCGTTCACACAAAACCTGTTAGCCCGGCTACCCCTCATTCGGCGTCGCGGCTTGCAGCAAGGACTTGCAGCCGCGATAGCGGTTGCTGCGATTGCGCTGATAAGACAACTTGATGTCGCGCCACAGGCGCCGCTCGAGCCCACCGCCTATGTAGGCGCGACGATTATTACTGGCGAACCCGGCAGCCCCGCCATCGAGGCGGGCGTGGTACTGGTCGACGGCAAAGGCAAGATCCATGCAGTGGGCCAGCAGCAGGCTATCAGCATTCCCCAGGACTACAACGTGATCGATATCTCGGGCCAGTTTCTCGTGCCCGGGCTGATCAATGCGCACGATCACCTGATGATGTTCGGCGAGCGCGACCCGTTCGAGCCAGCCGATTTCAGCGGCTACGTCGTTGAGGAAGGAAGCAGCTTTGGTGAGTGGTTCATTCGCAGCTATGTTGGCAACCGGGTCATCACCGCCCTGATGGAAAAGAACGCAAAGAGTGCATTGCTCGGCGGCGTCACGACTGCGCGCCAGCTGGCCACCGTGGACTTTCTCGACGTGGCACTGCGCGATCGCATCGAGCGGGGCGAACGCATTGGCCCGCGCATTCTCGCCGCCGGCGAACCACTGTGCATCGTTGGCGGCCACGGCCACCAGATCGGCAGGATAATCAAACACCCCTACGATGCGCGCAACGCGGTGCGCGAGGCCATCGCCCGACATGTCGACGTCATCAAGATCACGAGCACGGGCGGTGTCTCGGACTCGCGCCGGATTGGCGAGGCCGGTGAGCTGCAAATGACGCCCGAAGAAATGCGGGCCATCGTCGATGAAGCGCACCGCAAGAACATCCTGGTGACCGCTCATGCCGAGAGCTCGAAGGGTGTGGTAGAGGCACTGCGCGCAGGCGTGGACAATATCGAACATGGCGCATCGCTCACCGCAGAGGCCATCGCGCTGTTCAAGGACAACCCCCGCTCACTCAGGGGCTACAGTACATTGCACCCTACCCTTTCGGTACTCGCCGGCGGCGTTGTCGCTAGCAACCCCAGTGACAACCCCATTGTCGAAGTCATCAATGCCAATGCGCGTATCGTGCACGAGGAGCTGGTCAGGGGTTTTCTCGACGGCCTCACACACGGGGTTCATATTGGCGTTGGCACAGATAGCGGCGTCATCTCTCACGACAGCGTGTGGAAAGAAATGAAGCTGTTTATCGACCTTGGGGATGTCAGCAATGTGCAGGCCATTAGCATGGCTACGCTGGGTACCGCCCAAAGCATTGGGCTTGACAAGATAACGGGCAGCATCGCAGCCGGCAAGAGCGCCGATATGCTGGCACTTCAGGCTGACCCCCGAGTCGATATCGCAGCCTTTGACGCGCCAGCACTCGTCGTTGCCCGCGGCCGGCCACACTGGCTGGAAAATCTGCGCTAAGCGCTACCCCAGCTCGGGCTGGGAATCGACGTAATCGCGCAGTTTGTTTTTCGCCACTTTATCGAGTGTGGCTTTGGGAAACTCATCCATCACGTAGACGGCGCGGGGCACTTTGAAGTCGGCCAGGTTCTCGGCGCAGGCCTTGATGATCTGCTGTGCAAACACCTCATCGTTCTCTTCGGCACCGAAGCCCTTGATCACGCAGGCGACGGGCACCATGTCGAGCATGGTGTGCTTCTTGCCAACCACCGCAATATCGCCAATGCCCGGCACCTGCCGGCAGCAGTCTTCCACTTCACGCGCCGACACGTTTTCGCCGCCCACCTTCAACGCATCCTTGTCGCGATCACAATAGATGAAGTTACCGTCATCACCCATCTTCACCAGGTCGCCGGTCTTGAACCAGCCATCGTCGGTAAAGGCTTTGGCGTTGGCCTCATCATTGTTGTAGTACTCGAGAAACAGCTGGACACCGCGCGCGCCGCGCACATAGAGCTCGCCGATCTCTCCCTTTTCGCAGATAGCGTTGGTTTCCGGATTGACGATGAGCATCTCATAGCCTGAGGCCGGCTTGCCCATCGATCCCTGCGGATAGCTCTGGTGAAGATTGATATTGGTTGCCTGTGTCACAGTTTCGGTCATGCCGTAGCAGGCGACAGCGCGCAACCCCAGCCAGGCATCGATGTCCGGCATGACCAGGCCAAACACCCCGATGCGCAGCGTATGCTCGGCAGGCATTTCCTGGGCGCCAATGGCCTGGAACACAAACGGTATCAGCGATATGTGGGTAATGCTGTGCTTCTGGATAACTTCCCAGAAACGGCTGGACGAAAACTTTGGCTGCAGCACGATCGTCGCGCCGACACCCAGCGCCGACCAGGTCGCCCAGCTCGCCGCATTCACATGGAAGAACGGCAGATAGATGAGGTATTTATCGTCGCCACGCAGGTCGATGTTGACCGGGCCCTGCTTCGCCGCCCACAGGCAGTTAGCGTGGGTGTGCACCACGGCTTTCGGTCGCGAGGTCGTACCCGAGGTGAACATAATACCGGCCGGCAACATGGGCTCGGCAGGCCGTTCACGCAACTGGCTGGCATCGCCGTAGAGCTCTTCAAATGATGTAGCCCCATCAATGTGCTGGTCGGCCTCGGCGGCGACACCGCCATTGTCGGGGGTCACTGCAATCCACTTGACGTTGTTCGCATACTGCTGGACAAGCGCCGCGAACTGCGGCTGGGTAATCGCCGCAACGCACTCCGCATGATTCGAGAAGTATTCCACTTCCGGGCCAGCACTGCGGGTATTGGTGGTCACTGCCACGGCGCCAACGTGGGCGCAGGCATACCAGGCGATAACCATCTCGGGGCAGTTCTCGCAGTGAATCAGTACCTTGTCGCCCTTGCCAACACCGCGCGCCTGCAGGCCGGCCGCAACGCTGCGCGTTGCCTCGTAGAACGCTTTATAGGTCCAGCTTTTTTCAGCCCCGGACTTTGGCTCCCAGACCATGAAGGGGTGGTCGGGTTTGGCATCGGCCCAGTGGCGCAACAGCCAGGGGATGTCCTGGCCGGTAAACTGGTAGGCGGCAACCTCGGCGGCAGTAGCAATAGTCATCGTTGGATTCCTGCAAACAAAATCTGCGCCCATTCAAAGCGCGCAGCGCAGGCTAGTCAATTGCAATAGCGATCTTGCCAAAGTGGCCGCCCGCGCCCATTAGCGCTACCGCCTCTTCGAGCTGGTCGGCGGCCAGCGTATCGCTGATGACGGGTTTCAACGCATGCTGCTCTGCGAAGCGCGCGTAGCGATCGAAAGACTCGGCGCAGCCCACGGTAACGCCCTTGATCGTCATATTTTTCTGCATCACATCGATGAAAGGTATTTCGGCCGACTCGAAACCACTGAGCACGCCGATGATGGCGATAAAGCCATCGTCATTGGTGCATTTCGCAGCCTTGCCCAGCGTATGCTGGCCACCATTGTCGAGCGTAATGTCGACGCCACCGGTCTGCCGATAGACCTCCTTATGCCAGTCTTCATGGGTGTTGTAGTTGATCAGGTAATCGGCGCCCAGTGCCTTGCAGCGTTCGAGCTTTTCATCGCTGGATGAGGTAATGGCCACCTTTGCGCCAACCGCCTTGGCGATCAGCAAGCCGGCGAGCGACACGCCACCGGTGCCCTGCAGCAGCACAGTATGCTGGTCGGTGATACCAAACTCTTCCATCAGCGGATACCAGGCGGTCAAGCCAGCGCAGACCATCGTCGACGCCTCGGCGTCCGTCATATGGGCAGGCGCCTTCACCGCTGCACCGGCGGCAATACAAAAGTACTCTTGCAGGCAGCCGTCTACGCTGTCACCCAGTACGCGCCGCTTCAAATCGGTACGCGGTCGGCCGCTGCGCCAGTCGGGGAAAAACATGGGCATGGCGCGATCGCCCACCACGAAATTGTCGACGCCATCGCCCACGGCGACGACCTCACCGCAGCCATCAGACATCGGCACGCGCGGGTACTGCATGTTGGGCATAAACCCCAGCAGCACCGTGAAATCGTGATAGTTCATGCTCGATGCGCGCATGCGAATCTTGATTTCACCCGCAGCCGGCTGCGCCTCCTCCACCGTATTGCGTCGGACCTGGTCTGCCCCGGCAGCCATCAGTTGGTAGGCGAATGCCATATTTTACCCCTTCAATCAGCCTGGCCTGCGGCAGGCACTAGAAAACAAACTTTGTTCCGAATGCTACGACGTCTGTCTCGATATCGATATCCGTATCGTCGTACTCGCCATCAGCATAGGTGCTGTAGTCGATGGTAAATCCGATGCTGTCGGTCACGAGTGCCGAAACGCCGACACCATAAACCAGGCCTTCAATGTCTGCTTCGTTTTCGGATTCGTCCTGGTACTGCGCGTGCACCAGGCCCAGCTTGGCATGCAGGTCCAGCCCATCCGCCAACGGGAGCTTCGCTACGCCAGAGATGACCAGCGCCGACCGAAATTCAAAGTCGTCAGCGGCATCGCCGTATTCATCCTTGTCCACCCCGGCCATGAGACCACCTTCGATGGCGAAGTGCTTGTTGATATGCTTGCCGATAACAAAGCCCAGCGCCTCAGGCTCCGGGTCGCCCTCAACACCATCACCATCGACAGAGACATCTACGAAGGAATATTGGACATTGAGGTAATATTCATCTTCGGCAAGAGCCGGCATGCAGGCTGACAACATCAAAGCTGCGATCGCGAATTTCTTCATTGAATTATCCTTATCGGTTAAAAGTTGATTGAATACAGCGACTGGTGAGTATAACAGCCGGGTCGGTACCGCGACACAGACAGCGGATTACAAATCAGCCGGGCGCGATCGATAGTACTTGTTGGTATCGTGGTACTTGCCGTGCAGCAGGATACGATCGTGCAACCCCCCCCAAACGGCAGCGGCTGAGGCTGGCAACCGGTCAACGCAACTATGGTCGGCGGTATACCCTGGCGAGAAACAGCACTGTGGCCAGCACGAACATACCCGCAAAGGGCATCATCGGCACGGTACCGTGCACCAGCGGCTGGCTCGAGCGCGCGTTGTTATAGAAAAACTGAACGATCGCCCGCGTATAGTCCGTATCGAATGCGGGGCCGTGAGATCCACCAATGACAGACCACAGCTCTGATGAGCCGCCTTCCATACAACCGTCGTTAAACCGGATCGACGTGGTTTCGGCACCGGGCACTGCGTTGTCGAGATCCTGGGGCGGACGCGAGAGATCCTGCACCAGCGTACAGCCGTTGTAGTGACGCCAGAGATTGATGGTTTGTGCCGCGCTCGGATAGGCAATGCCCTGGCCGTTGCTGCCGCCGTTAAACAGGATGGCTGCATCTTCGGTGCCGTGGACCTGCAGAATGTGGACCGGCTGCGAAGGCGCGCAATCGCCCAGCGTATCAAACGTTGCGCCCGCCAGGCTGGCGATAGCTGAAACAAGATCGGCATGCTCGCAGGCCATGCGGTACGACATAAAACCGCCGTTCGAGTGACCGGTCACAAAAATGCGGCCATCATCGATGTTGTACTGTGCGCGCACTTCATCAATCAGGCCACGCAGGAAGGCCGAGTCATCGTGCGCGGGCGGCACGAAGTCACAACAGAAGTCAGTCCCGTTCCAGCCCTGCCGCTCGATACCCTGGTCAATGACATCGACCAGCCCATCGGGTAGCAGCAACAGGTAACCGTATTCATCGGCCAGCGCTGAAAATTTCAGGTAGTTGTCGACCGACACACTGGTCTGCCCATAGCCATGCAACAGGAGTATCAACGCGGCGGGGTTGAGTGGACTATAGGTAGATGGCACGACGAGATTGGCATCGCGCCCCGCAAAGCTGACGGTTTCAGCTGCAAGCCGGCCGGGCATCGCCAGCATGATAGCCAGCGAGAGAAAAATAACAGCGAGCGAACGGGCCGATAGCACAGCAAGATCTCGTTACAGCGTAAACGCTCAGTATAGCCGACTGCAGCCTAGGACTTGCACCACACGGTACGGGTGAGGTGCAACCGGGTCACATCAACCGGCTTGCCATCGACATAGCTTGGCACAGTGATCTCGCGCGCCGGCTGGCCATCTTCCATCGTGTAGTTGCCCTTGCCGCAGATCTTCGCGGCTTTCTTTTCGATCTGTGCCATTAACTTGTCTTGCCCAGCAGACACCTCCCCCTGCACGCTGAGTCGGTGACTGCCGTTTTGCAGCGCCGAGTGATCGACCGGGGAGCCGGCACAAGCGACAAGGCCGAAGGCAAGCAGAACGGTAAACAGGTTTTTCATTACAGTGAACTCCACAAGTAACAGACAACAGTCAGGGATTGGGTAGCCGGCGCTAGGTGATCTCTTTGTTGAGCGCCAGGCGCACTGCGCGAAAACGCAGGATACCTATCGCCAGTACCAGCACGCCAGCCGCCGCCAATACCCACGCCAGGGCCATATAGGCCTGCACAGCCGAGAAAAACTGGAACAACACCGCAGCGCCGGCAATCAGCGAGAGCGCCGTGCGCACATAGGCCAGGAACGTTCGTTCGTTCGCCAGCCGCGTTCGCTCCAGCGCCAGTTTGTCACGCATTGACATCATATACCGGCGACTCCTAAGGCGACCAGCGCACGGCAGCATGACGCCGGCGCTCAGCATACTGTTGCGCGCGCAGCGCGGCGTCTGCCCGGGGCTCATCGCCAGGCAAAATACGGCTCAAATCACTGAACGCGACTTTCTTCATATCGGGCTTGCCGACCACCTCGCTTTGCTGGAAGCGAAACATCATCGCGCCGTTGGTGTGGCCCACCGGGTCGAGCCAGTTGACGACCCCGGGGTCTTGCAAGGACAGCACAAAACGGTATTTGCCATCGCTGCCTGGTACTGCCTGCATGTCATTAAAACTCGATGTGTGGTTGATGTAGTCGAGCGACTCCCACCAGGCATTACCCAACTGCACGCTCCACAGCCGCGCCTGCGGTGCATCCATTTCAATAATCAATGCTTCATGAGGTTCGATGCTGAACCAGCTACCGCCGTAGTGGTTAGCGGCAAGACCCTGGCCATCGGCTTGCTGCACGTGTACTTTATTGGTCATAAAGCGCTGAGTCTGCTCGACCCTGCCCTGCCACTGCGGCGCACGGTTGGCAAACTCGGCGACGATATCCTCAAGCATCGCGGCGCTGCCAGCGAGTGTCAGCGGCTCAACGGCAGGCGGCGCATCGATCTGCTCCAGATAGTAGCTGCCAGGTTTTTCGTTGGCCCAGTCACTAAAGTATTCGCGAAGAAACAGGTAGTCCGTCGTCGCCGGCATCTCCAACCACTGGCCCTGCCAACCATCGGGCTTCGTCGCCGAGATCATCACCTCAAAGTTGCCCTCGGCGTCGGCCCCCAGCTGGTCGCCAGTGAGTGCACCAAAAGCAGTAAACTCTCCATCGACCTGTGCGATCTGCAGCGCGAACAGTCGCGCACTACCCAACGTGCCATAGAGCCGATAGCTATTGGCACCATTGACGGTCGCGCCCTGGTACTTGGCGTCTGAGCCATCCAGGCCCCATTTATCAATCGTTGTCGCGCCAACCCGCAGCAGGGCAATCTGGTTGGGCTCCCTGAGCAAGCGCCACTGCGTTGCCGCACTGACCTGCTGGGCGAGATAGCGCAAGCCCTCGGCATTATCGAGCTCGGTAAACTGCGGGTAAGTGCTGAGCACTTCAACGCCCGCCTCTTCAAGCCCGCGGGCAAAGTCGCGCCAGGCCTGGATTGCATCCGGGTCGGGCTCCTTTGCCTCAGGCGCACAAGCACTGACTGCAGCAACTATCAACAGACTGGCGAGCAGTCGATACATGGTCTGGCTCCTCATAGCAAACCGCTTAACAATAACATTTTGGCTGCATCCAGAAAGCCATTCTCGTTTTACTTGCCCAGATGTTTAGCGAGAAACTTCTCCATTGCCTCGAGCTTCTGGATCTCATGGGCCTCGTTGGTGCGCGAGTGCTCGCCGTCTTTTAACTCGATATACGTGACTTTCTTGCGCAGCCGTTTGAGTCGCTTGCTCATCGACCTGGAGTGCGAGTACGGCACAACAGAATCGTCGGTACCCGCAATCAGCAGCAGTGGGTCCTCAATGTTCTCTGCCAGATGAAGTGGCGATACCGTCTCAGGATCAACGTCACTGGCCATCACCGCACGATTAATTGTGTCGTAGAGAAAATTGGACGTATCATCGATCTTACTGGGGAAGTCCATCACGCCGTTAATGCTGACACCGCAGCTGAACAATTCCGGACTGACCGCCAGGCCCAGTGCAGCGGCGTAACCGCCAAAGCTTGCACCCACAATACAAATGCGATCCGGGTCGGCAATCCCTTCATCGACCAGCCAGCGTACGCCGTCATGAATATCGCGCTGGATTAGCACGCCCCACTCGCCATATCCCGCTTCCTCATGCTCGGCACCAAACCCTGTCGAGCCGCGAAACTGCGGCTGGAATACACCGTAACCACGGCTTGCGAAAAACTGCACGTAGTTGTCGAAGCCCCACACATCATGGGAATGCGGCCCACCGTGCGGATAAACCACAAAGGGGACCGCTGCAGATGTATCGGCACCCGCTGGCCGGGTCATCAGCGCGGGGATCGCGTAACCATCACTGGCTTCATACTCGACCCTTTCCATGCTAGAAAGCTGCGTTTTCTCCAGCTGCGGATAGGTGCGGCCAATCACGCCGAACTTCGCCTCGGGCATTTTCAGGTGCAGGTAGAGCGGCGGTCGGACATCGGAATACATCCTGAATATAAAGCCCTCGCGTGCGCGATCGTGAGATACCAGATCCGCCGTCCACTCGGGGAACTTGCTGGCGACAACCTCCCTGGCCTGCTCGACCTGTTGGTCGACATAGGGGCCAGTGACACGGCCAGCCTCGGTATCGTACTCAAACAGTTCGGCGTTGAGCTCCGAGCCCTCCTCGGATTCTTCCAGGCTGGTCGCACTGACCAGCAACACATTTTTTTTGGTCGGATGGAAACGATGCGGAACCATTCGGTTGTGGTCGAAGTAATCGATGCGCTGCAGCGTCTCCCACTCATCATTTTCACTGGCTCGGTGCTTTACCCAAACATGGCGCTGCTTGCCTTTGTACGCCGTCGCAGTGGCAATCCGGATTTCACCATCGACGTCAGCTAACCAATCGCGCGCACCGTGCGTGTTACGCGCGGCCAGCTTTCGCTCGCCGGTGTTAACGTTGACTTTGTGAACGTCACCGTAGTAGTAGTTGTCGTGCAACAGGTCCAGCGTCACCAACACGTGATCAGGATCGTTTTCAAGCGGGTCGACGATATCGGGCAACTGCAGATAGTAATCCCACTGGTTGGGCACCATCTTCAGGTACTTGGCGTTGCCACCGTCACGGTCGATACGGGCAATGCGGGTACGGACAATCTTACGGCCATTCAACGATGTGGTTTTCCGAACCCTGACCATCAGGGATTCATTGTTACCCCAGTCAAATGACTGGAACTTCAGACCCGCGGTGCTGATGGGTGTCAGGCCAACCTTTTCCTTGAAGGCGCCCGGTGCGGGCCCCACGACCAACAGCATCTCGCCATCCTTGACGGTCGAAAACAGAATGCGTTTACCATCGGGCGATAACTTGGGGCTGACTATTTTCGGCAGCTTTGCGAAGGCTTCAGCCGAAGGCGGTTGCTCGGCAAAGGCAGCCACATTCACCGCTAGACAGAAAAGTATCCCCAGGAAAGCGCAATAACCGGCGCTGATTTTTGTTGTAGTCATAATATTCTCCCTGCCAGACTGGTCGTGCGTAGGAATCTACCACGCGCGACCAACAGGGGCCAACGCAGGCCCAGAGCGGGATATTACCAAGGGGTAATTCCGGCCATCGGCGGCCGAAGAGAAGGAATTAAAAACGTGGAAGCGGCTCAGGCTGTGAGCAGCGTCTCGCAAAGCGTCGACTCGGCATCGACGTGATCGGCGATCGAGCGCAGCGCAATCAGGTAGTCGGCCCGCGGCATGCCGCAGTCGCGATTGAGTTCCAGTGCCAGCACCTCGTCCCAGACGGGCGACTCATCACTGACTGCATCAGCGATACGCACCATCAGCTCGACCGTCTCATGGTCGAAGTCTTCGGAGCCGTGATAGAGGTAGATGAACTGGCGCAGCTTGTTGCCGGGTACGCCGCAACCACAGTAGGAGAGCCCGGAATCTACCCGCAGGCAGACATCGGGATCGATATGGTCCAGCTGTACCTCGGCCCACTGGTCCGAGATATGTTCCAGCAAGAAGTCGGGAAAGGGTTCGCCGTCATCGTTATACAGCTTGATCCTGCGCTGCCCTGATGCAGCCAGCTGTTGCAGCGTTCGGGAGGCCTTGCTTGTCGGCATACGATGTGACCCTGGCGATCTCGCCATCTCAATAGCCCGGTTTGGGTCCAGACGACCGGATCAGGCTATTTTTTATACATCTTGGCTGTGCATTCGCTGCTCGACCTGGCCGGCCATTGCAGAGGCCCTCCTGGCCTCATTCGCGGTGCACCGCTCGCGGTGGCGCGCATCATAACTCGTTGAGTTCATTGAGGAAACCTTTTTTTCGCAGCGCGCCAGCCCCACCTGCCAAAGCCATTGGGGCGGTGCTTTAGACCAAAGTGATGACTTACTTTATTGAGCGTAAAACAACCAGAAAACGCAGTGTCGCCTGCGGATATTCGGCCTGGCCCACAATATCGCAAGCGCAGGCCGCACAGGCCCTGCCGCTGCGGGCTGACGCACTATACTGAAACAGTTAGTCACCCGCAGCGGGTGGCAACCCGATCAATAAGCGACCTGACTCTATGGCCTCAACCCCAAACCACGCCCACAAGGAATTGCTGGGGCAATTGCAAACCCAGTTGCTGCGCTTTTGCCAGACCCAGGCCAATACCTATATCACCGCCGCCAGCGAGTACCTGTTCCAGCAGGCCGACCAGGCCAGCCGCGGTGATTCACAGCAGCGTTTCATCGAGGCACGCAACGCCGTGCAGGCGCAGCGCGAAAGCCTGCCCACCCAGCTCGATAAGGCCATCAACGACCGCTTCGCCCGCCTGCTCAGCGGCAAGAAGCCGCGCGCAAAAAAAGCGGCCGCACAGGATGAAGAAGAGCTGTCGCTACTCGATGACAACTCGATGGAACTCAAGGTGGCCATCACCAGCATGAGTCATCGCGCCGAGGCCGACTGCGCCGAGTCACTGTTTGCCCTGACCCAGCGCGCCGCCGTGCTCAACAAAGGTGTCAAACTCGAGGAGTACAACAACCCGTTCGCGCCCGAGCTGTTTTGCACCGGCCTTGCCGACCTGCTGGATGATCTCGCGATCGAATTGCCCACCCAGCTGATCTTGCTGAAACTGTTCGAGCGCTACTTCGTCAAAAACCTCGGCATGGCCTACAGCGAACTCAACCAGACCATGGTCGAGGCGAACATCCTGCCCAACCTGCGCCAGCGCGGGAGCAGCCAGCGACCGATCGAGCCGCGCCGGCGTCGCAGCGATTACCAAAGTGAAGAGTCCGACCAGCGCCAGGTGGAATTGTTCGAGACAATCCAGAGTCTGCTGGCGGCAAGCCCGAGGCCGGTTAACCCGTCTCTGCCAGTACTGCCAATCGACCAGATCATCAGCCAGCTCAATGCGCTGCAAAGCCAGCAGCTCAATGCCTTCCAGGAGGCGTCGTTCAGTGCGGCGCCAGCGCCACAGGTCGCCAACTCTGAAACCCATGTGCATCAGCAGGCCATCGAGTGCGTCGGCATCGTGTTCGAGCATATCCTCGATGACAAGAGCCTGCCCGACTCGGTCAAGTCGCTGCTCAGCCACCTGCATACGCCGCTACTCAAGCTGGCCCTGATCGACAAACGGTTTTTAAGCGACCCGCAACACATCGCCCGACAACTGGTGAATAACATGGTCAGCGCTGGCGAGCGCTGGGTATCCTCGGGCGAAGAACAACAGAACGATGTGTTCGAACGCATGCGTGAGATGGTCAAGCGCATCATCACCGAGTTCAACCACGACGCATCGAACCTCTCGGACGGCGATGGCATCGACACCAGCCTGCTCGATAGCCTGAACGACGAGCTCGGTGCGCACTGCGAGAAGCTCGAGCGTCGCGCTGAAGCGGCCGAGCAACGCAGCATCGAAGCGGCGAAAGGCAAAGAGACGCTGCAGGAAGGCCGCAACAAGGTCGACCAGCTCATCCATGAAAAGCTGCAGGACGAGCCGCTTCCCAAGCCGATCATCAAACTCATCTCCGAGCCCTGGGCCGCTTTCCTCGCCTACACGCTGCTGCGCCACGGCGAAGACAGCCAACCCTGGAAAGATGCCATCGCCGTGATCGACAACCTGCTCTGGTACATCGAGCCCAAAGTTGACGAACAGGAAATCAAACTCGCGCAGTCAATGCAGAACGACCTGCGCGAAGCACTGGAACACGGCCTGGGCAGCGTGGGCATGCAGCCCAATGAAATTGCCCAGCAAGTCAACGCGCTGTTTATGTGCATGAAGCTTGCCACCGAAAATGCTGCACAGCCGGTGGAGGCACCTGGCAGTGCCGACGCGCCGTCCCAGCGCGACGAAGAGGTCGAAGAGGCCAACGAAGCAGTAGCGACTGATGCGACGCCCGCAGAACCCGCCGCTCCTGAAGCACAGGTCGAAGCCACTGCCGCCGACGCCGCCCCTGAAGCCGCGGCGCCAGGTGACAATAGCGACGTCGCCCCGGCGCCCGCCGGTGAGACGGCTGCCGAAGAAGTCGAGAACGATGAGCCGGAGCAGCGGCTCAAGCGGCCACCGAATGTGACCGCGGCACACCTGGCCAACCATACCGCTGACGCCGATAACGACAGCGCCGAACTGATTCGCCTGAGCGACATCGCGGCCAAGCCGAAAGCCGACAAGGGCGAGCAGGCCAGCGACGCCCAGGTTGAAGCCGTTCTGTCACTGGACTTTGGCACCTGGCTCGACTGGGCAAAACCGGGTGAGCCCGCGCGCCGGCTGAAGCTGACCTGGTACAACCGCAACACCAAAAACTGCATGCTCTCAAACCAGATGGGGCAACAGGTCTCGGTTGTCGCGGCGAACGAGATCGCCGTGGGTATCAACCAGGGCTGGATACGCATTCGCGATGTCGCCGAACGCAAACCCTTCTTCGAACGCATGTTTGAAACGGTCGTCGACCAGCTCAAACTGCGCTCCAAATCCGCCTGAATCCAGCCACCCCGACTATCACGCTAAAGAGCCAACACCATGAGCAACCAGGCCCCTGAAACCAGCCAACAACGCGCCCAGCAACGCTATGAGCTGACGCAGCCGATCCCGGTCTACGACCAGTTGAGCGAGCGCTCCATGGGCGCGCTGGTGAACATCACCATCGAGGGCATGATGCTGCTGGCAAACGAACCGGTCGAGACCAATCGTATTTACCAGCTGGTGCTGCAGCTGCCCGAGCCAATCGCGGGGCAGGCCGAAATAGAGGTCGGGGTTGACTGCCTGTGGACCCGCAGCGACGAGCTGGCCCGCAATCACTGGGCTGGCTTCCAGATCATCGATGCCTCCCAGCAGGCCATCAAGAGCATCGAAGTGCTGATCCGCGAGTACGGCGCACTGGCGGGCTGATCGACCACCACGCAGCCCGTTATCACCGCAAAAAACCCACAAATCAACGCAGTGCTGCAATGCAGCGCTAAACTTCGCCCAACAGCCGGGCTATAATCCGCTGCCGCGCCCCCGCGCGCCAGGACCTGTACAGCGGAGCTTTTCCTTGCACATCGATCACGCGTCACCCGCCGAGCTCGCCAGCGAGCTGGCACTGCTCGAGCAACGACACCAACAGTTTATTGAACGCCAGCTGCGGCTCGACCTGACCCGCGGCAAACCCTCAGTCGCCCAACTCGACCTGTCGAACGCACTGCTCGACAAGGTCGACCCGGCCAGCTGCACCACTGAACTGCGCAACTACGGCGTGCTCGATGGCCTGCCCGAGGCCAAACAACTGTTCGGCGACCTGCTGGACATCCCTGCCGATGAGCGCCAGCAACGGGTCTTCGTCGGTGGCAACAGCAGCTTGAGCCTGATGCACTATGCCGTGTGGTTTGCCACGCACCTGGGCCTGCACGCAGGCGCTACCGCCTGGCAACTGCAAGCGCAGCAGCAAGGCAGCGCAATCAAGATGCTGTGCCCATGCCCCGGTTACGACCGCCACTTTAAAATCTGCGAGCAGGTGGGCATCGACATGCTGCCGGTGCCGATGACCGGCAATGGCCCCGACATGGACGCCGTAGAGGCAATGGTTGGCAGCGACCCGATGATCAAGGGCATCTGGTGTGTGCCGCGCTTTTCCAACCCCACCGGCGAAACCTACAGCGACGCGGTGGTCGAGCGCATGGCGGCCCTGCCCAAAATCGCCGGCGATGATTTCCTGGTGTTCTGGGATAACGCCTACGCGGTACACCCGCTGCACGACAGTGCAAAACAGCTCAAGGCTATCGATGCACTCGCACAGGCCGCGGGCACTGCCGATGCCGTGCTGCAGTTTGGTTCGACATCAAAAATTACCTTTGCCGGCGCTGGCCTGGGCTTTATGAGCAGCAGTGAGGCAGTGATCAAAGGCTTTACCGCTGCCTTTGGCAAAGCGAGCATTGGTTCGGACAAGCTCAACCAGTGGCGTCACGTACAGTTTTTGCAAAACCGCGAAACGCTCGAGCAGCACATGGCTGCCCACGCCAGCATCATTGCGCCCAAATTTGCGCTGCTTGAAAAAATGCTGCAAGAGGGCCTTGCCGGTGCAGGCATGGGCGAATGGACGCAGCCCGACGGTGGTTACTTTGTCTCATTCGATACGCTGCCCGGCCTGGCACAACGTGTGGTAGCGCTGGCGGCAGAGACCGGCGTCAAACTCACGCCCGCCGGTGCAACCTTTCCCAACGGGGTGGATCCAGAGGATCGCAACATCAGGCTGGCGCCCACCTTCCCGGTGATTGAAGAAGTCGAAGCGGCAACGGAAGTGTTTATCAACTGCGTCAAGCTCGCCAGCGTGCGCCAGCGCCTGAACAAGGAGCCGGGCGCCGCGGCCTGAGAAACCGCTCCCGGCAACGGGCGCCTGGGCTAGGCCTGCAGTTGCCCGCGCAGTGAGTTGGGCAGCGCATCGACAATTTCAACGCGCGCAAAGTCGCCGATCAACTGGCTGTCAGCCCTGAAGTTCACCACGCGGTTATTTTCGGTGCGGCCCTGCAGTTCGCCGGGGTCTTTCTTTGATAAACCATCAACCAGCACCTGCTGCACCGTACCCACCATGTTGCGCGAAACCTGCTGCGCGTGCTGGGCGATGCGGTGCTGCAGGATCGACAGCCGCTGCTTCTTGACCTCCATGGGGGTGTCATCGGGCAGGTCGGCCGCGGGCGTGCCGGGTCGCGCGCTGTAGATAAAGCTGTACGAGGTATCAAAGCCGAGCTCATCGATCAGCGCCATGGTCTGTGCAAAATCTTCATCGCGCTCACCAGGAAAGCCGACAATAAAATCGGACGACAGGGAAATATCAGGGCGCAGTTTGCGCAGGCGACGCACTTTGGATTTGTACTCAAGCACAGTGTGGTTGCGCTTCATCGCCGCAAGCACACGATCGGAACCGCTTTGCACGGGCAGGTGCAGGTGGTCTACCAGTGAGGGCAGCTCGGCATAGACATCAACCAGCGCATCGCTGAATTCCAGCGGGTGCGATGTCGTGTAGCGAATACGGCCAATGCCCGGCACTGCAGCGACATAGGTCAGCAGCTCGGCAAAATCGATGACCTCGCCCAGGTGGTTATTGCCACGATAGCCGTTGACGTTCTGCCCAAGCAGCGTGACTTCGCGAACACCGCGCTGCGCGAGCTGGGCAATTTCTGCCAACACGTCGTCAAAGGGGCGACTGACCTCTTCACCGCGGGTGTAGGGCACCACGCAAAAGGTACAGTATTTGCTGCAGCCCTCCATGATGGAGACAAAGGCCGAGGGGCCATCGACACTGGGCTCGGGCAGGCGATCAAACTTTTCAATTTCGGGGAAGGACACATCGACCACGACCGGCCCATCGGGGCGGCGCGCCTCGATCATCTCGGGCAGGCGATGCAGGGTCTGGGGCCCGAAGATCAGGTCGACATACGGTGCGCGCTCGGCAATCGCCTCGCCCTCCTGGCTGGCGACACAGCCGCCCACGCCGATGATCATCTCGGGCCGCGCCTCTTTGAGCTTGCGCCAACGACCCAGCTGGTGAAAGACCTTTTCCTGGGCCTTCTCGCGGATCGAGCAGGTGTTCAGCAGCAGCACATCGGCCTCTTCGGCCCTGTCGGTCTCGACCAGCTCGTGGCTTTGCGCGAGCAGGTCGGCCATACGCGCCGAATCGTACTCGTTCATCTGGCAGCCATGTGTCTGAATAAACAGCTTTTTTGTGTTCGAAGTCGCCATGGGATAGAGCTTTACGAGTGGACTTTGCCCCGCTTTGACCGGTCCTGCGGGGCGCGCGAGTATACCAGTAATAGGCCGGATGTTGCAGTCGTGCTATCATCCGCCGCGCTGCGCGGGCTCCTCGGCACCGCCGCAGCGGTATACCCCGGAGCAGCACGAGGAGAGCCCAGAGGCAATGGCCGACCCGATTTACAAAGTCATTTTCCAGAACCACAACCAGATCTACGAAATCTACGCGCGCAACATCTACCAGAGCGAGCTCTACGGGTTCGTCGAGGTCGAAGAGTTTGTCTTTGGCGAACGCAGCCAGATGATCGTCGACCCCAGCGAAGAAAAACTCAAGAACGAGTTCAGCTCGGTTGCACGCAGCTACATCCCCATGCACGCGTTAATCCGCATTGACGAAGTCGAAAAAGAAGGCGTCGCCAAAGTCAGTGAATTCAAGGGTGAGAACGTCACCCAGCTCAACACTGCGCGCAGCTTTGCCCCCCGCGGCAACAGCCAGGACAGCGAATAGCGACCCACCCAACCATTATGCTCAGTGTCTGCTTTGCCGCCTTCGCGGCGTTTAGCCTTGCCGCTACCTACATCGTTTACCGACCACCGACCCGGCAGGCGACGCTGGCGCTCATCGGATTTATCATCGGCATACTGACCGGCGAGCTTGCGCTGTTTGTCATCGCGCTGCAAATGCTGCTGGCCCTGCTGTTTATCTCCTGCGGCGCGGTCCAGGGCGTCGCTGGCCTGTTGGCGCTCGCGGCGCTATTCCTGTCGTGGCTCGCACTGGCGGCCAATGCCATCACCGCAATGCGCAGCGCCAATCGCATGCAACAGGCACTCGATGACGCTGGCATTGACGCGCTCGAACCTATCGACCATCCCGATTTGTGGCAGCGACTGCGCCGCCCTTTTTCCATTCGCCTGCCCAACGTGCAATGCCAGACTGACATCGTCTATTGTGAAACGCAGGGCATGGCGCTGGATCTATATCGCAGCCGCGACACCGTCGCCGGTAGCGAGGCCCCGGTGCTGCTGTACTTTCACGGTGGCGGCCTGCTCGAACAGGGAGGCACCCGGCGCGGCCAGGGCCTGCCACTGCTGAACGAGCTGGCGAGCAACGGTTGGGTTTGCCTGTCGATCGACTACCGGCTGAGCCCGAGCCATACCTGGCCTGCACACCTCATCGACTGCAAGCAGGCACTGGCCTGGCTGCGCGAGCATATCGCCGAGTTCGGCGGCAACCCCGATTTCGTCGTGGTCGCTGGCGATTCTGCAGGTGGGCAACTGGCTGCCCTGATGGCGCTGACCGCCAATGAGGCCGAGTTCCAGCCCGGTTTTGAACAGGTCGATACGCAGGTCAGTGCAGCCATCTGCAATTACGGGGTGATGGATTTTTGCAACCTCTACGGCTGCGCCTTCAACGCCTCCACGGCCGATATCTGGTCGCGCCAGGTCGTCAAGGCCGGGCTCGATGACCCTGAGGCTGCGCCGCTGTTCGCCAGTGCCTCGGCGATTGGCTGGGCGGAAAAACGCGCCGCCAAGGCCCCCGATATGCTGCTGATCCATGGCGACAAAGACTCGCTGGTGGGTGTCCAGGAGTCACAGCTGCTGGCCGAAAAATTGCGGCAAGGCTCTGAAAACAAAGTGATTTTTGCCCCAATTGACGGTGCCCAGCACGCCTTTAACGTGTTCCGCTCGCTGCGCGGCGAGCTGGCTTTGCGGCAGACACTGCGCTTTGCCCAGCACTGCCATAGACACTATACTGCGAGTTAATGCATCATCACGATGAGTCGACATGTCACCCACCCCCAGCGCTCAGGCGTCTCGCTAAAGGCGACCGGATAACCGCTAGCCAAGCCCTCTCATTACGCCCTTGAGTACCCTGCACTATTCAGCGCACCTGACGCTAGAACCCGACGATAGCCGCCGGCTGGCCAGCCTGTGCGGCCAGTTCGACGAGCACCTGCGACAAATTGAGCGCAGGCTCGGCGTGCGCATTCGCAATCGCGGTAACCGCTTCCAGATCGATGGCGTCGCCGAGGCTACCGACCGGGCGCGCGCTGTTGTCACGGCGCTGTATCGCGAAACCGCCGGGCGCGGCGAACTCACTCCGGAACAGATCCACCTGCAGTTACAGGAGTCAGGTATGGAACAGCTGGTCAATGACGAACAGCACGACAGCGAGGCCGACGAGCCCGGCCCGGATCTCGACTCAACCATCCAGCTGCGCCGCAAGGTGATCCGCGCACGCGGCGGCAACCAGTCACGCTACCTGCAGGCCATCCGCAGTAACGATATCAACTTTGGCATCGGCCCTGCCGGCACCGGCAAGACCTGGCTGGCCGTGGCCTGCGCCGTCGAAGCGCTCGAGGCCCAGCGCGTCGACCGCATCCTGCTGGTGCGTCCGGCCGTCGAAGCCGGTGAAAAGCTCGGCTTTCTACCTGGCGACCTGGCCCAAAAAATTGACCCTTACCTGCGCCCGCTTTACGACGCGCTGTACGAGATGATGGGCATCGACCAGGTCAGCAAACTGATCGAGCGGAACACCATTGAAGTTGCACCGCTGGCCTTTATGCGCGGCCGCACGCTGAACAACAGCTTTGTCATTCTCGACGAGAGCCAGAACACGACCCGCGAGCAGATGAAAATGTTCCTGACCCGCATAGGCTTCGGGTCGACAGCCGTGGTCACGGGCGATGTCACCCAGATCGACCTGCCCTCGCGTCGCGATTCGGGCCTGCTGCACGTGCAGCGCGTATTGCAGGATGTCAACGGCATTACCTTTACCGAGTTCGACTCGGCCGATGTGGTTCGACACCCGCTGGTCAAGCGCATTGTCGATGCCTATGCCGCCGACCAGCAACGCCCCAACGCCGACTAGCTCCCGCACGCCCATGCCTTCCCCAGCCCAGCTCACGATCGACATCGATCGACAGTCCAGCGGCAGCCAGATCCCGGCTGACGACGAGCTTTGTGACTGGGCCAGGCTAGCCTACCGCGGCGAGCAACGCGCCGAAGTGGCGCTGGCCATCGTCACCAGCGACACCATGCAAACGCTCAATCGCGATTTCCGCAGCCAGGACAAACCCACCAATGTGCTGGCCTTCGCCAATGCCACAACCTGTGAAGACGGAGCTGTTCACTTGGGCGATGTCGTGCTCTGCGCCGATATCATCGAGGCCGAAGCCGGCGAACAGGGCAAATCGCCCCAGGCACACTGGGCGCACGTCACGATTCACGGCATGCTGCACCTGCAGGACTACGATCACATTGAGGCCAGCGAGGCCAGTGAAATGGAAGCACTCGAAACCCAATTACTGGCGACGCTGGGCATCGCCGACCCCTACCAGGGTGCACCCCAGGGCGCCGGGAGAACACCATGAGCCAGAATGGCGACACTACGCCGACGCTATGGCAGCGATTGACACGACGCTTTCGCGGCTCACCGCAGACGACCGAAGATGTTGTGGCCATCGTCGATGAAGCGAGCGAGAACGAGGTCATCGACAACGACGCCCGGCGCATCATCGCCGGCGCGCTCGAAGTCTCGGAGATGCACGCCCGCGAGGTCATGATCCCGCGCACACAAATGGTGGTGCTCAAGCTGGAAGACTCTCCCGCTGCCAACATCCAGAAAATTATCGACTCCGCCCACTCGCGCTACCCCGTCGTCGGCGAAAACATGGACCAGGTACTGGGCATCCTGCTAGCCAAAGACGTACTGCCCCGGCTCTATGAGCAACTGCAAATGGCACAGCAGACGCCCGGCGATGACGAGAGCGATACCAGCTCGACAACTGAAGGAGAAGGCTGGAACCTGGCCGAGAAACAGGGCGGCAGTCCTTTCCTCGAAGAGATGATACGCCCACCTGTCGTGGTGCCCGAGAGCAAGCGACTCAACGTGCTACTCAAGCAGTTTCGCGAAGACCGCAACCACATGGCGCTGGTTATCGATGAATACGGATCACTCGCGGGCCTGATCACGATCGAAGACGTGCTCGAGGAAATCGTCGGCGAAATCGAGGATGAACACGACCTTGAGGACGACGGCTTCATTCGCAAGATGTCGGGCAACAACTACATCATCAATGCGCTGACACCGATCGAAGAATTTAACGAGGCCTTTGGCTGCGAGTTTGACGACGACGAATTCGATACGATTGGCGGCATCATCATCAGCCACTTCGGCCGACTGCCCGAACGCGACGATACCGTCACGATCAACGGCTTTGAGTTTCACGTGATGCGTGCCGACAGCCGCCGCCTGCACACATTGCGCATGTCCATCCAGACGGAAAGCGCAGCAGAAGCTGCCACTGAACAACGAGCCAGCTGACCATGCGCACGGCGATCGCCGCCCCGCTTTCTGCGCTCGCCGGGGCACTGGTCACACTCTCGCTCGCCCCCTTCTCTTTATTGTTCTGTGCACCACTGTCCGCCGCCGGACTTTACTGGCTGCTCGAGCGCGGCCGCGCCTCGCATTTTGCGCTGGGCTGGTGCTTTGGCGCCGGCATGTTTGGCAGTGGCGCCTCCTGGGTTTACGTCAGCATCCATGAATTTGGGTACACGTCGATACCGCTCGCCGCTGTCCTGACCGCGCTGTTTTGCGGCGGCCTGGCGCTGTGCAGTGCAATCACCTGGGCCCTGTACGGCTGGATAAAACTACGCAGCAAACCCTCGCGATTTAACCAGTTGCTGCTATTCGCCTGCCTGTGGATGCTCGGCGAGTGGCTGCGCACCTGGTTGCTGACCGGCTTTCCCTGGCTGTTTGTGGGTTACAGCCATACCGAGGCATGGCTCGCGCCCTGGGCTCCGCTGGTTGGCGTCTACGGTATCAGCCTGGTCATTGCACTCAGTGGCGCCTGCCTCGCGCAGCTGCTGATGGACTGGCGCGATAGCGACGGCGCGGCGGCAGCCCGCCGCCAGGTCGGCATCACCACGGCGCTGGCGGCATCGCTGTGGCTGCTGGCGCCACTGCTGGGCACATTGAACTGGACCGAGGCCTACGACGAGCCGCAGCGCACCAGCCTGGTCCAGGCCAACATCTCTCAGCATGACAAATGGCGCCCCGAAAAACTGGCCAGCACGCTGACGCTCTACCAGGACCTGAGCGAACCGCACTGGCAGGACAGCCAGCTGCTGATCTGGCCCGAGGCTGCGATCCCCCGCTTCTACCAGCATCTGAACCCCTTCTTCGATGCGCTCGATGCTACCGCCAGCGCGCACGACAGTGCCCTGCTGACCGGCGTCCCCACACGCAGTACCCATGACAACGCGGTGTACAACAGCATGGTCACGGCGGGCGATGCCGAGGGTGTCTACCATAAACAGCGGCTGGTGCCGTTTGGTGAATACGTGCCCTTTGCCAGGGTACTCGGCGGCTTGCTGGCTTTTTTCGAGTTACCGGTATCGACCATGCACGGCGGCGACAGCAACCAGGGCGCGCTGCGCATCCACAACTACCAGAGCCGCCCCCTGATCTGCTACGAGGTGGTCTACCCGGGGTTGAGCGCGCGCACCGCACAGCAAAGCGACGTGTTGATCACCGTCAGCAACGATGCCTGGTTCGGTCGCTCCTTTGGCCCGATCCAGCACCTGCAAATGGCACAGATGCGCGCATTGGAAAACGGTCGCTATATGTTGCGCGGTACCGGCAGTGGCGTCTCGGCAATCATTGATGCCAGCGGGCATATCGTCGCGCGCACCGAGCTGTTCGAACAGGACGTTCTCAGTGGCGAATTCAGGTTAATGCGCGGCACCACGCCGTGGATGCAATACGGCTACTGGCTGTTACCGCTGTGGGCCGTGTTCCAGATATTCTTTATTGCCGTGGTTGGGCGGCTAAAAACCGCCGCGTAGTTCGAGAATATAGATGCGGCCGAAATCCCGGTCGCGCACCAGCTCACCGGTCAGGTCGCCGTTGCGATCACCATCGAAGGTTTGCCGGACCAGCGTATCTGTCTGGTCATCAAAATTGCGCACCCGGAACTTTGCCGTTAACCCGAACACGTTCTTGTGTTCAATAAACGGGAAGGCCAACCCGCGGTTCTCGGTGGTCTCGTCGATCCGGTCGATACGGAAGGTCGGTGCCCTGCGCTCTGCCTCATAGCCAATACCCCAGGCCCAGTCGGTGCCCGGAATATCGTGGCGCAGCTCGGCATTGAGCCGGTGGATGATCTCATCGTTAATGCGTCGCTGCTGGCCGGTTACCGGGTCATCGAGTTCGCTGCGCTGCAACTCGCCGTCGATCTCCAGCCGGCCACCGCGCCAGCCCCACCTGTCAAAGTTGATCGTGGTATCGAGCTGGGCGCGATAGCGTTTGGCGCTATCGAGATTACCGACGGCGTCACCACCGCCGCCTACCGGTATGCGATCGACGATGTCTTCAATATCTTCATAACTCAAGGTCAGTGACACAACGCCGTAATCGCGAATAACCTGGTCGAGACTCAACTCGGCCAGCCAGCTCTGGCTGGGCACCAGATCGGGGTTACTGGCGTTGTTGTTGTCATCACCCAAATCGACACTGGCAATGAAATCGGCAAAGGCCAGCTGGCCGACACTGCGTTCAATACGCAGGCCCCAGGTGGTGCGCTCCGACGCTTTCAAGGCCAGGCTCACCAGGCCTTTGGCCCGCGTGAAGTTGCGCTGTTGGCTCGCACCCCCGCTTTGTTCCAGTTCAGAATTCTCCAGGCCCAGCGACAGCTGCATATGCAAGCGCTTCGCCAGTGGCCGCGAGTAACTGGCATTGCCGTCAAAGCGCAGCTCCTGCACGTGCTCATCGATATCGATCGGAACATCAGCACCAAAGCCGACAAAGCTACCGGTCAGCGCGCCTTTCACCCGTGAGTCAAAGGTGTTGTAGGCCGCCTCAACCGAAACCTGCCAGTCGGCAACACCCGCCCGCCAGTCGTACTCGCTGCGCAGCACCGTCTCGCTGAGCTTGTTGACCGAACGGGTAAAGCTGCGCCCTTCAATCACCGCAGCCTCAGCCAGCTCATCGGCATCCTCGCCCTCAAGCCGCAATGAGCGGCGCGGCGACCGCTCACTCATGTGATAGGCAATCAGCTTGAGCCGACCGCCGTCGACGTCGAAGGCATAGTCACCACCGTATTCGATCGTCTGCTCGTTCTCACCGTATCGAAACCATTGGTCATCGCCAGCGATATCGCTGTTGCGCAACTCGAGATCGGATTGCCAGTACTGCTCATAGCGGACATCGACATTACCGACACTGCCGTCGGGCCGGTTAAAGGTCAGCCCCAGCGTGATCGAAGGCCGGTCGCGATCGAAGGTGCGATATTCATCGCGGAACTCCTGCAGCGCGCCAGCCGCATTGAACACCCGCTCGGGCCCACCATGCCCGAGGCGCTGGTAGTCGTTGTCCAGGCCCACGTTCCAGCTAACGCCCTCGCGCTCGCCGCTGAGTGCGAGCTTGAACTTCCAGTACGCGGGGTCGACCTCATCATTCTGGTCGCGATGCTGCGCCTCCCAGCTCCAGCTGCCCGAGACTTCCTGCGCCTTGACGATGACATTGGCAACGTCGCCAGACAGGCCCGGGATGCCCAGCGCGGCACCGTCGTGAATCTCCAGGCGCACGACAACCGAGGCCGGTGTGCGGGCCAGCTTGTCGACGATACCGCTGGATTTTCCGGTGAAACGCGCGCCGTTGATCAGTACGTTGGCAGAGGCCTGCCCCAGCCCACGGGCACTGTCTTCTTCAACGAGCTTGAACCCCGGCAGCAGGTTGACCAGGTCGAGCGCGGTGCGCGGTGTAAACCGCGAGAATTCGTCGGGGGTATAACTGCGCAGCAGAGAATCTCCCGCTTCGGCGGCGCCCTGCACAGGCAACAGCAGGGCAATGCAAAAAAGGCATTGCCCGGCGAAGCGAGCAAGCCTCGACACTGGCAGGAGACTGCGCGACAAACTAGTTGCTGGCGCCCAGCAACAGGCCGCTGGTGGGTACACCGGTACCCGATGTGACCAGGGCGTGCTCGACGTTGGCGACCTGGTTGACGCTTTGACCGCGAATCTGGCGCACCGCTTCGGCGACGCCATTCATACCATGGATATACGCCTCACCCAACTGGCCACCGTGCGTGTTGATGGGCAGGCTGCCATCGATCAGGTGTTCGCCGCCGCGCACGAAGTCCTTGGCCTCGCCCGGTTTGCAAAAGCCATACTCTTCAAGCTGTGTGAGCACATACGGTGTGAAGTGGTCGTAAATCACCGCGGTCTGGATATCTTCCGGGCCGACACCGGCCTGCTGGTAGAGTTGGTCGGCGACGAGTTTGCACTCGGTCAGGCGCGTGACATCGTCGCGGTAGTAAGAGTTCATCGCCTGCTGGTCGTCGCAGCTACCCTGGGCCGCGCCGCGGATGTACGCCGGCTTTTGCTTCAGGTCGCGCGCCCGCTCAGCCGAGACAATCACACAGGCCACCGCACCGTCGGACTCCTGGCAACAGTCGAGCAAGCGCAGCGGCTCGCAGATCCAGCGACTGGCCTGGTGGTCTTCCAGCGTGATCGGCTTCTGGTAAAACCAGGCGTTGGGGTTATTCGCGGCCATCGCGCGACAGCCCACCGACACGCGACCCAGGTCTTCCGTGGTCGCGCCATATTTATGCATATAGGCCGAGGCAGCCATGGCCACCCACGATGCCGGCGACAGCAGGCCATGCGGGCTGTACCAGCCAAAGGCGCTAGACTCGTAAGTTGGCGCCGCAGCGCGATCGGCGACGCCGCTACCAAAGCGGTACTCCGAGCGCTCGTTCATCGCCCGGTATACGACAACACATTCACAGACGCCGGTGGCCACCGCCATCGCCGCCTGCAACAACGGCGCACAGGCCGCGCCACCGCCATAGTGGATGCGCGAGAACATCTTCAGCGCCTTGCCGCCTATCAGCCGGTGCACCTCCATCTCGGGGTTGTTGTCCATGGTGTAGGTGCTGATGCCATCGACCTCCGAAGGATCGATACCGGCATCGGCACAGGCGGCGAGCACCGCCTCGACAGCCAGGCGCATTTCGCTACGCCCGGATTCTTTGGAAAACTCGGTGGCACCAATGCCGACAATGGCCGACTGGCCGCTAATCGTACGTTTCACGCGTGTACTCTCTAGTATTCAGTGGGGTGGAAAAACGAATGCCCGGCTAGGCGGGCTCAAAAAAGGCCAGCGTCACGTCATCGTCGCAACGGGTGATCACCACTTTGACCGCATCGCCAATTTCTGGCTCGCGATCGCCGTAGTTGACCAGCTCGGCAACCAGCCGGGTACCCTCCTCGAGCTCAACCAGCGCAATAGGCTGGCCTTTGACAAACGGCGGTGGCATCGGGTGGTGCATACGCACCAGTGCGTGGACGACGCCTTTGCCACTGGCTTCAACCGAATCCAGGTCGAAAGACTGGCAGTGCTTGCAACAGGGGCCTGGAGGATGCTGCAGCGCACCACAGTTATTGCAGCGCTGGATCAGCAACTTGCCCTGCTTTAACCCTTCCCAGAAAAACTGTGTGTCCCGGTTGACACCAATACGCGGACGCAGCGCTTCACTCATAACGTCTTGTAACCTGCAGAAAAGATTGAAATAAGAAACCTATACGGAACGACACATTATAAAGTTCAGCCCTTGCGGGCAACCTTGCCGTTGATTAATTCGCGGCGCTTTGGCCACTGCTTGCAGGCAAAAAAGGGCAGGCAAAAAAAGCCCGCCAGTGGCGGGCTACGGATGCTACTCGTCGGAAGCAGGAGTAAAGATGATGAATCAGTCAATCAGGTTACGGTGCCCATGGTACGCGGGCCGCTGGCACCGTGCAGCGAACCAGGTCGCCAGCACAGTGTTGACCGCGTCACGAAACCGCTGCAAAGGGCTATTCGATGCGGGCGCGGTCACAAAACGGTGGTTCAGGAGCGGCATGTGCCGTGTTCCTCACACTGCTTGAGCACGTGGGGCCAGTTGTTGTGGCCGCGCTCGATCGCCGCATCCTGGTCTTTGACCCATTTGCGATAGGCATTGCCGTTGAGGTTCAGGTACAGCTTGCCGTCGACAATTTTCCAGCGATTGGGGTCAATGGGCTTGGTAAAGCCGTGCGAGACTGCGAACGCACAGTAGCCACCAAACTGGGGCGCATAGGCCTCCGGATCAGCGGCAAACCTGTCGCGGTTTTCGGCCGAGGCAAACTTCCAGGTGGCACCCATATACTCATGGGTAAATTCGTCACTGCCGAGCACCGCCTTGGCACCGGGCTCGAGTGAAAAATAGGCGACGACATCGGCGCCCTTCACGGCACCCTTTTTCTTGTGCGAATAGATCGCGGGGTCAGCGGCAAAGGCCAGCGCACCCCAGAACAGCAGCGCCATACCGAACAGCGCGTGGACGGGTTGTGAAAATCTCATGGTGGTTCCCCAAAAGCGTTTGTTTGTGACCACCATTGACCCTGCCAATGGCCGTTGGTTCCCGAAATCCGGGTGCCCCGCTAGATTCGCTCGATAATCGTGCCTGTACCGATGTGTCCGCCGCAGCACATGGTCACCAGCGCGATGTTTTTGTCCGCGCGCTCCAGGCCATGCAGGGCCGTGGTAATCAGCCGGGCGCCGGTGGCGCCAACCGGGTGGCCCAGGGCAATCGCCCCACCCTGCGGGTTTACGATATCCATATCGGGCTTGTAAACGCTGGCCCAGGACAGTGCAACCGAGGCAAAGGCCTCATTGATTTCAACGTGATCGATATCGCCGATGTTCATACCCGTCTTCTTGAACAGCTCTCGGGTCGCATCGACCGGGCCATCGAGCAGGTAGTACGGGTCGGTGCCGACCACGACATTGGCCAGTACCCGCGCCCTGGGCTTCAGGCCGCGGCGCCGGGCCTCATCGGCACTCATCCACAGCACGGCAGCGGCACCGTCCGAGATTTGCGATGACGTGCCGGCAGTGTGCATGGCGCCGTCATAGACCGGGCGCAGCCCCGACAGGCCTTCCATCGTCGTATCGCGCAGGCCCTGGTCACGCGCAACGCGCTCGACCTCGCCGGTGGGCTGGTGTTGCTCATCGACCACTGGCGCATCGATTTCAATCACTTCCTTATCGAACCAACCGTTATCCCAGGCCTGTTTGGCCAGGTTTTGCGAGCGGCAACCAAACTCTTCCAGGTCGTGCCGGCTCAGCCCCCGGTTCTTGGCGATGCGCTCCGCTGCCTCAAACTGGCCGCGCGCCGAGTCGGTCCAGGGCCAGCTCTCAGGCTGGGGGCGACCCGCCGGCTCGTAGCGACCGTTGTCACCCAGGCTGACCTGGCTCATCTGCTCAATGCCACAGGCAACGCCGATATCGATCGTGCCGTTATCGACCAGCGCCGCTATCAAGTGATTGGCCGCCTGCGCCGAACCACACTGGGTATCGATCGTGATGCCGCCGGGCGCGTAGCCCTCACCCATGTTCAGCCACGCGGTGCGCGTGACATTGCTCGACTGCTGCCCTGCCTGGGTCACACAGCCACCGATCACCTGGCCAACCTCATCGGGTGTTACCCCGGCGCGCTCAATCAACGCGCGCTGGGTCAACGACAGCAACTCGGCGGCGTGAAAGCCGCTCAGTTTGCCAACGCCAGGTTTGCCCCGGCCAATCGGGGTACGGACCGCTTCGACGATAACGGCTTCAGACATAATTCACTCCTCAATACTTGGGTAATGCTTAAAACGGTAAACAGCGCATCAGGGTTTGTCGGCGCCGACAATCCACATCGCAAAGAACTGGCTGTGGCCACCGTAGGCGTGGCCCATGGCGCGCTTCGCGCCTTCGACCTGGCGACGCTCGGCCATGCCGCGCACCTGCAGCGCCGCTTCGGCGAAGCGAATCATGCCCGAGGCGCCAATCGGGTTGGACGATAGCACGCCGCCCGAACAGTTCCAGGGTATATCGCCGCCCTCCTCGAGCGAGGTGGCACCCTCCATTGTCAGTTTCCAGCCTTCGCCGGTCTCGGCAAAGCCCAGGCTCTCAAGCCAGATGGGTTCAAACCACGAGAACGGCACGTAGATCTCAGCCATGTCCAGCTGCTTGCGCGGATCAGTAATGCCCGCCTGCTGGTAGAGATCTTTGGCACATTCGCGCGAAGCGTGCGGGTTGACCTCTTCGCGCCAGGGGTAGAACGATGGCTCTGAACGCATCGCCATCGCGTGCACCCAGGCCGGTGGGTTGTCACCCTGCTCCGCCAGCGACTCGTTTGACAAAACCATGGCGCAGGCACCGTCGGATGACGGGCAGCTTTCCAGGAAGCGGGTTGGCTCCCACAGCATCGGGCTTTCCTTGACCTGCTCGAGCGTAATGTCATCAAGCTGCAGGTGCGCGTGCGGGTTGCGCAGGGCATGCAGCCGATCTTTCACGGCGACGACACAACCCGCATCCGCCGGCGCTTTGCTGCGGCGCATGTACTCGCGAATAACCGGGGCGAACATACCACCGGCACCGGAATTGAAGTGCGGCCTGAACGGCATCGACGGCGATAGTGCCCAGTGCGCGTTGGATTCACTTTGCTTTTCAAAGGCGACCGTCAATACGCGATTAAACAACCCGGACTTGATATGGTTCGCAGCGACGATGGCGGTGGAGCCGCCAACACTGCCCGCGGTATGGACCCGCATGACCGGCTTGCCCACGCCGCCCAGCGCCTCGGCCAGGTAAGCCTCGGGCATGACCACGCCCTCAAACATATCGGGGGCCTTGCCGATCACAACGGCGTCAATATCCGCCCAGCTGCAGCCGGCATCGGCCAGGGCATTGAGCGCGGCCTCGCGCACCAGCCCGGCCAGTGAGCAGGTCAACTTGGTACGAAAGCGCTCGGACTGACCGACGCCAACGATTGCGACTCTGTTTTTCGACATATCAGCAACCCTCCAGCGCGGCGACGAGGTTGTGCTGCAAACACGGCCCCGATGTGGCATGCGTCAGCGCTGTATCGGCCTGCCCGGCCTTGATCGCGCGATAGGCCATGCCGAAACGATCGAGCCCGGCCGACATCATGATATGCCCGGCCAGGGGGCCGCCCGAGGGATTAATGCTGACCGACTCATCCAGCCCCAGCGCGTCGCGCAAAATCAACTGCTGCGGGCTAAAGGGCGCGTAGAGTTCGGCAATATCGACCTTCGCAAGATCCATCCCCGACTGCGCTGCAACTTGCTGTGCAGCGCGGGTCGTTGAAGGCGATTGTGCAAGGTCGCGCTGACCCAGCTGGTGCGCTTCCATACGGTGATCAATACCCCGAATCAGCGCATACCGATGCGCGACTTTTTCGGCAATCGATTTCTCGGCCATGATCAACACCGATGCGCCGTCGGTCACCGGGCAGCAGTCGTGGCGGCGCAGCGGTGTCGCGATGTAGTCCTGCGCAAGCAGCTCCTCAACGCTGTGCTCGCCCGCCAGCTGGGCATTGTCATTTGCCAGCGCCTTGCGCCGCGAATCGACAACCACCTGGGCAAAATCGGCTTCGCCATAGCGACCCGACTGGCACAGTACATTGGCCTGCAGCGCGGCCAGGGAAATGGTGTCAGGCCAGAGCGGCGCCAGGTAGTAAGGGTCGAGCTGCTGCGACATGACATCGGGCAATGAGCCTACCGACGCCTTGCCAAAACCGTAGATCAGGGCCGATTCAATTTCACCGGCCTGGATTTTCAGCCAGGACTCATACAGGGCCCAGGCCGCATCCATTTCGACATGCGACTCCATCTTGCAGGGCGTCGCACCCAGCGCGTCGACGGCGCCCACAAATGAAAACGCGCCGCCAGCAATATAGTCACAGGAACCTGAGCAGACAAAATCGATATCATCGAGCGTCATGTTCACTTCATCGAGGGCTTCACCGACCGTCGGCACCAGCATCTCGACTTCATTGCGAATCGGGTCGCGCCGCACCTGTGGTGACTGGGCATAGGCAATAATCGCAACTTCACGCATCGATGCCGCCCTCCTTGCGTCGCTCGGCACGCGCCAGGCAATCGCTTTTCAGCGCATCGACATCGACGTCAGGCTCGCCCGTCGGTTCAAAGTACTCGATATTCTCAAGCTTGTGATCCCACTCCTGGGCAGGCTTCCAGACCGCCTTGACGCGCATGCCAATGACGACATCGCTGGTGTCACAGTTACCCACCAGGTGACTGCAGGTCTGGTCGGCGCCATCGAGCAGGATATTGGCAACGGTAAAGGGCGGTACCAGTTTGCTGCCGGGAATGGGCAGGTGGACCGTGGTAAAACCGATAACCGTGCCACTGTCGCCCAGCACCACGCCCTGGTCAGTCGCGGTACCCGACTCGGGGCAGGCGCCAAGGGGTGGAAACAATACCTTGCCGGTGGCCGGAGAAAAGTGGCCCAGCAGTTCGCCGCGCTTCAACGCGTGCAAAAACGGCGTCAGCGCACGCGAAGAGGTCGCATGGTATTTGTGGTAGATCGGCGCATCGAAGGTTTCGATGGGGTCGTATTCAATCGTCATGATCAGCTGCCCTCCACAACGGGCACAAAGCCGGCAATATCGGTAATCGCACCGACGGTCTCATCGGCCCACTGCACCTGCAGGGCCATGCCCGCCTTGAGCTGCGCCGGGTCATCACAAAGTACGTGGTGCAGGAAGGGCACGTCGGCGCCATCGATCTGTATCATCCCGAAGGCAAAGGGCTGCTCGGGCAAGTGGTGATCGCGCGGTGCGGCAATCCACGTCCAGCTGAGCAGCCTGCCTCGCTCGCCCAGGCGCACAAACTCGCCCAGCGCCGCGGCATCGCGCGGGTCATACTCGGTCGGGGGAAACAACACATCGCCCTGGCTGCCTCGAATGCCCCACAGCTCTCGGTGCTGCAGTGCCGCCAGGAACTTGCCTATGATCGGGCCAGGCGAGCGGGTATAGGTAAACCCCAGCCCGAAGTCGGCCTCGAGAAGTTCGTTCTGCTCGTTCATCGAAGAATGCTCGTACATCTTACAGTGGGTGGAAGGCGTCGCCACGCGATACGTCGCGAACGGCGCGCTACGGTAGCGTATTGCCCACCGCTTGGGTATTGAATTTCTGGCAATCAAGCAGCGGGCTGGCCCGGGATAGCGCCCTGCCCGCAAACGGTGCAGCGCCAAAGCACATTTGAGCCTGTAAAACCCGGGTGATTTAACAATTAAGTCTTGAGTTGGTCACAAACTGGGGGTATTGTGTACAGGCTGGTCTAACCCTGTGAGCCGGCTAACCGCACCATGGGATACGAGAACAATAACTCGTCCACGGCGGTAAGCAAATTCACTCTATAAAACAATGGGTTAGCCTCGCATGACCGGGCGGGATGCGCCGGTCTGAAACCTGGAGCTACTGCAACCTGACGCCGCGAATGCGCCTGGCAGCAGTAGATATAACCAATAACTTATCGGCCTCCCCAGGAGATAAGTCGTGAAAACGATTAATTGTTTAAAATTTGGCCTGCTCGGGTCAATCGCGCTACTGGCAGCTACCCTGTCTGGCCAGTCACACGCTGTCGCCGTCACCCTCGATGTCTTTGTTGATGACAGCTGGGGCGGCACCTATGACGAAAGCATGATCGGCTGTGTCGATATCGAAGGCACACCCACCGCCACCTGTACCGGCGGCAACTTCGACATCGTTAACGGCGAAGGCAATACCGGCCTGACCCTCGACAGCTGGAACATGTTCCTCGACGAAGACCCGGTTATCAGCGGCATCGTTGCGGTCACCAACAATTCAGCGGCCACGCAGAAATACACCCTGATCTTCACCCTGCCTATCACGCCAGCCATTCCTGGCGGCACATTGATTGGCGGCTCGATCCAGGGCGGCCTGACGGACAACAACGGTAACGGTGCCACGCTGTCGACAGCGGCGGGCTCATCGTTCTACTCTGCACTGATCGATGGCTCGGTCGTCCAGACCCTGTACGACGATGTCTCTTCATTCAGTGCCGGCGCCTTCCTCAGCAACAACGTGCCCAACGTTGCATTCGGTACGCCGATTCCCAGCCAGAGTGGCCCCGCTGCACTGAGCACGATTGGCATCCAGCTCGAGTTTGAACTCAGCGCGGGTGACTCGGCGTCGTTCACCAGCAACTTCGTGGTGCTGCCGATTCCGGTACCCGGCGCGGCACTGCTGTTTGCCTCTGGCCTCGCGGTGCTTGGACTGCGCAAGCGCGCCAGCTAAACAGCGCCAGCAACAACCCGGCAACAACACAAAAAAAGCCCTCTTTTCGAGGGCTTTTTTTGTGCCTGCACGATAAACCGAACGCTACCGCGGCGGCACCAGTTTGTACCAGGCCAGGCCAAGGTATTCGTGCACCACCGCGCGGCTGAGCGCCAGCGCTTCGGGCAATGGCAACCAGTAGGTCCAGCTGGCGGGCATGGCGGGGTCAGCCAGCTGGGTGGATGCCGGCACAACCTCAAAACCCTGCGCGACAAACAATTTCTCGGCGCGACGCATGTGAAACGCCTGGGTCACCAGGACCACGCGATGGATACCCTCTGCCGCGAGAATGTCTCGCGTGTAGCGGGCGTTCTCTTCGGTCGTGCGACTGCGAGCATCCTGCCACCGCGGTTCGATGTGCAGCCGCTCTCGCAGGTAATCGGCCATGACATTGGCCCCGGGCCGACCACCACCGTGGGCGACCCCACCGGCCAGGAGCACCGGCAGGCCCGTGCGCTCATGCAGGTAGGCCGCGTAATTCAGGCGCGCCACGGCCGCGGCGTCAGGCTGCACCCCATCGTACTCGGGGGAATAATTGCGGTTGGCCGAACCCAGCACGACGATGGCCGTGGGCTCAAGCGATGGCATCTTCTCGGGCGTCGCTGAGCCTGAGACCTGCAGCCCCAGCAGCAGCGCATTGGCCACAAAGGGTGTCGATAGTAACCAGAGCGAGAGGCTGCCAGCAGCGATGAGGGTAATGCCCAGCATGCGCATACGCTTGAGCAGCAACAGGCCGGCAAAAATCGCGAGCAGGTTTATCGTCGGCGGCAATAACCAGACCTTGAGCAATATTCGGTAGAGCATCGTGCGCAGATACACCCGGTTCAGTGCAGTATGGCCGCCGCTGACAGCTGGCTAGGCCAAGTCGATTCGCGGTATCCTAGCACTTTTACCCTGTGCCAGGCAGTGAGCTGTCGTGGCAATATCACTACCCCTAGCGGAACAACAAGCCTATCCATGCACGCGCAGTACAACCCTAAAGCTATCGAAGCCGAAGCACAGCAGTTCTGGAACGCAGAGGACGCCTTCCTGGCGCGTGAAGATGAGCGCGAAAAGTTCTATTGCCTGGCGATGTTCCCCTACCCCAGCGGCAAGCTGCACATGGGCCATGTGCGCAACTATACGATTACCGATGTCATCGCCCGCTACCAGTTGATGCAGGGCAAAAGCGTATTGCACCCCATGGGCTGGGATGCCTTCGGCCTGCCGGCAGAAAACGCCGCCATCCAGAACGCCTCGGCGCCAGCACGCTGGACCTACCAGAACATCGACTACATGAAACAACAGCTGCAGTCGCTGGGTTTTGGTTTTGACTGGAGCCGAGAGTTTGCCACCTGCCAGCCAGACTACTATCGCTGGGAGCAATGGTTCTTTACCCGCCTCTACGAAAAAGGCCTGGTGTATAAAAAGATGGCCAGCGTCAACTGGGATCCGGTCGACTGCACGGTACTGGCTAACGAGCAGGTGATCGATGGCCGCGGCTGGCGCTCGGGTGCGCTGGTCGAGCGCCGCGAGATCCCGCAGTGGTTTATCAAGATCACCGATTACGCGGAAGAACTGCTGTCCGGCCTCGACGAGCTCGATGAGTGGCCCGAGCAAGTGCGCACGATGCAGAAAAACTGGATCGGCAAAAGCCAGGGCGCGACGATTCGCTTTGCGCTGGCGCAATCCATTGCCGGTTACGATGAACTGAGCGTCTACACCACGCGGCCCGATACCCTGATGGGCGCGACCTATGTGAGCCTTGCGGCCGAACACCCGATCGCAATGGCACTGGCCGAACAGAACGCCGACGTCGCCGACTTTGTCGAACGCTGCCGTACGCAATCTGTTGCCGAGGCCGACATGGCCACGATGGAAAAGCTTGGCATCGACACGGGCCTGAGCGTCACCCACCCGCTGACCGGCGAATCATTGCCCGTGTGGCTGGCCAACTATGTACTGATGGACTATGGCTCGGGGGCTGTTATGGCAGTGCCCGCGCACGATGAGCGCGATTTTGCTTTTGCCAATCGCTACAATTTGCCGATCAACCAGGTCATCGCTTCGACGCTCGATGGCGACGCCGGCTTTGATGCAGGCGCATGGCAGGACTGGTACGCGCGCAAGACCGATACGCAAACCATCAATTCCGCCGCCTTTGACGGCAAGAGTTTCACCGAAGCCAGTGCAGCGATTACCGATGCGCTGGTCGCGAAGCAGGCTGGTGAGGCGACCGTGAACTTTCGCCTGCGCGACTGGGGCGTGTCGCGGCAACGCTACTGGGGTGCGCCCATCCCGATGCTCAACCTGGCCGACGGCAGCGAAATTCCCGTACCCGCCAACCGACTGCCCGTGCTGTTGCCCGAAGAGGTCGAGATGGACGGCGTGCAGTCGCCCATCAAGGCCGACCCCGAGTGGCGCAAGACCGATATCGTCGCCAACGCTGAACATGAAACCGATACCTTCGACACCTTCATGGAGTCGAGCTGGTACTACGCGCGCTTCACCTGCCCCGATTTCAGCGAGGGCATTCTCGACCCGGAGCGCGCCAACTACTGGCTCCCCGTCGACCAGTACGTCGGTGGTATCGAGCACGCGATACTGCACCTGTTGTATGCGCGTTTCTACCACAAGCTGCTGCGCGATGAAGGGCTGGTCGAGTGCAACGAGCCGTTCAAGCGCCTGCTCTGCCAGGGCATGGTGCTCGCCGATTCTTTCTATCGCGAGAATGCCGACGGCAGCAAGCAGTGGTTCAACCCCACCGAGGTTGAGCTGGTGCGCGATGACAAGGGCAAGGTGGTCTCGGCCACCGAGGCCAGCAGCGGCGAGCCGGTAGCCATTGGCGGCATGACCAAGATGTCGAAGTCAAAAAATAACGGCATCGACCCGCAAACCGCCATCGACCGCTACGGCGCAGATACCGTGCGACTGTTTACGATGTTTGCTGCACCGCCCGAGCAGACGCTCGAGTGGAACGATGACGGCGTCGCCGGCGCACAGCGCTTTTTGAAACGGCTGTGGGCCTACGCCAGCGACAATCGCGAGGCCATTGCCAGTGCCGCAGCTGCCCTGGACGGCAACGGCCTGGCCAGCGGTGATATCGACGGCGATGCCGCTGCAGCTCGCCATGACATTCACACCGCGCTGGCCAAGGCCCTGGTCGACTTTGGCAAGAACCAGTTCAACACCGTCATTGCTGCGTGCATGACCATACTCAACAAACTCCCCAACGACGCCAGTGAACCGGCGGTGGCCGCAGAGGGCATGTCGATACTGTTGCGACTGCTATCGCCGATCGCACCGCATATCAGCCACAGCCTGTGGCGCGAACTGGGCTTTGGCGACAATATCCTCAAGGCCAGCTGGCCGGTTGTCAGCGAATCGGCGCTGCAGCAGTCGAGCATCGAGCTGGTCGTACAGGTCAATGGCAAGGTGCGCGCCAAACTGCAGGCCCCGGCCGACAGCAGCAAAGACGAGCTCGAACAGCTGGCGCAGCAAAACGACAACGTGCAAAAATTTATCGCCGATAAAACCGTGCGCAAAGTCATTGTCGTACCCGGCAAACTGGTCAACATCGTCGTCGGATAACCATGCGCACACCGCTTCGCACACTGTGTTTTTTCGGGTTGGTCGCGCTGCTGGCTGGCTGCGGCTACCAGCTACAAAAGCCACTGGCGATTGCAGCAGAGTACCAGCCGGTGCTGGTGAGTGGCAGCCCGGCACTGGCAACCGGCCTGCGTCGAGCGCTGCGCAGTGAAGGGATTGCATTGACCCGCAACGCCAGCGATGCCGCCAGTAAAATGCTGGTCGAAGACCTCGACTACGACACGCATAATCTCAGCGTCGGCAGCGATGGCCGCAATGCCGAGCGCCTGCAACGCATCAGCGCACAGTACAGCTGGACGATCACCCGCGCCGACGCCAAAACCGAAACGCTGGCCGGGCCGATTGCGCTGCAGCGCGAGGTGATCCAGCTGCTGCAACCGGGCAACCCGGCGGCGCAAGCGCAGGAGACCGAACTTTTGCGCGAAGAACTGCGCGCGGCGCTGGTCCAGGACATGCTGATGATTGTGCGACTCGGCGAAGCAGCCGCGAGCGGCCAGTAGTGCAGGTCTATCCCGACAAGCTCGCCGCCCAGCTGGGCACGCTGGGGCCGGTCTACCTGATCGCTGGCGATGAGCCGCTGCTGGTCAACGAGTCGCGCGACCAGGTGCGCGATGCCGCCATCGCCCAGGGTTACGATGAACGCGAACTGATTGTCGTCGACAGCAATTTCAACTGGGGCCAGCTGCTCGAGTCGAGCAACGCGATGTCGCTGTTCGCCCAGCGCCGGCTGATCGAGCTGCGCCTGCATTCGAGCAAGATCGGCACCCAGGGCAGCGAAGCGCTGTGTCGCTACCTCGAAGCTCCGCCCGAAGATACCGTCCTGCTGGTGGTCGCGCCCCGCATCGAGGGCCAGCCCAAGTGGTTCAAGCAAATCAAAAACGACGGTGTCTACGTGCCGATCTACCCGCTCGATGTGGGCAAGCTGCCAGGCTGGTTGCGCCAGCGCGCCAAAGCCCAGGGTCTTGGCCTGCCGGGCGATGCCGCCCAGCTACTGGCCGACCGGGTCGAGGGCAACCTGCTGGCCGCCGCGCAGGAAATCGACAAGCTGGCGCTGCTGGTGCCCGCCAACACCACACTCAGCGTCGAACAGATCCAGTCGGCCGTCGCCGACAGCGCGCGCTTTTCAGCCTTCAATATGCTCGACCGTGCCCAGAGCGGAGCGATTGCCCCGGCGATCCGGGCGCTGCGCCACCTGCGTGAGACCGGCAACGAGCCGCCGGCCGTGCTCGCTGCCGTCGCTTTCCAGCTGCGCAAACTGGTCCAGGTCAGCGAGATTGCCAGCCAGCGCTCGCTCGATGCGGCGCTGCAGCAGATGCGCATCCACCCCCGCCAGGCCGGGCCACTGAAGCAGGCGCTGCAGCACCTGCGCACCGCCGACCTCTACGAACTGCTCGACATGGCCAGCTACGCCGACCGCGCCGCCAAGTCGGGCCGGCGTAGCGATGCCTGGACCACACTCGAACTGATTCTGCTGCGTCTTGCCGGCCAGCACCCCGCCCACAGCGAGCACTACCGCAGCGCCGCCGAGGCCCATTAGCTCTATAACGGCGAACCGCATCACAGAATCTGCAGGCGGCATCGCTTTTCTCACGTTCCCCCGGCATTCGACCACGACTTGTCTAGACTGAAGTCCAACCGCTGCTGTGCCCCTGTGGTGCAAGCAGTGGTGCAGGTGCACCAGTCGCAGACAGAAATCCACCGGCCGCGGGGAAACAATGCGCGCCGACCGGCAAAAAAAATCTGCGAATTAGTGACAGACCAGGCCATGGCGTCTTCTGTCTGTCACGCGAAAACCCTAGAATGCGCGCCGCTTGCATCGTGGCGCACTGATCTGGACGCAGCAAAGCCACCAGCCAGCCCAATGGTCACAACCCCGACCAGAGGGCGACTGGAACGCTTTATGCATTCCCGGATGCAGTGGTACAAGAAAAGCACGATGCCAGCAGCCCTTCGGGGCCTGGAACCGATCACGGCAAAGCGACCACCCCTCGCTGCGTTGGTGATCACCAACACCATCTGTTACCCACAGATAAGGAGCGAACCATGAACAAGCTACACAACCGATCCGTCCCTGTCGAAGCTGTTGAGCGCAGCGCCGACATCGTCGATTTCCAGCTGACCAGCAACACCGCCGCCTTCGAAGTCCTGGCGCTGCGGGCCTGCGGTGCCAGCGAGAAAGCCAAAGCCGAAGACACGCTTTGGGACGATAGCGATTACGACCTGATCGCCTGATCAGGCCAGAAGATCGAAGCCTCGCCGCTGCGGCACTGCGCCGTGGCGGCAGCTATCGCCACCGGGGTAGTCACTGCCCATCGATACCCGCCAGCTGCTCATCGAGCCAGCCGGCATAATCGACCCGCTCCATCGCGGCAACACAACGCCGCAATATCTCCTGCATCAATTCCTTTTGCTCGGCACTGAGTGCACCGAAACCGATCGAGACCACGATCGTCATCAGGCTGTGGAACACCAGCCCACGGTAGTCCTGCCAGATCTGGTCCAGCGTTATCGGCGAGCCGTGCACGATCCGGCGCTCGTAGTAGTACTGGATAAAGTCCTGCTCATTGGCCGCCAGCACATCGGCCGGCAGCGAGTCGATCAGGAAATACTGGATATCACGGGCGCCCTTGCCCCAGTGCACGGCCTGGAAGTCGAGCATGCCCATCACATCGCCGCTGGCAAAAAAATTGCCGAGGTGGCTGTCGCCGTGTAGCAGCGACAGCGGGCCTTCAAACCAGCGCTCGAGCATCTGTGGCCAGTGCGCCATTGTGCGCCGGTAACTGTCGGCCACATGATCGGGCATCAACTCGCCGCACTGGCGCAGGCAGGGCCCCAGTGCCACATCATTCAAACAGCGCGACACCGTGCCCAGCTTCGGGCTCAAAAACAGATGCATCGACTGCGGCAATATGCGCTCGCGCTCGGCCGGTGATAAACCGTAGTGCGCGCAGTGCAATCTGGCGAAGGCATCGAGGCAGCGATACACCGTGTCGAGCGGTGGGCCTGCCTGCATATCGAAATTGGTAAACAGCGCGACATCAGGATCAGCACGCAGGTTTTCCTGGATGATAAAAAAGCGCGTGCCTTCGGCGTGCGTCGCGTAGGTCACCGGTGTGCGCAGTGGCACATGCGGCGCGATATGCCGGCAAAAGTGCGACTCCAGCGCCCAGGACTGAATGACATTCATGAACACCCGCGTGGCCAGGCCCGGCATCGGCAGCTTGACGAACAGCGAATCGGGCAGCACACCGGTCGCATTGTGCTCGACGCTGACAATGGTGTTGACGCAGTTGCTGCTCACCGAGGGAATCGGCTGGGGCACGATGGCGCTGAATGCAACGGGCTGCGCAAGGTGGGCGACCGGGTACTGGTTGAGCATGCGCGCCAGGTGCGCGGGCTGCAAAAACGCCTCGGGCCGGTAAGGTATCGCCGACCCGCGCAGGCTATCGCGGGCCACCCTGACTATTTCCTGACCGGTATAGCCCAGCAGTTTGGCCGCATCGGCGGTATTCATAGGGTCACACCGTAACTTTGGGCCAGAAAAGGGAGCGGTTTGTCGCAGATCCCTGTCTTTTCAAGCATTTAGCACCTAATATTCAGCGGAATGTATAATTATTGGCCAGCCTGAGAGGGCTGGCGACATTCCTGCTGGCGAGTATAAGTTCGGTGCGGCAAACCGACCAGCCAGCGACCCTAAATAGCCAGGTAGCCAGACCATGTATATGCCCCACCTGAAGCTCACTGTATTGAGCCTGGTAGCACTGTTTTGCGCAAGCCTCGCGCACGCCTACGACGTCGAGCGCGGCAGCAACAATACCCTTTACCTGTTACTGCTCAACGATAACCCGGGCGCGGTGTACCACGAAATTTCGATTGGCGATAGCAAGCCGGGCTTTGTCCTGGCCAGCACCGCCACTATCGTGCCAGCACAAATCAATGGCGGCAGCAGCGACCTGGCCGTGGTCGATTTTGACGTGTCTCCGCTGTGGATACTGGGTGATACCGGTAATCTCGAGGTCACAGTGTCGGGCCTTGCCGCCGGTAACCCGATCAATGTCGTTTTTAACGTGCCACTAACCGTGGTTGATGCCGGCCTTGCTCCCGCAGCGCAGGGTTTTGTTGGTACCGGCATTCCAGCACCCGACCCCGGCGGCACCGACACCGATGGCGACGGCGTGCCCGATTCACTCGAGACCGCCTACGGTAGCGACCCGAACTCGGCCAGCTCGCTGCCCGGCCAGGTCGATACCGATGGCGATGGCATTGAAGACGGCAGCGACCCTGCCCCGGCCGACCCCTGTATTCCTTCGGTATTTAACGGCGTGTGCACCACCGATACCGATGGTGACGGTGACACCGACGGCGCCGAGGGCGAGTTTGCCGATGGCGATGGCGACGGCACGCCCGACTACCAGGAGTCTGCCATTCTCGATGATGACAACGATGGCCTGTCCAACGAAGCCGATAGCAGCAATGGCGACCCCTGCGTGCCGTCGGTGTTCAATGGCATCTGTGCGACCGATACCGATGGCGACGGTGATAGCGATGGCGCCGAGGGTCAGTTTACTGACGGCGATGGCGATGGCACGCCCGACTGGCAGGAATCTGCGATCGTCGACGATGATGGCGATGGCCTGTCGAACGAAGCCGACAGCAACAATGCCGACCCCTGCCTGCCCACGGTGTTCAACGGCGTCTGCACAACCGACACCGATGGCGATGGAAAAACCGATGGCACTGAAGGCGAGCTGACCGACACGGATGCCGACGGCACACCCGATTACCAGGAGTCATCGATCCTCGATGATGACAGCGACGGCGTATCGAATGAACTCGACCCCAACAATAGCGACCCCTGCGTTCCCGATGGCAATGCGGCAGCCTGCCTGCCTTCAGTGGTCGCCATTCCCGTGTTCGGGCCAGCCGGTTACCTGGTGCTGGGACTGTTGTTAACGGCGCTGGGTGCCACACAACTGCGCCAGTCTAAGCAACGTGGAGATCAATCATGAAGGCCGTTAACGCAATACGCGCCCTGCTGGTTACGCTGCTGGCTTTGCTGTCAGCGTCAATTTTCGCGGGCGATACCCGCATCCAGCTGGTCGGCAATATCACCACTGCACCGATCCAGCTGACGGCCTCATCGGCAACAGCGAGCAGTACCGGCGCCGCCGGCGGCGCAGCACTGACAATCGACGGCTCCCTGGCTACGCGCTGGGAATCGGTCCACGGCATCGACCCCAGCTGGTTGACGATCGATTTGGGCGTGGCGGTTGACCTGGCGAGCGTCACGATTCACTGGGAGGCGGCCAATGCCGACACCTACGAGATCCGGGGCTCCAACGACAATAGCAACTGGACTACGCTGGCGACCGAAACTGGCGGCACCTTCGGCGATCGCACCGACGTCGTCAGTATCTCGGGCAGCTACCGCTACGTGCAGATGTACGGCATCTCGCGCTCTGCGGGCAATACCTATGGCTATTCAATCTGGGAAATGCAGGTGTTCGGCGTTGCGATGGGTACTGATACCGACAACGATGGTGTACCCGATGCGTCCGACCAGTGTGCAGGTACGCCAGCCAATACCCCGGTACAGTCCAACGGCTGTGAAATCGGTTTCTTTGGCGGCTATGACGCACCGACCTCCTACCCCGGCATGAGCCTGGTCTGGAGTGACGAATTCAATGGCACGAGCCTGGATACCAACAACTGGGTTCACGACATTGGTGATGGTTGTGCACAGGGCATCTGCGGCTGGGGTAACAACGAGCTGCAGTACTACCTGTCGCAGAATACAACCGTGGCCAATGGCCGACTGACGATCGAGGCGAAACAACAGAGCATTGGTGGCTACGCCTACACCTCATCGCGCATCAAGTCGAAGGGCCTGCAGGAATTCCAGTACGGTCGCATCGACATTCGCGCGGTCATGCCCGAGGGCCAGGGCCTGTGGCCGGCACTGTGGATGCTGGGCGCCAACATCGACTCTAATCCATGGCCGTCCTGCGGTGAAATCGACATCATGGAAATGCGCGGCAACGAGCCCAATAAAGTGCTCGGCACGGCGCACTGGGATAACTTTGGTTCGCACGCGTTTTATACGAGTGATTGCGCCGCACCCGGCTGTACTGACAATTCGCCTGTACTGCCCAGCGGCACCTTTGCCGACGAGTTCCACGTCTTCAGTATTGTGTGGGACAGCACCAAAATCGAATGGTATCTCGATGGCGCAACCACACCATTCCATGTGATCAACATTACCCCGTCGGGCCTGAGCGAACTGCGTGGTTCGTTCTTCTTCCTGATGAACATCGCGGTGGGCGGCAACTTCCTGCCCAACCCCAACGGCACGGCGAGCTTCCCGCAGCAGATGATCGTCGACTACGTCAGGGTTTACCAGTAAGCCCAACGCACATAAAAAAGGCCCGGTTGTCCGGGCCTTTTTTTATTGCCCCGCCATGACCTCGTCGATCGCACGATTGAGTGCCGCCCACTTTTCTATCGAAAATAGGTATTTTAATCAGGCACTTAGCCTACGCCTGGCCTGCTCACGCGGGGCCGGCAATTGCCAGCATCTATCAACCCGCTAGATATAATCAATTTTACCTATACAGCCTGGGGGCGGATACTACTCCCATACCCCGGCGATTCCCGCCGGGCCCAACCGGGAGAGCACACACGATGCAGCAACGAGTACCTGATGTGACCTTTAAAACCCGCGTTCGCGATGAGAGCGTTGGCGGCGACAATCCGTTCCGCTGGCAGGATGTTCACTCTACCGATATTTTCGGTGGCAAAAACGTGGTCGTGCTGGCGCTGCCCGGCGCTTTTACGCCAACCTGCTCCAGCACCCACCTCCCCGGCTATGAAGAAAAGTACGAGCAGCTGTGCGCTGCCGGCGTCGATGAGGTCTATTGCATCAGCGTCAACGACGCGTTCTCGATGTTCCAATGGGCAAAGCAACTGGGCACCAGCCGGGTAAAGATGCTGCCCGATGGCAATGCAGAGTTCACCCGCCGCATGGGCATGCTGGTGAAAAAGGAAAACCTGGGCTTTGGTGATCGCAGCTGGCGCTATTCAATGCACGTGGTCGACGGCGTCATCAAGCAGCTGTTTGTCGAGCCTGGCCTGATGGACAACTGCCCGGAGGACCCATTTACCGCCAGCGACGTCGATACGATGCTGGATTACCTGCAGCAGTAACAACGGGGCTTTGCTCGAGCGTGCACCCGGGGCTCGCTACTTCGGTGCATAGCTCGAGCGACCCTTGATCTTCCACACACCCTCTTCTCGCGTCACGACGTAGAGCGAGCGAATGCGCTCAAGCTCTTCATTGCCTGCAGCGTAACGAATGAACTCGGTATCGATATGGGCCTTGTCGTCTTTAAAGGCGATGATGCGGCGCTCACCCCAATCGGTGCGCACCCAGCGCTCGCCAAGCCCTGCCCGCATCGCCGCAAGCTGCGGCTCCTTGGGCATGCCGAGCATGGGCATGGCCTCCTGCGGCGTATTCCAGACCACCAGTTCGGCACCGACCACGCGAAAGTGCGGAAAGTGATAGTGCGCCACAATACCTTCGATATCGATGCGGTTAACGGCCGCCATGTAATCATCGAGCGGCTGCATGATGGCAGCTGCTTCTTCATCGCTCTGGGCAGTGGCGACACAGCAGACTAACAGTAGTAGGAGGCTAACGAGGGGTTTATCAAGCATGTTGGTCACCGGGCAAAGGGCAGTACGGCACCATAGTAAACGATATTGACAGGGCCGCGACTCAACGGCTGGCCTGCACCAGCCATTTGTCGAGATGCTGCCCAAAGACCTGTTTTTCGCGCGACGAAAGCGGCGGCGGCCCACCGGTTTGCACACCACTGCTGCGCATCGTGTCCATAAAGTCGCGCATGTTCAGGCGACCCTTGATGTTCTCTTTCGAGTACAGCTCGCCACGCGGGCTTAGCGCCAGGCAGCCTTTGCTGATCACTTCATCGGCCAGCGGTATGTCGCTGGTGATAACCAGGTCGCCGGCGCTGCAGCGTTTGACGATTTCATTATCGGCAATATCGAAACCCTTGGGCACCTGCACCATGGCGATGTATGGCGAGCCTGGCGTTTGCAGGTACTGGTTGGCAACCAGTGTCAGCTGAGTCTGCGTGCGATTGGCGGCGCGGTACAGGATCTCGCGAATCGCGACCGGGCAGGCATCGGCATCGACCCATATCGCTGGCGCTGGCGCGGTGGTGTTCAGTAGCCGCGCTCCATATCAACGGTGTTCAACAGCGGCTCGCCAGCCACGTAGCGACGCAGGTTCTCGAGCGCTATCGTCATCGAACGGTAGATGTTCTCGGCGCCGCCGCCCGCAATATGCGGCGTGATCAGCACATTCTTGAGCGTCCACAGCGGGCTGCTGGCAGGCAGTGGTTCCGGGTCGGTGACATCAAGCCCGGCACCGAAGAGTTTGCCGCTCTCCAGCGCAGCGACCAGGTCGGCCTCGACGGTGCTCTTGCCGCGGCCCACACTGATGAAAATCGAGCGTTCAGGCATGGCATCGAAGAACGCTTTGTCGAACACACCCTCTGTCTTTGGCGTGAGTGGCAGCGTGTTAACCACCACGTCGGCCTCGGCAGCCAGCGCGTTCAGCTCATCGGCAAGGCCGACGTAATCGACGTAATCGGGGCCTTCACGCGAAGAGTTGCGGGTCGCAATCACTCGCATACCCAGGGCGTTGGCGCGCCAGGCGACCTGCTTGCCGATACCGCCGAGCCCCACAACCAGCATGGTTTTGCCCGGCAACTCACCAAAGGTCATGTTCATCATGAGCGCGGGATCCCACTGCTTCTGGCGCTGGGTATCGATCACAGCAGGAAAGTTACGCGACAGCGCAAACATCATGGCAATGGCATGTTCAGCGATACCCGGGCCCGACAAACCCTTGTTGTTGGTGAACACCCGGTTGGCGAACAGCGCACGGTTCGCGCTGGTGCAACGGTCCATGCCAACGCCGTAGTTGTGTACCCAAAGCAGCGATGGCTCTGCCGCTTCGAGAATATGCGGCAAACACCAGCCGATCACTGCATCGACCCCGGCCAGGCGTTCTGGATCAAACCGGTAACCGGGCCAATCGACGTACTCAAGCGCGACATCGCCCGCCACCTGCTGGGAGATGGCTTTGACATCGACGCCGATATCAAAGTTGGGCAGTACCATGAGTACCTTTTTGGGCTGGTATCCAGGCTGCGCCGAAATCGGCGCACTGGCCTCGCGCAGCCCAAGTTCATCGATGATCGCCTGGGCACCGGGCACAGGCTCGGCGTGAAGCACCGTGGCTACAAGCAGGGCGGCAAGCGTAACGCAGGTCTTGAGTATTTTCATAACAGCAAACCGTTGGCAAAGAAACGCGAGCGCCATTCTAGCAAGGCAGGCTCGACCAGAAAAAGACAGGCGCAGCGTCACTGGGGGGCCGCGCGCAGCCGGGTGATTTTTTGCGGCATGTGGGTAAACACCTTGACCAGTGACCAGGTGTATCCCGGGCCCTCGTTTTCGAGCTCACCGGCGGGCAGGTAGTAGGTACCACCCGAAGCATCGGGATCATAAAGCGCAGCATCAACGATATGCCACTGGCCTGCGCGCCACACTTCAGCCCAGGCATGCCCATAGGCGCCGATATCACCCTCCAGCTCATGGATTACCGTACCCACCACGACCCTGGCCGGCAACCCCAGTGCACGCGCCAGGGCCGTCACCAGCACCGCGTATTCGGTGCAGTCACCACTGCGCTGCGTGGCTATCACCGAAGCAATATGAAAACCGTGGATAAACGTCGGGTCATCGATGTAGCCGGCCACATAGGCAGCTAACTGCGACAGGCTCGCATCGGCACCGGCATCGCCCTCAAACCCCTCGATAAATACGCGGGTGCTCGGCTCGTTGTAGTCGATAACAAAGGTATCGGCGAGGTAGCGTTCGGCGCTGCTGCCGACGTAGCGTCGTTGTGCATCGAGCTCAACCGACAGCAAGCGCTCGGTACGCGCCGTGACCCTGGTGTTCTGCCGCACTGCCAGGGCACTGGCGACCTTGCCCGGGTCGCTGGCAACGATATCAAAAGCAATGCGATCACCCAGGGGCAGCGTCTGGCCTGGTGCCAGCGCCAGCTCGATGATCGAGATGGACGGCACACTTTGCGCCTGCGATGCGACACTCGCTACGCAGAGGAGTAGCGCCTGCAAGCCTCTCATGGCAGCGCCGGCTTGCCTTGCACGTCGAGCAGCTCCATCGACATCGTGACCGGCCCCTGCTGCATCGTACCGCTGCGGGTGATGCCGTCGGCATCGACATCGGCGCGCATGATCATCGCGCCCAGATCCATCTCAAAGTTGGCGTTCGGGTCATCGTCGAGCTCCCGAAACACCACGGTGAGTACATTCGTCGGATCGGCAACCGGCGTCCACATCGCGTATTCGCCGCGGCTGTCATCACCGTTGAGAATATCGATGGTCTCGGTGTAACTGCCGTACTGCGAGAGTATCCAGCCTTCGTGCGGCAGCACCGCATTGATCGGTTTGCCCTGCATCACGCCCTCGACCTCCCAGCGCTTGTTTTTGTAGCCAATCGCAAACTCCGACACCACGGCGCCATTTTCGACGTTGTATTCCGAGCCGTTAATCAGCGAACCATCGGTCTTGCTCCAGGAACCGCCGACCGAGTCCGAGCGCACGACTGCGGTATCACCCGCCATCATCATGAAGGCCGTGACGACGTGGGCATAGACATCGCCCTCGCTGTCCTGCGTGTAGCGGTCGAGCCCGTAACCCACTGGCACGCCGTTAAAGCCGATGCGGTACAGCGACCAGAAAAAGGCATTGGACGTATCGGCGGCCGCAAAGCCCTCGACAAAGGACTCGAAGACCTGCCTGAACGCCTGGCGGTAACCCATTTCATTGTGCAGGCACACCTGCAGGCTTCGGCCAATCTCGACGCTCATTGCCTTCAACAGGCCAGTGGCAGCGCTCTCACCGGCACCGACGGTGTACATGGTTTCATGGGCCAGGTAGGGCGCACCTGCTACCACACCCACATCGACCGCAAAATTGAAGCGACCCGAGAGCGGCTGCTCGTAGTGTGTCGCGATACCATCGAAGGTCATGTTGATCGTATCGTAAAATCCGTTGGCATGGCCCTGGTAGTCGGTTGTGACAAAGCACTCCACCGGGGTCTCGGTGCCGATATCGACGTGGTAGTACAGAAAGTCCTCGTCCGAGTCCTGGAGGGCAATGTTGCCCAGCACCTGGTGGTCTACGCCCAGCGATTCAATGACCAGCGACGATCGGGTTTCAATAGCGACGTCATTGGCAAGCGCTTCAACAAACCAGTCCGGAAAGTCATCGAGCGCCACCAACTGCGTGCCGGTGTAGACGGGCGCTGCCTTAGTGTTTTCTGGCTGCTGCTGCGGAGCGGTGCTGGAACAGCCGGCCAGCAGCGCCAGCATGGCCAGCGCACTAGCCAGTGAATGCTTGTCTTGCATGGGTCAAACCTCCTTTCGTGACGACCGCAATCTAGAACAGCGCGACCGGGTTGATCGCAGCACCCGAGCCACCGGGCATCGGGTGCGGAGCGGCGATAAACATGAACTCCCAGCGCTGCAATCGCGCTGCCGTTTCAGCCAGTTGCTCAAGATACAGGTTATCAAACAGGTGAGCACCCAGGCCCACCAGCGCGAAAAAGTGAATGGGCATTGCCACCGCCTGCGCAGAGCGCACCTCCTGGTAGGAATCGGAGCCCAGCACGGCAATATCGCGTGCTTTGATAAACGGTATCAGCGAGGGGTGATAGCCACCGATTCCCTCCTCGCCGCTGGCGACGTCGCGCCCCGAGCGCAAAAACACCGCATCGCCGGAACCGATCCGAACCCCTGTTTTCTTCTCCCATTCGCCGATGACCGCGGGCGTGATCTCAACCCCCGGCAGGTCGATGAGAATGCCGCGGGTGACAATGCCATCACTCAGGGCCAGCACGTTGTGCGACTGGCAACCCGACTCGACCGAAGCCACCTCGTCGAACGCCCGGCCATTGTAGACCTTACCGCGATAGGCGACGTGGCACAGGGCGTCAACGTGACTCACCTCCGTGCCGTGGTATTCCACTTCGTAGCGCTCCCAGAAATAACCATGCTCGGGGTTGGCACCGTAGACATTGACGACACTACCGCCAATTGCCGGGGCCCGGTTGGCCAGGGCCTCGTCGGGCAGGGACGATAGTGGCATGGTGCGCGCCATCGAGATGTTAATGCCCTCGCTCACCAGTTTCGCGGCGGCAACCCGCTTTGCCGGGGTCACCAGGTTGAGCGTGCCCCGTTCATCGTCATCACCCCAGCGGCCCCAGTTGGACAGCTCGCTCATCCAGCGATCGAACTGCGCCTGGGAGACTGGCTGGGCCCACAGGGCGGGGCTGCCAAGGGCCAGCAGCCCGGCAAACAGCGGCGCGAAAAAATGCGTTTTCATCATTGCTCCAACATTAAATGCGTGTTAGGCGCCGGTGAACCGAATGGCGCTAGCTGCCGTATAAGTGGCAGTTTTCGGAGGATCATCATGATTGAAAAAAACCTTGGCAACGTCGAGCGCCTGATGCGCCTTATCTTTGGTCTTACCCTCGCCGTATGGGCGCTGATGCAACCCCAGATGAACGTCATCGAGTGGTTTGTACTCGCAATGTCGCTGATGCTGGTACTCAATGGCGTATTCTCGCGCTGCTACCTGTGGTATGTGCTGGAAATCAATTCCTGCAGTACGCGCGATAAGGGCGCCATGCCCGGCTCTACGCAGTGCGTCTGAGGCTTGACCCAGACGCCTGCCTAGTTCAGCCGCTCACTCGGCGCATCAGAGACATCTTTCTGCAGCAGCTCGACCTGGGCAATTTTTTGCTCTGACTCTTCGACGCTCATCACTTTCTGCTGCGCCAGCCATTTGAATTTCTCGATTTCTCGCTGGAGATCATTCTCGGCGTTGATCTCGCCGTACCACCTGAGCAGTTGAGCCTTGCGGCGGGTGTTTAGCTGCTCGATGATCTGGTCGTGTTGCTTGTCCTGAATGACAAATACGCTACCCCCATCGGCGTGAAATACGCTATAGCGCACTGTCGAAAAATGCGCCCACGCGACACACAGCGCACCCAGAAAAAGCCAGAACCCCTTGCCTGACAGCGATGCATCGGACGCAATCGCCAGCCCCAGCTGCAGTGCACCCAGCGCCATCCACAGGTAACCAACATTGCGCAGCCATTCGTTCTGCTCGATGCGCACTGATGATTTTTGGGGGAAGTCGCCGTAGTTTAGATCGACATCACCCGAACCACTCTTGTCTTCATACGCGAAGTTGAAATACTCGTCGTGGAGGGTGAAAGTGTGCTTGTTCGACTTTTTCTTTTGTATAAATTCCATAGGGTTATCCTTGCCGGTTGCTGAATTGCCCCGTACGCAGTCTATAAAAATACATCACTACTGCGCCAGGATGTCGTCGATGCTGAATTTATAGAGCCTCACATACTCATTGATCTGTACGTCCCCTTCCCCGAGATAGTACGCGCAAAAATAGAATTCCACCGCTGGGAAAGCCGGGTCGTTCAAACTGAACTCGTGCGTTGTCGGCTCGGTGCATTGATCTGGGGGTGATATCGTCAGGTCATTCCTGAGCCCGCCACCTCCGTCGACAAAGCTGTTGAAGTCGACCCTCCTCAACTGCTGCTCGGAGTAGCCATGCTTGATCATCGTCCTCTCGAGGAAACTGTCTTCGCCTCGCTCGACATTGACGATCACTTCCTCGCGCAAAAGCTTGGTATAAACCTGGCGGGCGAGCGTCAGATCAAGCCGATCGTCTACGTAAAGCACCGTGCCCTTTACCCCCTCGACGGCGTAATACTCCGGCTCTAGCTCAGCAGTTTGGCTGGCACAGCCAGCCATCAAGAATGCCGCCAGCAACCCGGCAATGACCTTTATCAGGCCGTGCCTGCCTTCATTGCACCTGAACAGCATAACCACTCCCTGCCCTGCGGCCCTGCATCAATTACGCGATAATTTTGAGCGCGCAATACGGTACCAGGTTAAACATCAGTACGAGTAACTTGTAGTTCGCAAGAAAGCTGAAATACGCCGCCTCGATGTTCGCATCGGGCAGCGGAAACAGCTTCTGGTGAACGCCCTTCACGAAGCCGTGGAACACGGTGATCATCACCGTCATGTACAGCAACAGGCCAATGTTGATGACGGTGCACCAGCCCAGGATTTCTGTCAGTGTCGCTATCGTCATAGGTCACCTCTGCGTTGTCAGGGCCTGGGCTTAGACGTAGTACATAGCGACCGCCATCAGCACGATCGCCAGTACGCGGTAGCCCGACTGTATCAGCAGCAGCTTGCTGCCCCAGCCACAAAACAGGTTATCGGATAACAGTGCCGGGAACACAATCAGCAGGCCCAACGATAGCCCCAGCGTCAGCGCGCCAGCCAGGCTTGCAACACCCAGGCTCGCCGACAGGGCAGCCACACCCAGCGCCGTCAGCAGGCTTGCAAATACGCTGCCGATCATGGGGCCGGTTGGACTACCCAGCGTTTCGGGGGTTTTGCCGATAGCGGCCATCCACGCGGCGCCAAAGGCCGCACCGCTGTACCAGAACGCCCCCAGTGCCATACCAACGAGGGTGCCTGCCAGCACGTCGATTAACGCAATTGCGGTGAATGCCATAGCGGACTACCTCTGGGAATCTTATTGGGCCGTCGGCCCGGGTATTTGCCAGTGACGCAGGCGGTTCGAGGCAAGCGCGATAAAGCGTTTTAAAATCATCACCTTGCTAATCCCGGCCTGCGATGAGTCTGGCCCTCATTGTATGCGCACAGCCTACGTGATTAAACGCCCCGGTGGGCCCGGGTTTCATGATGGTATATAAAACAGGGGGTTAGCCAGCATCTGTATAAATATTGGACAGGTTCTCATTTTCGAAAGCCCAGTCAATCGGCCTCACCCGATGCACTACAGTGAACAGACACAAGTCTTTCTGAAAGGAGAATCCCATGGACCACGGACACGACGTAGTAAGTGATGAAGTACTGGGCAAACACTTTGTGTATGTTGGCGTGCTGATGATGGCAGTGGCGCTATGCATCGGGTTTGTCGCCAACTACATCGGCTAGAACTCACTCCCCCTAATCCCCTAACCCGGGGCGATGCTACCAATACGTTGGATCACTCAGGGCCGCAATACAGCGGCTGGCACCCTGCATCGGTTCAACAGCGTCGCCATCCAGTGACTGTGCTAGCCAGCCCTCGGGCTGGCTCAGCCTGCACGGTGCCTGGACCACGGCTTCGGTGATTTTCTCGAAACCGGTCTTGCGATAGTAATCGGGGTCACCGTAGGTAAACACCAGGCTCGCACCCAGCGAGCGTAAATGCTCAAGCCCGAAATGAATGAGCGTTTGCCCGGCGCCAGTGCGCTGCCTGTCGCTGCGCACCGCAACGGGCGACAGCAAGTATGAACGCTTGCCATTTGGCACCCAGAATCGGCTCAGGAATATGCCGCCAATCAGCGCATCGTCTTCGAGCGCGACACAGCCAATGAGGTCACCCTTATCGGTTGTATCGATCATAGTGCGAACCAGCCGGCCAATGACCCGCCCTTCCTCCTCGCTTTCAGACGCTGCGAATGTGCTGGTGAAGAGCGCAATCACCGATTGTGTATAGGATGCGTTGAAAAGCTCACAGTCCACGCGCTTAGGCTCCGTCGATCACACTATCTCTGCCACAGGCGCCCCCCCACAGACGCCAAATTACACTTCATATACTGGGTAACTTTGAACCAAAGCCTCTCATATCACGTAATGAGTTAGAAACCAGCCTAAAGAGTGTACCTATGTTCCGATTTTTCAAAAGCGATCCTACCAAGAAGCTCAAAAAGCGTCACGCCATGCTTCTGGAGCAAGCCATGCAGGCACAGCGACGGGGCGATATCCGGACCTATTCGCAGTTAACCGCTGAAGCCGAAGCGGTCTACGAGCAGATCAGCGCGCACACTTCACAGGCCAGCAGCCTCTGAGGCGCTCAACCTGTAGTAAAGCTGTGTAAACGGCTTACCTTCCAACTCCCTGTCTTCTTCATGGGACAGCACTGCACCCAGCTTCTCAACTGCGCGACGAGAGCGCATATTATCCTTGCCCACATGGAACCAGACTGTGTCGGCCCACTGACGGATATGGCTCAGCATCAGGTGCTTGAGCTCGGTGTTCGTGCCGGCGCCCCAATAGCGGCGCTCGATGAACGTGTAGCCGATCGATATCGCTTTGGCATCAGGTTGCCACTCATAGTAGCGGCTTGAGCCGATCATCCTGCCGGACGATATATCCTCAATCGCCAGCGCACCGCCACTGGCCAGCGCACCGTCGAAGAAGCGTGCTTTGAAATGATCGCGCTGATAGCGCTTGGAGTCGGGGTGCGACGCCCAGATACCAGGATCAGACGCTGCCTCGTACAGCGCCTCGAAATCCGCAGCAACTAGAGGCCTCAGACGGATAGCATCGCCGACGAGGATTGGCTGTAGTTCAATTTGGCTCATAGCCTCTCAATACGAAGCACCAACCCCCAAGCATACAGAATAGCAAGAGAGCTTCGCGGCGAATGGTCAACGGGGTAATACTGCATTGTTCCACTCCGCGACATCCAGCACCTCCCACACTTCCTCAATCCTTCCTTCTGCGAGCCTGAACATCCAGTTCGCGCAGGTGCACAGTTCACCTCCAATCTTCGGGGTAGCGCGGAAGTTGAAGTGAAACGACACCAAATCTCCTTCCGAGACCACGTTGAGCTCCTCAGCACTGCGGCTCCCGACCTCGTAGAACTGTGCCGGATTCTCTGTCAGAAATGCGATCACTGGCGCGCGACCCGCTACGCGCTCGGCAGACATGCGAGAGAACGAGGTTGGGGGATGCCAAACGATATCGTCCGATATGAGAGACTCCATGGTAGGCACGTCGCTAGACATTAGCGCGCCCATAAAACGCCTGACGATATGCGAGTTACTCACTTAACCGTGCCATGTAACAGGCTGAAACGTACTCGCCATTGCGAAACGCATAGTCAACCGCCTCACCCTCGACCTCAAAGCCAAACTTCGTGTAAAGCTGTATGGCCGACTCATTGTCTGCAAAGACTGTAAGCTCAACCCTTTTCAGGTTTAACCAGTTGTCTGCCATATCAAGTGCTGCCTCCATGAGCGCAGTGCCCACGCCTTTGCGCTGATAGTCATCTCTCACAGCCATGCCTAGCGTGGCAACTAGCCGTTCTAAGTATGCTTTGGCCCCAACATGATAATGGCCATACCTAGCAAACAAACCGAGACGCCAACGATGTCCGTTGCGGTAGGTTTAACAGAATCTACCAACCAGAGCCACATGAGCGCGACCGAAACATAGACGCCGCCATAGGCCGCGTAGGTTCGTCCCGCTGCTTGTGGGTGGAGAGTTAGCAACCATACAAACAACGCCAGGCTAAATGCCGCAGGAACCACCAGCCAGATTGAATAGCCATGGCGCAGCCAGAGATATGGAAGGTAGCAACCTACGATCTCGGCGACCGCCGTGCAACCAAAAAGCAAGAATATCTTTATGGCTTCCATAACGTCTCCAGCTTGCCTGATACCGAAAGAAGCGACGGCAAAGTCATTCGCTCACTCTACTTTTTAGAAGTTGCACCGCTAGGGCCTGTTAGATTCTCTTGAATTTCAGCGATATATTTTTCGACAGTGTATTTTTGCCATGCTGGATCAAGCGCCTGCAACTGCTTGAATGCAGTTAAAGCCTGCCCCCATTTCTTTCTACGATAATGCGCAATAGCCAAAAACCAAAGCGCTGTAGGGTCATGCGGATAATCACTATTTCTTGTCCAAGCCAGCTGGAAAAGTGCTTCATAATCGCCAGAATCCTCGTGGCGATGAGCCTCAGAAACGAAGTGATTTCGAAGCCCTTCCTCGAGCTCATTCTTACGGAAGCGAAATGTATGGATTAAAGAAACTGAAAAGAATAGAGCGACCACACTGAGGCAGGCGAGATTTGCAACCAAAATCCACTTTATAGTTTCTAGCTCTGTCAGTATCAAATTGCTCATATCTGCCTTAGCGAATTTAGACTTCTAACGCCGCCAGCACGGGCGAGCTGCACAGCAGCGAGTCCAAGCAGCAAAGCTGCGCAGCCCCGCAGGGGCGTGCCTGGCCTTGTTAGGTGCTCCCGCTGCATGCATCACTGCCCATCTCCAATTCTAAGATCAGGAGCCCTTCTGTATCTTTGTAGGATCTCTTGATGGAATACCCAGGCTCCAGAACCATTTCCTCAACTTGTGGATTTCCACAAGCATTTGACTTGAGCCAGCTGAGCCCGCTCTCCCGAATGGCATTAGGATCAACCTCACGCGAAGGAATAAGGACTGTGTAATGAAAAACCACCGACGGATACTCAACGCCAACTGATTCCAGCCGAGTAATCTCGTCAACCATTACTGGAGCTTGAGCGTTTCCTGCAGCAGCAAACCTGTTCAACTGAGCTATATCCTTACCGCGCTGGACAATCATATACCAGAGCACTGCGATCACCACTACAAGCACCATAGAAGCGTAAGCAATCAGGCGAAACAAAGGGACACCTAACGCCGCCAGCATGGGCGAGCAACTTGTTGCGAGTCCAGCGAAGCGGCTTGCATGGCCTGGTTATACGCCGGCCCGCCTCCGACAAGGCACATCACTCTATGCGGCGAAGATGTCACTTTTCAAACCTCTCAGCCACTACTGTGCTCAGCCACCTGAGCAACACTAAATATACGATTGCCACGAGAATAAATGGGCGAGTCGCGATCAACTCTTTTACCGGATAGTAGACTAGACCCATTGGCACCAAGCCTAAAGCAAATACAATCCATGCCACGCTCTCCCGATTCATCATCAACGATCTCTGAGCCCTAAGGCTTATAACGCCGCCAGCACGGGCGAGCTGCATAGCAGCGAGTCCAAGCAGCGCAGCTGCGCAGCCCCAAAGGGGCGTGCCTGGCCTTGTTATGTTGCATCGACCACAATCCTCCTTTTAGAGGGCACAATGTTCAGCCTACCTTCAAAATCTGACCATGACTCAAATGGACAGTTCTGCTCAAAAGCCTGAACAGAATCCAACTCAGTTTCAATTGATACTTTGTAATTTGAAAATGATTGGCCATTGCCACCAGAAGTATAACTGGAGGCAATTATTCTCCTACACTTCTCGCTCACTGTGGCCATTTCAGGATTCAAAATATCGTCGACCCATATCGTGTTAAGGGCCCTATCCTCAAGAGAGGACAAATACTTGTTAATCATTCTTGCGAATCGCGGCCAGAAAAAATTCTCGGCGTTCATCACTTCGCCTCAGATTAAGCAACATAACGCCGCCAGCATGGGCGGCAAGCCGAAGGCTTGGCGTCCAGCGAAGCGGCTTGCATGGCCTTGTTACATTTCGTCACTTTTCCTCGTACTCTCGCATTAAATCTGGAACCTGATCACGCAGTATCTCCTGGAACCGCTCTTCAATGAATATAGAATGATCTATCTCAATATCACGCTTGGGCTTGTTAGTTCGAAATACTATTTGGCGCAATGACCGGTGTCTATACTCGCCAATCCTCTCTATGTCTTCCCATAGAAGTTTTGACTTCAGGCTAAAATGAGACCTTCCCACCAGCCCATTTTCATACACATCCAATTTGTGCAGCCGCCCTAACAAATATATTACGGCCGTAAAAACAGCACAAAAACCGACGAAAAATGACCACCTCTCCCACCAGGATTCATCAGGCCGTTCCGGCGAAATCAGCATCAATACAAAGAAAAAGACCAGCAATCCGAGGTGCCGACTGATGTGTCTAAAACCCCCTCCGAATGTCTCGATGTGTTCGCCAAGCTGCATCGCTCAAGAGATGTAACGCCGCCAGCACGGGCGAGCTGCGCAGCAGCGAGTCCAAGCAGCAAAGCTGCGAAGCCCCGAAGGGGCGTGCCTGGCCTGGTTAAGTTGGCTGGCCATCACTGACTCGAAACTTCTTTAAACATCAATGCTTTCCTTTTCCGCGTTTCAACTTCCATCTGCAGCCACGAAAGGACTGATTCGTATTGCCCATCATTCATTTTCTGGATTTGCTGTTCGTAAAGCGGAATCTCATTTTCTTCAACATATGCGGCCCCTTCGATCAACGGCACGAGCACAACGTAGTATCCCCATAGAAGCGCAAGGACAACCCCAACTGCGAATCCAGACAACGCCGTGACAAAGGTCTTCATAAGCCACTTAACGCCGCCAGCATGGGCGGCAAACCGCAGGTTTGACGTCCAGCGCAGCGGTATGCCTGGCCTGGTTATGTTTACGGAACATCATCACCTACTATAAGGACACTTGCCATTGGCACCGGCTTGCCTAAGACTAGAGCGGAGGCCTCTTTCGAAACAGCATAAAGCTGCTGAGCATCGACCCCAGACACCTCGCTAGCGTATACGACAAGAACAAAGCTATCCTCACCATCAAATTTGAAACTCGCACTCCAACCATATGTATCAAAAACATGGTCCTGCGCAGCAATGACTCTGGAGACCGCCTCTTTACCCTTAGCCTCTACATCACAGCCAGTCACTGCGAATCAGACGAGCCAGAAGGCCAGCGTGCCTAGCAGCTTCTTAGTGAACATAACGCCGCTAGCAACGGCGGCCATTACGTAGCTTCTTTTGTGTTAATTTGGAGCGCAGCGACAACACAAAAGAAGCGGAGTGTTGGGCGTCCCAGCGCACGTGTCTTTGTGCGCTGATGTTGCCTAGCTTTGTTATGTGTTTAGTTTCCAAAGCGTGGTTACCTCTTGTGAGAAAGCCTCAGGGTAAGCTGCTTTCTGCCAATTCTCTGGTAGATTAGCCCATGTAGTGATCCACTCTAACAGGCCACCCCATCCTGGCTCTTCTTCAGAGAAATGATACGTGAGGCCATCTGTTGTTTCTATGGATATCCTTAACTCATCATTCGTGAACAAATCTAATGTGTAAGCACAGATTTCAACAATTCGAGCCTCTTGGATATAGCAATCCACTTTTCGCACGGACTCAGTACTAAAACCGTCTTTCTTGACTATGAATGACATATTCGTTGATTACACATAACGCCTCAAGCAGGGGCTCGCGTAAGCGAGTCCTGCGCCAGAGGCGCACCCCTGCCTTGACTGGTTATTGGGCTGATTCAGGCTCATATTTGCATATAGGACAATGTACCTGCGATGCCCTTCCCAAAAGAATGAATGCCGGCGTAAGGAAAATTGCCTCCAAAGCCAGCACTAGAAAAAAAGACTCGACGCCAATAAAGTACTTGAATACCAACGTGAGCGGTAGCACGGCCACTTGGGCGACCAGGATAAATACTCCGATTTCTAGAGTGCTGAAACGCTTCCTCATAACCCCATGACCGTTTGGACAGTTCAGCTCTTCCACAATATCGCTACCGGTAAGCCCTATAACGCCGCCAGCACGGGCGAGCTGCATAGCAGCGAGTCCAAGCAGCGCAGCTTCGCAGCCCCAAAGGGGCGTGCCTGGCCTTGTTATTGGGCTTCACTGCACGCATTTTTTGATGAAATGGCCACATACAGCTGCCAACCCGAAAAAGACTACTGAAAAAGAGGCGGCACCCATAGCACTAAGAACCCCTTTGCCGCTGAGCATTACTTCAAAACCGGCCAAGACAACAACGACACCAAATACTAAAAAGGCTAAAAAGCAGACAAGCATGCTGACAAACATGATCGGCTTCTGTAGTCGATCAATTTGGATGCCGATCATTATGGCTTCGATGATTCCCATGACCAGCTTGCTAAGACCTATAACGCCGCCAGCATGGGCGAGCAACTTGTTGCGAGTCCAGCGCAGCGCCTTGCATGGCCTGGTTACATGCACGGAACTTAGGTGGCTCGTGTCGCATGCTCTGGGAACTCCCCCTCTTCTAACATTTTTCGTGCCCTGACCTCTGCAAGATGGCCATATGCAAAGAAACTGTCGTCCTCACTATGACCTGGCACAGGATCACCAGAAATCTCGCCCGTTACCTTATTGATATAGAGCTTCCCAGCCTCGTCTTTGCTTGAGCCATAAAGATAAACCACCTCTTCATCGTTCTCGCTAAACTTCCACATTTCAACAAGTCGGCCCATGATGCTCTCTAGTGCATGTAACGCCGCCAGCATGGGCGAGCAACTTGTTGCGAGTCCAGCGCAGCGCCTTGCATGGCCTTGTTATGCGCTACCACCAACTTGGAGCCTCCAGAGAGGCTGGAAAGCCCGCCTCAACAAGTGAATCTAGGGCCCCGACATCCCTTACCAGCGACATACCTTCGTGCCCGATGCTCGCAGCGGCCCATGAGGTTGAGCCAACCTCATAAAGCGCCAGGCTATCACAGTGCTCTTTGATCGCGGGCATGGAACCAACAAACCTGGCCAGCGACTCACTGGAGAACCGCATGGGTGCGGTGTGCTTAGCCTGGACTGCCGGGGTGTACGTTGTAACTTGCTCCAAATCTGAGCTCTCTACGGAAACGGAGGCGATAGAGCTAGCTTCTGCCTCAGGGTAAAGCCATGCGACAAGCCTATAATCTCCACGGAGCCCGATGAACTCGATCAAACCGGCCTGTGCGTCGAAGTCCTTGTCAGCTACGTAGATCATGATTACCGGTACGCATAACAGCTAATTACCGAGAATGGGTCTCGGTAACACCGGGCCCAGTTTGTCAGGAGCGAGTTTTGGAGAGCGGCTGAAAAACCGTTTTGAATCATTGCCTTATTACCCTGCATCCGTTTTGTGGCTTCGGCAAAGCGAGAATGATTCCTCGTTTGTCGGCACGCCATTGGTCCCATGTTCAAAATATACGCCTGTGAAAAGGTGATTGCAATCAAGCGCTTAAGTATTGGCCAGTCTTGTACCGAGGTTTTTTTTCCTCTGAAAAAGGGGTATTGCAGGCGGGTTGGCAGCGACTGGCGCGCTATAAGCGTTGCAGCGCTTCGTCGAGGTTGCGATGAAAGTGAATCAGCGCACTTTCAAAATGACCGAAAGTGAAATACTCGTTAACGCCGCTGGCCATCGTCTTCTGGATGCTATCGGCAAGCGCCCGATCTTCGGGAGCTCCCGAATCCAGCACAAAGGCAGCATCGCGCCTGGCGGTTTCGATAGCCTCAGGGTCGCCGTGGGTGCGCGCCAGTGAATAGGCGATGTTGCGGGTAAGGCCCGGCGCAACCGGCTCAAGCACCACCAGTATCGTGTGATGCGAGAGCACGGTGATCAACGCATTGGGGAAGATGTGGTACACATAAGTCACCCGCCCTTCGATGTTGCGCTCGGCGACCGGCACATCGGCCAGTTTTTCGATGCGACGAAACGGAAAGGTCACACGGCTGTTGCGGCCGCTGTGTTCAATAATATTCAGGTTGTCATAACCATAAGGAAAGAACGACTCGGGGTGACCAAAGCGAATGTGGTACCCCTCAATCGCGCCCTCCAGTGCCACCTTCCAGTTGTGCTCGGCCACATTGTCGTGGCTGTCGATCAGGTCGTAGCCACTGGCTCCCAGCTCGGGCAAGCCCTCGGCGAGCGGCTGCGTGCCGGCTTCGCCCTCTTGCGTGACAAAGACAATACCCGATTTTTCTTCAGCCGATACCGGCACCAGGCCATGCTCGCGCTTGTCGACGTCGGGGAAGCCCTGCGCCTGGTGGACGCGTATCAGCTCACCATCCAGCGCATAGGCCCAGCCGTGAAACGGGCAAACAAAGGCCTTCGCGCAGCCCATGCCCCGGGCCACTTCGGCGCCGCGATGACGACAGACATTGCGAAACGCCCTGACTTTGCCGTCCTTGCCACGCACGGCCACAATGGGCACGCCCGCAGCCTGTCGGGCAACGTAATCACCGGGCTCGCGCAGGGCGGCCGATGGGCAAAACGGCACAGGCAATGTGCGTAGCAGTTGCAGCTCGCGATCGAAGCGCTCGGGGTTGCGGTAGTTTTCAACCGGTTCGCGCCAGACTTCGCTGCCGGTATCGGTGGTACCGGCGCGGGCATGATCCAGCACCCGCTCAATGACTTGCTGGTCGCTCATGAAACCATTCATAACCATCGTCACCTTATGCTACCGTTACCGGTTATTGCTATTACCGATAATCACCACTTCCGCCGCGCGCGTGCTTGCGGCGCCTACAGGGTATGGGGGTTAATCATAATGCCACCATCGACATCGAGGGTGGTGCCTGTGATAAAAGAAGCGCGATCTGACACCAGGTAACACACGGCATCGGCCACCTCGTGGGGCTCACCCAGGCGACGCATCGCGTGCACGCCGGCGGTGTTCTCTTCAGCGCCGGGCACTTTCTCAAAGTATCGCTTGATGCCTTCGGTTTTGATGCCGCCCGGGTTGATGGCGTTGACGCGAATGCCATCGCGCGCCCACTCGGCAGCGGCGGTGCGCGTCAGCGCAATCACACCCCCCTTGCTCGCACTGTAGGGCGACTGCATGGCCTCGCCACGCACGCCCGACAGCGAAGCGATGTTAACAATCGCGCCGCCACCGGTTTTGAGCATGGCCGGAATCTCGTACTTCAGGCAAAGCCAGACGCCCTTCAGGCAGATGTCGACCGTCCTGTCCCAGTATTTTTCTTCCATGTCGGGCAGCATGGCAAAGCTGGCGCCACCGGCCGCGTTGTTGGATACGCAGTCGAGCGAGCCATAGTGATCGACCACGCTGCCGACCATCGCCTCGACCTCAGCGGCATTCGAGACGTCGGCCTTGATCGCAATCGCATCACCGCCCGCTTCCTTAATGAGAGCGACGGTCTCTTCGGCCATCTCCAGCCGGATATCGGCCACGCCCACCCTGGCGCCGTCGTTGGCAAACGCCAGGCAAGTGGCTCGGCCAATGCCATCGCCACCACCGGTCACCAGGCCTACCTTGTTTTCAAGCAACATACGCTACACCCTCTTCGTGCATCACAGGCCGAGTCTACGTCAAAACAGCAACGACGCTGATGGCCAATTACACCGCATTACCCACCAGCAGGTTGATAAAGCCCTCGTTGGCCGGGTCGGCATCGACCTGGGCTATCCAGTCGGCCAGCTGCTGCGTGCTAATGGGTATCAGGGTGTGACCAATATGATCAATAAGCTGGCACGGCAGGCCCAGCGCATCGATGAGCGCGAGCAACACACTGCCACTGTCACCCGCATCGCGCAGGCTGAACGGCGTGACTTCAATAATCATCTGCAGCGCAGGCAGGCTTTGCTGCAATAAAGGCATCAGGCCGCGCAATACCTGGGCCTCGGCGCCCTGGGTGTCGATCTTGATCACATCGATACGCGCTTCGCGTTGATCGAAGTACTCTGCGCCTGCCAGCAACGCAATGGCTTGCGCCGTGCGCGCATCACCTGCGGCATACACCTGGTGATCGCCGCGATTGTCTTCGTTCAGGTACAGTGTTGCACTGCCACTGTGATCCGACAGCGCGGCATGCACAGCGTGCACGTTGCCCAACGCGTTGTGCGCGATGTTTTTTTGCAGCAGGACGAAGTTGTCTGCCTCGGGCTCAAAAGCATAAACCCGGCCCGCATCACCCACGCACTGCGCGGCAATCACCGAGTAGTAGCCAATGTTGGCACCCACATCGACAAAGCAGCTACCCGGCTGCAACAGCCGCGCAAGCAGTTCGGTTTCATAAGGCTCCCAAAGCCCCTGCTCGGCGATGCGCGTTGATATGTAGGCATCGTGCTGGGCGTGCACGAACAGCGACAGCGTGGCTGCCGCAGAATGGCGTAACGGAAAGGGCCCGCGAGCCGGCACCGTGCTTGGCACAGTCACGCTACCGGCGCGGTAGAATCAGGCGACGAGGCCTAGCCTCGCATCGAGGGGTGGACGCTGGCGGCAACGCTGGCGCGCTGTGATACCGCGTCGTACCAGGCTGTGACCTTGCTGTTCGATGGGTCGACGGTCTGGCCAATCTGGGTGCCAAACTCGAGGAAGCAAAACAGCAGAATATCGGCAACGGTGAAGCGCTCACCACAGATGTACGGGCCTTCGATAAGGCCGTCGATCCAGGCCAGGCCATCTTGCGCCAGGGCCTTCATGCCATCGGCTGCCTCGGGAATCAAACGAATGCGCCCCTCAAACATTGGCGCGGCATCGCCCCAGCGAAAACCGTTGGCCATGGGCTCGGTAATGTGGATGTCGATACGGCGGCACCACATACGGGTTTGCGCCTGCTGCTCGGGCGTATCGCCCATCAGGCTCGGGCCGTCGAGTTTCTGGTCGAGGTAGTCACAGATGACCGTGATCTCGTTGATCACCGAGCCATCGTCAAGCTGCAGCGCGGGCGACTGGCCGGTGGGGTTGATCTTCAAAAACTCGGGCTTGCGATTTTCACCCGACATAATGTCCACTTCGATCGTCTCGAGTTCTGCACCCTTTTCGGCCAGGAACATCGCCACAACGCGCGGGTTGGGTCCAATGGAGCTATACAGTTTCATAAGGTTATTCCTCAGGCGTCTTCGATCGAATCGGCGTAGGCATCCGATGTCAGCAGGTTGTCATAATCATCACTCGATGAGGGCTGCAGTCGGTAGAACCAGCCGCCATCGTAGGGCTCGGCATTCACAAGCTCGGGCTCTTCATCAAGCTTCTCGTTAATCGCGACGACCTCACCCGATACCGGCGCATACACATCAGACGCAGCCTTGACCGACTCGACTACCCCGGCCTCATCGCCGGCAGCAAACACGACGCCCTCTTCGGGCAGCTCGACAAAGACCACATCGCCCAGTTGCTCCTGGGCGTGGTCGGTAATGCCGACGGTAACGGTGCCATCGTCTTCGAGCCGCGCCCATTCATGGCTACTGGCATAGCGCAGCTCGGTTGGTAAATCGCTCATAGTGTCCTCGAGGGTTGTATTGTCATACGGGTGGCGCGGGGCCGGCCCGCGAATTTAACACCGCCGCCACGGGCATAGCAAGGGCTATTCGGCGTCGGCGTGGGAGTCGGGAAACAGCTGCTCGCTGTGGGTAATCAGCTCATCGAGCGTCAGGTCAAAGCTGGGCAGGAAATGCGCGATAAAGTAGTCGACCTCGGCCAGCCCCATGCGCACCAGGCGCTGCTCGACCTCAACCACCGCCTTGTCGAACTCGGCGTTGCCGGCGTTCAGCTCGGCCTTGCACTTGATCAGCGAGGCAATCAGGTCAGCGGCCTTGACCAGCAGGAGGACATCCTCACCCTGGCGATCGTGTAACAGCAGGCCCTGGTAGTCATCGCGCAGGGCAGCCGGCAGCGTCGACAGCATCTCGAGTTCGGCGGCGCGCTCCACCTCGCGGTAGGCATCGCGAATTTTGTGGTTGTGGTATTTGATGGGCGATGGCAGGTCGCCGGTCAGCACCTCGGAGCAATCGTGAAACAGTGCGGCCACCGCAACGGCGTTGGCATCGATATCGCGGTCGTAGAGCCGGCGACCAATAACGGCCAGCGCATGCGCGATCACGGCCACTTCGTAGGAATGCTCCATCACATTTTCCTGGATCGCGTTGCGCTTCATGCCCCAACGGTAGATCCAGCGCATCTTGCTCAGGTAGGCGAAAAAGTGGTGGTTCATTTATTCAATTCCCATCGCGTACTTGATCACGCGGTTCTTGAGGCCGCGCTGCCGGTTGAACCAGTTCATGCCGGTGTTCCGCAGCCAGTGCAGTGGCAGCGGCTGCTGCTCAAAGGCGCGCTTGAAGGCCTCGACGGCGGCCATCATCGCCAGGTTGTCGCCCTTGCGCTGGCGCTGATAGCGACGCAACACGGTAATATCGCCTGCCGACTGGCCGCGCGCCGTCGCCGACAACACGCCTTCAGAGAGTACGCGCACATCGGCCAGCCCCAGGTTGATGCCCTGGCCGGCCAGCGGGTGAATCGCATGCGCCGCATCGGCGACCAGCGCAAAGCCCGGCAAGACGTAATCGACGGCGTGCCGCTGGGTGAGCGGAAAACTGAAGCGCTTTGACATCGCGACGATGTCGCCCAGCCTGCGCTCGAAGGCTCGCGCCAGTGCTTCGCGAAACGCGTCGTCATCGAGCGCCATCAGCGCCTCGGCCTGCTCGCGCTGCTGCGACCAGACGATCGAACAGTAACTGCCCCCACCTTCGGGCTCGCCGGCCAGCGGTAAAAAGGCCAGGGGGCCAGAGGGCATAAAGCGCTGCCAGGCCGTGGCCTGGTGCGACTGCGCCAGCTGCACGGTGCAGACAATGGCGTTTTGTTCGTAGTCCCACTCGCGCACCGGCATATCGAGCTGCCTGCGCAGCATCGAGTTGGCGCCATCGGCCGCGACCACCAGCGAAGCCAACAGTTGCCGGCCGTCCTCGAGCACGATGCGCGCCAGTTCATCGCCAGGCTCAAGCGCAGCGACACCGGCCGCACCGGGCAGGTGAATCGTATCGACCGGTGCACCATCAATCATGTCGATCGCAGGCAAGCTGCGCGCGCGGTTCACCAGCGCTGCGACGACGAGCCGGTTCTCAACGATATACCCCAGCTGCTCGGCGCGCACATCGGCCGCCTCAAAATGTACCTGCCCGGTGCCGTCGGCATCCCAGACAAACATGTCGCTGAAGGCGCTGGTACGGCGCGCTGCAATATCGGGCCAGGCACCCAGTGCCTCAAGCAGCTGGCACGATGCGCTGGTTAACGCGCTGACGCGCGGATCAAAACCGTTGATGGATGTTTCGCAGGGCGGCCAGCCCTCGCGCAGGGGCTGCGCCTCGAGCAGGGCAATGCGCAGCCCACTGTCCGCCTGCGCCAGTGCACAGGCCAGCGCCGCGCCCGAGATACCGGCGCCGACAATAATAATGTCGTAGTGCTGTGTCACCGGGTATGCCTCACAAGAAGTAGCGCCTGCCACCGAGCCCCGCGGCCTGGCGTGCAAAACCGTGTTTTAGCGGCGCAATCAGATCCAGCGCCAGCAAGCCGGCCGAGCGCCCTGCCAATACCGGCAGCGGCGCCTCACCAAACCAGCGCACCAGGTTATCGCTAAAGCCGATTGTCAGCTCCTGGTCCTGCGCCTGCGCAGCCTGGTATTGCTCGAGCACCGCCAGATCACCGATCGATTCGCCACGCTGCGCTGCGCGGGCAACACCGTGCACCAGGGCGGCAACATCGCGCAGCGCCAGGTTAAAGCCCTGCCCTGCAATCGGGTGCAGGGAGTGCGCTGCGTTGCCCATGAGCACAATATGGTTGCGCACCGACTCGGCGGCCACCGTCAACGCCAGCGGATAGGCCTGGCATTTGCCAAGTCGTTCGATCTTGCCCAGGCGCTGGCCAAATGCCGCCTGTAGAGCGGCGATTCGCGCAGGTTCTGCCGATGCATCATCGAGCGAATCGAGCAACGGGTTTCCCAGCGGCAGCGTCCAGACCAGCGCCGAGCGATGCCGGGCGCCGGCCAGGTCGGGCAGCGGCAGCAGAGCCACGGCGCCGTCGGGCGTGAAGCGCTCGAAAGCGCAGCCCTCATGCGGCAGCTGGGTCTGCAGGTTGGCAATGATGGCCGCCTGCTGGTAGTTGCGCACCTCGGCATCGATGCCCAGCGCATCGCGCAGGCCCGATTGCGCACCATCGGCAACCACCAGTAGCTGCGCGCTGGCTTCAATGCTCTCGGCACTGTATTGCTCGAGCTTTGTGGTATCGATGGTGACGCGGGCGCAATCGCGCTGCGGACGAATGCCGACCACCGGGGCACCGGTCAATAGCTCGATGTTGTCAAACTGGCGCAGACGATTGAGCAGCACCGCGCCAAGCCAGTGGTTTTCCACCACGTAGCCAAAGTTGTCCAGACCCTGCTCTTCAGCGCTCATTAACGTGCTGCCGCCATGGCCCTGGTCGGAGACATGAATGCGATGAATCGCTGCGGCGTGTTGCTGCAGCTGCGGCAAGACACCCAGGCGCTGGTAGATTTCGATGCTGGCCGATGACAGGGCCGTTGCGCGGGCATCGAAACTCGGGTGGTAGGTCGGCGGGCCATCGCCCTTTGGTAACGGAAAGTTATCGACCAGTAGAAGTTTCAGCGAGGCATCGGCGCTGGCCAGCGCACAGGCCAGGCTAACGCCCACCATGCCGCCACCGGCAATGACGACATCGTACTCACTGTGGCTAACGGGTGGCACGGGCGCCCCGCTTCGCGGCTTTTTTCTTTGCAGCTTTTTTCTTCGCGGTTTTCTTTTTGGCGGCTTTCTTTTTCACCGGGGCCAGTTTTTTCGGTGGTTTCGCGCTGCGCTTTTTCGCGCTTTTTTTGCTGGCGGATTTTTTCCTGGTCGCTTTCTTTTTACCCGATGATTTCGACGTCGTCGCCCGCCCCTTCATCAGGCGCTGCACATCGGCCACTGATTTTTCAAGATCACCGGTCAGGTTGAGCGGCCGGTCTTTGGTAATGACGATATCGTCTTCAATGCGCACGCCAATGCCGCGCCATTTGGGCGCGACCCGGGTGTTGTCGTGGGCCACATAGATGCCGGGCTCAACCGTCATCACCATACCGGGCTCGAGCACCCGCCATTCATCGTGCACCTTGTAGTCGCCCACATCGTGCACATCCATACCCAGCCAATGGCCCGCGCGGTGCATATAAAAGTCGCGATAGGCACCGCGTTCAATCAGGCCGTCGACACTGCCCTTGAGCAGGCCAAGCTCGCGCAGCCCCTCGGTGATAACGCGCACCGTCACATCGTGCGGCTGGTTCCAGTGGTTGCCGCTGTAACAGGCATCGATGGCCTGCAACTGCGCCTCGAGCACAATTTCGTAGATGGCCTGCTGTGCGGCACTGAACTTGCCGTTGGCTGGAAAGGTGCGGGTGATATCGGCAGCGTAGCAGTTGTACTCACAGCCGGCGTCGATCAGCACCAGGTCGCCGTCGCGAATCTGGGTATCGTTCTCGACATAATGCAGTATGCAGCCGTTTTTGCCCGCACCGACAATGGTGTTGTAGGCCGCAGCCTGCGCACCATTGGCGATAAACTCGTGCAGGTACTCCGCCTCTAGCTGGTATTCATACATGCCCGGTGCACAGGCCTGCATCGCCCGCCGATGCGCCGCAACCGAAATATCGGCCGCGCGCTGCATTACCCGCAGCTCGGCGGCGCTTTTGTACAGGCGCATGTCGTGCAGCAGGTGGTCAAGATCCAGGAACTCGCCGGGCGGGTGCGCGCCCGAACGCGCCTTGGCGCGCAGCACGTTGATCCATTCCATGAGCCGTTTGTCGAATTCCGGCCTTCGGCCCATGGCGTAATAGACGCGCTCGCGACCCTCAAGCAGGCCCGGCAAGATGTCATCGATATCGCCAATCGGAAAGGCATCATCGGCACCAAAGTTTTTGCACACGCCTTCGGGGCCCTGGCGGTAGCCGTCCCAGAGTTCTTTCTCGGGGTCGCGCTCCTGGCAAAAAATAATAAACTCGCCGTGCTCCCGGCCCGGAATCAGCACCATCACCGACTGCGGTTCGTTAAACCCGCTGAGGTAGTGAAAGTCGCTGTCCTGACGAAACTTGAACTCGGCATCGCGATTGCGCACCAGCAAATCGGCCGAGGGCAATATGGCAATCGCATCGTCTTCGAGCTGCGACATCAACTGTCGACGCCGGCGCTGGAACTCGCGGCGATCGATACCGGGTATGTCGACGACGGGTGGCTTGGTGCTGGCGGTTTTTGGCATGCGCTATGGGCTGTGGTCGGTGAGATTCAATTCAGTGAAGGCTGTCGGACCCCGGCGCAGGCGCATCGTCGCTCGCATCGGGCAACCAGCCGCAGTCGGTAAACACGGTGAGCGCAGCCAGTCGCAGGTACTCGACGACCTCCACGTAATCGCGCTCATCATCGTCGCTGGCCTCTTCATGTACTGGCGCATCGTCCAGCTCATCATAGTCGTCGTCCACACTGGCCTGGGCTATGGCCATCATATCGGTCAGCGATTCCTGGGCGTTTTCGGGCAGCTCGCCGGTCGTGTTGCCAGCGCGCGCATGGGCCTCGCCAAAGCCGCTGAGAAACCCGCGGCACCAGCTGCGCAGGGCCTCGGTGCGCTCAGCCAGCGCTTCGTCGTCATCGGGCAGGAAAGGCTGGAACTGCAGCTCTTCATCGACCAGGGCCGCCAGCGTGAGTTCGGCCAGGCCGCCCAGGGCGGCAGCCAGGGCATCTTCGCTGCTGGCATCGACAGCGGCGACATCGTTGTACTGGGGGGCGCCAATCAGCGCCAGCGCGAAATCGGCCCACTGGCCCGCTGGCAGGCGCATGCCACCGCTCAGGGCGCCGGCCATCGCGCCGTGCAGCTCGGAGGGTGGGAACTGCAGGCCCTGGGCCAGCAGCCAGTTCGCCAGCTCATCGAAACTGCCAGGTATTTGCCCGTCTGGATGCACCATCTAGCGACCTTTGTCGGGGTTATTGCAAGCCCATGATTATACGAACTGCGCAGGTCCGGGCGAAAGCAAAATTTGTGTTGCCAGCCCAATCAGCATTGACCGGCCCGCATCCGGGCTCTATATTAGCTCCCCCCTGCTTCGCTTAGTGCAACCCGGGTGCGAACCTGATGAAAGAAAACCTTGAGCGGCTCGAAGACAAACTCGATGAGCTGATTGCGCTGACCACCGCGCTCGATAAAGAAAACAAGTCACTGCGCGATCGCGAGGCCGAATGGGCAAACGAGCGCCGCAAACTGCTTATCAAAAACGAAACGGCGCGCAGCAAGGTCGAGGCGATGATCAGCCGGCTCAAGTCAATGGAGGCAGGTGAATGAACGATCTATCGCGCGGCAAGGTGCCCAGCAAGCACGAGGTCATCGAGTCCGATGACGAACACAGCAAGCTGATGGTGCGCATCCTCGATAAGGAATTCCAGGTAACCTGTGCCGCCCACGAGCAGGACGACCTGATTCACGCCGCCGAGCAACTCGACAAACGCATGCGCGATATTCGCGATACCGGCAAGGTCATTGGCATCGAGCGCATTGCCATCATGGCCGGCCTGAACATCACCAACGAGATGCTGCAGGCGAAGAATGTCAGCGAGGGCAAGGACACCACCAACCTGTTGCGCAAGATCAACCGCAAGGTCGACAAGGCGCTGCAAAACGCACGCCAGCTCGAAATCTAGCGCCCCTTCCGGCGCCTTCGACACCGCCCGGGCACTCCCACGCCCTGAACGACCGCCTTACCGCGCGAATCGCGCGCTGTCCAGTAGCGGAAAGCTGTTAAAACGGCGGCGGTTAATCGCAATTGCTATATAAACGGCATTTTCCAGGCGCCAGCTGTGGTTTATACTGTGCTTGAACGCCCTGAGGTATGCGCCAGTCAGCATGTCCTTGAGCCGATAATACCCGCCCGGAGTCTCCTCGTGGTGTCGGTGTGCAAGCCCGGTATAGCCGGGAAGCCTGAGATGCTGCAGGATTCACCACCTTGAACCTTTCGGTTCAAGGCCGCACGACAGCGGTACCCTGGGGTGTTCTGTTTCTCTCCCCGCATGACTCCCCGCACGCCAGCTCGCTACAGGTACCCGCAGACAGGAAATGCCGTGACCGATCTTCAACAGGCCCGCAAGGCACTGCGCAGCGAACATCGTCGCTGGCGCCGCGCGGTACCCCGACGCGATGCCAGCGCGGCGGCACGACAGATGGCCCGGCAGGTATTTACCAGCGCCGAGTTTCGTCGCGCCAAACACGTGGCACTCTACCTGGCCTGTGACGGCGAAATCGATACCTGGCCGATTGTCAGGAAGCTGTGGCAACTGAACAAGCACTGTTACCTGCCGATCGTCCACGATGGCCAGGCGATGCGTTTCTATCGGCTGCGCCGCAATGCGGCCGTGTGCCTGCGGCGCTGGTCATTGCCTGAGCCCGAGTCGACCCGGGAGCCCGTCTCCCCTGCGCGACTCGATCTCGTCCTGCTGCCGGTGGTGGCATTTGATCAACAGGGCAATCGGCTGGGCCGTGGAGGCGGCTACTATGATCGCTACCTCGCCAGGTTGCGACGCCACCGGCACCCCGCCGCCGGCAACTCACGCAGGCCCGCCCTGTTCGGGCTGGCCTATACGCAGCAGGGGTGTACACAGATTCCGGCGGCCAGCTGGGATATCCCGCTCGACGGCGTGTTTACCGAACGGCAGACGACCCGATTCGGGGGCTAGTGACTATAAATAGCAGGTAATAAGCAAGGCGCGAACCCGGCCGGGCTCGGGCCGCCGATCAAAATGCGGCGAAGACAGTGGGGGCAATTGCAGTGAGCAATGTTCCCAGGGCAAAAACCAGGCAGGTCGCCTGCAGGGTATCCATGATCGGTTTAACGCAATGTTCTCAGTGGTTCTTGGGGCGCAACATCCAGCGGCTTACGTTATGATGTTAGGCGAGCCCGAAGCTTAACCCAATTGTTTACCCCGTTAATGTGAACCAGCCCACAGCGCAGATTGCAGATCTGTCAGGATGTGCACTGGCACGCGCTGTAGGTCAGCCAGCAGGAGGAATCCCCTTGTCGTCCCAGGACCAGTTGAAAGCAGCAGCGGCCCAGGCCGCCTTTGACCAGATCCAGGCCCGGCTGGACCACGACAGTATCGTCGGCGTGGGGACAGGGTCGACGGTCAACTTCTTTATCGACGTGCTGGCCACCCACAAGGGCCATTTCCGGGCGGCGGTATCGAGCTCCGAGGGCAGCACCCAGCGAATGCGTGAGCACGGTATCGAGGTGCTCGACCTGAACCAGGTGAATGAACTGGAGTTCTACGTCGACGGCGCTGACGAGGCCAATGACCACCTGCAGTTGATCAAGGGCGGCGGCGCAGCGCTCACCCGCGAAAAGATCGTCGCGGCGGTAGCCCGCACCTTCGTCTGCATCGCCGATGCCAGCAAGCGGGTTGGCGTGCTGGGTGCCTTTCCGCTGCCGGTCGAGGTGATTCCGATGGCCCGCAGCTATGTCGCGCGCCAGCTGACAGGCCTGGGCGGCACCCCGGTCTACCGCGAGGGGGTGGTCACCGACAACGGCAACCACATCCTCGACGTCCACAACTTTATGATTGAGAACCCGGTCGAGATGGAGCGCCGCCTCAACAACATCACCGGCGTGGTCTGCAATGGCCTGTTTGCGCTGCGCCCCGCCGACCAGCTGGTGCTGGCCTCGCCCGCCGGGGTCGAGACCCTCAGCGCGCGCTGATTGCCCGGCGCAGCCTAAACAAAAGCTAATTTTTGTCTATTGTGCAAGGGCTGGCCGCATGCCAAACTTTAAATAGATCAAACGACCAATTTAAACTAGGATCTGATCATGAGCTCTTGCCCCCACATCAACCTCGCTGACCCTGACAACTACGTTGGCGGCGTCCCCTTTGAGTGGCTGCGCGAACTGCGCGCCGAGCAGCCGGTATTCTGGCAGGCATACCCCGAATTCAACACCGGCGGGTACTGGGCGATCACCAAGCACAAGGACATCGACTTCATTTCCAAGTCGCCGCTGCTGTTCTCATCAGCAGAGCGCACCTGCATGCTGCGCGAAATCGAAGAAGAGCAAATGCCACTGCAGCGCCTGATACTGATCAATATGGATCCGCCCGATCATATCCAGCATCGCCGCATCATTCGCAAGGCCTTCGTGCCCAAGGTGGTCGACTCCTACCACGAACGCTTCAAGCAGGTGGCCAAAGAGATCGTCGACCGGGTCGCCGAAAAAGGCCGCTGCGAATTCGTCGAAGAGGTCGCCGCCGAGCTGCCACTGATTGCCATCTGCGAGCTGATGGCCGTACCGCTGGAGCATCGACACAAGATTTTCGAGTGGACCAACACGATGATTGGCTCTGACGATCCTGACCTGGCCACCACCGAGGACGATGCACAAATCGCCATGATGGAGCTGTTTGCCTTTGGCCAGCAGATGGCGCAGGACTATGAAAAGAGCAAGGAACGTGGCGAGGACGGCAGCTATATCATGAGCGCGCTGCTCGACGGCATCGACGGTGAAAAACTCAGCCACGATGAGTTCAGCAGCTTTTTCCTGATCTTGCTCATCGCCGGTAACGAAACCACCCGCACCGTGACCTCGCACGGCATGCGCCTGCTGATGGACCACCCCGAACAGCTGCAGGAGCTGGTGGATGATCCTTCAGGCATTCCCAATGCCGTCGAAGAAATGTTGCGCTATCACACCGCCGTGGTGGCCTTCCGCCGCACTGCGATGGAAGATGTCACGCTACCCAGCGGTCACCCGGTCAAGAAAGGCGATGATGTGGTGATGTTCTACCACTCGGCCAACCGCGATGAAGAGGTGTTTGAAGACCCTGAAACCTTCGACATCAACCGCCAGGATCGTGAAGACGTGCGCAACAAACACCGCGCCTTTGGTATCGGCGAGCACTTCTGCCTGGGTTCACACCTGGCGCGACTCGAACTGCAGGTGATCTTCGAAGAGATTATTCCGCGCATGCGCAACCCCAGGCTGGCCGGCGAGATCAGCTGGCTGCGCTCAAACTTTATTAACGGCATCAAGGAAATGCATGTCGAGTTTGACCCCGAGCCTGCGGCCGCGCAGCAAAAATCCGCTTAAACGAACCGCGCTGTAAACTCAGGGATCAAAGCCCAGCACGTCGGGGTCGGGTGCCAGCGCGCCATTTTGCAGCGTCCAGTCATCAAACTCATCGGCCAGCGTTGAAAACTGGCCGCGCGAGGCGCCGATTCTTGTCAGGTCATAACCGGCTGAATCTTCACTGGTGCCGGTAACGCTGCCAAAAAAGCCGCTACCGCTGGTATTGTCGAGCAGCGGCTGGTGGTCCACATCACTGCTGTTGACCACGCCGTTATCATCGGTGTCACCCGCGTTATAGGCATTGAGGTTGGTCTGGCTGACCACCTGGTTGTTCAACAGGCCGGTGGTGCCGCCCACATTGACCACAAACCACAGCGAGGTAAAGTCATCACCCGGCGCCGCCTCGCCGAGAAAGTCCAGCGTGGCATTGCCGTGGTAACGAAAGCCGTCGCCATTACCAGCACCGCCGGTTGCCGGCAAACTGAGGTCGACGCCGCCCGCGCGAATGAGCCCGCCACTGGTCGAGAGACCACCAAGAAAACCCTCTTCAGTGACGCAGTGCACCCCATCGATGTAACCGGGGGTACTGGTGGTGTTGTCATCGCTTGTGCCATCGATACCCAGGGCAGAGAGGTCGGAGCTGTCGTCGACCTCGTAACAGCCGTTGCGGAAGTTCGCGATGATGGTATTGACCAGCCGCATGTCGCTTGTCGATTCGGCAAAGATCACCCCGACTTCGCGAATCGCATCGCCAGTGGATACCTGGACACTGTCGTCCCGACCCACCAGCGTGACATTGGCAAACAGCGGCCGCGACGCAGCACCGGATGCATAGATACCCGCCCTGCCACCGGTGATCGCACCGGTATCAAACAGCCCGGTGCGGTGAATCACCAACAGGTCTTTTACCAGGCCGGTAAAATTTGCGTAAGCCAGGCCATCGCGGTTGGCACCCGTTACCAGCACCCAGGCCAACCGGGCCTGGTTGGGCGCGGCTACGGTGCCCTCCAGGCGCAAACCGTCGCGCGCCGAGTCATGCGACTGCAGGTATTGCACCACCGTTTCATCGTGCGGGCCAAGCAGCACGATATTGTCGTTATAGGTGTTGCCGCCCATCGTGAACTCGGCGCCGGCCTCGGTAACGACCAGGTAGTTAATCTGGTTGGGACTGAACGCCGCCAGGGTATCTTCGATGACCAGGCCTCCCCACTCACCCGGCCCTTCGTAATCGGCATCGGCCGACGAGAAGATAATAGGGTTGCTGCGCGTGCCCTGCGCATTGATTGCGGCCCCGGGCGCCACGTAAACATACTCATCGGCATTGTCGCCGCGCAGCCGGGCGCCTGCCGCGATGGTCAGCTGCGGGGAAGACAGGCCATCGCCTATTTCAATAGCGCCATCGAGCCGCCAGTCGACGCCAGCGGGCAGCGTGGCATTGATAGTGAGCACACCGCTGATCAGGCACAGCGGTTGCGAGCCCAGCGGCGTTGTGCGATCGACCGTCAGGTCACCGACGTTGGGGCAGTCATCGTCACTGCGATTGGGGTCGCTCTCGGCATCGCAACCGGCGAGCCACAGCAGCAATACGACAACCGGTAACAACAAGTTCGAAGAGAGTCGGGTTTCAGCCATGCGGAGCCCCAGTGCGGTCAACCTGTATCAGGTCAGGTCGCTGAGCAGGCGCAGGAATTCCTGGCGCGTGTTGTAGGAATCGCGGAACTCGCCAAGCATGACCGACGAGCCCATCAGCGAATTTTGTTTCTCGACACCTCGCATCATCATGCACATGTGTTTGGCCTCGACGATCACGCCAACGCCTGCCGCATCGGTGACCGACAGCACGGCATCGGCGATCTGCCGGGTCAGGCGCTCCTGGATCTGGAAGCGCTTGGCGTACATGTCGACGATACGGGCAAACTTGGACAGGCCCAACACTTTACCGCTGGGAATGTAGCCGATATGGCAGGTGCCAATAAACGGCAGCATATGGTGTTCGCACATGGAGTACAGCTCGATGTTTTTGACCACCACCATTTCATCGGTGCCAGACTCGAATACCGCGTCGTTGACAATGTCATCAAGCACCTGGTGATAACCCGAGGTAATCGACTGCATTGCGGCCGCCGCACGCTTGGGCGTATCAAGCAGGCCCTCGCGCTCGACATCCTCTCCCAGCAGCGTCAGTACCTCGCGGTAGGCCCCGGCCAGTGCCGGGTTCGCCGACTGCTTGTCAATCTTTGACTCGTCGCTCATAAAACACCTTCGACTCGTTTACGTAGACGCACCGCTTGCCCCGCTAATCGCGTGGGTGCTGGCGTCGCTCAAAATAGATATCGGCTGCCTGCGTCACCCGATCGAAATACTCATCACTCTCACCCACCAGGTGATGCCGCGCATCGTTGATACGCATGAACTTGGCCCGTGGAAACTTGTCGGCAATCTGGCCCAGGTTGTATTCCCAGTCGACCGTGGCATCACCCTCTCCCTGCACCACCAGCACCTCGAGGTCACTCCAGCTCAGGTCACGAAACCGTCGCTCCCAGCGCAGCATCGCCGTGACCCAGGCCACCGGTATCTTCCTGACCTGCAGCGGGTCGCGCTGTTTCAGGAAATCGACGAAGTCAGGGTCATGCGAGTTGTTACTGAAGTTGCGGCGCACGTGTTTGACAATACCCTTCAGCGCCCAGTGTGCAAAGCGCATACCCGTCCAACCTTTTGGCCGTACCAGTGGCGCCAGCAACAGCACGCGGTCGAAGGGGCCGGTCTTTTCATCGTACTGCTGGCTGAGAAGGTAATCCATTGTGATTGCCCCGCCCATGCTCTGCGCCACGACGTGCCAGGGCGTCGTCACCCGGCGATAGAAAAACTCCAGGCACTGGCGCAGCACCAGTACGTAGTCACCAAAACTCGAGATCGTGGCCGGCGTGCCGCTGGAGAGACCATGACCCGGCAAATCGATGGCGATGACGTTACAGCCACGACACAACAGGTAGTTGATCATCTTGCGATACAGCGCCGAGTGATCCATGTAGCCGTGTACAACAAAGCAGGTGCGTTCGGCGTTGGCCTTGGCAAAATAGTGGCAGGCCACCTGATAGCGGTCGCAGTCGATGCTACCGAAATAGTGCTGCACATCTTCAAACTGGCGAGTGAAATCGATTCGGTAGAAATCGAGATAGGCCTGCTGTTCATCGCTGGGCGCAAACGGCAGCGACAGGTCGAGCGGACGCAGCGAACGACGCAGCGCATCGACATCAAACGCTTGGGGCTTCATGGTCGCCGCTCCTCGCTAGCCGGCCGCTCGCTGTTCGAGCACCGCAACCGCTGGCAGGGTCTTGCCTTCCACAAATTCCAGGAAGGCGCCGCCGCCGGTTGAAATATACGATACATCGCCCGCGACGCCATACTTGTCGATGGCCGCCAGCGTGTCACCCCCACCGGCAATCGAAAACCCGTCGCTGCCGGCGATCGCTCGCGCCAGCGCTTCAGTACCGCCACCAAACTGGTCAAATTCAAATACGCCCAGGGGCCCGTTCCAGATAATCGTTTTCGCAGCCGCCAGCAGCTGCGCCAGTTGCTCGGCGCTGCGCGGGCCTATATCCATGATCATATCCTGCTCGGCAACCTCATCAACCGATTTGCACTGGGCCGGTGTCGACGCACTGAACTCGGTTCCGACCATCACGTCTTCAGGTAAGGGAATCTCCGAGCGCGATGCCAGCGCCCGCGCGGTATCGAGCATATCGTGCTCGCACAGCGACTGACCCACCGACTTGCCCGCAGCGGCCAGGAACGTATTGGCAATGCCACCGCCGACAATAAGCTGGTCGACTTTGCCGGCGAGCGCTTCGAGCACCTCGAGCTTGGTCGATACCTTGGCGCCACCGACCACGGCGACCAGGGGTCGCGCGGGCTCAGCCAAAGCCCGGCCCAGCGCTTCGAGTTCGGCGGCGAGCAAGGGGCCGGCGCAGGCACTTGGCGCAAACTGCGCAACGCCGTGGGTCGAAGCCTGGGCGCGGTGCGCCGTGCCGAACGCATCCATGACAAAAATATCGCAAAGCGCCGCATACTCGCGCGCCAGCGCTTCATCGTTGGCCTTCTCGCCAACATTGAAGCGCACGTTCTCGAGCAGGCACAGCTGACCGTCGGCCAGGTCAATGCCCTCACGCCAGTTCTCGACCAGCGGTACCGGCCTGCCCAGCAGCTCGGCGAGTTTTTCTGCCACCGGTGCCAGGCTGTAGGCGGCATTGTCGTCATCGCTGCCACCCTCTACCGGTCGGCCCAGGTGCGACATCAGGATGACCCTGGCGCCTGCCGCCAAGGCCTGCTCGATTGTCGGCAGTGCCGCATTGATGCGAGCCATCGAGGTAATGCGGCCATCACGGATGGGGACATTGAGATCTTCACGAATCAGCACCCGCTGTGAGGCCAGCGCAAGATCGGTCATGTGGAGCACGGTCATAGGGTTGGGGCCCTGGGCTATGGTCAGGTGAGCAAGGATTGTACGAGCAACGGCCGGGCAAAAAGCAGCGACCAGCCCGCAAAGATTGTAGCACGCGCCGTTGGCCGGACGCGCTCAGCCCGGCCGGTGGGCCGCGAGAAATAGCGCCAGATCGAGCATGCGATTGGCGAAGGCCCATTCATTGTCGAACCAGACCAGCAGGTTGACGGTGCGGCGCTCGCTCAACTGGGTCTGCTGCGCATCGACAATGCACGAGCGCGGGTCGTGATTAAAGTCGCAGGAGGCCAGTGGCTCTTCGCAAAAGCCCAGCACGCCCTGCAGCTCGCCGCCGGCGGCGGCTGCCAGCGCCTCGTTAACCGCTGCCACGGTGGTATCGGTAGCGAGGTTGAGGGTGATATTGAGCGCCGACACATTATTGATGGGCACGCGCAGGGCGTGCGCGACGAACTTGTCGCCCAGTGCGGGCAGGATCCGGCCGACCCCCTGGGCCAGCGCGGTATCGACCGGGATAATCGACTGCGTCGCAGCGCGATTACGGCGTAAATCCTCACTGTGGTAGGCATCGATAACCGGCTGGTCATGCATGGACGCATGCAGGGTTGTGATCACGCCGTTATCGATACCAAAAGCGCTGTGCAGTACCGACAGCACGGGGGTCAGCGCGTTACTGGTACAACTTGCGGCAGACAACACGCTGGCATCGACCGGCGCACTCGCATGATTCACGCCATAAACCAGCGCCGGTATCGACGCCTCACCGGGGTTGGACAGCAATACCTGCCGGGCTCCTGCGGCCAGGTGGGTCGCAGCAGCCTGCTCGGTGACAAGCTGGCCACTGCATTCGAGCACCAGGTCAATGTCCAGCTCGGCCCAGGGTAACTGGCTGGCGTCGGCGCTGGCGCACAGGCGAATGGCATCGCCATCGACCAGCAGCGTATCGCCGCTGCACTCGAGTGAGTGGGGAAAGTTGCCGTGCGTGGAGTCGTAGCGCGTCAGGTAAGTCAGGGCACTGGCGCTGGCCAGCTCATTGATGGCAACGATTGCGAGCTGCTGCTGCAGGCCCCGCTCGTAGCAGGCACGCAGGACACAGCGGCCGATACGGCCATAACCATTAATTGCCAGGCGCATGGTGGGCAACCCGTAGTAAAGCGGTCAGTACCGCAGCGGACTACAACAATAAACGAGAACGACAGAAACCAGAACTACAGCAGCGCATTGACAGCCTCGACGACCGCCGCTGATGTAATCCCAAAGTGTTCAAACAGATCTTTGGCCGGTGCCGACTCGCCAAAACTGGTCATGCCCACGACGCGGCCGTTGAGACCCACATACTTGTACCAGAAATCGACGTGGCCAGCCTCGACGGCAACGCGTTGCGTAATGGCCGCTGGCAGCACCGACTCGCGGTAAGCGGCATCCTGCGCTTCGAACACTTCTGCACTGGGCATCGACACCACGCGCACCGCGCGGCCCTGGTCGGCCAGCTGCGCAGCCGCATCAACCGCCAGCGATACTTCGGAGCCGGTGGCGATAATGATCGCCTCGGGCGTTGCGCCGCCATCGACCAGCACATAGCCGCCGCGTTCGACCGCGGCCAGCTGCGCGGCATCGCGCGCCTGGTGCGGCAAGCCCTGACGGGTAAAAATCAACGCGCTGGGACCCGCACTGCGTTCAATCGCGCTTTTCCAGGCCACGGCGGTTTCCACCGTGTCACAGGGGCGCCAGGTCACCAGGTTGGGCGTGGTACGCAGGTTGGTCAGCTGCTCTATCGGCTGGTGGGTCGGGCCGTCTTCACCCAGGCCAATGGAGTCGTGCGTGTAAACAAAGATATTGCGCTGCGCCATTAGCGCAGCCATGCGCACGGCATTGCGCGCGTATTCCATGAATACCAGGAAGGTCGCGCTATAGGGCACGAAACCACCGTGCAGCGCCATGCCATTCATCAGTGCCGACATGCCGAATTCACGCACACCGAAATAAATGTAGTTGCCGCTGGCATCGTCAGCGCTGATCGCCTTGCTCTGCGACCAGATCGTATTGTTTGAGCCGGCCAGGTCAGCAGAGCCGCCAATCAGCTCGGGCAGCAGTGGGCCGTAGGCGTCGAGCGACTGCTGCGAGGCCTTGCGGGTCGCCGGGCTGCTGGGCTCGTCCTGGCATTGCTGCACATAGGCCTGCGCCTGTTCGGCAAAGTTGGCGGGTAATTCACCCCGGCTGCGACGCTGGAATTCCGCGGCAAGTTCAGGGTACTCGGCAGCGTAGCGTTCAAAGGCCGCCTGCCAGTTCGCCTCGCGCTCACGCCCGGCCGCTTTGGCATCCCAACCGGCATAGATGTCTTCGGGCACAACAAACGGCGCGTGCGGCCAGTCGAGCTGGGCGCGCGCTGCGGCCACTTCATCATCACCCAGTGCCGCGCCGTGAACGCCCGCGGTGCCCTGCTTGTTCGGCGAGCCGTAGCCGATAATGGTTTTGCAGCAAATCAGGCTGGGGCGCTTTTGATCGCCGCGGGCCTGTTCGATCGCGGCGCTGATCGCGGCCGGGTCGTGGCCGTCGACGCCTGCGATCACCTGCCAGCCGTAGGCTTCAAAGCGCGCAACGGTATCGTCGGTAAACCAGCCCTGTACCTCGCCGTCGATCGAGATGCCGTTGTCGTCGTACAGCGCCACCAACTTGCCAAGGCCCAGTGTGCCCGCCAGCGAGCAGGCCTCGTGTGAGATACCTTCCATCAGGCAACCGTCACCAAGGAAAGCCCAGGTGTAGTGATCGACGATGGTGTGGCCATCGCGGTTGAACTGCGCGGCCAGGGTCTTTTCGGCCAGCGCCATACCCACGGCATTGGCAATACCCTGGCCCAGCGGGCCGGTCGTCGTCTCAACGCCGGGCGCGTAACCGTACTCTGGGTGACCCGGCGTCCTGGCGTGCAGCTGGCGGAAGTTTTGCAGCTCTTCGATGGGCAGCTGATAGCCTGTCAGATGCAGTAGCGAATAAATCAGCATCGAGCCGTGGCCGTTCGAGAGCACAAAGCGATCGCGATCGGGCCAGTCGGGATTCTCGGGGTTGTGGCTGAGAAAATCGTTCCACAGTACTTCGGCGATATCGGCCATGCCCATCGGGGCGCCAGGGTGTCCAGAATTGGCGCGCTGGACCGCATCCATTGACAGGGCGCGGATCGCGCAGGCTAGCTCGCGGCGGGATGGCATCGATTATGACTCCAGGGAACGGTTGCGGGTCGAAAAAGGGGCGCTATTGTCGCCGATGCCAGCGCTCGGGGCAATTTATTTGCGGCTATTCGGCCACTGGGAGCGAGCGCTGCCTGTGCTAAGATTGCAGCAGTCCCGGCGCCGCTGCGCGGCCCGCCCCGCTCCACCAATACCGCGTGTTCAATATGTCCGTTTTCGACCAGCAACTTAGCAAAATACGTCAACAGCCCGGCTTCATTGCCGCCCTCGACCAGAGCGGTGGCAGCACCCCCAAGGCGCTCAAACTCTACGGCATCGATGACAGCGCCTGGCAGGACGATGCCGGCATGTTCGACCTGGTGCATGCGATGCGCAGCCGCATTGTCACCAGCCAGGCCTTTAGCGGTGCGCGGGTGCTGGGCGCCATCCTGTTCGAGATGACCCTCGACCGCGAGATCGAGGGCGTGAATTCGGCGCACTACCTGTGGCAGCAGAAACAGGTCGTGCCCTTCCTGAAGGTCGACAAGGGCCTGGCCGACGAAGCCCAGGGCGTGCAGCTCATGAAGCCCATCGACAGCCTCGGTGAGCTGCTGGCCAAGGCCCGTGAGCACGATGTCTTTGGCACCAAGATGCGCTCGGTGATCAAGCTGGCCAATGCCGATGGCATTGCCGCCATTACGGCCCAGCAGTTCGAGGTCGGCCGCGAGATCATCGCTGCCGGCCTGGTGCCTATCCTGGAGCCTGAAATCGATATCCACAGCCCTGAAAAGGCCCAGGCTGAAGACCTGCTCAAGGCCCAGCTGCTCGAGCACCTCGATACGCTGGATGAATCGCAGCAGGTCATGCTCAAGCTGACCCTGCCCAACCAGGCCGACTTTTATCGCGCGTGCATCGAGCATCCGCGCGTCCTCAAGGTCGTCGCACTGTCTGGCGGGTACTCGCGCGATGAAGCCAACCAGATCATCAGTCACAACCACGGCATGATCGCGAGCTTTTCACGCGCCCTGACCGAAGGCCTGAGCGCCCAGCAGAGTGACGCCGAGTTCGACAGTGCGCTCGATGCGGCTATCGAGTCTATCTACCAGGCTTCCTGTACCTAGACAGCAATCCAGACGTCGCGCAGCGGCGTAACATTCACGTTAAGTCGGCGCGCCCGGGGGCACGCCGGCCGTCGTTCTTTGGTAGAATCGCCGCCGCAAGTTTTTCCTCACCAGGCAATATGTTGTAGCGTTTATGGAATTTGTTGTTGGCCAGCGCTGGGTCAGCCAGGCTGAACCCCTGCTGGGTCTGGGTATCGTCATCGAGGCGGACTCTCGCCACATCACTGTCAGCTTTCCGGCCAGTGAAGAAGAACGCATGTACGCCGCGCGCCAGGCGCCACTGGCCCGGGTCAGCTTTGAGCCCGGCGAGAGCTTCGATGATGTCGATGGCAACCACTATACCGTGGTCGACATCGAGCAAGTCAACGGCGTCAACTACTACCTTGCCAAAAACGCCGCGGGTGAAGAACAAATCGTGCCCGAACCCAGGCTTGCCGGTACGATTCAACTCAATTCACCGTCGCAGCGACTGTTCTCGGGCCAGTTCGATCGCAACACCTATTTTGCGCTGCGCGTTGCCGCCCTGCACTTTCGCCACCAGCAACAGTGCGCCAGTATCGGTGGGCTGATCGGGCCGCGCACCAGCCTGCTGCCCCACCAGGTCTATATCGCCCACGAGGTCGGTTCGCGTACCGCACCGCGGGTACTGCTGGCCGACGAGGTCGGCCTGGGTAAAACCATCGAAGCCGGCCTGATCCTGCACCAGCAATTGCACAACGGCCTGGCCTCGCGCGCCCTGGTGATCGTGCCCGAACCGCTCCTGCACCAGTGGCTGGTCGAGATGCTGCGCAAGTTCAACCTGCACTTTTCGCTATTCGATGCCGAACGGATCGCCTCCCTGCAGGCAAGCGACGAAGACGATGAGTTTGGCGCCGCGACCGAACCGGTCAACCCCTTCGAAACCGAACAGCTGGTGCTGTGTTCGCTCGAACTTCTGGTGGACGACCCGCAGCTGCTCGACTACGCCACGCAGGCTGACTGGGACTTACTGATCGTCGATGAAGCGCACCACCTGCACTGGTCTGAAACCGCATCAAGCCCCGAATACGACGCCGTTGCGCAACTCGCCGCCCAGTGCGCCGGGCTGCTACTGCTGACTGCGACACCCGAGCAACTTGGCGTAGAGAGCCACTTCGCGCGCCTGCAGCTGCTCGACCCGGCGCGCTTTCACTCACTGCCCGCCTTTGTCGAGGAACAACAACAGTTTGTGCAGATCAATGCGATCGTGCGCAGCCTGCAGGGCGACGGGGAGCTCGACGAATCGCAACAGGCACAACTGCGTGACCTGCCAGGCTTCGATGCCAGCCTCGCGCTGGATACACTCGATACCGCAAAGCGCGAGCAGCTCATTGGCCAGCTGCTCGACCAGCACGGCACCGGCCGGGTGCTGTTTCGCAATACGCGGGCCGCGATCCAGGGGTTTCCGCAGCGTCGCCTGCACAGCTACCCACTGGCCGCCAGCATTGCCAGCGAAACGCCACTGTTCCCCGAACGCGCATTGCAGGAACAGGGCAGTGACTGGCTGGCGGCCGACCCCCGCGTCGAGTGGCTGGTCGACTTTCTCAAGCAGCAGCGGCCGGCCAAGGTGCTGGTTATCTGCGCCCATGCACAGACCGCCATCGACCTTGAGAAACACCTGCACCTGAACACCGGCATTCGCAGCGCGGCTTTTTATGAGCACCTGTCCATCGTCGAGCGAGATCGGGCCGCTGCCTACTTCGCCGATGACGAGATGGGCGCGCAGGCGCTGATCTGCTCGGAAATCGGCAGCGAGGGCAGGAACTTCCAGTTCGCCCACCACCTGGTGCTGTTCGACCTGCCCGAAAACCCGGACCTGCTGGAGCAACGCATTGGCCGGCTCGATCGCATTGGCCAGCAGCACGACGTGCAGATCCACGTACCCTACTGGCAGGGTAGCGCGCAGGAGTACCTGTTTCGCTGGTACCACGAAGGGCTCAACGCCTTTTGCGAAAGTTTTTCTGCCGGGGCGTCGATGCGCGAGGCCTTCGCCGACCGGCTGCAGCCCTGGCTGGCTGGCGCGGCAAACGGTGAAGACTTCGATGCCCTGCTCGAGGCCACGCGCCAGCATTGCACCGCCCTGCGAGAAACGCTCGAGGCCGGTCGCGACCAGTTACTGGAACTCAACTCCTGCGACCCGGTAGTCGCCGCCGAACTGATCGAAGCCATTCGCGAGAGCGAGCGCGGCGAAACGCTGCAGTCATTTATGACCATGGCCTTCGACAACCTGGGTGTCGATGTCGATGCGCACTCCGAGCATGCTATGATCCTGCGACCCACCGAGCGCGTGATGGGTCACCTGCCGGGCCTGCGAGATGAAGGCACGACGGCTACCTTTAGCCGCGAACTGGCGCTCGCGCGCGAGGACATGGAGTTCCTGAGCTGGGAACACCCGCTGGTCACCGATACGATGGAACTGATTTGCGGCGCTGAGCTGGGCAACGCCTGCATCACCTCACTGAACCTCAAGTCGCTGCCGGCGGGCACGCTGCTGCTGGAGTGCATTTTCACGATGCAAACCACCGCACCGCGTCGCTACCAGATCGAGCGCTACCTGCCCGCTACACCGATTCGCGTATTGATCGATGGCGACGGGCGGCTGATGACCGACACGATCAAGCACAGCCAGCTGAACAAGCTGCGTGTGCATATCAAGAAGCCCACACGGCTGGCGATTATCAAGCAGGTCCGCGAGACACTGCAGACAATGTTGGCATCGGCCCAGACCGAAGCCGATCGCCAGGCGGCCGAACTGATCAGCAGTGCGGCACAGTTAGCGCAGGATAAACTGGGGGGAGAACTTCAGCGACTGCAGTCACTGAAAGCCAAGCACGGTGCGATCCGCGATGATGAGATCGCTGCGCTCGACCTGCAGCTGGGTGCCGCGATGAGCCATATCGATGGCGCCACCGCAGAGCTGCAGGCCGTTCGCGTAATCGTCAATACACAGTAGGACGCAATAGCCCCTACAGTGCGGCGAGAATCGTCTCGGCCGAGCTGACATCGATACCGGCAGCCGGCTCGACGTTCAGCAGCGAAATCGTGCCGTCGTCGACAATCATCGCGTAGCGCTGGGAGCGCGTACCCAGGCCAAAACCCGAACCGTCCAGCTCAAGCCCCAGTGCCGAGGTCAGCTCGCCATTGCCATCGGCCAGCATGATCAACTCACTGGCATTCTGGTCTTTACCCCAGGCACCCATCACGAAGGCATCGTTGACCGACAGGCAGACGATCGAGTCGACGCCCTTGGCCTTGATCTTGTCGGCGTTAACGACGTAGCCCGGCAGGTGGGTCATCGAACAGCCGGGGGTAAAAGCACCGGGCACCGCAAACATCACGACTTTCTTGCCGCTGAAAATCTGCTCGGTGGTAATGTCTTCGGGGCCGTTATCGCCCATGACCTTGAGGGTGAGTGACGGAATCTTGTCACCTTGTTGGATTGCCATATCGTTTACTCTTTAACAGTGAATGAAAAGCCTGTGCTCATTGGAACACAAGCTCGAAAATTTCGCGATAGTGCTGGGCAAAATCGACAGTCATGCCGGCCCTGAGGTACTCCGGCAGCTGCTCATAGTCGCTGCGACAAGCCTCGGGCAAAATCAACCGATTGATCTTGCTGCGGCGGGCCGCGGTGACTTTTTCGCGGATGCCGCCAACGGCCAACACCTGGCCGGTGAGCGTCAGCTCGCCGGTCATCGCCAACGGCATTTTAATCTTTTGCCGCCTCGCGAGCGACAGCAGGGCTGTGGCCATCGTAATACCGGCACTGGGCCCATCTTTGGGCGTTGCCCCCTCGGGCACGTGCAGGTGGATGTACGACTCGTCGAAAAAATCGGCATCGCAGCCATAGTCATCGAGGTGCGAGACCACATAGCTGTAGGCAATTTCGGCCGACTCGCGCATCACCTCGCCGAGTTTACCGGTGAGTTTGAAGCCGCGGTGCTTGGTGTGTACGCGGGTTGCCTCAATGGGCAAGGTCGCACCACCCATGGACGTCCACGCCAGACCGGTCACGACGCCAACGCCGTGAATCAGCCGATCGTCGCGAAATACCACCGGGCCGAGGTACTCCTCGACATCGGCCGCCGAGACCCGTACCGGCTCATCGGGTGCATCGAGTAACTTCACAACGCCCTTGCGCACAATCTGGCGAATATTTTTTTCGAGGTTGCGCACGCCCGCCTCGCGGGCATAGCCCTCGATAATCTTGCGCAATGCCGGTTTGGCGATACGCAGCTGTCGTCGCTTCAGGCCGGCGTGCTCCAGCGCTCGCGGCACCAGGTGATCGCGCGCGATGGCGAGCTTCTCCTCGGTGATGTAGCCACTGAGCCGGATGACTTCCATGCGATCAAGCAACGGGCCGGGTATCGAGTCGAGCTGGTTGGCGGTGCAGACAAACAACACCCGCGACAGGTCGACCGGCAGGTCGAGGTAGTGATCGAGAAAATTGCTGTTCTGCTCGGGGTCCAGCACTTCGAGCAGGGCCGAGGCCGGGTCGCCCTGGTAGGAGGCACCGATCTTGTCGATCTCATCGAGCATGATGACCGGGTTCGATACGCCAACGTGTTTCAGGGCCTGGACAAACTTGCCGGGCATCGCACCGACATAGGTGCGCCGATGGCCCTTGATTTCGGCCTCATCGCGCATGCCTCCCAGGCTGAAGCGGTAGAACTCACGGCCAAGGGTCTCGGCGATAGAGCGGCCTATCGAGGTTTTACCGACGCCGGGCGGGCCAACCAGCAGCACAATGGAGCCGGCAATCTCGCCGCGAAATTTGCCCAGGGCCAGAAACTCGATGATGCGCTGCTTTACGTCATCCAGCCCGTTGTGATGCGCATCGAGTACCGTGCGCGCGGTCTCAAGATCGAGGCTATCCTCGGAGTACACGCCCCAGGGCACGGACGTCGCCCAGTCGAGGTAGTTGCGGGTAACCCCATACTCGGGCGAACCGGACTGCAGTAACTTCAATTTGCCCAGCTCATCGTCGATGCGCTTTTGCACCGCCGGCGGCACCGTGCACTTTTCAAGGCGCGCAGTGAACTCGTCCTCATCCGATTGCTGGTCATCTTTTTCAATGCCCAGTTCTTTCTGGATAATCTTCAGCTGTTCGCGCAGGAAGAACTCCCGCTGGGTGTCACTGATCTTTTCATTGATCTGCGCAGTGATCTCGGTTTGCAGCTGCGCCACTTCAATTTCCTTGCGCAGCAGCAACAGTACTTTTTCCATGCGCGGGCGCAGCGCAATGGTGTCGAGGATATCCTGCAGTGCATCGCCATCGGCCGTGGTGATCGCCGCGGCGAAATCGGTTAATGGCGATGGCTCGTTGGGGCTGAAATGATTGAGGTACTGCTTGAGCTCTTCGGTGTACAGCGGGTTGAGTGGCAGCAGCTCCTTGATCGCCTTGATAATCGCCATTGCGTAGGCTTTGATTTGCTCGGCATCGCCGCCGGTGTCGCCGCCAGCGGCATCGGCCAGTGGATAGCTGACTGACGCCAGGAACTGCCGCTCGCTCGACAGCCAGCTGTGCAGCTGCACGCGCTTGACCCCCTGCACCATTAACTGCAGCTTGCCTTCGACCGGCGCAACATTGTGCACGCGCACCGCGCAGCCGATCGAGGGGAAGTCCTCGACCGTTACGGTATCCGGGTCGCGATCGCCGACGTAGACCAGGCCCAACGCGTTGTGGCCGGTTTTGGCCACCCGCTTGAGCGTCTCCTGCCAGCGTTGCTGGTCGATGACAATGGGCTGGACCTGGGCCGGGAAAAACGGGCGGCCAGCGACGGGGATGATGTAGAGTTTCTCGGGCAATGCCTGGTCGGGCAGTACCAGCTGGCCTGCGGCAACCTCCCCCTCTGCGGCCAATGGCTCGACCTCGTCACCGGGTTTCGGGGTTTCGGGGTCTGTATCTTTGAAGTCCTGGCTCATGCGTTATCGACTTTGCGTAATTCGTTAGCGGTATCTGGGTCCACCCTGCCAGATTTCAAGCCATGCAATGGCCCTTAGCCCAGCATCACATAACACAGCGTTGCAATCACCAGGGCCCCGAATACGTTCAGGGCCAGGCCATTGCGCAACATTGCCTGGGCGGGCACCTGGCCACTGCCGTAGACCACCGCGTTGGGTGCCGTGGCAACCGGGAGCATGAAGGCGCAGCTGGCACTGAGCGTTGCCGGCAGCATCAACAGGATCGGGTCCATCTTGCCGGCCAGCGCCGCCGCACCCAGTAGCGGCATGAGCAGCGCCGTGGTGGCCATGTTGCTGGTGGACTCGGTCATAAAACTGACCCCCAGGCACATTAACAGCAGCAACCACCACATGGGCAAGTAGGTCAGCGCGGCCAGGCCCTGGCCCAGGTGTTCACTGAGTCCCGAACTGGTAAAGGCCTTGGCCAGGCAAATTCCGCCGGCGAACAGCAGCAGGATACCCCAGGGAATATCACTGGCCTGCTTCCAGTCGAGCAGCTTGCCGCCCTCACCATTGGGCGTCACAAACAACGCGACCGCGGCCAGTAGCGCAATCGCCGCGTCGTTGGCACTGGGCAGGTTCAACCAGGCACTCCAGCCGCCAAACGGATCGCTGCGCGTCACCCAGGCCAGCGCAGTCACCGCAAAAACCATCAGGACGCGCTTTTCTGCACTGCGCCACTGCCCCACCTCGGGCAACAGTTGCGCGCCATTCGCGCTGCCCCCTTGCAGATTGCGCGTCAGCCACCAGGCAATAATGGGCACCAGCACAATGACCACGGGCACGGCGTACTGCATCCACTGCACGAAGGACAATCGCGCACCGGTGATCTCGCTGTAGACTTCCATAAAGATCAGGTTGGGCGGCGTGCCGATTGGCGTGCCCATGCCACCGACATTGGCCGCATAGGCGATGCCGAGCATCAGTGCAATCGCAAAACCCTCGCGCTGGTTGCGCTCGATAACGGCCAGCGCGATGGGCAACAACATCAACGTGGTCGCCGTGTTTGAAATCCACATACTGAGGCTGGCGCTGGCAAGCATGAAACCGACGACGACGCTGCGATCGCTCTGGCCACCCGCCAGCCGCGAACAGGCCCGCACCATATACAGTGCCAAACGGCGGTGCGTGCCGGTCGACTCCATACCCTTGGAGAGAATAAACCCGCCCAGCATGAGCAGGATCAGCGGGCTGCCGTAGGCAGCCGCCACCTGGCTGCTATCGAGTACGCCGAAAAAAGGTAACAGCGCAAGCGGCAGCAGCGACGTGACCGGTACGGGCACCGGCTCGGTGACCCACCACAGTACACACCATAGCGTTACGCCTGCGGTGACGGCCGCCGCAAAGCCAAGACTGCCGTGCAATAGTAATGCGATGGCGCAGGCCAGCGCGGGGCCTGCAAGCAGCAGGCTGTCAGACCTGTTCACCGGAAACAGACTTACAGCGAAACGCCGTAACCCACCGGCGCCTTGAGTAAACGCGTCCCCGCGAAGGAACCGATGTACAGATCATCGCCGACCCGTACCGCCGCGGTGCCGCCACCAAAAAACGCGCCGTCAGCGCGCAGCAGTACGGTCTTCTCCATACTGTTGGTATCCACTTCAATGATTTCAAACTCGACGCTGCAGTTGCTGCTACCCGATGTCATACAGCTGGTCATGTCCATAAAGTTGAATTCATGCGATGCCACCAGGATTTTGCCAGGACGCGTCACATCCCAGTTGCTGTTGTCGGCACTGACCAGGTCGATCTCATTCAACAGCGCACCCGATGCCAGCTCGATAACCTGTAATTTATCCTGCCCATACATATTGACGTAGAGCTGCTGCCCATCCTTGCTGGCCAGGATCCCGTTGGGCATCACGCCAGCACTGGCAGGCACGCGCTGGAAACCCTCGGCCAGGCTCCAGTGCCAGACCCAGCCAGTGTCGCGACCCAGGAAATAATCGAGCATGCCACTCAAGCCTGCGGTGCGCGAGATCATGCGCGTGGTGACAAAGCCATCACCCACGGCGGCAACATCATTGAAAGAGCTATCATCGATTGCCTCAGCGCAGCCGCGCCAGGCGAGCTTCCAGCCCTGGTCGTCATCGGGCATGAGCTCAAACATGTCAATGGTTTCGCGCTCGCCGTGGTTCACCACCAACAGCTGCCAGCGACCACTGGGCCGTTGCGACAGGTCGATGCCATGGGGCGAAAATGTCTCGGGCTCACTGCAGTCACTGTCTCCCCAGAGCGGATTGCCCAGCGCCTGGTCGTTACTCGATGCAGAGTTGTAGAGCAGGTAGCGCTCCTCACTGGCCAGGTCAAACAGTGTGAGCTGCCCTTCAACTTCGCCCATTTGTCCAAACTCGCTGATCAGCAACGCACCGCCATCGGGCGTGATCACCAGGTCTTCGGGTGACTGGAAGTCGCAATAGGGTGTGAGCCCTTCGAAGGGCTCGCAGCGCTGGGCATCGCTGAACGACTGGCCGCCACCACAGGACGATAGCCACAACGCACACAGGCCAAGCGCGGCAAGGCGCAGCGTACGCCGGCTGGCAAAGACGGGGAAAGGGTTCATAAACACATCCTGATAGGCAAATTCGCTCGCAAAGTGCAGCCTGCATTTAACCGAAGCTGGGCGCTAGTATCAATATCCGTTCGCCCCAGCCATGCTATGATGAGTGCGCATAGTGAACAGCACAAGCACCTCGACTACCAGCACGGCCCACGCGACAACGATGTCTGTTACCCGCACCAGTACACCTCCCCGCCTGGTCGACAACTTTGGTCGCCATATCCACTATGCGCGCCTGTCTGTCACCGATCGCTGCGATTTTCGCTGCGTGTACTGCATGGCCGAAGAGATGGATTTCCTGCCGCGCAAGGAAATCCTTTCACTGGAAGAACTGCTCGCTGTCGGCACTGCACTGGTCGATGCGGGGATCAACAAGATCCGTCTGACCGGCGGCGAACCACTGGTGCGCAACGATATTATGTGGCTGGTCGAACGACTGGGCGCCCTGCCCGGCCTGCGCGAACTGACGCTGACAACGAATGGCTCGCGACTGACGCAGCTGGCCCAGCCCCTGCGCGCTGCCGGTGTGCGCCGCATTAACATCAGCCTCGACTCGTTACAGGCGGACAAATTCCGGCAAATCACCCGCACCGGCAAACTCGATACCGTGCTTGATGGCATCGACGCGGCAATTGATGCGGGCTTTGAACAGATCAAGCTCAACAGCGTGATCCTGAAGCATCGCAACGATGACGAAGTCGGCGAGCTGGTCGAATTTGCTGTACGCAAGGGGCTGGACATCAGCTTTATAGAAGAAATGCCGCTGGGCGACATTATCGAGCACGATCGCAAGCTGGCGTTTTTTTCCAGCGATGAGGTTCGCGAACAGGTCGCGCAGCACTTTGCGCTCGAAGCCTGCGACAAGCAGACCAATGGCCCCTCGCGCTACCTGAAGGTCACCGGCAGCGATACCCATATCGGCTTTATTTCCCCGCACAGCAACAATTTCTGTGCCCAGTGCAACAGGATTCGCGTCACCGTTGAGGGGCGGCTACTGCTATGCCTTGGTAACGAGCACTCGGTCGACTTGCGCGCCTTACTGCGCGATGCAGGTGCCGACACAACCATACTGGCCAATGCCATCACCGACAGCATGGCCATCAAGCCCGAGCGCCATTACTTCGATCTCGAACAACCGGTCGAGATCGTGCGCTTCATGAATATGACCGGCGGCTAGCGGCCAGGCGCCGCGCCGCAAACAAACCCACACCGAGGACAGGCTCATGCCCGATAACGCCGCGCGCTTCCCTGAGCTCAGCTGCTACTTACTGCCCGGCCACACCACGACGCCTGCCGATGCGATTGACGAGGCGCGCCAGGCCGAGGCGCTGGGCCTGGGCAAAGCCTGGCTATCGGAACGTTTTGACGTTAAAGACGCCGGCGTGATTTGCAGCGCGGCACTGGCAGTGACTGAGCAGATCGAAATTGCCACCGCCGCCACCAATATCCACACCCGTCACCCGATGGTGCTCGCCACGATGGCCAGCTCGCTGCACTACCTCTCGGGCGGGCGCTTTGGACTGGGCATCGCGCGGGGCGTCGCGATACGCAACCAGCTCATGGGCCTTGAAGCCGTCAGCAATGCGCAACTGGTCGAGGGGCTGGAGCTACTGCGCACCTTGTGGCGGGGCGACAAGGTCATGGGGCACGACGGCGCGATGGGCAACCTGCCCTACCTGAGCATGGGCGACTGGCTCGATGCACAGATCCCGCTGTACTTCGTCGGTTTTGGCAGCAAGAGTTTGCGGTTCGCCGGCCAACACTTTGACGGCGTGCACCTGCACACCTTTATTACTGACGAGGGTTTGCAGCGCGCTAAAGCACTGGTCCAGGAAGGTGCCGCGGCGGCTGGACGCAACCCCGATGAAGTCAAAGTCTGGTCGGTGCTTGCCACTGCCCTGAACCCCACGCGAGAAGATTACCTGCGCAAAATGGTGGGCCGCATGGCCACCTATATGCAGGCGCCAGGCTATGTCGAAATGCTGATCGAGCTCAACCAGTGGGACCCGGAAGTACTGGCCGCCTTTCGCGCCAACGCCACAGTGCAGTCGATCGCCGGCGGCATCGACAGTGTTGCAACACTGGAACAACTTGAAGAGATCAGCGCGTTGATTCCGGCTGAGTGGCTACCGGCTGCCAGTGGTGACGCAGAAACCTGCGCGCGAGCCTGGCAAAACCAGCTGCGCAACGGCGCCGATGGCGTCGTCATTCACGGCTCCACGCCCGCCGAGTTTGCACCCATTATCGATGCCTACGCCCAGCTGAAGTAAACGCGCTAACGCCAGCTGATACTCAGCGACGTCTGCCTCTCGAGATAATCACGCATGCGCTGGCAGCTTCTGGCCAACGCTGGCTCATCATAAGGTGTTGGCGCCACCACACCCCAGACCGGTTTGGGCCAGGCCGCATCGTTTGCAAAGCGCGCGATATGATGCACATGCAGCTGCGGCACCAGATTACCCAGCGCCGCGACGTTCAGTTTTTCTGCCCCAAACACCTCCAGCAACATAGCCGACACGGCATTGGACTCCTGCTGTAGCTGCGCGGCTTCGCCGGCATCCAGCTCGCAAAGCTCGCGCAGGCCCTCCCGCCTGGGCACCAGAATCAGCCAGGGGTAATTGGCATCGTTCATCAGCAACAGCTCACACAGCGCCAGCGAGGCGAGCACCTTGCAATCGGCCGCAAGGCGGGCGTCGAGTTCAAACACGAAAGCCGGCCCGGCGCCTAGGGCGCCAGTGCCTCCCAACTGCTAAAACCATAGGGCTTGTAAATACCAAACAGCGCATTCTCGTGCATGCCGTAGCCTACATCACCATTCGAGAGCTCCCAACGACACAGCATCTCATTGAGGCCCTGGATCTGCGCAAATTGCTCTGGATCGTTCATATCCCATTGCAGGCCTTCAACCTTGAGCTCGCCCTGGTAGACACCCAGCCCCCAGGCCTCTCCGGGCCGGTATCCCGAGCCACCGAGCAGGTAGTTGGTACGCAACGGCGTGCCGGTTGCAACCAGGTCAGAGTTGGCGAAGCGAATCACCGTTTGCGCGATTTCGCGCGTGCCCGATTTGAAGGTGATTTCGTGCTTTGGGCTACCCAGGTGAATGATGGGCCCGTCGACACCAAAGCGCGGCACCTTGACCGCCTCTTCCAGCGTGCGATTGCCATCGGCGTCCTCATCGAAATAGACCTTGAGCATGTAATCGGGAAACTGCATCGGGATCCAGTTGTGGAAGTGCCCGAACTTGTCGAGCTGGCGGTACTTGCCCTTGATACCCTCGGGCTCGATCTCTCCCACATTGGGCCGCACGCCCCAGGAGTGATCGCGCGCGCCCATCCATTTGTCGGGCGTCACCTCGTAGCGCTGCCCACCCACGTTGATGTAGCCGCTGTAGTTTCCGACCTGGGCGAAACGCGTGGTGTGCTCGGTGAGGCGGTTACCGGTACGGCGATAAGTGACCGGCTCCTCGAGTGCAGGGACAAAACCATCAAAGGTCATGTCGAAGTCGAGTCCCCACTCATTGGGCTCGCACCACAGGCGCAGTTTGCGCAGGCCCTCAACGACACTGACCCCAAAGGGCCCCACCGTGGTATCCAGCCTGTCGTTGCCCATCTCTCGCGAGGCGCGCACGCAGTAGTGCGTATTGCGATGCGACACAGTGACAAAGGCATCGATCACACCCAGGTTGGGGTACTGCCCCATGCCGGTGATCAGGAACAGTTCGTCGTCGCAGCGATGACAGTTAAAGTAGTAGCGATCGTAAAAGTTGCGATCGCCCGTGTAGACATGATCAAAGGTCTCTGGCGTCTGGTGTGCCAGGAAATCATCCATTGGGCCTAGTGGCATGGTTTTTCTACCTCTTGTAGGGACATCGGCGATTGACCGCCGCTGTGCTTGCACGGTTCGTCCAACTGGCATACAGTCTAAAAGTGTCGGCAAGAAGATAGAACCCCGGGCCATGGCCAATTCGCATAACCAACGCAAACTTAATCTGCAGGACGAGCTGATCATCGGCTTCGACCGCATCGTGCGTTCCCTGCAGTCAGGCAGTACCACGGCCCAGCGCCACTCGCCGGCCGAGCAATGCGACCCCGCTGCGGGCAGCGAACTGGGCGATACCGAAAAGCGACACGCGGGCGGCCTGATGCGGATCAACCACACCGGCGAAGTCTGCGCCCAGGCGCTCTACCAGGGCCAGGCACTGACCGCCCGCGACCCGCAGATCAAGGCATCGATGCAGGAGTCTGCCGATGAAGAGCAGGATCACCTGGCCTGGTGCGAACAGCGGCTCGACCAGCTGGGCAGCCGACCCAGCCGGCTGAACCCCCTGTTTTACGGCCTGTCCTTTGCCATGGGCGCCTTTGCCGGCGCTGCGGGCGACAAGTGGAGCCTTGGCTTCGTGGCCGCTACGGAAGACCAGGTCTGCGATCACCTGCGCGACCATCTCGAGCAGCTCCCCCCCGAGGACGAGGCGAGCCGTGCAATTATTGAACAGATGCTGGTCGACGAAGAGCAGCATGGCGCCAAGGCGCTGGCCCATGGCGGTGTCGAGTTCGCCCCGCCGGTCAAGAAATTGATGACCGCGATGTCCCGGGTCATGACCCGAACGGTCTACCACGTCTAAATCCAGCGGATTAGCAGCCCATCGGCGCTGCATTTGGCCTGTCAGACGGCGCCACCGCGAACAATCTCATCTAAACTAGACACTTGGAGCCGTCCCAAGACCATAGCCTGTGAACCCGCGCGATAGCGGGCCGAGCCAAAACGAATTCACCCACTGACATGCTCAACCAGTTCATTCTTCCATCAATCGTGTTCCCGCTGCTGGAGCGCAGCTCGTCGACGCGGTTCTGGAGCCTCTACCGTGAACTGGAATCCCTGCATGCAGCCGACCTGCAGGCCAAGGCCGATAACCAGCACAGCAAACTGGCGCAGCTGCTGCGCAGCGCCGGCGAATCGACCCCGTACTGGCGTGAGCTGCTCACGGACCTGGGCGTAGCGCCGGGCAGCATCAACAGCGACAACGCCCTGTCGGTCTTGCAGCGATTACCCGTCACCAACAAGCAGACCTATAGCAACGGCTTTCCCGATCGGGTGACGGCACAACCCAATGACAGCAGTTGGCAGTACCTGTCCTCGGCCGGCACCACCGGGCGCATGACGGTCGTCACCGACTTTGATAAACGCGATTACCTGCGTGCCGCTGAACACCTCAACCTGAAGCTGGCGATTTGCCGTCCACTGGGCATTCCCACGGCCGATATTCCGCCGAGCGCCTGTAATGTTGTCTGTGGTTTTGCCGACAGCGGGCCAGAACCATTGGGCCAGTACCTGTGGTGGGCAACCCGCCAGGGCAAACTGTTTGATGACAGCACGATGTCAGATATTCGCGGCCGCTTCGAGCGCCAGGTTATCCTGCAGCGCCAGACACTGGCCCCTATCGACGGCGCCAGCTGGCCAGAGATGTGTGTCCAGCTCGATGAATACCTCGACCTGATTGTCAGGGAAAAAATCCAGCTGCTGCGCGCACTGCCACACTTTTTGCTGTGGCTGGCAAAGCGCGCCGAACAGCGCAGGCTGCGTTGCCCCTCCCTGCAGGCATTGATCCCCTACGGCGGGCTTGCCGGCGAAGTGATGGCGCAGCAGGTCAGCGAGATATTTGAAGCGCCCTTTATCAACGTGTACGGTACCGGCGAAGTCGGCGCGATTGGTTGCGCCAGCGAAACCAGTGACACCGTCGAAATCTACCAGAGCATGGTGCTGATGGAGTGCCTCGATGACGAGGGCCAGCCCGTACCCGAAGGCGAAGTCGGCAACGTGGTGGTCACCGACCTCAACAACCTGGCGATGCCCATCATCCGTTATGCCATTGGCGACATTGGCCGGCTCACGGTATCCGGCGGCCAGCAACAGCTCGACCTGTTGGGCCGCAAGCAGGAGAGCTTTACCAACAGCAATGGCGAACTGGTCCACGCCCGTGGGCTGCAAAACCTGTTTCTCAGCCACCGCGAGGTGCTGAACTTCAAGCTCGAACAGGTGACTGCACAGACCTTCAAGGCCAGCGTCGTCATCGACCCCGAAGCCGACCCGGACAGCTTTGACGCCGAAGGACTGGCCACCACGCTGCAAACGATGCTCGCGAGCAAGCAAAAACCGGCGATAAAGCGCACTGCATTTATCCAACCCGAAACCAGCGGCAAGTACCTGTCGCTCAAGCCCAGGGCCAGTTGAGCGCCCGATCCAGAGCCAGATCATGACGATTGATAGCGAAGGGAACCTCCTGGTCGATGGCACGCCAGCTGCCAGCTATTTTCCGATCCTGCAGCGCAGGGCACCCAATGGCGAACCACTGATTTATCTCGATAGCGCCGCCACTGCGCTCAAACCACAGTGTGTGGTCGATGCGGTGAACAAGGTACTGACCGAGCAGACGGCCAACATCCATCGCTCGGTGCACTTTCTGGGTGATGAAGCCACCGAGGCTTACGAGGGCTGTCGCGACATCACCGCTGCTTTTATCAACGCCGAGCCCAACGAGATCGTATTCCTGCGCAATACCACCGAGGCGCTCAACCTGGTCGCCAGCTCCTTTGTGGGTTCGGGAAAGATCGTCTCGAGCATTGCCGAGCACCACTCCAACCTGTTGCCCTGGGGCGACAACGTAGTGCGACTGGGTATTGATGAAAAAGGCGCGATCGATACGCAGCAACTGGAACAGGCATTGGCCGCAGGCGGTGTGAGCCTGGTCAGCCTGTCGCAGGCCTCCAACGTGACCGGCCAGGTGAACGACATTGCCGCCATTACCGCGATGGCGCACGCGCATGGCGCGAAAGTGCTGGTCGATGCCGCGCAGTCGGCGCCGCACATGGCCATCGATGTCGACGCACTGGGCTGCGACTTCCTGGCCTTTAGCGGCCACAAGCTTGGCGCTCCCACGGGCGTTGGCGTACTGTTTGGCAAAGCCGAGCCCCTTGAGCAGTTGCGCCATGTATTGCACGGCGGCTCAACCGTCGAAGAGGTGCACATCGACTCTCACATCGACAAAAAGGCACCGTGGAAATTTGAAGCCGGCACACCGGCGATTGAAAGCGTTGTCGGCCTGTCGGCGGCACTGGGCTTTTTGCTCGACACCGGCATGGATGTGATTGAAGAGCACTTCGCACAGCTCTCGGCGCATGCACGCCAGGAGATCGCCGCCAGACTGCCGGCCAACAGTATTGTGGGCAGTGACGATGCGCAGGCCAGCGGCCCATTCAGCCTGTTTTACCCGGGCATTTCACCGCATATCATTGCCCGCGGACTGAGCGATCGCTACGGTATTTGCCTGCGTTCAGGTTTCCACTGCGCCCAGCCTCTGCACGAGACACTGGGCGTGCCGGCCTCGCTGCGACTCTCGTTCTGGATGTACAACAATAAAACGGAAATCAGCAAAGCCGTCGACGGCATTGCCCAGCTCACCGAAATCGTCGGCAGTTAATCGCCGTTGGCTACGCCCTTTGACAGGGGCGGGTGATAGATAATTTGCACCACAGTGCCGGCAGGGTCCAGGCAGTAGAAGCTGCGCGCGCCGTCACGATGCGTGCGAGGCTCTGAACGCATGCGCACCTTGTTGGCCTGCAGGAAAGCGTACCAGGCATCGACCTGGTCGATCTCATCGATAATGAAACCAATATGGTCGAGCCGCTGGGACTCCGGGTGCGCATTTGCCTGGTGTGCCTCGCTGCGATGCAGGGCCACGTTGTCAGTGCCGCCGGTCAGGTAGAGGTTATCGGCATCGGGCTGCCATTCGACCTGCATACCCAACAACTCGACGTAAAAAAAGCGCGCAGCCTCAAGATCGGGCACGAACAGGGCGACATGATGCATGCCTGCCGTCGCAGCCGGGCGCGTACCTGCAACAGATGGGGCGGTGGTACTCATCAGGCGGCGACCACCTCGTAGCTATGCGTCACCTCGACACCGGCTTTCTCCATCATGATCGACGCCGAACAGTATTTTTCTGCCGACAGGCTGACCGCGCGCTTGACGTGGGCGTCCTTGAGGCTGTCTCCGGTGACAACAAAATGCAGGTGGATTTTGGTAAACACCGCCGGCACGGCGTCAGCGCGCTCTGCCGTGAGTTCAGCGCGGCAATCGCTCACCGCCTGGCGCGATTTTTTTAACATGCTGATGACATCAAACGATGCGCAGCCGCCCATACCCATGAGCAGCAGCTCCATCGGGCGCGGGCCCTGGTTCTTGCCCCCGTGATCGGCAGGGCCGTCCATCATGACGCGGTGCCCGGTCTCGGATTCTGCCTCAAAGCTCACCTCACCGGCCCAGTTGACTGTTGCTTTCATTCTTTCTGATTCCCAGGCGCAAAATGCGCCAAAATGGTTAGCTGCCTGCCCGATACGCCCATCATTTTGCATGGTTTCCGGCCAATCCCGCTATTTTACGTGATCCAGCGCACATAAGTTCAGCCATTGGCCAAGTGTGACTGGCGTCACAGCCAGAATGGTCAATACTGAACATAGCGGTCGCCAATTCTATCTCCAGATCCTTCGACGGTTGATGTATTATGCTTGCACAAAATCTGAACTCTGCTTCCTCTGCAACAGGTAACTCGGTTGTGGCACCTACTCCACTGACACCCCATATCAAGAATGCCGAGGTGTTGATTGCAAACAGCCATCGACGCCGGTATCCGTCAAAGAGCACGATCATCTATGCCGGTGATACCTCTGAGACTCTCTACTACATCATTAAGGGCTCGGTCACCGTGGCGATCGAGGACGACGAAGGCAAGGAGATGATCGTCGCCTACCTGAACGATGGTGACTTTTTTGGCGAGATGGGCCTGTTCGAACAGGAAGATGCCCGCAGCGCCTGGGTCCGCGCCAAGACCGAATGTGAAGTGGCCGAAATCAGCTTTGCAAAGTTCCACGAACTCTCACAGGAACACCCCGACCTGCTGTTCTCGGTCGGCCAGCAAATGGCATCGCGCCTGCGCAAGACCACGCGCAAGGTCGGTGACCTGGCCTTCCTCGATGTCACCGGTCGCGTCGCGCGCACGCTGCTCGAGCTGTGCAAGGAGCCCGACGCCATGACTCACCCGGACGGCATGCAAATCAAAATTACGCGCCAGGAAATTGGCCGCATCGTCGGCTGCTCGCGCGAGATGGTTGGCCGCGTACTGAAAGATCTTGAGGAACAGGGTCTGGTCAGCGTCAAAGGCAAGACCATGGTGGTCTACGGCACACGCTAGCCGCGCTCACCACGCATCATAAAAAGGGGCTCATTTGAGCTCCTTTTTTTGTGCCGCAGTTTCTTTACAGCATCGCCCTGCTCGCGTGTCTTTACAGCACCGCCCTGCTCGCGCGTAAAGCCTTCCAGGGAACCGCCATGAATGCATCCATGCAGGCTCAACGGCCGCGTCCATGCGGCCGATGTTCCCTGACAGGCTTTACACACCAGCAGGGCTATCGCCACATTAAAGCAATGTGCAATTAAAAAGCTTTATCAGGTGGAATTTAGAAAAACAGTTGCTTGAGTGCAGCGCCAGGGTCATCAGCGCGCATAAAGGCTTCGCCGACCAGGAAGGCATGGACATCGTGTTCGCGCATGGCACGCACATCGTCGACGCTGTGGATGCCGCTTTCGGTAACGACGATGCGATCGGCAGGAATGGCATCGAGCAGGTCGTAGGTCGTCTCGAGCCGGGTATCGAAACTGTGCAGGTCACGGTTGTTGATACCGATGAGCGAGGTGCCCAGTTTGAGACTGCGCTCCAGTTCATGAGCGCTGTGCACCTCGACCAGCACGTCGAGCCCAAGCTCACGGCTCAGCCCGGTAAAGTCGGCCAGCTGGCTATCATCCAGCGCGGCGGCAATTAACAATACACAGTCTGCGCCAATGGCGCGCGCTTCGACCAGCTGGTACTCGTCGATCACGAAGTCCTTGCGCAGTACCGGTAGCTTGCAGGCAGCGCGTGCCTGGGCCAGGTATTCGTCATCGCCCTGGAAGAAATCGCGATCGGTAAGCACGGACAGGCAGGCAGCCCCCGCATCGGCATAACTCGCAGCAATCTCATGCGGTTGGAAATCTTCACGAATGACGCCCTTGCTCGGCGAGGCCTTCTTGACCTCGGCGATGACTGCCGGGTCGCCAGCGGCCAGCTTCTCGCGCAATGCCGCAACGAAACCCCGGCAGGCGGGCAGTGCATCACATTGCGCAGACAGCTCATCGCGCGAGCGCTGCTGCGCGCGCTCAGCAACTTCTTCGGCCTTGCGCGCAAGAATGGTTTTGAGGATGGTGGGTTGATCCACGTCAGCTCCCTGCCAGGCCCGATGAAAACGCAGCCAGCTCGCGCATTTTTTCCTGGCCCTGGCCAGTGGCAACAATATCCTGCGCCAGCGCGATACCCTGCTGCAGACTGTCGCAGCGCCCGGCCACATATATTGCTGCACCGGCATTCAGTGCAATCATATCGCCGGCCGCCTGCGCCGCTGCGGATTTCTCGACACCCGATTTGGGCATCGCCAGCGCCTGGTTGATCAGTTTGAGGCTGGCGGCCGAGTCGGCCACTGCCAGTTGCTCGAGCGGCGCTTCGGCCAGCGCAAAGTCGGCCGGTGCGATACGGTACTCGCTGATTTCGCCAGCGCGAAGTTCGGCAACGTCGGTGGGCCCGGCGATGCTGATTTCATCGAGACCTTCGGCCGAGTGCACCACCATGACGTGCTCACTACCCAGGTCACGCAATACTTCGGCAATCGGCCGCAGCAGCTCGCGCGAATACACGCCCAGCAGCTGACGCTTTACACCCGCGGGGTTGGTGAGCGGACCCAGCATATTAAACACGGTGCGAGTCGCCAGCTCCTTGCGCGGGCCAATGGCATGCTTCATCGCGCCGTGGTGGTTGAGCGCGAACATAAAGCCCACACCCACCTGCTCGATACAGGCGGCAACCTGCTCCGGTGCCAGGCCAAGCTCGACACCGGCGGCCTCGAGCAAATCGGCAGAACCACTGGAACTGCTGACCGAGCGATTGCCGTGCTTGGCCACATGACAGCCGGCTGCGGCCGCCACAAAACTGCTGGCCGTGGAAACGTTAAACAGGCTGGCGCCATCGCCACCGGTGCCAACGATATCGACCAGGTGCGGCGCATCGACCTGCACTGGCGTCGCCAGCTCGCGCATGACGCGCGCGGCCGAGGCAATTTCGTCAACGGTTTCACCCTTGATGCGCAGCGCAACGAGAAAGCCTGCGATCTGGGCATCGGTTGCCTCGCCGGTCATGATGCAACGCATCTGCTCGAGCATTTGCCCGGCGTCGAGATCTTTGCCGTCGATCAGCGCGGCAATCGCCTGTTGAATGGTCATCGGTTCAATGCGCCAAAGCTAATATGCAAGGAAGTTTTTGAGCATGTCATGCCCATGCTCGGTCAAAATCGACTCGGGGTGGAATTGTACACCCTCAAGCGGCATCTCCCGATGGCGAATGCCCATGATTTCATCGACGCTGCCATCCTCGTGCTGGGTCCATGCGGTCACTTCAAAGGCATCGGGCAATGACGCGGCCTCGACCACCAGCGAGTGATAGCGCGTCGCGGTAAAGGGGTTGCCCAGCCCGCTGAATACACCGGCCCCGCTGTGGTGAATCGGCGACGTCTTGCCATGCATGACGGCCCGCGCCCGGACAATATTGCCACCAAAGGCCTGGCCAATGCTCTGGTGCCCAAGGCAGATACCCAGAATCGGCAGCTGCCCGGCAAAGCGTTCGACCACCTCGAGCGACACACCGGCCTCATTGGGCGTACAGGGGCCGGGCGAGATAACGATGCGCTCTGGCGCCAGGCGCTCAATGTCAGCACAGCTGATCGCATCATTGCGATACACCTGCACATCGGCGCCAAGCTCGGCAAGATACTGCACCACGTTGTAGGTAAACGAGTCGTAGTTATCGATCATTAACAACATTACTCACCTCCCTCATTCGCGTAGTTTCCCGCCATCGCTGCGGCGCGAAACATAGCGCGCGCCTTGTTCAGCGTCTCTTTCCACTCGAGCGCGGGCACAGAGTCGGCCACTACCCCGCCACCGGCCTGGATGTTGAGGACCTTGTCCTTGATGACCGCTGTGCGGATGGCAATCGCGGTATCCATATTACCCTTCCAGCTGATATAGCCAATCGCACCGCCATAGACACCGCGCTTGACCGGCTCGACCTCATCGATAATTTCCATCGCACGAATTTTTGGTGCGCCACTGAGCGTACCGGCAGGCAGCGATGCGCGCAGCACATCCAGCGCCGAGAGACCGGCGCGCAGCCGCCCGTTAACGTTGGAGACAATATGCATGACGTGCGAATAACGCTCGACCACCATCTTGTCGGTGAGCTGCACCGAACCGGTTTCCGCGACGCGGCCCACGTCGTTGCGACCCAGGTCGATCAGCATCAGGTGCTCGGCAATTTCCTTGGGATCAGCGAGCAGTTCCTGCTCCATCGCCAGGTCTTCTGCTTCGGTATAACCGCGGCGGCGCGTCCCGGCAATGGGACGTAGCGTCACCACGCCCTGCTCGGACCGGGCCAGGATCTCGGGTGAGGAGCCGACGATATGAAAGTCGCCCAGATCGAGAAAATACATGTACGGCGATGGGTTCAGATGGCGCAGCGCCCGGTACAAATTGATTGGCGGTGCTTCAAAGGGCAACTGCATACGCTGCGAAGGCACCACCTGCATGACATCGCCCGCCAGCGTGTACTGCTTGATGCGCTCTACCACCTGCTCGTATTCAGGCTGGGTAAAACGCGAGCTGGCCTGCTGCTCCAGTTTCGGCAGGGCATCATCGGCGTGATCGATATTGATCGCCGGCAGTTCTGGCAGCGGTGAAGACAAGCTGGCAGCGATATCGGCCAGGCGCGCCTGCGCGGCATCGTAGGCACTGCGCTGCACCGACGCATCACCAGCCACCGGGCCGGCGTGAACGATGATATGCAGCTTGCCCGACAGGTTGTCGAATACCAACACCTCTTCGGAGAGCATCAGCAGGATATCGGGTGTACCCAGCTCATCTTCAGGCATCGAATCGAGCAGACGCGGCTCGACATAGCGCACGGTATCGTAGGCAAAGTAACCCACCAGCCCGCCGTAGAAGGCCGGCAGGTTGTCGACTTCGGGCACGCGAAACCGCTGCTTGTACTCCTCGACGAACTGCAGCGGGTCACTCATCTGCAGCGACTCGATGCACTGGCCGTCCTGCTCGACCGTGATCTGCTCTCCACAGACCCGCAACACGGTTTTGGCCGGCAGGCCGATGATGGAATAGCGACCCCACTTCTCACCGCCCTGCACCGATTCAAACAGGTAGGAGTAGCGGCCTGCGGCCAGTTTCAGATAGGCGCTCAGGGGAGTCTCGAGATCGGCAAGGACCTCGCAACTCAGCGGGATGCGGTTGTAGCCGGCGTTAGCCAGCTCGGAAAATTGTTGGAAGTTCATCAGCGATCCTGGTGCTCAGTGGTTGTTGGAGTACCGGCGGCCATCACAAAAAGGTGCCGCACAGTCAAAGGCTTAGCGTGACTGGCTTCGCCAACGCCAACCGATACCACTGTGGATGTTCAGGTGCTGTATTTGCATAACGCCTTTATTGTAGCCCAGCGCGATCCATCGGCAAAGGCAGAATTGCCGCTAGCGGGCTGGCAGGCAGAAAAAATCGCCCAGGTTGCTGACCACCCGATCGGGATTCTCGGCAGCCGGCCGCGCATCATCATGGATTGGGCGACCATAGTTGTAGCCGTAGTCCACCGCCAGCACCGGCATCGACGCAGCCCGGGCAGCGAGCACGTCGTTTTCAGAATCACCGACCATCAGGCTCTGCGCCGCCGGCACGCCGACGTGCTCGAGCGCGTGAAACAGCGGCATCGGGTCCGGCTTGCGACGCGCCAGCGAATCGCCCGACAGGGTCAGCGCAAAATAATGATCGATCCCGCAGCCGCGCAGCACGGCCGGGGTAAATCGACCCGGCTTGTTGGTCACGCAGCCCAGCGGGATACCCAGTTCGCGCAGCAGCTCCAGCGCATCGAGCACACCCGGATAGAGCGCGCTGCGCTCGGCGCAGTGCTGTTCATACTGGTCAAAGAAAGGCTGCTGCATGACATCGAGATCAGCGTCATCGATCGCCTCCACCGGGCACTGCTGGTGCCAGGCCATGGCGCGGGCCAGCAACATCCGCGAACCATTGCCGACCCAGCCGCGCGCCCGGGCAAGGCCGGGCGTCGGCCAGCCCTGTGCCGCAAAACTGCGGTCCAGTGCCAGCGATATATCGGGGAGGGTATCGATCAGCGTGCCGTCGAGATCGAACAGCACCAGCTGCAGTTCGGCAGGATCAAACGCCAGCGTCATCGGCCGGGTTCACGCACTAGCCGGGTCTGCGCGCTGCGCTTAACTCATCGCGCATCGTGCCGATAACATCGGCATAGGAGTCGGCGTTAAAGATCGCAGAGCCTGCAACAAACGTGTCGGCGCCCGCCTCGGCAACTTCACGGATATTGGCCGCCGATACACCACCATCGACTTCGAGACGGATCTCGCGATCGACGGAATCGATCAGTTCGCGCGCCTCGGCCAGTTTCGACAGTGTCGAGGGAATGAACGACTGGCCGCCGAAGCCGGGGTTAACCGACATCAGCAGGATCATGTCGAGCTTGTCCATGACGTAGCTGGCAGCATCAAGCGGTGTCGCAGGATTGAACACCAGGCCGGCCTTGCAGCCCGCATCGCGAATCAGCTGCAGTGATCGATCAATGTGCAAGCTGGCTTCGGGGTGAAAGGTAATGTATGTTGCGCCTGCAGCGGCGAAGTCGCCGATCAGCTGGTCGACCGGGCTCACCATCAGGTGCACATCGATCGGCGCCGTTACGCCGTAGTCGCGCAGGGCCTTGCACACCATCGGGCCTATCGTGAGGTTGGGCACATAGTGATTGTCCATCACATCGAAATGCACAATGTCGGCGCCGGCTTCGAGCACGGCATCGACCTCGGCACCCAGCCGTGCAAAATCGGCCGACAGGATGGAAGGTGCAATTTTAAAATCCAGAGGCTGGCTCATGGTGTAGGCGGCTCCCGCGATAACAAGTGCGACACAGAGTGTACTGAACAATGTACCTGCCCGATAGCAAACTAATACCCGCTGCACGCCAGCTTGCCTGTGTGGGCCTGTTTTTTGCCGCCGCTGTGCTGGCACAGGATGAACCAGCGGCCGAGCCAGCCGACGCATCGCCCGCCGCTGGCAGCCAGCCGGCCTGGCAGCCGGAACAACAGCACACCAGCGCTGCGGTCGCCGCACAGTTCCCGGCGGGTGAGCTCAACTGGCTCGACGTCGATGGCGAGCAGGTGCTGGCGCCCTTTCGCACCGCAATCAACGCAAAGAAAATGACGGTCCTCAGCCTGGTCAATCGCGCCGCCGAAATGCAGCAGGACACGGTCATGCGCGAGCTCTACCTGGCACTGCCCGATCATGGCTGGCCTGCGCTGATGCTCTTGCTGCCACCCTACCAGCCTGCCAAAACCGATGAGACTGCCGAGCAACTGGCGGCCGCACGACTTGCAGCAGCCATTGCCTTTGCCCTGGAAAACGACAGCGTAGCGGTTACCCTGCTCGCTGATACCGAAACCGCGCCGCAGGCGATCGCGGCCAGCATCGCGCAAAGCGAAAATGTCAGCGGGCTGATTCTCTGGCAGGTCGATGCCGCGAAACTCGACAGCGCGCAGCTGCAGCAGCTGGTCGAAAGTCGCACCAGCGTGCTCGATATTGTCGACGGGCCACTGGACGGGCGCGCGCGCAACGATCGCCGCAGGCTGTTTGAACTGGCGGGCTTTGGTGATGACTACCGTTTGATTGTCGCGCCAACCAATCCGCCAGCGCACGCGGTCAAACGCATGCGCAGCTGGCTGGCCAGCAGCTTCGAGGTCGACTAGTCGGGCAGCGCGTAGGCCACCAGGCTGAACTGGGATTCACCCACACCAGCGCCATTCACCGCAAAGACCACTTTCTGCGAACGCTGCGGCCCGCTGCTGTAGGTCATTGGCGTCGCCCAGCTAATCCCGTGGGTACGGAATTTCCATATTTCTTCACCGGTCTGCGCATCGAAAGCACGATGAAAGCGGTCGGTCGTCCCGGTGCTGAACACCAGGCCACCGGCAGTTGCCAGCACACCACCAAAATTGGGAGTACCGAGCTTTAACCACAGCGGCCAGGGTGCCAGGTCACGCGTGGTACCCAGTGGCACCTGCCAAAGCAGCTCTCCCGAACGCAGGTCGACAGCCGTCAGGCTACCCCAGGGTGGTTTATTGCAGGGTGCGCCCAGCGGCGACATCAAGGGGTAACGCAGGGCCGCGTAGGGCGTACCGTGCATCGGGAACAATTGCGCCGGAAACTCGAACGCTGCGGCATCGTAACCGGCCAGCTCCTGGCGCGGGATCAGCTTGATCACCCATGCCATATGCGACTGGTTGATAAACAGCACACCGTTTTTTTCATCAATCGCCGCACTCCCCCAGTTGGGGCCACCCGAGGTACCGGGAAACAAAATACTGCCCTCCAGGCTCGGCGGCGTATAGGGGCCCTCCCAACGAAAGCGCTCGATTTTTTTCTTGCAGGCGTTGCGATCGAAAATCGTAAAGCCCCAGGGCTCGAGCTGCTGGGTATGAATCGGTGTCGGGTGAGTCGGGTACGGCTGGGTGGGTGACAGGTATTCACCGGCCACTGCACCCTGCGGTACGGGCCGCTCCTCGACCGGGTACAGTGGCTCGCCGGTCAGGCGGTCGAGCAGGTATATGTGGCCAAGCTTGTTGGGCTGCGCCAGCGCCAGTGCACCACCACCGACGCCCTCGCTCTGGAACAGCGTCGGGATCGCAGGTACGTCGTAGTCCCAGATGTCGTGATGGGTCGACTGGAACTGCCAGCGCACCTCGCCGCTTTGCGCATCGAGCGCCACGACCGATGAGCCGTAGTAGTCGATGCCCTCGCGCTGGCCACCGTACAGATCGGGCGACGGATTGCCAGTGGGCACGTACACCAGCCCGTGCTCAAGGTCGGCAGACATCGGCGCCCAGCTGTTCACAGTGCCGGCGCGCCAACGCTGCACACCGTCGGCGTCAACACTGTACGGAGACTGGCCGGGCGGCACCGGGTTCCAGGCCCACAGCAATGCGCCGCTGCGCACGTCATAGGCGCGAATCACACCACTGGGTGCATCGACACGCATGTTGTCATCCACCCTGGCGCCGACAATGATGCGATCGCCAACCAACAAAGGCGCCGAGGTCGGTGCATAGCCCTTGCCAAGAAAACCCTCGACACCGGTGTACAGCTTTACCTTGCCCGCTTCACCAAAATCCTCGCAAGGCAGTCCACTGCGCGCATCCAGTGCAAGCAACTCGGCATCGGCATTGCTGAGCAGGATGCGCGTCGCGCAGTCCATCGTCGCCGTGCTCTCGCCGTTGCTATCGCGCCAGTAGGCAACGCCCCGGCACTTGGTGGGGTAGCCCTTGTCGGGCCGCGTCTGCATGGTGTTATCAAAGAACCAGCGTTGCTCGCCATTGTTGGCATCCAGCGCGAAGGCCCTGCCCGTTGGCGTACAACCATAGAGCGTGTCGCCAACCACCAGCGGCTGCATTTGAATCTGCATGAGCACATCATCCAGTTCGGGGCTGGATGCGGGAAACGTGTATTGCCACAGCGGCTGGAGCTGGTCGACATTATCGCGATCGACCTGGTTGAGCGCGGAGAACTGGGTGCCCGCTGCAGACCCGGCATAGACCGGCCAGTCGTGAAGCGCGCGCTCGGCGGCGACCGGGGCGGCAAAAAGAACAGAGAGTAACAGCAGCGAGCAGAAACGGTGGCTAGTTGCCCAGCTCGCCCAACCTGGCGCGCAACGCCTCGAGTCGATCAATGGTGCCAATGTCAAACCAGTCCCCGGAAAAGTGCTGGCCCGATACGCGTTGATCGGCGATCGCGATGCGCAACAGATCGGCCAGGCCAAAGCGCCGCGCAGGCAACCCCGATCCGCCAGTAACGGGCTCGGTGTGACAGCGCTCGAGCAGTGAATCTGCAAACAACGCCTTGCGCAGGCATGATACGCCGGCGAAGGTCAGTGCCGGGGTGACCGAATCGTCAGACTCCGGCGGCAACGCAACGCGCCCCTGCCCATTGAGCACGAAGTCACCGCGCGCCTTGAAGGCAGGTGTATCGACCAGCAGCAGGTGGGCCAATGCAGAGGCATCGCGTGGCGGCGCCAGCGGCAGGAAACCGGGGTCGATCCAGATATCGGCGTTGATCACAATGAAGGGATCGCTGTTCAGCAGCGGCAGGGCCTGCAGCAGGCCGCCGCCGGTTTCGAGCGCACCGCCAGGTTCAGGCGAGTATTGCACGCTCACACCCCACTGGCTGCCATCGCCAACGGTCGCTTCGATCTGCTCACCCAGCCAGGCGTGGTTGATCACGATATCGCGAATGCCCGCGTTTGCCAGCGCCTCGATATGATGAACCAGCAGTGGTTTACCACCGGCCTCGACCAGCGGCTTGGGCGTCGCGTCCGTCAGCGGTCGCAGCCGTTCGCCCCTGCCGGCGGCCAGGATCATCGCCGCAGTCATTCGCCGGGCCCATCACTGCCGGATGCGGCAGTATCGACCAGCAGGCGCTCGAGCATGGGCCGGGCGAAAGCCAGTTCCGAATAACGCGGTATGACCTCGAGCACATAAGCGGCGAAGCGAGGCAATAGCGCCAGGTAGTTCGGCTTGTCATCTCGGTAGTTAAGGCGCGCAAAAATCCCGACGATCTTCAGGTTCCGCTGTAGCGCCATCCAGTCGCAGTATTGCTGCCACTGCTGCGCAGGCAGCGAGGGCGCCAGCGCCGGACGCAGCTGCTCGCACCATTGCTCAAGCTGCGCCCGCGGCCATGTGATGTAACGATCCCACAACCACGATACCAGGTCGTAACTGACCGGCCCTCGCACCGCATCCTGGAAGTCGATAACGCCGACCGCCTCATCCGCTAACAGCAACAGGTTGCAACTGTGAAAATCGCGATGCACGAAACACTGCGGCTGCGCCTTCGCCGCATCAATCAACAATGCACACAGCGCCCGCCATGATTCGCTCTCACCTGCATCAAGGCTAGCCTGGCAATGTCGCGCGACGTACCAGTCGGTAAACAGGTCGAGCTCGGCCTGCATTTTCCGGCCGTCAAACTCGGGCAAGTCCGTGCTGTCGCAGTGCTGCGCCATGGCCGTGAGGGTCGGCACCAGGCTGTCGAGCAGCTGTTGCCCGCGCTCGGGCGCCAGCAGCTCGCGCAACAGGGAATCGCCAAAATCCTCGAGCAACAGGTAACCTGCCTGCGGCTCGCTGGCAACCAGCTGCGGCGCGCGCACGCCGGCGGCCTGCAGGCGCTGGTCGATGTCGATAAAGGTATCGAGCCCGCCCTCTGACGCGGGGCAATCCATCAATAGCAGGGTGGTATCGCCCACGGCGCCGCGGAAGTAACGCCGCATACTGGCATCGGCCTGCAGTGCCGCCCAGCTGGCATCGGCCTCGGCCAGGCCGATTTGGCGCAGGGTGTTGTTGGCCCAGGCGATGCCGGCGTCGCGGCGATCATCGGGCGAGTGCTTACTCATTAGCCGGCTCGTTCCACGCTACAAAAAATGGTCATAAACACGCGCCGGATTTTCGCTTCACCGCAATCAATGATTTAATATCGGGCATGTTTTCACAGTGACTTCCTGGTCGATAGCGACACGCTAAGCGATTCGCCATCATCAAGCAAGCAGATCACGGCCCCGAGCGTACGCATTGCCAACCATGCCCTCCAAGCCCACCGTATTGCCAACGCAGGCAAGCTGCGCGTTGCTGCTTAGTGTGCTGCTGTCCGGCGGCGCGCAAACGGCGGCGGCCAGTGCGTCGGCCCAGGCCGGCGATGCCGCTGCCTGGCGCTGCACGCAACGCGATGACAGCGGCCGGGGTTGGCGCTGCGCAGCCGCAGCGCGCGACGAAGCCAGCAGCAGTACCGGCGCCGCAGCCGTTCCACCGCAGCCGACACCGCTAACACCGGCACCGCAGGCAAGCCCGGCGCAGGGCCCCGTCGTCGTTGCGCCAAAAACGCAGGCAAGCAGCCCGCACCAGAATCCGCCCGCGTTCACATCCCACGACCTGGCCAGCCAGGACTGGTACCGCAACAATGACAATGCCTGCTCGGGGAGCTACCAAAACCCGGTGCTGGGCAGTGGCGATGCTGAAGACTCGCGTATCGAAATCAGCGCCCAGCAGGCCTCGGTTGAAGAATCCGTCGCTCGCTATGAAGGCGAGGTACTGGTCACCCAGGGCACGCGATCACTGCAGGCTGACCGCGCCGAGTACGATGAATCCACCGGCACGGTGACGCTTGAGGGCAACGTCGTCCTGCGCGATGAACAGGGCGCCTTTGGCGGAGAACGCGCCGAGGTCGACCTCGAAGACCAGAGCTCAAGCATCGACAATGCCAATTACGTCGCGCACGAGCAGCAGCTGCGCGGCACGGCCGATCGCATCGAGGTCAGCGGCGACGGCAAGGTTAAAGTCGAAGGTGGCAGCTACACCCGCTGCCAACCCGACAGCGCGCTATGGACCATTCGCGCGGGCACGATCAAGCTCGACACCGAAAACGGCCAGGGCTCGGCCAGCAATGCCAGGCTCGAAGTGGCGAACGTGCCGGTGGCCTATATCCCCTACGCGCGGTTCCCGATTGGCGACCAGCGACAGTCGGGCTTCCTGTTTCCCAGCCTCGCCGACACCGACTCGGGCTTTGATATCAGCCTGCCCTACTACTTTAATATCGCGCCGAACGCCGATGCGACCCTTGCGCCGCGCTACTCAGCCGATCGCGGCTACCTGACCGAAGCCGAACTGCGCTGGCTCAACCATTTCGACCAATGGAAAATCAGCGGCGCGTACCTGGATCGCGATGATGTGCTGCACGAGCAGGGAGTCGAGGATACCCGTCGTTGGGTGCTGGCGGTCGAAGAGGCCGGCGCCATTGGCGAACGCTTCAGCACCGAAATCGATATAACCCGTGTCAGCGACCGCGATTACCTGCGTGACCTGAACACGACCAGCCTGAGCCTGAGCCGCAGCTCGCAGCTGCGCCAGCGCGGCAGGATCCAGTACCTGAGCGATCACTGGCTGGCGCAGGTCAACATGCTCAGCTACCAGTCGATTGATCGCGCCCTTGAAAACAATGAACAGAGTTTCGAGCAGCAGCCTGAAGTACTGGTCCGCTACCAGGGCAGTGAGCGCGCGTTCCGGCTGGCGGTAGACGGCGAACTGCGCTACACCCGCTTTCACCACGAAGCGCTGGCCGACGGTGATCGCGGCTTTGGCGAATTCAACATCGCCTATCCGATGCAGCTGGGCGCACTGAGGGTCAAGCCCTCGATCGGCGTCCAGCACCTTGAGTACCGGCTCGATACGGCGATACCCACACTGGGTGATTCACCGGCTCGGACCGCCGGGCAGGCAATGTTCGATGCGCAGCTGCCGTTTGCAAAGCTCAGGCGCAGTGACAACGGTGTGTCGCAGCATAGCCTGGTGCCTGGCCTGCGCTACATTTATCGCGATGCCAGCGAACAGCAGGCGCTGCCGGTATTCGACAGCCAGCTGCTCACTGCCAACCGCATGTTCCTGCTGCGAGATCGCCAGCTCGGCGGCTACGACCGGCTCGAATCGAGCAACCAGTTAGCGGTTTACCTGCGCCACCAGCGCAGCGACGCCCAGCGCGGGGAAACCCTCAGCGCAACCATCGGCCAGGTCTTCTACTTCCAGGACCAGGACACCGCGGTCAACGCGATAACAGGCCGCGAGGCCACCGCCCGCACCTCGGCGCTGCTGGGCGATGTGCAGGCTACGCTGGGGCGGCACTGGCACGCCGAGCTCAGCGCGCTGTTCGACAGCAACAACAACCAGTTAGACCAGGGGAATGCCGCGCTGCGCTACCGCTCGGACGATGGCGCAATGGCGTCGGTGGGTTACCAGTACCGGCGCAGTGCGCGACTCGCCAGCCTTGCGCAGGACATCGACCAGGCCAACCTCAGCCTGGCGCTGCCGCTGGGCCGCAAGTGGCAGCTGGTGGGGCGCTACCAGTACGATTTCGAAATTGAGGAGGCCAGTGAAGCGCTGGGCGGGCTGAAGTACAATAGCTGCTGCGTGGGCCTGGCGCTGGTATATCGCGAGGGCCTGGTCTTTGACGACGATTTGCTGCAAACCGACCGGGATCGCGGCGTTTACCTGCAGCTGGAACTCATTGGCCTGGTCAATGTCGGTTCAGCTGTCGACAATATTTTGCGTGAATCGATCCTCGACTACGACCGTGACCGGAAGACCGGTAACGGTGGCGGAATCACCAGTTTTTAGCACAAGCCTTGCCAGTACCACGGCACTGGCCAAACCCGGGTAATCACCATGACCGCTTCCAAGCCTTTTGCATTCGCCGACTGCTGCCGCGCTGCATTCCTGTTGTTGCTGGTGTTATCGGCCTCGCAGGCGCGCGCCGAGTACCAGTTGATCGACCGGGTTGTGGCTATCGTCGAAGACGACATCGTACTGGCCAGCGAAATTCGCGATCGCTCCGACAGCCTCGCGCGTATGCTGCGGCAGCGACAGGCCCAGGTGCCCGATGCGGCAACCCTCTACGAGGCCGTGCTCGAGCGCGCCATTCTCGACAGCCTGCAGCTGCAGCGCGCCGCGCGCATCGGCCTGCGCATCACCGACCAGGAGCTGAACGCCTCGCTGTCGCGCGCGGCGGCGCGCCAGGGCATGACGCTCGAGGCCATGCGCGAGCGCATTGAACAACAGGGCCAGTCATACGTGCTCATCCGCGAGCAGGAGCGCGAGAAACTACTGATCCAGCAATTGCAGCGCCGCAGTGTGTTGCGCGGCATGAGCATCACCGACAGTGAAATCGCCAACTTCCTGAAATCGCCCGAAGGCCAGCTTTTGCTTGAGCCACAGTACCAGGTCGATCACGTGCTGTTGCCCGTCTCTGGCGATGCCAGCGGCGCGGCGCTGCAGCGCGCTGAACAGGTCATGGCAGGCCTGCAGCAGGCAGCGCAGGCAGCCGGCGGGTTTGAGCGAATTGCCGATGAACTGGCCGCCGCCTCCGTACAGCGCAGCCCCCTGGGTTGGCGGCGCAGCGAAGAAATGCCGTCCATTTTTGCCGGTCTCACCGAACAGTTGGCAGTCGGCCAGGTCAGCGCGCCAATCCGCAGTGACTCCGGCCTGCACCTGATCCACATTGTTAGCAAGGAAGGCGGCGTCGAGGGCGTCACGACGGAAACCGAAGTGCGGCATATTCTGGTCACCCCCAACGAAATTCGCACCGAGCTCGAAGCCAGTGAGCTGGCTGCGACGCTGGCCAATCGGGCCGCCAGCGGAGAAGACTTCGCAGCACTGGCGCGCCAGTACTCTGATGATCCGGGCTCGGCACTCTCTGGCGGCGACCTGGGCTGGACTGAACCGGGCCAACTGGTGCCTCAGTTCGAGCAGGTGATGAACACCACCGATGTTGGCGGCATCAGCGCTGCTTTTGAAAGCCAGTTTGGCTGGCACGTATTGCAGGTGCTCGATCGTCGCGAGAAAGACCTGTCAGAGCAGCGCGCCGAGCAGGCCGCGCGCCGCGCGATCGCCGAGAGCAAATATGAGGACGAGTTGAGCAACTGGCTGCAGGAGTTGCGCGACAATGCCTTTGTTGAAATCAAGTAGCCAGTAAACCCGCCATTCCCTCGCAATGAGCACCCCGCTCCGCATTGCCGTGACCCCGGGCGAGCCGGCAGGCATCGGCCCCGACCTGCTGGTACAGATCGCACAGCACGCACAGCCGGCCGAGCTGATTGCGATCGCCGACCCTGCACTGCTTGAAGATCGCGCGCGCAGGCTGGGCCTGCCCCTGCAGTTAAACGTGCTGGCCGATGCCGGGCGCGCTGGCGCTGGCGGCGCATCGGCTGCGGGGCAGCTGAGCGTGCTGCCGGTTGCATTGGCACAGCAATGCGAACCCGGCGCGCCAGATCCGGTCAACGCCGGCGCTATCCTGCAAACGCTCAAGCTGGGCTGCAAGGCCTGTATGAGCGGCGAGTTTGACGCGCTGGTCACCGGCCCGGTCAACAAACACCAGATCAATGAAGGGCTGCGCACAGGCAGCCACCCGCGCGCTGGCGAACACTTCAGCGGTCACACCGAGTTTTTTGCACAGCTCACCGGGACCGAACAGGTCGTCATGATGCTGGCGACACGCATGGCATCGGGCGAGCCACTGCGGGTCGCACTGGCAACCACCCACCTGCCGCTGCGCGATGTACCCGATGCGATTACCGGCGCGGGCTTGCACACGATACTGCGTATCCTGCACCAGGACCTGCGCGACAAGTTCGGCATCGAATCACCGCGCATTGCCGTTTGCGGTCTCAACCCCCATGCCGGTGAAAACGGTGACCTGGGCTGCGAAGATCGCGATGTGATCACCCCATGCATTGACGCACTGGCAGCCGGCGGTATGGACGTCAGCGGCCCCATTCCGGCCGACACCGCGTTCACCGCTACGCACCTGGCCCGCGCCGATGCGACGCTTGCGATGTATCACGACCAGGGCCTGCCGGTGCTGAAATCACACGGCTTTGGCGAGGCCGTCAATATCACGCTGGGCCTGCCGATCATCCGCTGCTCGGTGGACCACGGCACCGCCTTTGACCTGGCCGGTACCGGCAACGCCGACGCCGGCTCACTGCGCGCTGCCATCGACACGGCGATCGCGCTGGCTAGCGCGCGCAACTAGCGACGATGCACCGCGCTCGCAAACGCTTTGGCCAGAACTTCCTGCACGACAGCGTCGTTATCGATGGCATCCTGCGCGCACTGGGGCCGCTAAATGACTGCCATATTGTCGAGATCGGGCCCGGCCAGGGGGCACTGACCAGGCCACTGCTGGCGCAATTGCCTGACAACAGCCAGCTCGACCTGTTGGAACTGGACCGCGACCTGCTCGCCGGGCTCGAGGCGTTGCTGGTCGATCACAGCAACGCGCAGCTCCACCAGGGCGACGCGCTGGCGTTTGACTTTATCCAGCTGCAGCAACGCTCGGGAAAACCGCTGCGCCTGCTGGGCAACCTGCCCTACAACATCTCGACACCCCTGCTGTTCCACCTGTTTGAGCAAAACAGTCAGGGCAGCGGGCAGACCATCAGCGACATGCACTTCATGCTGCAACGCGAAGTCGTACAGCGCATGGCGGCGGCGCCCGGCGGCAAGGACTACGGCAGGCTGAGCGTCATGACCCAGTATCATTGCGCGGTTGAGGCGCTGTTTGAGGTTGCCCCGGAAGCCTTTAACCCGGCGCCCAAAGTCACTTCACAGATTGTGCGGCTACAACCCAGGCCTGCGAGCGAGCGCCCGGCGGCGCTGGCTCAGGCTCTCGATACCCTGACCCGCAGTTGCTTTGCGCAACGCCGCAAGGTGCTGCGCAATACGCTCAAGCCATGGTTCAGCGAAACCGGGCTCGAAGCACTTGGCGTTGATCCCGGGGCGCGCGCCGAGGTCCTGCCGCTAGAAACGTTCGTTGCGCTGGCCCAGGCGCTTGGCGATCGTCCAGGGGCCTGAACACCCGGGGCAGGCGCAGGCTTGGGATATGGCGGTGAGTTGGGCATAATGCCTCGCTATGACTGCCGAACACCCGCTTGCCCAGGCCATCGAAATTGAAGTCGAGCCGCGCTTCCTGCCCGAGCACTCCGACCCCGATAGCGCCGAGTACACTTTTGCCTACACGGTAACGGTGCGCAATCACGGTGAACACAGCGTGCAACTGCTCGCTCGACACTGGATCATTACCGACGGCAACAACCAGGTGCGCGAAGTCAAAGGCGCAGGCGTTGTCGGCCAGCAACCCCACATCGGCCCGGGTAAAAGCTATCGCTACAGCAGTGGCGCCATCCTCGCCACCAAGACCGGCACGATGGAGGGCAGTTACCAGATGCGCGCGGACACCGGCGAGCAGTTTGACGCCGCGATCCCCGCCTTCGGCCTGATCCATCCCGACTCCTTGCAATAGGCCTGGCGGGCCAGCGCAGCGATGACCGACTACGCCGTAGGCGATATCCAGGGTTGCTACGACGAACTGTGCGAATTGATCGAGCAGGTCGCATTCGACCCCGCATGCGATCGACTCTGGGTCGTCGGTGACATGATCAACCGCGGGCCCGGCTCGCGAGACACGCTCGCCTTCCTTTACGAGCATCGCCACAGCGTCGTGGCGGTACTCGGCAATCACGACCTGCACCTGCTGGCGATTTACTACGGCTACCGCAAGGTCAAGCGCAGCGACACGGTTACCGACATACTCGAATCACCCGACATCGAGCAGTGGGTTGGCTGGTTGCGCAGCCTGCCCCTTTGTCATTACGAGGCCGACACCGACTGGCTGATGGTGCACGCCGGGCTTGCGCCACAGTGGACAGTCGCGGACGCACTGGCCCGCTCGCGCGAAATCGAGCAGCTGCTGCAGGGCGATGACATCGAACACTTCCTGTCGACCATGTATGGCGATGAACCCGAGCGCTGGAACGATGCGCTCGAGGGTCCCGCGCGCTGGCGCTGCATCACCAATCACTTTACGCGCATGCGCATCATTGCCGATGACGGCAGGCTCGACCTGGCCTACAAAAGCAATCTCGAGGACATACCCGCAGGCTACCAGCCCTGGTTTGAGCACCCCGAACGCCAGACCCGGCAGCAGCGCATTGTGTTTGGCCACTGGGCCGCGATCGGCGGTCGCTTTGAACACCCGGTTTACGCGATTGATACCGCCTGCGTTTGGGGCGAGCGGCTGTCACTGCTGCAACTCGACAACCTGCAAACCTTCTCGGTCGAGGCCCACTGACATGCGCAGGGCATTAGGGTTATGAAGGTCTACCTGGTTGGCGGCGCCGTGCGCGACCAGCTGCTGGGGCTGCCGGTCAGTGAGCGCGACTGGGTGGTGGTCGGCGGCACCGCCAGCGAACTGCTCGACAAGGGCTACAAGCAGGTCGGCAATGACTTCCCGGTGTTTTTGCACCCGCTTAATGGCGAAGAGTATGCGCTGGCGCGCACCGAGCGAAAATCGGGTAGCGGCTACGGCGGCTTCGAGTTCGACAGCAGCGCCAATGTCACCCTCGAGCAGGACCTGCAGCGCCGCGACCTGACCATCAACGCCATCGCCCAGGATGACGACGGCCAGCTGATCGACCCCTGGGGTGGGCTTGCCGACCTGCAGGCACGACGACTGCGCCACGTCTCAAGCGCCTTCGTCGAAGACCCGCTGCGGGTACTGCGTGTGGCGCGCTTCGCCGCCAAGCTCAAACCCCTGGACTTCACGATCGACCCGGCGACCGAGGCGCTGATGAGCCAGATCGCAAAGTCAGGCGAGCTGGTCGCACTGAGCCCCGAGCGCATCTGGCGCGAACTCGAAAAGGGCCTGGCGCAGCGCGCCCCCGATTGCTTTATTGAAACGCTCTATCGCTGCGGCGCACTGGCGAGCATTGCGCCGGCACTGGACAAACAGTTTCATCGCAGCGACGGCCTGCTCGATGATGAACAGACCGTAGGACAGCGCACGCTCGGCGCGCTACGCTACGCGGCAGAGCGCGGTTTTGATGGCACCGTACGCTGGACCATCGTCGCGCACGGTATTGCGCCGGCGGGCACACCCAAGAACCTGGCGGCCAAAGTCATCCAGCCTGTCGACAGCAGTAGCTGTCCGGTCGCCGCACTGGGCGAACAGCTCAAGGCCTCGCGCACGGCCACTGAACTTGCCCAACTGGCAGCACATTACACAGGCTTTGCGCTGCGCGCAGGCCAGTCACGCCCCGACTTGCTGTTGAAGTTGCTCGAACACACCGATGCCTGGCGGCGTGGCGAGCGCTTCAAGCAGTTCATGCAGGTCGCAGAAGCCATCGCCAATACTGCGGCAAGCGATAGCGCCGCCATGCTGGGTTCGCTCGGCCTGCTGCGCCACGCCGCTGATCTGGGCGCCCGCATCGATGCCAGCGAGTTTGTCGAGCAGGGTCTCAAAGGCAGCGAGATTGGCGAGGCCATTCGCAATGCCCGCAAGATACTGCTGGCCGACCTGCTAAAACAGTTTTCCAACCCATAGGTAAACACTCATCATGGCCGATCACGCAACCGCGATACGCAACCTGCTCTATCGCTACACCGAATTGTTTGACCTGGGCCGTTTCGCCGACGCCGCGGAACTGTTTCGCCACGCCGAGATTGTCGTCGGCGCCGATGGCACGACGATCGACTACCAGGCCCTGCTGGGTAACTGGCAGGCGATGGTGATCGTCGATGAACGCGGCAGCCCCTGCACCAAGCATGTTTGCACCAATGCGATCATCGAAGTCGCCGACGACGCCACCACTGCGAGCGCGCGCTCTTACTATGTCGTCAACCAGTGCACGCCGACCCTGCCGCTGCAGCCGATTGCATCGGGTCGCTATCACGACAGGTTTGAACGAGTCGACGGGCAGTGGCGATTTTGCCGCAGGGATTACCGCATGCTGGAAATGATCGGGGACATGAGCCAGCACATTCGCGGCCATGAAAACCTGCGCCCCTGGCGCGGAGAGAATGTCGCCGACTAAGCGCTGCGCTCGCGGCGCACGGTAATGCCGGCACAGGCCGCCGCATCAATGGCCTTGGGTTTGCGCACAGTAATCGTCAATGTCTCGATTGAGGAAAAGCGCGCGAACAATACCTCGAAGAGCTCGCCCAGCAAGCCCTCGAGCAATCGTGCAGCGCTGTTGACAACGGTTTTCTCAAGCTCACTTGCCACGGCAGAGTAGTCCAGCGTATCGCTAACGGCATCGCTGCGCATCGCCGCATCGATATCGACTTCCATCGACAGCGTAAAGTGCAGGGTCTGCTCGACCTGCTGCTCCCAGTCATCAATACCGATGCAGGTGTCGACCTTGAGATCTTCAAGAAAAATTTGGGCTTTGGTCATGAGCGCGCACCGGTTGCCGCGGCCAGTTCGGTCAGTGGCCAGCGAGGCCGCACTTCGATCGACAGGCCCTCGGACTGCCCGGCCGCCAGTCGCATTGCCCCGGCCAGCGCAATCATCGCCCCGTTATCGGTGCAGTAGCTCAGCGGCGGGTAAGCGATATCAAAACCACGCTTTTGCGCCGTGGCATCGAGTGCCGCGCGCAAGCGCTTGTTGGCACTGACGCCGCCGGCGACCACCAGCCGCTGTCGGCCACTTTGCTCCAGCGCTCGCCGGCATTTGATTTCAAGGGTACTGACGACGGCCAACTCAAAGGCCAGCGCAATGTCCGCAGCGGTTTGCGCATCGAGCTCACCACTGGCATCACGCTGCTCGGCAATCGTGTTGCGGGCAAAGGTTTTCAGGCCGCTGAAACTGAAATCCAGGCCAGGCCGGTTGACCATTGGCCGCGGAAACTCAAAGCGACCGGCAACGCCGCGCTCGGCAAGCTTCGCAATCTGCGGCCCACCGGGATACGGGAGGCCAAGCAACTTGGCGGTTTTATCAAAGGCCTCACCGGCGGCATCATCGAGCGACTCACCGAGCAAGTGGTAATGGCCAATTTCGGCGACGTCGATTAACTGGGTATGTCCACCGGATACCAGTAACGCGACGAAGGGTAATTCGCAGGCCTCGCCCGAGAGCATCGGTGCCAGCAGATGGCCCTCCATGTGATGCACGGCAACGGCCGGCACGCCCCAGCCCATCGCCAATGCCCGGCCCAGTGAAGCACCCACCAGCAAGGCGCCGACCAGACCAGGCCCTGCCGTGTAGGCAACACCATCGATCTGCTGTGCGGTGACGCCACTGTCTTCGAGCAGTTGCCTGACCAGCGGCATGGTCTTGCGCACGTGATCGCGCGATGCCAGCTCCGGCACGACGCCGCCATAGACGGCGTGCATATCGACCTGGCTGTGCAACAGGTCACCGAGCAAACCGCGCTCGGTATCGTATAGCGCAACGCCGGTTTCGTCGCAGGAGGTCTCTATACCCAGCACCAACATGGTCGATGCGATGCCCTACAGCGCCTGCGCGCCAAGTTTGCTGACGCGGTAGGTACCACCCTGGGCCAGCAGCTTGACGCGATCACCCGCCACGATCGGCTCGGCATCTTTGTCATTGGCCTGGACCACCGAAATCAACTCACCGTCCTCAAGCTGGATCGTATACTCGGTACCGTTGGCGCGGGTCAGTGCGTCTTCGGTTTTGGCGCCAATGATTGCGCCGGCTGCACCGGCAACGACAGCGGCGATGTCTGCGGTTGTGCCATCATCGACGGTCGAACCGGCAAGCCCGCCGATCGCACCACCCACAGCACCACCGGCGCCGGAGTTGGTCCCTTCGATTTTTACCGCTACCGCATCGATCACGGTGCCCAGCTTGACGTTTTGCACGGTGCGCACTTCATCGCGCGAATAACTGGTGCCCGTCTGGGTAGCCGGCACACAGGCCGATAACGTGATCGCCAACAGCAGGGCCAGGGGCGCCTGCAGCAACATCTGAGTGTTCATAGTGTCTCTCCTCATCGTGTCTCTAATGATCGTAACGGGTTTATTGATCGGCAGCCGCGAGGACCCGGCGACGCTGGCCACTGCAGTGTCTGACTGGCCCGGGCGCCACGAGTTTCATGCCCCGGACGTGCCACCACCGTGCAGGCGCTCGGCCGTGGCGATGACTTCCATCAGCGAGCGCTCGATAATCATACCGCCGTCGACGTCGAGTATCTTGCCGGTAACATAGCCCGAGGCCGGCGTCGCCAAATACACGACTGCGGCGGCGATATCATCGGGCTCACCCAACCGCCCCACTGGCGTCCAGTCACTGAGCTTTTCACCGATACCCGGCATGGCCTTGAGCAGGTTGTCCTCCATGTTTTGGGTGCGGATCGCACCCAGCCGCAGGGCATTGATGCGCACCTCGGGGCTGTACTCCAGCGCGAGCATGCGCGTGGCCTGTTCCTGCGCTGCCTTGGCCCCGCCATAGGGTACCGAACCAATATTGGCGATGCGCGACATACCCGAAGATATATTGACGATCGATCCACCGCCCACGTTGCGCATCGCGGGCACTGCCGAGCGTATCAGGTAAACCGGCGCCATAAAATTTACCTGCATGGTCTGGTAGACCTGGGCGTCGTCGATCTGCGCAGTTGGCCCGTGGCCGGTGCCGCCGGCATTGTTGACCAGCACATCGAGCCGGCCAAAATGATCGAGCGCCGCAGCAATAATGCGCTCGCGGTCCGCTTCGTTGGTGACATCCGCCGCAAGCGCCGCCGCCTCTCCGCCCTGCGCGCGGATCTCATCGGCCGTGACCTCGACATCAGCACCGGTGCGCGCCACGCACAGCACCCTGGCACCGACTTGCGCCAGCGCATGCGCGATGCTGTAACCACAGCCCTTGCCCGCACCGGTGACAATGGCCGTCTTGCCATCGAGCCTGAATTTATCGAGTATCATGGTTATCTCCTGGCTTTAGCTCACCCGCTGGAGAGCCGATATGCTGCCGCGCCATAGCCTGCCCATCCTGCTGGCCATTGTATGCCAAGTCAAAGCCTTTGCAGCAGACCCGCGCTGCGCCGATCATGAGCCGCTGCGCCAGCTGTTCTGGGGCGACCTGCATGTCCATACCGCGCTGTCGATGGACGCCTGGACCTTTGGCACCCGCAATACCCCGGACGATGCCTATCGCTTCGCCAAAGGCGAAGCCATTGCACTGAAGCCCGGCGCGCACAGCGTGCAGCTGGAACGCGCGCTGGACTTTGCCGCCACCACCGACCACGCCTCGGATGCGGGCGCCACCCGGCTGTGCGCCGACCCGGACAGCCCCGCCTACAGCAGCGAAACCTGCGAGCGCTTTCGCAGCCCGGTCGATCTGCGCGGTGCCAAGAACGTCAAGGAAATCGTCCGGCGGATGGTGGAGCAGACCGGCGGCCGACTGTCGAACGCCGAGGTATGCGGCAAAGACGGCGCGCTGTGCCGCGATGTCGAGCTGCAGATTTGGCAGCAGATCCAGGCTGCGGCGGCCCGCCACCAGGACGAGACCGACAGCTGTGCGTTTTCAACCTTTGTCGCCTACGAGTACACCGCCAACCCCGAGCTGACCAAGATCCACCGCAACGTCATTTTCAAGAACGAGACCGTGATCGAGCGGCCGATCAGCTATAACGACGAACCGGATGAGACCGTGCTTTGGCAGCGATTGCGCGATGAATGCATGGATGCCGACAACGGCTGCGACGTGCTGGCGATTCCCCACAACCCCAACCTGTCGAACGGCAACCTGTTTACGACTGTGCCTGACCCGGCACTGGATATCGACGCCCAGCGCGAACTGGCGGCGCTGCGTGCCCGTATCGAGCCCCTGGTTGAAATGATGCAGATGAAAGGCGACTCTGAGTGTCGCAACGGCATGTGGAATGTGCTCGGCGGCAACGACGAGTTGTGCAACTTTGAAAAGCTGCGCCTGCCGGATACCGAGCAGTGCCAACGCAATACGGGCGTGGGTTCGCTGCTGGATGAAGGCTGCGTGGCGACCCAGGACTTTGCGCGCTATGCCCTGCTTGAGGGCCTCAAAGAACAGCAGCGACTGGGCATCAACCCCTTCCAGCTGGGCTTTATCGCCTCGACCGATACCCACGATGCGACGCCGGGCAGCGTCGAGGAGTGGCGCCGCGACCTGCCGGGCAACCAACCTAACCCGCGCCAGGGTCGCAACAACGGCGGCCTGGTGGCGGTCTGGGCCGAGGAGAATTCGCGCGCCTCACTGTTTGATGCAATGCGCCGTCGCGAGGCCTATGGCACCAGCGGGCCGCGCATTGCCCTGCGCCTGTTCGCCGGCCCCTCGTTCGAGAGCGACAGCTGCGCCCGCAGTGACTGGCTGGCCGGGGCCTACCGCGATGGCGTGCCGATGGGCGGCAAGCTCGATGCCGGAACGCTCGCAGACCAGGCGCCGCAGTTCCTGCTGGTCGCCAGCCAGGACCCAGGCACGCCCCGACATCCGGGCACGGCGCTGCAGCGGGCCCAGATCATCAAGGGCTGGACCGACAGCGATGGCCAGCTGCACCAGCAGGTGATCGATATCGCCGGCGGGCCCAATAAGGCCAGTGTCGACCTGGACAGCTGCAAGCCCCGCGGCCCCGGCCACGCCCGCCTGTGCACGCTGTGGCGCGACCCCGATTTCGACCCCGCCCAGGACGCGGTCTACTACGCCCGGGTGGTGGAGAACCCCAGCTGTCGCAGCACCGACTGGGCCTGCACCAGCGCCGGCAAATCGGCCGAAGAGCGGGCAAAACTGCCCAACTGGTGCCAATCCAGCCAGCTCCAGCGGACGATCCAGGAGCGGGCCTGGAGTTCGCCGATCTGGTACCAGGCCAGCCAGCAGGCCGCCCCACGCTGATTTTGCAATTTTCCGCCAGCCTGTATAGAATGCCGCGCCTTGCGCCCCGGGCAGCACCGCCCCGGTTGCGCTAGGCTGTATATCGCGCTGGGCGCCAGCGCCAGAAAAATCAACCTGTTGCGAAGGTCTATTGAATGCCGCAAGTCAAAGTCAAAGATAACGAGCCGTTTGATATCGCGCTGCGTCGCTTCAAACGCTCCTGTGAAAAAGCCGGCGTCATCGCCGAAGCCCGCCGCCGCGAGTTCTACGAGAAGCCCACGTCGGTGCGCAAGCGCAAAGCCGCTGCTGCGGTGAAGCGTCACCAGAAGAAAGTCAGCCGCGAGATGCGTTCACGCGTTCGCCTCTACTAGGCCGACGCTCTCCCCTCCCCAGCGACTTTTAGCGCTCGAGCCGGCCTGGTTCGAGCGCTTTCCAACACTGATATTTCCCTACGGCGTTTTGGCGCCAGACATAGCTACGTCCCGAATTTGCAGAGCAAAGGAGTTCCGGCTGTGCAAAGCCCTTTGACGAGAACATCGACCGCAGGGATGCGGGCGTTGAGCGTGCATGGATGCATTCACAGCGGTTCTCGTCAAAGGGCTTTGCGCGGCCGGGATTCCGCCCCCAGCCTGATCAACAGGCCTTTACATAGTGAGCCGCCGTTCTGTGCTTGAGCTATCAGGTCGGGAATCGCTTTGAATGCGTCCTGCACGCTCGGCGCCCGCATCCGTGCGGGCGACGTTCCCGACCTGATAGCTCAAGCACAGAACTCGCCCCCGCAATGCTTTTGGGGCATATATAATGCGGAAATACCGCCGAACTGCATCGAGATCGTTATTGTGAGCAAAGCTGAAAAACGGATTGAAATCGATACCGCCATGAAAGCGGCCATGCGCGCAAAAGAAAAAGAGCGGCTGGCAACGATTCGGCTGATGCTCGCCGAGATCAAGCGCATCGAGGTCGATGAGCGCATCGAGCTGGACGACGCTCGCATCCTTGCGGTGCTCGATAAAATGCTCAAGCAGCGTCGCGACTCCATCGAACAGTTTGAAAAGGCCGGCCGCGATGAACTGGCCGCCCAGGAACGCAGTGAGATGGAGGTCATCCAGGGCTTCATGCCCGCCCAGCTCGACGCTGCCGAGATTGAGCAGTTAATCGCAGAGGCAATTACCAGCACAGGCGCCGAGAGCATGCGCGACATGGGCAAGGTGATGGCTGTGCTCAAACCACAGCTGCAGGGCCGTGCTGACATGGGTGCGGTGAGCGCTGCCATCAAGGCCAAGCTGGGCTAGGCCCGGCAACGCAGGCACAGGCATGGCCGGGCTGATCCCCCAGGACTTTATCGACGAGCTGCTCGAGCGCACCGATATCGTCGAGGTGATCGATCGCCGCGTCACGCTCAAGAAAAGCGGCCGCAACTACACCGCCTGCTGCCCTTTTCATCAGGAAAAAACGCCCTCTTTCAGCGTTAACCCCGACAAACAGTTTTTTTACTGCTTTGGCTGCGGTGCCGGCGGCAACAGCATCGGCTTTGTCATGGACTATGACAATGTCGACTTTCCGCAGGCGGTAGAGACGCTGGCCAATTCGCTGGGGCTTGAAGTGCCGCGCGAAAGCGGCGAAAAACCCCGCCAGCAACAGGCCAAAAGCCAGCAGCTGTTTACGCTGCTCGAGTGGGCCAATCGCTTCTTCCAGGGCCAGTTGCGCCGCCACGCACAGCGCGATACCGCGGTGAGTTACCTCAAGGGCCGCGGCCTCAGCGGTGAGATCGCCCGCGACTTTGGCCTGGGTTACGCACCACCTGGCTGGGACAACCTGTTGAACGCCGCGCTTGAAGAGCCGCCACTGAACTGCTCGCGCGATGAGTTACTGGCGCTGCTTGAAACCAGCGGCATGATTATCGAGAAGGAAGGCGGTGATGGAGGCAACAGCAAGCGCCGCCACTACGATCGCTTTCGCGAGCGCATCATGTTCCCGATTCGCGACAATCGCGGTCGGGTGGTGGCCTTTGGCGGTCGCGTGCTGGGCGATGAAAAGCCCAAGTACCTGAACTCGCCCGAGTCGCCGGTGTTCCACAAACAGCGCGAGCTCTACGGCCTTTACGAGGCCCGACGCAGCAATCGCCAGCTCGACCACCTGCTGCTGGTCGAGGGTTATATGGATGTCGTCTCGCTGGTACAGCATGGCGTGACCAACGCGGTCGCCACGCTGGGCACGGCCAGCAGCCGCTTTCACCTGGAAAAGATTTTTCGGCACTGCAACCGCCTGGTGGTCTGTTTTGACGGCGACGATGCGGGCAACAAGGCGGCACTGCGCCTGCTCGAGACAGCGCTGCCGGTGCTCAGCGATGGGCGCGAAGTGCGTTTTCTATTTTTGCCCCCTGGTGATGACCCGGATACCTTTGTGCGCAACCACGGCAAGGATCGCTTTGCCGCCGCGGTCGATGCCGCGATGCCGCTCGAGCAGCTGCTGTTTGAATCGGCGACCGAAGGCCTGGCGATGGATTCGGACGCGGGCAAGGCCAGCTTCAGCCAGCGCCTGCTACCCCAGCTGCAACGCCTGCCCGACGGGGTGTTCAAACAGCTGCAGCTGCAGCGCCTGGGAGAGCTGACCGGGGTCGATGTTGGCACACTCAAGGCTTCAGCGCCCGAGCCCCGCCCCGAATCGCGCGAGCACGCCGCCCCGGAGCGCGACAGCCCTGCGCCGGCGGCAGCCGCTAACCCGGCGCTGGAGCCTGCGAGCGCCGGTATCGAGAAAACCCCGATCGTCTGGGCGATCGCCATCGTGCTGCACTACCCGGAGCTTGCCCAGTCACTGGTGCTACCCGAGGCCCTGGCCGGCGAAGACGACCCCGAGGCCAGCCTGCTGCGCGAACTGGTCGCCTTCATCGACGCCCAGCCCCACCAGGTGCTGACCCCGGCGCTGCTCGGCCACTGGTACGGTACCGAGCAGGGCCGCATCCTCAATCACTGTGCCAGCCGGCACAGCCCGCCCGATGACCTGGCGCTGGCCCGCCAGGAACTCCAGGAAACCCTGCACCATATTGAACACAACCTCGAGCAGCAGCAGCTCGACTCACTGCTCGAACGCCTGCAGGGCCGCCCGCTCAGCGAGCTCGACCCGGCCGAACGCGAGCAACTCAAGGCCATGACTGCGGTCAAAGAACGTCGAACAGCGCGCAATAAACCCTAGCGGGCCGGGGCTAGCGCACATCGCGGCACTGCCGGCTCGAATTTGGTCAATATTTGCACTAACTTTTTTATAGCGGCAGCCCTTGCAAATCGGCCATAAATTGCCATGTTGAGTTATAATGGCTGGCTAATTTGCGCTTTTGTCACAAGCCGCCCGGCCCGCTACCGGACAGGCTGGCAGCAAGTCGCGCGTGGCGGCAAGCCACCAACCCGCAGTATCGACGACTACCAGGAACTCGCTTCATGTCTGACGAGCAACAGTCTCGCATCAAGGAACTCATCGCCCGCGGCAAGGAACAGGGCTACCTGACCTATGCCGAGGTCAATGACCACCTGCCTGAAGATATCTCTGACCCGGACCAGGTCGAAGACATCATCCAGATGATTAACGACATGGGCATCAAGGTCTTTGAGACCGCGCCCGATGCCGACGAGCTGCTGCTTGCTGAAAGCGACTCCCCCGATGATATCGCCGCGGCCGAGGCTGCTGCTGCACTGGCAGCGGTGGAAACCGAAGCCGGCCGCACCACCGACCCGGTGCGCATGTACATGCGCGAGATGGGCACGGTCGAGCTGCTGACCCGCGAAGGCGAAATCGCCATCGCCAAGCGCATCGAGGAAGGCATTCGCGAAATGATGTCGGCGCTGGCGCACTACCCCAACGCCGTCGCCACCGTGCTCGATGAGTACAACGAGACCGTCGCAGGCGAGAAAAAACTTGCCGACGTGCTGATCGGCTACCTGAACCCGGCAGAGTCTGTACCCTCAGCGCAGGAAATCGCCGAAGCCCAGGCCGCCAAGGCCAAAGACGGCGCCAGCGATGACGACAACACCGACACCGGCCCCGACCCGGAAGAAGCCGCGCAGCGCTTCGGTGAAATCGCCAAGCAACACACCAAGACCGAGCGCTCGCTCAAGCGCTATGGTCGAGATGCGGCCTCGGCCAAGAAGAACCTCGACGAGCTGGGCGAGCTGTTCAAATACCTGAAGCTCACGCCGCGTATTCTCGACCCGCTGACTGCCGCACCGCGCGATGCGCTGTTTGATGTGCGCGAGCAAGAGCGCGAGATCATGCGCCTGTGTGTATCGGTGGCAAAAATGCCGCGCAAGGAATTTATCAAGTCCTTCGTCGGCGCCGAAACCGATATCAAGTGGATCGACAAGATCGTCAAAGCCGACAAGGCGCCCTACGCCAAGCGCCTGGGCAGCCTGCGCGATGACATTGCTCGCGCGCAACGAAAAATCAACGCCATTGAAGAATCGCTTGGCCTGACCATCACCGAAATCAAGGATATCAACCGCCGCATGTCGCTGGGCGAAGCCCGCGCACGTCGCGCGAAAAAAGAAATGGTCGAAGCCAACCTGCGGCTGGTTATCTCGATCGCCAAAAAGTACACCAACCGTGGCCTGCAGTTTCTCGACCTCATCCAGGAAGGCAACATCGGCCTGATGAAGGCCGTCGACAAGTTCGAATACCGCCGCGGCTACAAGTTCTCGACCTACGCCACCTGGTGGATTCGCCAGGCCATCACCCGGTCTATTGCCGACCAGGCGCGCACCATCCGTATTCCGGTGCACATGATCGAGACGATCAACAAGCTCAACCGCATCTCGCGGCAGATGCTGCAGGAAATCGGCCGCGAGCCGACGCCTGAAGAGCTGGGCGCGCGCATGGAAATGCCCGAAGACAAAGTCCGCAAGGTACTCAAAATTGCCAAGGAACCCATCTCGATGGAGACCCCCATCGGCGATGATGAAGATTCGCACCTGGGTGACTTTATTGAAGACGGCACGGTCGACTCACCGATCGATACCGCCACCGACCAGAGCCTGCGCGATGCGACCACCGACGTGCTCGGCAGCCTGACCGCACGCGAGGCCAAGGTCCTGCGCATGCGCTTTGGCATCGAGATGAACACCGACCACACGCTCGAAGAAGTGGGCAAGCAGTTTGACGTGACCCGTGAGCGGATTCGGCAGATTGAAGCCAAGGCGCTGCGCAAGCTGCGCCACCCGTCGCGCTCGGACCACCTGCGCAGCTTCCTCGACGACTAGCGGCAGGCCATTTATTGTGCGCTGCACACGACATTAACGATAATTTCAACGGGCCGGTTTACCGGCCCGTTTTTTTTGGCTAAGTTAGCCGCTGGAAACCGCCCCACCTAACAGCCCGCACAGCCGTGGGCCCACGGGAGAGTCACAATGAGCGCCTTTGACGATAACAGCCTGTCGATCGGCAACACGCCGCTGGTCAAGATTAACCGCATTAGCGGCGGCAACATCTGGGCCAAACTCGAAAGCCGCAACCCCGCCAACTGCGTGAAGTGCCGCATTGGCGCGAGCATGATCTGGGATGCTGAAAAGTCGGGCAAGCTCAAGCCCGGCATGGAAATTATCGAGCCGACCAGTGGCAACACCGGCATTGCGCTGGCCTTCGTCGGTGCATCCAAGGGCTACAAGGTCACGCTGACCATGCCCGACAGCATGAGCCTTGAGCGCCGGCAGATCATGAAAGCCTTTGGCGCCAACCTGGTGTTAACGCCAGCCGCGCAGGGCGTAAAAGCGGCGATCGCCAAAGCCGAAGAACTAGTGGCCGAAGACCCGGCCTCGCGCTGGATGCCCAGCCAGTTCGACAACCCCGCCAACCCGGCGATTCACGAGCAGACCACCGGCCCCGAGATCTGGGAAGATACCAACGGCGAGATCGACGTGCTGGTTAGCGGCGTCGGCACTGGCGGCACGCTGACCGGTATTTCGCGCTACATCAAGAACACCAAAGGCAAGGCCATCACCTCGGTGGCGATTGAGCCGATTACTTCAACGATGATTACCGCCGGCATGAAGGGTGAAGAGCCCGAGCACGCCCCGCACAAGATCCAGGGCATTGGCGCGGGCATATTGCCGAAGAACCTCGACCTTGAGATGGTCGACCAGGTGGAACAGGTCACCAATGAAGATGCCATCGAGTGGGCGCACAAGTTGATGACCGAGGAAGGCATACTGGCTGGCATTTCGAGTGGCGCGGCCATGGCGATTGCCGACAGGGTCGCCAACCAGCCCGAACACAAGGGCAAAACGATCGTTGTGATACTGCCCGACTCGGCCGAGCGCTACCTCAGCACCCCGCTGTTCGAAGGCAAATTTACCGAGGCTGAAACCGTTCAATAATCGCCTTGGCGTTTACCGGGCCGCGCCTTATACTGCGCGGCCTTCGAAGAACCCTGCAGGTTCCTCGAAACTGTTTAGGCGCAGGATTTTGCCTGGCTGACGAGGCGCGCGACGAACGAGTGAGGGAGTGTACATCGAGTACATGACCGATCGAGAGAGGAGCAGCAACGAAGCTCAGCCGGGCAAAAGACCAGCGTAAACAAGGGCCCATAGCTCAGTTGGTTAGAGCATCCGACTCATAATCGGCAGGTCCCAGGTTCAAGTCCTGGTGGGCCCACCAATCTTCTTTGATTTCTTAAGGTTATAGAAATAAAAGGACCATACTTTTGAGTGTGCATTCTGGCACCATAGCTGCGACGCTATCGTGACTTATGCCCATAGGCATCGTTTTGACGCGCATTCTCGAACCGCAGTGTAGACAACAAGCATCAAAGACCCACAATTACTTGTCAGCACGTTTTTTCAATTCAGCATTTGATGACCTCAACGCCGCCTCGAGAATATCATCCAAACTGACATTGCTGTGCGTATCTTTAGACTCCTCAATAAGTGCAGAGTAAAGTTTTACACGTAATTTGATGGCATCCGTAGTTTCCTGTCCGGCGCCCTGAGCTATATCCAATAGCCTGATTGCCTTAAGGTTGTCGCCTTCTGAAGCATATCTTTCAGCGCTAGCAATCAGCTTGTCTGGGCCATCTACAAGCTCAACAATGTCGGCGTAAACAGCACTGACAGGAACAGAGTACAGGTCAGCAACGGTATCAAAGTAAAACCAACCCGCTAGCAATTCCCAAATTGCCCTAACATTCCAGGACGTCTTTCCATGTCCCTGGCTGATTTCAAGTGATTCAGGAAGCCGTACAGATTCCATCAACTCGTAGACACTCTTACCTTCGTTCATCCCCTTAACAGTTTCTTTGTAGACATATTCTGTCCCGTCACGAGTCACAGTCAGCGATTTGTGGATATAGTTTTTCCCTTTAACAGCACCGAAATGGCTCGGGAGCATGATACTAGGCTCAAGCTCTATCATTCGATCAAGCGCGTCAATGTAGGCCAGCGGATCTCTCAGCTTTTCACCCCGCACTGTGTACAAGTTTGGCACCATAGGATACAGGGGGCCGAACAAATCGCCAGTAAAAGCAACTTCCTGCTCCGGCAACCAAAGTACCAGGTTATCTTCACCTTCTGCGCCTCCCTGCATAGCGATGACAACAAACTCTACACCGCCAACAGTAAAGCTGTAGTCATGGTCTGGATAAACCAAACGGGTCGGCTCGATCGCCCTAGCCTGTCGAACCATTTCTGCAGCCCCCGTCCCCGGTGATGGGTAAATAGATGCCGTTCGTTGTTGCCATAGATAAACATCGGTATCCCCGTATATCTTGTTGGTATATGGATAACGACTATGCGCGATAATTTCAGCGCCATCATTGATCTCCTGCTGCCAGGCCGTGAGCCCGCCCATATGATCACCGTGCGCATGTGAAACAATAATATGTGTCGTTTTTTCATGACCAACGAAAAGCAGAAGTTCCCTAAGCGCCTCCCCTTGCCAGGGGACGCCTGTATCAAAAATAACATTCCCTTCCGGCGTTTTCACCAGAAACGCATTACCCGTACCAGACGCGACATAGACTTCATCGCTAATCTTTTCCAACTTCGGCTTATAGAGCATGATGTCACTAGCGCGGCCATTGAAGTCCTTGGGAACACGCACATTCTGGTACTCTTCGGAATGGACATCGACGCCCGAACCAGCCATAGCATTGATTACCAGCAGAGAACCAAAAATTACCGCTGTGAATTGCACTAACTGCCGCATAACTATTGCCTCAATATATGTCGTCAACTGTGTGGCTTCAGGATATGAACCCAGGCCCAAAACCGATAAACCTTATTATTTCAATGGCTTACGCCACCATCTACCCATGAATATTCTAATGAGATCTCATTAATTTTGGTAGGTTATTATAATGAGACTTCATTATCAATAAAGCTGGATTTAATGTAATCGGACCTGGTATGCCAATGAATTGCAAAAAGGAAGAAGCCGCCAGACAGACCAAGGCCAAAATTCTGCGTACCGCAATGAAGCTAATGGCTGCACGTGGCATTGACGCCGTGTCAATGAATGAAATTGTGAAAGCCTCTGGTCAGCGCAATGCGTCCGCACTCAATTACCACTTCGAGAACAAGGCCGGCCTCTTACAGGCCATTTTTGATAAGCACAGATCAGGTATAGAGCAACGCCGGCAGAAACTGTTGAATGTCTTCGGCCCAACACCTAGCCTGGAAGAAACGGCCAAGGTACTTTTATTACCGCTGATAGGTGAACTGGACAACAAAGATGATGGAAGAGCCTACTTGCGGATACTCGCGCTCATGGATGGGCACCAGATGAATCCGGTAGAATCTGAAGACCAACGCTCCTACTCATCTTTATCAGATTTAAGTGCGCTGCTATCAAACAGCTTAGAAGGGGTACCAGAGACTGAAAAAACTATTCGGTATCGCACCATTCGAAATTTGGTAGTCACCAACCTTGCCGACTACTGTGCACTAATTCAAGAGTCGCCTGAAAACGACAAAAGGTATCGAGACACATTTATTTCTGTAATGATTGAGACGGTTGTATCCATACTTTCTGCAGAAAAGAAATAATCTAACATGGCCCTATCCACAGAATACCTCTCGAATTTCGGTCCAGTTTCGGCAACCCTCCCCTCCCCAGCCTTGATGCCCATAGCCCAGTGACACTCGGGCGAGCGTTTTTCAAGGCGACAGGTTCGGATATGGTTCGGTCGGCGTGAACCCTAATGAGGGCTCCGGGATAACCCCTCCCATTTCTTGGACTTATGAAGACGGGTTCTTATTGTTCGCTGGACTCATAATCGGCAGGTCCCAGGTTCAAGTCCTGGTGGGCCCACCAATCTCTTTGCTATTCATAGGGTTATTGCGGCTGGAGCAGCCGACTCTGTGAGCGGTGCGCCCGACTCCATGGGCGCCGCAGGTAAACCAAAAGACACATCGGGGCAAGTAGCAATCCGAAAGACCCCGGCAGAGGGACGACGATACGCTCTGGGAACACCGGCACCTCCAGCAACTCGACAGGGGTTTCAACGCCATGCTCTGCGTTAGAACCGCCCAGCACTCCGGAGTAGAAAGCAGTGTTCAGCTGCCTGATATCCGTAACACCATATTCTGCAGCCAGCAATGCGCTATTGAAATCGATCGTCAGGGTGAAAGACTCACCGGGATAGAGAGGATCATCACGAGAATCGAACCAAAACCTGACGAAAAGATCCCACTGGGGGCCCATGATCTCATCGAATGTGGGATCATCATCATAGATATCGCGCAACGAATCCCAATCATAAGATAAATCGAGTGCATAGGTGCCCAGTGGCAGGACGCCAGCAAACTGCATACCGAGCTGGTCCAGAAGCCAATCCGAATCATTGTGTATCAGATAACTGATACTGGACTGATACGTTGTCAATTGGGCAGACATCACGCGCGGCGCTTCAACATACGCCTGCGCCATCGAGACATTCACAAGCAGCAAAATCGCCAGGAAGTCCCTGCGCAGCAGCTGGGCGCTCAAGAAAATCGGGCTCGCCTGTCTAACAACCGTAATGGACGCAGGCACGTTAGTGGCAGGCATGGGAGGTGCTCCGTTGTCATTCGGAGCCAAGGGGTGCAACCAGTATCTTCAATTCGCAGCTAGCCGTCAATATGTAGCCAACAGGCGTACAGCAGTCGACTCACCTGTCCACTGGCACGCTGCAGGACGCAGCCAATGCTGCTTCTGAGGCAATCTCAGGGGATGGGGAAGGAGTTAATTAGCCCAGGATATCAACAACTTAGGAGAATGAGAGAGCCTTCGGCCACATGCCCTCAGCGGGGTGACACTCAGGCACGCGACTCTCAAGGCGACAGGTTCGGATATGGTTCGGTCGAAGAAAGCCCCAGAGATACCCCGCCGATAACCCCTCCCACTTCTTAGACTTATGGAGATGGGCACGTATTGTTCGCTGGACTCATAATCGGCAGGTCCCAGGTTTACCCCGAGGGCACGTAGCAAGTCCTGGTGGGCCCACCATTCATTTTTCAATCTGGCGTACCCTCAGGGATCAATACGGCCAAGACTGTCCTGAACTGATTACTTTTATCGCCCGCTCAGCTCGAGCGCCAACAAACCTGTCGGCTTCACCGGGCACTCAACCTATACGTAATGGTAGCGCCCATCAACAGTATCAATGGCAGCCAGAAAGGCAGAGGTACAGTTTGGGTATTCGCATTGAGAATAGCCGCCTCGACTAACGATCGGTCTGAGCCAGAATTGCTGGAATTATCGACCACGCCATCGCCGTTTACGTCGCCGCTAAAGTAGCTGCTTGTGTTCACGCCTGCATTGCTGGCAATAATCGCCAGGTCATCACCGTTAACAACGCCGTCATCATTCACGTCACCACGCGGCACAACCTTAGCCACCATATTGCCGGCGTTATAACGAATACCGATGTCCAGATCATTTGCTTGTTGAATGCCAAGCACCGATGCAAACTCGCCTGCGACCGAGCTCCAGTTGAGCAAAGTAAAGCTGTCGCCCGCGTTGAGTGTTAACAGCGGATCAACAAATAAATCGATCACGCCATTCATTGCCAGGTTACCGGCAACAGTGAGCTGGTCGTAACCACTGCCCGCAACGCTGCCGAAGATCTCCATCAGCAGCGTGTTCCCTGAACTCAACGACACATCGCCACCAAAGTTAATAGCCGCAGGGCTATCACCGGGTGAGTAGCCGCCGTTAAAGGTGACCAGGTTGCTAGTGCCCGAAAATGTACCGGCACCTGAAAACAGGCCGTTAAATGTCGCACTACCTGCAACGTTTATCTGTGACCCAGCCGGTGAGCGTACATCACCATTGATAATTGCGTTGATCAGGTTCATGGTGCCGTTGTTTACCAGCCCGTCGTCGTTGGCAATGCCGTCGCCCTGAAAGGTGAGCTCATCATTAACCATATTCAGCTCGGCATCGGCGTCGATCACCAGTGGTACGTTGACCGTGCCGGAACCTGATAGCGACGTCTGGATTTGTAGCGGATCGTTGCCGTTAATAACGGTGGTTTCGGTTGGACCGGTAAGGCTAATGTCAAACGCGTAGCTCGTGCCTCCAGCAGGCACGGTAAGCTCGCCTGTTGCAACAAGGTTGCCTGGTATGAATTCGACACCGGGAGCTCCGATGTTGCCCTGAATCTGAATGGTTGCGTTGTTAAGTGCCAGCGACTCGCCAAATGAGACGAGTGTTGTGCGAGGCACCACAGAAATCCATCCGCCCTCAGCGGATGCAAAAGGAGGGTCGACGTCGATATTGGCGATAAAACTGTTGACGTCAGGCGTGCTACCGAACAGGAAGCTGTTATAGCCTGCGACCAACACACGGCCACCACCGCCAGTGTAAGTACCGCTGCCGTCGAGCCCTTTTGCTAATAGCTGGCCGTTAATGACTACGTTTAGTGCCGACAGGATAATCCCACCACCACTACCGCCACCCCCGTATAATCCTGTAAACCCCGGTATGGAGGGGGGTTCTCGCTGGTAACCATCCGCTCCTTGTGCGCTGACAACGCCATTGCTGTCGATGGTTATTGCCTGGCTGGCAACCAGCATGATCGCGCCACCACCACCACCACCGGGGCCTCGATTTTCAGGGGTCAAAAAATCATCGCTATCACCGCCGCCACTTCCACCTTGCAGTGCTTGCAGCAGATCACCGTAGGACATGCCTAATAGGCCTGGCAAGGGGCCAACCCCATCACCACCGAATCCTCCACTTGCGCCGTGTGCGCCAGTAAAACCATCATTGCCAAGCGCGCCACCTGGCCCCTCACCATCGCCATTGTTGATGCCGGGCGTACCGCCGTCAAAGCCGCCAGGGCCAGCTTTGCCACCAAACTGCGCTTCCGGCGCATCTGGGGCAGGGGCCGGCACGGCATCCACCGATAGCGTTTCATCCAGATAGAAATTGCTCTTTGATAACAGCGCAATAGCTCGATTACCGGTGATGGTAATACTGTTGGTCCCATCAATGTTGATGTCATCAAAGGTAAAGACTGCGATATGTGGAATGCCATTAACACCTACTGTATCGCTACCACCCGCAAAGCTGTCGGCCTGACCGTTCTGGTCGTCCTCAACACCGGTAAACAGTACGGTGCCTGGCGCGCTGTTTTCAACGATCGTCATCGCCGTGGTATCAAAAGTGTAATCGCCACTCGCCAGGTTAAGCGTCCCCAGTGAGGTAAAGTCGTCGGGGTCGAGCGCAGCCGCTATGGCTGCGTGCTGGAGTGCAAGACAATATAAGCCTGCTAGAACTTTTAACACTCCTGACACCAAGACGCGCTGAAGTCTAAATTTAAGATAAAGGTCTTTTCTTAAGATCTGGGGCATCGGCATAATCCTGAGCGAGATTATCTCCTTTTTGTTATGGCTGAGCAGAGTAGCGCGCGCACCCAGCATATATCACACCAAGAATTATAGTTCAAGTACCGGTTGGCGTATATCAAATTGGGCAGACATATTATCAAATGCGTGTAAGCGCTATGTAAGCAGATGAAATCAATCTGTATCAACCTGGATAGACCCAGGTAAAAGACCAAGTGATTGAATTGATTCCAATATCGATCTAAATCAACGTAGATCAATCTCAGTAAATACGGTAGGCTAATTACTCATAATCGGCAGGTCCCAGGTTTACCCCGAGGGCACGTAGCAAGTCCTGGTGGGCCCACCATTCTCTTTACTATTCATAGGGTCATTGCGGCTGGAGTCGATGGCAACTTTTGACCTCAAGGCGAATACCAGATCGCCGATGTAATGGCACGCTCCTGAATCCACGCTGGATTCATAGGTTCATCGCCTAACAATTTAGCATCGTATGTCGACCATCGTGGCGTGGGAATTTCGATGACCCGCGCATAGTAAACAGCTTCACTGGACACATCGAAATCAGGGTCTCGCCAAATCGCCGCCAGCGAAGCCGCACCGATTGTATTACTGTAGCTAGCCTCAGCTGCGTCAACCGTGTTACCCACAGGCTCTAGTTTTCCTGTCTCTTTGCTCACTGTCCGCCCACCGGCTGCGGCCACGTCGTAAACTTTTTCGTGACTCTCACCGACAGAATCGACCCACGCTTTAATAATCTGCACACGGTCAAGGTTTGCGCCTTCAGGGTCTTTTGCCGCGATAATCATAAAGGTCGGGGCACCGTCTTTGGGTGCTGGGCCCAGCTGCCCACCCATTGGAACACCGTGCTTGTAGGCTTGTTCAATAACATTCCCAGTGTCAAGCATGGCCTGGGTATACTGCCAGCCACCAAATAGCCTCACACTGATTCTGGGACCCGAGGTTGCATAGCACTCACGGCGGCGTAGCGCATCAAACACAGCACCGCGCGTGTTCTCTTCCGCCCAAACTGCTGCCAGCCCTCCCGATCCCCAGCGCATAGCGGGGTTGATCAACTCAGGTATTAGCAGTGCTTTGTTGGTGCGCAAGCCAGCGGTTCCATCCAGCACGGGCAGCTTGCCATGATAACGATTCTCCTGAGAAGGAGAGCTGGCATTATGGCTGTCACTGGACCCTATCACACCGAATTGATACGGGTTAAATCCCTGCCGGGCTGAAGTTTCCAGACCAAGACGCAAGCCGCTGCGTGCGTATGAGCCTTGCAGCTGGTCTTCCGGTGGACTGTTGGACAGCAGCTCAAAGCTTGCGAACTCATCGAGATTCGACATCATCGGGTGCGTCTCTGAGGCGCCCTTGATCTGCAGGATCTCGCTAATTGGCTCATAGCGATTCCTCAATCGTGCATATGCGTCGGTTAACGGCTCCCCGTCACTATCCACGACCGAGTACATATTGCCGGCGCTAATGTTCGCATTATGTGAAATAGCGATCGCTTCTTTTCCAGCGAGCTGCTCACCCTCAAGAAACCTCCATAGATCTTCTGGCCGGTTGCTATCAAGTGCACTATACGGCAGATCAGACACATCACTGCCACGGTATATAACGTTACGATGAATGTGAATCGACGGATTGTTATCGACAAACGACGTCCATTCATAGCCGATAAATGCGCTAAATTCTCCCGGTACATTAGCCGCCTCTGCGGCGTTAATAACTTGCTGCCATGCAGCGCGATTCACAGACAGATCAATTTCGTCGACGCCATAGCCGGCACCTTTTCGAAGCACAAATGCACTGGAAATCAACCACTGCTTTGTCACGCTAATGACATTGCCGCCAGCAAGCACATCGCGCAGCGGGTGCATGTTCGTAGGTATATCAAGGCCCGCCAAACGAGCCTGACCCAGGTACTCGGCGTGATCAGTTACCGCAGCGAAATCCAGAGGACGGTCGATCTGGATAGGATAGCCCACTGCATGCTCAATGACGCCGCCCTTTGCAAAGGTGTAGACGTCTTCAGGCTGCGAGCGAACGCCAAAAACATAGGCGTCTGTTGACAGGCTGGTATGTATATGCAAATCGCCAAAGTACAGATTTCTCTGTGTATTTTTAGGTGCGGGCGTACGCTGCATAGATTTGACAGCCTGGCCCTGAACGAAACCTGGCTGGACCGACGGATCATCAAGCCTCTCGCACCCAGTAAGTAGAACACTGAGTGATATAACAATCATTGCAGTAAAAAGAACGAAATCGTCCCTTGAGGGGGAATTGGGGCTCCACACAGCGCATAGCTGGTTGTTTTGCATAGTTTCTCTCGTGGCGAGCGAAAGCCTACATTGTTCTTCTTTAGCGAAGAAAATCAACTGTCTTTTCAGATAGTCCAGTTAGCTGCGGCCACAGCCGTGTGACCCCCATGATGTTTTGGTGAGCGCACTGGAAACGGGGAGTATTCTGTCTGAAGACTCGGGTTACCTAACGTGCGCCTGGCCACTTCCGATAGTTGAGATGACGACATGCTATCCTGATTGCGCGGTTCGGCCCAGGTTCGGCAGCCCACCCCACCCCGACCTTGATGTCCATAGCGCAGCAACACTCGGGCCAGGAAATCTCAGGCAGCAGGTTCGGATATGTTTCGGTCGGGGTAAGCCTCAATTAAGCCCTTCGGATAACCTCTCACATTGCTTAGGCTTATGGGGACTGATACGTATTGTTCGCTGGACTCATAGCCATGGGCCAAGTAGTCATCGGCAGGTCCCAGGATTACCCCCAGGGCACGTAGCAAGTCCTGATACCCACCAATCTCTTTACTATTCATGGGGTTATTGCGGCTGGAATCAGGCAGACTACAAGTGCTGCCTATGTGCCAATCAGGAACCACACGGGAAAGCGCCGCACACCAATGGCCAAGTCACTTGAAAGCCTGGTAACGTTCGTTTAGTTTGAATCCTGGATCACTCACCAGGTGAATGAACAGGGAGATGGCCATGAGAATAATAAAAGCTGTATCGCTGGGAACAGCAATAGGCAACATGCTTAGAAATGTAGCTGTACTGCTCCTCTTCACCTTTGCCAGCCACATCGCATGCGCTGGACTTTTGCAATACGAATGGAGCGGGTATGTCAACGATGGCATTTTTACGCCTGAGCCGCCCGCGGGCCACAGTTCCGACCCAGCTCATTCGATACCCTTTACTATTTCAGTGAGCGTTGATTCACTAGAGATTGTGGCTGAAACCGAGATCGAGGGCAGCTCTTCCAATACGGGCGGGCCGTCATTTCACTATGACTATGAGATAGTGCTGACATCGCTAACGATTGATGGAGAGCCGCAGCACCTGTCACACAGCGAGTTTTCCATTCGCGACAACGCCGGCGTGAATCAGTGGGATGTTCTGCGCTATGTCGCTTTTTTCACTTACAATAACGAGTCGATCTGGTTTGCTTCAAGCATTCACTTCGATGGTTCCACGTTTACTCTGCAAGATCCAGATGTCGCCCCCGTTTTTGGATCTGCTGTACCCGTTCCAAACAACGTCTTGAGCTGGTTTGGCTGGGGTCGCTCATTTACCCCCGAGGGCACCCAGGCGACTGCACAAATCCTTCCCGTACCTGTGAACGTGCCTATGCCTTTTTTTACTCATCTGGTACTGGGTATATGGCTTCTACTTCTGGGACACAAAGCAAGCGCCGGCAGGCCTGCAACCTCTTGACCAACGACAGATCCAGTCCGGCTACGTAATCGCGGATTTTTTGCATATACAAGCCTGCCCAAAAGCCCGCTACCTTCCAAACACCGACCCCAAAAAAGCGCTGCCCTTCCCTACCGGGTCTTGTCGAATCAGCGCCTCTTCTTTGGCCACCTGTGCAAACAAGCCGTCCAGGCTTTCACGCAAGACGTGTTGTTGCAGGCCCAGCTCGGGCTTGTCTGCTATGGGCAGCCGATTGTAGGCCGTTAGAAACTGCCGGTACTCGTTGTAAAAACCCACCTTGCTTAAATGGCTTTCAATGATGGGCTGGTATCTTTGCCTGAGAATATTCTCGGTTTTGGACTCAAAGTATTCAGTAGCGGCTGTATCGCTGCCCTGGATAATGCCCAACGCATCACTAATGGTCATTTGCCTGACTGCATCAATGAACACAGCCTTCGCCTCTACGGCCGCAGCTTCCGCGCCCTGGTTCATCAGCAGCTCGATCTCATCGATCTGGCGATTCAAACCAAAAGCCCGCAGTGTACTGGTAACCGTATCGAGCTGCTCAGGCATGGTGATTTTGAACGCCGGGTTACCACTGTACCCACCGGGCTGCGACAGAGCCTGCGCGGCGCGAGTGCTACTGAGCTCAAGCGTTTCCTTAACCGCTTGCGAATAACTTGCTTCGGAATTATCAAGCAGCGCCTGATTTATCGCCAAACCAGTTTGCAGGGCTTTCTCAACCGATAGGCCGCTGCAACCACCCAATAGTGAAAGGAACAACAGGCTCGCCCCAAGATGTTTCTTGAATATCATCATCATACTTCTGTCGTATTTTGGTCTGGTCTATCAGGCTTCAAGCCTTCACCCTCACGCCGAGAAACAATAACCCCAACATCAATGCAAATAAACCCATCGCACCCATTGCTGGAACACTCTTTGTACCGTTATCAACTATGAGTGGGTCCGTGCCGCTCGCGATTTCATCACCATCGCTAATGCCATCCATGTCGGTGTCAGCAAGTAGCGGGTCAGTACCAAGGCCTGACTCTTCAGCATCGGTCAGGCCATCGTTATCAATGTCATCTGACAAAGGGTTCCAACCAATTGCAATCTCGGCATCATCAAGGATGCCGTCCCCATCGGTATCATTGGCATTCGGGTCAGTGCCATGAATTTGCGTTTCATCGCCGTCGATGACGTTGTCTTCATCGCTGTCGGCGTCGAGGCGGTCAGTCCCCGTGTCGAATTGCGATACGAATATGCCAGTGCCACTCTCTACCGCGTTAAGCAAACCATCTTTATCGATGTCCAGATCAACGATATAAGCTGCGCCGGTTGCACCTTGCCGCGTAGGAGCGCCAAGCGCTACAGTGCCATTATCAATAGCGATTCGCTCTCCAAAATTGTCGGATTGCCCACTAGCGGCGGGCTTGAACTTATCAATTTGCACCCACGCTGTGCCAGAGCGTAAAAAAACATAGGCTGAACCTGAATCGGTGGGGCCATCATCAAAGGGTGCACTAACGACGGCAACCTCTCCCCAGAGCGCAACATCATCGCCAAACACATCATTACTGGCACCGTCGCCGGGCAACAATTTTTGCTGCTGGGCCCAGGATGAACCGGAGCCCGTGAACACATAGGCAGCACCTGCACCTGCGCCATTCGCAGCATCTCCAGGAGCGCCGATCAGTACGCTATCGCTTGAAATACTGACTGCAGTGCCAAAGGCATCATCGGCAGCGGGCGTGCTCGCTGAAAGTTTCGCTTGCTGTGTCCAGCTGCTCCCCGAGCCGGTGAAAATGTAAGCTGACCCAGCATTGCTGGCACTATCAGAATCACCAGGCGCACCGACAATCAGCGAACCTGCCGAGAATTCAAGGTCTTGACCAAAATTGTCGTTGGCAGTGCCATCGCCAGCGGTAATCTTGGCTTGCTCGCTCCAAACCCCGGCGGTTCGCGTGAAAACGTAGACCGAGCCCGATGCGCTGCCATTGTCATCATCAAACGGAGCGCCCACGAACAGCGTGTCACCATCGATGTCAACGGCATAGCCAAAGCTATCGCCACCTGCTGAATCGCCGGGAACGAGAGGAGTCGAGGTGAATGGCCAGGTGGAACCCGTCCGGTCAAAAATATAAACCACGCCTCCGGTCGCATCGCCCGGAGCGCCAATCGCGGCACTGTCACCCGACAAAGCGATACTCCAGCAAAACAGGCCGGTGGCCAGTCCGCCAGTGAATAGCTGGCCTTGCTCCAACCATTGCGCCCCTACTCTTGTAAAAATCTGGGCAACACCGCTACTAGCGCCCAACCTTATCTGGCAAGCGCCGGACGTGTCGACATCGACCGCGACGCTAAAACCAAAGCGGCCAAAGACTTCGGGGTAAGCTGGCTCAAGGTGCGTTTCACGCGGGCTATTCAGTGCGGAATTCGGGTCGGTGCCCAATGACACCTCAATGCCGTCATTAAAATCATCGATATCGGTGTCTGCAACCACCGGATCACTGCCGGTGTCGGAAGCTGAAACAAAGGTGCCCGTGTTGGTTTCGACGGTATTCGAAAGCCCATCGCCATCGGTGTCTAGCGCGATGCTCGCGCCGCTAACCAGTAACGTGGTAAAAATAAGAGCGGAGTATTCCAATGAACGTGCGTAGCATTTTTTGGCTTTTGTTGGCGTTCCAGTCGGCGTTCGCATTGATCATACCTGCCGTATCTCCAATTCCGCCTAGAGTAACCTGAATTCGCCTTCCCTGCACCCGTTCATTGAATGGCCTTCACGGATAAAGCCCACAGATATCGCTGCTAGAGATACGGTGCTTTTTCAAGCGCCCGGCCTGAGGAATAAATGAAAGAAACGAACTCCTTCTTGTTTTGAAAATCCGTTAGAATTGGCCGCAGATTTACCCTTGAGTGGCACTGCAAATGCCCCCAACCCAACCCAGGTGAGAGCTGGCTATGTCTAATATGCGCGCGCGTTCGATCAAAGTAATTTGCAGCTTCCTGTGTTCTACAGCCCTGGTGCTTGCCACGGCTGGCTCACAGGCCAAAGAACATGAATACTCACCGCCGGTTGCCAACGATTTTCCGGCCCAGGTTTTTTGGGGCGATACCCACCTGCATACCAACCAGTCTCCGGATGCTTTTACCTTCGGCAACCGCACGATTACGCCAGCAGATGCGTATCGCTTTGCGATGGGCGAAACGGTCACCTCCCAGACGGGCGTCAAGGCCAAACTCGCAAGGCCACTGGACTTTTTGATGGTGTCGGACCACGCCGAGTTTATGGGCATTTTCCCCAAGGTATTTGCCGGCTCACCCGATATCGCGGAGACCAACCTGGGCAAACGCTGGGCCAAATACGTAGCCGAGGGAAAGCACCAACTCGTTGTGATGGAGTTCGGCCTCATGTCCATGGGCGCAACAACCGCTGAAAACCCCGAGATTTATACCCAGGGGAGCTCCTGGATCACCGTTGAGCATATCCGCTCCCTGCAGGGCCTTGAGGTACCGGCCCCGGTGGTCGAGTCTGTCTGGAAGCAAGTCGGCGCTACGGCCGATGCCTATAACCGGCCAGGCACATTTACGGCGTTTATTGGCTATGAATACACATCGATGCCGGGCGGTAACAACCTGCACCGCAATGTGCTGTTTGCCGACGATGCGCAAACAACCGGACAGGTTGTACCCTTTTCATCAATGGATAGCGGCAACCCGGAGGATCTCTGGGCATATCTGGCCAATTATGAATCCACAACCGGCGGCAGGGTTCTGTCGATTCCGCACAACGGCAACGTCAGCAACGGCCTGATGTTTGCCGAAACCACCTTTTCCGGCGAGCCCCTGACCGCCGAGCAAGCCGCATTGCGCGTGAAATACGAGCCCATTATTGAGGTGACCCAGATCAAGGGCGATGGCGAGGCACACCCGGTTTTATCGCCCAGCGACGAGTTTGCCGATTATGAAACCTGGGATATGAGCAACCTGTCTTTCCTGGCCGCAAAAGAAGACAACATGCTCGAGTTTGAGTACGCGCGATCTGCGCTCAAAAATGGATTGGCGCTCGAAGAACAAATCGGGGTTAACCCCTACAAGTTCGGCATGATCGGCAGCACCGACTCGCACACCGGCCTTGCCACCAGCGATGAAGATAACTTCTTCGGCAAAATGACGTCGGTCGAGCCCATGCCCGGGCGAGCGCATAAGAGCTTTTTTGAAGACGATGCGGGTTCTGGCATCAGTGTTCATCACTGGGAGACTGCATCTTCGGGCTACGCAGCGGTCTGGGCTCGCGAGAACACCCGCAAGGCGCTGTTTGATGCGATGCAGCGCAAAGAAGTCTACGCGACTACCGGGCCACGCATGACGGTGCGCTTTTTTGGTGGCTGGGACTATGACCACAGCACGGTCGATCGCCACGATTATGTTACCCATGCCTATCGCAATGGCGTGCCCATGGGGGGAACCCTCCAGTCACCGGGCGGCGACAAGGCACCCACGTTTATAGTCTCAGCACTGAAAGACCCGATCGGCGCCAATCTCGATCGCATCCAGATCATCAAGGGCTGGGTCGATGCCGAAGGCAACACCCAGGAGCAGGTATACAACGTCGCAGCTTCTGACGGTCGCAAAATCAAACGGAACAAGGTCAAGCCGGTGGGCAATACCGTCGATGTCGCATCGGCCAGTTATACCAACACCATTGGTGACACGTCACTGAGCGTGGTGTGGCGTGACCCTGATTTTGACCCAAACCTTCGCGCGTTTTACTACGCAAGGGTACTCGAGATTCCTACACCGCGATGGACTACCATTGACGAGAAACACTTCGGTGAAGCCGCGCCAGAACAGTCACCCAAGTTTGGCCAGGAACGTGCCTATACCTCGCCTATCTGGTTTGATCCAAACTGATCCATGCTTCGGGTGCATTTGGGGTCCGGTCAGGCCAAACCCCAAATGCACCTTACCGATTACCCGTCCAATACCCGGGCATGACATATGCCCTGCCCCGAAGACGCGCAAGGCCAGCAAGTCTTTGCAATTCAGGTCGGCCGCCTCCCTGAATTTGCTCCTTCGGTCATCCAGAGACTCACGATCGCCGCCTTTTGCGATTGGATAAACCCGCACCCGGGTCTATCCTTAGATCAAGATTGGAATCCAGTTGTATCCATTTTGTCTCCTTTCCTGAAGTCCAATACCAACCGCCTTGGCGGAGCCACGAACAACACTCTGTAGCGTGTTGAGTGGCTTGCGCGAACGCCTGCGCGTTCGAACCGCATTTCCTGCCGAGGTCAGACAGCCGTCGCTGTGGGTAACGACAATGCCAGGCTATCAAATGGAACGCTCGTAAGGCACAAGGCATCCATCGCGTGGCCGACAGGCGCACTCACGCGAATGAACCTCTCGCTTCAACCAATCGTAAAACGACGACTCAAGGTTATTCGTCGCCTTATGGCTGACCTTATTTGGTGCATAACGCTTTGAAACGACAGGTAGAACACGAAGTCCAGCAGTGGGTCGACAACTGCATGAGCACCGGGCGGGTACCCTGCCTGGTTCGCGACACGCTCAGGCACAATGGCTACGCTGAACCTGCCATCGTGGAGGCGATGGGTGCGAGCTACCCCGGCCTCGAGCTGGAGATGACCGCCTACCAGAACTATCCGGCCTGGCTCACGCGCAGCGAGTTCGTTGCCGAAGCCCCCGAAGCACAGTTCGTCGATACCGGTGGGCGCTTCCCACTGGTTGTGATCGATAACTTCCTGAGCCCTGAGCAGTGCGATGCGCTGGTTGAGATCAGCGTGCGGCACGCGAGGCGATCGGTGGTCGCCACCGGCGCCGAGGACCCGGTGCGCACCAGTAAAACCTGCTTCCTTACGTCCGATTATGGCGATGCCGTAGCCGACGTCGACCGGGCGATTTCACGACGGCTGGGCGTGCAACTGGGCTATTCAGAGCTGATACAGGCCCAGGTGTACGACGTTGGCGAAGAGTTCAAGGCACATGCCGATTACTTTGGCCCCCGCGTCATGCAAGAGGCACGTCAGACCCTGCTTCATCCCGGCCAGCGTACCTGGACGTTCATGGTCTACATCGAAGTACCCAAACAAGGCGGCGCGACGCGATTTACCGAACTGGATATCGACATCGCACCCAGGCTGGGTCGCGCCGTCGCATGGTTTAACCTGACAGCCGAAGGCACACTGAACCCCGCTACGATCCACGAGGGTATGCCGGTCAAAGAGGGGCGCAAGACCATTATCACCAAATGGTTCCGCGATGAGGGTACCGGTGCGCCGTTCTATGGCCTGGAATAGGCAGGGCCTGGTATAGACGGGGCCACGAACCGCCGCACTCCTCACTGCGGGTTGCCGCCTGATTTAAAAGCGCTTGATGTAGGACAGGCTCGCCCATTGAGCCCGGACAAGCGAATCAGATGATCGCGCCCTGACTGGTTCAACAAAGGCAAAGTGCAGCACCAGCTGTTCTGTGCGACTATCCCTGATGCTGAGCCCCGCCTGAACGTTGTCGGGGCCTGCGTGCTCCTCAACGACATAGCCGCTATTAATGCCCACGCTGATATAGGGCTCTGCGATTACACGCTCACCGCGGCGGCTGTAAACAAGCTCGAGCATGCCGTAGACACCCTGGCTTTGGTGGCTATAGGTCAGGCCAACACCTGCTTCAAAATTCTTCGAAAGATGCCTGCGTGCGCTGGCATCCAGCTCAAGATCATCCAGACCTGCATCAATGACGGACAGGTATGTAACACCCAGGCCAAGTTCAAACCCCGAAACATCCCAGGCTCGACGGGCGCCCACGTTCACTTCCTGGTAATTACCTTCGCCGGCGTTTGCATACCAAAGCTGGAGCTGCGTACCGTCGACGTCCATACCAAGCTGTGCGTAGGCAATACCACGACCCTCGGTATTATCACGACCTTCGGTAATGTATCTACTATCCAGCCCCAGACCCATATCGAGAGCAACAGCAGGCAAAGGTGCGATAGCGCAACATGCAATAACTACCCAAAAAACACGCGCATTCAGGGTTGGGTGCATAACGGATAATAGAAGTAACGTATACTGTGGGTGATGGGGCTCCATAATACCACTCAATATCAGTATTCAGCGTCGCTTCACAGCGCGCCCCACGCCTGGCAAATGCGCACAAAGAGTAAAGCAACGAAGAGGCAGAGGCATTGGGTCACAACCAGGTTAAAAACATCGCAACACGCATACTTTGGCTTACCACACTATCGGGCGTGCTAACCAGCCCAGCCTGGGCACAGACAGACCTTGGCGCGTGGACCACGCTGGGACTGCGCAACAGCGAGCCAGGCAAACCGAGTTACAACCTCGACATCCAGCTACGCTGGAATGATGATGTGCAGAATCTCGAGCGAACGCTACTCAGGCCATTCGTCGCTGGGACCAAAGGCGATTACACCTGGGCCCTTGGCTACGATGCCCACTTCATCCGGCCAGCGGGCACCAGCCTCGAGCACAGAACATGGCAACAGATCGGCAGGGCATACGAGCTGGGCAGCACAACTGCCCGGCTAAAACTTCGTCTAGAGCAGCGACGCATTGAAAGCATTTCTTCGATTGGCCTGAGGCCACGGCTCGGCCTTGAACTCAGCGGCCAGACAAAGGATAAAAAGCTTCACTGGATTATCAGGAACGAATACTTCTACAGTGCCAATGCGATGCGTAACGGCGTGCGCCGCGGCCTTGACCAGAACCGGTTTTTTATTGGCGGGAAACTGCCGGAGACATGGCTGCCCGCCACGACAATCGGTCTGCAATGGCAGCACGTCAACAAGCCCGGCGATGATACGAACAGCGTCCAGTTGGTGTTCGCAAAAAACCTCAGCATTGATTGATCGGAAATTAGCAATCATGAAAAATCCCATACTCGCGGCATGCTTGCTCGCTCTACTACCACTCATTAGCGCCGCCGAGGGCTTCCAGAAAATTGTCGCCAGCGAGTTCGGCGATGCCGATGTGCTGCAACTGGTCGTCGAAGACTCACTCCCGGAGCCTGCCGCGGGCGAAGTTCGCGTCCGGGTGCTGACGGCCAGCGCTTCGTTTACCGACATCATGGTGCGCAAAGGCATCTACGCCGAAGCCCCGGGCGAGCCACCGATAACGCCCGGCTACGACCTGGTCGGCGTCGTGGACAAACTCGGCGAGGGCGTCGATGACCTTGAAGTCGGGCAGCGTGTTGCCGCGCTCACCGTCTGGGGGGCTTACACCGAATACACCACACTACCAGCCGAGAGCCTGGTTGCGGTACCCGATGGCCTGGACGACGAAGCCGCGGTGACGCTGATTCTGTCTTACACCACGGCTTACCAGATGCTGCACAGGCTGGCCGAGGTGAAGCCCGGCCAGACGATATTGATTCATGGCGCCAGCGGTGCCGTGGGTACTGCGCTGGCGCAGCTTGGCAAACTTGCAGGGCTGGATATGATCGGCACGGCCTCGGCGGCGAAACACGCCTATGTGCAGTCGTTGGGCGTTGTACCAATAGACTACCGCACAGAAGACTTTGTTGAGCGCACCCGGCAACTGACCGATGAACGCGGTGTGGATGCGGTGTTCGATGCGATCAGTGTCGCCAACTTCAAGCGCTCCTACCAGGCACTGGGTGAGTCTGGCCAGCTGGTTATCTATGGCTTCTACAAGAACTCGCTGTCTGGCAGCGCTGGCGACAAGTCTGCCCTGCTCGGCGAGTTCGCCCGCTGGTACTGGCAACAATGGAAGTGGAAGCTGTTCCCCGACGCTGACAAAACCACGGCGTTCTACCTGATTACTGGCTTGCGCGAAGAACAACCCCACAGGTTTCGCGAAGACCTGGCGACGCTGTTCGACCTGGCAAATAGCGGGAAGATCGCGCCACAGGTGTGGAAAACCATGCCGCTGGCCGATGCGGCGGCAGCCCATCGGCTCATTGAGGAGCGCGCGGTCGAAGGCAAGATCGTGCTTCGCGTAGCGGACTAATGTGCTCGCTCAGGCAGTCGGCGGCATGCAAGCACGGATAATATCAACAACCCGCTCAGCCCAGCGGCTATAGACTTCCGGGCCAGGATGAAAGCCGTCGCTGGCCATCAGTGACATCTCTTCACTAAAGCGCAGGCTCAAATAGCGCACCGCAGGCTCCTGCTCGAGCGCCTGTTCACAGGCAACATCAAATTGGCTGGCCCGGCGCCCCAGATACCAGCGCAGCGGTTGTGGCAATGCCGGAAACCCGTGCACCGGCGGCAGACCTGCGTTGACGATCATCCCGGCATCAAAACGTTGGAAACAGCGCTCGCGCAGCAGGCGCTGTCGCTCTAGCCAGTGTGACAGCGCCACCCCCGAGGTCACGTCATTAACGCCCAATGAGGTGACGATAACATCGTACCTTTGTGGCGCTATGGCCTCGAGGTCATCGATCGTCGACAGGGTCGTAGCGCCGGTCTGTGCAGCCAGCCGCCACGAGACGGTGTAGTCACATTGCAGGCGCTGCACGATCTGCCCTGACAATGCATCGTCCTGGTGATCTGCCCCGACCCCGGCGGCGGCCGAATCGCCAAGGATGAGCACGCTCAGCCGTCGCCCTGCGCCCAGCTCCCCGCTTCTGGGCCCGGGTGGCTCAGGCAGGACCGGTGTGTCGCGGCGCACTTTCCAACCCTGAGCCAGCAGCAGTGGTCCCAACGACAAGGTTATAAGATGATCCCACACAGCCCTGCATTCCTCACATAGAGCTTACTGACGGCATTGAACCATTTCAGCACAGCCATCGTAGAATTCCCAGCAAACCTGCCAGGCCGCCACCGCCTTCCATCGCTGGCAAGCCTCTAGCATTCACCGATGAGAACATCTTATGCCTGAAGGCCCAGAGATTCGTCGCGCCGCCGACAAGATCGAAGCAGTACTCAAAGACCAGGTTATCGAGGATATTGCCTTCGGCCTGCCCCGGTTGAAGCGCTATGCTGCGCAGCTGCGAGGCCACCGGGTAACGCATATAGAGACGCGCGGCAAAGCGCTGCTGACGCATTTTGATAACGGGCTTGCCATTTACTCGCACAATCAACTGTACGGCGTATGGCAGACCTGCAAACGCGGCAAGCTACCTGCCACAAAGCGCCAGCTGAGGCTTGCCCTGCATACTGCGGCAAACAGTGCACTGCTATACAGCGCCTCGGATATCAGCGTCTGGCAACAGGATGCGCTGGATGAGCACCCGTTTCTGGCACGCATTGGCCCTGACATCCTGGCCCCGGCACTGACCTGGCAGGACGTGGCGAAGCGACTACGCAGTAAAGCGTTTGCTGGACGCTCGCTCTCGGCGCTGTATCTCGACCAGCAGTTTCTGGCCGGCCTCGGCAATTACCTGCGCAGTGAGATTCTCTTTGCCGCGGGCATCGACCCTGCAGCCAGGCCCAAAGATCTCAACCAGAACCAGCTCAATAAACTCGCCCGCCAGACGCTCAGCGTGAGCCATCGCAGCTATAAGAGTGGCGGCGTTACACTGCCCGACAAGCAATATCGCTGGCTGCGCAACGAGGGCCTGAACCACGCCCAGGCAAGGTTCATGGTGTTTGGGCGTGCCAACCTGCCCTGCCACGTTTGCGGCACGAAGATCAAACGCAGCGAAGCGGGCGCGCGGCGCATCTACCGCTGTGCTGACTGCCAGCCGTCAGGGTAGCAACCTCTCTGCGACCCATATTAGTGCAGCAACGGCCTTAAGCACTGCTCACCATGGCCTGGAACCCCGCTGATCCGGGCCCATTTTTTACATTGTCCAGCCGATTTCGGAGGCCAGCTGCTTTTCACGCTAACCCGACCCCATTATCCTAGGTCGGGCCAGTGGCTGGCATCCTGCCCACCCCGGGCACCAGTCACCTAGTCATTCCTCATTGCCAAGGGCATCGATAAAGCACCGTGATGAGGAAGCCAGGGAGTCGAACCGGTGAGAATCTCAATGCGCTACTGCTTTACCCGATGGCTTGCCGCCAGTCTTCTTGCCAGCCTGTCGCTACCCACCCTTGCCCAGCAGTACGAAAACTTCGACAGCGGCACAAGCCCTGTAACAAACTGGACTGAAACCAACGCGGCCAGTGGCACCACCACCATTGATTACCCGGCCGACCCGAATAACGCGGGCGAATTTCGCTACCGCCTGAGTGTCACCGGCGGCTCGGCACCCTACAGTGCTTATGCGCGTGGCACCGCCAGCAATTACAACACGGCAACCGCTTCGGTCGATTTCACCGACTGGGGTAGCAATTCTGCAACCAGCCTGGCGCTGGCAAATGCCGCCGGCAACGCGAATTACCGCGCAACGGTGTTCGGCACGTTTTTCCTGCTGGTGCACGAGTCGGGCTCAACCTATGCGTTTGGCACAACGCTGGACACCGGTACGGTCTCACTCAACGCTGGCAATCAATATCGTCTTGTTTTGCGAAGGAGCGGCGCCGGCATTGACGAGCTGGAGGCCCGGCTCTATGAACTGCCTGTCGGTAGCAGCCCGGTCCTTCTTGAAACGCTGTCTGCAACCAACGCCCTGCTGTCATCTGACCCACTGGGCGCGGTCATCGCACTATCAACAACACTGTCTGCCAGTGCAGAGACGACTTTCGATAACTATTTTGTCTCAGCAGGCGGAAGCAGTGACGCGGATGCAGACGGCCTGTTCGATGACTTCGAACTCAGCAACGGTTTTCTGCCCTGGGCAGCGGGCGAAGCGCTACTGGATACGGATGGCGACGGCCTGAATAACCTGCAGGAGCAATCGGCAGGGACCGACCCTCGAAACCCTGATACCGACAGCGACGGCACAACCGACGGCAACGAGGTCAGCTTTGGCGCCGACCCACTCGACCCGAACGACACGCCGCTGCAACAGAAACTGGTCGCCAGTGACGCAGCATTCGAAGACCAGTTTGGCACCCAGGTTCGTATGGACGGCGACACTGTAGTCGTGGGCGCCTGGCAAGAAGACGGTGTCGCCGCCGGTTCAGGCGCGGCATACGTCTATGTTCGCAGCGGTGGCACCTGGGTCGAACAGGCAAAACTCGTGGCCAGTGACGCTGCTGCTGATGACAACTTTGGCACCGCCGTCGATATTAGTGGCGATACGATTGTCGTTGGCGCGCCAAAAGACGACGACGATGGCACGGATTCTGGCGCTGCCTACGTGTTTGTGCGCAACGCGGGGGTGTGGACGCAGCAAGCCAAGCTGACCGCAAGCAATGCAGGCGCGGGTGACAATTTTGCAGGCGCAGTCGCATTAGAGGGCGATACCGTTGTCGCGGGCGCGGTATTCGAAGATAGCACCGCTTCGGATACCGGCGCGGCCTATGTCTTTACCCGCGCGGGGGTCAGCTGGTCCGAACAACAGATACTCACGGCAAGTGATGGCGCTGTGCAGGACCTGTTTGGCGTCGCAGTCTCTATAAACGCCGACACGATTATCGTGGGTGCTCACCAAACCGGCGACCTGGTGGGTTCTGCTTACGTCTTTACCAATAGCCTGGCGACCTGGACAGAGCAGCAAAAACTGGTCGCCTCCGATGCTGCTGCGGGCAATCTATTCGGACTGTCTGTCTCTGTCAGCGGCGATACCGCCATGGTCGGTGCTTTCAAACGGGATGAAGGCGCTACCCCACGCGCAGGGGCTGTTTATGTCTATGAACGCGCGGGCACAAGCTGGACGCAGCAGGATATTTTACTGGCCAGTGACATCGCCAGCTCGGAACTGGGCGTAAGCGTCGCAGTCGATGGCGACCGGGCGATATTCGGCGCATGGCAAGACGGCGCGGCGGCCACCGACGCAGGCTCGGCCTATGTGTTCATCAAGCAGGGCCAGGCCTGGACCCAGCATCAAAAGCTCATAGCAACAGACGCTGCACCTGATGATATCTTCGGCACGACCGTCGCATTGTCAGGAAACACGGTACTGGTTGGTGCCTATTTTGACGATGGCGTCGCCGTCGATACCGGTTCGACGTACATCTTTGAGATGGATATTGACGGGGACGGCCTGCTCAATGTGTTCGAGACAGACAACAGCCTGGATCCCTTTGCAGCGGGCGAGCAATCACTGGATGGCGATAATGACGGCCTCAATAACCTTCAGGAGCAGGCCGCCGGCACTGACCCGGGTGACAACGATACCGATAACGACCTGCTGGAAGACGGGTTTGAAGTGCAGTTCGGGCTGAACCCGCTGGTTGCCGACAGCGCCAGCTCAGACCCCGACGGCGACGGGCTCACGTCTCTGGAAGAACAAACCGCCGGCACTGACCCAACCAATAACGACACCGACGGCGACGGCATTCTCGACAAGTTTGAGGTCGATAACGGCTTTGACCCGCTGTTTAATGATCACGACCATGATGGTCTTAGCGCTACGGACGAAGCACTGGCCGGAACAGACCCGTTCAATGCTGACACCGATGGCGATGGCACCCCGGATGGCCAGGAAATCAGCCAGGGCTCCAACCCGCTTGTGCCCGATCTTGCCGGGAAAAACGTCCCCGCGATGGGACCCTGGGGGCTCGCCAGCTTGCTGGCAGGCCTGGTGCTCGCAGCGCTGCGGCTGCAGCGCAGGCGCTGGAACAACGCCAGCGGCAGTTGATTCGCCGGAAGACAATCAGGAAAGCAGGAAAGGGGCCAGCTATCAAATCAATAGCGGACTTTTCCGACGCTACTCAGGGGAGAACCCCAACAACACGGTATTGCGCAGCTGGATTCGCCAGCCCTGCGCCGTCTTGACCAGGCTATCTTCGTAGTAACCAAACACTAAAGATTCGACACCCTGCTCTGCCTTGATGATGTGGACATAGCTCATCACCTGCGCACGCTCGCCATCTCCCTCGATAACCAGGTTGCTGTTGATATGGTGGTCTCCGCCAGGCCTGTCCCGAAAGAACGCAACAATGGCATCGATGCCGTTCACGTAGAGATCAATACCGGGCACCTGGAAGGTGCCGTCTTCCGTGAAGATCTCACGCATACCCTCGCCCGCGTGATCCTTTTCAACATCAGCAAGCAGGGTATAGCGCGCCAGCAGTTGGCGTATCTCGGCAAGGTCTTCTGCGCCCAGGCCGCTCGACGATGACCCTATACTGCTACAGCCTGCCAACATTGCAGACAGCGCGAGCGCGACCATAACAGCATAGCGGCGGGCAAAGACCCGCGCAGCAAACGCGAGCGCCTTATCTATTACTGCCAAAGGGTGGACCGATGGTGATTGATGAGAGCTGTTCATTGTCCCGCCCGATTCATTGATCTTTTGCGTCAGGCCGGCATCGCAAGCTGTGCAGCTCGCCATATCGCCGCACTGCCAACGCCGGATTCAGCGCCAGTTTACCCCGCCGGGCGGGTTATCAGCATGTAAGGTTAGGTAATGGAAAAAAGCGCGACTGCAGCAATGACTTCTGATAAATTAGCTCCGTTCGTGGCCGCGGGTGCCAGATGCCTTGCGCACATAGCCACGCCTGGGTTACTGGCAATACCCGCCGCAACCTGCTCGAACCAACACACCGGAGCACGCAATGAAAGAAGATAATGTTGCCTACCAAATGGCATTGAAATCACGCGAGTACGTTCACACCCATAACAAAGAAGGCTGGCTGGGCATGTTTGCCGAAGATGGCCTGATCGAGGACCCTATTGGCGTCTCTGACCTCGACCCGTCGGGCAAAGGCCACGGCACGCCCGAGGCGCGCGAGGCCTTCTGGAACACAAGCATCGCCAACTCCGATATCAACATTACGATTCATGAGTCACACACCGCCGCGCGTGAATGCGCCAATCGCCTGACCCTCAAGATCACGATGGATATGGGCGGTAAAAAGTACCAGCAGACCGTTGAAGGTATCTTCACTTACCGCATTAACGACGAGGGCAAACTGGCCAACCTGCGCGGCTTCTGGGAGTGGGACGAAGGCCTGGCAACGCTGAAAGAAGTCGACGCAGCCTAGGCGACACCCGCGCGAAATGCGCATGCGCTCACAGTCAGCAAAACGCGATGAACTTTTTGGCCCCAGGCTGGTATAGTCTTAAGGTATGAAGAATTTCATCGTTTTCGCGCTCGTAGCGCTGCTTTCGGCAAACGCATTTGCCGCCGCAGCGCTGTCGGGCAGCTGCCACGGCAGCCATGATGGTGGCCCCAGCCAGGTGTTGGATATTGAGCCTGCCAACGCGCCCTGCCATGAACAAGGGGACGCCGTTACGCCCGAGCAGCCCAACCACTGCGAAGGCGCATGCCTTTGCGTCCACGCCTCTTTCCAGAATACGCCCATGCTCGAAGGGCTGCCAGCCATCGAGTTTGCCGCTTTGGGCAAAGCACGCATTAACACTGCGCAGCAAGACTTTGCCTCTTTAATCCCATCACCACCAAGACGCCCACCTAAAGCACCCTCCTGATTCTTGCATAAGTACTGCAACTGAACAGGAGGATTCCATGCGAATCTATACACTGGCCCTGGCTGTGCTCGGGCTGGTTACCCAGCATGTCGACGCTCGCCCCGTATCGTACCCGGGCGGCTGGACACTGATGTCAATGAACGATGGCAACCGACGCTCTGCCCACCTTCATTATTCACCGACGGTCAAAACATCGATCGGCTACAAGTTTGAAGACTGGCACGACAGGGATTTCAGGATCAACGCCGTGCAGGTCAACCGCCTGCTACAGCGCTGGAACCAGAAAGAGAGCCAGGCAAACATCTATCTGAAATCCGGTATCGGTGCCGCCAGGAGTGACTTTGGTGGCAGCGAAGAGCTGGCCGCATTCACAGGCCTCGCGTTGGACTGGGAAGATCGTCGCTACTTTGTGGCCTACGAAAACCGCTACACCCACGCCGGTGATATCGACGCCTTTTACCAGCAGACCGCCCGCATTGGCTGGGCGCCGTATGAAGGTGACTACGGCGACCTGCACACCTGGCTGATGCTCGAGGCACGCCACATGCCCGAGTCGCGCAATACCTTCACGGTGACACCGATGGCCAGGCTGTTCAAGGATGTGCATATGGTCGAAATTGGTATCAGCAACCATGGCGATGTGATGTTCAACTATATTTTCAGGTACTAACCCGGAGACCTGCCACATGAATAGATTATTGGTTACCGCGCTATGCGCACTGCTTTTCTCCGTACACATTGGCGCTGCTCACCCCGGCGGCACCGTCCACGCCGACGTCAACGGCCTGGTCTGTGACTTCTGCGCCCGCGCACTGGAAAAGATGTTCAAACGCGAGGACGCGGTAGAGTCAATCGAGGTCAATCTCGACACCAAAGTCATCAGCATTCACTTCCACGAGGGCAAGCAGCTTGATGATGAAACGATTATCAGCGTGATCAACGACGCCGGTTACGATGTAAGGGCGCTACGCCATGATGAATGAGGCCCCGCTCAGCGAAGAGCCGTCACTGTGGCGGCAAACGATCCTGCCCTCGTTGAGCTTGTTCACATCCATGGGCACGCTCGTGTGCTGCGCCCTGCCCGCCCTGCTGGTCACGCTCGGCATGGGCGCCTCACTGGCTGGGCTGATTGGCGCAGCGCCATGGATCACGGCAATCTCCGAGTATAAAGCTGCAGTGTTCGCTGCTGCAGGTATTCTGCTGGCACTGGCAGGCGCTGCGCAATGGCGCGCCCGCAACGATCCCTGCCCGGCCGACCCAGTCAAGGCCCGGGCATGCATGAGGCTACGCCGGTTGAGTTGGGCCATCCTGTGGTTTTCGGTGCTGGTGTATCTCGTTGGTTTTTTCTTCGCCTTTCTCGCCGCAGAACTGTTTTTCGGCTAAGCGGCGAGACAGGCACCGCCCGCTACTTAGCCCCGGACGGTGGGCTTAGCCGGCGAGATTGGCTACACTAGCCCCATGTCAAAACCTTGTTCTATCGAGTTTGCCAGTCGCAGCGACCGCGGCAAAGTCCGTCGCAAGAATGAAGACTGCCTGGCGATCAACGCCCCGCAGGGCGTTGCGGCGATCGCCGATGGCATCGGCGGCAACGCCCACGGCGAAGTGGCCAGCCAGATGGCGGTCGATGCCTGCATGGAGTTTCTGGCTGACGCCGGCGGCGACACGGGTAAGGCACAGCGTGACCGTGAAATGGTACTTGCCAACGCGGTGAAGTTTGCCAACGAGGCGATCATCGCTGTGCAGCAAAACAACCCCGATTACAGCAAGATGGGCTGCACGCTAAGTTGCTTCACTTTGCAGGAGCAGCAGCTGACCTACTCATGGGTCGGTGATTCGCGTATCTATCGCATTCGCCCGCACACCAACGAGGTTAAGCAGCTCAGTAGCGACCACACACTCGACCCGGACAAAATCGATCGCAAAACGGCGCCGAAACTGCACAGGTCGGCAGGGAGAATACTGACCCAGCGCGTTGGCAGCATACTGCTATTGCAACCGGGTACGGGCACCGCAACGGTCGACGAGCACGATATTATCCTGGCCTGCACCGACGGCCTGTCAGACAAAGTCGATGATGAAAGACTGCTCGAATACGCCACACGTCACGCCGACAATCTCGATGATCTCGCCGAACAGCTACTCGACCGCGCGCTCGATTGCGGCGGGCAGGACAATATCTCGCTAATTCTCGCGCGACTGAGCGGCGGTCAGTAACAGTGTTTTAGCTGCCGGACAAAGTCGCCCATCGTCGCCAGTCGCTGCGCCGGCGATTTTTGCAGGCAATGCATGACGGTCTCTTCGAGCAGGGTCGGCACCGGCATTGTGGTCAAGGTCGATGGCAATGGCGGCACATCGTTGCGCACGCTGGCCATGACCTTGTCGACGGTGTCGCCCGATACCGGCAGCTCTCCGCAGATCGCCTCATAAAGCACGACGCCCAGGCTGTATATGTCGGTGCGGCCATCGATATCGGGTGACTTGTCCATCTGCTCGGGCGACATATAACTCACGGTACCCTGCAGCTTCTGGAACCCTGTCATGGTTTTTTCGGGCGCGCTCACTTGCGGGTCGACGGCATCAATATCGGCGGCCTGCCCTGTTTCACTGCGCACCTTGGCGAGCCCCCAGTCGAGTAGTAGCACCTCGCCAAACGGGCCCACGAGAATGTTTTCAGGTTTGATATCGCGATGCACGACGCCATGCGTGTGTGCATAATCGAGCGCATAGGCGACCTGTACCAAAATATCGAGCAACTGGCCGAGGTCATAGCGCTCGCGAAAATCGATAATTTCACGGAAGGTATAACCATGCACCAGCTTCATAGTAAAGTAGTAGTGCCCTTTGCGATCGCGACCCAGCTCATAGGTGGGCATCGTATTTGGATGCTGCAGCATGGCCGAAATCCGCGCTTCGCGCAGCAGGCGTTTTTGCTCTATGGGGTCGTCGGCAACTTCAGGCAGCAGCGATTTGTAGCACACCACCCGCCCCAGATGCATATCCTTGCACGACTGAATCAGCGACTTGCCACCTTTGGCAATGGTCTTGAAATAGGCGTAACGAAAATTCGACTGCAGGGAGTCCGAGAAGTCCTTGTCGGTCTGCTCGAGGTAAACCGTCGGGTAGTCTGTGGGCTTGAACTTGGGAAAGGTGCTCATAATCGGTCCGGGTGACGACGCCAAGATTACGCTTATGCTACAGCATAGGCGCGTATTCTAGCGCAAATCGATCTACCCGCGGGCTTGACCCTGGCACCGGCAGCCTGGCCGCAGTCGCTAGAAGATGAGCCCCATGGTCGGCACCTCGATCACCGAGTAGTCCATGACGACCTCTCGCCTGCCCAGCAGCAAACCATCATCCTGCCTTAGCAGCCGGTCACTGCGCTGCCCACTGTAGATAAAGTCGGCGCTGCTTGGCCGGCTGAAGTACAGGTGGAAGTTACTCACGACCTCGAAGCATTCTTCGCTGCTCGCTAGCACCTCGACATTGCCGATAATGCGCCGCGTTCTCGCGGGCGGGTTTTCAGCCCAGGCATTAATCATGTACCCGCGCTCAGCTCGCAGGGTCAGGTGAATGATGTTTTCCTCGCGCAGCGGGCAACCCATCGAATCACTGTTTTCCAGCTCGCGCTCTACGCCGAGCATCGATTCGTTGCCCTTATCGCGGTTATTTACCTGCGTGTTGATGCGCGATGGCATCAGGTACTGTATGCCCGGGTCCAGCAGTGTCAACCAGGTTTTGAACTGGCGGCCATCCAGCAGCCGCGCCTCGTAGAAATAGAATTGCTCTATCGCAAACTGCTCGTCCGCGCTCACGACGCGGCGGGGGAAGGCGGCACTCATTGCACACCCTCCACGGCAGCCAGCTCGCGCTGCCAGCGCTTGAAGAATGCGCGGGCGTAGTACTCGTTGGCCGTCACGCTAACCAGCCCGGGCATCTCGGGGTGTGGTTTTTCCATACCCTCGCCCAGGCCATAAAAGTAAGGCCTGTCATCGACGAAATCGATGCGACTGCCCACCAGCTGCTGCATCCAGGCTTCAGAGTCTTCCTGCTCGACCAGGCCGCCGGGCCCGAAGAACGAACTGTAGTTGGTGCGCAGGACTTTCTTGATAGCATCCGGCGCATCGGCGGGGACCGCCGACCAGGACCAGTACTCGACTTTGTGGGGCCCGCGCGGATGCGACACTTTGAAGGAGGTATTCGACCACAGGAAAGACAGGTTGGGGTACACGCCAAAGGTCAGGCCCTTGAAGCGCGCGCGCAGCGCACCAACTCGCTCTGCGGCTTTGGCCTGCACTTCGCGCAGGTACTCCTGCACTTCTGCCCCGCCCAGCGCCGCGCCCATACCTTCAAACCCCCAGGCAACCTCTTCAACGGGAGCATCTTCAGGCATGAGCCTGAAGGTTGCGCCATGGCCGCCCTCGCCAACGACGGCGCTGTAGCCGAGCGCTTCGATCTGGTCCTGCGCTTCGCGCGGAATCAGCGTACTGTGCAGGAACGCGCCGTGATTCACATCGCCAATCTGGTTCTCTACGGGCAATTTCCAGTTGGCGTTCAGCACCCAGCGATGCGGCGCCCCCATAAACTCGATGCCATTTTCGAACCGGCCGAAGAAGGCCTCGAGGTAAAAGCGCTGGTCGCCCAGATAGTCATCAAGCGACTCAATATCCTCATTGAAACTGCCAAAGTACATGCCGTGCCAGCTCTCGAGCCGGGGCACAGGCTTCAGGCCCAGTCGCGATTTATCCGGCTTGTTGCAGACCTCCGACTCCTGTGGGATGGTCACCAACTCACCCTCCACGCTGTAGGCCCAGCTGTGGTAAGGGCAAATGAAGCGCTTGGTGTTGCCATGGTCTGAGCGACAGACCGGCAAACCCCGGTGAGAACAGCTGTTCACCAGCGCCCGAACTTTGCCGTCCTGCCCGCGTGAAAGAATAATGGGGGTTTCGCACATGTAGGCCTGGACAAAATCACCCGGCTCGGGGATCTGCGATTCATGGCCCAGGAACAGCCAGGACCTGCCAAAAATGCCTTTCTTTTCAAGTGTATAGACATCGTGATCGGCCCAGGCGCGGCGGCTGACATAGCAGGCGTCCTCGCTGACCAGCTTGGCAACGGATACAGGCATCGGTGACTCCCCGAAAACGGACTCAAAATCGTGAAAATATTATCGACTATTAATTTATTGCTTGTCCAGTGGCAGTTCGATGCGCATAATTGAACGCAATGCCCGTCCGTGCCGCGCTGGCAGGCACTGGGCGAGCCATTTTATTAATATTTGATCATTTAATGGGGGTTTGGGGAGATGAACACGGTGAGCGCTCGATCCACTGACAGCTCCGGCGATTTGCCCGCCCAGCCCAGGCCGATGACCAAGGGCCAGCGCACAGCAGCGCGCATCATGGATGTGGCCGAACAGCTGTTTGCCGTGCGCGGCTTCGAGGCCACATCGTTGCGCCAGATTGCTCATGAGGCCCAGCTCACTGAACCTGCGCTCTACAATCATTTCAGGGATAAACAGGCACTCTATGCCGCCGTGCTGGATCGCGCCCTCGAGCCCATGGCCAGCGTTCTGGAATCGCAGCTTGGTGAGCCCGGGGATGGCGGTGGCACAGCGGGGCACCCGCTGAAAGAACTACCCGCGAGGATGACTGACCTGCTGGTCGATCACCCGCACATGGCGGCGCTTTTCCAGCAGGCGCTGCAGGGCGAAGCCGATTCGCTGGGCAACCAGCTGATGAAGCAATGGCTCGATCGGCTGCTGTTGCTGGGATCGCAAAACATGCAAGCGCAGGGCCTGCAGGGCAGGCCCAACCGCGAGACGATGGCGATCCAGATTATCGCCCTGTTCAACCTCGTTACCGGTTACTTCCTGGCGCAGCGCGCCTTCACCACACTCACTGGCGATGAGCAGTCCATACTGACATCGACCAACATAGATCGGCAGAAAAAACTGCTGCGGAAAATGATTGCCGTACTGGCCTGAATGGGGCGCGTGTCGACGCCAGGCTTTGTTCAACCCTGGCCAATAAAGACCGGCGCGCCCGGGCCCAGCGGGATACCCAACACGATCCAGGCCGCAAGCAACAGCGACCAGCTCAACAGGAAAATCAGGCTGAAGGGCAGCATGATGGCCAACAGCGTGCCGATGCCGGCCGACTCGTCATACTTCTGCACAAAGGTGACCACCACGCCGAAGTAAGGCATCAGCGGCGTGATGATGTTCGTCGTGCTATCGCCAATCCGGTAGGCGACCTGCGTGGCCTCGGGTGAAATACCCGCAAGCAACAGCATCGGCACAAAGATCGGGCCCAGCAGTGCCCACTTGGCTGATGCACTGCCGACCAATAAATTGATGAACGCCGCAAGCAGCATGAAGCAAACCAGCAGCAGCGCTGCGTTGGGGTCGAATGACTGCAGCGCCAACGCGCCCTTTATTGCCGTGATCGTGCCCAACTGGCTCCAGCCAAACCAGTTGACGAACTGCGCGGCGAAAAACATCAGCACCAGGTAAGAGGCCATCGTTGCCATCGCCGCCTCCATGCCGGCAATAAAATCGCGCGAAGAATCGAACCGGCCACTGGCCTTGCCAAACAGCCAACCACTCACCGCCGCATACACGGCAATAATGACGACGATACCGCTGATAAAGGGCGACTTGAGCACCCCTCCGGTTTCCGGGTCTCTGAGTACACCAGACTCGGGCACCACGCTGAGCAACAGCAGGCCAACGAAAACCAGCGTAAAAACGCCAACCACACGCAGACCCCTGCGATCAGCCGCCGAAATCGCCTCGACCGGATCGGCCTTGCCCTGGTAATCACCCAGCAATGGGCAGATCCAACGCTCCGTGACAAAGGTACCCACTGCAGCAATCAACAATGTGGATACCGCTATGAAATAGTAGTTGCCCGCAGCGGTAACCTCATAGGCAGGCTGCACCAGCGCGGCCGCCTCGGTAGAGATTCCCGCCAGGATGGCATCGAGCGGCCCTATCAGCAGGTTGGCACTGTAACCGCCCGATACGCCGGCGAAAGCGGCGGCGATACCGGCAACGGGGTGCCGACCGGCCGCGAGGAAGACAATGCCCGCCAGCGGCACCAGGACCACATAGCCAGTATCAGCAGCAAGACTGGAGAGCACACCGGCAAGCACCACCAGGAAGGTCGTCATTTTTTGCGATGCGTTTACAACCAACGAGCGCAGCACCACGGCTAACAAACCACTGTGCTCTGCAACGCCGATGCCCATCACGGCCACCAGCACGGTACCTACGGGTGCAAAATCGGTAAAGTTGCTGACTGCGTGCGAAAGTATTTCGCGCAAGCCAGCAGCAGAGAGCAGGCTCTTCGCCAGTATTGCCTCTCCAGTGATCGGGTGCATCGCACCTGCGTCAAGCCAGGCTGCAAGGGCAGAGCCTGCCAACACCAGAGCGCACAAATAGACAAACAGCATCGTGGGATGCGGTAAGCGGTTACCCCAGAACTCTAGCCTGTGCAGAAATCGATTAACCGGACCGTGCCTGACCGACATATCACCCCCAAAAACCTGTCCAGGGCGCGCCAAAAAAGACTTATCCAGCCATTTAAGCACGCGCAAGACAGCTAACGAATTAATTAAGTATAAGTGGCTCCGCAACCCGATGAGCGGCAGTATTCATTCCATCGCGCCCCCCTTGCGAGAACATATACCAACAAACCTGGAGAACAAAACCATGAAAATGTCTCTTGAAAACACTCGCCTGAAAAGCATCGCTCATCAAACAACCAGATTTATTGCAGCCGCCGCACTGACACCGGCACTGCTCTTTTCCGCCGCATCACAAGCCCTTGTTGTCACACAGGATATCACTGCACACGGACCGGGGTACCTGGGCGCCTCGACCATTGGCGACACGATGCAGATCGAGTTCAACTTCGGCATCGGCACACCCAGCGGACCATTGGCCAACCCATCGAACGCGCTGGCCACCGACTATCACTTTGGCCCGGTCTCAAGCGGCTTGATGAGCAGCCAGACCTGTAACCTGAACACCGGTGGTTGTTCCGACGACCCGGGCGCACCTGCGGTTATCAACCAGATCGTTACCCTGTTCGACGATTCGCCCGACGGCGACTACTACTCTTTTTCGCAGGTCACTGACCTCTCGGGTATCGGGCCCGATCTCTTGCTGATCACATCACTTGTGCTACTGGATGATACCGGCACGTTACTCAGCGATGAAAACTTTTTTGAAAAGAATGACCTGTCAGGTCTGACAGAATACTGGATCCAGGGCACGGTCTTTAACACAGCTCTGGGAACAGGGCAGCTGGCCTTTACCACGCAGGTGCCGGTGCCCCCGGGCATACTCCTGTTCGCAAGCGCACTGGGCGGACTGGGCTTTATGCGTCGATCAGCCAATAGCTGATTTCACAGGATCAACCTTCACAGCAAGCACCGCTGGCCAGCAATGGCCAGCGGTGCTTTTGCATCTAACCTCTCACTATGCGCTGCCGCCCGGTAAAGCTAGTCCAGGTCTTCGGCGATCGCCGCTTTTCGCACCAGCTGCAGAAACTCTGCGCGGTAACCATAGGGGTCATCGCCCCGGTTTGGCTGCGCCAGCTCTATGACATCGTCATAACTCCAGTCACCCAGGTACTGGCCACCGCTTAGCAGCTGGGCGAAGCCTGCGACAGCGACAGAAAAATCGATTTCACGGGCAAGTCCAGGAGCCTGGCGTTCGCTACCTGATACCAATGCAGGGACCGAGAGCAGCTTTGAGCTGTCCTCTCCAGGCAGCTTGTAGCGTATTTTCAGAAACCCGTATTCTCCACTGAAGGCGCCCGCTTTGGCATCGCCCTCCGCGTAGCGCCCCGGCTCAACGAGCCCGCTTCCACTGCCCACCGGCGTGATCTCATAAATCGCTGTGACGCTGTGCCCTGCTCCGACGTCGCCCGCGTCAACCTTGTCGTTATTGAAATCCTCGCGCTTGAGTGCACGCGTCTCATACCCGAGCAGGCGGTACTCACTCACGGTGTCGGGGTTGAACTCCATCTGCAGTTTGACGTCGCCAGCAATCGGAAACAGCGTTGACGTTGCCTCATCGACCAGCACCTTTTGCGCCTCACCCAGGGTATCGATATAGGCAGCTGCGCCATTGCCGTTCTGCGCAAGCGCCTGCATCAGATGGTCATGATAGTTACCCTGGCCAAAACCCAGCACCGTGAGATAAATACCCTCGTGTCGTTGACGCTCGATATAACCCTGCAATTCCTCGACACTGGCAATACCCACGTTAAAGTCGCCATCGGTTGCCAGGATCACGCGATTCACTGCACCTTCCTTGAAGCTGCTGCGGGCAAGCTGGTACGCTGCCTTGATACCCGCACCACCCGCGGTCGACCCGCCAGCATTCAGGCGCTGCATCGCACTGACGATTGTCTGCCGGTCTGCCACCTCGGTAGGCTCGAGCACAACACCCGCGGCGCCCGCATAGACAACGATCGCTACGGTATCAGTGGCTTTTAGGCGGCTCAGCAGCAGGCTCATAGACTGCTTCACCAGTGGCAGTTTGTCCGGACTGTTCATAGAGCCTGAAACATCGAGCAAGAATACCAGGTTGCTATCGGGCGTATCGTCAGCCGCGATGTCATACCCCCGAATGCCGATGTGCACCAGCTTGTTGCCCTCGCGCCAGGGCGAATCGAGCACGGACACCGTTGCCGCAAAGGGATTCTGTCGGTTTGCGGGCTCGGGGTACTCGTAGGGGAAGTAGTTAACCATCTCCTCTAACCGGACCGCATTTTTTTGCGGCAGCACGCCCCGGTTCAGCTGCCTGCGTACGAAGCTGTACGACGCAGTATCGACATCGGCAGAGAACGTAGAAACCGGTTGCTCACGGGTTAAGTGAACCGGGTTGTGCTCGACAGCTTGAAAGCGATCTCGCCCCTCGTCTACAGGCACTGTTGGCATGAGATCAGCCACCGCCAGGCCCTTGCTACGCGCCTGTTCGGGCACAATCGAGATCTCGGCAAGGGACGGGGCACCGGCAGAAGCATCAGGCATACGCTGGCGGGGCGCCGATGCGACGGCCAGTGCTTCTACAGTCCTTTCAGATTCTACCCGCACATCCGCCTCGGGCCTTGTAAAGTCCGCTACCGCAACAGGCTGCGGCGCACGGTCGTATAACACCGGGCCTGGACTCAGTACATTGAACCCCAGGCTGACTACCACCACCAGTACCGCCGCACTGGCAATACCGCTGAAAATCCATCGCTGCTTGAAAACACTCATGCTGTCGCTCCCACTGTGTCGCTCATCGATACAGTTAGGACTGCGTAACTCGCAATAAACTTGGTCGCCATCGCCAGTCACATGCTCAACTGACTCTGTGCCAGCGTGAATGTCTTCAAATGCTGCCATCGCCGCCCGCTTCGCTCGCTCACGCGCAACGTCTGCGCTTTGCAAAGCCACGCTGTCAAATAGCTTCTCGATGTCACCAGGCTGCATTATTGAACCCCCTTCAGCTGCTCAGCCGACAGGCGCTTGCGAATTTCATGAATGCGCCAGGAGACGGTCGACGCTTTCACATCGAGCAAGGCGGCGGCATCAGCATGACTCATGCCCTCGCCCATCACCAGCACCAGCGTCTCCAAAAAGTCATCGCCGTATCCCGCGACACGCTCAAGCACCTGGCCAAGCAGGATCTGGTCTTCCGCGGCACCGCCAGCCACCAGTAGCGACTCGTGCATCGACCCATTGAGCTCATCGATGCTTTGCTCGTCCCGCGGGTGCTTTCGCTGCCAGTCCCGCGCGCAATTCAGCACCAGCCGGTATAGCCAGGTACTGAACTTGGATTCAAAGCGATAGGTATGAATAGAGCGCGCAAGCTTGATACAGGCCTGCTGCGCAATATCTTCGGCATCGGCGCGCTGCGCCGTATATTTCATCGCAAACCGAAAAAGCGTGGCATAGCATTCGTCCACCACCTCGGCAAAGGCAGCGCTGTCACCCCGTTGGGCGCGTTTGATGAGTTCCTTATCGGGCAATGTGTCACCTGCCATGCCGTCTGTTATTCGGTAAGACGCAATCGGGATCGAAATCCTTGGCAGCAGCCTACCAAATAGTGCGGCTTGCCCACGTGTGATCGATAATTGACCACTACCGACCCGCGATACCTTTTACAGGAAAAGCCTTGCGCAAAAAGACTGCCTAGCTTTCAAAGTCGTCCAGGTAGTCTTTGGGCGGCGGAGTCCACCCACTCTCGGAGAGATCATGGCCATCGATGCGATTGCGCTTGATCGCCGATATGATGCGCTGTTCCATCTCGATAAACAGGTCGAGATAGCTGCGGGTAAAGCGATCGTCCTCGTCGCCCTTGTGCCACTCTTCGTAGAAACTGTCCCTGTGCCTTGCGTCGGTCTTGTGAAATGCGGCTTTAACCTGTTCGACCTTGAAGGGATGCGTACCCAATGCCTTCAGTGCTTCACCGCCAAGCTCCAACGCCGAAAAATAGGTTTCCGAAATAACAATATCGGCACCCGCCGCAGTCAAGTCATAGCCATGCCCGCGGTCGAAGGCCCTGGCGAGTATTTTTACCTGCGGATAGAAGTGCTTTACATGCTTGACCGTCTCTAGCGCTCGATGCGGATCATCAAAGGCGACGACCAGCAGTCCGGCCTCGCCAATGCCGGCGCTATGGAGCAAATCCGGTCGGCTGGCATCGCCATACCAGGTCTTGATATTGACCTTGCTGGCGTTGTCGATCATCGAGGCTGAGTGATCCAGGACAACGGTCGGGACGTCATTGGCCAGCAACAGGCGATTGACGATCTGGCCAAACCGCCCTATGCCTGCGATAACGACCGTACCCTGGTCATCGATTTGATCGGCAGCCCCTTCATTGGCAGCGCCCTGGTAAAACCGTTTGACGACTTTATCGAACAGAATAAACAACAACGGCGTCAGGAACATCGTGATAGCGATAATGGGCGAAAGCACGCTCGCGATATCGGGGCTGACAACACTGTTCTGGACACTGAAGCTCAGCAGCACGAAACCAAATTCGCCCGCCTGCGCCAGGCTCAGCGTAAGCAGCCAGCCATCGCTACGGTAGAGCCTGAAAATACGCGCCAGCAGCAGCAACACCGCCGCCTTGACCAGCATGATGCCAGCGACCGCCCCCAGCACGATAGCAATATTGTCGCTGACGACCGCGAAGTTGATGCCGGCGCCTACCGTAATGAAAAACAGGCCCAGCAGAATGCCTTTGAAAGGCTCGATGTCGGTCTCAAGTTCATGACGAAATTCACTGTTGGCAAGCACCACACCGGCAAGAAAGGTTCCCAGCGCCGGAGACAGCCCAACGAGGCTCATCAACGCTGCAATGCCGATGACCAACAATAACGCCGTCGCGGTAAACATTTCACGCAAACCGGTATCGGCAATAAAGCGAAACAGTGGTTTGCTGAGAAAATGGCCGCCCACCACCACGACGGCAATTGAACCAAGCACCACGATGCCATAGAGCCAGCCGGGCAGCTGCGAGACCAGGTCAATCGAGCCGTGGTGATCATCGCTGTGCGCGGCTGCAACGCCCATCACCTCGGGCATGGCCAGCAAGGGAATAAACGCGAGCATCGGGATGACGGCAATATCCTGGAACAGTAGCACCGAAAACGCCGAATTACCCCCGTCGGTTTTTGACAGCCCCTTCTCCTGGAAGGTTTGCAGCACAATCGCTGTTGACGAGAGCGACAGCATCAGACCAATAGCCAGCGCCATCTGCCAGGAAAGCCCCAGGAACAGGCAACCGGCGGTGATCAACGCGGTGCTCAGAGAAACCTGCAGACCGCCCAGCCCAACCAGGCGGTTGCGCATTTCCCATAACTTTTGAGGCTCCAGCTCCAGTCCAACCAGAAACAGCATCATGACCACGCCAAACTCGGCAAAATGCTGGATAGTCACCGTCTCGGACCCAACCAGCCCGGTCATCGGGCCAATAACAACACCTGCGACCAGATAACCAAGTACCGAGCCCAGACCCAGTCGCTTGGCGATCGGCACTGCAATGACCGCCGCGCACAGATAGATAAATGCCTGGATGAAGTAGACCGTCATTGCATGCCCCTATGAACCAACAATGTCGTCAAATTGCTGTGCGAGCAATTCAACCTCTGCCGCCTGGGCGAAATTGAACCGGCCACTATTGAGCGACTGCAACAGCCTGCGGTACTGCCCGATATGATTTTCTATGCGCTGGTCTTCGGCGGCCGTTCTCGCTCCAAAAATGGCGAAGGGCGCCAGGAACCGCATGTGGCAGAGCCGTGCAGTTTGCTCAAGCGGCCTGAGCAGCTCGCGGAGTGTGAAGTGATTGTAGCCGTCCTGCTGGTAGGCATGCTCGGCGCCGCCAGCGCTGATCACCGGCAAGAGGTACTTTCCCTCGAGCGCCTTTCCTTGCGCCCCATAGGCAAAATTGTATTCCAGCACCAGGTCCATCCAGTCTTTCAGGATGGCCGGCGTTGAATACCAGTAGAAAGGAAACTGGAAAATCACCACATCGTGCTCGACCAGCCTCTGCTGCTCGATGGCCACGTCGATATTATGGGTGGGGTACTCTGCGTAAAGATCGACGCAGGTGACATCACCAGCCGCCCGGGCCGCTTCGAACAGCGGCGCATTGACTTCGGATTGCTCCTGGGCGGGGTGTGCAAATAAGACGAGAACGTTTTTGGTCATAAATTTTGCTTTACTCTACCCCGAACAGCTTGCCCAGGCCCAGCCTGACACTCGCGAAACTACTTGAACGTACCCCTGATCGGGTAATTGTTGTCAGGATTGCGGATCCACTGCAAGCCAGACAACAGTGTATCAATCTCTGGCCGCACGAACGGGTTGTTCGAGATATCGACGACTTGCACGTTACCCTCTTCGTTAATAACAAACATGCCTGGTTCGGCAAAGTTATGGTCAGTTTCCTGGTCGGATCGGGGAATCGAGATGTACAGGCCCAGCTGCTGCATTTGCGACTGCGATAAGCCATAGTACAGCTCAAAGCTGACTTCGAGTCTGGCGAGGTGCTCTTCGAGCTGAGCCTTGCTGTCACCCGACACTGCGACCAGGTCTACACCGATATCCGCCAAGCCGGCCCGAATGGACTCAATGTTGTTCAAGTACCGCGTACACATTGGGCAGTGCCTGCCACGATAGACAACAACCAGCTGCCAATCGCAACCATCGGCGGGCTGGCCCAATGTCACTGCATTGCCTGCAAGACTGGTGACACTGATCTGGGGAAACGCCGAGCCGGCTTCAATTTTGGTAGTGGCCATCGTGATGCTCCAAATAGACAGGACTAAACAAGTGGCCGCAATGGTGATATCCTAAGATACTAATGTCAACCAGTATACTTTTAGTAACCTAAAATCACTCACCTGGAAGCGCGCAGGCCAGACCAATGGAAACCCGGGTAAAGAAACGCAGCAATGGCCGAAAGGTCGTCGAAAACGCCTGTCTTGAGCCCTGTCCCATCGAGCGCGGCATGCGGATCCTCGGCGGCAAATGGAAGGGCTCGATACTGTGGCACCTGAAAGATGGCCCTGTACGCTTTAACGACCTGGCCCGACAGCTCGGCGGCGCGAGCAAGAAAATGGTCGACCAGCGCCTTAAAGAGATGGAAGCCAACGGGCTGGTCGAGCGCGAAGTGCTGAGTACCCGCCCTATCGCCGTGGCCTATGAAATTACCGACTTTGGCAGGTCCGCGCTGGATATTCTGGAGGAACTCAAAGACTGGACCGAGAGCAATAATATCTAGCCTGAAGGGCAATCGCTCCAGCAGACAGCTTGCACCCTGGCATAAAAATCTGCAAGGCCAGACCAGTCACGATCAACATTTGGGCAGCATCGAGCGCAGGTTGCGATGGCCGCGGCCGGATTGCGCTATCATACCTTGCCCTGAACCAGTCGATACGACGCAATAACAGCTGCGGGACAGAACAATAAAACATGGATTCACGTTTTCACCTCATCGCCTTTGCCATCTTTGCCCTGATAGCCGCCCCGCTCCACGCTGATACCCGTGCGAAGACCATCTTTGAAGAAAACCGCAAGCACGTTTACCAGATCAGGGTGATCGACAACGCCTCGGGCGATAAATACAGCATTGGCTCTGGCTACCAGGTTACCGATACCGGGTTTATCGCCACGAATTTTCACGTGGTCTCATCGTATGTTCACGAACCCGAGAAGTACCAGCTACAGCTGTCTACCGAGGGCGACGAGACGGCCGACCTTGAGCTGCTGGCAATCGATGTGGTGCACGACCTGGCCATCGTCCAGTGGGAGACTACAGAGCCGGGGTTCCTGCCTATTCGGACCGAGCCACTCAAGAACGGCGACAAGATCTATTCGATGGGCAACCCCCACGACCTGGGCATGACCATCGTCGAAGGCAATTACAACGGCCTGGTCCAGAACTCCCGCTACCAGAACATACTGTTCTCGGGCTCGCTAAACCCCGGCATGAGCGGCGGCCCCACGTTCGACAGCAATGGTGAAGTCATTGGCACCAACGTCTCCAAGGGCGGCGAACAGCTGAGCTTCCTGGTTCCGGCCGAACACCTCGCCGCGCTGATTGAACGGGCGCGCGCCGATAACAACGCACCCTTTGCCGAGCAGATACAGCAGTCATTGCTCGCAGACCAGGAAGCGTTTTTCACGCAACTGCTCAATAGCGACGTTGAGAAAAAAACCATCGGCAAGCTCGAAGTCTTCGGCAAGCTGGTGGACTCACTCAACTGCTGGGGCCATACCGTCGAGGCGGACGATGACAAGTTCGAGGCCGTACACCAGCACTGCAACTCCGAAGACAGCGTTTACGTCAGCGATGAACTGCAGGTCGGCAGCTTTGCCTACAACTACGAATGGATCACCACCAGCGAACTCAATCGCTGGCAGTTCTACAACTATGTGGAAGGTCGGTTTGATCCCAGCTACCTGGGCAATAGCTACGAGGAAGACGAAATCACCGAATTTACCTGCAGCACGGCGTTTATCGCGCTACCACCGGGCGACTGGAAAATTGCCACCTGCCTGCGGGCCTACAAGAAATATGCGGGGCTTTACGATGCGGTGATGGTCATGGGCTCGATTGCCGAAAACAATGAAGCTGCGATCGCAGAAATGAGCGTCACCGCGGCCAGCAAGGAAAACGCACTGGCCTTCATTCAACGTATGGTCGAGGAAGTCCGGTGGATTCAATAGTCGTCAAAATCGAGGGCAAGCAGGCGCGCGGCGCCGAGCTGGTCAAAAACCACGGCGACAGCATGACGGTCGGCCGAGCCTACGACAACGATATCGTGCTGGCCGATGCCTATGTCGCACCACGGCAGCTGAAACTGTATCGCGAAGATGACCAGTGGTTTGCAGAAGTTCTCGACATGACCAACCCCGTGCTGGTCAACGGCAAGAGCACGGGGCAAACGGTTTTTGCGTTATCGACCGGTGACCAGCTGACGCTGGGCCGCACCAGCCTCGATATTTACTCGACCGCACACCCGGTTGAGCCCACGCGCAAGCTGGCGCTGCCAGGCAGGCTGCAACGCTATGCTGGCAACCTTTTCATACCTCTCGCTGCGCTGTTGCTGGTGTGCTCAGCCTCCCTGCTCGTTGAGTTTTATTCTTCTTCAACGACACTGGAATGGGCGCCCTATATTACCGAGACGCTCAGTGGCGGCGTCATGGTACTGATGTGGGCCGGGCTTTGGGCAATCACCGGCCGCATTCTTCGCCACCAGTCGCGGTTCGGCGTGCACTTGCTCGCCGTCTCACTGGTTACCGGCCTGTCGATTATCCTGACGCTGCTCGCGGAGCTGCTGCTATTTAATACCCACAGTCTGCTGACCGACGAAATCATCGACTACCTGTCCACGCTCGTGCTATTGGCACTGCTGCTGCGCATCCACCTGTTTTTCGCGACCAATATCAAAAACGTCACCGCCGTCGCCTCGGCCATCGCCGTCTCCGTCGTCGTGTTTTACGTCAGCTACCAGCAAATAGAGAACAGTGGTGACTTCAACTTCCAGCCAACATTTGCATCGGCAATGAAGCCGCCGGCACTCAAACTGGCCGGGTCCATCTCGGTCGACGAATACTTTGAGCAGCTCGCTGAAGAGACCACCTTTGACGAACTCGCTGCTGAAGAACAATAAGCCCGCTGCTGCGCCAGGCGTCGCCCGGGCCCAGTTTACTGGTGCTCTGCACTGGCGTAGTGCGGTGCGGCTCGCCAGAAAAAGTACCCGCCCACCAGCACCAGGCCCATTGCCATAGACAGCGCGTAGCGCAGGCTCTCTGCACCAAACGCAGGCAACAGCGCATCGCTCAACATGCCGACCAGCAGCGGCCCAAATCCAAGCCCCAGCAAATTGAACATGAACAGGAACACAGCCGATGCCTGCGTGCGCATATGGGTCGGCGCCAGCGTCTGGATAGCCGCGTAGGTTGGCCCGATCCAGAAGCTGGCAACGATCCCGCCGACAAAGGTAAAGAGCATCGCAACCGGCACTGCGATATCACCCAGCGCAAAGGTCTGCGATTCAGGCCACAACAGAAAGGCCAGCATGAGCGGCGCGGTGCCCAGCGCGCCCAGTGCCGGCAGCCAGCACTGCCAGCGTTTGTCGCGCAGGCACAGGCGATCGCAGAGTACGCCACTGGCCACCGCGCCAATGATGCCGCTCAATGCGCCGGTTACACCCATCAATACACCGGTATGTACCAGGCTCAAACCGTGGGTGCGCATCAGGAATGCCGGCGTCCAGTTGCCCAAACCATAAGTCGCGATAGCCGTGATCGACCCGGCAATCGCGATCAGGGCAAAGCCCGGCAGGCGCCAGACGTGGCGAATGTCCTGCAGCATATTGGTACTGGCCGGCGGCTGCACACGCGGCGGCTCCCTGACAGTGAGGTACACCAACAAACTGACAAGCACGCCAGGAATGCCGAACAGTAAAAAAGCCATGCGCCAACCGTACTGCGCCGCCACATAGGCACCAACGATCATGCCAACGAGAATACCGAAATGAGTCGCCGTACTGTGAATGCTCAGCGCCGTGGTGCGCTGCTCACGCGGAAAATAATCGGCGATAAGGCTGTGTGAAGGCGGCGTGCCGCCTGCCTCGCCAATGCCGACGCCAACCCGGGCCAGGGCCAGCTGTAAAAAATTGTTGGCCAGGCCGCTGATCGCGGTCATCGCACTCCATATACCGACAGAGATGGCGATGACATTGCGCCGCGACCACCGATCTGCAAGGCGGGCGATGGGTACCCCAAGGCTGGCGTAAAACAGCGCGAAAGCAAAACCGGTCAGGAAACCCATCGCGGTATCGCTGGCGCCAAACTCGAGCTTGATCGGCTCGAGCAGAATGTTGATCAGCTGGCGGTCGACAAAGTTAAGTATGTAAACCAGCCAAAGTATAAAAAGAACGTAGTTCCGATAGGCTGGAGAATAATCTGCGCGATGCTGCATGGGTTTTGCCGCCTCGACCTGATCGAAAAAAGCGGCAGTATACCCTGTCGATTGCCGGGCGGCTCAGCCACGCACTCAGGCCGAGGCGAAACAGTCCTCTTCAAAGCCCGCCTCGCGCGCTTCGAAGGTGGGCTGCGGGAAGTTCTCAATCGTGTGCACACCATCGAGCTCCTGCTGCAGTGCACTGGCATCCTCAGCCGACATATAGAACTGGCTTACCCATTTGCGCTGGGTTTTGAACTGTCCATCGTGTTTGGTCTGCAGCACCTTGATCGCGGGCACTTTGTGTTTCCAGACTTCAAAATCCGTCGCAAAGGCCGCCAGCGCTGCGTCCTGGGCCTGCCTTGCGGCGACCAGGTCGCGGGTGCTCGGCGGTACGTTATTCGCGAAGGACAACACGCCGTGCCAGGCTTCGGTGAGCCCGTCTTCAATGGGCGTATTGCAGATTAACTCGAATATCGTCACGTCGTGGTAAGTCTGCTTGGATAGCAGGATGCCCGGGCCTGTGTACCAGGTGACGGTATCCAGGTGGGCATTGTAGGTTGCCAGCGTGCCGCCCTGGCGCTGGATCGAGATATGACCCCTGAACTCATTCTCAAAGTATTCGCAGGGCGAGCCGTGCGTGGGGCCCAGATGCCGCACGTCGGTCATATTGTCGAGAATCTCGAGCTGGTGAATGGGCACCTGCCCAAGGTGATCGAGCTGCCAGTGCACCGCGTTTTCTTTATCCCAGGCCGGCAGGTATGGCGGGTCAAAATCGGGCTCGCCTCCTTCAGGGTCGTGCCACATCAGCACCAGCCCCATTAGCTCGCGCACCGGGTAAGACTTGATGTTGGCCGATTTCGGGCACAGGCCCGGTTCGTAGGGAATGCTCTCGAGATCGCCGTCCGGGCCGTACTGCCAGGCATGGTAGGGACAGAGGATGCTGTCACCGACAATGTTCTGGTTCGACACCACGATATGCGCCGACAGGCTCTTGGTCAGGTGCGTGCCCATGTGCTTGCAGTAGGCATCAAGCAGCACGATTCGCCCACTTTCGCCCCGGTAAAGCGCGAACTCCTTGCCAAAATACCGGAGCGCCATCGGCCCCTGGCTGAGCTGGCTGGCCTCGGCGATGACAAACCAGCCCCGGGGATAGGTGTAGGGCCCAAGCCCATAGTCCGCTGTTCTTGCCTTGATCTCGTTCATAGCTTTGTCCAATATCTGACCCGATTCGACCGCCATACTACGGGTTTTACTTGCATAGTGCAACTATTGCATTATCGAAGTATGTAGTATCATTCATGTTTCCGCGCGCCGCCTGCGCCCCTCCCGGAGCAACCCGTGGACCTGACCCAATCGATTAGCTACAACCTCACCAAGACGGGCAACCTGCTCCAGCAGCTGACCGCGCACCGCATGAAATCGCTGGATATTGACCTGACCCCCGAGGAGTCCGTGTTTATGCACCAGTTGTGGGACAGGGATAACCAGAGCCAGACCGAACTGAACCTGTGGTCGATCAAGGGCGCGTCGACCGTCACCCGGCAGATCGACAAGCTGGTGTCAAAAGGCTACGTACAGCGGCACAACGGTGAGGCAGACCGGCGCACGGTGATGATCAGCCTCACCAGCAAGGGCAAGGCACTCAAGACGCGCTTTGAAAAAACAGATATCGCAGGCCTGGACGATACGTTTTTACCGCTTTCGGCCAGTGAACGAAAAGCACTGCTGGCCCTGCTAACCAGCGCGCGCGAAAAAATCATGGAAGAAATTGCACGCTAAACCGCGCTCCTGCGGCTGAGGCAGGTCGCGCTGGCTAATTGCGCGCAACGATCGCTGCTATTTCTTGCAAGCTGCCAGCGTCATCGATTGTCGAGGGTACCGTGTAATCCACGCCGTTGACGATATGCTTGATGGTCTTGCGCAGTGTCTTGCCCGAGCGCGTCTTGGGCAGCCGGGGGCAGACAAAGACCTGCCTGAAGCAGGCAATCGCACCAATTTCGCTGCGCACCAGCTCAATCAACTCGCTGCGCAGGCGCGACTCAGCGATCGTGACACCTGACTTGAGAACGACAAACCCCACAGGCAAGTGCCCCTTGAGTTCATCATCTCTTGCAACCACCGCCGCCTCGGCGACAGCCTCGTGGGTTCCCAGGACTTCTTCCATCTCGCCAGTCGATAGCCTGTGGCCGGCGACATTGATCACATCATCCAGGCGCCCCATCACGTACAGGTAGCCTTCGTCGTCAAAATACCCTCCGTCGCCACTGCTGTAGAAGCCCGGGAAGGTGCTGAGGTAACTATCGAAAAAGCGCTGCTCATCGCGCCAGAGGGTATTCAGGCAAGAGGGTGGCAGCGGCAGCTCGATGGCGATGTTGCCCTGCTGGCCAGGACCCACCGGTCGGCCTGCATCATCGAGAATCGCTACGCGATAGCCCGGCACGGGCACCGTCGCTGAGCCGGCCTTGCAGGGCAATTCCTCGACGCCGGTCATATTCGCCGCAATGGCCCAGCCGGTTTCTGTCTGCCACCAGTGATCGATGACCGGGCGCTGCAGCGTTTCTTTCATCCATTCATAGGTCGGCGGATCCAGACGCTCGCCAGCAGAGAACACGCGCTGCAACTGCGACAGGTCATAGTCTCCGACCAGTCTGCCCTCCGGGTCTTCCTTTTTTATTGCCCGAAACGCGGTGGGCGCACTGAACAGTGCCCGCACCCTGTATTCAGCCGCCACCCGCCAGAAAGCCCCTGCGTCGGGTGTAGCAACGGGCTTGCCCTCGTACATGATCGTGGTGCAGCCGCGCAGCAGCGGCGCATAGACAATGTACGAGTGCCCCACGACCCAGCCGACATCGGATGCCGCCCAGAATACATCGCCCGCATCGATGGCATAGATCGACTGCATGCTGTAGTGCATCGCCACCGCGTGGCCACCGTTCTCACGGACAACACCCTTGGGCTTGCCCGTCGTGCCCGAGGTGTAGAGGATATACAGTGGGTCACTGCCCTGTACCGGCACGCAGTCGGCCGGCTCGGCCTGGGATTCAAGCTGCTGCCAGTCGTGATCACGACCGTCCCGCAAGCCTGCCTCACATTGCGGCCGCTGGAAAACAATGACCGACTCGGGCTGGAAGCGAGACAGCACCAGCGCTTCATCGAGCAGGGGTTTGTACTCAATCACCTTCGCGCCTTCAACACCACAGGATGCCGAGAGGACAACGCGCGGCTCGGCATCGTCGATGCGAATCGCCAGTTCACGTGGCGCAAAGCCACCAAACACCACCGAATGGATAGCGCCCAACCGCGCGCAGGCCAGCATTGCACAGGCCGCTTCGGGAATCATCGGCATATAGAGTACGACGCGATCTCCTTTGACCACGCCCTGGTCGCGCAACATGCCCGCAATGGCCGCCACCCTGTCGAGCAACTGCGCATAACTGTAGACCTGCTTGACGCCGGTAACCGGCGAATCGTAAATCAACGCGGCCTGGCCTCCGCGGCCATTGGCAACATGATGATCGAGTGCCATGTAGCAGGTATTCATTGACCCATCGGGAAACCACGACTGTAGCCCCGGCCGGGCAACAGAGAGTACCGTCGCTGGCGGTGAGTACCAGGGCAGCTCGCGCGCACGCCGCATCCAGAACTGCTCGGCATCGTCGCGCGCGCTCGCGTATTCCTGTGCGTAATCTGTTGTGGTCACGTCGCTCATTCTCGCTGTGCTACCGGTGTTGATACCCGGCAGGCCTGCAGAGTACCTTACTTTGCATTCGCATGTTAGGCTATACCCGCTTGCACGCTGTTGACAGCCGGTTGCGCGCAGTACCCGCTACCGCGCCAGAGCGCCCTTAAACAAACGCCCCATAAACTAACGACCCATAAACAACAGAATCGAGACGTTAAAAAATGAACATAAAAAACCTTGTTGGCCTGTTTTGCCTGTTTGCACTGCTCAGCTGCAGCGCACCCGAGCAACAGGCGCCGGATCTCAAGCGCTTTACCGTCGCGGCCATCCCCGATACGCAGAACTATCTCGACTATACGCACCAGACCGCTGAAGGCTTTGCGCTCGATGCGGCCGACCAGTTTATGGCCCAAATGGATTACATCGCCCGCAACGCGGTCACCCGCGGCGGCGACATCGTGTTTGCCATCCACCTGGGCGATGTCTGGCAGCACCAGACCATCGATATGGACGATGATCACAAGCACGCGGGTTTCGAATCGGTAGAGAACCCCTGGTTTGGCTCGCACTTTCACCCGGTACCGGACAAAGTGTTTGGTATTGAAATGCCCGCTGCGCGTGAAGGCTTCCGCATACTGGCTGAGGCCGGCCTGCCCTTTGGCGTGGTGCCTGGCAACCACGACTATGACGCCATGTGGGGCGATGCGCGCTGGCCACCCACCACAGACCCGAAGAAACTGCGCATGACACCTGAGTCACTGGGTATTATCCATGCTGGCGGACTGGATAACTTCCGCAGCGTATTTGGCAACGATTCTGAATTCTTTGCTGGCAAAGACTGGTATATCGACAGTTATGACGGTGGCGCCAGTAGCGCGCAGATCTTTTCCGCGGCGGGATACACCTTCTTGCACCTTGCCCTGGATATGTCACCCAAAGACGATACGCTGGCCTGGGCCAGCACAGTGATCGAAAAGAACCCGGGGCTGCCGACGATTCTCACCACCCATGACTTCCTGAACGCAAAAAGCGAGCGCAAGGCCGCGCCCATCGTCGACTTCCATGCGGTTGACCCGCGCCACAACAATGCCGAAATGCTCTGGCAGAAGTTTATCTCGAAACACCCACAGATCTTTATGGTGCTGTCGGGCCACCAGCATGGCCAGGGCCTGCGCATTGATGGCAATGTTGAGGGCGGCGAGGTTTACCAGATGATGGCCGACTACCAGGACCGTGGGCAATCCGGCGTCGATGCCGGGCAGCCGCTGCACCCACAACTGGGCAGACCCACCGGCATCGGCGATGGCTGGTTTCGCCTGATGCACTTTGACTTTACCGGCGACACACCGCTGCTGCGCGTCAGCACCTATTCATCACATTACAAGGTCCAGTCCAGGGAGCTCGATGAATACGCGAGCTGGTACCGCCAGTACGAGCAGCCTGAAATGAATGATGAGGAGTTTGTGGAAGCCGACAACTTCACGCTGGAGCTGACGGACTTCTACCAGCGCTTTGGCAGGCAGTAAGCCGCCGGGCCATTGCATCGGTGGCGACGACGCATCGCCACCGATGCAGCCTGGTTCACTATAGCGCTTAACCCGCTGCGCGCACCAGGCGACCAGGTCGCGCGCCTGTGTCAGAATCGTTCCTGCGCGTTACCACACCGCTGACAATCGTCGCTGTGTAACCCGATGCGTCCTGCAAGATACGCGCGCCGCCAGCAGGCAGGTCATTGACCGACCGTGGCGCGTGCAATGTCAGGCCTTCAAAGTCGATGACGTTCAGGTCGGCCTTTTTGCCCACCGCGATTGTGCCACGATCGCGCATACCGACAATGCGCGCTGTATCCGCGCACTGCTTTTTGATCACGCTCTCCAGCGCAAGTCGTTCACCGCGATCGCGATCACGCACCCAGTGCGTCAGCATATAGGTAGGCACCGACGCATCACAGATCATCTTTGCGTGGGCACCACCATCCGACAGGCCCAATACCGTTGATGGATCAGAAATCATCTCGCGCAGGGGCTCCTGGCTGGCCTGCGCGTAGTTGGTAAACGCACCCAGCACCCAGTCGCCCTCCACCAGCAGGTCGTAATGCACTTCCCAGGGGTCGCGACCGGTTGACTCGGCAATGCCCATGATAGATCGATCGTGGGTCTGCTCGTAGTTGGGTGGGTCACCCAGCGGGTACATCGCCGGGAACAGCATCTCCATCACTTCGGTCATCGTGCCGAACTGCTCGCTCGGGGTCAGTGGCTCATCGGCCTCGGAAAGAATCGCCGCGCGGTTGGCAGGCTCGCGCAGTGCCGCCTTGAGCGCATCGCCAGAGTACTCGGCCTCGAGCTTGCGGAACGTCGGTTTGCGCATGAAGCCGTGGTAACTCTCAAGCCCGATCAGCATGCCGCCCGGGCGACCACCCACCTGGGGTACCAGCTTCGCACCGCTGGCATTGGCCTCGGCGGTCGCTGCCATTTGCTTGCGCCACAGGTCGGCAGCGCCATTGGCCTGCACCATCAAAAACGAAATCTCTGCACCGGTCGCTTTCGAGACCCGGCTCATCATGTCGATTTCGCCAAGAATCAGCGCTTCGTCGGCTTCGGTTTCGCCCTGCGGCACGACCTCGAATAGACCACCACCAGCCTCGAGCATGGCATTGACCATGCCTTCAAGTTCATCTTGCCCGGCGTAGGTACCGGCAACCAGTTCACCGTCGAGGGTTTTGTGATTCAGCGAGCGCGAAGTCGAAAAGCCGACGGCACCTGCCTTGATCGCATCATGCACGTGGGCAGACATGGCGGCGATATCCTCTGCCGTTGCCTCTTCATTGCGCTCGCCGCGATCGCCCATGACGTACAGCCTGATCGGCGCGTGCGGCACAAACGCCGCGATATCCATGGCGTACTCGCGCCGATCCAGGGCATCGAGATACTCCGGAAAGCTCTCCCACTCCCACTGGATGCCCTCATACAGCGCCGTGCCGGGAATATCCTCGACGCCTTCCATCATCTCGATCAGGCGCTTTTCATCACCGGGTCGCACCGGGGCAAAACCAACGCCACAGTTGCCGGCGACGATGGTCGTAACCCCGTGGCTGGCCGATGGGTCGAGCAAGGAATCCCAGGTAGCCTGCCCATCGTAGTGCGTGTGAATATCGACAAAGCCCGGTGTGACCAGCTGGCCGGTCGCATCAATTGTCTCGCGTGCGTCTCCCGCGACCTGCGGCCCCACTTCGACAATGACACCTTCTTTAATCGCTACATCGCCCACGTAACGCGCTGCGCCTGTGCCATCGACAATCGTGCCGCCGGTGATCTTCAAATCGAACATGACGTTTTCTCCGATAAAGGGGCCTTGCTGAGGCTGGGACTGCCTGCCTGGCCTGTGCCGATTCTAGCAAATGTCCTGTCTGGCGCCCGCGCACCTTGCCGAATGTTAAATTCCACTGCTGCAATTCAAATATAATGGCGAGCACAGCAAGCCCCAGGCCCACGACGGTGGCCGGCCCGACCAACAGAAGGCGATTGGACCATGAGCGAACAAACACCCGGCGCAGTAATCTTTGGCACCAGTGTGGGGCTAACCATACACGCAGTGGCACTCAAGGCGGCGGGCTTCGATGTGAAAGCCATTGTCGGCCGCGACCCGGCCAAGACCCAGGCGCGTGCTGAATTCGCCGGCATTCCGTTGGCGCTAACCTCGATGGAGGAGGCGCTGGCCCTGCCAGGCGTCGACCTGGTCAGTGTGACCACGCCACCCCACAGCCATCTTGACATCGTTCGCGCCGCGTTTGCAGCGGGCAAACACGTACTCTGTGAGAAGCCCTTTGCACGCGATCTTGGCCAGGCTGAAGAAATGCTCGCACTGGCGCGCGAATCGGGCCTGATTCATGTACTGGGCCACGAACATCGCTTCGATCCACACCACTCGCTGATGCGCCTGGCAATCGCCGAAGGCATGATCGGTGAGCCTCGCATGATGACCCACGCACTGTCGCTGCCAATGTTTGCCTACGAGGGCACGACCGTGCCCGAGTGGTGGCAGGATGCCGACCAGGGCGGCGGCTGGCTCGGCGCCCACGCCGTACATATGTTCGATACCACGCGCTTTGTGTTGGGCAGCGAGCTCAGCGGCATTAGCGGCTCCTGCGATACGATTTCCCGACATGGCTGGAGCGCAGAAGATACCTTCTCGTTTCACTTTCGCACTGTCAGTGGCGTCTCGGGCATCATCCAGAGCAGCATCAGTGATTTTGGGCCGCCGCTGGTCGAACTCAGGGTCGCGGGCACCCAGGGCGCCATCCGGCAGGTCGGCAGCGACGTCTATGTGAGCAATGCGAGCGGTGACCGCAAACTGGAGATACGCCCCGAGCTGGTATTGCACAACATGCAGCCGCAGACGATGGAATTTATTGAAACCACCTACGACAAGCTCTGCGCCGGCGCCAACAATATCGGGCCGTATACCCGGCTCTACCAGAGCATTCTCGAGACTATGCAGGGCCAGAGCCCGAGCCACCCCACACCCTACCCGACCTTTGAAGATGCCGTCATCGGCCAGCGGACGATGGATGCAGCAAGGGCGACCCACGCCAGTGGCGGCCAGTGGCAGGCGCTGGTTTAAACCGCCACATCTCCCAACCACCCTTGTGAAGCGACCATGTCAATAGAACCGGTCATCATCGAAATCGCGCTGAACGGCGCCACGCAGGAAGCACGCAATCCGCACGTGCCGGTAACGCCCGACAGCATTGCCCGGCAGAGCATCGAGTGCTTCGATGCCGGCGCAGCCATCGTCCACACTCACACGCCACTGAGCGATTTTGGTTTGCCGGGTGATGAGGCGGCACAGGTCTACCTGCAAAGCTACCGGCAGGTACTCGAGAAGATCCCCGATGCCCTGCTTTACCCCACTCTGGGTGGCGGAGAGACCATGGCGGACAAGCTTCGCCATATCGATATCCTTGCAGAGGCAGGCGCGATTCGCTGCGGCATTCTCGACCCCGGCTCGCTGATTCTGGGCTGGGCCGATGACGATGGCACACCCAGCAAAGACAGCTTTGCCTATATCAATACCTTCGCCGATATGGAAGTCGCGCTCGCGCAGTGCGAGCGCTGGCGGCTGGGTGCCAGCCTGGCGATTTACGAGCCCGGCTTCCTGCGCAATACGTTTTCATACTGGCGACTGGGCAAGATCCCACCGGGCGCGATGATCAAATTCTACTTTGGCGGCGACTCCGGTTACATGGGCTGGGGCAAAGGCGTCAGCTTTGGCTTACCACCGACCGAAACTGCGCTGAACGCCTACCTTGAGATGATGGAGCTCGAAGGCTGCACGCTGCCCTGGTCGGTCGCCGTCATGGGCGGCGATATTTTTGACACGCCCATCGCCAAACTGGCGCTGGAGAGAGGCGGCCATATTCATACCGGGCTTGAAGACCATCTTGGGGAAGACCAGCCTACCAACCTGGCGCTCACGCAGAAAGCGGTTGAGCTTTGCCATACCGTTGGCAGACCGGTGGCAAGTTGTATCGAAACCGCGGAAATACTGTCGCTACCTGATCAGGCAAACAACGCTTAACGGTCAGCCCTGGCAATCGCCGCCATAATCGCATCGCTGCGCTGCTGGAAAGCCTCGGTGGGGCCATCATGCGTCACGCTGTACAGGCGGTCGTGGCGGATATCATCGATCACATTGCGTAGCGCCTCATCGGGCGTCATCGGCGTCTGGCAATGCGCCAGCCCCACCTTGACGTAGCTGTCGATGTCATCCTGCTTGACATCATGGCCTGCCACTTTTTCTTCGAGAATCGCCGTGCTGTTCTTGAGGTGATCGGTGGTCACCATGGTCGGGAAAATAATCGTCACGCCAATATCATCATCGGCAAGCTCGGCCTGCAGGGTTTCGCCATAACCCATGATGGCGTACTTACTCGTGACATAGGCGCCCATCCGCGGTGCTGAAATAAACCCGTACATCGAACTGGTCAGCGTGATATGGCGCTCGCCCTCCAACCGCTTCATGTGGGGCAAAAATGCTGATACCACATTGATCACGCCCATGATGTTGATCGACCAGATCGACTGCCAGGCCGATGCCGACATGCTTTCGAGCTTGTCGAACATGATCAAACCGACATTCGAGCACAGCATATGTGGAGCGCCAACGCTCGAAAGGGTGGTTTCTACCAGGGCATCGATTTGTGCAGGATCACTGACATCGACAGGAACCGTGAGCACCGACACGCCTTTATCGGAGAACGCCTGAGCGGTGCGCTCCAGTGCCGCCTCGTTAATATCAGCCAATACCAGCTGCATGCCCTCATCGGCGAGGCGTCGTGCCAGTGCGGCACCTATACCTGACCCACCACCGGTAATAACCGCTACTTTCCCGTTAAAATCTCTCATTGCTCTCTTTGACTACGCGTCTTTGTTAATGGCCATTGCTTCTGGGGTATTAAAGTCCCAACTACCTTCTTGAGAAAGTTCGCTAATACGCCAACCCTCGGGTGTCCTGACATACTTTTGGTTATACCAAAGCCCAAAGAACATTTGCTGCGCGGGCGCACCTTCCACCGACAGATACATCGGGTTAAAACACATCACTCGACCGCTGGCAGTATCGCCATCCAGCTGGATGCGAATGTTCGACATCAAATGCTGCGTTTTCGGAAACATGGGCAGCGACTCAGAGAGAAACTTTTTGGTTGCCTCAATATCACCACCGCCACCACCGGTGCCCGAGTAGTCGATCGTGGCATCGGCAGTAAACACCGTCAACATCTCATCAAATTTCTTACCGTCTATCAGGTCGGAATAACGGTAAACCAGGTCTTCAATCTCCATGCGATCTGAGACTTCCTGCAATGACAAAGCCATGGTCAACTCCTCAGTGTCGTTTATTGAACCGGGCTAATGATCGCCGCTAGCTGACAGGATGTCCACGCTCTACACCAGAAGTACACGCTTCGCTATCAGGCTGTTTTCGTGCCGATCACGCCGGCAGCTTCTAGCGCGTCAAGTTTCTCATCGCTATAGCCCAGAAATTCTTTCAACACCTCGCGGTTGTGTTCACCAAGCAGTGGTGCACGATGTCGAATCCAGGGTTTGTCGCCACGACTGGCAAACTTGAACGGCGCGCCCGGAACCGGGTGCGTACCCAGCGAGGGGTGCGTCACCTCTTCAAACATACCTCGCGCATCGAGCTGCGGATGCAGGTAGGCCTTGCGCGCGTCGAGCAAGCTGCCGGCGGGTACGCCCAGCGCCACCAGCGGCTCGATGACATCGTCCAATTGCTTATCCGCAAAAAAGCTTCGCAACTGTTTATCGATAGCATCGTGGTTTTCACGCCTGCCCTGCAGTGTATTCAGCTCAGGCGCCAGCGCCCAGTCAGGCTCGCCCAGGTATTTCACCAACTGCTGCCATTGTGCATCGGTCGCAATCGACAGTGCCAGCCATTCCTCTTCAGGCTCCTCGGAAACGCATAGGTATAAACCTTGCGGCGCGGCATAGGTAGAGCGGTTACCCTCACGCTCCATAATATTGCCATAGGCGGTGTACTCAACGATCGGCTCGCCCGCAACATTGAGCGCGCCTTCGATCATCGTGCATTCGAGAAACTGCGCCTTACCCGTGCGATCTCGCTCTTCAAGTGCTGCCAGTATCGCGAAGGCCGCGTGCATACCAGCGATCGGGTCGCACACACCGCGCTGGATGCGCGGCTGGTCATCAGCATGACCTGTGATCCAGGCCAGACCCGCCATCTGCTCCATGGTCTGCGCAAAACCCAGGTTGTTGCGCCAGGGTCCATCGAGGCCAAAAGCCGGCATTCGTACATAAACGCTGTTGGGGTTGATTGCCGCAACAGTCTCAGCGTCGAGGCCAAACCGGTCGAATACTCGCGGCGAAAAGTTTTCGACAATGACATCACACTGGGCAATCAACTCTTTGAAGACCTCAAGGCCCTGCTCGGTATTGAGCTCGACGGCGATACCGCGCTTGTTACAGTTAATGGCGCTGAACAGCGGGCCCTGCTCCCACCAGTCGTGACCATTGGGCATCATCACCACGCCACGAATGCCATCGAAGCGTTCAACTGACTCGACGTGAATGACATCTGCACCCAGGGTCGCAAAAATCTGCGTGGCGATGGGCCCTGCCCACCAGGCCGTAGCATCGAGAATCTTGAGGCCGGCCAGAGGCAAGTCTCCCTTTCCTATATCTCCTGCTGGCGCGGGTATCGATCGCGACTCGATGTTACCGGTATGCTCACCCAAGGTCGGTGCAGGCCTCGCAGGCATCATCCGCTCACCGTTAATCAAGTAAGGCGGCCTGGGCTGCTTGAAGTCACCCGACGGACTGTCTTCAAACACCTTGCGGGTGACCAGCTGCTCATGCTCCAGCACAGTCTTGCCGTTGTGCACGGGTGCAACGGGAACAACCTGCTCTGAACATTGCGCCACGGCCTCGGCAGTCGTCACAGACTTCGACCATTTCCACACCGCCTCCTGCCACTCATCGAAGCGCAACATCCGGGTAAATGCGGTGGCAAGCTCGGCGTCACCAATCCAGTCTTCACGGCCAATCACGCGCAAGAAATTCTCGTGATGTTTAGGCGAGTTCGTATTGACACCAACAAAGCCGTCTTTGGTGGGCTCTATTGAAGGCGTCTCGACTGAGCGCGGCGGCCCTGGAATATCCATGCGCCCCAGTGTGCTGTAAATCAGGTCCATGAAGACAGTGCCTGAAATATTCATCACTTCGGTCAACGAGAAATCGATGTGCTCGCCAATACCAGAGCGCCGGGCACCGGTTGCAGCAACCTGTGCTGCAACCGCCGCATAGACTGCCGCGACGAAATCAGTGATTCGCCCCCCTGCCATGTACGGCTCCTGGTGAGGCAAGCCTCGCACTGCCGTCGAGCCACACTCCCCCTGAATCGTAAACTCGGTGGCAGGCCGCGCTGCGTAAGGGCCAGTACGGCCATAGGCACTCAATGACAACACGACCAGATGGGGATATTGATCGCGCAGCGCATCGACATCCAGTCGGCGCAATGCCTCAGAACCCAGTTCAAAATCTTCGATAAGAATATCGGCAGAGCCAATCAATTCTCGTACCTTCAAATCATCGGGCTCGCCGATAACTGAGCGCTTACCGCCATTCAGGTACTGAAAGAACGCAGAGTCGCCAGGTCGTCGTTGCAAAAACTCCGGCCTGGAAGCATGGCGACGCATCGGGTCGCCGGAAACAGGCTCTACCTTGATAACATCGGCACCCGCATCAGCAAACAGCTTTGTTGCATAGGGGCCTGCTATCCAGCTGGTGAAATCGACAACTCGGAAACCGGATAAACCTCTGTCAGCCATACCATCCTCTCTATAAACGGGCTGTAGCAATCAGGTAAAACGGCTAAACCTGGTCACGGAAAAATGATGGAACCACGAAGGTGTTCAAGAATTTTCTCACCTTCCTGGGGTCATCGTCGTATTCGATGGGATTCAGAACAAAATCAATATTGAGACGCTTGATCCACTGGATCATTTCATACTGGCTCACGCCTCGACGGACCTGGCCGTTAAGCTTTGCCATCGCAAAAAAGGGCGGGAAAGTCTCTTCGAGCAACTGGTCCGCTGCACTGGACAAAAAGGAAAGCTCAAACGAGTAGGCCCGGGAGTCATAGTCGGCCGTAGTGATCTTGTGAATCGGCTCTTTGGGCCCCTCACAAATAGTAAGCATGAACAGCGTAATAAGGTACTCTTCCGGCGATTTTGCCTTTTCGAGCAGCTTTGCCGTTCGCGCGATGATCTGCCGGCACTCGCGCTGGACGTATTCAGTAAAAATCGCTTCCTTCGTTTTGAAGTTGCGAAACACCGTCGCCCGGCCAACCCTTGCGCGCGCCGCGATGTCATCGACTGTAGTGCCACTGAATCCATTCTCGAGGTAGCACAGGCCAGCCGCATCGAGAATCGACTGCATGCTCTGGGCCTTGAGTTTTTGGTTAGCCGTCGTAGGGCTGCTCGCCATTTGCTGGCCACTCACTTCATTGCGGGTTATTCATTTTTCATCGAGCCGGCCAGGGGTAAAAGCCCTTTAAAAAGCGCCCAAAACCAGCATTGGCCGTTCGCGTCATTCGATGATACTGAGCACCATGATAAGTATTGACGATACTCAAATCAAGCTTTAGTATCATCTCGACATTTGTTACTGGAAACTTAACAATGAGTAATCTCGACATCGATTTTGATCCCGATGCGCTGCGCGAAAAGTACGCGCAGGAACGCGACAAACGCCTGCGCCCCGATGCGGCCGGGCAGTACCTCAAAATTGAAGGCGACTTTGGTTACCTCGAAGAAGACCCCTTCATCGACAGCAAGATCGAAAGAGAACCGCTCAGGGATGAAGTCGACGTTGCACTGATCGGCGGTGGTTTCGGTGGCCTGCTGGCCGGCGCCCGCCTGCGTCAGTTGGGCGTAAAAGACATTCGCATTATTGATAAAGGAGGTGACGTCGGCGGCACCTGGTATTTCAACCGCTACCCTGGCGCAGCCTGCGATATCGAGTCGTACGTTTACCTGCCCCTGCTCGAAGAGATGGGTTACATACCCACGCAAAAGTACGCAACCGGCCCAGAGATCTTCGAATACTGCCAGTCGATCGCAAAAAAATACAATCTCTACGAAAACAGTTGCCTGCAAACCACCGTCGAGGAGCTGCGCTGGGAAGAGTCATCCCAGCGCTGGGTCATCAAGACCGACCGAGGCGACGAGATGCGCGCCCGCTTCGTCAGCATGGCAAACGGCTATCTTCAAAAACCCAAACTGCCAGGCATCCCCGGGATCGATAGCTTCCAGGGCAAAATGTTCCATACCTGCCGCTGGGACTACGATTACACCGGCGGCAGCCCGGCTGGCAACCTGACCGGGCTGGCCGATAAACGGGTTGGCATCATTGGTACGGGCGCAACCGCCGTACAGTGCATTCCCCATCTGGGCGCCAGCGCCAAAGCACTCTACGTATTCCAACGCACACCCTCCTCCATTGGCGTTCGCGACAATCGCCCCACTGACCCCGAGTGGGTCAAGACATTAAAGCCAGGGTGGCATAAGGAGCGTGTCGAAAACTTCCATACGCTGACCGCTGGCGGCTACGTCGAGCAGGACCTGGTCGCCGATGGCTGGACCGATATCACCAAAATCCTCACCGGGCTGGTACTGAACGATGAAAGCGCGATGGCCTCGCCCGAAGCACTCGCCGAAACCTTTGAAATTGCCGATATGGTCAACATGCAGAAGCTACGTGCTCGCGTTGACGATATTGTCGCCGATCCAAGAACGGCGGAATCGCTGAAGCCCTGGTACCGTCAGTTCTGCAAACGTCCCTGCTTTCACGATGAATACCTGCAAACCTTCAACCTGGAAAGCGTGACCCTGGTCGACACCAACGGTCAGGGCGTCGAACGCATCACCGAGAACGGCGTCGTCGTCGAAGGCAAAGAGTACGACATCGATTGCCTGGTACTCGCTTCTGGCTTTGAAGTGGGCACCGAGTATGGCTCACGTGCTGGCTTCGAGCCCATCGGCATCGATGGCAAAACGCTGACCGAACACTGGTCGCAGGGAGCACGCACACTGCATGGCATCCACATGCATGGATTCCCGAACTGCTACCTGATGGGGATTATCCAGTCGGGCTTTACCGTCAATTTTGTGCACATGCTCGATGAAATGGCTCAGCAGATTGCGTACACCATCCACGCCTGCCTGGACCAGGGCATCACCCGGCTTGAAGTCTCGCACGATGCAGAGCAGGCCTGGGTCGATTCGGTGTTTGAACACAGTGACGAAAAAACAGCGGAGTTCTCGAGCAACTGCACGCCCGGTTACTACAACAACGAAGGCAAGGTAAAGGAAACCTCGCGGGTCGACAACTTCTACAACGGTTCGCAACCTGATGAGTACATCAACATCCTGGCGGACTGGCGCAACACCGGCGAACTGCCCGGCATGCAACGCGGCTAGCTAATGTATACATTCCAACAACGGAAATAATTGATGAGCAGAAAAGCACATATTGTCGGTGTTGGCGAAAGCCAATACACCAAGTGGGGCAAAATCGTCGATGAGACCGAGCATGCGCTCGCGCACAAGGCCATCATCAAGGCAGTGACCGATGCAGGACTCACCGTCGATGATATCGATGGGCTTGCCTCATTTGCCGAGGATCGCAACGAAGCGATATTTATCGCGGCCGAGCTGGGCATTCCGGAACTGCGCTTTGGCAACATGGTCTGGATGCCGGGCGGCGGCGGTGGCTGCGCAGCCGTCGCCAACGCCTGCATGGCGGTTGAAACCGGCCAGGCAGAAGTCGTCGTGGTGTATCGCTCGCTGTGCCAGGGCCAATATATGCGCTTTGGTAAAGGTGCCGAAACCTTGCTGGGCGAACAGCCGCAGGACCAGGAGCCCCCTCCGGTCTCATTGCAGCAGGCCAATACGCTGATTCTCTCAGCAATGGGCAATGTGATGCCGTTTGGTATGCTCACTGCCGCGGCCGCATTTGCACTCCCCATTCGTCGGCATATGCATCTGTACGGCACCACCAGCGAGCAACTGGGCAAGATCGCGGTGACCTTTCGCAAGCATGCGAACAACAACGATCGCGCCGTGATGAAAGAAAAGACCCTGACGCTTGAGCAACACCAGGAGAGCCGCGTAATCGCCAGCCCGTTCCGGCTGTTCGACTGCTGCATGGAGAACGACGGCGCCTGCGCACTGGTCGTGACCACTGAAGAGCGCGCCAAAGACCTGGCCAAAGCCCGCGGCAGACGCCCTGTCGAAGTGGTCGCCACTGCTCAGGGCGCACCCAAAGGTTATTCCTTCGGCTCGTTCACCAATGCCAACATCGCCGATGATATGTATGCAACCGGCGGCAACACGCTGATGGCCAATCGCCTCTGGGAAAAGGCCGACATGAAACCTTCCGACGTCGACGTCGCCCAGATCTATGACCACTTCACCGGTGCGGTGCTAATGCAACTTGAAGACTTCGGCTTCTGCGGGCGTGGCGAAGGCGGTGACTTTATCGATAGCGGCGCGCTGGATATGGACGGCTCGCTGCCGACCAACACCTCGGGCGGCAGTCTGTCCGAGGCCTATATGCATGGCTTGAACCACGTGCTGGAAGGTGCCCGCTCGCTATGGGGTGAGTCCTGCAACAATGTCAAAGACGCAGAGGTTTGCCTGGTCACCAGTGCTGCCGGCGTACCATCCAGCGCACTGCTGCTGAAAGCGAATTAGGAGATACCGCCATGTCAGATAGCCAGAACACTACCCCTGAGACAGAGCGCTGGTTCCCCAATGTGATGCCAGCACCGATGGTGGATCACCACACGCTGCCCTTCTGGGAAGCCTGCGGCGAACAGCGCCTGACCGTGCAACGCTGCAAGCACTGTGGCCACGCCCAGCACCCGCCCTCTCCCATCTGTAGCGAGTGCCGCCACAACGAGTTTGAGCAGGTCGATATATCGGGCAAAGGCACGCTCTACACTTTCACAGCTGTGCACCAGCCCGTCACTTACCAGGAGAAACTGCCGTTCATTATTGCCGTGGTCGAACTGGACATGACCGGTGCAAACTGCACGAATGGCGTGCGCATGATGACGAACATCGTCGATGCTGAAGAAAGTGAGCTACATATTGGGCAGGCTGTGGAAGTCGCCTGGGAGAAAATGAGCGACATGGTATCTATTCCGCGCTTCAAACTCGCATGAGAGGACACTAACAATGCTGGATCTACAGGAAAACATCGATCTGTCCCGGTACAAGTGGCAAGAGTTCAATGACGTTAGCCACGATGGACACCTGGTACACCACGACCAGACCATACTGGATTACGACCTCGAGCGCGGCACTATCGACCTGATCACGCGCTGGGGTAAAGACGGCGGGCACTGCATGCTGCACCGCCATGTCGCCAGGACGACCTGCATCGTGCTACAGGGCGAGCAACACTTTTTTGACTATGACGAAAACGGCAACCGCGCAGCGGAGCCGCGCATTCGCACCGTCGGCGGCCACGGGCTGTCGAAAGGGCCCGACAAGTACCCGCACATGGAGCGCGGCGGGCCGGAGGGCTGCGTCGCCTTTTTCAGTATGCACGGTGACGGCCCGAATGCCGTGATCTTCGAGGCATTCGATGCTGATATGAATGTTGCCGTTGGCATCACGATCGAAATGATCGTGGCAGACTTTGAAGCCAACGCCAGGTAGCACCACAGGTAGTCACGTACGATGACGGACAACGAGAACGCTGCGCTCGATGCGCAACTGCAGGCACTCATCGGCCAAAGAATGTCTGCACCAAACACCGCACCAGATCCCATCAACATGCCCATGATCCGGCAATGGACAGACGCTTTCACCGACCGCAACCCGGTCTATGAAGATGCAGACTATGCCGCCAATACCCGGCACGAGGGCCTGGTCGCGCCACCGGCGATGATGCCCGTATTCAGCATGGGTCGGCCCAAAATCGAAGGCATGATGGAGCGCGGCGGTATGACCACGGAGGTCGACAGCGACAGCCCGTTGTTAACTCTCGATGCGGCAGGCTTTATCGGCAGCCTGGCAACCAACTCGGAGTTTGAGTTTGAGCGGGAGTTGCGCCTGGGCGATGTACTCAGCTCAGAGGCTGTCATTGAATCAATTTCACCGAAAAAGAAAACAGCGCTGGGGTACGGCTACTTTCTTACCTGGGTGACCACCTACACAGACCAGGCCGGTGAGGTCGTAGGCAGGCAGCGCTTCTCGCTGCTCAAATTCGATCCCTCAACGATGGGGGCAGCGTAATGAGCACATTCAATGCCCGTTCATTGCGTGCTGACGATATTGAAGTGGGCAATGAAATCAAGCCCCTGGATATCGATATCACCGCAACAGCCATCGTAGCCGGCGCGCTGGCAACCCGCGATTACATGCCCATGCACAATGACCGCGACTTTGCGCAGGCCCAGGGGGCACCGGATATCTTCTTCAATATCTTTTCGACCAACGCCTATATCTCTCGCTTTATTACCGACTGGGCAGGCCCCGACGCGATCGTCAAGAACATCAATATTCGACTGGGCGTCCAGGCGGTGCCCAAGCAGAAATTACGCTATACCGGCACCATCACTGGCAAAGAAATCCAGGGTGATGAATGTTTGGTCGAAGTCGCTATTAAAGGCAGCGTCGAGACCGGCGATCATGCCACCGGCACTGTCAAACTTACCGTCCCGGCCTGATACCACTGAATTTTCCCGAACCGGAGCAATCATGAAACTCGCATTTACTGATGAACAGGAACAGCTACGCCAGGAGCTGCGCAGCTACTTTGGCAATATGATGACCGAGGAGCTGAAGGACGAGCTGCGCCACGACTTTAAAGGTGAAGGCGGTGGCCCGCTCTGGAAAGAAGCGATGTTGCAAATGGGTCGCGACGGCTGGATTGGCCTTGGCTGGCCAAAGTCTTACGGCGGCATGGAAAAAGGCCCGGTGGAGCAATACATCTTTTTCTCTGAACTGGCCAAAGTCGGCTTTCCGTTCCCGTTCCTGACCTCTGAGTCCGTTGGGCCTGCCATCGAGCAGTTTGCCGATGACTCGCTCAAAGAAGAGGTGATCCCCAAGATCCTCGCCGGAGAGACCAATATTTGTATCGGCTACTCGGAACCTGGCGCCGGCACTGACCTGGCCTCGCTCAAGACCAAAGCCGTCAAGGGTGACGACGGTTACTACACGATTAATGGCCAGAAAATGTGGACATCGCTGGCCGAGTTCGCCGACTATATCTGGCTGGCATGCCGTACCGGTGATGTGGATGAACTGGGCAAACACGGCTCGATATCGATGTTCCTGATCCCGATGGACTCACCCGGCATCAGCATCACGCCCGTACACACGCTTGGCGGCGTACGCACCAACGCAACCTACCTGCAGGATGTTCGCGTACACGAAAGCCGCCTGATCGGCAAAGAGAACGCCGGCTGGAAGGTCATCATGAGCCAGCTCAACCGCGAGCGCCTGGCGCTGGTGACGCATGGTTCTTCCTGCGGACTGTTCAGGAAAGTCTGCGAGTATGCGGCTGAGACCACCCTGCCAAACGGCGAGCGATTGATCGACCAGGACTGGGTGAAGATGAACCTGGCGAAAGCGCGGCAGGGTTTCGAGGCGCTACGCCTGATCTGCTACAAACAGGCTTGGGCGATCGCCGAGACGGGTAACCTCGACATGGCAGAGGCCTCAACCGCCAAGATCTTCGGCTCGGAGTTCATGCAGGAAGGCTCGCGCGCAATGATGGAGATCCTTGGCTACCCATGCACCATCCATATGCGCTCCAAGCACAACATCCTGGCGGGCGAATTTGAGCGGCTCTATCGCTCGCTGTCGATCGTGACCTTTGGCGGCGGTGCCAACGAGATCCAGCGCGACATTATTTCTATCTTTGGCCTGTCGATGCCTCGCCCCATGCGTGCCTAGCGCGGCCGACAACCCAAACGATATTTGACCGATTAAAATTCCAGGAGCAAGACGTGGACTTTACGATTACTGAAGAGCAGCAGGATATACAGAACCTGGCCAACCAGATTCTCTCGGAGAATGTGACCGCCGACACCCTGCAGCAATACGATTCGCGCGAAACGACCCGCTTTGACGATAAGCTGTGGTCGATGCTGGCCGAGAGCGGCCTGTTTGGTATCGCCATTGACGCCGATAGCGGCGGCCTGGGCCAGGGCTTCAACGAACTGGCCCTGCTGTTTGAAGAGTGTGGCCGCGTACTGCCGCCGGCACCCATTATCCAGCACTGTGTTTCATCGCTGGCCATCCAGAAATTCGGCAGCGACGCCCTCAAGGCAAAGCTCGGCGCCATGGCCTCCGGCGAAACCATTGTTTCGGCTGCGGTCCAGGAAGCGGGAACCGATGATATCTATGCACCGACCTGCCAGGTAGAGGGCGGCCAGCTGACCGGCGTCAAACACGGCGTCCCCTTCCTCGCCCAGGCCTCTGAACTTCTCGTGGTTGCCAGCGAAGGTGGTGAAACGGGGCTTTACTGCGTTGACCCGAGCCACAAAAGCATCAGTAGCGATGCGCTGTGGACGACGACCATGGAGCCGCAGGATTACGTCCAGTTTGCCGGCACCCCGGTCGAGAAACTTGGCGGCGAAGATGCCGCGCGTTACTTTATCGAGCGCTATATCGCATCGCTGTGCGCCTACCAGGTGGGTGTCAGCGAGCAGATGGTCAAGCTGACGGCCGAGTACACCTCAGAGCGTGAGCAGTTTGGCGTAAAGATTGCGACCTTCCAGGCGGTTGGACACCGCACGGCTAACTGCTATATCGATGCAAAATGCCTCAAGCTGGTAACCCAGCAAGCCGTATCACTGCTCGACAGTGAAGGCGACGCCTCGGCAGCGGTGAATGTTGCCAAGGCATGGTGTGGCGACGCGGCCCACCGCGTGAGCATTACCACCCAGCACCTTCACGGTGGCATGGGCGTCGATCGCGACTACCCGCTGTGGCGCTATGCGCTATGGTCCAAGCAGAACGAGTTGATGCTGGGCAACAGCACCTACCACCTGCAGGAACTGGGGGATGCCATCGCCGCGGGCAATTTCGATATAGACCCCTGAGCAGGCACCCCTGTACGCTGGATCAGCCAATGAGCGATAACGGAAAAGTCTCGCGCGCCGAGCAACTGTTACCTATTCCACCGCGCGACCAACCCGAAGAACTTCCGCCCGGGCTGGGAGAGCCCTCGCCACACCGGGCTGCCCTGCATGTTGAGGAGCGTTATATTCCGGGCCCCGAAAATGCACCGGATGTCCGCGTCGTCGTGTATCGCCCCAAAGCTGCAGAAGATCAACAGCTGCCGGTGGCGCTGCACTTCCATGGCGGTGCCTTTTGTTTCCTGAGCCCCGGGGCCTTTGAGGCCATGGATGCCGACCTGGCAGTAACGCACAATGCGGTCGTTGTCAGCGTCGATTACCGGCTGGCTCCCGAGAACCCCTTCCCCGCTGGCGTCGAAGACTGTTACGCAAGCTTGCTCTGGGTCGCCGACAACGCAGAAACGCTTGGCGTTAACCTCGATAACCTCGTTGTCTACGGTGCCAGCGCCGGCGGCGCGCTGGCGGCAGCGGTAGCCATGATGGCACGCGATCGCAATGGGCCCAGTATCGCCTACCAGGCACTGATGATCCCGGTAATGGATGACCAGCTCCAAACACCTTCGCACCATGCAGCCTCTGGCATCGAGGGTTTCAACAAGGAAAACAATGAGGGGATGTGGCTGCACTACCTCGGCGAGGATGCCGACCGCTCACAAACCTCCCCCTATGCCGCACCCGCGCGGGCCAGCGATTTTAGCAGGCTGCCGCCTGCGTTTATCCAGACGAACGGCCTGGATCCGCTGCGCGATGAAGGCATCAATTACGCCCAATCGCTGATGGCGGCCGGGGTCGACGTTGAACTCTACAACTGCCCTGGCGCCTACCACGGCGCACCGTCGAAAGATCCGCGCACTGCGCTGCTCGCTTACCAGCTCTACAATGCCGCCATCGGCGCAGCACTCAACCCCGACCAGAGCACTGGCGGGCTTTGACCGACGGCCCAGCCAGGCGCCGCCGCAGCACAGGTGATCAGCTACCAGAAGCTCAGGCCCGAACATGCTGGCCAGCTGGTCGACCTGGTGCTCAGCTGCTATGGCGATAGTTACTCCAATTCATTGCTCTATGAAGCCGATACACTTGGGGAACTCATTGCACAGGGCCAGCTGATTTCATCCGTTGCCTTTAATGATAAAGCCGAGATGATTGGTCACGTAGGCCTGTACTGGGATCATCTCGATAATAAGACGCCCGATTCAGTGACAGCGATCGTTCGCGAGGACTACCAACGGCAGGGTATCTTGGGCAATCTGACAAAGAAGCTCGGCCCGCTGATGCCCGCCCGCGATATCATCGGGCTCCATTCCTACGCCGTAACCACTCACACCGGGTCGCAGAAAAACGGCTATCAGGGCGGCTCATGCGAGACCGGCTTCCTGATCCCCGAGTTTCCTGCATCGATGACCGCCACCGGCGTCAACAACACGCTGAACAGCGAGCGCATCCCTGCGCTGTCACTGTATACGCCTATTGTGAATGCGCCCCACCGCCAGTGTCATGCGCTGGCACAGTACCACCCACTCCTCGAGGATATCTACCGGCGCACGCGATCGCCCAGACATCTCCTGCAGGGCACCGCTGGAATTCCTGCCCCCAGATCCAACCTTACTAGCGAAATCGACACACGAAAAGCGATTGAGCGCGTGGAAATACACTGTATCGGTGAAGACTGGAATCCGCTGACTGCGCCCATCCGCCAGCGCGCGCTGGGCAGTGGTAGCGGCTGGGGCTTCTACATCGATATACCCATGAGCCAGCCTGCAGCGGTGGATATCATGCGCACGCTGAAGTCCGAAGGCTGGGTATTTGGCTGTGTACTGTTCGAGCGCAATGAAGGCGACTACCTGCGCATGCAGTACTGCAATGCGAAAATTGATCGCTCGGCGCTTCATCTGCTCACTGATGTCGCAAACCGGCTGATGCACACCGTTCTCGACGAGCGCGATTCAGCCAGCTGAAACACCACCCTGCAGCACGCCAGCTATCTACCTGTTTTTGAACGCTTTACTGACACTCGACCTGAATATCACCGTTTCTACCTCAAAACGCTAGTCTTACGCCCGGGCTCGACCTAAGTTGCTGCCCATATAAGAACATACGCCCCGTTTTCCCAGGCCCCAATAGTGAACGAAAGACTGACCAGCTCATATCTCGCGCCCGCGCGTAGACACCGCTATCGACAGCTGCACCAACGCCCCCTCATCGTTGCTCTGCTGCTTTTTATTACCGGCTGCATCAACGGCACCGACAGTGATTCATCGGATGATGCACCCGATACTGTCACGGTAGTCGAACCGGCTGGTTCAATCTCGGGGCAAGTGCTCGACGCGCACCCTTTCTCGTTTGGCGCCTCGGTGAGCAATGCGACGGTAACCCTTGTACATGACGGCACTGACCTGCCTGTCGACGCCGATGGGAAATTCTACGTAGACCTGAACAGCCCACTGCCGATTGAAGAAGCGCATCTTGCGGTCTCGATATCAGCCGACGGCTATCGCCCCCGTGAAGTCAACGTCGCTTTGAACGCAGACAACTTCATCGAAATATCCCCGAGAAATTTTTTCAAGTACTACCCGCCAGTAGCGCTCGATGACGGCATTGCCGTGGGCGATCCGACCAGCAAGGGCATGGACCAGACACTGGTCGATACACTAATGCGCAAGGTTGTCCGCGAGTCTCTGGGCCTGGGTTATAAAGAGCTGCACAGTCTGCTGGTCTATAAGGATGGCACGCTGGTCGTTGAGGAGTACAACATTGGCAATGATGACTTCATCCGCTTTGAAGACAATATTGCCAGGGACAGTTCGCGGCCAGCCAAACAGTGGGGACGAACCGACAAACACTACATCGCCTCCGTCAACAAGGCACTGACCGCGACGCTGGCAGGCGCCGCCATGAACGCTTACGCCATCGATGCCAATGACAGTATTGCCACGCTGCTACCAGAATACGCCAGCTTCTTTAGCGACCCCAACAAAGCGGCGGTGACCATTCACCACTTGCTGAGCATGCAGTCTGGTTTTACCTGGGATGAATGGGGCAGCAACGATCTGGCCCTACTGTGGCAGTCGAGCGATTTTAGTGAGTTCCTGCTCAGTCGCGCTAACAATGGGCCAATGTCAGCCTGGGTATACAACAGCGCTGGACCCAACATGCTTCTTCGAGGCCTGGACAATACCGTCACCGGTGGAATCCGGGCCTGGGCTGGCACAAACTTCTACGAACCGCTGGGGATTACCGACTATGAGTGGGTAAGCCAGCCCGACGGCTTTCCAGAGGGATCGGCGCGCATGCATATGCGGCCGCGTGATTTGCTCAAAATCGGCGTCATGCTGCTCGATGGCGGCGTCTGGAACGGACAGCAGGTCGTTCCCGAAGCATGGGTCAATGAAATCACCAGCCTGAAGGTTAACAGCCCGGCCGGGGACTACGGCTACCTGTTCTGGCTCAGGGAACTCAACGGAGTGCCCTATATCTCTGCAGAAGGTGACGGCGGCCAGTACATCAATGTGTTCCCGACCCTGGACATGGTCATCGTCATGACGCAGGGTAACTACCTGGAATGGCCGTTATACGTAAACCAGGCCGACGAAATCATGGGTACCTACCTGATTCCAGCGGCGCAATAGCGCAGAGGCCCTGGATCGCAATGTGCTCCGGCATAGCTAGTGCGCCGGTAATCGCTCGTAGCGCACAATACCGTGCATGGTCGTGTGCATGATCCGCCCCTCCTGGTCCATCTTGACGCCGGAAAACTGCGTGTTGTAGCGCGCAGAACCGGTTTCGAAATGAAATAGCGACTCCCCGGTACGCCAGTCCAGCGACTGCAGCATCCACTGCCCCTCTTTTGCACCCACCGTGTACACCTGGTTCGATCCATTGGCGACGATCGGTACCGAGTTGCAGGAAGACACATCGGTATTGACCCAGGCAACCTCGAGGCGTCGCGCCTGTGGATTCCATTGAAATTTCTGCGCGCCTGTCGGTGCAAAGTCGGGGTGGTTGCCCGACAGACCAACGTAAGCGTTGTCGGGAATACGCGGGTTGGGCCTGCTCGCCGGCGAGTTATTCACAATAAAGGCACCGTAACCGCCGACGACGACCGACTGGTCAGATTGCACCGCCGTTGCATCAGGCTGGCCAAGATCGGCACGCTGCATACCTGCAATGCGTCGGCTCGGCGCATTCGGCAACCGCTCCCAGCCTGCCGGGATATCATCGCGCCAGAACAGCACCATATTCATGACTTTGTCACCATCGGTGATAACAACAAACCGGTCTTCTTCTCCAAAGCCCATCAGGCTGGCTGTCGCGCCCGAGCCGACGTTGACGTTCTCAAAATAAAAGGGCTCGCCCGTTGCCGGGTCAATAACATCATCAAAGGTTATCGTGATATCCCCACGATTGCTGTAGGGTTCAACCCAGGCACCATCTTCAGGGTCTTTCGAAAGCGTTTCACCGTCCCAGACAATCTTGTGCATGTGCTGCAACGACGGAATAAAAATATTGCCCCGCTCGTCGATGGCTGGCCCATTGCGCACCCAGGTTGCCGCACTTTGCCGGTAACCCCGCTCCGACATCGCGCGATTCCATGCCGGCCCGACCTCCGCGCCCGTGAGCCTGAGCACATGTGACTGCGAAAAGTCACGACTCACCAACACCACCCATCCATCATCTGACAGCGACACCAGCCAGCCATCGTAGGTCATATTCATCGAGTTAAAGTTGCCTTCCACCTGCGGCGGCTTTTTCCATTCGCCGCGCAGCACGATCGCTGAATCCGCCTTGCCAGGTGTCGCATCGGTATAGGCGAGAATCGAATCTTTTCCACCAACGTAGAGCACATTTTCGTTACTCAGCGCATAGTACACGCCGGCCATCCCCGCGCCGTAGTAACGCAATGCCAGTGGCATCGTCGCCTGGAAGCTGAGCATGCCCGTGCCCGGTTCGGTCGACAGCGCATCGATCATTGCAATATCCGCGTCAGCCTGTTCACGACTGACCAGGCCACCGTTCTTGGTGTAGGTTGAGGAGCCCTCAATCGGATACTCGGCAATCACTGCCAGCGTGTCGTAGTCGAGCTTGGAAATGCGCTCCGCGCCATTACTCCAGACCACGCGCCTACCATCGGGATACGGCGCCGAGATCGCAAAGCCATAGTGCCCAGGCCCCAGGTGGGCGTAGGTCAGCCCGCCATTTTCCTGGTTGAGCACGGCGCTGGGGCCGCTCGGTCCAGCATGGTTCATGCCCGTCGTCTGGGCCGAATTGACATGGCCAATCGGGCCCACTGAATCGGCCAGGAACGGGTTATCGGGCGGATAGCCGGGCGCGGCATCCTTGTTTGCACAGCCGGCAACGGTAAACAGTGCCAGCAGGCAGGTCATAACGGTGTAGATTCCAGCGCGTCTCATTGTTTGGTCGCTTCTCGGTTGATTGTAAATATACCGCGCGGTGTTACATCACTGAACGCACATAGCGCTCACTGTAATCGCGGAACATCGCCCCCTGGCCCTGCTCCGTCAGCCCGAAAGTCTCAAGCGTATAACTGTGCTTTCCGTGCTTGGTGCGTGGGCGGTTGTCGAGAAAGGCCTGCATATGTGCGCGCGCATTTTCACCCAGCTCAAGCCCGAAATGTGCGTACATATCACCGATTGCATCAAGCGGCCGGTTAATCACATCATCGAACTGGAAATCATAGAAACGCTCGGGGCGATTGATCGCATCGCGCTGTGCAAGCCCGCGACGCAGCACTTCGGCAAAAAACGCGGGCTCTTCCTGACCGACCTGTATTGGGTCAATCGCATCGCTAAAACCACTGCGTAGCGTGCAGATGAGACTGCACACCGAACCGAGTACTTTCATTGGATCACGGTGTGTCTGTACCACGCAGGCATCGGGGTACACCTCGAGTATGGTCGTCAAAAAAGGTATATGCAGCGGCGACTTCAGCACCCAGCGCTTCACTCCATAGTGATGCTGCAGGTACTGCAAAAACAGTTTGTGCCACTCGTAAGCTGGCCGCGCGTCGGCATTCATGTACCACTGCCGGTAGCCTGGCAAGCGGTTTACCGTGCTGAACTGCTCCTGGAAAAACGCGCTGGTCATCAGCGAGATACATTCCTCGGGCAGTCGCGGGTGACTTTCGTGAATCGCCTTGAAGCCCGGCGCCAGGCGATCGAGCTGCACGGCATTCTTTTCAAGCTCGACGATGGTCGGCTCATGTTTTTCGCGGTCGGCCGTCGGTGGTGGAAACGGGCGCTGCATCTCCCACATTAGCGGTGCGCGGTTATCAGGGTCTGCGGCAACGGTCGAGTGCAGGATCGTAGTGCCGGTGCGAGGCAGGCCCACGATAAACAGGGGGCGCTCGATTTTTTCTTCAAGAATCGCCGGGTGTTTTTTGACATAGTCGACCAACTGCAGGCGAATGGCCATGGCATCGACCAGTGAGGCTTTGGCAGCGACGCGTCCTATCTGGCTCAGCGCCGCTTCGCTGTTCATCGATGCAACCAGTTGCTCGAGCCCCGCCCTGAAATCGGCACTGCCGCAATCCTCGAGCCCGGTCTGCTGCTTCGCATCACGGATAACAGATGCTGCATCGATTGCCGGCCGATGAATACCCAGGGCCGACAAACCCCTGCCCAACTGGTTGATTGCCCTGATCGCAAGGGGTCTGTCTCGAGAGGGCCATTGCTGCTGCATAACAAAATTCGCCTAAGCCGGGCGATAGCCGCTTTGGGCCATCGCCTCTTCACCAAACACCTGTACCGCCAACTCACCGAAGTTCGACCCCCGGGGTACGTTGAGGCCACCATCGATGCCAATCACCTGGCCGGTAACCCATCTGCCCATACCAGAACCCAGGAACAGGACGGCGTTGCCGATATCTTCCGGCTGCCCACCCTCGACCAGGGGCGTGCGGTCGATACAGCTGCGCCGGAGCTCCTCCGAGAAATGATCCTCAGTGCCGGGTGTGGGTATGTAGCCCGGCGCAATGCAGTTCACCCGAATATTGAATGAAGCCAGCTCCAGTGCGGCCGTTCGGGTCAGGTGCTCGAGCGCCGCTTTGGTCGCCCCGTAGGGCGCCATCCAGGTATCGTGATAACTCGCCGAGGTCGATGAGATGGTAATGATGCTGCCACCTGTTTCTCGCATGGCTTTACCGGCGTGCTTGATACACAGTGCCGTACCCAGGATATTCAGCTCACAGCAGTAATTCCACGCGTTGGCATCAAGCTCGAGGATAGGCCCGGGGAAACCACTGCCGGCGTTGGCCACCAGGATATCCAGCGCGCCATCGACCGCGGCGGCGGCAACGGCAGCCGCGACATCACTCTCCTGGGTAATGTCGCAAACCTGGTAGTGAATGCTGGCGCCAGGCACCGCCGCAGCCAGTTGTTGCCGAGCCTGTTCAAGCACCTCTTCACGCCGGCCCACAATCAGGACCCGGGCACCCTCTTCCAGCAGGCGCTGCGCGACACCATATCCCAGGCCTGTACCACCACCAGTAACCAACGCTGTCTTACCCGTAACCAGCCCCATAACGCCCTCCTGCACTGCCGGCAACGGCAGCAATCGACAAAGGCGCTAACGCTATCACAGTTCTCAGCCACAGGCAGTGGCACAAGGTGTAGCCAGGCGCCGACCCTAACTTTCTGTTAGTTAACAGCCCGCCGAATTCGCATAGACTGTAGCGCCAGCCCTCGCCTAGCGAATCACGCCACCGCCATGTCCAGTCGTATACCCAAAGCCGTCAAAATCATCTTGTTACTCGTCGCTGTCATCGCTATCGCGAGCTTTATGCGCAGCACCTTTGATATCGAACTCAATCCGGCCAAACTGCGCGACTGGGTGCTAGGCATTGGCCCGGCGGCCGCCGTTGTCTGTATCTTGCTGGTCATGTTCAGGCTCTTTGTTGGCCTGCCCTCACACGTGGCCCTGCTGATTCCTGGCCTGTGCTTTGGCGCCACGCTCGGCACCGTCTACGCGACGATCGGCCTGCTGGGCTCGGGCATCATGGTATTCCTGATTGCACGCTACAGCGGCCGCGACCTGATCGAAGCACGCACCTCAGAGCGCTATATGGCGCTGATGCAGAACATGACGGGCGTCAGCGGCGCGGTGGCACTGACCGCGCTGATGGCCTATCCGCTCACGCCCCTGCTGCCCACGCAGACCGTGATTGGCATGACCCCGATGCGCTTTGCGATCTACCTGGTCACGATCTTTTTTGCCGCAGTCATTCGCTCAGCCTGTTACTCCTTCTTTGGCGATAGCCTGGTCAGTGGCGCAGCACAGCCTATTTTGCAGGCCTCGGCGCTGATGGTACTGGTGATCGGCGTACCCCTGTTGATTCCAAAATCACGGGCCTGGCTCATGCAGTGGATCAAGGCGAACAAGGCACCCGAGAAAGTGGCGGAGTAGGCAGTGCAAACCGGTATTTTCGTATCCGAGGCCTGGGGCCAGGGCTCAACGATTGAAGAGCTTCGGTCTCGCGCTCGCACCGCCGAAGCATTGGGCTACCCCACCGGCTGGGTGCCTTACCTGCCCTGGGCTATCGATACGATGGCCGCCATGCAGGCAGCGGGCGAGGCCACCAACCACCTGGAGCTCGGTTCGGCGGTCATCCCCACCTACTTTTTTCATCCACTGGCGATGGCGCGCTCGGCGATTACCACGCAGGCCGCGATTGGCCGGCCGCTGCACCTGGGTATTGGCTGCTCCAATCCGGCGATTATCGAAATGCATGGCATGGCCTTTGAACGACCGGCGCGCCATGTGCGTGAGTACCTCGAAATACTGCAAAAGGCCTTTGCGGCCGGTAGCCAGCCCAGTGGTTCGGTCGAGACCACCGGCTTTGTCGAGTACCAGGGCGACATGTTCAAGCTCGCATCGATCTACGGATCGCCGCTGGCTCAGCCGATCGGCTCGACGCTGGTCGGTGCATTGGGGCCACACATGCTCAGGGCCACTGGCGCCTGCTCGGACGGCGTCATTGCCACCTGGTCAGATGAACGCGTTATCGAAACGATGATTGCGCCACCCGTGATTGAAGCTGCGGCCAGCGCAGGCCGGCCAGCGCCACGCATTGCCGCGGTGGTCGCCACCGCCGTGGTAGCACGCAGCCAGGTTGATTCGGTGCGTGAAGCTGCCCAGGCCATGTTCGGTATCTACGAGCAGACCATGCCCTATCAACGCATGATCGAGGCTTCAGCGCCAGGTTGTGTCAGTGGTATTTGCGTGATTGGCGATGAAGACGACGTCGCGCGCCGATTAACGGCGTATCGCGATGCGGGCCTGACCGAGTTTATCGCTGCACCACTCTCGGTAGCCGGCGCCGACTGGCAGTCCACCGCCGAGCGGCTCGCCGGCATTGTGAACAACTAAAGCCTCGAAAAAAACGCGATTACAGCTCGCCGCGCGCCAGCAGGTCCATCGGGTTATTGGTGTTGAGCAGGCCCAGCGTGCCGCCACCGGCATCAATGCCATCATGTACTTCGTAACCGAGTAACTGTTGGGCGCGCTTTGGCAGTGCCCGGGCTTTTTCGGGCGGCACAACCAGATAGTTGTTCTCTTCAGTGCGCAGCCAACCGACATTGAAACTCAGGTGCATGCCGCGTCGACGCTGGTCGCTGGTGGTATTGGGGCCGCCGCCATGGAACACTGCCCCCAGGTAGAACACCGCCGCACCTGCGGGCATTTCGGCCGATACGACATCATCAAAATCACACTCGCGATCGCGCTCCCACCTGTGGCTGCCAGGGGCGATGCGCGTAGCACCGTTGGCCTCGGTGAAATCCTGCAAGGCAATAATAGACGCCAGCTGGATGGTCGGGTGTGGCTTGGGCAGGTGCGCCCAGACATCTTCGTCGCGATGGAAGAACTGCTGCTCGGAACCTGGGCCACGATCCAGCACGTGCGCAACGTTCAGCCGATAGTTGGCGCAAAAGGGCAGTAGTATCTTGTCGCAGACTTGCTCGTACAGCGGGTGGCAGAGAATCTCTTCCGCAAATACCTGCGAGTGCGCTGCAACACCAGAGATATGCTGGGTGTGAGCGCCAAAGAAATACTCGTACATTTCATTGCTGAGCTTCCGGCCATCGGGCACGTCGGCAAGCACCGTGTCAAGCTCGGCATTGAACCGGGCCAACAGACCGGCATCGAGAAAGTCATCGATGATGACGGCGCCAACGTCGTTCAACGCAGTACAAATTGACTCGAGGTCATCAGCCGCCTTGAAGTGAGGAACGGTTTGAATCATCGTAATGCTCCGGGCCAGCAGTACCGGCTATATGAACACAATGTTATCTGCAAAAGTGTACCATCAGCCCCTGCCAGATCGCGTGATTCACTAACAGATTGTCACTCAAGCAGGGCGCTACACCGTGTCAAAAATCCTGATGATCAGCTCAGACTGCCACGCCGGCGGCCTGCCCAACCAGTACACCCCCTACCTGCCAAAGGCCTACCAGAAGGACGCTGAGAACTGGTGGCGACAGTACGTGCAAGAGATGCTGAGCCGGGTAGGCACTTTTTTCGACCAGGAAGTGATGGACCAGTTTGCCGAAAGTGCTGACACCAAAGGGGAGCAAGCACAGGTTGAAGCCGGCGCACTGGCCGCCAATGAAAAGCAGGACATCCTCGATATTCTGCACGATGACGACAACCCGTTCTCACCTCGCCGCGGTGAATACGACCACGCGGTGCGCATTGAAGAGCTCGATGGCGATGGTGTTGCTGGCGAGATAATCTTCCCACAAATGGCGCCCTTTGGTGCCGACCTGCTTGAGTATGGCACGACCCAGACACGCGACCAGGTTGCCGCCGGTTGCCGGGCTTACAACCGCTGGCTCGCCGAACTGTGCAATCACGACCTCGATCGTCACGCGGGCGTTGCACTGATCACCATCGATGATATCGATGCCACGGTAAAAGATGTGCGCGCAGCCCACGAAATGGGTTTATGGGGTGGCATCCTGCTGCCGGGCACGACCGGTGAATACCCCTACTATCACCACCCCCGGTATGAACCGCTCTGGGCTGTGTGCGAAGCGCTGCAAATGCCGATCCAGACCCACTCCGGCTGGACGCCGGACTACGGCAGCGTAGAAACCGCGACGGCACTGTTTATTTCAGAGGTATCGATGTGGGCCCAGCGCCCGTTCCCCGCCCTGCTCTGGGCCGGCGCCTTCGAAAAGTATCCGGGCCTGAAACTGGTGTTTACCGAATGCGGTGCGGTCTGGGTGCTCGAGGCCTTGCGCAACCTCGAGAGAACCTATGCCGACCCCATGTTTGCACACTTCAAGCGCGACCTGCCGCTCACCCCGACCGAGTATTTCCGGCGCAACTGCCGCATTGGCGCTTCTTTTATGGGGCCGGACGAAGGCGCGCGCCGCCATGATATCGGTATCGAGACGCTGATGTGGGGAACGGACTACCCCCACCTGGAGGGCAGCTGGCCGAATACCATGGACAAAATGCGCGAAACCTTCGCCGGCTACCCCGAAGCAGAAATCCGGGCCCTGCTGGGCGGCAATGCCGCCGAGACCTACGGCTTTGATATCGACAAACTCACGCCGCTGGCCGAAAGAATTGGCCCCTCTGTTGAGCAGATACTGGGCTAGATTTCGAAGTGCTTCTTGATGGTTTGCGGCATCAGCCGCGACAGCAATTCGCCCAGCACCATTAACGCGATGTAGGCATAGGCAAGTAACCGGGCAATCGTCAGGCGCCATGGCGTCAAACCCAGCTGCTGCTTGCGCGCTGCAATATTCTGCCCGACCTTGTTCGACCAGTTGCGCGCCGACCAGTACACCGAACGCAGAGGCACCCTGCCCCCTTCCTGACTGCGCCGTTCTCGCGAAAAATTGTCATAGCCCTCGGCCACGGCACGTTTGATGAAATGCCAGAAACCATTGGGCGGCGGATGCGAGCAGCGCGAACCATTTTGGCAATACATCGCAATGCCCTTTTGCTCAAGCTGTTTACCCATCAAGCCGATGTGGCCACGAAACTCCGGCAACTCAGGAAAGGGATTGGCGAGAAAGAGTGCACGGCGAAAAGCAATGTTGTTGGCAAACACGCGCCGGGTTGGAACCAGACCGCTCTCGGTCGGCCGGGGCGGGAAAAACCAGAAAGCCGCCATTGAACGACTATACCAACCGTTGACCTCCATATAGGTCACACCCGAAACAATATCGACTTCGGGGTCGGCAAAGGCGCCGACCAGGCCAGCTAGCCAGCCTGGCTCGGGTATGACATCACTATCGACAAACATCAGCAGGGCATTCTCTGCCGCCTGTGCCCCGGCGTTCTTTTTGGCAAAGTAACCGTGTTCTGCGTGCGACAGGAACCTCACCGCCTCGCTTTGTATAAAGAAGCGGGCGACGATCGCCTCAACGTCGCTGAGCGCATGCTCTTCGGGGTTTACAACGAAAATGACTTCAAAGTCTGCGTCTTGCTCACGCAACTGCGTGGCCAGTGCCTGCAACATCGCAGCCGCGCGCGACTCGCCGCTGAGACCGACGTTTTCCCACTCGATGACAACAGAAACGGAAAGCTCAGGCTGATGCTGCCCCACTGGATCCTGATCGTGCGCAGACAGGTTATCCAACATAACTGTCACTCGACAGCAGCAGCATCAGGCTATGATGGCGAGATCCAGCAGGCATGGCATGAAATCGGTAGAACGAGGTGAATAATGAGTTTGGAACAGTTTCAACTAAATGGCAAGGTGGCATTGATTACTGGCGCTGGCAAAGGTATTGGCGCTGCGATTGCCCGGCTGTTTGCCCAGGCCGGTGCCGACGTTGCGATAACTGCGCGCACCCAGTCTGACCTGGACTCGGTCGCCGATACGGTTCGCGCGCTCGGTCGCCGCGCGCTGGTGATTCCTGGCGATGTGAATGATCTGTCGTTTCTCGAAACGCTGGTTGCGCAAACCGTCGCCGAACTGGGCGGCCTGCACATATTGATCAACAACGCCGGCGGCACGCTGTCACGCCCCTTTATGGAGACCAGCGTCAAGCAGCTGGAGTCGTCGTTTCATTTTAATGTGTCGGTACCGTTCGAACTCAGCCGCCTGTCAGTACCGCATATGCTGGCCAGCGAGGGCGGCAACATTATCAACATCGGCTCGATGGCGGGCGAATTTGCCGTGCGTGGCAGCCTGGCACACAGCCTGACCAAATCGGCAGTCGCCCAGCTTACTCGCCTGTCTGCAGCCGACCTGTCGCCGCGCATCCGCGTCAACGCGGTATTGCCCGGTGCCATAGAAACCGACGCATTGGCCGGTTACCTCGACATGATGGATGCCAGCGTCAGGGAAGTCATGATTGAACGTACGGCAATGCGCCGCAACGGTACGGCCGAGGACATCGCCAATGCAGCGCTGTACCTGGCCTCACCCGCGGCGGCCTGGGTCACCGGCAAACTGCTCAGTGTTGACGGTAAATCGGAAGAGAACCTGATTCCCAGCCCACTGCCCGATCTTTAGCGCAGGGCCTTAGCGCGCGACCGAGGTAACGTTAATGGGCACACCACTCATCAGCGGAATACCCGAGTACCGGGCATAGTGCTCCTCGACACTGATTAACCGGCCGATATTGGCGCCGTCCGCCCTGACATCGGCCTTCTGCCCGGGGTTTTTGCCCCAGGCGTGTGTCATCGCCAGCAACCCCGGGCGCAGCGTTTTTTCGGCACACACTGCAGCCTCTACGCGCCCGTACGGCGACTCGATCGTGACGATATCGCCGTGGTTGACCTGCTCAGCGGCCATATCGTCCGGGTGCATGAAAATCGGGTTGCCGCCATAGCGCGCGCGAAGATCATCGATATCGGTGCCAATCGAATTAAAGGAATTGGCCGTGCGCCGGCTGATCAGCGTGTAGCGAAACCCATCGCGCTGGTACGTTTCACCCTCGCCAAACTGCGTGAGCTCTTCAAGCATGTCGAGGTTGCCAACGTGCAGGCGCGCGCTGTTATCGGCATCGGCAGCCAGTACCTTGCAGGCGATATCATCAAAACGCAGCGTCTCGGGAGACTCACGCAGCTGGGATAAGGGTACCCAGGAGCCATTGCACAGCACATCCCAGATCTCTTCACTGCTGGGCTTGTTGTTCATATCCAGCTCGGTGCGCGGCGCAGTGGCGCCAACGATCGGGAACACACCGGCACTAACGTTTAGCTTTAACCCCATGCGCTGGGCAATTCCGTACACGTATTCCCAGTCTTCGAGCACGTCGGCCCCCGGGGGCGGCTCCACTACGGCCGGTACATACTGGGCATACTGGTCGGTGTAACCCAGCGCCGGCGAGACCACCGTCAGGTTCTCGGTCGAGAGCGTGGTACCGGCTGTTTCCAGTGGCAGCCTGGGTGCCAGCACATAGTGCGCTAGCTCGGCAGTGGCCGTGCGACGCGGCTCAAAAGCGACATGCAGCTCAAGCGCGTTCAGCGCCGCAAAGGTTTTTTCCTGGTCGGGCCAGGCCATCATCGGGTTGCCGCCGATGGTGATCAAGGCCCTGATCTGCCCCTCGCCTTCCAGCAATATTTCATCGGCCAACGCCGAGGTCGGCAGACCGCAGATTGCCGGCACGAAATTGCGGACGCGCAAGGGCGGGCCATAGCCTTCGATGGGATAGGGTGGAACCGGCTGCGCTTTATAGTCGCGCCTGACAGTCAGCACGCCAGGGTTCGTGACGGCATCACCGGCGCGACGATAACGACCGCAGAGTGTATTGATGCAACACACCAGGTACTCGGTGATATTGCTCCAGCCCGACATATTCGCGCCGGTGCCCGCTGTGCAGGAACCAATCGTCCGGCCTGCTCTTGCGCTACCGGCAAACAGCCTCGCGGCCTCGCCCAACTGTGATGAGGGTATGTCAGCGATTGCCGCGACGCGCTCAGCCGTGTAGGGCTCGACCCATTGCCGCAGTGTTTCAACGCCTTCGACAAACTCATCGATGAAAGCCTGGTCGATCAGCGCCTGCTCAAACAGCTCACGAATAATGCCCGCCAGGATCGCCGGGTCGGTGCTGGGTTTGGGCTGTATATGCAGCGTCGCCTGGCGCGCGGTTTCGGTCTTGCGAGGGTCAATAACCACGAGGTCCATACCCCGCTCAAGCGCGCGCTTCAGGCGGCGACCCGGGTTGGCGTGCGGGATGCCACCAGAGATCGATACCAGCGGATTGGTGCCGACCAGCATCCAGACATCGCTCTCGTCGAAGGGGAAGCTGCCCGCCAGCCAGTGGCCATGGGCGGCGGCGGCCGTTTGTTTACCGGGCTGGTCTATCGTGCCACTGCTAAAGCGCTTTTGAACGCGCATCGCATTCAGCCAGGCGGTAGCGACACCAGCAGTTTGGGGTAACTGGTAAAACAGCGTACCGGTATATACAGCAACAGCTTCAGTACCGTAGCGATCGATAATGGCCTGCAGTTTTTCGGCCACTTCATCCATCGCCTGAGCCGATGCTATCGGCTCGAGTGCACCACGATCGTTGCGCCGCTGCGATGACAGGAAGCGATGCGCATTGGTGTGCATCTCGGGGAAGTGTTTGCCCTTGTTACAGAAGAACCCCTCAGAGGAAGGATTACTCTTGTCGCCGCGCGCGCTGACCGGGCGGCCCTCGGCGTCGATACCCACAATGATCGGGCAGTGCGCCGTGCAAATTCGGCACAGCGAGACCTTTTCTTCAACGACGGTGCTGGATGCTTCTTTGAGTGACTGGATGACCCCGCCCTCCCGTACTGGTGCAGCATTTACAGCTAATCTAACATCAAAATCGAGTAAACTGCCAGAAAATCCAGCGACCAGTCCGCCTACGCCATGCTCGAATTCGACCAGATCCGCCAGGCCCGCGAACGGATTGCATCGGCCGTCCGCCATACGCCTACCGAACGCTCTGAAACCCTGTCACGGCTGCTGGGCTGCGAGCTCTATATCAAGTTTGAGAACCTGCAATTTACCGCTGCGTTCAAGGAGCGCGGCGCGCTGAATAAGCTGCTGGTGATGCAGCAGCAAAAAACGCAGATTAATGGCGTCATTGCTGCCTCGGCGGGCAACCACGCCAAGGCCGTGGCCTACCATGCCGTGCGACTGGGCATACCGGCCACACTCGTGATGCCATTGGCAACACCGTTTGGCAAGGTGAGCGATGTCGAGGCACTGGGCGCATCGATCGAACTGCATGGCGATTCGCTGGCAGAGGCTGCGCAACATGCAGCCGCGCTCGCCGAACAGCACGCACTCGAGTTGATTCACCCCTATGATGATCCCCAGGTCATTGCCGGCCAGGGCACCGCTGCGATAGAAATACTGGAGGACGTTCCCGACCTTGATACCCTGGTCGTACCCATTGGTGGCGGCGGGCTGATCGGTGGTATGTCGCTGGCCGCAAAGCACCTGCGGCCATCTATTGAACTGATCGGCGTGCAGGCCGACAGCTACCCGGCTGTGAGCCAGCAACGCCAGGGTAAGGCAGTGAGCGTTGGCGGCGCAACCATTGCCGAGGGGATTGCGGTCAAGTATCCCGGTGAAACCAACCTGGCCCTGATCGATCGCTTTGTTGATGACGTGCTACTCGTATCCGAGCAGTCGTTGGAACAGGCCGTCAGTTATTACATCAATATTGAAAAGACTGTGGCCGAAGGTGCTGGCGCAGCCAGCCTGGCCGCGGTAGTGCAGCACCCTGAACGCTTCGCCGGAAAGAAAGTCTGCGTAGTGCTCAGCGGTGCCAATATCGATGCCAAGATCCTCGCGTACATCCTGCTGCGCGATATGGCCTATGCGGGGCGGCTCATCCGTATTGCTGTGACCATTGACGACCAGCCTGGCGGGTTATCGCAGGTAACGGCACTGGTTGGCAAGCACGACGGCAACATTATCGAGGTCGAACATCGCCGGGTATTTTCTCGTGCGTCAGCGCGTGAAACCGTCCTCGAAATGGCGATTGAAGTACGCACCGAACACGATGCCAGAAACATCTGTACCGCGCTAGAAAGCGCAGGTTATGCCGTGGTGACACACTAACGACGGCGGCCAGCCAGCGACAGACTACCCAGCAGCAGCATCAAGGTACCCAGCACCCACGGCGCGATTGCACCCAGCATGGGCACCCTCGGCACCTCGGGCAAGCTGTGCGATGAAAAGAATGCCCAGGCTTCACTGGTCGTTGAAACCAGCAGCGAGGTACTGCCACCGCAGAACTCCGGGTTACCGTACAGCGGGCTGCCCGCCCAGGGGTGGCCCAGGCTATCAACGGTCACCAGCTGTACCTCGGTATCACCCGCGCAGTGCTGCCAGACCTGGCGACGCACTTCGCCCACGCGCTGGTCCATACCCGCACCGCAGCCATTGAACTGCCGCCAGAACGCCACCACCGGCTCGATAGCTGGATAGGTATTCCCCGATGTAGCGACGCTGCCGTCGTAGGGCACGCACAGGTCCTGCAGGCCATGCACATGCAGTACCGGTACAGGTCGCAGAGGCTCACAGGCGAAGACCTCCGCCGGCGGGTTCTGGGTAAAGTCGATATTGGTTAACGAACCTGCGCTGACCGCCACCGCGGCAATGCGATCGCTAAGCTCACAGGCCAGTCGGTAGGACATCATGCCGCCATTGGAATGCCCGGTGGCGTACACTCGCGAAGGATCGATGCAGGCACCCTGCGCGTCCAGTTCATCGAGCATGGCCGCAACGGCATTGACATGATCGGGCGCAAACTGGGTGGGGCCACAGCAGGCCCCGGCATTCCAGACCTGGGGGCCGCCCGCACCTCCCACAGCCCAGCCCTCCGGCGTCAATACCGCAAAGCCCTCGCTGTTTGCCAGCGAGGTAAACCCGCTAACCAGCGCCATCGCCGCGCCGGTGCTGCCACCACCGTGCAACTGGATGACCAGTGGCCGCGAATCGCCGGAGCTTACGGGAACATGAAGCGCAAACGCATGGCTAAAGCCGTCGATCGACAGGGTATAGTTGTAGCTGCCCGGCGCCAGGCAACTGGCCCAGCAACCCAGCGAAACGAGCAGGCCGCTCACAACGGTGGCTATTTTCTGCATCGCACTACGCTCAGATGACGCTTTAGCAGGCAGTATAGCGCCCGGTATTGCCTGCAGAGAAGCCCATCATCAAAGATGACCGTTTGAGGCGGTTTTCTGGCCGCTGCGGCGATTCGCCATTTGACTGCCGACGGATAGCTGGTACTTTGCTCTCCATTCAGCAAACCCTGCCAACCAAAGGTAATCCAGACAGTGTTCGTCCACGAAGATGGCACCAAAATCGTCGGTGCATTCACTGCAAACTCGCTGGCTGAGCGCGTTGCACCCCGCGATGGTGTCGACGCCGACCAGCTCAACCCACTGCTCGACCAGCTTGAAGCCAATGGCTATGTGATTATCGAAAACCTGATATCGCGTGAGCTGGCCGATGAGATCAAGCAGGCCATGCTGCCGTTTATGGAACACGATGGCCGCAATGATTTTGAAGGGTATAAAACCCGGCGCATTTACTCAGTCATCGAACGCAGCTTTGCCTGCAACCCACTGGTCGACCACCCGCTGATTATGTCGCTGCTCGACAATGTGCTCATGCAGCCCTACCTGCTTTCGCAAATGCAGGCCATTGACGTTCACCCCGGCGAGGTGCGCCAGCCACTGCACCACGATGACAGCTTTTACCCGATTCCCCGACCTCGCGCGCCATTGGGCGCCGCCACGATCTGGGCCATTGACGACTTTACCGCGGACAATGGTGCGACGCTGGTGCTTCCCAAAAGCCATACCTGGGGTGACAGGCAGCCCGAGGAGATAGACCCCGGCGAGCTGGTTCCTGCAGTGATGCCGGCCGGATCGGTCGTGTTTTTCTATGGCACCACCTGGCACTGCGCTGGCGCCAACAACAGCGATGCATCGCGCATGGCCGTCACCGCACAGTATTGCCAGCCCTGGGCGCGAACCCAGGAGAACTTCAGCTTATCGATTTCAAGAGATCGTGCGAAACAGTGCTCGGACGCGATCCAGAGCATGCTGGGTTATAGCATGCTGTTCCCGTTTATTGGCTTCGCCAATGGGCGCGACCCGAAACGGCTGCTCAAGTAAGCGCCCTACTTCATATAGGGCATCACTTTATCGGCAAACAGCCGCAGGCTGTTCCAGCCGAACGCCGGGTCGATGCCGCCCACCAGTGGGTGCAGCATGGCATAGCCATCGCTACCCACGCCCTCCATCATCTCCAGGCATTGCTCAGGCGTGAGCACCAAATAAGTACCCGACGCGCGCAATGCGTCGACGTCGGTCACTTCCTGGAAGATACCCGTCACACCCGTTTGCGCCTGCCAACGCGCGTAGCAGTTCATTTCATGGATGGCGTGCGGCGCCAGCTGCTGCCAGGCGGCATCGGGGTCTTCGGCAATATTGAGCAATGAGGTTACCGAACCGCGGTGCAACGCCGGCTTGCCAAGTGTCTCGCACGCCTGCGCATAGCTCGCATAGGCATCGGGAAACATCGGCACAAAACCATCGGCAATACGCGCCGCGCGCCGCGCTGCAGGGGCGACACCCCCGCCAATGTAAATGGGGATACCGCCAGGCTGCACCGGCAGCGGGGTAACCTGCACGGTGCGCCCGTTGTAATCAAAGGTCTCTCCGGCCCAGGCCGAGCGCAGCACCGCAATGCCCTCTTCGATCAGGCGGCCCCGGTCTTCGAGGCTGGCGCCAAACATATTGAACTCAGAGACCACATAGCCACCCAGCACAACCACCTCAACGCGGCCGTTACTAATGATATCGACCACCGCAAGGTCTTCGGCGGCACGCACCGGGTCGTAATAGGGCATCACCAGGTTTGGCTGCAGGCGAATCTGATGGCTGACCGCAGCCGCCGCGGCGGCCATAACGGTTGGCGCCGACAGGTAGCCATCTTCAGCGCCATGGTGCTCGCAAAAATTGATGGTGCCAAAGCCCTGCTCGTCGGCCCACTGGATCATATCGAGCACGGTGCGATACAGACTGTGCGAATCGACCTGGCTGATACCGGCAGGCTGGCGGCATTCAAACTTGATGCTGGTCTCTAACATGGTGTTGTCTCTGTTTTTATGGCGGGCGCTTTGGCCACACTATACCCTGTTGGGCGAGGGGTTTCGACAGTCACGCCTAACCGTGCGCTCATGCTGTTGCCGTACCTAACATGGTATTCTTGCACGAACGAATATCCATGGAGCAGTGATTACACGATGAAAATTGATGCCGGTATGCTGGTGGGCAACCCGCGCGATGCGATTGCGCTGGCCCAACGCCTGGAAGAGGCAGGCTTCGATGGCGCCTGTACCTTTGAAGGCCCGCATGAGCCCTTTATGCCGCTGGCGGTCGCCTCGACCTACACACAGAAAATCGAGTTGCTTACCACTATTGCGGTGGCATTTGCGCGCAACCCGATGACAGTGGCCAACACGGCCTACGACTTGCAGCTACTGTCTGAAGGGCGGTTTATCCTGGGCCTTGGCCCACAGATCAAACCGCATATTGAAAAACGCTATAGTATGCCCTGGTCCAAACCCATTGCGCGCATGCGCGAGTTTGTCGCCGCACTGCACGCCATCTGGGACTGCTGGGAGACCGGCGAACGCCTCGACTTCCAGGGCGAGTTTTACACCCACACGATTATGGGCCCGGCGTTTAACCCCGGCCCCAATCCTTTCGGCAAGCCCAAAGTGTACCTGGCAGGCTTCGGCGAAAAAATGGTGGGCACGGTCGGTGAAATCGCCGACGGCTTTATGATTCACCCCATCAACTCGCGCAAGTTTCTTGAAGAGTACAGCCTGCCTGCACTCAATGGCGGTATCGAGCGCGCAGGCCGCAGCAAAGATGATGTGGACACCTGGTGCCAGGTCATCACCTGCATGGGCAACACGCCGGAGCAAATCGCGCAGAACAAGGTCTGGGTATTCCGGCAGCTAGCCTTCTATATGTCGACGCCTGCCTACAAACCGGCACTGGATGTGCACGGCTGGGGCGACGATATCCAGCCGGTGCTGAACAAAATGTCGAAAGAAGGTAAATGGGAGGAGATGGGCGAAATCATCACCGACGAAGTGTTCCGCACCTTCGTCGCCATCGGCACGCCCGAGGAGGTTGCCGACCAGATTATCGCGCGCTGCGACGGGCTGATTGACCGAGTCTCACCCGCCGATTACAGCTCCAACGTCGACCTGCAGGTGCAGTTGCTGCAGGCGCTGCGCAAACGGCTCGGCTAGCCTGGGGTAGCAACGATGCAGATCCCCGTCCAGGGACAACTCTCTGCCCTGCCCCTGCGCAAGCACTGGTATGTCGCCTGCGAATCCAGCGAGCTTGGCGGTGACAAGCCTCTGGCAGTGACACTGCTCGACACGCCACTGGTGCTGTTTCGCAATGCCAATGGCCAGGCCGCCGCGTTGCTCGATCGCTGCCCGCATCGCAATGTGCCGTTATCGGAAGGTTTTGTCCACGAAGGCGAGCTGATCTGCGGCTACCACGGCTGGCAGTTCAACGATGCGGGTAGCCGCACGGCGCTGCCGGGCCTGGTCGAACCGCCGGAGCAGGCCTGCTCGGTAGCGCGCTTTCACTGTCTTGAGCAGGACGGTTATGTCTGGGTATGTCCAAGCCCGGGCGTCGAGCCAGCCACAAAACCGTTTGCGCTGCCGCAACCGGGCCCCGGCTATGCCTGCTACCGCTACGCCTTTGACCTGGACTGTACGGTTCACGCAGCGCTTGAAAATGCACTGGACGTTGCCCACACCAGCTACCTCCATGGTGGCCTGTTTCGCGGTGTTGCCGAACGCAACCCCATCGAGGTGCAGCTAAAACCAATCGACCATGGCTTTGAAGCTGAGTACATCGGCGAACCCCTGCTGCCTGGCGGTCGCAAACCACCTAAAGGCGTCACACCCCAGCACTGGGATCGCTTCATGCTTCCGGCCACGGTGCAGGTCGAGTACGCCGCCGGGCCCGACAACCACGTCCTCAATACGATCTACCACACACCCATCACGGCGCTAAAAACCCGCATGTACTTTGTGGGCTATATGCGCCTGCCGGGGCTTGGCCGGTTCTTCAAGCCCCTGATCGCCAGGAGCATCAAAAAGGTGCTGCAGCAAGATATCGACATGCTGGCCAGGCAGACCGCCACCATCCTGCACTTTGACGGCGAGGACTACCAGTCTTCACAGATGGATTTATTCGGGCCGCAAATCTGGCGCTTTATGCGCCATGCCGAACAGTATGAAAAGGGCGAAGTCGATACACCAGCACCCGAGTATCGACCCCGCCAGGTCAGGATGACGCTTTAACCACAGTCTGCGCCTTATATGGCCAGGATTTTTTTGCCCTCTTCGGCAAAGCCTGCGCCCACTTCCGAAAAGTAGTTGAACACCAGGTCAGCGCCGATATCGAGCAGCGGTTGACGCTCATCTTCAAAGCGTGTGATGCAGGCAATCTTGCCGGCATAGCCGCGGTCGCGCAGCAACTCAATAATCGACTTGAGCTCGAAAATGCCTGGGGGCGCGAGCATCACCAGCGATATTTTGTCCATATCGATCTGGTCCCAGAAGCCGCAGTCCTCGCCATCGCCAACGATAACGCGCCGCCCCATGGCCTGGTGCTCGAGGATTTTCTCCTCGTCCGCATCCACGCCGAGCACGCAACCCGGGCTGGTTTTGTTCAGCGAATCATAGGTGGCCGCGCCAACGCGGCCCAGGCCAAGCACAACGATACGCGCAGCTTCAGGCTGCTCTACCTTTGCCTCCCGGGCGGGCTTGCGGAACTGCAGGCGGGCTATGTCATGCTGGAATCGGGCGTAGATTTTGTGCGAGTACTTTGACACAACGTTGCTGAGAATCAGCGATAGCGTGACTGCCAGCGCAATCGTCACCAGCCACTCGCCGCCCAGCCATTGCTTGGTCACCGCCATATTGGCAACGATCAGGCCAAACTCACTGTAGTTGCTCAGCAGCAGCGCGCAGAGGAAAGCGTTGCGCGATTGCATCCTGAAAAACAGGAACAGCCACATAAACAGCGCAAATTTGACCAGCAGGAAAGCGGCGATCAGCAGCGCAACACCGAGCGTTTCGAGTGTTGGCAGCGCGGTGAATCCGATAGAGAGAAAAAACGCGATCAGGAACAGGTCCTTGAACCCGATCAGGGACTTGTACAGTTCGGTCGCCTTGGGGTAGCCGGCTATGAGCACGCCCATGATCAGTGCGCCCAGGTCGGCCTTGACATTGACCAGCGAGAATAGCTCGGCGCCACCGAGTGCCAGGAAAAAACCGGCCAGCGGCAGTAACTCACCGTGACCGCCCATCGTCAGCATGCGATTGATCAGCGGCCGCGCCGGAATCAACAGGAACAGCAGCAGCGCCCAGATCATCGGTACCTTCTGGGAGGCGATCGCGAGAAACAGTACGGCGATGATGTCCTGTATTACCAGCACACCGATGGCGACCTTGCCGTGGCGGGTTTTCATTTCGTCCTGGTCTTCGAGCATCTTGATGACGCCCACGGTACTGCTGAAGCTCAGCGCAAAGGCAACCAGCAGTGCGGTTTGCCAGTCCATCGCCAGCCATTCGACCATCGCATAACCCGCTGCGCCCACCAGCAGCAGCTTGGCCAGCGCCAGGCCGCACCAGATCAGGCAGTGGCCGCTGGCACCGAGCAGGATCTCGGGCTGGGCCAGGGTGCGGATGTTGAGCTTGAGACCGATCGTAAACAACATGATCGTGACGCCCAGGTCAGCAAGCACCTGTAGCGCATCGTTCGCCTCGTAACCGGCGGCATTGAGCGCAAAGCCAGCAAATAGATAACCCACCAGTGGTGGCAGGCCGATTTGCCGAACGGCAAGACCAAAAAGGAAGGCGATCAGAATCCAGACGAAATCCATCGTAGCGGCCCGTTAGCTGTCCCGAAAGATAAAGCGTAGCAGCGCGCCCCAAAACTGCCCGGACGCAGGCCAGCGATTCATCGTTTTTTCCGAATAATTTCCAAACTTAATCCGAATTTTATTGATGGGATTCAGCCCCATCATTGCTGTCTGAGCCACTGCATCGGGACAAGCCCCCGAGGCGGTTAAAAACTGGCCAAGCGCGTACCAACCAACAACCCCGTGGAGGTGTTATGAAATTCGGCATCAAGTTCAAAAACACGAAGGGCGACAGCGAGACTCTCAGCCTGCTCGATCACTGCGTCGAGCAGCAGCTGGGGCGATATCGCAATGAGCTGCAGGATGTGAGGGTCACGATGACACGGATGGTGAGCCCCAACCAGGACGATCTGTTCCACTGCCGCGTGGTCATCAAGCTGGGCAAGCTGCGCAAGGTATCGGTGGTTGAACGCTCCCGAAGCAAGCAGCGCGCTCTGGAAAGTGCCTTTTCTTTCGCCCGCATTGCCGTCCACAAGCGACTGCACGGCAGGGCGAAGCACCACAGCAACCGGCAGTCGCCGCCACTGGGCAGCACGGCTTCGGCCTGAGCGACATACATGAATCGAATGAGCAGGTGACACTATGGATCTGAACAACATACTGGCAGCCGCGAACAAAAGCGGCGTGTTTACCGGAGCGGCGAGTGGTTTTCTTGGCGGTGCGCTGGGCGGGGCAATGATGAGCAAGAAGGGCCGCAAAGTCGCTGGCAAGGCGCTGCAGGTCGGCGGCGTGGCGGCGATTGCAGGCCTTGCCTACAAGGCCTACCAGAACGCAAAGCAACCGCAGGTGGCAGTGGCGCAAAACGTGCCACCACCGGCGGCAGCAGCGGCGGCCAACTGGCAATCCATTGAAGCGGCTGCCTTTGAACAGCCGCTGGTGGAAGCAAAACCCTCAGCCGGCCTGCTCATCATCCAGGCGATGATCAGCGCTGCCAACGCCGATGGGCATATTGACCCGGCAGAGAAAAGAAAGATCTTCGAACAGGTTGAGCAGCAGGGCCTGAGCGCAGGCGACAAAGGTGTCCTTTTCGATGCGCTCTCGGCACCGCTGACCCTGAACGACATTTGCGCCCAGGTGAATTCCCCGGCGCTCGCCATTGAAGTCTACACGGCCTCAGCGCTGGCCGTGGAACCGGACTGCCTGAATGCAAAGTTCCATCTGGATGAACTGGCCCATCGCCTGGGCTTACCCGGCAATATTATCCAGAGCGTCAACGATGAAATTGCGTTGAGCAGCGAGAGGACGGCCGCTTAGTCGTTTGGCTGGGGAAGACCCAACCCCCGGCGCAGCGCGGCACGCAGTTCTTCGCGCTCGCGGCGGCACACCGCCGCAGCCGGGTTAATCATTGACGCCCCGTGAAAGGTACCGGGGTAGCTGTGCAGTTCGACATTAACGCCCGCCTGCAGCAGGCGATGCGCGTACTCGATGCCCTCGTCGCGCAACGGGTCGAACTCCATGGTCGACACGTAGGCTGGTGGCAGGCCACTTAAATCGTCAGCGCGGGCTGGCGCCGCATAGTACGGCACGTCGTCGCCACCGGGCGTATAGCTATCGCCCAGGTAGAACTTCCAGCTATTGATCGCGCTGGGCCTGTTCCACAAGGGTGTATCGGTAAAGGCCTGCATACTGGGTGTTTGCAGGCGATCATCGAGCTCGGGAATACCCAGGCACTGAAAGCAGATGCCGGGGCCACCGCGATCACGCGCCAACAACGCCAGGCCGGCTGACAGGCCGCCGCCCGCGCTACCACCGTTAATACCGATGCGATTGGCGTCGACACCCAGCTCAGCAGCCTGTTCGTGCAGCCAGCACAGCGCGGTATAGCAATCTTCAAGCCCAGCGGGATAGGGATGCTCTGGCGCCAGGCGGTATCCCACCGAAACAATCACAATACCCAGGTCGCGGCAAAAGGCCAGCGCACCCGAGTGCTCCGAGTCGAGACTGCCCACCGCAAAACCACCACCGTGAATATACACCAGCCCCGCCGTCACCGGCTCACGTGACTGCGGGCGATAAATGCGCACAGGCACATCGGGCGCATCGGCCAGTGCAGTGTTCGCCGAGCCCGGGATGCTGCGATTCTCGACATCGACGCCGGAGGTGTCGGCGCCGGCGAGCAAGGCACCCATCATCTCTTCCATGATGACCCGCTGTGCCTGCGGGTCACTGAAATCACTGTCGGGTATCAGCGCAAGGCCGTCGACAAACTCGGGGTCGATTGCATATTTCATAGTTCGGGTACCGTTGGTAGTGAACGCTACAGTGATCAGGTCGTCGTGGTCTCGCCGCCCATCGTCACGGCGGCATCAGCAACGCGCACGGTAATGAAGTCCATGCCTTCGTCGCCCATCGTAAAGCCGTAGCGATAGTGAGCATTGATGACAATGGTATCGTTTGCGCCGAGCACAATGCCATCATCGAAAGTACAGCCGCCTGCCAGCACCATAAAGAATTCCGAGTGGCTATGGCTGTGTTCAGGCACCACGAAGCCTGGCGGGAAATACGAGCGATTCATAAAGAAACCCGCCTCACCGCGCAGGATCTTTTTGCGCATCATACCGGTGGCATCCGCCGAGGCGATCATCTTCCTGATTTTTTCAGACTTGACCTTGACGGGCTTGTCTGGCGCCACGTCATCGTAGATGAACACCGACGGTGGTGCCACGTTATCGCGAGGATCACTCATGCACGTTTCTCACATCGTTTTTGTGGCCGTTTCTATAGCCGCTGTTTTTATCGTCGCCGTCGTAGCCTCTGTATCAAGCCGGACGCAACACCTGACCAGGCAATGCGCCAGTCAGCTTGTTTTCAAGCACAATCGGCACACCGTTGACGATGGTCGCCGCAATTCCCTTTGGAATGGCCTCGAAGCGCTCAGCGCCCCCTGGCATCGATGCCACCCGGCGCTTGGTGCCAGGCATGATAGCGTCTGCATCAAAGATCATCATATCTGCCGCCATGCCGGGTGCCAACAGGCCTCGATCGGTAAACCCTGCCACCATTGCCGGCACGTGCGTGATCTGGCGCACCGCCTCTTCGAGCGTCCAGAAGCCGCGCTCACGCACCCAGTAGTACAAAAAGTACGTCGACCAGTCTGCGCCATCGTCGCGGTCAAGGTGAGCACCGCCGTCGGACACACCCATCAGCATCGATGGGTGTTTCATGCTTTCGCGCACCGACTGGTCCCACTTCTCGCTTTTGTTCTCCCAGCGGAACTTGATCTTCAGCTGCTCTTCCAGTGCCAGGTCGAGCATGGTGTCGGCGGGCGTTTTACCGAGCTCACCGGCAATATCGGCGATGGTTCGCCGCAGATACTGCTCGTTGTGCGGCAGACTCACTTCATCGACGATGGTCGCATCCCAATGCGGCGGCGGCAAGGTCGAGCCCTTCGCCGGGTCGCGGTTCGGGTTTTCCACAGCATTGCGCATCGCATCGCGGTGACCGTCATCGGCAAGCCTGGCGAGTTTCTGTGCATCATCAAGCCGCATAAACTCATCCCAGCTCGCCACACCTGCATACAGCGGGCAGTACTGTTCAAAATCGATGGGTCGATCGAAAGGGTGATTGCGCAACAGGTTTAATACCGCAGCACCTTCTTCACCTGCGCGCTTCAGGAACAGCTGCGCCTCATCCCAGCCTGCGCCGGGCGTGTCGGTCTTGTCGCGACCACCCAGGCCCTGCATGATGATCGGCAGACCACAGCGCTGCCCCAGCTCGATCAGCAGGTCTTCATCTTCGCGATTCAGCCCGCCAATCACGCTGGCCGGCAAAAAGGCGATACTGCCGTTGCCGAGTGTGCCGGCCTCAGCGACCAGCGTTTTCAATTCATCGTAACTGGCATAACGACTTGCAATGGGTCGCTCATCGCCATCGACCTGGGTCGGCGCGTACGATGATGAAAACCCGGCGGCGCCAGCCTCCATAGCCTCGCGCACCAGCAGGCGCATCTGCTCGACCTCATCGGCACTGGCCTCGCGCTCGGAACCATCGTCTCCCATCACGTAGCGGCGCAGCGTCGAATGACCGATGTAGCAGGCCACGTTAACACCGACATTGCCCTGCAGGGACTGCAGGTATTCCGGGAAGGTTTCAAAGTTCCAGACCAGGCCCTCATGCAGGGCAACCGGGTCCATGCCCTCGACCTTGGCAAACATCGCCTTGAGGTATTCACGCGCCTCGCTGCGCACTGGCGCAATGGAAAAGCCACAGTTGCCCGCCACGATAGTGGTGACACCGTGATAACAGGAACAACTGGCATGCGGATCAAAGGTCAGCTGCGGGTCGTAATGGGTATGCAGATCGACAATACCGGGTGCGACGATCATGCCGGTCGCATCAATCACCGAGTCGGCACTGGCGTCATCTTCGAACAGGCCAACCTTGACGATACGACCATCGCGCACAGCAACGTCGCCGCGCCGACGCGCAAGGCCGGAGCCATTGACGACGGTGCCGCCGCGCACAATCAGGTCGTAGTGACTTGTTACATTACTCACTGCGGGTATCCTCCAGCCAGTCGGGCAGATCGATCGGTGGGTTGGGTAACTTGACGGCGCCGCGCTCCTTGAGCAGGGCCTCGAAGCCCTCGGGATCGGCCGCCCAGGAGCGTGGGTCACCCATCATGACTTCAAACAACTCACAGCCCTCATCACCGGCAATGAAGGGGCCGAAGGCCGAACCCTCCTCCAGTGTGATGTGCATGCCCGCGGTGCATAGCCGGTCACCGCACATCATTTCGCCCTTGAGCACATACAAAAAGTGAAAGCTGTTGTGGCCATGCTTGTGGATAATGACACCAGGATCCCACTTCGCATGCAGCGTCAGGCACTTCGGCGTAAACTCCAGCCACTTCTCCCAAACGGAGGCGCGGCGATCGCCGTGCTGTTGCGCGCGCACCTCGTGCCACTTCTCGCCTTCGAAATGTCGAAAACGCACGCCTTCATCGGGTTTGTCGCTCATAGCCATGCTCTCTATTACGCTGTGACGCTACTGATAGGCGTCGATCGTGACGCGATGCATCACTCGTCGCTCGTTGTAATCGGGCACGGCGAAGTGCTGCACCGCGCGGTTATCCCAGAACGCGACGGTATCGGTGCTCCACTGCAGTCGGCACTGGTACAGCGGCGAGCGTATGTGGTCGCACAGGAACGGCAACAGCACCTCGTTTTCACGTTCTGTCAGTTCATTGATATGCGTCACGGCATTGCGGTGCACGAACAGCGCCTTGCGGCCGGATTTGGGATGCTCCAGCACCACCGGGTGCGAGACGGGCGGCCACTGCGCCTGCATGGCTGCAAGGTCGAGCTCAGCGTGCCCGGCGCGCAGCGCCTTTTGCAGCGGCTTGGTAATGTCGTGGGTGGCAGTCATGCCCTCGAGCATGTCCTGCATCGCCGGGGACAGTGACTCGTACGCTGCGAACATACTGGCAAAACAGGTATCGCCGCCAACCGGGGGTAACTGCACCGCTTTGAGAATTGAGCCCAGCGGCGGGTGTTGCATAAAGGTATTGTCCGTGTGCCACTGGTCAGCGCCCTCGCCTTCGGGATTCACCTGGTCGAGCACGATGTATTCATCACTGGTGCTGTACTTGGGTACGAACGCCGGCACATTGATGGGGCCAAAGCGCCGCGCGAAGGCCACCTGCTGCTCAGGGCTGATGGGCTGGCCTGGAAAAAACAGCACGCCATAATCACCCAGCGCCTGCTCGATGGCAGTCACCGCCGCATCCTCCAGGGGCGTCGCAAGATCGATGCCCGTCACGGTAGCTCCCACTACCCGCGTCAGCGCTTTTATTTGCATAATGTGGTTCCTGACATCTGCGGCCGCCATGCGAGCGAGCCCTGCAAGGACGTTCAAGCATACTCTGCGTCAGTAAACCAATCAACCATTCGGTTATCTGGATGACCAACTGGCAGGTTACAATATCGGAAGCTTTGCGCCGAAAAACCCCAAAATAAGCGCTTTCTAGCCCAGAACAGGCTATCGCCCAGGCAGTCAGCAATCGCCACTTTCGACTTGATACCAAGCAATCGTTTGGGTAGTATCCACCCATTGAGCCCGCAACCGTGGGCGCCACCCAGCCACCGCGCGAAGCGGCGGAGACCGTTGTGACCAACAGCTCCTCAACACCACAGAAATCCGCGCCCAGTCGTCGCGATGAAATCCTCCGGGTTGCCGCAGAGCTGTTTTCTGAACGCGGTTTTGAGGCAACGTCGATTCGTGAAATCGCCGATGCCGCCGGCATTCTTCCCGGCAGCCTCTACCACCACTTCGCCTCGAAAGAAGAAATGCTCCACGACCTGCTGAAGCCTTTTGTCGAATCACTGGCGCCAGGCTATGAAGCGGTGATTGCCAGCAGTGGTGGAGTCGTCGACACACTGAGCCAACTGATCAATGAGGGCCTGAAGATTTCACTGCAGTACACCACCGAACTGAGCATTCTGATGCAGGAACGTAAATTCTTGCAGCGCAATCGCACGTTTCGCTACGTGAGCACCGCCATGCAGGAGGTCGATCGCATCTGGTACGGCGTGCTGCAGGAGGGCGTCCGCTCAAAGGCCTTTAGCGCCGAGCTTGATCTCAACCTGGTGCTGCGTACCATCATGGACCTGCTGGCATCAGTCGCCGCCTGGTACACACCCGACAGTCGCTATTCGCCCGAAGAAATCGCGCAAACCCATATCGCCTTGCTGTTGAATGGCCTGCTGCTCGATACAGGGCAACGGGACAACACGTGAAATTTGCCGTTCACCTGCCCGTCGATCGCGTCGAGCTGGGCGATGAATTTGTCTCTGGCGCCGGCGTGCAGGCTTGCAGCCTCGCCGCAGAACAGGCAGGCTTTGACGCACTGTACGTGACCGATCACCCCGCTCCGGGCGATGAATGGCTGGCGAAGGGTGGGCACCACAGCCTCGACCCCTTTACCGCGCTCAGCTTCGCCGCTGCTGCGACCACCCGCATTCGGCTCTTCACCAATATCCTGGTGCTGCCCTACCGCCACCCACTGATCCAGGCCAAGGCCGCCAGCAGTCTTGACCGGCTCTCTGGCGGCAGGCTCATGCTCGGTGTCGGCGCCGGCTATCTTGCGCCGGAGTTTGAAGCGCTCGGCGAGGACCTGCACAGCCGCGGCCAGCAGGTTGAAGCAACGCTGGAGCTTATGAAGCTCGCCTGGCGAGGCGAAAGCATTGAATACAGCAACGGTCGCTACCAGGTAGCGGGCATTACCCAGTTACCAACCCCGGTGCAGCCCGGCGGCCCCGACATCTGGATGGGCGGCAACAGCCAGGCCGCCCGCCGTCGCGCCGCCCAGTACTGCGACGGCTGGTTGCCAATTCCGGTACCAGGAAAAATGGCATCGCGCGTGCGCACCGCAGCGATCGAAGATATTGAAGCACTGCGCGTCGCCATCAGCGAAATGCGCGAACTCGAAAAACGCTATCCACGCGAACGGCCGCTGCAAATCGGCTGTGTGCCCTTCGGCCTGACCATGCAAAGCTCGGCATTGCCCGAGCCATCGGCGCTCATTGACCAACTGGGAGCAATGCGTGAGATGGGCGTAAGCTGGTGCACGATTGGCATGCCATCGACCACCCGCAGTGAGTACATTGACGCACTGCAGCAGTTTCGCGACCAGGTTATATCGCAGCTATAGACGGGTGCCTGCTGCGCTCAATGCCCGCCACCAGGGTAACCACCGCCACCGTATTGCGCATCGAGCGCCGCATAATCGAAGCCCGCACCCTGCCGAGGCAGGCTCTCGACAAACATCACCGATCTCGGCTTTTTGTAAGAGGCGATGTGTGCGCGACAGTGTTCGATGAGCGCGGCCTCATCAAGGGCTGCACCCGGCTCAAGTACCACCAGTGCGCGCACGCTCTGGTCCCACTTTTCATCGGGAATACCAATCACCGCCGCCTCCCTGACCTGCGGATGTGATACCAGGCAGCTTTCAACTTCAGCTGGATAGATGTTTTCCTGGCCCGAACGGATCATGTGCTGCTTGGTGCCGACAAAACTCAGGGTGCCGTCCACCTCAACGCGACCCAAATCATTGCAGCGATGCCAGCGACCACTGCGACGCGCCTCGTTAAGCTCAGGTCGGCGCCAATAGCCAGCCAGTACGGTATCGCCTGCAATCGCGATCTCTCCCACTTCGCCCGGTGCCAGCACTTCGCCTGCATCATCAAGAATGGCGAGCTCCACACCACGGTGCGGCTTACCCATTGGCCCGGTACCGGCAACACCATCAACGGCACCGAGTGCCGAATACGTTGCATAACCCAGCGTTTCAGTTTGACCAAAACCGTAGGGAAATCGACCCCACAGGGAATCGTCGACCGTCACCAGCGCATTCCAGGCATCGCTGCCGCCTAGCGTGCGCAAACAGCGAATATCACCGCGCTCACTCTCGGGCAGTGCAACAATCTGCTCGATGACTGGCGGCAACAGAAACGCAGCATCGCAACGCTCCTCAGCAATGGCCTGGCAAATCGCTACCGCATCAGCGCGTCGAATAAAAATATTGGCGCCGCCCGCGTAAAAAGTTGCCATGGTTTCAAGCAAGGTCGCCACGTGGAACAGCGGGCCAACGTTCAGGTAACGCGACCCGCTATCCAGACCGCGCACGTCACCAAAATTTTCACTCTGGGCAATGATCGCCCTGCTGGTAATCAACACACCATTGGGCTGCCCGGCAAAGGCGGCGGTATAGAGCATCAATACCGGCACATCGGACTGCGCAGCCGGCTGCACCGCCAGCACATCCACGCTGTTTTCCAGCTCGTACTCGTATGCGTCGCTGTCGTGTGCTACCCAGTGCTGGTTGTCAGAACTTGCGGCGCGCAGGGGCTCGACGGTCTCACCGATTTCTTCACGCTGCCAGATCACCAGCACGGGCTCGACATCGTCGAGTACGAAACGCAACTCTGCCTCGGACTGCCGCCAGTTCACCGGGCAAAATATCGCACCCAGTGCCGCGCAGGCCAGAATGCCTTCGAGCACACGGGCACTATTTTGCCCAAGCCACAATACACGCTCTCCGGGCGCCACGCCCAGCTCACGCCACCAGTTGGCCGTGCGATTGACCCGCGCCAGCAGCGCAGCATAGTCACCGCGCAATTGATAATCGCGGTCGACAAAGGCCTGCTGACCGCCGCAACTGCTGGCCAGCGCAACGAGCACATCGTAGATGGTGCGGTCGCGACTCATGCCCGGTTCGCCAGCGGCTTGATGAATTCGCCGTCTTTGATAATCGCCAGCAGATTATCGGTATCGCCCAGCAGACGAATGTTTTCGCTGGGGTCACCATCTACCACGAGCAAATCGGCAATGTAGCCTTCGCGAATCGCACCCAGCTCTTCACCCCGCCCCATAAACTCTGGCCCATACGCGGTTGCCCAACGGATCACGTCGAGCGCCGGCACGCCAACATCGACGTAGAGTTCCAGTTCTTTGTGGTAGTCACCGTGCGGCGTTACCGCCGTACCCCAGTCATCGCCGACCATGAACTTTGCGCCGCGCTTGGCTGCATAGGGCAGCACCTTGGCCATACTGTCGAGATCCTGCTGCATTGCCACGCCCATCGGTTGCTGCTCCAGACCGTCACCGCTGGCAATGAAGCGATCGAGCAAGGCGCGCGGCAGATACATCGATGGGCAGCAGTAGGTGCCCGACTCGACGATCGCGTCGATACACTCCTCATCCATTTCATCGGCATGATCCACCAGGTCCACGCCGGCCTCGATCGACATCATGATCCCGGCTTTGGTGTCGACATGCGATCGCACCTTCTTGCCGCGATCGTGCGCCGCCTGGACAACCGCATCGAGCTCATCGCGTGCCATGGCGGTATGGCCCTTGCCATAAATCAGCGCGTGACCGCCATCGGCAAAGACCTTGATCACCTCGGCACCTTCCTTGATCTCCTGTCGGGTGCCTTTGCGAAACTCAATCGGCCCGTCGCAGATGCGCTGTGAACCCATCGCCGTGATACCCCACCAGCTAAACGCCGGGTCATCGTTGCAGTCACCGGTGGTAATGAGCCAGCGACCGCAGGGCATGACCCGCGGCCCGGTGAATACGCCGTCTTCGAAGGCGCGCTTGAGCTGGGCATCAAGGGCATCGCCGACTGCCGCGCCAATCACATTGGTATAGCCCATGCTGAGGGCCAGCTGCGCATGGCGCAGTGCCAGCAGCATCAGATAACCGGGTGGTTTTTCAAGACCCACCGGTGGCGGCTCAAAATCCAGGCCCTCATAGGAGCCGTGCCAGTGGCCTTGCGTCATCCCCGGCATCAAGGTGGCACCGTCGAGGGCGTAGACGGCATCGACCTGCGTACGCAGCCCCGCCAGTTCACTGTCCGCAGCAATTTGCGCAATACGGTCGTCCTCGACCAGCACACTACGGCCGGGCACCGCTGGATTCTGGCCGTCGAGCAGGTTGGCGCCGGTAAACAGCATTTTGGTCATGGTCAGGTCCCGTCACTGTCGTTTTTGAGACCCCATTATACAAACCAAGCTATTGATTGGTAGTTAGCGAGAAGAAATGCGCCAGGCCAGACCCTGCTGGACGCGAGACGAGCTATACAGGGCGCGCAAGACCCTAATAGATATTTGTATAAATTATTGATTTTTAACGTTTTTATTGATTTTTGACGCCCTCTTCACGGCTGCTGCCTGCCGATCCGGGCAAGGCGGCGATCCTCGGCCGATGGTTGACAGTGCAACAACCAAACGATAGATTGGTTTCATATAAGCCGATCCACCCAGCCCCACTTATTTGAAGGACGCTACTCCATGCCCGAACGTCGTTATGGCATCTACCACGAACTCGAAGTCCGCGGTCGCACCAGCGAAATCGAACAGCGCTGTTTCCACGAAACACTCGAACAGATCGAGCTGGCCGACCAGCTTGGCTACAACAGCGCCTGGTTTGTTGAACACCACTTTACGCGGGGCTTTTCGCACTCTTCGGCGCCCGACCTGCTGCTCGCTGCGGCATCCCGCAGCACCGAGTCGATTCGCCTGGGCGTGGGCGTCAGCCTGCTCCCCTTCCTGAGCCCGATCCGGGTCGCGGAGCGCATCGGCACGCTCGACGTGATCAGCAACGGCCGGGTCGAATTCGGCACTGGTCGCGGTGCATCGCCGCTGGAGTACCAGGCCTTCCAGCGTCCCTTTGAGCAAAGCCGTGAGATCTGGGAGGATCACCTGGCAGCGGTCGAGGAGATCTTTGCCGCCGATGGCAAAGAGGTCACGCGCGAGGGCACCTACTACTCCATACCGGGCGTATCGATCTTACCGCGCCCGGTACAAAAACCCGGCCCACCGGTCTGGGTTGCTTCCACCAGCCTCGCCGGCTTCACGGCCGCCGCCAAAGGTGGTTACAACCTGCTGTGCATTCCCATTTTAAAAGGGCTTGAAGCACTGTCGGAGGATATTGCCGAGTACAAACGGGTTCTCGAAGAGAACGGCCACGACCCGGCCGAAAAACGCATTGGCTGCCTGGTGCCCTGGTTCGTCACCCCCGATGGCAGCGGCATGGACGAGGCCGTCGCCGCCTTCATGTGGTACATCCGTCGCCAGGTCAACCTGGTGACCCCGCCCGACTACACCGACTCGCAGCATGCCACCTATAAGGTCTTTGGCCAGCTGGCCGCAGGCATGTCGGAAGAGAACGCGATCTCGACACTCAATGAGCATCGCATGATCGTCATGGACGATATCGACGGCTCCAAGAAAGCGGAGGATGAGTTCTTCGAGGCGGGTGTTACCGACCTGCTCGGCCAGTTTCGCGTCGGCGGCCTGTCGCACGAGCTGGTCTCCCGCTCCATGCAGGTCTTCGCCAACGACGTAACCAGGATGGCGGGATAATCGATGAGCGCTAACTGGATAGATCGTGCTGCACTGTCTCCCGGTGCGGATGCCGAAATCTTCTTGCACGGCGATCCGGCACACCTGGCCGTGGGTGTCACACAGGCCGATGTCGAGTCGTTGCAGCAGGCATCCGTAGCCACGCTGCAGGCCATCCGCGGCAAGCTGGGCCAGCGGGCGCTTGTATCGACGCTGCAGCAGGGCCCGTTCCCCCTGGGGCTATCGGCAGACGTATTTAGAGCGCTGGATATCAGCGTTGGCTACGCCAACCCGCGCGGTCGACTGCGCCTGTTGAAGACCATCAAGACACTGCAGCCTGATACCTGGGTGACCACGCCCTGCGCCGCACTGGATTTTCTCGCGCGGCTGTATATGGAATTTAACGTCGACCCCTTTGAGCTTGGCCTTGAACACATCGTGCTGACAGGCGAGGTGGCATCCGCGGGTGCACAGAAACGCCTGGCTGATGAGTTCGAAGCCGTTGTCACCGACCTGTATACCGACCCTGTATTTGGCGCCGCGCTGGCGTACCGCGATGGCGCCGCGCTGTGCAGCCCGTCGCAGTCACTGGCGTTGGCCGAGCCGGGCAGCGAACAGTTGCTAGCCGAAGGCGAGCAGTTGCAGGCAAGCAGCACCGCCGAGATCGTGATTCGGCACGATAGTGTCAGCGTGCTGGCTGGCAACACGCTGCGCAGCGGCCAGCTGATCGATTGCGAACAGCCGCACAACAGCTTTCACCACACCTCGGGCGAGCTGGTGCTGGCCCGCGGCCAATGGCTATCGCTGCCCGCGTTTAACCAGGCGTTCAAACTCATTGACGGCATCCAGGCCTGGCAGCTGGTGATCGAACGCGGCGAGGGCACGCTCGACAAAGTCACCGCGCGCATTGGCCTCAATCGCGAAACGCTGGTTGAGAACCCGATGTGGCGCGGTCGCCTGCGCGAGACGATTGCATCGGTCACCGCGGTCGACGTGCATATCGACACTTTCCTGTTGACCGAAGATGAAGCCCAGCCGGATTCCTGCGTAGATGACCAACGCGGCCAGCATCTGGGCAAGTGGCTGCCATGAACATCCTTATCACCGGTGCGGGCAGCGGCATTGGCGCAGCCATTGCACGGGCCTTCATCGCCCAGGGCGATAGCGTTATCGGCATTGACCTGGCCTTTGGCGATGACAGTCCTGCTGGCATGGCGCAGCTACTTACGCTCGATATCAGTGACAGCGATGCCTTTGCGGCGGCGCTGGAGGAAATCGATAACGGCAGGCCAGTCGATTGCCTGGTCAACTGCGCGGGCGTTGCGATCGTCGGCGCTTTCGTTGAGCAGGACTTGCCCGCCTGGCGCAAGCTGGTCGATATCAACTACCTCGCGCCGGTGGTCGCCTGCAAGGTGCTAGCGCCACGCATGAGCAAACGCGACGGCGGCAGTATTATCCAGATCACCTCTGACTCAGCACGCGCCGGTGCTGCCGGCGAAGCGGTCTACGCGGGCAGCAAGGCGGCGCTGGTGGCGTTCAGCAAAAGCCTGGCACAGGAACTGGGCCAGTCGAATGTGCGGGTCAACTGTGTATCACCCGGCGTTGTGCGTACGCCCATGTCCGCACCCAATGCCGAGCTGCTGGAAAAATTTGCACGCAGGGTTCCTCTCCGGCGGCTCGCAGAGCCTGAAGATATCACCGGCACCGTGCTGTTTCTCGCCAGTGATGCCGCAAGCTACATCACCGGCCAGGTCTACAGCGTGAACGGCGGCCTGACGATGGTGGACTGACGCGTGAACCAGCCCAACACTCGCGCCTTGCGCAATCCCGCACCGTGGCAAAGCATGCCCGCGATGCTGGAAGATTGCTGCACGCGCTACGCCGACCAGCCAGCGATCATCGACGGCGAGCGCGAAATAACCTTCGCCGAACTGCATCATCGGGTGCGGCAGTGCGCGGCGCAGCTTCAAGCGAAGGGCCTCGCTGCCGATGAAAACGTCGTCATCTGGGCACAGAACAGCTGGCAGTGGATCGTCCTGGCCTTTGCCTGCTGGCAGGCCGGCGCCGTCGTGGTGCCGGTTTCCTCGCGCCACAAGGCGATGGAAGTCGCTCCGGTGCTGCAGCGCTGCCGCAGTCGCTGGCTATTCGCCAGCGCCAACTGCCTGGGCGAAGACCTGGCGAGCACACTCGATACGGACACGCTCGCACAAATTGAGCACCTCTACGCCCTGAATGGCGATAGCGCACTGGCCTCGGCCAACGCCTTTGATGCGCTGCTCGCAGGCGACAGCCCAGGTATCAATACGGCACACAGCGACAGCCTCTGCCAGATTCTCTTCACCTCGGGCACCACTGGCCAGCCCAAGGGCGTGATGCTCGGCAGCGAGCAATTACTGCAGGCCTACTGGGACTGGAGTGCCGAGGGCGGACTCAAGGCCGGCGATCGCTTTCTGGTAATCCCGCCGTTTTCACATGGCTTTGGCATCAACGCCGGTATCGTTGCCTGCGTGATGCGGGGCATGACCCACGTCGTCGTTGATTTCTTTGATCCTGCCAAAACACTGTCGCTGGTCAAGACCCATCGCATCTCCGTCATGAGTGGCGCGCCGGCGCTGTTCAAGGCGTTGGCGTTGCAAGTGGCGCAAAACCGTGACGACAGGCCCGGGCATTTGCGGGTGGCCTACGTTGGCGCAGCGCAGGTGCCGGTCGATGTGATCCGATCGATGCAGGACACGCTGGGTATAGCCCGGGTGATCAATGCCTATGGTCTTATCGAGGGCTGCGTGGTCAGTATGACGCGCGCCGACGATGGTATCGACAGGATCAGCACGACCGTAGGCACGGCGATGCCGAATGTCGCTGTACGAATTTGTGCAGACAACGACGAACCCCTGCCCACCGGCAAAACGGGCGAGATCCAACTGCAAAGTTACGGCGTGATGCGCGGCTACTTCGAAGCAGAGAAAACGACCCGCGAAGCCATTAATGATGCGGGCTGGTTGCGCACTGGCGACATGGGCAGCATCGATGCCCAGGGCTATATCACGATCCAGGGCCGCAAAAAAGATATGTATATCTGCAATGGCTTTAACGTGTATCCGGCCGAGGTCGAAGAGCTATTGCGCCAGAACAGCAGCGTCGCAGATTGCGCGGTGCTGGGCATCAGCGATGCGCAACGCGGCGAAAGCGGTGTCGCCTTTGTGATTCCCGCCGCCGGCGGCGACCGTGAATCCGGTGATGCACTCAGGCAATGGTGCAAGACCCATATCGCCAGCTACAAGGTGCCAAGCAACTTTCATTTTATTGATGCACTGCCGCTGAACGCCAACGGCAAGGTGCAAAAAGAGGTACTGCGCGAGCAGTTACGCGGCCTGGACCGGGTTTGATCGCGGTCGAGGTATACAGGAGTCAAGAACGATGAGTGAAGCAGCAAGTAAACCCAGCGCGGCCACCATGCCGGCTGGGCCAATGAAGTTCTCAAGCTTTCACCTCTTTAACCGGCCCGACAACATGACGGCGAAAGAGGTCTATCGCTATCACATCGAGCTGGTCGAGTACCTTGAAGAGCTGGGCTTTCATGGCGTGTGGTTCGCCGAGCATCACTTTCGCGATTACGGCGTCTGCCCGGATACGCTGGGTATGTTAATGCATGTGGCCGCGCGCACCGAGAAACTGCGGCTGGGCACCGGTGTATCGATACTGCCACTGCACAACCCGGTGCAAATCGCCGAGTCCGCCGCCCAGCTCGACCTGCTGAGCGATGGGCGACTCGATTTTGGCGTAGGCCGCGGATACCAGGGCTCAGAGTTCGCCCGCTTTGGTGTCGACCTCAAGGACGCGCGCGCCCGCTACAACGAAGCACTGGATATCATTCTGGGCCTGTGGACCCAGCCTGATTTTAGCTATGAGGGCGAGTTCTACCAGTGCGAAGCGCTGAACCTGATGCCGCTGCCGCAGCAAAAACCGCACCCCCCGATTCATGTTGCCTCGATCAGCCCCGAGACCATCGAACTGTGTGCAGCACGCGGCCTGCCGATACTGATCGACCCGGTAGCCACCTATAAGAGTGTCGGTCGCGCGGCGCTTGGCTGGCGCAATGCAATGCTGGAGCAGCAGCGCGACCCGGACCAGCATGAACTGTGCGTCATGCGCAGCGTGTATGTGGCTGAGACCAATGAAAAAGCCAAGGCCGACCTGGCCAAGTTTGAACTGGGCTTTGATCGCGCCAAGATCGTGAACGACCAGAGCGCCCCGATCGACCCCAAGACCGGCAAAATCGCTGAGGGTTTTGAATTCTGGGAAAGTCGCTATTCCAAGGGCGGCACGGTCAGTGACGATTTTCGCTGGGACCAGCTTGAAGTTGCCGGGGACCCGGAGCGCGTCATCGAACAGATCGAGCTGCTGCGTTCGTTCGGTATTAACAACCTGATGTGCGACTTCGGCAGCACGCGGCCGATGCCGGTTGCCGACATGAAACGTATCATTCGCTTTTTCGCCGACGAAGTCATGCCTGCGTTTACTGCCTAGCGCACGATGAACGGTCGATTCTCGGACGTTGCCATTGCAGGTGTTGGCTACACCGCGTTTAGCAAGTGCTTTGATGGCAGCGTAGGCGACCTCGCCGTAGCCGCGGTGGACGACGCCCTGCTCGATTGCGGGCTGGATCGCGACGCCATCGATGGCCTGGCCAGCTACCACATCAACGACTCCATAGAGCCTGGCGAACTGGCCCGCTCGCTCAACATTGACCCGCCGCGCTGGCTGCACAGTCGCTTTGGCGGCGGCAGCCAGGGCTGTACGCTGCTCGGCGTGATCGCCGAAGCGATCGCACAACAGCAGGCGGAAACCGTCGTCCTGTATCGCGCGATGAAGGGCCGCAGCGGCAAGCGCATGGGCCAACTCAGCATCGACGATGAAGATAACATTGATGCGCAGTTTTTCCTGCCCTATGGCAGCCTTGGCCCCGTCAATACCTTTGCGCTGAGCGCGCAGCGCTGGCTGCGCCTGAACGACTACCACGCGGAGCAGCTCGCCTCGGTGGTGATCTCGCAGCGCAACTACGCCGCCGGTAACCCCCGCGCAATGCAGCGCAGTGCCATCACTCCGCAGGACTATCTCGATGCACCGATGATCTCCTCGCCATTGCGCAGACTCGATTGCTGCCTGGAAACCGATGGCGCCTGTGCCCTGGTCATCACCACCCGCGAGCGTGCAAGGCAGCTGGCAAAGCCCGGCGTCGCTATTCGTGCAGCCCTGCGCGGTGGCGACGAGCGCGGCCGTTTCGACAAGGCACCGGCACTGGAACAGCTCTACAGCGCAGAACTTGCCGAACCGTTTTATCAACTGGCCGGCATTGACGCCAGTGCTATCGATATTGCCTACCCCTATGATGCCTACAGCTTCCTGATACCGGTACAGCTGGCGGACTTTGGCTTTTGCGATGCGGCTGCCAGTATCGATTTCATTGCTGCAGGTGAAACCGGCCCCGACGGCACGCTGCCCACCAACACCCATGGTGGACTGCTGTCCGAGGGCTATATCCATGGGCTGAACTCGATCGCCGAAGCCGTACTGCAACTGCGAAACCAACAACAGTCGCGGCAGGTTAAACTAGACCGGGGCCTGGCACTGTGCACAGGCTTTGGCGGCCGCTTTGGCTCTGCCGCATTACTCGAAGCCGACGGCTGAACCGGGAGATAACAGGCGCAATGAGCAAACCATCAGATCAGGGCAACTGGCAACGCTGGGGCGATGACGATCAGCGCGGTGCCGCCAACCTGGTTGACCACCAGAAGACGCTGTCAGCCCTGCAGGCGCCTGGCACCGGCAAGGTGATCAGCCTGTCGCTGGCGATATCGGGTTCAACATCATCGCCCGCAGCGCAGAAAATTCCCCACATGAAAGGCCGGCCGCTGCCGCAGCACTTTATGTCAGTAGACGGCGGCGACTACGCAGCCGGCGCCAAACACCCCGCTGGCGGCCGGGCCATCGCTGATGACTCACTGATGCTTACGCCTCACGGTACGACCACGCATGTCGATGCACTGTGCCATATGTGGCGCGGCGACACGATTTATAACGGTCACGACGCCAACCGCATTCGCAGCTACGGGGCGACACGCTGCGGCATTGAAAACCTGGGTCACCTGGTCACCCGCGGCCTGTTTCTCGATGTGCCCGCGCTCGATGGCCGCCCGCACCTCGATGCCCGCGAGGCAATCACTGTTGAACAGCTTGAGGCGGCACTTGCCGTGCACCAGCTAGCGATTGAACCAGGCGATGCGGTACTCATTCGCACTGGCTGGACCGAGGTCTATGACAATGACCGCGAACTTTACTGGTCCGGTGAGCCAGGGCTGTCGAGCGAAGCGGCCATGTGGCTGGCGAAGCAGGACGTTGCACTGGTGGGCGCCGATAACTCAGCCATTTGTGTACTCAATGAAGCGGGCCTGTCCTGCGATGAGCTCGACGATGACGTGCATATGATCCTGCTGTGGCAACACGGTATCTATATGCTCGAAATGCTGTCGCTGTCGGCGCTGTCGGCGGCAAAGGCCGGCAGCTTCCTGTTTATGTTGGCGCCGCTGGCAATCAAGGGCGGTACCGGCAGCCCGGTTAACCCGCTGGCGATACTGTAACGTCAAAGCGATTGAACGATGAGCGCAGACAAACCCGTTCCTCAGCCCACCGCCCTGTCGCAGCCATTCTGGCATGCCGCGCAGCAGGGCGAGCTGCACATCCAGCGCTGCCAGTCCTGCGGCCACTGGATCCACTTTCCCGAACGCGCCTGCCCGAAGTGCGAGGCAACAACACTGGCCTATGAGCAGGTCTCGGGGCTGGGTCGCATTGAATCCTGGTCGGTCGTGCATCGCAGTTTCGTCGAGGGCTACCAGCAGCAGTCACCCTACGCCATCGCCTGGATTGAACTCGACGAGCAGCCCGGCTTGCGACTGTTTTGCAACATCATCGACTGCGATCTTGAAGCGCTCTCACTGGGTCAACGCGTTACCCTGTGCTTTGAAGATCGCAACGCCTTTGGGCACATACCCCAGTTCCGGCCAATCAACGAATAACACGCGAGTCCATTCACAATGACAGACAACACACTCAGCTCCGGCAACCGTTTTGACAACTACGCCTACGCGCTGACGTCGCTCAATGCGGCCCGCACGCCGGACAAAACCGCACTCACCTACCGTGGTGAACGGTACAGCTTCGCCCAGTTCAACCAGACGGTAAACCAGACGGCCAACGCACTGCTGTCGCTGGGCATCAAGGCCGGCGATCATGTCGGTGTGCTGCTACATGACGCCCTGCCTATCGCTGAAACCTACCTCGCACTTGCGAAAGTGGGTGCAACGATTATTGCGATCAACCCCTACTGGGATGACGACACCATGACGGCGATGCTGACGCACTGCCAGGCCAATGCAATATTGACCCAGCAGGCTGACCAGCCGCGCATGCAACCACTGCGCGCCAGCCTTGCCAACATCGGCAACTGGATCCAGCTTGAAGCGGGTGAACTGCCGGCTGATACCGGCTCGCTGATGACGGCAAGAAGCGAGGCTTCGACCGGGGAGCCACCGCTGGGCGCTGGTGGCAACGACCCGCTGGCCTTCTTCTTTACCAGCGGTACCACCGGCCTGCCCAAGGCAGTGATTCATACCCACAGCAGCTGCCGGGCCATGGCCGATATTTTTTACGCGATTCCCCAGGCTGAAGACTCGATGTGGGGCACCGGGACGATCATCTGGGGTATTGGCTTCCCCTGCACGATCGGTGCAGCACTGCACGTAGGCATGCCGATCGTGCTTGAGGATGACTTTGGCCCCGCCGGGTTGCTCGATGCGATCCAGCGCCAACCTATCTCCCATTTTTGCGTGATACCCAGCTTTTTCTCAGACCTGCTGGGCAACCACCCCCACGCTGACATCGATCTCGATAGCGTGCGAGTCATATTGCTCGGTGGCGAACCGCTGGCCGAAAACCTGCTGAAGAAAATCCAGCAGCGATTACCCAGGGCTGGCGTGTATTCATTCTATGGCCAGACCGAAGCGCCCTACACCTGCATAGGCCGACTGGATGACGGCACCCAGGCCAGCAATGCATCGGGCATCGCCAGGCCCAGTTGCGCTGCCCAGGTGCTCGACCCTGCTGGCGAAGCCGTGCAGGGTGTGCCTGGCGAACTCGCGGTCACGGGCCCTCACCTGATGACGGCCTATTACCAGCAACCGGAAAAAACCGCTGAGGCCCTGCGCGATGGCTGGTTCTTCAGCGGCGACCTCGCGATCCAGGATCTCGATGGGCGCATCACCGTGCTCGGCCGGCGCGAGGATGCCATTGTGCGCGAAGGCCAGTTTGTCCAGCCCCTGACGATTGAGGATGTCGTGCTCGGTATACCCGGCGTAACTGAAGCCGGCGCCGTTGGTGTAGCGCGGGGTGAAGAACATGCAATCGTTCTGGCGGTGACAACCGCCGATAATGGCCCGAATGAAACAGACATCGCCGCCGTGCTGGCCGAAAAATTGCCGGCGCATGCCACGCCCGATCATATCGTTATCGCCGATGAGCTACCCCATAGCAACGACAACTCCGGCGGCCGGGGCAAATTGCTGCGGCGGGAAATTCGTGAGCGCTACGCACACCTGGTGAACTGAGTATGTCAGCCATCGCTTTGTCGCCACAGTTCGACAGTCAAAGCCTGTTTGGCACGCTGGGTAAATCCGTGACGGTACTGGCCATGAGCGCCGATGGCGCACCTGTCGCCAGTGTCGCAACCGCCGTTTGCAACCTCGCCGATGACCCCGCCTCAATCCTGGTCTGCCTGAAAACACAGAGCAGCTTTGGCGTGCAGCTATTGTCCTGCGCTGAGAAGTCACCGCAGTTTTCTGTCAACGTACTGGCCGCCGACCAGCAGCCGCTGCTCGATCACCTGATGACCAGCGACAGCGATGCGCGCTTTTCACAGGGCGACTGGCAGCAAACCGCCGGCGACGTTCCCTGGCTTGCTGACGCAGCCTCTTCGATGCACTGCCAGCTACTGCAGTGGCATGAGGTCGACACCCACAGCGTATGCATCGCGCGCGTGCTGGCCGCGCATCAGCAGCCCGGAACAGGTACAATCATCTATCACGGCAGCACATTCCACACCGTCACGAGCAACCCCCAGAGGTCATAACAATGAGCGACTATTTTGAGTGCACCCCGGTTGGCCTGGACTTTCTTGAACAGACCAAGAACGTCTTCAAGGCCGAAGAAGTGATCAAGGCGACGCCCGAGCAGATCTTCGATGTCTTTGAAGACGAGGTCAGCTGGACCGTCTGGGCACCGCCCATCCAGCGCGTCGAATGGACTTCACCCAAACCGTTTGGTGTTGGCACAACGCGCACCGTTTACATGATGGGTGATATGGATGGCTACGAAGAGTTCATCGCCTGGGAGCGCGGCAAACGTATGGCCTTTACCTTTGTCGGCTGCTCCAAGAACAACACAGAAAAGTTTCTTGAAGACTATCGCGTCGAAGACCTGGGTGACGGCAGCTGCCGCGTGACCTGGTATATGGCGATGGAAAACCGCGGCCAATCGGAATTCCGCCAAAAGATGACGCGGCCGATTATGGGCGCCGTCAATCGCTGGATGTTCCGCCGCTTCAAGCGCTATGTTGAGAAGTACGCGCTCGAGGCCAGCGCGGCACCTGCAAAAACATCCTGAGCGCCCTGGGCGTGCGCGCTCTCAAGCTGGCCGGGGGGCTGCTGTTGTTGCTATTGCTGCTGACAGCCGCCTACAGCCTGCTGGTCAACACCGACTGGGAAGTCGAACACCGACTGGAAATCGACGCCAGCCCCGCGACAGTATGGCAGTTACTCGCAGACCTGGATAACTACGCCAGCTGGAACAGCTACTCACCCAACGTCAGCGGCGTATTTGCCGAAGGCGAACCGATTGTCATCGAGGCCCGGCTGGGTGACCGGGTACAGATTGTGCAAAACCGTATCGTGTCCATCATTCCCGAAAAGGAACTGTGCTGGCACTCCGCCGGCTGGTACGCGCCACTGTCTAACGGGCTGCGCTGCCGCTGGCTTAGCGAGCTGGACAATGGCAAGACCCTGCTCGTGCATCACGAAGTGATGGCTGGCCACCTCGCGTGGCTGACCGGGGCTTTGTTTTACGAGAAGGTGCAAAACGGCCTGCGCACCGTCAACGAATCCGTTGCCGCCGAGGCCCAGCGACGCGAACAGGCGGCCGCTCGCCGCTAGGGCCACGACATGGGCTTTTGCTACCAATGCGGCCAGGCACTGTCATTAGCGATCCCCAGTGGCGATGACCAGCAGCGCGAATGCTGCAGCCACTGCGGCTATGTGCACTATGTCAATCCGCGTATCCTCGTCTCCTGTATGGTGCACACCGATACCGAACTGCTGTGGATCCGCCGTGGGCTGGAGCCACGCCAGGGCTTCTGGGCCATGCCTGCCGGGTTTATGGAGCATGGTGAAAGCCTGCAGGAGGCCACCGTCAGGGAATTAAAAGAAGAAACTGGCCTGGCGCTCGATCCGAACACACTGTCACTGTATGTACTGAGCTCATTGACGTTTATCGATGAAGTCTATGTGGTGTTTCGCGCCCATCACGAGGCGCTTGCACTGACACCACCCAGCGCCGAAATCGAAGACATCGCTTTTTTTAACGAGCAGAATGCGCCCTGGGGCCAACTGGCCTACCCGGAGACCGAGCACTACATGCGCCAGTTTTACCGGGAGATCAAAAACAGGCAGTTCGAAACCTATATTGGCGAGTTCACCCGTCACAAACATGCGCTACTGAGTGTTGGCGAACAGGCAGACTGACCCGGTTACAACTCATGGAGAAACGATTATGAGCCAGCCAACTTGCGTCATCGTCGGAGTCGGCCCTGGCAACGGCGCCGCCTTCGCAAGGAAGTTTTCAGCCGGCGGCTACCAGGTTGCACTACTGGCACGCAGCGCTGAATACGGTAATGAGCTTGCCAGTACGCTGCCGACGAGCAAGGCCTACGCAGTCGATGTGACCGACCTTCAGGCGCTGGGCAATACACTCTCGGCCATCGAGCGCGAGATGTCTGCGATAGATGTTGTCGTTTACAACGCAGGCTCGGCGAGCTGGGGCAACGTAAGCGATGTTGACATCGAGGACTTTGCCAAAGCCTGGGAGATCAATGCCCGCGGACTGTTGGCGATGTCCAAACAGGTCACGCCAGGTATGATCGACCGGGGCGCTGGCGCGATCATTGTCGTTGGTGCAACCGCCTCACTCAAAGCCAGCGAGATGTTTCCAGCATTCGCCTCGGCCAAAAGTGCGCAGCGAGCCCTTGCCCAGTCGATGTCCAAGCACCTTGCACCTAAAGGTGTGCATGTTGCGCTGATGATTATCGACGGCATGATCGATACGCCGACCGTGCGCTCTTTCGCACCGGATATTGCAGACGATGCGCTGATTGACCCTGAACAGATCGCCGATGCGGCCTGGTACCTGTGCCAGCAGGCGCCCTCAGCCTGGACCTTTGAAATGGATCTGCGGACCCAGCACGAAAAGTGGTAAATGCAGCGGCTCAGACCAGGTCGTGGAGCACACTCTGTGGAACCTGGTAGTCGGCAAAATGGTGCCAGAAACGTCGTAAGTGCGCCGCGCCCTGTTCGGCATGCTCCAGTTGCCAAAAGTGCGTGCCGGGTACCGTGACAAACTCTGCTCCCATGCGCGCGGCCATGCGCCGGCCAAAATGCACGGGCACCACCATATCGTCCTCTCCCCAGATAATCATGCACGGCGCAACAATCTTTGGCAGGTCCGGTGCCCACTGCGCGCCGACGTTGACGGCTGAACGGTAGAGCTCCAGCCCGACCTGCTTGTTCCAGGGGTTGAGCAGCGCGCACACCGCGTCGATATAGGGTTCGGGCATGACCACGGTAAAGTTCTCGCGAATGAACTCGGGGGTCAGCGCCTCCATCGCCTCCTCGCCCTCGCCCGGCCGCGCCCAGACGCGCCAGCTATCATGCAAGGGGTAGTGCTCGTCGACCGGCCCGTTGCTGACGACCAGCGTGCGCACCAGGTCGGGGCGCAGCATCGCAACCCGCGTCGACAGCAGGCAACCCCAATCATGCCCCACCAGGTTGACCGGGCCATGTGCCTGCGCGATGTCTTCCAGCTGTGTGATCAGCCAGTCGACGTAGTTTTCTTTGCTGGCCCGCCAGCCCTCGGGCGGGGGGTGCTTGAAGCCCGGCAGGTCCAGCGCCACCATATGCTCTTCAATACGGGGCTCTTCAACACGGCCAAGTGCCGCTATTACTGGGTCCCAGAGGTGACTCGTGGCCGGATAGCCGTGCACCATTACAATTGCCATAGCGTTTCTTCCTGATCAAAGTACCCAACGCGCGAAACGCTATCACCGCAAGCCAAAGGCCTGTATTAGCAAGCAGTAATGGGCCCGGTAATTGCGCGTTACTGCGCTGGCTTTTTGCACCGGCTTGAGTATGCTGGCCGCAGGCATACAGCACTGGGGAATATCATGCACGACTTGATTGTTAAAGGTGGCACCGTGATCGATGGCAGCGGTGGCGAGCCGGTGACCGCCGATGTCGCGGTTGACGATGGCCGCATTACCGAGGTGGGCAAACTCTCTGCCAGGGCCAGGCGAGTCGTTGATGCCGACGGCGCAATCGTCTCCCCCGGCTTTGTCGATATCCATACACACTACGACGCACAGGCCACCTGGGATCCACACCTGACTCCCTCGTGCTGGCACGGCGTCACGACAGCCGTCTGTGGCAACTGCGGCGTTGGCTTTGCACCCGCAGCCCCGGATCGTCATGAATGGCTGATCGAATTGATGGAGGGCGTCGAGGATATACCCGGCTCGGCGCTGAGCGAAGGCATTATCTGGAACTGGGAGTCCTTCCCCGAATACCTCGATGCGCTCGACAAAACACCGCTGGCCGTTGACCTGGGCACACAAATCTCTCACGGCGCACTGCGCGGTTATGTGATGGGCGAGCGCGGCGCGCGCAATGAAGCGGCGACCGCCGACGATGTCGAGCGCATGGCGGCATTGGTCAGAGAGGCGATAGAAGCCGGCGCGCTGGGCTTTTCCAGCTCCCGCACCCGCGGCCATCGCGCACTCGATGGTGAACCGGTACCCGGCTCTTTTGCCGCCGAAGATGAGCTATTCGGTATTGGCCGTGCCATGCAGTCGATTGGCCAGGGTGTGTTCGAGCTATCGCCCGCCGGCACCGGTGGCGATACAGCCATGGATGGTGCCGATGACATTCTCGAAGAGATGGACTGGATGTGCCGGCTGGCGATCGAAATCGACCGACCGGTCTCATTCACAATGCTGCAATACGACTCGCGCCCCAATCGCTGGCGCGAGTGTCTCGAAATGGCGGCCGAGACCGCGAAAAAAGGCGGTCTTGTCTACCCGCAAATCGCCGGGCGACCCTTTGGCATGCTCGCCGGTCACCAGACGATTGTGAACCCCTACAAGGGCAAGCCCAGCTACGATGCGCTTGAACACCTGCCGGTGGAAGAAAAAGCCGCCTTACTGCGCAACCCGGAACTAAAAAAGAAAATCCTTGAAGAAGCGGTCGCCGAGGGCGAATACAACTTCTTCGCCGACCCGGCGATTTTCGAGAACATCTACCCACTGGGTGACCCACCCAACTATGAACCCTCGCCCGATGAAAGCCTGGCTGCCATTGCACGCGCCAGGGGTGTGCCTGTCGAAGAACTGGCCTGGGAAACACTGATGGGCGACGAGGGTCGCGAGCTACTGCTGTTCCCCTTTATGAACTACAGCGATCGCAGCTGCGACCCGCACCGCGAGATGATCCTGAACCCGCAGGCCGTGCTCGGCCTGGGTGATGGAGGCGCGCACTGTGGCCTGATCTGCGATGCCAGCCTGCCGACGTTTATGCTCTCGCACTGGGCGCGCGATCGCTCGCGCGGCGAGACGATACCGCTGGAATTCATTATCAAGCGCATGACCACGGACACGGCAAAAGTCTATGGGCTGAACGATCGCGGCCTGCTGGCACCGGGTTACAAGGCCGACATCAATATCTTTGATGCCAGCCGCGTACAGCTGCGCCGGCCCGAGATGGTGTTCGACCTGCCCGCCGGCGCACGACGACTGATCCAGCGTTCTGATGGCTATATTGCGACGCTGGTCTCTGGTGAAACAGTGATGGATAACGGGCATCGCACCGACGCTCGCCCCGGCCAGCTGATCCGGGGTGCACAGGCGGCACCCTGATCGGAAAACTAGTCTTCGGGCATCAGGCCGTTGACGTGCTCGAGTGCCTCGACGTATTCATTGAGTAAGCGCATCACCAGGCCACGACTGGATTCCACTTCGTTGATCTGCCCGACGACCTGCCCCACCGGGTTGAACGCCACCTTTTGCGCTTCGGCGGTACCGGCATAGCGACCGGTGCGACCAATCGCACTGCGCGTCACCAGTCCCTGCAGCGGCATACCCAATGGGTCGGGGGTATCCTCGCGCGCCCAGGCCTCGGTCCAGTCGTTTTTCAACATGCGACAGGGTTTACCGGTCCAGGAGCGCGAGCGCACCGTGTCTTCTGAGGTGGCGTCAAAGTAGGACTGCTTCTGCGCAGGCTGCGCATGCGCCTCTTCAACGGCCAACCACAATGACCCGGTCCAGACGCCCGCCGCGCCCATCGCCATCGCCGCCAGCATTTGCCGGCCATTGCCGATGCCACCCGCAGCCAGTACGGGTGTGTCACCGACGGCGTCGATGATTTGTGGCCACAGGACAACCGAGCCCACGTCACCGGTATGGCCGCCGCCTTCGCCGCCCTGGGCAATAATGAAATCGAGCCCGGCGGCTTTATGCGCCTTTGCCTGCTTGACGCGGCCACACAGCGCGCCAATCAGCCGGCCTGAATCCTGGACCTTTTTAATGATGGCCTCGGGTGGCGTGCCCAATGCATTGGCGATCAGCCGGCACTTCGGTCGCTTGATGGAAATATCGACCATTTGCGTTGCCATGGCCTCATTCCAGCCCAGCAGGCTGTCGCCACCGGGATCATCAGCACCCGGTACCCCATGGTCCTGCAGCAGCTTTTCGGCGAAATCGCGGTGCTCCTGCGGAATCATGGCCTTGAGCGTGGCCTCGAGTTTCTCAGGGTCCATCTCGCCCTGCCCTTCATACTTCTGGGGAATGACGATATCAACGCCGTAGGGATAATCGCCAATATGTTCGTCAATCCAGTCGAGTTCGACCTGCAGCTCTTCGGGAGGAATACCGACAGCGCCAAGCACGCCGATACCGCCGGCCTTGGAGACTGCCACCACTACATCGCGGCAATGGGTAAAAGCAAAGATCGGCAGTTCAATGCCGAGTTTTTTACACAGTTCAGTTTGCACAGTTCAATGCCCTGTTGATAAAAAGCGGAAACTAGCCGGCAACCGGCTCAAACGAAAAGCCTTCGTAATCGTTTTCTGCGATACCGGCCAGGCGATCGTAGTAGATCTGGCCGCCAAGGTAGGCCGAAAAATACTGCGGCTTGCCATCGACATTGGCGCCAGTCCACCAGGAGTCGGTACGGGGGAACAGCGTTGCATCGGCGATCATCGTGACCTCTTCGCCCCAGGCGGCTTCGCTGTCAACGTTGGGCTCGGCGCCAGAGAGCTGTTTGCTCTCCTGGTGCTTGATCAACTCGCCTATCCAGCCCATCTGGCGCTCGGCACCCAGCGGCATGTTATAGAACACACCCGGAGAACCGGGCCCGTGGATCATGAACAGGTTCGGGAAGCCATTGATGGTCATGCCCAGGTAATTGTGGAAGCGATCGGCCCAACGCTCTTTCAGGCTTACACCACCGCGGCCTTTGGGGTTGAGCTTTAACATCGACCCGCTAATCGCATCGTAGCCGGTAGCCAATACCAGCATATCAATCGGGTATTCGCCCGATTGGGTGACCACGCTGTTTTCAGTAAAGCGCTCGATGGGTGACTCGCGCAGGTCGACCAACTCGACGTTGTCACGGTTGTAGGTCTCATAGTAACCGTCATCGAGGATCGGACGCTTGGTCATAACAAAGTGATCAGGGCACAGCTTCTCGGCCGTCACCGGATCTTTCACTATCTCGCGAATCTTCTTGCGCACGAAATTGGATAGCGTCTGGTTGGACTCTTCATTAACCGCAATATCGTTGTACAGCTGCAAAAAGAAACCAAAGCCGCCGATCTTCCAGAGTGCTTCATACTTCGCTTCACGCACATCATCAGGATCGTCCATCGCCGAGCGTTCAGGGTTCGGCTCCACCGGGAAGCCGCCACCGTGCGCGTGCATTCTCTTGACGATCTCATCCCAGTTTTCGCGCGCGTACTTCATGTCCTCTTCGGTAATCGGGCGGTTCCCCGCGGGAAACGTAAACTGCGCTGTGCGCTGCAATACCGTCAGTTGATCCGCCTCTTTGGCAATTTCAGGAATCGACTGCACACCCGAAGAACCCGTGCCAATCACTGCGACGCGTTTGCCTTTGAACGAAACCGGCTCATGCGGCCAGCGACCGGTGTGATAGCACTCGCCCTTGAAGTCATTGATGCCAGGAATGTTGGGCATGTTGGTAGTAGACAGGGCACCGACCGCACAGATCAGGTAGCGGCAGGACACCTTGTTGCCCTTGTCGGTTTCGACATGCCAGCGCTGGCTGGCCTCGTCGTAGCGCGCATCAGTGACCCAGGTGCTGAACTGGATATCGCTGCGCAAATCGAACTTGCTGGCGACATGCTCAACATACTCGAGCACGTCAGCCTGGGTCGATTGCGTCTCGGCCCAGTCCCATTCCTGCATCAGCTCTTCTGAAAAGGTGAAACAGTAAAACGGACTGCCAGGCCCATCGACCCGCGCCCCTGGATAACGGTTGTACCACCAGGTACCGCCCACATCGCTGGCGCCATCATAGGCGCGCACCGACATACCCATTTCGCGAAAATGGTGTACTGCGTACATACCGCTGACACCGGCGCCAATAATGACGACATCATACTGCTCGTTGCTCATACTGATTCTCGATTTGCTGCACCTGCCCAGTCGGACAGGTGTTGGGGAATAGAGTTAGCTTTACCGCTGGCCGCTAGTTTACCAGCCAGTGCTGCCCTGCACAGCGGCGCCAGCTAACCAGTCTGTAAGCTTCGGTTAGCCCGGGCTGGCATATTGGGTCAGGCTCAGGCATCTGGCGCGTTGCAGGCCTACTGCTGGCGCATTTTGTTTTACTATGGCCGCTGCAAAGCGGATCAACCCAGGCCATGCGGGAGCACCATGTCCGACAAACTGATCATCGAAGCGCGGATCAACGAATACACCCAGCGCGGCGAGAACCCCCACATCCCCTACACGGCCAGCGAGATCGCCAGCGATGCTCGCAGCTGCGAGTCGGCCGGGGCGAGCATCGTGCATTTCCATGCCCGCGAAGCCGATGGCACACCGACCATGTCGGCGGACAGCTATATCGAGATCATGCAGGCGCTGCGCGCGCAAACCGATGCGCTGCTGATGCCCACGCTGGGGGCCGGTATGCCGGAGACCAGCGTCGCTGAACGCACCCAGCACATTCGCGCGCTGGCGGCCGACGCCACGACCACACCAGAGTTTGCACCGCTGGACCTGGCCAGCACCAACCTCGATCTCTACGATAGCAACAGCAAGCAGTTCCTGTTCGATAGCCTGACCTATGAAAACACCGCGGCTACCCTGCAGGCACTGGCCGGCGAACTCGAGCAGCACGGCGTGGCGCCGGTTCCGGTGCTGTGGAATATCAGCTCGGCCAGGCTGCTCGATGCCTTTATCGACACGGGCCTGTTCAGGCAGCCGGTCTACTGCGAGCTCACGCTGACCGAGGGTGGCATGCTAGCCGGACACCCGGCCAGCGAGGCGGGGCTGAACGCCTTTCTGGATTTTTTGCCCGCCCAGTGTCACTGGTCGGTGCTGTGTTTTGGAGGCAGCATTCTGCCGCTGGTCGATACCATTATTGAGCGCGGCGGACACTTCGCCGTTGGACTGGGCGACTATGCCTACCCGGAACTGGACTACCCCACCAACGCCGAACTGATCGACCACATCGCAACACGCGCACGCGAACTGGGCCGCGATATCGCCTCGCCCGCCGAGGCCCGCGCCCAACTTCTTTCCAACTGACGACGAGACCAGCCATGAGCCAGGAATTTCCCGAACTGGGTATCTACACACTGCCCGGCCGCATTAACGACCCCGAGCGCCTGCTGCAGGAAGTGCCGCTGGCCGAGAAACTCGGCATCGGTTCGATCTGGCCGGCTGAGCGCTACGATTTTAAAAACGCCGAGGTGCTCTGCGGGGCTGCCGCGGCGATCAGTACCGACATCAAGATCGCAACCGGCCTGATCAACTACCCCACCCACCACCCGATGGAAATGTGTTCTTTTGGCGCGACGATGAGCCACCTGAGCAACAACCGTTTCGCTATGGGGATCGGCCGCGGCCCCGTTGCCGCCATGTTCGATATCTATGGCACCCGGCGCTCGACCAGCAAAGGGCTGGCTGAAATCACCCAGATGATGAGGCTGCTGTGGAATGGCAAAACCTTTACCGGTGAAAACGACGTCGGCAACTTTCCCTACCTGTACATGAACGAGCCCCCCAGGAATGCGCCACCGCTGGTCATTGGCGCCGTCGGGCCCAAAACACTGGCACTGGCCGGAGAACACTACGACGGCGTGTTGCTGCACCCCTTCCTGACCGATGCGGCAGTTACCCGATCGGCCACTATCGTGCGCGATGCAGCCGAAGCGGCGGGCCGTGGGCGTGACGCCTGCAAGGTCTGGTCAACGCTGGTTGTCGCTGCCGACCAAAGCGAAGATGAGACCACCGCTATTGGCCCGGCCAGGCTGTTGACCTATGCACAGGTCGAAGGCTATGGCGAGTTGCTATTGCGCACCAACGAGTGGGACACCGAGGTATTGAAAGCGGTGCGCAATCACCCGCTGTTGCAGGACGGCCGTTCGGCCGACCAGCACTTTACCCGCTATGAAACCGAGGAGATTACCGCGCTGTTTCCCGACGAGTGGATGGCCGACAGCGCCGCGCTGGGTAGCGCCGAGCACTGCGCCAAGCGGATCAACGACCAGTTTGATGCCGGGGCCGATGGCGTACTGTTTCATGGCAGCGTTGCCAAACAGGTAGACGGCCTGCTCGACGCGTATCGCAAGGTCAGGCGCAACGACTATTTTGCCAGCCACAACCCCTGGTTTGAGCCTTCACCGCCGCGCGAGGAATAGCAACTGCCTATTTGCGGGCGCTGAAAATCAGGCCAGCCCGCCAAGCACGGGATGTGCACGGTAAGGCTCTTCGAGCGAAGCCAGCTGCTCGTCAGTCAGCGCAAGATCGAGCGCTGCCAGGGCATCATCGAGATGCTGGATTTTGCTGGCACCAATAATCGGCGCAGTGACTGATGAGCGGGACAGCAGCCAGGCCAGCGCTGTTTGCGCGGGGTTAACGCCCAGCTCCTTCGCCAGCTGCGCATTGCGCGCAATGACTGCCGCATCGGCCTCTTCGGTATACAGCGTGGCCGCAAAGCCATCGGTCGTGCCGCGCGTCGTTGATGCCCTGTCTTCAAACTTGTCACGCGCCAGGTAGCCGCGCGCCAGCGGGCTCCAGGGAATCACGCCGATCCCTTCCTGTTCGCACAGGGGCAGCATTTCACGCTCCTCTTCGCGATACAGCAGGTTGTAGTAGTTCTGCATCGTCGAAAACCGATGCCAGCCCTTGCTGTCGGCCAGCGCCAGGTACTGGGCAAACTGCCAGGCATACATGGAGGAGGCACCGATATAACGCACCTTGCCGCTGTCGACCAAAGCACTGAGCGTACCCAGGGTCTCCTCGATGGGCACCGAAGGGTCAAAGCGATGAATCTGGTAAAGATCGATATAGTCGGTGCCCAGGCGCTTTAGCGAGCGATCGCAGGCATCGATAATGTGTTTACGCGATAGCCCCCAGCGATTGGTCTTGAACGACTCAGTGCCCATAAAGCACTTGCTCGCGATCACGACATCTTCGCGATCCGGCACCAGGTCCTTGATCGCGCGGCCCAGCACCACTTCGCTCTCACCCATCGAGTACATATCGGCGGTGTCAAAAAAATTGATGCCCGCTTCAAGCGCCTTTTCAAAAAACGGCCGGGCTTCAGCTTCGTCGAGCACCCAGTCCTGCCATTGTTTGCTGCCGTAGGTCATCGTCCCCAGGCAGAGTCGTGACACTTTCAGGCCAGAGCGACCCAGATTAATCATTTCCATTACAGCACCCTTACCTAAAAACCTTATTCTTCATTGATCGGCGTTAGCTGCCACTGGACGGCCACCCGGGAACCAGGCCTCGCTCCTTGCAAAAATCCTGGGCGAAAATATTCTTGCCGTTGAAGGTGGACGCCTCGACGTCGGTACACAGCCAGCGAATGACTGCAGCGGGAACAGTCACCGGCGCCGGGGTAACGCCCATCTTCTCAAGCTCCGACTCCTCGCCCAGCACCGCCACCATCGATTCGCTGGCAACAAGGCCAGGCTCAAGATTGTAGGCCTGTATACCCTGGTCACCGTACTCCAGGGCGAGAATGCCAGCCATGCGATGCAACGCCGCCTTGGTCGCACCATGCGCGAAACTCCAGCCACCCTGCGCCAACTTCATTGGCGGGTTGGTCATACCCGCAGCAGAAGTCAGGTTAACGATAGTGCCCGATTTGCGCGCCAGCATGTCGGGCAAGAGCTGGCGAACAATATAAGCCTGTGCCAGCACATTACCGTTAAAGGTCTTTTCAAGATCTGCAAAATCGCTATCAAGGAAGTCAGCCATCAGGCCAGGGCCCTGGTAAATCGCATTGTTCACCATGACATCGATGCGGCCGAATTTTGCCCTGGCCACTGCGATAGCAGAATCGATACTGTCATAGTCCAGCAAGTCGAGCGGCACACTGACCGCGTCTCGACCCAGCGCCCGAACAGCCGCCTCGGTCTCTTCAAGCGTGCCGGGCAGAGGCTTGCCGTCGGCACCAAGCAAATTCTCGCTCGCGCGATCGGTGGCACTGACCGTGCGCGCAGCGAGCACCATATCGAACCCCGCTGCTGCCAGCGCCAGCGCGGTCGCCTTGCCTATACCCCGGCTGGCGCCGGTGACCATCGCAATTTTTGCAGATTCTTCTGCCACCTGTGTTCTCCGCAATGTCTATCTATATGTTCAGCTACTGCAAGCGCAATGCAGCAAATGTGCATGATATAGTAGCTGCCCCAGCGTTGCTGGTTAGATAACGATTATTTCAGGGAAACCAGGCCACTATGAGCGCAGAGAAAATTCAACTCGGCATAGCCGTTAAAGACCTCGAGCATGCGGTAGCGCGTGCCGAAAAACTGTTTGGCGCCGGGCCATTTCGCTTTCTCGATGTCCCCGAAGCTGGCGTTCGCGCCGCAGTCGCCGACTGGGCAGGCGTAGAGCTTGAATACATCGAGGCCACCAGTGAGTCGACCAAAAAGAATCACGACAAGCTGCTGAAAGATCGCGATGCCAAGCTGACGCACATTGGCGTGTATGTCGAAGATAAAAACAGTACCACCCGCCACTTCCAGTCGCTGGATGTGCCGGTCGTCTATGAAGACATCGGAACCGACGAGCTGCGGACGTCAATGGTTGACCTTCGCCAGGACGCAGGCTTCCTGCTCGAGATACTCCAACCGCTGATCAGGTAAAACCTCCAGGAAAGCACAGCATGAAAATTGATTATTCAGGTAAATGCATTGTCGTGACCGGCGCAGCCGGGGGTATCGGGCGCGCCAGCGCCGAACTGTTTGCCAGTCTCGGCGGTCTGGTGGTTGCCACCGACTTTAATGCAGACGGGCTTGAAGAAACCGCACAGGGCATTCGTGATGCCGGCGGCACCGTGACCACGCAGGCCGCTGATGTCACCGACCCGGACCAGGTAATCGCCATTGTTGACCTCGCGCTTGAAACGCACGGCAAAATCGACGTGCTGTTCAATAACGCGGGCGGCTCTTTTCCAACGCCAATGGGTGACATCGACCGGGCCGAGTACGAGCGCATTCGCTCACTCAACTTTGATGCGGTGTATCACGCTTGCATGCGCGCACTGCCGGCAATGGAAAAAAACGGTGGCGGGGTCATTCTCTCGACGACATCGGCAGCCGGAACCGGTGCGGTTAATGGCCTGGCGGCCTATGGCGCAGCAAAAGCAGGTGTTAACAGCCTGACGCGCAGCATAGCGCTGGAATACGGTCGCAAAGGTATTCGCGCTAACGCGATCGCCCCCTCAACCGGCAGCCCGGGTATGATCCAGTGGCTGGAAACATTGCCGGGCGGCGTCGAGGGCTTCGCAAGCAAGCAGCCCATGGGCCGCCTTGGCCGGGCTGAAGAAATTGCCGATGTTGCCGCCTACCTGGCCTCGGACTACGCCAGTTTTATTAACGGCGTGGTCATCCCGGTAGACGGTGGCATTGAAGCCATGCTCGCGACACCAGCGAACTAACCGAGACTGCGATGCGGTCAGCCTGCGGGCGGCGCCTCGACGTTGTAGAGCTTCGCGGCGTTATCAAACAGGAGCTTGCGGCGCACTTCATCGTCAACGCCTTGCAGGCCAGCCTCAATTTTTTCGCGCACGTCGCCGTACAGGCAAACCGGGTGCGGGTAATCGGTCTCGAACAGCACGTTATTCACTAGCGGGGTGTCAGCTATCTGTTTGGGCGCCAGCTCTTCAAACCAGTAGCAGCCATACACCTGCCGATAAAAATACTCGCTGGGTTTGAGCGTAAACTCGGGCCGCTGCTTCCAGACCTGGCCGTAGTCAAAGGTATGGTCGGCTGCCTCGAGCAAAAATGGCAGAAAGCCCACGCCGCTTTCGACCGATACGAATTTCAGCTCGGGGTAGCGCGGCAGGATACCGGAATACAGCAAGTCGACGATCTGCCGGCCGTTATCGAGAAACAGGCCGATCGATGTCATCGCGTTGATGCCGCCCATATCGTAAAGCTCCATACGCTCCGGGGTCCATTCTTTACCGGTGAACTCGCCCGAGCCAATATGAAAGCTGATCGGCATACCCAGTGACTGTGCACAATCCCAAATCGGGTACCAGTGTGGATTGGCCAGGGCTGGCATGCCGTGATCCTGCGGCGCACCGGTAAACAACACACCTTTGTGGCCGATCTTCGCACAGCGCTCTATTTCCTTGACCGAAGCTTCGACATCCCAGAAGGGTGTCGAGCAAATCGGGATAAAGCGCTCAGGCGCCGGCTCACACCAATCGATCAGGAAGTCGTTGTAGGCGCGCACGCAGGCCAGCATGAGCGCGGGATCCTTAAGATCGAGAAAGGCCTGCGAACCAAAGCCACTGACGTTGGGATACAGCGCCATTGCCCAGATACGCAGCGCATCCATATACTCCAGTCGTGCACTGGCATCATGCGCAGCCGGTGGAATATCGGCAAACCCCGGCGGCGCCGCTGGAAATGGCTCATGCCAACCGGCACAGGCCGCGTGCCCTACCGGCACCACCGCTTCACTGGCATTGCCTATCGCCCAGACTTCGTAACCGGAATCCTCGTTGCGAATAATTTTGGGAGCATCGTCCTTCCATTTGGCAGGTAAGCGGCTGCTAAAAAGGTCGGGAGGCTCAGACACGTGGGTGTCATTATCGATCACCCAGTCCAGCGAGGTTGGCGATGAATCGATGATGGGTTCGGCGCTCATACGGTGTAGACTCCTGCGCAGGTCAAAAGCGTTGCAATGAGTATATCGGGGCAAGGCAGGCAGTACAGCCCGATTCGCCAGCAGCGGCAGAATCTATATAGACCGTAAGGAATCATCTATTTTGGATAATACACATCGCCGTTTTTGTCCCATCCATTGCCACAGGCCCAGGACCTGGTAGTCATGAGCATCAACGATACTGCACCCGAGCCGCAAACAAAGTGGCAGCGATCCATAGCCGGCATGATGCGCGACGGGCTCGATCGCGCGATGCTACCAGGCTATATGAATGCGCTCGATATGCCACTGCCCTGCGCCTGGCACGAGGGCAGCGCTACGCTGCGCTGGCAGGCTAACGAGACCATGCACCAGGGTAGCAGTGCGGTGTTCGGGGGTTACCTGGCCGCGCTGGCCGACTATGCTGCTGGCGTGGCGACACTGACGGTCCTGGGCGATGATGAATTCTTTTCAACCGCCGAGCTGTCGACATCCTTCATAAAACCGGTCAACCTTGAATTGATTGACGTGGTCGCTACGGTCACGGAGCGCAACCGCAAGACGGTTCATGTCAACGTTGCGTTCTGGAATGTCGCTGACAGCGATGACCCGGACAAAAAAGCCTACGCCACCGCCAAGGCCCTGCAGATTATTTCCAGGAAGCGATAGCATGAGCAAGTGCCCTTATACCAACCTGCTCGACCCCGATCTCTACGCAGCGGGCAACCACCTCCCCAAACTCTGGGAACTGCGCCAGCAGGCCGATGCCCCGCTCATCAAGATTGACGATCCGCTCCAGGGCGTCCCCTACTGGGCAGTACTCGAACGTGAGCATGCGGATTTTATCGCCAAGAATCCGGAGATATTCTCCAGTGAAAAGCGACTCATGCACCCGATGGAGCAGGATGAAGAGACCATTGCGATGCAATCGCAGATGTTGGTTAGCATGGATCCGCCCAAGCACGGCAAGTACCGCCGAATCGCACGCGCAGCATTCACACCCAGGGCAGTGGAGAGCTACGAAAAGGGCTTTCGAAAGTACGCGAAAGAAATCATCGATGCCGTCGCACCGCGGGGAGAGTGCGAGTTCGTCACGGACGTGGCCGCCGAACTACCGCTCATTGCGATCCTCGAGCTTTGCGGCGTACCCAGGGAAGATCGCAAGAAGTTCTTCCACTGGACCAACCAGATGATGTTTTTGCAAGACGAAGAGATCGGCGGAGCGGACCCGGCGGCGACGTCACAGGAAGCGGCGGCGAATATCTACATGTACGCTGGCGAACTCGCTAAAAAGCATGCGAAAACACCGGTCAACAACATCGTTGGCGCACTGCTTGATGGCCAGGTCGAAGGCGAGCACCTGACCGAAGCCGAGTTCCAGATATTCTTCCTGATGTTGATCGGCGCCGGCAACGAGAGCACTCGTTCGGTAACCGCCCACGGCATGCGCCTGCTGATCGAACACCCCGAGCAACTGCAAATGCTGGTGGAAGATCTCTCGCTGATCCCTGATGCCTGCGAAGAGATTCTGCGCTATAACCCGGCGTTTGTCAGTATGCGCCGGACTGTGATGCAAGATATCGAAGTCGCGGGCGTTCAGCTTAAAGAAGGTGACAAACTACTGCTCAACTGGCACCTGATCAACCAGGATGACACGGTCTTCGATGACCCGCTCGCCTTTGATATCACGCGCGCGCGTCGCATGCCCAATCTGGCGCGCGAACACCGTTCATTTGGCGTTGGCCCGCATTTTTGCCTGGGCGCACACCTGGCCAGGTTAGAGATGCAGGTTATTTTTGAAGAGTTGATTCCACGCCTGCGAAACCCCAAACTCACGGCACCCGTCAAATACGTTCGGGACTACTTCGTCAACGGCATCAAAGAGATGCACATTCGCTTCGACCCGGAATGATGTGAAGCAGGCTCTAGGGCAAATATTCAGCAAACAACGCGCCTGACGTGGGCTCATCGGCCTCGGGCACATCGTAGTGACAGCGGATCTCAACCGAACCATCGTCATCGAAGCGATAGACTTCGATACTGCGCAGCAGGCTCGACTCCCCATCTTTGGTGAAGGTGTTTTCCATGACCCAGGCAATTTCATTGCCGCAGACGTACAACAGGTCGGGGTTGATGCGCATCGTCAGCGAGGGCTGGAACAGATCGTAGGGCTCCAGCGCCACCTGCTCGAAGCCCCGCTTGGGCGGCGTGCCAACCGGGTCATACATCAAAAAGTCGCCCGGAGCGATCTTGCGCCAGTTCTTGACCCAGGTATCTTTGTCACCTGAATTCCAGTGCTCAACATAGCCGTGCGCAAATTCCAGCATGGCTTCGCGGGTAACGCCTGTCACGATTGCAATCCTCCGGTTCACTGGATCTCGCAGCGTTCATTGTAAGCACAGCGCAGGGCCCGCCAACAGGGCCTAAAGCGCCGAGCACCGGTGCTGCGGCTGGCCGAAAGCACAACAGCGCTGTGTATTTTCTAACCACCGCAAATGCAAAAACTGATCAAACTTTCACCCGGCCGCTGTGGAAATTCGTTAGACTGTAAAAAAAGCCTGGACCCCTGCCGTCGCTGGTCAGCGAACATCGCCGCCGATGGTTGAAGTGGGCTCGGTGATCTAATCTATAACAATGATTCGTCTTACTCTTAATAAAGCAACTGCCCTGCTCCTGGCCATGGTGTTCAGCGCCTCGCTGGCGCCGCCAGTAGCCGCCCACCACGGCAAACCGCACCGGATGAAGGATGGCCTCAACCAGGCCGAACGGCATCGCGTGCTTGAGGCTGTTCGCAGCAAGGACCCGACGCTGGATTATCGCGAGCGCAAACAGCGACGCATGGCGCGCAACAACAGCTTTGTCAGTGCCGAGCCCGAGCTTCTGCTCGTCGAGCGTCGACCGGCCGATAGCAAGACCAGCGAGTCACGCACGGCCAACGTCTACTACTACGACTACCAGAAAGACCAGACCATTCACTGTATCGTCGACGCCGAAAGCGGCGAGGTTCACAGGAAGATCCGGGTTCGCAACCTGCAGCTGCCGCTTAATGACAATGAAATCCAGCGCGCCTTTGATATCTACCTGCAAAGCGATCACCGCGGCGAGCTGGTCGATGCCTACTACCAGACGACGGGCCAGTCACTAATTGATATCAGCAAAGTCCAGTTCAAAGCCTACGTCTTCCACGCCAGCGTTAACGAGGCGCTGCTGAACAAAAAAGCGCGGCGTTGCGGCAAAACACGTTGCGCCCAACTGCTGCTGTACACCGAAGATAATATTGCGATGAACCTGTCACCGGTGGTCAGCCTGTCGCGCGGCGTGGTCATCCAGGGTAACACCCTGCCCGGAGAAGCCTTCAGTACCAGCACAGCAGTCGGCGATCACGCGCACGACGAAGAACACTAGGCAACGGGCCCGATTGATGAACGCTTACTCGTATCACCAGGCCGCTCGCGCTTTACTTGCCAGTATTGCACTTGCGATCGTTGCCCTGTTAACCCCCCAGGCATCCATGGCAATCAGCTGTTCGGGCAATGACCTGATCGATATCACTATGCCATCCGGCGCGCGCTGGGAAATGTGCTGGGAGCTGCGCAACGAAGAGGGCGTGGTACTCAAGGAAGTCGCCTATGAGACACCCACCAATATCGCACGCACGGTGCTTAAAGAGGCCTCGCTTGCGGGCATTAACGTCGCCTATAACGATGGTACGCCCCCGCTTCGCCCGCTGACCGACCTGGCCGGTGGCGGTGGCCTGGGCGTGAATATCGATACGCTGGCTGCCAGTGACTGCAGTGGCGGGACGCTGCACCAAAGCGGCGGCAGCGATGTCCTCTGCGTCAAGGTCGTTCCGCGCAACTATACCTACAAGTCCTACGCCAACGTCAAACAGGGCCACGCCATCCAGATCGAGAGCCGCTCGACCATAGGCACGGCCAGCTATATCGTGCGTTGGCGCTTTTTTGATGACGGCACAGTACACCCGCAGGTTGGCCTTGCCGGAGAGCTGCCAATTATTGGCAGCAATAGCAGCCGGGGCTGGGACCTCGATAATACCGGTCGCGTAGGCGTAGCGTTTAACACGACCTACTTCTGGCGACTCGACTTTGACCTGGACAGCAACGGCAGCAACGAAGTCGTCGAGGAGTTTGAAGTCACACCATCGGCGAACCGCCTGACCAAAAGTCTCTCGGTATCGGTGATGAGCACTGAAGACAGCCGCAGCACATCGGCCGATCTCAAGCGCTCCTGGCGGATTCGCGATGAAGCCGGTACCAACAATGCCGATGGCCGGCCCATCTCTTACCACCTTGAACCCCTGCACATCGCCCACAGCTATGTCGGTGCCAGTGGCGACACCTGGGCCCAGGACGATATACACATCACGCGCTACAACGCCTGCGAACGCCTGTTCTTCGATAACCCCACCACTGGCGGCTGTGGCAGCGACATCACCCAGTTTGTCAACGGTGAATCCATTGTCAGCCAGGACCTGGTGATCTGGTACAAACTCAACTATCACCATGTGCCGCGTAGTGAAGATGAGCCAGCCGTGCAGATCCACTGGGACAGCTTCTATATCGTGCCTCGCGACTGGACCGCAACCAACCCGCTGGTCAGGCTGCTTTTGTGGCCCCTGTTTGGTGGCTATTCATGAGCCGGTGCATACGCCGCATGACTCGCAGGCTGTTGCCTGCGCTTGCACTGCTCACGCTTGGCCTGGCTGGCAACGGCGCGCTCGCGCAGGTAACACTCAACTGCTCGACGAACTACCAGATCAGCCACACCTTCAGCAATGGCGCCAAGTGGGACATGTGCTGGGAGCGCAACGATCGCGAAGGCATTATCTATTCGGATATCCACTATACGACGCCCGCCGGGATTGCCCGCAAGGTACTCAACGCCGCGGCCATTGCTCAGATTCACGTGCCTTACGATGACAATGGTGCGCGCTACCATGACGTCAGCGATTATGGCCTGGGCACCTCGAGCTACCTGAACGACCTGCAGGCAGTAGACTGCCCCAACGGCACGCGACTGCAGGAAGGCGGCAAGAACATGGTGTGCCGCACGGTCTACGACAACGGCGTTTCGGCCTACGACAACGGCGCGGGAATCCCCTCTGAAGTGCTATCGGTGTTCAGCGTCTCTCATGTGGGCGCCTACAACTACATACCCGAGTACCGCTTTCACGACACCGGCATGATCGAGCCGGTAATGGGCGCCACCGGCCGCCTGCAACGCTATGGCAACAACCCCGCCGAGGGCTGGACCGTGCGCACCGGCGCCAACCCGGTGGGCATTTCGCACCTGCACAACTACTACTGGAAGCTCGACTTCGACCTGGGCAGCAGCAGTACCGACGACGTCTTTGAAGAAATCGAATTTACTGCCGATGGGCCTGCCAATACGACCTTCACAAAGTCGGTCACAGCCTTTAGTACCGAGACCGCGCGCTCGATGAACCCGGCCACCAGGCGATTCTGGCGAGTACGCGATGACACCGAGAACAACAGCGACGGCCTGCCCATCTCCTACGACATCCTGGCACTCGATACTGGTCATCGCGATACTGGCCCCACCAGCGAGCCGTGGACCTTCGACGATATCTATGCCACGCGATACCGTGCCTGCGAGCGATTTATTTCACACAATCCCTCCGACCCTGGCGGCTGCAGCAGCAACGGCGATGTCACCGATTTCGTCAACGGCGAGTCTCTGAACAACGAAGACCTCGTGGTGTGGTTTGGCATTACCTTTCATCACATCCCCCGTGATGAAGATGAAAGCTACATGCACGCGCACTGGAATCACTTCCGCATCATTCCCCGCGACTGGACGGCAGGCTCGGTTAACGACATCAACTTTGCACCCGTGGTCAACCAGCCGCTCGACCAGCACTCGCTGGCCGGCAGCAGCCCGACGCTGCAGATTGTCGCCAACGACATCAACGGCGACACGCTTTCCTACAGTGCGAGCGGGCTACCGACCGGACTATCGATCGATTCTGGCACCGGCCTGATCAGCGGCACCTTGGGCGCGCCTATCGCCGGTTACCCAGTTGATGTGACCGTCACTGACGGACTGGAAAATGTCGTCGTCAGTTTTGACTGGTATGTCAGTGACGACCCGGACATGGATGGCGTCGTCAGTTCGCTCGATAACTGCCCCTCCATCAGCAACGCCTCGCAGGTTGATACGGACAACGACGGCATCGGCGATGCCTGTGATGTCACCTCGACCGTGTTCTGGAGTGACGACTTCGAGGGTGCAATCGGCTGGAACGTCAATCCCCAGGGCAGCGATAGTGCAACCACCGGACAGTGGGCCGTGGGCAACCCGGACCTGACCAGCTCGTCGGGCAATACCTTGCAGCTGGGCGATGCCAGCAGCGGCACCAACGCGCTGGTTACCGACCCCAACGGCGGCAGCAGCGCTGGCAACTTTGATATCGACAACGGCACCACCAGCATTCGCTCGCCGGCGATCAGCCTGCCGGCTTCAGGCGACATCGAACTGAGCTTTGACTATTTCTTTAACCATCTGGCGAACTCCTCAGCCGACGACTTTTTCAGTGTCACGATTGTGGATGGTAGCTACACAACACTGGCAACACCGTACAGCACCACTGGCAGCACCTCGGTGCGCAGCACGGGCTGGCAAAGCACTGGCAGTATCAGCCTGAATGCCTTGCAGGGGCAGACTGTCTATATCCTGGTAGCGGCCGCAGACGCAGCGGGCGGCAGCCTGGTTGAAGCCGGCATCGACAATATCGTCATCGAGCATACCGAAGCGGATGCCGACCTCGACGGCATTGCCGATGCCAACGATAACTGCCCCAACACCGCCAATAACGACCAGGCCGATGCAGACAGTGACGGTGTGGGCGATGTTTGCGACGCTTTCCCGAACGACCCGGACAATGACATCGATGGCGACGGCATCAGTGGCGATATCGATAACTGCCCGGCCATCGCCAATGCCACGCAGGCCAATGTCGATGGCGATGGTTTTGGCGATGCCTGCGATCCGTATCCCAATGACCCGGATAACGATATCGACGGTGACGGCATCAGTGGCGTCGTCGACAACTGCCCGACGGTCGCAAATGCGACGCAGCTCAACACCGACGCTGATGCACTGGGCGATGCCTGCGACCCATTCCCGAATGACCCGGATAACGACATCGATGGCGACGGGGTCAGCGGCGAGATGGATAACTGCCCGGCGGTAGCCAACGCATCGCAGGCCAACGCAGACGGCGACAGCCTGGGCGATGCCTGCGACGCCTTCCCGAACGATGCGGACAATGACATCGATGGTGACGGCGTCGGCGGCGATATCGACAATTGCCCATCGATTGCCAATCCCGGCCAGCTCGATGCCGACAGCGATAACCTGGGTGATGCCTGCGACGCATTCCCGAACGACCCCGACAATGACATCGACGGCGATGGCGTCGGCGGCGATATCGACAACTGCGCGTCGCTCGCGAACCCCAGCCAGCTCAACACCGATGGCGACGCCCTCGGCAACGCCTGTGACCCGGACGATGATAACGATGGCCTGACCGATGCCGAAGAAGCCACGTATGGCAGCGACCCACTGCTGGTCGATACCGATGGCGACGGCGTTGACGATGCTGCCGAGGTCGCGGCCAACACCCACCCGGCAGTGCCCGATGTCGAGATCCCGCTGCCGCTATGGCCGCTGCTCACGCTGCTTGCGGTCTTTGCAGCCATCGCCAACCGACGATACACCGGGCGCTTGCGCACTACAAAATAGCCTGCGGACGCGCTAAGCTGGCGACATGTCCAACGCAATCCGTTCTTTACTGTCTGTTACACTGCTCGCGCTAACGCTTCCCCTGGCCCCGTCAGGTGAAGCGGCAGCAGACCAGGCACCGGATGTCATAGACAGCGAATGGACCCGCAGCCAGATTGGCATGTTGCGTCGGCTGAGCATCGCCGAGCCGCTCCTACCGCCGGCAAGCCCCGGCAACCGCGTTGCCGATAACCCCGATGCAGCCGCGCTGGGCGAAGCCCTGTTTTTCGATGACCGCTTTAGTGCCGACCAACAACAGTCTTGCGCCAGCTGCCACAACCCGGCCCAGGATTTTACCGACGGCCATGCCATCGCCACCGGCACCCGACTGACCCTGCGCAATGCACCGAGCCTGGTCAGCACAGCCAACTACAAATGGTGGTACTGGGATGGCCGCGCCGACTCGCTGTGGTCACAGGCGCTGATACCGTTTGAAGCACCCGATGAGATGGCCAGCTCGCGAACGGCAGTGCTCAAAACCTTTAGCCAGATACCCGGCTACGTTGCACAGTACGAAGCGCTGTTCGGTTCCATGCCAGCAAGCGAGCTGATCGATCGCTTGCCCGCGCAGGCTGGACCGCTGGGCGACCTGGCGACGCGCAGCGCCTGGTATCGCCTCGATGCCTCGAGCCAAACAACCATCAACCGCTTCTACGCCAATATCGGCAAGGCCATCGCGGCTTTCCAGCGCACACTGAGCTTCGAACCCTCACGCTTCGACCAGTTTGCCCAGCAGGTCATCAGCGGCCCGACTGAGGGTGGCATCACCACAGTCTCCAGCACACTGCTGGACGCGCAGGAGATCCACGGCCTGCGCCTGTACCTCGATGACAGCAAAACACACTGCCGTAACTGCCATAACGGCGCGCTGCTCAGCAACAGCGAATTCTATGACGTTGGGTCGGCGGCACTAGCGGGCAGCCGCGCCGATCACGGCCGCGCACTCGGACTGGTTGCCGCGCGGCGCAGCGAGTTTAATTGCCTCGGGGAATACTCAGACGTCGACGATACCGACAAGCGAAGGCTGTGCAGGCTGGCCAAAATACACGATAGCAACAGCAACGTACTGGCGATGGGCGCCTTCAAAACGCCCACCCTGCGCCGGATCAAATACACTGCACCGTACTTTCACGACGGCAGCATGGAAACACTCGACGATGTTATCCGCCACTACCTGCAGCTGGATATGTCTGCCAGGTCGACGCAACGCCAGGTCAGCAAAACGATCGCCAAAGCCAAGGCCGAGCATCAACTACCACCGATTGCACTCACCGAAGAGGAAATCGCCGCGCTGGTAGCGTTTCTCGAAGCGCTGTAACGCGATAGCTCAACGATAAGAGGTAACACACCATGACCGATGCCGTCACCATCGACTGCAGCAACGGTATAGCCACCGTAACGCTCAATCGTCCCGACAAACATAACGCCATCGACAGCGATATGATCCAGGGCCTGATCGCAGCGCAGCATGCGATTGCCGCTAACGGTTCGGTGCGCGTGGTCGTGCTTACCGGGGCTGGGAAAAGCTTCTGCGCAGGGCTGGATATGGCCAACATCGGCAATATGGCAAGCGGCGACCTGACAGCAGACAGTGCTGCACACGCCTACGATGACCTGAGTCCGGCGGGCGCCAACCTGGTCCAGCAGTTGGGCTGGGGCTGGCAGGAACTCGAGGTACCGGTCATCGCTGCGGTGCATGGCGGCGCCATGGGCGGCGGGCTCAACCTGGCGCTGGGCGCCGATATCCGTATCGTCGCACCCGATGCCAAACTGGGTTTCGTTGAAATCAGCTTTGGGCTGCTGCCCGATATGTCAGCCACCCAGGCACTGCGTAACCTCGTTGGACTTGATCGCGCCAAGGAGCTGGTACTGACGGGTCGAAAATTTACCGGCCAGCAGGCCTGCGACTATGGCCTCGCCACCGAGCTTGCCGATGATCCGTTGGCGGCCGCACAGGCTATGGCGGCGTCTATCGCTGGCCGCAATCCCGATGCGGTGCGAATGGGCAAGAAATTGCTCAATGACGCGGTATTCACATCGACCTACGATGGCCTGGTTGCGGAATCCAACTGTTCCCGTGAGCTGCTGGGTACGCCCAACCAGATGGAAGCGGTCATGAGCACTTTTGAGCGCCGACCAGGCAACTTTGCCGACGCCTGACCGCCAACAGTTTGTTAACCTTTTGCCAGCGCATTCGGTGGCACACTGCGCGGCCTTTCTTCAATACGCCAGCGAGTAAAGTCCGTGCGCAAACTGCTGACCAGCCTTGCAGTCATCGCCATTGTGGTTATTGCCGCCTTCCCCTTCGTCTGGGAGCGGCTAACTGAATCATCAGGCCCACTGCGATCCGACCCCGCCACCCCCGAAGCCATAGGGCTCGAGCGCTATTATGGCGCCCCGGCTGTGCTGCCACCGCCGGGCAAGTATCCACCGCTCTCGATTCCGGTGAACCCCTTTCTCGATCCCGATCGCAGCGGTATTCACGAGGACACCTACAACAGCGATGTCACCAAAAACCGCGGCTTTACCGGCAAGAACCCGTCGGTGGTCTCACAGCGCTTTCACCCGCTGATGGTGCCCTGCCCGTCGGTGCTGTTTGACGATCGCCATCGCATTATCGCCGCCTGTATTTCGCCAACCTGGGTGCGGCTGTACCTGTTTGATCCCATCAGCTTCGAGATCCTGGCAACGGAAGATTTACCGCCCAAAACGCTGTACCTCGACGGCACCACCAATGCAGCGGGCGGTGGTTATATCCACATGGACAATGAAGGTCACATCATCGTTGGACCTTCTGACAACACCATCCGCTTCTACAACATCGTTGACCGTGACGGCGTAGCTGATTTTGAGCTGGCGCGGCAGATCGAACTGGACCCGCTACTCGATGCAGCCGGCGTCGACCCGTCGATGAAGATTGACATCACCGACACTATCTACGATTACCAGGGCCGCATGTGGTTTACCTCGGCCTTCGGCCTGGTGGGCTACGTCGATGAATCAACCCAGCCCCACTCGGTCAAGCTCTACGACTTTGGCGTAGAGATGCAAAACCAGACAGCCATCGACCCCACCGGTGTCTATGTCGTCACCGTCGAGGCAATGAACAAGCTGGTAGTCACCGACGACGGCGATATTGAACTGGCCTGGCGCCAGACCTACGACGTATCGGCCGGCCAGACCGGACTGGTTTCGTCCGGCTCCGGCACGTCGCCGACGATGTTTGGCACCGAAGATGACATTATTGCGATCACTGATAACGCGGCCGAGCAGCTGCACCTGAATCTTTACCACCGCGATGATGGCAGCCTGGTCTGCTCCTACCCGGTATTCAAGCCCGGCCTCGGCGCCGCCGAAAATTCACCGGCCGGTTATGGTGACGAGATCGTACTTCCCAATAACTACGGCTTTCCCGGCTACATCTTTCCCAAAGGTTCAGCCTTCGATGTCGAAGAGGGCTTGATCAAAGTCAGCTTCAAGCGCGATGACAATCGCAAACCCGTCGTCGATAGCTGTTATACCGTCTGGGAGCACTATGATTACAAGGCGACCGCGGTGCCGTTCTTCTCGACATCAACCGGGCTGATCTACACCCACTCGGTACACGAGGGCGATAACGGCGAGCAGGCCTGGTACATCAACCTGATCGACTGGGAGACGGGTAAATCAGTGAACCGCACCTGGGTCGGCAACGGCCCCGAGTTCGACAATATCACCGCGCAAATCGCCATTACCGACGACGGCGGCGCCGTGATTACTGCGCGCAACGGCCTGATATTGGTACGCGATAACTAAGCCTGGACAAAGCGCGCAATCACCGCGCGCACGGCCTGCTCGACCTGCTCGCAGGCCGCCGCATCCAGCGCGGCGGGGTGTGGGTCGGCGAACTGCCGGGAATCATTATCGTAGTAAGCGCCGCTGGCGTTAGCGAACGCGTCACCCAGGGCTGCCTCAATCAGGATATTGGCGCCTATGCCGATATCCTTGCCTTCGACACCAAAACCTTCCTGTACCATTTTGCTGGCCAACAGCGAACCGGGGTTGACCGCCACGATGACCTTTCCTGAGCCAAAGTCACTGGCTGCCATTGATCGCGTCCACATGGTAATCGCCAGCTTGCTTTGCGCGTAGGCCTGCATATCATCTGCCAGCTGTACCTCGCCGCTGAGCGCATGCAAGTCGACCGGCTGTTGCGCGGCACTGGATACGTTAACAATACGCGCATCGGCAGCCAAAAGGGGCTCGATGCCAGTGGTAAGCTGGTAGGGCGTAATGGTATTGACGACAAACCGGACATCCAGCCCATCGGCGGTTAACGGCATCGCCGTCTTGAAGATACCGGCATTGTTGACCAGTGCATCAACCCTGGTACCGTTATCGATCAGCGCCTCGACCAGCCGAGACACCTGACCAAAGTCGGACATATCCGCCAGGAACTTCTGCACAGTAACACCGGCTACCTGACCTTCTATTTTCTTTACGGCAGCTTCAAGCTTGGCTGCACTGCGACCATGAATCAGCAATTCATGGCCCGATGCAGCCAATCGGATGGCAACTTCGAGGCCAATACCATCGGTGGCGCCGGTAAGTAAAACTGTTTTCCCGCTGCTCATAGCCGTCAAACACCCATCGTGCGTTTAAGGTAGCGACCCAACCAACGCTGGCCGTGTACCGGTGACAAGCGCTTGATCCACTCGGTCATATAAGACTCCGGACCCGTACGCACCCGAAAGCGATCGGCCTGTATGCCCTTACAGATAAGCGCCGCTACGTCTTCGGGGCTTTTCGAGCGCGCCATCATATCGGCAAAAAAGCTGTGAAACTCCTCACTGGCGGCGCGCGAATCTCGCATCAGGTTGGTGTTCACCCCGCCAGGATGAACCAGCATAACGCTCACGTTACTGTCTTCAAGTTCAGTCGCCAAGGCCTCGGAAAGCCCACGCACGGCATACTTGCTGGCACAGTAGGCCGACTGCCCGGCGGCTGCGACCCACCCGAACATACTCGACACATTGACGATTTTTGCTGTTGGTCGCTGTTTTAAATACGGCAGGAAAAACTTGCAGCCGTGCACCACGCCATAGAAATTGATCTTGAATAGCCACTCGATATTATCGAGATCGTTCTCTTCAAAACTGCCCCACAAAGTCACCCCGGCGTTATTCACCAGCAACTCAACCTTGCCATGCGCGTCGAGCACCTGCTGCGCGGCTTGTGCCATTGCATCGCGGTCACCCACATCGACGGCGTGACATGTGACGGTCACGCCCTGCTCTCTTAAGCTGGCCGCCAACGTTTCGATGCGATCGGCGTGAATATCGAGCAATGCCAGGCTGGCACCAGAGGCCGCCAATCGACGCGACAGTGCTTCGCCAATGCCACTGCCCGCGCCGGTAATGACGGCTGTTTTATTCTCAAGCTGCATAGATGTTTACTCGTCAATCAGGTAATGACCAGGCCACCGTTCGGCGATATCGCCTGGCCAGTAATGAATGAGCTCTCTTCTGAGGCCAAAAACAACCCGAGGTTGGCGATATCATCGGCCACACCCTGGCGACGCATTGGCGTGGCCTTGACCATCGGCGCAAGGATATGATCCTCGACGGCCTGGGTCATCGGCGTGTCGATGACGCCAGGGCATATGGCGTTGATACGAATCTTTGCCGGGCCCAGGTCACGCGCCATCGATTTGGTGATGCCAAGAATGGCCGCCTTGGCCGCCGCGTAATGGATAGGGCCATGACCGGCCAAACCGGCAATACTCGAGATCAGTATGATCGAGCCACCACCGTGATCACGCATTGGCCGCGCGCAGGCACGAATAAAATAGAACGAGCCCGATACGTGAATCTCCATCATCTTGTTAAAGGCATCGTCACTCATATGCAGCACACCAAACTCACGCGCTGCAATGGCCTCTTCAAAGCCGTCGCCGGGGGTACGCGCGACACCGGCATTGTTCATTAAAATATCAACGCGCCCGCAGCTATCGACCACCTCGCCAACCACGGCATCGACCCGCGCGCTGTCGGTGACATCGCATCCCAGGGCGATATGCCCATTGCCCGGGAGCTTGTCGGCGACGCTGGCAGCACCCTCGGCGTTCATATCGACTACCGCAACCCGTGCACCTTCACGCGCGAAGGTTTCAGCCGATTGCAACCCAATGCCCGAGGCGCCACCGGTGACGATGGCCACTTTGTCTTTCAATCTCATGGTTTATTCTCCAGCAGTATTGACGATCAGCAGCGTACCAAGATTCGGTTCGTTTAGGCAGCCCTATTCCATCGGCACGCACACCTCAAACAACAATTTTTCGTAAGGTGGAACCCGCTAACAGGAAGAGTGGCTGCGCCACTCAGTAACTCGCGCACGAGTACTTTGCTTTGCAGCCGCTCTTTTCGCTCCCTGCGATTTTTCATGCACACCCCCCTTACGCATGATCGGGTGACTGGCATGAAGATTCCGTGATTTCCATCTTCGGTGTGAAGATCTCAAGGTACCTCCTTACTGCACAGGCAGTGTTACATCAGACAGCCAGTTTGAACCAGGTCGGCTGCGACACCTTCTTCAGTCGGCGACGGGCTTTACCACAACGCAACAGGAACGCGGGCGTCTCTGTCGTCTTTTCGAAACAGAACTTGCGAGGCAGGTCGCTGTAGAGCGATCGCGGCGGCTTGCCATATCGTATACCCTTCATAACAGCGCCTGTTTCTGCCGTATGGTAGTAGATGTCATCGATACCAAGCTCACCGTGGACGAACCAGATCGTCGCGAACAGCATCGCCTCTGACCAGAGCTGCTGGTGCCAGGCCAGAATCTGGCTGTGGTAGCTGAGCAGGCCGCGAGCACTGCACTCGACACCATTGACCTCTACCCGCCTCGCCGGTTGCTTGCTACGCTCGATAGACTTCACCGCGCTATTGACGATACGCACCCAGTCAGTCTGAATCTCCTCAACCAGCACCGCACCTGACTCCATGTCGATATCCAGCCGCGACCATGCAAGTGTATTGTCGCACCGCATGGAAATCGGATGACCCCAGCAGTTAAATGCTTGCTCCTCATCAATTCCGGTCCAGGCACGAAAGTCGCTGTCATGCTGCGTGGTAAAGTTGAGCTGCAAAACCAGGTTGTGGCCGCGCCGCGTCGTCTGTAGCCAGCTACGGCTTCGGTGACGACTATCACCCCAGCTATCCAACGATAGTCGATAACTGTCCGTGTGATGACCCGGGCCCTCAGGCCAACATTGCGTTAGCAGCCCCGGGTCAATCAGATCCTCGCCATGCTTTGCCAATACCGAGTTGATCACAGGCTTTTCGAGGTACTTTGCGAACCGTGTGCGCTTTATGGCACTCACGCTCGCAATCGCCTCACGCTTTAGCGCTCGCGCTAGCAGGTAGACCGCATAGCGATCGCGATAGTAATGCAGCAGCGTACGATCCTGCGGCAAGCAGTCGATGACCTCTTCAATCTGTTGTTCATTCATGGCCTTTCTTCCGGCGATAAATATCCCTGCCGCTCGAATGGCAGCAAAAACAAATTCCGGGTCTTTAAAAAAACAAAAACCCCGGCATAGGAGCACTAGCCAGGGTTTTCAGGCTTGCAGGGCTCCCCGCCCTGCAATCGATTGAAGGGCGTCGTCAGTTGGTGTAGTTAAAAGCAGTTTCCTTCACTAGGTCATTGCCCGATACATGTTGGTGCTCCTTGAGCTATCCAGCTTGTCTTCAATGGGGGCGGCATTCTACCGACTACCCGCGGCGGGTCAAGCTCATTTTTCGCGATGCGAACTATTACAGTAATTCCTCGGGTGGAAGCTCATATGGCACGGCTGCAACCTCGACCTCGGCAACGATCATTTTGCTACTGCACTGGCAAGCTTAGTCGTAGTGCTGGTCAGGCACCTTGCCATCCAGGAAGTTGGCAATCGGGTGCATGGCCATGGCTTCAATCTTCTGGTCTATTGGCAACTGGTCGAGCAGTTCCCGGCCTTCACGCTGTGACTCGCTGGCGATCAAGGTGCTTTGCTTACCCAGTGCCGCCATCGCCTCTTCGACCAGATCCTCTACGGTCTGGAACTGAGAGGTATCAAGGTGCTGGTAGCCCTTGGCAGCGGTCGACAACGTCATACCTGCCACGCAGGCCAACACATCGACGTTGTAGGGTTTGAACTCATACCACAGCGCCTGCGCCAGGGCGATATCGTAAGCCTTGGTCGCCGAATAATGCGCGTAATACGGCGACCCCTGGAAGCCGGCACCCGATGACATCAGTATGATGCCGCCAGCCTGGCGCTTTAACATCGACTTGCCAAAGTGATAACTCAGCGCCATTGGGCCAGAGACATTAACAGCCACTCGCGCTTTTTCAAACGCGAGGCTGCCCCCTTCTTTGTAGAACGGCCCGAAATCGGCTATTGCGGCGTTATAGACCAGCATGCCTATTTCCCTGCCTTCCAATCCATCAACAATGCGCTCGAGTAAATCGGGTTGCGCGAGGTCCAGGCACAGGCCCAGCGTCTCAACACCATGCTCCGATGCAAGGCCGGGCAGGAAATCATCGAGCGCTTCGGCGAGATTGTCGATGACAGCGACGTTGAGTCCCTGCGCGGCGAAAGCACGTGCAAACCCTGCACCGATGCCCTGGGCACCACCGGCGATCAGGGCCCAGGGGCCGTATTGACTGACAAAACTGGTCATAGTGATAAGCTCATTGCGGTTGGCGTGTGAATTACGCCAGTATGCGCGATTGGGATAAACTGCCCGAGTGAATTATTTTTAAACCGAGCCAGGACACTATGAGCAACTTCCCCACCCCCAACTTTTCTATTGATCTTAGCGGCCAGGTTGCGCTGGTTACTGGTGCAACGTCCGGGCTGGGCTATCGCTTTGCCCAGGTGCTCTCAGCCTGTGGCGCAAAGGTCGCAATCAGCGGCCGTCGCGCCGAACGACTGGAATCACTGGCCGCCGAAATTCGCGACAACGGTGGCGAGTGCGAACCCGTGGTGATGGATATGACCAGCCGCGACTCTATTCGTGCCGGGCTGGCCCAGGCCGAAGCTGCGTTGGGACAAATCGATATCCTGGTCAACAATGCCGGTATTGCCGATGCCCAGCACGCCACCAAACTCAAAGACGAATTTTTTGACCAGGTGGTTAACACCAACCTCGAGGGCCCCTGGATGCTCTCCTGCGCGGTTGCAGAAAGCCTGCGCAAAGCTGGCAAGCCGGGCCGCATTGTCAATATCGCCTCGATGGCAGCATTCAACACGCAGCCAAACATGCCTAACGCGCTGTATGCGACCACCAAGGGCGCACTGGTACGGATGACCGAAGCGCTGGCCGTTGAATGGTCGCACTTCAATATCAACGTCAACGCTATTGCACCCGGGACTTTCAGCTCGGAAATGGTCGACGGTATGATCGAGCGCGTTGGCGATATCAGCGGCTACTTCCCGCGAAAACGAATTTGCGATCCGGCGCAAATGGATAGCACGCTGCTGTTTTTGGTATCGCCCTCTTCTGAAGCCGTGACTGGCACCTGCATCAAGATCGACGACGGTCAGATGGGCCGTTAGGCAACCGGCCTGATTTCAACGGGAATGCCGTTAAACTGGCTCATGCCAGATACCGGCTCCACCGAATCAGGGCCATCTCTGGCAATGATATTGACGTTTGCTCCCTGCGTCGTTTTTGCAATGGTCAAGCCGTCTGCTTCCTGGTGACCCCAGCCGTGTGGCACCGACACGGTACCCGGCATAAAGTCATCATCGATTTTTACCGGCACGCGTATCGCCCGGTCATTGGCGCTCACCTCAGCAAGCTCGCCCTCACGCAGTGACAACCGGCTCGCGTCTTCAGAGTGTATGTACAGGTAGTTGGTATTGCGATCGCCCTTCACAAAACCAGCGAGATTGTGCGCCCAGCTATTGTGTGAAAAGCGCTCGCGCTTGCTGATCAGTTTCAACTGCGTATTCTTCAGCTCCCGCTCAAAGACATCGCCCAGCGAGGCACAGCGCCCAACAAACTCCGCTGGCGCCAGCTGTACGCGGTGCCCCTGCTCGGCCAGTCGCTGGCCGAAGTAGTCGCCCGGCTGGTTCGGCGCCTGCAACTGGCCTCGGCGAAACTGTCGCTGCTCGCGCAATCCACCCAGGCCCGAGCGCCGCATCAGCAGCGCGTAGAACCGCGACTCGGCGGTTTCAAGCGATGGAAACCAGCGGCCCAGCCGCTCGCCAATATCAAACGCCCACTGGACGAGCCGCGAACCAAACATCGGGAAGCCGGCGTGTCGCGCAATCTGCCGAAGGATCAGCCCTTCGTCGCGCGCCTCGCCTGGCGGCACTAACACCGGGTCGGTGTAGTGAAAGTAGCGATCGGGCAGCAGGCCTTTGCCGACCAGAAACATAAAGGGGATGTCTGCACGCTCAAGAAAATGCGAGCCCGGCAGGATATAGTCGGCCCGATTACCCGTTTCATTGCGATACAGGTCGGTGCTCACCAGCAGCTCAAGACTGTCGAAGGCTTTTTCAAGCCGCTCACTATTGGCACAGGTGCGCAGCGGGTTGCCCGACATAACGAACAGTGCTTTCACCTGGCCCTCACCGGGCTCCAGTATCTCATCGGCCAGAATGCCGCTGGGCAACATGCCGGTGATATAAGGCGTGTTAGCGATACGCGAGAATTTCTCTTCCTGCGTGTTATCGGGCACCTCGACCACGGGCTTGCCCATGAGCGTGCCGCCGCGTCGATCAAGGTTGCCGGTTAGCGCATTGATGCACTCCTGTAACCAGTAGGCCAGCGTTCCAAAGCGCCCCTGGTTGATACCGGTCGATGAGTACAGCGCGGCCCCATCGGCCGCCAGGTAACGATCCACCAGGTCACGCATCGTTGCCGCATCGATGCCGGTGACAGGCGCAACTCGCTCAGCGGTCCATTCGCTCACCAACGGCGGCAGCTGTTCATAGCCATCCATATGTGCCTGCACGCGATCGGTCTGCACCGCGCCGCGGGCAATGACCTCATTCAAAAAGGCCAACATAAAAAATACGTCGCTGTCAGGCTTGATCGCGAGGTAGTCACCAAACCGCTTGGACGACTCGGTCTTGCGCGGATTCACCCAGACGACCTGCCCGCCACGCTCTTCGATCGCCTGCAGCCGATCCATCGGGTGCGGCAGATTGATAAAGCTCATTTTCGAGACGACGGGGTTACTGCCAATGACTACCAGGAACTTCGTATGATCGACATCGGGAAAGGTCTGGCGGATAAAGCTGCCGTACATGCGGTCGGCGACAGCAAACTTGTTGGTGCAATCGGCGGTACCTGCGGTAAAGAGCTTGTCGCTGCCAAAGCCCTGCAGAAAACCCTGCATGACGGTGTTTGGCCAGAGGCTGAAGCCAATAGGGTTGCCCGTGTAGGCCGCCAGGCTTTCACCACCGTGCGTCTTGCGAATAGTCGCAAGACGCTCACCGATCTCAGACAGCGCCTGCTGCCAGCTGATCTCAATAAAGCGATCGCCTTCGCGTTTTAATGGCCGGGTAATGCGATCGGGTGACTCTACAAACTTGTCGAGGCTAAGCCCCTTGATACAGGCATAGCCTTTACTCACCACATGCTCATCGTCGGGAACAATTTTTTCAATACGATTTTCGTCGACATGCACGGTGAGACCGCAAGCGGCCTCACAGATACGGCAGAAGGTATGGTGGATACGCGGCATCGCAAACCCCGCTGGGCGCCTGGAAGAATGCGACTATTGTACAGAAAAGTCCGGAAAAGCAATTGACCGTTACTGGTCGACCGCCATTGCGCGTTGGTAAGCCGGCCGACTGGTCATGCGTTCAAGATAGGACAGGCAATTGGGGGTACTGTCATCGACGAACCCCGCGTACTGCGCTATCGGCATGGCAAAACCGAGCATAATATCGGCCACGGTGAAACGATCATTAACGATATAGTCACTACCCTGCAGTGCACGCTCGATGATGGCAACAATTTTAGGCAACTCATCTTTGCCCCGATCGACCAGCTGGGGAATCAGCCGCGACTCGGGCAGGACACCAGCGTGCACAATCACTTCGGATGCAAACACCGTCAGCTGGTTTTCAGCAAACTCCATCCATTGCACGATCTCGGCGCCCTCCGGGGTCGCACGCGATGGCAGCAGGGCGCCATCGCTGTAGCGATCGATGAGGTATTCGGTGATGGCGAGCGTTTCCCACAACACAAAGCCGCCGTCGTCGATGGCGGGCACCTTTCCCAGTGGATGCACTGCAAGAAAGTCTTCAGATTGCATCTCTGAAGTGAATAGCTGGTAGGTCTTTAGATCGTAGTCCAGGCCCAGCTCTTCACACAGCCAGATGACGCGCAGTGAGCGCGCCATTGGCGCGTGATAGATCGTGATCATACTAGGGCAGGTCTGCCATGCACTCCATCAGGAAGTCATAGCAGTTGTCTTTTACCGAATCATCGCCGCGCTGTTTCATTGCCGCACGAGGATGCTGGTTGAGGTGGCCGCTGATGCCGTAGATGTCATTGAAGCCCCACTCGATCTCCTGGCGCAGCGGTACCATCTGCTCCTGGATCGCCTTGTACAGCGGGCGCACGTCAAACTTGGGATTCTTGAGGAAGTTCAGCAGCAACTCGAGGTTGCAGTTACCCGCGCCACGGCCAATGCCGTTGACGGTCGCATCAAGCAGGTTCACGCCTTCAATAATGCACTGCTGGGTATTGGAGAACGCCAATTGCTGGTTATTGTGGGCATGAAAACCCAGCTCTTTGTCAGGCGCATTTTCGCGATACATCTTCAGGTAGTAAGACACCTGCTCAGAATAGAACGCGCCGTAGCTATCGACCAGGTAGAGGTAGTCTACTTCGGGGGCAGCGTTGACGTCCTGCAAGCCCTCTATCAGCTCGCTCTCAATCGCCGCTGATGGCGCCATGATATTCAGCGTCGTTTCATAACCCAGGTCTTTGCTGCGCTTGACCAGATCGATGCCAGCGTCAATCTGGTGCACATAACAGGCAGTGCGGATCATACCGACCACGCTCTGGTCGGCAGGCAGCAGGTTCTCGACATCGACGCGACCCACATCAAACATAACCGCCAGCGTCGGGTGGTAGTCGCCCTCGTAGGACTCGACCACCGCCTTGATGTCATCCTGGTCGCAGAAATTCCACTTGCCAAACTTGTCCCGGCTAAACTGCTCGCTCTCGACGAGATTCTTGCCGATCTCCATATAGTCAACGCCCGCAGCAGCCGTGGCTGCATAGATGGCCTTGACGAAATCGTCGGTGAAATGGAAGTTGTTGATGAGCCCGCCATCGCGGATGGTGCAGTCGAGAACCTTCAGTTCTTCGCGGAACATGGTGCGTTACTCCGGTCTTATCGTTGTACTGGTATCTATAGATGCAGCTATAAACACGGCCAGGACGGCCATGCAGCCGCCAAAAGGCCGGACACAATACCGAAAAACACAGGCTGGGGAAAGACCCGCAGGGTCAATTCATCGGATAATTCTCGGGCCCTGTCGCTGGCGGGGCGCCATCATCAAGAATGGCCCGCATTCGCAGTTCGATCTGCTCCCTGGAGCCATTGGGGTGGGTGAGAATATAGAAATTATCGCCCTCGATGGCCGCAAATACCTGATCTGCAACCTGTTCTGGCGCGATGGCATTGGCCTGGAAGAATTCGGCCGTGGCCTGCTCAATGGCCTCCTGCTCGGCAATACGGGCCGGGTCATTGCGCGTCGCCTCATCCATCGGCTGGTGTTTTTGCATCTCGTAGATATGGGTGTTCACAAACGACGGGCACAGCACCGACACCCCGACCCCGGCATCAACTTTTCGCAAATCGCCATAGAGCAATTCGGACAGGGCAACCACCGCATGCTTGGATACCGTGTACGGCCCGGTACTGGGCGCAGACATCAGGCCCGCAATCGATGCGGTGTTGACGACGTGGCCCTCGCCCTGCTCGATCATGCGCGGCACAAATTGCTGGATGCCGTGGATAACCCCGTAGAAATTGATATCCATGACCCAGCGCCAGTACTCGGCATCGAGCTCCCAGATAGCGCCGCCAGCACCCACGCCGGCGTTGTTAAACAGGGCGTGGGCTGCACCCCACTGCTCAAATACCTGGCTGGCGAAGCTGGCCACCTGGGCTTCTTTTGCCACATCACAGACTACCGTGAGCACCTCGGCATCAGCCGGCAGCTGCTCGCGTGCCTGGGCCAGCTCGTCGGCGTTGATATCAGACATCGCTACGCGCATGCCCAGCGCCGCTGATTTTTTGGCGAGCGCCAGGCCTATGCCACTGGCAGCACCGGTGATGACTGCAACCTTACCTGCAAAATTATCCACGAATTGCGATTACCCGTTCACTCTCAAACCACTACGCCACTTCTTTATCGAAGGTGATCGGCATCGACTTGACGGTGCTCGTAAAGATATTGCGCATGTAGGTCATATCCCCTGCGAATTCCGGGTTGCGAATGCGCGGAATCATCTCGGCAAAAATGGCGCGCAGTTCGGCTCTTGCCAGGTTCATACCCAGGCAAAAGTGCTCGCCAACACCGAATGAACGCAGCTGGCGCGAGAGGTGGTCGGTGCGCTTGGCGCGATGGATGTCAAACTGCATCGCGTCTTCGCCAAACACGTCTTCATCGTGATTGACAGCATGGTAGTGCAGCACCACCTTGTCGCCCTTCTTGATCAACTTGCCGTCGAGCTCCACATCCTCGGTCGCCGTGCGGCGCATCATGATAAAAGCCGTGTTGTAACGCAGCATCTCTTCAACTGCGTCGGGGATATCCTCAGGGTGGTCGACCAGGTGCTGGAGCTGTTCGGGATGTTCGATGAGCAGGCGGATACCCTGCGAAGTGACCGAACGCGTACTCTCGTTACCACCCACCACGATCAGCATGAACATCCAGGCAAACATCTCATCGCTGACTGGCACGCCATCGACCTCGCCCTCAAGCAAGGCCTTGACCACCTCACTGGTGGGGTTTTCGCGCTGCTTGGCCGCGTGCTCATAGGCGTAGGCAATCATATTGGCGCTGGCAATGGTCGGGATATCGGGGTCATCCGCATAGTCAGGATCATCGGCAAAAGACATTTCATTGGTCCATTTGAAATGCATGTGGCGGTCCTCAAGCGGCACACCCAACACCTCCATGATGGTCATGAGCGGCAGCTCGGCAGCAATTTCCTCGACCGCCTCGCACTCACCGCGAGCAGCTACTGCATCGATAATTTCTTTGGATTTTTGTTTGAGCCAGGGTTCCAGCGATGCCACCGAGCGCGGTGTGAAGGCATCGCGCACAACCTTGCGGTACTTCATGTGCTTGGGCGGATCCATGCAAATAATGAAGTTTTCGCGCATCAGCTCGAAGTTATCATTATTGGCCGTCTCCATCGGGAACGGGCCCTGCTCTTCAGACGAGAACAGCTGCGGGTTCTGCGAAACAAAATCGAGCGCATCACGCTTGACCACAGCCCAATAGGGAATACCTTCGATGGGATCTTCCATATAGTGGACAGACCCGGCATCGCGCATCTTTCTCAGTTCATCGTAGGGCATACCGTTGGCGTAAATTTCCATATCCAACAGGTTGGCGAAAGGACACCCGGACATAGCTCTCTCCTGGTCAGTTAAATTTCTATCACCGTGCGAATACCGCGACTGGCCTCAAGGTCGGCAAAGCCTTCATTAACCTCGGCCAGCGGGCGACGACTGGTGATCATGCTCTCGAGATCCAGGCTACCCTGGCGCCACAGGCGCAGCAGTCGTGGAATCTCATACAGTGAATTGCTCGATCCAAGCAGGCAACCACACAGCTTTTTCTCGAGACTGCCAAACAATACGACATTGGGCAGCGTAACGTTCTCTTCAAACGCCGGTGAGCCCACCATAATGGTCGTGCCACCCATGCGTGTCAGCTGCACACTGTGCTCTATTAACGCAGCTTTGCCGGCGGCTTCAAACGCATAGTCGACACCTATACCGTTGGTCAGCGCCTGCACGGTCGCATCGATATCATCGCTGCTTGGGTCCAGCACATGCGTTGCGCCAAAGGCGGCCGCACGCTCGCGGCGCTCGGCCACCGGATCTGAGGCGATAATCAGCGTCGCGCCAGCAATGCGCGCGCCCTGGATGACCGCCATACCGATGCCGCCCAGGCCCATCACCATACAGGTGGCACCTGCCTCCATATCAACGGTATTGAGTACGGCACCGACGCCGGTTTGTAGTGCACAACCGATCACGCAGGCGGTATCCAGCGGGATATCGTCGTCGATCTTGATCGCACCGGTCGCTGGCAACGTGACGTACTCGGCCAGCGCCCCCAGCCCACAACCACGGGTAATCGACTCACCGTTTCGCGTTAAACCGGTCTCACCATCGGGCAGCGTGCCGCTCATAATGCTCATCGCATTGGTACACAGGCTATGATCGCCGCGCTGGCAGTAATAACAATGTCCACAGGGTGCCGCCGGGGTCATGACGACGTGATCGCCGACCGCAAGGTGGGTCACACCAGCACCTACCGCATCGATAATGCCCGCCGCTTCATGCCCTGGAATCATTGGCCCAAACACAGGCGCCTTGCCCGTGACAAAACCCAGGTCTGAGTGGCACAGGCCACAGTACTTGACGTTGACCCGCACTTCACCAGCGCGCGGCTCAATGACGTCGACATCATCGTAGACGACAATGGGCTCTCGCGATTTTTCCAGTACAGCTGCGCGCATGATGTAATCCTGTCGCCCTAGAAACCTTCAGTTTTGTGAACGTGCTTCCAGATGTTACCCGGGAACCAGCGACGCATGCGGTAACCCATCTTGGTCCCCTTGCCCGGGAAAGACAGGTACTCACCTTTATCAAGGCACTCTTCAATGTCTTCGAGCACTTCTTCGGGGCTCAGCACGACACCACCCTGCACCAGCTTGGGCATTACCGTGGCCTCGGCCTGCTTCCACAGCGGAGTCGCCACCGGTGGCGGACAAACGCAGCAAAAGCGTACGCCACTGTTCAGGTTTTCGTGGTAAAGAATTTCAGTGTACATCTGCACTGCAGCCTTGGTGGCGCAGTATCCACCCATCAGCAGGCCAGGAATGATGCCCGACATCGATGAAAAGCTGATGAAGTCACCGCGGCCGCGCTCGATCATGCCCGGCAGCACCGTCGTCGCGATGTTGACCAGGCCGCCGTAGTTGATGTCCATCAGCTTGATCTGGGTTTCAGCATCCTGCTCGAGCAGTTTGCCAAAAGGCATGATAGCTGCCGCGTTGCTGACCCGATCAATTGGGCCAAGCTCGGACTCTACCTGCGCCACTGCCGCGCGCACCGCCTCGGGCTTGCTGATATCTACCGTGTAGGCTTTGATATTGCTGTTGGACGCAACCGTCTCGGCCATGCCCGCTTCGTTCACATCGAAAATCGCCACGCTGGCGCCCTTCTCTGCCAGTAACAACGCCGCAGTGCGACCCATGCCGCTGCCGCCACCGGTGACTAACGCTACCTTTCCATTAAATGCCATAAAACTGCCTGCTAAGGGTAAATTGCCTGTGTTATTGGAAGGCTTGTTAAGCCTTGAAGCTGGTAAAGTCGGGGCCGCGACGCAGGCTATGCCCACCATCGACGTTAATGCACTGCCCGGTAATCCAGCGCGATTCATCGCTCACCAGAAACCGCGCCAGTCGGCCAATTTCTATTGGCTCGGCTACGCCATTCAACGGCGTGTTAACAACATAAGACTCGTAGATCTCTCCGTCGCGTGGAATGCCCTCCATGATCTCGGTTGCGACAAAACCCGGGCGAATCGCATTGAAGCGCACCTGGTGCTCACCGTTCTCATCGGCGGCGTTGCGCATCATTGCCTCGATACCCGCCTTGGCGACAGGGTAGGCGCCAAACCAGGGGTGCGTAATGTGGCCTGCCAGCGATGACATGCCAATAAAGGAGCCACCACCGTTTTCAATCATATGAGGAAGCGTGTGCTTGACGCAGAGCATGGTACCGAAGACATTGAGATTCAACACCCGCTGGAACTCGTCGAGGTTCATTGATTCATAGCCCGAGAGCATGCCACCACCACCGGCGTTGGCGACACAGCCGTTGAGCTTGCCGGTGGGCTCCAGCGCCTTGGCGACAATCGCCGCAACGTCATCATCGCTGGTCACATCGCCGGTGATCAGTTGCACCGAGCCACCAAAGCCAGCTGCAGCGGCGATTTTTTCCGCGGCTTCTTCGAGCACCTCCTGGCGACGGCCACAAATCGTGACGGCGGCGCCATCGGCGGCCAGTTCCGCTGCACAGGCAGTGCCAATACCGGTACCGCCACCGGTGACCAGTACCGCATAGCCCTGCAAGTTGCCCGCGTGTTTAATCTCGTTTGCCATAAATCATTCAACTCACTGTTTTGAAAATACCAGGTGCCGCGAAGCGCGTGTTTCAGCGCGCATTTATTACCAATAATTAAAGTCCCGCGCGGCGGTGTACCCGTCACGATACAACAAGCCGCAAGCGATAGAATTGGCGGTTTCGTTCAGCGACTTCACGCAACCCTGACATCAGCCACAGGCCACCCATGACGCAGACCGTACCGACTCTTTGCCGCCTCTGTATTGCCCACTGCGGCATGCTCGCCACCGTTGAAGACGACAATGGCCGCCGCAAGCTGACGCGCATGACAGGTGACCCCGATAACCCGGTATTTGAAGGCTACAGTTGCCCGAAGGGCCGGGCCCTGCCCGAGATGCACAATCACGATGGTCGCCTGCTGCACAGCCTGAAACGGGCTAGCGACGGCCAACACCAGCCCATCGCCAACAGCCAGGCCAGCCGCGAAGTTGCCGACCAGGTTGCCGCGCTGGTCGAGCGCTACGGCCCCCGCTCGGTGGCGATCTACGTGGGCACGCCCAGTGTCGGCAACCCGGCTGCTGCAGGCATGGGCAACGCCTTCCTGCGCGCCATTGGCTCGGGGATGTTTTTTACCTCGAACACCATCGACCAGCCGGGCAAACAAATCGCGATGGCCGCCCACGGTAAATGGCTTGGCGGCGAACCCAACTTCGAAAACGCCGATTGCTGGCTGCTACTGGGCAATAACCCGATTATTTCGAAATCAGCCGGCCTGCCCGGCCAGAACCCGGCCCAAAAACTCAAGGAAGCGCAGGCCCGCGGCCTGAAACTCATCGTCGTCGACCCACGAGTATCGGACTGCGCACGCAAAGCTGACATCCATCTGCAGTGCCTGCCCGGCGAGGACCACGCTATTCTCGCGGGCATGCTCAACGTGATTATTAGTGAGCAGCTGTTCGATGCCGATTTTGTCGCGCAGCATTGCAGCGGCTTCGCCGAGCTCAGCGAACAGGTCGCATCGTTCACACCCGATTACGTTGCGGATCGCGCGGGCATTCCCGCCGCGCAGCTCATCGAGGCGGCGCGCACCTTTGCCAGCGCCAGAGTGCGTCACGCCAACAGCGGCACCGGGCCGAGCATGTCGATGTACTGTAACCTCAAGGAGTACCTGCTGGCCTGCCTGAACACGGTGTGTGGCGCATGGGCGCGTGAGGGCGACGCCGTCACCCGGCCCAACGCCATGCTGCCCGCCTACACTCCAAAGGCGCAGGCGTTCCCACCCTTCAAGGGCTGGGGCTACGGCGAACAGCTGCGCGTGCGCGGCCTGACCGATACCGCCGCGGGCATGCCAACGGCGGCGCTGGCCGATGAGATCCTGCTCGAGGGTGAAGGGCAGGTTAAAGCGCTCATCTGTGTGGGCGGCAACCCGATGGCGGCCTGGCCTGACCAACGCAAAACCCAGCGCGCGCTGGAATCACTGGAGTTACTGGTGACGCTCGATGTCGAGATGTCGACCACCGCGCGACTGGCTGACTACGTGATCGCCTGCAAGCACAGCCTCGAAGTGCCCGGTATGAGCCAGACTGCCGAGGCCATCAAGTTCTTTGGTACCGGCATTGGCTATTCGAATGCCTACGCCCAGTACTCCGATCGTATCTGCGACCCACCGCATGGCTCGGACGTGGTTGAAGAGTGGGAGTTCTTTTACGATATGGCCGCGCATCTGGGCCACGAACTGTCGTACGTAGCCTACTTCGGCTTTTCAAAGTACACCGAATCGCCGATGGAGCTGATGATGCTCAGCCCACCCAACAAACCCACCACCGAAGATATTTACGCGACGATCTGCGCGCACTCGCGCATACCGCTTGAGGAGGTCAAACAATACCCCCACGGCCATGTCTTTGACAGCGACGTCGTCATCGCGCCGCGCGACCCCGACTGCGTCGACAGGCTCGACTGTGCAAACCCGACCATGATGGAGCACCTGGCCGAGGTCTTTGCCCAGGACTACACAAGTATGCAAAGCACCGACGCCTTCCCGTTTCGCTACATTCCACGCCGGCACAACAACTTTATGAACTCGGCCGGCCGCTCGATTGCCAAACTCGCCGGGGAGAAAAACTGGAACCCGGTTTGGGTCAACCCGCGGGACCTGGCCGCGCTGGGCATCGCCGATGGCGAGGCAGTGACGATTTCAACGGGGCATGATGCAATTCCCGCGATTGTCGAAGCCGACCCGACCCTGCGCCCTGGCGTCGTATCGATGGCACACGCCTTTGGCGGGCTGGTCGAGGAAGACGATCGCTATGAAGAGCTGGGCAGCAACACCGGCAGACTGGTGCGCACCGACGTCGATTACGACCCGATTACCGGGATGCCGCGAATGGGCAATATCCCCGTGGCCATCACCGCTAGAAACTAGTAATGAGAGTGCCGTCCATCCGCAGCGAAACCGTATAGCGCAATCCCGCAACCTTGCGCGTAATCGACCGCCATCGACGTGGGCGCTGATACCGCGACCAGCGCAGGAATGTCAGCGCTAGCTGTTTTCATTACCAGCTCATAGCTTGCGCGACTGGTCACCAACACGAATCCCTGGCTATCAAAACCCTCACGCCATAGGGCACCCAGCAGTTTATCGAGGGCGTTGTGGCGGCCAACATCTTCACGAACCAGCACAACCTCGCCATCGGCGCTGCACCAGGCCGCCGCATGCGCCGCACCGGTTGCCTGGCGCAGTGGCTGCCTGTGTTGCAACTGGCCAAGTGCACGATCAATCGCTTCGGGCGCAAGACTCAGCGACGTCGACACCTGTTGCGGCTCCCGGATTGCCTGCGCCAGCGATTCAGCGCCACAGAGCCCGCAGCCAGTGCGGCCCTCGAGGTTGCGGCGCCGCTGTTTCAGCATCTGGAAAGGCTCAGCCGTAATCTGCATGCGTAGCTCCAGGCCATTGTCTGCGTCGACGACCTCGAAATCGAGTAGCTGTGCAGGCGCGGCGAGTATGCCTTCAGACAGACTGAAACCCAGTGCAAAGTCGCGCAGGTCGGTGGGCGTGGCCATCATGACCACATGCGAGATGTCGTTGTAGACCAGCGCGACGGCGCACTCCTCGACGAGCAGGTCGTCGTTATTGCGGTGGCTACCACGCTGCCAGGTGCGGCGCGGCGCACTGCGCGCGCCAGGCTGGCTGCCTTGCTCAGGGCCGGACATCGCTACGGGCGACGGGCGCGCTCAAGCAAACCGCGCTGCTGCGAATCAAACGCCCGCTGCCGGGCCTGCCACTGCGAAGGCTCACTGACCTTGCTGACCTCAACGGCTGTCACCTTGTACTCGGGGCAACTGGTTGCCCAATCGGAGTTTTCAGTGGTGACCACATTGGCACCGGTATCCGGATGATGAAAGGTCGTGTAGACCACGCCAGGCCGCACCCGCTCGGAAATGCTGGCACGCAACACGGTGTCGCCCACCCGGCTGCGAATACCCACCTGGTCGCCTTCTTCGATACCCCGGTCCTGCGCATCTACCGGATGGATCTCAAGAATATCCCGCGCGTGCCAGGCGGTATTGTCAGTACGCCGGGTCTGCGCGCCGACGTTGTACTGGCTCAGTATGCGCCCCGTCGTCAGTAACAGCGGGAAGCGCTTGTTCACCCGCTCAGTCGTCGGCACAAACTCGGTCGTCATAAAGCGGCCCTGGCCGCGAACAAACTCATCGACATGCATTATTGGCGTACCCACCGGTGCCGCATCATTGCAGGGCCACTGGATACTGCCTTCGCGATCGAGCTTGTCGTACGTCACCCCGCCAAACGTTGGCGTCAGTCGCGCGATCTCTTCCATGATTTCGCTGGGGTGATCGTAGTGCCAGTCGCAGCCAAGCGCCTGCGCCAGTGCCAGCGTAGCCTGCCAGTCGGACTTGCCGGCCAGCGCAGGCATCACCTGCCGTACCCGCGAGATCCGGCGCTCGGCATTGGTGAAGGTGCCATCTTTCTCAAGAAACGAAGAACCCGGGAGGAATACATGCGCAAACTTGGCGGTCTCGTTAAAGAAGATATCCTGCACAATCAAACAGTCGAGCGCACGCAGCGCCGCCTCGACATGCTGGGTATTCGGGTCGGACTGGGCGATATCCTCGCCATGGCAGTACAGGCCACGAAAGCGACCGTCAAGCGAGGCTTCAAACATATTGGGAATGCGAAAACCCGGCTCGGGGTCGAGTGCAACCCCCCAGTCACCTTCAAAGCTGCTGCGCACATGGTCATCACCAATCGGTCGATAGCCCGGCAACTCGTGCGGGAATGAACCCATGTCGCATGAGCCCTGAACATTGTTTTGCCCGCGCAGGGGGTTAACACCCACACCTTCGCGGCCGACATTGCCGGTTAACATCGCCAGGTTTGCGATCGCCATCACCGCCGTCGAGCCCTGGCTGTGCTCGGTCACCCCCAGGCCATAGTAAACGGCCGCATTGCCTCCGGTAGCATAAAGCCGGGCTGCAGCGCGCAGCTGCTCCGGGTCGACACCGGTGTGCTCTGCTGTCACCTCGGGCGAATTGTCGGGCGAGCGAATAAAGGCCAGCCACTCATCGAAGGCTTCACCCTCGCAGCGATGCTGCACAAATTTCTCGTCGTAAAGGTTTTCCTCGACAATGGTATGCGCCATCGCATTGAGTATCGCCACATTGCCGCCGGGTCGCACCGGCAGGTGGTAGTCAGCTTTAACATGCGCCGCGTTAACCAGCTCGATTTCACGTGGGTCGATAACAATCAGCCTTGCACCTTCGCGCAGGCGACGCTTTAACTGCGAACCGAACACCGGGTGCGCCTCGGTTGGGTTGGCACCCATGACGATCACAACATCGGCCTGCATCACCGACTCGAAGGTCTGGGTACCTGCCGACTCACCCAGGGTCTGCTTCAGACCATAACCGGTGGGTGAATGACACACGCGCGCACAGGTGTCGATATTGTTGTTGCCAAAAGTGGTGCGCACCATTTTTTGCACCAGCCAGACTTCCTCGTTGGTGCAGCGCGACGACGAAATCGCGCCAATGCTTTTCACGCCATGACGTGCCTGGATATCGCGCAGCTTGCTGGCGGCGAACTGAACTGCCTCGTCCCAGCCCACTTCGCGCCAGGGTTCCTCAATGCTGTCACGAACCATTGGCGTGGTAATGCGATCAGCATGAGTGGCATAGCCAAAGGCGAAGCGGCCCTTGACGCAGGCATGCCCCTGGTTGGCCTTGCCCTCTTTCCACGGCGTCATGCGCACCACGGTGTTGCCGCGCAGGTCAGCCTTGAAACCACAGCCCACACCGCAATAGGCACAGGTCGTCACGACGCTGTGCTCGGGCTTGCCCATTTCAATGATGCTGTTTTCGGTGAGCGCCGCCGTTGGGCAGGTGGCGACACAGGCACCGCAGGAGACGCAGTCTGACTCCATGAAGGGCTGGCTTTGCCCGGCACTGACACTGGAAGCAAAACCGCGATCGCTGATCGTCAGCGCATAGGTGCCCTGGGTTTCTTCGCAGGCGCGCACACAGCGCGAGCAGACAATGCACTTGGAGGCATCAAAGGTGAAGTACGGGTTGGACGCATCCTTCCCGGCCTGCAAGTGGTTTTCACCCTCGTAGCCATAGCGCACGGCGCGCAGGCCCACCTCACCGGCGGTGTCCTGCAGCTCGCAGTCGCCGTTGGTGGGGCAAGTCAGGCAGTCAAGCGGGTGATCCGAGATATACAGCTCCATCACCCCACGGCGCAGCTCGGCCAGCTTCGGAGTTTGAGTCCAGACCACCATACCGTCTTCAACCGGTGTTGTGCACGAAGCCGGATAGCCACGACGGTTTTCAATTTCAACCAGGCAGATGCGGCAGGAACCAAAGGCATCGAGCGTATCGCTGGCGCAGAGCTTTGGCACCTTGATACCCGCTATCGCTGAGGCTCGCATCACCGATGTACCCTCGGGAACACAGACTTCAGTACCATCAATCTGCAGCGTCACCGAATTGACCGCGGCCGATGGCGGCGTACCCAGGTCTTTTTGTGGCTCGTAGAATTCAAGCATGGTAGTTGCCTGGCGCTAAGGCGCAAAGTCTTCAGGAAAATGCTGCAGGGCACTGCGCACCGGGTAGGGTGTCAGGCCACCCATGGCACAGAGCGAGCCGTGCTCCATCGTCTCGCACAGGTCGAGCAACAGCAACGTATTGTTGTCGCGGTCTTCATTGTTGCGGATGCGCTCGATGACTTCCACACCGCGCACCGAACCGATGCGACAGGGCGTACATTTGCCGCAGGACTCTTCGGCGCAAAAGGCCATCGCAAACTGCGCCTGCTCACCCATATCAACGGTATCATCGAACAGTACAACGCCGCCATGGCCCAGCATGGCTCCCAGTTCGGCAAAGGCCTCATAGTCCAGCGGCGTGTCCCACTGCGACTCGGGCAGGTAAGCACCCAGCGGCCCACCGACCTGCACGGCACGCAGCGGGCGACCCGACGCTGTGCCACCACCGAACTGGTCAATCGCAGCGCGCAGCGTCATGCCAAAGGGAATTTCATACAGGCCACCGCGGGCGACGTTGCCCGCCAGCTGCAGCGCCAGCGTTCCCAGCGACCGGCCGGTGCCCAGCGCTGCGTAATAGTCGGGGCCTTTGGCCATCACTGTCGTCACCGCGGCCAGGGTCAGCACATTATTCACCACCGTCGGTTTGCCAAACAGGCCTTCGAGGGCAGGCAACGGTGGCTTGGCGCGCACGATCCCGCGCTTGCCCTCGAGGCTATTGAGCAATGAGGTCTCTTCACCGCAGATATAGGCACCCGCCCCCATGCGCAGTTCAAGCTCAAAGGTTTTGCCCGAACCCAGCAGGTCGGTACCGAGCAGCCCTGCCGCGCGGGCGCGCACGAGAGCTTCGCCAAGTACCTCTCGTGCCCTGGGGTATTCAGAGCGCAAATAGATGTAACCGCGCGTCGCGCCGACGGCGGCGCCGGCAATCGCCATCCCTTCGATCAGCTGGTAGGGGTCGGCCTCCATCAACAGGCGGTCGGCAAAGGTGCCCGAGTCACCCTCATCGGCATTGCAGACAATGTACTTCTGGCCCGCCTCGGCCTTGAGCACCGTTTGCCATTTGATGCCCGCCGGAAACGCCGCACCACCGCGACCGCGCAAACCCGACGCGATGAGCTGCTCGACGACGGACCCACCACCGGCGGACAGCGCATTTTGCAGGGCGACGAAGCCGCCAAGTGTTTTGTAGTTATCGATGCACAACGGGTCGCCAGCCCCTGCGCGCGCAAAGGTCTCGCGCTGCTGCGCTTTCAGTGCATCGATGTCATCGACAGGGCCCAGGTAGCGCGGGTGCGATGCCGGGTCATCGCGCAGGGCGGCAAGCACAGCAGGTGCATCAGTTGCCGCGACCGGGCCAAAAGCCAGCCTGCCCTGCCCGGTTTCCACCTCAAGCAGGGGTTCCAATGAAAACAGTCCGCGCGACCCATTGCGCACGATATCCAGCGACTGCCCTGCCTGGGCGGCCGCAGTCTCCAGGGCATCAACCAGTGCGTCGGCACCCAGCGCACAGGCTGTCGTATCGCCAGGTATATAAAGTCGCAGTCGCTCACCACCGGCTGCGGTATCGTGCGGCATGGCAATGCGATCGCTGGCGATCAGCCAACCGAGATCTTCGGCAGCGACTTGCCCGTGTATCGCATCGTCAACGCGCAGTGAAGGCCCGCTCGCACAGTTACCCAGGCAGTAGACGCGCGCAAGACTGAGCGTGCCGTCGGCCCGCGTCTCACCAAAATCGATACCAGCAGCGTCACGCAATGGCGCCTCGAGCGCGCGCGAGCCCCGGGCCTGGCAGGCCTCGGCGCTGCACAGCTGGACATGCCGGGCACCCAGCCGCTGCTGGTGAAAGTCCTCGTAGAAACTGAGCGCGCCGTGGACTTCGGCGCTAGACAGGTTCAGGGCGCGGGCGATATCGGGTACCACAGCCGCGGGAATACAGCCCTTTTCAGACTGCACGGCGTGCAGAATCGGTAACAGCGGGCCTTCGAGTGCCCGGTGTTGCTCGATAATGGTGTCCAGCCACGATGACATACTGCCCGCTCTCGCCCCAATGGTCGCGCAAAACACCACTATACCGCAGTCAACCGTGCTCGTGGAATTACCCGAAAATCAGGCAGGCAGAAAAAAGCCGCGCCCGAAGACGCGGCTTTTTTGTTGGCAGATATGCGCTAGAGCGATTCGAGGAAGGCGATGAGCGCTGCCTTGTCGGCCGCACTCAGCGCATCGTAGGCCGCCTGCGACGCCGCAGCCTCACCGCCGTGCCACATGATGGCCTCGTGCAAGGTCCGGGCACGGCCATCGTGCAGGTAACCCTCGCCGCCACTGACACCGGCCGTCAGGCCGATATTCCACAGTGGCGCGGTGCGCCATTCGCTACCGCCGGCGCTGCCCTCGATCAGCGTCGATGCCAGGCCGGGGCCCATATCGTGCAGCAGCAGGTCGGTGTAGGGATGAATCGTCTGGCTACGCAGCTCGGCATGCGGGTGGTAGGCCGAGGTCGTAAAGGTATCGACGTGACAGCTGTTGCAGCCGACGGTATTGAACAGCGTCTCACCCTGTAGCGCAGTGGCATCATTCAGGTCGCGTCGCGCACTCACACCCAGTAATGAAATATACGCGGTGAGCTCATCAAGGCGCTGGTCGCTCAGCTCTGCGCCCGAGGCACCGCAGTTGGTTTGCGAGGAACCACAATCCGGGTTGGGCATGACCGAGGTCATGACACCGATGTCACCGTGCAATGCTGCAGCCACCTGTTGCCTGACACTGGGCTGCGAGGCTTTCCAGCCAAAGCGGCCAATGCGCGTTTCGCTGGTAACCGCGTCGGTCACCAGGCTCAGCCGGCCAGAGATGCCATCGCCATTGCTGTCGGCCTCATCGGCCAGTGCAACGATATCGGCTTCATCAATGGCCTCGAGCAGACCCATACCCACCAGTTGTGGGGCAATGCGCGCCGTGTAGTTGCTCGGCGTCACGCCGGTGAAAGCGTAGACCGGCGAGCGCAGGCCGTTGCTTTCGGTCCAGCTGCTCAGCGTCACACCACCCTCGGATGAACCAGTGGTGAACTGTGGCTGCAGAATCGCACCGAGCTGCGGGTCGGGCGCACCGGTCGCATCGCCGACCTTGACCACATACTGGGTAAGTGGCTGGCCCGTTGCAGGCGGCAACGCGCGGCCGTTCAACGCGTGACAGGCAATACAGGAGCGATTGATGTAATTGGTGCCCAGCGTATTGGCAAGCTCAGGGAAGCTCGCGTTTTCTATCGCCTCATCGTGCGAGCCATCACCAAAATCGGTGTGGTGCACACGGCGACCCAGCACAAAGGTCTGGCCGTTGATATTCGACAGGTTGGTCGGTATCTGCAGGAAGTGATTGTCCGGCTCATCGGAGTACTGGTAGTTCAGCGTGGTATCACCACCGAGCCTGCCGGCAGCCGGCATGGGGTACGGGTTCTGCGATGGGTTCGGCAAGCCGGTGACCAGGCTGGGGTTCTCGGCCTCGAAGGGCTCCACGCCCTGGCCGACCACATAGAGAACGGCTGTGCCGTAGTAGTTGTCGCGCCCGTTCGGCGTGCCCGTCAGGAACTGGCTCAGTTCAAACTCCATGCGATCACCCACCTGCAGCGGCTGGCCAGTCAGCGGGTTGAAGTTGACACTGCGCGTGTAATGCCTGCGCGTCGACGGCGGTGGATCATCAAGGTGAGGCTGCGCCGTCATCACGCCGTTGTTCGCATAGATCGCCGCATTGAGGTGGAAGAAGCGCAGCTCTGCCTCCAACGGGTGCAGCGGCCACTCGGTGATGACATTAAAGGTAATCGTGTTACCACCATGGCCGACCGTGTCGATGATTTCAATTTCAGCCGTGCGGTGCTCCCAGTAGAACGAGAGGTAGTGATCGTAAGACTTGAACTGGCTCTCGCGCGCATGGCGATCGCGCGCCCGATCGGCCAGCCGGGTAATCAGTGCCGAACCGGTGTCTTCCTGCAGTGCAGGCTCAAGCGTCGTGGTTGCATCGAACAATGGCGTGAACAGTTGTACATAGGGCACAGTGTGCCAAACGCCGCCAAGGCCATCGCCATTGGTATCACCTGCCACCGAATCGCCGGCATAGAAATACAGTGGCCGCCCATTATGGGTGGCCTGCGTTGAACTGTCAGGACGGGTGATCGTACCCAGGTTATCGACGCCCGAAGCAACGCCATCGGCAACCAGCAGTGGTGGCCAGCTGGTTGCACAGCCCCCGGTGCAGGTGCTGGTACCCGGTGCTGCGAGGTCATCGTCGAACACATACAGCGTAAGCCCGGGCTGGCTTGAACCTGCCCCGCCAGCAAGAATGCCGCCGATCGAGGTGACTTCGTTCACCGGAATAATAATGATGCAACCGGTCGCATCGACGGTTGAACCAGGCGGTGTGCCGGGGCACAGGTCAGAACCGTCGGGCACGCCGTCGCCGTCGGTATCAACGATGACACAACCATCGGCATCAACCGTGCTGCCCGGCGGCGTGCCTGGACACAGGTCAAGGCTGTCGGGCACACCGTCGCCATCGGTATCGACCGCAGCTTCGCCGTAGACTTCCATCTCCCAGATGGAATAGCCGTACATCGCCCCGCCATTGCCAGGATCTGGCGACCGGGTCAGGCCATTCATACGAACATAGCGATAAGCCCCCGAGACCGATACATTATCGGTACGCGCACCAAAGGTGCCGCCCGTCTCGTTGGACAACGTGGTCCAGTTGATATTGTCGGCCGAGCCTTCAATATCATAGGTGGCTGCGTTCGCCGCTTCCCAGTGAATAATGACACTGTCGAGCACGAAGCTTGCGCCCAGGTCGAGCACCAGCCAGCTTGGGTCTATGCCGTGCGCCGATTCCCAGCGGGTATTCATCAGGCCATCGACCGCCAGCGCCGCGCCGCCTGCAGCGCCCGTTGAACTTGCCGTCGCGGTTGCAGACAACAGCGTGATATTGGTTTCACAGCCCACCGCATCGACATTGGTACCGCCTGGGGTTCCCGGGCACTGGTCGATACTGTCGTCAACGCCATCGCCATCTGAATCGATACAGCCATTGGCCGCAACGGTGCTGCCACCGGGCGTACCGGGGCACTGGTCGACACTGTCATCAACGCCATCACCATCGGTATCGGCTGGCACCAGCCCGTAGACCTCCATCTCCCAGATCGAGTAGCCATAGACATTGCCCGCAGGGCGCGTCAGCCCATACATGCGCACGTAGCGATAGGTACCGCTAAGCGCCAATGTATCGGTGCGACGCACGCCCGCGCCCGGATCCCAGGTGCCGCCTGAGAAGTTCGCGACACCTTCAGTCCAGTTGCTGCCATCGGTTGAGCCGTCAATACGGTAGCTGGCAGCGTTTGCGGCCTCCCACTGGATGATCACTTCCGTCAGCGCATAGTTACTGCCAAGATCCAGCGTCACCCACTGCGGATCAATACCGTGGGCTGATTCCCAGCGCGTTGCGATATTGCCATCGACCGCATAAGCAGCAGGCTGCAACGCCGTGCTCGCGCTGGCAGTGCCCGACAACAGTTGCGGCAACGGCGGCGGCACCGGGATCTCGGCAATCAGCTGGATGCGCGTCGCGGCACCGGCGCCGGCATCAAGTGGCTGCAATACCAGCACCAGCACGGCAATGCTTGCAAGGTGGCGCGCTTTGTTGCTGCACCAGGCCGCAGTAAACAACAGGCTGATCAGCGCGATAAAACCCATCGCCCCCATCACTGGAATATCGTAGGCAGGGCCAAAGGGCTGACCGGGTTGCGACTCGGCCAGGAACGGGTCGGAACCGAACGCCTGCTCCAGCGCATCGCTCACCCCATCGCCATCGCTATCAACACCACCGGGGTCTGGCGCGGGAATGGTTGACCCGTACTCGCCCTGCGCGGGCGCTACACTGCTGACCACGGTCAATTCGACGGGCACATCGACGTTGACGGTCTGGCCACCGACGGTACCGGATATCGTCACGTTGAGCGTCGCCATCTCGCCGAGCATCGCCGAGGAGGCGATATCAAAGTCGATCGCGACCAGCTCACTGCCAGCGGCAGGCACTGTGGTCGGCTCTATGCTGGCAAAGGCTGAGGTAATGATCCCGGCATTCGAAGGGTTAACGACGACACTGTCATAACTGTCGCCCGCATTTAGGTTGCGCAGCAGGATAAAAACCTGGTTGCCCGCACTGTCGGCCTCCACGTCATAGGCCGCAGCGTTGCCAACAGCACCCAGTGAAAAGAGGGTCGCCAGTAATAAAAGGAAGCGGGAAACGCGAGCTGTCATTATTGTCATCCTGCGCACCAGGCTGGTGCCTGGCCGGGGTAGAGAGTGAAGCGATCGACTATGTCGATCTTCGGTCAATTATCGCCCGTAGCCTGCCTGTTCGCTCCCTTTTTGAGACAAACGGGCCCTCGACGCGTTCGGTAGTATCAAAATTGCGACCAAATGCCCCTGCAGCGGATTAAGCGAAGTTTAGCTGGCACGCCTCCCCGCCCCCGACAATGCTCAGTAAAATAGCCTCCAGCCAACTATCAACCGCAATTACCCTGTTTCCAGCGAAGGAGCCTGAATGAAAACGCTGATCGTCGGCGGCACCGGATTGACCGGCGCCTGCACCGCCAAGTACCTGCACGAGCAGGGTCACGATGTGACCATTATGTCGCGCAGCCAACCGGACGCCCCCGCGCTGGCGCACTTCAATCACATTGCCGCCAGTTATTTTGAAAGCGACATCAGCGAGCAGATGCTCGAAGGCTTTGACTGGCTGGTGTTCGCCGCCGGCGCCGATATTCGTATGCATCCACAGACCGAGAGCGACGAGGCCTTCTTTACGCGCGCCAATAGCGAAGGTGTGCCCAACTTCTTTGCCAAAGCCAAAGCCGCTGGCATCAAGCGCGCCGCTTACCTGGGCACTTACTACCCCCAGATCGTGCCCGAGCAAATTGACAAGAGCGAGTACGTCAAATCGCGCCATCTTGCCGATACCCGCATTCGTGAGATGTCTGACAGCAGCTTCATTGTGTGCTCGGTCAATGCGCCGTTTATCCTGGGCTGTACCGAAGGTGTCGTCGATGGGCACCTGCAGGCACTGGTCCAGTACGCAGCGGGCAAGATGGAAGGACTTGCGCCGGTGGCCGCGGGCGGTGGCGTCGTGCACATCACACCGCAGTCGCTGGCCGAGGCGCTGCTGGGTGCGCTGGAGCGCGGCGAGTCAGGCAAAGCCTACCTGGTGGGCGACCAGTACATGAGCTGGAAAGAGTACTTCGAAAAGTTTTGCGCCGCCGCTGGCAATGCACAAACACTCGAAGTCAGCGAAGCGGAACACCCGATTCTGCCGGATATGATCTTGTACGCCGGCCGCAACGCAGTGGTCGACTACACGCCTGACAACGCACCGCTCAACTACAGCACCGGGCAAATTGACCAGGCCATTATCGACGTCGTTGCGACATACCAGTAACGGCACTGCCATCATCGGGCCCAACCCAGATCGCTGACGAAACCGCTCGCTCCTGAATGGTTGCAGGCTCCGGTGCAGGCACCCCAAGCAGCTTGGCATCGTAGGTGCTAAAGCGCGGCGTGGGAATTTCAATGGCCCGCGCGTAGTAAAACGCCTGCTGCGAGGGATCGTATTCCGGGTCGCGCCAAAGCGCAGCCAGCTGCGGCGCACCGATCGAGTTGTCATAGCTGGCCTGCGCAACGTCAACCGTATTGCCGACCGGCTCAATCATCTCGGCTGTGCCTTCTGCCAACCGGTTGCCCGAGGCAGCGACATTGAAGATTTTCTCGTGGCTATTGCCCTGGCTATCGACCCAGCCCTTGATGATCTGGATGCGATCAAGGTTGCCACTGCGCGGGTCTTTTTGTGCCGACACCAGGAAGGTTGGCGACTCGGGCCCCGCCGCTAGCTGTCCACCCATCGGCACCCCATTGGCGTAGGCACTCGCCAACCACTCACCATCGAGCATATCGTCAGCGTAGTTGCCGGCGAAAAATCGCAGCGCAATGCGCGGCCCAGAGGTGCCATAGCTCTCTTTGTTGCGCATGGCATCGAAGATTGACGCGCGGGTATTCTCTTCGGCCCAGACGGCAACCAGGCCCGCCGCACCGTAGGCGCGTGTCGGCACGACGTCGATGTCGACCAGGGCCAGCCCCAGTCGCTGGGATGGCGTGCCATCAAGCAGCGGCAACTTGCCATGGTAGTTGTCTTCTTCCACCGAGAAGCTGGCGTTGTGGCTGTCGCTGGCCGAAATAAACCCGAAACGGTAGGGGTTAAAGCCCTCGCGCTGTCGAAACTCCAGGCCAGTGCGCAGCGCATCGCGTACGTAGCTGCCGCGCGGCTCACTCGGCTGCTGCTTGCTCGACATCACGTTGGTCATGAGCTCGAAATTAGCGAATTCGTCGTTGGGCGATAGCTCAGGATGCGTTTCCGAAGTGCCCTTGATCTGGAACACTTCGACGACGGGTTCGTTGCGCATCCGCAGGTCGGCGTACTCGGCACTGAGCTTGCCACCGTTAAAGGTCACCGAATCAAACATCAGCCCATCGCTGACATTGCTGTTGTGCGGAATTGCCAGCGCATCCATTCCCTCTGCGCGCTGCTGGTCAAGCGCCCGCCACAGGTCTTCGGGGTTCAGCGAATCGAGTGATGAATACGGGTAGTCAGGCACCTTGTTGGAGCGATACACCACGTTGCGATGCAGGTTGCGCTCGTTCGGCATTGAGGTGAATTCGTAGGCAATGAAGGCGGTGAACTTGCCCGGGTCGTTGTGCCGCTCGGCGGCCGCGACGATGTCATTCCACGCGGCGATCGACACATCATCCATATTGTGGCTGCCAAAGTACTCCCTGCGCTTTTCACGCGAGCCCATCTTGGTAAACATGGTCTTCAAAAAGTAAGCCGTGAACCGCAGCTTGCTACCGCTCTCAAGCATATCGATGAGTGGCTGGTCAGGCTGGGTACCCTGCTCACCCATCAACACCCGGGCCACACCCAGAAACTCGGCATGGTCGGTCACTGCGCCAAAGTCCAGCGGCCTGCTGGCCCTGATCGGGTATCCGAGCGCATGTTTGATCGTGCCGCCTTTCATGAAGGTGTAGGCATCATCGGGCAGGCTACGCACACCCATGGTCTGCGCATCGTAGGAATAGGTCGTGTGGATATGCAGGTCACCCCACAGCAGATTGCGATACGGGTTGCGCTCAACCACGGGCACTTCTGGCGGCGGCTCGATCTTTGCCGGGTCGTACTTCATATCGAGCATCGGGTCATCAAACCCGGAACAGGCTGACAGCAAGCCAGCAACCAGCAGCATCGAGAGCAGGTGTCGCATACGCATCACATTGATCCTCATTGTTATTAGGGGGCGCTTATTTTGCGATACCCATCAGGTCATCGCGCAGGCCGCTGAAAACCTCGCCACAGTACCCGAAGTCAACGGGCATATTGATGCCGCTGACAAAGCCCGCCATGCTGCTGTTCAATAGAATCAGCGGGTCTGCCATATCTGCGCCGGTTGCGTACTGGCCATTGGGCGGCAGGAACAGGTCGATGGCCTCATCGGGCATCTGCCCCTCCCCCTTCAGCGTATCCATAAAACCGCTGTCAGTGGGCGACGGCGCAATACTGTTGATGCGAATATTGCGTTTGGCCAGTTCGCGCGCCTGCATCATCGTGTAAACGATAAGGCACTGCTTCGAAAAGCCGTAGCCATCGGCGCTGTCTTCGGGGTGCTCGGCCAGCCACTTCTCCGCCGTCGCCAGGCTGTTGTCCAGCGCCAGGAAGGTTTTGACAATATCGAGCCTCGGCCGCCAGCCCATACCCGCGGTTGAGGCGATCGAAGCAATGGCCGAGCCATCGGGCATGCGCGGCAAGACCTGCTCGGTCAGGTAACGCAGGCCAACGAAATTAATCATGATGGTATCTGCCGCAGAAAACGGCGGGCTTGGCACACCGGCGCAATTGAACAGTGTGTCGACCTGTTTCGGTAGCTGGCCCAGCGCGGTATCGAGCGATGCCGCATCTTTCATGTCGACCTTGATCGCGGTCACACCGGCAACATCGATAGGGGCGATGTCCAGTGCATACACGGTGGCGCCCAGTGTCACCAGCTTTTCAGCGGTGGCCTTGCCCATGCCCGATGCGGCACCGGTGATCACGGCGCTTTGGCCCTCGTATCCCAGTATATTGCTCATAGCGTTCTCCAGCGAATGCGTTGTTCTACTTGGGTATGCGGCGGTTAGGCCGGATCTCCATCATATCGACGGCGACACCTCGTGGCTGGGCAAGCGTATAAGCCACAGCACCGGCGACATCATCGACGGTCATGCCCTCGCGGGTATAACTACCGAAAGCCCGCCAGGCATCAAAGCCCGCCATCGTTGCTTCCATGTCCCAGCCCATAGCAAACTCCGTGTCGGCATGACCGGGCCGGATACAGCTCACACCGATTTGATCGTCGTAGAGCTCCATCGCCAGGTCACGCGTAAAACGCTCGACAGCCGCCTTGGTCGACGCATAGATAGACAGATGCCCCATTTCATCAAAGTGAAACGCTGAGGCCGATGAAATATTGATAATGCGCGGGTTGTCGCTCTCGCGCAGCAGCGGTATTGCCGCCTGGCAGCTGAACACGGTACCCAGGAAGTTGGTGTTCACCTGTAACACGACCTCCTCTTCCACCAGCGACTCAACCTTGTTGGGCCTGGCGAGCCCTGCGTTGTTGACCAGGCCATCGAGCTGACCAAAATGCTGCCGGATTGCGGCAAAGGCGCTTCGGGTCGCCGCCGGATCAGCGGCATCGGCCACCGCCGTGCAACAGTTGTCATCACCGAGCACCGCGCGCGCGGCATCGAGGTTTTCCTGGCTTCGCCCGGTTAGCCCGACGCGCGCACCCAGGGCAACCAGGTGCTTTGAGATGGCCAGGCCAAAGCCACGCGAACCGCCGGTAACGATATAGACCCGGCCCTTTAGCTGCTCGCTCATACGCTGATCGCTATAGTCTTGGTCTCGAGGTATTCTTCGAAACCCTCGCGACCCATTTCGCGGCCGATGCCGCTTTGCTTGTAACCACCAAACGGCGCATCGGCCCCGTAGTAAACGCCGCCATTCACCATGAGCGTACCGGTGCGAATACGGCGCGCAACGGCAAGCGCGCGCGCTTCATCAGCGGACCAGACGCCGCCCGAGAGACCAAACACCGAATCGTTGGCAATGCGCACAGCATCATCTTCATCATCGTAGCCAATCACGCACAGCACCGGGCCAAAAATCTCTTCCTGGGCGATGGTCATATCGTTGGTCACGTCGACAAATACGGTCGGTTCGACGTAGTAACCCTTTTCGAGGTTGGCGGGTTTGCCGCCACCGAGCAGCAGGCGAGCACCCTCCTGCTTGCCTTTCTCGATATAGCCCAGCACGCGATCGCGCTGGCGCGCATTGACCAGCGGCCCCATGATCTCATCAGAGTCCGGGTTGCCGTAGGTGATAAAGCCAAAGTACTGCTTCAACAGTTCTTCGACCTCGGCCTGGCGATCTTTGGGTATCAGCAAACGCGTATTGATGGCGCAGCCCTGCCCTGCGTGAAAACAGACGGACAGACAGCTCAGCAGGCTACTGCCCAGGTCTGCATCATCGAGCATGATATTGGCCGACTTGCCGCCCAGCTCCAGGAATACTTTTTTTACGGTCTCTGACGCACGCGCCATAATATGTTTGCCGGTTGCCGTAGAGCCGGTGAATGACACCATGTCGACACGCGGGTCGCCGACCAACTGGTCACCCACGGTGACAGGGTCGGCCGAGGTAATCACATTGAAGACACCGGCAGGCATATCGGTGTGCTCGTTAATGATGCGCCCCAGTGTTGTCGCCGACCACGGCGTATCGGGCGCAGGCTTGAGGATAATCGTGCAGCCTGCGGCCAGGGCCGGAATACACTTCGCCAGGTTGATTTGCAGCGGCACGTTCCACGGCGTCACACAGGCGACCACACCAATCGCTTCCTTCTCTACCAGCCGGCGACTTTTGCCCCCCATCATTTCGCTGATGCCAATGTCTTCAGACCACTGATACTCCGGCAGGCTTTGCAGGGTGTAATCAATAAAACCAATTGGCAGCTCGCACTGCGGGCCCTTGTCGCCGCAGATACCAATCGGCGCACCGGTCTCAGCCGCGATCTGCTGCTTGAAGTCATCCATTTCGGCGAGCAGGCCTTCTTTTAACTGCTGCAGACACTTGAGCCGGAAGGCGTGATTGGTCGACCAGTCGGTCTCATCGAAAGCACGTCGCGCCGCGGCGATCGCACGCTCCATATCTTCCGGGCCAGCATCGGCCACCTCACCCATTGACGCTTCCGTTGCCGGGTTGATATTGGGGTAGGTTTTACCCGATGCGGCGGCGACCAGCTCACCGTCGATCAATAGTCGTGTTTCCGGATTCATCGCTTTAGTCCAAAGTGAAATTTGCAGAATGTCAGTCGGTTAATCGCGAAGCGTCTTTGGCAAGAAAGACAGCTTCGATACAGTCGCGAATGTACTCGGCGGTTGGCAAGGTAATGCCATGGTCGCTGGCAGTATCGAGTGCGCAATCCATATCCTTGCGCGCCAGCCTGGCCATCGCACCAAAGAACTGCTCCATATCCGCCTCGCTCGCGTTGGCGGCAACACCGTTGCGCCCAGATACAAACATATGCATCTGCTCGTTGACCACGCCATTTGACAGGCCCACCTCGCGCAGCTTGTCGGCATCAAGGCCACAGCGATCAGCGAGTTTGACTGCCTCTGCCATCAGCACGAACTCGCCGTATTGCATGTAGTTGTTGCACAGCTTGAGCGCGATGCCCGCGCCCACCGCTCCCGCGTGGACAATTTTTTCAGCCGAGGTTTCAAAGACCGGACGACAACGCTCAACAATGGCGGCATCACCGCCTACCATGTAACACAGCGTACCATCGGCTGCACGATGCGCCCCGCCGGTAATGGGCGCGTCAATCAGATGCACCCCACTGTCTTTCGCATCGCGCTGCCATTTAAGCAGGCTTGCCTGGGTGACCGTGCTGTGTACAGCAACCACCGTATCGCGCGCGGCACTCGCCAAAATACCCTGCTCGCCGCAGAGTAAGGCCTCGACCTGCGCATCATCTCGCACGCAGATGCCGATATGGTCGCACTGGGCAGCGAGCTCTGCCACTGAGCCACAGGCGATTGCGCCCTTTTCGACCAGCTCATCGACGGCGGGCTGGAATACATCGAACACATAGGCATTGAAGCTATCGACGATCAGGCGTTCAGCTGACGGCTTGCCGATGTTACCCAAGCCGATGTAACCCACGTTGCGTTTGGCACTCACTGCAGTCACCCTGTATTTTGACGAGCAGGCAGACTATGGCCGAACGGTCGTTTTGTCAATATAGGTTGACGCACTGTCATTATGTATTTACATTAAGCGCTATGAACAACCTGGCGCAGCCTTCGACGGGCTTCTCACACTACCTGGCCAAAGAGCCTCAGCTGACCCGACAGCTGCTCGACCTGACGCTGGCGCTCGAAACGCGCGTCATGCACTCACTGCGCAACGATTACCGCCATCCGCAGCTTCGCTTGAGCTTCGAACCCTATATCAGCTTCGCAGCTGCCGGTGATATCAGCCCTTCGGATATCGCCCGGCGGCTTGGACTTTCACGCCAGGCTATCAACCAGACTGTTAACGATATTGAGAAGCTTGGCTATATAAAGCGCAGCGAAAACCCGGATAACCGCCGCTCGAAAAGGCTGGCACTCACCGCTCGAGGCAGGAAGCTCCAGCGTGACGGCATCAAGGTCGCACAGCAACTGGAGAGTGAAGCCGCCAGGTTGCTCGGCGAGCGCGCACTCGAGCAGTTCATGACCATGCTCCAGTCCCTGACCGAAGCGCTTGCAGACCAGGCGACAACAGCGGCGATCGATAGCCACGCAACCCCGCTACTGGGCACACTGCCGCGGCTGTCTGACTACAGCAAAAATCGATTGCGCACACTGCTCACTGAAAAAGGACACCGCAGTCTCAAGCCGGGTTACGGTATCGTTTTTTCATCGATCACGCGCGGCGATAATCGCATTCAGCCGATTGCGGCCAGACATGGCCTGAGCAAGCAGGCCGTCAGCAATATGGCGACCGAACTGGAGCAGCTGGGGTATATCGATCGACAGCCCCATCCGGCCGACCCTCGCCAGTTGCAGCTGCAATTCTCTCGGCAGGGCAAACAGCTAATGCGAGATTCGCTCGATGCCGCCAGCGAACTTGAAGCGAGCTTTGCTCGCGTCCTTGGTGCACGCAAGCTGGCACGCTTCAAGACTATACTCGACACACTGCACGATCACTTTTGTGCGACCGAATCGCCAGCCATCGATGATGAACTGCAGCAAATCGCCCGCACGCTACGCTCGACACTGGGCCCTGAGCGCTGTGCGCAGCTGGGCCAGATCCTTGCGAACGAAACCCATTATCCCGCGGACAAACCACTGAGGAGTCAGCAATGAGTGACAATGAGCGCCGCAAGCGCGGTGAAGAGAAAATCAAAGAAGTCTACGCCGGTGATGTAGTCACACCGCCTGAAGGTCATCCCTTTACCGACATTATGCTCGAGTCGCTGTTTGCAGAAGTCTGGACGCGCGACACCCTGTCGATGCGCGACAAACGGATCCTGCTACTGGGCATGATCGCGGCCCTCGGTGAACCCATGACCTTCAAGATCCAGTGCAAGGCCGCAGTCAAGAACGGCGAGCTGAGCCCTGAAGACTTGCGTGAACTGCATTTGTTCATGGCGCAATACTGCGGCTACCCAAGGGCAGCAGGCCTGATGATGCCAATGGAAGAAGCGATCAACGAGGCGCAGGCAGACCTGGGCGAGAGCTGACAAAAAAGATTAACAGGCGTTTAATCTCGGCTGAATTTGCTGCCATTTGTAACCCCCGGCTGGCACCTACGTTGTAGACTAATTGGCGTGCAATCCAGCACCGCAAGCGCGAGTAAACCAGCATGTCTTCAACCCCAGCGAGTTCCGGTTTCGACACGATCGTTATTGGCGCGGGCCATAATGGCCTTGCCACCGCCACAGTACTCAGCCGCAACGGCCAGCGCGTATTGGTGCTGGAGAAAAACCACTACGTCGGCGGCATGGGCGGCACGCGCGAGATCCTGCCCGGCTGCATGAATGAAGTGGGCGCCAGCTGCCTGTTCCCGCTGGCAAAAGAAATCAAGGATTACTTTCGCTTTGAGGAAAACGGCGTCGAACTGATCTCGTTGCCGGTCATGGCCTGCAACCTGACTGGCGTTGGGTCACGCCCTGTCATCTTTCACAAGAACCCGCTGCGGTTGGCCTTCGGCATATTAAAATCATTCGGCCCCGGCGCCATGCTGGGCTTCACGCGCTTCATGAAGTTTTGCGAATACCCTGCGAGCATGCTCGATCGCTTTACTGCACGCAAGGTACCGCGCAGCCTGGCCGACATGATTAATGAAGCCCCTACGCCTGAAAAACGCGAACAGCTCGAGCTGGCTTTCTACGGCTCGGCGATGGACATCATCGACAAGTTCTTTCCCGACAAGGTCAAGCACCGCGAACTGCGCGCCAACATGGCGTTCGCCGCTGTGCAGGCCACTTTCAAGGGGCCCTATACGCCTGGCTCGGGCATGTGCCTCATTTATACGATGGCGCAAGAAGGCTCTGAAGGCATGATGCAACGCGTCAAGGGTGGCATTGGCAAACTGTCGGAGTCACTGGTTGAACAAATCGAGTCGCGCGGTGGCGAAGTGCGCATGAAACAGTTTGTCAGCCGCATACTCACTGAAAACGGTCGCGCGATCGGCGTTGAACTGAAGAACGGCGAGCAGCTGTTTGCCAACACCGTGATCTCCAACCTCGACAAACCCTCTACGTTTAATCGCCTGCTGGCCGACCACCCGATCGATGAGAAGACGCAGAACCAGGTCGACAAGTTCGAGCATCGCGGCGCTTTCGTGCACATGCTGTTCAAGCTCAAAGGCCTTCCCGACTGGGCGCCGCATGTCGACCAGCTCAACCGCCTGCCCTGCTCGCAGTTTGGCGGCGCGATGGTTGTCGATTGCGAGGAGATGCAGCGCAACTATGAGCTGTGCAAAGAAGGCAAGCTGCCTGAGTCAGTGCCGCTGGCCTACCAGTTCCCGACGGTCATGGACCCGACGCTGGCGCCTGAGGGCTACCACATCGCGAGCGCTTACGGCTTTTACTTTCCCTGTGATGCTGACAAGTCAGTCCGCGGCAAGCTGCGCGACGAGTTCGGCGAGATGATCATCGATCACATCTCTTCGCACCTGCCGCAGTTTCGCGAGCTCATCACCGACAAGGCGATCTTTTCATCGGATCACTTCGCGACCATGGAGGGGGCGACCAATGGCGACTGGACGCACGGCCTGTTACACCCCGACCAGATGGTCGGCGACCGCTCGCTACAGATCGACAACGGGCATGCCACACCCATCGACGGATTATTCCTCTGCGGTTCGTCCTGTCATCCCGGCCCTGGCGTGACCTTCCTGCCAGGCTACAACTGTGCGCACGAGGTGCTCGCTGCGGCCAAGAACCAACCGAGTGGCACTGCGGACCCGACTGCAAATACCACAACCGGCAAAGCCGCCTGATCAAACACTAGTTTTGTAGATAGGGTTTGATGCGCGATGTCCAGCGCGCGTAGCCCTGCGCATTCAAATGCAGACCGTCAAATATAAATAATTCGGCGCCGGGCTCACCGTTGGCACCCAGAAACAAATCGTCTGTCGCAATGAAGGTCACATTCTCATAGGCCTCACATACCGCCGCAGCTATCGCGTTGGCGCGCTGCACGCTGTCGTACTTGTCCCAGGATAGAATGGTCGGCGTAATGGCGATATAGAACACCTCAGTGACCGGGTTGGCCGCCAGGATCGCATCCAGCAGCACACGTAGTTTCTTGCCAATATAGTCAGGCGCAAGGTGGTGCTCATCGTTGCCATTGATGTCATTGGTACCCACGAAAATCACGACACGTTGCGGGCTCCAGCGGTTCACCAGGCGATCGACATAGTGCACGACATCGTTGATCTTGGCACCGCCAAAACCATGCTGGATAACCGGTATGGGCGCCATATCTTCCGCCAGCGTTTTCCACAGGCGAATCGACGAGCTGCCCACGAACAACACCGCGTCGGCCGGTGGCGCCGCAGCCAGCGTTTTCTGTTCGAGCGCTGCGATATCCTGCTCCCAGGCGGTGGGGTCGTCACTGCGTACTTTTTGCAGCTCCTGGTATAGCGGCGCCCCGAACACCAGCGCGAGCACCACCAACACTGCTGCAATAGACCAGCCAAGCTTGTTCATACGCGCGAACACCTACTGTTTGCGAAACCACAGCAGCGGAATCTTGCGCTCGGTACCTTCGCGGTACTCCTGCTGGTGTGGGTTCATCTCGAACATCGTTGGCAGGAAGGCATCGGCCTCCTCAACGGGGAGCTCCTCGGCCACTACATTGAAGCGCTCACGGCCCAGCCAGATCGTACATTCGGGGTTGGCCTTGAGGTTGTAGTACCAGGCCGGGTGCCGCTCCATCCCGCTGTTGGATGCCGAAACCAGCACCGAATCCCTGTAGGGGTAACAGACAATAGGCACATGGCGCAGCTTGCCCGTCTTGCGACCCCGCACAGCGACAAGCACGCACTGCATCGGGCCCATGTTGTAGCCGAGCCGACCACCACTCAGGCGATAAAAAAAGCTGTGAAACTTGCCGAAGTATTTCCAGTTCATGGATGTCCGTACGTTTTATCTGGCACTCAAACCCGCATGATAACCAATAAAAAGCCCGCCAGGTGGCGGGCTTTTCTATCGTAACGATGGCTAACGCCTGTGACGCAGGCCTGCCAGCACCAGCACCGCTGAACCAAAGAACCACGCCGCAGCGGGCACGGGGATTGTGGTCAACTCAAGAAAAGGTGTCGTGAGTGATGTGGGCCCGCCTTCGACGACCAGGTCAGACAGACCGAACATCAATTCAGACTTCTCGACCAAATCATCACCCAGTGGCGTCAGGCGATCTTCAAACGACCAGCTGGGCATATAGCCGGTCAGCACCAGGTCACCACCCGCAGCGATCGCATCATTGATCAACGCCACACCGATGGCATCCAACTCTATGACAAACTCGATTGGGCCCGCTGTAAAATCCAGTGGATCGGTGTCCATGATCGTCAATGGACTGGCGACCGACGCATCATCGAAGGACTCAAAAATTTCGAGGTTACCAAGGCCTGGGCCCGGATCATCCGGCGGAAGACCCGTATCGGTAACCTCTGCAGAGGAATACGGCGTTACACCGAGCACAAATTCCTCAAAGGTATCCTTTGGCCAGGCGCCGGGGTCAGTATCGTCCCAGGGAGTACCGGGGTCATCCGCCAGAGGCAGCATGCCCGTACAGGGGTCGGCTCCCAGACAGTCGGTACCAAATATCATGCCGCCAAGGGGAAGGAAGATACTGAACTTCGCTTCGGTGACTGGCTCTGTGACACCGGATAAGTCAAAGGTGAAAAAGCTTCGCCGCTCAGCTGTACGGGGCGAGCCGGGTGTTGTGCCATAACCGACAAAGTAGTTCTGGAATGACGCGGCGTTATCGGCCGTGCCATCGGCGTAGAAACCGCCTACTTGTGTTGCATCAACGCTAACAACGGTCGCGGTGGCGCTGGCTGCAAAAACGAGAGGGAGGCAAAGCGTTATCAGTTTTTTCATGATGCTAACTCCTGGGAAAGGGGATCGACAGAATGCTAGCTTGTCTTTATTGTCGTTTTGCGCCACCAGTGTACCAGAAAGCCCGAGGGGAGCTATATCGCAGCGCCGATATAGCTCCGGCGGAATCCGGCCGGCAAAGTGCTGTGAATCAACGACTTAGCAGAGGACGCAACGGCTACGTGCCGCGGCATACCCGCTTTTTACATTTCTGGTCGGCGGGGAAGCGCGCTAGCGACTGGAAAGCAGGAGATCCGCAGCTTTTTCACCGATCATGACACAGGCCGCGTGGGTGTTGCCCGATACGATCTCGGGCATGATTGAGGCATCAGCGACGCGCAGGCGCTCGATGCCGTGCACGCGCAATTGACTGTCGACGACGGCCATAATGTCGCCACCCATTTTGCAGCTGCCCGCGAGATGATGCACCGGATCGCCGGTGCTCGCAATATGTTGCAGGATGGCCTCATCATCATCCACCAGCTTGCCCGGTGAAATCTCTGCACCGCCAAAAGGCTCGAGGGCCTCGGCGGCCATCACTTCGCGCAGCCGCTTGAATGCCTCGACGGCGACGCGGCGGTCGTGCTCTGTCTGCAAATAGTTCACCTGGATTGCCGGGCTTTCGCGCCAGTCGGCCGAGGCGATATGGGTACTGCCGCGACTGCTTGGCCGCAGTGCGCAACTGGATACCATGACTCCATCGACCGGCACGACATTGCCCTGCGCATCGACATCGCTGGCCGCCGCTGCAAAATGCACCTGCGCGTCGGGACGCGCCCCATCGCCCAGCGCGTTATAGAATACGGCAACCATCGCCGCCGGGTTGGCAAGGAAACTTTCTCGCTTGAACAGATACCGGAATACATTCCTGATCATTGGCAATGGCCTGGCCTGGCGATAGTAGTTATCACCACGCGACATGGCGTAGGTCTGGTAGCCATTCCAGTGATCGTGCAAGTTCTCGCCAACACCCGGTAAGTCCTGCGCGACCGAAACGCCTTTGTTGCGCAGCAAGTCGGCCTGGCCAATGCCCGAGCACTCCAGGATCCTGGGCGAATTGATAGCCCCTGCGCTCAGCACCACCTCCTGTGAGGCACGAAATTCAACAAGCTCGCGACCAAGCTGGCACTCAACGCCGACGGCCACACCGTTCTCAAGCAACACGCGATGGGTATGAGCATGGGTGACGACCGTCAGGTTCTTTAACGACTTGCCAGCGCGCAAAAATGCTTTGGCCGCCGTAAACCGGCTGCCGTTCTTGATATTGGTCGCAAAGAACCCCACGCCAGCCTGCGACCGCCCGTTGAAGTCTTCATTGGCCGGGTGGCCGGCCTGCTCGGCCGCCGCGATAAAGGCATCGACCACGGGAAACTCATTAGTGACGCTACCGACATAGAGCGGGCCACCGACCCCGTGGTAGTCATTGGCGCCTGCGCCGTGGTCTTCCGAGCGTTTGAACAAGGGCAATACATCGCGGTAAGCCCAACCCTCATTCCCAAGCGCCGCCCAGTGATCGTAATCCTCGGCCTGGCCGCGCACATACACCATGCCATTGATGGCACTGGTACCACCAAGCACCTTACCGCGCGGCAGGTTAACGCTGCGACCACCCAGACCAGGCTCGGGCAAGGTACTGTAACCCCAGTTATTGCGGTGAGGCTTCATCAGGAATGCAAAGCCCAGCGGAATATGGATCATCGGGTTGTAGGCGGGGCTGCCTGCCTCGAGCAGCAACACACGCAAGTCACTGCTGGCGGCCAGCCGGTAGGCCAGCGCACAACCGGCTGAGCCTGCACCTACGACAATGACGTCAAATTCAGTTTTCAAATCGTTCCGCCCCTGAAAAATTAACGCGGTTCATTGGATGCTCGCTATTCCATAAAGCGCAGTAACTCAGGTTCATCTTTGAAGCTGAAGTTCGCCGCTATGGCGCTGGCGGCAATCTGCACGGCAAATTCGGGCTCGGCATTGATATCGCCCGCCTTCCCCACAGTGATTCGCCAGCACGCATCTTTTCGTGTGTCACGCTCGCAGCGTGCCGAAGGATCAATGCCCTGCACCAGCGATTGCAGACCCGCATCACGCCCCTCATCCAGCAGCTTGATCCAACCATAGGCATCTGGCTCGGATCGCGCAGGGCCATCGCCCAGCGACATGAGCAGCGTGCATTCATCCAGCGTTTCAATGTCCAGCTGGCTGTAGGTCAGCGGCTGGAAAGCCGGGTGAATGGCCAGCACCGAAGCCACCGCTTCGATACCACCGTCGCGATACCCCAGCAATCGCGCCAGGCGCTGCGCGACCACGTGGGCGCTGCCAACCATCTGGAACTCCCCCACATCGCTGGCTGCATCAGCGCCGTAAGTAGCGTCAACCACCATCGCCATGGCACGCGCCAGCAGGTTATTTTGCACGGCGAGTTCCTGGACAATGGCCACCAGTGCCGAATACGAAAATCGCTCGAGTTGCAGGTTACCCAGCAACGGCCCGCTGTAATCCGTCATCCCACCCTCTTCGACCGCCGCATCGGGCGACTCGATGGCGATACTGGCAAGCTGGGTAGCCTGGACAACAGACAACATCGGGTGCTCGGCAAGCGGCTCACCATCGGGGTCGATATAGACCCGCCAGGCACAGACCGGGCCACTGTGGTCTGCCGCACGCGGCGGCCGGTGGTAGGGACGCATACGCGCCCTGGGATTGGTCGCTACTGCAGTTGCATCGAACGTCGGATCCTCAATGTCATGACACATGGTTTTCACTGCGTCATCGCCACGCGGCTCGGCCTCGAGCAATGCGCCGCAACTGTCGAGCCAGAACTTGCCCTCACCGCCGGGTAACAGTTCGTAGCGAACATCGAAGTACTGGTGGCTGAAACCGCACTCAAGCTGCAAGCCCTTGAAGATATCTTCGACGCTGCCGGCATTGCCAAACCCCATCGCCCGCTGCATACGCCGGGTATACACGGGGCTGGCAGCCATCCAGTTGGGAATGGCGACCGCGAGGTAGGCATCATCACCCTGGTCAATGCGCACCTTGGCATAGCCAACCCGGCTATTGATCTGCGCGGCGATCATATACTCGCGGCCCAGCTGGGCCAGTTGCTGGCGCGAAAGTTGTAACAAGGGATTGATCATCAGGAACCTGTCTCTACCATTCGCTGAATATTCTTGCACGGCTCTGCTGTGCTGTGAAGCGGCAGCACACAGGGCATTCGCGCTATTTCGCCTGGGCGTCGGCAGGTACTAACGGACTCAGGCGATGCTCGCCGTGAATACCACCTGCGGCATTCTGCGAGTAATAAAGGCCGTCCTTGCGGTAGATGGGGCCACAGCGGGGCTCACTGGTTGCCTGGCCAGCCATGGAATCTGGCAGGCCACTGTCGATCAGGACGCAACGCATATCATCAGCGGCATACCAGCTGCCCCGCACGAGCCCGGATTCACCGCCGGCTTGCCACTGGCTGGTAAAGCGGCCGTCGCGGTACCAGTGATTGACCGCACTACCGCCGGCCCCATCGTGGACGTTGGCCTCATCGCGCACATCAGCAAAGGCCAGGCGTATCTGCTCGGTGCCAAGTCGCTGGTAACCACGCCAGTCAAAGGCCTTACCGGAGCCCGCCGCCGCAGCTGCGCAGGCTAATAACAGCAGGCCACACCGTCTCGAAATCAACCGTCCTCGCATGATGGGTTCCGCCACTGAATGCCAAGAATACTGCGCCACTTTATCACGATCATAACGCCATCAAGATGACAACGCCCGCGCGGCAGCAGAAACATGAAACGACGGTTAACCCGGTTCTCGCTGGCCGCCTGTATACTGCGCGCTCGACAACCGGGGCCAAGCTCAATGACTCAACGCGACATCTCCAACCTGCGCGTCGCCATTATCGGCGCAGGCATGTCTGGCATGCTCATGGCGATCAAGCTGCTTGAGGCCGGCAACCGGAATTTCGTCGTCTACGAAAAAGCCGGTAAAGTCGGCGGTACCTGGCGCGAGAATACCTACCCCAACATCGCCTGCGACGTCTTTGCACCCGCCTACACCTATAGCTTCGAGCCCAATACCGAGTGGAACTGGCGCTTTGGCCGCGGCGAAGAGATCCAGCGCTACTTTGAACGTGTCGCCGACAAGTACCGGCTAGAGCAGTACATCCAGTTCGAGACCGAAGTCACTGCAGCTCGATGGCACGAAGACCAGTGGCAGCTTGGCACCAGCCAGGGCGATACCACAGTCGACGTACTCATCAGCGCCGTCGGCGGCCTGCACCTGCCCCGCCTGCCCGATATCGCCGGGCTGGACGATTTCGCGGGGCCTTGCTTTCACACCGCGCGATGGGATCACACGGTTGACCTGTACGACAAGCGCGTCGGCATCATTGGCACTGGCTCCACGGCGGCGCAGATTGTGCCCGGGATCGTCGACAAGGTGAAAAACCTGCACCTGTTCCAGCGCACGCCGCACTGGGTGATGGCAACGCCTGACAAAAAATTCCACGAGTCGCGCAAAAAGGTGAAACGACGCTTTGCCTGGCTCAACTGGCTCGAGTACAAATTTGACCTGTTCCTGTTTGGGCTATTCAGCCATGCGGTCACCGGCAATAGCAAATTTATCATGTGGGTCTTTGAAAAGGCGGTTGAGCAGAACCTCAAGTCAGTGCGCGATCCGGTACTGCGCGAGAAGTTGCGACCCGACTACCCGGTTGGCTGTAAACGCCTGGTGATTTCAGAGGACTTTTACCCCGCCATACAAAAGCCCAATGTTGAGCTGGTCACTGACCCGATCGAACGCATCACTGCTCAGGGCGTGGTCACTGCAGACGGTGCGCTACACGAACTCGACGTGCTGGTGCTCGCCACCGGCTTCTACCCCTTCAAAAGCTCGGTGAATATTGAGGGGCTGAACGGCAAGCGTCTGGACGATGAATGGCTGCGTGCGCCCGAGGTCTACCGCACGATCTGCGTGCCCGACCTGCCCAACTACTTTGTTCTGCTGGGGCCATTCAGCCCGATCGGCAATTTTTCGATCATCGCTAACTCTGAACTCCAGGTGGGCTACATCATGAAATGCCTGGAGCAGATCGCCGCCGGTAACTTCAGTGCCATGCACCCCAAACAGCAGGCCACTCGCGACGAGAAACAGCAGATGACCGACGCACTGGCTTCGACCGTATGGACCGGCGGCTGCGGGAGCTGGTATCTCGATGCGAACGGCACACCACTGAGCTACCCCTTCCCGCTCAGTCGCTACCGCGAAGAGATGGCCGGCCCCGTCATGCAGGACTTCGAACTCATCAGCTAACAGGAATCAACCCGATGGCAGCAAGCAACAATGCCCTCTATGAACGCCCCGAGTGGGTCCAGCACATGATCGCAATGGGCGATGCCGCGGGCGGGCCCGAAAAACTGGTGCCCCTCGATGTCGAGCAGCTTTGCGATATCGCCTGCAGTGCAACTGGTCTCGACGATTTTGGCGACTGGGACGGCGACTGGCGCGCTCGCCTGCACAGCCTGGTTGAAAACATCGAAGCCACCGGCGAGCTGCATTCGCTTGGCCGGCTAATGACCCGCGCCGAAATCCAGCGCGGGCTGATCTCCCGCCTGCGCATTCGCGAAGATATCAAGCAGCGGCCCGGCATCGAAGCAGAGACCGTCGAATCGCCGGTCATTATCACCGGGCCCGCACGCTCGGGCACATCGCTTACGCTGGAGCTGCTCGACCTCGACCCCACGCTACAGGGCCCACGCGGCGACCAGATCACCCACCCGGGCAACAACTACCCCATTGACCCGCAGGAAAAACTGCGCCGGGCGCGTTTTGAGTACGAGTTCTGGATGGATGTGCAACCTGAGTTCAAGGCGGTGCACGAACTGGTGGCGCACTACCCGCAGGAATGCATTCACCTGCAGATTCCTTCTTTCGCCGGTTTCTTCTGGCCGATGATCGCCAATATACCCAACTGGGATATGAGCCCCGAAGATGCCATGCAGTTCCATAAGCTGATGCTCAAAACCATGCAGCACGAAGCCGGCGTTAACAGCTGGGTGCTGAAAACACCGATTTACCTGGCGATCATGCCACTGCTGTTTGCCACCTACCCCGATGCCTGGGTTATCCACAACCACCGCGACCCGGTCAAGATCACCGCATCGGGTGCCAGCACACTGGCCACTGTGCGCTGGCTGCGCAGCGACGCGGTCGACCTCAAACATATCGCGGCGAGTGATGCGATGGGTTTTCTGCTACTGATGGTCATGGAACAGCGGCTCAAGGGTGAGATTCCCGATCGCATTGTGGATGTACACTTCGCCGACCTGATGAAAGACCCGGTCGCGACAATAGAAGCCGCCTACGCGACGATGGGCCGGACTTTCCACGGTGAACACGCCGATGCCATACGCAAGTATGTCGATAACCGTCCCAAGGGCAAGTTTGGCAAGCATGCGTACAGCACCGAACAGTTTGGCTTTGATGAGAACGAAATTCGTGAGCGCATGAAACCGTATACCGATCACTACGGCATTGCGCTCGAAACCGCATAGGGCTTTTTACTCACACACTTCCGACGCAGGCGCTTTCATGTCACTAGAAAACCAGGTTGTAATTGTCACCGGCGGTGCCGCAGGCCAGGGCGCCAGTCACGTCAGGCGCTGTGTCGCTGAAGGCGCGAGCGTGGTGTTTGGCGATGTACAGGCGGACGCGGGCGAAGCGCTGGCTGCCGAGCTGGGCGATAAGGCCGTATTTATCGAGCACGATGTCAGCTCGGAAGAGGGCTGGAACACTATCGTTGCGACCGCCGTCGATCGCTTTGGGGGTGTCGATGGCCTGGTCAACAATGCTGGCATCCACCATGTCACGATGATCGCTGAAGAGAGCGCCGACAGGCTACGCAGACTGCACGAGGTGAATGTAGTCGGGCCCTTTCTCGGATTCAAGGCCGTGCTGCCGCATTTGCAAAATCGCGGTGCTGGCTCGGTCGTTAACATCTGCTCGCTGGCAGCCACCCAACCCTGGCCTGGCTATACCGCGTATGCAGCGAGTAAATGGGCGCTACGTGGCATGACCCACGTCTGGGCCCAGGAGCACGGCCATGAAAATATTCGCGTCAATGCGATCTTGCCGGGCGCCATTGAAGAGACGACGATGTACCAGCGACCTGACGACCCCAACGACTTTGCCGCCGCCATGCAGGGTATTCCGTTGCGCAGGCCGGGCACGCCGGCCGATGTGAGTGACCTGGTGGTATTCCTGCTATCGGCGCAGTCGGCCTACATCACAGGTGCTGACATTCCGATTGATGGCGGGCTGTCTGCCTGATACGCGCGGCAGGCAGTACATCGCGCCAGACTAAAAGCGACGGTGTGCGCTGCGCTCGGCAGCCGCCGCCTGGGCGATGAAGAACTCATCGACGATACGCTCGATAATCGCCGCAGCCGTTTCGACCTTGTCGATCGTCGCCGATGACTGCCCCGACAGCGCGATGCAGGCCTCCATATCACCTTCAAAGTAAACGCGTTTGACATCCGCCATGCCGGCACCGGTCATCTGCCCTTCGGCCTTTACTTTCGCGCTGTAACCGGTTTTCAGGGCACGAACGAGCGGCTTTGACTGCTCGTTGACGACCCAGCTATCGGTATCGCCGGCATCGACAATGGCCTGTTTGTAGTTGTGGTGCACCGGACTTTCGGCACTGGCGACGAAGCGCGTGCCCATCTGGATCGCTTCAGCGCCGGCGGCAAATGCCGCAGCCATCGCAAAGCCATCGGCGATACCGCCTGCGGCCACCATCGGCACATCGGAATGCATGCGAATAGCGCGCAGTAACACCAGCGTCGATACCGGGTCGGGGTTTTTGAAACCGCCGCCTTCATTGCCCTCGACAATCAAGCCATCGACGCCCGCCTCAATGGATTTCAGCGCCGACTTGAGCGTAGCAACCGAATGATAGACCGTGATCCCGGCGTCTTTGAGCCGGTGAATATACTTCGCGGGGTTACCCGCCGAGGTCGTCACGAAACCGACACCGTGCTCGACACAGTAATTCACCATGGCGTCATCACTGAGCAACATCAGCGGCAGGTTGACGCCAAAGGGCTGGTCGGTGAGTGACCGCATCGCGCGTATTTCACCCTGCACCGCCTCGACCTCGCCCGATGAGGTCTCGATCATGCCAAAGCCGCCGGCATTGGACACCGCTGATGCCAGCTGCGAGCGAGCAATCCAGCCCATAGGCGACTGGATGATCGGATAACGGCTGCCAAGGTGCTGGAGCACTCTGTTCATGGAATTACGCGACCCACAGCCCGCGGCCCACCGCTGGAAACCCGCTAGTAGTTTTCATGAAAACGGGTTTGCTCCCAGCTTTCGCCCCTGTCAGTGGACTCGTAAAAGTCCGATGAAACGCCTTCGCAGGAAACCAGCAATCGGTCCTGGATCTCGGGCACGATCTGCGAGCAGTAAGATTCGGGAAGCTCTCGCTCGGTCAGGACCCAGCTTCTGCCCCCATCGCTGCTCTCGACGATCTTGGTCTCGTACGAAGTCTCACCGCTCCAGAAGCTGGTGCTGGAAAACGTCACCACCGCGATGGCATCACGCGCGCTCTGGAACCAGGGAATCGCGCGGAAACTGAACGTGCGTTTACCCGCAGCGCTGCCCGCTACGCCCAGGCAATCACTGCCGGTGCTACCGTCTGCACATTCGGTGATGTACGAGGCTATGCGCTGCCAGTCATTGAGGACCTCATCGAAAATGTAGTACTCGGGCTTGCCAGTCCAGGACCAGAATCCCGGGCTCTTGATGCCGAGTTGCACAGCGCCGGCATCCAGGACGGTCTGGATCTTCAGCTTGTCCTCTACTGGCGTGAAGTCCCAGCCTGACGCGTCGTAGCGGTACAGATGGTCACTGGTTTTGAAAAACGGCGAGGCACCGCGACTGCTTGTCGTGTAGACCATAAAATACTGGTCAAGCCCATGATCGAGGAACTCGACATTCACCACGCGCTCAGGCGATGCCGGGGCGCCACTGCTGGTCGTCGCGGTATCCGGTTCAGGGTTCTTCGACCACCCCCCGTTAGAGCTGAAACGATTCAATTCATACCAGCGCAGCTCGCTGTCCTGCAGGTCAGCACGGTAGGCGTAAAGCTCGTCGCTCGTATGGGCGAACATGTCGACGGAGTTATCATCATGAAACCGCAGTTCGACGACCCTGAAATTGCTTTCAAGGGAAATATCCTGCCACTCGCCGCCGGCTCGCTTCAGGAACAGCCGGCCCTCCTCTCCACCAACGATCAGATCACCACGGTTATTTTTGGCAATGGTGTTGAGATCGAGGTTGGTATCCACTGCATCGAGCTCCCAACCGCCCTCGACATCGCGGGAAAGAATCGACCCGAGCCGACCCAGGACATAAAACATGCCGTCGGGTGCGAGATACCGCGCGGTATACTCGATGGGATTCTGCACCATTGAGGAATAGGCAGTGTATCGCTCGTCTTCCCGGCCATCGTCGACCCAGGTCAGGATGGAATCAGGCTGGTAGCGCTGAAAGGGAAAATACTTGCTGAGCACCTCTCCACCGTCAAACTCGGGCAGCCGCTCCAGCGTATCGTTGTAGCGATCACCACTGACCTTGCGGTAATAAATGATCGTACCAAGGTCCGTCACCTCACCTGCACGCACCGGAAAAGTACCAAACTGTGCGTTTGAAGTAACCCAGCGGCTATACCAGCCGTCGTAGACAGTGTGATAAGCGCGAATCGAATCCAGCGCATAGTTACCTTCGGTGACTGCAGCAGCAAACACCGTACTGCCTCCAAGCGCTGGCAGGCTTGCCAACAGGCGATCGAGTTTTATATCGCTGGATTCATTATAGTTTTCAGGGGCGATCGTCAGCTGGTTAAACGGCAGGGGGTAGGCACTAGCATTAATGACGCGAGCGACCACGATGCCCTGCCCCGGTTCGAGTGGCACATCTTCAGACAGCGTGGGCAGCATATTCACGCCGCTGGTTGCGCAACCCCACACCGCGATGACCAGCGACAAAAACGTCAACCGGCGAAACAGCCGAGCACACACCGTCTTCTGTCGCCTTGTTAACCGATCCGTAAATTCCATCATGTCCTACCCCATTGTCTGTCCGAACGTCAATGCATATCATTGGAGCCCTGGGTACGGGCTCTCCCTCGACCGGCACGTACCACTCGCAAGGAGCTACCGGAATGCGGAAATCATATACCAAGAAAAAGTATTATCCAGTCACATCGGGTCACAGGCGCAGCCCAGTACATGTATTTATCGTCATCTATCTCGCTGCAATCGGCCTGCTGCCTGCGGCAAGCCAGGCCGCACCCGCACTGCTCGAGCTTTCACCAGCGAACAGCGTCGAACCCTTGCGCAGGGACTATGGCTACATGCTGGTCAGCCTCGAAGTCGGCGGCTCGGCCCCCTCAATGGAAATCTCCCGCGAGCGCTCGGGAACACGCACGCTGCAAATACCCCTCAAGGACAAGGAGAACGGCTTTTACCTGGCCCCGCTGAAGAAGGGCAAGTACGACATTACACGCGTCAACGCGCCCTACTTTGACCTGCCCTTCCATGTGGACACCACCGACAACCGGAGCTGGGAATTCAATATCGAGGCAGGCAAAATCAACTACATAGGCCGGCTCCATATCGACAAGGAACGCGGCGCACGATGGGTAGAGGTCCGCCTGCTCAATCGCCTGGCGGCGGAGCTTGATGATATCAGGGCGGTGCTTGGCCAGCACGAAACCGTCTACCCACTGGTTTCCGGCAGCAGCGTTCGCGACGACTTTCTTGAAACCCTCGAGCCAGCACGCGGGGAACAGCCATGAAGACGCTGCTACCGGCCATTGTGTTTCTCGCCTGCGCAATGCCCGCCACTGCCAATATTGGTGCCGCAGATTTCTTTGCCTACCCGGATACTTTAACCGCCAGACTCAGCCCGGACGGCAAGCAGGTAGCGCTGATCACCAGCGAGGGTGAGGATCGCTTCGTCTACGCCATGGACACCAGCAGCAAGCGCAAGCAGCTGCTGCTGGATATAAAAGACTTCAGCGAAAATGAAGCCTCGGTCAGCAGCGTAACCTGGATCGACAACGACACCCTGGCCGTGCAGTTCATTGAAATAAGAAAGGGTGTACAGGACCTGCTCGATACCCGGCGTGCCAGCTATATGCTGATACTGGATACCGACGCACCCGCCAACGGGGAGCGCACCATCTACAGCGTGCGCACCAAGGGCTGGCTGCTCGACTCGATGCCAGATACACCCGACAAGTTTCTCTACGCCAAAAGCGGCCCGTACTCCAAAACCTACACGATCGATGCCAGCAACCTGCAACCGCACAAGTCGAGGCCCGGCAAACTGAGTAAAATTGACAACGGGCAGTTTGTTCGCCAGAACGAAGTGTCATCGGTCAAGGGCTATGTCTCACGCTGGTTTGTCGATAACGACCACACCCCTATCGCGGTCATCAAATGGGAGGGCCGCGACAAGATTGCACTCAATACGCTGGATGCCGAAGGCGAAGAGCAAACGCTGAAAACCTGGCACAGCAGCAAAATGGCAGAGCAGCGCCGCAAGGGCGAGAAGACCATATTCCCCATTGCGCTGGCAGACACACCCAACAGTTTTTACTGCCTGGACTTCACTGAAGAGGAAGAGCGCTCGGTCTACAAGGTCAACTACGAAACCGATGACGTCGAGCTGGTGTATGAGGCCGAGTCGTACAAAATCATCGACCTGATCCTGTCAACGGAAGACAACCTCCTGATCGGCCTGAAAACCCTGAAAGACGGCGCAATCCATTTTGACTATCTCGACCAGCAGGATCGCAGCGACGATTCCGGCGAGCCAACGCCAACCGCCTACACCTCAACCGTTGGCCGCAGCAGCGACGGCAGCATCTCCCTGGTTTATCACGAAGACCACAACGACCCGGGCACCTACAGCATCATCAACCACGATTCAGGCAAGGAGACCATCGTTGGCAGCCACTATCCCGCACTGGAAAACCGGCTCAGCGCGCAACAGCTCGAAGGTCGTATTGATGTCGAGGGCCTCGAGATTCCCTACTTGCTGACGCTTCCAGGAAAAGACTTCAAGCCGCCACATCCATTGTTGGTGCATCCGCACGGTGGCCCGATAGGCGTACATGACTCACGCTACTTCACCGAGGGCACGCAGTTCTTTGCCGCCAATGGCTATGCGGTCCTGCGGGTTAACTTCCGCGGGTCCAGCGGTTACAACGAGGCCCTCGAAGAGGCCGGCAAAAAGCAATGGGGCAAGTTGATGCTTGAAGACCTGCGGCAGGCAACGCTGAAGGTGATCGAGTCGCCGGATATCGATGCATCGCGGGTCTGCGCCGTGGGCTTTAGCTACGGAGGCTATGCCTCGCTGATGCTGCCGCTACTGCACCCCGAGCTGTATCAATGCGGATCGAGCTTCGCCGGTGTGACCGACCTGAACCTCCACCTCAATACCACCGTCGCAGTGACGCGGCACGACAAATGGCTAAAGGAGCACGTGGGAGACTCAGCCGCCGAATACGATGCCCTGAAAGCCGTATCGCCCGTGTACCTGGCCAGCAAACTGGATCGGCCGGTACAGATTGTTCACGGGGCCAAGGACGAAGTTGTCGATATTGAACACGGCCATCGCCTCAAGCGCATGCTCGAAAAGCACGGCAAGGAATTTGAATGGCACGAATACCCTGAGATGGGCCATAACAGTGAAGAGATCGAGCAGGAAATTGATCTCTACAGGCGCATCCTGGCCTTTATCGAAGCACAGATTGGCGGCCCTTCCTGAACAGCAACCACATATGCGGCGACCCGGACTGCGGTTCTATTTCACCAATGATGTCGTAGCCGTAGCGACGGTAAAAACTCAGGTTCTTTTCGTTGGAACTCTCGATATAGCTATCGGCGCCCTCGGCGTCGATGCGCGCAAGCCCGGGCTCAAGCAACTGGCCGCCCAGGCCCTTACCGCGATGGGCCTGGCGCGTCGCTATCAAAAACAGGTAGTAAAACGGTTCGGGCGGCTTGGCAGGCATGGCTTTCTCCAGCGCGCCACCGCGCTTCAAACCCTCCAGCCCTGCGTAGCGCGCCATCAACCAGAGGCTTTTCAAGCTGGCGAGGGTGCCCGACTTTTTGGTCGCATGCGGTGGCACCCACAGGGCTACGCCCTCTTCCCGGGGCGTTGTACAGCCAAACCCTTCAGCCAGGTACACATCGCGGCATAACATCGAGAAAAAAGGAAACAAGGCCGCATTGTTGTTGCAAAAAACCCAGTTGCAAACCGGGTCTTCGGCAAAACCATCCTCGATCACCCTGCCGATCAAATCAGCATCGCTTTGTTGTAGTGGGCAAATATCGTAAGGCATAAAAAGTAGACTCCGGTCGCTGCATGGCCGACCAACCGCTTCAGTCACGGTTTGGGCCAGCGGCGCTAACAGTTTGATTGCGCTGCATATTTATTCTACTGCGGATCGCTGCCGAGTAAAAAAATGTAGACCTTGGCTACAGACTGAATTAAAGTCCGGGGAAAAGGGCCGATCACTATAAGAATACGTTAACTGCGAGGTCAACATATGCAGCAGCTCTCTGGCGGCGACGCACTTTTCCTCAAGGTCGAACTCGACAACTTCCCGATGCATATTGGCGGCGTATCGATCTACGACCAGTCAACAGCACCTGATGGCATTGTACGCTTCAAGGATATCCTGCGCATGCTTGAGGGGCGGCTCGACCAGTCCCCGATCTTCAAGCGCAAACTCCAGCAAGTCCCAATGAACTGGGATGAGCCCTACTGGGTCGATGACGACAACTTCGATATCGAATTTCACGTCCGCCATATTGCACTGCCCAAACCCGGTGACTGGCGGCAGCTGTGCATCCAGGCCGCCCGCCTGCACGCTCGCCCACTCGATCGCAGTCGCCCGCTGTGGGAGATCTACGTCATCGAAGGCCTGAACAATGTCGAAGGCGTGCCCGAGGGTAGCTTCGCGCTCTACACCAAAATCCACCACTGCGCGATGGACGGCGTTAGCGGCGTGCAGTTTTTCGCGGCACTCCACGAACTGTCTGCCGATGCCAGCACCGAACGGCCACCGGCTGACCTGCCCGCCTGCCCGGCTCCCAGTCGTGGGCGCATGCTTGGCAATGCCTATATGAAGGGGCTGAAACGCTCCACCGAAATCTGGAAACTGATGGGTAGCATCAGCCCCACACGCAAACGTATTCGCGAAGCAAAAGAGAGCGGCGACGTGCTGGAGTCGGGCGATGTGCCACTCACACGATTTAACGGTGCGCTGTCTGGCCATCGCGTCGTCGACAGCGTTCGCTACGACTTTGAATTGATTCGCGCAATCAAGAACACCATTCCCGATGCGACGGTCAATGATGTCGTACTGTCGATCGTCTCTGGCGCACTGCGCAAGTATCTCGCGGCACACAATGAATTACCCGATGAGCCACTGGTCACCGGCTGCCCGATTGATGTGCGCGACGAGTCCGAGCGCGAGGCCGGCGGCAACATGATCGGGATGATGAGCGTCAACCTCAATACCGACCTGGAAGATGCCTGGGAGCGCTTTGAAGCGGTTCACAATGCTGCCATCAGCGCCAAGAACTATGCCCAGGTGCTTGGGCCGCGCATCGGTATGGACATCGCTGAAACCGTTCCTACCGGTATACAGTCCGCGATTATTCGCATGTCGGTCGGCGCGCGGCTGACCGAGCGCAGCGCGATGATGAATACCGTTGTCACCAACGTGCCCGGCTCGCCCGTCCAGCTATATATGTGTGGCGCGCGGCAGGTGGATGCGATCGGCATGGGCCCGGTGTTACCAGGCACCGGGCTGTTCCACACGGTGAGCAGCTTTGTACTGAACAAGCAGGGGTCGATCACGATCAGCTTTGTCGCCTGCCGCCATGTAATGCCCGACCCGGCGTTTTATGCGCAGTGCCTGCGCGAGTCCTTTGACGATCTCGCTAGCGCCGCGCTGGGAGACGGCAAAGCGGCCAGTACTGAGCACGAAACCGAAGCAGAACCGGCCTAGGGTTCGACGGTTGAACCTGCCGCTTCGGGTCGCTCGAAGTTACCGTTTTGCAAAAAGTAGATCGTCTGGCTGATCACGGCTTTATCGTTCATCAGGAAGGCATGCGATACCGGCAGCACCAGATGATCGCTCATACCGTCGATACGCGTACTTGCCACCGACACCGTGCCGTCGTCGGGCCCTGGTATCCAGTGTGAGAACACCGGGTTAATGCTGTAGTCGCCAGCAATCACACCCAGCCTGAAATCAACCGGCCCCAACGATACCGGCACGCTGTCTTCTCCGGTGCCCAGCTGCTTGCCCGCAGGGCCCACGGTCCAGTCAAACAACTGCCAGTGACCAATCTCATCGACAACTTCGCTGCCAGCATTGGGCGGCGCGAGCATGACTGCCGCGTGAAAGCCTTCGATCGTGTGCTGCGATGCATAATGCCTCAACAGGATGCCTCCCATCGAATGCGTCACAAAGCTGACCGCATCGCCCTCCGGGCAGCGCGCCAGCGCATCATCGATGGTATCGGGCGCCAGCGCCTCAATGGGTTTTTGAGTCGAGGGGTACTGCTGGTTAACCACTGCATAACCGGCACGCGCCAACTGTTTTTCCATCCACCAGAAGGAGCCATCACCGCGCGAGAGCCCATGCAGAAGGATGACGCAGTCGGCCAGCGCCAGTTGCGGTGCAAAGACCATCGCGGCCAGCAGCCAGCCACGCCATTGGCGACAGGTATATCCAGCCATGGCTGTCATCGCGCTTACCTGAACTTCGGCGACAGGCCGCAGACGGCCGCACCACCGAGCACCAGCAAAACCGCTGCGACGTTGGCAACAGAGGTGATACTGCCATTGAAACCCTGCAAGGTCGCGAACACCAGGCCACTGCCCACCAGCACCGTACCCAGCACCAGTCGCCACGCCGCGGGAACCGGCGCATCGGCCGGGCGCGAAACGCGCTCCAGTGGCGCCATCAGCATGGCGACCGGCAGCAACATCAACGTCAGGACCAGCAACCACAGCGGTCGGGTCCACCACCAGGCAGAACTGCCCACTTCAAAACCAATACCTACGCCGCCCAGCAACCAGGCAACACCCAGTAGCGCGATCAGGATCGTCATATGCCACAGGTAAACCGTCATGATCATCGAGCTGATCAACACCGTAGATGTCCACAGCTTCAGGTTGTTGAGCGCCGCCTGCATCGGCTTTTCGATCGACACCAGCAACCCGAACTGGAACAGCCCCAGCGCAATCAGGGTAACCTTGGGCGGCAAGGTGTTGCTCAGCGTGTCGCCTTCTGGCGAGCCGGCCATGGCGACCGGGTATGGCCCGTGCAGCACGAGCGCCAGCAAACAGGCGATAGCAAGCAGCGAGACCAGCAGGAGTACGGGAATCGCGGGCAGGCGACGGTCGCGCCAGGCAAAGCCGAGCTGGTGCATGGCCAACCACACCCAGAAATAATTACTCCAGCCAAGCCAGCGCGCATCCAGCAGCAGAAACGCCAGGTCGACCAGGGCCGCGAGCCCAATAAATACCAGCAGCGAAAACACACCGCTGCGTTGCCAGAACGCGTAGGTCAAAGGTGCGAGCAGGACGATCATTGTGTAAATCGCCAGAAACCAGACCGGCACCAACGCCGCCTGCGATGCGTAGCTGGTCATCGCCTCGCTGACACCCACTGCACGCAACACAACAGAGAGCACCGCCCATAGCAGGATCAACGACAGCAGCGGCGTCAACAGGCGATGCAGTCGATTGACCAGCCAGTTGGCATAGTCGGTACCTTTATTGCGCGCGCTCTCCAGCGAAATGGCGTTGGAGTATCCCCCGACAATAAAGAAAATCGGCATGACCTGGAACAGCCAGGTCAGCCACAGCGTCGACGGCATGACATCGAGCACGGTGACCGGCGTGAGCGTCCCGCTGTCAGTGTCGAAGAACGCCGTTGCGATTAGCCAGTGGCCGCTGATCACAAACAGGATCGACGCCGCACGCAGAAAATCGACATAGCGATTGCGATTGTCGGGTGTGTTCGCCGCGATCGCCGTCGCGTCCGACCAAATCGACATAGTGCTCGCCCCCCGGGGCGTGAAAGTAGCTAACGCTGGACTGCGCTAAACTAACCTCAGGCATCAATAATCGCAACGATTTTGTCAAAAGTGGTGTATATTGACGCCGTAAGTACCATTATATTGAACTTTACTATGAGCCAGATCCCGGAATTGCTGGACACGCTCAAGCGCGAGCTAAAAACCCACGGCCTGACCTACGCCGACATTGCCGCTGAGCTGGGGCTGTCTGAAAACAGTATAAAGCGGCTGTTTTCAACCCGGCACTGCTCGCTGCAGCGCCTCGAGCAGATTTGCGAGCTGGCCAACACCAGCCTGGCCGAGCTGGCGAGCCGCATGGAAGCCAACCGCCACCGGGTCGACATGCTCAGCGAGCGCCAGGAACGGGAAATTGCGGCAGACATCAAGTTGCTGCTGGTGGCGACCTGCGCACTGAACCACTGGACCTTCGATGAGATCGTGGCCACCTACCGCATCAGTGAACACGAGTGTACGCGCGCACTCAGTCGCCTCGACACACTGGCTTTCATTGAGCTACTGCCATTGAACCGCTTCAAGCTCAGGGTTGCCAACAACTTTCGATGGCGGCCCGATGGCCCCATACAGCAGTTTTTCCAGCAGCAGGTCCAGCCCGACTTCTTTGATTCGCACTTCAATGAACCGGGTGCGAAACTGCTGTTCAGCAGCGGCATGCTCAGCCGCGAGTCGAATGCGCGGCTGATCAAGAAAATGGAGCAACTGGTTGGCGAATTCACCGAACAGCACAAAGCCGATGCCACGCTGGCGCTCGATGAACGCTTTGGCACCAGCCTGGTGATCGCGATACGCGCCTGGGAGTTCGGCCAGTTCAATGCACTGCGCCGCAACCCCAAGGCGCAGCGTTTTTAAAGCAGCCGGTTACTGCATAAAAAAGGCCGCTAAACGCGGTTTTGTTTAGTATCATCTGCCGCAGCAGATGAACGGCACCCTCGCCGCCCACGGCATCGAGCAGGCATTATGCAAGCATCAGTACTGATCACCGGCGCAAATCGCGGCATTGGCCTGTCGCTGGCGCAGCACTACTGCAACAGCGGCTGCGCCGTGATTGCGCTGTGTCGGCATTCTTCGCCAGCACTCGAGGCCAGCGGCGCTGCCGTGATCGACGGCTTCGATGTAACCGATGACAGCGCGATTGCGCAGCTGTCGAAACAACTGGGTGACACCCGGCTCAAGCTGCTCATCAACAACGCTGGCATACTGCAGAACGAAGTACTCGGCGCTATCGATTACCCATCAATCGAGCAACAGTTTGCTGTCAATGCACTGGGCCCGCTCAAGATCACCGAAGCACTGCTGCCACAGCTCGATGATGGCGCAAAGATTGCGATGGTGACCAGCCGCATGGGCTCTATTTCCGACAACGGCAGCGGCGGCCGCTATGGCTACCGCATGTCCAAGGCGGCGCTGAATATGGCATCGGTATCGCTGGCGCATGACCTGCGCGCGCGCAACATTGCTGTCGGCATTATTCACCCTGGGCTGGTTGGCACCGAAATGATCGGCGGCCATGGCGACATTTCACCCGATGAGGCCGCTACGCGCATTGCCGCACGCATCGACGAATTAACGCTGGCCAGCAGTGGCCAGTTCCGGCACGCGAACGGCGAAGCACTGCCATGGTAGTCGAATAAGCCCATGGACCCGGTGAGCCAGGCCGCTGTCGGTGCAGCGGCGGCGATGACCCGCAGCCAGCGCGAGCAGCTGGCGAAAGCTGCGTTGTTTGGCGCGCTGGCCGGCATGGCGCCCGACCTCGACGTGCTGATTCAATCCGACGTCGACCCCTTGCTGGGGTTGCAGTACCACCGCCACTTTACCCATTCACTGGTGTTTATTCCCTTTGGGGCAGCACTGTGCGCGGCGGTCTTCCATGCACTTTGGGGCCGGCGCTGGCAGCTACCGTTTTCGACCACCTACCTGTGGTGTGCACTGGGTATGGCGACCCATGGCCTGCTCGACGGCTGCACCACTTACGGCACTCACCTGCTCTGGCCGTTCACGAATGACCGCGTGGCCTGGAACATCATTTCGGTCGTCGACGCTGCGTTTACGCTGCCGCTGCTGGTCATGATCGTCATGGCCATGCGCAGGCAGTCGCGGCGCTGGCTGGCAGCCGGTATCGCCTGGGCACTGTGCTATCTGGGCCTTGGCCTGTTGCAGCACGAGCGCGCACTCGACATTGGCAGGCAAGTGGCTGCCGAGCGCGGTCACACGCCCGTGAGCATCGAAGCCAAACCCAGCTTTCTCAATATCGCCGTGTGGAAAATCGTCTACGAAACTGAACACGATTTTTATGTCGACGCCGTGAAGGTGGGCATTGGCAACACGCATATCTGGGAGGGCGACAGCATCGAGAAATTCAGTGCTGAGCAGCATTTCCCCTGGCTCGACCCCGACTCACAGCAGGCCTATGACCTCGAGCGCTTCCGGGTATTCTCGTCGGACTACCTGGGTATTGATAAACACGACCCCAACAGCGTGGTCGATATTCGCTACTCCATGCTGCCGCATGAAATTGATGGTATGTGGGGGCTCACGCTCAGGCCAGCCGCACACCGTGAAGACCACGCCCTGTACTTTACCCGTCGCGATGCGCGCGGTGATGCGGCGCAGACACTGCTCGACATGATCTGGTATCGCGACAATCGCACCGGGCCTTCTGAAAAACCCTGATTCACCGTTGCACAATCGGGTGAATGTAAAATCTCGTCAACGCAGCGCGCTTAGTTGTGACAAATTCAGCGCGATAAAAGCAGCTTTATACCTACCGCTTGCACCCCTCGCTTCGCAGATAATCGCAACACTGGCTGCGATCAGCCAACAACAATAATCACCGCCGGGTCGCATTGTCCCGGTGACATCGCATTGCCGTGGGGGCAGAGTGAAATACGCGAAACCTGCGCTGCTGCTTGTTGCGCTAGCCTGGCAATCGACATTTGCCGCCGAGAAGACAGGCACCGCCCGCGTAGAACTCGTCGGCGGTGGCGGCGGGATCATTGACCCTATCGAGATCACTGAAGTCACCGAGCTGGACTTCGGCCTGCTGGCCAATATCAACGGAACCTGCACGATGGGCCCGGGCGGCGTGCTCAGCGGCCCGGCCGCCATGAATTGCAACGACACCGAGACGCCGGGCGAATTCCTGCTCACCGGCACCGCCGGGGCCGTGGTTGAGGTGAGCGTCAGCGGTGGCCAGACCGTCGACGGAGTGACCTTTAACCCCGCGCTTGACGGCGATTCACTGCGCGCGCTCAGCGGTGGCAACACCACGGTGAACGTGGTCGGCAACGTCGAACTCAATAATGCGACCGGTGGCGTCAAGGACATCCCCTATACCTTCACGGTCAATTATCAGTAGGGCCCGGCTTACGATTTGGTTATTTGGCTTCTTTCAACTCATTGACACTTGTACAATGGCGTCCTGTTTGACCATGAATTAACCAAAGCGAGATCGCGCCGTGGACCAGGCACTGGCCGAGCCCCACACATCCAACCCATTGCTGGCGAACCTGCAAAAGGACGCGGCCGACCTGCGGCGCGACCAGCTGACCGATATCGCCTCGCGGCTGCTCGAGGCCGAGGGCATCGACGCGGTCAAGCACACCCGCATTGCCCGGCTGGCCGGTTGCACGCGCTCACTGGTGTATCACTACTTCCCCAAGCGCACCGATATCTTTGCCGCGATCAACACCCGGTTCTACACCCGGCTAGACAGCCTGGTCAGTGTCGACCAGCAGCAGGCCGCCCTGCTTGCCAACCTCGATGGCGCCAAGGCCGACAGCATGAAACTGTTCGGGATTTTGTTCGGCCTGATCGAAGACGGCGGCTGGGGCTCATTGATCCTGCGCTCGACACCCGAGTTGAGCAGCGATTTTGCCAACTACGATGAGTCAATTCACGAAGAGTACGAAATGCGCTGGATCGAGGTCATCGCCCAGCGACTGAATATCAGCACCGTGGACAGTGAACTCTTCTTCCAGTATTCGATCAATATTGTCAAAACCCTGTTCATGTTTTATCGCAAGGGCTTGCTCAGCAAGGACCAGGCGATCGAGAAGCTCGATGTCACACTCAACCAGTTACTGGCCACCTATCGATAACGGCCACCTTTATCAACACTCAGTGAAAACACCAGGAACACACCATGTCTGCAAGTAACGAAACCGCCAACGCTGAATCGGGATGCCCCTTTGCCAACCTGATGGACCCGCACTTCCTCGGCGACGGCTTTGACCACGATGCCATTACTGCGATTCGCAAAGCAGGGCCCGCCGTCAAAATCGAAGACCCGGTGACCGGCGTACCCTTTTGGGCAGTGACCCGGCAATCGGCGGTCGATTTTGTCTCGAAGAACAACGATATTTTTTCTTCGCGCGCCCGCAGCGCCATGCCGATGGAGCAGGACCAGGAGATGGTCGACAACATCTCGGCACAGATGTTTATCAACCTCGACCCACCCGAGAATCTCGACTATCGCAAGCTGATTCGCGACCACTTCACGCCGGCAGCCGTAGCGACATACGAGCCAAAAGCGAAGCAATACGCCAAGCGCGTTGTCGACCAGGTTATCGATAAAGGCAGCTGCGAGTTTGTGACCGAAGTGGCCGCCGAGCTGCCACTGCTGATGATCCTGGAGTTCTTTGACATTCCCGCCGAAGATCGCCAGAAGTTCTTCCAGTGGACCAATGAGATGATGTTTGCCGATGATCCCGATGTTGCCGGCGGCCAGGAAGTGGCACAGCAGGCCGCTGCCGACCTGATGGTGTATGCCTATGAGCTGGCCCAGAAGTGGCGCAACTCAGAGACCAATAACGTCAGCAGCCAGCTGCTCAACGGCGTCATTAATGGTGAGCCGGTATCCGATGAGACCTTTGCCTGGATCGTGCTGATGCTGTTGACGGCGGGCAATGAGAGCACCCGTACGACCATTAGCCATGCCATGCGCAACCTGATGGAAAACCCCGAGCAGTACCGTTACCTGCAGGAAAACCCCGACAAGATCGACGGCGCGATTTACGAGATGCTGCGCTTCAACACACCCTTTGTGTGCATGCGGCGTACAGCGATGCAGGACATCACCGCACCGGAGCTGGGCAATGCGCCGATCAAAAAAGGCGACAAGGTGATCATGTATTACCCCGGTGCAAACTTTGATGAAGAAGTCTTCCCCGATGATCCACAGGCCTTTAACATTCACCGTGCTGACAAGCAGGACCTGAGCCGCGACATTCGCTCCTTCGGTATTGGCCGTCACAACTGTTTTGGTATGAATCTCGCGAAAATGGAAATGCGCGTCATGCTCGAGGAGATTCTCGCCCGCATCGACAACCCGCAGTTTGCCGGCGATGTGGTCTACCTGAAATCAAACTTTATCCAGGGCATTAAAGAAATGCCGATCACCTTCGACAAGCGCGCCTAGCGAGCGAACAAACCGGAGCCACGTATGAGCAACGCCGACCACCCCGCCATCAAGGCGGCGACCCTCTCGATCAAGTACGCCACCGAAGGCAACAAGGAAGCCTGGCTTGGCCTGTATGCCGACGATGCGATCGTCAAGGATCCGGTCGGCGTATCGCCATTTGACCCGGTTGGCGATGGCCATATTGGCAAGGCCGCCATCGAAAAATTCTGGGACACGGTGATCGGGCCTGCAAGCCTGACCATGGGTGCCGACAAACGTATCATCAGCGGCCCGCGGCACTGCGCCTCCTTGCAGTGGGTAGAGAATGCCATGGGCGAAGGCCAGACCACCAAAGTCGAGATGATGGCAACCTATGAAGTCAACGACGAAGGCAAGATTACCCAGATGTTTGCGCACTGGGACTTCGATGGCCTGATGGCACAAATGGGATAACAGCAGATGAGCGCACGCCCGGCCCGGACGGCCAAGCAGGAACAATTTTTTGAACAGGCCTCACAAAGCGCCGCAGGACTGATCGCCGCAGGGGGCATCGAAGCACTGACCATGCGTGCGTTGGCGACAGAAATGGGGCTGTCACTTGGCACAATCTCCTACTACTTCAAAAGCAAGAGCGAGCTGCTGAAGATCGTCTTTGACGATATTGTCGCCCAGTGGTCGAACGTTTTTACCGGCATTCCCACAGGCGCTGAGTTTCATCGCGAGATAGCCCAACGCTACGAATTGATGTTGCCACTCAGTGAGCCGGTTGACCAGCAGTGGCGCATGAGCTTTGCTTTCTGGCAGTACTCGCTGCACGGCGACGCCCAGACCCGGGACACGTTTGATGCGCTAATGACACAGGCGATGGAGCTGGCTTACCAGCTCATCCAGCAGGCCATAGACGATGGTGCGGTTGACCCCAGCATTGATGCGCAACAGGTTTCAGCTGAACTGAGCCACCTGACCGCCAATATTGGCTTTATGATGCTGCAGCTGCCCTATGACCAGCGGCGCCCGCATATGGACGTTTTGCTGAACTACCTCAAACGCAACCTGCCACAGTCGGGCTAGTCGTCCCACATGCCAAAGCCGTGCATCATATCGCGGTAGCGTTCCATGGCCTTGAATTTGACCTCAAGCGCGGTGTGATCTTCACCCTCTTCTACCCAGAACGCACGGCCCCAGGGCGACGGCGTCCACGGTAACACGCTGGCCTGGTAATTGGCGCCCGGGTCGAGTGATTCGATAAAGGCCTTGTCGATCAACTCCATCGGACTCAGGATCATATCGAAGGGCTGGTCGTAGAGATCGTACTCCCTGCGATAGTCCATAATCGCGTTGACGATTTCGGTGATGCCCTTGTTGTCACGCGGCACACCCAGCCAGCCGTCGTTACGCGCAGCGCGCCGCAGTGCCGGTTTGCTTGCACCGCCGACCCAGACGGGTACCTTTTGCGGCGGTGCCGGCGACATGATGACGTTGCTGTAGTCGAAAAACTCGCCCTTGTGGGCCACCTCTTCACCACTGTGCAGCTGGTGCATGCAGGCGATGACCTCATCGAGACGACGCCCGCGACTTTGAAAATCCAGGCCCAGCGCTTCAAATTCTTCTTTTACCCATCCGGCTGAAACACCGCAGCGCACCCGGTTGTTGGTGAAGATCGCAGCGGCGCTGGTGGCGCGTGCCACAGTAAACGGATCGCGCAGCGCAGCCAGGTAAATATTGGTGGCCATTTTCAGTCGCGTGGTCGCAACACCCATTGCCGTAAGCGTGACCCAGGGATCGGGCCAGGGGTTGGTATCTGGCCACCAGACATCACCGTCTTCCGTGTACGGGTACTTGGCCTCGATGCTGGTTGGATAAATGAGGTGATCGGGGACGGTAATGCCCTCAAAACCCAACTCCTCAGCCTTTTTGGCAATTTCGATAAATTGATCGACTTCTGTGGTGTTAACCAGTGAGATCCAGTACCGCATGCAGGTGCTCCCGTGTTTTGTCTCGCAGGGCATTCTAACTTTGCGTAAACGCGTTAGAATACTACACCGCGTTAACCTTCGATGGGCCGAGCCATGCAGGATACGCTCAATGCCGCACTGCAAAAGCATACCGCCGGCGACCTGGCCGGTGCCGAGGCGCTCTATCGACAAGTGCTGCAACAGGCGCCCAGGCACCCTGTCGCCCTGCATATGCTCGGTGGCATCGCTATCGCAATGGCCAATATGCCCGCCGCCGCTGAATTGATTAGCGCTGCGATCGCAGAGCAACCGGACTACTTTGAAGCCCACAGCAACCTGGGGCATGTGCTGCTTGAGCTGGGTCGAAACGACGAAGCGATCGCACACTGCGAGCGGGCCATCGCAACCAGGGAAGACTTTCCCGAAGCACACTTTAACCTGGCCAATGCGCTGCATGCGCAGCAGCGCTACGAAGGCGCACTGCAGCACTACCAGCGCGCACTCGCACTAAACCCCGACTATGCTGCCGCCTGGGCCAACCTCGGCCTGGTCCAGCAGGAACTGGGCCAGGGTGATGCAGCGATAGACAGCTTTAACCAGGCGCTGGCGCGCGAGCCGAATTTCGCCCAGGTGCACAACAACCTGGGCAACCTGTTTACCGCGGCCGGGAAACTGGATCGCGCCGTGCAGCACTACCAGCAGGCGCTGGCAATCGCACCAGCGTTTGCCGAGGCGCGCAGTAACCTGGGCATCGTGCACAAACAGCGCGATGAACACGCCGAGGCGATTGCCTGCCTGCAGGCAGCCGACCCCGAGGCGCGCCACCCCAAAAACGCACCGATCCTGCTGGAGCTGTACTACATAACGGGTGATTACGCGGCTTACGATCGCCAGCTGGCACTGATCGCGCAGCACCAGCCCATCAACTTTCGCACCGCATCCACCAGCGCCTTTGCCGCGCAGCAGCTGGGTCGCGACAACCCCTACCGGTTTTGCGATACGCCGCTCGACTTTGTCGAGTGCTTTGACCTTATCGCAAGCGGCGATGTCGATGCGGCGATGATCGAACAGATCAAACAGGCGATTGCGGACAACCGCGCCTGCGAGCAGTTTGCGCCGGGCCATATCACCGAGGGTTACAAGTCGGTGGGTAACCTGTTTTTACAGCGCTCGGCCGTTATTGCCCCCCTTGAACAGAGTATATCGCGCTGTATCGCGCAGTATCGCGAGCAGCGCCTGGGTGATGCCTGCCCGATGATTGAACACTGGCCCGAGCGGCATTCACTCGATGGCTGGTACATTCGCTTACTGCGCGGGGGCGAAGTGTCGGCCCATACCCATGAGGGATGGTTGAGCGGGGTGTTTTACCTGGACGTGCCTGAAGACAAAAGCTGCGACGATGGCAATATCGAATTTACGCTGCGCGGTTACGACCTGCCTGTGCGCCGCGATGACTACCCCCGCAAGACCATCGAAACCCGGGCCGGCCTGCTGGTGTTGTTTCCGTCGTCGCTACCGCACAGGGTACTGCCGTTTGCCGGAGAGCGCGAGCGCATCAGCATCGCTTTTGATTTGATACCGTCTCGCTAGGCGGAATGGCGAAAGCGCAACACAGCCGCCACGAGTAAGACGGCGATGCCAACATAGTCGACCGCCAGCACCGTCGCCAGCGCTTCGTTGTACCCGCCGGTTGTCACCAGCAGCAGTGCAAAACCGGCCATGCTGGCCCCTGCCATCAGCATCGCTGCGACCTGGTAGCGCGGCACGAAGGCTGCGTAGATCACGAAGCTACCCAGGATACCGAACAGCAGTGCGCGATGGCGCATCAGTAGTTCGATATCCACACCCGCGAGCTGCACGGCATAGGCCGACTCGATCTGCCCGGCCGAGACAATCGCCATGACAGGCACGAAGTTAATAAGCCCAACGACCAGCAGGCAGGCAGTGATAAGCCGGTTCACGCGCTAACCCCGGTTGATCGCGTCGACCTGGCCGTTCAAGGTCCACAGGTCGTACAACCAGCCCAACAGGAACAGGCCACCCGTCAGTAACCACAGCAATCCGGTCAGCCATTTGCCCAGGTAAAAGCGGTGCAGGCCAAATATCCCCAGGAAAGTGAGCAAGATCCAGCTGATTGTGTAGTCCTTGGGGCCGGCACTGAAGCGGGCGTCCGCTTCGCGATCCATGCCGGGAATAAGAAACAGGTCGATGATCCAGCCGATCAGGAACAGGCCCAGCGTAAAGAAATACAGCGTACCGGTAATCGGCTTGCCGAAATAAAAGCGATGCGCACCCATAAAGCCAAAGATCCAGACAATATAGCCGACGAGTTTACTGTGGGTGCTGATGGTTGTATTCATGGTCTCACTCTTTTGCTGCCGCCGATGTTACTGGAGCTTTTCGTTGATGTAGTCGTTCCACTCGGGGTACTCGGCCGGGTTCCAGATGGCGGTGATAAAGTCACGCGCCTGTTGCGCGCTCCAGCCCAGCTCCTGGTGCGCGTACATCGCGTAAAAACCCGAGACCCGGTAGTTGGCAGCGCAGTGTACCAATAGCTTGTCATCGCCAGCGCGCTTCATCACATCGCAAAATGCGTTGAATTTTTCGTCATCGGGCTGATCGAATTCGACCGGGATATAACAGTATTCGATGCCCTGGGCCTCGACCAGCGCCTGCTCGTTTTTCACCGCGTAGTCATGATGCGAGGGCAGCAGGTTGACGACCCGCACAAAACCCTCTGCACCGAGCTGCTGCAGCTGCGCTTCGTTGAGCAAGCCTGAGGTATGCAGCTGCTCGTTGATCTTGAGGTAGTTGTAGGCTTCACTGACGCTCATGGCTACTCCTGCGATTGCCCTGCCGGTTAGTGGGTTGTCGAGGCCATATAGGTGAAGCCCCCAGTTTTACAGTACAGCGTGCAGCCCCGCGCAGAGTGGAGGTGCAGGCTGACGGTATCGGGTACGCGCAACCACATACCCGCCTCAAAACGGTTGCCCGACGCGTTAAAGCTGCCCGACAGCAGGTAGATTTCAACGCCGCCGCCCCCGAGAGGCGCGTAGCTGGCACCGGGGTCGAGTCGCACCAGCTGCACGCGGTCGGTAAAGGGCGACTGGCTATACAAGGGCTTAACGTGCTGGCCCGGAAGCTCACCCGCCTGCCAGGGGATCTCGTGCGTATTGAGTGCAATATGCTCCCGGTCGGTACCGGGGTATTGACGCAGCTTGACGAAGATCTCGCAGCCGGGCTGCGAAAAGGGCGCGTGGCGAAACCCCTCGGGGTTCAACAGGTAGGTGCCCGCAGGCCAGTCGCCGTGCTCGTCGGAAAACACACCGTCAAGCACGAGGATTTCTTCTCCGTCGGGGTGGTCGTGCGGCGGGAACTGCGCGCCGGGTTCATAGCGCACAATGGATGTGACCTGGCCCGACTCGGCCGGACCAACCCGATGCAGGCGCTTGCGCCAGACTGTGCCACTGGGGCTACTCGACCAGGGCAGCTCACAGGTATCGGCACTGACCGACTCATCGAGATTGCCGTTTAGGGGTTCATCGCTCATAGGCGCTCGCTACAGATAGTTGGCTATGTCGAAGCGCGGCGTGCAAATAGCCAGGAACACCAGGTCTTCGCTACCACTATTGCTGATGCGCTGCCGTTGCATCGGCGCAATCACCACCACGTCGCCCGGGCCTACCGGCTGCGGTGGCGCATCACCCACTTCGACGATACCCTCGCCGGACAGTATACAGTAGCGTTCGGTTGTATCCCGCAGCTGGTGCCAACGGGTCGTTACGCCAGGCTCGACGCGTGCCCGGGCAATGGACAGCCCCGGGTCGGCGTCGGTATTGGAAAGCTCCGTAATATAGCAGCCTTCGGAGGCCAGGAAGTACTCACTGTCGGCCGGCTGCGAGATAACGGTCATATCCCGCGCCCTGCAGGCATACAGTGACCCGCACTAAACATAGCTGACCGCACCGCCATCGATGCGGATGTTCTGCCCGTTGATGTAGCCGGCCACAGGGCTGCACAGGTAGACCACCAGGCTGGCAACTTCTTCGCGCGTGGCGATGCGACCGCAGGGATTGGGGTAATCGGACTGGGTAACGTTGTCGACAATCGTTTGCCAGTCATCGCCCCAGCCTTCTTTTTTGGCGCGCTTGCGAAACGCCGCCTCGACCTCTTCGGTGTGGATCAGCCCTGGCGACACCGTGTTAACGGTGATGCCAGTGTGCGACAGCTCCTTCGCAAGGCTAACGCCGGCCGTTGCCAACGCGCCCTTCGATGCGTAGTAGTGCGGCATAATAGCATTTGGCTGGTGAGAGCCAATGGTACCGAGGTTGATGATACGGCCCCACTGGCGGGCTTTCATATCATCGAAAAAAGCACGCGACATGCGCATGCCCGAGAGCACATTGGTCTGGTACATATCGAGCCAGTCATCCGTGCTGGTACCGCTCCAGGTACCCAGGCTGCCAGTACCGTAGTTGTTGACGAGGATATCGATCGTGATGCCCTGCGCGCGTATCGCCTCAACCACCTGGGCGGCGCCCTCGTCGCTGCGGATATCACCACAGACCGCAATGGCATCATTGGCCAGCGCAGCGGCGGCATCGACGAGCGCATCGAGCGCGGCTTCGCGGTTGCAGTGTAAAACCACGCGCACCCCTTCGGCCGCCAGGGCCCGGGCAATGACCTCGCCCGTGCCACGTTCGCTGCCAGTCACGAGGGCTGTCTTGGCTGAAAGCTGTAGATCCATAGCGTGTTAGCTATTGTTGCTGAATCGATGGAGACTAAACATCTGTGCATCACACCCTGCACGGCGCAGGCTTGCCAGCCACTTCTTCTTATAGAGTTAGCCCGTTATCGGGTCGGCTAGGCACCGCTCAGCGGCGGCGCCCGGCCTGGCAAAGCCTCAGGTAGCGATAATTTCTACCGGGCCATGATCATCGCAGTGACCGTTGTGGACGTGGTGCAAGCGGCCGTCAACAAGGTAGTCGACGTGGTCGCCATGTGGCACCGCCTCGTGCCCGCAGCCAGGCCCATGCACATGGGTACCGCAGGCCTGCAGCGGTGCGCATTGCTCGGGGTTGGTGGCACTCACTTCAATCACGTGTTCGTCATAGTGATCGCCGTGCGGGTGATGCAGATGGCCATCGTGCAGGTAGTCGACGTGGCCATCGTGGCGTATCGCAACATGCCCGCAACCGGGGCCGTGCTGGTGATCATCGTGCTTATGGGCATTCGAGCAAGACATGGTGCACCTCTTTACAGATAAGCGTTTGAAGTCACGGTAACATTCATTGGCGGGGAGGCTTCAGGCTTTTACCACATTCAGGCCCGGCGCCCGCCATTGCTACATGGCCTAGTCTAACAGGGCTGGCCACTTTGACCAGCGAATCGACGAAAAAACAGGCGCGGAACACGCGTCGACTGGTTAAAAGCAAGGCACTGGCACAGGTTAAAGTGGCCAGGATTGGCATCATTCGCCCCCGGGGAGCGGATACAGGTCGTGGCCTAGCGGTATTTCCATGCGGTTGGTGTCATTACCCCGCTCAAAGCCGATCATCTCATCAAAGGCGCTTTCCTGGCGCAGCACGATCTGGGGAATATCCATCGCCTCAAAATGCTCGCGCATCTGGGCGAGGTTGCGGGTTGTCAGCGTTTTCCCCGAGCTCGTCCAGACCACGTGCTCTTGCCCGGCGATGACGACAATCGCCTGGTAGAGCGATTGCTCGAGCGAGTTGATGATGAGTTTTTCGATATCGTGCGATGCAAGGTTGCTGTCGGTAATCTTCATAGGGAAGTCCTGCGCTATTCGGAGGGCCTCAACACCATTTGGGTACATCTAAAATACGCAATCGCCTTGCCCGTGGATTGGCAGGAAACGGTCGCATCCCACACCTGGGTCGTGCTGCCCAGATGAACCGCCCGGGCGACGCACTCCACCACCCCTTCTCGTACGGTACCAATGTGATTGGATTTTAGTTCTATCGTCGTGAAGCCCGACGCCCCCTCTGGGAGGTTGGCCACGCAGCCATAGCCAGCACAACTATCTGCCAGCGTGACAACAGCCCCGGCATGCAGGTATCCGTTGGGGGCGAGTAGCGTTTTCGTCACCGCAAACTCCGCCGTTAGCTCACCCACACCAACACTTGTGACTTCTATACCCACGTGCGCGGGGTAATGACCGGCTGAAGCGGCGTTGAAAAACGCCGGCGTAAATGGCTCATGACTCATGGTTTGCAACCTTCAAGAGATCAATTAAAGCGAAAAGAAAACAGCAGGAGGCCATCAGGATTAACACAACCAGGACCAACGCAAAGCAGCAGTGAGTTGGTAATCCTTGATAATTACGGCCATGCTGACTGGCCTGACAGCGCACGTGAGCAGCTTCACCCATCTGCGAATAACACTTAAAACCACTCTAAACTAGCTCGTATTCAATTTCATCGGCAGCGAAACCAAGGCGCCAAACGGTGTCGCCCCGGTGATCGACACACTCTAACTCATAGCCCTCGACCGGGCCAGTGAAAACATCCATCACGGTTGCGACGTCGCCCGTGGCTGGCCTGCGCGTGTTGAATGCGTCTTTCACGAACTGGTTGTTCCTGACCAAACGGGTCAGCTTGATGCGATCGGCTTTCTTTAACATCTTTTAGAATTGGCAATCAGAATCTCTCATTGCCTTTGATGTCCAGATTATTGATTTTGGTTTTACCCAGCATCCTTAAAAGCAAATTGCGGCAAGCACGCAACACCGGATAAAGAACGGAAGAGACCGACCTGGACTTGAATATCCAGTAATTCAACCGATTGAACGCGCCTGACCGGCTACTTATCAGCGCCAATGCGTGAATCGCATCCGAGCCGTAATATAATTGCCCGCCCATTTTCAGCACCATTCCCTGATCGATATCGAGACCCATTTTCGTAATCTCTTCCATCACACCAGAATTTTCGCGAGCATCGACTATCCTGAGCTCGCCGACATCCTCCCTGATTCGCACGACCTGGCAGTAATTGTTGCAAGCAGGGCACTCCTTGTCGTATACCAGTAGTATTTCTTCTGTGCTCACTTGATAACCTTCGCGCCGTCAAAATCTTGAGTTAAAGATCATCAAGACTATTTGACCCTCTTCGCTTGTGAAAGTGATAGATATTGTAGATCGCGACGACGCCAACAAACAAAAAGCAAAAAAATGAGAACATAAAGGAAGCGCAAGCTGAACCACAACCCCACATACCTGTACTCATCGCGAAAATGGCTGTAAGCATCGCGGCACCAAGACTCACCGCCAGCAGAATGTAGTGTTTCATACGCTGAACCCAGGCATATAACGCCGACAGCACGGGCGAGTCGCACTGCGGCGAGCCCCAGCAGCGCTGCTGCCTGGCCCCGAAGGTGCGTGCCCGGCCTTGCTAAATGTCTTCACGGGCAAAACCCTCGGCTCTGACATGCAAAATAATGGCGGACACTGCCAGTAAGAGAGCGTAAGCAAACATGGGCATATAGCTACCGTGAAATGAGGGATTGCCAAGTAACGCAATTGGTGAGATTACACCTGAAATAAATGCACCCCAACCCAATGCCAGAAAGCCCACACGGTGAAGTGGAGCTTTGCAGCCCCGAATTCTCCTGGCCGTCAAATAAGCCAGAGCAAGAGCTGAAAACACCACCAAGGGCAAAACATATGTTTCCTCGGCATTCATTACTGCCAGCGTTGCAATCGACCCTCCCACTGTTCCAGCAAACAATGCTAATGCATTGCTTACGGTTGGCCAGAACTCCACCTGACGAACCATATATTTAACGCTTGTCTCAACGGGGAGTTGACCGGGTGACGGGCTGTGGCGTAGCCACGTTCCGGCGCTCTGTCAATCTCGTCCGTCGCAGAATATTGTTATGGCTTTTACGCTTCACACTACGCATTCACCGTCGATAGAACAACATGATATCCATCAGGGTCCAAAACCCAAAACTCCTTTTGATTTGGAATAGGATTTACGAACACATCTAGCAGAACCTCTGACTTTAATTTTTTCGCTCTCTCAACGGCATCTTCAAAATCGTCAATTTCAAACCACAAAAGAATTCCATGTCCCACAGCACATTTATCTGGATCTGTTAGATTTGGGTGATCCTCATCGTCCCAACTGTGGAGCTGTAACACCAATTCACCGTCTTTAAGAAGCCTGTTGTAAGTATTGCCATGAGTGTCTTCAAGGGTTGAGGACATCATTTCGAGCCCAAGCACATTTGCGTACCATTTGCTCGATTTCAAAACATCGTGAACGGCTAGAAGGGTTTGTGGACGTAGCGATGTCAAATCATTTGCACCTGTATCTAATTATCCTGTTCTTGAATCTACGGAGGCCATAACGCCGCCAGCATGGGCGAGCAACCACAGGTTGCGAGTCCAGCGCAGCGCCTTGCATGGCCTTGTTATATGCCCAATTCTTCGATTGCATACTTATAAGCCTGTTCAATCTTAGAGTTAGACTCTTCGTCGGTAAATGTAGCTATACCAAGCGTATGACTATCCTCTCGCTCCAGCACAATTATGCCGTAGACGGATTCAAGCTCCGCCTGAACAGCATGACCAGGCTGGCTAGTCTGTTTGAAACTAGCAACCGCCTGCCCAACTTCAGAGCCAAATTCTGGATCACGCTCTTTGAGATACCTTACTACTACCGCAAACTCATCAAAACTCATGGAGGTCGAGAATTCTACGAACCGCTCCTTGGCGATTGCCGCAGATATACTTAACACCATCAGCAGTATTCCTAGTAGCTTTTTCATTCTGCAATCGCGGGCATATAACGCCGCCAGCATGGGCGAGCAACCACAGGTTGCGAGTCCAGCGCAGCGCCTTGCATGGCCTTGTTATAAGGCCGGCTATGGTATTTCATTGTTACATTTCCAACAGTTATTAGCAGGCCAGCGCCAATCACGAACGGCCATAGACCTAATGACTTGGCCCGCACCGCAACTTGGGCAGCGGAGCGACAGAACATACCCCGCTAAAAAAACACCAAACCCAAGCCCGAGCCAGTAGTGCCACCCTGCTTCCAAATACCAAGCCTCTAAACTAGATGGCGGCCTGTCTAAGATATTGTGCAGCAGGACTAGCAGCGCTTGAACGCCAAGCAGAATCAGTAGTCGCCTCTTGTACTTATTCATCGTTGGCATTAGGCCTTATAACGCCGCCAGCACGGGCGAGCTGCGCAGTAGCGAGTCCAAGCAGCGTGGCTGCGTAGCCCCGAAGGGGCGTGCCTGGCCTTGTTATACGTCATCACCAAACTTCACGTTTATAAAGCTGAAAACTGCTGCTCCAGCCATAACGACTAACAGTGTACTAAACGCTCGCCACGCAATGTCCGGTGACAAGTAATCCCATATGGCGAGAATTGCCAAGCTGCCGACAAACAGCAGACCAAAAGAAATTACGCTAAAAAATACGCGATTGACAGCTTTCTTATTCAGTACCGGCTTTTTCATAACTTCAATCCTGCCTCGTTTTCCCTGCCCTATCTAGAGGTTAACCTCAAACGCCGATGACTTATAACAGCTAATTACCGAGAATGGGTCTCGCTTTGTCCTGGCCCAGATTGTCAGGAACGAGATTTGGAGAGCGGCTAAAAAACAGTTTTGAATCATCGCCTTATTACCCTGCTTCCGTTTGTAGGCTTCGGCAAAGCGAGAATGATTCCTCGTTTGTCGGCACGCCATTGGTCCCATGTTCAAAATATACGCCTGTGAAAACGCGATTGCAATCAAGCGTTTAGCGCGGGCTATTTTTGTACAGGGGTTTTTTTTCCCGTGAAAACATGGTTTTATCGCAGTCAGTTTGACGCTTTGTATAAGAGAGAAGAATGAATAACGATTTAAACCGCGCCTTTAGCCCAGCGACGCTCGGCACACTGCCGATGAAGAACCGCATCATCAAAGCCGCGACCTATGAGGGCAAGACGCCCGACGGGATGCCAGGCGATGCACTGCTCAACTTTCACCGCGATATCGTCAAGGGCGGTGTTGCGATGACGACGATTGGTTACTGCACCACCGAGGCCGACGGCCGCATCAATGACCAGATGATGTGGCTACACGAGGGCGCTCGTGAGCCGCTCACGCGTATCTGCGGCGAGCTCAAGGCTGCGGCGCCCGACGTGAAGATTTCGGGGCAGATGACGCACTGCGGCAATTTTTCGAAAAACCGCAAGCTGCAGCGCCTTAAGCGCCCGCTGGGGCCCTCCTTCGCATTCAACATGCTCGGTGCGCCGAGCGGCCTGCCATTCGCCGGGGCCATGACCCTGCAGGATATCGACCACCTCGTCCAGACCTATGTCGACGGCGCACGGTTTATGCAGGGCGTCGGCTTTGATGCCGCCGAGGTACACTTTGGCCACGGCTATGGCCTGAGCCAGTTCATTTGCCCGCGTACCAACAAGCGCACCGACGAGTACGGCGGCAGCTTGCGCAATCGCATGCGCCTGCCGCTGCGTATCCTCGAGGGTATCAAAACTGAAATGGGTGGCGGCTTTCCGGTGCTCGGAAAAATGAATATGACCGACGGCATCAAGGATGGCGTACACCTCGAAGAAGCCATAGAGATCGCCAGGATGTTCGATAGCGCAGGCATCGATGCACTGATCTGCTCAGGCGGTACCAGCTCTTTCAACCCGATGGTGTATTTCCGGGGCGACAGTCTGGCACAGGGCATGATCGAACAGCAGACCAACCCCATCGCCAAGCTGGGGCTGAAGCTGATTGGCAAGCAGCTGTTCAGGACCTACCCCTACTACGAAAACTACTTTCTCGAAGAGGCCAAGCAGGTACGCGATGCTGTGAATTGCCAGATGGTCTACATCGGCGGCTGCACCGAGCTCGACAGCCTCGAACAGGTCATGCGCGAGGGCTTTGACTTTGTGCAGCTGGGCAGGCCGCTGATTAAAGACCCGAACTACGTGATCAATGCCATGAACAACGCCAACTACAAAAACGGCTGCATTCACTGCAACCGCTGCGCGAGCCTTATAGAAGCACCGGGCGGGGTGCGCTGCCCGATCAATGGCTAGGAATTAATAAGCAGGCTGCCGTCTACGTGAATATCGCGTTGCGGGAAGGCAATCACAATTTCATCCTCGGCAAATAGCTCGTCGATGCGGTAGCGAATATTGCTGCGAATTTTGCGCAGGTCGCGATCGCCAATCGCGTTGACCCAGAAGTACACATCAAAGATCAGCGCGCTATCGCCAAAGTCCTCAAAGAATACCGCCGGTTTGGGTTCGGGAAGGATATCGCCCTGCTCTGCAACCGCCTGCTCTATCAGCTCGGCGACGCGCTTGACCGGCGACCCATAAGCCACGCCCACGCGCAGCCTGGTGCGGGTGACTTCGTCAATCAGCGTCCAGTTAACGACGGTGTTTTCTAGCAGGTAACTGTTGGGAATCAGCATATGCACACCATCGGTGCGGCGAATGCGGGTCGAGCGAGTGTTAATCGTCTCTACCGTGCCTTTGGCATCACCCACCTCGAGAAAGTCACCGATTTTGATCGGTCGCTCCCACATCAGTATCCAGCCGCTAATAAAGTTGTTAATGATGTTCTGCGCGCCGAAGCCCACACCAATGGCCACTGCGCCTGAAACAAACGCAAAGGCCGTGAGCGGCACGTTGAGCAGGTCGAGCGCGGTGACCACGAGCAGCACGATACCGAGCACGAAAAAAACGCGCCTGAACAGGTGAATGGCATCGGCGCTGACCTGCCTGGCCTCCATGCGCGCGGCAATGCCCTGGCCGAGCCAGCGCAGCACGAACACGCCGGCAATCACCAGCAGCGGTACGACCAGCAGCTGCATGGCTGTGACATCGTGGCCGTTCAGGGTGAAGAGCGTGGTTTGAAGCGCTTCCATTACCAGGGTCCTGAGAACAAGGGTCGGTAGCGGCAGAATAAACCGGGCGCCTACAATTTGGCAATAAACGCAGGCCGCAGGCTGTGCTGGCCGGCGCATCACGTATAATCGACAGCCGGTTCACTGACCCGTTAACCGCAAGAAACCCAGACAAAACCCTGAAGAAACCCAGACCTGATAAAACCCAGAGTAGTGCCATGAGTGATTACGCGATAATTCCAGAAGCCTCAGTCGACCAGTGGTCCGATAGGACCGATGTCATCGTCGTCGGCTTCGGGGCCGCAGGTTCCAGCGCAGCCATCGAGGCGCGCGATGCCGGCGCCGACGTGCTGGCACTGGAGCGCGGCAGCGGCATCAATGGCACCACCACCTATGCAACCGGCCACTTTTACCTCGGCGGCGGCACCCGCCCACAGCTTGCAAACGACATCCAGGATACGGCCGATGAAATGTACAACTACCTCATCGCCAACACGCCCGAACCCGATGAAGACAAGATCCGACTCTACTGCGACCAGAGCGTCGAGCACTTTGGCTGGCTGACCGAGCAGGGTATTCCGTTCAACGATGGCTTCTATAAAAAGAAGCACTACGAACAACCCACCGATGAATGCCTGATCTGGTCCGGCAATGAGAAGGCCTGGCCAGTCAGCGCCCAGGCCAAACCAGCGCCACGCGGCCACAAAATTGAAAAGGAAGGCAGCGAAGGCGGCGCGCTGGCACTGCAGTTTTTGCTCGACACCGCCGTTGGCAAGGGCGTGCGCATGCAATACGACGCCGCGGTCACCAACCTGGTGGCCAACGACGCCGGCCGCATTGTGGGCGTGCGCTATACGCACTTCAAGGATGAGCGCTTCGTCAGGGCCAATAAAGGTGTGGTGCTGGCAGCCGGCGCGTTCTCAATGAACGAAGCGATGCTCAAAGAATACTGCCCCCTGCTGGCCCACCCCAGAATCCACACACAGGGCAACCCCAATGACGATGGTGCCGGCATCAATATGGGCCTGGCGGCGGGCGGCGTCGCCATCCATATGGACGGCGCATTAATCACCGCGCCGTTTTACCCGCCCGAAAAACTGCTCAAGGGCATCCTGGTCAACAAACACGGCGAACGCTTCATAAACGAAGACTGCTATCACGCGCGCACCGCCGATGCCTGTGTGCGCCAGCCCGATGGCATTGCCTATATGATCGTCGACGAACCCCACTTCGAACGCCCCGAAATGGGCATGCAAGAGCTGATCGATGGCTGGGAGACGGTTGAAGAAATGGAAGCCGCCCTCGAACTGCCCGAGGGCTCACTGCAAAAGACGCTCGCCGATTACAACGAGCATGCGCGCAACGGCGAAGACCCCGAGTTCCACAAATACGTCGACTGGGTTGCCCCGCTCGACAAACCGCCGTATGCAGCGCTGCAGTTTACGCTGGGCGAGTCGGTGTACGTGGGCTTTACGCTGGGCGGCCTGAAAACATCGATCTCTTCCGAAGTGGTGAATGAGGCCAACCAGCCCATTACCGGCCTGTACGCGGCCGGTGCCTGTGCATCCAACATTGCACAGGATGGTGCGGGCTATTCCAGCGGCACCTGCCTGGGCGAGTCAACTTTTTTCGGACGCCGGGCTGGCCGGCACGCGGCCGGGCTCAAGCCGGCCTAGTGCTGCGGATTAGCGGCCAGGGTGATTGATAAAAATCGGCGATGACCAGGCCCGCTCGTTGACGGGCGCCAGGCAACCGTCGCTCGCATCGGTGCGGTAGTCACCGTGGCAGGGGTTTAGCGTCAGCTCGCCATCAACCTCGCGCTCGCGCAGGTTGGCACCATTGATGGCCGGCGTGGCCTGTTGCAGCGCCCGCACATAGTACAGGCTATCGCGGCTGAAACTGGCATCTTCAAACTCGATCGCACAACCATTTTGTGAGGGCTCGCACTCAAAGCGCTGCCATGGGTCTTCGATCAGTTCGGCAATGGGCTCACCCGGGTAGGCCTGCGGGCGAATCCGTATCACTTCAATCGCCTCAATCAACTCGCGCTGCTGTGCCGGGTTGACGCACTCGTTCATACACAGCGATGCCACGCGCTCATCGCCCATGGCCTGGTAGGCGCGATCGGGGCAACCGGGCTGCTGCTCCCAGGCACCTACTGCCCGCACCGAAAAGCGCGGCGCTGCCGACAAGGTTGCCGAGCTACCCATGGACTGCACGCCCTGCTCGCCGTTTAACAATTCAAACCACAACAAAATTCGCGGGCCCGAGGTCGCGTACACCGACTTGCGTTGCATCGCTGCCCAAATGTCCTCACGTCGCCGGCTATCACTGTGCACAGCCATAATACCGCCGGGGTAGTAGTAGCTTTGCAGGCGCTCCATGTCAGGGCGCGGTGCCTCATCGAGCACCTGCTGCGGCATCTGCGGGTCTTCCATGTCGCCGGCAAAGTTGAACAGGGCTGAATAAAACGCACTGCGCCCTCCGGTGGCCATGGTCATCGCGCGGCGCGCGTACTGCTTGTAACCGGTGCCCGGCCGCGAGGTATGGTCATCGGTCGCAGCGATAAACCCGAACTCAAAGCGCAGTGGGTCACCGCTATCGCTGCGCTCGTCAAAGTTGCTCAGTGCCATGGCGTACTGGCTGCTCTTGCGAAACACCTGGTTGAACGCCGGCTTGAAGCAGTCGATGCACTGCCCGCACAGCCCCCAGTCATCGGCCGTGGTATCAGGGAATACACCAATATAGCGATTGCCGGCCTGCAGCGCGTACTGCTTTGCCAGCTCCACGCGGCTGTCGCATTCGGCCTCGGGCAAATCACCGCAGCGCTGGCGCATGATCTCGCCTGCCTGCCAACAGCAGGGGGTGTAGTTCTCACCGGGCTCCGGGCACTGCAGCTGCCCCTGCGCGTCGATCGATGCCGTGGCCACCTCGCGATACTCTTCGCTGTTGCCATGGCCCGACATAATCTCGAGCATCGGGTGTGATGCATCGGTGTAGTAACGCGTACTCAGGGCCTTGTCCCAGGATGACTCGGGCGGCGTATAGGCACCCCAGGCATCACCGTGCGGAATAATCATGTGCTCAAAGCCCCACTCATTGAGTTTGCGCATCAACACATCGGGCGACGGCGCATTTTCATGGCAATCGAGTGGCAACTGTGGCGATGGCACATCCGTGGGGCAACCACGGTACTGCTCGATATCATCGAGCATATAGACCAGGTCGGCGTAGGCCTTCCAGTTGAGTGGGTCGAGAAAACGCATGACGCCCAGGCGTCTTGAGCCTGAAAAGGTGCCCATGTCATCGGGCGTTGCCCGCGCGCTAATCGGTCGCGCCGGCAGCACGTCGTCGCCGGTGTCTTTGAAGATCACGTTGCGATGGCCCCAGTGGGTGTCATCGCTGGTTCCTATCTGGGTCCACTCCCAGCCAGCAAAAGCCACCAGGTCGGGGTTATCGGGCGTGGTATTGCTGGCGTTGCATTCACGCACGGTCTGCTTGATTGCCTGCCACTGGCTGGGCATGAGGCCCTCGGCGTGATCGTTGTAGCTGAAAAAATCCAGGTCAGCGCAGTGCCGCGCAAAATCACAGGCATCGGCCACGGTGTGCAGGCCCTGCTGGCCCATCATCGGCAGTTCCATGGTTTGCGCGTCAATCGAGTAGGTGCTGTGTACGTGCAGGTCGCCAAACAGAATCTGGGTTTGCGCGGTCTCCTCGTTCGCTGCGCGATGCTGCGACTCGCGCTCCAGCAGCTCAGCCAGGGTCAGCCCACCGCCAGAAATCGTGCCGCGCGGGTGCTCCTCACCGCTGCAGCCCACCAACAGCGCGGCCGCTACGGTAAAGCCCATGACTTGAAGAAGCCTGCTCATCGCGGCACCCCTGCTGGTTACTGGTGATTGGGTCTCAGGCGACGCGCTTGAGCAGCTTTTGCAGGCTGATCGGAAACAGCCGCTTGAGGATGTCGAGCATGACCGAATCGCGGCCAATGCGAATACGCAGATGGTTTTTCTCGATCGCGCGAATAATGCGATCGGCGACATGCTCGGCCGTGACGCCAATGCGCTGCGCCATTTCATAGTTGCGCTGCGCGGCCTCGATATCGTCAGAGTTTTTGAGCGTGGCCTGGATCATGTCGGTCTTGATCGCGCCGGGGTGCACCGACGTCACACCAATATTGTGCTGTTCAAGCTCACCCCACAATGATTCGCTCAATAGCTTGACGGCGCCCTTGGTGGCGCAATAGGACGTCTGGTTGGGCAGGCCAACGCTGCCCGACATGCTCGACATATTGACGATATGCCCCTCGCCCGCTGCCTTTAAGGCATCGAGAAAGTAGTGACAGCCGTAGAGCACGCCCCACCAGTTGATGCCGACAATTTTGTCCCAGTCTTCCATCGTGTGGGTTGCAAAGGACTTCTGGTAGGTGATGCCCGCGTTGTTGATCAGGATATTGACCTTGCCATGCACCGCCAGCACCGCCTCGGGCAAAGAGGCCATTTGTGCACGATCGGTGATGTCGACGCGATGCACGCTCACGCCAACGGCGTACTGGGCCAGATCGGCCTGCAGCGCCTCCAGCGCCTCCTGGTTTATGTCGACCAGTGCCAAAGAACAGTCGCGCTGGGCCAGCTTGTTTGCCAGCGCAGTGCCCACACCACCGGCCGCGCCGGTAATGACAGCCACTTTACCCGCCAGGTTTTGCATAGTCTGAGCCTCGTGTAGGGTTCGGGGTATCGGTTAGCGCAGGTACTGGTTGTCGATGGCCAGTGTTTTCACACCCATATCGGTGTTGCAAAAGCTGTCCGGGTACTTGAGGCCCCAGCCAATCGCACGATCAAACGCACAATGCGCCAGCCATATCAATGCGATGGACTGCAGCTGGCTATCGCCCGCCTGCCAGCTGTATATACCCAGCGCCACGGGCCATAAAAAGCAGTGCGCCGCGTTATAGGCAAGGCCCCCTAACTCCCGGGACGCGCGGTAAGCAAATATCGACAGGTCGGGGATAAAAAACAGCAGTGCAAACTGCAGCCAGGAAAACCCCAGCTGCTGGTAGGCAAACAGGCTGGCGGCCAGCACGGCCGTGCACTCGAGTCGGCGCACGGCGACGGGGTTAGTGGCAAAGGCGGTAAGGCTCATCGTGTTTCTCCTTATTATTATTGTTGGCGACGATTAATCGTAGAGTATCACACCACGGGCATTCACATTGTTTTGCATGTCTTCAAAGGCTTTGGGGGCCTCATCGATGGTGTAGGTTGAAGTCACCAGCCCATCGAGGTCGAGTTTGCCCGCCTGGTACAGGTCGAGCAGCTTCGGAAAGTCAGCCGCGGGGTTGGCATCGCCGTAAAAGCTGCCCTTGAGCGTTTTACCCGACATCGGCGCCATCAATGCGTTGAGCGAAATGTTCTCGGCAATATCGCCGACGCCAACAATGACCGCCGTGCCACCGCGGCGCACCGCTTCGTAGGTCTTTTCCATCAGCGCGGTGATACCCACCGCTTCAAACGCGAAGTCAGCGCCACCGCCCGTCAGCTCGTGAATCGCCATGATCGGATCGGTCTCACCGCCGTTAACCGTGTGGGTTGCACCAAACTTTTTCGACAGCTCGAGTTTGTTATCGGCCAGGTCGACGGCAATGATTTTGGCAGCGCCTGCAAGTCGCGCACCCTGGATAATAGAAAGGCCCACACCGCCACAACCAAAGACCACGACGCTTGAACCCGGCGTGACCTGCGCGGTATTGATCGCCGCACCCACGCCCGTCATCACCCCGCAACCAACCAGCGCGGCCTTGTCGAGTGGAATGGACTTGTCGATCTTGACGGCAGAAATGGCGGGCACCACGGCGTACTCTGCCATGCAGCCAAGAAACTGCATGATGTTGAGCTCTTCACCATTGAGCCTGACCCGCGCTGTGCCATCGATCATCTTGCCGTGCGGTTGACCAATCGAGCAGAACTGCGGGCGCTGGTGGTTGCAGTCATTACACTCACCGCATACCGGCACAAACGACAACACGACATGATCACCGACTTCAAAGCCGGTCACGCCCTCGCCCACCTCATCGACAATGCCAGCACCTTCGTGGCCGACCACGCAGGGCGTGGGCAGCGGGAGCTTGCCGTTGAGTACCGACAGGTCAGAGTGGCAGACCCCGGTGGCCTTCATCCTGATTTTCAGTTCACCGGCTTTGGGTGGGTCAAGCGTGACCTCTTCAACACCGTAATCATTGACTGCTTTACAGACTAGGGCCTTCATACGCTTCCTCTGGAATACTCGGGGTGGTTGGATACAGCGTGGCATTATCGCCACTATCTCAGCGGCGAGCGATTACGATTTATTCTTTTTACCGATGGCGATGAACCGATATGTCCATCACCGACGATCCGTCAATCAGCTGACGCCCTGTAGCGCCTGGTAAAAGGGCTCGAGCTGGCCGAGCACATCGCTACCCGACGGCGTGTAGAGAATTTCGCTAACGCCGGCATCGGCGCTGGCCTGGGCGCGGGCACGCAGCTCATCGGCCTTGTCGACCCAGCCAAACCACTGGATATTGTCGCCGGCGGCATGCAGCGCCTTGCGATCGGCCTGGTTGAGGTGCGTGACGTGCCCATAGTGCACAGCGAGATGCCGCTCGCGCTCGTCGCTGCGCTGGCTTTCGATTTCGGCCAGCCACTCGGCTCCGCCGGGCAGATGGGCCAGTGCTGCGGGGTCGCTCTCCCAGGTGCTGTGGTACATGCCCGCCTGCCAGGGCCCGGCCGCATCGATCACGCGCGGCGACATCGGGGATTCATCGTCCGCCAGCACGGTGCCAAACACCAACTGTGTCGCCCAGTCGAAGGGCTCAGGAGGTGGACCAACACCCATCCAGCCATCGGCGATTTCGTGCGCGATCGCCAGTCCCTTCGGCCCGAAGGCCGACAGCAACAGCGGCACCTTGATCGGCCGTGGCTGCGCCAGTTCGCTGTGATGGATCATCTGGCAGGGCTCACCCTCGATATCGACCACCTGGCCATCGAGCAATGCGCGCAGCTGTTCGACGTATTCGCGAACAAACTTCCAGCTCAGCGCCTGTTTGCCCATCACCAGTCTTGCGGTGTAACCGGTGCCAATGGCGCAGGCCAGGCGACCCGGTGCAATGCGATCGACGGTGGCAATCGACGATGCCAGCGTCATGACATGACGGGTACTCGGCACGATGACGGCGGTGCCCAGCCCCACCCGTGTCGTTGCTTCACCCACCTGCGCCAGGTGAATCCACAGATCTTCGTAAAGTGCTGGCGAGTCATACAGCCAGACGCGATCGTAACCAATCGCTTCGGCGGCCTGGGCAATATCGCGGGCCTGTGCCGAGGGCGTAATGCCCAGGGAAATCTTCATCGAGCCACTCCTGCAGTGAGCAATACCGATAAAGGTATCACCAATGCCGCGGGCTCAGGCATTGCGAACCAGTAATCCGCCGTCGACGGGTAAGGCAACGCCGGTCATAAAGCTCGAGGCCGGCAGGACCAGGTTGAGGATGCCATGAGCGATCTCTTCAGGTTCGGCATAACGCCGCAAGGCCGTGCGTCTTTTTGCGAACAACTGTTTCTGCTCATCAGGGAACATCTCGGTGATACCGGTATGCACCGGACCCGGACAAACGCAGTTGACGGTAATACCCTCTTTGCCCAATTCGGTAGCCATCGCGCGGGTTAGCCCCAGTGATGCATGCTTGGCAGCGACATAAGCACTGTTGTAGGGCGTTGCGCCAAAGGCTTCGGTTGACGCCACGTTGACGATGCGCGGATGTGGCGCCTGGCGCAGCCATGGCAGCGCAGTGACGATAGCGCGCTGCTGGCCAGTGGCCATGACCGACATCGAGCGCTCCCAACTGGCATCGATACCATCGGCATCGTTGACATCGCTGGGCAGGGCCATGCCGGCATTGTTAACGAGAATATCCAGCGCACCAAAGTGCTGTGCTATGGTCTCAACGGCGGCGCACAGCGGCTCGCGCTCGCCACAGTCGGCAGTGATACAAAGCACTTCACCGCCAACCGCAGTGATTGCCTTCTCCAGTTCAGCCAGGCCCGCGGCGTTCACATCGACCAGGCCGACTTTTGCGCCCTCATCGACAAACAGGCGCGCAGTCGCAGCGCCAATGCCGCTGGCCGCGCCCGTCACCAGTGCGACCTTGCCAGCGATTGAGCGATCGAGCCGGGTAAGTTTTTGCTGGCTCATGATGAAAACCTCACAACAAGTTTGCCGATGGCATTACCGGCATAGAGCCCGGCCATCGCCTCGGGCAACTGCTCAATGCTGTAGGTCTCACTGACCAACGGCTTGACCAGGCCCTGCTCGTACCAGTCAAACAGCCGCGCAAAATTCTCTGCATTCATCGCAGGGTCATTGATCGCCGACATGCCAAAGGCAACACCGATCACCGACAGCGACTTGATGATGGTGTAGTTGGCCTTGAGCACCGGTATTTCACCGCCGGCAAAACCCACCACCAGGTAACGACCGTTCCAGCCCACGCAGCGAATGGCCTGTTCAAACATCGCATCGCCAACGGGGTCGAATACCACATCAACACTTGCGCCATCCGTTAAGGCCTTGACCGCATCGCGCAGATCCTGCGTTTTGTAGTTGACGACATCATCGGCGCCGAGCTGTTCGGCGGCCTGCTGCTTGGCATCGGTACTGACGGCTGCAATCACCCGCGCGCCCAGCGCTTTGGCGATTTGTATCGCCGCACTGCCACAGCCACCGGCCGCCCCCAGCACCAGCACCGTCTCACCCGCGTGCAGCTGGCCGCGCTGCACCAGCGCATGCATCGCCGTGCCGTAGGTCATCGCAAAACCCGAGGCCTCTTCAAAACCCATGCTGTCGGGCATGGCGTGCAACTGCTGCATCGGTGGTGAGACCGCAACCACATCGCTGCAGGCGCCAAAGCCCGGCAGCGCCAGCACGCGCTGGCCCACATGAAAGCCCTCTACTCCGTCGCCGACGGCACGCACGGTACCCGCCAATTCACTGCCCGGCACAAAGGGCAGCTCGGGCTTGAACTGGTAAAGGCCCCGCAGCATCAGCGCATCGGGAAAGTTAAGTGCAGCGCAGTGATTGTCGATCAGCACCTGCCCGGGCTGGCAATCGGGCTCGGGCACCTCCGCCAGGGCCAGCCCGTCTTCGCCAGTCGTTGCATGGCATAACCAGGATCGCATGTCGTTCTCCATTAACCGTTGCCTGACAGCACAGCACTGGACAATAAGTGCCCAGCACTCACTGCGCTGCCTATTCGCTATTCAATGTAACGGTGGCGCACCGGGCTGGCAATGCTGCCACAGGCCAGCCTGCCCCAGCGCAATTAGCATTCGCTATCAGCCCTATCAATACATTCAATCAGTTTCGAGCCCCCCTGCAGGGCATTCGGCGTTATATTGTCAATCAAGCTTTTCCATGTTCCAGGACAAGAGGCAACGACAATGAAAAAACGCGGATCTTTCGCTAAAACCCTGCTCGCGGCGGCGATTTCGGCCAGCCTGCTGCCAGCGGTAGCATCGGCTGATACCCACGAAACCGTCAGCAAACCCGCCGGGGCCAGTGGCTCGGGCGGCGTAGCGGCCGGCCAGGCAAAACCCAACACGTTCTGGTGGCCTGACCAGCTCGACCTGTCGCCGCTGCGCGATCACGACCCGCGCTCCAACCCGCTGGGCGAAGACTTCAGCTACGCCGAAGCCTTTGCCGCGCTGGATATGGATGCCGTCAAAGCCGACCTGAATGCGCTGCTGACCGAATCGCAGCCCTGGTGGCCTGCCGACTTTGGCAACTACGGGCCCTTCTTTATTCGTCTTTCCTGGCATAGCGCCGGCACCTACCGCACGCTCGATGGTCGCGGCGGTGGCGACGGCGGGCAAATGCGCTTCGACCCGTTGAACAGCTGGCCGGATAACGGCAACCTCGACAAGGCCAAGCGACTGCTGTGGCCACTGAAACAGAAATACGGTGAGGCGCTGTCCTGGGCTGACCTGATGATCCTGGCCGGCACCGTCGGTATGGAGAACATGGGCTTTAAAACCTACGGCTTCGCCGGTGGCCGGGCCGATGACTGGGAACCCGATCTCGTCTACTGGGGCCCTGAAGTCGAAATGCTCGCCAGCGATCGGCGCGATCGCGACGGCAAGCTGCAACGCCCGCTGGGTGCGATGCATATGGGCCTGATTTACGTAAACCCCGAGGGTCCAATGGGTGTACCTGACCCCGCGGCCTCGGCAAAGAATATTCGACTGTCGTTCGGTCGCATGGCGATGAACGATGAGGAAACCGTTGCACTGATTGCCGGCGGTCACACCTTTGGCAAAATGCATGGCGCGCACAAGCCGGGCAAATGTGTCGGTGCCGAGCCTGGTGGTGCCAGCATTGAAGAACAGGGCCTGGGCTGGAAGAACAGCTGCGGCAAGGGTCACTCGGAAGACACTGTCACCAGCGGCCTTGAAGGCGCCTGGACCCAGGCACCGACGCGCTGGACATCGCTGTACCTGAGCAACCTGCTGAACTTCGAATGGCAGCAAACGCGCAGTCCTGCAGGCGCCATCCAGTGGATCCCCACCGATGAGTCATTGCATTCCAGCGTACCCGATGCCCACATCGAAGGTAAGTTTCATGCGCCGGTCATGACGACGGCCGACCTGGCGCTCAAGGCTGACCCGGAGTACCGCAAAATCGCCGAGCGCTTTCTCGCTGACCCCGAGGAGTACCGACTGGCCTTTGCAAAAGCCTGGTATAAATTGACGCATCGCGATATGGGGCCGCGCGTTCGCTACCTGGGCGACAACGTGCCCGCCGAAGAACTGGTCTGGCAAGACCCGGTACCGCCTGTCGATCACAAACTGATTGGCAAGCGCGATGCCGACAAGCTCAAAGCCGCGATTCTTGACAGTGGTTTGAGCGTACCTGAACTGGTGCGCACTGCCTGGGCCTCTGCGTCGAGCTTCCGCGCCAGTGACATGCGCGGCGGTGCGAATGGCGCCCGCATCCAGTTGGCACCGCAAAAAGACTGGCCGGCCAATAACCCTGCAGAGCTTGCCAGGGTGCTCGATGTACTGCGCGGCATTCAACAGGACTCGAAAAAGCCGGTATCGCTGGCCGACCTGATCGTACTGGGCGGCGCCGCAGCGATCGAGAAAGCGGCCGCTGATGCCGGGGTCGATATCGACGTGCCGTTTGCACCGGGTCGCACCGATGCCAGCCAGGCACAAACCGATGTAGCCTCCTTTGACTTGCTCAAGCCAACAGCCGACGCCTTCCGCAACTACTACGATGTTGCCAGCGCCTATCGTTCGCCCACCGAAATGCTGGTCGACAAGGCCGACCAACTGAGCCTGACTGTCCCTGAAATGACCGTCCTGCTTGGTGGCTTGCGCTCTCTGGGCGCCAACAGCAATGGCAGCACCCACGGCGTCTTCACCGATAATCCGGGCACGCTCAATAATGACTTCTTTGTTGAGCTAATGGATATGTCCACCCAGTGGCGCAAATCTGACGTGGACGGTGTCTACGAGGGCGTGGATCGCAACAGCGGCAAAACCCGCTTTACCGCAACACCGGTTGACCTGATCTTTGGCTCGAACAGTGAGCTGCGAGCGGTCGCCGAGATCTACGCCTTTGACAATGCCCAGCAACGCTTTGTTGAGCACTTTGTCGCGGCCTGGAGCAAGGTGATGCAGCTTGATCGCTTCGACCTCTAAACCCACCGTCCCACAAAAAAGCGGCGCATCATGCGCCGCTTTTTTTGTCGCCGTCGTTTGCTATACCACCACACAGTTGCGACCGTTGGCCTTGGCCCGGTAGAGCTTTTCGTCTGCCCGCTCTACCCACTGCCCGGGCGTCATGCCGCTGCGCCACTCACTGACCCCGACGCTGATCGTGACCTGGCGATCGGGCAGCAGCGATGCCGACTGGACTTCCCGGCGAATGTTATCGGCAAAACCTGATGCCTGTTTTGCATTGGCATTGTGCGCAAGCACCAGGAACTCTTCACCACCCACACGAAACACCTGGTCGGTCTTGCGAGAGTGCCGGCGCAGTATTTCTCCCATTGCTCGCAATACCGTGTCACCCGTCAGGTGACCGGCGGTGTCATTAATTGCCTTGAATTCATCCACATCGAAGGCAATCAGGCTGCTGGGCACTTCCGTGCGCTGCTGGCGGGCAATGGCCTGCTCGATCGATGGCATGAGCAACGTGCGGTTAAACAGCCCGGTCAGTTCGTCTGTGACAACCCGCTCCTGCAGTCGACGGTGCAAGCGGTTAATTTCGTTCGAGGCGATAAAGGCAAAGACGCTGACCCCGGTGATCGTCGCCGCAAAGCGCGCAGCCGAGGGCAGCTCAAGCACATAAAAGGAGACCGGCAGCAACACCGCGGCCAGCACAATATTGGCGGCCAGCGCCCGTCGCTCCGGCAGCATCAGGTAGAGCGCGAACACCAGCAGGACCAGCGGATAACTCGCCGGCACACCCATCTTGAAGAACGCGTAAACCAGCGTGATCGCACAGCCCAGCAGCAGCAGCAAACTCACCCACTGGTTATGCTGGCCGCGCAGGCAAAAGCCGGCATTGACCAGGCACAACAGGATAATGAAGCAGTTGGCTACAGTGAGGACGAGATCTTTCTGGATGGCATGACTGACGGTGAACGGCAGCAACAGCACGATCGTGACCAACGAACAGGCCAGCGTGGTTTTATTCTGCAGTTCGGCGATGGCACTATTGGGGTCGTGCGTACTCATAGCCCACTCACACCCGGACACATGCCGCACATTGTAAGCGCTGTCAGGCGCGCCGTCTAACTATCGGGATAAGGTCGGCCATCCTTGTAGGTAAAAGCCCAACCCTCTCCAGGCCTGAACGTCACCGCAAAATCGTCATTGGGGTATTCCACGCGATCATCCGGGCTGCGATCACCGATTTCAAGATAGGTTGCGGGCTGCCCGCTTTCGTTGCGCAGCTGGTGGGCCTCGCCGCTGCCCGCGCGAAAGCCCATGCAGTCGCCGGCGCGCATGGTGATCTCACGATCATCCAGCCGCAGCGTCAACTCACCCTCGACCAGATAGACAAACTCGTCTTGCTCTGTATGGTGATGCTGCAGGGCCGACACGGCACCGGGGTCAAGCGTCGTCAGGTTTACACCAAAGTTCGCCAGTCCAAAAGCATCGGCGAGCTTGCGCTTGGTGCGGCCCGCAACCTGCCGGGCAAGCGGTTCAGGGTAGAAAGTCTGCCCCTTGTTGGCAGCAACAGCTTGTGCCGAAATCGGTTCTGCACTCATCGTCTTACCCCCGGGTGATCAGTCTTTCGCATTGCCCAGCACTGCCAGCATCAGTTCACGCACTTTATCGATAGCCCGATACGGGCGGATCATTACCTTGAAATCGATAATCTGGTCATTGTCGTTCCAGCGAATGAAGTCGACGCCGTTAATCACCGTGCCATCGTGTTCGACAACGAATTCAAGCGCAGCATCGCGCTCGCCAACAATTTCGCGCACGTAATGAAACGTGTCGTTGTAGAGCCCTCGCTGCGCAGCACGCAGGTACATCTGCGTGAGTTCTCGGCCTGGCTGCGGCGCATGCAATACCGGGGAGTGAAACACCACATCATCATCGAGTAGCGGCGGCAACAATGACGGGTCACCACTGTCGAGCAGCGCATGCCACTGGTCAATCACCTTTGCTTTCATCTGCATCACCACCGACTACGCATTGCGTACGCTGCCAAAGTGCCGAGCCAGCACCACCGCCATTACCAGTCCACCGCCAAAAAAGACCAGCGTGGCAGGGTTCAGGCCTATATGAAACTGGCCGGCGTATCGCAGCAACAGATACCCCACCAGAAAGTTGAAGGCACCCCAAAGCACATTGACCACGGGCGATGACTCACCGACACCGGGCGGCGAGGCAAAGGGGCTCTGGAAACGATTACCGCTGATGCCCTGGCAAAAATGCGGCACACCATTCACGAAGAACACTGCGGCAAAAAACAACGAGAGTAAGCTCATGGGTATATCTCCTGGCGGCTCAGGACCAGTCAAACCCGGAGCACCGGGTCAGCACACTCTTTACCAGCGACTCTTCACGCAGATGCATCACCTGTGCATACGCCTCGCTCGATACCATCGCTTCAAAGGCGGCCTGGCTGGGATACTTGACGACGAACAGTGCGTCCGGATCCCATTCACCGATCAGGCACTGCTGGGACTGGTACATCTCGCCAACCGCGGCACCTGCCGCTTCGAGCAAAGGCGCGACTGCAGCACCGTACTCCATGTATTTCTCGCGTCCACCCGGCTCTTTGAACCAGAGTGCGTTCAGCATATACACAGGCTCACTCATCGACGACTCCCATGGACTCAGGGCAAACAGCGGGATGCTACTCGCAGGAGGCTGATTCTGCAGTATTTTCCAGGGCGGTACCAGCATCGCGTGAGCAGTCACCCCGCCACGATGCCCAGGCAATGCATAATGAACCGCAAAATGAACGGATTGTGCAGGTAATTCACAGCCTCCCGGCGCACAATACTGACCCGTTGCTCACCCTCAACAGTGGCCACCTATCATGAGTGCTTCACTTTCTGTCGACCAGATTCGCGCCCGCATTGGACACCCGGTGATTGATGCCGACGGGCATATGCTCGAGTTCCTGCCAGTGGTGCGCCAGTACCTGAAGGACCTCGCCGGCGAGTCGGCCGCCCGCTACTTCGATGACATGTTCTATTCGCAGCACCTCGTGCACCAGATGCCCGCGGAAGACATGCGGCAGCTGGGGCTGTTCCGGCTGACATGGTGGGGCTTTCCCGCCCGCAACACCCTCGACCGCGCCACCGCTCACCTGCCCCGGCTCATGTATGAACGACTCGATGAATTCGGGCTGGACTTTGCGATTGTCTACCCGACCCATGGGCTGGGTGTGCCGTTGATCCCGGAAGATGAACTACGCGTCGCCGCCTGCCGGGCGTTCAACCAGTATTATGCGGACGAGTTTCGCGATCTCGCCGACCGCATGACCCCGGCTGCAATCATTCCAATGCACACTCCCGAAGAAGCGATTGACGAACTGGACTATGCCGTCAACACGCTGGGGCTCAAGACCGCCGTCGTTGCAGGACATACCTATCGCCCACTGCAGGGCGATAACCTGCCGCGCGCCGCGCGCTGGGCCGACACCTTTGGCATTGACAGCCCCTACGATTACGATCCGGTTTGGGCCAAATGCATAGAGCTGGGCATTGCACCCACCTTTCACGCCTCGGGCATGGGCTGGCAGAATCGCGCCTCGGTCAGCAATTATGTCTACAACCATATTGGTAGCTTCGCGGCGGCGGGCGAAGCGACCTGCCGCTCGCTGATCATGGGCGGTGTGCCACAACGCTTTCCGGCACTGCGCATGGCCTTTCTGGAAGGTGGCGTGGGCTGGGCGACCAACCTGTATTCGGACCTGATCGGCCATTGGGAGAAACGCAGTCGCGACATCGACCACTACAATCCTGCGCACCTTGATCGCGATGCGCTGCGCAAGCAGTTTGAGCGCTATGGCTCCGAGCGCTACCTGGCGCAGCTTGAACACTTTGATGCCGTTGACGTGATGTCGATGCCGCTGCCTGAGGGCGTTGAGGTCGACGACTATGCGCGCGCCGGATTCAGTTCGCCCGAAGATATTCGCGAACTGTTTGAAACCCGACTCTACTTCGGCTGCGAAGCCGACGACCCGATGAATGCATCGGCCTTCAATACCCGCAGCAATCCGCTGGGCGCCAAGCTCAAGCCCATATTCAGCTCCGATATTGGTCATTGGGACGTGCCCGAGATGAATGGCGTACTGCAGGAAGCCTGGGAACTGGTCGAGGATGAACTGCTCAGCGAGTCCGAGTTTGCCGAGTTTGTCTGGCACAACGACGCCGAAATGCTGCTGGGTGCCAACCCGGCATTCTTCGACGGTACCGCACTGGCGGGGCAGACCCACAAGTAGTACCCGACAGCGCTGCACACCGTCTCGACAATTCGACCTGTCGCTCATTAATAAGCCAGGCCAGCTGTGACCCCGGTCACAGTTTGGTGGCACCCCCGAATCCTCCCCCAGCGGCCGCTGGCTATACTTTTTTGATCAGGATTCGAATACGCGCACTCCGCAAAAATGGCACAACAAGGCTCGCACAGCACCCGCGTTAACCGGCCGAAGGCACGCCCTTCGCATCGCCGTGTGGGAACCTGACGATGCCCTTCATCAACAATCACCACGCAGCCGTTGGCAGCACAAAGAGCATTCGCATGCTGTTTGTGATGGCCAGTGCATTCAGCATCCTGCTGATCACTGCAGCGGTACAGCTCAACATCCGCCTGGTCGAGCTCACCGAGCGCGACTTTAAAACCAGCGCGCGCCTGGAGCAGCTGGCCGGCATACTGGTGCACTTTGACGAAGTCATCACGATGACGGCTGCCATGGCCATCAATGCGGAAGCTGAAGACTACCCCTACTGGAAGGGCCGCTTTGACAACGCCGTCGCGGAGCTTGATGACGCCATGCTTGAAGTCGAAGAAATGGCATCCAGCACGACGCTCTCGCGGCTGATGGAAATCAACGCCGGTCTGCTCGAAACCGAAACGGCGATTTTTGCCGCCATCGAAAGCTCACGTAACGATACGGCTCGGGCACTGTTGAGCGCCCATCGCTATACCCAGCTCAAGCAGGACTTCGCGCAGGTGCTCGGGCGACTACGCAACGAAATGGAGAGCAAGTCGCATCGCCTGCTCGCCAAAATTGACCAGCGCGAGCGACAGGCCCGGATGGGCCGGCGATCTGGCCTGGGCGTGTTCGTACTGCTGTGGTGCCTGTTTGCATTAAAGACGCGCAGGATGAGCGAGCTCATCAACGACTATACTGTCGAGCTGGACCGGCGAGCACACTACGACCAGCTCACCGGCGTTGCAAACCGGACGCTGTTCCTGCAGGAACTCCAGGACTGCCTTGCGAATGCATATAGCAACAACAAGGAGGGTGCACTACTGATCATCGACCTGGATAACTTCAAGTCGATCAATGACAACCTCGGACACCCGGTGGGCGACAAGCTACTCGAACACGTGGCGCAAACACTGGCCAGGGCCTGCAAGCTGCCCTGCCAGGTCGCAAGGCTGGGCGGTGATGAGTTTGCGCTGCTATTGAAACACCTGCCCACGGAAGATACCGCGGCCCAGATCGCTATCCAGCTGGGCAGTGAACTGCGCGCGCCCATGCAGATCGATGGCAACTGGCTCAAGGTTGAGGCCAGCATCGGTATCGCCCAGTTCCCCCGTGACGGCTCGCGCAGCAGCGAGTTGTTGCGCAAAGCTGACCTTGCCCTGTACCAGGCTAAGACACTGGGTAAAAACGGCTACGCACATTTTGATACAGCGATTGAACAGGCCTTCCTCGAACGACAACAGCTGGAGCGTGAAATTGAAGTCGGCATCGAACGCGAGGAATTCTCGCTGTATTACCAGCCCGTCGTCCGGCTGGATGACATGCGAGTTACCGGTGTCGAAGCGCTACTGCGCTGGCAGCATCCGGTGCGCGGCCTGGTCGCCCCGGACAAGTTTATTCCGGTGGCTGAAGAAACCCGACAGATCATCCCGCTCGGTCAATGGGTCTACCAGCAGGCCTGCAGGCAAGCAAGGCGGTGGCGCGAGGCAGGATTGCCATCGCTGAACGTCTCGGTCAACCTCTCGAGCATACAGTTTGAAGAGGCGGGGCTGAGCGACGGCATCCTGGCTGCGGTCAGGGAGAATGACCTGTCTCCTTCGCAGCTGGTACTGGAAATTACCGAGAGCATCCTGCTGAACCCGACACTCGAGCACAATCGTGCGGTTGACCCGTTCGATGCATTGAACCGGCTCAGTGCAGAAGGCATTAAAATCGCCATCGATGATTTTGGCACGGGTTATTCATCGCTGGGCTACCTGAAGCGACTGCCGATTCACATGCTCAAGATCGATCGCACCTTTATCGACGGACTGCCGACTGATGCGGGCAATGAAGCCATCTCGCACGCGATCCTGGACATGAGCGAAGCCCTGAAGCTGGAAGTGGTTGCCGAGGGTATTGAGAATCGCGAGCAGCTGGCTTACCTGGTGGAACGCAACTGTAACTACGGTCAGGGTTACTATCTCGGCAAACCCATGACGGCCGATGAGTTCACCGTCTTCTTTAACGCGCTGGACGAGGGCCATATTCGCGAAGAGAGCGACAGCGCTTCGACCGCGACCCTCGTAAGCCTGACGCCCAAGCGCATCGCCTGACTGGCATTACACCGACACAGACCCCGCGTCGCTATGGCTAAACCAGCGGCTGCTCGTTGGGCAGGCCCAATAGGCTGCGGCCGTACATCTCCATCGTCATATCCAGGTCGAAGACCACGTGCCCGCGCAGCGTATTGATGTCGCGTTGATAGCGCTGCAGCGGGTGGGACTCAAACTGCGCCTTGGCACCGGCCGATTCGGCCAGGCGATCAACCGCGCGCTTGACCAGCGAGGCCGCATAGCAGGCCTCTCCCCGGTGGCGAATGCGCGCCTCAAGATCAATCGTTGCGCCAGAGCGGATTGTCGCCAACATGCGCTGCACACCGCTATCGACCAATGCCTGTGCCGCGTTAACCTCATTGACTGACTCGGCAAGCCGTGCCTGGGCGGCCGGTTTTTGCTGCGCGGTATCACCACTCATCATCACCCGCTGCTTGAGGTACTCGGTAAAGCAGTCGATAGCGCCCAGCCCCAGACCAATCGCCGGCGCAGCCGCGGTATAGGACAGGTAAGGCACCAGCGGCAGGCGATACATCGGGTTATCGCTCGCCAGGCCCTGTTCGGTGGTGCCATCGAGCATCTGCTGCAGCGGCAAGGTGCGCCGCGCCGGTACGCGAACATTGTCGACCGCAATAGAGTTGCTGCCGGTGCCGCGCATGCCAGCGGTCTGCCAGTCATCTTCAACGCTGACTTCGGCGATGGGTATCGCAACGCAACGCAGGCCGGTGATGTTGTCATCATCGTCCATCTCCAGCGCCGAGAGCATGACCCAGCTGGCGTGACAGGAGCCGCTGCCAAACATCCAGCGGCCGTTAACGATGTAGTCATCGCCCTGGCGGCGAATCGAACCCATCGGCGCAATAATCGCTGGCGCTAGCAGGTAACCATCGGCAAACAACTCGCGCTGGGTCGCCTCGGGAAACAGCCCGCCCATCCAGTTGTGCGTGCCTAATAGCGACAGCACCCAGGCGCTCGAGGCACAACCGCGCCCGACGGTTTTGGCGACCTCAAGCAGCACGTCGATATCCAGCTCCAGTCCATCGTAGGCCCTGGGCGCTACAATCGAGAAAAACTGAGCGTCGATGAAGTCGTCGATCGTAGCATCCGGCAAGCGGCGCAGCGCATCGGCTTCGGCGCCACGCGCCAGCAGTGTCTCCCGCATCCCACTGGCACGGGCCAGCAATTGTTCAGCTGTACTCATTGCAATCTCGGCATCTGTTGGCGTTGGGGCTAGCAAGTCGGCCGCACACTGGTAAACTCTCTCGCTCGACAGCGCGTATTATGCGTTGGGTCTTTTTCACTCTGCAGTGACTATTCAAGTCTATAACGGTTGCACTATGGAACAATCTCCGTCTACCGCCCACTGGCACTCTCGATGCGGCCTGCTGGCCAGCCTGTCATTGGCACTGCTTATGCTATTACTGGCTGGTTGTGGCGAGCGCAATGCTGCCGTTGAAGAGGAGCCCGTGATCCGGGGCATGAAAGGCTTCCAGGTGACTGGCCGTGCCAACTCCGAAGTGCGCCGCTACCCCAGCGTGGTCCAGCCCGCCCAGGAGAGCAAGCTGGCATTCGAAGTGGGCGGCAAACTCAAGGCGCTCGACCTGGAGGTTGGCCAGCAAATTCGCCGCGGCCAGCTACTCGCGCAAATTGACCCGGTCTCGCTGGAGCTGAAAGTCCAGGAAGCAAGAGCAAGCCGTGACGAAGCGCGCTCTGCACTGGATAACGCGAGTTCCGACTTCAAGCGCAAAGAGCAGCTGCTTGAAAAGAACTACGTCACCCAGGCCGAGTTCGACTCGGCGCGCAACCAGCTTAGCAGCGCGCGGGCGCAACTTGAGCAGGCAACCCGCAAGCTCGAGCTCGCCGAGGAAGACCTGAGCAAAGCCGAACTGGTCGCACCCTTCGACGGCGTGATTTCCAGTGTCGATGCGCAGGACTTCGCGCAGATTGGCGCGGGCGAAGTGGTACTGGGCATTTACAGCGAAAGCGCCTATGAAACCCGGTTCACCGTACCGGCCACCATCGTCAACAGCCTTGAGCTTGGCGATGCGGCGACCATTAGCTTTAGCGACCTGGGCAGCGTGCAGTACGCCGGTCATATCAAGGAGCTTGGCACCCGGGCTGCGCAGGTCTCGGCATTTCCCGTCGTCGTCGCGCTCGACGAGTCACCCGATACGCTGCGCGCCGGCATGGCCGCCGAAGTTACGCTGGCGATTGCGCTTGCCGGTGCCGAAGAAGGCTTCCTGGTGCCGCTGAACTGCTTTTACTTTGATGCCGATCGCGGCAAGGACCTGCTCGATGACCCGCTCCAGGCCACGGGTGAAGGCACGGTATTTATCTACGACCCCGATACCCAACGCGTCAAGCAGCAAGCGGTACAGATGCTGGGCATCCGCGACAACACGGCCATTATTGGCGACGGTTTGAGCGAGGGCGATATCATTGCTGCCGCCGGCGTCAGTTACCTGCATGATGGCCAGCAGGTCAAGCTGCTTCCCCTGGCAGAACGCTAGCGTCCGGAGTAGCGCGACATCATGAGAAGCTTCACGTTGTTCGGACTCGAGAAGTCCAGGTTCACCGTACTGGCAATGATCGGCCTGGTACTGATAGCCAGCCTGCTCTACACCAACTTTCCCAAACGCGAAGACCCGGAGATCACGCTGCGCGTCGCCGTCGTCACTGTGCAGTTCAGCGGCATGACGCCCGAGCGCATGGAAAACCTGATTGCCAGCCCGGTCGAAAGGAAGATTCGCGAAATTCCCGAAGTCGACGAAATCAAGACGCTGATTACAACCGGTCGCGTCAGCATCGATGTCGCGTTGAAGGATAACGTTTTCGACCTGCCGCCAGTGTGGCAGGAATTGCGCGACAAGATGGAAGAAGTCGCCCGCGACCTGCCCGGCGGCACCTCCGGCCCATACGTCAACACCAATTTTGGAGACGTATCGATCGCCAGCATCGCGCTTACCGGCGAGGGCTTCTCGTTCCGCGAAATGGAGCTGGCAGCCGAGGAACTGCAACGCAGGCTCTATACACTGGCCGGCATCGCAAAGGTGGAGCTCTACGGTGTCCAGGAGGAGCGCATCTGGCTTGAGGTGGATGCCGAGCGCATCGCCACCATCGGCCTGCAGCTCGAAACCCTGGTCGCCGAGTTACAGGCGCAGAACATCATTTTACCGGCAGGCTCCCTGAACGCCGCCGGGCAGTCGATACTGCTTGAAGCCAGTGGCGACTTCAAAAGCGTCGATGATGTCCGCAACATGCTGACCAAGATCAAGGGCACTGATGATTTTGTCAGGCTCGGCGATATCGTCAACGTGAAGCGCGGCCTGGTCTCACCCAAATCAAAGCCCGTGTATTTCGACGGCCGGCCAGCGCTTGTCATCTCTACCCAGATGCAGTCGGGGTTTGACATCGAAGCGGTTGGCAAGCGCATCAAGTCAGAAGTCGAGCACTTCCAGAACCTGCTACCCATTGGCTATGAGCTGAGGTTTGCGGCGTTCCAGCCACAGGAGGTCACCGCCGCAGTCGACAACGCCGTCAGCAACGTCCTGCAAACGGTGGCTGTCGTGCTGGTGGTCATGGCATTGTTTCTTGGCCTGCGAACCGGGCTGGTCATCGCATCGATTATTCCGCTGGCCATGGCTGTCGCACTCATTGGCATGAATATCATGGAGATCGACCTCGAACAGGTGTCGATTGCGGCGATTATCATTTCGCTGGGGCTGCTGGTCGACAACGGTGTCGTCATTGTCGAGGATATCGCACGGCGGGTGCAATTGGGCGAATCGCATGACAGTGCTGCACTGCAGGCCGGCTCGCAGTTTTCAGTGCCGTTGCTGGTTTCATCGCTCACCACCATTTTTGCGTTTATGCCGTTCTTTTTACTGGAAGGCGCCGAAGGTGAGTATGCGTTCTCGCTCGGCGCTGTGGTCGCGATGACACTGGCCGGCTCGTGGCTTGCCGCCATGTACTTCCTGCCCTTTGTGGCGAGCAAATGCCTGCCCGCGGTGCGCAACCAGGGCCAGCGACCGCAGCGCAACGACGGCGCCCTGTCCCGCATCTACCAGGCCATTCTTGGCGGCGCACTGAGGCTGCCACTGCTGGCTATTGCCGGCTGTTACCTGCTGGTGGTACTGGCCATTATGCTGCTGGGCAAGGTGCCCAATGAAATGTTCCCGCTCAGTGAGCGCACCCAGGTACTGATCTACCAGGAGCTGCCGAAGGGCTCGGACATCAGCGCCACTGAGGCGTCGGCGCTAGCCGTTGCCCGCTGGCTCGACAACGAGGCCGTCAATCCCGAGGTCGACAACCACGTACTCTATATTGGCGGTGGCGGGCCGCGCTTCTATCTTGCACTGGATCCCATCGACGTCGCGCCAGAGTCGGCATTCTTCCTGGTCAATATCGATAACTTCGATAATGCACTGTCATTCAGTGACAAAGCCAGGCGCCACCTGCTCGAGCAGCACCCGGAAGGCAAATTCAAGATCAAGCGACTGTCGATGGGTGCCGGCGAATCCGGCCTGGTGAGCATCAAGATATCGGGCAGTGATCTCGACCCCTTGCTGGCGCTGGCGCGCGAAGTCGAAAGCGCATTCCGCGAGGTGCCTGGCCTGGTACAGAATGAAAACGACTGGGGCGAAAAAATTCTCAAGGTGCTGATTGCCATTGACCAGGACAAGGCACGTCGACTGGGCATTAGCTCAGAGTCGATGTCGCAGCTGCTCTCTGCCTACTTCGACGGCTTCAGCCTGTCTGATTATCGCGAGAACGATCAGTCGATTCCCATTGAAATGCGAGCCGCCGAGCGCAACCGCGATACGGTAGACGACCTGCTGAATATCGTGCTCGAGAATGAAGGCGAGGCCGTGGCGATGGAGCAAATTGCCAAACTCAAACCGCAGCTTGAATACTCACAGATCCGGCGGCTCGACCAGGTGCGCACGATCACCATCACCGGCAAAAGCCAGCGACTGACCGCCGGCGAATTTCTCGAGGTGGTCGAACCTGAACTGCAGCAAATTGAACTACCGCCAGGTTACAAAATGCATATTGGCGGCGAACTCGAAGATTCGGCCGACACCAACCAGAAACTGGCGGCCGGCCTGCCCGCAGCCCTGTTGCTGATGCTGGCTGCGGTCGTCTTCCAGTTCAACTCGTTCCGCCGTGTTGCGATCGTGTTTTTATCGGTGCCACTCATTTTCGTTGGCGTTCCGCTGGGTCTGTTGATTGCCGGAGAACCACTGTCGTTCTTTGGCACGCTGGGCATCATTAGCCTGGCGGGTATTATCATCAACAATGCCATCGTGCTGATTGACCAGATTGATATCGAGGTCAGGGGCGCGCCGCTGAACGAGGCCATCATCACGGCGGCCGCCAAACGCCTGCGGCCAATACTGCTGACCTCAGCAACAACGGTAATCGGGCTGGTGCCGCTTTACCTGTCGGGCGGCAGCCTGTGGACGCCCCTGGCGGTGGTTATGATCTCGGGGCTCGCCGTCGCCTCACTGCTGACACTGGTCTTTGTGCCCGCCAGCTACCGGCTCCTACTGGCTCGCGCCTAGCGATAAAGCGCCAGCGGAAATTTTTCGGTGACTTCGATCACCGGCTGCTGCCGGTAGTAAATGTAGTAGCTACGGCACACGCACTGGACCTGCGCATCTGCAGGCCCATCGAGCGACTCGAAAAAGATATCAAATACCTGGCGGTAGGTTTCAAGCCCGTGGTCGCGCAACAGCTCACCAATGCCAATACTGCCACTCACCAGCGGCTCGTAGAGCGGCTCGGGCAACGCTGCCAGGTTGAGAATGGATGTCGCATAGGTGTAAATGGCCGCGGTTTCGGCGCCCACAATCTGGATACTGCGGCGCAGTACCTCATGCCCTGCCCCACACTGCATGGGCTCAATGGCTTCATCGAGCGCGACCAGCGCCTGCTCGATGCGCTCGATCTGCATCGGCTCCCAGAAAAATGCCTCGAGGGTCTTGGTCACCGTACCGTCGGTCACCAGCAACGTGCGCACGATAGGCGGCAGCACCGACATATCGAGTTGCTCATTGCGCTGGTTCCTGACGATGCCGCCAGGCACAAAACCACGCGCGCGAAAATCTTCAACCATCAGCCGTATTCCAGGAGATTAAAGCCAAGCGGGACCGGGCCGAAACCGGCCCTCGGCACCAGTATATCCAATCGGCAAAAACTGCGCAGTTTCGCCGTTGACCGGCATACAATTCTGCCGCAACATGCGCGGCATTCGCGCTGCGCACAGAAGGTATCCATCAATGCTCCAGGCCCTCAAGCTACCCGTTTTCGCCAGCCTGCTGCTGGCCGTCGCCCTGCTACTCACTGCATGCTCCACGGAGCAAGCGCCGTCAAATAGCGCTGCAGCCGGCGCCAGGGCGTTGCCCATCGACGACCCCGGTGACGGCATTTTGCTGGTCTTTGAAAACGATGGGCCACTGGTTGAGGGCTACTGCAAACCGGTTATCAAACTGGCGATCGGCACCGACAACCCGAACCAGCGCCTGCGCTACCACGTCCTGCTCAATGGGCAGCCCTACCTGCAAATGATTGTCGCCAAGCGCCTGGACACCGAAACCTTCGCCTATGCCCGGCAGAAAATGTCGCCGCACCAGCCCATCGCCCAGGATTGCGCGGACCTCGCGATCGAGTTCAAGGAACTGCGCTGCGCCAACCCGCCGGACTACTACCTCGAAGACTGTGGTCGCGAACTGCGCCTGCAAGCTGAGCAGTTTGCCAGCGTAGCCGATATCCGCGCCTGACCACGGCGCCAATCAAGCGACTCGCTGCGCAGGCTGGAAATCTGCCCTGACTCGCAGAGACTTGCTTCAGCGCTTGCAAGGGCGCTGCCAGTAACGAGAGCATTGTGCCGTACGCATCTTCGATCGTACGGAGCCATAACAATGACAACGCTTTCCCGACTGTTTTCAACCGTTACCCATACTGCAGCGACGCTGTGCCTGGTCACATTACTGGTCGTTGCTGCGGCGTTGCTCAGCGGCTGCCAGACAAGCGCGGCTCTGGGCGAGCTGACCCAGACCAGCACTGTGCCCGATGAGCAGCCCGGCAACCCCGGTAATGAGCAGGAAACCAATGAGGACGAGCCGCCGCAACAGGATTTTCTGGGGCTAAAACTGTTCGGCGCCATTGCCGATACGCTGGCAGGTATCGATGCGCTGTCTGCCGCAATCGTCAAGCGCGCGAACTACAGCATAGAGCGCATCGGTACCACGCTGCTCATCGTGCCCGATGCCGCGGCCCCACTCGCGCTACCGCCTGCCGACACCGAATAACGGCCGGCGCTCAATCCCGCGTGGCGCGGTGGGTGGCAAGCCAGTCGCTCGCTATGGCCTCGAACTTCGCGCGTTCATGCGAGGCGAGTCCGGCCTGGTCAAGATAGGCCTCGACCAGGCTGGGCATCGCCAACTGCTCGAGCAGGCGCACATCATCGCGATAGCGCAGCGGCGTCACGATGTTGAGCGCACGGCGACTCAAGGGGATCCTGCTCGCCCCCTCGGCCGCGGCGCGAAAGTACCTGACGTCGGTAAAATCGATGAGCCCGTAATCGCCCTTGGGCAGGCGAATGATGTTGCCAAAATGCAGGCTCCTGAACAGGATGCCCCTGCTGTGCAGCGAGAGCACATAGCGCGCCAGGTCGGCAATATCGACCTGTGCCGGCTCATCGCGGAGCAACTGGCGAATACTGTTGCCCGGCAGGGATTCATAGCGAACCAGCCGCAGGTGGCTGTTAGCCACCCGCTGGTATTCGAGCACTTTCGGTACAGCCACACCGCGGGCCGCGAGCCTGGCGGCATTGCGCACAAAGCGGCCGGAGTAGGGAAAAAAAGTATTCGAGGATAACCAGCGCCGCCGTCGCGACCAGACTTTGGTTATCGTGTTGTCCGGGTGCAGGATGACCGAGGGCTCGCCGGCCTCGTGCTCGACAACCTGCCCCTGGCCGCAGATCGTATCGAAGGCCTCGCGCGAGACGGTCTGGATCATTTAGTACGGGGCCGAGCCGCCGTCGACACAGAACACCTGGCCAGTGATCCAGCTCGCTTCGTCAGAGGCGAGAAAGCCCGCCATATAACCCGCATCCTCCGGCGTACCCAGGCGACCGCAGGGAATCGTTTTTATCACCGGTTCGGCAAACTCCTCGGGCACGGTATTCATAAGGCCAAGGGCGATCGCGTTGCAGGTCACGCCGTGCTGCGCCACCTCCTGCGACATATGGCGCATCAGGTTGATCGAGCCTGCCTTGGCCGCGCCATAAATCGACACACCAATGTTCAAACCGGTGCGGCCGGCGCCAGAGGAAATCGCAATCACGCGCCCCCAGCCTCGCTCACACATGCCGGGTAACACCGCGTGGGTGCAATGCATCACCGCATAGAGATTGACGTCGACGAATTTCTTCCAGTTCTCGGGGTCAGTCTCGGCGAAGTAGACCTGCTCCATCTGGACTGCGCCGGCATTACCTACGTTGTTGACGATGATATCGATACCGCCACTGCTGTTGTCAGCCTGCGCAATTTGCGCGCGCGCCTGGTCAAAGTCGGTGACATCAAATGCACAGATGTCTGCGCTACCCCCGCCATCGACAATGGCTGCGGCGCTGGCCTTTGCCTTCGCGGGGTCAATATCATTGATGAACACATGGGCACCCTGCTTTGCCAGCTGCGCCGCAATACCCTGGCCCATACCACTGCCAGAACCGGTAACCAGTGCAGTCTTTCCATTCAAGTCGAGCATAGTGCCTCCGGGGCTTTCACTATTGATAACGGTGCCAGGGCTATCGACACATGGCACCTAGTATGAGGGTATATAACCTACGACGGTGTGTACCAGATCGGTGAAGTCCAGGCGCGCTCCTGGATCACCGAGGGTAGCACACCAGAACGACAGTCTTCGGGCCTGCGTTCGGCCGGCAGGTCGAGGCACTGCAGCGCCGTGTAGCGACAGCGCGGATTCTCGACCACCCGCAGGTAGTAAACCGCCCGCTGGCGCTGGTCAAACTCGGGGTCTTGCCAGGTCGTGCACAACTGCTGGTGGCCCTCACCCTGCGGGGTACAGCTATCGAGGTCGACGCCGACACCCTCGCCCTCGCCTCCGGCTACATCAAATATTCGCTGGTGGTGATTGCCGCTGGCATCGTACCAGCCCTTGATCACCTGCAGTTTCTGTAATGGCAGGCCAGGCTCTGCAGCGCTGCCGGCATCGGCACTGGCCATTGCCAGGAACACCGGCGCTTCGCTATCGCGCGCGGGCAAGTCACTGCCCATCGGCACGGCCAGTTGATAGGCCTGCTCGATGGCATTGTCTGCAGCGCAAAGATCGCCCGGTAGCGACCAGCTGCCGAAAAAGCGCGGCTTGATGCGCGGGCCGCTGGTACCAAACACCTCTTTGGCGCGCATTGCATCGAACAGGTCATCGCGCCGGTTCTGCGGAGCCCAGACGCCGACCAGCCCGCCGGGGTTATTGCTGGCATTGCCCGGCACCTCATTGTCAAAGCGCACGCGATTCTCTGGCTTGCTATCACCCCAGCCCAGATGGCCCTCGAAATTGTCTTCGCTCACCATACCGCCGGTCGCGTTGTGGGTGTCGGTTGATGCCGTCAGCCCAAACTTGAACGGGTTAACCCCAATGCGCTCCTGCTCCTGCAAACCACTGATTAGCGCATAGCGCGCGTAACTGTTGCGATCGATACAGCTGGGGCCTTTGCGCGGCAGGCGATCGACCAACGGCCCGCTGGCGCAGGCCTCGACATCAAACTGCCCGGTAATCGCCTGGAAGGCAAGATTCTCAAACTTCTCGAAATCGCAGAGCTCATCGACATCGCCCAGCACACCGGGCACGCCACTGCGACACTCGGAATCGCCCTTGTGTTGCATGACCTCGATAATCGGCTCCAGCTGCATGCGCAGGGCCGCACGCGCCTGCTGGTCAGCGTCGCTATCGGCGCCCGGGTAGTCGGTCGCAAACATGCGGCCGTTACTGATATTGGAATTGTGCGGTATGGCAATCACGTCGCAGTCTTCGTCGCCACGGATACACTCGCGATCGAGAATGTCCCACAGCCACCATTCTCGCGTCGCATCCAGGTAGCTGATGGGGCGCTGCACCACACTGGCATTGCGAAAGATCACGTTGCGATGCAGGTTGCTGCCCATGCGAAACGAGCTGTATTCGTAGCCGATAAACGCGGTGCGCTCGCAGTCGCTGCTGCTATCATTCCAGCGCTCGGCCGCATCGATTGTCTCCTGCCAGGGAATTTTCGATGCCTCGGTGCAGCGCTCGCCGTCCTCGCCGCACAGACCCGAATCGCGTGAGGGGTTGGGGCTGAAGATCTTGACCAGCAAGCTGGGGTTACGACCCTGCCCCTCTTCAAACACATTGCAAAAACGCTGCCCCGCAACGCCGCTGTCCGGGTCCTGGCAGAGCGTTTGCTCGCCGAGAAACTCGGCGTGGTCGGTCACCGCCATAAAATCCAGCGGCCGGTCGATCGACACGCTGCGCGTGCCGCCAGCACCACTTCTGTCGGCAGGCAGCTCAACAGCGCCGGCGCCAAAGGCATAGCGGTAGGCATCATCGGGCCGCGAGCGCGTGCCAAAACTGTAACCGTCATTCGACAGCGCGGTGTGTACGTGAAGATCGCCAAAGTAGGCGTTCTTCAGCGGATTGTAGTTGTCGCAAGGCGCCGCTGGGGGTGCCTGCGCAAAGTCGACCACGGCAAACTGCGATGAATCAACCGGGCCGCGACTGCAAGCGGCCAGCAACACCAGGCCGGCCAGCCCGGCCAGCCCTCGCGAGACGCTAAGAGTAGTGTTCGATGTGCTTACAGACATGGGCTTTCACCTCCCGGATCAGCTGCGCGGGTCATGCGACAATGCCAGCATCGCGGTATTCGGCAATCGTGTCAGCATCGATGCCCAAAGCAGCCAGGATTTCATCGCTGTGCTGGCCCAGCGTTGCACTGGCAAAACCACAGCCTGAGGGGGTTTTGCTGAAATGCGCCGGGTTTTTCACCTCAAGCAGTTCGCCGGCAACCGGGTGCTGGGTTTTGACGAACAGGCCATTGGCCTGCATCTGCGGGTGTTCGGGCAACTCTTCTATCGCATGCGCCCTGGCACAGGGCACATCGGCGGCCTGCAGCGCCGCTATCGCTTCATCGACATCCATTTGGGCGGCGTTGGCAAACACCTGGGCTGAGATCTCTTCCATATAGGGCCGATTCGCCGATCGATCGGCCATCGTTGCAATACGCGGGTCGCTGGAGTCGACGCCAAACACTTTACACCAACCGTGGAAGTGGGCGTCGCTGACCGGTGCGGCCTGGCCGTAGCCATTCCTGAAGCGAATCAACGGCACACCTTTGGCCACCTGCAGCCCCGGCGTTGCCTCGGGGTTCTGGAACATCGCAACGCCGGCAACGTCGAGCCAGAGGAAGCTGGCGACGGCATCCACCATGGCCAGCTGGACATGCTGCCCACCCTGGCCGCGCTCACGCGCAAACAATGCCGCGGTAATGGCCTGGGACGCAATCGTTGCTGTGAGCTTGTCGCTGAAAATCTGGTAGTACTGCTGCGGTTCACCGGTTTCGATATCTGCCTGGCTCATGGCCACACCGGCAAAGGCCTGGACGACATTGTCAAAAGCAGCGCAGCTGGACAGCGGGCCCTCGTGACCAAAACCGGTGACCGAGAGGTATACCAGCCCGGGATTAATCGCGGCCAGTGTCTGATAATCGACTCCGAGTTTTTCGGCAACGCCAGGGCGAAAGTTGTGAATCAGCACGTCAGTATCGGCGATCATCTGTTTGACAATCGCCAGGCCCTCAGGCGTTTTGAGGTTCAATGCGAGCGAGCGCTTGCCGCGGTTGACCGCCTGGTGAATAGCACCGATGCCATTACAGCTGGCGCCGACATAGCGCTGCAGGTCACCCAGGCCCGGCGGCTCGATCTTGATAACTTCGGCACCCTGGTCGGCCAGTACGCTGCCGGCCAGCGGCCCAGCCAACATGGTACCGATGTCGAGCACCTTGATGCCGGCAAGCGGCCCTGACGGATTATTCATGCTGCCTCCTAACGTTGCCCTTTGCTGGCGTTTGCTGCGCGCAGCGGCAAGAAATCTCCAGAATGGTCGTCCGACCAATTAAAAAAAATGATTTATCGTGATTTCTCTTTAATTTTCAATAACTTAAAAATGCTACTCTGCATCATTTGGCCCTAGACAACTGCAGGGATATGTCGCATTCTTGAGCCCTGTTGCACGGCTCGCCCCGACCGTTCCGGAATCCTCATCACTAACGAATAGTCTTAGTGGCAGCCTTGCGACAACGGCACCGCGCACAACAACAAACACCAACAAAACAGCGACCAAGACCGTGAGTTCGAACCTGACAAACTACGCGCCCGAGCAGCCTGAGTATTTTTTCCAGCGCTGCCAGGAAATATCCGACATTCTCGCCACTGTGACGAACTCGCTATCGACCGTCGTCACCGAGATTAACGCCGACGGCCTGATTATACGCGGCGCATCGACCAACCCCGAGAACGAACGCTATGTGGGCGAATTTATCGCCTACAGCACCGACGTGTTTTGTTTCAGGCTCGTCCACCTCGTTGAACCGCTGTTTGTTGAGCGCGAGGCCGATGCAACAGACGGCGCGCCAGTGTCCTATTTTGGCTTTCCCATCTGCTTTGAGGACGGCAAACTCTGGGGCACGGTCTGCATCATGGAAGCAACGCCCGACCAGGACTACCCCGCCGTCAAAGAGAGCATCGGCCATTTTCGCGATATCCTCGAGCGCGAGCTGCTCACCGCAGGCCTCGAGCCGTCCGAACTGCCAGACGCCGCTACCGCCTGACCTCATACGCTGATTTTTTCAGGTCCCAGGTATCCGGACCCACTCCGGCCTCCCGGAGTTTGAATTTCTGTACCTTATTGGTCGGCGTCATCGGCAGGGCATCAACAAAATCCATATAGCGCGGTACGAAGTAATACGGCGCGTTGTCGTTGATGAATTCGGCCAGGGCCTCATGGCTGAGCGTAGACCCCTGGGTAAGCACGACATTGAGCTTGAGCTCGTGCTCGGCTTCAACCTCCGCCGACTGGATGCCAAAGGCGGCAACCTCAGCAACTTCAGGGTGGCGAATCGCCACACTCTCAACTTCCATCGTTGAAATATTCCGGCCCGCATAGCGGATGGCGTCTTTCTTGCGGTCGACAAAAAAGAATGCGCCGTTGTCCGGGTCGCGACGACCCAGGTCTCCGGTGCGATACCAGTCGCCATAATAGGCTTCAGCGGTCGCTTCAGGATTATCGAAATAGCCACTGAATACCACGTGCGGCTCCAGCGGCCGCACACAGATCTCGCCGGTCTCGCCATCGGCCACGGGCTGGCCATCATCATTGAGAATGGCGACCTCGGAGTCGTCCACCGGAAAACCCAGCGCGTGTAGCGGCACATCGGCACGATCTTCTATCTGGGTGCATACCAGCAGGCACTCACTTTGCCCCAGCCCGCTGCGGGGAATACTGACACCAAAGCGACGTTCGAACTCGCTGCGCTGGTCGGGTGACAGCGGCACAACACCGGCAACGCGCATGCTGTTGTCGGCATCATCCGCCTGCTCGGGTGCATTGAGCAGGAACACACCCATCGCCCCCAGCATAAACGTCTGCGAGGCGTTGAACAGCCGGACGCGCTCCCAGAAATTGGTGACCGAAAAGCGCTTTTCAATGACACAGGCCACACCCTCGATCATGGCGCGGTAAATGCCGGTAATCCAGGCTGCCGAATGATAGAGCGGCAGCATGTTGTAGATCACATCGCCGTCCTGCGTCTGGTACTGGAGGCTGGCACCCTTGGCGATGGCACGCACCCAGCAGTTATAACTTTGCATGACGCCTTTGGACTTGCCGGTGGTGCCCGAGGTCCACAAAATGGAACAGGTGTCGCCGTAATCGTAACGCATACTCCCAAGGTCTGCCGGCGGGGATGCAAGCAGGCTCTGGTAGTCGGTCGCATCCGCCAGCTCTTCGCCCTCACTTCCGACCTTGACGATGGCAACATCGGGTATGCGCTCGATAACACCGGCAACCCGCGGGGCATACTCGGCGCCAACTGCCAGGACCTTGCAACGGCAGCGCTCGAGGTTGTCAGCCAGCCACTCGCCCTTGTATTCGCTGTTGATCGGCGTCCAAATGGCACCGAGCTTGTTGATGGCCAGCGCCAGCAACACCATCTCGATATCGTTGCCCAACATCAGCGCGACGCGATCTTCGCGCACTACGCCCATCGCCTGCAGGCCACCCGCGAGCCTGTCGGTCAATTCACCGACCTCGGCAAAGGTGAGGCTGCGCTCCTCGGTAACGAGGAAGTTGGCCGCGCCGTTGTTGGCTACCTGTTCGGCCAGGATTGCCGGGAAACTCCGGCTGCTTGTTTGGGTCAGGTCAACTAGATGCATCGCTTTGTTCTTTTGATGACACGCGGCAAGCTGCAGCTCACTGCGCTGGTAGGTACGGAATCGCGATTATAGCCTGACAGCGCCGCGCCCCAAGGCTGCCCGGAGGGACTAAACAGACGGTAAGGATTGCCCGGTGCAGGGCTTAGAAACTGGAGCCGGGCTGCTCCAGGAAGGCGAGCTCCTCTGCAGTGGACTCGCGCCCTAGCAGCGCATTGCGGTGCGGGTAGCGCCCAAAGCGATCGACGATAGCCTTGTGCTTGAGCTCGAACTCCAGGTTGGCTGGCTGGCCAAGCGCCTCGAACAGTGGCACGGCACGCGCGTGAACCCAGGGAGACTCACTGTGCATATAGGGCATATACAAAAAGCAGCGCTGCTCACTGGGCAGTGATCGGTCGACGCCCAGCGCGACAGCCTGCTGCGACAGTGCCAGGGCCATCGGGTCTGCGGCAAACGCGCGTGCATCGTCGCGGTAGATATTGCGCGAGAACTGATCGAGGACAATCACTTCGGCCAGCCTGCCCAGCGCCGTCCCTCGCCAGTCGGCCAGCTCGCCGGCGATCGCCGCCTGCAACAGGCCAGCAAAACGCCGCTCGACTTCGGCATCGAAGTTGGCGTCTTTTTTCCACCATTGCGCCGGGGTAATTTCTTCAAACCAGAAATCGATAACTGCGTTTGGCATGGTTTACACCCCTGCTGCTCCAGACAGCGCTCGATAAAAAAGCCGGGCATTAGCCCGGCTAAACGCAATAACTGCATGGTAACAATGTTTGCGATAGAAACAACGTCTACGATAGAAACACTGTTTGCGGCGCCAGCGAAATGCTGGCGCCCAGGGATGGATCAGGCCGCGCGATCGTCCTGCTCCAGTGCATTGGCGACCGCATTGATTGCAATCGTTTTCGGTTTCATCGCCTCAGGCACCTGCTTGACCAGCAACACGGTCAGGATACCGTTCTCAAGGTCAGCGCCCGTCACTTCAACGTGATCGGCCAGGTTAAACCGGCGTTCAAACGAACGATAGGCGATGCCGCGATGCAGGAAGTTCTGCTCAGGCCCGCTGGCTTTTTTGCCGCGTACCGTCAAGACACCGTTTTCAACCTGTACATCCAGCTCACTGTTGGTAAAGCCGGCCACCGCGACAGTAATCGCGTAGCGGTTTTCTTCCAGTACTTCAATATTGTACGGTGGATAGCTGTTAGTCGATGACTCGGCGCGAAACGCGCTGTCGAGAAGCGATGCTAGCTGGTCGAAACCAACGCTGGTGCGATACAGGGGGCGTAAATCAATCGTGCTCATAACATATTCTCCTATAGAAGCAATATGACAATAATGGTTCGGAATAAAGGCCGGACGCTGCTAGTGAGCCGCCCGACGTCTATCGATATGGGGGTGATGCGCGAGAGTTCAAGTGCTGCGGCAGCGATTGCCTGGCCGCTGGCTACCGCCTGGTCATGGGGTACTATGGCTGCTGGCGAACCGGCCTGGCAATATTGACGCCACCGCTCACCTGCAGCAGGGCGTGATCAGCCGGCATCAGCCAGTTGAGCGCGCCCCGCAGCGGCCGCAGCGATGAGGTGACGACACCGCCCAGTGAACTGAGTATCGTGCCATCGGGCAGCACCGTGGTGATACCCGATGAGTCATCCGGCAGGCGCACTACATCGCGCAGTGCCTTTCCGGTAGCGGGGTCGAGCGCGGTGACCCAGGATTCAGCGTAGAGCGGCAGGCGCCGCTGGCCCAGCGCGAACTGGTAGCCATACATAATGGGCACGAGCAGTTCGCCATCCAGAATGGTGGGGTTGCCACTGCCGCTGCCAACCGGTTGCCCAAACAGCCAGTGGGCACCCAGTCGAGCCTGCACCAACTCACTGACATCGCTCTCCCACAGCCGCTCGCCCTCGGCCGACATCGCAACGATCGCTGGCGCATACTGTTGCAGTGAATAGACAACGCCATCGGCACCAACCGCGACGGATGCAGCGGCCGACGCCGTCTCGAGCGTCCACAGCACGTTGCCGCTACGGGTTTCGACACCGTAGAACATACCGGCCTCATCGCTGACGTAAACCTGCTCGCCATCGGGAGATAGCGAGGGGCTGGAACCGCTGCCAGGGCCCATCTCGGTGGACCAGGCAATGGCCACCTCGACAGGATACGCAGCGTTACCGCCGCGCTCGTCGATATCAAGTGCCAGCAGCGCACCCAGCCCCGGCTGCAAAGCACTCACTGCCACATACGCACGCGAGAGCGCCAGGTCGATAGCCGGGGTATTGGCCGAGGGCATAGCGCCGCCCATCAGCAACTGCCAGGCCCAGATACGCAGCTCAGGATCCATCAAACCTTCACCGAGCATGGTTTTGGGCAGCGGCACAGCGCTGGGGCCAGGCTGCAGGCCAGGTAGTACCTGCGGTGCATTCAACTGGACGCCGGTGTCGCGATCGAGCACGCGCACATCGCCGTAGTTGGTAATGCCAAACACATGCCCCTGCGGTGTAAAGGTCGCCGTCGTAAAGGCGTTGATTCGCCGGTTCGCAGCAGGCCGCCACGCTGCAGCGACAGGCTCCGGCTGTTCGACCACCCACTTTACATCACCATCGGGGCTGAAGGCCCAGACCTGATCGCAATCGCTGAGGTAGATGTCACCGCTGGCATCGACAATCGGGCTGGACAGTATCGCGCAGCCATCAACACCTGCCTCGAGCCCACTGGCCCTGCTGTCGACCGGCGGAGAGGCCCAGCGCAATTCCCCCTCGAGCGTGAAGGCGTGCAGGTTACTGTAGCCCTCGCCCTGACCGGTGGTGACATAGAAAACATCACCATCAGGACTGACGACCGGCGCGGTAAGTACCGAGCTTCCTGCAAGCACAGTGATTGAGCGATAGTGATCAGCAAGCGCAACACCGCGCACCTGCTTGCGATTGCCCGGGCCCTGGTGCAGGGTCGACCATCCCCCTGCGCTATACACTGCGCCGGGTAAGCTGCCCTCTTGCGCACTTGAAAGCGGCGAGAAAAATACGCAAAGCAGTGCTGACACAATCAGGCGTTTGGCATTGGGCATTAATGAGCACCTGCACAGGCATTAATCGGTATTTAACGAACGGGCATGAACGAATCGGTATAATACTTAAATAGCTACTGCGTTTGGCGATATAAAGCACTGTTAATGTTTGCCAGGCGCGCGCAGTCCACTACCAACACTGGAGGTCACCATGGGTCCCTTGCACGGCCTGAAAATTGTCGAAGTCGTAGGCCTTGGGCCAGGACCCTTTGGCGCAATGCTGTTAGCCGATATGGGCGCCGAAGTGATTCGCATTGATCGGCCCGGCGGCGGCATGTTCAGCGGCAGCGGCAACAACCCGACACTTGATTTCCTCAATCGCAACAAGCGCTCGGTTTGTATCGACCTGAAAAACCCCGAGGGGCTGCAAACCGCACTGCAGCTGATCGAACAGGCCGATGGCCTGATCGAGGGCAACCGCCCCGGGGTGATGGAAAAACTCGGGTTGGGTCCGGATACCTGCCTGCAACGCAACCCCAAACTGGTGTATGGGCGTATGACTGGCTGGGGGCAACAGGGGCCCTGGGCCAACCTGGTCGGCCACGATATCAACTACATCGCGCTGACCGGCGCGCTGCACGCCACCGGTCGTGCCGGTGAAAAGCCGGTGATCCCGCTCAACCTGGTGGGTGATTTTGGCGGCGGCGGCCTGATGCTGGCCTACGGCATGGTGTGCGCTCTCCTTGAAGCCAAATCTTCCGGTAAAGGCCAGGTCGTCGATGCGGCCATGGTCGACGGTGCCTCGACCCTGATGACCACCATCTACGGCGCACTGCAGGCGGGGTTCTGGTCAGATAACCGTGGCGAGAACATGCTCGACTCGGGCTCCCATTTTTACGAGGTCTATGAGACCAAAGACGGCAAGTATATTTCGCTGGGTTCTATCGAACCGCAATTTTATGCCGCCCTGCTTGAGAAGCTGGGCGATGAAGCCGAGCCCTTTGCCAACCAGTTCGATATGGAAAACTGGGGGGCCATGAAAGAGCAACTGCAGGCCATTTTCCTGCGCAAGACCCGCGACGAATGGGACGAAGTCTTCGTCGGCAGTGATGTCTGTTACGCGCCGGTGCTATCGATGGAAGAGGCACGCCATCACCCCCATAACGCCGATCGCGAGACCTTTATCGAGGTCGACGGCGCATGGCAACCTGCACCTGCCCCACGCTTTAGCCGAAGCGTGCCCGAGATGCGGCATCCCCCGGTGCGTGGCGGCGAACACAGTGCGGCCATTCTTGCCGAACACGGGCTCGATGCCAGCGAGATTGAAAGGCTCATCAAGGCCGGTGCCGTGCACTGCAACTAAACACAGCGCGATCGTTTCACTGCATTATTGCCAAACGCGGGGCAGTACCTTCCAACTGCAACTAAACTCGGGCTAACTTTAGGCAGGTAGCGCCCGTTGATTGTCGGGCAGCTATGATTGAGTTGTCGCATGAAGCAGTTGGGCACGCTGGACACCGCATTTTTAAATCTCGAGACGCCAACCACTCCACAGCACATTGGCAGTCTCGCGGTGTACGACCCCGCCACGGCCGACGGCCCGGTCGATATTGCTGCGGCCATCCGCGACATGAGTCAGCGGCTCCAGCAGGTCGACTGCTTTCGCCGCCAGCTTGTGCAGGTACCCGGCGGGATCGATCGCCCCTATTGGCGCCAGCTCGAAGGCTTCGACCCGGACTATCACATTCGCCGCATCTGCCTGCCGGCGCCCGGTACCTGGTCGCAGCTGTGGGAGGTCGCCAGCCAGCTGCACAGCGAGCCCCTGGACCAGGCCTACCCGCTGTGGGAACTCTACGTGATCGAGGGCATCAATGCGCTGCCCATCGCCGATAGCGGTAGCTTCGCCCTGTACACCAAGATTCACCATTCGATGATCGACGGTGACAATGCCGGCGCGTTCATGGCTTCACTGCATGACCTTGAGCCCCACCCCTGCCCCAGTGACCCGCCGGCCCGAACCATTCTCATTAACGACGCCCCGGACAATGCCGAACTGCTGCTGCGCAGCTCACTGAAACACGTCACCGACAGCCAGCGCTGGTTTCGCGATGTCGGCAAGGCCGCCTCAAAGGTCGCCCGCTATGGCAACGATGTCGCCAGGAAGAAAATCAAACCGATCGATATGCTGGCGCCGGCCACGCGGTTCAATGAGGCTGTGCAGCGATCGCGCACAATCCGGGCCTGCAATTTCCCGCTGCTGGACTTCAAGGCCATCAAGAAAACGGCCGATGTGACGCTGAACGACGTCGCGCTCTGCGTCATTAGTGGCGCGATGCGCAGCTACCTCAACGAGAAACACGAGTTACCCGAGGAGTCGCTACTCGCCAGCATGCCACTGAACATGCGCCAGCGCGATGGCGATGGCGATGACAGTGACGAGAACAACCGCGTTGGCTCGGCATTTACCGCCCTGCATACCGATATCAAGAACCCGGCCAAACGGCTGCATGCCATTCATCGCAGTGCCATGCAGGCCAAGGCACTGGCACTGCATCACCCGATGACCGACGCACTGCGCATCGCCGGGTTCTTCACACCCAACGTCTCGAAAACCCTGGCCAGGTTCTGGGCCAGGCACCATCTGTCGCGCTACCTGCCAATGAATGTCAGCACGGTGGTGACCAATGTCGCCGGGCCCGACTTCCCTCTGTACTGCCAGGGCGCAAAGCTGGTCAGCTATCATGGGCTGGGCCTGTTGACGCCCGGCTGCGGCCTGTTTCATACCGTGTTCAGCAACAACGGCACGCTATCGATCACCACCGTCGCCAACGAGGCGGTGATGCCCGATATCGAGCGCTACACGCGCTATATGGAACTGGCCTTCGAAGAACTCTGGCAGGTTGTTGTTGGCGCCAAGGTGGATGCCTTGCCCAATGCCAAACAGCCGCGAACGCTGGCCAGGAAGTCGCTCAAGGGTGCGCGCAAGCGCCAGCCGGACGCCGGCGACCCCACGCCGATTGTCGCCGGCGCTGATCGCTCACTGGAAGGCTATATCGACACGCTACTGGTCGGCAACGACTAATCTCTGCGGCCACTCAGGCCAGCACTTCAACCTCATCACCGACCGCGAGCGCATTGCCGGATACCTGCAGCAGGTTCTGGCCAAAGTAGGTCTGCCCATCATCGCCGCGTCGGTAGCTGGCCAGCGTTCGCAACAGCCTGCGATGTTTCTGCGCGGTACCCTGGTCAATCGAGGGCACGACGCAGCGCGAGCAGGGCTTGGCGACAACAAACTGCGCATCGCCGATGCGAATCCTTTGCCACTGGTCTTCGGCATGCGCCTGGCAACCATCGACCACGATATTGGCCCGAAAGCGGTTCGCCGCGACCGGCTCCCCGAGCCGCTCGCCCAGTTCATCGACCGCGCGCTGCGATATCAACAGCAGCGGAAAGCCATCGGCAAAGCTGACCGTCTCACCCTGCGCCGCATAGTGCGGATCGACCCGCCGCTGGCAATTATCCGGCATATACACCAGCCGCCAGGCCTTGCCAAAACCGGCCTGCAGCCACTGTGCCGCCTGCTCGCCCGCATCCAGTGCCATCACGACGCTACCCCACACCGTGACCTCGCGCGCTTGCCAACTGTCATCGATGACAAGTTCGCAGTGCCGCTCCTCCATCGCCAGCGCCAACCCACCGGCGATGGGCAGGGCCTGCAGCCTGGCAAGACGAGGCTCATCGCGCTGTGTTACAAAGCGGTTGTGCGCATCGACCAGCATCCAGCGCCGGTCGCCGACCAGCCCAAAACGATCCAGGCCGCTGGTTTGCAGGTCTACGCCCGCCGCCGACTTGAGCGGATAAATCGTGAGGTTTGAAAGCGCCGCCAACTCAGTACCTTTCGCGCTCGACGAACAGCACATGGCTGATCTCGATATCGTCGTTCTCCTGCTGCACGGCATCCAGGTGCTGTGCCAGCATGTACTCTGCCTCTTCGTCATGCCGTGCAAAGGCATAGTCAAGAAACGGTACGATAAGCTCAAGACTCAAGGCCTGCTGGCGCCGGATCGTCATGGTGGGATCATCCGGCACGGCAAACTCGCAGGGCAGCGGCGCGCTGAACTCACCCACCCCGGTATCGGCATCCCGCTCAACCAGGTCGCGATGAAAGGTCACGGTGCCGTCATCGCGCAGGCGATCGCGGGCCATGCGGCAGGGCAACTCGTCGTAGTTAAAGGGCAGGATGCCGCCATTGCCAAACCCAAGGTGCGTGCCGCCAACAAATTTGGCCAATATGCGAGGAGAGCTGGAGCGCTTGAAGGCCACAGCGCTGGTGGTCTCGAAATCGACGAGCAAGTCCTTGGTGCCATGCAGTAGCAGCATCGGCAGCTCGCGCGTGCGGTAAAAACGCTCGTAAAGAAAATCGCCGCCGCCGGCTGCGAGCAGTACCACGGCCTGTAACCGGGGGTCGTGCAGGTAATGGTCATAGCCTGCCAGGAAGGCGGTGATCCCGCCGAAGGAGTGCCCCACCAGCGCGATATGGTGCTGGTTGACCCTTCCCTGCAATACTTCCGGCAGGCCGGGCACGATGGACAGCGAGATGTTGACGACTCGGGTGACATCACCAGGCTGGTTGAGCAGGTCGTTCATGTTCATCTGCTCGAGGACTTCGCGATTGGTTTGCGGAAAGCGCACCGCCGCGACAATGTAGCCCTGGCTTGCGAGGTGCCGGGCCAGCCAACTGCCCTCTTCGGGCGAGCCACCCAGGCCGTGGGCAAAAATTGCCAGCGGCAGGGTCCCCTTGAACTGGTCATCGGCCAGCAAATCCTCCGGGTACCAGTAGAGTACGTCGAGCGTGCGGCCACGCTGTTCACTGGCATCCGTGATTTCAATCGGGCCGGTCACCGCATAGGGGCCGGTAGCCGTTTCCTGCTGGCCACAGGCGGCCAGCAGCAGGACAAAAACCAGGGTGAATAGTCGGGCTGAACGTGGCATTGCGGGCCTCTTTGGCGGTTGGGGCATTGCGCTTACTGCGCCGGGGTGATCACAAGCGGCAGCGACGCCAGCCTGCGAATGAATATACTCTGCGCATAGCGCGCCGGTCTTGTCGAGTCTAACGTTAGCGACCCACAGTGCTCAAGTAGCCTCGACAGCAACAGCCGGGCCTCGACCCTGGCAAGCAGCGCACCAATACAAAAGTGCGCGCCGCGACCGAAACCCATATGCTGGCGATAATGATCGCGATCCAGCCGCAGTTCGCCAGGCGCGGGGTAACGCGCCGGATCGCGATTGACCGCCGCCCAGGCAAGCAACAGGTAATCGCCCGCGCACAGCTCATAGCCTCCCAGCGTGCAATCGCGCTGCACGGCCCGGTAGTGAAATTTAAACGGGGTCTCCAGGCGCACAATCTCTTCGACAAAACGGGGGATCAGTGCGGGTTGTTCACGCAGCTGCTGCTGCAGCTCGGCCGATTCGGCCAGGCGCTTGATCGCCGACCCTATTAGCGCAGCGGTGGACTCACCGCCAGCACCGAACAGCACGATGGCTATACCCAATGCCTGCGAAAAAGGCAGCTGCTCATCCCGCACGGCCGCTGCCAGGCTGGCCATAACGCTGCCCGCGCCGACATCGCCCTGCTGGACCTGCTGCTGCAGTCGCTCGCCAAGATAGCTCGCCATCGCATTGGTTTGCTCGCCCAGATACCGCATGCGCTCGGCATCAATGTGGCCGGCAAGCATGTCGCCGCCCATCATTGCCCAGCGCCTAAAGTGTTCGACATCATCCTGCGGCAATGCCAGCAACTCGGCGACCACCCGCGCGGGCACGCGCTCGGTCAGGGGGACAATATCGCCGGCGCCATCGGCCTGCCAGGCCGCCAACTCGCGGTCGACCCAATCGGCGATGCCTGCCTCCAGCGCAGAAATTTGCGGGGAAAGAAAGTGATGCTGGATGATCGCGCGATGCAGGCTGTGGTCGGGTTCGTCGGCAGTGGCGATCACATTGACTGCGCCCTCCGACGGCATCGCGAATATCGCCGGCTCGCCGTTGGCTTCACAGTAGAGAACACCCCTGAGATTGGCAGAGAAGTCTTCCTCGCGCGCGAGCACGTCTTCAACCAGCTCCCAGCTCGCAACCACATGCGCACCGGAGTTGCCGATGCGCGACAACGGCCGCTGTTCGCGCAGGGTATTAAACAGTGGCCATGGGTCATCCATGCTGCCAGGCTGCAGCAGCAGCGCGGGCGGCTCTGATGTTTGCGGTGCGCGGCGCATGCGCCTGGCTTACTCGCCCTTGTCCGTATCGCCCGGGCCCAGCAGCGACATGTCACCGCGATGCATACGCGGCTTGGCGTGCCGGCGATAGCTGCGCCAGCCACCGGGGCCACGCCGGAGCTCATCGCAGTACTCGATCCAGGTCTCGTAGCTCTTGCCCTCATGCGTCCCCTTGCCCTGGTGCATGACATAGCAATAGCAACAGCTGCGGGCCGTATCACCGTCGAGGTTGATCCGGTAGTTGCCGAGCAAGTGCTGGCTGGGCCCACAGCCATCGAGGAAGCTGCTGATATTCTCGCGCACCGCATCCAGCGAATCGGCCTGCCAGGCCCCAAAGTCGATATGGACATCGTTGGTAAACACATCGGACAGGCCGGCCCAGTCGCGGGTATCCAGGCACTCGGCATAGCGATCCAGGGTCGCGATAATGGCAAATCGATCGTCGGCTTCGCTCACAGCGTTCTCCATTAAAGGTTTGGCGAAGCGCGATTATATCGCTTCGCTACAGGCACGGGCCTTATCAAGCTGTAAGCCCCACTATCGCCAGGCCATTTACCCGTGCAAGCGGGCCGGACAGCCGCTAAAATCAGGGCAAAACAGCGGCGGATAACAGCGTGAGCACAACCTGGGCACAGGCCCTCCAACAGCTAGAGCAATTGCGCGCACAGGGCCAGGACAAGCCTGCGCGCAAACTCCAGCAACAACTGGCCAGTGCGATACCCCAGGCGCTGGACCAGATTGTGCAATTGCGGCAGCGACAGCAGTTCGACCAGGCCGCCGTGCTGTGCGACCAGGTACTCAGTGTAAACCCCAGGCAAAGCGACGGGCTGATGCTGCGCGGCCTGTTGCACCTCGACCAACTCGAGCCCGGGCCTGCAATACCGCTGTTCCAGCAGGCGCTGAAGCGCGATGAGAAAAACATCGACGCACAGTATTACCTGGCGCTGTCGCAACAACGCGACAACCAGTACGCGCAGGCCCGGCGCAGTTACGCCAGGGCACTGGTCGCCGACCCGCAACTGTCACTGCGCAGTGGCGATTTTCTCGACCTGCTGCAGTATATGATCGAGACGCCACCCCAGCAGTGGGCACCCCGCCTGGCCTTCTTTACCAGTTATGGCAGCTGCTGCATGCACGATGGCGAGCTACAGACGCTGGGCGATTCAGCGACAACAATGCTGCAGCGACCGCAGCTGGTTGGCGGCGTCGGCGATGATTCATCCAATTACCGCCTGGTGCAATTGCTCAACGTACTGCAGTTCGAAAAGAACAGTCCCGTTGAATGGCTGGACAGGTTGGCCAGGGATATCGTCCTGCCCTGGCTCAATATGGCGGTGGATAGAAAAAACTACGAACTGGCGCTGCTGCTCGAGACACTGGCCTATAGCAGCTATACGCAGGCGATCGAGTCTGAACAGCATTTTCGCCAAAGCATGGCATTGCTGACCGATCCGCTGCGCAGGGCGGGCGCAGACTATGCGGCCCAGCTGCCAAAACCGGTTGTCGCTGCAACCGGCAACAGCACACCAAAGATCGGCTTCCTGGTGCACAATGCCGTTCACCTGGCCCATGTTGATGTAATGTTGAAGATGCTGCAGGGACACCAGCAGCTTCCCCGGCCGCTAATACAGCCGATCGTGTATTTCTTTGCCGGTGAGTCGCGCGAGCTCGTGCACGCACTCGAGGCGCTGGACTGTGACGTCATTGAGGTCGAGCGCGCATCGGGCGCATCGGGCCACCTGGCGCGGCTCGATTATATTCGTGCACATATTGCCGAGCACCGGGTCGATGCGCTGGTGTTCATGTGTCTGTCCACAATGATGCCCTTCGCCTTTGCCTCGCGAATAGCGCCCACCCAGATATGGTGGTCTGTGAAGTACCACAGCCGCGCATTTGATGAAATCGACGGCTATGTCACTGGCGGTGTCGGCCGTTATCGCACCATCGATGGCAGGCGCTGGCGCGCCTCGCAGTTTGGTGGCAATGACTGGTTTGACGCTGCGCTTGCTCCGCAGGCGGCGCAGGTTCGCCAACAGTTCTCGCAGTTCCGGCTGGTGACAGGCTGCATAGCGCGCGAGAAAAAAATGGAAAACCCCGACTATCTCGACGCGGTATGCGCCCTGCTGGTCGAGAACCCGGATATCTGCTTCCTGTGGACCGGCCGCGAGCCCCTGCCATCGATCCAGCAACATTTTGATGCCGCAGGTGTCAGTGATCGCTGCTTTTTCGTCGGCTGGGTCAATACCCGCTTGTACGCACAGGTGGTCGACCTGCTACTGGACTGCTTCCCGCTGGGTTGCGGCTACACTGCCTATGAAGCCATGGCCGCCGGTGCGGCAACAGTGTTCTTTGCCAGTACCGAGTCACAGGAGTCTGGTGTGCCCGCGCTGGTGCACGCCATCGATACGGCTGGCGACGACTGCGCCGATGAAAAAGCCACGCTGGCAAGGATTTTTGAAGATCGCACACTGTATCACTGCGCCGCCGACGTGGACGAGTACCTGCAGCTGGCTAACCGACTCCTGAGCGACGAGCCGCTACGCGCGCGCAGCGGTGCGGCAAACCGCGCATTTATTGCGGCCTTCTACGAAGACCAAAAAAAAATGGCGGACGGATACGCCCACCATTTTATCGAACTGATCGCCGAGCGCGCTGCAGCGACCGGCAACCGCTGAACGCGAATTACCTTGGCGGCATGCGCATGGCAGCGTCGAGGCGAATCGTCTCACCATTAATATAGGTGTTTTCAATCAAACCAAGCGCCATGTTCGCAAACTCGGCCGGGTCACCCAGCCTTGGCGGAAACTGCGCATTGGCCACCAGCCCATCGATGGTTTCCTGCGGCGCCATCATCATCAGGTCAGTCATGAATACGCCGGGGCAGATCGTGTTAATACGAATACGCAGCTTGCTGAAGTCACGGGCAATCGGCAGTGTCATGCCGACGACGCCGCCCTTACTCGCCGAGTAGGCAACCTGGCCGATCTGTCCGTCCATCGCGGCAACCGATGCCACGTTGACGATAGCACCGCGCTCGCCATCTTCACCATCACCGTCATTGTTTTGCATCTGCGCTGCAACCAGGCGCAGCACATTGAATGTACCCACCAGGTTCAGGTTGATAATCCGCTGGAACTTGTCCAGTGGATAGGGCCCGTTGCGGCCCACAGTGCGACCGGCGTCACCGGTACCAGCGCAGTTGACCAGGCCATGAATCGGGCCGTATTTAGCGATGGCCGCATCGACGCCTGCCTGCACCGACTCTTCGCTGGTGACATCGACGCTAACGAACATCGCCTGCTCGCCCAGCTCGGCCACCAGCGCCTCGCCATTGTCGGCATTGACATCGAAAATGACCGCATTGCCGCCGCGCGCGACCACTTCGCGGACGCAGGCCTTGCCCAGGCCAGATGCCCCGCCGGTGATAATGATATGACTGTTCGCTATTTTCATCGTTGACTCTCTACAGGTTGTACACGGTTTTGAGCAGCGCGCTAGCATAATCGAAGCGCGATCTGCGAGAAATGTCATGGCGTTAAGGTTGGCGGCTAACGCAACTCCAGCCCGAGGCCAAAATAGTTGGTGCGAATATGGTAGGTCGACAGGTCCTTGCCGTAGCCATTGTGGTAGAAACCCACCAGCCGGGTCTGGCCCAGCGCAAAGCCAAGGCTCAGCCGGCTACTGATGGTCGCCAGCGAATCCCAGTCGCTGGTGCCAGCCTGCAGCTGCGCGCGGCCGACAAAGTAGTTATCGGTGCCCAGCCAGCCCGCGGAGAAAGACCGCTCGAAGGCGACCCGCAGGCCATCAAAATCCTGGATTTTGGGCTGTTCGTCGACGGACTCCCAGAAGACGTCATCCTCGCGCCCGGAAATAAACCCGAAGCCCTGGCAATCGCAGTAGACGCGCATTTCTGCCTGGAGCTTCCACCAGCCGGAACGATAGGGGTCGAGTTCACCATCTGCCACCCCCGCCGGCCCGTTGGCAAATCGCACGGACAGGTAATCCCAGCCCCGGCTCACCTGGCTAAGTGCAAACTCTTCATCGGCCTCGGCGACCTCGCGTGCGAACAGCGTGGCGCCATCGCCATCTTCGTCATCCAGCGACTGGCCGTTTGACTCATGGAACCAGCCCAGGCGCAAGGTCCTGTAGTTATCGGCCGTAGTGTTGCGCTTCAGGTCCCACTCCAGCACAAGGCCGGGGTTCTGCCGGCGCGAAACGATCGGTGCCGATTCATAGCGATCGCCTTCAAACACATAGAAGTCGTAGAGTCCGTTGTAGATCAACAGCAGGCGATTGGGAATATAGCGGGCGTAGTGCTGGTCAAGCTGCGCATGACGTCGCTCGAACCACGCTTCTACCAGCGGGTAGCGCAGCGACAGTAAAAATTCGACGTGGGCATCGGCGGCCAGCGTGTCATCATCGCTGCTGCTGGCATAGACAATGTAGTTGGGATCGTCGCTTTGCAATTTGCCAAAGCCACTCTCTCCCTGCGCCGCTAGCGCAGCACTACAGAACAATAGCCCGGCGCAGGTGACCAGGCCGGCCGTGTAGCTAGATAACGCGCGAAATGACGTCATTCAGGACAATCGTTTCTTCACGATCGGGGCCGGTAGAAATGATATCGATCGAGGTTTCCACCAACGACTCCAGCCGGCGCACGTAGGCCTGCGCATTGGCCGGCAGGTCATCAAAGGATTTCGCACCCACCGTGGAATCGTGCCAGCCAGGCAACTCTTCATAGACCGGCTCAAGCTGGGCAACTGCATCGCTGTGAAAACCCAGCGGCACGGTACCACCGCTTGCATCTTTATAGGCAACGCAGACTTTCACAACGTCGAGGCCGTCAAGCACATCGAGCTTGGTCAGGCAGATGCCCGACACACTATTGATCTGCACTGCACGCCGCACTGCGACCGCGTCGAACCAGCCACAGCGCCGCTCGCGACCTGTCGTTGCCCCGAACTCGTGGCCTTTGGTCCCCAGGTGCTTGCCGACGCTGTCGTGCAATTCGGTCGGGAAGGGTCCGGCGCCAACCCTGGTGGTATAGGCCTTGGTAATACCCAGTACGTAGTCGAGAAACAACGGGCCCACACCGGAACCCGAGGGTGCACCACCCGCAGTGGTATTGGACGAGGTGACAAACGGATAGGTACCGTGGTCAATATCGAGCAGGGAGCCCTGGGCACCTTCAAACAGCACGAACTTGTTGGCCAGTCGCAGGGCGTGCAAGCTCTCAACCACATCGGCCATCATCGGCCGCAGGCGCTCGCCGCGCTCCAGTGCATCGTCGATTGTCTGCTGGACGTCGACCGCAGCGGCCTTGTGGTAAGCGGTCAACGTGAAGTTGTGCAGGTCCATGACTTCGCGAACCTTTTCGGCAAACTGGGCCGGGTTGCACAGGTCGCCCAGCCTGACACCGCGCCGGGCCGCCTTGTCTTCGTAGGCAGGCCCAATACCACGGCCGGTGGTACCAATTTTGGCACTGCCGCGAGCCTGCTCGCGCGCCTGGTCCAGCGCAACGTGATACGGCAGGATCAACGGGCAAGCGGTGCTCAGTTGCAAACGGGCATCGGCATCGACACCCTGCGCCCGCAGCTCATCGAGCTCCTTGATCAGGGCCTCGGGGCACAGTACGACACCATTGCCAATCAGGCATTGCACATGATCGTGGAGAATGCCTGAGGGAATCAGGTGCAGCACGGTCTTCTCGCCATTGATGACCAGCGTGTGGCCAGCATTGTGGCCACCCTGGAAACGCACAACCGCATCGGCGTTGGCCGTTAACAAATCGACGATCTTGCCTTTACCCTCGTCGCCCCACTGGGTGCCAAGCACAACTATATTTCTGTTCAAGGTGTTCTCTTGATCCACAACAATAATTAGATTTAAGGGTTAATAATGGGTGAAGCCTACTCGATGACCCACTCATCAGCGGTGTTGACCAGCTTGCGAGCGTACGAACCTGCCTCTTGCTCACTGACCTGCACGACGCATTCACCCGCGCGCCGCAACTGGCTGATACGCTGCCAAAGCGCAGCATCGGTGTCGAGCGGTGCGGCGATGGCGAGACTGCGCAGCCCGGCCTGTTCGGCACCCGCGCCGTCGCCCAGCATGCGATCGATCAGCGCCTTGATGTCCGTGTTAAAGCCCGTAGCAGGCCGCGCCCGACCAAATACCTTGCCGATATCGTCGTAACGACCGCCATTTGCCAGCGCCAGGCCATAGCCGCTGGCATAGGCCGCAAACACAACACCGGTGTGATATTGGTAACCGCGTGTTTCGGCAAGATCAAAATAGATATTGACGCCCGGGTAGCGCTGCGCAATCACGGCGGCAATACTGGCCATCTCATCGATGGCCTGCAGCACATCGTCACCGAACACCGCCAGGCTGGCCTTCGCCTGCGCCAGCATGCCGCTATCCCCATACAATGTCGGCAGCGCAGCCAGGGCATCGGCAATGATGTTATCGAGCTGCAAGGCGGCAACCTGCTCGCGAAGCTCACTGAGCGACTTGCGCTGGATGGCATCGAACAGTTCGTTCAACGACTCTTCTTCAAGCCCGGGGCTGGCCGCACACAGCGCCGCTGAAACATCGCGATAAATCGCGGCATGCCCCAGGTCGAGCGTCAAACGATCAAATGTTGCCCCGACCTGCTCGAGCATATCGAGCATCAGGGAAATCACTTCGATATCGGCCGCAATGCTGTCATCGCCATACAGCTCAGCGCCCACCTGGATTGGACAGCGCGATTCAAGCTGTGTCTTCGGACGGGCGTGCAGCACACTGCCGGCATAGCACAGTCGATTCACCGAGTCGCGATGCAGGCTATGCGCATCGATGCGAGCAACCTGGGGCGTAATATCGGCACGAACCGCCATCGACTTGCCACTGAGCTGGTCCGTCAGGCGGAAACTCTGCATCTCGACATCGCGACCCATGCCGATCAGCAGGGAATCGGTAAACTCGATCAGCGGCGGAATGACCAGCTCATACCCCCAGCTCGCAAAAAGGTCGAGGATCTGCCGACGCAGGGACTCAGCGACTGCCGCCTTGTCGGGCAGCAGCTCCTCCACCCCTTCGGGCAGCATCCAGCGATCAACATTGGTCATTTCAAAAACCTGTCAGGACCAGGAGAACAAAAAACAGGTGCACCCAAAGCGAGCGCACTAACCATTAACCAGCAATAACAGCACCACGCCGGCCGCCATGCTTGCGCCGCCTATCATGCGCAGCGATTGGTCGTTTAACCGGGCGACGCGCAAAATGATCTCGCGCCACCGCGCCGGCATCAAAAAAGGCAGTATCCCCTCAAACACCAGCACCAGGCTGAACGCGATAAGAAAGGTTTCAGCCACAACCCGATCCGCCAAAATAAAAAAGCCGGTAGCGCAGCACCGTACCGGCTTTTTGCTGTCTGTTGCCGCAGTTGCTACTGCGCGTCAACATCATTCAGGTAGCGGAAGAAATCGCTGCTCGGATCGATAAGCAGCACATCGCCCTTACTGGAAAACGCCCGCTCGTAAGCGCTCAGGCGGCGGATAAACGCGTAAAACTCTTCATCCTGCGAGTAGGCCGCCGCGTAGATCGCCGCCGACTTTGCATCGCCCTCACCGCGGGTTTGCTCGGCCTGGCGATAGGCATCGGACTCGATCACGATTTTTTCACGATCGGCATCCGCGCGAATCTTCTCGGCCTGCTCAAGCCCTTCAGAGCGATACTGTCGCGCTTCTTTTTCACGATCAGTACGCATGCGATCGAATACCGCGGAGCTGACTTCCTTCGGGAAGTCGATCCGCTTGACCCGCACATCGATGATCTCGATGCCGAAGTCCTTTAGCGTTGCTGTATTGAGCCGCCGCGTCAGGTTCTCCATCATCTCGTCACGCTCACCGGAGACCACCTCGTGGAGCGTGCGCACACCGAATTCATCGCGCAGGTTGTTGTTGACCCGGTTAGCCAGCAGCACCTTGGCCTGCTCTTCATCGCCGTTGGTGGCGCGGTAGTAGCGACTGACGTCGTTGACCCGCCACTTCACAAACGAATCGACCTCAAGGCGTTTCTTCTCAATGGTGTAGAAGCTCGCCTTGCGCGCATCGAGCGTCAGCAGGCGCCGGTCGACCTTGCGGATCTCGTGCGCCAGTGGCAGCTTGAAGTGCAGCCCGGGCTGGATGTCGGTTTTGTCCATCTGGCCAAAGTAGAGGCGCACCGCAGTTTGCGTTTCGAGTACGCGATACACCGAGTTGACCGCGAGTAGCGCCAGCAGCGCCAGGCCAAGCACCATGAGTGGGAATCGATTAGCCATTACCGACCCTCCGAGCGACGTGAGCGCTGCAATTCACGTTGCAGGCGCTGGAAGACTTCTTCTGAAACACGGTTGACCAGTTCATCCGTGGAGCCGCCACCGGCACCCGCCTGGGCACCGGTCTGCGATACGATCTTGTCTAGCGGCAGATACATCAGGTTGTTACCCCCCTCAACGTCGACCAGCACTTTCGACGCGTTACTCATGACGCGCTCGACGGTGTCGAGGTAGAGACGCTCGCGCGTAATGTCTTCGGCCTTGGCGTACTCTTCGTAGAGCTGGTTGAAGCGCTCAGCATCACCCTCTGCCTCGGCAATGACTTTCTCGCGATAGGCGATCGCCTCCTGCAGGATACGCTGTGCACGACCGCGCGCCTCGGGAATCAGGCCGTTGGAGTAGGCCGTCGCCTCGTTGACGTAGCGCACCTGGTCTTCCTTGGCGGCAATCACATCATCGAAGGCTGCCTTGACGGCTGTCGGCGGTTCCGCCTTCAGAATGTTCACCAGCGTAATCGCGATGCCAGTCTCGTAGGTGTCGAGGTAAGCCTGCAGCCGCTCCTGGGTTTCGCTGGCCATTGCCTGGCGACCCTCTGAGAGCACATCGCTCGACAGCGTGCTGCCGACCACATGGCGAATCGCACTATCGGTGGCATGGTGCAGGCTGGTGATCGGGTCGCGCACATTGAGCACGAACGCTCTGGGATCGGGAATCTTGTACTGGACCGAGACCGGCACCTCAACGATGTTTTCATCCTGGGTGAGCATCAGGCCACGCGTTGAGTAGTCCTGCTCCTGGGTGACCAGCACGGTAAAGCGTTGGTCGATAATCGGCGGGTTCCAGTGCAGCCCTGGTTCGACCGTGGCGTGGTATTTACCCAGTCGCAGAATAACCGCGCGCTCTTTTTCATCGACCTGGTAGAGACCGAAGCCGGCCCACACCAGCACGGCGATCAGCAGGCCCAACCAGATTGTGCTGGCCGACAGGTCGCCACCACTCCCGGCACTGCCACCACCACCGCTGCCGCCAAAGATGCCATTGAGCTGGCTCTTCATGCGGTTGAGCGCCTCGTCGAGATCGGGCGGCCCCTGGTCGCCACTGCTCCAGGGGTCGTGCTCGCGACGCCCGCCGCGACGATCGTCTGAATCGTTGTCCGATTGATTACCCGGGTCATTCCAGGCCATTACTCTACTCCGAAAATCATGCAGCAAAACCGCTGCAAACGGCCGGCGATTGTAGCAAAAAAGGGCTTCGTTGGGCGGCTCGGGCCGGTGGCTGGCACGCCCAGCGTAATTAATTCAGGTATCGCACTCAGCCCTGGGGCAGCGCGACACCGGCGGCACTGAGCAGGCGTTCCAGGTCCTGCCTGGGGTAGCAAAGCTCCAGTTCGCAGCCGCCCTGCTCGTCACTGGATTCACTGACCACCGCGCCAGCCTCATAGAGCCGGGCGCGCAACCTGCCCTCGCTGCTGGCCAATGCCAGCTGTCCACGCCACAGGCCTTCGGCCAGCTGCTGGCAGAGCAGCTCTCCCAGCGGCTCTACCCCTGCGCCGCTGTGGGCCGACAGCCAGATACGCTGGCCGACCCCAAAGGCATCGACATCGGTGCGAGGTGCGGTCGCCGGCAACAGGTCGATTTTGTTCATCACCTGCAGGCAGGGCACCTCGGCCGCGCCAATCTCTGCCAGTACAGTACGTACGGCGTTGATGTTTTGCTCAATTTCGGGCGCACTGGCATCGATGACATGCAACAACAGGTCAGCCTGTGCGGCCTCCTCCAGCGTCGCCTTGAACGCTGCCACCAGCTGGTGAGGCAGTTCGCGCACAAAACCGACCGTATCGACGAGGATGACCCTGCCCAGGTGCTCGACCTCGATGGCGCGCAGCGACGGATCCAGCGTGGCAAACAGCTGGTCCGCCGCGTAGACCGAAGACGTCGACAGGCGATTGAACAGTGTGGACTTGCCCGCATTGGTATAGCCGACCAGCGCGACCGTCGGCAGCTCGGCGCGCTGCCGGGCACGGCGCGCCTGCACCCGCTGGGCACTGACCCGCTCCAGGCGGCGATTGATCCACTTGATGCGTTCGCGCAGCAGGCGGCGGTCGGTTTCCAGCTGGGTCTCACCCGGGCCGCGCAGGCCAATGCCGCCCTTTTGTCGCTCAAGGTGTGTCCAGCCCCGCACCAGGCGGGTCGAAATATGCTCAAGCTGGGCAAGCTCGACCTGCAGTTTGCCCGCATGGCTGCGGGCGCGGCGCGCGAAGATATCGAGGATCAGCCCGGTGCGATCGAGCACCCTGCAGCACAGCTCCTGTTCGATATTGCGCTCTTGCGAGGGTGACAGGGCGTGATCGAACAACACCAACTCGATCGAGGCGGCGGCGACCTGGGCCGCAATCTCGGCCAGCTTGCCGCTGCCAATGAGGAAGCGCGCCGACGGCTGCGCCCTGCGCACATGGATCAGGGCATGGACTTCGGCACCGGCTGCACGCGCCAGCTCGACGAACTCGCCCGAGCGAGCATCGGCAGCAAACGGGTCTGGCCCGCCCGTTGCGGGGCCGGCGTTACTGTAACGAGTAAATTCGCAGCAAACGAGCAGGCAGCGTTCGCCTGCGTCGGGACGCTCAAAAAACAATTGAGCTATTCGTTACCCGCGGAATCCTGGTCATCTTCGCCCTGCGGATGCTGCATGGGCAAACGCACGTTGCGGCCTGGCACAACGGTTGATACCGCGTGCTTGTAGACCATCTGGCTGACCGTATTCTTGAGCAGGATAACGAACTGGTCGAAGGACTCGATCTGGCCCTGCAGCTTGATGCCGTTCACCAGGTAAATCGAGACCGGAACACGTTCCTTGCGCAACAGGTTGAGGTAAGGGTCTTGTAGGCTGTGCCCTTTAGACATGGTGTGGTTCTCCTAAATGTGGAGTGGATATTCGAAGAAAAGCTTCGGCTATAAAAGGTGACAGGTTCCCAGCACGCCAAGACCTATACAATCGGTCAGAGTCAATTCGACTCGGCTACTTCCTTCCGGTTGCTCGCCAGTCACTCCGCGCCTGAAACACTACGCTGTAAAAATCCAGCCAGATCATTCCGGGCAAAAAAACGGTTGTGCCTGCCGGCTACCCTCTGGGAAACCAGCGCGTGGGGCCCGACATCGCCGGGCCCTGCGCCAAAATCACGCGAAAAGTATACACCTGTTGAACACAAATCAGAAACCAAGTTCCTCGAACAGCGGCGCAAATTGCGAGCCAATCGATGGACTACCCGGGTCATTTTGGCGACTTGCATCGCCTATCGGATCAAAACGGTGCACGTTGGGCCATTTTCGCAACCAGGTGAACTGGCGCTTGGCCAGCTGCCGCGTTGCCGCGACGCCCTGTTCGAACAACTGTTCGCTAGTGATCTCGCCATCCAGGAAGGACCAGGCCTGGCGATAACCGACCGCGCGCATCGACGGCATGTCGCGTGCCAGCGGGTAGCGCGCGCGCAATGCGGCCAACTCGTCAACCAGCCCGGCGTCGAGCATTTGCCGGAAGCGCGCAGCAATGCGCTCGTGCAGCAGCGGCCGGTCACCCGGCAATAGCCCCAACTGCAGCAGGCGATACGGCAACGGCTGCGGCGCCTGCTCGGCCTGCCAATCGCTCAATGCCCGCCCGGTTTGCCGGTAAACTTCGAGTGCACGCTGGATGCGCTGCGAGTGCTCCGGGTGAATACGCGCGGCGGCGTCGGGGTCAACCTGCGCCAGCTCGGCATGCAAAACTGGCCAGCCCTGCGCATCAGCTTGCTGCAGTATCTCAGCGCGAATCTCCAGATCGGCCGGCGGCAGTTCGGCCAGGCCATCGATCAGCACTTTAAAGTAAAGCATCGTGCCGCCGACCAGCAGCGGCACCTTGCCGCGCGCTGCGATGTCACGCATCAGTGCCAGCGCATCATCGCGAAACTCGGCCGCCGAATAACGCTCATGTGGGTCGCGAATATCAATCAGGTGGTGCGGGGTGACCGCAAGTTCGGCAGCCGTAGGCTTGGCCGTGCCGATATCCATGCCGCGGTACACCAGCGCCGAGTCGACGCTGATCACTTCGAAGGGCCAGCGCGCCGCCAGCTGCGCGGCGACGTCGGTCTTGCCACTGGCAGTGGGCCCAAACAGGCATACTGCCGCAGGCAGTTCAGCGGCCACGCAGGAACAGCTTGTCGAGTTGCGCCAGGGGGATGCTGGTCCAGGTCGGCCGGCCATGATTACACTGGCCGCTGCGCTCGGTACGCTCCATATCGCGCAGCAGCGCATTCATCTCGGCAATCGACAGGCGACGATTGGCGCGCACCGAACCATGGCAGGCCATTGTCGAGAGAATATCGTCGATCTGGTCGGCGACCCGGTGACTGCGGCCATGCTCGAGCAGGTCGGCGATCACATCGCGCACCAACGGCTCGGCATCGGCGGCAGCCAGCAACACCGGTTGCTGGCGTATCGCCATCGTCTCGGGGCCCATTTGCTGCAGCTCAAAGCCCAGCTGCTCGAAGAATGCCGACTGGCCAACAGCACAGTCGACCTCGCGCTCACTCAGCTGGATCGTCTGCGGCACCAGCAGGGGCTGCGCCTGCAGGCGCTTGCTTTGCATCGCCTGTTTCAGGCGTTCGTAGGTAATACGCTCGTGGGCCGCGTGCATATCGACCAGCACCAGGCCATCGGCGTTTTCGGCCAGGATGTAGATACCATGCAACTGGGCGATCGCATAGCCCAGCGGCGGCGCTTCGCCAGCACCCACCTCAACATCGCGGAGCTCATCGACCGCCTGCGGTCGCGCGGCGATGTCTGCCGCAGGCTCCTGGTAGAGCAACTGCAGGTTTTCGACGACCGACTGCGGCGCGACCGAGCGCTGGGCCGGGGGAGCGAACCCCGCAGGCGACACCGGGGCCGCTGCTTCAGCTGCAGGGGCGATGCCGGCGCCGTCTGCGGGGCGCACGTCGGCCAGTACCTTGTGCAGGCTGCGATAAATAAAATCGTGCACTGCGCGGGCATCGCGAAACCGGACTTCGTGTTTGGCCGGGTGGACATTGACATCAACCACGGTCGGCGGCAATTCAAAGAACAGCACATAAGCCGGGTGACGCCCGTGGTAGAGCACATCGCGATACGCCTGGCGCACCGCGTGGTTAATCGTTTTGTCGCGCACCACGCGGCCGTTGACAAAGAAATACTGCATATCGGCCTGCGCACGCGAAAACCCGGGCAGCGCTATCCAGCCCTTGAGTGAAAAATCGGTATGGGCAATCTCGAGCGCCAGCGCATTGTCAATAAACCCCTGGCCGAGCAGGCGCGCAACCCGCTGCTCGCGCTGCAACTGGTTTTGACAGGCACGCAACTGCCGGGTGACCTTGCCGTTGTGACTGAGCGTAAACGCCGTATCAAATGCTGCCAGGGCATTGCGCCGCAGCACCTCATCAATGTGATTGAATTCGGTTTTTTCAGTGCGCAGGAATTTGCGTCGCGCCGGTGTATTGAAAAACAGGTCGCGCACTTCAACGGACGTGCCCCGACCGCGCGCAGCCGGACTCAGGCTGACCTGCATGTCGCGACCATCGCATTGTGCTGACCAGGCTTCGTCGTGCTGTTCGCCGGTGTTGGCCGTCAACTGTAGGCGCGCAACCGAACTGATGCTGGCCAGTGCCTCACCGCGGAAGCCCAGTGAGGCAACGGACTCAAGATCTTCTATCTGGGCAATTTTGCTGGTGGCATGCGAATCCAGCGCCAGCGGCAGGTCATCCTTATCGATACCACAGCCATCGTCCTTGACCGCAATGCGCTTCTGGCCTCCGGACTCGATCTCGATATCAATCTTTTGCGCGCCGGCATCCAGGCTGTTTTCAATCAGCTCCTTGAGCACCGACGCCGGCCGATCAACGACCTCCCCGGCAGCGATCTGGTTGGCAAGCCTTGGGCTTAATTTTTGTATTCTGGCCATTGCTGCGCTCTACTGTGCTTCAGGATTTGGGCGGGATCTTCAATACCTGCCCGACGCGAATGCGGTCATCGCGAAGCTTATTATAACGACGCAGTTCGGTGGTCGATACCGCATAGCGCACTGCCAGCCCCGACAGGGTTTCGCCCGGCTGGATCGTATGCTCGCGCGGCGTGTTGCTGGCAGCCTGCTGGTTCCAGTAATGGACCCAGGTACCTTCGAGCGCGTACTCGTCGAAGTAGCGCTTGGTGCCCTTGACGATGGCACCGGCCAAATCGAGCTGGTGCCCCCGGGTAGACAGCCGCCGCGCCTCGCGCGCGTTGGAAATAAACCCTGTCTCGATTAACACCGAGGGGATATCCGGAGTCTTGAGTACCGCAAACCCCGCGTATTCGACAGTGTTCTTGTGCAGCTTGGCGACCCGCCCCATCTCCGCGAGAATCATCTTGCCCGCAATGGTGCTCGCCTCGAGCTTGGCGTTCATACTCAGGTCGAGCAGCACCCCCGCCAGCACATCGTCTTTATCGCCAAGGTCAACGCCGCCAATCAGGTCGGTTTCATTTTCGCTTTCAGCGAGAAATTTGGCCGAGGCGCTGGAGGCGCCGCGCTGTGAGAGCGTATAGACCGAGCCACCACTGACCCGCTTGTCCGTGAATGCGTCGGCATGGATCGACATAAAGAAATCGGCACGCAGCTCGCGCGCCAGTTCGCGCCGTTTGCCCAGCCCCACGTAATAGTCACCGTCGCGAATCAGCTCGGCACGGTAACCGCGTGAATTGTTGAACTGCTGCTGGATCTTTTTGGCGATCTGCATGACGATGGCTTTTTCCTGCTGGCGCTTTGGCCCGATAGCGCCTGGGTCTTCACCACCGTGCCCGGGGTCAATCGCAATGACGATGTCGCGCCGGCCTTCACGCGTGGCCGCGGTTTTGACCGGCTTGCGAGGTTGCGCCTCATCGTAGAGGTCGACCACCAGGCGCTCTCCATACTGCCGATTGGCCGGCAGCAAAAAGGCATTGGGCTTGAGCTCGCGCGCAAGGTCGAGCACCAGTCGCAGGTCACTGCCGTTGCGGGCTGCGCCGCGCACGCGCCGGATGGGACTATCGCGCAGGTCGGTCTTCTCGAGCTGCAGCGTGGTACTGGAATCGCGAATATCGATCACGACACGCTGCGGGTTGTCGAGCGTAAAGAGGCTGTATTCAACCCGCGCAGACAGGTCGAATACCAGCCGGGTGTGATCCGGCGCCTGCCAGACCCGGATACCTTCGACCTGGGCCGCGTGCGCAGGCAGCATGGCAGCGCAAAGCACCAGCAGTGCCAGCAGTGCCGAAGGCCTGTTAATCCGCATCGTGCTCATTCATCATCCCAGCCAAAATTTGCTCACCCGCCTCGCTGTTGGCCGCACACCGCATCACCCGCCGGTCAACCGCAGCGGCCTCCGGGGCGGGCAGCAAGCGTATGTCAATGTCCGCTGCAGGCAGGAAGCCCTCCCCGCGCGCCGGCCACTCAACCAGCACCAGCGCACCGCTGGCGAAGTAATCCTCAACGCCAAGAAACACCAGCTCCTCGGGGTCGGCCAGCCGGTACAGATCAAAATGGTAAACGCTGCGCTGCGCCAGCTGGTAGGGCTCGACCAGCGTATAGGTCGGGCTTTTGACCGCACCATCGTAACCCAGTTCTCGCAACACGCCGCGACAAAAGGTCGTTTTGCCGGCGCCAAGATCGCCGTGCAGGTAAACCGTAGCAGCATGCACCATGCTGGCCCTGGCAAGGCGCCCACCGAGGCTCAGCGTGGCCTGCTCGTCGGCCAGTTCAATATCGACGCGATTATTCATTGCCCAACGCGCAACGGAATGCTCAACGGGCCGCGTCGCGCAATGCGCCGGGCATGTCGCCCGCCAGCATACCCAACTGGCCATCGCGCGAGGCCAGCAGGTCGCCACTGATCGCATGCCAACAGACCCCAAGTTCGGCCGCCTCACCGGGGGGATAGCCCTGGGCCAGCAGGGAACCAATAACGCCGGACAAAACATCACCCATGCCAGCGGTGGCCATACCGGAATTGCCGTAGGGGCAAACCGCCAGCGACCCGCGCGTCGCGACAATACTCCCCGCCCCCTTCAGAACGGCAGCCTGCACACCCTCGGCAAGCAGTGCTTGCGCGCAATCCCAGCGCGAAGCGGGCACCGTACCGCCCAGCAAACGGCGCGCCTCGCCCAGGTGCGGGGTCACCACCGAGATCTGCCTGGGCCTCAACGCCGGGCGCTCGGCGACAAGGTTCAGGGCATCGGCATCGAGCAGCAATGGCTTGTCGAGTTCGACCAGGGCCTGCAACAGTTGCTGCGACCAGGGCCCCGTACCAAGCCCGGGGCCTACGACCACGGCGCTGGCACGCTCGATCGCAGCGGCTACCACATCACGGCGCTCGGCGGTCTGGACCATCAGTTCAGGTCGCCGCGCCAGCATCGGTGCAACATGCTCGGCACGCGTCAGTACGCTGACCAGCCCGGCACCGGCACGCAGGGCGGTTTCTGCGGCCAGCAGCGCGGCGCCACCCATGCCCGCATCACCACCGATCACGAGCAGGTGACCCGAATGATTTTTGTAGGCGCAGGCAGCACGCGCGGGTAGCCGGGCTGCCAGGCTCGGCCAGTCCAGACGTCGCGCGAAGGCGGTGACATCGGTAAACAGGTTCTGGTCGACACCCAGCGCATCGAACCACAACACACCGACATGATCTGCCGCCGCGCCAGTCAGCAAACCTGCCTTGACCCCGATAAAGGTCATCGTCGCCGCCGCCACAACGGCCTGCTCACCCAGGCGCTCGCCGCTATCGCTGCACAGGCCAGAGGGAACATCGATAGCCAGTACCGGCAGGCCGGAGGCATTCAGCCTGGCGATGGCTGCCGCGTACTCGCTGCGGGGCGGGCCGCCGAGCCCGGTACCCAGCATGGCGTCAACCAGCAGCTCGCAGTCATACAGTGATTCATCACTGGCCTGATCGAGCAGGGAGATCGCCACACCGGCCTCAGCGGCACGGGCCCTCGCGGTGGCCGCATCGCCCTGCATTTGCCCCGCGTGGTCGGCCACTTCAAACACCACAGGCTCCATACCCGCCCGCAGCGCCAGCATCGCCAACAGGTATCCGTCGCCGCCGTTATTGCCCTTGCCGCAGAGCAGGTGAAGCCGGCGCGCCTGTGGCCAGTGCACAACCAGTCGCTCGAGCGCAGCCTGCGCCGCGCGCTCCATAAGCTGCTGGCCGGGGGTGCCCGCATCGATCGCCAGCTGGTCGAGCTGGCGAACCTGCGCGGCGCTATACAAGGCCGTGGGAACAAACTGGCTGAGCATCGTGGTCACCCTGTGCCCGGGATGGCAGCAAACCGTGGCCCGGGATGTCGAAGGCGTTATTATAGAAGCTGCACCAGGCCAGGCCGAAGAGGTTTTTAGTGCCCAACGACACAAGTTCCAGCATGCCGCAGGCTGCCAGCGAAGCATCGCTGCGCCAGCTTGCCGACGATATCAAGCGCTGGGCGCTGGAACTGGGATTCCAGCAATGTGGTATCTGCACTGCGGAACCCGGTCAACACAGTGAGCATTTGCAGCGCTGGCTCGACCAGCACTACCACGGAGAAATGGCGTACATGAAGGCGCGCCAGGCGCTGCGCGAGGCACCCGACAAGCTGCACCCGGGCACACTGAGAGTGATCAGCCTGCGCATGGACTACCTGCCGCCAGGCGTCGAAACCCTACGCGTGCTTGACGATGCCGACCAGGCCTACGTCTCACGCTACGCGCTGGGCGCGGACTACCACAAGCTGGTGCGCAAACGCATCGCCCAACTGGCGCAGCGCATCGGCGATGGCTTTGCCCACGACTCCCGCCCTTTTGTCGACAGCGCCCCCGTGCTGGAGCGCGCCTATGCCGAGCGTGCAGGGCTCGGCTGGATAGGCAAGAACACCATGCTGATCAATAGCCAGGCCGGCTCCTGGTTTTTCCTGGGTGAGTTGTTTACCGACCTGCCACTTCCCGTCGACCCGCCCACCGAGCAAACGCACTGTGGCAGCTGCACCGCCTGTCTCGATATCTGCCCCACTGATGCCTTTGTCGGACCCAACCAGCTCGACGCACGCAAGTGCATCTCGTACCTGACGATTGAGCTCGGCGGCAGCATCCCGGTGGCGTATCGCGCGGCCATGGGCAACCGGGTATTCGGCTGTGACGATTGCCAGCTGGTCTGCCCATGGAACAAGTTCGCACAGCCCACAACCGAAACGCGCTTTCGCCCTCGCCACGGTCTTGATACTGCAAGCCTTGCAGAATTGTTTGAGTGGAGCGAACAGGAATTCCTGCGCAACACCGAAGGCTCAGCGATTCGGCGCATCGGTTACCAGCGCTGGTTGCGCAACCTCGCAGTCGGCCTGGGCAACAGCCGCAACCGCACTCGCGCACTCGCCGCCCTGGCTCATCACAGCGCGTATTCACCGCTGGTTGCCGAGCATGTAGAATGGGCGCGCCAGCAGCTGCAGACAAAGCAGCCGGCGCAGTAAACACAGCCAACGAAGCCCACCCATGAGCAACGCACCGGTACGCCAGGCCTTTCAAAAACCGGCAGCCAACGAGCCCTGCTTCTGTCCGTCGGGCAAGGCTTTCGCGCAGTGCTGCGGCAGCACCGAAGCCGATCGCGCGCCGCCGTGGGGCATCCATATCGTTCGTCAATTTCTCTCACCCGCCGAGTGCGAGGCACTGATTAACGCCGCAGGCCAGAGTCCGAAACACTGGCTGGAAGTCACCGTTGGCGAAGGCGGCAACGGTATCAGCGAACAGAACAACGAGTTGCGCAAAACCCGCGAGGTCAAACTGGGCAAGCGTGCGCGCCTTGCGGCTCAACCGCTGCATCGCGCCTGGACCCGGGCGGTTCCAGAGGCGACTGGTTTGCAAACCCTCTGGTACGAACCGTTCCAGATGCTCTGTTACGTCAAGGGTGGCTTCTATATCACCCACGCCGATTCAGAGCGCTATGTTCCCGAACATAACCACTGGGAAAAAACCTATGATCGCGACCTGAGCCTGCTCGTTTATATCAATGAAGACTTTACCGGTGGCGAGCTGCACTTTCCCTTTTTTGACTACGACTACCACCCGCGCGCTGGCGACCTGGTCATCTTTCCCTCCGATCACCGCTACCTGCACCAGGCCCAACCCGTGACCAGCGGCACGCGTTATGCGCTGGTGAGCTGGGCTGCAATGAAAGGCCAGCCCCGATTGTTCACCAACATTCCCGACGGGGCAATTAACGCCGACAGCCCGCCAGCCGAGGCGCTTTCTACCGCAGAGCGATGGTTTGGCGGCCTGTTTGCGCGCTTTGGCAGGTGACTAAACATACCGTCATCTACGGGCGCGGCTTTGAACGGCAGCGTCTTTGAAAAAGACCGACGCATTTAGCATAATCCTGACGATTCGCAGCAAAGGTCTTTGCCGAGGACATCATGCCGACCCCTATGGAGCGCGCGCCCGACCCGGGGCTTTCGTTTGATCCCATCCCCAAGTCACGCTACACCGATGCCGACTTCGCGAAACGCGAGTGGGAGAAGATGTGGACCAAAACCTGGTTGATGACCGGCCGCGAGTCAGACATTCCCAACCCAGGTGACTTTTATACCTTCGAGATCGGTCGCGAATCGATTCTCATTATTCGCCAGCGCGATGGCAGCCTGGCCGCTCGCTACAATGTCTGCATGCACAGGGGCAACCGGCTGTGTGATACCGGCATCGGCCATGCGCAACGCTTCTTCTGCAAATTCCATGGCTGGCAATACGATATCGACGGCTCGTTAAAAAAGGCGCTCGATGAAGATCGCTTTGCGCAAGGTTTGCCTGCCGAACAGCTCAAGCTGCAGGAAGTCCGCTGCGACACCTGGGCGGGTTTCGTCTTTATCAATCTCGACCCGGCCGCCGAGTCACTGCGCGATTACCTCGGCGTGATTCCGCAACACCTTGACCCCTATCACTTCGAAAACTGGAAGGTCGATTTTGATTGCACCATCGAAATCGACTGCAACTGGAAAACCAGCGTCGATGCCTTTAACGAGGCCTATCATATTGCCGCCACACACACCTGGACGATGGCCTTTAGCGACGATGTCAACACACTGTACGATTGCTACGACAAGCATACCCGAATGATTTTCCCGGAAGTCCAGGCTAGCCCCCGGCATCGCGGTGCAGGCACGGTCACCGAACAGATCAAGGATATGTTCCTGCAGCGTGTTGGCGTAGAGAACTTCGAAGGCGATCCAGCCCAGGCGCGAACCGCCTTTGCGCAGGCGATCGAGGCGATGGGTCCTGCCGTAGGCGCCGACTTCGGCGACCTGAACGAATCGCAAATGTGTGATGACTTCCACTACACGCTGTTTCCCAATGTCACTTTCAACACGCATTCGATGTTTGTCTGGGTGTTCCTGCACCGGCCACACCCGACCGACCCCAACAAGATGTTTTTTGATTTCATCAACCTGACCAATACACCAGCACTGGAGGTTGAGCGGCCTGAGCGGCAGTACTTCAAAGCCACCCCCGACTTCAAGGTCGGGGATGCATTCCCCGGCGGCGAGGTGCTTGATGAAGACCTGTTCAACCTGCCGCGCGTGCAGGAGGGGATGAATTCCGCGGCCTTCGAGAACCTGCACCTGAACGAGCAGGAAATTCGCATCGTGCACTTCCACGACACGCTAATGGGCTATCTGGACAGCCCATAATCCGGGTGATCCACTGCCCCGCCACGGGCGTAAAAGCGGCTACCAGCAAAACCAGACCAATATCCACAACGACGAGACCGAGACGATGAAGTTTGCCTTTCACCCCACGATGTGCCCCACCGAGCAATACCTTCCGCTGTGCCAGGCTGCGGAGGAACTTGGCTACGACACCTTCACCTTCCCCGACAGCATTTGCTATCCAAAGGAAGGCTCGGACGTCTACCCGTACAACAGCGACGGTACGCGCGAGTTTCTCGACGGCGTGCCATTCATTGAGCCCTTTGTTGCAATTCCCTACCTGGCTGCACGCACCGAGCGCATTCGCTTTTCGACCTCGGTCTACAAGTTGGCGATCCGCCAGCCGGCGATCGTGGCCAAGCAGCTCGCCAGTATGGCGGCACTGATTGGTGATCGTTTCGATTTTGGTGTTGGCATTTCGCCCTGGCCAGAGGATTTTGAAGCCTCGCAAATTGCCTGGGAAAAACGCGGCAAGCGCATGGACGAGATGATGGAAATCATCAACGGCCTGATGAGCGGTGAATACTTTGGCTACCAGGGTGAAATCTTTGACCTGGCGCCGATCAAGTTAACGCCAGTACCTGAGAAACGCGTCCCGCTACTGGTGGGCGGTCACGCAAAACCCGCGTTGCGCCGCGCTGCGCGACTGGGCGACGGCTGGATCGCCGCGGGCGGCAAGGTTGATGAGTACAAGGTGATGGTCGACCAGATCAACGCGTTCCGCAAAGAGTTTGGCCGCGACCACCTGCCCTTCCAGTTCCAGGCCATGTCGCATGACTCATTCTCCGTCGACGGCCTGACCCAGCTTGCGGCAGTGGGCATCGACGAAGTCATCATCGCCTTCCGCGATGTGTACGCGAGCGAACCGGACACCAAGAGCGTCGATGAAAAGATTGGCGAACTGCAGTGGTACAGCGAGAACCTGATTAAACCCTACCGCGAAGCTGCCGCCTGATCGGCGGCCGCTGCCCTTCAACTCACAGGAACTCGTCCAGGGCCAGGCGCCATTGGGCGAGTTTCTGCTCAAACCGCATCGCAGCGTACGCCGGGCTGGTCGAGGGCATGCGCCGCGTAACAACCGACACCCCTTCAAGCGCAGGCGCCACATGACGCCTGAAGAGCTGCTCGGCCTTGCCGCCATTGAGCAGGATAGCGCGCAGTTCGCCGTGCGCGCGGACAAAGCCGGGAATATCATTGGGTAACGCCGTCGCTTCGACGATGTCGGCATCTGCACTACTGGCGCGCTCGCAGCTGGCCAGCACATCCCACACCGCCAGGCGCGCATCCACCAGCGCCTGCACGCGTACCGGATAAGACTGCTCAAGCTCAAATGCCAGCACATTGGCCATAATCGGCCAGAATGCATTGCGGTTGTGGCCATAGTACTGCTGGCGCTGCAGTGATGCCTTACTCGGCGCAGTACCCAGAACCAGAACGCGCGCAGACGCGCTCGACAGCGCGGGGAAACCGGTCACCTGGTGCCCGGGATTCATGGCAGCAGACCGCGACACCTACAGCATCGCTATCGCTTCACTGGCCCGGTCGACCTCGGCCGGGTCAATCGTTGTAGGAATCAGCAGCAGCTCATCGGTACCGACATCGGCAAAGGCCCGCAGTCGGTCGGCCAGCGCACGGGCATCGCCGCGAAAGCCCCCCGCCGCAACCATGCCGTCTCGAGAGGCGGGGTCGAGCCAGTTGAAGTAGCGCTGCAAGTGGGTTTGCATCTGCGCATCGGGCTCTGGCCCCAGCGCAAACCAAAAAGCGGTGTTCAGCAGCGGCTTGCCGCGCCCGGCATCGGCCCAGGCCTGCTCGGCCATATCAAACGAACCACGCGCATCGGCGGCGTCGGCGACCACCGTCATGCCGCTAATGCCATCGGCCCAGCGCGCAGCATTGGCCATCGAGCGAGGCCCCATCGCACCGGCCAGGAGAGGTAGCGCAGCGCCCTGCACTGGCGCGGGTTCAACCGGGCGAAGCGTCCCCTCGACGACGATATCCCCGGCCCATACGGCGCGCATGGTCTCGATATAAGACTCGAGCCTGGCCAGCCGCTTGTGCGACAGCGGCACACCGGTCGCCAGGTAATCTTCATCGCGGCCACCGGTGCCAACACCGACGGTCAGGCGGCCATCACTGAGCATGTCGATGGTCGCCAGCTGCTTGGCGGTCAGCACAGGGTCATGCATCGGCAGGATCAACACGGTAGAGACCAGTCGCACACGGCGGGTCACCGCTGCGCAGGCGCCCAGTGTCGTGAACAGCTCGGGGCTGGGGAAACAGATGCGCTCTCCCAACGCGAGACTGTCATAGGGCCCGCTATCTATTTTTTCTGCCCATTGCAGGAAAATATCACGGCGCCAGCCCGGCTCGGTAACCGGTAAGGTCATTCCAATCTTCATCAGTTCGCCTCGACTCTATTGCGCACTGGCACCACCATCGCGCAGCAAATCGGCAATCGACCGATCGCCCAGCTGCTGCTCGAGCGCAGTGCGCAGCTCGGTGTAAACCTGGCCGACTGGCGCGTCTACCTGGACGCCGCGCAGTGCAGCGCCAGTGATGCTCTGCTCGCGTACGCTGCGGATAACGTCTTTTAGCAGTATCCGCTCAAGCGGTTTCTGGGGATACAGCTGGACTCCGTCGTCAGCGCGAATCAGGAACTGCCGCGACTGTAAAAACTCGACAATGTCCTCGAGCACATGCGCAGGCACGCGCAGCTCGGCGGCCAGCTCATCGACGCTGGGCGCAGGCTGCTCGGACCCAAACCGCTGGCCAAGCCGGTACAGCACATTGACTGCCAGCTTTTCGACATCGGCACCACAGAGCTCGGTCTGGTCCAGTCGCGTCATCGTGTACTGCGGGTTCTGGAAATAAAAGCAAATACTCGCCCCCACCAGCAGCACCAACCAGCCAATATACATCCACACCATCAGGATGATGACCGACGCAAATGCCGAATAAATAGCGATGTTGCTCGCCGAATTAGCAACAAAGGTGGCCACGCCCCAGCCCATGATTTTCCAGACTACCGCCGTTACGGCACCACCGACAAAGGCTGAGGACATGCGCACCTGCGTGTTGGGCAGGAACATATAGATGAACGCAAAGCCCAGCGACATAATCAGGTAGGGCACCAGGGTGCTGGAAAACTCGACCATATTGGCGCCAAAGGGCAGCGCCTCGATGTAGTTGACAACAACCTGGGTATTACTCGATGTCGTCAGCGCGGCCGAGAGAAATATCAGCACCGGCGCGACGAAGATCACCGACAGATAGTCACGAAAACGCTGCGACATCGTTCGATCGCGCTTGATCTGCCAGGTATAGTTAAAGGAGTGTTCGATTTTGTGCATCATCGAGATCACGCTGTAGATCAACAGCGCGAAACCCACGGCACCGAGCACGCCGACCTTGACGTTATCGATGAAACCCATGACGTTTTCGACAATGTCGTAGCGTTTGTCGCCAAGGTCAGAGAGCGCCTCGAGCAATGCAGGCTCAACCTCGTTGTGCAGCCCAAAACCTTTCAGCACCGAAAAGCTCAGGGCCAGTAGCGGTACGATAGCGATGACCGTGGTGTACACCAGGCTCATCGCACGCATACTGAGTTGGCCATTGCGCAAATCGCGCAGCACGGCGTAACAAATACGCACCGTATAGGTGAGTACTCGCGCCAACCAGTTTCGCGAGCGAACCGCAGGACTCCAGAACCACTGCTCAACCGATTCGATGGCGTCTTTTATCTTTTCAGGTGGCGTCATTGCTCTACAACCCGTCGTGCCGCTGCCACCGGGTACCAGCGACAGCGTGCTATTCATTCACTGGCGATTATCCCGCATAGCTCTGCGCTACGGCAATCTCCCTGGCGGGTCACCGATATGTCATGTTACGCCAATTCGACGCTGCGCAATTTCTGGTAGACTGCGCCCCCTGTACACGCCGCCATTGCGCTGTTTGGCCACTCCATTTGCGAGCAGTGCAACCATCATCCACGCTGGCACATTGACCCTTCAAAGCTGCTTATTGAGACGAGTCGTTTCTTGAATAGTGACAAGACAGCCCCAGAACCCAGCCAGCTTGCACCCGGGCTCGAACAGCTGGCCTTTTTCGCGTCGGATGAAAACCTGCCGATGCTGGCCGACATCCTGCGCGGCATCGAGAAGGAGGGCCTGCGCAGCAGCTTCAACGCCGACCTGGCGCTGACGCCTCACCCCGCCTCGCTGGGTTCAGCGCTCACCAATAGCTGGCTGACCACTGACTTTAGCGAGTCCTTGCTCGAATTCATCACCCCGACATTTACCTCGATTGATTCGGCACTGGAACACCTGGCAACAGCGCACAGCATCGTCAGCAACACCCTGGGCGACGAGATGATCTGGGCAAGCAGCATGCCCTGCCGCCTGCCCGAAGACAGCCACATTCCACTGGCGCAATACGGCAGCTCCAACATTGCAACCATGAAAACCGTATACCGCCGGGGGCTGGCCAATCGCTACGGTCGCGCCATGCAAACGGTTGCCGGCATTCACTACAACTTTTCGATGCCACAGCGCTACTGGGAGGCCACCTACCCCAGCCGCGGCTCCCACCAGAAGTCTTTCGACCTGCAGGCCTACATTAACGCGCGCTACTTCGACCTGGTCAGGAACTTTCGACGCAATTACTGGCTGCTGATTTACCTGTTTGGCGCGGCCCCCTGTATCGACCGCTCCTTTGTCCAGGGCCGCAATCATCACCTCGACGTGCTCAACGAACAGGACTTTTACCTTCCCAACGCGACGTCATTGCGCATGGGTGACCTGGGCTACCAGAGCGCTGCACAACAATCGATGTTCGTTTGCTACAACGAACTCGACACCTATATCGAAACGCTGGGGCAGGCGATCAAAACGCCCTACCCCGAGTACGAAAAAATCGGCATGCAGGTCAACGGCGAATACCAGCAACTCTCGACGGCACTGCTGCAGATCGAAAACGAGTTTTATTCGCCCATTCGCCCCAAGCGCGTCACCGCCAGCGGCGAAAAGCCGCTGCAGGCCCTCGACCAGCGCGGCGTCCAGTATATTGAAGTGCGCTGTCTCGACCTCAACCCCTTCGACGCGCTGGGCATCAACGCGGGCACGATCCGTTTTCTCGACGCGTTTTTACTGCATTGCCTGCTGCATGACAGCCCGCTGTGTAATGAAGAAGAGTTCCGTCGCATCAACATCAACCAGTCGCGCGTCGTCAATGAAGGCCGCGACCCCGACCTGAGCGTATTCTGCGGTAGCAAAGAGGTCGGTTTGCGCGATTGTGCTAACCGGCTGCTCGAAGAGATTGGCCTGGTCGCTCAAACCCTGGATCGGGCCCAGCAAACGGGCGAATACACGCGCAGTGTCGCCGACCAGCAACGCAAAGTCGAAGACGCCTCATTGACGCCTTCGGCGCAGGTTCTGCACCAACTGCAAAGCCAGCAGCTCGACCATCTCGACTGGGTCAGCCAACAATCGCTGGCACATCGCAACGCGCATCAGTCCTACCAGGGCGATCCCGCGCTGCGCGAAGCCCTCAGCGAGGAATGCCGTGCCTCGCAACTGCGTCGCGAACAGCTTGAAACGCAGGACCAGGTCGATTTCGCGCACTTCCTCCACGACTACTTCGCAAGCTAAGCTGCGCTACAACAGCCTGTTGCAAGCAGATGAACTACCTGGCGCATTTTCACCTGGCAGGCGATAACAGCGACATGCTGCTTGGCGCACTGCTTGGCGACTTCGTAAAAGGCCCACTCGACCCCACTGCACCACCACCTGCTTTACAGGACTTTGCTCGCCCCGCAGCCATCGTTCGGGGGATACAGCTACACCGCAAGATCGATGCTTTTGTCGACCAGACCGCAGCGCTGGCCGAACTGCAGGACTGCATCCCGGCGGGCAGCCGGCGCTGCCAGGGGATCCTGCTCGACCTGTTTGGCGATTACGCGCTCGCCAATCGCTGGCAGCAGTTTGATGATCGCCCGCTCGCCCGCTACGCAGAACAGGTGCTCAAAGCGCTGGCCGATGAGCAACACGCACTGCCAGCCCCGGCCGCACAGCTGCTCCAGCGCATGCAGCGCTACCAGCTACTGGTTAACTACCGCGAGCGGCAGACGATTACATCGATCGCAGAACGGATTGGTATACGGCTTGGGATGCGTGAGGCGATGCTCGCTGGCCTGGACAGCCTGTGGAAAGACAGCGAGCGATGCCTGGCCGGGTTTGAACGCGGCTATCCGGTCATCGTCGCGCATAGCGCGACGCAGAGAGAAGCGTTACACAATGCGCGCGGCTAGCGCTGTACGACGAAACCTGTGAACAACAGATCCTCGAGTATGCCCGGGTCTTCTTCAGAGTCGAGCATGGTGTTGACGTCGGTGAAGGCCTGCTGGCGCAAACCCTCTTTGCCCTGGGCATTGTTGATCGTGTCATCGGTCTGGACCGCAAACAGATTGAGCAGCGTGTCGCGGATATGCGGCATGTGACGCTCGATTGCGGCAGAGGCCTCGGGCGAGCCCTGGATGCGCAGCGACACCTCAACTTTCATATAGCGCAAACGACCTGGACCGCCATAGTTCGTAACAAAGGGAGGCTCAATGGCGACATAGGTTGAGGGCACTGCCTCGCCCTCTTCCTCTTCGTCCTCAGCCAGCACCGGTGAGGTGACCAATAGCGCAAGGCAGCACAGCAGCAGCGCCATCCACGATCGAATCAGGGGGAACTCCAAACGGTCTGTCGCGTTCATAGCAGGGGCTCTCTTTAGTTTCGCGATTCACCGGCATAGCGCTTGCCGGCCCGGTTTTTTAGTATAGTCAATCGCCGCGCATTGCCTAAAAACAGCCGCTATACTGACCAACGTTATCCAAGATCACAGCGCGCCAGGGGGCGACACCATGCAGGCCAATCGCTTATTCGACCCGCTCACTCTCCGGCTGGCCGTTTTTGTCGCAGTCGTCGGGCTGATGGGCTTTGGCTACTACCTGCAGTATGTCGAAGGCCTCCAACCCTGCCCGCTTTGCATTACCCAACGGTTCTTCCTGGTACTCACCGGCTGCCTTGGACTGGCTGCCGCCCTGCACCGGCCTGGCGTTACCGGGTCGACTGTCTATGGCCTGCTGGGCGCCAGCAGCGCGCTGGCCGGCAGTGGTTTTTCGATGAGACAGCTCTACCTGCAGGGGCTGCCGCCCGACCAGGCGCCCGCCTGCGGACCGAGTCTCGACTTCATCTTCAGTACCTTCCCGCTGACCGAAGCACTATCGATCCTGCTGCGCGGTGATGGCAATTGTGCCGAAGTCGCCTGGGAATTCCTCGGCCTGAGCATCCCTGGCTGGACTTTGATCGCCTTTTGGGGGCTCGCCGCGGTGTGGATTGCGCAAATCTGGCTAAGCCGCAGGCAAAGCGCCTAAATTACGTTCTCCCGGGCCGCCTGCACCCGGCCCCAGACCGTGCCAACGCTGTACACTCACCCCTAAAACAAGCAATAACTTGTTATATTTCAAACAGTTATAGTCTTTTTCTCGGTCAAGTGTTAATTGTTGGCGCGACCCGGCCTTGAGAATACACAGCAGCTTTTCTAAGCTCAAAAAGTCCCTGGAATTGTTGTGCCGGCAGCACACTGGCTGCCATCACCCGCATTTCCAGAAACAGAATCGTGGTCCTGCGCTATCCGCCCGGTGACCGGTAACGATCAACGAACCGACCAGAAAAAACCGGGAACAAACAAAACCCCGGATGAGGAAGTGAATTATGTTAGAAAACTGCCAGTCTCTTAAAGAGCGTTGGGGTGGGGTCAGCAAGATCCTCGACAAATGGCTGCAACAGCGCCAGGAACTGATCGTCGAGTTCTGCACCATCAGCGGTGTGCACGACTCTGACAGCATGCCAGATCGCTCAGCCGACGAAGGCCTGCGTCACTTCTGCGAACAGATGGTCGACTATATCTCTGCAGGCCACTTCGAGGTCTATGACCACCTGATCCAGGAAGCCGAAGAGCTCAATGACGGCAAAGGTATGGAAGTCGCACGCCGACTCTACCCAAAGATCAGCCGCACGACCGAACTGGCACTGAACTTCAACGACAGCTGTGAAGCGCTGGTGGCGCAGGGCGAGGCCAGTACAAATCTCGCGCACGAACTGTCGGTACTGGGCGAGACGCTGGTCCAGCGCTTCGAGTTCGAAGACGAACTGATCGAAAACCTGCACTACGCGCATCGCGACCTGATCGTCAACGCCTGAGCAACAGCCCGGGCGTACCTGTTTTAACTCCTTTGCTTTTTGCTGACTGGTATCGGCTGTTCTTCCCCCTCGAAGCTCCGATACTGGTCCAGCAATTTCCCTCCACACACGCTTCACCGGCTGGCATACCAGCGCAAATTACGCTACCTTTTGCGCAGCTCAGCTGGCGCCGCACGAGTCGGCGCCAATCCAGCATGACCATCTACCGGCGAGACGCGAGATCGTGACGACCCGAATGCCCTGGCGAACCATCAAACGCCATCCAAAGCCGCTCCACTACCTGTGCCTGTTCGCGCTGGCCTTACTGGCCACCGCCTGCCGACAGGGCAGCCCACCCAGCGAAAGTTACGAATACGCACTGCAGGGCCTGTACAGTGCAACGCTCAGTGAGGACGGTGAACTGGCGCTGGTAGGCTCGATCAATCACGGTGGCAGCCTGTGGAATTTCATCGATAACGAGCGCGTCTACAACTGGAACCACAAGCAGGGCGAGTTTTCGCAGATTATCGGCAGCGCAATTTCGCCCGAGCAGAGCTGGGTCCTTACCGCGACCCCCCAGACGATGGTGCTGTGGAATGCGCAAACAGGCGCGGGCCTGAACTACTGGACGGCACCGAGCGAAATACTCGACGTCGCATTGCTACCGGATGCCGCGCTGGCGGTACTGGGCCTGGTCGATCACAGCGTCGCACTGTTTGATGTCAAGAACGGTGGTGTTCGCGAAGTGTTCTACCACGATCGTCGCGTCAACTCCGTGGCCTATAACGCGAATACCCGGCAGATTCTTTCCGGCTCAGAAGACTACAGCGCAAGGCTTTGGGAAATTGGTAATCCCGAAGCCCTGCAACGCTGGGATCACGAAGATGAAGTCCAGCTGGTTGAGCTGTCGCCCGATGGCAGCATTGCCTTTACGATGGCCAAGTACGACAAGGCCGCGCTGTGGCGCACCGACAATGGCGCATTGATTGCCATGATGCCACTGAAGTCAACCGCCATCCGGCGCGGTTCGATTTATACAGCGGCGGCGATTTCGCCAGACAACCAGTTACTGCTCACCGGCAACAATGACCGACTCGTGCAGCTGTGGTCGCTGCCCGACGCAGAACTGGTCAAAACCTGGGAAATGCCCAAGCGCGACGCCGTGGCACCGACCAGTGCATCGGTGCTCGACGTGGCTTTTGGCGCGAGAGGTAATTACTACGCGATAACGTCAGATGGTTTCGCCCACAAGTTGCGCTAGACGCGCAACCTGGGGCAAGGCAAGGTACTAGCCTTCGGCTGCTGCCTCAGGCGCGTCGATGTCAACGTCGACCTCGACATCTGCTTCAACTTCTGCCGGCCGCTCGATATCGAGCAGCTCAACATCAAAGATCAGCAATGAATTGGGCGTGATCAGGTTGCCTGCAGGGCGATCGCCGTAAGCCAGTTCCGGCGGCAACGTCAGCTCGTATTTTGAACCCACAGGCATCAGCTGCAAGGCCTCAGTCCAACCGGGAATAACACCATTGAGCGGGAAGGTTGCCGGCGTGCCGCGATCGACAGAGCTGTCGAAGACGGTGCCATCGATCAGGCGGCCCGTGTAGTGCACCGTGACGATATCGGTCGCAGCTGGCTTGTCGCCATCACCAGCTTCAATGACCCTGTACTGCAAACCGCTTTCCGTCGTCACGACACCGTCGGCAGAGGCGTTTTGTGCGAGATACTCCTGTGCAGCCTGCAGGTTTTCTTCAGCCTGTGCCGCCGCTTTTTCCTGTTGCGCTGCAATCGTTGCACGCTGCAAAGCCATCAATGCCGCTTGCATATCCTGCTCAGTCATACGCTGCTCACCTTCCAGCGCATCCCACAGGCCTGCGTTAAAATAGGCAGAATCAAACTCCACGCCAGCGGAATCGAGCCCTTTACCCATGTTGTGCCCCAGCGAGTAACTTTGCTTCTGGGCATCTGTCTCAGGCACCTCGGTGGCTCGCGACAAACCGCTGTTATCCTGCTGTTGGCAAGCACTCACCGCCAATATGGCTGACAGCAATGCAACGACCTTGATAGGTTGCTTCATAATTAAATCCTGTTTTTCTCGACTGTATTTCAAGACTGGCGTCCTGGACCCTAGGTTCAGGGCTGGCTAGCCTAGCGCCTGACTGTGGGCTTGTCGAGTACCGCCAGCACCGCTTTGGTATTATTTATGACGTGATCGGTGAGGGACGCACTAGCGGGTGGCGGGCTGCTCGCGGGCCGCGCGGGCCTGTTCGAGCAATTCAGGCAGGTTTTCAAGTACCGCTGCGGCGTTGGAAAAATCGCCTTCGCCCAGGGCCTGGAGCTGCTCGAGGCCGGGTTTGGCCGGGGCACTTTCGCTACCGGCACCCGGATCCAGCGGGTCGCGCTCGCGCAGCAGGGTCGATTTGGGCCGCTGTGAGGGTTGCTCGTCAGCCGCGGGCGCCAGGCCGCTTTGCACAAACCGGTCTGCCGGTATCGCCAGGCCATCGTGGGGCACGACGATGGGTTCAGCACCCTCGATCGGGGTGTCGGAGTAGTGAATGACGCCGCGCTCATCGCGCCAGGAATAGATTTCGGCACCGGCCCCGGTTATCTGGGTATTGGCCGCGTCCTTGCCGGACTCGACAACGTCGACCACGTCGTCGCCCAGCTGGCCCAGCGAGCGCAGCAGGTCGTGCGGTATCCAGTCATCGAGGCTCATGATGGGCTTGCCATCGGGGCCTGGTACCAGCATCGGCATGGCTACGCCCATGACCAGCAACAACATAATGAGTTTGAACCCCAGCATTTTCATTGACTGGCTCCGTGGATCGCGGCCTGGGCTAGCAGTGCCCTCCGGTATGCCTTCAGTTTAGTGCATCTGGCTGCATCAGCAGCGTGCGCAATTCGGCATGCCGGGCAGCCCGGTCACCGGCAACGAGGCTCGGCAGGCTGGTCAAATAGTGCTCGATATTGTGCAAAGCGGCATCAACATCAAAGCCGGCGGGGCCTGGCGCAGCCGCGGGATACAGCATACGGGCCTGGCGGGCGAAGCGGCGCAGGGCCTGGCGCTCGGCCTGCAGCTCCAGCGCCAGCAGCAGCCGATAGCGCAGGCCCCCGCGGCCAGCGGCTCGGCGCCAACGTCTAAGCCGCTCGGTCACGGGCCGCTGCCAGCCCAGCACAGCCCGGGCCAGGGCATCGTGCTGGCTGGTGTCCGGGCGCAGGCCCTGGCCACCCAGCCACAGCAGGCCCAGCAGCAGGCAGACATCGGCCGCCGCGGTATCCTGCAGGTCCAGCAGCCAGGGCCTGGCCCCGTCGCGCTGGTAGAAATGCAGCGCAAACTGCCACAGCTCAGCGGCGCCGCCGGGCATCAGGCCAGTTCCAGCACCTTGTCGACCAGCTGGTTAATCCCCTCAGCTGCCTGCACGATCGATTCGGCAAGCATATAGGCCGGCGTGGTCACCAACAGGTGGCGATCATCGACGCAGATCTGGCCAACACCGCAATCGACGTGCTCGGCGCCCATCGCCGCGAGTGAGGCGGCCGTATCGGCGTCGTTGCCAATCGTGCAGCGCACGCCCTCACCGCAGATCGCCGCTGCCAGCGCCGGGGCAATGCAGATCAGGCCAATGGGTTTGCCCGCCTGGTGCATTTGCCGGGCAAAGGCCAGCAGCGTCGGCTCAACCGCACACTGCGCGCCCTGCACGGCAAAATCGGACAGGTTTTTCGCCGCGCCAAATCCACCGGGCAGGATCAGGGCATCGAAATCCGCGGCCGAGGCCTGGTCGAGCGGCAGGATGTCCCCACGCACAATGCGCGCCGCCTCACGCAGCACATTGCGTGACTCCCCCTGAACCGGCTCGCCATCCAGGTGGTTGATGACATGCATCTGATCGACATCCGGCGCAAAGGCCTGCACGCTGGCACCCTGTTGGGCAAGGCGCAGCAGGGTCAGCACCGACTCATAGATCTCGGCGCCGTCGTAGACACCGCAACCGGACAACACCACTGCTACTGAAGCCACCCTATACCTCCAAAATGTGTTTACATAGCACTCGTGAACGACTGGACGATAGCACTGTCTACCAGCGGCTAGCAACGCATAATCGCCGCCAATTGAACAAACCGGGGTACCCCAAACCATGCGAGATCACGTCAAGGAATACTACGGCCAGACGCTGGGCGGGTCGCAGGACCTGCAAACCGATGCCTGCTGCACGCTCGAAGCGCCTCCGGCGCACATCCTCGCGATCGAGAAAAACATTCATCCCGAAGTCAGCTCGCACTACTATGGCTGCGGCCTGGTCGTGCCCGATGCCCTGGCGGGGCTCGACGTCCTCGACCTGGGCAGCGGCTCGGGTAAAGATGTGTACCTGCTGGCCGCGTTGGTGGGTGAGCGCGGCCGCGTGGTCGGTGTCGACATGACCGACGAACAACTGGCCATCGCCGAGCGCCATATCGACCATCATCGCGATGCATTTGGATTTGCACAGTCCAACGTGGAATTCCATCACGGCTATATCGAAAAGCTCGATGCACTGGGTTTTGGCGATGCATCCTTTGACCTGGTCGTTTCCAACTGCGTGATCAACCTGTCGACTGACAAGCGCGCGGTCCTCGAGCAGGTCTACCGGCTGCTACGCAACGGGGGCGAAATGTATTTTTCTGACGTCTATGCCGACCGCCGGATTCCCGATGAGCTGGCCTGCGACCCGCTGTTGTATGGCGAGTGCCTGAGCGGCGCATTGTACTGGCGCGACTTCCTCGAACTGGCCCGGGCCTGCGGTTTTAGCGACCCCCGGCTGGTGGAAGATCGACCGCTGACGATCGACAATGACAGCATCCGCGAACGGGTCGGCGATATCACTTTTTACTCGGCGACCTACCGACTGTTCAAGGCCGATAATCTTGAACCGGGCGCCGAGGACTATGGGCAAATGGCGAGTTATCGCGGCAGCATCGATCACGCACCCGATAACCTGCGCTTCGACAAACAACACCAGTTTGAAACCGGCCAGCCGCTGGCCATCAGCGGCAACACGGCGCAAATGCTCAAGCAGTCGCGATTTGCCGAACACTTTGATATTCGTGGCGATGCCGACCACCATTACGGCCATTTTTTCCGGGACGAAGCCGACATCCCGTTTGACCGCGAACACAACAGCGCGGTGCAGCAGTGCTGCTAGCGTTTTCGGCCGGCGCACAGTAACCCCGGGGTAGCAGCATGTCACAGACCGAACAAAGACTGGTGGAGATCGAGAGCAAGCTGGCTTTTCTCGAGGCCCACCTGACCGAGTTGTCCGACGCAATGTTCGAACAGCAAAAACAGGTGGCCGCGGTCGAGAAGCTGCTCCATGAACTGCGCGACCTGGCGCTGGCCGAGCGGGCGCAACAGTCGCAGGCCGATGAAAAACCACCCCATTACTAGCGGCACAAGCGCCGTGAAGCCGCTATAATTTCGGGCACGCATTCACTGACTGCTTCGGCAGCACGGCAGATAACCATGTCACTTTTAAAGCGCCTGTTTGGCCTGGGCCGCGATGACGACAGCCCACGCGACAGCATCCTCGAATCGGATGTCGTCGACATTCACGTTGTTATCAGCACCGACGAGCCGGTCGAGGGCGACGATAACAATGACTACGAAGCGGCGGCCCGGCGACTGTTCAGGGCCTGGAATGCATCCTGGTCAGGCGCCAACAGTATTAGCTGTACGCCAATTACCGGGGCCAAGGATGAACTCTACGAATGGCTGCGCAACGAATACGTCAGCCGAGAACCCTACAGCAGCCATGAAAACCTGACCGTCTTCGCGCAGATCGCGCGAGCCCAGGACAATGAACTGGGCACGCTGTGGTGCGGCCTGCTCACTGCTGTGCCTGCGGACAAACCCGGCAGGCAAATCGTGGTGCTCGACCAGCGCCCGCTGGAATTCGAACCGGACTTCGATTAAAGCCGGTCGACATCAAACACTGAGCCCTGGTCAATATCGAGCTGCGGCAATACCTTGCTGGCGAACAGCTCCAGGCTTGGCCACGACAGTTCGGGCGGCAAGCCGCCCATCAGCGGGTGCAGGGCAATTGCCCCAAGATCTCCCAACCCCTTTGCCATCGCAACACACTCATCGGGCGTCAATAGCGCATACATGCCGGATGCGCGCAGCGCGGCCGGATCGTTGGCAGCCTGGTAAAAGCCATTGTCGATGCCTGCCTCATTCGCCCACTGACTATACATATTGGTTTCGTGCATGGCGTAGGGCGCGATCGCCTGCCAGTCGCGGTCAGGATCTTCGGTGACGTATAAAAACAAGGGGCCTTGCTCGCGCAGTATCAACGCGGTTTTGCCCAGCCGGTGACTCTCTTCGATATAGGCCATAAACGTTTCGGGCACTGCCGGCATGTAGCCATCGGCAATACGCGCTGCGCGCCGGGCCGCCGCGTCGGAGCTGCCACCGAGTATGATGCGCGGTCCGCCTGCCTGCACCGGTGCGGGCGTCACCTGTATCTGGCGGCCACGAAAATCAAAACGCTCACCGCTCCAGGCATTGCGCAGCGCAGCAATGCTTTCCTCAACCATTGAAGGCCGCTGGCGCAGGGCTACATCGAACATCGCAAACTCCGATGGAATGTAGCCGGCCGCCATTACCAGGTCGACCCGGCCTGCGCTGAGGTTGTCCAGTACAGCAACGTCCTCGGCAAGCCGCAGTGGATTATGGAAAGGCAATATGATCACCGAGGTCACCAGCCGCATGTTATCGGTCACGCTGGCCATCGCACTGAGTGCCACCAGCGGTGACGGACAGTAACCATCGTCTGCGCCATGATGCTCGCAGACCAGGGTGCTGCCGACGCCGTGCCGCCCCCCCACTGGACCTGCTCCAGTGCACAGCGGTAGAGGTCGCTGTGCGAAACTGGACTGCATGGCGCCCTGCGAAAGTCATACTTCAAAAATATTCGATTCTTCATGTTATCGCCGGTTCAAATTCGTTAGGCTATCCCGCCAGAGGCTCGCATCGCGATGATAACAAGGCGATGATGAAAAGACAGACAGGCGAGCAACACAAACCACATTGGAGATTCACTATGTTAAGCAAAGCGGTACTGGGCATCAGCGGCCTTATTTTTACGCTTTATGGGCTGGCCTGCCTGTTCCAGCCAGAATTGCTCACTGAGTATGCAGGGCTGGCCTTTATCAGCGGCGATGCGGCGATCGAAATCAGCGCCATGTATGGTGGGCTGCAGACGGGCTTTGGCCTGCTGTGTCTGTTGGGCGCGGCAAATGCCGACTACACGCGGTTCGCGTTGCTGGCCATGGTGTTCGGCATCGGCGGCATTGCTATAGGCCGGGCCATTGGCCTGCTGATCAGTGCGGAAGTACCTGGCGACTACACATGGGGTGCGCTGGTTTACGAGACCATTACCGTTTCACTGGCATTCTGGTGCTGGCGCTTGACCCGCAGTGCATCTGCTGCCGCCTGATCGTTACCCCACCCCATCACGCTTATTGAGGTCAACCATGCGTATCGCACTCAAGTTACTGGCCGTCATTGCCGGACTGTTCGTCGCTTTTGTTATCGGCTTTAACATCTGGGGAGCGACGACGCTCGGCACCCATCCACCGACCGACGATGCTGTGCGCGACGCGTCCGCCAACCGGGTTGTTATGGTATTTGGCGCCACCGGCTCTGCCGGTGACGGCCTGCTCAAAGCCGCCATGGCCGATTCGCAGGTTGAAAAAATCTATGCCGTTACCCGGCGACTATCACCGCGACTGGAAGCAGGCCAGGCCAGCGGCCGCGTTGAAGTGATCATGCATGAGGACTTCAGCGATTATTCAAGTATCAGTGAACAACTGACCGACGTGAACACCGTAATGTGGGGGCTGGGCGCCTCGTCGGTGGGCATGGATCCAGAACTGTACCGGCGCATTCACGTCGACTTCCCGGTAAATTTCGTCAAGACCTGGCTGGCTGCGCGCCAGCAGGGCCCAATGGCCTTCCACTTTATTACCGGCATGGGCACGGGCGAAAACGAAAGCCAGCAATGGGCCCGCGACAAGGCCTACACCGAGCGCTACACAGCTGAACTTGCCGAGGGTACCGGCCTGCGCAGCTTTGGTCATCGCTCTGCATGGATTCGCCCCACTGATGAGAACGCCAACGCCATTATCTATATCGGTGAGCTGCTGATGCGACCGGGTTATGGCGTCGTGCGCTCGCTTGACCTGGGTCGTGCAATGCTCGAGATCAGCGCCCGCGTTGACGAACTGCCCAACGGCAGCCTGATCGATAATCGCGATGCCATCGAGTATGCAGCCGCCTATCGCGCCCATTTCAACATCGATGATTAGGGCAACACTCGCATCACAGCAAGCGCCACTGGCCAGTCGCTAAAGTAAAGCCTTCAGCGCAGCAAGCGAAGCGTCGGGCGATGCTGCATCGCAGTCGATCGTTGCATCGGCATAGCGTTCGTAGAGCGGCGTGCGCTCAGCGTACAGGCCGGCGAGCGACTGCCCGGGGCTACGCGCCAGGCCGCGCGCCTCAAAGTTGTCGATCCGCCGCTCAAGGGTGTCGAGGCCTGCCTGCAAATAGACAACCCGTCCAAGCTGCCTGAGGTGCGCCATGGCGGGTGCGCTGTATACGGCACTGCCGCCGGTTGCCACCACCGCCTGTTCGCAGTTGAGGCCAAGCAGGATACGAGCCTCAATATCGCGCAACTGCAGGTAACCCTGTCGGTCGACAATGTCCTGCAGGCTGCAGCCCTCACTGCATTCGATCAGCCGGTCGGTGTCCACAAACTCGAGCGCCAGCGATGCAGCCAACGCCGCACCAAGCGTCGATTTACCCACACCGGGCATGCCTATCAGGCTGATTACAGTCATCGCGTTTCCATGGGTTTGAGGCGCTGGACACAGTGGCTTTATAGGCGTTGGCAAGGCCTGAAACAAGCGTAGTATTCACCGCAGCAGTGCTCTATCATTCGCGCTCCCGGGCAACACAGGGCAGCCTGGGCCAGACCGTTGAGCACACAGGGGTACTTCATGGCAGCCATCGAAGGCGAACCACGCAGTATCGGCATTGCAATGCCGATGCAAGGCTTTGATGCCGAGTTTACTGACATCGTCGACTACATCCTGCGCATTACCTACCGCATCTGGGAGGGCAAGCAGCCCGAGCTCTGCTATGACTACTACTCCGCCGACTGCCCGGTATACACACTGGCAGGCTATACCGAAGGCGCGGATGCTGTGACCGAAAATACCCGTCGCACACTGCAGTCCTTCCCCGACCGGCAGCTGTTTGCAGAAAACATCATCTGGGGCGGCGATGACCAGCGCGGCTATCACAGCTCTCACCTGATCCGCACGACCATGACCAACACCGGCGCCAGCGAGTTTGGCCCGGCGACCGGGCGCGCGGTTGAGATTTTTGTGATCGCGCACTGCGTCTGTCGCGAAAACCGCATCGTCGAAGAATGGCTGGTGCGTGACAACTTGTCGCTGGTGCGACAACTGGGCCTGGATACGCAGGCCCACGTCAAAGCGCTGGCCAGCCAGCCACTGGAGTCTGGCAGTCGCTACAGTGATTGGCTCGACAGTGAAAAGCAGCGCGTCAGCAGCGGCATCTCGATGCGCGATACAACCGAAACCCTGAAAGCCGATGAACAGGGGATTCTCGCGGCACTCGGCAAACTCTGGAACCAGCGCGCACTCGAGACCATCGACACGCTCTACGCGAGCGATGCCTGCCTGCATGCATCGGCCCGGCCCGATTTTTCAGGCAGGGCGGCCATTCACGATTTCTACCAGTCACTGTTTGCCAATCTCGAGCAACCCAGGGTGAGCTTTGACTACCTGTGCTCGGACTCGATGAATGACGCCGACCCACACGTCGCAGTGCGCTGGACGCTGTGCGGCACCCATAGCGGTGACAGCCTTTGGGGCCCCGCCACTGGCGAGCAACTGTTGATACTGGGCGAGAGCCACTATCGACTACAGGCAGGCCAGGTTGTTGAAGAGTGGCTGGTCTTTGATGAGTTAGCCGTGCTTGTACAGTGCGAACGCGCCCGCCGCAGCTAGTGATTCGCGCGCTGCGCCTCGTGAGTTTCCCGGGCACGCTCAAGCACGTCGATCCCCTGCTGCTTGAGCCACCACAGTAAGTCGATGAATACCCAGTTCTCGGCCAGCTTGTCGCCTTCACGGCGATAGATATCGACCACGCGCATTTCGCAGCGCGGCCCTGCGGGCAGGCCGAGGAAACCACCGGTCGGCTCATGCGTCAGGTTGGGCCAGCCGAAGAACCCCGCGTAGCTACCTTCAGCAAAACGGCAGATGTGGCCCAGGTAGCGTTTATCCGCAAGCCCCTCGCGAAACGGATAGGAATGCTGCTCGAGGTAACGCGGTATCGTATAGGTGGTACCGATGCCCGCGGGCCCATACCAGGTCATATCTTCATGCCAGGTTTTGCGCAGGACGTCGGGCGAGTAACGATCGTCACCGGTTTTGTTGAGCTGGTCCAGGTCGGCGATCAACTGGTTGATCAGCGCCAGCGTCTTCGCCGACTCGGCCGGCGCCTGCGCCTCGAACTGCATACCATCGCGACTGCGAGGTCCAGGGCAGACCAGTGCTGCTCCCGTTTGCGTCGGCAGCGGGTTAATACCCAGTTGCTGCAAGACACCTAAAATATCGCAGAACAGTGCGCTGCGGGTAATCTGGCCGGCTTCGATGCAGAAGAACTCCGCGTAACGCAACATCGCCAGCTTGCGATGACCCGCCACGCCGAGCCAGGCTCCGTCATAAAGGCCGACCAGATGACCCATGCTGGCGACCCACTGCTTGCCGTCGGTCTCGCTGACCCCGGCCAGCAAGATATCCTGGCGACGCTGCACACTACCCCATGCGGCCAGCAGCGGCTCCCAGAACGTTGCGGCAATAGCCTGCGCACCGCGCTGCTCACCGAAGGGATAAACCCCGTACCACTGGCAATCATCACTGTAATAGCGGCCAAGCACATCGGCGACAGACGCCGAGTCGACGCTATCGAGCGCGTCATACAAGGACGTGACCAGTGCTTTGTTAGCCTGGGATAACTCAGATTCGGTGCTGGACAAAAGCGACAACTCTTGCGCTGGGCATCAGGGGATCAATGCGTTGAATAAAACCAGGAACGCGATACTACCAGCAAACACCCACAGCAGGTACCAGCTGGCCTTGTCGACGCGACCGGGCAACAAATACCAGCCATGTTGCGCAGGGTCGGTGCCCTGCTCAGCAAATTGCTGCTGCTGGCCCTGCACGGTATAGGGTGAGTAGCTCGTTTGCACCCCGTCGATCAGGCGACTGGCCAGCAACGACACGGTCACATTGGTGGCAGCACCAATCGCACAAAACCAGGGCCAGGCAATATCGGTATGCGTCGCAACCCACCACACCATCACAAAGCCTACCACAACACCGACCAGCAGGCCGCGCTCGGTCGTCTGCCGGGAGAAAAAGCCCAGGCCAAACATACTCAGCTTGGCACCAACGAAATAGGAACCGACCTTGCTCAAGGTTTCGAGAATGGAACCTTCGCTGTTGGCATAGAACAGGGCCGGCACGACAATCAGCACCGCCCAGATAATGGTGAAGACGCGCGACACGTTCAGCAAATGCTGGTCGGCGGCCTCTTTGTTGAAGTAGCGCTGGTAGAAATCGACTGTCGAGACCGTGGCCATCGAGTTGAACGCAGAGTCAAGGCTCGACATACTGGCCGCCAGTACAGCGGCAGCGATAAGCCCCATCAAACCTGGCAGGCCATAGTCATTGGCAAACTGGAGGATGATCGTGTTGCCGTTTTCAAATTCCCTGCCACCGTAGTAGGCGTAAAACAAAATGCCAAGCAGGATGAACAGGAAGTAGATGAAAAACGCCAGGAAACCCATCAACAGGAAAGACTTTTTGGCATCGCCGATCGTGCGCGCCGCCAGGGTTCGCTGCACCATCATCTGGTTGGCGCCATACACCGTGATATGAAACAGGGTCATCGCGATGACCCCCGACCAGAGCGTTGTCACCCTGGTAGCGTCGAAAGAAAAGTCCAGCGCATCGGTTTTGCCCGCCTGCTTCAGATCAGAGAGCGCGGCAGTCACCGAAACCGGCATTTCGCCAAATAGCGCGATGAGAATAATGATTGCGCCGGCAAAGAGGATGCCCGCCTGAATCACATCGGTCCAGATCACAGCGGCAATGCCACCCATCATCGTATAGACCAGCGCGATGACCGTGACGATGACGATGCACTGTTCTACCGGCATACCGGTAATAAACTCCAGCACCAGCGAGGTGGCGTAGAGTACGGCCGCCGAGGTCATCGCCTGCGAGACCAGGAAAATAGACGACATTACGCTGCGGGCAGTCGGCCCAAATCGACGCTCCTGGTACTCGTAAATGGATGCAACACCGCTGTTGTAAAAGAACGGCAGGAAAAAGGTGACCACGAAAAAGATCACTAGCGGGTAGTTAAGGTGGATGGCAATCACCGACAGGCCGTCGGTGTAGGACCAGGCCGGGCCACCCAGGAATGTCAATGCACTGACATAGGTGGAAATGACCGAGACGCCGATTGCCCACCAGGGAATACTCTTATCGCCCAGGAAGAAATCGCGGCTGGACTTGATCTTCCTGCCCAGGTAGTAGCCAAGCGCCAGGTTGGCAACGATATAGACGGCGAGGATAGACCAGTTGAGCGCGCCAAATTCGTTCATAAGACTACACCTCGCGCCAGCGGCTAGCGACTGCGTTCGCGCATCTGCGCGAATACGTCGATTCCCATTTGCATCAGCATATCGATAATATCGATCGCCACCCAGTTCTCTTTGAGCAAATCACCTTCGCGACGCCAGATATCCATGACGCGTAGCGTAAGCTCGGTGCCCGTGGGCGCGAGCCCAAGCCAACCCTCTCCCGTGTGCGTGCCCGACATATGCGGCCAACCGCCTGTCGCCACATAGTTGCCACTGGCGACGATATTCACACCATGGTCGACACCGCGATCGGGAAAAGCAAATACGAAAGGCCCCTGGTGATGCTCACGGAAGCCGCTGATACCGCGCGTGGTGCCAATACCGCCAGGGCCGTACCACATAAAGTCGGGGTGCCAGTAATTTTCCAGGTCCATGCTGGCCAGGCTCTTGCCATCGAAACGGCCCAAACAGTCGAGCATATCGAGCACCAGTTTTTTGCTGGCTTCGCCCTGCCCACCCTCGGTATCGTAATTGTCCAGCCCATCCTGGGTGCTCGGCGGCATCACCAGGCCAGGGTGGCCCAGGCTTGGGCGAACCGGGTTGACCCCAACCTGCTCCATCGCATCGATAAAGTCAGGGATCATATAGCACTCGGTGATCGCATCGCCCTGTACTTTGGTCAGCTCCGTATAGCGCAGGTAAAGCGTGCGACCACTGGGAGGAATATCAAACAGGGGCTCGGTAAATGTGCCAATGAAATAGCCTGTGGAGTCCACCCAGAAACTGCCGTCTCCCTGCTGTTCGGATACGATCACAAAGGGTTTGCGTTCAAGATCCGGCAGGGCCCTGAGCAGCGGCGCAAAGAATCCCTCGACGATCGCATCACGCCCGGACAGGTCATTGATCGGGTGCGCAACCGCAAAGCGTGCGTCCGGGTCCAGATATTTCGCGAAGACCGGCGCGGACCCGCTAGCACCGGCACGCGACAGGGCCTGGTAAAACGTTTCTACAAGATCGGCATCGGACATAGCGGCAATTTCCAGAACAAGCGGTAGAACAAAACGGGCCCGGGGCCTGCGCGCATCAGCCGGGCTGCGCCGGCGCAGGCTGGTCGCCACCGCGAACGACATAGGCCAGCGCAGCCTCGCTCGAGGCATTGCGATAGCGGTGCACAAGGCCGACGGGTACGGTGAGCACGTCGCCCTCATCCAGCGTGACACTGCCTTCCGCCCAGTCAAACGCCAGGCTGCCGCGATGCACGAAAATGACCTCGGGCTCGGCACGCGAATGCATTGGCAGTTCGGCGGCAACATCAAAATCAAAGCGCCGCAGGTGAAAGCCGTGGGGTTTATCGAGCTTGCCGGCGGCAATACCTTCGCCGGGGTTGGCCGCGCCGATGATCGGGCTTTCGACAACGCCGCTATAGCCATTGGCCAGTTGTGAGCCTGAGGCCGCACACTGTACTGGCGCAGGGCAAACACATTGCAGCATCTCTTCACTGCGCATAACGCGATGCGCTGCGACTTGCTCGGCGGTGGTCGGCGGCATCGGCGCGACGCCCTCGGGAATCACCTCGCCTTTAGTGGTATCTACCAGGCTGCCGTTTTCAAGCAAGACCAGGCCAAAGTCCCCGGCCAGTTCAAACACCCTGGGGGCCCAGGTCACCCGGCCCGGATCATCCCGCCCCAGCACGGCAAACAGGTAACCGGTGCTGTCCCCGACATTTTCAAAACCACGGAATACGTTCACCGGGATACTGATGCAGTCGCCCGGCCCCAGGATCACTTCGCCCTGCTCGGCTTTTTCTCCAAAGCGAAACGCCCACTGCCCGCTATGGACGACAAAGACTTCTTCCGTCAGGTGGCTGTGCTGTGAGTTGAGGCAACCGGGAGGCTGCCTGGCCCCGCCAATGTTGAAGCCGTGTGGCTCCGCGATATGGACGTGCTGGTCAGGGTGTTCGGCAACGCCCGGCCCAATGATCGTGAAGTTTTCCTTGCGATCGCTGCCGGGGGTATAGGTGTCGACGAAGGCATTCAGGCAGGGGCGCAGCTCGGAGTAGCGCACCAATCGCCCGGCGATCTGTTCTGCGGTCCAGCTCTGTGTCACGACATACCCTCGTGGCGGGCCGGCGTTGGCCCCTCGCGCGCGGCTCGGCGCCGCTCATCGCATCGATCCAGCAATGTACTTCGGATGCAAATTTTAATCAAGAAGGCGTAATCGGGCAGATTTGCCCTTTTTACATTGTTGTTTTTTAAGCAAAAATTGCTTCGGTTGCGAGGTGCATTCGAAGTCAAGACATTGCTAAAATACAGCTTCGCCAGCCCCCTGAAAGGCCCCAGCCCATGAACACGCTGCGTTTCATCGATGCCCACCACCACCTCTGGGATCTCCAGGCCTGCCACTACCCCTGGCTGATGGCACGCGGCCAGCAACGCTTCTTTGGCGATCCTACGCCCATCCAGAAAAACTACCTGGTCGAGGACTTCCTCGGCGAGTCATCACAGTTCACGCCCAGCCTGTCGGTACACATCCAGGTCGGCGTGGCCGAGAGCGATGCGCTGCGTGAGACCGAATGGCTGCAACAGCAGGCCGACTTTCCGCACGCTGCGGTGGGCTTTGTCGACCTGGCCCGCGCCGACGCGGCGCAACAGATTGAAGCACAGCAGCAGTTTTCCAAGCTGCGCGGTATCCGCCAGATTATCGGCCGCCACGCCGAGGAAGATCGCAAGCACGGCTCCGCAGCCCTGCTTGAGAATCCGGCCTGGCTGGCTGGCCTGCAGCAACTGCAGCAGCGCGGACTGTCCTTTGACCTGCAAATGATTCCACCCCAGATGCCAGCACTGCTGGAGGTGCTGCGCCAGGTACCGGAGCTCGATATCGCACTGTGTCACTGTGGCTCACCCTGGGACCAGTCGGAGGCCGGGCTTGCCAGCTGGCGCAAGGGGCTGGAGCAATTGGCCCGACTGCCCAGGGTCATGTGCAAGGTGTCTGGGCTGGGCATGTTCAACCGCAGCTGGACGACTGCGCAGCTGCAACCGATTATTGAACAGGTCATTGAGGTGTTTGGCTGCGAGCGCGTTATGTTTGGATCCAACTTCCCGGTCGACAAACTCTACTGCAGCTACGACAAACTGTGGAAGGCCTACACCGACATCACCGCGCAGTATTCCGCCGATGAACGCGAACAACTGTTTTATGGCAATGCCGCGCGCTTTTACCGGCTCGACCCGTCACAGTAACATCAGGCGCGGGCCCGGTCGCAGAGATTCGCAGCGCCCTGCTTGATAAAGGCGTGATCAGAGCCCAGCAGGAACAGACTGACCCCTCGCTCCCGCCAGAAACCGGCATCATCGGGGTTGGGAATAAACATACCCACGGCGCGATGATGCTTGCGCGCCGCGGCACAGATTTTCTCCGCCGCCTGCGTCACTGTCGCGGCGCTGGCGCTGGTTTCTCCCAGCGCCACCGTCAGGTCCATCATCCCGATAAACAGGCAATCAATACCGTCGACGGCCGCAATCGCATCAATACAGTCCAGTGCAGCCGGGTCTTCTATTTGCGCAATAACGACAGTGTTAGCCTGGTTGTCAGCCAGGTTTACGGCGATGGTATTGCCGCCATACCCGGCCGAGCGTGTTGAGCCGGCATAGCCTCGCCCACCCTCACCATAATGTGAAGCGCTAACGCAGGCCTGCGCTTTCTCGACCGAACTGACATGCGGCACGATAACGCCGGTCGCACCACAATCCAGCGCATTGCCAATCTGCTCGGGCGCCGCCGAGGGAACACGCACCAAGGCGGGCATGCCGGCAGCACGAAATGCAGCGAGCACCGCATCAATGTCACCGCGGTCAAACGGCGCGTGCTCAGCATCGATACAGATTGCGTCAAGCCCGGTCTGGCCAAGCACTTCGGCAATCATCATCGAAGGTGTCTTGAGGTAGCTGCCGACTAGCTGATCGCCAGCGAGCAGGCGTGATCGAAAACTGGCGCTCATGGCATTAGCCCCACAGCTGCTCTGACGCCATCGCTGCGCCCTCGGCCATGCTGCCCAGTTTGGCGTAAACGATGTCCTGGTCGACAGCACCGAAACCTGCAAACGTCGAGAAGCCACAATCGGTACCGGCGATAACGCGGTCGCGGCCGACGATATCTGCAAACCGCAGAATGCGCTGCGACACCAGCCGAGGATGCTCGACGAAGTTGGTGGTCGAATCGATCACGCCGGGCACGAGTATTTTGTCCTCGGGTATATCGGCCTGGGCAAACACCTCCCATTCGTGCGCATGCCGCGGGTTGGACGATTCAAACAACAGGGCCTGTGCATTGGCTCGCAGTGCAATCGGCAACACCAACTCCATCGGCGCGTCGTGGTGGTGCGGACCCTCGTAGTTGCCCCAGCACACGTGCAGGCGCACCTTGTCGGCGGGCACATTGGCGAGGGCATGATTCAGCATATCAACGTGCAGGTTAGCCAGCTGCTGGTATTCGCTATCGGGCTTGCCCTTGAACAGCATATGCCGACCCAGCCCCAGGTCGGGCGAGTCGAGCTGCAGGATAAACCCCGCGTTAACGATCGCCTCGTATTCCGGTCGCATCGCCTCGGCCAGCGCCTCGAGATAGGCCTCGTGGCTGGGGTAGTGCTCATTGGGCTGGAACAACGCAATCACACCGGGCGATGCGGCATTCATGAACCCTTCGGCCGGCCCGTGCTGACCGACGGCAGTACTGAAGTTATCGAGATCTTCCTGCAGCGGCTGCATCGACTTGACCTTGATTTCGCCGACGCAGCAGGGGCGCTTGTAGCTGGGTGTGCCGCCCGAACTGGCCTGGCGCTCCAGGAATCCTGGAAACTCTTCAAGGTCCGAAGGCGGGTTGCGACTACTGTCGCCTTCAAAACCGGTAATGCGATCCTTGATATAGGTCGCGTAGCTGATTTTGCTCATCTCGCCGTCGCTGACGATGTCCACACCAACCTCGACCTGTTTGGCGACAACCTCATCGACCGCCGAGGCGATGGTCGCGGCCAGCGCCCGCTCTTCGTAGGGTTGTTCGTTCTCTTTGGCAAACACGCCGTCGGTCACCGCCTGGGATCGCGGCAAGCTGCCAACATGGGTTGTCAGGATTCGGTCGCTGCTGGTCTTCACAGAGTTTTCCTCGCAGTGTGGGGCGAAGCCGCCCGTATCGTTGTTATAAAAAGAAGGTGCTAGACCCTGATTGAACGGCCACGGCGCAGCACACCGGAAAAACTGCGTTTTTCCGGCGGCAGCATTTCGTTGTCGACGCGCTCGAGCAGCATCGACACCGCCGCTTCGGCCATACTCTCGACCGGCTGCTGAATGGTTGTCAGGTCATAGCTGGACCAGCTGGCAGCGCCAACTCCGTCGAAGCCGACAATGGAAACGTCGCCGGGCACATCGATTTCGAGATGAAAACGCGCCTCGTCCATACAGCCAAGCGCCATGATGTCGTTGGCGCAGATTACCGCATCAGGCAGGCTGCCCCGGCGCTTGAGTATGTCGAGCAGCGCCTTGCGACCGGACTCATAGGTGTAGTCACCACTGGCCTCGGTGATATCGCTGATACCTGCCTCTCGCAGCCGGTCGATAGCACCCTGGGTGCGCAGCATACTCACTACAGAGTCCTTGGGGCCGCTGACCACGGCAAAAGACTGGTGCGCGCCGCTATCGACCAGCAGGTTAACCAGTTGCCGCTCACCTTCGACCTGGTCACAACACACCGAGCTCACCGGATAGTCGTTGTAGGCGCGATTGTAGAAAACAACGGGCACGCTGCGCTCTTCAAACAGCTTGATCTGCGCCGCGTCGAGATGTGCTGCGGCGATCACCCCGTCAACCTGGTATTGCCAGAGCTGATCGACGATGCGGTTGACATCACTTTCATAGTCGATGGTAAACAACAGGACGTGCACACCGCGACTGGTGCAACGCGCCGAGAGCTCTGACAAGACTTCGGGGTAGAAATTGAGGTTGGAGACAATGACACCGATCATATTCGATCGGCGAGTAATCAGGCCACGGGCGATGGCATTGGGCTGGTAACCCAGTTCGCGCACCGACTTCATGACCTTGTCACGCATGCGCTTCGAAACGCTGGCACCATCCTTGAAGCAGCGCGATACTGCCGACTGCGAGACACCGGCATGTCGGGCTACATCATACGATGTCACGCGACGCCGCTGCGCGCCTTCGCCAGCTTCTTTATTTGCCATATCGCCTCACGCGAATATCCGCCTGCTCCTTGTGCCCGGCAAAACCCTCCAGCGCGCACAGGCGAGAACAGTACTCGCCCACCATGACCGAGGCCTCTTCGGTAGCGCGCTGGTAGGTACAGGTCTTGATGAACTTGCCAACCCACAGGCCACCAGTATAACGGGCCGCTTTTTTGGTGGGCAACGTATGGTTGGTGCCAATCACCTTATCGCCATAGGAGACATTGGTTTCCGGGCCAAGGAACAAAGCGCCAAAATTGCTCATATTCTGCAAAAAGTAGTCAGGGTCACGGGTCATCACCTGAACGTGTTCAAACGCCAGCTGATCGGCAATCGCAACCATCTCCTCGTAACTCTCGCAGACGATGACCTGCCCATAATCTGCCCATGCCTTGCCGGCTATCTCGGCCGTAGGCAGTATCGTCAGCTGGCGCTCGACTTCAGCCATCGTATCGCGCGCCAGCTGCTCTGAATTAGTCAGCAAGATGGCCGGCGAGTTCGGCCCATGCTCGGCCTGGCCCAGCAGGTCGGCGGCGCAGAGTTCACCGTCGACACTATCATCGGCGATGACCAGCGTTTCAGTGGGGCCTGCAAACAGGTCGATGCCAACACGCCCGAACAGCTGGCGCTTGGCCTCGGCGACAAAGGCGTTGCCGGGGCCGACGATCATATCGACAGGTGCAATAGTCTGGGTGCCCAGCGCCATCGATGCGATCGCCTGGACACCACCCATGCAGTAGATTTCGTCGGCGCCAGCCATGTCCATCGCCACGATACTGGCCGGGTTGGGTGCGCCCTGGTAGGGCGGCGTGCAGGCAATCACCCGCGGTACGCCGGCGACCTTGGCCGTCACGACACTCATATGTGCCGATGCAACCAGCGGATACTTGCCGCCGGGTACATAACAACCCACGCTGTTCATCGGAATGTGTTTATGGCCCAGAACAACGCCTGGCAGCGTCTCCTGCTCGACATCGAGCATGGATTCGCGCTGGATGCGTGCGAAATTGCCAACCTGGGCCTGCGCAAATTCGATATCCTTGATCGCCTGGGCATCGAGCTGCTGGTAGCAGGCATCGATCTGTGCGCGGTCCAGTCGAAAGACCTCGGGCGACCACTGGTCGAATTGCTCGGAGTATTCGCGCAGCGCGGCGTCCCCGCGCTCGCCAATGTTTTTAAGGATATCTTCAACGATGCTGCGGACTTTAGCGTCCTGCGTTTCAACAGCTTCTGCGGACATGCCGCTTTTTAGCGTTACCGCCATATTGCGATCTCCCCAAACCGGTAGCAACGGTGTATGCTAGTTATTTTTGAATTCGAATGCAATCTACAGCCTGCGCGCCTGCACCCCAGCGGCATCGCCCGCGTCGCCAGCCTGTACTAGTCCCAACCAGGGTCCGACCACTATGGCCAATTCAACAGCACTCGAACGGTTTTCACTGGCTGGCAAAGTAGCGCTGGTCACCGGCGCGAGCAAGGGAATCGGCCGGGCCTGCGCCCTGGCACTGGCCGATGCAGGCGCCAGTGTCATCGCCGTCGCCCGCTCAAAACCCGAACTGCAAAGCCTGCAGCAGGCTGCCCCCGGCATTGATGCCTGGGTCGAAGATGTCACCGGGCCGGCATTCATGCAGCGCCTGGCCGGACTCCAACAACTCGACGTGCTGGTAAACAATGTGGGGACCAATCAGCCTCAACCCTTTCTGGAGGTCGACCAGCAAACGCTGGAGACACTGCTGACGCTCAATGTGCGGGTCGCCTTCAACACCGCACAGGCAGCAGCGCGGATCATGGCTGCGCAGCAAAGCGGCTCGATTATTCATATCACCTCGCAGATGGGTCACGTCGGGGCGGCTGGCCGCACCGTGTACTGCATGAGCAAGCACGCGGTCGAAGGCCTGAGCAAAGCGATGGCGGTAGAGCTTGCAGCGCAGAATATTCGCGTTAACTGCGTCGCACCCACCTTCATCGAGACACCGCTCACGAAACCCATGCTCGAGGAGCCCACTTTTCGGCAGGAAGTGCTGGGCAAAATTCCGATGGGCAAACTCGGCGAGGTCGAAGATGTCGCCGCTGCAGTGCTGTACCTGGCCTCCCCGGCATCCGCCATGGTCACCGGCGACAGCCTCAAAGTCGACGGCGGCTGGACAGCCATCTAGCCATCCGTAAACACTGCGCATAAAAAAAGCCCGGCTTGCGCCGGGCTTTAATCTCCTGTTCCTTCAGGAACTCACTATGAATCGGTTCGATTCGACTTACTCTTCGAAGTTGTAGGTCACGCTCACACCCCAGGTGCGAGGGTTGTTCCAGTTAACCTGCAGTGAGTTAGCTGGCAGGCCGTCTACGATCTGCGAGTGAACAACACCGCGAGTAATCACTTCCTGGTCACCCATGTTCAGGACAAAGGCTTCGACTTCAAAGCCGCTGTCATCGGGACGCCAGGTCACGCGCGAATCAACAATGACGTGCGCATCCTGCTCAGCTTCGTCGATATTGGTGTCAAACACGTAGTAGTCATCGACAAAGTTGGCAAACAGCGATGGCGACAGCGTTGAGCCCTTGAGCTTGATATCGTAAGTAGCCGATACACCCAGCGTAAACTCAGGCGTCAGCGCTGGCGTCCAACCGCCAAAGCTGAAGCTGCTGTTGGGGTCATTGACGTCCTGGCGGCCATCGATGTTACCCAGGCCCAGCAACGGACGCAGCAGGGCGTTACCGACTTCATAGTTGTCGTCGAACTCGGCGTCAATCCATGCGAAGGTTGCGGTAATCAGCAGGTCTTCAGTGGCTGCCCACTGCATATCTGCCTCAAAGCCCATAGTGTCTGAATCGCCACCATTCTCGTAGTACTCAAACGTGGTCGAAGCACCATCGTCGACACACTGGACCACTGTGCGCACATCCATTGGGTCGTTACAGGCAACGGCGAAGAGCTGCGCTTTAACATCTTCGTACTCGTTCATGAACAGCGACAGGTTCAAGGTCATCGCGCCATCGAGCAAGGTGCTCTTCACACCCAGTTCGTAAGAGATAACCTCTTCGTTGTCATACAGCTCTGGCGCTCCACGCGCTACAACGCGCGCGTCGTTGGCACCACCAGTGCGGTAGCCGGTAGCGGCGCTGGCGTAGTACATGACATCGTCAGAGGCATCAACCTCGACGGCAGCCTTCCACAGCACAGCATCGTCGTCCCAGTCAGAGATATCGCCAGTAAAACTCTTCTCATCGTCGTTGTAGCGCAGACCACCAATCAGGCGAACCGTGTCGCTGATCGCCAGTGTCGCCTGGCCATAGACGGCAAACGACTGTACGCGGTGCGGATCATAGAAGGGGTTACCCCACGAAGGCACAACGATACGGTCTTCGATACCGTCGCCATCGCTGTCTGCACGCCACAGCCACTCCCAGTCTGCTTCCTGGTCAAAGTAGTAAATACCACCGACCCACTGCAGGTTGGAGTCTTCATCATTCGACGTGAACTGGGTTTCAAGCGACCAGGTTTTCTGGTCGTCCTGGCGGCCGAAGCCACCGACGAAATCCAGACCGCCGTCGCTGTAGTCATTGTCATAGAACTGCTGGCCGCTGAGCTTCGAGAAGTTACCGGTAACTTTGACGTCGGCGAAATCTGCGTTCCACTCAACCTGCTTGGTAATCGACAGAGTCTCTTGCTGATCGCGAGAGATCGCGTTGCGATCGACATTCCACGGACCACCGTCGGTGCGGAATGAGTCAGCCGGGCGATAGATGTGCCCCTCGGTTACCCGCGCATCGGGCAGGAACACACCTGAACCTGGCGCAGTTTCATCGATCTGGAAACCGTAGATTTGCTGGTAGCCCCAGATTGCCTCGGAGTTTGAATCCTTGGTCGAGAAGTCAACGCGCAACAGGCTCGACACATTGTCGTTCCAGTTGTACTTGGTCGTGGCACGCGCGTAAAACTGGTCTTTCTCGCGCAGGTCATCAGATGGACCCTGCACCCAGTCATTTTCGATGTAGCCATCGTGCTTGTCAGAGGCGACCACCAGGCGCGTTGCCATCTTGTCGCTCAGCGGCATGTTCAGGATGCCTGTATAAGCCGCACGGTTGTAGTCGCCGTGCAAAATCTTGATCGAGCCGCTCATTGCGTCGAAATCAGGCTGATTGCTGATGACGTTAATGGTGCCGGCAAAGGTGTTGCGGCCGTAGAGTGTGCCCTGTGGGCCACGCAGTACCTCGATACGTGCAATATCGACGTAGGCGCCCAGACCGGCAGTGGTCGTAGGTACGTAAATACCATCCTGGAAGATACCGACTACCTGCTCGGCAATACCGGTACCGGCAACGCCCACTTCATTGGTGCGCGCACCGCGCATGGCGGGGCGAACTTCGCCGCCTGAACGGCCGACGCGCAGGCCGGGAACTACCAGTTCCAGCCGGGTGATATCGACGATGCCGGCGCGCTCAATCGCATCGGAATCAAGTGCAGTGATGGACGCGGAGATGTCCTGGACATTCTCGGGCCGCTTGTTCGCGGTTACCGTGATCTCGTTCAATTTGGCCGAGTAGGCGGGTACTGCTACCGCAGCCGCCGTTGTCGCAGCTATTGAAGCTGACAGAAGCCCCCGCCCGAATGGTCGTTTACGCATGTTGGTCTCCTAGCGCTGATTCGGTTTGTGGTCGCCAGCCGTTGCAAGCACGGGCCGACGCAGTGTCTGTTGGTTTAATGATTGACACCTGGTGGGCGTTGTACTTCGAATTCAAATTGAAGTCAAGGTAATAGCCCCTATGGCAATATTCACCACATAACTTACTGTTTTATAAGTTTTTTATATTGAATTCGAAGTATTTTATTTGACCAGCCAATCACAGCAGTGCACCGAGAAAGCGCACTGCCTGATGACTGCGGGAACCGGCCTAGCCGCCCCGCTGCCAGCGGTGGAAGCGCTCGGCAAAGGCGAGCAGGCGCTCGGGCTGGTGGGCCTTGCGCCAGTTGCCAGCGGCAAACTTGTTGGCCTCGCCCAGCGTTGGGTAAATATGGATGGTACCGAGAATATCGCCGAGCTTGCCGCCCCGCTTCATCGTAACAACAAACTCGTTGAGCAGTTCAGCGGCGTGGTATCCCACGATAGTGGCACCGAGGACCCGGTCACTGCCTGGCGGGGTCAGCACTTTTACAAAGCCGGCGGTCTGGCCGTCGGCGATCGCGCGATCCAGGTCATCAAGCGGATAGCGGGTCACCTCATAGGCGATCCCATCGCGAGTGGCCTCTGCCTCACTGAGCCCTACCCGCGCCACTTCCGGATCGGTAAACGTCGCCCAGGGTATAACCGAGTAGTCGACCCGGAACGTTTTGAAACGACCAAACAGGGCATTGACGGCGGCATACCAGGCCTGGTGCGAGGCGACATGGGTAAACTGGTAGGGGCCAGTGACATCACCCACCGCATAGATATTGGGAAAGCGGGTTCGCAGGTAGTCATCGACCTCAATCGTGCCGTCGGCGCGCGTCTCAATCCCCAGTGACTCCAGGCCCAACTCGGCGGTATTCGCCTGGCGACCCGTTGCAAACAGGACGTGACTGCATTCAATTGAGCGGCTAGCGTTGCCGTGCGAGGCCGTTACGGTGATGCCCGCGTCGCTGCGCTCAAACGACTGCAACTGGTGCTCGAACAGCAGCGTTAAACCATCGTCCCGCAGGCTCGCGCTAACGACATCACTGGCATCGTCGTCCTCCCGGCTGAGCAGGCGCGGGCCGCGGGTCAACACTGTCACCTGGCTACCAAGCCGGGCAAAGGCCTGGGCGAGCTCACAGCCAATGGGCCCGCCACCGACGACCAGCAAATGGGTCGGCTGTTCTTCGAGGTTCCAGATCGTATCCGAGGTGAAGTAATTGATCTTGTCCAGGCCCGGCAGCGCCGGCACCGCGGGCCTGCCACCGGTCGCAATCACGATATTCCTGGCGGTGATGCGCTGGCCATCGACATCGACTTCAAACGGACTCACCAGTCGCGCGTTACCCTGCACACAGTCAACACCCAGCCCGGTGTAGCGCTCGACCGAATCGTGCGGCTCTATCGTTGCAATCGCGGCACGCACCCGCGCCATCACGGCAGCAAAATCGACCTCGGCACTGGCGTTGCGCAAACCAAAGCGCTCGGCCGAGTCGACGTAGTGGGCGATCTTCGCCGAACGCAGCAAGGTCTTGCTCGGCACGCAGCCGGTGTTCAGGCAGTCGCCGCCCATGCGCTCGCGCTCGACCAGGGTCACCCTGGCCCGCACCGCCGCGGCTATATAAGCGCTGACCAGGCCACCTGAGCCTGCGCCGATTACCAGCAGGTTGGTATCAAACCGCTTTGGGCGCGAGTAACCGCGATACACCCGGCGCGCGCGCAGCCAGTCGAGCGCGCGCCGCGCCAGCAGCGGGAAAACGCCGAGCAGCACGAAGGCAAAAATAAGCCCGGCACTGAGAATCGGCTGGCCCGCATCGAGCTGGCCAAGCTGCACACCGGCATTCACGTAGACGATTGTCCCCGCCAGCATGCCCAACTGGCTGACCCAGTAAAAGGTCCAGGTGCGCATACTGGTCAGTGCCATCGCCAGGTTGATCAACGCAGGCGGAAACAGCGGCACCAGGCGCAGCGTAAACAGGTAAAAGCCGCCCTCACGGGCAATCCCGCGATTCAATGTTTCGAGCCGGTCGCCAAAGCGCTGCTCTACCGTATTGCGCAACAGGTAGCGCGCCGCCAGGAACGCGAGCGTCGAGCCTGCCGTGCTGGCAAAGGACACCAGCAACACACCCCACCACAAACCGAATATGGCACCGCCGACCAGCGTCAGCACCGCACCGGCAGGCAAAGCCAGCGCAAAGACCAGTAGATAAAGCAGGAAGTAAGCAGCGGCCATTGCGCCGAAATGGGCATCGCGCAGCGACTCCAGCTCAGCCTTGCGTGCACTGAAGTACTCCAGGCTGAGGTACTGCCCCAGGTCGAAGGCGAAAAAGGCAATGAATAGCCCCAGCAGCAGGGCCAACAGCAACAGTTTCTTCATCAGTGAACGCACTCCCGGGGCGCCGGCCCAGCAGGATCGCAGGCCGCATCGAGCCGCGACATGCTAGCACGAGCGCCGCGGACAGCCGCTTTGAGCCCTGCAGGCCCGGCAGGTTCAAAAATTTGGGCCCCGATGGCCTTGAAATTGGATTTGCCGACCCTATATGCTTAAGTTCGCTATAGCTGTCCAGCGCCGGCACTCTGTCACCGCGCGCCCGATACCCGATTACCGCCAATGGAGGCACCTGATGAGCGACGCTATCGTCCACGTAACTGACAATTCTTTCGAGCAGGAGGTGTTGCAGTCAGACATCCCGGTCCTGGTCGACTACTGGGCGGAATGGTGTGGGCCCTGCAAAATGATCGCCCCGGTGCTCGAGGAAATTGCTGCCGGTTATGGCGGCAAGCTCAAGGTCTGCAAAGTCGACGTCGACAGCAACCAGGAGTCCGCGCAAAAGTACGGTATCCGCGGTATCCCCACATTAATGGTTTTCAAGAATGGCAATGCCGAGGCCACCAAGGTAGGCGCGCTGTCAAAAACCCAGCTCGAAGAGTTTATCGACACCGCAATCTGATCGGCCCAGCCACAACTAAGTCTTTGTTTTATATATAGTATTTGCCCTCCTGCAGCGCGCCATAGCAGCGCTGCAGGACAGGCAGTACGGCGCCGGCCGGCAAGCGGTCGCGTCAACTGAACATCGGCGTTAGCCCAGCCAGTGCAGCGGGCATTTTGGACTAGACGACCCAGATTTTCGGTGCTAGAGTTAGCGCTATAAATACCTCCTCGCCGCACCACAACACTAAGCCAAACGCGTAAACCACCAGCAGGCATGCCAACGGGTTGCCCGGTGTTTAACGTAGTCCAGCAAAAACCAACGCGAGACCTGCCAGGCGAAGGCACGCATTTGCTGTCTCGTTGCGGCCAGAAAATCCCATAACCCCATTCCCTTCACTGTCTATCGAATCACACGTCATACACCAGATACCATGAACCTAACTGACCTGAAAAACAAACCGATTTCTGAACTCGTCAAGATTGCCGAGGACATGGGCCTCGACAACGTCGCCCGCTCTCGCAAGCAGGACATCATTTTCTCGATCCTCAAGCGCCACGCAAAAAGCGGTGAGGACATCTATGGTGACGGGGTGCTCGAAATCCTGCAGGACGGTTTTGGTTTTTTGCGCTCGGCCGACTGCTCATACCTGGCCGGCCCCGATGACATCTATGTATCTCCCAGCCAGATTCGCCGCTTCAACCTGCGAACTGGCGATACGATAGCCGGGAAGATTCGTCCGCCAAAAGACGGCGAGCGCTACTTTGCCCTGCTCAAGGTCAGCGAAATCAACTTCGACAAGCCGGACAACTCCAAACAGAAGATCCTGTTCGAAAACCTGACCCCACTGTTTCCTGAAGATCGTTTGACGCTGGAAGTGGGTAACGGCAGTACTGAAGACCTGTCGGGCCGCATCATCGACCTGAGCGCACCCATTGGCAAAGGCCAGCGCGGCTTGATTGTCTCGCCACCCAAAGCCGGTAAAACCCTGATTTTGCAGAACATGGCGCAGTCCATTATTCGCAACAACCCCGAGTGCTACGTCATCGTGCTACTGATCGACGAGCGCCCGGAGGAAGTCACCGAGATGGAACGCTCGGTGCGCGCAGCCGAGGTAATCGCAAGTACCTTTGACGAACCCCCAGCGCGCCACGTCCAGGTCGCCGAAATGGTCATCGAGAAGGCCAAACGCCTGACCGAGCACAAACGCGATGTCGTCATCCTGCTCGACTCGATCACCCGCCTGGCACGCGCTTACAACACGATCGTGCCCTCATCGGGTAAAGTCCTGACCGGTGGTGTCGACGCACACGCACTCGAGCGACCCAAGCGCTTTTTTGGCGCGGCCCGCAACATCGAAGAGGGCGGCAGCCTGACGATCGTCGCAACAGCCCTGATCGATACCGGCTCGAAAATGGACGAGGTAATCTACGAAGAATTCAAGGGCACGGGCAACATGGAGCTGCACCTTGACCGAAAGATCGCGGAAAAACGCGTCTACCCCGCCATCAACGTTCGCCGCTCCGGCACCCGTCGCGAGGAAATTCTCACCAAGGACGAAGAACTGCAGCATATGTGGATCCTGCGCAAGCTGCTGCACTCGATGGAAGACACACCGGCTATCGAGTTTCTTATCGACAAGCTCAAGGACACCAAGACCAACGACGAATTCTTCACGTCGATGAAGCGACAGAAGACCGGCAAGATCGCCTAGCGCCCTTCCCGCTCGCCGGCCAGCACACACTAGCATTATTGCGCAATGAGCCTGCAATTTAACGACCTGCGCGCCTTTATCAAATACCTCGAAGCCGAGGGCCAACTACTGCGGGTGAATGAGCAGGTCAGCCCGGTGCTTGAAATGACCGAGCTGTGCGATCGCAGCCTGAAGAACGGCGGCCCCGCCTTGCTGTTCGAAAACCCCGGCGATGGCAAGATGCCGGTACTGGGCAACCTGTTTGGCACCGCGCAACGCATTGCGCTGGGCATGGGCCAAACCGACGTGGCCGCGCTGCGCGATGTCGGCAAACTGCTGGCTTACCTCAAGGAACCCGACCCACCCCGGGGCCTGAAAGACCTCTGGGAAAAAGCCCCCGTACTGAAACAAGTGCTGAACATGAACCCGCGCGTGGTCAGCAAGGCACCCTGCCAGCAAAATCGCATCACCGGCGATGATGTCGACCTGGGGCTACTGCCTATCCAGACCTGCTGGCCTGGCGATGCAGGCCCACTGGTTACCTGGCCACTGGTGATAACCCGCGGCCCTCACAAGGAGCGGCAAAACCTCGGTATCTATCGCATGCAGCTGATCGGCAAAAACCGGCTGATCATGCGCTGGCTCAGCCACCGCGGCGGGGCACTGGACTTCCAGGAGTGGCAAAAGGCGAACCCCGGCGAATCCTTCCCGGTGGCGGTTGCGCTCGGCGCTGACCCGGCGACCACGCTGGGTGCGGTAACGCCGGTGCCCGATACGCTATCAGAATACGGCTTTGCCGCGCTGCTGCGCGGCAGCAAGACCGATGTGACGCGCTGCCTGCAGTCCGACCTGCAGATTCCGGCCACCGCCGAAATCATTCTCGAAGGGCATATCGCCCCGGATGACTATGCCGACGAAGGCCCGTTTGGCGATCACACCGGTTATTACAACGAGGTTGAACGCTTTCCGGTGTTTACCGTCACTGCGATCACCCATCGCGACAACCCGATTTACCACAGCACCTATACCGGCCGACCGCCGGATGAACCGGCCATGCTCGGCCTGGCACTGAACGAAGTGTTTGTACCGCTGTTGCAGAAAACGTTTCCCGAAATTACCGACTTCTACCTGCCACCCGAGGGTTGCTCGTACCGGCTGGCTGTTGTCAGTATCAACAAGCAATATCCCGGGCATGCCAAGCGCGTGATGATGGGCGTCTGGTCCTTCCTGCGGCAGTTTATGTACACGAAGTTTGTGATCGTGGTCGACGATGATGTCGACGCACGTGAGTGGAAAGATGTGATCTGGGCAATCACCACCCGAATGGACCCGGCACGGGACAGCGTGATCGTCGAGAATACGCCGATCGACTACCTCGATTTCGCCTCGCCCGTCTCAGGCCTGGGCAGCAAAATTGGCTTCGATGCGACGAACAAGTGGCCCGGCGAGACACAGCGCGAATGGGGCGAACCCATCGTGATGAACGATGCGGTTAAAGCCCGGGTAGACGCGCTGTGGGAGTCGCTCGGGATCTAGCCCGCGCTCAGCAGGTTACAGGCGACCTGTGATACCGACAGAAAACGTCTTGATATCATCGAAGTCCGGGTCGTTATCAAGACCTAACACCTCGTAGGCCAGTGACACCGCCACCGAAGAGACCGGGAACATTTCAACGTTGACCCCAAGAATATCAGTCTCTCCACCAAGATCAGACAGGATCTCTCCGACGGTAAAACCAAAACCAAGATCACGCACCGGATACCATGCGGCGTTTCCCTGCCAGGTGAACTCGTTGTCCTCGTTATCATCGCTATAACTTAGCGCAAGGCCCAACTCGGTGTACCCCTCGGCGGCCTCAAGCACGCCGTTGTAGCGCAGCCCCAGAAAATCCTGGTCCACATCGGCCTCACCTGTGTCGGTTTCGCTATACGATAGAACGACAGCCTGGTTTTCAGCAACGTACATACCAACCCCGAGCGACCAGACGTCAATGGCTTCGTCCTCACCGTCGGCGTATGCAACCTCAGCAATGATGCCACTGCCAGGCGCAACCCAGCGCCCACTAATACCGGTTGCCGCGGCATCGCCAAACCCGTGCGCTTCTGCGCGCGCAATAGAAACACTCGAAGCACGCTGCGTGAACGCCAGCGTCGACAGCGGCAGCTCATTATCCTCAGAAATCGCATCAAAGTAGTAACTGGCTGCGACGGCGAATATGTCCTGGCTTGGATCCCCGCTACCCACAAGCCTGGCACTGTCATACTGCACATCGATTTGCGCGCGGTAATCCGCAGCGGCGGGCAGGGACAGCAGGCAAGCGGCAGTGCAACCCAGGCCAAACAGCGTTCGTAATGTAGAAGTAGATTTAACGGGCATCAGTGCGCTCCTCGGTTGGCAGTCATTGTTATTGCAGCAATCGTGCTGCGGCGCATTATATGCGAGTTGCGCCCTAAGCGATCATTAAGTTGTTCATTAGTTGTCATGCAGCTATAGTCTCGCGCTGTACAAAAAGCGGCGCAAAACTGGCGAAAACCGCCAAAAATGCCGGGTCAAACTCATCAGGTGGCCATGTCATCAGGAAATAACAAAGAATCGGTCACGGTCGTGTTTGTGTGCCTTGGCAATATTTGCCGCTCGCCCAGCGCCCAGGGCGTGCTGGAAAAACTGGTCGCCGAAGCCGGGCTGGATGATGTGATTCACGTCGATTCCTGCGGCACGGCGGCATTCAACGTCGGCAAACCACCCGACCCACGGGCCGTTGCAGCCTGCGAGCGCAAGGGCTATGACATCAGCGGGCAAATCGCCCGGCAGATTGACGATGGCGATTTTACGCACGCCAATTACCTGGTGCCGATGGACAATATCAACTCGATGAACATCAAGGGCTGGGCCCCCGAGCACTTTGCCGGTGAAATCAACAACCTGATGTTTTACGCCGGGCAAGGTCGCCATTCGCAGCTACCCGACCCCTACTATGAAGATGCCGAAAAGTTTGATCGCGTCATTACCGCGATCGAAAAAGCCTGCACGGGCCTGCTGAAAACAATACGCGATGAGCACCAGCTGTAGTTTCAAGCTACGTCTGGTTGCGAAAATTCTCAGTTGCGAACCCGCGAGCAGGTGTCGCTGCAAGCTCGCTTAATCAGCCACCCAACTGGCGCTGGCCAGCGGTTCGCCATCGCGCGCAATCACGGCATCGTAGCGGCTGCCCTTGACGATCTCACCAACGCCGCTGGGCGTACCGGTCATCACAATATCGCCCGGCAAGAGGCTGGTATAGCTGGCCAATTCCTCAAGAATGACCGCAGGCGGGTAGAGCATTTGTTCAACGCTGCCATACTGGGTGCGCTGGCCATCGATGCACAGCTCCAGCGTGCACTCGCCGGGCAGTTCACTGCAGGAGGCGAACGCGCCAAACACCGCCGAACCGTCGAAGGCCTTGGCTCGCTCCCAGGGCAGGCCCTTTGATTTGAGCTGCGATTGTAGCTGCCGACGCGTCAGGTCAATGCCTGGAGCTACGGCCTCAAAACCCGAGGCCCCCATGAGCAGGGCGATTTCGGTTTCATAGTGCAGTGGCTCTCCAAGGAACGACGCCAGGGTGGCGCCAATGCTCGAGGGCGGCTTGTTGAACACGACCATCTGGCCGGGCACTTCATTACCCAGCTCTGCGATGTGCTCGGCGTAATTCCTGCCTACGCAAACGATCTTGCTGGGCCGAATTTCGCGGCCCTGAAAATAGACAACCCCCATTCCCGACTGCATCAGTCGCGGAAGAGCTTGCCGCGGTAGTAGCGCAGCTCTTCGATCGAATCCTTGATATCGTCAAGCGCGAGATGGCTTGAGGATTTTTTCAGGCCATCGAGCACCGAGGGGTACCAGCGACGCGCCAGCTCTTTTATCGTACTCACATCCAGGTTGCGATAATGAAAAAAGGCCTCGAGCGTCGGCATATAGTTGGCCAGGAAACGACGGTCCTGGCAAATACTGCTGCCACACATTGGCGACTCGCCTTTTTGCAGGTGCTTTTGCAAAAAGGCCAGCGTGCTGGCCTCGGCCGCTGCCGTATCCACGGTGCTCTGGCGAACGCGCTCGGTCAGCCCGGACTGGCCATGCTGGCGGGTGTTCCACTCGTCCATGCCATCGAGCCGCTCATCCGGCTGGTGAATGACAATCGATGGACCCTCGGCAATGACCTTCAGGTCGGCGTCGGTGACGATTGTCGCGATCTCGATAATGACATCATTTTGCGGGTCGAGGCCGGTCATCTCGAGGTCGATCCAGACCAGCCTGTTCAGGGCATGAGGCAGCGTATGCATTGGATGTAATGCTCTAAAGGTGTTTCTGCCAGTATACCGCCATGGACTTTAAGTGACAGCGGCACGGCTGTAAAATTGGCGCAATTGCGCGTCCACTCCGCTGACCAGTCCGACACTATGGCGAAACGCCAACTCAACAAGCAGCAAAGCCAACGCATTGCCGACAATCGTCTCGCGCTCGCCGATGGCGATACCGACCTGTCCCGTGGCCTGGTCGTCGCGCACTACGGCATGGAGGTCGAACTGCTCGAACTCGATGGTGACAGCTGCCAGCAGGGGCCGGCGCAGCGCTGCCATTTTCGCGCCAAGCTCGAGACCATTGTATGCGGTGACATCGTGCTGTGGCGAAAGCCCGCACAGGGCGAGGGCCACGGCGTTGTCGAGACGGTTCTCGAGCGCAGCTCCGTCCTGTTGCGCCCGCGCCCCTATGAAGACCCCAAGCCGGTCGCGGCCAATCTCGATCGCGTCGTCATCGTCATCGCACCGGAACCCGAACCCAAAACAACCCTGATCGATCGCTACCTTATTGCCATCGAAAATGCTGGCCTGCCCGCTGCACTGGTCATCAACAAGATCGACCTGCTCGATAACGCCGAAGACCCGCAGGCCCTCGAACTCGACGACATCGAACGCACCTACCGGCAGCTGGGCTATCCGGTTTACCGCTGCAGCGCCTTGCAGGCGCAGCCAGCGGCCGGCGCGCACGAGCATGTTCTGGGTACTGTGCTGGCCAGCGGCAACTCCATCCTGGTCGGGCAGTCCGGCGTTGGCAAGTCTTCGTTGATCAATGCGATCTGCGAAACCTCAGCCGCTGAAGTCGGCGACGTATCATCCGCCTCTGGCAAAGGCCGGCACACGACAACCACCGCCGAACTGTTCTGGCTGGGCCAGGCGCGCAGTCTCAGCGCGGGCAAAATTATTGATTCGCCCGGTATACGCGAATTTGGCCTTTGGCACCTGGACCGCCAGCAGGTGGTCCAGGGTCTTCCCGAGTTCTTTCGTCTGGCCGGCGACTGCAAGTTTCGCGACTGCTCTCACGACGGCGCAAAGGGCTGCGCCATCGAGGCCGCCTTCGCGAGCGGCGATATCCAGGCTACGCGCATGGCGAGCTTTCGCGCCATCCTGGCCGAGGCGCAGACGGCCAACAAACGGTAACCCCGGCGGCGCAGATGCAGTAAACTTGTCGCCCCAATCAGCTGCTGTCACTATCAACCATGTCGCAACCCGCTTCTAGCGCCTTCCTGATGTCGATCGAGTCGCTTCACGAGCAACTGGGCGAGATCCGGCTCTTCCCCATTTTTGTCGGTAGTCATGAGGCCTTTCGCGCCGGCCACATCGAAGGATCGGCGCATTTGACCCCCGCCGCACTGGTATGCGGTCAACCACCCGCGGCCGGCAAGATCGCCGACGCCGACAACCTGGCACACGCCCTTGGTGAGATTGGCCTGCAGCCGGAAGACACGGTGGTCGCCTATGATGACGAGGGCGGCGGCTGGGCTGGCCGGCTGATCTGGACGCTCGACGTTATTGGCCATCGCAACTATCGCCTGCTCGATGGCGGCATCATCGCCTGGCAGGCCGCCGGCCTGCCAACGGTAAACCAAAGTGCACCGCGGCCGGCCAGTCACTATGCGGTCACGATTGACCCCAAACAGATCGTCACCGCCGAATCGATCATGGCGCGCCTGGGCGACCCCGACTTTGCAATCTGGGATGCGCGCTCGGCAGCCGAACACAGCGGCGAACGCGCAGTCGCCGCGCGCGGCGGCAGGATTCCCGGTGCACGCAATATCGACTGGCTCGAACTGATGGACCGGCACAATAACCTGCGACTGAAACCACTCGAGGTTATCCGGTCATTATTGGCGGAGCGCGGGCTCGAACCGACCCAGCAAATCGTCACGCATTGCCAGTCGCATCATCGCTCTGGACTGAGTTATGCCGTTGGCAAACTGCTGGGGCTGGATATTCGCGCCTACGACGGCTCCTGGTCAGAATGGGGCAATCGCGAAGACACACCGGTAGAGAGCGATGCCTGAACGTTCATTGCAGGAAAAGCTGTTTGCACAGGTACAACGCGTACTGCCCCAGCAACTGCTGTCACAGCTCGCAGGTCAACTTGCCAACAGCCAACAGCCCTGGTTGAAGCAACTGCTGATCAACCGCTTTATTGCGCACTTCAACGTCGACATGCGCGAAGCCCTGCCGTCAGACCCTGAAAAATATCGCAGCTTTAACGACTTCTTCACCCGGCCGCTGCGCGCAGGCAGCCGGCCACTGCAGGGTGACGCAAACACGGTGAGCAGCCCGGCCGATGGCATGCTCAGTGAAGTCGGCACAGCACAGCGCGACACCCTGCTGCAGGCCAAGGGCCGGGAGTACTCCCTGCGCGCCCTGCTAGGCGGCGACCCACAGCTGGCCGCGCAACTTGAAGGTGGCGAGTACGCGACTATCTACCTGTCGCCGCGCGACTATCACCGCGTACACATGCCGCTCGATGGCACACTGCGACAAACCATATACGTACCAGGCGACCTGTTCTCGGTCAACGCTGCGACGACGGCCCAGGTCGATGGGCTATTTGCCCGGAATGAGCGACTGGTCTGCGTCTTCGATACTGCCTGCGGCCCGGTGGCCGTGGTACTGGTTGGCGCAATGATCGTCGGCTCAATCGCGACGACCTTTGGCGGCACAGTACAGCGCGGCGGGCAGCGCGTATGCACGGTAAACACCTCACCATTCGAGCTGGCGCGGGGGCAGGAGCTTGGTCGCTTTATGCTCGGCTCGACCGTCATCATCGTGGCGCCGCCCAACAGCGTGCAATGGCGCAAATTGCTAGCGCCCGGCGTGGCGATAAGAATGGGAGAATCATTGGGCCAGCTGTGCTGAGTTCGTATTATCGTGGCCGGACGACCTACAGCGCGAGGCCACAGCCATGTTATCCAAGCTCGACGATTACCCCGTTCACCAAACCCCCGAGCCACTCTACCGTACCGCTTCCAGCGATCGCTTCACCTATGACCGGTACTGGTACAACGCACACGCTGTAGACAGCGCCTTCTACTTCGGCGTGGGACTGTGTCGCTATCCCAACCTCGGTATTCTCGATGGTAGCCTCAGTGTTGTTGTCGACGGCCGGCAATACGCGTTTCACGCATCCTGTCGCGCACCGGATGAACCCACTGACCTGTCAATCGGGCCGATGACACTGCAGATCCTCGAACCGATGGGGCGGCATCGGCTGGTCATTGAGCCCAACGAAACCGGCATTGACTGTGACCTGGTGTTTACACCGAAAACGGGTGCCATGCAGGAGGCGCGGCAGACACTGGGTAATCATCGCCACGTGATCATGGACGCCACGCGACTGGACCAGTTTGGCAGCTGGGAAGGTACGATTAACTGCGAGGGCAAAACCGTTGAAGTCAACGCCGGGACAACCTTCGGCCTGAAAGACCGCTCCTGGGGCATTCGCCCGGTCGGTGAGGCTTACACCGGCGGTGCTCCGCTCGATATGTACAAGGCCAACCACTTTTTCTGGCTACCGATACACTGGCCCAACGAGTGCACGCTCGCGGGTTTTTTCGAAGACGGCGAAGGCTACCAGTGGCACACCGACCAGGGCATGCTGCCCAGCTACGCCAGCGTCGACGCCATACCCGGCACGGTCGACCCGGCAACCACCATGTGGCAGGGCATCGTCAATTATGAGCTGGCGCTGCAACCGGGCACCCGGCATGCCAACTCCGGTCGCTTCACGATGCAAAACCGCGATGGCCAACAGCTGGTGATCGATATAGAAATGACCGGTCTGCTGCACCGCATGAAAGGGCTGGGATACCAGCATCCTGAGTGGGGTCATGGCAAATGGCATGGCGAGCTGGCGATCGGCGGCGAAAGCTGGGCCGTTGACGATGTCGACCCGCTGGCACTAGAGAATATTCACCTGCAGCAAGTCGTTGTTGCCCGGCGCACGCTGGCCGACGGCACGGTTGAAACCGGCCACGGCGTACTCGAACAGATGCATATCGGCCCGCACTCGGGGCTTGGCTTCAAAGACTGGTTCGACGGCGCAAGTTAGGCCCCGTCATCGCGCTGGTCGGCCACCCAAAGCAGGCGGTCGACACCCAGCGCCACGCCGGCACATGGGGGCAGCCCGCGTTGCAGGGCAGCCAGCAGCTGTGTATCTGGCGCCAGTACCCGCTTGCCCGCGCGCTCACGCAGCACGTTGTCGTGTTGTTGGCGACGCTGCTGCTCATCCGGATCAATAAGCTCCTGGTAGCCGTTGGCAATCTCGGTGCCATCGATATACAACTCAAAGCGCAGTGCGACTGCGTCACCGTCGTCGCCATCAAGCTGCGCCATCGCCGCCTGGCTGGCCGGATAGCCGTGCACAAAGGACAGTTCTCCCCGCCCAAGCCCGGGCTCTAGACAATGCGTGAGTAACAGGTCGAGCCAGTCATCGCGCTGCGCCGATGGCATCTGCACGTCAATGCGCGCTCGCGCCAGCTGTTCAAGTTCATCGAGCGATGCGGCGAACGGATCTATCGACAGGGTATCGAGAAACAGCTGGCGGTAGCTGTAAAGCGCGACCGGCCGCGCCGGCAACAGCGCGTTTACCAGCGCAGCGACATCATCGATCAACTCGCGCATCGTGAAGCCGACGCGATACCACTCGAGCATCGTAAATTCACGGGCGTGCAGGCGACCGGGCGGATCATCCCGAAAGGCCTTGCACAACTGGAAGATAGAGCCGCTACCCAGCGATAACAGCTGCTTCATTGCCACCTCGGGCGAGGTGGCGAGGTATTGCTCGCCCGGCCTGCCGCTATGAGGCTCTACGGCATCGACCGCCAGGCTATCGAGCTGCGCATCGCCCGCAGCGTAGTCGCGCAACAGCGGGGTCTCGACTTCGATGACCTGCTGGCTGGCAAAATACTGCCGGATAGTGGCCAGGGCTGTCGCGCGGCGCTGCAGCCGCTGGCGAGCATCGTCCGCGCCAAGCGACCAGGGATCGGCGCCCTGGCCTGAGATCATGCCCGGGATACGTACTCGCCGGTGCGGGTGTCGATTTTGAGCACCTCACCCTGGTCGATAAACAGCGGCACGCGCACAACTGCACCGGTCGATAGCGTTGCCGGCTTGGTGCCACCCTGCGCCGTATCCCCTTTCAGGCCCGGATCTGTTTCGGTGACTTCAAGCTCGACGAAATTCGGCGGCGTGACAGACAGTGGCGCGCCGTTCCACAGCGTGACAACACACTTGTCCTGCTCTTTGAGCCAGGGTTTGGCATCGGCAACTGCTTCGGCTGACGCGGGCAGCTGCTCATAGGAGTTGGGATCCATGAAGTACCAGAACTCACCGTCGGTGTAGAGATACTCCATGTCGGTGTCGACGACATCGGCCGCCTCTACCGACTCCCCGGATTTGTAGGTTTTCTCCCAGGTGCGGCCGGTTTTCAGGTTCTTGAGCTTGACGCGGTTAAAGGCCTGGCCCTTGCCTGGTTTGACGACTTCGTTGTCGACAATGCTACAGGGATCGCCATCAATAATGAGTTTCAATCCATTTTTGAATTCGTTGGTAGAATAACTTGCCATGATAACCCTCAAACACGTTGCAGCCGGCCCAAGCGGTGACCGGCGGCGCACATGATACCGCGAACCCAGCCCGGGTGTCAGATGGCCGAGCCCGATGCCGAGCCGGCTGCCAACTGGCAGTCCATTCTGGCCGCGGCCAGCATCAGCGCCGCCGAGCTGCGCGAGCAGCTGGGCATTGATATGCCCGACTGGCAGCAACTGGCCGCCAGCGGCTCGGCACTGGCACAGCTGCAGGGCGACTTTCCACTGAGAGTACCCGCGCCCTACCTGCAACGCATGGAGCCGGGCAACTGTCGCGACCCACTGCTGTTACAGGTCCTGCCCCAAACACGCGAACTCGACAGTGCGTCGGGCTTCGTCGTCGACCCGCTGAGGGAGCAGGATTTTTTGCCGGCCACCGGGCTGGTACACAAATACCGGCGACGCGCCCTGCTCATCGTCACCCAGGCCTGCGCGATTCACTGCCGCTATTGCTTTCGGCGCCACTTCCCCTATGCGGAACAACGCCCCAGCCGCACACAGTGGCAACAGAGTTTCGATTATTTGCGCGACAACCCGTCTATCGACGAAGTCATTTTCAGCGGCGGCGACCCACTGGCCTGCAACGACAGCCACCTGGCCTGGCTGGCTGGCGAGCTGGCTGCCATTGGCTCCATCGAGCGCCTGCGCATCCATACCCGGCTGCCGGTGGTGATTCCGCAGCGGGTCGATGCCGCCTTGATCGACTGGCTGCAGGGCTGGCCGGGGCAGACCATCATCGTCATCCACTGCAACCACGCCAGGGAGATTGACCAGGGGGTGCGCGACGCGATCCGACAACTGCTGGATGTCGGGGTCACCGTCCTGAACCAGTCTGTCCTGCTGGCCGGCATCAATGACAGCAGCGAGGCGCTGGTCGCACTGAGCGAAGCCCTGTTTGCAGTTGGCGTACTGCCCTATTACCTGCACGCACCCGACAAGGTGGCTGGCACCCAGCATTTCTTCGTTGAAGACGCTAAAGCCAAAGAACTTATAGGCGAAGTAAGTGCTAACTTACCCGGTTATCTGGTGCCTCGGCTGGTGCGCGAGGAGCCCCATGAACCGGGCAAGACCCCGCTCATTCCCAGCACCCAGCTGGTCGATATTTGATCGTTTTTTCACCATCCTATGACCGTCCGGTGCACACTTCACAGATCGCACCCGCCATCCCACTTATCTGCCTGAAACTCGTCGCTTTTTTCAATCGCTGCCTATACTGAAATGGGGATCCACAGAATGTGGAAATTTCACACTACACGACGCACCCGCTATGTTTTTTGGCCGCAAGAAAAAAGCCCGGCAGCCCGACCTGCCCGCGCTCAGCTTCTGCGATTCCAGCACCGCTGCGCTGGAAGAGTGGCTGTCTGTGCTGCCGAAATCCGATTCGGGCGCGCTGGCCAACCAGCTGATCCGCGCTGCGCGTGAAATCCTTGCCGCCGAGTGCGAGCCCGAAACGCTGCAGCAGGTCGCCGGGATTCTCGGCGAAAGCGCACAACACACCCTGGCTGGCCTGCGAGAAGCAGGCCCCCGAGCGGGGCAAACCGACGCGAAGCCATCGCAAGCGGGCGATGAGGACCTGGCACTCAACGGCCAGCTGCTCAAGATTCGCCAGCTCGGTGCACTCTACGGCGAACTGTATGCGCGCATCTGCCAGCAGCTCGATGACAAACGCCTGAAGCAAGACGCCGACGCACTCATCCTGCGCTGCAGCTACTTTCTCGCCGAATCGATCGTCGCTGCCTACCAGCTCTACGAGGCGCCGATTCCAGGCAGCTGGCGCGCGTTCCACCGCTGCTTCAGTGACAGCCTGCAGCACTGCAAGGACGAGACCACTTCATTCAAGATCACTGCACGCTACAAGGCCGTCAGCGCCCTGGCCTGCGCTTACCCCGAACGCCTGAGCCCAACACAGGTCAATACGCTGTACCACTATATCGTCAACTCGACTACAGCCATTGCTATCAGTGCGCAAGCTGCCGAGCAGCACTACTTTGCGACCCGGCTCGACAGTGACGATGAACCGGGCCGCTGCTTCGCGGCAAGCCAACCCAGTGCCGACCCGGCCGTCGATGCCGACGCCGACCCGGCAATGATTTATTTCGATTTTGCGCTGCTGCAACAAAACCTCGTTGCGGCATCGGTATCAACCCTGGTCAAGTCGCACCTCGAAGAATGCTTCAAGGCGCCGCAACAACGCCAGTTCGAGCGAGTACCGCACCAGCAAAGTGTCGATGCCTGTACCGGCCTGGCCGCACTGCACTATTACCTCAGTGGCGAAACCCCGCTGCAGCAGTTTGCCGCCGATGTCGTCACCCGGAGTGGACGTGCACTACCAATGTTGGGCACAACCATCAGCAGTACCGGTGACAAGCAGGATGTCTGGGAAGGCGTGTACCAGGGCAACTGGCAGGGCGCAACCAGCGACAGCTCTGCGATCGAGTTCGAAATCAACCAGAATAGCGGCGAGCAGGCAGGCCCTGCGATCAATTCGGACGTGCAGCGCCTGACCAGCATTGACACCAACCCGCAGGGTTTCTGCCTGTCGGGCAACAGTCACGCGCTGCGACACTACAAGCCCGGCCGCCTGATGGGCCTGAAGGCCGAAGGTGAACAGCAGTGGCTAGCGGGCATTATTCGCTGGACGCGCACCAGCGAGACCGAGCGACGACTGGGCATCGAATTGCTCGGCGCACCGCTGGTGCCATGCGCGGTCCAGCTACTGCATAGCAAGGCCGGTGAGCAATTGTTGCCGGCGCTGCAGCTGCCGGCCAGCCATTTCAGCGTTCATGGCGCGCCATCCCGGGGATCTGAAGCAAACGAGAAACACCTGCTGGTGCCCAACCTGGGTATTCGGGGCAAATGCGCAGCAATACTGCTGGCAGGTGATTCGCACGATCGGGCAGTGCTACAGGATCTTGGTATCAGCACGCCCGAATTCTGCATCGTCAGCTACAAAATGCTGGCAGATTCAGATACAGCAATAAACCAGTGAAACCGACTGGTGAAACAAACAAACCATTGGTAGCAACTGAACAGACATAGAAGTGACAAGCGGTATGAACACGGCAACGAATCTCTACGATAGCCTTGGTGAACAGTCATCGACAGCGGCCGATGGAGGCAGGACTGCGGAATCGCTGGCAGTCAAGATCCTGATTGCCCACGAAGACCCGGCCCAGGCCAACGCGACCAAGGCAGTGTTCAAAAACCTCGGTTGGAAAATGCATGCGCATCGCATCACCTCGATTGAGGATCTGGATGACTCACTGCGCAACAGCGAGTGGAACCTGATCATTGCCTTTGCCAATTCCAGGATGTACCAGCCGGCGATCATCGGTAACTACATCGAAAAGTACAGCTCGCAGGTGCACGCTATCTTCCTCGACGACAGTTACTCGCCGGAAACTGCCTGGCAAATCGTACAGTGCGGCTTTCGCGACTACCTGACCTCGGCAGAAACCGACCGGCTGGCGTTTGTCGCCGAGCGCGAGCTGCAGGCCCAGCGGGATCACCAACTTGCCAGGCAGGCGGGCGAAGTCCTCGCTGAGGCCAACGCGCGCAGCGAACTGCTCATGAACTCTACGGCAGAGGCGATTGCGTACGTTATCGACGGCATGATCGTCAACGTCAACACCGCCTTTGCCGAGCAACTGCAGTTCGAGTCAGCCGACGACCTCGACTGCTATCCCTTTATCGATCTGGTCGCCGAGAAAGACCAGATGATCATTCGCCCTTTACTGCGTGACAAGCAGCTGGGCGATGCCGAAGAGTCACAGGCCAGCGTAGAACTGGTGAAGAGTGATGGCAGCTGTTTCGGTGTCGAGCTCAACCTGAACCTTGCAAGCTTTGAGGGCGATCCGTGCACCCAGGTACTGTTTTCACCACAGGCCAGGTCCGCCGCTGCGCAGCCAGCAGCAGAGCACTCGGGCAGCGTTGAGTTTGATCTTGAAAAGCTTGCCGGCGTTGCCGGCCGGGGCAGCCTGTTTTTCGCATCGATCAGCAGCAACGCGGTGCAGCGCAAAACCCTGGGGCTGGACAATCACCTGCAACAAATCAAGGAAATCGCCAGCCTGATACGCAGCCAGGTACCCGAGCAGGCCCAGGTATTTGACTACCTCAAGGAAAGCTGGGTCATTACCATTCCCGCAGATTGTGAGCACGAGCCCACCGCCTTTGCTCAACAACTTTGCGACCTGGTCAGCAACCACAAGATCGACGGGGAGAAATCCAGCTTCAACGTCGCCCTGGCGGTCGGCATCTCACAGTTTGGCGTCGCTGATATCTCGGTAGAGTCTGCACTGCAACGCGCTTTCAAGGCCTGCGCAGAGAAACAGCTTGAAGGCGACAGCGGCTTCAAGCTGTTTGTGCCCAAACTCGATAATGCAGAGGGCGCAGCCGCGCTGGAATCAGCGCTGGCACTCAAACGCCTCGCACTCAAGTACCAGCCTATTGTTGCGCTGCAGGAGCAAACGCATCACTGCTACGATACCGTGGTCTACATACAGAAAGACTCCGGTGAAGAAGAGTCAGCTGAACAGCTGCTCAGTGGGCTGGGCATCGAGAAGCAAAACGCAGCGCTGGATCGCTGGCTGATCGAAGAAGCCATTACCGCCGTACAGAACCGGGCAGAGGTCTCGACCCCGATTGAGCTGCATGTTGCACTGTCGGCCAGCGCAATCATCGACGAGTCCTTCTACCCCTGGATGGTGCAACAGGTCGCCGCCAGCGGCATACCCGCCGGTAACTTCGTGTTCTCCATTAAAGCCAGTGATGCAATGGATTACGAAAAGCGGGCCCGGGAAATCGTCGTCAAGCTCAAGGACGACCAGTTCAAGGTCGGTGTGCACAGCGCGACGCTGGAACATATGGCGACCATCAAGCAGCTCCACCCCGAGTTCGTATTGATGTCCAGCGAGCTTACCGTTGCGATGAACGGCGAAGAGGCAGAGCCACAATTGATCAAGGATATGATCAGCCAGAGCCAGGAGGCCAGGGCCCAGTGCATCGCCTCAGGCGTCAACAGCGCAGGTGAGTTGGCGCAGCTTTGGCAAACCGGCGTTGAGTATGTGCAGGGTAATTACCTCGAAGCACCGCTGGATGCGATGGACTACGAGTTTTCAGATATCGCCTGATCGCGCCAGCATCAATTCGCGATCGCTGATACCAAGCAGATACAGAATACTGTCAAGGCCCAGTGTCGATATCGCCTGTCGCGCCGATGCCTTGACCACTGGCTTGGCGCGAAACGCAATACCAAGGCCCGCGATACTCAGCATCGGCAGGTCATTGGCACCATCTCCCACGGCTATGACCTGCTCAAGGGCAATATTCTCTCGGCGGGCGAGCTCCTTTAACAGCGCGGCCTTGCGCTCACCGTTGACGATCTCGCCTACGACATTGCCGGTCACAACGCCACTGGCAATTTCCAGCTGGTTGGCATACACATAATCAAAGCCCAGCTTCTGCTTGAGGCCGGCGGCAAAATACTCGAAGCCACCGGAGAGTATCGCCGTTTTGTAGCCCAGTCGCTTGAGTGAAGCCATCAGCGACTGCGCGCCCTCGGTCAACCGCAACGACTCGGCCACCGTGGCCAGGGCCGACTCATCAAGCCCCTTCAACAACGCGACGCGACGCCTGAAACTTTCATTGAAGTCGATTTCACCGCGCATCGCCGCTTCGGTAATTTGAGCAACCTGCTCGCCCACACCCGCGTGCGCAGCCAGCTCATCAATGACTTCAGCTTCGATCAGGGTTGAATCCATATCAAAGACAACGAGCCTGCGATTGCGCCGGTACATGTCATCTTCCTGGTAGGCGACATCCAGATCGAGTTGCTGGCTAAGTTCGAGCAGTGCGCGCCGCAATGCAGTGGGGTCGGCCAGCTCGCCGCGCAGCGATACTTCAACACAGGCCTTGGTCAGCCCATTGCTCTCCTGCAGTGGCACCCGACCCGACAGCCGCACGATCCGGTCGATGTTCAAACGGTGCGCTGCAACCACTTCAGTCACGCTGGCAATATGCTCGGCAGTAATTTTGCGCGCCAGTAAGCTGACGATATGCCTTGGCTTGCCCTGCTCACCCACCCAGCGCTCATAGGCCTGCTCACCGACGGCATCAATACTCACGTCGAGCTCGCGACCGCTGAGCACCTTGCCAAGATCTGCCACCACCCTGTCGATATCCGTGTCATCGGGCATTTGCGCCAGCAGGCCCAGCGCAAGATTGTCGTGGATGACCGCCTGGCCAATATCGAGTATCTGCACCTGCTGGCCAGAGAGCCAGCGGGTAATCGAGTGGGTGACGCCGGGCTGGTCGCGACCGGCAATTTTTATCAGGCAAACCGTGGACACGATGAATTCCGTTGCGACCTAAGACTCGGTACTTTTCTTTTCCAGCGCGACGCGATCGACTTTCTGGAAACCACGCGGCAGCTTGTTACCGCGCCGGGCTCGCTCACCGATGTAGTGCTCGAGATCCCGCAGCTTCATCGACAGGTGCCGCTTGCCGGCATGGACGATCAGCGCATCGGCCGGTGACATTACGGTCACCGCCTGCATGAACTCTTCACCCGACTTGAACTTGGCCGAGGGGATATTGATCATTTTGTTGCCCTTACCACGCGCCATAATCGGCAGGTCGAGCACCGGGAAGATCAGCATACGGCCCTGGTTACTGATCGCAACGATCAGGTCATCATCCAGCGAGTTAATGGGCACCGGCGCCAGCACACCGCCCCCGGCCGGCACGCTGAGCAATGACTTGCCCGCTTTTTTGTTGGCGTGCATATCGCCAAGCCTGGCGATAAACCCATAGCCGGCATTGCTGCACAGCAGGTACTGGTCGTCATCGCTGCCAAGCATGACGCCTTCAAAGGTTGCCCCCGATGGCGGGCTGATCTTGCCGGTAAGCGGCTCGCCCTGGCCACGCGCCGACGGCAGCGTACGCACGAGCACTGAGTAACTGCGCCCGGTGGAATCGATAAACACCGCCGACTGGTTAGACTTGCCGCGCGCAGCCTGCTTGAAACTATCGCCAGACTTGTAGTTTAACGTCGCAGGATCAATATCATGGCCCTTGGCCGCTCGCACCCAGCCCTTCTCGGACAAAACGACGGTCATCGGGTCGACCGGCGTGATCTCATCGGCAGAGAACGCCTGTGCCTCATCGCGCTGGGCCAGTGGCGAACGGCGATCGTCGCCAAACTCCTCGGCCACCGCCTTGAGTTCATTCTTGATCAGGGTTTTCAGCCGCGCATCAGAACCGAGTATTTTCTTGATCTCGTCGCGCTCGGCTTTGAGCTCTTTCTGCTCGGACTTGATTTTCATTTCTTCAAGTCGCGCCAGTTGTCGCAGGCGCGTCTCGAGAATGTAATCCGTTTGCACCTCGGACAGCTTGAAGCGTTTCATCAACGCCTTCTTCGGCTCATCTTCGGTGCGAATGATCTGGATGACCTCGTCAAGGTTCAAGAAGGCGATCAACAGGCCATCGAGCAAGTGCAGGCGATTGAGGATTTTTTCGAGACGGTACTCCAGGCGCTTGCGCACCGTGTCCTTGCGGTACTGCAGCCATTCCTTGAGGATTTTGACCAGCCCCTTGACCTGTGGCCGGCCGTCGATGCCGATCATATTCAGGTTAACGCGATAATTGCGTTCGAGGTCGGTGGTGGCAAACAGGTGCGACATCAGCGCGTCGAGATCGACGCGATTCGAGCGCGGCACGATCACCAGCCGGGTCGGGTGCTCGTGATCAGATTCATCGCGCAGGTCCATAACCATCGGCAACTTCTTGGCCTGCATCTGCGCGGCGATCTGCTCGAGCACCTTGGAACCTGATACCTGGTAGGGCAGCGCGGTAATCACGATATCGCCCTGCTCGCGGGTGTAGATCGCTCGCGCCTTCAGGCTGCCCTTGCCGGTTTCGTACATCTCTTCGATGGCATCGGCCGCCGTTATGATTTCAGCCTCGGTCGGGAAGTCCGGGGCCTTGACGATCTTGAGCAAATCTCCCGTCGTCGACTTGGGCTTGTCGAGCACCAGGATACAGGCCTCAATGACCTCACGCAGGTTGTGCGGCGGGATATCGGTCGCCATACCGACGGCAATACCGGTAGTACCATTGAGCAATATCGTCGGCGCCCGGGCCGGCAGCATGGATGGCTCGTCGAGCGTGCCGTCAAAGTTGGGCTGCCAGTCGACCGTGCCCTGGGCGACCTCGGCCATCAGGATGTCAGCATAGGCCGTCAGCTTTGACTCGGTGTAGCGCATGGCCGCAAACGATTTCGGGTCATCGGGCGAGCCCCAGTTGCCCTGGCCGTCGATCAGCGGGTAGCGATAGCTGAACGACTGGGCCATCAGCACCATCGCCTCGTAGACCGAGCTGTCACCGTGCGGGTGGAACTTGCCGATTACATCACCCACCGTGCGCGCTGATTTTTTGTATTTTGCGCTGGCCTTCAAGCCCAGCTCGGACATGGCATAGACGATGCGGCGCTGGACCGGCTTCAGGCCATCGCCGACGTGCGGCAGCGCACGATCGAGGATCACGTACATCGAGTAATCGAGATAGGCTTTTTCAGCGTAATCTTTTATCGACAGCTGTTCGACGCCCATGCCGCCGTTGCCATTACCCGTTTGCAGCTCGCTCATGCAGGAAAGTTCTCGATTAGATTATCGTTTCGGGCGCTTTGCCCCTGAAAAAACAGGCGCGTAGCGGTATTTCCAATGCGCTCGATTGTCGCAGATATTGCGCGATGAAGCACCCGGCTACCGCCGGGTTTCGATGGTAATATGCAGGCAACAGCCCACAGAGAGACCGACCATGCAGACCCTGGAAAACGCGACCTACGCAAACTTCGCCACCTTTCGAAAATCCGGCGCCAAAGTTGCTACGCCGGTGTGGTTTGCACCTCACGACGACGGCTATGCGGTGTTTTCGGCGGGCAACGCCGGCAAGGTCAAGCGACTGCGCAACTCATCGCGCGCCCAACTGGCACCCTGCAACTACAGCGGCAAGCTGCTCGGCGACTGGGTCGACGCCGAGGCCTTTGTACTCGAGGAGGAAAGCGCATGCGAAGCGGCAAGGCTGGCGCTGGTGGCCAAGTATGGCTGGCAAATGCGGATGACCGACCTGAGCTCAAAGCTGGCAGGCCGCTACCACCGGCGGGCGTATATCTACATACGGCTGACGGCTTAGCCGCTGCTGAGCAAAAAGGTCACCGGGCCGTCGTTGAGCAATTCAACCTGCATGTCGGCCGCAAACCGGCCACTGGCGACGTCTATACCCAGCTCACGCAGCGTATCGAGACAGTATTCGTAGAGTGATTCGGCCAGGCCAGGTTCGGCGGCCGGTGTAAAGCTTGGGCGCAAGCCGCTGCGGGTATCGGCTGCCAGTGTAAACTGCGACACCAGCAACACCGCCCCACCGGCCTGCTGCACATTCAGGTTCATACGGCCCCGCTCGTCGCCGAAGACCCGGTACTTGACGACGCGCTCCATCAACGCGCGCGCAGTCACTTCATCATCGTCACGCTCTACGCCAAGGAATACCAGCAGGCCAGCGCCGATTTCGCCCACCGTTTCGTTATCGACAACGACACTGGCACGGCGTACTCGTTGCAATAGCGCCTGCATCGCCTGAATGCCCTAGCCTGCGCGTGCGGCGCGCTTGCGTTCGTGCTCCAGCAGCCACTTCTTCCGCACGCGAATCGAGTTCGGCGTCACTTCGACCAGCTCATCGTCTTCGATAAACTCCAGCGCTTGCTCCAGCGTCAGGCGGATGGGCGTGGTCAGTATTGTCGCTTCGTCAGAGCCCGCAGCGCGAATATTGGTGAGCTGCTTGGCCTTGGTCGGGTTGACCGTCAGGTCATTGCCGCGACTGTGGATACCAATAACCTGCCCCTCGTAGACTTCGACATTGGCATCGATCATCAGGCGCCCACGCTCTTGCAGGTTAAACAGTGCGTAGGCCAGCGTCTTGCCTTTCACGTTACTGATCAACACGCCATTATTTCGCGACTGCACCTCACCGGCCTGCACCGGGCCGTAGTGATCGAACACCGATGTCAAAATGCCACCACCGGAGGTCATGGTCAGGAACTCGGAGCGAAAGCCAATCAAACCGCGCGCCGGCATAATGTAGTCGAGTCGAATACGGCCCTTGCCATCGGGCACCATATCCTGCAGCTGGCCCTTGCGCAGGCCGATCGCCTCCATGACGGCGCCCTGATGCTGTTCCTCACAGTCAATGACGACCGCTTCAAACGGCTCCTCAATCAGACCATCGCGCTCACGCTGGACCACTTCGGGGCGGCCAACCGCCAGTTCGTAGCCCTCGCGACGCATCGATTCAATGAGCACTGACAGGTGCAGTTCACCGCGACCAGAGACGACAAAGCGATCGGCGCTGTCACCCTGGCGTACGCGCAGCGCCACGTTGTGCAGCAGCTCACGCTCCAGGCGCTCTTTGATGTTGCGACTGGTAACAAACTTGCCGTCCTGGCCGGCAAAGGGCGAGTCGTTAACCTGGAAGGTCATCGATACCGTGGGCTCATCGACCGTGAGCGCGGGTAGCGCCTCAACCTGGTCAGGTGAGCACAGCGTATCGGAAATATTGAGCGGGTCGATGCCGGTGATGCAGACGATATCGCCAGCGCGCGCGACATCCACCGGAACGCGCTGCAGGCCCAGGTTACCAAGCACATCGAGCACCTTGCCCTGCCGCTGCTGGCCCTCGCTATCGATAATCACCACCGGTGAGTTGCGATCGATGCTGCCACGGGCAACGCGGCCCAGGCCGATAACACCCACATAGCTCGAGTAGTCCAGCGCCGAGATCTGCATCTGGAACCCGCCATCGATGCTGACATCGGGTGCTGATACCTGCTCGATGATCAGGTCGAGCAACGGCGACATGTCATCGCCGAGGTTATCGCCATCAAGACTGGCAACGCCATTGAGGGCCGAGGCGTAAACCACCGGGAAGTCGAGCTGTTCATCAGTGGCGCCCAGGCGATCAAACAGGTCGAAGACCTGGTCCATGACCCAGTCGGGCCGCGCGCCGGGGCGGTCGACCTTGTTGATCACGACAATCGGGTTGAGGCCGCGCGCGAAGGCCTTTTGCGTCACGAAGCGCGTTTGCGGCATGGGCCCGTCGACGGCATCGACCAGCAACAGTACCGAGTCGACCATCGACAGTACGCGCTCAACCTCACCGCCAAAGTCGGCGTGCCCGGGTGTATCGACAATATTGATGCGGCAGTCTCGCCAGTTGATCGCGGTATTCTTCGCAAGGATCGTAATACCGCGCTCTTTCTCCTGGTCGTTCGAGTCCATGACCCGCTCGCCACCCTGCTCGCGCCGGTCCAGCGTGCCAGACTGCTGTAGCAGCTTGTCGACCAGCGTGGTCTTGCCATGGTCTACATGGGCGATGATCGCGATATTGCGCAATGCCTGCGGCTGGGTGCCAGTACTCAAAATCAATCCTGTGAACGTCTGCGGAGATGTAGCCTGCGCGGCGGCGCGGGGCCATGACAACCGGGGTGGAATTTTGCGGGCGCGATTATACACAACCGGGCTGCCTGACGAACCGCGAATCGCGTCGACAGGGCAATATTCCCTGTAGTGCTATCCCGTTGAAAACGCTAGAATTCCTGCGGTTTTTGGGCTCAGCAGGCGGCATTATGGCGAACAATAACACGCACACCCACCCGGTCTGGCACAGTCGCTGGACCTATATTCTCGCAACCACCGGCGCCGCGGTGGGCCTGGGTAACATCTGGAAGTTCCCCTACATCGCCGGCGAGAACGGCGGCGGCGCCTTCGTACTGATGTACCTGGTCTGTATCTTGTTGCTGGGCATCCCGATCATGATCGCCGAGGTGCTGCTCGGTCGCAAAGGCCGCGCCAACCCGATCCACGCCATGATTAAACACGCGCGCACCGTCGATGCCAGCAAGGGCTGGTCATTCATCGGCATTATGGGCGTCGCGGCCGGCCTGATGATACTGATGTACTACAGTGTCGTTGCAGGCTGGGCACTCGACTACGTGTGGCAAAGTGCAACCGGTGCCTACATGGATAAATCGCCGCAGGATATTGCCGCAGGCTTTGGCGTATTGGCCGATGACAACCAGCGGCAGCTCACCTGGCACAGCCTGTTCCTGCTGCTCACCTGCATTATCGTCGGGCTCGGCGTCACCCAGGGCATTGGCAATGCTGTCAATATCCTGATGCCGCTGCTGTTCTTGCTGCTGTTGGGACTACTGGTCTACGCCTACCAGCACGGCGATTTCAATCGCGCGCTCGACTTCATGTTCTCCCCCGACTTTAGCAAGCTCACCGGCAAGTCTGTGCTCATTGCAATGGGTCACGCCTTCTTTACACTCAGCCTGGGCATGGGCACCGTAATGATTTATGGCTCCTACATGCCACAGGAAGGCTCGATTCCCGGCGCTGTCGTGACAGTCGGCTTTCTCGATACTGCAATCGCACTGGTTGCCGGCATGACCATCTTTCCGCTGGTATTCGCCTCGGGCCTCGAACCAGGCTCCGGGCCAGGCCTGTTGTTTGAGTCTATTCCCATCGCCTTTTCAGGTATGTGGAATGGCGTCATCTTTGGCACCGGCTTCTTTATCCTGGTATCCATCGCAGCACTGAGTTCGGCCATTTCACTGATTGAACCCGGCGTTGCCTGGCTTGAGCAGCTGGGCATCAAACGCATCGTCGCAACCCTTGGGCTGGCCGTTCTGGTTTGGGTTGGCGGCTTTGCCAGCATCTATGAAGGCAGCGTATTCGACACGCTCGACTACGTGACGGCCAATATCATGCTGCCGCTGGGTGGCTTGCTGATTGCCGTATTCGTCGGTTGGCGCATGGGTTATACACGCGTGCGCAAGGAAATCAGCGATGTGAGCACCGGCCTGTTCAATATCTGGTTTGTGGTACTGCGCTTCCTTGCGCCGCTGGGCGTGGTCGTCGTGTTCCTGAGCAGTCTGGGCCTGCTAGGCTGATTCAGCGTTGCAACAGGCAATAAATGCCTCCAGCGCGCGGGACGCATACTTGCGCTGGTGGGTAACGAAATAAAAATTGCGGGTGAAGTCGCGGCCGCTTACAGTCAACGGCACCAGGGCCCCGCGCTCAAAGCTGTCGGCCAGCGCAATCTTTGACAAACAGCCAACCCCAAGCCCCGCTGCAACAGCGCGCTTGATCGCCTCGGTGTGTTCCAGCTCGAGGTGAATATTCAATTCACTGGCAAGATCATGCATCGCCCGGTCGAAGGTCTGCCGGGTACCCGAACCGGATTCGCGCACGATCCAGGGCACAGCGCATAGCTGCTCGCGACTGAGCGCAGCGCGCTGCTTCGCAAGCGGATGCCCGGGCGCTGCAAACACCACCAGTTCATCGGGCTGCCAGGCAGTGATACTCAGGTCCGGGTGCAGGAACTCGCCCTCGATCAGGCCGACATCGAATTCGTAGTTCAATACCGACTGGGCAATATGTTCTGTGTTGTCGACATGGAGGCGAACGGTCAGGTCGGGATACTGGCGCATACAGCTGGCAAGGATCGGCACTGCGAGATAGTTGCCTATCGTCAGCGTGGCGCCCACCCGCAGTGTGCCGGCGATTTCGCGCCCGGTTAAATTGGCCTCGACCTCGGCGGCCTGGTCGAGCAAAGCCTCGGCCTGTGGCCGCAGCCGCGCACCTTCGGCGTTCAGTTGCAGGCGCTTACCGACCCGGTCGAATAACTGGGTGGAGTAACGCTGCTCCAGGTCCTGCAGCGCCGAACTGGCCGCCGATTGCGACATCGCCAGGGTATCGGCCGCGCGGCTGACGTTGCCGTGGTGGGCGACGGCGAGAAAGACCTGGAGCTGGCGCAGGGTGAAACGCACGGGAAAGCCTTGGCGGTTTATTATCGGTTTTACCGATAGATATATCCATAATATCCCGTTTTACCTTTCTATTGCACCCCCCTATCCTGACAGGGTAACGAATGGGCAACGTCAGGAGTCACACAACCATGGCCAATCTGCGCACCGAAACCGTCACCCGCGTCCACCACTGGGACCAGAACCTGTTCAGCTTCAAAACCACACGGGATGCCGGTTTTCGCTTTAAAAACGGGCACTTCGTGATGCTCGGGCTGCCCGGCGAGCAACGACCGCTGCTGCGCGCCTACAGTATTGCCAGCGCCAACCATGAAGAGGAACTGGAATTCTTCAGCATCAAGGTGCCCGACGGGCCACTGACCTCGCAGCTGCAGAAACTGAGCGTCGGCGATGAGATCTACCTGAGCAGCAAGCCCACCGGCACACTGGTGACCGATGAGATGCTGCCCGGCAAGCGACTGTACCTGCTGGCCACCGGCACCGGGCTGGCGCCCTTTTTGAGCATCATCAAGGATCCGGAGATCTACGAGCAGTTCGACCAGGTCGTGCTGGCCCACTGCGTGCGCTACAACTCCGAGTTGGCCTACCAGCGCTACATCAGCGAAGAGCTGCCCCGGCATGAATACCTGGGCGACATCATTGGCAAGCAGCTGCTCTACTACCCCACCGTGACCCGCGAGGCCGCGGAGCACAACGGCCGGCTCACCGACCTGCTGACCAGCGGCAAGCTGTTCCTGGACCTGGACCTGCCACAGGCCACGCCCGAACACGATCGCTTCATGCTGTGCGGCGGCCCGAGTATGTTGAAAGACCTCTGCGCGATCCTCGATGAGCGTGGCTTCCAGGAGGTCCGCGGCGGCAATATGGGCCACTATGTTATTGAGCGCGCCTTCGTCGAAAGCTGAGCACAGAGCATCCGCTACCGCTGCAGCCTGACCCTGCTGACCGCACGCACCGATGGCTTGAATCGCTCTATAATGGCGTCGCCACCAATGACCCTGCGTGCGACTCGAATCGCGGAGCTCAACTATGGACCACCCACTCAGCGGGCAGCTGGATCTGCCCCCAATCGATCAGGTTGGTTTCGTTTATAACAATCTCGAGCAGGCGCTCGCCCTGTACCAGCCACTGTTTGGCAAGTTTGATATCCAGGAGTATGGCGAGTTCGAGTACAACTATCGCGGCGTGCAGGAAAAAGCCGAGCTGCGCATTGCTTTTGGTTACACCGGCGAACTGCAAATCGAACTGATCGAATGGGTCTCTGGCGGCACCCCGCACAAGGAGTTCCTCGATGCCGGGCGCGAGGGCATGCATCATATTCGCTTCCCTGTGGATGACCTTGATACCTACGTGACTGCGATTGAACAGTTAGGTTACGAGTCAATCTGGAGCACGCGCTTTGGCGAGGGCCTGGCCGTCGCCTACATGGAGAAAGCGGGCGAGCCACTGATCATAGAGCTGTTTGAGAACCTGCATGGCAATAACGGCTAGCACTTAGCCGCTGCACTGCCGCATGCTCGAACCGGAGAACAACCCCAATCCGCGCGCGATCGTCGACCCGCCGCGGCCGCTGCGCTGGCTACTCTCGCGGTATTCCAGCCACCAGGTAAGAAGCGCGACGATTGAAAAGCGGCGCGCTGCCTTTGAAAAAAAACGCACTGCCCGCGGCCAGCCTCGTGTGGTCGAGTACTTTCACCAGCTCGATGACCCCTATTCACACCTGACCGCGCAGGTGCTCGCTCGGTTTGCGACGCGCTATGACATTGTCATCAAGCCGCACTTAGTGCGCGCCACCGGAGGCAAACTGCAGCCTGAGCAAGACAAGCTCGCGGTATGGGCGCGACGCGATGCCGAATTGGTCGCACCTCACTTTGGCCTGGCGTTCCCCGGCAGTGCAGCAACCACGCCAAACGAGCGCGACCTGTTTGCGGCCGCGAGCGAGCTGGCCAACCTGCCCAGTGATCAGTTTATCGCCCGCATCGCGCAAACCAGCACCGCAATGTGGCAAAGCGATCTTACCGCCAATGCTGCGGCTACCTCTGCCGTTTTCGATGAGGCGCTGGATAGCGGCTCAACACGCCTGGCTGAACTTGGCCACTACTCTGGCGCCACGTTTTACTACGGCGGTGAATGGTACTGGGGTGTAGATCGCCTGTTCCACCTGGAGCAGCGATTGCGCGACCTGGGTGCCTGCAAAGACCCGACGCACCCGTATATTGTTTCGCGGCCGCGTGTCGATGTCAGCGATATCGATGCCAGCATGCTCTCGCTACACTTTTATCCCTCACTCAACAGCCCCTACACCGCCATCGTGTTCGATCGCACGCTGGCGCTGGCCGATAGCTGCGGTGTTACCCTGCATCACAAGCCGGTGTTACCAATGGTCATGCGCGGCGTACCGCTCACGCCCGGCAAAACACGGTACCTGTTGTTCGACACCAAACGTGAGGCAGACTTTTTTGGCGTGCCGTTTGGTGAGCTGGTTTTTCCTATCGGTACGCCAACCCGCGAAGCCTATTCACTCCTGCCCTGGGCGCGCCAGCAGGGCAAAGATTGCTTGCTGATGTCGATACTGCTGCGCTATAGCTGGGCCGAAGGCCGGGGCCTGCATCGCACTGCGAACCTACGCGCAGCCGTCGAAGCGGCCGGCCTCGATTGGCGCGCAGCACGCGAGCAGCTAAATACTGACCAGTGGAAGCGCCCTATTGAACAACACCAGCACGAAATGGTCGACAACATGGGCCTTTGGGGCGTACCCTCCTACCGGTTGTCGGGTCCGGATGGCGAACCCGACCTGAGCATCTGGGGCCAGGATCGGCTCTGGCTGGTCGCCGCTGAAATTCGCCGCAGAGCGGAACTGGCCAGCCACCACGAATAACGAGACACCCAAAAAAGAAACCGCTAAAGAGAAACCTATGTCCCGCACCGAATACCCGCTGCCCTACGACAGGCTAAAACACTGGGCAACCCAAATGCCCGACGTCGTGTATCTGCGCCAACCGGTCAACCGGGTTTACCAGGAAAAAACCTGGTCACAGGCGCACGATGAAGTGTTGAGGTTGGCGGCAGCGCTGCGCGGCCTGGGCCTGCAAAAGGGCGACGTCGTCGCCGTGCTGGGCAAAAACACGGCCGAGTGGTTTATCAGCGACTTTGCGATCATGGCAGCGGGTATGATTTCTGCACCGATCTACGCCACTGCGGGCGAAGATACCATTCGCTATGTGCTCGAACACAGCGGCGCCAAAGCAGTCTTCGTCGGCAAGCTCGATGACCTGGGCCCAGCCAGCACCGCCATTCCTGCCGGTATCATCACTATCGCCCAGCCCTATGACACCATAGCCTGCGAACACCAGATGACGGACCTGATTGCGCAGCACGAACCACTGGCACAGGTGGATTCGCCCAGCATGGATGACACGTTTTCACTGGTATACACCTCTGGCTCCACCGGTAAACCCAAGGGTGTGGTGCTCTCGTATCGCAACATTGGCTATGCCGCTACCAAGGGCATGCAAAACCTGGCCATCAATACCGCCGACAGGCTGATCTCCTACCTGCCACTGGCTCACATTACCGAGCGCGCGCTTATCCAGCATGTGAGCATCCAGCACGGGGCGCCCGTATCCTTCGTTGAATCGACCGAAACGTTTGCTGAAGACCTGCGCAACACCATGCCCACCGTGTTCCTCTCGGTGCCACGGCTGTGGACCAAATTCCAGTCGGGCGTGCTGGCGAAAATGCCCCAGAAAAGACTGTCGCTGCTGCTGAAGATCCCGCTTGTCGCCAGACTGGTCCGCAACAAGATCCAGACCCAGCTTGGGCTGCGCGATGCGCGACTGTACGGCTCGGGCACTGCTCCGATTTCTCCCTCTTTGCTCGACTGGTATGCAAAGATTGGTATCAATATTTCAGAGGGATATGGCATGAGCGAGACCACGGGCATGGTAGTTTCGCAGTTTCCCTACCAGCGCGATAAAGTCGGCACCGTGGGCCAGGCCTCTGAAGGCACTGAGTTAAAACTTGCCGAAAACGGCGAGCTGCTCATCCGTGGCGATGGCGTCGTCGCCGAATACTATAAAGAACCTGAAAAAACCGCAGAGACCTTTGTCGATGGCTGGATACACACCGGCGACTGCGGCGAAATCGACGCAGAAGGCTACCTGACGATCACAGGCAGGGTGAAGGAGATTTTCAAAACCGGCAAAGGCAAATACGTCGCCCCGGTACCCATCGAGAGCCTGCTTCTGGAAAACACCGATATCGAACAGGTTTGCGTTATGGGTTATGGGCTACCCCAACCCGTTGCCGTCGTCGTGTTATCGGCGGAAATTACTGACGACATCGACACGGTGGTTGCCGGCCTTGGCAATACGCTAAAGCGTACCAATGCACGCCTGGAATCCCATGAGCGAATCAGTCACATCCTGGTTGCCAAGGATGAATGGACGATCGAAAACGCACTGATGACGCCCACGCTAAAAATCAAGCGCAGCAAGCTTGAAGAAAAATACAATGAGGCCATTGCGGCGCCGCACAGCCAGCCAGTGGTTGTCGAGCAATAGAATAAAAGTATTCGTGATACTTTAGCTAGCCGAGCGTAAACCCTTCATACCCATTGGCTGCCACTTCAGCGCAGCGATCCAGGTACATCGGGTAGCCGATGTAAGGCATAAACACCCGCGGCTTGCCGGGAATGTTCGCACCCAGATACCAGGAGTTGCAGGAACCATAGAGCGTGAAATCGGCCATTTCATTGGTGTGCGCTACCCACTGCGCCTCCGCCTCCGGCGTGGCCTCAATCGTGGCGAGCCCCTTGTCACGCAGGTAATCGATACAATCTGCCATCCACTCGACGTGCATCTCGATTGACGGCACCATATTGGTAAGCACCGAAGGGCTGCCTGGTCCGGCAACAATGAAGAAGTTGGGAAAGCCTGAGTAGCCCAGGCCAAGATAATTTTTCGGGCCTTCCGCCCATTTATCGACGAGTTTCTCTCCCGCCCTGCCGCGAATGTCAATGCGATCGATCGAGCCTGTCATGGCATCAAAGCCGGTGGCAAATACCACAGCGTCGACGTTATAGGCCTCACCTGCGACCAGGCCCTGTTCATTGAAGACGGTGATGGGCTGTTCATTGACATCGACCAGTGACACATTGGAGCGGTTGAAAGTCGTGTAGTAATTGGTATCAGAGCACAGGCGCTTACAGCCGAGCGTCTGGCTGGGCATCAACTTTTTGGCCAGTTCTGTATCATCGACCGCTTCGGCAATCTTTCCGCGTACAAAGTCTGCGGCCACATCATTAGCGGCAGGGTCTAACATCAGGTCAACAAACACACCCATAAAATGCAGGCCGCCGCGTTGCCAGTACTGCTCATAGCGCTGCTTCTGCGCCTCTCCCTGCAAATCGGCAGTCATCATTTCACTTGCCGGGTACTCTGAACCAAAACCCAGGAAGGCCTTTTTATTGGCCTCGCGGATCTGTCGGTAACGCTGTTTGAACGACGCTTGCTGGGCCGCATCCAGCGGCCGGTTCTGTGCGGGCACCGAGAAGGCTGCCGTGCGCTGGAAGACGGTCAGGTGTTCAGCCTGTTCGGCAATCAGCGGAATGGCCTGCACGCCTGAAGATCCGGTGCCAATCACCGCTACGCGTTTGCCGCTGAAGTCGACACCCTCGTGCGGCCAATGGCCGGTATGATAGATATCGCCGGTGTAACGATCCATGCCGTCGATTTGCGGGATCTGCGACGATGACAGCGCGCCCGTGGCCATGATGCAAAACTGCGCAGTGCAATGTTCAATACGGCCATCGACATCGATAGCCACCTGCCATTGCTGTTCAGCTTCCTGAAAGTGCGCCGCCGTCACACGGGTCTCAAACTGGATATCACCGCGCAAATCGAAGCGGTCGGCAACATGCTGCAGGTAGCGCAGGATCTCTGGCTGCGCGGCATAGCGCTCGCTCCACTCCCACTCCTGCTCAAGCGCCTCCGAGAACGAATACGAATACTCCATACTCTCAACATCGCAGCGCGCGCCGGGGTAGCGGTTCCAGTACCAGGTGCCACCCACATCATCACCAGCCTCAAACAGTCGCACAGAAAACCCGAGCGAGCGCAGCTTGTGCAGTGCATAGAGGCCGGCAAAGCCCGCCCCTACAACGACAACGTCAAACCTGTTCGCGGATTCAGGCATTGGCGCGCATACTGTAGTTGCCCATACAGCCGGTAATCATCGGCAGGTCGAGGTAGGTTTTGATGCCCGGGTTTGGCGCCTCACAGACCGCTTCGACCGCGTTAACACAATGCAGCCCTGTGGTACTCATTCCAATCGCTGTGTGCTCGGCCTGCGGCAGGTCTTCGGGAAAGTCGACATCAACATGAAAGCTGATATCGCCCTCGAAATTGATGCGCCAACCCGACGAGCGTGGCAGCGGCATCTTGCGCTCAAGCCGGCTGTGCTCCAGGTCATCCATCATCCATACCTGCTCTTCGACGATCTCGGTGCCCTCTTTGGTGCGGCCAATGTGTTTGTAATTGATCAGGCCCACCGTGCCTTTTTCGATAATACCCACCGCGGTGTCGATGTCCTGGTTGGCAAGAATATAGTCAACCGTCATATCGTACTCGACCACCTCCGAACCCAGGCCCTCGGCAATCATTTCGATGGGCTCAAACCAGAAGGCCTTGAGCATCTCGCGCATGGGGTTGTTATGCACTTCCTCGGGCTTTTTGCCCAGGTTCATCAGGTCCCGCACAACGCCCTCGGACGCATAGTCGCGACAATCACCGTACTCCGTCATCGTGATCCGGTCGATGCGGTTGCACCAACCTGAAAATACCAGCGGAAACCGTTCGGCAATACCACCGGGATTACAACCCGAGGCATGCAGATTGACCCCGCCTTCGCGGCAGGCAGCCTCGATCTTGTCCGCCGCTTCCTTGTCCTGCTTGAACGGAAACCAGTAGGGGCAAGGCGTAATCAGGTGTTTGCCCGATGCGAGAATGCGACACATCTCATCGACATCCCAGGGCATGGGGCAGTACAGCACGCAGTCTGCATCGAGCGCCATAATGGCATCGACATCCTGCGTGGCGATGATGCCGGTGGCATCTGTCTCGGCGATGTCACCCGCATCTTTGCCCTCTTTCTCGTCGCTGTAGACTTTTACGCCCACCAATTCCAGTCGCGGATGGCGAATAATGCCTTTCAGCGCCGCCTTGCCGGCAACACCGGTCGCCCACTGGATCACTTTGTATGTTTTCATCGTACTGTGCTATCCCCATTGCAACCTGCGGTCGCATCATTATTGCGGTCCAATTTATTACAGGGGCCGGGGTGCCGCAAGGCGCCTTGCAAATCGGTCACACTGGCATGAAGATTCGCTCATCCACACTGACTCCCGCAGGGCAATCCAGTATGCTGGCAGCCCGCCCAAAACAGCGAGACCGGAACAGAACATGGCCTACAACATCGAACAGATCGCCGCGAAGCTTGAAATCCAGGATCTATGCTTTCGCTATGCGCAAATCATCGACGCCAACGAATTCGACAAGCTCAATGAAGTGTTTACTGAAGACGCCTTTATCGATTACACCGCGATGGGCGGCTCAAAGGGCAACCTCGAGGAAACCAAAAAATTCCTGAACGAAACCCTGCCGGTGCTATTCCCCAACAGCCAGCACCTGAACGCCAACATGCAGATTGACCTTGCCAGCGAAACAGACATCACAGAAGCCACCGGGCGAATTATGTGTTTCAACCCGATGGAGATGTTCCTGAACGGCGGGCCAGACACCAAAATCACCTTTTGCGGACTGTGGTACCTGGACAAATACCGACTGACCGATAGCGGCTGGAAAATTTACGAGCGCATCGAAGAAAAAAGCTGGTTTTACAACCACTAACCGGCAAACCGCGCGCTAACCCTCAAGCAGGTTATCGCGCAGCTGTTGCAGTTCAGCATCGGTAAAACCCAGGCCCTCTCGCAGGTAATTGTCGACCGTGCCGTAATCGGCCTTGATCTGGTCGATCGCCGCCACGATAAAGCTGCGCTCAACGCCCAGTAGCGGGCGAATGGGTTCGGGGTCGGTCTGGAAAAACGAACCCAGGCGAATCATCCACACGTACTTTTCGATCTTGTCGGCCGTGTAGACATTGGTCAGCAGGAAGTCATCGATCACCGTCTCTTCGGGCACACCCAGCGCCAGCAAGGTCAATGCCGCGGCGAAGCCCGCGCGATCCTTGCCGCCGGTACAGTGTGCAACCGAAGGCAGGTTGGCAGGATCTACCAGGCTCTTCAGGTGCGGGCCAAATACGTGCTGCTGGTCGGTCACAAAAGCCCGGTTGCCCGTCTCCATCAGCTCAACCGCATTCAAATCGCCAATATCACCGCTGGAAATCTTTTCAAACAGCTCCTTGACTGCTGTGCCTTCCACATCGACGGGGCGTTCAACATAGCGTACGCCCTCGGGAATACGATCGGGATCTTCCTCTTTTTCAAACCCGGTGCGAAAGTCAACGATTTGCTGCACACCCAGACGCTGGATAAATGCCAGGTCAGCGTCGCTTAACTCAGCCAGGCTGTCCGAACGATAGACCAGCCCCCACTTCACCGTGCGACCATCAGCCGTTTGATAGCCACCGAGGTCGCGAAAGTTTTCAGCGCCATCAAAAGCCAGCTTGCGATGGTCGGCGCGCGATGCAACATCGGCCTGTGCGGGTATAACCCGCTCGGCTGCGGGCGGCGCCGAACCGCCACAGGCGGCCAGCCCCAACATCATCATCAGGATCGCGAAAATAGTTACCGATCGGGACATTACACTCATGGGCTTTACTCTCTTGTGCTGCGGGTGTCGGGCACCGCTATTTAAAATCCTGGTTGCTGCGCTCGCGCCCACCGGGGCCGCTGTAAGCCATACCGTACTCGGGCTGCTGCGCGTATTCAGGCATCTGCATTGTGGCGATCGCCTTGTCCCACTGTTCCACCAGCTGGTCTTCGGCGGCATAGTCGAACGGGTCCTGCAGCGCGATAACCTCCCAGCTGTCATCTGCCAGCGGGTTGTCACTGAGCCATCGAGCGGTGCGCGCCAGCGCCTCTTCGACCGGCACCTTGTCGGTATAGCCCAGGCGGCTTTGCAGTTTGTTGGTATCGATCGCGCGGTGTGTCGACAGCGGCTGCATGATAATGGGTCGTGCACAGATGGCCAGCTCCCACGGCATGTTCACCAGGCGCCAGCTATGGCCCATTGCATCGGCAATGATCTCGACCATTTGCCGCAGCGTTAAAATCTGCGTGTCGGCACAGTTAAAAATCTCACCGCAGGATTGTGCAGGCTGGTCGACCGCCAGCAACATCGCGTGGGCAAGATTCTCGGCATAGCCATGGCTGAGTAACGACAGCCCACCATCGGGCAATATAAAGTGCGGGCGGCCATCGAGAATGCGCTTGACGATACACCACTCGCGCGGCAAGGCCTGGTAGGCGCCGTAAACAATCGGGTAGCGAAAGTGAGTCGCAGCAGGAATGACATCAAACAGCGCCTGCTCGGTACGGACAATGCGCCAGCCTTTTTCATCCAGCGCCGGGTCATCAATCAGGCGCGCCGTCTCCGCAGTCGGCACCGGCAACCCCTCGGGCTTGAACGCCATTGGGTTCATATAGCCGACATAACAGGGCTGGCCACCCACTGACATAAAGCGTTCACAGCGATCGCGCATGACCTCGGCCAGCATTCGCAGCCGGCCATAGGTGGCAATGCACAGCGTAAAGTCCCTACCGGCCAGGGCCGCCTCGACCGCTTGCTGGTCACGCGGGTTGGTATGGATATGCTCGACGCTGGGCGGGATCTCATCAACCTCGTGATTACCGGTGTGGAGAATCACCACCTGATAACCGCGCTCCAGCAGACCATTGACGATAAAGTGACCAGTTGGCCCCGTCCCGCCAATCACCAATGCGCTCTTTTCAGTCGCCAATCATCCGCCCTCTTTCTACTGCTTTGCTGCGTCACAGGCTGGCCTGCGTCAAAGAAGCCGCACGATACCCGATTCGCGCCCTCCGCGCGCTTACCCTGTCGTCACCCTTGGTTCCCAGCGGGGGGAAGTCGCCCAAACCGTGTGATTTTCACCAAAGCCGACAATCCACTTAAAGAAACCCGGGCAAGCGCCGCTAATGCATAGAAACCCGTAATCCCGATCGCGTATCGGAGGATACTTCATGACCAGCTCCGTCGGCGCTTCCAATGCATTGGCAACCAGCTTCGCAAGCTACGAGCAGCGCAGCACCCAGCTCGAGGCCAGCCTCGTCGTCTCGCGCAGCGAGACGACCACGAGTCGCCCCGTTGCCCAGACCACTGCGGCCGATGAATCTCGCATTCGCCCAGGCCAGGTCGCCAAGAACATTTTGCAGTTTGTGCGCGAGCGACTGCGCACACTGCGCGCCGAGGGCGCCGATCGCGAACAGCTGCAGGCGGTTATCGAGCAGGCGCGCGAAGGATTCAGGCAAGGTCTGGGCGAGGCCCGCGACGCACTGGGTGAGGCCGGCAAGCTCGAGCGCAACGAGCGCGCGCTGGAACGCATTGAACGACGGGTGGAACGCGGGCTCGATCGACTGGAGCGTCGCTTTGGCGGTGCCGATGACGATGCGCTGGCAAGCGCGATCGCCGACCGCACCCGCGATTCGGTGTTGGCGCAGGCGGCAATCAACAATGCCCAGACCGATACCCGGGCACCCTCGATAGCCGCGACAGCGACACCCCCTGCCCCCAGCACCGGCACTGCCAACACCAGTAGCAGCGAAGGCGACATCGCAAGCGCACCGGTGGCCCAGCGGCCCGGCAGTGCATTGATCCAGCGTATCGCCGAATACCGCGAGCAGCTCAGTCGCCAGCAGTCCATTGAATTTTCGCTGCGCACCCAGGATGGCGATACGATCACGCTGCGCTTTAACGCCAGCGAACAGCGCTTCCTGGCTGGCCAGTCACAGTTTCTCTTCGCCGGCGGCAATGGCTTTGCGGGCGCGCAATTGAGCTCGCAGGTACTGGGCGGCCGCGTATCATCGCAAAACCTGCAAATAGAGATTGTCGGTGATATCGATGAGGAGGAACGCGGTGCAATTGCCGCGCTGCTGGCCCAGCTCAATGACGTCGCGAGCAATTTCTTCTCGGGTAACGATGGCCAGGCCCTGGCACAGGCATTGGCCCTTGAGGTCGATAGCAGTGAAATTGCCGGCTTCTCACTCGACCTGCTGGCGCGTGAACTGCAGGTTGCCACAGCCCAGTACCGCGAAGTTGCCGCAGTGACTTCCGGCGAGAATGCTACAGGTTCCAATACCCTGGGCGGGCTACTTGAGCAGCTTGGCGCACTGGCTGTCGCCAACAACCGCACACAGCTCAGTGAATCGCTGGTCGAAAAACTGCTGGCAATCAGCTTTGCCGCGCAAAGCAGCGAAGCGGTGGACGGTGATAGCGATGACGCTGAATCAGCGAATGCGGCAGGCGCCGACGTCGAGCCTGAAAGAGATGACTAGCGGCTAGATCACTTCGGCAAGATCGCCTTTTTTCTCAAGCCACTTCTTGCGATCGGGCGCACGCTTTTTCGCAAGCAGCATATCGAGCAGTTTCTCGGTGCCATCACCACTGCCGGCTACCAGCTGGACCAGCCGGCGGGTATCGGGATCCATCGTGGTTTCGCGCAGCTGCAGCGGGTTCATCTCGCCCAGACCCTTGAAGCGCTGCACGCTGATCTTGCCGCGCTTTTTCTCGGCCTTGATACGATCAAGCACGCCCTGCTTCTCGGCTTCATCCAACGCGTAATACACATTGTCGCCGATATCGATCCGATACAGCGGCGGCATCGCCACGTAGACATGACCCGCATCGACCAGCGGCTTGAAATGCCGGATAAACAGCGCGCAGATCAGCGTCGCGATATGCAGCCCATCGGAATCGGCATCGGCAAGAATACACACCTTGTGGTAGCGCAGTGCTGACAGATCCTTGCTAGCAGGCTCAATACCCAGGGCAACGGCGATGTTGTTGATTTCATCGGACGACAGAATCTCCTGCGAGTCGACCTCCCAGGCATTGAGAATTTTGCCGCGCAACGGCAGGATCGCCTGGAAACTGCGATCGCGCGCCTGCTTGGCAGAACCACCGGCCGAGTCACCCTCAACCAGGAACAGTTCGGAAGCGGCTGGATCCTCTCCGGAACAGTCGGCCAGCTTGCCCGGCAGTGCCGGCCCGGTGGTCACGCGCTTGCGCGCCACCTTTTTGGCGGCGCGACTACGCTTCTGCGCATTGGCAATCGCCAGCTGGGCAATCAAATCGCCCTCTTCCGTATGCTGGTTTAACCACAGGCCCAGTGCATCCCTGGCAACCCCCGACACAAAGGCCGCGCACTCGCGGGAGGTTAAACGCTCTTTGGTCTGGCCCGAGAACTGCGGGTCGGCGAGCTTGGCCGAGAGTACGTAACTGCAGCGCTCCCAGATATCATCGGCAGTCAGCTTGAGCCCCTTGGGCAACAAAGCACGAAACTCACAGTACTCGCGAATCGCCTCGAGCATACCGGTGCGCAAACCGTTGACGTGGGTACCACCCTGCGCTGTCGGAATCAGGTTAACAAAGCTTTCGGCCAGCACTTCGCCGCCCTCGGGCATCCACTGCACCGCCCAGTCGACCGCCTCGGTGTCACCCGCAAAACTGCCAATGAATGGCTCTTTGGGTACCACCTCCCAGCCGCGGGTTGCGCTGAGCACATAGTCTTTCAGGCCATCTTCGTAAAACCATTCATCCTGGTCTTTGGCAATTTCATCCTTGAAGGTAATACGCAGGCCGGGACTGAGCACCGCCTTGGCGCGCAGCACATGGGCCAGCCGGCGCGCAGAGAATTTTGCCGAGTCGAAGTAGCCGGCATCGGGCCAGAAGCGCAACGTGGTACCGGTGTTGCGCTGGCCCACGGTACCGGTTTGCTTGAGCTTGGTTTTGCGCTTGCCGTTCTCAAAACTGATCGCGTACTGCTTGGCGTCGCGGCGAATCTCGACTTCGAGCCGGGTCGACAGGGCATTGACGACCGATACACCTACACCGTGCAGGCCGCCCGAGAACTGGTAGTTCTTGTTCGAGAACTTGCCGCCAGCGTGCAGTTTGGTCAGGATCAGCTCGACGCCGGTCATCTTGTGCTGCGGGTGCACGTCGACCGGCATACCCCGGCCGTTGTCGGTCACCGACAGCGATCCGTCCTTGTAGAGCACGACATCGATCTTGTTCGCATAGCCTGCCAGCGCCTCATCGACCGAGTTGTCGATCACCTCCTGGGCCAGGTGGTTAGGGCGCTGGGTATCGGTATACATGCCGGGGCGCTTGCGCACCGGCTCGAGCCCGGTCAGGACTTCTATCGCATCAGCTGTGTAATCAGACATAAATCTTCAGGCCCACCACGGGGCATTGCCATCCACTGTGCACACTATAAATCGAGAAAGGCGATGATGCGCGGTAAAACGTCGCAGTAAGCCTGGAAACTGTGGTCGCCGCCGTACTCAACCAGGCACTTGCAGGCATGGTAGTAAGCGCTGGCCTCGCGAAAATCCAGCGTTTCATCGCCCGTTTGCACCAGCACAAAGCGCAATGCAGGCTCGCTGATCTCAGGCACTGCGAACCCGCGCAGCTGGTCCATGTGCTCGGGGCCCAACACATATTGCTCACCCGTCACCGGGTTGGTATTGGGCCCGTAATAGTCGCTGAGCAGGCGATCGGGATAGACGGCCGGGTTGACCAGTACCGCGGGGCAGCCATGGCGCTCGGCAAGGTAATTGGCGTAGTAGCCGCCCAGTGAGCTGCCAATCAGTGCGACGTCGGTGCTGGACTGGATAATCGCCTCGGCCTGCGCGATCGCAGCATCGGGCGCAAACGAGAGCCTGGGCACCTCACAGCGCACTGCCGGATGGTGCTGTTGCAGGTAGTGAAGGGTTTGCTGTGCTTTGGCGGAGTCGGGAGAGCTGTTAAAGCCGTGCAGGTAAAGCAGCGTCTTCAAGCGAACTAGTAGCCAGTGGAGGCGTAGTCAATCGACAGTTCGACGTTGTGCAGCCGCGAAACCTCGGTCACGAGGCTGCCATCGGGATGCAGGTCGAGCCAGCGGTATCCGGGCGCCTGGTCATCGAGCTTGAAGCTGCGCTGGCCAGGGGCAAACTGGATACAGGTCGAGGGCGAAGCGAGCAGCTGCACGCCGGGCAGTCGCGGGTCGCTGCCCTTGAACGCCTGGTGCACATGACCCCAGAGAATACCGCGCAGGCGAGGCTCGCGCTGCAGGATCGCAAAAAATGCGTCGCTGTCACTGACCTGCTGCTCATCGAGCCAGTCGCAGCCAATCGGCACCGGCTGGTGATGCAGGCACACCAGTATGTGTTCGGCGTCATCGGCGGCCTGCAGCAGCCATTCGAGTTTTTGCAACTCCTCGCTACCCAGCGTGCCGCCAACTTTACCCGGCACCGCCGAGTCGAGCAGGATAATCGCCCAGCGACCCATCAACACCAGCGGCGGCAACAGCGCCGAGCCCACGGTGTCGCGCATCAGCTCGGCAGAATCGTGGTTGCCGCTCAGCCAGGCTGCGGGCAGCGATAATGGCTGCAGCTTGCGCGCCAGCCGCTGGTAGGCTGCGGGAGAGCCATTGTTCGACAGGTCACCGGTGGCAAGCAGCAGCTGCGGCAGCGTGCCAGCAGCGCCAAACTGCTCCTGGTTAATGAGCGAGAGTACGTGATCGAGACTGGCATCGGTGTCCATGCCCACCAGCTGCTCACCTTCGTTTTCGCCCAGATGGCAATCGGTAATCTGCAGGATACGCACCGCCTGGGTGACGCTTGCCGGAATCTGCAGCGCCTGCTCGCGAAACTGTTCGATCATGGCCGCGCTCATGAGGGCTGCTTCCTCAAATCGGTCACCGCGGCGCACGCACTGTCGCGCTCGATGGCCGGCTCACTGACTGCCGTCTCCAGCGCAGATGAGGACACCATGCCATCGCGCAGGCACAGGCCAAGCCACTCACTCAAAAACCGGTTCTGCTGTGCTTTCTCGTCGGGCTGGAACATCGCATCGTTGGGGTAGCTGAAGCTGGCCAGGCCGCGCGTGTTGCGGCTGCAGAAAATGACCTCGGCCATGCGCACGTCGTGGTACATGCGCACCAGCAATTCGGTGCTGGCAGCGGCGGCGGCATCGAGGCCATCGAGACTAATCTGCACATCGATTGTGGTCGTATAGGGGCTGCGTTCCTTGATCAGGAATCGCAATGTGGCCGGCTGCCCGGGGGCGACATCAACCTTGAGCTCGCAATCATCGGCCACAGCATCGGGCTGGGTCGTTGCGGGCAGCATGCGGCACAGGCGGGCATAGTTGAGCTCGCAGTCGGCCGACATGAGTTTGATATCAAATTTGTACTTGGGCTTCACAGTTCTTTAACAGCTGCAATCTCTGCCCGCCAATCGCTGCGCGGGGCCGAAAAGTAAAAGATAGTCCCCATGGCAATACAAGGCCAAGGCGGCGTAAATTGTAACAATATTCCCCCAGTGGCCCTCGAGAGCCCGCGGCCTCTGGGGTTAGCGGTCATTAACTGGGGGTAAGGTTCGAAACCCCCGTGACATCTGCTAATATGCGGGCTCCTCGATTGCCAGTTAATAGCTTAGCCGAGGCCGCCAGAGCCGCTGTCAATCACGCTGCATTTTTTGCAGATAAATCTTTCAGTTAATGTTCAATCAGCTGCGCACCGGGTATGCAACGTTGATTATCCCTTGTCGGTGAATAGCGCATGTCGTCATTGTTTACTCTGTTTAACCCATCCCGTACTCCACACAGGCAAAATGTGAACTGCATCAAAAAACCCGGCCAACTGCTTGGCACGGTATGGCTTGCCGCACTGCTGGCGGCCAATAGCCAGGCCGATACGCTGGGCGATATCTATGAGCTGGCGCTCACCAATGACCCGGTACTCAGGGCCGCCGAAGCCACCTTCAAGGCCGATCGCGAGCTGAAGAAACAGGGGCTGGCCAGGCTGCTACCCCAGGTTACGGCGACCGCGGGCTACAACGACTCCACGCTCGATTCGACCAGCACGCGCTTCGACGAGACCACGGTGTCGCTGCAAACGCTAGATTTTGATACCGACGGCGAAGATGAAGTCTATACGGCGACGCTCTCGCAGCAGATCTTCAACCTGCCGCTGTGGTTCAGCTTCAAGCAAAGCAAGCAGTTGAGTGCGCGCGCTGAAGCCGAATTTGCAAAGAGCCAGCAGGAATTGATCGTGCGTACCGTTGAGGCTTACCTCAATGTACTGCGCGCCCAGGACAACCTGAAGTCAGCGCGCGCCGAAGAGCGCGCGATCTACCGGCAGCTGGAACAAACCCAGCAGCGCTATGAAGTCGGGCTTATTGCGATTACCGATGTACACGAAGCCCAGGCCGCTTACGATCTCAGCGTCGTCAACCGTCTCAGCGATGAGGTAAACCTGGGCACCTCGATCGAAGGCCTCACGGTGCTGACCGGTCGCGAACACGCCAACCTGCGCATCCTCAAAGATGATTTTCCGGTACAGCCGCCTACACCGGATGATCGCCAGCAGTGGGTCGACTTTGCGATGCAGAACAACCTGTCGCTGAAGTCGGCGCAGCTGGCGGCTGAAGCCGCACGCCAGAATGCGCGCAGCAAACGCAGCGCACACCTGCCTACCGTCTCGGGCAGCTACAACTACAGCGATAACGATACCGATGAAGTATCGACCGTAGGCGGCGCATTTGATTTTGATTCAGACGCTGCGGCGATCCAGCAGACGCTGTCAGTGAAGGTGGAGCTACCGTTGTTCCAGGGCGGTGCCATTTCGTCGGAGCGTCGCCAGGCTGCACAACAGTACCAGCGCGATGCCCAGAACCTGGTGGCAACCAAGCGCAACACAGTACAGGATGCCCGCGCACTGTACCTGACGGTTGTCACCGATGTGGCACGCACACGCGCCCGCAACCAGTCGATTATTTCAGCGCAGAGCGCGCTTGAGGCCACGCAGGCAGGTTATGACGCCGGCACGCGCAACATTGTCGACCTGCTGAATGCGCAGCGCGACCTGTACAGCGCCCGTCGCGATTACGCGAACACGCGCTACGACTACGTGATCAACACCTTCAAGCTCAAGCAAACCGCAGGCACGCTGAGCCCGCAGGACATTTACGACCTCGACGCGGGCATGGTGCCGGCCGCCGAGGTGTCTCAGAGCGAACTTAGCAATTCAGCTGGGGCGCGATAAGCGCCAGCTGTTTATTCAGCGCACCACGGTTACGGTCAACCAGGGCCTGGGCATGCTCACCGCGCTGCTCACGCAACGTCGGTTGCTTGAGCAGGGTATCCAACGCCTGCAGTAACTGCTCGCCATCGGCAACGATCTGCAGGGCACCGGCCCGCTCGAACTGCTCGCTTATCGCAGCAAAGTTATAGGTATGCGGGCCGCTTAACAGCGGCAGGCCCCAGACCGCCGGCTCAATCACGTTGTGCCCACCCACGTCGACCAGGCTGCCACCAATAAAGGCAATATCACAGCAGCCGTAAAACGCGTTCAGCATGCCCATTTGATCAACCAGCAATACATCGCAGGCCGCATCACTATGCGGCTGTGATACACGCATCAGCGACAGGCCACACTGCTCGACCTGCTTCGCCACATCATCAAACCGCTCGGGGTGTCGCGGCACCAGTATCAACACTGTGCCGGGGTGATTCTCGAGCAGGCGCCGATGCGCAGCGAGCAACACGGCATCTTCGCCCTCGTGGGTGCTTGCCGCCAGCCAGCTCAGGCGCGGCGCGGCCAGCCCAAACTGCTCGCGCAAGTTCGCTGCACTGCTGCGCAGCGCCTCACTCACAAAGACATCAAACTTGACGCTACCACAAACATGGACGTTCTCGGGCGCCGCGCCCAGTGCGATAAACCGTTGTGCATCGTCATCAAACTGAGCCGCGATCTCCAGGCCCTGCAGCATGGGCCGGGCCAGCCAGGCAATGCGCCGGTAACCGGCTGCGGACTTTGCCGAGAGGCGGGCGTTACACAGCAGCGCAGGCACTTTGTGCCAGCGGCACCATGCCAGCATGGTCGGCCACAGCTCCGTCTCGACAACAATCACCGACTGCGGATTAACCCGGTGCCAGAACAGCCAGACCAGCAAAGGCCAGTCGTAGGGCGCGTAAACATGCCTGACGCGATCGCCAAAACTGTCGAGCAGCTGCTTTGAGCCGGTCGGCGTTGAGGTGGTCACCACGATATCGTAGTGCGGGTATTGCGCGAGAAGTCGCTCGAGCAGACCGGTGACCGCAACCACCTCACCCACTGACACCGCATGCACCCAGATCGCCGGCTGCTCACAACGTATCGATGACAGGCCAAAGCGTTCGGCCATGCGCTGGCGATACGCCGGCGCTCGCCGCGAGCGCCACAACAAGCGCAGCGGCAGCAGTGGCAACAACAGCGTGAACAGCAACAGGTAGAGCACATAGGCAAGCCCACCCTGCAGTCGCGACAGCGCAGCACCCACCGGCTTACTCAACGCCAACGGAGGCCTTGTCGGCCGGCATACCACCCTCGGGGCGGTACACATTCACATTTTCAAAACCTTCGGCGCGCAAGTGTGCCGCGTGCAATTTACTCATCACCCCGCGATCGCAGTACAGCAGGTACTGGGCCTTGCTATCGAGCGAACCAAACAGGCGATTGATCTGGAAAAACGGAATCTGCAGGACCTCGTTGGCATGCAGCGACAGCGGCTGCGACTCGGCCTCATCGGGCGCGCGCAAATCGATAACCACATGCTCTGGTCGCGGCATCGACAGCAGTTCGACCTGCGCCATCTGGTGCAGCTCCTGCTGGTAAACCTTGTCGATCCCGCAGAGGCGGCGCTGCGCAACAGCGCGCTCGAGTATCGAAAAATCAAACTGCGCCTCTTCGCGCTCGATCTCCCAGCGCTTGGCACCGGTAGCCGGCTTGTCGGAGATGACCGCACAGTACTCGGGCATATGTTCGGCGAATTCGGCCACACCGATCTCAACGGCCTGGTCGATAATATCGGACTTGTCGTGCATGACCAGCGGCCGCATGACCAGCGCATCACTGACGCTGTCTATGACCGACAGGTTCTTGATCGTCTGGCTCGAGACCTGGGCGACATTTTCGCCGGTCACCAGGCAGTCTATCTGCATCTGCTCGGCAATCTGGCTGGCAGCGCGATACATCATGCGCTTGAGCACCACGCCCATCAGCGGGTTACTGATTTTGCCAAGGATCTCGGCGACCACCTCGCCAAAATCGATATTGATAAAGCCCGTGCGGTGGGAGCAACCGTACTGCTCCCACAAAAAGTGCGAGACCTGTTTGACGCCGACCTCATGGCCATGGCCACCGAGGTTAAAGAAGCAATAGTTGACGTTCATGCCACGGCGCATGGCCATGAAACTGGCCACCGACGAATCGTAACCACCCGAGACCAGCGACAGCACCGGGCCCACGCAACCGATCGGGTAACCGCCAAGCCCGGGCTCACGCTGCTCGACAATAAAGACGCGGCTGCGTTTGATTTCCAGGCCTACCGTCACCTCGGGGTTGCGCAGGCGCACCGGGCCTGACTCGCAGTGCTGCAGGATCTGCCCGCCCACGTAGCGCTCGACCTCGTGCGAATTGAAGGCATGGTCACCCTGGCGCTTGCAGCGCACCGCGAAACTGCGCCCGGCAACCGCGTCGCGATAGACCGCAATCGTGTGCCTGGCAATATCCTCAAGCTGCGCCTCAGCCGGTTCATCGACCCGCAAGGCTCGCTCCTGGACCTGGTTGATATGGGCAATACCCGGTACCCTGCCCAGCCGATAGCGCGCCTGCTCGCAGCGATGCCGGTACTCATCGGCCGGCAGGTCGGTGGGCACCAGCACCTCGAGCATGTCCCAGCGCGAGACCACATCGGCGCCGATCTGGTAGTAGCGGAACACCCGCGCGATATTCGTCCGCAGCTGGTTGGTAAAGCGTTGTCGCACTGGGCGGGACTTGATCGTAATCTCGGGCGAGAGCTTGATGATCAGTTTCATGGTTCAGGCGGCGGGTTACGGACGGACGGAAAGGCACAGCGTGGCCGGGGCGCAGTATAGCGGTGAGGCCAACACCGAAACCAGCGAACAAACTGCTGATTTCTGCGCACCCCTATAGTGCACTATAACGGTGCGTTAATGATCTATTTTGGTGCGCTTTTTCCCTGCGAGCGCCACCCTGCCGAAAGATCGCATATAATCGCCCGCGAAATCAAAAGCTTACAATTAACCGGGAATTGTCCAAGTTGGTACAGCGTTTGCTACCCACTGTTTGCGCGGCGAATGCGGCGAACGAGAAGCAAGGCGTAAACACTGCGCCGCAACAGAACCCACCCATTAGGAGAAGAAAGCAATATGAAAGCAAAGTTAGAGTACATCTGGCTGGACGGTTACGCGCCGACCCAGAGCCTGCGCAGCAAGACCCAGGTCCGCGACAATTTCGGCGGCACCCTTGAAGAGTGCCCAATGTGGAGCTTCGACGGCAGCTCAACCGAGCAGGCCGAAGGCAACGCATCAGACTGCCTGCTCAAGCCGGTAGCCATTTACCCGGATCCGCAGCGCAAGAATGCCTACCTGGTCATGACCGAAGTCCTGAATGCCGACGGCACGCCACACGCCTCGAACGGTCGCGCAACAATCGACGATGACGACGCAGATTTCTGGTTCGGCTTCGAACAGGAATACTTCCTGTGGGATATCGATACCGACCGTCCACCCGGCTTCCCGGTCAACGGCTACCCTGGCCCACAAGGCCCTTACTACTGCTCGGTTGGCGCTGCCAACGCCTTTGGTCGCGACTGCATCGAAGAGCATTTTGACGTTTGCCTCGAAGCAGGTATCAACGTTGAAGGTATCAACGCTGAAGTAGCCGCCGGCCAGTGGGAATTCCAGGTATTTGCCAAGGGTGCCAAGCGCGCCGGTGACGAGATCTGGATTGCACGCTACCTGCTTGAGCGCATTGGCGAAAAATACGGTTACGCCATCAACTATCATCCAAAACCCTTTGGCGAGTTGGACTGGAACGGTTCAGGCATGCACGCCAACTTCTCGAATGGTCCGATGCGTGACAACGGTGACGAAGCGATCTTCACCAAGATCTGTGAGAACTTCGGCAAGAACATCGAGCGTCACATCAGCGTCTACGGTGCTGACAACGACCAGCGCCTGACCGGCAAACACGAGACCCAGTCAATCGACGAGTACAGCTACGGTGTATCTGACCGTGGCGCGTCAATTCGTGTGCCCATCGGCACCGTTGAAGACGGCTGGAAAGGTCGCCTCGAAGATCGTCGTACCGCATCAAACGCCGATCCTTACAAAGTGGCCGCCGCCATCATCAAGACGACCAAGGAAGCTCTCGCCTAAATCGCCGTGGCTTGCGCTGGAGGTGTCCAACACCTCCAGCGCCCTTCCTGGCACCACCTCCGGCCAGCCCTCTAGCTGGCGTCCAACGTCCATTTTTAAACCAGATCAACCCCGCGCCTGTCGCCGCAGGGCCTATTTGCTGCACCGGCGATATCTTTTGCGCGCAGGTTCAGTATAAAATCTCCCCCCTTTTTTTCGGCCCGCGCTCACGCTCGTCGCGCATCAACTATGACGATTGCACCGTAGCGCCCCAATAACACAACGACAGCACCCCAACGGGTTTACTCTGGAGGAGACACCATGTCCCAGAACACTCTGAAACTGATCCAGGAAAGCGATGCAAGCTGGGTAGATCTGCGCTTCACCGACACGCGCGGTAAAGAGCAACACGTATCGATCCCCTCCAGCGAAGTCGATGAGGGCTTTTTCGAAGACGGCAAAATGTTCGACGGCTCATCGATCGCAGGCTGGAAAGGCATCAACGAGTCGGACATGGTGCTATCGCCCGATGACTCAACCGCCGTACTCGACCCCTTTACCGATGAGGCCACGGTCAACCTGCGCTGCAGCGTCGTTGAGCCCACCACCGGCCAGGGCTATGAGCGCGACCCACGCTCCGTGGCGCAGCGCGCAGAAGAGTACATGAAGTCAACCGGCATCGCCGATACCGTGCTGTTTGGGCCCGAGCCCGAGTTCTTTGTCTTTGACGATGTCAAATGGCACGCAGAAATGTCCGGCGCAGGCTATGAAATCAATTCTGAAGAAGCGGCCTGGTCAAATCGCAAGTCCTTTGAAGACGGCAACATTGGTCACCGGCCCGGCGTAAAGGGCGGCTACTTTCCCGTACCACCGGTCGACTCCCTGCACGATGTACGCTCCGCGATGTGCGCTGCCATGTCAGACATGGGCCTGGTGGTCGAAGTACACCACCACGAAGTGGGCACTGCGGGCCAGTGTGAAATTGGCGTTGGCGCGAATACGCTGACCGCCAAGGCAGATGAAGTGCAAATTTTGAAATACTGCGTGCACAACGTTGCCCACGCCTACGGCAAAACGGCCACGTTTATGCCCAAGCCACTGGTGGGTGACAACGGCAGCGGCATGCACTGCCACCAGTCGCTCTCGAAAGATGGCGTTAACCTGATGGCTGGCGACGGCTATGGCGGCCTGTCTGAAACCGCGCTGTACTACATTGGTGGCGTCATCAAACACGCACGCGCGATTAACGCATTCACCAACGCATCAACCAACTCCTACAAGCGCCTGGTACCCGGCTTTGAAGCGCCGGTGATGCTGGCCTATTCGGCACGCAACCGTTCAGCATCGATTCGCATACCCTTTGTGGCCAACCCCAAAGCGCGCCGCATCGAGGTACGCTTCCCCGACCCGACTGCCAACCCCTACCTCGCGTTTACTGCGCTATTGATGGCTGGCCTTGACGGTATCAAGAACAAGATCCACCCCGGCGATGCCGCCGACAAGGACCTGTACGACCTGCCCGCTGAAGAAGCCGCCGAAATCCCGACGGTTGCCTCAACGCTGGATATGGCGCTGGCGGCACTGGATGCCGACCGGGGCTTCCTGACCGCCGGCGGCGTGATGAGCGACGACATGATCGATGGTTACATTGCGCTCAAGGCCGAAGAAGTCGAACGCCTGAACATGACCACGCACCCGGTTGAGTTTGGCATGTACTACTCTTGCTAGGCGCCCACCAGTAGCGAAAAAACCGCTGCCCAACGGGTAGCGGTTTTTTTTGCGTTCAAGATGGCACAAAAAAGGGCGGCATCGCTGCCGCCCTTTTTTGAGCCAACTGTCAGGCCATTAGTTGGTGAGTACCACCAGGCCAGCAGCAGCCGGGTCATTGTCATCCTCATCAGGACCGACCGCGACAACAGTTGCGACGGTACCGGCGCTCAGCGGGAAGGCCAGCGCTTCGATAGCGACGGCACCGCCTGCGACAACTCGCACGTCATAGCTGCCCGCTGCCACAGCGACGAGGTCACTGATTGTGCCAAAGGCAAAGTTTGGCAGCAGTGCTTCACAGCCCATCGTCTCCATGATCACATCCATCTGGCTGCAAGTGCCCGCCGTTGTGACGTGAACGTTGACGTTACCCACTGCAGCGGCGCCATGTACGACCTTGACGCCTACCTGGGTGGCGATACTGCGGTTGTCATCCTGCGTGGCCAACAGCGTGAAGGCAGGCGTACCCGAGACCACGTCACCAGCGGCAATGACCGTGTACTCTTCGCCAGCGGCCAGCGGAATCGTGCCCGAGGTAAAGACACTGCCACCGACACCAGCACCATCAGGCGCGACGTCAAAGACGTAGTCACCGGCTGCAACACCCACATAGGAATCAACGCCAGGTACCGTATCGAGGTAGTTGAACGAGGGAATCAACTCGACTGCCATGTTGGCAAACACCTCAACCGGCCCACCGGCAGCAATCGCAGCATCGGGTGATGCGTGCAATACCTTGGCACCTGCCTGGGTGGACTCATCGAGAATTTCGACCGTACCACTGTCGGCCGTCGATGCATCAGTGGCCACCAGCAGCTTGACCAGCGCACCATTGGTGCCGTCTTTCTGCGTATCGTTGATGGTATCGATCGCGGCAATCAGCAGCTTCTGGCCAGCAAACGGCGTCAGGTCGATAGTGCCTGAGTCGTAGAGTATTGTAGAGGTACCGGGCAGCGTAATGCGCACCTGGTAGTTACCCACCGGCACAGCACCCAGGTCGACATCACCGGCCAGCGCCAGCGTCGCGGCGCCTGTCAGCGGCGCACCTGGCGCTGTCACGTAGACATCGACAGTCGCCGTGGCGCCATCCGCAGCGGGCGATGCGTGCACAACACGAATTGCCACTTCACCGGCGGCAGGCTCCGCCACAGAGTCTGCGACAACCAGCGGTGCGATCGATGCAACCGGGTTTACCGCCAGCACGGTCTGGCGCTCACCATCGGCAAGTGCAAAACCGTTAACAACAATAACGTTTGGAATGGTTGTCATGCCAGGCCCGATACCCTCGACGACAATATCGTACGACGTCGCATCGACTTCGATATAGCCCGTGCTGGTTGCGTAATCAAGGTTGGTCACGGCATTGCTGACACCGCCATCGAGCGATGCATTAACCGCTGGCGCATCGGGTGAGGTGTGGATGATGCGGATCTCTGCATCACCGATGCGGATTGAACTGCCGTCACTGCTACACCCGGCAATCAGCGATGTTGCCAGCAGGGCACCAGCCGCCATGGCGACCGCGCGGGGTTGTTTGCCTCGATGGGCATTGCGAAAAATCATTGAAGTCCTCCTCACTTGAGACTTGTGTTAGATCAACAGGCACCCCGGTGTGAGGCGCTCGCCAGCGAATCTGTGTCCCGCTTATACCGAGGCGATTTTTTATTGGATCACTCGACCGATTAAACATTTGCAGTGATCCGTTTTTTTGGACCTCGCGTAGAATCGGTCTGTAACGCGCGTCAATCGCACGCTTTGTGTTCATCCCTGACTGCGGGTAAACTCGGGCACGAAACTGCCCAGCACTGGCTGTTGTCAAAGCCAAAGGGCAACCGCGGGAGGCGAACCATGAAGTGTCAAAAACCGGTTAACAGTTCCAGGCCATCAGCTGGTCGCGCAGCGCTGCTCGCGGCCCTGCTATCGCTGGCGATGACCAGCCATGCACAGGTGTACAAAATCGTCGATGACGAGGGCAACGTCACCTATACCGACCAGCCCGCGCCTGGTAGTGAGCAGGTAGAGGAAGTCGCGCCAGCCGACGAGGCCAACATCGTCGACTCTCCCGAAACCGTTGAAGGCCGCACGCCCGACTGGATCAAGGCCAAACGCGAAGAGCGCGCCCAGGCCCAGGAAGAGGCCCGCGAAGCGCACGGCGAAGCACTCGAGCGCTGGCGGGAACAGGTCGATGCCGCTGAAGAAGCATTGGCCAGGGCTGAAGACGAACTGGCCGAGGGTCGCGCGCTGCGCGAGGGTGACTATGTCGGTAACGCTGGCGGCGGGGCACGCCCCTCGGCCGACTACCTGCAGCGGGTGCGCATGCTCGAACAGCAGGTTGAAGATGCACGCGAAGCGCTCAAGGCGATCCGGCGCGACAAGCCGCGCAAGTGACGCCGGCCAATAGTGCGCCGCTATTAAAGCCATTTAATTTATTAACTGTAAATATCGACCCCCGGGGCATAGAATAGCGCCCGGGTACCACCGGCTGCCGACGGCAGCCAGACCACCTGATCGTTCCACACTGAAAACACCACTGGAGAACAACGATGTCACTGAAAGGCACAAAAACCGAGCAAAACCTGAAAGACGCCTTTGCCGGCGAATCACAGGCCAACCGCCGCTATCTGTACTTCGCCAACATGGCGGACATCGAAGGCGCACCTGAAGTCGCCAACGTATTCCGCAACACCGCCGAAGGTGAAACCGGCCACGCCCACGGCCATATGGAGCACCTGATCAGCGGCGGCTGTGGCGAGCCTGGCACTGACATGCCTGCAGGCAACGCGGCTGAAGCACTGGCTGCCGCCATTGCCGGCGAAACCCACGAGTACACCGACATGTACCCTGGCATGGCAAAAACCGCACGCGATGAAGGCTTTGACGAAATCGCCGACTGGTTCGAAACGCTGGCCAAGGCCGAGCGCAGCCACGCCAACAAGTTCAGCAAGACGCTCGACGCGCACAACGCTGAAGCTTAAGTACCAGTACCTGCTGCGCCGGTGCCCTGCACCGGCCGCGGCACGGTAACGGCCGGCAACGCGCCGGCTACTCCAACCCCAGGTTACGCACTATGTCCGACGGAAAACGCGAGGGCAATCTCGAGGCGCCCACCCGCCACGCGATCGACTGGAAAAACCCCGAGTACTACGACCGCGACAAGCTCAACACCGAGCTCGAGCGCGTGTTCGATATCTGTCACGGCTGTCGACGCTGTGTCAGCCTGTGCCAGGCCTTTCCCACGCTGTTCGACCTGGTCGATGAAAGCGAGACGATGGAAGTCGATGGCGTTGCCACCGACGATTACATCAAGGTTGTCGACCAGTGCTACCTGTGTGATATGTGCTACATGGCCAAGTGCCCCTATGTACCACCGCACCCCTTCAACGTCGACTTTCCGCACCTGATGCTGCAGGCCAAAGCGGTGGACCGCAAAGAGAACGGCAGCAAACTGCGCGACAACCTGCTCTCTGATATGGACCGCATGGGCAAACTGGGTTCGATCCCGGTCATCTCTGAAACGATCAATGCGGTCAACCACTGGCAACCCACTCGCCAGCTGCTCGACAAAACACTGGGCGTCGACGCCGATGCCTGGCTGCCGAGCTTCCAGCGCAAGACGTTTCGCAACGATGCCAATGGCAAAACCTTTGACGTCGTCGACGGGCAGCGCAGCCCCGGCAAGGTAGCGGTATTTGCCAGCTGCTATGTGAATTACAACGAACCCGGTATTGGCCATGACCTGGTTGCCGTGCTCGAACACAACAGTATTCCCTGGGTAACGGCCGCGCGCGAAGTCTGTTGCGGCATGCCCAAGCTCGAACAGGGCGACCTCGAGGGTGTTGAATCGCTGATGCGGGTCAACATTCCGGTGCTCGATGAGCTGGCGCAGCAGGGCTACGCCATTCTCTCGCTGGTGCCCAGCTGCACCCTGATGTTCAAGCAGGAATTGCCGCTGATGTTCCCTGATGATGAGGCCGTACAGCGCGTTGCCGCAGCCTTCTGGGATCCATTCAACTACCTGGTCTCACGCAACAAGGATGGCCTGCTTAGCACCGAGTTCAAAAACCCGCTGGGCACCGTGGCCTACCACGCACCCTGCCACGGTCGCGTGCAGAATATTGGCAAGAAGACCGAAGAGTTCCTGAAACTGGTGCCCGGCACCGAGGTAAAAACCACTGAGCGCTGCAGCGGCCACGCCGGCACCTATGGCATCAAATCGGAATTCCATGACCACGCGATGAAAATCGGCAAGCCCGTATTCCGGCAGATGCACCAGGCCGAGCCCGACTACATCAGCAGCGACTGCCCGCTGGGCGGACATCACATCCAGCAGGGCATTAGCAACAATCACCAGGCCGAGCCGCAGCTGCAGCACCCTATCAGCCTGGTCCGACAAGCCTACGGTATTTAGTTATGGCAACCATTACTCGCGACTCCCTGTTAACGCTTGAAGCCTACGATAAGCAGCGCGATGCACTGCGCGCCGAGGCCATGCACCGCAAGAACCACCGACGCGTGTTCGTCGGCCCCAATGTCACGCTGCAGTTTGAAGACGAGACGACGATCCGCTACCAGATCCAGGAGATGCTGCGTATCGAGAAGACCTTCGATGAAGAGGGTATCAATGACGAGCTCGAAGCTTACAACCCGCTGGTGCCCGATGGCGACAACTGGAAGGCCACGATGATGATCGAGTTTCCCGATGTCGACGAACGCCGCGAGAAACTGGTCGAACTGCGCGATATCGAAAACCGCTGTTATGTCCAGGTGGGCGGCAACCAGCGCAGCTATGCAATCGCCGATGAAGACCTGCCGCGCGCCAATGACGAGAAAACCTCTGCCGTGCACTTCCTGCGCTTCCAGCTCGACGCCGACTCGATTGCCGCGATCAAACAGGGCGAGCCGGTGGCGATCGGCATTGACCTGGCGGCCTACTCCTATCGCATCGACGAACTGGCGCCTGAAACGCAGAGCATGCTCAGCGAAGACCTGCGCTAGCGCGGGGCCAGCAGCAGCTCGCTGCGCTGCTGGTCGAGCTGGAACTCAAACTCCCGCAAAAAATTCATGCCCAGCAGGCCGCTGTGCTCGCGCGCACCTTCCAGCGCCATCACCACAAACAACATATCCTCGATGCGGTACTCGCCCAGCTGGAAACTCTCTACCCGATAAACCGGCGCCTCGACAATACCACCCGCCGTGCTGATCGAGGCCTGGCGAACAAAGCGCGCCTGGCCACGTCGGGCGATGGGCGCAAAAGCACGCTCCGATAACACCGATAACGATGCGCCGGTATCGATCATGAGTTCTACCGGGTAGCGCTCATCAACCACGCCCGCCACCAGGTAGTGCTCGCCCTTGCGTTGCAACGCGACTGCACTCACCGGCAGTTCAGCGCGCTCAATGCGCGCAAACAGTTTCGCCACGGCATCAGCGACACTGGCCTCGTACTGGATCGGGTACAGCGCCCGCCGCGCCAGCGCATACTCGCCCAGCTCAATATGGAAACTGGCCTTGGCCAGCAGGTACGCTGCGTACTGGGGTTCAAACCACAACAGGCGATCGATGAACGCCAGCGCCTCACGCCACTGCCCGGCGTTGCGATACTCCGTCAACTGCTGCTCGACCAGCGCCTCAAGAAACTCGCCATAGCGACGTTGACCCGCGGCATCGGCCTCCTGCGCCAGTGCGTAATACTGCTCGATCGCCGCGAGTAACTCGCCCTGCGCAATATGCAGCTGCGCCTGCAGCTCACGAAACGCAAGATCGTAGGGATAGCGCCGCAAAAACGCCTCGATCAGTTCGGCAACCGGCTGGTAGTCCTGCGCGTCCACCCACTGCACAGCGCTTTGCAACCATTGCTGCTTGAGTTGCATCGCCAACGCCGCGTCATCACGTTGTAAGGCACGGTAGTGCTGCACCGCTTCGACAAAGCGCCGCTGCGAAAACGCCTGTACTGCCTCGGCGGCCAGCGGGCTGTCCGACTCGTCTGGCGCCTGTGCCGTCGATGCATCAAACAGTTGCTGCAGTGCCTGGCTGCCGGCGCGCTGCTGCGCAGCACCCTCGCCCGACCGGCCATCGCCCAACAGCTGGCACTGCCAGAGATTGAGCCCCAGCGACAGCAGCAGGGCGACCGCGAGCAGGCGACTGCTGAGCTCAGCCATCAGAGCAACTCACCGATTCGGGGCAGCCGCTCATCCAGGCACTGCTGGCTGTTAGGGCATAAATGCCCCATAATGGTGCATAGGCCGTTAATTGCACGAGCACTGGCTGCCAGCCGGCCCAGGGCAACCCCGATCGCGGCGCGGATTTGCTTATAAGCTATTGGAAATAAACAGGTTTTCGATAGCCGCTGAAATTTCCTCGCGAGCGACCCAACTGTGCACAGTAATTGCATTAAGGACATTATGATTTCCGCCAACCTCCACACCCGGCTGCTGGACAACCTCAGCACGGCCATCTTGCTGCTCGATCGCAAGCTCTGCCTCAGCCATATTAACGCGGCGGCCGAGGTGTTGCTGGGCCTCAGTGGCAATCGTCACATCGGCGAGCCGATCGACAAATTGCTGATCGATGCCGATGACACCATCGCGACGTTTTACGAAACACTGGCGAGCTCCATGCCGCACACCCAGCGCGAGGCCATTCTCTGCAGCCACCAGGGCAGCAAGATCGAACAGACCACGGTCGATTATACGGTCACGCCAATCGACGACTCGAGCATGGCCGATGCCGCACTGATCGTCGAGATCCAGCCCATCGACCGGCTGCTGCGCATCTCGCGCGAAGAAACCCTGTTCGCCGCGCAGGAAACCACCCATGCGCTGCTCAAGGGCCTGGCCCATGAAATCAAGAACCCGCTCGGCGGCCTGCGCGGTGCTGCGCAGTTGCTTGAGCAGGAGCTTGAAAGCGCCGAGCTGCGCGAGTACACCCAGATTATCGTCGATGAGTCCGACCGCCTGCGCAACCTGGTAGATCGCATGCTGGGGCCGGGCAAGCCGCAGCAGGTGGAAGCGGTCAACATCCACGAAGTACTCGAGCGCGCGCGCCAGCTCACTGAAGCCGAAGCCGGCGAAGCCATTAACATCGTGCGCGACTACGACCCGAGCATCCCGCCACTGCAGGCCGACAGCGAGCGACTGATCCAGGCGACGCTGAACCTGACCTCCAATGCGACCCAGTCACTGCGCACCAGCGGCATAGACAACGCGACCATAGCACTGCGCTCGCGCGTGGTTCGCCAGTTCACGATCGGCGGGCACTGTCACAAATTGGTGTGTCGTATCGATATCGAAGACAACGGCCCGGGCATCGACCCGGACCTGCAGGACAAGATTTTTGTGCCCATGGTCACCGGCCATGCCAGCAACACCGGCCTGGGCCTGTCGATCGCACAATCGATTGTTAACCAACACGATGGCCTGATCGCGTTTAAAAGCGTACCGGGCAATACCTGTTTCTCAATTTATCTGCCGCTGGCAGAAGCCAGTTAGATGGAGTACATGATGAGTAAAGCCAACCACGTCTGGGTCGTCGACGACGACAAATCCATTCGCTGGGTGCTCGAAAAAGCGCTAACGCGCTCGGGCATCCAGGTCGACGTGTTCAGTAATGGCGATGAACTGCTGTCGCGCCTGCACGATACCGCGCCCGATGTCGTCATCAGTGATATTCGCATGCCCGGCACCGACGGGCTTGAGGTGCTCTCGCAAATCACCGAACAACACCCGGAACTACCGGTCATCATCACCACGGCGCACTCCGATCTTGAGAACGCCGTATCCTCCTACAAGGGCGGCGCTTTTGAATACCTGCCCAAACCCTTCGATATCGACGAAGCGGTGGCGATGACGCGCCGTGCACTGGCCTTTGTCGACCAGAACCCCGACAGCGGTGGCGCAGCGCCTGCACAGGCAGAGCCCACCGAAATCATCGGCCAGGCACCCGCGATGCAGGAAGTGTTTCGCGCTATCGGCCGCCTGTCACACTCGAACATCAACGTGCTGATCAACGGCGAGTCGGGTACCGGTAAAGAACTGGTCGCCAAGGCCCTGCACAATCACAGCCCGCGGCGCGATCACGCCTTTATCGCGCTGAACATGGCGGCCATACCCAAAGACCTGGTTGAGTCGGAACTGTTCGGGCATGAAAAAGGCGCCTTTACCGGCGCATCTTCGCAGCGGGTTGGTCGCTTTGAGCAGGCCAGCGGCGGCACACTGTTTCTCGATGAAATTGGCGATATGCCGCCCGATATACAAACCCGTTTGCTGCGGGTACTGGCCGACGGCGAGTTTTACCGCGTGGGTGGCCATACGCCGATTCGTGTCGATGTGCGCGTGATTGCCGCCACCCACCAGAACCTCGAAGAGCTGGTCGGCACCAAGCAGTTTCGCAACGACCTGTTCCACCGACTCAACGTTATTCGCATACACCTGCCGCGCCTGGCCGATCGCTGCGAAGATATTCCGCAGCTAGCCGCGCACTTTCTCAATAGCTGCAGTGAAGAGCTCGGTGTAGAGACCAAAGTGCTGAGCGATGAAGTTGCCAACCACTTTACCCAGCTGCCCTGGCCGGGCAACGTGCGCCAGCTCGAGAACACCTGCCGCTGGTTGACCGTAATGGCATCGGGCAATGAAATCCAGATGGATGACTTACCTGGAGAACTGTTGGCCGGCGAGAGCGATGCGCCCGAGGCGACCGGCTCATGGGAAGAGTTACTGCGCAACTGGGCCAACCGCGAACTCAGTGCAGGCAAGAGCCGTATCCTCGACCAGGCAGTGCCACAGTTTGAAAAAACCATGATCGAGATTGCGCTAAAGCACAGCCACGGTCGCAAACGCGATGCAGCCCTGCTGCTGGGCTGGGGGCGCAATACGCTAACGCGCAAGATGCAGGAGCTGGATATGAGTCCGTCGGCCAGCGACTAGCGCCGACGGGCAATGCGCATCAGGCGCTATTGCCAAAGGAAAACAAGGAAAGCCTGGGGCGCGATACGCTCTCGGTGTCATCGATCGCCGTTAACACCAGCGCCTTGTTCACACGAATCACACCCTTGCCATAGGCATTGACCAGGGCCTTGTGCGCCAGGATGTTCACCAGCCGGGGAATGCCGCGGCTGGCCTGGGCAATCAGTTTGATTGCCTTGTCTTCAAACAGTTGATGCCCCACGTAACCAGCACGCGCCAGGCGGTGGTTAATATAGTCGCGCACATCTTCTGGCAGCAGCGGTGTCAGTCGATAGGCAAAGGTAATGCGCTGGCGCAACTGGCGCAGCGCCGGCTGCTCGAGAATGGCATCGAGTTCAGGCTGGCCGAATAACACCACCTGCAGCAATTTGAACTTCTCGGTTTCAAGGTTGGTGACCAGCCGCAGCGCCTCCAGCGTTTCGACCGGCATCGACTGCGCTTCATCAACCACCAAAATGGCCTTGTGGCCAAGCACGGCCAGCTGGATCAACTCTTCTTCAATCAGCTTCATGACCACGTGCGGGTTCACCGCAGCGGTGCGAATGCCCAGCTCATGCGCGATCGCGTGGAACAGGCCCTCGGGCGAGAGGAACGGGTTGGGTACGTAGATAGTCTTGAAGTTGGATGGCAGGCGCGACAGCAGCCGTCGGCAGAGCATGGTCTTGCCGGTACCCACTTCACCGGCGATCTTGATAAAGCCCTCGCCACCGCGAATGCAGACGTCGAGCACCAGGCTGGCCTCGGCGTGACCGCGAGAGTCGAGATAGAAGTCAGTGTCCGGGGTCAGGCAGAATGGCAGCTCGCGAAAGCCGAAATGCGTCTCGTACACGCTGTGCTCCTCATTGGGCCCGTTGCCATCTGGCTGCCGCCCCGCCGGGCAGCCGCAAAAAGGCCTTGCCAATCATCTGGCAAGCTTAGCAGTTTTGTGTAACCCTACGAATTAATTGGGAAAAATCACATCTGCTCGCCGCCATGCCATTCCACGTCGTCCTCTACCAACCCGAAATTGCACCCAATACCGGCAACGCCATCCGGCTGTGTGCCAACACCGGTTGCGCACTGCACCTGCTGCGGCCGCTGGGTTTCGACTGGGACGACAAGCGGCTGCGCCGCGCGGGACTGGACTACCAGGAGTGGGCCGAGGTGCGGCACTGGGACAGCTTTGAGGAATACTGTACACAACGCGATCGCGATGCAGGCCTGTACGCCTTCACCACGCGCGCCAGCCGGGCGCACAGCCAGGCGCAGTTTTGCGCGGGTGACACGCTGCTGTTTGGCCCCGAGACGCGCGGCCTGCCGGTGGAACTACTCGATACCCTGCCCGATGCGCAAAAACTGCGGCTACCGATGGTCGAGAGCTCGCGCAGCCTGAACCTGTCGAACAGTATTGCCGTGGCGGTGTATGAAGCCTGGCGCCAGCTCGATTACGCGGGCGCCAGGCCTTGATGAGGAGGGATAGAGCGCGGCCTAGTTAAGGCTCTGGCCGCCCTCGGCTTCGGCCGCCAGCGATTGGCGGTAGATGCCATCAAAGTCGAGCGGCTTGAGTGCCACAGCCGGGAAGCCGCCGTGCACCGAGATGTTGTCAATCATTTCGCGGGCGTAGGGGAACAGGAAGTTCGGGCACACCGTTGCCAGCACCTGGCGCTGCTGGTCTTCGGGGAAACCCGTGACCAGGAAGACGCCCGCCTGCTGCAGTTCAATCAGGAAGGCCACTTCGCCGTCCTGCTCTGCGGTGACGGTCAGCGTCAGTACGATCTCGTGCAGGTTTTCACCGATTTCGTTGCCACGCGTGTTGACGTCGAGTTTGACCGACGGCTGGAATGGCTGGGTAAATACTTTGACGCCCATCGGGGTTTCAAAGGATACGTCCTTGACGTAGATGCGCTGGATCGCAAAGTTGGGGCCCTGCGGCTCTTCGGCTGCGGCTGCGCCCGCCTGGTTTTCGTTATCTGCCATGGTTTCCTCGTTATCGCTGTATCAGCGCCAATAAAAGTCGTTAAAAAGGGTGTTGCTCAGGCCGATGCCTGGGCCAGCAGCGAATCGAGCTCGCCGCGGCGCTCTAGCGCCTCAAGATCAGTGTAGCCGCCCACGTGGTGATCGCCGACCCAGATCTGGGGCACGGTTCGCTGCCCGGACATCTGCGTCATCTTTTGCCGCAGCTGCGGGTTGCCATCGACGCCAATATCGTCAAAGGCGACGCCCTTGTGCTTGAGCAGCGAGCGCGCCGCCATGCAATAGGGGCACAGCCGCGTGGTGTACATGGTGACAACCGGATTCGCCATCAATGCGCCCGCCTAGCTCTTGACCAATGGCATCTGCGCACCCTGCCACTCCATCAGCCCGCCACTGAGGCGATACACCGACGGGTGACCACTGGCACTGAGCTTGCGCGCGACCGCGGTGGCCTGCTGGCCCATTTTGCAGACCAGGATCAGCGGCTTGCCCTGCTTGTCATCCAGTTCAGTGCTGCCACTGCTCTGCTGCGACTGCCACTTACTATAGGGCAGGTTGATCGCATCGACGATGTGGCCATTGTCGAAGTCGGGCTTTTCGCGCAAATCGACAATCAATGCGCCTTCAGCGTTGACCAGCGCCGTCAGCGCATGGGGGCTGAGACTGGTACCGGCGCGGCGGTTTTCAAGCCAGGCCAGCGCAAAGCAGGCGGCGGCGATGGCCGTTACCAGCAGCCACTGCTCTGACATAAAGATGAAGAACTTTTCCATACAGACTATGTGTTTCTACAGGCCATGCGTTTGTGCAGGCTATGCGTTGTGCGGCCCCGCGGGCCTGGCCAGCCGGAGCCGGGTTCGAGCGGCCGCCAAGTATACACGCTCGGCAGGCCAATGACAGTCGCCCCCGGCCCGCCGCGCAGGGCCCAGGGCGGCCATTTGCGCAACAATTTATCGACCATGGGGGCGGCGCCTCGTTTTTCAATCGGCAGGCCGCTACTATTATCGCGACGATCGCATCGCCGGCCCTGCCGGCCCACCAGCCCAGGTTGCCCATTCGCCCATGAAAGCCCGCCCATCCAGACCCACCCCGCACCGCTGGCCCGCTGTGCTGGCCGTGCTGCTGGCGCTGGTGGTGCTGGCGGCGAGCCCTACCCAGGCCGAGTCGCGCGAGGCCCGCGAGGCGCGGCTCGAGGCCATGCTCAAAGAGCTCGAGACGGTCAAAAAACGCCTGGCGAAGAGCCGCGATGAGCACCGCAGCCTGCACAAGGCACTGCGCAAGTCCGACACCCGCATTGGCGAGCTGGCCAAAGAACACGATGAGCTGCTGGCCCAGGAACGGAGCTTCAACGCCGAGCTCGCCGCCCGGCAAAGCGAGCAGCAGCAGGTACGCGATGACATCGAGGCCCAGTATGAACTGCTGGCCCGACAGCTGCGCGCCCTGTACAAAATGGGTGACCCCGGCACGCTGGCCCAGCTGCTGAGTCGGCAGGACCCAACCCATATCGATCGCGACCGCCGTTTCTGGCAATACATTGGCCAGGCCCGGCAGGAGCAGGTCGATGAGTACCGCGCGCTGCTTGCGCGCAGCGAAGCACTGAGCGCAGAGATTGAAGCCAAACAGGCGGCCATTGCCGAGAACCGCCTGGCCATCGATGCCCGGCTCGAGGCGCTGACCGAGGAGCAGGCCAGCCGGCAGCAACAACTGCAGGCCCTGGACACTGCCATTGCCAGCAACGAATCGCGCGTGCAGCTGCTGCACAAGGACTCCGCCGCACTGCAGGAGTTACTCAAGGCGGTCGATCGCGCCCGCGAAAAACACCAGCCTGCCAGCGAGCCGCCTGCCGAGGTCGCCGCCACCCGAACGCGCAGCCCGGCCAGCCTCTCGGCTGCCGCGCGCACCCGCGGCGAGTTTGCCTCGGCGCGCGGCCAACTGCCCTGGCCGGTCAACGGCCGCCAGCAACACCGCTTTGGCAGCAAGCGCCCCGGCTCCGACCTGCAGTGGCAGGGCGTTTCGATCCTGGCCGATTCCGGTGCACCCGTACGGGCGATTTATTCCGGGCACGTGGTCTTCGCCGACTGGTTCCAGGGCCAGGGGCTGTTGATGATCATCGATCACGGCGACGGCTACATGAGCCTGTACGGCCATAACGAAACCCTGCTGCACGCCGCCGGCGACTGGGTCACGGCCGGCGAGACCATTGCAACTGTTGGCACCAGCGGCGGTCAAAAAGTTGCGGCCCTGTATTTTGAGATTCGCCACAACGGCAAACCCAACGACCCCAACCGCTGGTGCGCCAAAGGCTAGAGTCGCAATCCGCGAGCCTTGGGAGTATGATCGAAGGCCTGCGGCACATGCGTCGCAACCGATTCATCGACACGAGAAACAGACCTTGTCCGTTAAGCATTGTTCGCCATCACTGAGCATCGCCCTGGCCCTGTGCCTTGCGCTGCTGTCCCTATCGTTGCTACCCATGCCGCTGCAGGCGCAGTCCGATGCAAACCCCGCCGACGAAGACGCTGCACTTGAAGAGCAACTGGGCAATTTGCCGCTGTACCAACTGCAGGCCTTCGTCAAAGCCTTCAGCCAGATTCGCAGCAGCTACGTCGAAGAAGTCGACGACAAAACCCTGTTTGAAAACGCCATTAAAGGCATGCTGACCCAGCTCGACCCACACTCGGCCTACCTCGAGCCCCAAAGCATGGAAGACCTGCAGGTCAGTGCCAGCGGTGAGTTTGGCGGCCTTGGCCTTGAAGTCGGCATGGAAAACGGCTTTGTCAAAGTCATCGCCCCCATCGATGACACCCCGGCGGAAAAAGCCGGCATCGAGAGTGGCGACTTGATCGTGCGCATCGATAACAAACCCGTTAAAGGCATGACGCTGAACGATGCAGTAAAACTGATGCGCGGCCCCGAGGGCAGCACGCTCGATTTGAGCATCATGCGTGAAGGCGTGCCGCAGCCGATTGAATTGACACTGACGCGCGCCATCATTTCTGTCATTAGCGTGCGCTCGCGCGTGCTCGAAGAAGGTTACGTCTACCTGCGCATTGCCCAGTTCCAGGGTAAGACCGGCGCCGACCTGCGCAAGGCGCTAAACTCGCTCGCCGAAGAAACCGATATCAAGGGCGTGGTACTCGATGTTCGCAACAACCCCGGCGGCGTGCTGCAAGCAGCGGCCGAAGTCGTCGATGCCTTTATCGATGAAGGCACCATCGTCTACACCGAAGGCCGCATCCCCTCATCAGAATCGCGCATTGTCGCCACCCGCGCCGACGATACCAGCCATGCACCGATGGTCGTACTGATCAACGGCGGCTCAGCCTCAGCGTCAGAGATTGTTGCCGGCGCACTGCAGGATCACAACCGCGCGATCGTGCTGGGCACCACCAGCTTTGGCAAGGGTTCAGTGCAAACGGTTATTCCGCTATCAGAAACGCACGGCATGAAGCTGACGACCGCGCGCTACTTTACCCCCAGCGGCCGCTCTATCCAGGCACAGGGCATTGAGCCTGACATCGAAGTCGAACGTGCGCGCATCACCCGCATTGCGCCGATGGGGCAACTGTCGGAGTCAGATCTGCATGGGCATTTAAAGAACCAGGATTCGAAAGACGGCGCAGATAATCTGCCCGAGGCCAGTGAGGCCGAGCTCATCACGACAGATAACCAGCTGTATGAAGCGCTGACTTTGCTGAAAGGGCTGAATATCTTCCAGACCCGGGCTGGCATTGAGGCTGACAATTCTGGCGGCTGAATCACTTCGGTTAACGGGAGCGCATCTGGCACACTATCCTCGCTCGCTCGTTAACGCTGGATCATATTTCATGCGCGAAAACTGCTCCGGTTAGCAGGGTCGCATCTGACACACCATCTTCGCTCCCTCGTTAACGCGCGCTAATACTTCGTCCGCGAAATAGTGTGCCAGATGCTTGTAGAGACTCGACGTTCAATGCGCTGAATCGGCACAGGCCCGAGCGAACGAGGCGTCTGCAGCAAGGTGTTTGCGAGCGAAGTATTAGCTGGCGTTAACGAGAGAGTAAATACCTTGCTGTAGACGCCCCACACTCGCCGCCCGTGCAGAATTTATCTGGATACATCGCAAGCGCTGTTGTACTGTATCGGCATTGGTGAGCACAACGAATAACAACCGGTATCACTATGCAAACATCAGCAGCTTACGTTGTTCTGCTAAACAAATTTCTCAAACAAAGCCTGTTGCTTTGCGCTTGCTTCACGGCGCTACTCACCAGCACGGCGCTTTATGCCGATACGGCAACGCCCCAGCCGCGCATGGTGCTGATTATCGATGACATCGGTAACAACCGCGAAAACGGCACCCGCGCTGTCGAACTGCCCGGCGCCATTACCTACGGCATCCTCCCCCATTCACCGCTGGCGAAAAAATTTGCCTACTACGCCAGCCAGCAGCGCGATGGCAAAGAAGTCATTATTCATATGCCGATGCAGCCGCGCGGCAGTGAAAAACTCGAGCCGGGCACCCTGCTCGTCAACCAGAGCCGCGAGCACTTTGTGGCGGCGCTGGACGATGCCTTTAGTGCGGTACCCAACGCCCGTGGCCTGAGCAACCATATGGGCAGTGCAATGACCGCGCAGGCCGAGCCCATGGGCTGGTTAATGGCTGAGCTTGAACAGCGCCAGCTGTATTTTGTCGACAGCAAAACCACGGCTCGCAGCCAGGCGGCGCCGGCCGCCCAGCGCGCGGCACTGCCTTTTTTATCGCGCGATATCTTTCTCGATCATGACCCAAGCCCGGCGGCCATTGCCGCCGCCTTTGAAAACGCCATTGCACTGGCCCGCCGCGAGGGCCTGGCGGTGGTTATTGGCCACCCCTACCCGAGCACGCTGAGCTACCTGGAGCGGGCCCTGCCTGCGCTGGCACAGGCTGGCGTTGAGCTGGTCGCCGCCAGCGAAGCACTAAAATTGCGCACACCTACCACGATGGCCGCCGATCGGCGCTCGCTTGCATCCCCCCGCCAGAGCCTTTAAGATCAAAAACGCTTAAAAACACATTAATGTGGCCCAGCGGATACGGGCCGCGAAGATACCCGGTAGCCTTCGTTGGGCTCGCGTTAAGGGTACCCGGCGACAGGGATTGCGCAGGCCAGCCACCGGCTGGCAACCAACGCCAGGGGGCGCAAACGATGGAGCACAACCAACGTATCGGCGAACAGGGGCCAGCCCCGAGTCGCAGCGATCGCTTCTACCAGCTTGAAGGTGAGTGGTTTTTTGCGACGCGCGAGGGGGCCGCAATGGGGCCGTTCACAACCCGCGATGAAGCTTCGGTCGGGCTGAACGATTACCTTGAGTTTCTTGAGCTGGCCAAGCCCAGAATTCGCAAGAAGCTGCTGACCGCCATGGAGTCCTAGGCCGCCCGCGACGGGTTAACGCCTGACTTCAATTCCCTTCTCGGCCATAAATGCCTTGGCCTGCTCTACGCTGTACTCGCCAAAATGAAAAATACTCGCAGCCAGCACGGCATCGGCGCCACCGTCGATCACACCATCGACCAGGTGCTGCAGGTTGCCCACACCACCGGATGCAATCACCGGCACATCGACCGCATCACTGACCGCGCGCGTTAGCGCCAGGTCAAAACCGTTTTTGACGCCGTCCTGGTCCATGCTGGTGAGCAGGATCTCGCCGGCACCGGCGCTCGTCATTTTTACCGCCCATTCAACCGCATCGATACCCGTGGGTTTGCGACCGCCGTGGGTGAAGATCTCCCACCTGTTGGCGCCGTCTTTGTCGGCAAAGGCAACCTGCTTGGCATCGATAGCCACGACAATGCACTGCGAACCAAACCGCTCGGCCGCTTCATTGACGAACTCGGGCCGGTGAATGGCCGCAGTGTTGATACCGACCTTGTCGGCGCCGGCATTGAGCATGCGGCGGATATCGGCGACTTCGCGGATGCCACCGCCCACCGTTAGCGGTATGAACACCTCACTGGCCATACGCTCCACCGTGCGCACCGTGGTATCGCGCTGTTCGTGGCTGGCGGTGATATCGAGAAAGGTAATTTCATCGGCGCCCTGCTCGTTGTAGCGGCGCGCAACTTCAACAGGGTCACCGGCATCGCGGATGTCGACAAACTGCACGCCCTTGACGACGCGACCGGCGTCGACATCGAGGCAGGGAATAATGCGCTTGGCAAGGCCCATGGTCTTACTCGCTACCCGTTCTGCGCATCGCAGTAGCTTTGCGCTTCGGCCACATCGAGCGTGCCTTCGTAAATGGCACGGCCGGTAATGGCGCCGCAAATACCACTGCCCGCAACTTCAGCCAGCGCTTTGATGTCATCCATATTGGTAATGCCGCCTGAGGCGATAACAGGAATGCTTGAAGCCCGGGCCATTGCCACGGTAGCCTCGACGTTGACGCCCTGCATCATGCCATCGCGCGCGATGTCGGTATAGACGATGCTGCTGACGCCGTCATCTTCAAAGCGTTTGGCAAGATCACTGGCTTTGACACTCGACACCTCTGCCCAGCCGTCGGTGGCAACCATGCCGTCTTTGGCATCGAGGCCAACAATGATATGTCCGGCAAAGCGCTTGCACACATCGGTAACAAACTCAGGCTCTTTCACAGCCTTGGTGCCGATGATGAGGTAATCAACGCCTGCCTCTAAATAGTGCTCGATGGTTTCAACGCTGCGGATACCGCCGCCGATCTGTATCGGCAGGTCGGGGAAACGTTTGGCGATAGCAGTAACGACTTCACCATTGACCGGCTTGCCATCGAAGGCACCGTTTAAATCGACCAGGTGCAGGCGACGTGCACCGGCATCGACCCAACGCGCGGCCATGGCCACCGGGTCATCCGAGAACACGGTGCTGTCATCCATCAGGCCCTGGCGCAGTCTCACGCACTGCCCGTCTTTTAAATCGATTGCCGGTATCACTAACATCACAAAACCCTAAACATTCCACTGCATAAAGTTCTGCAGCAGCTGCAAGCCGTCGCGGTGGCTCTTTTCGGGGTGGAACTGCACCGCGGCGATATTATCGCGCGCCAGCATCGCCGCCAGTTCAACGCCGTATTGCGTGGCGCCGATCACATCGCTGCGCCCGGCAGCCGGCACATAGTAGCTGTGCACAAAGTAAAAGCGCGCGCCCGATTCAATACCCTGCCACAGCGGGTGATCGCATTGCTGTACGACTTCGTTCCAGCCCATGTGCGGCACCTTGAGGCGTTCGGCCGGCGGGTTGGCGGCAAAGGCATCGCCAAAAAATTCAACCCGGCCATCGAACACGCCCAGGCAATCGACACCGTCGTTTTCGACCGAGTGCTGCATCAGGCCCTGCATGCCCACGCAAATGCCCAACAGGGGTTTGCTGGCCGCCGCTTCGACGATGACCTCATCGAGGCCACGCGCTCGCACCTCACCAATACAGTCGCGGATCGCACCGACACCGGGGTAGACCACCCGGCTTGCCGACAAAATGGTTTGTGGGTCATCGCCCACCCAGACATTCGCGCCGGGCGCCACGTGCTGCAGGGCCTTTGCCACGGAGTGCAAATTACCCATGCCGTAATCGATGACGGCGACGTCGACGGATTTACTCACTGCGAACTGCCTGGCCTAAACGAACTGACACGTAGACGAGCTAAAGCGTGCCCTTGGTGGAGGGCATGACATCACCCATGCGCTCATCGTATTCGAGCGCCATACGCAGCGCGCGGCCAAAGGCCTTGAACACGGTTTCGATCTGGTGGTGGGCGTTTTCGCCACGCAGGCAATCGACGTGCAGCGTCACCAGCGCGTGGTTGGTAAAGCCCTGGAAAAACTCGTGGAACAGATCGACATCGAAGTTGCCAACACTCGAGCGCACAAAGGGCACATTGAACTCAAGCCCCGGCCTACCTGACAGGTCGAGCACAACCCGCGAGAGCGCCTCATCGAGCGGCACGTAGGCGTGGCCATAGCGGCGCAGGCCCTTTTTGTCGCCCACAGCTTTGACCAGCGCCTGGCCCATCGTGATGCCGAGATCTTCAACCGTGTGGTGATCGTCGATGTGCAGGTCACCCTTGGCCTTGATGTCCAGGTCGATCAGGCCGTGCCGGGCAATCTGCTCGAGCATGTGCTCGAGGAAGGGAATGCCGGTATCGAACTGGCTCTCGCCAGTGCCGTCGAGGTTGAGCTCGACGGTAATTTGCGTCTCGAGCGTATCGCGAGAAACGGTGGCCTTGCGGGCGGGCTTGCTCATGGATCGGTCCATGCGGGGAAAACGCGCATTATAGAAAAAGTAACCAAGTGTGAATAGGCCATTGCATGCTTATGGCACTTGGTCGCAGAGTGGCTGTCGAACCCTGACAACCCCGGTATTTGCACGAGCCAGGCCACGATGCGCAAGATTCTGTTATTGCTGTTATTAATCCCGCTATTGCTGGCCGGGCTGGTCGTTGTGGCGATTAGCCAGCTCGATGGCGAGCAGCTCAAACCCCGCATCGAGGCGCTGGTCGCCGATAACAGCAACCTCGAGCTGCGCATTGCCGGCGAGCTCAACTGGCAGTGGTGGCCCTTTGGCCTGCAGCTGGGCCAGACCGCGCTGGCGCTCGAGGGCGAGCCGCTGGCCACAATTGAGGCCTTCGACCTCAAGGTCGACCTGATGGCCGCACTGGGCGGAGCGATCTCGATCGAGTCGATTGGCGGCAACGGCATTGCCCTGAACCTGGCGCGCGATGCCCAGGGCCGCGGCAACTGGGAGCGCATCAGCCTGGCCGGCAGCGATGCCAGTACCGATGCCCCCGCCGCCGATACGGCAGCCGCTGACAGTGATAGCGATAACCGTACGACTCTGCAGCTGTCACTGCAGACCATGCAGTTTAGTGACATCACCATCGACTACCGCGATGCCGCCCAGGGCGCCGACCACCTGCTGCAGTTGGCCGTGAGCCAGCTCGATGCCAGCCAGGTCAACCTCGACGGCCAACCCATTAACATCGATGCCGACCTGGGGCTTACCGACAGCGGCGGGCGCGCATTCAACGCGCAGCTGCAGGCCGCGCTGCGCTATGCCGCCAATGACGGCCAGTTTGCGGTCGACCGCTTTGCCATCGAGGGCAAGGCCAGGCTGCAGAAAGATGTGGATGCGCTCGACTATACCGCCAGCGGCAGCGCCCGCATTGATGCCAAACAACTGCTGCTTGAACAGCTCAGCGCCGATGCCCGCTTTGACAGCGTGGTCGTGAACATCAGCGCCAGCACCAGCGGCACTGTGCTCGATGGCGATATTACGCTGAGCATCGACGGGCTGAGCAAGCAGATGAACCGGCTGGGCCTGTCGGCCATTGATACCGCCGACCCCGAGGCGCTGCAGAGCCTCGCACTCAACAGTGCGTTCAGCTACAGCGACAGCAACAATAACAACAGCAGCGACAAAGGCAGCAGCACACTGCGCCTGGAAGACTTGACCGCGACGCTCGATAAAACCCGCGCCACCGGTGCGCTAACGGCTACGTTGCCGAAGGGAGACGGCGTGCCGGCCATCGACGTGCAGCTCGCCATTGATACCATTGACCTCGACCGCTACCTGCCGGCCGACAGCAACGCCACCGCATCGGCGCAGCAGGCCAGTAGCGATGCGAGCGGCAGCGACGACGACAAAGGCAGCGACGATGAACCGCTACCGCTGTACCTGCTGCACAGTGCCAACGGCAAACTGCAGCTGGATATCGACGCCGTGCGCTTCAATGGCCTCGACCTGCAGCGCCTGCTGCTGCGCGGCGCGCTTCGCAACGGCACGCTCAATATGGCGCCGCTGTCGGCCCAGCTCTATGGGGGCCAGCTGGAAGTCAGCGGCGAAGTCGTTGCCGGCAAAGACAGCGATACGCCCAGCCGCATTCGTATCGAACAGCGCCTGAGCCAACTGCAGGTCGCACCGCTGGTACAGGCCATGGCCATCGACATGCCGGTCGCAGGCTATATCGATGTCAACGCCAACCTGGCAATGCGCGGCAACAGCATCGCCGACTGGCGCAGCACACTCAATGGCGATTCGCACTTTGAGCTGTTCGATGGCGAGTACCGCGAACTCAACATCGAGCACACCGTCTGCCGGGCCGTGGCCAAGGTGCGCAATGAAAAACTCGAGGCGCTGTGGCCAACCACAACCACGCTGGGCGCCGTGCGCGGCAAGATCAACTGGAACAACGGCGTCGGCAGCATCGAGCAGTTGCGTGCGGCGATGAACGTGATGCTGCTCGAGGGCCGCGGCACCTTTGATATACCCGGAGAGCGCATCGCGATTGATATGGATGCGATTATCACCGGCGACAGCGGCGAGTTTGACCCAGGCTGCGCCATTAACCAGCGCTACCGCGATATTCGCTGGCCGCTGGAGTGCAAGGGCACCTTCGATGACAACAGCTGCGGCCTCGACAACTCGCGCTTCGACCAGCTGCTGGGCAACATCGCCCGCGAAGAGCTGCGCAACAAAGCCCAGGAAAAGCTCGAAGAGAAGCTGGGCGACAAGGTCGGCGATGGGCTGAAGGATTTGCTAAAAGACGGCCTCGACGGCCTGTTTCGCTAGACCCGTTAGGCTTTTCGCGCCGCTTATTCCTCTTTAGGGAAATTAAGCGCGTACCAGGCGACGATGGCTTGGCCCACTTCGGGGCCAAGATCCTCCTGGATATAGTGCAGCGCCGGCCCTACCAACTGCGCCTCGATGTTGCGCCAGTTCAGGGCAATGTCAGCGGCCAGCTCTTGGCTAACCAGCGCACCCGGGTCGGCGTAAAGCAACAGCTTCGGGTGCTCGCTATCTGCCAGCCAATGCGTGTAAGTATGTAAACGATCAACCACCCACTCTGGCTCACCATCGAGGGGCACTTCACGAGGCGCCATCAGCGTGGGCAATCTGGAACCAAAGCTCTGGAAAGGCTCGCGGTAGGCATCGTGCTCCTCGGCAGATAGCTCGCGCATAATATTCATTGGCAGGGCACGTTCTACAAACAGGTTGGCACCCAGGATCATTAGCTCACCAACACCCCCGGTTCGAAAACCGCCGAATACCATTCGCATGGGCGCCGACATATTCTCTGATCTGGGAACTCTCAGCATAGCCTCCATAAAAACCAGGCCCTTGACCCTGTCGGGGTGGCGCTTCATATAGTCAAAGCCAAACGCCGAACCCCAGTCGTGCACGACCAGTACAACGTCGTTCAACTCAAGCTCTTCAATAAACTGATGGATGTAGATAACGTGGTCGTTAAAGGAAAAATCGATATCGGGCCGGTCGGAGGCGCCGTAACCAATATTGTCTACCGCAACAGCGCGGTGGCCTGCTGCAACGATAGAAGGCACAACCTTACGCCACAAATACGAAGAGGTCGGATTACCGTGCAAAAACAGAAAGGTTTGCGCTTCAGTCGGGCCTTCATCGATGTAATGCATTTTGTCGCCGAGCACATCGACGTAGTGAGAGCGATACGGGAAGCCCGCCCAGACCTCAGACATCTGGCGGCTTGGCTTTGCAACAGGGTCGGCGTTGAGCGAGGTGAGGTAAATCGAAAACCCGACCATGCCAGTCGCGAAAAGTATAAGACAGGCCAGCAGAGAGCGGAGCAACATCATCGATAACCTCTTCTAAACGTGTCGATGCTGGCGATAGATCGACTCGATATAGCCCAGCGCTTCGTGCCCCTCCCATCTCGCCAGCCAATCGCTGCCCGTTGCTGTACTGCGTGCAAACGCTGCCCCCGGTGTTCCTTTTGGATAACACAATGGGTAGAGCAGTGACGCGGCCGTTAAGTCGGCCACAGAGAACTGATCGCCAACAAGATAACCCCCAGACCCGACTTCCTGAGCGATGTCATCAAGCATCTGAAAAATGGTGCTTCTGAACACCTCAGGGTCGGGCTCTTTCTTTTTGAGCATTGATGCGAGCACAGGCGACATCGCATAGAACATCAGCTTGTAGCTGACCCCGCCGGCGCCACCATCGGTAATCATTTTGTGAAAGAACGAGCGATCTTGCAGATAGTCGTAGAACATTGCACCGCGTACAGCAGCACCCATTGCATCGAGCCTGGCCTGCCATTCCAGTGCTTCAGTTTTTTGTACTCTGTCGCCTGGATACAAAGCATGGTGTGGGACCAACATTTCGAGGTGATCGATGATGCCTGCAGAACCCGCAATAACCTCACCACTACCGGTTTCAATCACCGGCACGGCCGTTTGGCCGCTGAGTTTTTTAAGCGGCCGCATATGCTTGAACGGCAGGTGATCAACAGCGTCATACGGTATTTTCTTGCGCTCGAAAGCCCAGTTGACCTTTTCGCAAAAGTTCGAAAACGGAAAACGATGTAAGGTAATGTTGTTATTCATAAACTATTCAATCACGCTACTCAGCACAGCCCAGGCGATGACCGCCACCCCATAGAGACCCGTTGTAAGCAAACCGACCCTGGACTGTTGGCGAAGCGACATGAGCAACGACAGCGGCCAGGCAAGTAGATGCACGACCGCAGCCATCGACAAAGGAATAAGTAAGGCCAGTTGATCGGGGCCTTCGACATTGAACACATAAGGCCAGACTAACAACAGCATCCCGCTGGCAATACATAGCGACAAAGGCGTTAACCAACCCATAGGCGACTCTGGCAATACTGTCCTTGGCGACACTGTTCCCAGCGACATCGTTCTTAGCGAGAAGCCTATAGCCCTTGCCGCCGTGCTGATATATGATGGATAACATATATAAACCTGATACCACCGCCAAACAATTTGGGCATTACCACCATGGGTTACAGCCAGGACCACATCGACAAAACCCGCGCTAAGATTCTTGCTGCCGCAGGCACGTTGATGCGCAAATCGGGCACGCAGAATGCAAGTGTTGCCAAAGTCATGACCGCTGCGGGCCTGACTCACGGCGGTTTTTATGCCCACTTCGACTCTAAAGACGCGCTGTTCGCAGCCGTGGTTGCCGAGCAGTTCGAGTTTGAAAAACAACTCGAGCAGCTGCAAGCGAACAATGTTGCCAACGACGAGGCGCTCGCACAGGCACTGCAGGCTTATTTAAACCCCAAACGGACCGAAGTCATTGGCCCTGCCTGCACGATGGCCTCCTGCGCTGTTGATGTTGCCCGTGCCGGCAAAGGTGCGCGCGCTGGCTTTACCCGTGCCTTCAAGTCGTTCGTTAAAACCTGGTCGCGCCTGCTACCTGGCGACCGCGACCCAAAACCCGAAGCACTCGCTGGTATTGCCACCTGCGTTGGCGCCCTGATCCTTGCCCGCGCCATCGACGATAACAAACTGCAACGTGAACTGCTCGATGCTGCATTAAATAGCTGCAGCCAGTAACCCAGTAACGCCACTGCCCTGCTGCCTACGCAGGCGATTGCAATAAACCGACTCGGGAGCCAAAGGGGTCAATGAACTGCGCCATTTTCGCACCACCGGGTAAGTCGATAACGGGTATCGCGATACTGCTACCCGCTGCGGTGAGCTGCTCGAGTGTCTGCTCTATGTCACCCACACCAATATAAAAGGTGACGTAGCTGTCGCTGGTGCCAGGATAGGGGTTGGCGATGCCGCCGCGCAGCGACTCAGTGCCCGCGCCAGTATCGACCGCGCCATAGCCTATGGGGTTGTCGGCATTCACCTGCCAGCCGAACTGCTCGGCATAAAACTGCTGCGACTGCCCGGATTGCGCCGAGATAATTTCAAAATGAACGACCGGATTACCCATGATGGCACCTGCATTCTTTTAAATATGACAGCTATCATATTCAGGCTTGCAGCGAGTGTCAAGCCGCCTTAGCTGCGGCCGATTAATCGGTTTTTTCATCTCGCCAGAATCGGCTAGCATGGCGGCATGAACGCCGCTGTACCCCCAACCCACCTCAATTTACCCCCCGACTTCGCCGAACAGGTACTGGCCTGGTTTGATGTGCACGGCCGCAAAGACCTGCCCTGGCAGCAGGACATTAACCCCTACCGGGTCTGGGTGTCGGAGATTATGCTGCAGCAGACCCAGGTGAAGACCGTGATCCCCTACTACGAGCGCTTTATGGACTCGTTTGCGAGCGTGCAGGATCTGGCCGCGGCCAGCGATGATGAGGTATTGCACCACTGGTCGGGGCTGGGTTATTACTCGCGGGCCCGCAACCTGCATCACTGTGCCCAGCTGGTGGTGGATGAGCATGGCGGGGTGTTCCCCGATACGGTCGAGGCCCTGAGCGAGCTGCCAGGAATTGGCCGCTCGACGGCAGGCGCCATCGTCGCGATTGCGTATAAAAAACAGGCAGTCATACTGGATGGCAATGTAAAGCGGGTACTGGCCAGGCATTTTGCGGTGGCCGGCTGGCCGGGGCAGACGGCCGTCGCCAAAGCGCTGTGGGCGGTGGCCGAGGGCCTGCTGCCTGCGCAGCGCATTGCCGACTATACCCAGGCGATGATGGATTTGGGGGCGACGCTGTGTACCCGCAGCAAACCCGCTTGTGAGGCCTGCCCGCTGGCCGCCAGCTGCCAGGCGCGGACCGAGGGGGCCCAGGCTGCCTACCCGGGCAAGAAGCCGAAGAAACAGATACCCGTGCGCGAGACCGAGATGTTTTTGCTGGTGGACCCGGCGGGCCGGGTGTTGCTGCAGAAGCGCCCGCCCTCGGGTGTATGGGGTGGCCTGTGGGGCCTACCAGAAGATAAGTTAGTGCTTACTAACAATGAAGGTTTTGAGGCTGAAACGGTGGGCAACTGGCCGGTGCTGCGCCATACCTTTAGCCATTTTCATCTGGATATCACGCCCGTAGAATGTCGGGCCCAGGCGCCCAGCGAGCTGGCCGATGGCGAGCAATGGCTGTGGTATGACCCGGCTGAGCCTGCCCAGGTGGGGCTGGCGGCGCCGGTGCAGAAGCTGTTGAACAAGCTGGTCGAGACCGCTGTAACCGAATGAGATTGCCATGAGTAGGACTGTTTTTTGCCGTAAATACCAGAAGGACATGCCGGGCCTGGAGCGCCCGCCCTACCCCGGCCCCAAAGGCGAGGCGATATTTAATGAGGTGTCGGCCCAGGCCTGGGATGAGTGGCAGAAGCACCAGACCATGCTGATTAACGAGAAGCACCTCAATATGCGCGAGGCCGCCGACAGGCAGTTTTTGACCGAGCAGATGGAGAAGTTTTTGGCCGGTGAGGACTACGAGCAGGCCGAGGGCTACGTGCCACCCGAAAACTAGCCCAATTCGCCGCAAACCCGCGTGGCTGGTGGCTTTTTCTTGACTAAGCTTAATCGTGCGGGTTTAATACGCGCTCTTTTTTTCCGCCCCGGAGGCCGCCCTGGCCCCCGCGCCCAAGGTTCACGCCCAGGTAGCTCAGTCGGTAGAGCAGGGGATTGAAAATCCCCGTGTCGGTGGTTCGATTCCGCCCCTGGGCACCATGTGCAAATTCCAACAGTTCCCAGCACATCCTTTTTTTATAATAATTACATGCAGTTAGCGGTATAATTGGTCCCGCTTCTTCCCCTCGCGAACCTCCAGATCCACGCTAGATGGGGGTATATTTCTGGGGTATATCGAATTTCTCATTGGGGTATCTACTAGCCCCTCTTTCTGGTGATCTGGAGGACCAAAATGGCCCTGACCAATGTCAAGGTTAAGCATCTAGCCGCCAAAGAGCGCGACTTCAAGCAATACGACGAAAAAGGGCTTTATGTCCTCGTCAGAAAAGATGGAGCCAAATACTGGAGGTTTCGCTACCGATTTGGCGGCAAAGAGAAGGTAATGGCTTTCGGGGTATATCCAGAGGTTTCGCTGAAGGAGGCGAGAGAAAGGAGAGACGCTGCTAGGAGGCTGCTACGCGACGACCTAGACCCCATGGAAGAGAGAAAGAAGCGCAGGTTTGCATTGGAAGCTACGCACTCTCATAGCTTTGAAGCTGTGGCATGGGAGTGGTTTGAGAAAGAAAAAGATAACTGGGCCCTATCCCACGTCAAGAAGCAGCAGAGTTTGCTAGCAAACAATCTAATTCCATATCTTGGTAAAACCGCGATCAGCGACATTTCTTCTCCCGCCCTCCTCGAATGCCTCCGAATAATCGAGGCTAGAGGCGCCCTAGAGACTACTAGGCGCACCAAACAGATTGCTGGACAAATATTCCGCTACGGGATTGCCACGGGGCGTACAGAGCGCGACCCTTCTCACGGCCTTAAAGGCGCCCTTAAGACGCCGAAGCAGCGCCACTTTCCGGCAATCACCGACCCCGAGAGGTTCGGCGAACTATTGCGAGCCATAGATGGCTATAGTGGCTCGATTATTGTCGCCACGGCATTGAAGCTAGCCCCCTTAGTCTTTGTCAGACCAGGAGAACTAAGGAGCATGGAATGGAAAGATATAGACTTAGATTTAGCCGAATGGCGCATACCTGCCAACAAAATTAAAATGAAGCAGGATCATATCGTACCCTTAGCGAGACAGGCAGTGGAGCTCATATCATCTTTGCGACCGATCACCGGGCACTTCAACTACGTTTTTACTGGAGAAAGATCTCGGCGCCGATGCATGAGCGACAACGCCATCAATGCTGCTCTTCGCAGGCTAGGCTATAGAACCGAAGATCACACAGCGCATGGTTTTAGAGCTTCAGCCAGAACGATTCTAGATGAGGAGCTAAACTTTGACCTAAAATTTATAGAACACCAGCTCGCTCATGAAGTAAGGGATCCACTTGGACGCGCCTACAATAGAACGCAGCACCTAGCACAGAGGCGCGAAATGATGCAAACCTGGGCAAATTACCTAGATGGACTGAAACAAAAGACGCGGCTATACAAGAAAGCGTGAATGGTTTAATCATCCTCTTCTTGAGACCCTAAACAAGGCCTATTCCGATCTCTACTGTACAGACAGAACCAAGCATCAGATTTAAGGCGCGCGAGAATACACCAAAGAGAAGCTCAGAAAACACAAATTTGATTATGCCGCGGTGAAAAAAGTGCCGCACATTCTCATCAACAGACGATGGCGATACTCACTAAAACTTCCACTCAATTTTCCTCTGGCACCCGAACTGGAACACCAAGAAAATTGCCGAGGAACCATATCGAGATAGACAAATTGAAAAGAACGCCAGAGGAGAGCTAAAGATAAAGTACCGATCAACCTTTAACACCAAAAATGCGATGGAAATAGCCAACGATAAATTGCAGTGATCATTAGGATGCCACGTCTCTATAGTAGACAGCAAGATGGTTTCATATTGGCCGGAGGAAACGGGCAAGCTAGCGTTACGGTCTGCGTTCGATTTCGTCAAGCAACGACCACAACGGCCTTTCATCTGGATCCTTCAATAATTGCAGCACATAAGGCATTCCAGCATTGGCCATGCCCAGCGCATAATCAAATACCATTCTATGATCCGCCAGCTGCTGCAAATCCTTATAGCGCCCTAAGTACGCAAGCTTTATATGAGTAATCCTATATGAATTAGTGGAAAGTATAGATGCAGGCGTAATGTTTGAGCCATCTTTACTCACAATTGGATCCAACCCCTCCGCTACTGCATAGATGAAAGAGAAATACCAAAGATCAACTTGCCTTTCAAAAGGAGCAAACTCATAGGTATCTCTACCACCGCCGGACCTGCAGAATCGCTTCACCTCATCAGAATAGTTTCGAGGAATTTCAATATTGTAGGAAGCATATGGATTATCAGACATCATGCCACCTCCAAATCTTTCCTGGCGCAGATACTACAAGACGCTTTATGATCACATGCGCAGCGCAGTATGCGAGCATCACTGACCTCTGGTTGATTTTTAAGGATCTTGGGGTAGTGCGCTGGATTTGTCAGGGTGTAAACTAGGCCGGCGTACTGGTCTAATATATGCTCAACACCTTTTATTTCATCATGCGTGAGAAATAAAACTACTTGGCTACCCTCTCGTATCGTTTGCAGCAAAACTGATTGCTTCACAAACCCAGACATCATGCCCAACGGGGTATCTATTACGTTCGGCGCTTCGACCTCAGATACTTTTGTTAAGGCTAATATGAATGCTAACGTAATTGCCCGGCGCGAAGCACCATTCAGGTCTTGATCTGGATCTAGCTGGTGGCCATCCGGCCCATAAACAACTATATCGTACTCTTCAGTGAGTTCTGCCCTAGTGATCAGGGTCAGGTCATTCCCCTCGGGATCAGAGCCAATCATTTCTAAAAATATTCTGTTCATCTCCTCACTTACACGCCTAAGCTCCTCGCCTTTCAGCCTTTCCACGACACCCTCAAACACTTTCTGCGCTAATCTCGCAAGCGTTAACTTGCTCGCGGATGTGTTAGTTCGCCCAAGCTTTTTCTCTACCTTAGAGAGATCCTTTTGAGCCTCAGCCAATCTTTCCGAGGCATCCTGTATTTTCTGCTCCGTCATCCCTAAACTCGTACGCAGCCTACTCAACTTTTCAGCAACAACCCCTTCCTGCTCCTTTAGCTCTGTAACCATTGAGTCATCTAAGTGACGAATAGTCTCATCCAAACTTTGACTCTCTGATTCCTTCTCACTCAAACTCTGACGCACATTTTGATAGGCCCCCTGGGTCGACGCATACTCGCGCTTCCAGGCAGGCGCAATACCGTCATAGGATTCACTTGTGGAGCGGTAGTATAGGCTGGTAGCCTCTTCCTGAATTTTGTCCATTTCAGCGCTATCTTCGATAGTCTTCTCTATAAGGGACCTCCTAGCACGGCCTGGCTCAGTATCCTGTGACAGGTCGCTGCCACAAAAGCAGTCCTCCCGAGCCAAAAGCTCTTCAAGTATAGGGATGTCCGCTTTAGGAAGCTTTTTATCTTGGTGCTGCTTCGCCAATAGCTCCTTGGCTGCAATTGCCATGTCAGAGACAAATATCTTTGACACGTCCTCACTAGAGACTAGTCTTGCCAGCTGATTTAGATGGGTATCCGCATTTGAAATGAGGCGCCTCTTATCTGCCTCTACACTCGCGAGTCGCTTCGCAAGCTGCTCCTTATCCCCCTGCTTCAACGCATCTTCAATTTGCGCCTTGAGCGTTTTGAGCCGCTGAGCCCCCTCAGTTGCCTGCGACTCAAACTCAGAAAGCTCTAAATTCCATTCTGCTATGTCCTCCTGATGACCGTCGATTTGATCATTTAGTTTTTCCAGCTCAGCCTGATAATCAGTATTATCAATTTCTCCGCTAAATTTTTTTGCTACTTGGTTTAGATGAGAGCCAGTAGCCTTGAGTATTTCTATACCTAATAATGACTCAATAGCACCACTTACTCGCTTTCTCTTGACTCCTGCCGTTGCGGCAGCCTCAATAAAGGTCATGGCGCTATCGCCATCAGTGAAATAAACGTCCTTAAGCGCCGCGGGGAGTCCAGCCGCTATTATTGCCTGCATTTCATTTTCAGGAACTATTTCAGTTCCCGAGGGCGTAACCAAAGACATCTGAACACGCTCCGCATCTCTACTCTGGCTCGATCCGTCACCTGGATACTCCATACAAGAACGTATCAACCTATATGTCTTCGACTCAATTTCGCTCGTCCCTCTACCTGTGCTTACCACGCTATCCACAACAAACTCTATTTCGACAGAAACCTCTACTTTTTTTACACCTTCTGACTTTAGATCTGCGGGGAACAACGAATAATCTCCTCGCCTTGGCAAAGCCTCCTTAGACCCATACAACGCCCACATCAATCCGTATTGGCAAGTTGTTTTCCCAGTCTCATTCGCGGCACGGATAACAGTAAGCGGCTTGTCAGCATCAGTCGAAAAATCCAGTGTTAAGTCTTTAAGCAGCCTGAAATTTACGAAACTAGCCCTTAGCAGCTTCATTCTGCCCTCCCAAAATCATCAGCCTTTACAGAAACCTCTCCCTTCAACTCGCTAATTAGGTGCGAAGACGACGATTTGTCAATTGCCGACTCCAAAGAATAGATGCGTTTGCACAAGTCCTTCAATATACGTTTCTGTGCGGCCTCCAATGAAGACAGATCAACTTGCTCCTCAATCATCTGATTGACTTTTTTGTAAGATACGCTCATTGCTTCCTCAATAGATCCATCATTTCTTGCATTAACAAAATAGAACCGCCCCTCTCCAATCCATTCTCACTATGCTCCGAGAAAAATGCGACGCGATCGTATTCATTCTTGACTAAGAGCTTGTAGTCTTCATCCATTACATCAGAAACAACAGGCGGCATTACTACGAAATCGTAAACTAACGCCTTACTTTTGTTCGTTTTTGGAGATAGACGCAAAACTCGCCCCAATCTTTGCACCCACTGTCGTACACCAGTTTGATTAGCCAATAGATAGGCTACTTCCGTTTGTGGAACGTTGAATCCTTCATCAAGGACTCGCTTTGAGGTCAACGCCTGCAAATTACCGCTACTAAATTCCTGAATAATTGAATTCAACTTGGTTCGGTTGCCAGTCTCTTCCTGGGTCACCTGGTGAAACTGCAAGCCCAACTCATTCAGAACTAAATTCACATCATCGAGCTGCTCTGGATGCTTGTCTGTACAAAACACTAAAGTTCGCTTTATCGTGCGCTTATCCACTGGGAGCAACGCCTTGAAAGCTGTAACCTTTTGACTGGCAGCCTCTATAATACGCCGACGCTTAAATATAAGCTGATCTAGCTTCTGCCTCGAAGAATCGCCCTCGCTAGCCCCAAAAGCGTATGCAAGCTTTCTAATCTCATATGTTAGGTCTAAAAACTCTTGCTCTTCACTAGGATCAAGCCCCACACGATTCGGAAAGTAGTCAAATGGTACTAGGCACCGACCGATTGCTTCCTTCAGGCTATATTCATATACCGCGCCGCCAAAGTAAGCTAGGAGAAATGCGGTCCCATCATCATCAAATTGCCTTTCGTATGTCGCAGAAAGCCCTAATCGAAATTTGAAATCGTCAGGCGGCTTAGATACAAACCGAGCAGACCCCATATTATGTACTTCATCTGCAATAATCAGCGATTGGTATGTTCGTGCGATATCTGATATTGGTTGCGCTAAGCTCCCACTAAGCGAATCATAAGTTGTTATAAATATTTCAACCGTCGAAGTATGGAGCGATAGATTGCGCCGCACATCTTTCAGCTGTTTGGCGGAGCTTCCACCTGAGCGATCACTGCTTGATTTGGCCTGCACGCCAAATTCTTTTACCTCTCCCAGCCATTGCACAGCTAAGGGGTTAGTTGGGACCACTATTAGAATAAAAAGCGGATCGCAAATCTTCTGCAACCTCGCAGCCGCCACAAGAGAGGTGAGAGTTTTACCGCCCCCGGTCGCAATAGAGAGAATCCCCCTTCGCTCGTTTGCTTCCCAGGCCGCAATTGCATCACCTTGATGCCTGAAAGGCCCATCTTGGAAATTTAACCATGGAGGGATTGAGAGTTTAGGCGCTCTATATTCAAAATCCTCCTCTCGAGAAGCTGACAATTCCTTAAGCAAATCAGCGCATAGTGATTCTAAAAACGCTGATTCAAGTTCGGGACCAACTACTTTTATCTTCTCACTAACCTCTTTAACATAATCTAAAGAGCGATTCGATAAGGGGCTGCATGTTATCCCCCCGTAATTGTTACACCATATATCGTCAAATCGTGCTTTTAGCTCTATATATGTTTGACGCGAGTCTTCGCCAAGCCAAGAGCGGGACACGGCCAGCTGCTCGAAGTTCTTAAGCAGCCCGGATTTAGTGGCATTACTTGAGCCATGCACCGCAACATTTCCTTTTGGCAGTTCAAACAACCAGCACTTGGTGTGGAATAGGCCTTCAGTTTGAAATGCCACTTTTACGTCAAGTCTTCCACTCGCAACCAAATAGCAAAGCGCTTTAACGCAGTTTGCTCTTAAGCTATCTTCAGATATATGAAAATCCGGGAAAAGAATCGGGATCATATTGCCTTGATTTTCCAGGGCAAATCTCAGCGCCTTGACATCCTGTTCGGATAGATTTGGGCTAATTATCAATCGCATTACCGAATCACGGCGCGACTTAAGATAGCATGCTATTGATCTAGCTAGCTCAGAGAGTGAGCCACTGGTGAAGTAACCCACCATGCAATCTAAACTACTGGTGGAAGAAGCGAGGGGCAGGAAAAGTTCAGAGTCAATATCGCACTCTTTTGGAAAGTAGATCGGCTTGAGCTTATCGATTTCCATACTCAGAGGCTACATATCAAGCACGCCTGATCTTCAGGATCATCATCGACCATGGCCCTGACAGAATCCTGCCATCGCTCACTATTGCCATTACTCGAAGCGATCAGCCCTTGTGTTTTCTCTCGCTCCTCAGCGCGAGCAACTCTTTGTTCAATCGTACCTTCGGGCGACCAAGTAAAGCCTTTTGCCTCGACTGGAATTTTTCCATCTTTCCAATCAAATTTTTCCCGCAGACGATTCTCATACTGACGCGCCTTTTCAAAAAGGTCCGGGTGGTTCCGCTTCAAACCAAGCCACTCGTCCTGCCGCTGGAAGAAGCAAAAATAGCAACCTGACCTAGATCGCCATCTGTAATATTCGGGAATGCCCACGCTATCTTCTAGAATTCTAAAAATATCATCTCTTACAAGGCCATCTTCAATGAAAGGAAATACTGCGGAGATAGTCGACTTCTTACTAATGTAACCCTCTCTATTTTCGTCAGCGCGAATACCTATATAAGAGATAACTGGGTCATCTTTAACAAACGCCTCGAAAGGCCTGATCTTCATATAGCGTGTACACCAACGCGCCTTCGCTGACGGAAGCATCCCATTATGAACCTTGAGCCAGTGATCGAAATCACGGCCACTCGACAATCTAATAATCTCCTTTCCTAAGTAGGCTTCAAGCTTATCAAGAAACTCGTAGACTTCTGAAAGCTCCGCGCCAGTATCAGAAAAGAAATATTCGACCTTGGAATGTATTTCCGGATACTTATCCTTAAGGTAGATGGCCAAAGCAGCGCTATCTTTGCCACCAGACAGCCCTAGCACATGCCGAACATCGTCGCTCTGACTTACGTCAATCATCATGACTCACTCATCGCTCGCATCTTTCGCACTTTTTTGACCTTTGGCTTCCCGCGCGCCTTCGATGACTCGCGCGATTCCGCCAAAAATGTATCCACAACCTGAGCCAATGCCGCAAGCTTCAGGTCGTTGTCGCCGAGTTCTCGAAGAGTGGCTTCGAGCGAATCTCGCGTCGCCTGAACACTCTGCCGCTTCTGCTCATCGACGACAACGACCTCGTCGTAGAATTCACTGTTCGTCTTCACACTACGCAGCAAGTAAACATCAAAATCACCCGAATGCTTATCTCGCTTCTTCGTATGCAAGCTCAGCTGCTGAAGATCGATGATACGCCGAGCAAAGTCATTCAATCTGTGCTCAGCGTTGTCCTGATCGCTATCTAACCAAGACTTTGTAGGTTTGTGCCCTAAAAACATCAATATGTTCTCAAGCCACTCTTCATCTGATCGGGCTTTGTTAGAAATTCGTTTCAAAAGTGCAGCGACGCCTTGCCTGTCTACGGTAAAGCCTTCTAGACCACTGCATAAGCCGACGATATTGATCCTCAACTCTGAAAGATCTGAATTCTCGTCACAGCCAATTGACCGCGCCAACAACTGACGCTGCCCAAGCACTAGATTGCTGTGAGCCAGCTTCAACTCTCTTAAGCTATCTGTAAGATCCTCAGCAAACTGACCTAGGACAGCCTCATCAGAACTTTCAGACAAACCTTCGAAACCCAGCGCTTCCGGCAACGCATCGAACAGTAGCGCTTCAGGAGACTTTGAGAGTTCAAACGCAGTGCGCACCGCCTGGGCACTCTTACCAACACCGCGACGAGTCTTACGCGTGTACTCTGGTAACTGGGACATGAACGTGGCTAGAGGCTTGGCCAGATCTAAGATTGAGCGCTGCTCAGTGTCGCCATGTATGACTTTCGAATACTGCCTAAAGAGGGACGCTCGAAGACCCTTGATACGAAACCGCTGAAATGCGAATTCATCAGGGCGCTTAACGAACCGGTCGATCATCTCTTCGGTAAACTCAGGCCGATACCGGCCCCCTTCATAGATGGCTATCTCATGCTGATTGATTATGTAGTTGGCAACGTACAAAATCGGAAGAAGGCCCGCCTTAATTCCATATGGTGTCGACATCAACTTAGCGTTCAGCTCTACAAAGGATTTGGGCGCAGCCTCCGTAGAATCTAGGAAGGCATCGATCGCCTGCCAGGCCGGATATAAATTTGCATATCGTGCGGCCGCAGCACCTCGACTGGTCGGAGCGTAGAACTGCCACTCTCCACTTTTTGCGCGTTTATGCAGCCCTGTTGCCTTGAGTAATGAACGATAGATTGCCTTTTCAGGGGGAAACTTTTCTATGCCCAAATCTTCTTGATCGCCACGCGACAGCATGCGATAAAGGAGCTGATTCCGCGCAGCCGCCGCCTGAGATGAAGGCCTATCTCGATTGATAAGCTCATTATCTATGATGGGCGACTTATCATAGGCTGCCTCCAAGACCGTACTCATCACATTCTGAAGCTGCCGTTTATTATGCGCAGAATAATGCCGTCCTTCACAATACCACTGGCTTAGGTCCGGCTCTTCGACCAATTGTTGCAACAAAAAGGTCTCGGCCTGCTCAGCCAACGACAATCGATCTTCATACTCCCGTTTAGCGACGGGATCGGCATTCAACTCATGGCGGTTAATCTGAACGCGCTTGAGCGCCTCACACTCTGCAACCGCCTCTCGCAATTGGGCGCCGTTCTTACACAAGGCTATTAGGTCTAGCTTAGAGAAGTGCTCTCGAACTTCATCTTGAAAGAGAGCTTCATCATCCTGCCCGCCCGCTAGAAAAAATATTATCCTAGGATCATTTGAGCCACGATCAATCTTTATATAATTTTTAGCATCGACAAAGATGGGTCGAAAGTAGCGCAGAGTCCCACTTGTCACGCTGTACCGGCGCGCGACAATCGGTAGCAATGACTGAGAGCGGTTAAGCTCCTCAGCCAAAGAAAAGATGCCGAGGTTGTTAACTTCTTCCTGAAGCGCATCCTCCAAGTCAAAATCACTACCCTGCCAAACACGGTACTCACCGTTGAACTTACGGAAAGTAATGACCGAAATTGCCTCTAGTGCTTTCAACGCTTTAGTCAAGGCAGCCTTGCTAGGAAAACAGATAGAGAGTAGGTCTTTGGACGGCTTGAACCCCCCCTTGGCGCCTACGATATTCAGTATGCCAATGGTTTTGAGAATGCGGACTTGTAGCTCAGAAGCATCCCCTAAACGCTCCATCGCTGTGACAACTTCAACCCATCGCCTGTGAGTTAGGTAGTCTCCTATGGCGGCGGACTGGTTCGCAATAAAATAGTCGAAAATCTGGTCAGGGTAGATGTACTCATCGATACTCACCAATTCATCAACGATTGATTGAACACCAAAGTCTTCTTGGCTCCCTAGATAGCTAAAGAGCGTTCGCTCATTCTGCGCGATCTTCTGGCACAGAAGAGGCAGCAAGATGGCAGAGATGGGATGCAATGGATAGCAATCGGAAAAGAGCTTGACACTCTCCTCACGAGTCATCACACCTGGCAAGGCATCTACACGAGCCAAGACATCAACATGAGACTGCATAGCTTTCTTCAGCTGGCGCTTGTCGCCAGCTGACAGGTTATGATCGAACGCTGCTGAGACAACGCGCAGAGTTTGCTCCGCGGACTCGAGGAATGGCACCTCCTCGAAGCGCCCCTGGACCTTTGACCATTCGTTCCTTAAATTTTCACCAAGCCCTTTCGCATATTGCTCAAAAGATTGGTGCAAGAGAACAAACAGATATAGGTTAACCTTCCCGCCTGAACAGGCGTGTTCTGCAAGCGTCTGCAACAAAAAGATATCATTGGCGCCGTAATGGCGGGCCTCATACTCTAGGAACTTACCTAGCTCATCAATGATGAGCAGGATTCCAGGACATCCTGCTTTCTCCAGCTGAATTTGTAGCTCTTTTATCAGCGCAAGCAAATCATTAGAAGACAACTCTCCAGCATCGGCACTTGCGAGACGCTTGAGAATGGTAGGCTTCTTGCCCTTCCGATCTGACCAATACCGACCCGCAGCCTCCGAAAGCGCATTAACAATTCGCCGCGTCATAGGCTCTGGCGAACCCGTGATCAACACGCTCAGGAAACCCTTGGTACCCCTAGTCTGTGCCTTAAATTGTGTGGCGAGCGAATCCTCCACATCAGCAAGCACCTTGATCGCTGATTGAGTTGTCTTTGACCTTGGATTATCGAGCAGTTTAGAGCTAAAGATTGAGAAAGAAGACTTACCAGAACCGTAAGGCCCAACCAGAGACCAAGCCCTAGGGGCTGTTTGTTCGTGAAATGTTTCCGTCATCCGGCCAAGCGTACGCAACGCTCTGGAGGTCGGGATATATGATTGAACAACTCCTAGCGAGTCTGCATCTCGCTCGAGGTTAATCGATCGTGTGTAATGGCTATTGACATTAAGCTTATTAGCAAACTTCATGCCGCCACTCCTGAGCCACTATCGGCGCTCTCGTAGTGCCAATCCAAATAATCTGTTGGATTCAAAGACTTTGTAGCATAGAGCTGGTGTATTCCAGCGGTCTCACGCACTACGAGATTTCCTGGAATGTAATCAACCAACATCTCTAATTTTTGAAGTAGTACTCCCTCAGTCAACCTAAACAAAGAGCCCGGCGCTGGAAATCCGTCCTTCGAATACATCAAATCTTCGATCGGGATCAGGTTCACATCTTTGGCATGAAAAAGCTGAGAGACGGCAAAACCGAGTATTCCAATCGGCAAAGAGCGATCGGACTGCGGAGCCGATCGGAATGATCGGCCTGCAGAAGACTGCGTAATCAAACGCAATAAAGATAGTGGAGAATCCAGTGCCTCCTCCAAGGGCATCCGGCCTATGCCTTTCGACTGTGAGTACATCCGGTGAATCAGACCCGCATCGTTCTTTATTGTGCTTGCCGACGGACGGCGAGCTTGATGAATCTCTTCCTTGACGAAGTCTGAAAGCGCAGAAGTTAGCTCCTGGCTAGTGAACTCAGTCTTATGGTACCGATTAAAGAACCAGTACCAAGACGTTGCCCAGGTTGTATTGGTGCAAAGCAACCAATGTAGTAGCCAGATTGTGGCTTCATCCTCCAAGAATGGATCGTATCCCGACTCGCGATCTAGCACCCTCTCACCTAGCTTCGTGGGCTCTGGCTTTGCAGCGTGCATCATCTGCGTCGCTCTCAGCCAAAAGCGGATACTCGACACCATATTCTTGCCGACGCCCAGGGCCACGGTAGCATCCTCTGAGTCGAATATCGCTGGATTCTCTTGCAATGCGTGGAAGCCCTTTGGCAGCCAGCTGTAGCGCAAGCCGAACGTTTCATGGCGCCCGAAAGCCACCTTAGACGGATTAAACTTGATTGGAGGGAGATCCGAAAATAGATCAAAATTCACGCGATATTAGCCTTCTGGATCTTAATGGGAAAAGAGGTATTGGCGATCAATAATACTGTATATTCATCCAGCAATATATTACGAACTCCAAGGCCTTCCCTGCACAAAACCTTAAGCGATAGGCTAACGCACCACCAACCCCTAATACAACGCAACTAGGCCAACTATGTAGCGGGCGGCTGTGCCACCAACGGCCATCTCGTAGTAACAGATCGAGCTTTGTGTGCGGTTACTATCGCCATAGCGTCCATTTGATATGATTTAGCTCACTGGGTCGCGCCCGCTTGATGGGTGGCGGCAAGAAAGTGCGCATGAAGCCTTAATTTAATCCCAGGATGTCGCATAATCAGGATTTTTACACTGCGGACCCTGTTATGCGGCCAACCCCCCGTAAGCGCGCTGTCGAATTTATTGTTAACCGGCGAGTACCCGATTTCATTGCCTTTAGAAGGCCGGAGCTAACCCAAAGATTCTGGATAAATCGGTCGATTCCAGAGCGTGAACGCCCCGCCTTCACTGCGAAAATTAAAGAACAGGCGGAATCTGTCCGCAGCGATCTTGCCAAGTTAGATGATGAAGAGTTCGCATCCGTCGTTCACGAAGAGAGCGAGATCGCTGACCAAGAGATGCTTGAGGAATTCGCCGAGATAGCGGAACTACCACTCCCCGCCGACACTGATCACTACAGCCGCTTAGCATTCTGGAATCTAGACGAAATGGCGGCGCTGAGCTTTGGCTATTCTCCCTTAATCTTGAGCTTAGAGATCTTAAAGCAAGAAGCAAACTGGTCCGACTTCGCTCTCGAGTACGCTAGAGTGCGCGAGCTGATTGATAGGGCAATTTCAAACTTTGAACTATCCCCAACTACCCCTCCCCTTCAATTCATCCAGTGGGCCGCTCGGCTCGAGATTCAGTTGCCTGCGGATTTGATAGAACTCGTCAAACGGCGAGCCCCTGAAGACCAGCTAGCCGCTGCAGGTGAGTCTGCGAGATCTAGTCGAGATGAAATCAGCGGGCTGGCTAAGAGTCCATACTGGCGAGACCTAAAGCGCAAAGCAACCAAAGCAATCAATGAGTTCCCCGAATGGCAGCAAAGCCAAAGACTCATCCAGAAGACCGGCAACCTGATTGAATGGCTTGTTGAAGAGGTTGGCGCTGACAACCGCGAGGCCGAGGTGATCAAAAAAGTTCTGACGGACACTTATCCAAACGCTCTGTAAATCAATAGCTTATGCTCGTACAAGCGCTCGTCCTATGACAAGGAGTGTGACAGAAGCTCGCTCCCTATCTAATCGTGATCATATCCAACGACATATCAGGATTGATCACTATGTATCGCAAGATTCTTCGATTACCCGCAGTTAAAGAACTCACCGGCCTATCCCGTAGCGCTATTTACCGCCGCATGCAGGCCAACCTCTTTCCCCATCAAGTTTCGCTGGGTGGCCGGTCTGTTGGTTGGGTAGAAGAAGATGTGCTGGCCTGGATTGCAGCACGTGTCGAAGAGCGCGACTCAAGGATTCAGTAGCATGAATCGCAAACTGAACCCCTATCTAGTCAAGCAGAATCGCTGCTACCGCCTCGATGAAGTAGCCGACCTCTTCAGTTGTCACAGGAATACTATTCATCGCTGGCTTAAGTCTGGACTCGAAACCATAGACTCGAATAGACCCCTACTTGTTCACGGTTCAGATCTAAGGTCATTCATTCAGGCGAGGAAAAAGTCAAGAAAACGCCGATGTAAGCCTGACGAGTTCTACTGCATGTGCTGTAAAGAACCACGCAAACCGACCCAGAACAGCGTCGAGTTTATGGCGCAAGACAGCAAAACGGGCCGCCTAACCGGTGATTGCAACATATGCGGTAATCGGATGGTCCGATTCATTAGTCGATCAAAATTATCCAACTAGGCACGCTCAGCTGGCCCGCCACCCACTGGCACTAATGACAATTAATAGATTGCTACGCACGCCCTTTAAATGGTGACTTCAGATAGGTAAGTAACGATGGCTAAATACAACCCAGAAAACGAGCGGATCAAGCGCGAGTATTTTGATTTTCTCAAAGAGGCCAAACGCTATGACGCCTCTACGATTGATACCGCTGCTAAGGCGCTGTCTCGATTTGAAGCATATACTAACCACAGAAGCTTCAAGACCTTCTGTAAAGAGCAGGCAACTGGATTCAAGCACAAACTGGCCAAGGCTCTGGGAGAGCGCTCTGGCAAGCCTCTGAGCAAGTCTACGTTAAGTCATACTCTGAGGCAGCTGAAGGCCTTTTTTGAGTGGCTGGCGTTACAGAAGGGCTACAAATCAAAGATTGCTTACCCCCATGCAGAGTACTTCAACCTCTCCGCCAAGGAAGACAGAATAGCTAGGGCCACTCGCAGGAAGCACGTACCCACAATTGAAGATATTGCCACGGTGGTGGATAGCATGCCGACAAGGACTTCTACTGAGATGAGAGATCGCGCGTTAGTCGCCTTCATTCTTCTGACCGGGGCAAGAGATTCAGCTGTGATCAGCTTCAAACTGAAGCACCTAGATCTGCCCAACCGATCACTCTACCAGGACGCCCGAGAGGTCAAAACTAAAGCAAGCAAGTCATTTACAAGCTACTTTTTTCCCGTGGGCGAGGAATTTGAAGTCATTGTTCAAGACTGGATACAGCACCTGACCAACCAAGAGAGATTTACTCCAAACGACCCAATATTTCCAAAATCAAAACCTACGCCCCCCGGCCAGAAAGAAACGTCCAGCCAGAGACTTAGCAGGGAACATTGGTCAAACTCGGGCCCAGTTCGTCGTATTTTCAAACAAGCCTTCCAAAAAGCCGAAATACCTTACACGAATCCTCACACTTTCCGGGACACATTAGTCTTACTGGGCGAGAAGAGGTGCCGCTCTCCAGAGGAGTTTAAGGCATGGAGCCAAAATCTAGGCCACCAAGGCGTGCTTACCACCTTCTACAGCTATGGTGAAATTCAGAACAGGCGGCAGCAAGAAATCCTATCCAGACTTAAACAGATAGGCGATATGCCCAATGCGATCGAAGTCTTCGCAGACAAAGTTGCTGACAAGCTTGCTTCGAGAGCCAACCTATTTGATCCTCAGAAACTGGCTAATCTGGAGGATTAACAGACCAAACTATAGCTATATCAGGCATTTATGCGCTAAATTAAAGCCCTTCAGCAACTTTGAATTTCTGGACAATAGCATGAGATCTAACAGCACCCATCTCCATTTATATAATATATTTTGTATCTTCCGGGCGCCTAGATTTCTTCTATGGACGACAATTGTGTCAGCACTGCTTTGTATCTCTGCGTGCAGCGATAGAGAGCCCCCTTCACAGAACGAAATATTGGTCCAGAAAATAAAGGTCGGATATATCCCAATTGCGGACTCAGCTCAACTCTATGTTGCTAAGCAGAATGGGTTATTCCTGAAACACGGTTTAGATGTAGAACTCGTCAAGGCGCAAGGGGGCGCCATAATCCTTCAAGGCGTGATAACCGGAGATCTTGAGTTCGGATTCACTGGAACGGTGCCATACGTCCAAGCGAGAGATCGTGGCTTTAAAGTTTCACCAGTGGTTGGAGGATCAGTCCAAACGACCAGTAACCCTTACCAGGGTATCGTCACATCTAGCGATGGTCTTGAAGACGTTGAAGGATCTCGGTTTGCGATTAATGTAAACAAAAGCCTAGATCATGCATTCTCTGTCGCTTACTTAACTACTGTCGGGCGAGAACATGCAAATATAGAATTTATTGAGATGCCGTTTTCTCAGATGGAAGCACAGCTTCTAGCTGGTTCAGTCGAGTATGCATCTATGATAGAGCCATTTCTGTCACCTGCTCTCGGGAACCCCGAGCTATCGCTGGCAGCCCATCACGTCGCGGACACCAAATCAAGCTTCCAAATGACTATGTATGTGGCCAATACGGATTGGTTGGCAAAAAACCAAATGCTAGCTAGGAAGTTTGTACTAGCCATGGAAGATTCCACGGTACTTATTGATGAAAACGAAGAGATCTTACAATCTGCGATCTCCGAATACACTGGCATGCCTGCGGAAAAACTAGAAACGATGAATTTGCCCAAGTTTAACGCAGAAGTTTTACAAGAAAACCTAGATTGGGTAAAGAACTTACTTATTGATATTGGCTTTATATCACAGAGCCAATAGGCAAAGTTAAATCGAGCGCATCGTGATCCAGGTTCGAGACCTAACTTACAACTTCAGTGATAATCGGTCGCTGATAGATAATCTCAGCTTTGAGCTGCGTCACGAAGAGTGGACGACAATTCTAGGCCCATCGGGATGCGGAAAGTCTACTCTCCTAAGGTTGATTTGCGGCCTCTTGGAGCCGCTGCAAGGACATATTTCTCTTGATGGCACCCAAGTTAAGGAGGCTCATAGCCATTGTGCATATGCGTTTCAAGATGCTTCCGCCTCTTTGCTCAACTGGCTCTCAGCCCTAGATAACGTCGCTTTAGGAATTGAAGAAAATGTGGGCAGTATTTGGTTGCGGCAGAAATTAGCCGCAAGAGCCTTAAGTATCGCCGGGCTTTCAGTGGACGACTATCAAAAATTCCCCAACCAACTGTCAGGAGGCATGCAGCAGCGAGTTTCACTAGCCCGCTGTATCGCTGGCAATCGAAGCTGGTGGCTGCTTGATGAGCCCTTCGGAGCGCTGGATTACATCTCGAGACTTAAATTGCAAAAAGACGTTCTAGATATATTTAAGACAAGCTCTAAGAGCCCAGGCGTTCTATTGGTTACCCACAATATTGATGAAGCAATTCGCCTGAGTGACCGGATCATTATTGTGGGAAAAGATGGCTTTAGTGTTATCAAAGATATGGCAATTGAGAACCGACGCATAAACTCCGACGATCCAACCGATAGCGTTGCCGATTACGGTGAGAAGTGGCAAGAGATATATTCGTATCTGGTCGATGCATGATGAAACGATTTATCTACTCAGTAGCCTCTATATCCCTGTTCATTCTGACATGGGAACTGACTGTTTTAGCTAAGTTGGCACCAGACCCAAAACTATTTCCTAGTATATTCAGCATCTTTTCTCAAGGATTCTCCGCAAACAGCTGGCCATCAATACCTCTAGACATCGCAATCACGCTTTATAGAGCCATAGCGGGACTAAGTTTCGCGACCCTACTAATGGTTCCACTCGGCTTGCTGCTAGGAAACCTGCCAACGTTACGAGCGCTGTCACTACCAATTATCGAGCTATTCCGCCCGCTTGCTCCAATCGCTTTAATCCCCGTCGCAAGTCTATTCCTAGGAATTGACGACACCATGAAAATATTTGTTGTTTTCTTCGGCGCATCATGGCCAATATTGATAAACACTCTTTCTGGAGCCACCAACATTGATCCCCGAACCAAAGACCTCGGGTTAGTACTACCACTAACTCGACAAAAAAGAGCGTACCATTTTTTATTCGCCCCAGCGATTCCGTCAATAATCACCGGCATAAGAATCTCAATACCCATTTCTCTTATCGTTGCTGTAGCCTCCGATATGATAATCGGAAGCGATGGTATTGGCAGATTTATCCTAGACGCAAGTAGAGCATTCCTTTATGAAGAGATGTACCTAGGGATATTTGCACTAATGATCACAGGGGGATTGATAAACTACTTGTATCTACAAGCTATCGAGAAGCCGCTTATGGAAAGATTTGGTTAATCTCTCAATCCTAGCGCCGCCTCAAGATGACCACTCCACTCTATGGAGAAAGTCGTTGTGCCAGCCTCAACGGCATTTATGATCCTTGCCTGAAGCTCTATATCTGTAGCCACCTCACAAACTAGATCAATCTGACGTTTTCCGTGCTCTTCATCCACAATTGAATGCTCAAGAAATGTTTCTGCACCATGCTTGCTAAAGCCATAATGCTCTGTTAACGCTTGATACACCTTATAAGCAACGCCTTTCTCACCAGCGTTTTGAGCTTCGACAAAAGCTGTAAATGCGATGCCCTCAATCGCAGACTTCTCCTCACAGAATCTTAAAATACTGTCGATTGCGAAACGTGTCGAATTAGACGGAGAAACGGCCACACAGTGTTCTTTCGCATAACCAGCCTCATCAAGCAGCTGGAAGAGCAAATCGGCATGACTAGGATCGCATAAGACCTCCTCTTCATAGTTGGCCCTTGCAACGTTAATGACTCGCTCATCGCCTTCAGCCTCAGCATTTTTTAGAATGGACCTATAAAAGTCCTCATTTTTCAAAACCCTTAGATAATGCTGCATCTCACCAGCAATGACCTGCTCTCTAGTCAATTTTCTGTCAATGATGAGACTAAACCAGGGATGCGCCTTGCTCGCTTTTCTAGCCGCAATACGCCAGAGCTTCGCTCGAAAGGATTCGTAAGTGTATAATTGATTCATATTAACTTAGGACAACTAGCTAGTTTCAACTCCGTTTCATTCCATTCATCGACTGGATCTGAACGCCAAGTAACGCATCCGCCCACCCAGACCTCATAGACGCCATCTCGCAGAAATATAGATCTAATATTCTGTGAGACCGAATAACTCATATCCGGTTCAATGATCCCATATACCCCGTAGTATGGTCCTCTATTTGATTTTTCTAGCTTCACAAGCATATCGAGACCTGAGCTTACCGGATTAGCACCAACTGGAAAGACTGCCTCTACGCAGTCAATGAACGAAGAGCTTAAACCTATGTCTGTTTTAAACTCACTCATTATATGTTTCAAAGCACCGCAGCGATAAACCACTGCCGGCAATCGCCTGCAGTGACCTAACTTGCTCAACGATGCAAGCATCGCCGCCGCAGAAAGATCATGCTCCTCGGCAAGCTTAATGTCAGAAAGCATTTCTTCGTCTCGGGAGTCTAGGCCCGCAGTTCCTGACAGTTTATAGGTACTAAATGTCGGCCCCTTACCCATAGCGAGCAGCTCGGGGCTTTGACTTAAAAAAGCGAGATCTGGAGAGCGAAAATAACAGGATCTAGTAAGCGCCTCTTCATCAAAGCGAGGGCCAAATTGCACCGAATCCAACAGATCGCCTCGATAATCTAGAATTTCACGCCTCGCGACAGTTAATCTTCTACTCTTGTCACCACCAATCCAATCTAGAGCACGTTTAACTGTCTCGACATGTGATACTTCACTGCTACCAACATATTCGCTCACGTGATTGGCGCTATCTTTATGATCTGCACCACTTTCAGACTTGAATTGCTCTACCCGGTCCGGAATAAAAATAGTACCAATAGTCCGATCTTCAGCATAATGAATGTCAAAACCAATTTGAAAAACGGCTGGACAATTCTCATTTGCCTTCATAAAGGCTTGAATTTCTGACCACGCCCCTTCAGGCCCTTTTGCGCCCGAGATTTTTAGGGAGTGCTTGGCGCCAACGCCAGCGAAGGCCTCCACGCTTGTACCATATACCACCTCATACTCATTTCTACCCCAATCTTTTAAGGCCTCAGCCGCCTTTAGCCTGGCATCCACTGTACTTTCCTCAATCAAGAGTTTTCAATCTTGGGCAGCCACCACCTCAGATCCTTCAACTCCCCACTTCTAGCACTACTCTGTAAAACACCCTGACACTCTTTCCATCTCTGTACCATTTTTTTTCTATAAGCGAGGTTATTGGAAGCTACAACTGCGAACAATCGGTGACTGACAACACCATCCTCTTCAGCTTCTGGATCATGTAAGGGCACCCCCTGTCGAACCACAGCAAAATGTGGCAGCCCATCCGGCGCGCTTTCAAGTGGATCTTCGCCAAACAAAATCACTCCTTTACTATCATCAGCGCTATTCTCTAACGCACCAGCACTTTGCTCGCCTACCTCTGCTGATCGACTCGCCATCTGGTCCTGCGAAACCTCAAGGACTTCTGGCTCATCAGCAACAATACACACAGAAATAGCACTGTTACGGCTTTCAAGAATGTAGTCAATTTCTTCGCGGTAACGTGAATCGCTGTCGTAAAGCCGCTTAACCTTTGCAATATCTTTGTTAGTGCATATCAGGTAGATTCGCTCCAATCCGCGGTTCTCCGCAAAACCCTGGGCCAGTGACGCCTGAAATTCATGCGGATCCAGAAACGTGTTCAATGCGGTGTTTGCAATAACAACGCTGTATTTCTGCCGACCTTGACTATCATCATGCGGCTCTGTATCTAGAAGGCTCTCTATACCAGCTATCTTCTCAGGGCTATAGTGTCGAAATAAAACGTAAACTGAATACAGATATGCTTCTTTTGGATATATGAAGGCTTGCGGAAGCTCCTTAATAAAGTCTCTGAAAGAGAAGGTTCTTCGTTGATCGTCGATAAAATCTTCATTGATAGCACGAATATTCTCTCTTGCAGAGGGCGGCAAGTAATCGATTTTCACGCCCGCTTTCAGCAACCGATGCACACCGTTACCAAATATCTTTGGGTTGGGATCAAGCATGCCAATTGTTATTTTCGTCAACCCTCTTTTAATCACCCTCTCAGCGCACGGCCGCTTCGTTTCGCCACGCTTTGAACAAGGCTCCAAAGTTACGAACAGTCTATAGCTGTCGCCGTTTACAGTCTCATTAATTAGTTTTCTCTCTAGCAAAGTGAATTCAGCATGCTCATCTGCATAGAATTCACTTCGATGGGCGACAACCACCTCTAACGTCTGCGTACCCACAGAGATTTCTTCGATGTGACGAGCGCTTCTATCAACCCCAATAGCAATAGCCGCAACACGAGGATCAGTATCCTTACCGTTTCTGTCTATTGACTTTTCCGCCTCGAAAACTAAGCGAGCACTTATCGCTGCAATCATCTCATCTTCTGACATCCAAATATCCTCGAAAATTCAACCAATCAGTCCAATTTTTCTGATAGGTCTAATTGCCATTTTGAGCACCGACATATCTTAACTTCAACAATAAAATATATCGTCGCAAAAACGTCAGATTTTACTTGCAGGGTGGCGCTCTGTTTTCAGCTAGGAGGTAAAGCTTTGCCGCTCAGAGTATTACACTCTAGGCTCAAAAACAGGCCACTAAACAGCACCTATCCCCGTTTGTACAGCTTTGGCCTTTTAGGATTTCTCGATGATGCTCGGTATGCTGGGGGAGCGTAAAGAGAGGCAGTATCACCTCAACAATAAAATTTAGCTACGCCGCCCTCATCGGCCAATCGGCCCATTCACGTAAATGTCTTGCAATGAGGTAGACACCTTCATGGGTATATCTGGGGGTATATGATCAAATAGAAGGGGAAATATACATTATATATCAATTAGTTATGTGATTATCGTGATTGCGCCCCTGAATGGAACAAATCTTGGTTAGTGAGTTGTTATAAAAGGACTTTTCCTTTTTTGATTTATCAAGGGAACCGGTTCGATTCCTACCCACTCGATACCCGGCCTCATACAGCCAAACCCGAAGCTATGCTGCTAGGCAGGTATCTGCGACGTAAATGTATGCTTTCCTGCTGAAGGCTGGTGCACTCCACCATCAGGTAATATGACCGTGGTCGGGGATGGAGTCTCAACTGTCAAGTAAAACGTCGAGTTTTCTATCAGCCAACTGCTTTTTATCGGGCCGGCGACACTTTTATAGGTGCAGTTTGCATGGGTCAAGCTGCCACCGGGAAAGGGGCGAATCTGGATTTTTTGAAAGCCAGGCTCCAAAGGTGTAATACCTGCAACATGGGTGAAAAGCCATTGGGTGACCGCACCAAACGCGTAGTGATTAAATGAGTCGACAGGCTTTCCGTCCGTGCCGATACCTTCCCAATTCTCTAGAATTGTTGTGGCGCCATTTTTAACGTTGTATAGCCATCCCGGTATATCTTCGTTTTCGATCATCCTGTACGCGCTTTCGAGATAGCCGTAGTCGGTAAGCACAGGAAGAATAAATGGCGTTGTCAAAAACCCGGTACCAATACGGTATTGGTTTTCTACGATCATATCGTTGAGTAATAACGCGTTTTTGCGTTTATCATCTTCGGGCAATAAGTCCAGCGCAATGGGTCGAACATAGCGTGCCTGGCGTTTCGACTGGACGATGCCGTTGTCGGTAAACGCATGACGATAGGCATCTTTGGCTTTCTGGGAGATGTCCAGGTATTTTTGCTGGTCATCGCTGCTACCCAGTATCCCGGCCATCTGCGACAGCAGGTTAGCGGAGTAGGCAAAGTAGGCTGTTGCTACCTCGGCATCAGAATATACGAAGCATTTTATGAGATCCTTGCCCATACTATGGCCAGGTTCGAGCCACTCGCCAAAGTGAAAGCCTGTGTCGACCAGGTAATCCAGATTAGGGTTGCCTTTTAATTTGTTCCAAAAGCGCGTCTTCTTTGCGCGCCGGTCGACAAAGTCCACCCACATTTTCATGCTGGCGTATTGCTCTTTTAAGATGGTTTTGTCGCCGTACATTTTATAGAGGGTATAAGGAACGATGGTCGCCACATCTGCCCAGCCTGCGCTGCCATCAGAAATTTTTGAGACGCCCACCTCAGGGACAATGCTAGGCACTTTGCCATTACTTTCTTGTTGTAGCGCGACATCTTTCATCCACCTGGAGAGAAAGTTGTAGGTGTCCATCTGGTAGGTTCCCGCTTCGCAAAATGAAGCGATGTCACCCGTCCAGCCGGCTCTTTCTCGCGTTGGGCAATCGGTTGGGATATCAACAAAATTACCCTTCTGGCTCCAGACAGCGTTTTTGAAGAGCTGGTTGATCATCGGGTGTGAGCATTCGAAATGACCAGTCTCTTCTATATCAGAATACAGCGCTATTGCGGTAAAGCGCGCGGGGTCAACATCACCTGGCCAGTTCTCCAGCTTTACATAGCGAAACCCATGTACGGAGAAAGAGGGTTTGTAGGTCATCGCACCATTTTTTAGTCTCACCTCAACTTCTTGCTGCAGCCGCAGGCTCTTTGGGGCAGAAAAAAAGGGGTTCTCCATATTGACGTTTTTTAGCGTGAAGTTGCCGTTTTCATCGAGCGTTTCTCCGTGCGTCAGCTTGACCGTTTGGCCCTCTGTTCCATCTACCGAAAACTCAACGTAGCCGACGAGATTCTGAGAAAAATCGAGTACCGTAGAACCATCGGGTGTGATTAACACCGTTGGTTTAAAGCGCTCTCTTTCAGCGACTTGCTCACCTTCAGTAGGCACTAATGAAGCATCAAACGTTGCTGGATAGACTTCATGCCAATTGTGGTCGTCAAATCCGGGCTGATCCCAACCTTCCATTTCACGTGTCGCGTCATAGTGCTCGCCATCTTTGAGGTCATGACTTCTTATCGGGCCATCTTGCGTCGCTTTCCACAGATTATCCGTAGTGATCACTTGTTTGCTGCCGTCATCGAATTCAATTTCCAAGACGGAAAGAAGCTTAACCTTTTCCCCATAATGGTAGCGCTTCGACTGAACACCTAGCTTGCCACGATACCAACCACTACCTAGTATCACTCCTATGGCGTTGCTACCTTGTCTGAGCAGTGAGCTGACGTCATAGACCTGGTACTGCAGGCGTTTCTTGTAGAAGGTGCAACCAGGCAATAACTGGTTTGTTGATATAGGCGAGCCATTCACAAAACCTTTATATAGGCCACAGGCTGTTGCTAGTAAGGTGGCTTTTGAAAACGGCTTATCGATACAAAATTCACGGCGCAGGTAACTGGCATTTTGAGACTGCTTTTTGTCAACGCTTGCTTCAGGCTCTATAAATAGACTGTTCAAGTTTGGGGCGTCGAACGGTTCTTTCCGATCTTTTTGGCGTGTGTCAGGCGTCTTCATAGCGAGTTTTTTGGTTAAGCAAATCGGAGGCGTGTAGAGGGCGGCCCCGTAGCATGCTGTCTAACTTACTTGCCTTCGAGATAAATTTGAGCCAAAGCGTAATTAAAAAATTGATTTTATTCGGCCCTGCAACCAAACACCAAACGCGTCATAGACCTCAATGCGAGGAGGGTTTGCAAGGTTTTAGTCAAACGCCCTGGCTGATGGAAGGGAAGATACCCATCTGGATGATTCGATTAGAAAATGATGGTACATTTGATGGTATATCGCCTGGACCACATTCAAATACCTCATTAAAAACAATAACATATAGCGATTATGTGATAGAGCCCCTGGCACCACACTGAGCCCATGGAACATCCCCACCAATACCCCCTATTGAATGAAAGACGCTTAGCCCGACGTCCGACCGGTCTACTTGAAAATAGCTCCCCACTACGCGGGCAGCTTCACAGTGGATGTGGCGTCTCGCTCGTACGCGTTCGCCACCAGCAAAATGCGGGTCGCAACGAGCGCTACCGATAAACTCCCGATTTCAAACGATAAGCCATTGCCGCTAACGCGAGCAAAAACAACGGCATCCAGAACGGAAGCGGCACAGTCTGTGCGCCAGCGCTTAAAATCGCCGCCTCGACCAATGAGCGATCTGAGCCGGGGCCAGTAGAGTTATCTACCAAGCCATCGCCATTAACATCACCACTGAAATAACTGGTAGTTGCCAACCCGGCATTCGCCGCAATGACTGAGAGGTCATCTCCATTGACGATACCGTCGTCATTGACATCACCTCGCGGTACTACTTTGGCCACCATATCTCCCGCGTTGTAGCGAATCGCGATATCGAGGTCATTCGCTTGCTGAATACCGAGCACTGAGGCGAACTGCCCTGCCACCGTATTCCAGCCAAGTAGGCTAAAAGTGTCGCCTGCGTTTAATGTCAGCAGCGGGTCGACAAATAAATCAATTACGCCGCCAATCGCTAAATTGCCTGCGACTGTTAGCTGGTCGTAGCCACTGCCTGCAACGTTGCCAAAGATCTCCATTAACAGCGTATTGCCCGATGTGAGCGACACATCACCGCCAAAACTGATTGCTGCCGGGCTGTCGCCGGGCGAATAACCGCCATTGAACGTTATCAAATTCGAAGTGCCCGAGAACGTACCCGCGCCAGAAAACAAACCATTGAATGTTGCAGTGCCGGCTACATTAATCACCGAGCCTACAGGTGAACGCACATCGCCATTGATTTCTGAGTTGATCAAGTTCATCTCGCCGAGGTTCACCAGGCCATCGTCGTTGGCGACACCATCACCGGGGAACGTTAGTCTGTCTGCAATCATGTTCAGCGTGCCACCAGTGCTAACGACAACAGGCACATTGACCGTGCCGGTACCCGATAGACTGCTATCGATGGTCAGCGTATCTGAACCATTGACGATGGATGAACCCAGCGGCCCGGTTAACGCGATACTTGCGTTGTAACTGATGCCGCCGGTGGGCACTGTGATTTCGCCACCCACAGAGAGGTTACCCGGAACAACTTCAATGCCAATATCCGATAACGTGGGCGCCTGAAGCTCTACGGTCGCGTTGCCCAGCTCAAGCGTTTGGCCGAACGGTACAAAGGTATTGCGAGGCTCTATGGTTAGCCAGCCGTCGTTTGAAGGCCCAACAACCGAAACACTGGCAGCAGACGCCGGCGTTGTTGGCGTTGTGCCAACCACGTAGTTGTCGAGACCACCAACCAGTACACGGCCTGCACCGCCAATGAACGACCCTCCAGGCGGTGTTGGGCTGTTGTACGAGGCATCGAGCGAACCGTTGAGCACGAGCTCGTTGCCGGTCACGATAATGCCACCCGCGCTACCACTACCACCGGTTGCGACACCGTTTTTCTGCCACGTCGATCCGCGCGCCGACACCAACCCACTGCTATCGACCGTAGTTGTGCCATTAGCGACCAGGGCAATGGCCCCAGCGCCGCCAGCGCCACCCGCATTGCCGAAACTTGTACTCGAGGCGCCGCCACTACCCCCTTGCAGGGCTTGCGATAAATCGCCGTAAGTGGGTGCCGCGGCAGTGTTAACGAAACCAACACTGCCGAAACTGGCAGCGTTAGAGGGCGTGGTGGCGTTGGGATGTGCCGGGCCACCGCCGGGCCCAAGGCCCTGGCCGCCGTTTACTCCGGGTGTTCCACCGGCAAATCCGCCAGGGCCACCCGGGGAGCCAAGCGCCGCAGCTGGCGTTCCGCTCGCAGGTGGCAATGGCGCGTCCACCGACAGATGCTCGTTGAGGTAGATATCATTCTTCGATAAAAGCGCGAGAGCGCGGTTACCAGTGATCGTAATGCTGCTGGTGCCGTCGATCGTAATGTTATCGAACGTAAACACCGCAATGTACGGAATGCCACTGGCGCCAACCGTCGTACTGCCACCGCCAAAACTATCGGCCTGCCCGCGCTGGTTATCTTCGACGCCAGTAAACAGCACGGTACCCGGCGCGCTGTTTTCGACCAGCGTCATCGCCGTGGTATCAAAGGTGTAATCGCCACTGGTCAAGTTGAGTGTGCCCAGCGAAGCAAAGCTATCCGGGTCGAGCACAGCCGAATTGACCAATGGCGCTAACAACAATACTGGCGCGAAGATAATGATGTTGAGAAAACGGCGATAAAACTTCATAGTTTAACTCTCGCTTTAGTGCAATTAACGCTTCCTGAACCACCCTAAACCCAACAGCGCCGAACCAAACAACCAGGCAGCCGCTGGCACTGGCACGTTCGCGGCTATGGGCGACTGGCGAATCGTAAAGGAGTCGATACCGTCGGGCACATCAATGTGAAAGATATAGTTAAGCGCGTAATCCCCGGCCACGTGTGTGCCGCCACTGGCTACCAGGTCGTCCTCGGTAGGGAACGTCACCGTAGGAAAGAACCCGGGCGAAGGCGGGTTAAAGTCGACCGTAGAATCAAAATCGGGCGCATCAAAATCAAGGCCGTCACCGGCGACCGATTTAACAAAGCTGGCCCCAGAACCAAAGCCAAGCTCAATGTGATAACCGCTCCAGTCGAGCCCGGTGCTGTTATCCACACCCTCGATGACACGGTATTCGGTCGTACCGCCGTCATCGACCAGGCTAAACACCAGGTCAACAGGGCCAATGGCAAGGTAATGCTTTTGCAGTATCGAGAGCACATTGGGCGAGTCACCCACGACGTTATCGTTGCCCGGGGCCGTTGTACTTGCCGACTCTCCGGCAACCGACCCCACGCCAGAGAACCAGGTAACACCGGTAACCGTCGCTGCATGTAATTGAGAACCAAGGAAAAACGTTGAAGCAACCAGGGAATAGCGAACGAGTGTTTTCATGGGAGTACCTCCGTAACGCTTTATATTAGGGGGCTTCAATCCTACCACAACCCCTTGTGTTCGCTAAAAACCTGCCTAAATCGCAATCTAACGCTTACACAACGGCAACTAGCGGTAAAGGGAGCTACCTCCTTTAATTCTGTTACGATACGGGACAATCCACTGGTAACAAGACTCGCCAATTTCGGAGCACCGGTTCATGTCAACACTACAATGTTTTTTGTTAGCCATGAGTCTCAGCGCCGTCAGCGCCCTGGCGTGCGCTGACTCGCCATCTAAGCCCACTGAAACGCCGCTTGCCAACAACCTGGCAGGTCTTGCCGACATTGAAGCCGCGTTAATCAAGAGCCCTGTTGCAGAAACCGATACCGATCGCGCCGAAGCCAGTATGTATCTGGCGAAAAATCTCGTGCACTACCTACGCGAACAGGTGGTCTATGCCGATCATCATTTGCCGCGCCTGCTGTACAACCCGGGCTTTGGTTATCCTAACCCCGACACGCATTACATTACGGCTACGCTCGACCCCAATGGCATATATCGTATCTGGGGCAAGTTGGGTTCAGTGAACCAGACGATTTTTGGGGTCTATTCTCGAACCGCGCTAGAAGGTGAGTCGGGGGCAAGAGCCCGCATCCGCGGCGAAGATTTAAAGACCGATAGCGAAGGCCGCTTCGAGCTCTTTATCAGCGCGAAAGAAATGGGCGAAAACTGGCTGCCCATGGCAGATGATGTTTTTAGCATGACGATTTACCAGGTGTTTGGCGACTGGAATATCGAACGTAAAGGCCAGCTCATGATCGAAAGGCTAGACACCCTCGATCGACCCGCCTCAGTACTCACACCCGCATCGTTCAAGGAAATTGTAGATGGCCTCGACGATGAGATGGACTGGTTTCTAAAGCTCTGGGTAGGCATTACCCAGCAGTATCACGGCAACATTCCAGACAACAGCATTACACCGCCACGACGCATTCAGGTGACCCATCTGGGCAGCCAGTTTGCACCGGGCCACTGGAATTTGAATAACGACCAGGCAATGATTATCGAGTTTGATGACCCCAAAGCTCGCTACTGGGGGTTTTCCTTCTATCAACCCTGGGGCGAACTGCTCGATACCGTCAGCCGACAAACCAGCCTGAATAATTTTCAAAGCCACAGAGATTCAGATGGCAAATACCGGCTCATTGTTTCTGCCACCGATCCCGGCCTGGCTAACTGGATCGATATAGCAGGCCACAGCCATGGCGTTTTTAACTGGCGCGTGACCACCGACACCGCGCCGGCGACGCCCTCGATCAAGGTGGTCAATGTCGCTGAGTTAGCGAAGCACCTGCCCGCTGACTCCAAATACGTGAGCGCCAAGGAGCGCCAGTCAATTTTGCGAGAGCGGCGCCAACATTCAGCGCGGCGACTTGCTCCCTAGAGAAACGACCCATGCAAATAGCCTCACGTTTCTTTGTATTAGTTGCGCTACTTGTGGGTTCACCAGCGGTGACGCAGATCTCCGAAAGCTACTCAGCTAGTCGCAATTTGTATTTTGGTGACGTTCACATTACACACCTCATATTCTTTCGATGCGACGACCTTTAGCGTAAGTAGTCGGGCTGTCACGCTAAATTCAACCGTCACACCACCGCAATCAACTCAACCTCAACCCCATTAACCACACTGCTCCCCGAGGGAATATCCAGCTCGTCATCGTCAACCAGATCGTTACAACTCGAACCCGGGTAGCGACCATTGGCCAGAGCCTGCCTGCTGTCTTTATAAATATGGCCCCAACCATGCGGCAGGCTCACGACACCCGGCATCATTTCATCGCTCACGGCGACTTCGGCCACCACTTCGCCCTTGCGTGAGCGAATGGTCACCGACTTGCCATCACTCACACCCACGGCCTGGGCATCGCTGGGGTTAACGAGCAAGGTGCAACGGTTCTTGCCTTTGATATAGGCATGAATGTTGTGCAGCCATGAATTCATATCGCGTATCTGCCGCCGACCCACCAACAGGTATTTGTCTTTTTGATACAGGCCCTCTTCCAGGCCCCGGTTCAGGCGCGGAATATCATCAAGCAGGCAATCATGCATTAACTGAATACGCTTGCCCTCGGTGCGCAACAAGGCCGGCATTTGCGATTGCATGGGGCCAAAGCTCATTGTGCCGCCGGCATCGATCAGTGCTTGCAGGTTAATGCCCTCACGCTGACCAAACTTGTCGCCATAGGGCCCGGCGCGCAACAGGGTATCGAGGTAGCGCTCGTAGCAGCGCTCGCCGCCCATGGTCTCTTTCACCAACTCGCTTGTCACTTCGGGGTAGTCAGCCTGCAGGCCAGCGGCGACCTGGGCGGCCATGCCATCGGCCATCAGGTCATCGAGCACTTCCCAGGGCGTATCGAGCATGCCCCCCAACAGGCGCAGCATAATCTCCCATTGCTCAAGGCCATCGGCCTGGGGTTCTAGCACGCGTGGGCTAAAGGCCGCAAAGTTGGTGCTGCTAAAGGTCGCCCAGAGCAAATCGTAATTGGTGTGCTCCAGTTGGTGGATCGGCGGCAGAATCACATCAGCCTGTGAGGTCGTCTCGTTAATATAGATATCAATCGCGACGTAAAAATCGAGCTGCTCTAAACCTTCACGAATCAGCTTGCCGTTGGGCACGCTGATCACCGGGTTACCCGCCAGCGTGAGCATGCCGCGTATCTTGTCGTTGCCGTTTTCATCGCCGGGGTAGGCAAGCTCTTTGCCAAAATGCGAGGCGGGCAACATGCCGCGTATTTCCGGGAACCCGGTTGAGCGCGCATGAAAGCGATCGCGCTCCAGGGGTTTGACTTCATCGGTGGGTTCAAATTGGCCGGTCGCAGGGCGGGTAAACATCATGCAGCCTTCACGATCAAAGTGCCCGGTGACGATGTTAATGCAGTACACCAACCACGAGGCCAGCGTGCCGAACTTTTGAGTACATAGCCCAATGCGGCTATAGAGTACGGCTTTTTCGGTGCTGCAGTAGGTAGCCACCAACTCTCGCAGATCACTAGCCGCAATGCCAGTTATGTCGGCGACCCGCTCGGGCGGGTAGTTGGCTGCCAGCTCCTGCAAACCTTCAAGACCATCGGTATGGTCGGTCAGGTGGCCAAGCTGCTGCCAGCCTTGCGCAAACACCTCATTGAGAAAGGCCAGCAAAAAGTAGGCATCAGTGCCCGGGCGAATAAACAGGTGCTTATCGCAAGCCTCGGCCGTCTCTGTGCGCCGTGGGTCGATGACGACCGACTTGCCGCCGCGCTCATTCAATGCCTTGAGCCGGCTTTTCACATCGGGCGCGCCCATTAGCGAACCCTGCGAGACCACCGGGTTGCCGCCCATACAAATAAATAAATCGGTGCGGTCAATATCGGGCACCGGGTAGAACCAGCCATCGCCAATCATCAGGTGGAGCGCGACTTCCTGCGGTAGCTGGTCGAGGTTGGCAGGCGTAAAAAACCGTTCGGTATCGATGGTTTGAATGAGCATCTGGGTATACAGGTTGGTGCCTGCGTTATGCCCATTGGGTTCGCCATAGTAAACGGCCAGCGAATCTTTGCCGTGCTCTTCACGAATCTTGCGAAGGCCTTCGCCGGCCAGTTTGAGCGCCTCGTCCCAGCTGCATTCTTCCCAGCCGTTGGGGGTTTTCTTGACCGGTGCGCGCAAACGGTCCGGGTCTTCATACACATAGTTGAATGCCTGCGACTTGGCGCAGACATAGCCTTTGGAGCGCGGATCATCGGGGTTGCCCTTAATCGAAACCACCCGGTTTTCAGCGCGATCGACCTCGAGTGCCAGCCCGCAGGAGGCCTCGCAGGTTGGGCACGATCGGTAAACGGTTTCAGTAGGCATACTATTCTCCCAGGTATCAGGCCCTTATTATATTTGCTTTGCTTGCAAAAGCAGCGGCTGGCGTGTTCGCAGCATACCGTATCGTGAAAGCCCGCTTTTTTAACCAAACGTAAGAATAAAAGGCCCATTCAAAGGGGCGCTTGCTCCTTAAATGTATCGAAGCCGTTATACAATCGAAACATTGCGGCCTACAACAAAAAACCAGGGCATGAACCGCAACGTGCCGGGAACCGCAATGAACACCCATCACCCCTACTCCATCGGCTACACCCGCTACGTACTCAGCATCATCTTTCTGGTGATGGTGTTCAGCACCATCGACCGGACCATCCTGTCGATTCTGGTCGAACCCATCAAGGCCGAGTTTGGCCTGTCTGATACGCAAATGGGCGCGGCCATGGGCCTGGCCTTTACGCTGGTCTACACCATTACCGCGATACCGATTGCCCGCTGGGCCGATTACGGCGTGCGCCGCAGCATTGTTGCTGCGTCTTTGTTTATCTGGAGCGGGTTTACTGTTGCCACCGCCTCGGTACAGAATTTTGTGCAGCTGTTTATATGCCGTATGGGTGTCGGTATTGGCGAAGCCGGCGGTACTGCACCCAGCATCTCGTTGCTATCTGATTATGTACCGCCCGAGCGCCGCGCACGTGGTTTGTCGGTGGTATCAATGGGCGCCATTGTCGGCATGGGCCTGGGCATGGTGGTCGGCGGCTGGATCAACGAAATCTGGGGCTGGCGCTGGGCCTTTGTTGCCGCAGGCGTGCCCGGCATTTTGCTGGCCGTGTTAATGCGCTTGACCGTGCGTGAACCGATGCGCGGCGCCAGCGAAACCACGGCCCGCAAGGCGCAAAGCGATTCGTTCTGGGGTGTGGTCAAGTACATGCTGGGCATGACCACCTTTATATGTATTCTCTGCGCCAACGCCTTTTCGCTGTTTGCGTCCATGGGCCGCAATTTATGGGAGCCGTCATTCCTGATTCGCCTGTACGATATGGGCACGGGCGAAGCCGGCACCTGGTACTTTCTTACCAGCCCCTTGCCAGCCCTGCTGGGCATTTACCTGGGCGGAGTGTTCGCCGACCGCTTTGGCGCGAGCGACAAGCGCTGGTACATGTGGGTACCCGCGCTCGGCCAGGCCTTGAGTATTCCGATTCTTTGCGCCTTTTTATTGTGGCCTGCCGATCACCGCCTGCCGCTACCGCTGGGCCTGCCCGATATGCCGGTGGCGTTTTTATTCAGTATTGTCGGCTCAGTGCTCGGCTCATTTTTTACTGCGCCGTTTTTGGCCACGATACAGGGTCTGGCCAAGTTGCGTATGCGCGCCATGGCGCCGGCCATTAGCACAACGGTCAGCACCTTTGTAGGGATGATGGTCGGCCCACTGCTGGTGGGGGTATTGAGCGATTCCTTTGATATGCGCTTTGGCGAAGATGCACTGCGCTACTCGCTGTTGGTGCCGGCAATCGCACCGCTATTTAGCGTGGTGTTCTGCCTGTTTGCCGCCCGGAGCATCCGGCAAGACCTGGCGAAAACGGCGCAGGCTGAAGCACAAGAGCGCCCTCCCGGGCCCAATTGACGCTATGGCTTGTGGGGGCTGGCTGCGGTAATCAGTCCCAGTTCAGGTTCCTGGGTGCAATAAACCCCGGCCCCGGCTGCCAACCGCTGTTGCGCATCACCGTCATAAAGTGGGTCATGTTCAGCTGGTCTTCGATCCAGTCGAACTTGCCATCACCGGCATAGTGCATCATATACACGCCCGAAATGTCATAGTCGGTGTCTTTGAACTTCAGCGTCATGCTGTACTTCTTGATGACGTGCTCACCCTCAATCGCATACCAGCGCATCGGGAAGTCCCAGTCCTCAAGCCCCTTCATACTGTCGCGTAAAAACTGCGTGACGGTATCACGATCGTGCATGCGGCCCCAGCCAGGGTCGGTGTAGTCGATATCCGGCACCATAAAGTCAGCCAGGGCGCCCCAGTCTTCGCGGCCTTCAAAACAGCCTTCATGGATTTTCTCAAAGGCTAAAAAGTGTTTTTCGATTTCTTCGCGTTGTGTCATACCAAGCAACCTTCTTCCGTTAATGCGATCAAGCTGAGCCCACCCCAGTCTGCCAGCCGCAAATGCACGACACAATAGTATCAGGGATGGTACGCCTCTCTACTGCACTAAGTCATTGATCTGGCTGGCGTTCACACCCACGCAGTTGCGCCAGTACAACTATTTGAACACAGCCGCTTATCCAAGCGGCCTGGTCATTGACAGGTTCTTGTTGTGTACCGCGCGTGGTTTTTGCACAATGAGGGGCGGAACGCTAAAACCAGATAATTACGGGGAACGCACTATGCGTGCTGCCATCGCCTTTGTGCTTTTCATTGCCACTTCGAACCTGTATGCGCAGGTCATACTGTCAGAGAGCTTCGAAGTACCCGATACCGCCAACTTCACCACCTACGGCATTGGCAGCTCGTTTGTTACCGCCGATACAACCTGGGATGTACTTGGCGGCAGCGTCGACATCTACGAAGCCGCCGCCCGCCCCGAGGCTGTTGCCTACGATCTTGCGCAAGCCATCGACCTGGCTGGCTCACCGGGAGCGGCCATCATTGAAACCAGTTTTGCGACAACGCCCGGCCAGGTCTACCAGCTGGCCTTTTACTACGCGAGAAACAACAACCTGGGCCTGACACTGGGCGAGGCCCGCGTCGAAACAGAGGGCAACATCATTCTGCTGGACAGAACCATCGAGCATGATCCGCAGCTTTACGCCTTTTCCCAACATCTTTACTTCGATGATTTCTTCACCGCAGACAGCGCCACCACCAAGCTACGGTTTACCTCACTCGTTGCTGGCGTTGCCGGCATCACACTGGATGCAATCACCGTTACCCAGGTAGACCTTCAGGGCATCGAAGTGCCACTCCCTCAGGCGGCCGTGTTTTTGATGGGCCTGGTCTTTACCTGTATTGTCCATTACCGACGCAAACAGCAATACCGATAGCCAAGTTGTTGATTTGACATTAAATAATCGCCCGTCACTCTTGATTCAAGCCCCATATATCTAACACTTGTGTCGTTGACCCAAACACAGACCATCGCTTAGAATTTGCTCAAAACGTAACAATAACGTCAGGGGCTGACCATGAAATCTGTCCTGCGAATTTTCTCACTGCCGCTACTATTACTGGGTCTGGCGAGTCCTGCTCACGCGGCCACACTCAACATTAGTGGCGGCCAACTCATCAGTGCTTCGGGTATCACCGTTTCAGGGTTTTCCGGCACTTATGCTGTCGCTTTTGTTGAAGGAACTTGCCAGCAAATTTTCAGCGGCTGCGATGACCCCATTACCGATTTTGCATTCACCACCCAGGCAGGTGCTGCAGCGGCCGCCCAGGCACTGCTGGACCAGGTGTTTCTCAATACCCCCATTGCCCCTGCCGATTTTGATACTGACCCTGAGCTCACGCTTGGCTGCTCTAGCCTGAGCGTGTGTACAGCCTACATCCCCTTTGAGCTGGGTGCCGCGAATACCGGGCTGGTCAATACGATGGGCGCACGCAACGGTGCCGGTGGCGGAACAGGGTTCAACGACTCGGTGTTCGGCGGCGCGAGCGGTTTTGGGTTCGATTTCGATGACTGGGATTCTTCAGACCAGGGCCCCAGCGTCTATGCGGTATTCGCTGCAGAAATCCCGCTGCCCGCTGCGTTCTGGTTCTTTGCCTCGGCCATGGCCGGTCTTGCGGGCGTTCGCGCTAAAAAGAGCTAACCACCCGAAGATCGGCCATACCCGAGGAAAACCATCACCCCTGCGGGTAAAAGTGCACATCCCGCTGCGGAAACGGGATAGTACAACCTGCGGCCTCGAGTGCCAGCTTGCCTTTCTCCTGGGTTTCAAAAAAGTAATCCCAGTAGTCAGCGGTTTTAATGAACACGCGATAGAGGATATTCACTGAGCTATCGCCCAGCTCACATACCGCGATGACGTTCGACTCGTCTTTTAGTACGCGCTCGTCGCTGTTCATCAGGCTGGTGAGCGCATCGCGCGCCGCACGAATATCATCGTCGTAGGCAATACCAAAGGTAATCTCCACCGCACGAACCTCACTCGAGGTAAAGTTCACCAGGTCACCGTTGCTCAACGGCCCGTTGGGCAAAATGATATGCCGCTTGTCGAAGGTCTCAAGACGCGTTACAAAGATACCAATGTCGGTGACAATACCCTCGTGGCCCTGCGCGGCAATATAGTCACCCACCCGAATCGGCCGGAAGATCAGCAGCATCACACCGCCCGCCAGGTTCGACAAACTACCCTGCAACGCCATGCCAATGGCCAGGCCTGCGGCACCCACTACGGCCAGGAACGATGTCGTTTGTATGCCGATCATCGACGCGACACTAATAACCAGCATCACCTTCAATGCAATGTCGAGCGCGCTGCTCAAAAACTTCGACAAGGTGTCATCGTTCAGGTGGTGCATCAGCTGGTTGTGCACCATATTTGTGACGCGCTTGATGATCCACAGGCCCACAATCAACACCACCAGGGCAAGCAAAAACTGCAGGCCGTAGGTTGTCACGTAGGTAATGGCCTGTTCGTACAGTGAACTGAGGTCAATATCTTGCATGGTCGTCTCCAAAGGGTGAATGTTGTGGCCGCATCTGGGCGGCGCAGGTAGGCGTTAACCGGCGAGTCTAGCAGCAGGCTGCGGCCAGTAGAATCCGGCGATTGTTAGGGCTTGTAAAAAGCCTCAATGGCGACCGGGATTTACACATAGCCGTTGATCAAATTTAATGCGGTTTAGGGCGCCAGTAGCGTTAGACTGGTGAGAGCACCATCATTGCCAAGAGGTGAGTAATGGCAGAGGTTATTTCCACGCGCTTCGCGATCATCGGCGCGGGCGCCGGCGGTTTGTGCACCGGCATCAAGCTACTCGAAAAAGACTGCAGCGATTTTTTGATCTTTGACCGCGAGCCCCGCGTCGGCGGCACCTGGCAGCGCAACACCTACCCCGGTGCGGCCTGCGATATTGCCTGCCACCTTTATTGCTATTCCTTTGCGCCCAACCCCGACTGGTCGCGGCCGTTCCCGCCGCAGCCCGAGATTCGCGAGTACTTTGAAACCATCGCCAACGACTACGGGCTGGTGCCGCACCTGCGGCTGGGCACCACGGTCAACTCTGCCCGCTGGCAGCAAGACACCCAGCGCTGGCAGCTGGCAATTACCGATGTCGATGGCGGCGAGCATATTGTTGATGCCCAGTTCCTGGTCAGCTCGGTGGGCATGTTTGGCCCTGCGGTTTACCCGAATATCGAAGGCCTGAACGATTTTGGTGGCGCGCTATGGCATTCCGCAGCCTGGAACCATGACTACGACCTGCGCGGCAAGCGGGTGGCAGTGATTGGCAGCGCGGCCAGCGCGGTGCAGTTTGTGCCCGAAGTGGCCAAAGACGTTGAACAGCTCTATGTGTTCCAGCGCACGCCCAACTGGGTCCTGGCAAAAGATGATGAACCCTACACCGACGAGCAGCGCGCGGCTTTTCGTGAAAACCCGCAGCTGATGGCCGATAGCCGGCAGGCGCTGTACGATGTGGTTGAGCTGTCGCTGACCTATACCGAGCCAGAATTCTTCGAGGTCGCCGAGCAAATGGGCCGCGACGCGCTGCAGGTTGTCGAAGACCCCGAGCTGCGCGCCAAGCTCACGCCCGACCACCCGTTTGGCGCCAAGCGTCCGCTGGCTTCAAACAACTACCTGCAAACGTTTAACCGCAGCAATGTCGAGCTGGTCACCGACCCGATCACTCGTATTACACCAGGGTCTGTGGTCTGCGAAGATGGCAGCGAGCGCGAGGTCGACGCGATTATCCTGGCCACCGGCTTTGAAACCCAACAGTTTGCCAGCGTAGTCGATATCTATGGTCGCAACGGCCAGTCGCTCAACGAGGCCTGGCAACAGGGCCCCAAAGCGCACTACGGTGTTACCACCAGCGGCTTTCCCAACCTGTTCATGCTCTACGGCCCCAATACCAATGGCGGCAACTCGATTATCCTGATGCTCGAGTACCAGATAGAGTTCATGATGCGGCTGCTCGATGAGGCCGACCAGGCCGGCGCGCGCTGGCTCGACGTCAAACGCGAGGTGATGGACAGCTACAACGCCGAACTACAAAAAGAGCTCGACAGCGTGGAGGTCTGGCGCTCGGGTGCCAACGATTACTACCGATCACCCCAGGGGAATATCGTCACGCAATGGCCGCACAACTTTGCCCGCTACAGCGAGCGGGTTGAGCAGGTTAACCTGTCGAGCTTTGATGTGGGCTAACACAGCGGGGCGCTGATACTGGCACGCAGCGCAAGCACCACTAGGCGCTTGCGGCCATCCGATGACCGGCAGCTCGATGCTTCTTCGATTTGTTGCCTGCAGACTTTTTACCCGCTGGCTTCTTGCCTGGCTTGGGCTTACCGCTTCTGCCTGGCTTGCCAGTGTGTTCAGCCTTGCTTGCGCTAGCAGACTTACCACCCGCTTTTTTCTTGCGGGGTTTCCTGGGCTTGCTATCGGCACCGTTTGATCCACGCTGGCTTTTGGCAGGTTTTCGCTTCGAGGCCGGTCGTTTCTTTTTCGGTGCGCGAAACACTTCACCTTCTATTGATTCAGGCAGCGGCACGCCCGGCTCAAAACCTTCCACGACTTCGCGCTCGATAATATGGCCGGTCAGGTTCTCGATGGCGCGCAGCTGCGCAAACTCATCGGCACAGACCAATGACACGGCAAGGCCCGAGGCACCCGCGCGGCCCGTTCGGCCAATGCGGTGTACATAGTCTTCGGGCACGTTGGGCAGGTCATAGTTCACCACCTGGGGCAGCTGGTTTATGTCGAGCCCCCTTGCGGCAATGTCGGTGGCGACCAGCACACTGATCTCGTGGTTCTTGAATTCTCGAAGGGCACGGGTCCGCGCCCCCTGGCTTTTGTTCCCATGAATCGCTGCGGTGGGTATGCCCTCTTTTTCGAGGAAGGCCGCCAGCTTGTTGGCGCCATGTTTCGTGCGGGTAAACACCAGCACCTGGTTCCAGTCGCTGGCATACAGCAGCTTGCGCAGCAGGCCGGACTTCTGGCGCTGGCTCACCGGGTAGAGCCGCTGGGTAATCTGGTCGGCCGTGACATTTTCTGGCGCGACCGAGACGGTCACCGGGTTGCGAACAATGCGATCCACCAGCTTTTTGATCTCTTTCGAGAACGTGGCCGAAAACAGTACCGTCTGTCGACGCTCGGGTAACAGCTTGATGATGCGCTGGATATCGCGAATGAAGCCCATATCGAGCATGCGATCGGCTTCGTCGAGCACCAGTATTTCCAGTTGGTCGAACTTCACGGCATTTTGCTGCGCAAGATCCAGCAGCCTGCCGGGCGTCGCAATCAGGATGTCGGCGCCCTTGCGCAGCTTCATCATCTGCGGGTTGATCTTGACGCCGCCGTACACGACCACCGAGCGCAGCGGCAGCTTGCGACCATAGGTGGCAACGCTGTCGGCGACCTGCGCGGCCAACTCGCGGGTCGGTGTCAGGATCAATGCGCGTACCTGGTTCGACTTTGCAGGCTTGCCCCGCGACAGGCGCTCGAGTATTGGCAGGGTAAACGCGGCGGTCTTGCCGGTGCCGGTTTGCGCCGAGGCAACGACATCGGCGCCCTCGAGCATGGGCGGAATCGCACTGGCCTGGATGGGTGATGGCGATTCGTAGCCTTTGCGGGCAACAGCCGAGAGAATTGGGCCAGACAGGCCCAGGGTTTTAAATGTTTTCAATGTGTGAATGACCGGTTGGCGGCAAAGAAGCTTTGCGGCAGGGTGAGGAACAGCATATGGCCATAGGTAGGTGGCCTGCCCCAGAGGCGCGCACTGTAAGGCATCTGGCCCCTTATAGCGAATGAAATCGAGCAAATAGGCACGAAAAAGCGATATTTCTCCGCATTTTCGCGCATTTTGCCGAAATCTTTTGACAATAATGCCATCCGTCTATATGGTCGCGGCCAGAAATGAGCCTTTCTCTGAATTTTCTGCTCGACAGCTGCCTGCCAGGCAGCGCTTTCCGATCTCAATTTTCTAGCCAGTCAGTCTATTTTCTACCACCTCTTGCTTGTAACAAGCAGGAGAAATCTTTCTATTAATGTATGAGTTTTACTATGTCAGAAACAGTATCAGGTACCGTCAAATGGTTTAACGAGTCAAAGGGCTTTGGATTTCTTGAGCAATCCTCAGGCCCCGATGTCTTCGCACATTTCAGCGCAATTGTCGGTGACGGCTTCAAGACCCTTGCTGAAGGCCAGAAGGTTGAGTTCACTGTGACTCAGGGCCAGAAAGGTCCCCAGGCTGCCAACATTCGCCCACTGTAGCGATTAGCACCGGCAATCAAAGAAAGGGGGCAATAGCCCCCTTTCTTATACCACTCAGAAAATAGTCCAACGAGGAGCGGGTCGCTCCGACCCAATTTGCCGTTCTCGCGCGTCCGCGCTGCATTTATACTGCCCGATTTCAGCCATCGAATCGGCAGCCCATGTCCGACAAAAAACCAACCGGCAGCATCGAGCAAGCCCTGCAGAACACGCAAGGTGATGCCTTTATTAATCCCAATTACGGTACCGGGATATTCCGGCGCCGTATTCGACTAACAGCGCTGCCCGGCAGCGGCCCCCGCCCCGACATCTTCGGCGAGCTCGAAGATACCCAACACGGTTTTCGGACCCGCATCGAGCACGATGGAGAGCGCGTTACCGCCATTCATGGCGACCCGGTGCGCTACCCGGCTTCGACCTGCCCCGGCGCCCTTGAGCCCCTGCAAGAGTTGGTGGGCATTACACTGGGCACCAGCGCCGAGGACATCAACAAAAACGGCAACCCCTTTGCCAACTGCACCCACCTGTACGACCTGTCGATTCTCGCCATCGTGCACGCACGCGGCCTGAGCGGCGGCGCCCTGACCGAGGTGCTCTACGATGTGACGGTGACCGATGAGACCGATGAGGGCAGCGAAGCCTGTGTGTATCGCGATGGCGCATTAGTGCATCGCTGGCTTACCAGAAGCTTTGCCGTCGTCGAACCGCAAGCGCTTCAGGGCAACACCCTGTTCAAGGGTTTTTCGGCCTGGGCGAGGCAGTCCTTTGAGGGCGATGCGCTTGAAGCAGCGCATGTACTGCAAAAGGGCTATTTCGTGGCACAGTCACAGCGCTTTGATACTTCGAAGCTGGCTGGCACGCCACTCGATGATGCACCGTCGCGGCGCAACGTCTGTCATTCCTATTCTGATGGTATCGCAGAGACTGCCGTTCGGCTGGGCACCAATACCCGCGACTTTAACGATTCGCCAGAGCTACTGTTACAGTTCAAATGAGTAGGCAACCTGAAACTGGCACACGGCGGTGAGGCCAGCCGCTTGACTCCGCTGCAATATTTTCTGCTTGTCGCGGTGGCGTTTGCCACGGCGTTCGCTACCTGGCGGTTGCGCGGCTACCTGCGCGACAGAAAGCGCGCGCGTCTTTACGCCACGCCACTGCCTGCGGACTGGTTAACACTGCTCGAAGAGCAGGTGCCGCTGGCCAGCAAAATGCCCGAAGCGCTCAAACCGATTTACCACGGCCATATCAACTACTTTCTTGCGACCAAAGTGTTTGTCGGTCGCGGGGGCTTCGAGATCAACGATCGCGTGCGCCTGACCATTGCCGGCAATGCCTGCCTGCTGGTGCTAACGCGCACCGAGCCTATCTACCCTGGCTTCGAGACAATCCTGGTCTACCCGGACTCTTATCACGCACCCACCACCGATGAAGATGCCGCTGGCGTGACCCAAACGCACTACGAGCATCGTTCGGGCGAGTCGTGGTATCGCGGCCCTATCGTCCTGGCCTGGAATTACGTCGCTCACGGCTCTGGCAACCCGGAAGATGCCCATAATGTGGTGGTTCACGAGTTTGCGCACAAGCTCGATGAAGAAAACGAGATCATGGATGGCTTGCCCATTCTCAGGGAGCCGGCCCACTACCGCGAATGGGCGCAGGTGCTGAGTCGGGAATACGAGGCGTTCCTTGATCGCGTCGATGAGCATCACAATACAGTCATCGACAGCTACGGTGCCGAGTCTGCCGTCGAGTTTTTTGCCGTTATTACTGAGTCGTTTTTCGAAAAGCCCCGACAAATGAAAGAAAAGCTGCCCGCGCTTTATGAACAGCTTTGTCGATACTATGGTGTTGATGTTGCCCAGTGGTAACGAGGCATCATAGCCCCTGAATGGTGTAGCGACCCTCGGTACGTATATAGACCAGGGTTTCTTCATCGGCAGCGATGCTGAGCGTATGCGTCACAGCGCCTGCAGACTCCGCAAACCCGACATAGCTACCTGGCAAAAGACTGCGCTGCTCTTGCTTGTCGACCGGGTTAAACAACAATTGGCCGTCGATCACCACAAGCCGGAACTCACCAGCGTCTGCCGCGATACTGCCGCTAAACCCGGCGGGCAGCCTGACCAGGGCGCCACATGGCTCACCGCTACCAGACTGGCCCCAGAGCGATGCCACCTCAACACCCGAAGCATTCACCGCTGTTAGCGCATCCGCGCCCAACCAAACGAGATTGGAGGCGTGCAGGTTGACGGCCCGCTCACCGTTATCAAAGGCCTCTTTCGACGGCTTGACCAGATAAGGCCCGCTCTCGATCTCCAGGAATATCAGGTTGGTGTCGCCGTTGGCAGCGGTAATATGGTTGTCACCGGCTGGCTGGGTCCAGAACGAGCCGGTCGGCATCCACAGCTTGGCCGCCTCGGGATCATCGTTGTGCAACAACCCCTCGATCACAACACCCCGGTAGGTGATGTTATGAATGTGCGGTGGCGATGCGAACCCGGGTTTGAACCGCACCAACATACCGGTAGCAGCATCTTTACTGCGATCGCCCCAAAGCTCAGCGGCGCCCGGGCTCTTGTCACCGCGCAACGGATTCAGGTAGCCCCACTGGACATCTTCAACAGCGACGATCTCTACATCTGAAGTTTGGGCATTCAAGGTTACCGAATACGCCAGGGCTGCCAGCGTAAACAGCATGATCATTCGGATCTTCATGACCGGTTTACTCCCGTTGTGCTGCCCAGAATCATCGCGGCGGCCTTTTCGGCAATCATCGCTATCGGTGCGTTGGTATTGCCCGAAGTCACGGTCGGCATGATCGAGCCATCAACGACGCGCAGGCCTTCGAGGCCATGCAGCTTTAACTGGCTGTCGACGACTGCCATCGCGTCACTACCCATTTTGCAGGTACCCACCGGGTGGTAACAGCCGTGGGCATTGCTGCGCGCGTAAGCCAAAATCTCATCATCGCTTTGTGCCGCCACGCCTGGCTGCAGCTCGGCACCCACTTTGCCCTGCAGGCAGGGCTGTGCAAACACGCTGCGCTGCAGGCGCACTGACTCGATCATCTCACGGCAATCGCGCTCGCTTTGCAAAAAGTTATGGCGGATGACGGGGTCATCGTCGATGCTGGCTGATTGCAGCGATACAGTACCGCGCGCATCGGGGCGCACCGGGTAGGCCATCGAGGTCAGGCCGCGCACAATGTTAATGCGATCGGTCGAGCCATCATCGTTGCCCAGCGTGGCTGCCGGCGAGAACACCAGTTGGATATTGGGCCGTTTCGAGAAATCACCCGAGCTGTGCACAAACCCCGAAACCACAGCACCGGGGAAGGTCAGCATGCCGGTACCTTTAAACAGGTATTCAAACAGCGAGGCAATGAGCCGGTGCGGCATAAAGTACTCGCGCATCGTCAGGCCTTGCGCCGACTCGTGGACGACATCAACGCCAATGTGCTCCTGCAGGTTCTTGCCGACACCGGGCAGGTGGTGAGCGACATCAATACCCTGCGCCTGCAGCTCGGCGGCATCACCAATACCTGAGAGCATCAGTATCTGCGGCGAATGGAAGGTACCGGCACTCAGCACGGTTTCTTTGTTAGCCGTATAGCTGCGCTGCTCATCGCCCTGCTGAACCTCAACACCGGTAACGCGCTGGCCTTCTACCAGCAAGCGCGTCACTCGCGCTTCCGTCAACACGGTCAGGTTTTGCCGCGAGGCTTCAATCGGTTCGATAAAGGCCCTGGCCGAACTGTAGCGACTGCCATTGAGCTGGCTCAGTTGCGCATAGTCAATGCCAAAGGGGCTTGCGCCATTGATGTCGGGGTTGCGCACGATGCCGGCGGACTCGGCAGCCTCGAGGTACCACTCGGTCCAGTCGGGTCGAAAGCGCCCATTCGACATGGGGTACTCGCCCTGGGTGTTGTGGTATTCATCGTCGAGGTCGCTATTGCGCTCGTGCTGCTTGAAGTACGGCAGCACATCGCTGTAACCCCAGCCATGGTTGCCCAGCTCCGCCCAGTGATCGAAATCTTCGCGCTGGCCGCGGGCATAGATCATGCCGTTAATCGCGCTGGTACCGCCGAGCACCTTGCCCCGCGGCTGGTCGACGCGGCGGTTGTCGAGGCCCGGCTCGGGCTCGGAGTTCATGCAGTAGTTGTAGCGGGGGTTGGCATAGAGCGCGCCAAAGGCAATAGGCACCTTAAACAGCGGGCCCCTATCGCGCTCGCCCGCCTCCAGTAACAAAACGCTGTTACGGCTATTGGCCGACAGGCGGTTGGCGAGCAGGCAACCGGCGGTGCCGGCGCCGATGATGATGTAATCGAAAGCGGTCATAGGGCTGGTATTAGACACAATAACGCGGCCTGAGTGAATAGATCGTCCGCAATCTGTGCACACTCGGTATCGGCACTACGCATCGTTAAGCATCGCCAGCCCGGTTTACTCATATACTGTGCGCAAACCGACTCGGCAGGTTGCGACAATGACTAATGAACACACCGTCACCCAGACCTTGTACACCGGCTTCCAGTTTATAGAGTCACCGCGCTGGTACAACGACCAGCTCTGGTTTGTCGATATGAACGCGCACCAGGTGCTGCGGGCATCGCTCGGTAGCGAACCCGAAGTGGTTTGCACACTCGATGATGACTACCCTTCAGGCCTGGGCTGGGTGCCCGATGGTCGCTTGCTGTTGGTCGCAATGGAAAGCCGGCAAGTACGGCGGCTGGAGGCCGATGGCTCGCTGGTCGTACACGCCGATGTATCAGCACTCGCTACCGGCGATATCAACGATATGGTAGTGCGCAGCGATGGAACCGCCTGGCTGGGCGACATGGCCTACAAGGTTCATAGTGATAACTACCCCACTGAGCCTGGCCACAGCATTCGCGTCAATGCCGATGGCTCGGCTGGTCTTGCTGCCAGCGATCTGTTCGCACCCAATGGCCATGCCATTTTGGCAGATGGTAAAACACTCATCGTCGCCGAGTCAGGCGGCTCGCGGCTGTTTGCATTCGATATTGCCAGCAATGGCGCGCTGTTAAATCGCCGGGTGTTTGCCGAGCTGGTGCCCGAGGCGGGCAATGACTACGCGCCTCCCGATGGCATTTGCGTCGATGCCGAAGGCGCCGTGTGGTTTGCCGACCCAATGGGGCGGCGCGTGAGTCGGGTGCTCAAGAGTGGCGAGGTCACCGACACGGTGCGCCTGGCCGACGGCGCAGCGCCCATTGCCTGCGCGCTGGGCGGGCCGCAGCGGCAAACACTCTTTATTGCGGTAGCAAGTGCGCTGCCCGGCGCTGGCGAGCTGGCGCCTGGTAATGCCCGTATCGACGCGATAAGCGTTGCGGTGGGTGGCGCAGGCTCGCCCTAGCGCCAGCCAGTCGGAAATTCATTGACCCTTGGCGCATTGCAGGGTCAATGAAACCGCCCTATCCTGCTCTCAATCATCCAGCCCATGGGAGCATAGCAATGACCACAGCAGCAGAATCTGCAGCCATTACCCAGGCCGACGCACTCGAGGCGCAGCAGCACGCAGGCATTAAAGCCTGGGTCAAAGACCAGCTGCAGGGCGAGGTGACCGACATCACCCGACTGGAGCGTTGGCGGCCCCAGTGGAAAGTGAGCTATACCGCAGGCGGCGAGCAAAAAGCCGTACTGTTTCGTGGCAACCGCCCCATCGCCGACCCGGATAACCTCAAGTTTGAAATGCAGGTGATGGAAACGCTTGAGGCCAACGGTATCAAGGTGCCGCATATCTACGGCTGGGTCGACTCGCCCAAGGCCTTTGTCATGGAGTGGATCGATACCGAAGATCGCGCACCTGGCATGCTGCACACCGCGATCGAAAACCCCTCGACGATGAGTGACGAACGCTGGCAGGCCATGCTCAACTATATGTCTGACCTGGCGGCCGTGCACGAGGTGCCAGTAGAAAAATTCGCACACATCAAGCAGCTTGCCACGCCACCACAAACCCCCGAAGAAATTGCACTGGGTGCTACCGAGCGCATGTACCAGAACGGCAGCATGGCTGGCAATATAGACCCGGAGCAGGAGTTCCTGCAGCGCTGGTTGCGCCGCAATGTGCCCATGCATCGCAACGAGGCACGCTTTATCGCCGGCGATGCCGGGCAGTTTATGTCATCGGGCACCGACGTATTGGCATTACTTGATTTTGAGATTGCCGACATCGGCGACATCCACTGGGACCTGGCCTGTTTTCGCGGCCGCCACCCCTACGAGAACATGGGTGATATCCCCGCGCTGTATCGCCACTACGAACAGGTCACCGGCACCGCGCTCGACTGGCGCGCCATTGGTTACCACACGGTTGCTTTTCTGCAAATGGCCGGCGTCGCTGCCAAATTCTTTATGCTGCCCGAAGCACAGGGCGGCAACTGGATTGAGGGCGTACTGGAATACACCAGCATTACGCGCCGGGCCTTTGAGGCCATCGCCGAACTGCAGGGCATAGAGCTGGACTACGACCTGGAACTGCCCACACCCGTTATCAAGCGCTGGGAAGATATTGGCTTTCGCAAGATGCTGGTCGATATCGACAACCTGCCGACCAGCAGCGCCTTTGAGCCCTGGGAGCGCGAGCTGCTGCACGCGATTCCGGCTTTCCTGATGAACTACGCACGCTACCGCGACTGGTTCGAGCGCGAGACCATTCAGGATATCGCTGCACTCACCGGACAGGGCTTTGACAACATCGAGCAGGCCGATGCAGCGATTACCGCGTTAATTGCCGAAGAGAACACAGCACTGGATACCCAACTGGTGCAACTGGGCCATCGCCGAACGCTTCGACTGTCGATGATTATCGCCGGCACCAACCCCGATGACAAAAACCCGTTGTTCCACAGGCTCGACCCGATCTTCGATTGATCAGGTTATCACTGAGTCGACAATGATATTGGCTGCCTGCTCGATGAGCTTGCGATCGAGCAACTGGATTTTGCCCTGCTTGTACATGCTCTGGATCAGCGAGATCTGCAGGGCGTGAAAGATAATGGCCGTGCGCACAATATCGATGCCGGGCTTGAACTGGCCGGCATCGATACCGTCTGACAGGGTCTTCTCGATGCGCTTGCGCCAACGTCGATTGCCGCTGGCAACTTTTTTCATGCCGCTTTGCATGCGTTCCGAGCCCTGCTCGCGCATCAGCAGCAACAGTATCGGGTGCTGCTCTATAAAATCGAAGGACGCAACGAACAGGTTGCGCAGCGTGTTCGCATAAGCGCTGTCATCATCGCCAGCGCGATACTCAGAGAGCATGGCCCATTGGGCAATGCCATCCTCGAGCACTGAGTCGAACAACTTCTCTTTACTGCCGAACAGGTGAAACACCAGCCCTTTCGATACGCCTGCAGCGCTCGCGATTTGCTCTGCGGTTGTGCCTTTATAACCAGCCTCGGCAAACTGCCAGCCAGCGGCTTTTAGTACCGCTCGCCGCCTGGCCTCAGATGCGATCTCGCGCTGGTTTTTGGGCATATCACTTTCTGGCGGCGCGCTTGAGCACAACCCCGCCAATTGCAGCAAGCGCGGCCATTAACGCCAGCCAGCCCAGCGGCGAGACCAGCGGCACCGACAGCGGCGCCGCGCTGGAACACAGCGAGGGAATACCGTTGCAGCGATAATCGGTTTCGATTTTGCACATTGCCGAGCAGCCATCGCCGTTCAGGTCGTTACCATCGTCGCAGGTTTCTTCGTGGGTAATCGCACCATCACCGCAGACGCTGCAATACTCGGCCACCGGCGGGCAGTCGAGCGTGCCGCCAAAACCCGGGAAGCTGATCGACCCGCCGCCGGTCGGGCAAGAGACTGTGTTGCCACCTACGGTGATGTCGATCGTCGAGCCGCTGCAGACAGCGGTATAGCAGTTGGCCAGCGGCGAACTCGGGGGAGGGAACGGGTTTTGCACCAGCGTTGCATCAAAGCACGCTGCATCAGGGCCTCGCGTAATGCCACGAATAATGTCCGTTGAAGTCAGCGGCTGGGAGTCATCCGCACAAACGGGGGCAATAGGCGCGTAGCGCGGGCAATAATCGGCAAGCTGTGACAGACCACCCTGCTTTGGATCGGCAAAATACTGGAAGTTGGGCGGTAAATCAGAAGGGTACTGCACCAGCGAACAGGAGGCCGCTGCAGTTCGGTCGGCATTGCAGGCCCGTGCCGTCGGCGCGCAAAAGTATTCGGGGCCAAAGGTGTCGCAGGTGTTTTGGGCAAAACCACAACCCTCGCCCTTGCCCCAGGAGAATGGCTCGGCAACGCTGTAATCGGGTATGTACCAGCCAGTGTCTTCAAGCAGGCCCAGTGTAATTGCGCTCAAAGCCCTGTCGTTGGAGATTGTCGTCTCACCGCTCATGATTTCGCCGTCGTAGATACGGGTTTCCCAGCCGGTTTGGGACGCTCCATCTTCGAGCTCGACACCGGCCAGCGTCGGGCAATCAAAGTGATCACGGGCGGCGGCCAGCGCATTGGGCGTTACAACAGCTTCGACCGTCTTGCCCCCTTGCGAATAGGTCGTTGTTACGTTGGAGCGCAGGGGCCCGCCTATACCATCGCGATAAGTCGAGAATCGGGAGCCGCTAAAACCCAACATCGTCATGAATTGCTTGAGCACCGTGTCTTCCAGTTGTTCGCTGGTCGCTGCGATGCCCGCCATGGCAACAGGCGGAAAGTTGAGTTGCGCAGCAATAGGCCGACCGAAGGCATCAAACTGGCAGAAACCGCCCGTTACCGAAACGCCAACCGCGTCTGCCGACAGCAGCACCAGCAAATCAGTATCGGGTGCCGATACGCTCACGGGGGCACTCATAAAACCGGTCACACAGCTGCCGATGACGTTCACCGAGCTAATCAGTGGCTGCACGTCCAGTGCTGACTCGAGCAATGCGGCAACGTTTTGCGCCGCATCGTTGGCGGCCTGTTGTTGCGCGGTGGTCAGCGAAGAGGACTGGAGCAAGGTATCATCCAGCGTGATGCGTATTGGCGCGGTTTCAGGGTGCGCGTTGGCCCGGGCGGCAAGCAGCAAGCACAGCAGCAGGCAAGGCAAGCTGGTAATAAGCGACCGCCAGCCTTGCGCCGCAGGTCGGCCGGTAAATGGTTTGATAATCGAAACAGCAGTGTTCATGCCTAACCCTTATTATTGATGTCATCGTCTGGAGCCAGCTGTCTAACGACAGGCCTGGCTAACCATACTAGCGATACCACGCCATGAATACATCAACAAAACTACTCGCATAAGCAGCCGACCGGCATTAGATAGAGCAAATCGGCCATCGACAGAGGTCTGGGCCAGCTACAAATGCGTATAATGGAAGCGACACCCGTTGGTGGGTGCACTAAAACGTACCGGATAAGCCGTTGATCACACGACAAATCATCGCCGCCCTGGCGCTGGCCGGGGTTGCCACTAGCCAGGCCCTGGCCCTCGACCAGCAACGCATCCTCGACTGCGCCGCACTCACCGGCGACGAGGAGCGACTGGCCTGCTACGACGCACTGGCCGAATCGATTGCCAGCAGCACCGACACGGCCGAGGCAGTGGCGCCGGGCAGCTGGACGCTCACCCAGGCGATCAACCCCGAAACCGGTGCCATGGCAATGCGCTTGACCACCGCCTCAGAAACACAGCTTGAGACCGAATCAGGCAGTGTACGGCCCGAGCTGACCGTACACTGCGAGAGCGGCAAGTCGCGCATCTCACTCGACTGGAAGCTCTACGTGGGCCAGGGCTCAATCCGGATGCGCACCGACTTTGACGCGATCCCGCACCGGGTAGCGGTCTGGTCTATTGCCGATGATTTCCAGACCGTGACCTCGCGCGGCAGTGACATCCTGCTGATCAAACGCATGATGCGCTACGATCGTCTCAGCGCCGAAGTCACGCCTTTTGGCGGCAAGCCCGTCGCCGCCGAGTTCATTACCACTGGCCTTTACGAAGCCATCAAGCCGCTGCGCGGTTCCTGTCGTTTCTAAAATCCAGTAAGCTGTCGCTGGTCGGCGCCGCTGCCTGTGCAGTGCGCGCAGTGTCTGCTTTTCGCTGGATCCTGAACTTATGGTTGTCGAAGAAAACCCTTCGCGTTTGCGACGCGCGAGCCTGTTATTGCACCGGGTAGAGCAAAGTAAAGTCTTCCAGGGCTCGGTGATTTTTATCATCATCCTCTCTGCGCTGACGATCGGCGCGAAAACCTATGACCTGCCACCTACTGCGCTCTCGGTACTGGGCGTTGCCGATGTTGGCATTACCCTGTTCTTTTTGCTCGAGATACTGCTGCGCTTTGCCGCTCACCCCAAAAAGTCGCAGTTTTTCAAAGACGGCTGGAATATCTTTGACACCCTCATCGTAATCGGCAGCCTGGTGCCACTCGACAATGCCCAGGCCGTACTGATCGGCCGCCTGCTGCGCGTATTCCGGGTATTGCGGCTGGTATCGGTGGTACCGCAGCTGAGGCTGCTGATCAATGCACTGCTCAAGGCGATCCCGAAAATGGGCTATATCGCGCTGCTGATGTTTATCATTTTCTATATATACGCTGCGATCGGCTCGCTGTTTTTTGCCAACATCAACGATGCGCTCTGGGGCGATGTCTCTATCGCAATGCTCACCCTGTTCCGGGTTGCCACCTTCGAAGACTGGACCGATGTGATGTATGAGACGATGGCGGTGTTCCCGCTGAGCTGGCTCTACTTTGTTTCGTTTATCTTTTTCGCCGCGTTTGTATTCCTGAACATGATGGTCGGCACGATACTCGAGGTCATGACCGCTGAACACAATGCCGAAGAAGTCGAGCAGGCCCACCAGGAGCGCGAAGACATGGCTCGGCAACTCAACGACATCAAGGCCCAGCTCAACCGGCTTGAGGCTCATTTGGCCTCCAACCAGCCACGCAGCGACTTTAGCGATATGCCCCGGCCCGACGTTTGATGACTATATGCTAATACCTGCGCGGCGCTAACTTCGGTTCAATACACCTGTTTAACGCGTCATCACGACCGCTCGATCACTACGGCACCGAGGCAACAATGAAAGCAGCAAGAATCACCGACGGTAAGCTCGAAATCCAGGATCTTCCAAGCCCCAAACCCGGCCCTGAGCAGGCGCTGATAAAAATCAGCGCTGCGGGTGTGTGTCATTCCGACCTGCACATTATGCGCGGCGACTGGATGGGCATTCCGCAAAGTGAAGTGATCGGTCATGAGGCGATTGGCATTGTCGAGGCCGTAGGTCCAGGAGCCGAGCAGTTCGTTGCCGTGGGCGATAGGGTTATCCTGGGCCTGGGTGGTGCCAGCGGCAATTACTGGTGCGGCGCCTGTGAGTACTGCCTGCAGGGTGAACCCCGTCACTGCCCGCAGAACCAGGTCATCATGGGCACCTTCGCCGAGCAATTCTGCGTGTGGGCCAAATCGCTGGTGAAAGTGCCCGACAATGTTGGCGATGAAGAAGCGCCACTGGCCTGCGGAGGCTTAACGGCCTACGCCGCCGTGAAGAAGCTGCAAAAGCACGATGTGCAACCCGGCTCGGTTGTCGCGCTCATCGGTGCTGCCGGAGGGCTTGGCCATTACGCAATCCAGTTGGCCAAAGCCTGTGGCTACCGGGTCGTCGGCATCGACATTGGCGCTGAAAAACTTGAATTTATTGAATCACTGGGCGCCGACCTGGCGGTTGAACCGGCAGGCGCACTGGAGGCAATTCATAGCGCCTTTGGAAGCGGCGTCGATGCGGCGATTGTTTTCTCAGCCAAAATGGCAGGCTTTAACCTGGGATTCCAGCTGCTCAAGCAAAAGGGGCTGTTTGTGGCAGTTGCGCTACCAGCCACCAGCGAGGGCAATATCGAGCTCAACCCCTTTGAGTTTTTCTTCAGGGATGCAACAGTCATCTATTCAGCGGCAGGCAACGTCCAGGACATGCGCGAACTGGTTGACCTGGCCGCGGCGGGCAAAGTCAAAAGCCACGTCGGGCGCGTGGGCGCACTGTCGGAGCTGGGCGATATCTTCGATGAACTCGAAGCCGGTAAGTATGTGGGCCGCGCGGTCATTACCGACCTGAAAAACTAGTCGCGCTTATTTTTGTCGTCGAGAGACACAGGCCGATGGCCTGTGCCGGGCCTACTTCGCGTCGACGTAGCCGTTAGCGCGAAACCAGTCAATCGAATCCTGTACCGCCTGCTCCAGCGAGCTTTGCGGCAGCCCCAGTTTTTCAATCGCTTTCGAAGGATCAACAAAGGGTTTGCTCAGCGCATAGCGGCTATTGGCCAGGGTCGTCATCGGCTCCCTGCCGGTCAGGTTTGAATAGACGTCCATCAGCTTGCCGACACGCAGCATCATACTGTCGGAAATCTGTTTCTCTGCAACACCGTCTACACCGGCAATGCGGCCCACCATTTGCGCGAACTCGCGGTGAGTCAGGTTGCCCTGGGCATTGCCCAGAATGTACGAATCGCCGATCTCGCCTTTTTCCATGGCCAGCACATGACCTGCTGCCACATCGCGCACATCGCCCGCTGCTAGACCACCACTAAACCAGTTGTTCATTTTGCCCTGCAACACGCCAAGGATGATTGTGCCGGTTGGCGTGGGCATACGATCGCCCGGCCCGAACGGAAAGCACGGCATGACAATCGTCGCGTCAAGACCGCGGCTCACCATGCCCTGCACGAGCTGGTGGCTGATGTACTTTGACAGGATGTACGGGCCTGCCATGTCCCAACAGTCGAAGACGTTGTCTTCGTTCATGGGTACGTTCGGGTCATTGGGTAAGCCCAGCGCGGCAATACTGCTTGTAAACACAACCTTTTCGACGCCTTCGGCCTGCGCGGCGCGCATCAGCGCCTGCGCACCCTCGACGTTGATCTTGTGGTGCAGGTGCGGATCCTTGGTCCAGACCTTGAACAGCGCCGCGAGATGGTAGACTTGCTCAATGCCCTTCACGGTCTTGCCCAGCGACGAGGCATCGAGCAGGTTGGCCTCAACAAACTCAACGTCCATACCGTCGAGCGCCGAGCGATCTTCGCCCGGCATGACCATCACGCGCACCTGGTCGCCCTTTTCCAGGCACAGGCGGGTGACGTGGTTGCCAATAAAGCCGGTCGCGCCGGTGATCAGTACTTTTTTACCCATGAATACTCTCTTTTAATTACACATCATTTTAGCTACAGATCAAAAGCCTGCACATAATCGTGCAGACGCTCGCGAATACGCCCTGCGGTCAAGCCAAAGCCCTCGGGCGAGTGCTCGTGGCGATGGCGCGGCTGCCTGCGCTCTTCTTCAAGCCGGTTGACCAGTGCCTGCTCGGCGACATTATCGAAGGTAATACCCAGATCACGGTAGGCACGGCGTATTGCATCGACTGCATCGTGGCGCATGTCCATTTGCCGGACGTCGGCGTATTGTTCTTTGGGCAGAGACGCGCGAAAGCGCATCGCCTCTTCCAGCCCCGCTGGCCAAAAGCCATTGATGATCTCCTCGCCGATGGCGTGGGGCTTGACATCATCACTGAACATGGCGCGCGTGTAGGCGTACAGGCTGCAAATGGATGATATCGATTTTGCCGGGTCACGATGCGTGAATACAAACCTTGCGTTGGGAAACACCTTCAATATGGTCGGCAGGTGCAAAGTGTGCGCCGGGTCTTTCAAGACAAAGCGCTCACCACAGGGTCGCAGGTACTGGATTATCTTTAACTGCTCCAGATAAGCGCGATAAGCAATCTCTGCGTCCTGCCCCTGGAGCCAGCTCACATACTCGGGCACCCGGTACTGGATATCAAACTGCATGGTGCGAAAGGCGTTCATAAATAGCGCCACGCACTCTTCGGTCATCTCGGCCGTCATCGGGTGGATGGCATGGTAGCCGGGCGATACCTCATCGAGCCCGGCCAGCATCTTGTTGAGTCGCTCGATGCGCTGGTCGGGCTTATTGGGTGCCGGCACCGGCTCAAAGCTCTCCCAGTAAGGTATCGAGCGATGCCTCGGGTCCTGCGCGAGCAGGGTGTGCAAATACGTCGTGCCTGTGCGCGGCATGCCAATGACAAATACAGGAGCAGGAATTTCGGTATCGAGCACCTCAGGGTGCGATTCGACAAAGGCCTGGATTCGCAGGTGATTGCGCGCCATACGCCGGGAATCATCAAACGCCGAGAACCGACCGACCAGATTGAGCCGGGTGCTTTGGTTAATCGAGTCGACCAGCGCATTGAGCGCCGCTTTGGCATCATCGGTGGGCTGGATATCCCGGCCGGGGTACTCCTGCCGAATGCTGGCCTGCGCGGCCTCCCACCAGGCCTCAGCGTTGGGACGCATATAGCCGGGCGCCAGCTTGCCTGCCGCGTTCATTAACCGCATCTGCAGGCTGCGGGTATGCTTGACGTGCGTGAACTGTTTAAGGTGCAGTGCTTCGCTCATACAAAGGGTGGCTGCTCGAATCGGGGGCATGGAGTGTACCAAAAACCCCACGGCAGCCGGTTATGGTTTCGCGGTTACCAATCGGCAATGTGCATAAGCTCCCACGAACTGTACTCACGGGCACCCACAACAAGGCGCTATGTTCATTGCGCGCACCCATCGCTGGTTTAGAATCTGGCTATCGTATTGGTATAGAGGTAAACAATCGTGGGCTATCGCGTTATCCAGTGGACAACCGGCAACGTTGGCACTTATGCACTCAGCGGCATTATCAATCACAGCGAGCTTGACCTGGTGGGCCTGTTTGCCCACAGCGACAGCAAACAGGGGCGCGATGCGGGCGACCTGTGCGCCTACCAAAAACCGACGGGTGTGCTGGCCAGCAACGATATCGACGGGCTGCTTGCGCTAAAACCCGACTGCATCTGCTACACGACCAACCATAATTTCAACCCCGGCTACGTCGATGACATGTGCCGTATGCTCGAGGCCGGCATCAACGTCGTCAGCAGCGCCAACCCGTCGCTGAATTACCCCGCCGCGCCGATGAACAAAGACGTTGTCGAACGGCTTGAACAAGCCTGCCAAAAAGGGCAAACCACGTTAATGACCTCGGGTATCGACCCGGGCGCTTCGGGCGATATCTTCCCGATCGCACTGGCTGGGCTGAGCGAGCGCGTCGACTCCATTCGCATTACCGAAATGATGAACTACGCGGGCTACCCTGACCCTGACTACACTGGCTGGGCCTTTGGCTTTGCAAGGCCGATGGACTTCAAACCGCCACTGGCAAAGAAGAATGCGCTGATTGCGACCTGGGGCGCGATGACCTACCTGATGGCCGACGCCATGGGCGTCGAGGTTGAAGAGATTCGCGAAGTTTATGATCGCTCAGAGGCAACCGAACCGTTGGAGACGCTGATGGGCAATGTTGAGCCGGGGCAATGCGATGGCGTGCATTTCCAGCTGCAGGGCATCGTCAATGGCGAGCCATTGATTATCACCGAGCACGTCAATCGATTGCGCCCGACCACCGAGCACGATGACTGGCCGACCATGTCCGATGGTTCTGATACGGGCTACCGCATCGAGATCAAAGGCCAGCCCAACTTTTTAATGGAAATCAACATGGAGGCCGAAAACGGCAACCATACCGATGCCGGTACGATGGCCTCCGCGATGCGCATCGTCAATGCAATTCCGGCTGTGTGTGCGGCCAGCCCCGGCGTCAAGTCAGTGCTTGACCTGCCGCTGTTTGCAGCGCACGGCCGCAGCGGCAAAGTCGCATAGTCACTGTAACGGGCTACTTCTGCAGTATATCGACGGTGTGGCTGCGTTTTTGGTGATAGTTCGCCGGTAGCTGGTCAACGTCGACATAAAAGTTGCGGAACCACTTGCGCAGCATGTTCACCGGCCCGTCGCCATCGCACAGTATCGGGTTGTCGATCGTCGTTTTTCGATGCCAGATTTCGACGTCCTGGTTGAAACCCATGTGCGACATCTCGACCTGCGACTCCACCCACATGCGCGATAGCCCTTCGCTCATCGTCGGGTCTTTCTTTACCAGCACGCCAAAGCGTAAATCGAAGCTCTCGTGATCGATCGGGGTATGCGTGACCAGCAGGCGCTGCTCATTGATGCGCGTATCAGGGTCTTCCGGTGAGTAGACCCACATATGCGTTTCCATGATGGCCGGACCATGGTAAGTCGCGCGACTCACCGAGAGCATGCCGCCGCGATTTGAGCCCATGTGCTGGGTGTAGGTGTGCCCTTCACATTCATTACTGAACTCACTGGCACCACCGGCCCCGCGTGAATGCACGTAAGAAAAGTGTGCGACGTCAGCCATGTTGTCCATCAACTCACGCACATGGGCATGCACGCGGATATTCTTGATGTGATAGCCTGACCACTCATCAGAGAACGCGTCGGCAATATGCGGCACGCGCTGTTCGGGAATCGGCTCGTTGTTCTCCGGATCATTCCAGATAAACAATAGATAGTTTTCTTCCATCGTCGGCCAGGCTTTGATCACGGCCTTGTCGGGAATCTTCCTGGCGTAGGGGATATCGTCGCAGACGCCATCGGCTCCCCAGCGCCAGAAGTGAAATGGACAGCGAATGGCATTGCCCTCCACACAACCGTCACTCAGGTCGGCGCCCATGTGGGGACAGTAACCATCGAGTATGTGCACCTGGCCATCGTCACCGCGGTAGGCAACCAGGCGCGTACCGAAGTAATCCAGCGTACGTGGCTGGTCGGTAAAATCGCTGGCCAGGCCCAGGCAGTGCCAGCCCCGGGCATAGCGATCGGGCCACGGCTCGGCGACAATAATATAGGGCTCACGTTTTGATTCGGCCATAACAGCCTCCGGCACAAAAAGAACGATGGCTGGATGTTACCGGTTAACGCGCGCAGGACAATTACAGTCCAATCATTGTTTTGAAGCCCCGTAGCAGCACGGGTTCAGACGAATTCGGCGATCCATTCCTCACTGCGCTGCCAGAGCGCGCTGGCGACTGCGCTATTCCGCGCCTCGGGGCTGGCTTCCTCAGGCTGGCAATGAGAGAAATAACCCGCAGCGACATCGGCCGCGGGGTCATGGACCGCGCAGAGCACCGAAGTAGCGGCGCCCTGGTTGGCGTTCTTGGTGAAGGGGCTCATCAGCTTGAAGGCAAAGCGCATAAAGCCCGACTCGCGACCAAAATCGGTTGTGACCATATTGCCCGGGTGCACCGAACAGGCCGTCAGGCCCTGCTCGCCGTAGCGCTGTTGAAGTTCAAGCGCCATCAGTATGTTGCACAGCTTGGCCTGTCCATAGGCGCCCATAACGGAGTAACCAGCTTCTTTGTAGGGCAGGTTGTCAAAGTCAAGCGTGGCCGGGTTGCGATGCGCCGTACTCGACACCATCACCACGCGCGGCGTACCGGCGGCGAGCAACCGCGGCATTAACAGCTTGACCAGCAGGAAGTGGCCGATATGGCAGACGCCGAGCGTACGCTCAAAGCCCTGCTCGGTCTCGACGTACTCCAGCGACATGGAGCCTGCGTTGCACACCAGGATATCGACAGGCGCGTCATCCAGCGTAGCGGCAAAGGTCTTGACTGCCGGTAATGAACCCAGGTCAAGCTGCAAACAGCTGACGTCGACGCCTTCGTGCGCTTCGCGAATACGCGTCGCTGCCTCATTGGCGCTGTCTATGTTCCGGCATGCCAGGATGACGCTGGCACCGGTGCGCGCCAACGCCCTCGCGGTCTCATAGCCGATACCGGTATTGGCACCGGTTACGATCGCGCGCTTTCCCGACAGGTCGAGGTCGCCGACGATGTTATCGGCGGTGGTCTTGCGATTGTATGCCTTTGGCAGCATTGGAAAATCCCCAGCAGAAAACCTGGCGCTATCTTATCATCAGCAACACAACGTGCAGCGCTATCACGACGATACTGAGCAGCGACCGGAACTGTTTGTACCATGCCGAGTAGTCGGTCTTGAACAGGTCGACATAGAGCATCCAGACGTAGCCGGTCAGTAGCAGGAACAGCGCATAGTTGTGCTCAACATGAAACGTGACCAGCGCAAACACAGCCAGCAACGTAATCGCGTTGCTCTGGATCAACAGCGCACGTTGCTGCCCTTCGTGCCGCCATAGCGATCCGGCCAGGAAACAGAGTATGCCCGCCGAGTAATAGCTGAAGATAATCAGCGGCATATAGTTGATGCTGTGCAGCAGCGCCCAGGCGACTGCGATGAAAAACGGCAGGAGGCCGGCCAGGCCAAGGCCAATAACCAGCGCGCGCGAGTCAGGTGAGGTATCGGTATGCATGGCTGTTCTACGCAGGGCGAGGCCAGACAGATGACCCATCGCTACCGCAACAGGCTCAGCGGGCGCCGCCCAGCGGCAGCTTGCAGGCCTGGGCCAGCGCCTGGATCGCCTGCACATGCGCCGCGTTACTGCTCAAAAATGTCGCAAATTGCTGATCCCGGGGCTGTTTCCAACGTATATAGCTTTTTGGCAGCACCGAATTGAGCCGCTCCTCGAGCGCCGCGATGCGTGGCAGCAGATCGTGAAAGCGCTGGTTGAGGCGGGCCTGGCGGGTCTGTACGCCGCCGATATAGAACTTGACCACGACCGTCTCGAAGATGCTCGACTGCCGGTTGGGCTGGCCATTGATGCACAGCGGCCGCTCGCCAAGGCGCGACGCAATCATGGCCGAAGCGCTGCTGAGGTACGCATGGGTCGTACCCATAGCGTAGAGCAGCGTGCCCGCGTCGCCAGCACGAAGCGCGGATAGCGTTTGCTCAAGCGAGTCCCACCCCGCCGTGGGGTCACCGTTGAGCCAGGCATCTGTGTATCCGAGCAGGCGATCCATTGCCGTGCTGACGCCGAGGTTGGTGTTGTCGGGGTAGTCGGCGGGCAAGTCGTGCTGCCACAGCGCGATAATCTCGGGGCCAGCAAGAGTTGCGTTGAAGATGAAGGCCGGCAGTTGCTCGCGCTTGTCGATCAGCGCCGCCTCCAGCTTGCCGGCAAGTTCAAACTGCTGTCGATCTTGCAGGGTTTTGATGCAAGCGGGTGCGTGATGAATAAACTGCAGTGTATTGAGCAGTCGCTGCGAATCGGGAGCCAGCTTGCCCATCTGGCTGTTGCGCTCGCCGAGCGTGACCTGTAGCTCGCAGCCAAACAGGCGCAGGAACTCGAGCAGGGATATCTTGCCCGGCGGTATGTCAATTTTCTTGCGCGGGATGGTCGATGGAGAAAACGGGGCGACCGGGGGCTTTTCAACTTCCAGCGCGCGAGCAAGGCGACTCGTGTACGTATCAAGATCATCCAGCAAGGCAGGCTTGTCACTACAGGCCGCCAGTACGGCACACAGCAGCACCAACAAGGCTCGCAAGAGATTGGGCAAAGACATGACTGATTTACACGCTCGCTGCACTATTGTTCACTGTGTTGCATTACAAAACGCTGCTGTAGGCATCACTTTACTACGCAAGATCGTGCAATGAAGACCATAACCCTGCGCCTGATACTGGGCGACCAACTTAGCCTTGACCTGCCAACGCTGCAGGACCTGCCTGCGCCCCACGACGCAAGCAACGATCTGCTGCTGATGTGCGAGGTCGACGCCGAGGCGCAGTATGTGCGCCATCACAAGAAAAAGATCGCGCTGGTATTCTCGGCCATGCGGCATTTCGCTGCAACGCTCCAGGCCAAGGGCTACCCACTCCACTACTCGAAAATTGATGATCCGGATAATCGCGGCTCTCTGGCGGGCGAAGTCGAACGCATTCTCGCTCAACATGCGGTCGACAAAATTATTGTGACCGAGCCCGGCGAATACCGATTGCTCGAAGCGTTTCGTGGCTGGCAGGCACGCTTTGGTATTGAGGTTGAGATCCGCGAAGACAGTCGCTTCCTGAGCAGCACCGCGGAGTTTGCAGCCTGGGCTGATGGCCGTAAACAGCTGCGGATGGAGTACTTCTACCGCGAGATGCGCAGGAAGCACGGCGTACTGATGGATGGTGACCAGCCGGTCGGCGGCCAATGGAACTTCGACAGCGAAAATCGCAAGCCGCCTAAGCAGGGCCTGCAGGTACCACCGGCCTACCGCGCCAAACCCGATGCCATCACCCGCGAAGTCATCGACCTGGTGCAATCCCGCTATGCCGATCACTTCGGCGAGCTCGCGCCGTTCCATTTTGCGGTAACCCGCAAACAGGCGCTGGTGGCCCTGTCGCAGTTTATCGATAAGCGGCTCTGTCACTTTGGCGATTACCAGGATGCTATGGTGCAGGGCGAGCCGTGGATGTATCACAGCCACATCAGTTTCTACCTGAACCTTGGCCTGCTCGGCCCGATGGAATGCATCCGCGCGGCCGAATCGGCCTATGACAGCGGCGCAGCACCGCTGAACGCCGTCGAGGGGTTTATTCGACAGATCCTGGGCTGGCGCGAGTATGTCAGGGGCATTTACTGGCTGAAAATGCCCGACTACGAATCCGAGAACTTTCTCGATGCCAAACGATCGTTGCCCGCGTTTTTCTGGAGCGGCGATACCGACATGAACTGCCTACACCAGTGCATCACCGAAACGCGCGAGAACGCCTATGCCCATCACATCCAGCGGCTGATGGTACTGGGTAACTTTGCGCTGATCGCGGGCCTGGATCCGGCCGAGGTGAACGATTGGTACATGATCGTCTACGCCGATGCCTACCAGTGGGTAGAGCTGCCCAATGTCACTGGCATGATCCTGTTTGCCGATGGCGGCGTGCTCGGCTCCAAACCCTATGCCGCCAGCGGTGCCTACATCAACAAGATGTCAAACTACTGTGGTAACTGCCGCCACAAGGTCAAGCAAAAAACGGGCGAGGACGCCTGCCCTTTCAACTACCTGTACTGGAGCTTTATGACGCGTAATCGAGACAAACTCGAGAACAATCCTCGGCTGGCAATGACCTACCGCACGCTGGCGCGCATGGATGAACAGCGTATTGCAGCTATCGAACTCGACTCACACGCGTTTCTTGAAAAACTGAACCATGAAAAAGTCTGAGCTCCCACAGAAGGTCTGCACAGTGTGCAGCCGACCGTTCAGCTGGCGAAAAAAGTGGAAGCCATGCTGGCATGAAGTCCGGTACTGCTCGGAGCGCTGCCGGCGCCAGCGACACGCGAGGCACTACAGCGATGCCGAATAGCCGTGCCCCGTTCACCGCCAGCCTCTACTGGTTCAACAACGACCTGAGGCTTGAAGACAACCTCGCACTGGTTGAAGCGGCATCGAAATCTGAACGTCTGCTCTGTGTGTACATTGCTGACCCGGCCTGGTTCCAGCCCAATCGCTACGGGCATAAATCGATGGGCAGTTTTCGTTGGCAGTTTGTCCGGCAGTCGCTCGATGATCTTGCAGCAGCACTTCGGTCGCTGGGACAGGATCTGCTGGTTATCTACCAGCCGCCACTCGATGCGTTGGCAACATTGATCGCCCGATTCAAGATCGATGCGGTGTTTCGCAGCGAACACGCGGGCTTTTATGAAAATGATATCTGGCGAAAACTGCAGCGGCGCTTTGCCATGCTGCACTTTGAACAGCACAGCACCCACACCCTGCTCGACCCGCCCTCCTTGCCCTTTGCGTTAACCGGGCTACCGCAGTCGTTCAGCCAGTTTCGTAAAGCGGTTGAGCCAGTTGACGGTATCACGACGCGCTCACGGCCACAGCGACTACCCCCACCGCCTGCGCAAACAATGCTTGCAACCCCGGCGCTACCCCCGCTCGGTGGTGGCACAACAAATACGCCCTTTGCCGGTGGCGCAAGCGCTGGCCAGGCGCAGCTTGATGCATACATCGAGCAGGGCCTGCCCAGTCGCTACAAGGCAGTGCGTAATGCGCTTGATGGCTGGGAGAACTCGACCAAACTCTCACCCTGGCTGGCAGCCGGATGCCTCTCTGCCCGGCAGGTCTACCAGGCGATCGAGCGCTACGAGCGCGACATCGAAGCCAATGAGTCAACCTACTGGGTGCGCTTCGAGCTGCTGTGGCGCGAGTACTTTCAATGGTACGCACACGCTCATCGTGAAAAGCTCTTTACCCATCAGGGCATCAAGCGCCAGGCCGTGCTCACCGCGTTCTACCCCGAGCGCTTCCAGCGCTGGTGTAACGGCAATACGCCCTACCCCCTGGTGAATGCTTGCATGAACCAACTCAATGAAACAGGCTATATGTCGAACCGCGGCCGGCAAATCGTTGCCAGCTGCTTCGTCAACGAGCTCGGCCTCGACTGGCGCTACGGTGCCGCCTACTTCGAGCAGCAGCTGGTTGACTACGATGTCGGCTCAAACTGGGGTAACTGGCAATACCTGGCCGGGGTCGGAGCCGACCCACGGGGCAAGCGGCGGTTTGATCTTGAAAAACAGATGGCGATCTATGACCCCGAAGGCGTCTTCGTTCGCAAGTGGCGCGGCGATACGGGCAGCGACCGGCTGGACTCGATCGATGCCGCAGACTGGCCGATCGCCTGAGCCGCGCACAAGCGGCTGCGCAGTGGTAATATCAAGCCCGCCCCCTGGCAAAGCAGCAGCACCAACCATGGCAGAAACCGGCTTACGCGCCGCAAAACACGAAGAAAACCGCAATGCGATTCTCGACGCCGCTGAGGTTGAGTTCAGCGCTGCCGGCTTTGCAAAGTCCTCGCTCAAAGCCATCGCGGCGGCCGCGGGTGTTTCGCGCCCGCTACTCTATCGCCACTTTACCAACAAAGAAGAACTGTTCGATGCCGTCGTGCTGCGCATCAACCACGAATGGCAGGCGGTACTCGTGCGCGAGGCAACGCGCACCACGCCGAGTACTGCGCATACCATGCGAAAAATATTGATCGCGAGCAATGATTTTGCCCACCGCCGGCAGTTTGTCTCACGACTACTGGCGCAGGATAGTCGGGTGGTGCTGGAGTCCTTCAGCGATGCGACGCGGCAGGGCCGTGCCATGCTACGCCAGTTGATTCAGGACGTGCTCCAGCGCGGGGTCGAACAGCGGGATGTGCGCGACGACGTCGACGTTGAAGATATGGCTCACGTCATCAGTGAGGTGTACCTGTCATACGCCGAGTACATTATCGCCGGCGAAGATGAAGAGCTGACCGCCCGGCGTATCGAGGCGGTCATGGAAACACTCTTTCACGGCTTTGTCGCGCGGCGCTAATCGGCGCCACCATCATTGGCCCTTGCAGTAGGCCAGGTCTTCAAGCAGCAGTTTGCAGGCGACTACCCCGAAGATCATCGGGAAGACCACGTACTGGTACTGGGTCCACACCAGGGCCAGCAACGTATCCCAAAGCCCGCCCGGCATATTGACGAAACCGTCAAAGACCTCCGAGAACGAAAAGATGAATGTTGCGGCAATAGGTTCACCACAGCCAAGCACGACAATCAGGTAACGATAGGGCGAACGCTTTTTATTGAGGTGGAAGAAGTAGAAGGTCATCGCCAGGTTCACAAAGGCAAACATCTCCAACGAATAGAAAGTACCATCGTGGTTGATGGTGCGCAGGTCTACCGCGCCAAAACTGGCAATCACCCAGTAATACAGATGCCAGGGCGCCTCGCGCATGTAACCGGTTTGCGCAACCAGGTCATCGAGCGTGTGCATGTTTTCGAAAATGATTGGCGACAGAATGACCCAGGGAATCTCCCACTGGATATTGGTGATTGCGTAACTGACCATCCACACGACCATCAGGTCGTGCCACAGGTCGGATTTTTCCTGGCCCGCATAACGGCGGAACAGCCATACCAGAATCCAGGCGTTAAGCCAGACGCTGATCAGGTACATCGACAGGCGCCCACTCATCACGAAATCGAGCGTGCCTATATAGAACAGCACCATGACCGTGAGCGTGCCGATGATCCAGCTGGCAGTCCAGGTCTTGAAGATTTTTTTGGCCGGTGCCGAGAGCGAGCGCTCGGGCGCAAGGCGAGTCAGGTCTAACGGTGCTGCGAGTGCTGTCATGGTCTGTTACCCGTTGGCTGTGCGTCGAAGACGCAGGATCAGGCTGTGGCCGAACTATTACAACCGGGCCTTGCGCTGTCAAACATAATGGCCGCCATCGCTCAACTCAGCGCCTTTTGCGTTACAAAACGTATACATATGTAATTGGATTACCCTGGGGCCGATTCAGGGCGCAGTCAATTTACCCCCTCGGTGGTATAGTGACCGGCCAACCCCCAAACCAGAATTGCAAAGAGAAAACCGATGTCAGACAACGAAGATAGCGTACTGGTCAGTACTGAAGATGGCGTTATGGTCATTACGATCAACCGCTTTAAGGCCCGCAACTCCGTCAACAAGGCCGTGGCCGAGGGTGTTGCTGCGGCGATGGACGAACTGGACTCGAACAACGATATCCGCGTCGCCGTGCTCACCGGCGCAGGCGGCACGTTCTGCGCGGGCATGGACCTGAAGGCCTTTGTCACCGGCGAGCTGCCGCTCATCGAAGGCAAAGGATTCTGCGGCTTTGTTGAAGCACCGCCCAAAAAGCCGCTGATTACCGCCGTTGAAGGCTACGCTCTGGGCGGAGGCTGCGAGTTGATCTGCGCCTCTGATCTGACGGTTGCTGCGGCCGATGCGCAAATGGGCATCCCCGAAGTCAAGCGCGGCCTCATTGCAGGCGCCGGCGGACTGATCCGTCTGCCCAAGCAGATTCCCAGCCGCATGGCGATGGAAATGGCACTGACGGGCGAGTTGATCAGCGCGCAGCGCGCCCACGAACTGGGGCTGGTCAATCGCGTCGTCGAGAGCGGTAAAGCACTCGACGGTGCGATGGAGATGGCAAAACTGATCGCTGCCAACGGGCCGTTGGCGACGGCCGCATCGAAGCGCATTATCAATGAGTCGGCCGACTGGAGCCTCGATGAGCAGTTTGAGTTACAAACGCCGATCATGGCCGCCGTTGGCACGAGTGAAGATGCCATCGAGGGCGCTACCGCATTTGCTGAAAAACGCGCTCCGGTGTGGAAGGGAAAGTAGCCGCTCGATAATTACTGCGCGACGTATCCACCATCAACAGGCAGGGCTACTCCCGATACAAATGACGCTTTGGGCGAGCACAACCAGAGCACGGCTTCTGCAATTTCTTGTGGTGTAGCAATGCGGCCAATGGGGTGCAACGCTTGCAGGCCCGTCTCGAGCTCGGGTCTTCGGGTCAGTGCGTTGTCGACCATTTCGGTGCGCGCGGTACCAGGACAGATAGCGTTGATGTTAACGCCTTTGGAGCCATACTCCAGCGCTGCAGCCTTGGTTAAACCCAGCACTCCATGCTTGCTGGCAGTATAGGCAGACTGGCCCGCAAACCCGACCAGTCCAACACCTGATGCCGTGTTCACAATCGCGCCCCGGGATTTAACGATATGCGGTAATTGGTACTTCATACCGAGAAACACACCCGTCAGCATAATATCAATAACGCGCCGCCACTCCGCCTCTGGCATTTCAGCCACTTCGTGCATCTCACCTGCCACGCCAGCATTGTTTGCCGCATAGTCCAGGCGACCAAAATTATCCACGGTAGCTTCGACAGCCGCAGAAATCGATGAAGCGCTACTGATGTCGGTAGTTATAAAGAATGCATTGCCACCTGCGGTATTGATCGCAGCCGCAGCCGACTCGCCCCGGTCGGCATCAATATCAATAATCGCGACACTGGCACCGCGCTGGGCAAACAACTCGGCGATGGCAAAACCAATGCCCGATGCTGCGCCGGTAACCATTGCCACCTTGCCATCGAACTCCTGATCATTGCTCAAAGTAAAATCCCTCCGCGCCTTTTTTAGAAGACGCGGAAGCGACGCTTCACATGGGCCTGGCGAATCGCAATCGCCTGGCGACGTTGCTCGGGCGTGACCCGCGGCATGTCGGCAGGCATGTGGCTGTCAATGTCATCGAAGGCAATTTTCTTCGCACTGATAACCGGCCACTCGGACTCATCGGGAAATTCGGTATAGACCCAGCGATTGGTCACAAAGCCGCGCTCAAGCCCTGTGGTATCAAGCCAGTTCATGACGCCCGGGTCGCGATGCGCAATGACCCAGCGCTGGATGTTGTCATCGGCGATATGCATCTGGTGCAGGTTAAGGCTGCTCTGGTGGTTGGCGTAGTCGGCCGACTCTCCCCAGAGGTTATTCAGGTAGCAGTTGGAAAACAGCGGTCGATGCACAAACTTCGCCTCAATATAGAGCGCTTCATCGGGACCCAGGTCAAAGGTGCCACCCGCGCTGATGTTGGTGCTCATGCCTCCCCCAGTCGCGATCGACGGCGCATTAGGCTTGTTGTAGGCGTTAACTGGAAAGAAGTAGCGCCCACCGTCAGCCGGGTAGTTGTTGTTGCTGTTGAGTACCTTGTCGTAGAACTCCATCCAGAAGCGCATCTGGCCCTCGATGATCGAACCCATGCGGCGCAGCTGCGCTGAGGTGCGCGCAGGTGACATCGACTCGGGCTGGCCACCCTCACTGTCGAGCGCAGTAATTTCCAGCAGTATGGGCTCTTCACGCGCCCAGTCATGGAAGATCTGCCGGCCACTCAGGTACGTGGCATAGCGATCGGGGCCCTCCGGGTTCTTTTTACTGGGCGGCTTGCGGGTACAGATAAAATCGCCGGTATAGCCTGCAGGCTTCTCCGGGCCGAGCAGCAGTTCAATTTCGCCATCAGCAGAAATCTGTATCTGGGTTGAATCGAGCGTGCCAAAACCCGTGCGCGCACCGGGCATGGTCTCGGCCAAATTGCCTGAGTCACCGGCCATATCACCGTTAGAGGTTTCAAACAGCAGGTAGTTAACCGCAATGGGGCCGTCAGCTGCAGGCGCATCACCGCGCCAGTGTCGGTGATCGGGCAGCTTTGCGGTCACCCGGTAGCGCTTGCTGCCGTCGATGGGCGCATAGAAGTAAATTGCATCGGGGTTTTCAATCGTCGACTTGTTATAGACCGACAGCGCATTTCGAAACGCCGGGAAATCCGGGTCTTCATGAAATGCTCGCTCAACCCCATGGTGTAGAAATCCTGCGAGGTAGCGGTACCCTTCGGCCATACCCCGCGGCGTGGGCTCAGGCCCGAACAGGGCCGGATCATCGATCACTTCGCGCGCATGCTGCAGGTTTTCAATCAGCGCATCGAATGCATCGCGTAGCTCTGCTTTGGCCTGCTCAGTACTTTGCTGTTGCTCACTCATCTTGCCCAGGCTCCTGTAGCTGGATACGTACAATTTCGGCATTCGCGCTGACGCGCTCCCACATGGGTTCGGTTATTGTCGCGCCTTTTTGATAATCGATATCAAACTGCCTGGCCAGCCCAGGCAGCTGCCTGAACGTGCGCTCGATAAACTGCCGATAATCAGCGGAACCCTTGTCGATAAGCACCCCGCTGCCATCGCGACGCTCGCGACGGATGACCAGCGACAGCGAATGGGGCGTGCGAAAGTTCCGCCACCACTGTTTGCGCTGCGATTTTGATACCAGCACCCAGACATCATTGCTGCGCCACTGGTAGCCAACGGGAATCGCATACTGCTTGCCGCTGCGCCTGCCGGTGATCTCAAGCACCAGCAGGCCCTTGCTCGCGATGCCGTGCAAGGGCGAGCGCAGCAAGCCAACGATCGCGGGGTTGAGCCTGCTAAAAAATCGATCGAAATCCATATGAGCTATCGCTATCGAAATCTGACCGTCATTGTAATCTGCGGGCCGTTTACGAGCCCGACCGGGTCGCTTAGTCTATCACCGACAAGAATGCATAAGCGTTGCGCAACTGCCATGCAGATAGCTGCCCGCCGGAGACTTGCCGATGAACACTGACCCCTACCTGATGATATCGGGTGACTGCCACGCGGGCCCACCACAGCCGGGGTTTACTGAGTACTTTGACCCGCAGTACCGCAAAGACTTTGAAGACTACTGGACCTCGCGACCCACTGCCGATGTTGCCCGACTGGCCCATGCCCGCAAAATGGACAAGCTCGCCGATTTGATGGCCGGATTTATGGTCGCCACCGGCGCCGATGAAGCGCAGGCGCAGAGCTTTGCCAGTAATGCCGACCGGTTTATGCTCGGCCTGTTCGATTCAGATATTCGCAAGGACATGCTCGATGAAGAAGGCATCGTCGCCGAAGTTATTTTCCCCGATGGCTTTTGCGAAAACCACGTACCCTTCTCGACCTGGAAAAACCCGGTTGGCACGATGGCAGGCCGCGGCCGCTGGCCCTTCGAGTTGCGCATGGCTGGCGCTCGTGCCTACCACCGCTGGCTCGCCGAGTTTTGCGCCAAACAACCCGGGCAGCGCTTGGGAGTTATCTATTTACCCACTGCATTAGAGATGGATCGCATTGTCGCCGAAGTGCAGTGGTGCTATGACAACGGCCTGCGCGGCGGCATTATGCTGCCGCGCATCGAGGACGGTGTGCCAGGCTACCACGACAGCTACTATGACCCACTGTGGTCGATCGCCGAGTCGCTGGACTTGCCCATTACTGCCCACGGTGGCAGCTCGGGTAGCGCACCCGATGCGGCAACGACATTCGGCCCTGAAGAGCCGATTGCCTCGGTGCTGTACTTTACCGAGGTACAGTACGCCGATCGCCGCGCACTGTGGATGATGTGCTTCGGCGGCGTGTTCGATCGCTTCCCCAATCTCAAACTGGTTTACGCCGAGGCGCTGTCGTTTTGGGTGCCCGATGTTCTACGCAACCTCGATGAAGTCTATGAGATGTGGAACGCGCGCCGCCTGCGCGAGCAGGTGGAGCACAAGCCCAGCGAGTATTGGCGGCGCAACTGTGCCATTACCGCCAGCTTTATTTCACGGCACGAAGCCGAGATACGCCACGAAATTTCATTACCCAACATGATGTGGGCCTCGGACTACCCACACCCCGAGGGCACCTGGCCCTACACCGAAACCTGCCTGCAGCACAGCTTTCATGGCCTGCCCGAACCTGAAGTCAGGCAGATACTTGGCCTGAATGCACTGGACTTCTACAGCGCACTGGATCGCGAACAGCTCGCGCCGCTGGCACATAAGCTTGGCCGCAGTCCGGAAACCGTCTACCAGAAAAACAGCACACGGCCCGATGATTACCTGGGTATGGGTATGCGTTAACCACGACATAGTAGAACCACGCCACAAATAGAGTCACGCCACTAGAGTCACGCCACAATGTCTTCTGACGAAAATCCTTCCAGCCGTATCGCAATGCTCTCCAGGGAGGAGGCGCGCGAGCGCGGTGTCGCCGTGGGTATCGACGAGTACATTGCCCAGCTCAACCTGTTCCGGATTTTGCTGCACTACCCTGACGTTGCAGCAGAAATCAACAAGACAATCTTCACCCTGATGTCTAGCGATGGCGCGCTCAGTCACCGCCTGCGAGAATTGATTATTATGCGCGTGGCCTGGCTCAGCCAGTCAAAATACGAGTGGACCCAGCACTGGCATGCCTCGCTGTTTCTTGGCCTCACCGAGCCTGAAGTGGTCGCCGTGCGTAACTGGCAAGCCGCTGATCTCTTCGATGCAACCGACCGTATTGTCCTGCAGGCAACTGACGATACGCTCAGGCAGGGTGGCATCCAGGCTGCGACCTGGCAAACGCTGGCTGAGCTACTGCCGGAGCCTGCCTCGCAGATCACCGTGGTAGCCAGTATTGGTAACTGGCACATGGCTGCGCAGATCATGGAGAGCCTGGACATACCGCTCGAAGACGACGCAGTGGTCTGGCCGCCCGATGGTATCGGGCCTGGCGAACAATAAAGTGCAACGACAACGAGAGCAATCCAACTATGAACTCGGAACACGTTAACTTCGAGCAGTTTATGGAAGGGGTGCGCAAGCGCAATCCCGGGCAGCCCGAGTTCGTGCAGGCGGTGCACGAAGTTGCCCAGGACATCTATGAATTCATCGACGACAAGGTCGCCTACCACGAGGCGCAGATCCTGCGCAGGATCGCTGAACCGGACCGGGTCGTGTCGTTCCGGGTTTGCTGGGAGGACGACAACCACAATATTCGCGTGCAACGTGGCTGGCGTGTGCAGAACAACAATGCCATCGGCCCCTACAAGGGCGGGCTGCGCTTCCACCCCACGGTGAACGAGAGCGTTTTAAAGTTCCTGGCGTTTGAGCAGACCTTCAAGAACTCACTGACCGGCCTGCCGCTGGGCGGCGGCAAGGGTGGCGCGAACTTTAACCCGCGCGGCAAGAGCGATAGCGAGGTGATGCGCTTTTGCCAGTCGTTTATGACCGAGCTGTATCGACACGTGGGCCCCGATATCGACGTGCCCGCCGGCGACATCGGCGTGGGCGCGCGCGAGATTGGTTATATGTTTGGCCAGTACAAACGCATTACCAACCGCTGGGAGGGCGTGCTCACCGGCAAGGGCCTGGAGTTTGGTGGCAGCCAGATGCGACCAGAGGCGACCGGCTATGGCGCCGTTTACTTTCTTGACAATATGCTCAGCCACGCAGGTCACAGCCTCGAGGGCAAGACGGTGAGCGTCTCGGGGGCGGGTAACGTTGCCATCCATGCTGCCGAAAAGGTCAACCAGATGGGCGGCAAAGTCATTACGCTGTCTGACAGCGGCGGTTTTGTGCACGACCCCTCGGGTATTGACCTTGAGAAGCTGGAATGGATCAAGACCCTGAAGAACGAACGCCGTGGCAAGATCAGTGAATACGCCGATGCCTTTACCGGCGCCAGCTTTCATGCTGGTGAGCGGCCATGGCGCGTACCCACCGAAATCGCCCTGCCCTGCGCCACGCAGAACGAGCTCGATGGTGATGATGCCAGGGCGCTGGTTGGCAATGGGCTGATTGCGGCGGCAGAAGGCGCAAACATGCCCTCGACGCTGGACGCCATCGATGTTTTTCACGGCGCGAAGATTCTCTATGCTCCGGGCAAGGCGGCAAACGCAGGCGGCGTGGCCGTCTCGGGGCTTGAGATGAGCCAGAATTCAGCGCGGGTCAGCTGGCACAGCGAGCGCCTCGACAACCTGCTGATGGATATCATGCGCGACATTCACGCCAAATGCGCCGAGTACGGTGGGCAAGCCGGCGGCAACGGCGCTATTAATTATGTGAAGGGCGCCAATATCGCCGGCTTCAAAAAGGTCGCCGATGCCATGCTCTCTTACGGTGTCGTGTGATCGCCTCGCTGGTTATCGCGCTAATTGGGCTGGCCTTTAGCTGGCTTATCGGTAGCCAGGGCGCCCACTACCTGGGCCTGCCGGTGATTTTCATTGCCGCCATGGTTGCCTTTGCAATGAACTGGCTGGCGTTCATTCCCGCGTGGTTGGCGCGCACCGAAAAATTCTACGACCTGGTGGGCGCACTGAGTTATCTCAGTGTGGTGGTGGTTGCACTGGTGCTCAGCAACCCGCCCACGCTCGCGACGTTCCTGGTCGCCTGCATGGTCTCAGCCTGGTGTGTGCGACTTGGCACGATGCTGTTTGCCCGCGTGCTGCGAACTGGCGAAGACAAGCGCTTTCGCCCATTCAAGGAGAGCGTCTCGCGCTTCTTCACCGTCTGGACCACGCAGGGATTATGGGTCGTTATCACGATGGCCGGCGCGCTGGTCATCCTGACCGATAACAATACACGTGGCTTTGATGCCTTCTTCCTGGCGGGCGCTGCGCTATGGGCGACAGGTTTTCTCATTGAGGCTATCGCCGATCGACAGAAAAGCGTCTTTCGACAAACGCCGGGCAATGAGGGCAAGTTTATTTCCACCGGGCTATGGCGTTACTCACAGCACCCCAACTACTTTGGTGAGATCCTGCTCTGGACGGGCATTGCGATCATCGCCCTGCCGCAACTGCAGGGCTGGAGCTACCTGGCGCTGTTATCGCCGTTGTTTGTCTACGTGCTCGTAGTGCACATCAGTGGCATTAACCTGCTCGATGCCGCAGCAAAAGAGCGCTGGGGTGATGACGCTGACTATCAGCGCTATGTTCGCAGCACAGCCAAACTGGCGCTGCTACCGCCCAAACATCGATAGGCGTTAGTCGCTGTAAAACTTGTCGATTGCATGCCTGACTTCGGCTTTAGCATTGGCCGGCAAGAACGTACCGTGCGCGGCGAGCAGTTGATCGTAATCCCAATCCAGCAGCCGCTCGAAATCTGACTTGATCCCCGCGTGATCGCTGACGGCGAGCTTCATCCAGATCGGGCCTATTAGCGTTTCCTTTGGGAAACCCAGTATCGGCAACATACGCCTGGCCAGCCAGTTGGTGTGTGGCGAGTGCGGTGGTGTCAGGTAGGACTGGATGGCATCGGTCGTTAACAGCACACCGGGATTGCGTTCGAGCAATATGGCGCCCTCAGGCTGGCGCATATGGCCAAACTGCATCAGTCGCGCGTTAGCGAATGGTAGCGGGCCACCCTCAGACAACACATGAGTGATGGCAGGCTCGGTGTAGCTTTTGCCCCCTTCGAACGACCAGAAGCTCGTCTGGTAGCGATCGACATAGAAAGGGTCGTCCATGCCGTGCGCAAAACCCATCCGCAACACATGGGCAACATCACCGAGCGCCTCGAGTGCCGCAAGACCCACCTCGTCCATGCGCACCGGGTTTATCAGTGTCAGCTGGCCGTTATCACGCACGACGGTCATGTTGCGGGTAAACCGGACAAAGGCATTGGTCTTTACGCAGCCATAAACGACAAACAGGTCTTCGGCCACTTGCTTTGGCGGATCGTGCGGTAAGGCGTCGGGGTAGGTCATTGTCGATTCCAGAATGTGTTTCGTCTGGCTCACATATTACCGCGAACACCCCAGAGCACCAGCCAAGCCACTGAAACACCATGCTTTTATTGCCCCCATCACTTTACTGATCAAAATCTCGTCAACCCTGTTAAACTGGCAACGCGATATAAACCATGGGGGCGGCATTATGTATCCACTCACGGGCCCAGGCGGCGACACGGCTTCCGCGCGACCAGCCTGCTTTCGCATCGTCCAACTGCTGCGGATGCTGTTCACCTCTGCATGGCTTGCCTGCGCGTGCATCGCCAATGCACAGCTGATCAACGGCGGCTCGATCACCGGCACAATTGCCGCAGCCGGCCAGATCGATAGCTACTTTTTTGATGGCGACGCTGGCGAGACGGTGCGCATCAGGGTCGGCGATACCGGTGCAACCTCACTGTTCCCACGGGTCGAACTGTTTAACGCTGCGAACGTGTCGCAGAGTTTTGGTGATGGGAGTAACGCAGCGTGGATCAGTTTCACCCTCACTGCCGATGATACCTACGAGGTGCAGGTGTCCGACGGCTCTGCGGGCGGCAACAATACCGGTGATTATGTCCTTCACTTTGCGCAGATGCCCGGCGCCAACGAATTTGGTGTACTCCCGGCGAACACGGTTACGCTGAACTCGGTTTCGCTTGCCGACGTAGACACCTACACCTTTGAAGCCAATGCGGGTGCTGATATCGAAGTCACGGTTATCGATCTCAACAGCACTTCGCTGTTTGCTCGCGTGGACCTGTTCGGGCCCGACGGCACCTGGCTTGGGCAGGGCGATGGCCCGGTGACAGCCGTCTTGAATGAGGTGCTCAGTACTAGCGGCACGTACACGCTCGCCGTTTACGATGGCACTTCCGGCGGCGCCAATACTGGCGACTACTCGATCGAGCTGACCGGCACAGGCATCGTCAACGTTAGCAGTGTGCGCGTACCGCTACCCCTGGGCGCGGTTATCGCACTGGCCGTACTGCTTGCACTGGTAGGCCTGCGCCGATCGGGCCGATAGCCGCGCCCGTAAGACGGCTTTTCTTAATCTTGCGTCATCTTCGCTGAACGGGCCTCACTAAAGTGAGACCATGCCTCTAGCAACGCCGTTAATGGGAGCCAGACCATGAGTTCAGTCCAGGAAAAAGCCGAACTGCTAATGAGTGACCCGATCGCGCTGTTCGATGGCTCGATCACCAACATGCACAGCATTGAGCGCGAAGAGTTGGCCGAGTGGCAAAAGGCGGCGCTGAACATGCGCTTCAGGGAACACTACGACAGCATTGAAGTGCTGCGCAAACTCGCTGACCGCCAGGGCGTTAGCGATCCCAGGGAGTTCAATGACCTCGCGCCGTTGTTCTTCGCACACACAGCGTTCAAGTCGTACCCGGCATCACTGCTCTCGGGCAAGCGCTTCGACCTGCTGGTCAAGTGGCTCGACAAACAAACACCCGTCGATTTGTCGGGCGTGCAGATGGAAGGCTGCGGTGGCCTGCGTGAATTTCTCGATCGCATGGACGAACAAACCGAGATCAACCTGCTTACATCGTCTGGCACCACCGGCACCATGTCGCTGATACCCAAGCTGACGGCCCAGTCCGACTACGGTATGCGACTGTGGCATATGAATATGTTCCAGACCTACGGTGAGGCGCCGACAGACGCACTGCAGAACACGACTGTCGATATTGTCTGGCCGACGTTCTCCAAGGGAACCGTCGGCGCGGTGCGCAGCCTGCCGCAGATGATCAAGTATTTTTGTGCTGGCGATGAATCACGACTGCACCCGCTTTACGATTACGGTATCGACCCCGACCTGCTGGTGCTGGCGAGCCAGATGCGCCTGGCGGCGGCCAAAGGCGAACTCGATCGCCTCAAGATCGAGCCTGAGATGCTCAAGCGCAAAGAAGAATTCGAAGCACAGCAGGCGAAGCTGCCCGAGGACATGTCGCGGTTTTTGGCTGACATCACCGAGAAACTGGCAGGGCAGCAGGTCTTTATGGTTGGTAGCTACCCCCAGCTTTACCAGATGGCGATCGAAGGCCTGGAGCGCGGGGTGACGAAAGTGTTTTCGCCCGACTCAGCGATACTGACCGGTGGGGGCATGAAAGGCGCAGTGCTACCCGATAACTATCTTGAGGTGATTCTCGAATTTTTGGGCATCGAGCAACTCAAGAAGGGTTACGGCTTTTCAGAGGGCGGCGCCTTTCACTGGCGATGCGAACACAACCGCTATCACTGCGAGCCCTTTGTCATTCCCTTCTTGCTCGACCCGGATACCAGCGAGCCGCTGCCTCGCGAGGGCGTCGTCACCGGCCGCGGCGCCTTCTACAACTTGCTCGAACAGGGGCACTGGGGCGGCGTCATAACGGGCGATGAGGTCACGATTGACTGGGATACCCCCTGCCCCTGTGGCCGCACCAGCGTGCACATGCCCGACAACATCATCCGCTATAGCGAAAAGGAAAACGCTGACGATGACCGCATCAACTGCAACGCGAACCAGAGCTTCGCTGAAGAAGCCGTGGACTTTATGAATGAATACATGGATTGACCCAGGGCAAGCGTCAACTCAACTATAAATGCATATATATCAATAGCTTAGCGGCACATTTCACGCGCCGATTATAATCCCTTCTCGATCTGTCCGGGCCTGGACTCGAAAGGGTAAATGTTATGTTGTATCATTTGAGCATCACCGTATCGCGACCGCTGCGATCAGCGCTGGTCACATTATCGGCCGCTGCCTGTTCGTTGTTGCCGACGAGCGCACTGGGCGGCAGCGACGCCCATGTCCATGGTGAGGCAAAGCTCATGCTGGCTTTGGAAGCTGGCATCCTTGAAGTACACCTTGAGTCACCGGCTGCCAATATTGTCGGCTTTGAACATCGCGCACGCAGCGATGCGCAAAGAGCGCGACTCGAGAGCGCCAGGGAACAACTCGAGGCACCGCTGGACTGGTTGGTGTTTGCTGCCGAAGCGTGCGAGCTGCTGGATATCGACGTGAATTTATCGGCGCTCGAATACGATGCTGGCGATGCTGGGCACCAACACGATGATACGGCACCAGACAATGATCACGCCGATGAAAGCAAGGGCCATGCGCACGGCCACGACCATCATCATGAGCACAACGAGCACGAAGAAGACGAGAAAACCTCGCAGCATGGACAGTATCACGATGATGGCCACAGTGAGCTTTCGGCACACTACCGCTTTAACTGCTCGACTTCGAACAATGCCGTCGACCTCAGCGTCAGTTTGTTCGATGTCTTCCCGGCTCTCCAGAAAATCAATACGCAATGGGTCAGCGAGACCAGGCAGGGCGCAGTGAATCTATCGCCCGACAATAACGCGCTTCAAATCAGATAAGACCGTTTCTCATGAGCCAGACACAACGCGTCGCCGATGGCGCTTCAATAGGCCTGTCCGCACTGTGCGTATTCCACTGCCTGGCGCTGCCGGTGCTTGTGACGGTCGCACCATCCCTGTTGGCGCTGCCGCTCAACAATGAGGCGTTTCACCTGTGGCTGGTATGCGCCGTCATCCCGATCAGCATCTTTGCACTGACCATGGGCTGTAAAAAACACCAGCGTCACGCTGTCTGGATAGTCGGCGCCATAGGCGTCGGCATCTTGCTCATGGCTGCACTGGGCGGCGAGGCGCGCGGCGAAACCTTTGAGCGTACATTCACCCTTGTCGGCGCGGGCATTATTGCGATTGCGCACTACTGGAACTATCAACTCTGTCGCGACGCACACTGTGATGACTGCGCTGCTGAAACCTGAGCGCCCACACTCAGGCTTGCAGCCTGATACGACACTGCCGTGACCAGGCGCGACAAAATCCTCGCCGTACCCACCAACATCGTTACCGGCTTCCTGGGTGCGGGCAAGACCTCTGCCATCCTGAATTTGCTGGCACAGAAGCCGTCTCTAGAGCGCTGGGCAATCCTGGTCAATGAGTTTGGCGAAATTGGTGTCGATGGCGCCCTGTACGCCGGCCAGTATAGCGAGGAGAACGGCGTCTACATCAGCGAAGTGCCAGGCGGTTGCATGTGCTGCTCTGCCAGCCTGCCCATGCAGATCGCGCTAAATCGCCTGTTGCAACGCGCGCGCCCCCACCGACTTTTCATCGAACCCACCGGTCTTGGGCACCCGGTTGAGGTACTGGAGATTTTAAGTAGCGACAGCTACCGAGAGATTTTAAGCATTGAGAAAATCCTTACGCTGGTGGATGCTCGCAATCTGGACGACGAGCGCTACACCGGTCACCCAACGTTCAACCAGCAGCTGGCCATTGCCGACCTGGTTATTGGCAACAAAAACGATCTTTACCGGCCAGAAGATCGAAGGAACCTGACCACCTACGTCGCCCGGCATGCGCCAGCGAATACGGCCGTCATGCTCACTGAGCAGGGCCTGCTCGAATTTTCGCTTCTCACCGGGAAAACTGGCGTCAACCTGGATAAAGACAGCATCGAGAACCTGATCGCAGATGCGCATCCAGCACAGGCGGCAGCATCGGCCCAGGACAACAAGCAGCGCGAAGGCTTTCAAAGTATCAGCTGGCAGTATTCACCACAGTGCATCTTCGACCGCCAGAAGCTACTGTTGTTTTTTGGCGGTTTGAGGGTGGAGCGACTAAAGGCCGTCTTTATCACATCAAGCGGCGTGTTCGCTTACAACCTCGCGAAAGATACGCTCAAGGAAATGGCACTGGATGACGCCACAGAAAGCTGCATCGATATCATTGCCAGCCAGATAGACGCTGAATGGGAAGCGGCGCTCGCCAACTGTATTGACGGCAGCCCCGATTAGTTAGTGTATGGCTCGAACTGCTGCATCTGCATTGCATAGGCTGCCGTGGCCATTGCGTTCTCGGTCATCGACGTCTCGAGCACACCCGATATCCAGAAGGGGTCGGTCAATGCGGAGAGCTGGAAGCCCTGCGGATAGCTGACAAAAATGATCTGGTTGGGCGGCGGTGGCGGCACATGGATACAGGCGCCAAAAAACGGCACCAGGAAAAACTCGGTCACCATCTGCTGGTCATCGAACTCCAGCGGCACGATGAAGCCGGGTATCCGCACGGGCTTGCCATCCATTTCGTCAATGACCCGGGTTGAAACCAATGCCTGCTGGTAGCGATCTTCCCCAGCGGGAACCGTCGAGTTCGACAGCTGGCTGTCTATCTGGTCCTCGGGTGAGCCGTCTTCTATATCCGCCAGGTAATCGGGTGGGTTCAAAATCGCATCGAGATCTTCGGGAGGCAGCAGGTCAGTCCAGGCCACTTCGCTAAATGCCAGAGCCTGCTCAGCGCCCGCCGCTGCACCCTGCGCTGCGTCGCCAGACTTGCCACAGGCGGCCAATGCCATCAAGATACTGGCTGTCACGATGAAACGAGAAACAATCCGCATTGAAATACCAGCCCGGGAGTTGTCAGTGCCGATGCGTTTACTCACCGGCGTAGGTTCATCCAGCGAAAATGATACTGATTGACGAACACCATGTCGATTGAATTACACGATCTGCGCTTCGCCTACCCCGACACCCCGGGCGCCACGATACTCGACATTCCGCGCTGGTCGGTAGCCGCTGGAGAGCGACTGTTTGTCCATGGCCCTTCGGGCTCGGGAAAGTCCACACTGCTCGGCCTGCTCAGCGGCATCCTCCCTTGCCAGTCAGGTCACGTCGACGTGCTCGGCCAGCGACTGGATACCATGCAGGGCCGCCAGCGCGACCGGTTTCGCGCCAATCACATCGGCTATGTCTTCCAGCAGTTCAATCTGATTCCCTACCTCGATGCCCGGGAGAATATTGAACTTGCCAGGCACTTTTGCCGGCGCGACGGCGAGCAGGACAGCGAAGCATTGCTCGCACAGCTGGGTATTGCCGCAGCAGACCAGCGAAAACCAACCGCCAGGCTCAGCATCGGCCAGCAGCAGCGTGTTGCCATCGCCAGGGCCCTGGTCAATGGCCCGGAGCTACTGATTGCCGATGAACCCACCTCGTCACTGGATACCGACAACCGCGATGCCTTTATGTCGCTGTTGATGGCGATGGCCACCGAGCATGGCTTCACACTGCTGTTTGTTAGCCATGATTTATCGCTCGGGCAGTACTTTGACCGTATCGAAGCACTCGATGCCATCAACCACGCGGCGGGTCGACGCTGATGTTTTTCAAGCTTGCCGGCAAGAGCCTGCTCAATCGCAAGGGCTCGGTCATGCTGACGGTACTGGCGATGACGGTCAGCATACTGGTGTTGCTGGGCGTAGAGCATGTGCGCAACCAGGCCAGGGACAGCTTTGCCAATACCGTGTCGGGCGTCGACCTGATTGTCGGCGCCAGGACGGGCAGCCTCAACTTGTTGCTGTACTCGGTATTCAGGATCGGTGCCCCTACCAACACAATTGCCTTTGAATCTTTCGAACAGGTCGCCAGCAATGAGAATGTAAGCTGGGCGATACCGATTGCACTGGGCGACTCGCACCGGGGCTACCGGGTTATGGGCACCAGCACAGACTACTTTGAGCACTTTCGCTACGGCAGTGATCACCCACTGGCGTTCGACCAGGGTCGAGCGTTTGATGCATTGTTTGACGTTGTGCTGGGCGCGGAGGTTGCGCGCAAACTGGGCTATGCGCTGGGCGACAAACTGGTGCTTGCCCACGGTGTCGCTGATACCAGTTTCAGCCTGCACGACGACCGACCGTTTACCGTCACCGGCATCCTCAAAGCAACCGGGACGCCCGTCGACCAGACCCTGCACGTGAGCCTGCAGGGTATCGAGGCCATACACATCGATTGGCAACAGGGCGTTAAATCGGGGTCGATACCCTCCGGGCCTGACCCATTGAGCGACGCGCAGCTACAACCCGAGCAAATCACGGCAATGATGCTGGGGCTTGAGTCGCGACTGGCAACCTTCGCCGTACAGCGCCAGATTAACGAGTATCGCGGCGAACCGCTGATGGCTATTTTGCCAGGCGTTGCGCTGACCGAACTTTGGCAGGTCATGGGTATTCTCGAGAACACCTTGCGGCTGGTATCGGTGCTGGTTTTGATCGCCGCCCTGCTGGGTCTTGCGGCGATGCTGCTGGCATCGATTCGCGAACGCGAACACGAGATCCAGCTGCTGCGCGTGATCGGCGCATCACCGCTGTTCCTGTTTGCGTTGATCCAGCTCGAAGCGCTGCTGATCGCCGCAACCAGCGTCGCACTGGGTTCGGCCGGGCTGTGGCTTGGCCTGTCACTGCTGCAGGAAATCGTCGCCGCCCAGTTCGGCCTGCACATTGGCGCCTCGATACTCACGCCCTATAGCTTGTTGTTTTTATTACTTATTTTTATCTCCACGATGCTTATCGCCACCATACCTGCCGTTAACGCCTACCGCAGTGCAAAGCAGTTATAATTGGCCTGTAGCACAGACAAATGCCGGCCCCGCCGCCAGCAGACCGTTCGCCCGGGTATTATCATGTTCAAACCAGCAATCGCTATCAGCTTCGCAGCACTGCTTGCCTCGCAGCAAGTGCTCGCCTGCGGCTACCACATGTATCTCGATCCCGAGCAGTACGGCTTTATTGGCGGCACGGTGATCAAGATGGCGGGGCTCGCGCCACCTGAGCCCACCTTCAAGATCGAACATGCGCCCACCACCAAGGTCGAGATCGGTGCGGAGTCGGCGATCACGATCAGTTACAGCCGTCCCTGGCGCTCGGAGAACGTCAAAATCAAGCTCAACGGCACCAGCAATATCGAGATGATCGATGAAGAGCTGTCGCTGGAAGAACTGGAAGGTGAAGTCACTGCCCGGTTCAAGCTGCTACGCCCCGGCTATAACTCCATCAAGATTGCGATCAGTGGCGATCACAAAGGCGAGCCGGTTGTACAACACAGCATCGTCTACGTTGGCGCCAAGGCCAACGACAGCTACGCGACCTCCAGCCAGTAAGCTCACGGCTCACCCGCAGCCGGCGTCGCACCGATGACTGCCCATCGCTCTTTGTCCCTGTGTTGGGGCTCGCTGGAGAACGCCTCACTCGAAGAACTCATCCGCTGCGCCGCCCAGGCCGGCTTTGATGCTATCACCGTAAGCCCGGGTGCGTACACCCGCGCGATCGCCGCAGGCCATAGCGATGCCAGCATCAATGCGCTGCTCGCCGAGCACGCGCTCGTGGTATCCGGCGTTGACCCTGTGCTGAGCTGGGTGCAGGGGGCGCCGGTGCTTGAAGGCGACAGTGACTTTGCCATAGCGACGCAAATGCCGGTCGAGGAATATGCCCGCATCGCCAGCGCACTCCATTGTCCGCTACTGAATGCCCCGCCCGGCCTGGCCGATGCAACGCTCGAGCAGTTTACCGAAAGCTTTGCCGCCACTTGCGAAAGCGTCGCCGGTTATGGACTCAAAGTGGCGCTCGAATTTCTTCCCTTCTCGCTGATTAACGATCTTGCCACCGCGGCCAGGCTCGTCGATGCTGCCGGCTGTGACAATGGCGGCATCATGCTCGATGCCTGGCATTTCTACCAGTCAGGCTCGCAGCTCAGTCAGCTTGAAGAGGTCGCCATCGACCGCATCTTTGCGGTGCAACTCAATGGCGTCCTGAAATGCAAACCAGAAGAGCTGATCGACCATTCGATGAATAATCGTGTGCAGGCCTTTGAAGGCGACTACGACATCGCAGCCCTGATCGCGACCCTGCAACAACAGGGTTATCAAGGCGCTTTCGATGTCGAGGTATTCAGCAAAAGCCTGCGTGAGCTGCCACCGATCGAAGCTGCACAGTTTTGCTTTGCAGGCACTCTCCCCGTGTTTGAAAACCTGGGCGGTCATCACCGCTAAAGGAGAACGCAATGGACCAGCATAAAAAATGGTATGTGCTGCCGTGGATTGGATTTTGTTTTATTGGCGAAGTTCATAGCCTGCTGGCACTGGTGTTTGGCGGCTTCAACCTGGCCTGGTTGGGCGCACTGATAGCAACAGCTCCCATTACCGCGTTTTTTATGTGGGTCGCACGCGCCAGGCCTGCGCGCACCTCGCGGCATATGCCTATCCAGCAGGCCTGCGTCTGGATCGGCATTGCCCTGGTAATGACCAACCCTGGCACCCTGCCACTGGTCTACAGTGTCGGCGCCGGGGCACTGGGCTTGTACGGCTATCTTTACTGGTTTTCTGCACTCAAACGGCCGGCCGGCCCGCTGCGGGTTGGCGAGTTGCTGCCGCCCTTTGAGCTGCGCAGCACCGACGGCATCATCAACAATGATCGACTGCTGGGGCGCAACACCCTGATGCTGTTTTATCGCGGCAACTGGTGCCCGCTGTGTGTCGCCCAGATCGAGGAGGTGTCGGGGCTGTACCGCCAGCTCGATGAATACGGTGCAGATGTTGTGCTCGTCAGCACGCAGTCGGCGGACGATACCGAGAAGCTCGCAAAGCGCTTTGACGTGCCGATGCTGTTTGGCATCGACGATGACCTGGCTGTGACCAGGGCCTTCCAGCTACTGCATGAAGGTGGCAAGCCGGCCGGCACCCCCGGCGGCGCGGAAGATACCGTCATGCCGACGCTGCTCGTCGCAGATGCCGACAACCGGATTGTCTGGCTCGATGAAACCGACAACTACCGGGTTCGGCCCGAGCCTGCTGTGTTTCTCGAGATTTTGCAACGTCACCAACTGCTCGCTATCAGCTAGCGGCGCAAAACAGCGGCGCTGGCCAGCCGTCGCACCTTAAAGCAGCTGAGCCAGCAAGAAGGCAAAACACAGCGCACTACCCAGCACCGGCACGACAACGGGCACCGTGAACACTGGCTGGCCGGCATCGCTTTTGCCCGCCGAGGGGCTGCGCTCGCGCCACTTGATCACAACCAGGGCCAGGTTAACCAGCGAAAACACTCCCAGCAGAATAAAGCTGGTAAAGCGCGCAAGTGACTCTACCGGCAGGGCCAGCGCAAACAGTAACACAACAGAGCCAGCAAGCAGCGTTGCGCGCACCGGGGTCTGTGTGCGCGCGCTCACCCGCGAGAAGAATGGGCCGATCAGTTGCTGCTTGCTCATACCATAGAGAATGCGCGCACTCATAATAATCTGCACCAGCGCACCATTGGTGACAGCCAGCAAACTGATTATCGTTATCGATGACACCGGTAAGTCACTATTACGTTGCACCAGCTCGACGAAAGGTGCATCGGTCGACGCCAGCACATCGAGCGGCACCGAACTGATAAACACCAGTGCAACAACGACGTACAGCCCGGTAGAAATAATGAGCGCGAGCATAATCGCGACAGGCATCGTACGCGAGGCATCGACCACTTCATCGCCCATGTTGACCATGTCTTCAAACCCGATATAGGCATAGAACGCGAGCAGCGCGGCAGAAAACACCAGCGCCCAGTCGGCATAACCCGCCGCTGGCAACAGGTCCATCGGGCTGTCAAGTAATGCCGGAATGTTTGCACCGCCAATCATGCAGGCAATACCCAGGCCGGCAATTTCCAGTGCAGTAATGGTTGCGGCGATACTGACCGACTCAGCAACACCCCAGCAGGCCACTGCGGTTGCCAGCACAACAAAGCCGACCACCAGGAGCTGTGGCGCGATATCGACGTAGACCTGCAGGTAGCCCGATGCGCCACGCGCAATGGCCGCTGATGAAACCATGCCGCCCAGGCAGATTGCCAGGCCGACCAGTACCGACAGCTGGTTAAAACGAAACGCCGTTTGTATATAGGTGACTTCTCCACCGCTGCTTGGCACGCGGCTCGACAGCTCCGCATAGGACAGCGCAGAAAACAGCGCAATGAAGGCGGCCACCAGAAAACCCATCGGTGACAGCAGGCCGGCAACTGCAGTGATCTTGCCGATAAGCACATAGATACCGGCACCAATGATGCCGCCTATCCCGTAAAGGGTAATAAGCGGCAGGCCGAGTACCCGCTTCAATCCAGGCGCAGACGGGTTATCAGTAACGGGGCGCGACATAGCGCTAACTCCTGATAGCTGCAGGCGATACCATCCCGATGGTAACGCAATCCGGGTTTGCCGGCACCGCTTATAGCGTTCATAATCACTGACGCATACACAGCTGTGTGGGGCTCGATCATGACGGATAGCACGCCAACTCATTCGGTTCAAAGCCTGCTACTGGGCCTGGCCTGCATTGTCATTATCATTGCTGGCCTCAAGAGCGCTGCCAATATTCTCGTGCCTTTTCTGCTCTCGGTCTTTATCGGCGTGCTTAGCCTGCCGCTATTGCGGTGGATGACGCGATATCGCGTCCCGGCATGGCTTGCTGTCATCCTGATCGTGCTGCTGTTGCTGGGTATTTTTACGCTATCGAGCTCAATGCTGAATGCATCGACCGCCGAGCTGCGGGGCAATATCGGTATTTATCGCGACAGCTTCAACCAGGTTATTGCCCGAGCGCTCGAACAACTGGGTGCACTGGGTATCGATGTCAGCGTAGAGCAGGCCCAGTTCCTGCAGCCTGGTGAAGTGCTCAGCTGGATTGGCGTACTGTTCTCGAGCCTGAGCAGCGTGCTGGTCAACTTCATCGTTATTATCTTTATCGTCGCGTTCATACTGCTTGAGGCCAGCACGTTTCCGCACAAGCTCAGTCGCGCGTTTTCAACGCAACGCGTCAGCGACTATGTCGAGACATTTATTCGCAACGTCCAGAAGTACCTGTTTATCAAGTCGTGGATCTCACTGGCAACCGGTATTACCGCCGGCACGCTGTGCTGGCTGATCGGCCTGGAGTTTCCCCTGCTCTGGGGCATGCTGGCGTTCTTCCTGAATTTTGTACCCAGCATCGGCTCACTGCTCGCCGCGATACCGCCCATGACGGTCGCGCTGGCTACCGGCGGCTGGACCTTAACGCTCTACACAGCACTGGTCTTCGTGTTTGTTAACGTGCTCTACGGCAATATCATTGAGCCAAGAGTCATGGGGGCCTACATGGGCCTGTCACCGCTGGTCGTGTTCTCGTCACTGATCATCTGGGGCTGGATATTCGGCCCCGTTGGCGTACTGTTGGCCGTTCCGCTAACGATGGTCGTCCATATCTCGCTGCAATCACACCCTGATACACACTGGCTCGCAGTATTGCTCGGTCGCTAAGCAGCCGGCTCGTGATCCAAACCCCTGCGAGAACGTAAAACCACGGTTGCTTCTTCATTTCTGGAATCCTTCATACCATGTTTGTTCGATTACTCACGATCAGCCTTTTCTCCAGTCTTATCAGCAGCTTGGCAGCGGCCAGCTGCCTGCCGATGTTCGACCAGGAGATGCGCAAGCTGCACTCAAAGGCGCTGGTGAATCTTTGCGATCTCACCGCCAGCAAAACGGTCCTGGTGGTCAATACGGCCAGCCACTGCGGCTTTACCCCACAGTTCAGGGAGCTCGAGGCACTGCATCAACGCTTCGCTGACCAGGGCCTGGTCGTACTGGGTTTTCCAAGCAATGATTTTCGCCAGGAGAGCAAGGAGGAAAGCGAGACCGCAGAGATCTGTTACCGCAATTACGGCGTGAGCTTCACGATGCTGGCACCCGGCTCCGTACTCGGCGCCCAGGCAAACCCGGTGTTCTCGGCACTTGGCGCCGCCAGCAAGGCACCCTCCTGGAACTTCAACAAGTACCTGGTCAATAGCGACGGCAACGTGACGCACTACAGCAGCACGGTCAAGCCGCTGTCTGAACAACTGGTCGGCGCGATTGAACGTGCGCTCGCACCGGTCGACGCACCCTGACACCATCGATGCAGCCCAGCTTACCCAAGCTCGCCATTATCGGCGCGGGTCTTGCCGGCACGACGTTGGCGAGCGCGTTGAGCGCGCACTATGCGATCACCGTGTTCGAAAAGTCGCGCGGCGTTGGCGGTCGCATGACAACCCGTCGCGCCGGCGGTTTCGAATTTGATCACGGGGCCCAGCACTTCGCTGCCCGCAGCGCGCAATTTGCCGAACAGCTGGGAGTGTGGCGGGAACAGGGCCTGGTCGATAGCTGGCCCGTGGGCGATGCGAGCACCGGCATCAGCGCACCTGCGCTTGTCGCTACCCCGCGTATGAATAGCCTGTGCAAGGCACAGTTGCCCGACAGCGCCAGCCTCCAGCTCAACACCCGCGTCAGCGTGCTGCGCCGCGATAACAGCCACTGGACGCTGGTCGATGACAATGAAACAGAGTACCCAGGCTTTAGCTGGGTCGTCTGTACGGCACCCGCCCCGCAAACCGCGCAGCTGTTGCCACCCCAGTTCATCGATTTCGACGTTCTGCAAACGGTTTATATGCAGGGCTGCTTCGCCCTGATGCTTGGCTTTGATTCCGCAATCGATCTGCCCGCCGGCGGAATGCGCTACCAGGGCTCAGCCGTCGGCTGGATCGCTAAAAATAGCAGCAAAAGTGGGCGGCCAGACGCTGCAACACTGCTTATCCAGTCAAACAATGACTGGGCAGAGCAACACATTGATGCCGATGAGAGCTGGGTGATGACGCAACTGCGCGAGGCCGCGCAGCAACTGCTCGATCGCGAGCTGCCCGAGCCTGGCTACCAGGCGCTACATCGCTGGCGCTATGCGGCGACTTCGCAACCTGCCAATCGCGACTACCTGATCGACCACAGCCTGCAGCTGGCAGCCTGCGGTGACTGGTGCATTGGCTCGCGTGTTGAAGCTGCCTACCTCAGTGCGACAGCACTGTCAGCCGCCCTGCAGGGTGGCTAAACGACTTCCGGCGCGTCGCTGGCAACCTTGGGAGCTTCGACCGGCTCGATGTTGTGTTGCCTGAGCAAGACTTCAGTACGCTGGTAACCATAGGCAATAAGCTCATCGGCCCGGTGAAAGTCGAGAAAGCTGCAGAGGTTGACAGGCATCTCGAGCATGTAGGTCGGCGAGGTGGCCGCCAGCTTGAACTGCGTCAGCGCGGCCTGCATCACTTCCATACTGCGCACCATCACATCGGTGAGCCCCATTTCCTGGCCGAGCTCCTCGTCGGGCTTGGCATCCTCGGGCCAGAGGTTTTCAATAAACTGGCCAATACTCTTTTGGTAGGCAATAACGATGGGGTTCTCTGAAGGCTGGGCGTCATCGGGCTCCTCACGGCGATCAAGATCAGGATCATAAGCACCGTTGAGGCTGACAGCGAAGGTCAGTGCCGTTCGGTCATTCAATGTCGGGGCGACCGGCACCGGATTAATGACACCACCATCTACCAGTATTTGCCCATCCTGGACCAGCGGGCTGAAAAAACTGGGCACAGCCATCGAGGCACGCATCGCATCGAACAGCGAACCCTCGGTAAACCAGACCTCCTTGCCCTTGCCCCCAAAGGCAATATCGGCAGCAACCGCGGTATAGCCGATATCGAGCTCTTCGATCTTGCGCTCGCCGATCAGCTCTCTGAGCACTTCGATGATGCGATCGCCTTTAAACAGCGCACCGTCACCAAAGGAGAAGTCGAGCAAGCGGTAAACATCGCGTTTTCTCAACGCTCCCGCCCAGTCGGCAAATGCATCCAGCTTGCCCGCCGCGTAAACACCCCCCACGATAGAGCCGATCGAGCTACCGGCCACGTAGCGAATATTGAAACCATGATCTTCCAGGCAGCGGATAACGCCAACGTGGGCCATTCCCTTAGCGCCACCACTACCCAGTACCAGTGAGACGTCGCGCGCCGCTCCCGGCTTGACTGTTGCTTGCATAAAACCGCCTTTCACTCACGCAGGAGATCATCGAGCGCCTGCCCCGCCGTTGGGAACCGCCAGTTAAAGCCCGCACGACTGAGCTTCGAGGGAACCACACGCTGGCTGCCCAACAGCAGGTTGGCCGCTTCGCCCAGGCCAAGCTCCAGCAGTCGCGCAGGCAGGTTAAGCCGCTCACGGGTCGCAAGCCGCTCACAGAACAGCTGACTCAGCTCGGCGTTTCGCAGCGGCTCCGGCGCAGTGAAGTTGACGGCCCCGTGAAGGTCTGGCTGACGCAGTGCGTAGTGTAACGCCTCGAGCATGTCGTCAATGTGAATCCATGAAAAATATTGCTGCCCATCACCCAGCCGGCCTCCAAGGCCAATGCGGTAGGGCATCAACATCCTGGGTAATGCCCCGCCCTGGTTGCCCAGCACCACGCCAGTCCTCGCCAGTACCAGCCTGGTGTGGTTGGTGGCTGGCGCGGCAATGGATTCCCAGCGCTGGCACAACTGGCGATCGTAACTTTCGCCACGCGGGGCCAGGCTCTCATCGAGCGGCTGGTTCCCGCCATTGCCGTACACGCCAATCGCCGAACCTGAAATCATGACCGCGGGGGCCCGCTCGCTGCGCTGGAGCAATTGCACCAGCCGGGCGGTCGGTTCATACCGGCTGGACTCCAGCTTGCGTTTGCGCGCGGCACTCCAGCGACCAGCGGCGATCGATTCGCCGCACAGGTTAATGACGCCATCAAACCCATCCAGCGAATCGAGTGTGTCGAGCGAGTCAATGGCGGTATGACCGCTGAGCAGCTGGGCATGGCGAGCCGGATGGCGGGTCAGGATCGTGTAATCGTAGTCGGGGTACTTTTTGACAAAAGCTGAGCCGATAAAGCCGGTTCCACCGGTAACAAGCAGTTTCATATTCGGTATTCCAGGTGCCCGGTGAGCGGCCATCCAATCGGCCGCCCGCGACGTAATATACGTTATGAATGACCCTAAAAACGACGGCCTTACCCTTGTTATTGGCGCCAGCAGTGCGATTGCCCGGGCGTACATCGAGCATATAGCCGGGCGCTACGAGAACGCTCCGATCCTCGCGCTAAGTCGCGGGCCGATGCCGGCGCAGCTTGCAGCACTATCGCCGCAACTGCAATGGCAGCAATGCGACTATTCTGCATCATCCCTGGGGCAATGCATCGCCACGGGTATCGAGGGCCAACCTCCGATTATACGCGTGGCAATATTCAATGGCTTACTGCACGCTGGCACCTTGCAGCCCGAGAAGCGGATCGAGCAACTTAGCGCAGAGTCGTTACTGCGCAGCTACGAGGCGAACGCCATCGTACCGATGCTCGCGCTTCAGGCAATCATGCCTCACCTGCCGCGACGACAGCGCTGCGCAATCGCGGTACTCAGTGCGCGCACGGGCAGCATTGGCGACAACCGGCTCGGCGGCTGGTACAGCTACCGGGCCGCCAAATCGGCGCTCAACATGCTGCTCAAATCGGCCGCCATCGAATTGGCAAGGCGCAAGCCCGACGCGCAGTTGATCGCCTTCCACCCGGGCACGACAGATTCTGAGTTGTCACGCCCGTTCCAGGGTGGTGTGCCTGCCGAGAGACTGTTTACACCGGCATTTGTCGCCGAACGGCTCGATCGGGTGATGACCCAGGCCGATAATGCCGGTTCGCTGGCCTATCTCGACTGGGATAACAAGCCCATCGCATGGTAGGCACGGCCCGGTATTTTCGAGACAATAAGGCAACTGCCACCCTGCGCGAGATCAACTGATGCCGCTGACGATGAAAGGCCCCTGGAGCCAACAGGAAGCTGATGAATACCTGGCTGCGAGCCGCTACCCCATCCGGCTGGCCTGCAATGGCGCCGACGGCTTCCCCCGGGTAGTCGCGCTCTGGTATCGCTACAGTGGTGGCGAGTTACATTGCGTCATGCATAAGCAGGCCCAATTGCTGCGCCTGCTGCGCTCCAGACCGTTTGTCGGTTTTGATATTTCACCCAACGAGCCGCCCTACCACGGCGTGCGCGGCCAGGGGACGGCAGTGATGCGCCCGCTGGGCGATGACGACACACTGGTCGACATGCTGAACAACTACCTGGGCGATACCGAGTCGAAGCTGGCGCAATGGCTGCTGGGCCGAAGCGATGAAGAAGTACTGGTTTCGATCACCCCGACCCGGCTTTTCAGCTGGGATTATCGCGAGCGCATGGAAGATATCGACGCAAATTAGTGCCGCGCTACACCCGCTCGATAATAATTGCAGGCGCCATTCCACCCGCCGCACACATCGTCACCAAGCCACGCCTGAGATCACGGCGCTCGAGCTCATCCAGCATCGTGCCAATAAGCACCGAACCGGTGGCGCCAATTGGGTGACCCAATGCAATAGCACCGCCATTGACGTTGACCTTCTCCGGGTCAAGACCAAGATCACGGATGTACTTGAACGCCACAACGGCAAAGGCCTCATTGATTTCAAACAGGTCAATATCATCGACTGTGAGGCCGGCCTTCGCCAGGATCTTCCGGGTCGCTGGCACCGGTGCATCCAGCATCAGCTCGGGTGAAAAGCCGTGGTTCGCCATGGCGACAATTTTCGCCCGTGGTTTCAGGTTATTGGCACTGGCGTACTGCTCCGAAGCGAGCACCAGTGCCGCCGCACCATCAACAATACCCGATGAATTACCCGCATGGTGCACGTAGTTGATCTCGATATCGGGGTAGGTCTTTTTGATCAGCCCGGCAAAGGTCACGCCGGTTTCATCGAGCGGATACTCCGCCAGTTGTGCAAAGGCGGGGTTCAGCCCGGCAAGCCCCTCGAGCGTGGTACCTGCCCGCGGGTATTCATCTTTGTCGAGCAGCAGCGCACCACCCTCGTCGTTGACCGGTATCAGGCTTTTGGCGAAGTAGCCATTCTCGATGGCATGCGCAGCACGCTGCTGGCTGCTGAAAGCCAGGCCGTCGACATCTTCGCGGCTAATGCCCTCGAGCGTGGCAATCGCATCGGCACACACACCCTGGTGTGATTGCGGGTGCAGCTCGCGCAGCCGCAAGTTACCGTTGTCCATCAGCGGCGGCATATTCATGGTTGGCCCAAGCGACATCATTTCAACGCCGCCGGCGACGACCAGATCTTCCATGCCAGACATAATGCTGGCTGCAGCCATATTCACCGAGGTAATGCCCGAGCCACAGAAACGGTCTATCGTGACCCCGCTGGCAGCAACGCTCCAGCCGGCATCCATTGCCGCCATACGCGCTATATCGTTGTCCTGCAGACCCTGTTGCATGGAGCAGCCCATGATGACATCGTCGATTTCATCGGTGTTCAGCCCGTTGCGATCGGATAGCGCTTTTAACACAGTAGAAAGCAGGTGCTGCGGGTGTACGCCATTGAGCGCGCCTTTGCCCGGCTTGCCAATACCCCGGGGAGTACGTGCAGCGTCGATGATGTATGCAGTGTTCATGGGGTTACCTCGGTGTTCGGTCAGTTAATGACAGGCTATTGTAAGGGGAAACCGGCCTGGCTCGGACCCGCTCAAGGTTACTCGCCGGTAAAGTGCTCTGCCGGCATCATTACCGCTGTATCATCCAGCGATGCCACCAGCTCAAGCGCGGGGTATGCGTCAGGCAGCAAATGCCGGAAATAGAAGTCGCATGCGGTCAGCTTTCCTGCCAGGAAAGCGTCCTGCCCCCGGGCCGCGATCTTGCGGCTGGCCACAGTGGCCTGCTGCAGCCAGATCCAGCCAACGACGATGTGGCCAAAGGCATCCAGAAAGCGCGTGGCATTGGCCAGCGCCCGCTCGGGATCGTCACATCCAGCTACCGACTGCAGGGTTGCCTCGAGCTGTGCCAACGCGCGCTCAAGTTCAGTCGCAGCAGAAGCAAGCCTGGCGCCCTGCGCTTCGGTGATGGTAGAGCGGATAGCGGCAGTTAGCAGCGCCAGCGCCGCACCTTCGAACATACTCACTTTGCGCCCCAGCAGATCGATGCCATGAATGGCGTGGGTGCCCTCGTGAATATGATTGAGTCGATTGTCACGGTACATACGCTCAACCGGGTAGTCACGCGTATAGCCGTAACCACCCAATACCTGTATTGCCAGCTTGTTGGCTTCAAGCCCGTACTCCGATGGCCAGGATTTGACAACGGGCGTCAGGATCTCGAGCAGCAACTGGGCCTGCTGTGCGTCCATCAAACCGGTACGCGATGCGTCGACCAGGTATGAGGTGTACATCACCAGCGCGAAGCCACCCTCGGCATAACACTTCTGGGTCAACAGCATGCGTTTCACATCGGCGTGTTCAATAATATTGACCTGCGGTGACAGCGGGTCACGATTAACAAGCGGGCGCCCCTGGGGCCGATTGCGCGCATAGTCGAGCGAATAGTGATAGCCGCCAAGCGCCAGGGTTGCCGCACCAAGACCCACGGCGATGCGTGCTTCGTTCATCATCAGAAACATGCTGGCCAGGCCACGGTGCGCTTCGCCAACCAGGTAGCCGTGGCACTCGCCCGACTCACCGAAATTCAGCAGGGTATTGGTGGTGCCTCGGTGGCCCATCTTGTGGTTGAGCCCCGCCAACACCACATTGTTAAAGGCGCCCAGCGAGCCATCCTCATTGACGCGATACTTGGGCACGAGAAACAGCGAGATGCCCTTAACACCCGCAGGACCACCAGGGATTTTAGCCAGCACCATATGCACGATGTTCTCGGTGATGTCCTGGTCACCGCCACTGATCCACATCTTGGTGCCGTCAATCAGGTAGTGGCCCTGGTCGGTGGGCGTCGCCCGGGTGCGAATATCCGCCAGTGAAGAGCCCGCCTGCGTCTCGGACAGACACATCGTCCCAAACCATTCGCCATTGATCAGCCTTGGAAGAAATGTCGCTTTGAGGGCGTCACTGCCCGCGGCATTCAACAGGTTGGCGTTGGCGGAAGTCAGGAAGCTGTAGTTGATGGTCGCGGGGCTTGCCACCGAAAAATAGGACGACAGTGCCTGCATGACGGTGCAGGGAATCTGCATGCCGCCCAGGGCTTCATCAAAGCCCGCGGCGAAAAACCCCGCGTCCCGGTAGGCATCGAGCGCTTCTTTGACTTCCGGCGGCGTGGTGACACTGACACCGTCGAAATCGGCTTCGTTGGCATCGACCGCAGCAGCCGTCGACCAGAACTTGTCTTCGCCAATGGCATGGGCCGTATCGAGAATGGCGGTGATCGCCTCGCGATCGTAGTGCCGGTACCGCTCTGTCTTGAGCAGGGTATCCAGCCCAATGACATCGTCGAGCAAAAAATCGAGATCACGTCGGTTGATCAGCTGGACATTAGCCATGGCGTATGGACAGACTCTTTACTGCGTGACGCCAGCCGGTGCAGCAGGCTCTTCTGCTACCGAGGCGGGGACTGTATTGTTTTTTGCCGCATACCAGGCGGACCACACCGAGATGGCAGTGAGGGCAAAGCAGAATATCAGCGTCTTCTTGTAGGGCATGGAAGAATCGGTCCCTACCAGGGAATAACACTGCGATCGATATTGTAGAAAGCGCCGTTATCTTCCATCGTCAATGCGTCGATAATGCCCGTCATTAGCGCTACGCTATCGCCCACGCAAATCTGCTGACCGGACAGCACATCGGGCGCAGTTCCCTCTGGCGCGCAGGCGGTCTTTCCCGAAACGTCCACAAAGCCCGGGTGCAGCTGGGTGACGATTACACCGTCGTCGCGCGTACCGTAGGAGATGCCTCGCATGTAGGCATTCAACGCTGCCTTGCTGGCCCGATAGTTATGCATAAACGCAAACTGTGGCCCACCGCCCATCGAGCCAACGATCGATGATATGTTGATCACCTTCTTCTCACCTGAACGTGCGACATTATCGTAAAAGGCCTCGTAGATTTTGACTGGGCCAAACACATTGACTTCAAACATCGTGCGAGCCCGGTCATAGTCAACCGCTGCTCCCCGACTGGCGGGTTTCATGCCCGCGTTATTGATAAGCACATCGATTGACGTATCGCTGTAGGCTTTGGCCAGGGCATCGATGCGAGCATGGTCGGTGACATCAAGCTGCTCGATCACTACGTTGTCATTGGCCGCAGCCAGTGCCTGCAGCTTCTCGGCACGCTCGGGCGCGCGTGCCGTTGCTATGACTTGCCATCCCTGCGCGGCATAGTGCTTAACAAAGCCAAAACCGATACCTCGGTTGGAGCCCGTGATCAGCACTGTCCTGGATGCAGCCTCATCGCCACCGGCGGCCGATGCCGGGGCTGTACTGGTAAGCAATGCGGTCAGGGCCAGAACGATCGTTATCAATCTCATGTCACACTCCTCAGGGTTAACGCTGCAATTATCCCGAAATGCCGCGAAAAGTTAAGTCTCCGCACGGTGATTAACGTGATGGTCATTCCCAGGGCATCGCCTCGAGTGCTTTAATCGCATCGCACGGGACTATCGAGGCAAACCGACCGTACAGGTAAAGACATTATGGCAACCCATCGCAAGCCCAACTTCCAGTATGACCTCAACGATATGTCGTTGAGCCCCGAACAGGAGGCTGAGAAGTTCGCCTGGCTACGCCAGAATGACCCCGTGCACTGGGATGAAAAAAACCAGCTGTGGCTGATCAGCCGTCATGCCGATGTACAGGCCATGCTCAAGCAGCCAGAGCTGTTTTCGTCGGAGCCAAAAGGCCCCTGGCATATGTTCGATACCCAGTTTTCAATGCAGGCCCAGGACGGCAAGCTACACGATGCCGTACGCCAGGTGGTAGGGGTCGGTTTTCGCCCACGCTCGATTCGCCAGCTCGAAAACAGCGTGCAGGCATTCACCGACAAAACCATTGATGCGATCGCCCAGCGCGGCGCCTGTGACCTGGTGCAGGACATCGCGGTACCGATTCCCACAGCCGTTATTGCCGAACTGCTCGGCTTTGAAGGCAATGCCATTGCGCTGTTCAAACGCTGGGGCGATGCGGTCTTTGGCAGCGTCGCAGACTGGGGCGACGAAGAACACAGTGCCGTCGCCGAGTTCCAGGACTACATTCAAACGATTGTCATCCAGCGCAAAGCCAAACCGCGAGATGACCTGTTGTCGGCAATTGTCGCGGCGAACGACGACACCGTTGCCGATGACAGCGGCGAGCAGGTGGGCATTCTGAGCCCGTTTTATCGCGACCCGATTCCCGGCATGCCGGTCAATGATGGTGTCATGGGGTTTATTGCGTTCCTCGTGCTCGCGGGTAGCGAGACCACGCGGCACTCTATCTCGCGAGGCATGCATCTGCTGATGACTCACCCTGAGGAGCGAGCCAAGCTCGTGAACAACCCCGAGCTGATCGACAGTGCGGTCGACGAAATCCTGCGCTATACCTCAGTGGTGCGGACCATGCGACGGGTTGTCATGCGCGATACAGAAATGCATGGTAAGCAGCTGCGTCAAGGCGACTCAGTGGTCTACCTGTTTCGCTCGGCAAACATGGATGAGCGGGTTTTCGAGCAGCCCGAGCAATTCAGGGTGGATCGACAGCCCAACGATCACATTGCCTTTGGCTGGGGGAGTCACTTCTGCCTCGGCTCCAATCTCGCCAGGCTCGAAATGAAAGTCGTCATCGCGAGCCTGTTGCAGCGACTGCCCGACCTGGCGCCAGACCCGGAGCAGGCGATCATCGACAACGCCAACCCTGTCGTTAATGGTCTCGATGCCCTGCCCGTTCGCTATACCGCAAGCTAGTCTTCCATCGCGATAAAACTGCGCACGTTGGTGCTGCTGGGCGAGTTGTCCAGCGTGTCGGCATGTTTGAAGTCTAGCGGAGTCTCGTTATACGCCGCGTTCTCGCTCGGGTCGAGATTGGCCTTGTTCATTTCAAGGGTCGAGATATCGATGTTGTACAGCTCAGCAACATTCTTGTAGAGAATACGCTCGAGTACCGCCGTGTCGATACCCTGGACGTGCTGGGCAAGCAAGGGCTGCGACCAGGGCCAGGTTGAATCCGAGTGCGGAAAATCATTGGCCCACATCAGCCGGTCGGTATTGATCATGCCTGCCTTCGCAACCCCGAATGCACTCCAGTCATCCTGGAATGTGATGTAGATATTGTCTGCGAAATAATCGGAAGGCTTTTGTCGCAGCTCCTGGCCGGGCGTAATCCAGTGGCGATGTCGCAGGTAGGCGTGGTCCATGCGGTACATATAGTGCGGAGCCCAGCCGGCGTCGGCCTCGACACAGACGACCTTGAGATCGGGGTGGCGATCAAATACCCCGCCAAAGACCAGCATGCCAAGAATATCCTGGCAGCCGCGAATGGTCTGCATAAACCCATTCAGCGCAGAGCCCCGGAAGTTGGACTGTTTGCCGGTCAATATATGAAATGACAGGGGCAGCTCCATCTCCAGGGCGGCGCGGAAGAAGTCATCGTAGCAAGGCTGGTCGTAGTCTTCCTCGGCAGGATTGCCCGGCAGCATCACGCCACGCAGGCCCTGCTTCTTGATCAACTCCAGGTCGGCGATCGCTTCTTTGGGATCATGCATAGCGATTTGCCCGGCACCGAGCAGGCGATCGGGATGCTCGCCGCAATATTCGGCCAGCCACTGGTTGTAGGCTTTGAAGCAGGCCCGTTTCAAATCGAAGTCGGGGTGATTACACAGCATCATGCCGATGCTGGGATAAATGATTTCCGCCGAGATGCCGTCCTGGTCCTGCTCCGCCAATCGCGCGTTGGGCTCCCAACCGCCCTTGTGCATATCCTCAAAGGTCACGCCCTCAAAACGAATTTCGGTCGGCTTCTTGCCTGCCGCAGCGATAATGCCAATGGGAATCGGTGGCAATGGATCACCCATGATGAACATGTCGCCCGCTTTGGCATCTTTCTGCAGGTAGGGTGCGCGGTCCTTATATTTGCTATCGATGTAGTCGCGATAAACGTTAGGCGGCTCGGTAATGTGTGAGTCGGCTGAGATAAGCGTCTGGCGCATAGCTGCTCCCGGCAGTGCTAGTGTTTTGGCTGGCCGGTTAATCTAGCTCAATCACCGGCCAGCGACAATCTCGGAAGGCCTGCACCTTTCCATTTCGCAATGTAGCGGCCTCGGCCCTGATGTCGACGAAAACACTATAATTGCAGGCCCTGCCTGAGTTGAGAGTTACCGCAATGCCCGCTGCAGAACATAATAATACCGACATCGACCACGAAGCATTTGAAGCCCAACAGCATGCCGGCATTCGGCGATGGGTTCGGGAAAACCTCGACGGCGAGGTGGAGGGCATTACCCGGCTGGAGCGATGGCGCCCCCAGTGGAAGGTCAGCTACAGCAGCAAGGGCGAAAGCCACGCCGTGTTGGTGCGAGGAAACCGCCCGATCGCGGCGCCAGGCGACCTCAAATTTGAAATGGAAGTCATGCAGGTACTCGAAGCCAACGGGATCAAAGTGCCCCATATCTATGGCTGGTGCGAAGACCCGATGGCCTTTGTTATGGACTGGGTTGAAACCGAAGATCGCGCGCCCGGCATGCTGCACACAGCAATCGAGAACCCCAGCACGCTGAGCGATGAGCGCTGGCAGGCCATGCTCAACTACATGAGCCACCTGGCCGAAGTGCACAAGATACCAGTCAGTGCGTTTGCGCATATCAAGCGCCTGGCCAATCCCCCGAAAACGCCGCAGGAAATTGCCCTGCATGCAACCGAGCGCATGTACAACAACGGCGTGAAAACCGGCAACAACGACACCGCCTTTGAGTTTATCCAGCACTGGTTACGTCGCAATATTCCCATGCAGCGTACCGAGGCAAAGTTTATCGCCGGAGATGCGGGCCAGTTCATGTCGGCGGGCAGCGACGTGCTCGCCCTGCTGGACTTTGAGATTGCCAATATTGGCGACATACACTGGGATCTGGCCTGCTTCCGCGGTCGCCACCCGTACGAGAACATGGGCGATATTCCTGCACTGTATCGCGAGTACGAGCGCGTAACAGGCGAAGCCGTCGACCTGCGAATCGTTGGCTTTCACACGGTGGCTTTTCTGCAGCTGTCGGCCATCGCTGCCAAGTTCTTCATGATGCCCGAGGCGCGGGGTGGCAACTGGATCGAGGGCGTGCTCGAATACGGCAGCATTACGCGCCGCGCGCTCGAGGCCATCGCAGAGCTTGAGGGCGTTGAACTTGACTACACGCTTGAACTGCCCGAGCCAGAAAAGAACTGGCTGGAAGATACCGGCCTTCGCAAATTGCTCATCGACATCGACCAGCTACCGACATCCACGGCGTTCCAGCCCTGGGAGCGTGAGCTGATGCACTCGATACCCAATTTCCTGCTCAACTACTCCTACTATCGTCAGTGGTTTGAGCAAACCACGCTCACTGACATCAACCTGGCCATGGGCGAGGGCTTTTCATCGCTCGCGCTGGCCGACGCCGGCATGATGGATTGGATCGCTGAGAACGACGGCGCTCGCGATGCCGTGCTCGTACAGCTGATGCATCGCCGCATTCTCAGGCTGTCGATGATCATGGCGGGATCCAACCCGGACGACACCAACCCACTGTTTCACAAGCTCGACCCCATCCTGTAACAAGTCACCCACAGAGAGGACAACACGATGAGCATCGCATCTATCGATAACAACGCAATCTGCCGCAGCGCTATCCTGCTGTTGGCATTGTTCGCCTCGGGCCTGGCCCAGGCTGTCAGCTACGGCGATATCGTCAAGATCCAGAAAGCCGCCAGCATGATCGACACGGTCAACGGCGTGGCCGAAAAACTGGCCCTCGCCAACCCGGCCATTGTCGATCACCTGGAAGTGCCCGAACCTGCTGCGGATAGCGCGGGAAAGTTTGTGCTGCCCTATAGCGAAAATGGCGAGCTGACAGCCTGGGCGCAAAAAGCGCTCACCGCGCAGGCCTCTGCGGCTATCGCTGGCAAAGCCTCGGACAAGGCAGTTGACCAGCTAGCTGCCAAAATTCCGTTTGGTGGCGCACTCTCTGGCGGCATGAAAAGCCGGGGCAAGGGAGCGGCTGCCGTCGCTGCGATCGGCGGTATGCCGTTTATTCGCGAGGCATCAGACCGCTCGTTTGACTCGCTTGATGACTACGCCACCTTCCTGCACAGCCAGTATGCCTACCGACCTGACTATAAAGAGGCACTGGCCGCGGCAATGGCCATCTACCCCAAGCTCGAAAAGCGCTACAAACCCGCTGTGTCAAAAGCGTATAAAGCGGCGGCCAAACGCGCCAAAAAAGCCGATAGCGCGGAAAGCTGAACCGGCGCGTTGCGCCCGCCATGGATGGCGCGCCGCCCGTCTTTGCAGGCAGGCACCGTCAGGCTCAGGCACTATCAGGCTAGAGCCCGGTGCGCTCCTGCAGTTTCAACACATCGATCATCTGGAAGATTTCATCCAGCTCCCGCAGCAGCCCGTTGATACCACTGGAAAATGAAGCGGGCTCGTATATCGGCCCGGGTTCGAACCGGTTATGGCGAGAGCTGATCGTAAACAGCACGCGCTCGCCAATCACGCTGCACTCGAGCCTGGCGCGGCCGAATATCGCCTGCAGCGCCAGCAGACGCTCCATGAAGCTGGGCGTCAGTAAATAACGCGACTCGACCTGGTCAGTTGAGAAAACCTCGAAGCTGCGCTCAAACACCGGATCTTCAAGCACGACGCGCTCGAAGCCGCGAGGCGCACGGCTAAGGAAGTTGCCTATCCGGCCCTTGTCACCGCGCACGACGACCTGCGCCTGTACGGCTTTGTTCATCGATAGCTGGATGAGCATCCCCCGGAATACCGTCGTGGTGCTCTTCCTGCCTCGCGAATCCCTGCTCTCGCGTATCAACTGTGTTTCCATCAGCTTGAGGTCTACGCCGTTGTAGGAACCGGTGACAAGATCCTCGCTGCGCTCCTCATCAAACGAGGGAATGATCAGCGAGCTTTTCAATGCATAGACAGACCAGTTGGCATACTCCGAGAAAGAAAAGTCCTCGCCGAAGAATCGCACGACCTCCGGGAATATGAGCAGTTTGATATCGGAGCTATAGCGCTTGACCGGCCCACGGGCCCAGTTGGCCAACACCGACGCGATAACTACACCAATGATAGCGACCCAGTCGAGAAAACCGGTGCCGAAGTGCTGCCAGACGGCGGGCACCAAAACCAGTGCGTAGAGCAGTGTGACGCTCAGGGCGGTTCTGGCACGGGCGCGGTAACTGTCCAGCGCGATACGACGATCTGCTTCAAATCGCCTGACATGCCGGGCAATATACTGTTGATAGTGCTGCTCGAATGCCTCGCGGAAACGGGCCGGGCCTGCGTACTTGAAACTTAAATCACTACTGCCAAATTGCTTGCCCAGTATCAGCGCGAGCAGCTTCATCGACTGGGTCGTTCAGCCGCTACAGGAAGTCGCCAGCATCGACCGGCGCACGGGCTGCATCGTCCGCCTCGTAAAAAGGCATCGCCGTCACATTGGCCCAGCCGGCAATGATATTGCCGGGAAAGATTTGCACGGCGTTATTCAGCGCTGTCACCGAGGCGTTATAGAAGCGCCTGGCAGCGGCAATCTTCGCTTCGATTTCATTATACGACTGCTGGGCCTTGAGCATGGTCGCATCTGACTTGAGATCCGGATAGGCTTCCACCGCAACCATTACCTGCGCCATCCTGGAACCCAGCGCCGATACTGACTCGAGGTGCTGCCGAACCTCTTCGCTGTTGTTGCGATCGTAGTCCCGATCGGCACCCGCGCGCAGCTCGGTCACCTCAGTGAGCAGCTGCTGCTCGTGCTCAAGAAATCGCTTCGCGATAGTGAGGATATTCGGGATCAGGTTCGAACGCTGCTTGAGCTGGACATCAACACCCGATAGCGCTTCAAGTGCCTTATTGCGCTTGGTGACCAGGCTCACGTACCAGAAATACCCGATCACCAGGGGCAGTATGAGAATAAGCCAGGGCAGTAAGTCGACCATAGGATGCTCCGGGGCAGTGGTGCGCACCTGCATCGGCGCGCTGTCATCAATGTCCAGCATCATACCGCAATCGCCTGACGCTGACCGCCATTTACAGGATGCTGAACTGGTTTTACGATCCTGGCACTACCGCGATGCAGGGAGCCTGACTTGGCCACTCCGTCACAGCCGCACAACAATCTCTCGACCGGCCAGAAAATGGTCGAAGCGGGCTGGCTCGACGTGCACTACCTGGCATCGAAACCCCAGTACGAGGCCATGCTTGCCGCGGCCGGCCTGCAGGCAGGCTGGCAGGTGCTCGATGCCGGTTGCGGCAACGGCTGCTATATCCCGATGATGAGCGAGCTGCTGGGCGCCGATGGCGCCGTCACTGCCGTCGATCTCGCGCCGGAGAACATCACAGCGATACAGCGCAGGCTTGCCAGCAATCCACCCGCCTGTCCGGTAGATGTCATCGCCGCCAGTGTTGCCCAGCTTCCTTTTGACGATCATTGCTTCGATGCGATCTGGTGCGCGAATACCGTGCAGTATTTCCTGGCCGATGCCTTGGCCCCGCTGCTGGCCGAGTTTAAACGCGTGCTAAAGCCCGCCGGCAGACTGGTGATCAAGGAGTTCGACGATGTTGGCGTGCACTTTGGCCCCTTTGACCCGGTACTGAAATGGCACCTGTTTGAACAGCTCAAGGGCAAGGAGCTGCTGCTGGGCGCTGGCGCGCTGTTTGTCGTGGAGCTCAGGAGCTTCCTGCTCGATGCTGGGTTCCAGGATGTGAAACTGCAGACCTTTAGCGGTGACTTCCAGCATCCACTGAGTGAAACCGAGCGCGAGTTCCTGCACTCGGCACTGGGCCTGTACTACTCGCTGGCGCAACAGGCTAACCTGCCCGCCGGCGAACTGGCACAATGGCAGGCTGCCATGGGTGATGACAACAGCCCCGACTACCTGCTCAATCGCAGGGACTTTTACTTTCGCGAAGTCCATGGCCTTGCTACGGCGACGGCCACCCCCTGACACTGGCTTTTCCCATTGGAGACTGAAACCTTGAACGAGAACGTGAGCGCATTTGAACTCAACATTGACGAACAACAACTGAGTGATCTCAAACAGCGGCTGGCCAACACCCGCTGGCCCGAGGCCGAACCGGTCGACGGTTGGCAACAGGGTATTCCGCTTCACTATATGCGCGAGATCTGCAGTTACTGGGCCAACGACTATGACTGGCGGCGCTTTGAGAAAAAGCTGAACGGCTGGGGCCAGTTCAAAACCAGCATCGACGGGCTGGATATTCACTTCCTGCATACTCGCTCGCCTCACGAGGGCGCGAGGCCGCTGCTCATATCCCATGGCTGGCCCGGTTCTGTCGCCGAGTTCAGCAAGGTAATTGACCCACTGGCCAACCCCACGGCGCACGGCGGCTCGGCAGAGGATGCGTTTCACGTCGTGTGCCCCAGCCTGCCAGGCTACGGATTTTCCGGCAAACCCGGTCAAACAGGCTGGGGGGTAGAGAAGATCGCCGATGCCTGGAACACGCTGATGCTCAGGCTGGGCTACGACCAGTACTTCGCCCAGGGCGGCGACTGGGGCTCGATGGTGACCCACCAGATTGCGCTGCGGCAGGCCGCCAATTGCCAGGCGATCCACGTCAACATGCCGTTGTGCGCCCCTGACCCGGAGACAATGAACGACCTCAGTGAAACCGAGCAGCTCGCCCTAGCCAATATGACCGACTACTTCGAAAACGGCTCGGGGTACTCCAAGCAGCAAAGTACCCGACCGCAAACGTTGGGCTATGGCCTGAGCGACTCACCGATCGGCCAGGCCGCGTGGATACTCGAGAAGTTCTATGAGTGGACCGACTGCGACGACGGCAATACCCGACACCCTGAAAACGTGCTGAACAAAGATGAGCTACTGGATAACGTGATGCTCTACTGGCTGACCGGTTCGGGCGCCTCATCGGCACGGCTCTACTGGGAGAGCTTCGGCGACCCCTCGATGGAGCCCATCAGCATGCCGGTTGGGGTCAGCGTGTTTCCGCACGAGATTTCACGCACGTCCAGGCGCTGGGCCGAGAAGCGCTACACACAGCTGGTGCACTTTAACGAGCTGCCGCGCGGTGGTCACTTTGCCGCCTTTGAGCAGCCCGAGGCCTTCGTCGAAGAAATTCGACAGTGTTTCAGGCAGTTACGTTAGACGAGCGGCCATATCCCACTGTTCAAACAGCCACCATAACGAGACCTGGCCGACGATTTTTGGCATTAATCCGGACGCTGGCTTGCAAAAAGCTCGCCTTGAAACCATATTTGTATTATATTTCGCAGCCGCGCCGGGCCAGGGACTGATCAATGAGCGAGAAAAAAACCAACCCCGATCACCAGCCTTCACCCTATGAGCTTTTTAGTTCTGCCTATTCAATACGGGGCCAGGGTGTCGTGCATCTCGACTTCGATCGCGCCTTTGAGTCGGAGCCTTTCAAACAGGCACTCAAACGCCAGGGCGAGCTGCTGTACCGCTACCACCTGAGCCTGCAGCAACGCCACACAGACTAGCCATGACAGGCGGGGCCGACAGGGAGCAGCCTGCCCAGCAACACAGGTTACACGGATATGCTTGATGCCGTACCACTCATCATTATGTTTGCAGCGGCCTCGGGCTTCCTGTTTACCGACAAGTGCCTGAGATACCGCTATGAATTTCCCCGCGAACAGGGTCAGCGGCTGTACCTGCGCGCAATACTGTTTGGCCTGCCCTTTCTTGTCGCGGCCTACGCAGCATACCAGTTCAGCCTCTGGCTCACACTCATACTGCCCATTGAGGCGCTGTGGTCTCTACACCCCCAACAGGCGACATTCGTCGTTTGCGCGAGCAACCTGGTGCTGGCGTGGGGCTCGGCCGTGGCCTACAACTACTACCGCGGCAGAACGGCTGACTTTGATGCGCTGGCCAAGGCGATGGCAAAAAACGACTACGACTCCATTCTCTGGCGTGGGGTGCAACAAATGCACCCGGTGCTTATTTCTCTGGAGAGTCGAAAGGTCTACGTGGGGTTTATTGCCGTCTCCCTCGATCCGCGAGAGTCGAGCCACCTGACATTGCTACCGATATTCAGCGGCCACCGCGACCCCGATACGCTGCAGTTCCAGATCAGCGCGGCGTATGAGCCTGTCATCCGCTGCATCAAGGATGTCGATCTCTCTGATCGCCAGCAGTTTGAATCACTCGCCGGCTTCTGCAAGGCATTTCCCCGCGCTCGCATCGTATCAATGCACCTGTTCAACGAACACATGTATCGCTCGGTGAGCAACCAGTATTCCGGCACTGACGCGGGCAGTCCCACCGCAATCGACCCTGACCCCGGGCATTGAATGCGGCCACGCCGGCCTTACCAAACGGACAGGCCGCGCATTCAGGCAATTCGGTTACAATCGCGACAGCGAATGGACACCGAATAATGAGAAAAACCTGCAAACGCCTGGCGCTGCTGCTTCTGTTGGTGACCCCAACCGTCTGGGCGCAGTTCAGCCAGGTGATTTCAATTGGCGACAGCCTGTCAGATACCGGCAACACGCTCGATGCCAGTTTCGGTATCCAGCCCCCGTCACCCAATTTTATGGGCCGCTTCTCGAACGGCCCGGTATGGAATGAACTGCTGGCATTCGAACTGGGCCTGGCCCCACCCACGCCATCGCGCGATGGCGGCAACAACTACGGCTATGGCGGGGCGCTGACCAGCGCCGATGTCAACATAACGATCATTCCGTTTATCCTGGTCATTACCCTGAGATCTGCCAGCAACCAGATCTTTGATTACCTGAACGATGTCGGCACTGGCGACCCCGATGCGCTGTACACGCTGGGCATTGGCGGAAACGACATCCTCGAGGCCGGCGAAGCACTCAGCGTATCGGCGACGCCCACGCAAATCGATGATGCGGCCCAGGAGCTCTACAACATTGCCCAGTCGTTCCAGGTGCCACTGCAGCAGCTGCTTGCCAATGTACCCAGCACCGGCATTGCCCGTTTTGCGATTCTCAATGTGCCCAATGTGGGCGCCACCCCGCGCGCCAGCAATGACGGCAAGGAGGCGATTTTCGAAGCGCTCACCGTTGCCTATAACAGCGGTATCGCCGACGTGGTTTCATCCATTAACGACCCCCGGGTTATCCTCGTTGACTTCTTCAGCTTGACCAACGACGCCGTCGCTAACCCTGCGAGCTATGGCTTTACCAATGTCACTGACCGCTGCTGGATCGAGTCACCCGCTTCGGTGTGTTCCAACCCGGATGAATACCTGTTCTGGGATGATATCCATCCCACGACGGTAGGCCATACGATGGCGATGGTCGCCGTACAGGAAGCCATCTTCCCTCCTCGCATTGTGATTCCACTGCCGGCTGTGTATGGCTGGCTGCTACTGGCAATGCTGGCGCTCATCGTCGGCGCGCGCCCGCGCAACTGACAGAACGTCAACTCATTTACACAGGTCATTACCTGGCTGCAAACTTTCGCGCAATACCGTTTCAGTGTGTTGTGGCACTCCCGGTGCGCGACTAGAATAAGTCTCCTGTTTTCAGCCTTCTTTATCACCGCCCATTCACGGAGCTTCCAATGTCGCAATGTCCATACTCCCAGCACGCGCTTGGCCAGGGTGCGAGCTTCCAGCATGGCCCGCCACTGGAGTTAATGCGCACCGTACGCGAACATGGCGGCCCCGTAAGCTGGCATGAAGACGAGCAGCTCGGCGGCTATTGGGCGGTGATGCGGCAAAAGGAACTCGATATCGTTTCGAAGAATCCGCTGCTGTTTTCATCAGAGCGCGCCGGCATTGCCTATCAGGATATTCCACCCGAGATGCTTGACCTGCAGCGCCTGACCCTTATCAATATGGATCCGCCCGGTCACCTTCGCTACCGGAAGCTGGTTAACCAGGCTTTCAAGCCGCGCTATGTCGAGGCGCTGCACGAGCGCTTTGTCGAAATATTTGACCAGACCATGGCGCCAATCCTGCAAAAAAACCAGTGCGAGTTTGTGACTGAAATTTCCTGTGAACTGCCGCTTATTGCAATTTGCGAGATTCTTGGCGTGCCCGTTGAAGACCGGGCCATGTTCTTTCGCTGCACTAACACGATGCTTGAGGAAGATGAAGACATCATCCTCGACAAGGCCGGTGAAGACCTGCGCATGGCCGCGCAGTTCGAGCTGTATACCTACGCCGACAAGATCATGGAAAAGTATCGGGACAACCCACGGGACGATATCGTCGGCACACTGCTCAGCTGCGAACTCGATGGCGAGCGGCTCACCGAAGACGAGTTTCGCAGCTTCTTTGTGCTACTCATTATTGCCGGCAATGAGACCACGCGAACGGCAACTTCGCACGGCATGCGCCTGTTGATGGAGCACCCCGACCAGTTCCAGATGCTGGTTGACAACCCGGCGCTGGTAGAAGACGCGATCGAAGAGATACTGCGTTATACGGCACCCATCCAGTGCATGCGACGCACAGCGATGCAGGATACCGAGCTCGGAGGGCAACAGATCAAGGAAGGCGACAAGATTATGCTGTTCTATCAGTCAAGCAACCACGACGAACAGGTATTCTCTGCGCCCGAAACCTTCGATATCACCCGGGCTCAACGCGAAGAAGTGCGCAACGCCCACCGCTCTTTCGGTGTCGGCGAGCATTTCTGCCTGGGTTCACACCTGGCACGACTCGAACTCAAAGTGGCCTTTGACGGCATCGTCAAGCACCTGCGCAATCCGCGCATGGTCGAGCCACCCGTCTGGGTCAAATCGAACTTTATCAACGGCATCCGCGAGATGCAGATTGCCTACGACGTTGCACAAGACTAGCCGCAAAGACGGGCGCTAACAGGTGGCCAGCTACGAAGGCCGCATACTGCACGCTGCAGAGGCGCAGCAGCTGGTAGACTTTGTTGACCAGGTTTACCAGGGCAGCTATCCCTCAGACTTATTCACCTCTGCTGACAACGTCGCACAGCTCATCGAGCAGCAGCTGCTATACCCCAGCGTAATATTCAATAGCCAGGGTGACATCATCGCGCACCTTGCCGTACTGTTTGAAGACGAGCAGCGACTGACCGCCGACTCGATTACCGGCATGGTGCTACCGGGCTATCGCGGCGAAAACCTGATGGTCAAACTCGCGGGCCCGATATTGCCGCTCTACCAGTCATTGGCCGGCCAGCATCTCTATCCAGTCACGTTCCATACGATATCCCAGCGCAAGACCATTGATAACGGAGGTATTGCCTGCGGCACGTTGCTGGCAGACTGGCCAGGCCAGCTGTCCATCGAAGGTTTTGAATCACCCGAGAACCTGACGCGCATGCCAATGTCCTGCGTGTTCTACCCTTTCAATGTCTCGCTGGCGCCCCGTCGCGACTGTTTCCTGCCGCCAGCGTATCAGGAAACGATCGCCGGGCTTTACCAAAGCATTGGCTTTGAGCGAACCCTGCAGGTGAATGATGTCTTCGCCGCCAGCCACTCGACCTGCCAGACGATTGAAAAACCCCGACAGGGCACAATCACACTGCGACTGCTGGAACTGGGGCGCGACTGCCAGCAGCTGGTTGAGCAGTTCAACCAGGTGGGCCCACACTACCCCGCCCGCTATATCGATGTGCCCATAACGCAGCCGGGTGCCGGGCAGTTGCTCGACTGGCTGCGCACGCAGGGCTGGTATTACGGTGGTTTGCTACCCGAACGCCATGGCTGCGACCTGCTGCGCATGCAGTGCAGCGAGCTTGCGCTTGACCTTGAAGCAGTACAAATGGTTGACGCCATCAAAGCCATGGCGACATTCGTACTCAGGGATCGCGACGAGGTATCCAGTACCTAGCCGGACGACGCGGGGAGTTTTACGGTGCGAAAGCCAATATGTGATGTACCCAGGGTCGCATCCTGTGGATGCCGCGCCGCGGGCCGGTAACGCTGGCAAAAATTGGCTGCACAAAGGTAGGAGCCGCCCTTGATGACGCGTACTGCGACGCCGGGTTGCTGTGGATCAAACCCCTGCTCGGGCACAGGCCGGTCAGCGTGTTCGGGTACATACCAGTTGCTTGTCCACTCCCAGACGTTGCCTATCATGTCATAGAGCCCTTGTGCATTGGCAGGAAAGCAACCCACGCTGGCACGGCCGACGTAGCCATCATCGGCAGAGTTATGCAAGGGAAACAGACCTTGCCAGGTATTCGCCTGATGCTGGCCCCCGACCAGAAAGTCATCGCCCCATGCGAAGATGGCGCTCTCTTGCTGCGCGCGGGCTGCGAACTCCCATTGCTGCTCAGAAGGTAGTGACTCTCCCTTCCACTGCGCGTAGGCCAGTGCATCTTCATAGGCGACATGAACGACCGGGTGATGGTCCTTGCCCTCAATCCCAGAACCCGGCCCATCGGGCGCTCGCCAGCTCGCGCCATGGATAAACTGCCACCAGTTGGTGAGTCTGCCCGCATCCGAGACAGGCGGGACGAATACCACCGAGCCTGGCTGTCGCTGGTCATCAGGAACGTCCGGGAAGCGCTCGGCATCGAGGTATTTTTCTGCGGCGGTAACGTACCCTGTTGCCTCGACAAAGGCGGCAAACTCGGCGTTTGTTACTTCGTGTGACTTTATCCAGAAACCCGCCACGTCAACGCGCCGGGCCTCGCTCTCTTCAGGGTAAAAGCGATCACTGCCAAACAGGAACTCGCCACCCTCGACCCAGACCATTTGACCGGTATCGATCGCGGGGCTGTCGTCGCAGGCTGTCGCGCCGGGAGTGACTGGCGTTTTTTCATTGAGGAAAACCGCAGACAGGCCAAAAGCCAGCGCTATCAACAGCAGCACGGCGACCAGAACCCCACGGTGAATAGATTGCGTCATTGGCAGATGCCGACCAGATTGGCGAATTAGTCTAACAGATACTGCAGGGCTACCCTCAGCGTTCGAGGTTCGATGATATGGAAGTGGACATCCTCAATACCGGCAACCGCGCCCTCGAGTCTCGACGCATAGAAGTAGTCAATGTCATGGTCATCACTGTCAAAGGCGTTAAGCAGGTCGGCCTGCACTGCCCATTGATCGTGCTGGTATCCCACGCGCAGGTTGACGACAGTGCTATCGCCTGAGGTCACCGAACCGTCTTCGACCAGCGGCCGCTCGCCAAAATAGCGCAGACGCATAGCTGTCGTGAAACCATTGCCCGCCTCATAGCTGAGGCCGGCCTGCAGTACATCGTCGACTGCACCGGGAATCTCATTTGCCGATGGCGAAACATCGACAAAATACCCATCGGTGCGCGCATATTCCAGATCAATGAGCAGCTCATCGACCGGCCGATAGTATGCCGTCACCTCGAACCCAAAACGCTCAGAGCCATCGCTGGCCTCGGTATTTCCCGCATCGCCTACAAACAGCAGCTCGCTATCCAGCTCGAGCGACCAAAGCGCAACGGAGAGGTTGCCCCGCCCACCCCAACTGCGACGCAAACCGACTTCGTAGCCGGTGGATCGAACCAGTGGATCAACGGCCTCAGCGGCGCTGCCATCCGCGGGGTCTATGCGCGTTGTGGTACCGCGCGCATCGTTGGAGTGGAAGGCCTGGCCAGCTGACAGATAGCCCTCCCAGCCTTCAGCGAACGCGTAAACAAGATTGCCTTTCAGCGAAAAAATGCCGTCGTCATCGCTGCCGCTGTTTGCAGAGAGGTCAATACCATTGCGGTTGACGCCCACCTGGTCTTCAACGTCAAAATAGAAATAGTCGTACCGCGCACCCAGCTGTGCAGAGACGCTGGCGGTTAGCTGCCAGTTAGCATCGGCAAACAGGCCAACACTGGTCTGGTCGACCTCGTCCAGGCGCGTGACGCCCGTGCGCGATCGCTGTCGCGAGCTGAACAGCCCGACCTCTTCTATCACATCGTGCCTGAACTCGATACCCAGGCGAGTGCGGATTGGGTGCAGGTAATTGTCAGCGGGCTTGTCACCATGATCGTGCGTGTAGACAGAGCGACCGCCGAATATCCAGCGCGCATCGACCTGTTTGAACTGGTCGCCGTTGACGGGGTCATCGAGAAAATAGGTGAAGTTGGACCACAGGTCCAGGTCTGAGCGGATCGCATAGAGTGATGCATCTATGTCGTCGTTGTGCCAATTGACACTCAGGCTGTAGCGGCTTGACTGGCCACCGACGCTGGTGTCCAGCGATCCCAGCGGATCAATAAGCCCATCGTCTACCGCTCTTTGCGGGATCTGGTCAGCAGAGTTCCAGCTGGCATCATAGGCCATGAAACTCAACGAGAGATGGCCGCCCTCCCACTCACTCACGCGCTTGAGCAATGCCTTGGTTGCCTTGAGGTCCTCACTGATATCGGTCCACGGGCCGTCGTAGCGGCTGTGCTCCAGTGCATATACCCAGTCGCCGTGATCGTTCTCAGCGCCATCGACGAGCAGGAATTTGTAAAAGTCATCGGCCCCCGCGGTCAGCTCGACCAGGCCCTGCTCGATACGGTTGGCAGTGAGCATCTGTGCGCTGCCCGCGCCGCTGAAGTCGGAGACGTCGGCATAGTAGGCGCCCTTGCTGAAGTGAATGGTCTCGACAGCCTCTGGAATAATAAAATTCAGGTCCGTATAGCCCTGGCCATGACCGTGGGTACGCATGTTGACGGGCATGCCATCGATAAACGTCGCAAAATCGGTGCCGTGGTCGAGGTTAAAGCCACGCAGGAACATCTGGTTTGATTTACCCGTTCCGCTGTGCTGTGTGACGACCATCCCCGGGATCAGCTCGAGAATATCGCCCGTGCGCAACCGCGGGCGCGCGTTGATATCACTGTTGTTGATCGTGCCCTGCGACGCAGAGATGGCGACGCCTGCGGGAACATAGGTCTTGCCTTCGACAAGCACTTCTTCAATATGCGCATGAGTCAACGCCAATGGCAATGACAGCAAAGCCAGCGCAGCGGGTTGTAATAAATATTTCATTCTGGGTTGCAACAGCGGTGAGCGTGCGCAGGCACGCATGAGTGGCTGCGAATGATAACGACCCGCATCGAGCCGTGCAAATTACCGTTAATTAACCGACCGGGCTGGATCGCTAGATCGCGTCCTTCAGGCGGAAGTACCGGGACATGTCATAGTCTGCGAGCCACTGAACGTAGTCCTCACACTGCATTGGCCTGGCAAAGTAAAAGCCCTGGGCATTCTGGCAACCCAATTCCATTAGCAGGCGCAGGGTCGGCAAGTCCTCGACGCCCTCTGCAATCGTACTCATCGAGAAATGGCTCGAAAGGTCGATGATGGATTTGACAATGGCGAGGCTTGCCGGGTCATCGACCAGGCCACGAATGAAGCTCTGGTCAATTTTGATTTCCCTGGCGGGAATTTTTTTCAGGTAGGCAATCGATGAATAACCGGTGCCAAAGTCATCCAGCGATATGGAGTAACCCATTTCCAGCAGTCGTTCGATGTTGGCGATGCTGGTCTCCGGATCCTCCATCACCGCGCCCTCGGTGATCTCAAAACTCATATGCCGGTGATCAACACCCCAGATATCGCGCGCAGAGTCGAGCGTGCCAATCAGGTTACCCCCGGCGATGTCCCGCGCTGAAAGATTGATGGCGTATTTGACCTGCTCCTCTGGCAGGCCACTGGCGCGCATCTCGCGCGCTGCACTCATCACAACCCATTCGGTTATCAGACAGATCAGTTCCGAGCTCTCTGCCAGCGGTATAAACTCGGCGGGACTGATATCACCGTATTTCGGCGAGCTCCAGCGAATCAGGACTTCACAACCCGCCGGCTTTAGCGTATCGAGCGACACTTTGGGCTGGTACCGCAAGGTGAGCTCACCGTTGGCGATCGCTGCGACGAGTTCATCCTTGAGCGCCCTTTCGGTCTGCCCCTGCTGGTCTTCGGCCGTCTCAATAATGCTGAAGCATTCATCGGATTTCCGCGCATAGTCCAGCGCGTTGCAGGCGGCCAGCAACAGGCTGTCGGCGTTCATTGTAATCTGTGGTGCCACGGCCACACCGATACTGCAGTCGAGTGCTATTGCGCTATCGCCGTAGTTGAAAGGTATGCCCACAATGCTGCGAATTTTTTCGCAGGCTACGGGTATCAACTGGGTGCTGGGAAGCTCGGGAATGTTGATCGCAAACATGCCGTCGGCAATCGGCATGACCAGGCTCGCCTTTTTGATACTGTCGGCAAGCAATGCGTGGACGCGGGCGATGATGCTGTCGGCCACCTCGAATCCGTAGGCATGCTGGAGATGGCGAAAGCCGTCGATTTCAACCAGGATGACCAGGCACAGTTTGTCGCTGGCAAGTGATAGCTCAATATCGGCGGCCAGCGCTGACATGTACCGGTGTCGATCACGCACCGGTGGCTCACAGATGACGAGCGCGTGATTGTCAGCTGAAGATATCGTCATCCTGCATTCCGCTGATGCCGCCTTCGAGCGCCCGCACTATATTGATCTCATTGCCGTCCGCATCGTGCGTCTCTTCGATCAGGTTGATGTACTGGCGACCTGTAACCGGCCGTCGATCCCGATCGAGCAACACCATGATCTTTGGGCGCAGACGGCGGCGGCGATACTCGCCAACGACTGTGCCAATTTCACCCGAGGACAGCTCAACAATAGTGCCTACAGGGTACAGCCCGACGGCCTGGATAAACTCTTCAACGATTTCACTTTGAAAGTCGCGGTTGCGCAGCGAGTAAAGGAGGCGGATTGCTTCGCTCGGTGTAATGGGCGCGGCGTAGGGCCTGCGCGAAATCACCGCGTCATAGCAATCTGTCACTGCGACAATGCGAGCAAAAATCGGAATCGCACTGCCAGAGAGTCCATTCGGGTAACCACTGCCATCGTAGCGTTCGTGGTGGCAGGCGACTATTTTCAGCACGTCCTCCGAGATCCAGTCCTGCTGCTCGAGCATCTCGACACTCTTTTTCACGTGCGTCTTGACGTAGTCGTATTCGGACTCGGTCAGCTTGGTTGGCCTGGTGAGGATATTAGAGGGAATGCGTATGTTGCCGATATCACACATCATGGCGCCCAGCGCCAGGGTGCGGATATCGCGCTCGGGAAATCCCAACTGTCGCGCCAACGCCGCCGAGCGGATCGTCATACCCATCGCATGGTCATGCAGGTAGTCGCTCTTTTTACGCATTTCATGCAAGAGCAGACAGGCGTCCGGGTTGCGAATGACGCTGCGAACAATACCCTTAATCTTGCCGTCAATATCCTTTATATCGATTTTCTGGTCGTGCTGGAACTGATCGTAGAACTTCTCTACCGTGCGGCCGTATTCCTCGTAGACACTGGTAGCCGCCGCCACCTCCTCGTCGAACGCCCGGGTATCCTGGTATTTGACCTGTCGCTTGCCCGGCGCTTCGTCAGCGAAGGAAAACTTGCCTCCACCGCCACCGGCCGTGGCCGTCTTTTTGCGACTGGCGGACTTACCGGTATCAATCGTAACGCTGGTGCAAAGATCCCTGATTGCCGCAATCTGGTCGGGATCGGTCAGGATAAAACCCTGTACCAGGAAGGGCGAATCCAGCCATGGCCGGTCGAGCTCACTGACGAACATGCCAAGACGCAGTTCGGAGACGGGAATTTCAACTTGAGATAGCACAGGGGTTCCTCCCCTCCCAATATGTTATCCAGATACTGCCTGTTAGTGGGGCCGACCACTCGACCCGGTTACGACACCCAGCGCCATCAATTGTTGCTGCAGCAGGGGGTCATTGGATTTTTTCCAGCGTTCATAAAGCGCAAAAATGTCCGTCGCATCGAAGCAGTTTTGTTTGCAGCAGGCAGAGGCAACGAGCTCCAGCATACGCGTGAAGGAAGCGGCCAACTCGGAGAAGACCGCGGGATTGATATAGCCGGCCTCGGACAGGCTTGCATAAGCACCCCCACCCATACCAACCAGATAATCCTTGTTGATGCCCTTCTTGTGATACTGCTCGGGAAACAATGCGCCAAGGAACAGCGCCGCATCGCCCAGCTGGCGCAGGATCAGGAAACGTTCACCACGCGTCTGCGCGGCTCGCGCATCACTGTACAGCAGCGCGAGAGGCCGGAGATGCTGTTGGCCATCGCTATAGCAAAACAACTGCCTGGCATCACCAAAGCGCGCCAGCATATTGCCCAGGTACCACAGGGTCTCTTCCTGCGGTGCCGGGCACATCTGGCCACTGCTCTGGGTGAGCCGTTCGTGAAAGTACATTGCCAGCGAAGTCTCACCCTCAAGCTCAGCACTGGCCGGTGTAATACTCAGCGACACGTTTCGCTCCTTGCCATTACGGCGAAAGCTGCGCCGGGCCGCTGCGTCAACGCAGTGCTGACCAGGCGCATTCTTTCAGTATAGGTGCTGGTCAAACAGAAGCCGGACTATTACCATTACAGTCGCAATCATCAATGCTTTCAGTAACTTAGAGGCGCTGAATGCCGATACAGCCGGCGGTGCCTGGCGGCCTGCCCCGGCTGCCCCGCGCTTGCGCGCAATCGGCAAGCCGGTACAATGCCCGCCCGCTGTATACTCGTTAAACGCTCGAATCGAACTACCCAGGACACAAGATTGAACGGTCACAAACCTGTCGTTTTATGCATTCTCGACGGCGTCGGTATCGCCAGTGGCGATACCGCCAATGCGCTACATATCGCTAACACACCCACATTTGACCGGTTGTTTGCCGAACGGCCTCACTCCGCGCTGCGCAGCGACGGCGAATATGTCGGCGTCACGCCAGGCCAGATGGGCAACTCGGAAGTCGGCCATATTACGATTGGCGCCGGCCGCATTATTCGCCAGTCACTGCCACAAATCAGCGCCGATATTGAAGGCGGTCAGTTCCAGCAGCGCCCGGCCTTTCAACAGTTTTGTGACAAGGTGCGCTCCTCGCGCGCGGTCCATCTTATCGGCTTGTTCTCTGACGGCGGCATCCACAGCCATATCGATCACCTGGTTGGCATTTGCGAGGCGCTGGACGCAATGGGCGTATCGGTTTTTATCCACGCGATTACCGATGGCCGTGATACCGGCGTCAATGAAGCGATCAATCAGCTCGCCGTGTTTGAGCAGCGAACCAGCGCGCTTGCACAGGTCAGTGTTGTATCGGTTGTCGGGCGCTTTTACGCGATGGATCGCGACAACCGCTGGGATAGAAGCGAGCGCGCCTGGCGACTGTACACTGCGCGCGAGGGCAGTCAATTCGCGACAGCCGCCGAAGCGATACAGGCTGGTTATGCCGACCAGCTCTCCGATGAACACTTGCTGCCGTCTGTCATTGGCGACAACGATGCCGCGACCGTGCAGGCCGGTGATGCCGTCTTTCTGTTTAACTTTCGCGCCGACCGCATGCGCCAGTTGACGCGTTGCTTCGCGGGCCTGCCTGGCGTCGACTTCGATCACCAGGCGCCGTCGCTCTCTGTGCTGGCAACAATGACGCTGTACGACGCAGAATTTGCAGACCATTGCTGCGTCATTTATCCCCCTGAACAAGCCAGCGACACGCTGGGCGAAGTGGTTGCCAATGCCGGCCTCAAGCAGCTTCGCATCGCCGAAACAGAAAAGTATCCCCACGTCACTTTCTTTCTGAACAACGGCCGCGAAGAGCCGTTTGACAATGAAGAGCGAACGCTGGTGCCCTCGCCTCGCGACGTCGCCACCTATGACCTGAAGCCCGAAATGTCACTGCCCGAAGTGACCAGCAAGCTGGTGGCGGCAATTCGCAGCAGCGAGTACCGCTTTATTGCGCTGAATATCGCCAATGGTGACATGGTTGGGCACACCGGCGTATTCAATGCCGCCGTGCAGGCAGCCGAGCACATCGATACCGCACTGGCCGACATCATCGCCGCGCTGGATGAGGTCGATGGTGAATTGCTGGTGATCGCCGATCACGGCAATCTCGAGGAAATGACCATAGACGGCACCGCTTCGACCACCCACTCTTCCAATCCTGTGCCCTGCATTTACTACGGCCCGCGCGAATTACAACTCGGTGATGGTGGGCTGGCGGATGTCGCTCCGACGGTATTGCAGCTGTTAGAATTACCCATCCCCGAATCAATGACAGGCGCATCGCTGATCCGGTAAGCAGTTCCGGCAGCGTGCGCACTACGAGGTAATTAACTCATGAGCGCACGCGGTGAACCTCTCTACAAATCTCGCCCGGTCGGCCCCTCGGCCGCAGCCTTCGACAACTGCGAGAGAATCAACGACTTTATCGTTCGCTCTCCCGGTAACTCCGATGTCTACCTGATCGAGACGCCACAGGGCAACATTCTCATTAACACTGGCATGGGCTTTGAAGCGCCCGTTCATCGCAGTAACCTCGATAAACTCTCTGGCGGTACAATCAAGTACGTCGTCACCACCCAGGGCCATGTCGACCATGTCGGTGGGGTCCAGTATTTTCGCGATTTACACCCCGGCCTGACCTATATCGCCCAGGCCAACAACGAAGAACACCAGACTTACGACGGCCGCCTGCAGGCGTTTCGCGCTGCGCGCTCGGCATTTCGCTTCCAGGATGATTTTGGCAAGGTGTTCGCCGCCTATGCCGAAGCCGGTTACACCGATATCAACCCACAGGACAGGCCAACGGCGGATATCCTGTTTGCCGATCGTCACGCCTTTACATTGGGTGGGCTCGATGTCGAGCTGATTGCCGTAGCGGGTGCTGAAACCAATGACTCACTGGTGGTGTGGCTACCACAACACCGCATTGTCCTGACCGGCAACCTGTTCGGGTGTCCGTTCGGGCACTTCCCCAACTTGGTCACGATCCGTGGCGATCGCTATCGCGACGCGCTGACCTGCGCCGCCGCAGCACAGACCGTGCTCGAACTGGGTGCCGAACTCCTGCTCTATGGCCACCACGGGCCAGTTGAAGGTGCCCAGTTGATCGAGCGCGAAGTCACGGCCTATCGCGATGCCATTGTGCACGTACACGATGCCGTGGTTGAAGGCATGAACGCGGGCAAATCGCTGCAGCAGTTGCAGCGCGAAATTCGTATTCCCGACGAACATGAAGTTGGCCAGGGTTACGGCAAGCTCAACTGGAGTATCCGCGCAATCTGGGAGAACTACGCTGGCTGGTTCAAGCATGAATCCACAACCGAACTGTACGACGTCGCTGCCGCCGCTATTTCAAATGACCTGGTAGAGCTGGCAGGCAGTGAGGCGCTGCTGCAGCGCGCGCAACAACGCTTTGAAGCGGGCGAACCTGAAAAGGCGCTGCATTTGATCGATATTGTGTTGCAGGTAGAGCCCGAGAGCGAGGCCGCCAGGGCACTATCGATTGATGTTCACCAGTCGCTGCTCAAAGAGGCAGAGACCTTTTGCCATACCGGCAATTTCTGGCTGGTGGGCTGGCTGCAAAACCAGGTCAAACTGTTGAAAGGTGGGCACACCCCGGCACTGCGCTTCAAGTAAGCGATGTTGTGGCACCGTGGTGTTCTAGCGCCGTGGTGTCGTTGCGCTGTAGTGCTGTAGCGTTGTGGTATTGTTGGGCTGCAAAGCTTCGCGGCTAGCTCAGCTGTAGCCCCTCGAGCTCACCGCTATCGCGCCAGTCCTTCATCATCGCAAAAAACTCACGCGGCGGCATAATCGCGCCATTCTTGTCAGAGCGCTCATGCGACTTGCCTTCGAGGTTGTAGTAACTCGGCGTGCATTGATCAAACAGTTCGCGCGCTGAGGTATCGCGTCCCAGGATAGTTTCCACCCAGGCAAGTTCAGCACCGCGCGCAACATCGACGCTGGCGGCACCTCGCTGGCGAACCTGGTCAATGATATACGCGATATGTTCGGCCTGTGCGTTGAGCGTATGCGTCCAGCTCACCGTTGCGGTCGCCTGCAGGTTGCCCAGCATGAACCAGTTGGGGAAGCCGCTGGTTTGCATACCGTGCAGGCTTTCAATGCCCTCGGCCCACTTGACGTTGAGGTCCTGCCCGTCGACACCAATGACCTCGCAGCGGGAGCGTCGTTCGAAGTCGTTAAAAAAATCGAAGCCGGTCGCAAAAACGATGCAATCTACGTCGTAAGATTGACCGTTGGCGATAATCGCGTTGGCACTGAGCGCTTCTACACCCTGACCGTTGGTATCCACCAGGGTTACGTTTTCGCGGTTATAAGTTTGCAGATATTCATCGTGGAAACAGGGGCGCTTGCACAGCCGGCGATACCAGGGCTTCAAGAGACTGGCAGTGTCAACATCGTCAACCAGCTCATCGACCCGAGCACGCAGCTCTTCCATCTTTAACAGGTCAAAGACTTCTGGCAGCCGCGCGAGTTGCTCGGGGGGTAGCTCATCACGCTTGCCGGCAATGTAGCTCAACATGCGGTGATTGATCTCGGACCATCCGTCACTCACCATGTCTTCGTCAACCTGCACGCCACTGGTCACATGGTCGAAGTTCTCCATCCGTTGCTGTTGCCAACCTGGCGCCAGCTGGCTTGCCCAGGCTTTATCCGTCGCTGAGTTATTGCGTGCGTCGATAGTCGATGGCGTTCGCTGGAACACATAAAGATGCGCCGCGCTGGCAGCCAGCTCGGGAATGCACTGTATCGCCGTCGCGCCGGTTCCGACCATCGCGACGCGCTTGTCACCCAGCTTGTCCATCGCTTGCGTGGGGCTGCCGCCGGTGTAGGCGTAATCCCAGCGACTGGTGTGAAACATCTTGCCGCCGAAGTTTTCTATGCCGGGCAGCCCCGGCAGCTTGGCACGATGCAGGATACCGGTAGACATGCAGACATAACTGGCGCGCATCGTATCGCCCTGCGCGGTTTGCAATTGCCAGCGCGCCGCAGCGCTATCCCAGTGCATCGCGCGAACCTCGGTCTCGAAACAGGCGTCTCGATACAAATCAAAATGGTCGGCAATGCGCTCGCAGTAATGCAGGATTTCTTCACCCGTTGCATATTTCTCGGTGGGCATATAACCCAGCTCTTCGAGCAAGGGCATATAGACGTACGACTCGACGTCACAACGCGCTCCCGGGAATCGGTTCCAGTACCAGGTACCACCCACCCCGGCAGCAACATCGACCAGCCGAATACGCTCGATGCCAAGCTTGCGCAGGTGGGCACCCATTAACAGGCCGCCGAAACCGGCGCCAACGATAATGACATCGACCTCATCATCGATCGCTGGGCGTTCGCTGCTATTGTCGGCCCAGGGGTCGCGGGTGAAATCGGGAAAATCGTCACTCAGGTCACGAAACTGGCGACGGCCAGATTCGACCGTCCTGCGATCTCGCTCGATACGGTATTTTTCGCGAATACCGGCAAGCTTATCGTCGGTAATAGCGGCAACGCGTGCGTCCAGGTCCATAGAAAAAACATCGAAGGGAATACAACAGGGCTACCCTAGCAATTGGGCAGCAAACGGGTCAATATCGCCCCGGGGCTGGAGAGTGACAATAGCTACAGACAGTCGCCTGACGGGCAAAAGCGTGGCCGATCAGGTCATATTAGGATGATCCGGCATCCAGTCCAATGCGTAAAAGCCACGTTATAACACCAAGCTGGAAACGTAATTATGCCGCCTGCCACGCCTGCACTTACCACTACTTTGAGCGAGCTGCCTCGCGCCGCCAATGAAACGTTTAGCCTGATTCGCAATCTGGGCTACACCATCCGCCGCTCACCCAATGGCCAGGGCCAGCCGGTGCTCACTCTCCCTGGCTATGGCGCCGCCGATGGCTCGATGAGCGCACTGCGCTTTTTCCTGCGGCGCATTGGCTACGATACCCATGCGCTACAGCTGGGACGCAACTTTGAGTCCGCGGAAGATCGTATCCAGTCGATCGATGATGCCTGTGACTTCCGTGAAAAAATGGTTGAGCTGGTTTGCGAGCGTATCGACGAGATCTACGAGGCTACCGGTGAAAAGGTCGCACTGATCGGCTGGAGCATGGGCGGCCTGTATGCGCTGGATGCCTCCCAGGCCCGGTCACGCAAGGTCAAGCGCGTGATCACGCTCGGCTCGCCCTTTGGTGACCCCCGGGGCACGGCCATCTGGAACCTCATGCGAACCGTCAATCGCAGCGTCATGCCGGTTGAAGAGCAAAACTTCGATCGCTGGACCAAAAAGCAGCTTGTCAAAAAGCGATCGGTGCCGATTGACGTGATCTACAGCCCCAATGACGGCATTGTCAGCACCGATATCGCGCGGCTACCCGATCACCCAAGTGTGACCCATCACGAAATCGATTCTTCCCACCTGTCGTTTGCGCTCAACGAGCAGGCCTATGTAAAAGTCTCCCAGCTGCTGTAATTGCCGCTGCGCAGGTTTGCTATGATCGTTGCCTCACCGGCACCGGGAGGCAACCATGGGCGCACTTGAAGATTTCCTCACTTACGCAAACGCTTTCGAAGAAACCTACCTCGATGACGACTGGCAACGGCTCGAGGAGTATTTCGCAGCCAATGCGACCTACACGATTGTCGCCGAAAAATACGGCTGCGTGTTGCAGGGGCCATCCGACATATTGGCCGGCATGAAACGCTCGCTCGATAACTTTGATCGTCGGTTTGATAGCCGGGAAATAAAGGTGGGCGACGACCTGGCCGCCGATGAACACGGCCTCTCGGTCAGCTGGATTGCGCACTACCAGAAGGCGGGCCTGCCGGACTACCAGCTACACGGCCACAGCAAAGCACAACTCGCAAACGGAAAAATCACCGCGCTCACCGACAGCTTTAGCGCCGAGAGCGAAGCGTCACTGGAGCAATGGGTGGCCGAAACCGGTTTCGAGGTCAACCCCGCCTACTTGTAGTGATCTGCACTAGCCTGCGTCGGCTGCAGCAAACATTTCGGCGATACCAAAGCGCTTGCCAGCATTGAACCCGCCATCGACCGTCATACTGCAACCACTGACAAACGATGCGTCATCGCTGGCTAGAAACGTCGCCACGTTGGCCACTTCGCGCGGTGTGCCCATACGGCCCAGCTGGTGCGCAGCGCTCACGGCCTCGCGCATCGCTGAATCCTCAAGCGCCGCCGTCATCGGCGTCTCGATGAATCCGGGGCAAATCGCATTCACGCGAATGCCCATTCGCCCATAATCGATGGCCATATTTTTGGTCAGCAATACCACGCCACCCTTTGAGGCATTGTAGGCTGCGGTAAATTCCTGGGCTTCCAGGCCCTCTACGCTGGCAAGGTTGAGTATGGAGCCCGAACCCTGCTCGATCATGGCAGGTAGCACCTTTTGCGACGCCAGGTAGGTTCCCGTCAGGTTCACGTCGATCGTCTTCTTGAAGTCTTCCTCGGGGCAGAGATGCACCGGGCCACCGCCAGCAACCCCGGCCGAATTCAGCAGGATATCGATGCGCCCGAAGGCTTGCAGGCACTGGGCCACCGCCTGCTCCAGGTCGGTGCTACTGGTCACATCGCCTGCGGCAAACTGGTTGGCAGGCTGTATTTCGCAGGCTGCCTGCCAGTCACCGCTGGTGGCTTCTGACAGGTCAAAACCGAATACGCGCGCGCCCTCTTCAGCGAAGCGTAGCGCTGACGCGGCGCCAATGCCGGAGCTTGAACCGGTAATGAAAGCAACTTTATCGTTCAGGGAAGGCATGCAGACCTCGATTCATCAGTCGATAGAGCGGCAAGCTTAACCCGGCTTGCGGGCCAGTATCGTTGCGAAAGAGAAATGCGCGTCGATGAGTTCAATGTCAATGAAGCCCAGTGAATCGAGAAAATGCAGATACCACTGCAGCGGCCGCGTCACCAGCACGCCATCCAGCGCGCGGCGTTTACGCGCAATCTCACTGTCCTCAATACCGTGCTCGCGCTTGAGCTGGTAGTACTGCTCGGTGCTCAGCTTTGATACCGACACTTTTTCGGAGAGCACCAGCAGCCCCCCGCCGGCGAGGCCCTGGTATATCGCTCTCAGGTAGGCCTCACGCTCATCGATAAAATGCAGCACCCAGTTAGCCAGCACCATGGAAAAGGGGCCACTCTCCACAGGAAATTCTGCCGACTCGATCAGTCGCACGCCGGGCTCACACCAGGATTCAGCCAGCATCGCCGCTGAACTGTCGACGCCCGCAAGGTTGCGAAAACCACGCTCCCAAAACTGCTGCAGCGTGTACCCGGTTGCACTGCCAATATCAATGATCGCGTCATCGGGGGTGAGCGTCGCCGCAGCCAGGGCCAGGCATTTCTCGATAACCCCTTCGTAGTTGGGGATGTTGGTGCGCGCAATATGATCGAAGTTTTGTGCAACTTCTGTATTGAAACGCCAGGGAGAATCGGGATCGGTGGGGGTACCAGCCATGGATGGGTCTATCGAGCTGCGGGAAGTAAAGCGCCATTATCGCACTTCACCCCCCGCGGTGCCGCATCAGCCGGGTCGATCAGCGCATTGTCAGCCGCTGGCCAGGCTGCCCGCGCCAGTCAAAGTGATGGCTATCGAGGCTCAACAGCTGGCCGGGCTCGGGCGGCGTGGTTTCCAGCTGCAGCTGCCAGCGTCGATCAATGCTGCCCTGCACAAAGTGCGTCTGGCCAGCGCGAACCTCGATCGTCAGTCGCTGTTCGCCCGGGTCGTTAGCGGCAATTTCATAGCGGCCCTCTGGCAGCCTGAGCGTCAGCGCGGTGTTGCGCTTGAGCTTGGCAATGCGCTCGCCATCGAGATAGATGCGGTAGTACATCCCCTTGTTGGCGGGCAAGCCGGCGAGCCGATAGACAACAATATCGCCATAGGCGGTAGCCGTGGGCTCAGCCGCTTTTGCCTGAAAAGTGATCAATATGCTGATGCTGGCACAGATGAGGTACATTGCCAGGGTCTGGATTGTTAGTGTGTTCATGGTGGCCTCCGGGGCTGTATCGGTCGAGGCTGCGAGGTATTGCGCAGCCGATGGACACAGAATAGGGCCGGAACCCATTGTCGTAAATTAGACATATGGCTACAATGATTGTGCGTATCTAGACAATAGGCCGGAACATGAGAGATTGGGAGAACCTGCGCTACTTCCTCGCCGTGGCGCGCGAAGGCAGTGTGTCGGGCGCCGCGCGGCAGCTTCAGGTCTCGCACTCGACCGTGCTGCGACGCATCGAGCAGTTTGAAACGGCGACCGACGCCAAGCTCTTCAAGAAGCTCCAACGGGGCTACGAACTGACGACCACCGGCGAGGCCCTGTTCGCCGATGCCCGCTCCGTCGAGGCCGATATCGACCGCGCATTGAGCCGGGTCGAGGGGCAGCATGATGTTGCCGCCGGCAAACTGCGTATCTCACAACCCGAGCACGGCATCATCAACCTCTACCCCTACTACTCTGCCTTCCTGGACGAATACCCTGAAGTATCGCTCGAAATCCAGAGCACCATGCAGGAGCACAACCTCAACCAGCAGGAAGTCGACCTCGCTTTCAGGTTTATCGAAGAACCACCGGAGATGCTGGTGGGCAGGAAACTGGGGAAGATAAAGTCGCGCATCTATGCCAGCGAAAGCTATCTGGAACGCTTTGCCAACCGCCAGAACCTGAAACAGTTTGACTGGATCGTTTGGGACATGATGGCCAGCTCTTCGCTAAGCTGGCTACAGGATCGGCTGGACAGTCCACGCATTGTGCTTTATGCGGCGACGATGCCCGATGTGCTCAGCGCCGTGCGCAACGGCATGGGCGTGGGGTTTCTGTCGAGCCATGAGGCTGACAAGTACCCCGAGCTGGTGAGCCTGCTGGGCGGCAAGGTCGTCAACACCAACACCCTGTGGCTGCTAACGCACCGCGAGCTGCGCCGCAGCGAACGGGTCACCAACTTTATGCGTTTTATGGCAGAAAAACTGCAGCTCGACTAGCGCAGTGGTTTTGCAAGCACTTACTCGTTAACGACGTTACTGTCGCCCCAGTAGGCGGTCATGCGAGTAATCTTGCCTGCGTCATTGAATTCCATCACATCGAGCGTTTCCATACACAATTTCAGGTCCATGCCCTTCGGATAAGCGCGCATCGCACAAGCACCATGGTTGTCGCGTACACGGGGATTACCCTCAAGCACCATCTTCTCGACGGAGTCGATAGCAACCTGGTAAAACGTTCGCAATGCGTCGTGGCCGATGCTGGGCTCACTGCCAATCGGGTCTTCGACAATCGCGTCCTCAGCAAATAGCGCGATAATATTTTCGACATCATCACTGCTCACTGCATCGACATAATCCTGCAGCACTTGCGCAATGTGCGCATCATCCAAAGCCATATCAGCCTCCAAAATCTACTGGTGAATACCGTTATCGTACGCTGAACCAGCGCCTTGCGGCGCGTTCGGCAGCGGCAACTGCCTGCTCACGCTCATCTATCGACCCAAAGAACTGGTAGTCGCGCTCAAGCTTCAGGCGCTTGAACGGATTTCTCATGCGCTCGACACTGTGCACTTCAACCTGCGGCGTGCCCGCTTTATTTTCTCGATTGAACTGCATGCGCCAGTCTTTGAGCAATTCTATCTTGCCACGTTGTACAGCCTGCTCGGCATCACGCAGCCGAACGCAACGCATGGCGACGAAACCCGAGTACGGCGCCTGCTCCCCGCGGTCAACATAAATACCATCGCCGACAAAGGTAATCAGGAACCGCGCCACAATGCCACCTTCTGTCTGCAGCGCACTTATTCGTAGACCACACGACCGCGGCCTTTATAGACCTGGTCCAGACGCTCTGCCACATCGGCTTCAAAGCCATTGTCCTGAGCATCGAGCAGCTTTTCGGTGGGGATGACTGCCTCAGCCCAATCCTTTGGCGGCAACCAACCCGGATTCGGCGCGATCTCAACGTGTTGCCCCGCGACCGGGTGTTGCGCTGCCCAACGCGCTATTGCATTAGCCAACAGCTCAACGCGCTCCGGCTGCTCCGCGGCAAGGTTGTTTTGCTCAGAGGGGTCCTCAACGATATTGAACAGGAGGTTTTCCACGGTCTTGGTATAGAGGTCTTCACGCAGCACCTGCACCAGCTTCCACTCATCGCGAATCACTGCATAGTAGTAAGGTGAGGCCGAGGACTGCTCAGCGACAAAAAACGTATCGCCGTCGCGCGCCTGGTAGCTAGTGCCCGCCTTCAAGGGCCAGCGATTCTCACCATCGAGCGGCTTGCTGTTGCGCATCTTCACGCCCGTTGCCGAGGCCAGCGTCGGGAACACATCCATCACCGAAACGAACTGCTCGCTCTGTGTGCCAGCCGCGATCTTTTCGGGCCAGCGGATAACTGCCGGTACGCGCAAGCCGCCATCGAACACGGTCATCTTCTCACCACGCAGCGGTCGGTTATCTGCGCCAAAACCGTAGAAGCCGCCATTGTCGGAAAAGAACAGCACGATGGTGTTATCCGCTATGCCCTCTTCATCAAGCGTGTCCAGAATGCGCGCAATGGCCTGGTCCATTGAGTCAACCATCGCCGCATAAACCTGCTGTACCAGGCGCAACTGCTTCTCGCCATAGACCGAGCGCAGGGGGTTGCCTGCGGGCATTTCAATCAGGTCACGATCGGCATACTTCGCAATCAGCTCTTTGGGTGCTTCCATTGGACTGTGTGGCGCAAGGAAGGGAACGTATAAAAAGAAGGGCTTTTCTTCATCACGACCGCGAATGAATCGCTCGGCCTCTTCGCCGTGCACATCGGTCAGGTACCTGCCGTCGCGGCGCACCGATTCGCCGTTGTACTGCAGATCGTGACCACCCGAGGTTTTATGCGTCCAGTAAAAAACCTGCGTGTGCAGGTGGCCGAAAAACTCGTCAAAGCCGCGGGCATTGGGCGTATGCGTCTCGAGCGTGTGCCCCAGATGCCACTTGCCCACCATACCGGTCTGGTAACCGGCCTCACGGAACGACTCGGGCATGAAGTGCTCTTCAGGCGAGACGGCCTTGTTACTCCAAGCCAGGATCGGGAAATAGCCCACGCCCATGCGCAGCGCATCGCGACCTGTTAACAGCGATGCCCGGGTTGGCGTGCAGATAGGATTAGAATAAAAACGCTCCAGCCGCATACCTTCAGCGGCCAAGCGGTCAAGCGCAGGCGTCTGGATGTCACTGCCCCGGTAACCGACATCGGCCCAGCCCAGGTCATCTGCCAGCATAATGATGACGTTAGGTTTCTCTGCCGCTGAAAGCGCTGCCGTCGACAGCGCGGCTGTGCAAAACACAACCAGTCTGAGTGCGAAATTCGTGGCATTTTTGATGCGATTGAGGAAACGCTCGGCTTGGATAGTGGTCTGCATGCTTATTCTCTCTCGGCGTTAAACTGGCACTGCCAGACGGGCCGGTCATGATCGCAGTGGCGTATGTGCATTGCAATGATTTTCCTGTTCAGGCAGCGGACAGACGCACAAAAATGTAAGAGGTGGGACCATGCTTAAAACTGTATTGCTGACTGTCAGTATCACGCTGGCGACGGTGTTGTTGCTCTTCAAACTGTTTACGGCGCCGATATTGGCGATGGCAGGGCTGGGATACACCAGTCTCGAGACGCTGCAGACCTTGCAAGTGGGTAATACTGCGCTGCGCGAAATGCAGCGCCGCAACGACAAGCGTCGGCAGGACGCTGGCAAGCGCTTTACCAGGAAGGCGCAAAAGAAACTTGCCGTCTCCGCACTGGCGGCGGCCACTATCGGCACCCCCGCGGTCGCACTGGCCACGATCAAACTGGAAGTGGACGATGAGTGTGAACGCCGCGAACAATTGCACGCCGATGCCGACCTGTTATTTGGTACCAGTACCGACTTTGATACAGAGCTTTGTCTGGATGAATTAAAAACCGAAGCGCAGGACAACTTCACAGTCCTGCAAAACCAGGCCTACCTGCAGGCCTACCAGTGGTGGCAACAGGAACAATGGCTTACGGCGGAACAAAAACGCAAGCTCTTCGAGTCGCTCGAAAGCCTGCAGGATGCTGGCAAAACCCAGCAAACGGCCATCGTCGATGAGTTGTTGCAAATGTTTGAAGCGCTTAAGGACAACCACGGCAATAGCACTCCGAGCGCGCAATGACGCTCAGCCCGACAGTCTTGCCGCGGCCTCGCGCGCCAGCATGGCTCGCTTGCGCACGACGCCCCAACGATATTGACTGATATCACCACTACTGCGAATCACGCGATGGCAGGGAATCAACCAGCCGATGCGATTGCGCGCTATTACCGATGCGACTGCACGCGTCGCCGCGGGCTTGCCTATGGCAGTAGCAACCTGTTGGTAGGCAACCACTTCGCCGGGCGCGACATCGAGCAATGCCTGCCAGACCTGCAGCTGGAACTCGCTGCCTCTCATCAACAGCTGCAGGGGCTGTTGCGTGTTCACACTGCCGCTATCGAGCGGTGCAAAGACGCGCGCAGTCATATGTTGGGCGCCCTGGGGGTCTTCCAGATGCTGGGCAGCAGACCAGTCCTGGCGATGCTCGGCAAGCAATGACGGGTAGTCAGACGCGTTATCAAAGAAATGCAATGCACACAGGCCGCGATCGGTCCAGGCGATAAAGCAGTTACCGAAGGGAGAGGCACCAGTACCGTAGCGGATCACAAGTTCACTGCCCTGGCGGCGATAATCGCCCGGCGTCATGCCGACACACTTGACCAGCAGATCATGCAGACGGCCAGCACCAGAGAGGCCCGCCGCTAGCGCTGCCTCCTGCACACTGCGCTCGCGCAGTTGCGCTTTGGCATATTCCTTCGTCAGGAACTGCAGGTATTGTTTGGGGGATACACCCGCCCACTGACTGAACAGGCGCTGGAAGTGATACTCGCTCAGGCCGATCTGGGAGGCGACCTGGGCCAGACTGGGCTGGTCCTGCCAGTGCGTGGCAATGTAATCGATCGCTGCAGCAACCTGCTGGTACTGCCGGGAGGATACGTCGGGTGACGCGGGTACTGTTTGCTGTGCACTGCTCACACGGGATACCTGTTGTACGGCGATATCGATATCGCTCCGGTCACACCCATCCTACGCGGCCTGTGACCCGGCGGCGACCCGATTGTTGCGCACGCCTGCCAGCCTGCCCACAATCTATACCTGTGCATGCGACTGGGTTAAGATTGCCGCGACCGTCGCGGAGTGTAGCTCAGCCTGGTAGAGCACTGCCTTCGGGAGGCAGGGGTCGGAGGTTCAAATCCTCTCACTCCGACCAGCGGCTGGTGGCAGCGCCTTTTTTCAGGCGCTGTCATGCGGGGTTTTGCGATGCCGGTACACGGTATAGCGATAGGCGTGGCGTTCATCAGCCTCGTGCTCATCGATCTGCTCGCTCTGCCAATCGCTAAAATCGAAGGCGGGCAACATCGCATCGCCATCGATATCCACATCGACCACCGTTTCGTAAACCGTGCTCGCCAATGGCAACGCGGCGACGAAAAAGTGTACCCCACCAATTACGAAGACCTCATCGCTGTCGCGCCCGGCGCGCTCGATCGCAGTCTCGAGTGAGTCGACGACCAGTACCCCATCGGCCGCCTCGTAACCGGGTTGCCGGCTAATGACGATATTCAGTCGCCCTGGCAGGGCTGACTGGTGATCTTCATAGGTCTTGCGGCCCATGATGATGGGTTTGCCCATGGTGGTGCGCTTGAAATGCCCGAACTCGTCAGGCAGGTGCCAGGGAATCCGGCCATCCTTGCCAATACAGTGGTTGCGTGAACGCGCATAAATCAGGGAAACAGCCATTTGTTAAACCAACCTCGGCCCGCAGTCATCATGCTCTCAGGGAAGCGGGTATTTTAATTCGTTTTTGTCGGCCTTGTCGGCCACAGCCTGCAGGATATCGATGTCGAGTACATCCGCCAGTCTCACCAGGTAGAGCATGACATCGGCAAGCTCTTCGGCAACGGCCTCACGCGCATCGGCATCGAGTGACAGGGACTGCTCAGCGCTCAGCCACTGGAAAAGCTCTAGCAATTCAGCGGCTTCAACGCTGAGCGCCATGGCAAGGTTTTTTGGCGTCTGCAGGGGCTCGTAGCCGCGATCATGGGCGAACTGCGCCGAGCGTCGGCGGATATCTTCCAGCGTTTTCATGGTTTTCCCCAAATGGTTCTAGACGGTGGCTCGCGCCGGCCGCAGCAGCAGGTGCAAATAGCGCCCCAGCTGCCAGAGCTGGTCGTGCTGTGAATAGCGTAACTCCATATCGATGACCTGCGCCTCGTGCTGGTGCCCGCCCCGCTGTTCGACGACATAGTCGTGAAATACGCGTATTCCCGAGCGGCCGATCAGTTCCAGCCCAGCCTGCTCGCACCAGCAGCAGACTTGCTCGAGCGCCGGTGGGTTGTTCGGGGTCAGGCTGCCCTCGTCAGACTCGTAGGCATCGGCCTGTTGCAGCCAGTCGAAATTACCACGAATCAGGTTACGGTAGGTTTTACCGGCCGGGTTGTAGAAACACAGTGACAGCAAACCACCGTCGCGCAGTGACTCCCGCAGCAACGGCATGAGTACCTCGGGGTGCTCCAGCCATTCAATTAGCGCATGGCAGAGAATCAGGTCGTACTGTTGGCCCCGCTTCTCGAGCAAGCCCTGGCAGGGGCCGGGCGACCACTGGATCGCATCGAGCAGGCCAGCGTCTGCTGCACTGGCCTGAGCCCTGTGCAGCATGCGCTCCGATAGCTCGTTATACACGACACGGTGCCCCTGGCCTGCCAGTTCGAGACTCAGCTGCCCCAGCCCTGCACCAATATCGAGCACATCGAGCGAATGCGCGGCTGCCAGCTCACGCCGCAGGTCACGGCGCAGCACCGCCAGCCTGATCGCCCCCTTCAGGCCACCATAAACGCGCCGCTCAAAGCGCTCGACCAGTGGGTCAAAATTCCTGTCTTTCATCCGCTCACCTGGTGCTGGTTATATTTTGATCTAGTCAAATCTAAACCAGATTTTACATTCCGTAATCCCTCAAACAGGGGGTTCACCGATATATTGCCTATCCCAAGAACCACATAAGTACCCAGAGGAATATCCATGTCGTACAAAATCGATGATATCGAAGGTATCGGTCCAGCCACCAAGGAAAAGCTGGCCAAAGTGAATATCGCAACCACTGCGGACCTGCTCGAGCTGTGTGCTCACAAGGCTGGTCGCAAAGAAGTTGCCGAGAAAACTGACTGCAGCGAAGCCCAGATTCTCAAGTGGACCAATATGGCCGACCTGATGCGCGTTTCGGGCGTCGGTGAAGAGTACTCGGAGCTGCTTGAAGCCGCTGGCGTAGACACGGTCAAGGAATTGCGCAATCGCAACGCTGAGAACCTTGCCGCGGCGATGAAAGAAGTCAACGAAAGCAAGAAACTGACGCGTTCGGTGCCGGGCGCTGGCACTGTACAGAAGTGGATCGACCACGCCAAAGACCTGGATCCAGTCATTACCTACTAGATCCTGCGCATTGCAGCCCGCCCCCTGGGCGGGCTGCAAGCATTATCCCGCGCTGAATATCGTTCGGCGTATCGCTACTACCCGCCCGAAAGTAACACCGTCTTAATGCCCATGAGTGAAACCCTGTTAATTGGCTATGTTCCCGATGCCAACAACCAGCCCAGCCTGCTGGAACTGAAACGCGCTAATCGCCACGGATTGATTGCCGGTGCCACTGGTACGGGTAAAACCGTTACCCTGCAGGGCCTGGCCGAGAGCTTTTCCGAACAGGGCGTACCGGTTTTCCTGAGCGATGTGAAAGGCGATATCAGCGGCATTAGCCAGGCGGGAAAACCGCACCCCAAAATTACCGAACGCTTCGATGCACTGGGCCTTGCGCACGACTGGAGCGCTGCGCCGACGATCGCCTGGGATGTGTTCGGCAAGCAGGGCCACCCGATCCGGGCAACCGTATCAGATATGGGGCCCACTCTGCTGGCTCGCCTGCTCGACCTGAACGAAACGCAGGAGGGCATACTGACGATCGCCTTCGCGGTTGCCGATGACGAAGGCCTGCTCCTGCTCGATCTCAAAGACCTGAAGACCATGCTGCGCCATGTTGCCGACCATGCGGCCGAGCTGCGCACGTTATACGGCAATATTTCAGCAGCATCAGTCGGCGCAATACAGCGGCGTTTACTGACGCTGGAGCGCGCTGGCGCCAAACATTTTTTTGGTGAGCCCATGCTGGAGTTGGACGACCTGCTGCGCACTTCGCGCGATGGTCGGGGCTATATCAATGTACTTGCGGCGAACAAATTAATACAAAACACCCGCGTTTACTCGACGTTCCTGCTTTGGCTGCTCTCCGAGCTGTTCGAAAACCTGCCCGAAGTCGGTGACCCTGACAAACCTGTGCTGGTATTCTTTTTCGATGAGGCACACCTGCTCTTCAAGGACGCACCCAAGGCACTGGTCGAGAAAATTGAGCAGGTCGTGCGATTGATTCGCTCCAAGGGCGTGGGCGTTTACTTTGTCACCCAAAGCCCGGGCGACATTCCCGACTCGGTGCTCGCCCAGCTGGGCAACCGCTTCCAGCACGCATTGCGCGCTTTCACGCCGCGCGAGCAAAAAGTAGTGCGGGTGGCTGCCGACACGTTTCGGGCCAACAAAAAATTTAAAACCAGCGAGGTGATCACCGAACTTGGCGTCGGTGAGGCGCTGGTTTCGACACTGCAAAAGGGTGGCGTGCCCAGCATCGTGCAGCGCGTCATGATAAAGCCGCCCTACTCCCGCATCGGCCCGGCCAAGCCCGCCGAGTGGAAGGCGGTGCGCGAGGGCAGTCCGGTAGGCCAGCGCTACGAGAAGACGGTTGATCGTGAGTCTGCTTATGAAGTGCTGGCCGCACGCGCCGAACAGGCGGCAGAAGAAGCCGAACAGGCCGCCAGCAAGCGTTCACGCATTGCCAAGAAACCCAAGGCACGCGGTCGGCAACGCCAGGGCATCGGCGAGGCCTTTGCCAAAAGTGTCGTGCGCAGCTTTGGCAGCCAGGTCGGCCGCAGGCTCGTGCGCGGCGTTCTCGGATCATTATTCAAGGGGCGCTAAGGGCCCTCAACCCAGGAGGTAGACACAGTGGATATTCTCAAACTCGGCAGCGAGTTGCTCGCGCGCCATCTAGGCGGTTCTGTTGATACCGGTACGGCGCAAAACGCGCTGACCAAATTGCTGGGCGGTGCCGACGGCCAGCTCGACATCGGCGGACTGGTGAGCCAGTTTGCCGGCTCCGGCGCGATTGGCGACATCATGGGCTCATGGCTCGGTGACGGCGGCAATCAGGCAATTGATCCCGCACAGATACTTGAGATGTTTGGCGATAACAAGCTCTCGGAGTTTGCAGGCAATCTCGGCGTTGACCAGGGCGCAGCCACCGAAGGGCTGGCCAATGTACTGCCGGAAATGATCGACAAGGGCAGCAGCGGCGGCAATTTGCTCGACAGCGTCGGCGGCCTCGGCGGCGCGCTTGGCATGGCCAAGAAACTCTTCTAGGGCAGACCGCCGGCATGAGGAAACGCACCCGGACATCGCTGGGCGGAGTGGCGCTGCTTGTCGCACTGGCGGTAGGGCATCATTACTTTCCCGAGCTGATCCCCGCCCCGGGCTTCAACGAAGCAGCCACGCAAAGCCCCGCCGCACTCTTTTCGGAGGACGAGGGTGGCTACGCGACCTTGCAGCGCGCCGTCGAACAAAGACGTAGCGAAGTGTGGTTTGAACCGGTAACTTTCGACGTTGTTAAAGTACTCGCAGATGACCTCAAGGGAAGTCGCCACCAGCGATTACTGGTGGCACGCGAGGGACTGCCAACCCTGCTGGTCGCACACAATATCGACCTCGCACCCCGCGTGCCCTACACGGAGGGCGACCGCCTGACCATCAAGGGGCGCTATGAGTGGAACGACAAAGGTGGTGTCATCCACTGGACGCATCACGACCCGCAGCGCCGCCAGCCCGGGGGCTGGATAGAACTGGCAGGCAAACGCTACGAATAAGCGCGCGTTGCGCGGCTAGTCCCAGCGAAACGCCAGTACGGTTCTCCCCATCATTGGCGCATCAAACACGAGCTTGGCACGCGCCAGCGCATCGTTTCCCTGCGCTTGCGCAGTGGCAATGGCCGCACCAAAACACACATGCAGTGGCAACAAGTGTTCCTCGCGCGGGTGACAGAACCTCGCGTGGGGCGCATGCAGCCAGTCCAGTAACCGCGCATTGCGCTGCTGTGCATCGAACGCCGGGCCCGCGCAGGTGTCTCGCAACCACTGATCAAACTGCTGGATGTCCGATTCATCGGGGTCTACGCCTGGCCTTGGTCGCTGCATATTGTGGTAAGAACTACCAGAGCCCAGGATCAGCACGCCTCGCTCGCGCAGCGGCTGGAGGGCGCGGCCAAGTGCAATATGCCGTGCCGGGTCCATGTCTTCCAGCAGCGATACCTGCAGGCAGGGGATGGCCGCATCGGGGTACATAATCTTCAGCGGTACAAAAACCCCATGATCAAACCCCCGCTGCGTTTCGCTGCGCACCTTGAAACCTGCATCGGCAACGAGGCCTGTGAGCGCGTTGGCAAGCTCGGCTTCAAGCTGCAAGGGATAGTGGAGATCATATGCCGCGTCGGGAAAATTATAGTAATCGTAGTACAGCGCGGGCGACTGGGTCACAAGCACTGCGGGCTCGGGTTCTTCCCAGTGCGCGCTGATCACCAACACGGCCGAGGGCGTGGGAAGCGCGCGGGGAACACGCTGCAAGAATGCAACGAGCGCTGCGTGGCCAGGCTCCCCCAATAGCGGCAGCGGGCCTCCGCCATGCGGAATATACAGAATGGGTGCAAGGTTGGGCATTTAACGCGCCAGGCAAACGAGCGTGATCGTCAATGATAGCGCAGGCTGCTCGTTTTTCCCCAAAACACACGATAGGAATAGATCGTGTACAGCAAAATAAATGGCACTACCAGGGCGGTGCCGTAAAACACGAAGCGCAGCGAAGACTCTGCTGCCACCGCGTCGAGTGCCAGCATTTTCCCGGGTACAACGTAGGGATAGTAGCTGTAGGCCAGCCCGATAAATGCCAGGCTGAAGATACTGACGATCGCGAGGAAGGGAAAGCCGCAGCCAAAGTCGTTGGGATGCGGCACCCGAAGCAAATAGCGATCGACTGCCAGTATCAAGGCGAAGCAACCCAGCGGAACAGGCGCGAGCAATAGCACTTCGGGAAAGCTGAACCAGCGCTCTGCAATCTGGGGGCTGATCAAGGGGTTGATTACGCTAATGGCCGTAATGCCCAGCGCCGCAAACCATCCTGCACGGCGCGCCCAGCCCGCCGCCCTGCGCTGCAGCACGCCCTCTGTTTTCATGACGAGCCAGGCACCACCGATATAGGCATAGGCTGCGCTCACACACACGGCGCTGAGCGCGGCAAACAGGTACGCAGCCATTGAGTCTTCGAAGCCCAGTACGTACCTGCCCAGCATATAGCCCTGGGTAACGGCCGCGATGACTGATCCGGCACGGAATACGCGATCCCAGAGGCGGCGCTGCCCGGTGATGGCCTTGGACCTGAAATCAAACGCGACACCGCGCATGCTCAAACCGATCAGCAGCACGGCGGTCGCCAGGTAGAGCTCACCAAACACCATGCTGTAAGCGCCCGGAAAGGCAATCAGCAAAATGCCGATCGCCAGTACCAGCCAGGTCTCGTTGGCATCCCAGAACGGCCCGATACTGGCAATCATCTGGTCTGCTTCATCGGGCCTGCCCACCGGTAAGAGTATGCCGACCCCAAGATCGTAACCATCGAGAATGGCGTAGACACAGGCCGCCAGCCCCATCAGCATGAGGAACAAGGTCGCAAGGGTTTCAATCGTCATAGTCAATCGCTAGGCAGGTGGGCGGCCGGGCGTGGCCATCATCACAATGTGCCCATCGCGGATAGCCGGTTCGGTTTCATACTCATCGACTTCAACCGAGTTGCGGGCCATGTAAAACAGGGTGTGGATAAACGCCAACAGGATTAACAGGTAAAACAGCAGGTACATCACAAGCGTGATACCCACGTGCGAGGCAGGCACGGTGGTAACCGCCTGCGCCGTGCTCAAGACACCCGTGACCAACCACGGCTGGCGTCCGATCTCGGTGACGTACCAGCCCGCCAGGGTCGCCACCCAGCCCGAGAAGGTCATGGCCACCAGCGCGCGCAAGGCCAGCGGGGGGATATCATGACCGCGCAGCAATCGCCAGCTGGTGTACCAGCTCAGTGCAAGCATCAACAGCCCCACTGCAACCATGATGCGAAAGCCATAAAACACCGGCGCGACGGGCGGGTGATTACCGGCGAAGTCATTCAGGCCGACGATTTCGCCATCGAGTTCGTGAGTAAGAATGAGGCTGGCAAGCTTCGGTATCGCCACCTCGAAGTGATTGCTACGCTGTTCTTCATCGGGAACCGCAAACAACAGTAGCGGTGCGCCCTGCCGGGTTTCCCAGATGCCCTCCATCGCCGCCACCTTCTGCGGCTGGTGCTCAAAACTGTTGAGACCATGGAGGTCACCGACCAGGATTTGCAGGGGAATCAACAGCGCCGCGCTATAGATAGCGGCCTTCAGGGCCAGCGCGGGCGCGTGCTTGCGATCGCCACGCAGTATGCGGTAGGCACTGATACCGGCGACCAGAAAGGCCGCTGTCAACCCGGATGCCAGCAGCATGTGCACCAGCCGGTAGGGGAAAGACGGATTGAAAATGATCGCCCACCAACTCACCGGGTAGGCAACGCCGTCAATCATCTCAAAGCCGGTGGGTGTATGCATCCAGGAATTCAGCGCCAGTATCCAGAACGCGGACAGGCTGGTTCCTATGGCGACAACAAAAGTGGCCAGCGTGTGTACCTTGTCAGGCACACGATGCTGGCCAAATAGCATAACGCCAAGAAATGTTGCTTCGAGAAAAAAGGCCGTGAGAACTTCGTACCCCAGTAGCGGGCCCGCAATATTGCCCACGGTTTCCATAAAGCCAGGCCAGTTGGTACCGAACTGGAACGACATCGTAATTCCGCTGACCACGCCAATCGCAAAACTCAGCGCGAATATCTTGACCCAGAAGCGGTACGCTCTCATCCAGACGGGATGCCCGGTTTGCGACGATCGAATCTTGAACGCAAGCAGCAGCCAGGCCAATGCGATGTTGATCGTTGGAAACAGGATGTGAAAACTGATATTCAGTGCAAACTGGATCCGGGAGAGCATCAGCGTGTTTGCGAGATCAGCTTCCATCATCGGTCACCTGTTGGTTAGCACCTGGATTACTTGCGCTCCTCAGCGCCTGGCAATAGTCGATCTTTGAAGTCGAGCACCTTGCCGACACCGGAGCCCATTTTCATCAGCGCGCGAATGTGCTCCTGCTTCATGTTCTGGACATCGGCAAACCACAGCGTGAACAGCTCGAGCAGGTCGTGGACCTCCCTGATCTGCTGCAGGGCGTAGGGCGACAGGGCCGAGTCATCACCGGTGCGATGGCTTTCCTGGTCGATGAGCTGCGAGCGCATGACACTGAGCGTCGGGTTGACCTCTCGCTTGCTGCGCTCGGCCATGACTTGCTGCGCAAGCTGCCAGATCGTGCCGTTACTTGTGTAGTAGTCCTTGCGATCACCCGGTTCGCGATGGACCCGGATCAACTGCCAGCTTTGCAGCTCCTTCGCCGCCATGCTGACATTGCCACGCGACACGCTCAGCTGTTCACTGATCTGCTCGGCGCTCAGGGGCTGCTCGGTCAAAACCACCAGGCCGAGCATCTGGCCCACTGTCCGGTTGAAGCCCCAGCGACTGCCCATTTCGCCAAAGTGGTAAATGATGCTCTGGAGTGAGGTATTCATCGCCTGGCCTGCTGCAGAGGAGAAATTCATATGTTTCAGAAATTACTGAAAGTTTAGAATACTTTGCAGCTGATGACAAGCCTTATTGGCGATTCCTTATTGTTATCGGCTTTTTGTGTAAGTGTGCACTCACTTAAATTGCGCGAGATAGGCGATCAAGTCCGCGCGCTGCTGCGGGTCGGGCACACCCAGGCTCATCATCGTCGTCTCGGGGAACATGGCCTCGACATCGGCCAGCCAGGCAAAGAGCAGCTCGGGAGTCCAGACAAACTCGGCGTCCTTGAAGGTTTGGGAGTAGTCATCAAAGCCCGCCTGCTTGCCCGCCACCTTGCCAAAAATCGCATGGAGGTTGGGCCCATTGTGGTGGCCAATGATTTTTTCAGGGTAGTGGCAGGTGCGACACTGGGCGAACACCAGCCGGCCACGCTCTGCGCTACCGTCGTAGTCCGAGAGCTGCTCGGCTGCCGCCGCGGGCGCCAGGCCCGCTGCAGTCCAGGTGACCGCCACTACTATCGCTGTGCATACCATCGAACATAGAGTCTTGTGCATGGTCTTGTCTCCGCTCAGGCCTTGTCCTGCGCCGCGTGCCTGCCGGCCTGGCGTCCAAAAAAAGTGCAGTCGCCGACCGAGATGCCGCTGGCGATATAGGGTGAGGTGGGCAGGCCAGAGCTATTGCGACCCGCCGCATACAGCCCGGGAATGGGCTCGCCATAGATATCCAGTGCCTGTGCCGTCGGCGTCGTGTTCAACCCCCCGAAGGTATGCGAGCTGTACATGGTCTTGTCGACCGACAGGTCATAAACCTTGAACGGTGGCTTGTCGATCGGCGACAGGTACTTCTTCGACTTGTGAAACATCGGGTCCTCGCCCTTTTCAGCGTGACGATTGTAGTAGTCCACCGTCATTTGCAGCGACCCCTCCGGGAAGCCCGCTTTGGCCTCGAGTTCAGCGATGGTATTGGCGCTGGCCACCAGCGGCTGGTTGTCCGACCCGGCCGGGCGATCGCTATCGCGATCGCAGACAAAAAACGCAACGCCATTGTGTTTGTAGGTCACATCATTGCCCATGACGGCATGATAGCCCTCCTCGGTCGTAAAGCGCTGGCCATTGCGATTGACCGCAATGCCGGCAATAGTATTTTCAGGCGGGTAGATAGGGCCAATGGCAAAACCCTGGTCCATGCGCACGGCGGCGGCACCCGCTCCCATACCCATCAATATGCCCACACCCATGTCGCCGGCGTTTGCCCAGGGCACCGAGCAATCGTAGAGTTCTGGCGCATACAACCTGACCATCTCGCGGTTGTGGATAAAGCCGCCACAGCCCAGCACCACACCGCGCTTTGCACGAATGACTTTGCGCTCGCCGTCAATCATCGCGATCATACCGCTGACACGGCCGTCGGACTCGACAATAAGCCGCTCACCCGGCGCGCGCTTGAGCATCTTGACACCTAACTGATCGGCGCGCGCCAACAGCGATCGCATCAGCTTGCGCCCGCCCTGGTGGCCCTTTTCCCAGGGCACGTGGCCGCGCGGTGCCGGCGGGTAAGCATCACGCCATGGCCAGGCCTCCTCGCTGCCGCTGTAATACAGCGAGGCTTCGTCAAAGCCCAGCCCCTTGCCCGCTGAAAACACCTTGTTGAACGGCACGCCGTTTTCAACCAGCCAGTCAAAGTGCGCGACACTCTCTTCGCAATAGAGCTGGATTTTGTCCAGATGCGGGTGCTTACGCCCGGCATTGGCAATGTAGTGGTACATCGCCTCTACCGAATCTTCAAAACCGAGCGCTTTTTGCAGAGCCGTTCCGCCGCCTGCGTAAATCACCCCGCCAGAGAGCGCCGAAGAACCACCCAGTTTGTTCAGGCTCTCCAGTACCAACACCTCGGCACCGGCGCGGCGGGCATCGATCGCGGCCGAGATGCCGGTGGCCCCTGACCCTGCCACCAGCACGTCGGTGGTCATATCCCATTGCTTGATTGTTGCCGCCTGAGTTGCTGTCCTGGCCGCTGTACCCGCGGGCAGCATCGTCGCCACCGAAGCTGCAGCAACACCTGCCAGCACACTGCGACGGGACACTCCCTGCCCTGCGGTTTTATTGTCATCAGGCATAGCTATGGTTCCTTGGGGTTCGGTTTGACAGGCATTGCCAAACAGCGTCAGGGCATTTTATCGAGCTGTCGCCGACCAAGTCTTAACAACTGTCAACCTGCCCCGGGAGAACAAAACCTTGCAAGCGCAATTGCCAGCCTGCACCGAGCTCGCGATAATGAGCGGGCCGATCTCGGCAGCACAGGAACACGCAATGCGCGATTTCAATGCCCAGGATTACCTGCACTCGCTCGCCACGCTGGCAGATGAAGACATCTGCCCGGCCACGGCAGCACTGGCATTGTCAACGCGTGGCAGTAACACGCCCGACTACTACTTCGCTCACCTCGACGACCTGGCGCGGCAGACCCGCCAACTGTTCGAACAGTACCAGCAGCAAGACAGCACCACGCTCGTTGAGGCGCAGCACAAGGCCATGACAACCACCCTGTTCCAGCGATTCTGTTACCAGGGCGATCGGCGCGATTATGACAACCTCAAAAACGCCGACCTGGCGTCCGTCATAGACCGACGAAGAGGCATGCCGATCGCGCTGGCAATGCTGTGCGTCTATATAGGTCGACAGCTGGGCTGGCAGGTTGAGGGGGTCAACATGCCCCGACATTTTCTCTGTCGAATCCAGGCCGACGGACAGGCGCTGCTGTTCGACCCGTTCTCTGGCGGCGAGGCGCTGGAGCCTCCGGCCCTGCGCGCATTGCTCAAACAGGTGATGGGCCCCGATGCGGAACTGGTGCCAAGCCATTACCAGGGGGTTTCCAATCGCGCCCTGCTGCTGCGATTACAAAACAACATCAAACTCAGGCAGCTGCAACAGCGCGACTGGACTGCCGTTATTACCACGCTGGAATCCATGGTGCTGGTCGATGATAGTGAACCGGCACTTTTCTTTGAGCTCGCGCAGGTCTATGCAAAGAACGACCAGAACACGGCGGCCATTACAACGCTCGAAAAGTACCTCGCGCTCGATGTGCCCGAGGCCGAGCGCGCCGCAGCAGGCGCACTGATAAAAGCGCTGCGCGCTCGACTTCAGTAGCGCCGCCTGAACCAGGTCGCCACAAGCAACGAAAGCAGGGTAAGCAAGCCCACAGAACCGCCGCCACCGGAAGACCGCGATGAGGCCTGCACGAGGGCTGCCACCGCAGGTTCAACGCGCACCGCTTGCCGGGTTGTAACAAGCCAGCCATTGCTGTCCTCGACGCCCAGTTCAACCTCAGCGGTTTGCGGCATCGCAAAGTCAAATGACAAAGCTGGACTTTCAACAATCGGCCCACCATTGATACGCCAATAAAATACCTGCAGCGAGCCATCTCCCGCCTGGCTGGCGCTGGCACTGAACTGGCAACTCAGGCCGTTGCAATCGCTGCTGATGACGGCGACCGGCGGCTCAGATGAGACATCGATAACGATCTGCGCATGGGCACGTTCGCTGCTGCCATCACTGCCTGTTATATCAAGCGACACCGCGTAGCTGCCTGCGCGGTTGTAGAAGTGCGTCAGCTGCGCATCGGTAGCGGATTCACCATCACCCAGGTCCCACAGGTATTGCTCGATGACGCCATCGGTATCCTGCGATGCCAGCCCGCTTACTTCACAGCGGTTGAGACGACAATCAAACGCAATATCCGCCGCCAGGTATTCAGTCTCGATCACGTCAAAGTACTGCGCGGTCACCGGGCCATACTGGCCATCGCTGCTGCGTGCGCGCAGGTAAAGCACGTGCCTGCCCGGCGCCAGCGTGTTTGGCAATGTCCATGAAAATTGCTCCTGCGATGCATCGTACTGGCCATCGTCGAGCCACTGTGCCAATACCGAAGATTGCCCGGTCGCCGCATCATCCGGATGCTGGTTGATGCTGTACTCGATGGATTCAATATAGGCCCCCGCCCCGGAAGCGCCGTCGAAGCGCAGTAGCTGCGCAGAACCACTCACGCGCAGTGCATTGCCGACGGTAATGTCCGGGTTTACACGCCCCTGGACCAGGAAATCGACATCGGGCCCGGCCGGCAACTGGTAGGGCGCACGCGCTACCTTCGCCGCATACAGCAAGGCAGCGATGTTGTCGGGCGCAACGGTGCGGTGATAGCTTTCGCAGGGCTCAAAAAAGTGTGTGCCCAACTCAAAGGTCAGCTGCGCCACACCCAGCTCGCCATAAGCGATGCTTTCGCTCCCGCCGTCAATCGGGTAGAGGCCAATGCCCTGCATAGCGGTATAACCGTTCATCCCGGCAACTTTGCCCGCCAGCTGCTTGAGTTCGTCGGCATTGCCCGCCGGCTGGCTGGTAAACCCCCATGGGTAGAGCACCAGTTGTCCGAAGGAATGCAGGTCGATGTGCAATCCAGCGGTGTCGACCGGCGCGGCACTAAAGGGGTTGGCATCACGGCTGTCGACGAACAGTTCACGAACGTAGCGCTCGACAGCCTGCGTTTCTGTTTCTGATGCGGCAAAGGGGCCGCGAAAACTCTGGTCACACTCTTCATCACTGGCACGAACACCCGGTACCGCTGCAGCGAACTGCCAGCTGTAGGAAAAGTTACGATTCAGGTCGACGCCACGCGCCAGCACATCGGCAGCGCAGTGAAAGCCGTTGTCATTCTTGCGCTTGGACCGCAGTCCAGGCTGCTCTGCCAGTACCCTGCCGTCGGGATTCATCACCGGCAAAATATGAATCTCGTGGCGGTCGAGCAAGCTGCTGATATCGGCGCTGTCAGGGTAGGCTTCGAGCAGGTGACGCGCAAAGTCCAGCGCCAGGGCAGCAGTTGTGTACTCGCGGGCGTGCATGGCCGCCTGCACAAACAAACGTGGCTTGTCGGTGAATTGGGCGTCTGTTGCCGGGTTACCCAGCTTCAGGACCAACAGGTCATAACCTCCCTGCGACTGGCTTTTGCGCCATGAATCACCAATATCAACCAGACTCACAAGCTGTGGATACTCACTTGCCAGTGCAGCCATCTGCGCAAACATTTCATCGACCGTGGGGTAGCAGGCAAAGCCTTCTATGCCGGTATGGCTGCCCGCTGCCTGCAGCGCAGCCTGCGGTGGGCTCGTTTTTTGACTCTCCGCTAGCGGGCCATTCGCTGTCCGAACAGCAGTGAACCCCAGGGCTTCCAGTTGTGCCAGCTCGGCCGCGTCAAGATCCAGTGTGATCGTGCCGTTATCGAAGTCGGCCGACAGTAACTGGCCATGGAAGGTAATGAGCGCCTGGTCAGCCAGCGCCTGTGAGGGGTAAGATAAACGGGTCACCTCGGCCCGCGATTGATTCACACACAGGCCGATAAGGCATAACCAAAGCACCAGGGCGCGAACGACCGGATGGCCCCTGTGGCAGGGCGTCGGCTGGCAATGCATTAAACGGATGTTAAGGCGCATGAAGACTGGCAACCCTTATCATGAGCGCGATCTCAGCAGGTAGCGCCTATTATAAGACCACGACGGGCACCGCATCGCACTCTTTACCCTCCTTATTCCGCCAAGAGAATCCAGCATGACCACCATTTATGATTTCGAGTTCAATCTCGCCAACGGCGATAACCAGACGATGGCCGCTTATCGTGACAAGGTATTGCTGATTGTGAACACGGCCAGCAAATGTGGCTTTACTCCCCAGTTTGAGGGGCTGGAAACGCTGCACAAATCGTACGCCGACAAGGGCCTGGTCATTCTGGGTTTTCCCTGCAACCAGTTTGGCAAGCAGGACCCAGGCTCGATGAGTGAAATCACCGAGTTCTGCCAGCTCAACTACGGTGTCGATTTTACGATGGCAGAAAAGATTGAAGTCAATGGCGACGCTGCCCTGCCGCTCTACCAGCACCTGAAATCCGAGGCCAAGGGGATGCTGGGCTCTACCGGCATCAAGTGGAACTTCACCAAGTTTCTGGTCAACCGCGACGGCAAGGTCGTCAAGCGCTTCGCCCCCGCCACCAAGCCGGAAGATATCGCCAACGCGATCGAAGCGCTGCTGTAAATAGCAGCGCGCGCCTGCACCTATTGCTCTTCGCTCACGGGGACTACCCTATGAATACCTCACCTATTATTGGTCTTATCGGAAAGACATTTTCGGCAATGGCGCTGCTGGTCATCTTCGCTGCGCCCTCGGCACAGGCGCTTGAGCGGCCCTACCCGACGCCAGAAAACCGGCCGCCGTGTACCCATTACACTGCAGAGCGCCAACCCTTTTTTGGCGATACGCACGTGCATACCGCCTACTCGTTTGATGCCAGCTCACAGGACACGCGCAACACACCGCGCGATGCCTACAATTTTGCCCAGGGCGGACGCATGGGCATCCAGCCTTATGACGGCGAGGGCAATCCACAGCGCTTTATCCAGCTGGATCGCCCGCTGGACTTTACCGCAGTAACGGATCACGCATCATTCTTCGGTGAAATCAATCTTTGTTCCACGCCAGGCAGCGATGGCTACTGGCACCCGGTGTGTATTGCTCACCGACACCTGCCCTCTCTATCGATGTTTACGTTTGCGGCGCGCGGCTTTCATGACAAAACCCGATGGGGATTTTGCGGTGAAGACAGTGAGAACTGCCTGCAGGCGGCAGACGGTGTCTGGGCGGAAATCCAGGCCGCCGCCAACGAAGCCTATGACACCAGCAGCGAATGCAGCTTTACCAGTTTTATCGGCTATGAATGGACGGCGAGCGTCGGCACTGGCGACAACCTGCACCGCAACGTCATTTTCCACAATGAGCATGTCCCCGACCGCGTGATTGGCTGGATCGATTCTCCCTCAGCGGCCTACCTGTGGGACTTCCTGCAGCGCGAATGTGTCGATGGTGTGCCAGGCTGTAACGCGCTGACCATACCGCACAACTCGAACCTGAGTAATGGTGTTATGTTTGAGTCGGCTGGAACCACACTGGCCGGCGTGCCCGGGGGTGAGCTCACAGCCGAAGAGGCCAGGATTCGCGCGCGCTGGGAGCCGCTGTTTGAAATCATGCAGCACAAGGGCTCATCCGAGTGTGATAACCGCAAGGGCTGGGTTGAAGAAGAATTCTGCGGGTTTGAAAAGCTTCCCTACGACAGCTTCGGCGGCAAAAACACAGGCAACTTTGCAGGGCCAATTACGAAAGTCGTTGGCCTGTTGCTGGGCGAACCGACGCCGGCGGCCGAAGCCCCTGAGCCGAACAACTACATGCGCTGGGCACTCAAAAAGGGCCTGGAATACCAGGAGACCCTGGGCGTTAACCCGTTCAGCTACAGTGTCATCGCCAGTACCGATACGCACATCGCAGCACCTGGCCTGACGGCAGAGGATGAAACCCACCCCGGTCATGGCGGGGCCGGCATGGGTGCTCGCGATGGCGTGGTCGGATTGCCCGATGAAATCGAGTTTGGCCCCGGTGGCCTGGCCGTGCTTTGGGCCGAAGAGAACACCCGGGATGCGCTGTTTGCCGCCATGCAGCGCGGCGAGGCCTATGGCACCAGTGGCACGCGACCGGTGCTGCGCTTCTTTGGCGGCTGGGATTACAACGCCGAGGTTTGTGACGCGCCCGATATGGCAGCGCAGGGATATGCCGGCGGCGTACCGATGGGCGGCACACTGGCCGGGCGCCCCGACTCGGCCGATGCACCAACGTTTGTCGTTGCAGCGCAACGCGATCCTGGCAGCGCTGGCAAACCCGGCACGCCGCTGCAGCGTATACAGCTCATCAAGGGCTGGTACAGCGACGGTGAGCTGCACGAGAAAGTCCTGGATGTTGCTGGTGGCGACAATGGCGCCAGCGTTGACACCAACACCTGCGAGCGCAGCGGCAGTGGCCACAACCGGCTGTGCACTGTTTGGCGAGACGATGACTTTGATCCGGATGCCCAGGCCTTTTACTACACCCGGGCGCTGGAAAATCCAAGCTGCCGCTGGAGCCAGTACCAATGCCTCGCAGCCAATGTCGACTGCGACAATCCCGATAGCATCCCCGAGGGTATGGAGAACTGTTGCGCCGCCGATCACCAGCGCACTATCCAGGAACGCGCCTGGAGCTCGCCGATCTGGTATACCCCTGCAGCCAACTAGCTGCTGTTAACGCAAGGCGACACCACAGTTGTCGCAACGAGCGGGCCTGTGCACCAGGCCCTGGCGGCCGCGCGCCGATCCCTCGCAGGCCGGGCAGCGGCACAGACGGTCGGCATTGAAAATCCAGAGCAGGAAAACAATCGACAGTGGTATAAAGGCTTCGCGATAAATGCCCCATTCCCTCGACAGGTAGAGCCCCGCTGCAATCACCATGAACATGGCCAGGTTGAACCAGCGGTAGCGACTGCGACGCCGTGCATACTCGGCGATGATGGCATCGCTATCGTCTGGCATCAGCGAATTGACGTATCACTGTGGAACACTTCACGATCCAGGCTGCCCTCGGTATCGGCGATGATTGTGGTCACCACCGAATCGCCGGTCACGTTCACGGCGGTACGCAGCATGTCGAGTAATCGATCTACGCCAATGACCAGCGCAATGCCTTCAACCGGCAGACCAACCTGCTCGAGCACCATGGCAAGCATGATCAGGCCAACACCGGGCACGCCCGCGGTACCAATTGAGGCCAGGGTTGCCGTGAGTACTACCGTCAGGAAACCGGCCACACCGATATCAATACCGTAGGCCTGGGCGATAAACACCGTCGCAACGCCCTGCATGATCGCGGTGCCATCCATGTTGATGGTGGCGCCCAGCGGCACGGTAAAGGAAGCAATCGAATTATTGACGCCGAGTTTATCGCGAACCGTTTCAAGCGTAACCGGCATGGTCGCGTTGCTCGAGGCCGTTGAAAACGCAAACATCATCACCGGGCGCAGTTTGCTAAACGTCGTCGCAGGGCTGAGGCCAGTAAACAGCCTGAGCAGCGTCGAATACACCACGAGTGCATGCAACAGCAGTGCGGCGACCACGGTGCCAAAGTACAGGCCCAGCTGCAGGATCAGGCCAAATCCCGTCTCTGCAAATATTTTTGCCAGCAGGCAAAATACGCCGTAGGGCGCCAGCCGCATCAGGATCATGACCATTTCCATGATCACTGTGTTCAGCGATGTGAACAGCTCAAGCGCCGCAGTTCCCGTGGCCCCTGAGCGCGACAGCGCGATACCGAGCAACACGGCAAAGACAATCACCTGCAGCATATTGCCTTCGGCCATTGCCTCTACAGGATTGTTCGGGAAAATCGCGACCAGCGTGTCTTTCAGGGACGGTGGTTCCGTCGCCTCAAAACTTGCATCGGATACCTGCGCTACACCTTCCCCCGGCTTGACCATCACCGCCAGCGATAGTGCCAGGCTGATTGCCAGCGCGGTACTGACCATATAAAGCCCAATGGTCTTGCCCGCCATGATGCCCATGCGGCCATGGCCACCCAATGTTGCCGTGCCGCAAACCAGTGACACCAGTACCATGGGCACCACAAGCACTTTTAAGGAGCGAACGAAGATCTCGCCGACGATATCGAACAGCCCATTGAACAGCAGGCTGTTGAGCGACGATGCCAGTTGGGCCGGTAACAGAGGCAGCAAGCCATTGGCGATCGCGCCAAGCGCGATGCCGGCGATCATGCCAATAAATATTTTTTGCGTTAACGTCATACGCCGGGAGACTGGCCAGACGTGAGGCCTGTCAACTGTTGACCAGGTCCTTTAGTGCTTTGCCGGCCTTGAAGCCAACCGAGTTGCTGGCAGGGATATCGATGATAGCGCCGGTCTGCGGGTTTTTGCCTTTACGTGCAGCGCGCTGTCGAGGTGAGAAACTGCCGAAGCCAATCAGGCTAACGGTTTCCTGGCGCGCAAGCGCGGTAGTGATCTCGTCGGTAATCGCTGTGAGTACTTCGTTGGCTTTATCTTTGGAAATATCTGCCTTGTCTGCGATAACAGCCGCAAGTTCAGTTTTGTTCATTGGGCAACCTCTTGATTCTTTACGCTGGCTACGTGGTGGAGCCTTTATGCTGCGCCCATGTTAGGGGGCATGGCGTGCTCTTTTGCCTTATGGTTGTGATTGGGCAATGCGGGCCATTCTACGCGATATTGCCGCCGCGTAAACTCTTTTTACATTGTGCCTGCAATGCCACGCAACTGTGCAGCGCCTGACCTGACAAATACCCTAGTTGAGTATCGCAGGCAATTGTTTTTGCAGGTTTAACTTTTCACTGGTGCCATCGCCGGTCAGGGCAAAACCGAGCAGGTTGCCGGCTTCATCGCGAAACTGTGCGACGACATTGTTACCCTGTGCGTCAATCTGCCACTCGCCCTGGGCATCCCGCGCTGGCGGTGCAACAACGATAGGACAGACCGGCGTTTTGATCGTCACGGGCATGGCCGGATAGCTGACTTGCGTTGGCGTGCCCGTCAGGGTTTTGGCCAGGGCCTTGGCGCAAGCCATTAATGGCGCCACATAAAACAGCACGTGCCCTTCCACTTCGGCGCAGTCGCCCAGTGTATAGACATTGGCTGCACTGGTTTGCAGCGTTCGCGCTGCAACGATGCCGCGATTGGTGTCAATGCCGCTGGCACTGGCCAGGTCGGTGCGCGGTCGCACACCAACGGCCGATACGACGAGGTCTGCCTCGACAACCTTGCCATTGGCAAGCGTGACGCGCAGGCTATTGCCGTCATCGGCATAGTCCACCGATTCGGCAACCGTGCCAAAATGGAACGTAGCGCCATGTTCTTCAAGCGCATGCTGGATAGCGCGGCCTGCCTGCTCGGGCAGCAACGTTGCCAGGTTGTGCGCCAACGGATCAACCGCCTCGACGCTAAAGCCGCCGTTGAGCAAATCGTTGGCGAACTCCGATCCGATGAGTCCTGCACCGATAACGAACACGCGCTTCGCATTTGTGTCCTGGAGTGCGCTACGGAACGACGCGTAATCGAGCAGGTCATTGACGGCGTAGACCCGGTCGAGTGCATTGCCCTGCAGCGGCGGCCGAATCACATCGGCTCCCCAGGCCAGTACCAGGTCGCGATAGGCGATCGTGCTGCCTTTATCGATCACCAGCGTTTTGTTGGCGGTGTCGATAGACGTCACCGTCGTAAACGTCATGATGCTGGCCTGCAATTGCTCCGCCATCGCGCCGGCATCTGCCTGGGCCAGGTCATCCGCACTGCTGTTCTTGGTAAATCCGGTAGAGAGCATCGGTTTGGAATAAGAGCGGCCGTCATCGCTGGTAATCATGACCAGCGGGGTCGTCTTGTCTATCTTGCGCAATTCGCGCGCGAGGTTGTAGCCGGCAAGCCCGGTACCGATAATCACGATCGGGGCATCCTGCGCTTCCTCCTGCGCAGCTGCACCACTCGGCTCTGCTTCCGCGGTGGTTTCGATCATCTCGAAATCTTCCTTGCCCACGCCGCAGTCGGGGCACAACCAGTCGGCAGGCACATCCTCCCAGGCCGTGCCCGGTGCTATACCATCTTCAGGCCAGCCCTTCGCCTCTTCATAGATCAGGCCGCAGACGATGCATTCCCAGCGACGGTTGGCGACGGCGGCAGCAGCAGCTGGCTCGGCAGCCGGCGCAGGCGGTGGTGTTTGCGGTGCGACAGGTTCCGTCTTTGCCGCAGCGATCGGCTCGCTGCGCTCGACCATTTCAAAATCTTCTTTGCCAACACCGCAGTCAGGGCACAGCCAGTCTTCGGGAACGTCCGCCCAGGCAGTGCCCGGCGCTATACCATCTTCAGGCCAGCCCTTGGCTTCATCGTAAATCAAGCCGCAGACTATGCACTCCCAAACTTTCATCGATACACGCCTCTTGAACTACTGCCCACCGCTCTGGGCTCACTGTCGCGCCGGCTCCCGACGCGGTCGGGGCAGACAAAGAAAACCGCGCATTGTACGTCCAAGCTGCGGTGCGATGCCAGCCAGCCCGCGCCAACCCGGCTGGCCAAACGCGTCAGTATGTCCGGGTATGCCAGCACCGAATAGCTGCCGTTGAGCGGTGATGCCGGGCGACTTTGACAAAGCCCGGAGACGGCCGCTAAGGTGACCCCATGATTGCCCTGAACCGCGGAAACCTCCCCGCCTACGCACAGCTGATGCGCCTCGACCGGCCCATAGGCACCTACCTGGTAGCATGGCCAGCAGTGTGGGCACTGTGGCTGGCCGCCGGCGGCGTACCCGACCCGCTGTTACTCGGGGTATTTTTGCTCGGCGCACTGCTGATGCGCTCGGCAGGGTGCGTCATTAACGATTATGCCGACCGCGACTTTGACGCGCATGTTGAACGCACCGCACAGCGGCCCTTCGCCACAGGCGCGGTTAGCGAGCGCGAAGCGCTGCAGCTATTCCTGCTGCTGCTGGTCGCTGCCGCCGGCCTGTTGCTGTTTACCAATCCGCTGACAGCGCTATTGGCGCTGGCCGCCGTCGGCACGGCCACGCTGTACCCGTTCACCAAGCGCTTTATACAGCTGCCTCAGCTGGTCCTGGGCATCGCCTTTAGCTGGGCAGTGCCAATGGCTTTTGCCGCGCACAGTGGCAGCGTCACTGTCAGCGCCTGGATACTCACGCTGGCCGTTGTCATCTGGGTGCTGGCCTACGACACCTTTTATGGCATGGTAGATCGTGCCGATGACCTGCGTATTGGTATCAAGTCCACGGCCATCCTGTTTGGCCGCTACGATCGCCTCGTCACGGCAGGGCTGCAGCTGGTATTCCTGCTACTGATGGCTGGCGTCGGCGCGCGGGAACAGCTTGGAGCGCTTTACCTGGCCGGGCTGGCCGCTGCAGCCACACTGTTTGCCTATCAACAATGGCTGGTGCGCGCCCGTGACCCGCAATCCTGCTTCGCTGCATTTCTCAATAACAACTATGTGGGGCTGGTGATATTTGTCGGCCTGGCACTGGACTACGCGGCGGGACACCCACTGCGCACTTACCTCTATTAGGCGCTGGCAAAACGGGCTTATGGAATTTCGGTATTGCGAGGATATTGCATCGATTGGTGCGGCCCGCTGGAATGCTGTCATCGCCAATGACTACCCCTTCCTGCGCTATGAATTCCTGCATGCACTTGAGCATGCGCACGATCACGACGCACACCCGGCCTGCTGCGAGCGCAGCGGCTGGCAGCCTCGACACTGCACCGTCTATAACGATGACGAACTCGTGGCAGTGATGCCGCTGTACCTGAAGTCTCACTCCTACGGCGAGTATATTTTTGACTGGGCCTGGGCAGACGCCTATCACCGCAACGGCATTAACTACTACCCAAAGCTGCTCAGCGCGATTCCGTATTCACCGGTTACCGGGCCACGACTTGCGATTGCAGATTCGGCCCAGGCAAACAGTGCAGCCATTCTCCAGCAATTGCCCGGTGAGCTGATCGCTTACTGCGAAAGCAGCGATGCTTCATCGCTACATATCCTGTTCCCGACACCGGGTGAAAGTAGGCAACTGGCGGTACAAGGCCTGTCACAACGACATAGCTACCAGTACCACTGGTTCAATGGCTACCAACCTGGCGAACAGCAGCCATCGACGCTGTACCGGGATTTTGCTGACTTCACAGACCAGTTCAAATCGCGCAAGCGCAAACAACTCAGGCGCGAGCGCTCTCAAATTAGCTCACAGGGCATCGAGATGCGCTGTCTCAGCGGTGCAGCGCTGGCACAGGTCGACTGGGAAAAGTTTTACTACTTCTACCAACGGACCTATGCCAAACGCTCAGGCCATGGTGGCTACCTGCCACAGGCGTTCTTTACCCAGCTTGCTGAACAGATGCCCGAGCAGATGGTGCTGGTACAGGCCTTTTACCGCGGCCACTGGATCGCTGCGGCACTGAACCTGCGCGATGGCAACACCCTGTATGGTCGCTATTGGGGCTGCTCTGCGGAAGCGGAGTACCTGCACTTTGAAGCCTGCTACTACCAGGGGATCGAGTTTTGCATTGACAACGGCCTGCGCAAATTTGACGCCGGTGCCCAGGGTGAGCACAAGGTGCAACGCGGGTTTGTGCCTGTGACTACCTATTCCAACCACTGGATCGCGCACCCGGAGTTTCGCCAGGCGATCGATAATTATCTCAGGGAAGAAGCCAGGGGCGTCGACGAGCACTGTGTAGCGATGTCTGAGTCTTTACCCTACCGATGCGACGGCGTGAGCGGCCAATGAAGACTATCGCTATTGCCCGCAGTCGCAGGCCGTGGCAATCTTCGGCCTGCGCCTATTCCGGAGACAACCACTGTGACTGCTAATCGACCCTTTAAAATTCTTGGCCTGCAACAAATTGCCATTGGTGGGCTGGACAAAAACCGGCTGCGTTCATTCTGGGTGGACACCCTGGGACTGGATGCAACCGGCACCTACAAAAGCGAGAAGGAAAACGTCGACGAGGATATTTGCACGACCGGTGTTGGCGCATTCAAGGTTGAGGTCGACCTGATGCAGCCGCTGGACCCGGAGAGCCGTCCAAAGGTGCACGAACCTGCCCTGAATCACGTTGGGCTATGGGTGGATGACCTGGCCACTGCCGTCGAATGGCTCGAGGGCCAGGGTGTCCGCTTTACGCCGGGCGGCATTCGCAAGGGCGCTGCCGGCCACGACGTCTGTTTTATTCACCCCAAGGGCAACGATGACAAGCCGATTGGTGCCGAGGGCGTGCTGGTTGAGCTGGTGCAGGCCCCCGCGGATGTTATCGCAGCATTCCAGGCCATCGCCGAAGCCAGCAGCTGATCACTCTTCTTCTACAGGCTGCAGCTTTAGCGGAATCAGCATCAGGAAGGAACAGACCAGCACCGCGAAGAAAACGTAGAAACTGATGACATAGTCGCCGTAATTGTCAAACAGCATGGCTGCCAGTATCGGGCCGGGCATGACGGTGAGAGCAATGAGTGGCATCATCATACCCATCACGCGCCCGTAGCTGCGCATACCGAACACCACGGCGATCATCGCACCCCAAACGGGCAGCATACCGCCCGTCGCAAGGCCCATGAAAACTGCGGCAACCAGCATGATCGGATAGCTGGGTTCAGTCGCCAGCACAGCGATGCCCAGCCCTGCCATCGCAATCGCCGTCCATAAACCGATCTTCAGGTTGATACGATCTGCGGCATAGCCAAATGCCAGCTTGCCAATAAAGCCCATCGCCGCAATAACAAAAATCAGGCGTGCAGCCTTGCTCGCTTCGTGGCCCAGGCCGACCGCGTAAGCACTGAGATTGGCAAGCACGGCCGACTGACTCATAAATAGCAGACCCAGCGTACCGCCAATCAACCAGAAGCCACCACTGCGCAGCACCGCCGCCGCGGACAGGTCAGGGCCGGGGATGTCGGCCGGGCTCGCATCAGTATCTGCGCCGGAGGCCTCACCTTCTACCGTCAAACCTTTCTCATGCGGGAAGTTGCGCATCATCAGGCACAGGAAGGGCAGCAGCACGATCAGGGTAGCCAGGCCAAAATAGAACAGTGTTTCACGCCAACCGAGCATCGTAATGCCGCGCTCAACCACAATCGGAATCACCATCCCACCCAGCGAGGTACCCACAGCGGCGATGCCCAGCGCCTTGCCACGCGATGCAGAAAACCATCGCGCTACCGCCGTGGTGCCGGTGAGTGGCCCCAGCAGATTGTTCGCCATGCAGATAAAAATCGCGAACAGGATAGAAAACTGGATGATATTCTGGCTTTCCGATATCCATATCAGCCCCGCGCCAAAGAACACAGCGCCCAGCGTCATCAGCCAGCGTATCGACCACTTGTCCGCAAGCATGCCGACGATGGGAGCGACCACCAGGCCCAGCGCCGTCGCCCAGGTAATTCCGTACATGACCTCGGTGCGGGTCACACCAAACTCGGTTTCCACGGGTACGACCATGAACGGAAAGCCATAGGTAAAGAAACCCGTAATAAAGAATTGCGCCAGGAATGCGCCAGCGACTATCCACCACCCGTAATACATCCGTTCACCTGCAGCTGCGTATCGTTATCGTCTCTTGCCCTGCCCCGATGGGGCGGGCGGTCGAAGTGCGACAGCCTAGCGGCAAATGCCACAAACCGGGGTTTATTTTTGGCAATCTAGTCCGTATCGGCCAATACAACGCGCGATTCACGGCGCCGCGATACGGTAAACTGTCGGTTTTTCACCAAAGCAGCCTCCAGAGAATGCCAAAAGCCAATGAACTGAAAAAAGGCGCCGCCATCGAGCATGACGGCAAGATCCTGATCCTGAAAGATATCACCATCAATAACCCCACTGCGCGTGGCGCCGCGACACTGTACAAAATGCGCTTCATCGATGCGCGCACCGGCCAGAAGGTTGAGCACGGCTTTAAGGGTGACCAGATGCTGACAGCGGCAGAACTCGAGCGTCGCGGCTGCAGCTTCTCCTACGCCGAGGCAGACAACAGTATCTTTATGGACAACGAAGACTACAGCCAGTACAGCTTCGCCAATGAGGATGTGCAGGAAGAGCTGCAGTTTATCAATACCCAGACCGAGGGCCTGTTAGTGCTGCTGGTCGATGGCCAGGCTATTGGCCTTGAACTGCCGCAGTCAGTCGAGCTGACGGTTGTCGATACCACCCCCGCCCTGAAGGGCGCCTCGGCAACGGCGCGCACCAAGCCGGCGACGCTCGACAGCGGGCTGGTGATACAGGTACCAGAGTACATCGAAAGCGGTGAAGCCATTAAAGTGCACACCGCTGACAAACGCTTCATGGCGCGCGCCGATAGTTAAGCACCATGACGCGACTCAACGACAAAAAAACCATCAGCGCTGCCTGTCGCCAGATCAGCCGAGTCGACAGCGACTTCGCTCGCGCCTACAAGGCGGCAGGCGCACCTGAGCCGCGCCAGCGACCCACCGGGTTCACGACACTGCTCGATATCATCGTCAGTCAGCAGCTGTCGACGCAAGCTGCGGATACGATCATGGCGCGGGTCGCGGGATTGATGCCGCGAGTCTCAGCGAACAACCTGCTGGCACTGAGCGATGAGCAGCTGCGCGGTGCCGGCCTGTCGCGGCAAAAAGTCGATTACGCGCGGCACCTGGCCGAGGAGCTGCAAAGCGGCCGACTCAAGCTCAACCAGCTAGCTAAAATGGATGACGCCGAGGCGATTTCCCGACTGCAGCAACTGCGCGGCATCGGCCGTTGGAGTGCAGAGATTTACCTGATGTTTTCGCTGGGTCGCAGTGACATTTTTGCCGCCGATGACCTGGCGCTGCGCGTTGCGCTGGGCCGCATGAAATCGACCGAAACCGTGCCCACAGCAAAAGAGGCGCGCGCCCTGACCGAAAGCTGGGCGCCATGGCGCAGCGCTGGCAGCCTGTTTCTGTGGAAGTACTATCGATTTGGCGACGAGTGAGGTTTGCAGCGAGTCGCCGCACGATTACAACAACTGCGCCTGGAAACCCGGCAGCACGATGTTGCCGATAATGTGGATAACCAGTAGCGCAATCATCGGCGAAAAATCGAGTCCGCCCATTGGCGGGATCAACCGGCGAAAGGGCTCCATGACCGGCTCGGTGATCTGGCGAAGCAGGGATGCCGCGGGGTTATACGTCCCCGGCGCCACCCAGCTGATAATGATAACGATAATAATCGCGAAGAACATCAGGTCGAGGGCCACATCAGCGACGCCAAACAGCGCCAGCAACAGGTAGGCGACGGGCACAAAACCGACACCGCTAAGCGTCAGCAGCAACACGAATTTGAGCAGCTGCACGAGAAAGGCCAGTACCAGCGAGGGGAAGTCTATGCCCCAAAGCCCGGGAATGACGCGGCGCAGTGGCTTGAGAACCGGGTCGGTCGCCTTCACAACAAACTGCGACAACGGGTTATAAAAATCAGCCCTTGCCAGCTGCATAAACAGCCGCAGTAAAACGACCATCGTGTACAGCATGGCAGCCGTGTTGATAAGCAGGTGCAGTATTTCATTCAGCATAATTTGTCGCGCGCAGTAGTCAGTGTCAGTAGCGTTACTTCAATTCGTCGGCCAGCTCGATCGAGCGGTCATAGGCAGCCTGCAACGCCGACTCGACAGACTGGGTGAAACCGTTGGCGGCAAAGTTTTCCAGCGCCGCCTGCGTGGTGCCATTGGGCGAGGTCACACGCCGGCGCAGTTCGGCGACGTCAACGTCACTCTCCAGTGCCATGCGCGCTGCACCCAGGGCCGTTTGCCGGGTTAATGCGGCGCTAGCCTGCGCGGGCAGGCCCAGCTGCTCGCCATAGGCCTGCATCGCTTCCATCAAAAGAAAAAAATAGGCGGGTCCACTGCCGGACAGCGCTGTGACCGCATCGAGCTGGGCCTCGCTATCGACCCAGGCGACAATCCCCACCGCTTCGAGCACACGGCCGACCAGCTGGCGCTGGGCCTCGCTCACCTGTGCAGAGGCATAGACGCCAGAGGCTCCACACTGCAGCAACGCCGGCGTATTGGGCATGCAGCGCACGATGGGCAGCGTCACACCACTCCAGCGCACCATGCTCTCGATGGTGATACCCGCGGCAATCGAGACCAGCAGTGGCTGCCTTTGCTGCAGCACCGCATGCAGCGGCGAGAGCACCTGCTCCATGACCTGCGGCTTGACGGCCAGAACCACGACATCGGCATCGGCCAGCACTGCGTTATTGTCGCTCGCGGTGCGGATAGGACCGAGCGCTGCCGCCAGTTGCAGGCTTTCGGCGAAAGGGTCGCTGCAGCTGATTTGCTCAGCCGGGTAGCCCCGGGCCAGCAGCCCGCCAATCAGGCTGCGCGCCATGTTGCCGGCGCCGACAAAGGCAATGCGCGCCGTCACCTGGTCGAAATCACTCAAAATGCAAAACCTCGTTTAACGATGCCGGGCATTATCACCCGCGCGCACCAAAAATAGCAGTCCCCACGCGCAGCAGGGTCGCGCCCGCAGCAATCGCCAGTTCCAGGTCATCGGACATACCCATCGACAGGGTATCGAAATCGGGGCAGCCCAATGCTCGCTGCTGGTCGGTGAACAGCGTGTGCATCTGCTCGAAACTGCGCTCGCGCCGGTCCTGGCTGACGCCTGCCTGTGGAATCGCCATCAAGCCACGCAGGCGCAGGTTGGGCAGCCCCTGGATCGACGCGACAAGCGCGGGCAACGCTTCGGGCAGGACGCCAGCCTTGCCCGGCTCGGCGTCAATATTGACCTGCACGCAGACATTGAGCGGGGGCATCGTTGCGGGGCGTTGCTCACCCAGGCGGCGCGCGATGCGCTCCCGGTCGATGCTGTGTACCCAGTCAAAATGCTCGGCCACCGGCCGGGTCTTGTTGGCCTGCAGGGCACCGATAAAGTGCCACTGGGCAGTGGGAGAAGGCAGCTGGTCTATCTTGGCCAGCGCCTCCTGCAGGTAATTCTCGCCAAAATCGACCAGACCCAGCGCGAGCGCCCGCTGGATGGCCGAAATCGGCTGTTTTTTGCTCACTGCAAGCACAGAAAGTGCATTTCGACTGCGACCGCTTGCTCGCAATGCGACCTGGATTCGATCTTCCAGCGCGACAAGGTTTTCTTCTATGTCTATCATTAACAGAGCACCCAGGTAGCCAGCCTAGCAAGGCTGCGCTGGTCACCTAATCTTCTGATTTTAAAGGGTCTATGCCAATTGCGGCAGGGCCTGGTCCTGAATCCGGGATAATTTATGGATATCACCGAACTGCTGGCATTTAGTGCCAAACAAAACGCCTCCGACCTTCACCTCTCGGCCGGGCTACCGCCAATGATTCGCGTCGATGGCGATGTGCGCCGTATCAACCTGCCGCCCATGGAGCACAAGCAGGTGCACGAGTTGATCTACGAGATCATGAATGACGGCCAGCGCAAAGACTATGAAGAGTTCCTCGAAACGGACTTTTCGTTTGAAGTGCCGGGCGTGGCGCGCTTCAGGGTTAACGCCTTTAACCAGAATCGCGGTGCCGGCGCAGTGTTCAGGACGATCCCATCGAAAGTACTGACGATGGAAGACCTGGGCATGGGTCAGGTGTTCCGCGATGTCTCTTCAGTGCCGCGCGGCCTGGTGCTGGTTACCGGCCCCACCGGTTCGGGTAAGTCGACCACGCTGGCCGCGATGATCGACTTCATCAACGAGAATCGTTACGACCATATCCTGACGATTGAGGACCCGATCGAATTCGTGCACGAAAGCAAAAAGTGCCTGGTCAACCAGCGGGAAGTCCATCGCGACACCCACGGCTTTAACGAAGCACTGCGCTCGGCACTGCGTGAAGACCCCGATATCATCCTCGTAGGTGAGCTTCGTGACCTTGAAACCATTCGCCTGGCCCTGACCGCTGCAGAAACCGGTCACCTGGTATTCGGCACACTGCACACCACCTCTGCCGCCAAGACCATCGACCGGGTGGTCGACGTATTCCCGGCAGCAGAGAAAGACATGGTCCGCTCGATGCTGTCAGAGAGCTTGCAAGCGGTTATTTCGCAAACGCTGCTCAAGCGAAGCGGCGGTGGCCGTGTGGCAGCGCATGAAATCATGATTGGTACGCCGGCCATTCGTAACCTGATTCGTGAAGACAAGGTTGCGCAAATGTACTCAGCCATCCAGACCGGTGGCAGTGTCGGCATGCAGACGATGGACCAGTGCCTGACCAACCTCGTGGCCAACCGCACGATCTCGCGCGATGCGGCCCGCGAGAAAGCGAAAATGCCCGAGAACTTTTAATCCAGCTTATCGATAACGCGCCCCAGGTAAATTTCCCATGCAAGCCAGCGAACGACAAACCATGGATATCCACCAGCTACTGACGACGATGGTCGAAAAGGGCGCGTCAGACCTTTTTGTTACTGCCGGCGTGCCACCGAGCATCAAGCTCAACGGCAAGATGGTTCCTATTTCAAACACCACGCTGTCGCCCGAAGCAACACGCGAGACGGTAATGAGCGTGATGAATGAAGACCAGCGCAAGGAGTTCGTGCGCTGCAAGGAGCTGAACTTTGCGATCAGTGCGCGCGGCGTTGGGCGCTTCCGGGCCAGCGCATTTTACCAGCGCAACCTGACCGGCATTGTGATTCGCCGCATCGAAACGCACATTCCCAAAGTCGATGACCTGGGCTTGCCCGATGTCATCAAAGACCTGGCCATGACCAAGCGCGGCCTGGTTATTTTTGTCGGTGCGACCGGTACCGGTAAGTCAACCTCGCTGGCGGCCATGATCGGCCATCGCAACCAGAACAGCCGTGGTCATATTATCTCGGTTGAAGACCCGATCGAATTTATTCACCAGCACGAAGGCTGCATCATCACCCAGCGCGAAGTGGGCATCGATACTGAGAGCTTTGAAGTCGCGCTGAAGAATACCCTGCGCCAGGCACCCGACGTGATACTGATTGGTGAGGTGCGTACCAAGGAGACCATGGAACAGGCCATCACCTTCGCTGAGACTGGCCACCTTTGCCTGTGTACACTGCACGCCAACAACGCCAACCAGGCACTCGACCGCATCCTGCACTTCTTTCCACCCGAGCGTCACACCCAGCTGTGGATGGATCTGTCGCTGAACCTCAAGGCCATGGTCGCCCAACAACTGGTGCCAACGCCGGATGGCAATTCGCGCCGCGCCGTTGTCGAAGTACTGCTGAACACGCCACTGGCCGCCGACCTGATCCGCAAGGGCGAAGTGCAGAAGCTCAAGGAGCTGATGAAGCGCTCGACCGAGCTGGGTATGCAGACCTTCGACCAGGCCCTGTTTAACCTCTATTCGCGTGGCGAGATCACCTACGAAGATGCGATCGCACACGCCGATTCGGCCAACGACCTGCGCCTGATGATCAAACTCGATAGAGACGATAGCGACCAGCTGTCGCGCGGCGTCAGCGGCCTGTCGATGGAAGAGGAATCGCGCGACAACAAAGGTCGCTTTATGGGCTAGCCACGCTCGCCGTGGTTAAACCAGCTCTCAAGGATCAAACCGGCGGCAACCGCATCAAGACCGCCTTGCGCCGCTGACCCTCCATCGTCGCCGGCGATAAACCCCCTGGCTTCTCTCGAGCTCAGTCGCTCATCAAAAAGCTCTACCGGCAGGCCAAAACGGCCGTGCAGGCGGTTGGCAAACTTGCGCGCGCGCTGTGCCAGCTCGCTCTCGCTGTCATCCATGTTGAGAGGCAAACCGACCAGTAACAGTTGCGGGCGCCACTCGTCCAACAGGGTTTCTATCTGCTGCCAGTTGGGTATGCCATCTTTTGCCGCGATCGTCTGCAGCGGTCGCGCACCGCGCGTCAACGTCTGGCCGACGGCAACGCCTATCTTGCTGACACCAAAGTCAAACGCCATGACGATGTCGACGGTCGCACTCATAGACGGTGGTGTGTTTCGCCGGCTGCGTCAGGCATTGCCCGACTGTATGGAAAGTGCTGCCAGGTCGATGCCGAGCTGGCCTGCAGCGACGCTGGCACGCTGCTCGAAGGGCGTGTTAAACAAAATATCGGCGCTGGCCGGCGAGGTCAGCCAGGCGTTTTGCGACAGCTCATCTTCAAGCTGGCCCGCATCCCAGCCCGCATAGCCCAGCGCCACCAGGTAGTTTTCCGGGCCCTCGCCCCTGGCCAGCGCGCTAAGGATATCGCGCGAACCGGTCAGCGCGATGCCGTCGGTAACCTGTAGCGTCGAGCGCCACTGCTGGTCAGAAGCCGGCGTATCGTGCAGGACGAAACCGCGCTCCATACCCACCGGGCCACCCACAAGAATGGGGCGCGTTGGCAATAACTCGGCGCTTTCGCCCAGATCTTCGAGCACATCTTTGAGCACTAGGTTAGAGGGCCTGTTAATGATAATGCCCATCGCCCCATCGTCATTGTGCTCACAGATATAAGTGACGCTGGATTTGAAAATACCCGTCGACAGCTGTGGCATTGCAATCAACAACTGGTTGCTGAGCGACTGGCTGCTTTGCGTTTGCATCGGGGCTGCTGATGCTCCTGGCGAAGTGACAATAAATAGTATCAGTTTTTGCGAAACACCAACAATCGATTGTTGGCAGGCATGGCGATGTCTTCGACCAGCTGTAGCGGCCTGGCGGCGCCGGCCAGTCGCTCGCAAACCGCTTCAAAGTCGCGAATGCCGCTGGCCGGATCACGCTGCTTGAGCCACTGGTCGAAATCGGCATTGCTCGCAGAGGTATAGCTGCCGTCGTAGTTGAACGGCCCGTAAATTAACAATAGCCCGCCGCTCACCAGCACATCGCCAGCGCGATCGAGCAGCGCCAGCACCAACGGCCAGGACACAATATGCAAAGTGTTCGCTGTGAACAGGCAGTCGCAGGTAGCGACCGGCCAGTCGGGCCGGGACAGGTCGAACTCCCGCGCCTCAGGACAGTTCTCCAACGCCGCCTGCGCCAGGCGAGCATTGATCGGTGGAAGATTTGCCGCCACATCGGTGCACTGCCAGCGAAGCATTGGCAGGGCACGCGCAAAGTACTCGGCATGCTGGCCCGTGCCGCTGCCTACCTCGAGCACCGACCACTGGCTATCGCCTAGCAGGCGCTGTAATTGCTCGAGTATCGGCTGTTTATTGCGTTCGCAGGCTTCGGAATATGCCAACACTGTTGTTCGGGCCGCGCCGCACTCAGCCCTGCTTGCGCAGGAAAACCCATTCGGTATCGGTTGAGCTGGCCTTATCGAATTTATAACCATCACCGCGAAAGCGCTTGAGCTGTTCGGCGTCGGTGATTTTCTTCTGGATCGCGTAGGCACTCATTGTGCCCCGCGCTTTTTTGGCAAAGAAGCTGATGATTTTGTACTTGCCGTTTTTATAGTCCTTGAAGACCGGTGTGCAAACACGGGCTTTGAGGCGGCTGCTATCAAGCGCAGAGAAGTACTCGTTCGATGCCAGGTTAACCAGCGTATCACTGCCCACTTTTTTCAGCTGCCGATTGACGGCGGGCGTAATCGTATCGCGCCAGTAATCGTAGAGATCACCACCCTGGTGGGTTTCGATGCGGGTGCCCATCTCCAACCGGTAGGGCTGGATCAGATCCAGCGGCTTTAGCAGGCCATAGAGACCGCTGAGAATGCGCAGGTGCTGCTGGGCAAATTCAAAATCGTCGGGTTTGAAACTGTCGGCATCCAGACCGGTGTAGACATCGCCGCGAAACGCCATGATGGCCTGCTTGGCATTACTGCGGTTAAACGGCGTTTGCCAGGACTGGTAGCGATCGACGTTGAGCCGGGCGATCTTTTCGCTGACGCCCATCAGCTTTTGCAGGCCGCGGCTGTCGTACTCGCGCATCTGTTCGACCAGCTCGGCGGACTGCTTGAGCATCGTCGGCTTGCTGCTTTTCAGGCTGGCATCGACGGGTTCAAAATCGAGGGTTTTAGCGGGCGAAATGACGATCAACATAAGCGTGTGGTTTGTTAAATGCGATAAAAATGGGGCGCTCGGCGCTCGGGCAGCCTGCCCGTCCTGTAGTATGATACCAGCAGTCTTCGCCGGAGGCAGAGCTTCTATGCCAGTTCCAACCCGCCACCAGCGCCTGCACCAGCTCGGGCGCGGCCTGTTCCTAGCCCTTGCCGTGCTAGTGCTTCCCAGCGGCTGTTCGGTCAACCCGGTGACCGGTGAGCGCCAGCTCAGCCTGATGAGTGAGGCCCAGGAGATCCAGCTGGGCAAACAGCACTATGCCAGGACCCAGCAGGCCAGCGGTGGCGATTACATCCTCGACCCAGCGCTGAACCGCTATATCAGTGAGGTCGGCCAGAAGTTGGCGCGCTACAGTAAACGCTCCCACCTGCCCTACGAGTTTGTCGTGCTGAACGACTCCTCGCCCAACGCCTGGGCCCTGCCCGGCGGCAAGATTGCGATCAATCGTGGTCTGCTGCTGGCGCTCGACAGCGAGGCAGAGCTGGCCGCCGTGCTGGCGCATGAAATAGTCCATGCCGATGCAGGCCACACCGCGCAGAGCCAGGGCCTTGGCACACTGCTTGGCGCAGCGCAGGTGGGCGCCAATATCCTGCTCTCGCGCAGCGGCCACAACAGTGCGCTGGCGCAACAGGGTATCGCCGGTTTGGGCCTGTATGGCCAAACCAGTTATAGCCGCAGCCGCGAGCTGCAGGCTGATGAATACGGCATGCGCTACATGCGGGCAGCCGGCTATGACCCGCAGGCAGCTGTCAGGTTGCAGCAGACCTTTGTCGAGCTGTCGAAAGGTCGCCAGGCCAGCGGCTTCGACCTGCTGTTCGCATCACACCCGCCTTCGCAATCGCGGGTCGACGCCAACCGGCAAACCGCACTGACGTTGCCCGCCGGTGGCGAACTGGGTGAGGCCCGTTACCAGCGTGCGATCGCCGCGCTCAAGCGCCGGCAGCCCGCCTACGAGCTGGCCGACCAGGCCCAGAAAGCCATCATTGAAGAGAACTACGCCGAGGCCGTGAAGCTGGCCGATCGCGCGATAGCGATCGAGTCCCGGGAGTCATTGTTCTATGAAATCAAGGGCGTTGCCCAGTCGGGGCTCAACCGCCCGTCCGAGGCACTCAAGTCATTCAACCAGTCTGTGGCGTTGAACCCCGGTTTTTTCAGGCCGCTGCTGCGCCGTGGCATGCTGCGTAAAGAGCTCAAGTCGATGAGCGATGCCGAGCAGGACCTGAAAGCCAGCCTCACGATGCTGCCAACGCAAATCGCCTATATCGAGCTGGGCGGCATCGCCGAAGAGCGCAACGACTGTCGCGAAGCGGTCAGTTATTACCAAAGGGCCAGCCAGGCCGGAAGTGCAAACCAAAAAGCCCTGCAGGACAAGATCCTGGCGCTGCAAAGCAGCTGCCAGTAAGGCCTAACAAATATAGTTGCCGGTCCGGTCACCGCGGCGCTTGCATTCTTTTTGGTAGTTACCACAGGCCACCGCCATGCCCGGCGTGAGGTTGTCATCCTGGGCACATTCAGTAATCCGCTTGATCAGCTCTTCATCGCTGATATTCATCGGCTTTTCGCAGCCGGCCACCGCCAGCAACAATGCCACAGGTATCGCGATTCGCAGTGCAACTCGCGAGCGCGATCGAGCACGACAGGTAGGAATGGGGCTGGATAGGCGCATAACGATTCTCGCTCGGTTGTGCAGGGCCAGTACCTGGCGCTAACGGTATCAGGGGTTGCCGCGACTCCTTCCGGGGCTGGGCCGGTTGTGTCGAACCGGATCCAAGCCATTAGTCTAGTTGCCCCGGCATAGCCCGTAATGCAAATTATTTTACAATTTTGCCCCATGCTGCCGGTGCCGGGCCCGCAGTGCCGGCGACTGGCGCGCTAGCGTATAATCGCCCGCTTTTAGCCCCTAACTGACGAGCCAAGGCCTTGCCCGCTAGCCCTCCACCCAGCGCCCGCTGGCTGCACATCGCCGATACCTGGGGTCGCCGCTTCGGCCAGTCGGTGGCCTGGTTGCTGCTGCTGATGATGCTGATCCAGTGCCTGGTCGTGTTGCTGCGCTACGGCTTTGAGGTCGGCTCGATCGCGCTGCAGGAGTCGGTGACCTACCTGCACGCCTGCGCGTTTATGCTCGGCGCGGCCTATACACTGCAAAGCGGCGGCCACGTCAGGGTCGACCTGCTCTACCGCAACTGGAGCCCCAGGCGCCAGGCGCTGGTCGATGTCGCGGGTACATTGCTGTTATTGCTGCCCTTCTCGGCCTTTATCGTAGTCAGCAGCATCGACTACGTGCAGCAATCCTGGGCCATTGGCGAGCGCTCGGCCGACAGTGGCGGCCTGCCGATTGTCTACCTGCTGAAAACCCTGGTCCCGCTGCTGGGCGCCAGCCTGTTTATGCAGGGGCTGATCGAGCTTGCGCGCAATATCCAGCGCTTGCGCGGCGTCGCAACCATCCCTGAAGAGGCGTCGCCGTAGTGGTCGAGTTCCTGCCGCTGATCATGTTCCTGGTGATCTGCCTGGTCCTGCTGCTGGGTTTCCCGGTGGCGATCACACTGGCGGGCACGGCATTGCTGTTTGCTGCCGGCGCGGGCCTGTTCGGGGTTTTCGATTTTTCACTGCTCGGTGCATTCCCCAGCCGACTGTTCGGCACCATGAGCAACGTCACGCTGATTGCGGTACCGTTGTTCGTGTTAATGGGTGTGATGCTCGAGAAATCCCGGCTGGCTGAAGAACTGCTTGGCAGTATGGCCGCGCTGTTCGGGCGCATGCCGGGCGGCCTGTGTTACGCAGTGATTATTGTCGGCAGCCTGCTTGCTGCCAGCACTGGCATTGTCGGTGCAACGGTGGTCACCATGGGGCTGATGTCGCTGCCCACAATGCTGCGTCACCGCTACGATGAGGCGCTGGCCTGCGGCACGATATGCGCCACCGGTACACTCGGCCAGATTATTCCGCCCTCGATTGCGCTGGTGCTGCTCGGCGACATCCTCTCCAGCGCCTACCAGCAGGCCCAGCTCAGCCAGGGAATCTTTAGCCCCGATACCGTGTCTGTCGGCGACCTGTTTGTCGGCGCTTTTATACCGGGCGTAGTGCTGGTGTTGTGTTACCTGCTCTACGTCTTCTTGGTCACGCGCTGGCGACCGGATGCCGCACCGCCTGCCGATACTGGCGAAGACCCAGCAAGCGTTGCCACCGTGCTACTGGGACTGCTGCCGCCACTCGCGCTGATCTTTGTCGTATTGGGCTCCATTCTTGCCGGCATTGCCACACCCACAGAGGCGGCCGGCGTTGGCGCACTCGGCGCGACGGCGCTGGCACTGTTCAAGCGCCAGCTCAACCTGCAGCGCTTGCAGGAAGTGCTGTCGCAGTCATTGCAAATTACCTCCATGGTGTTCCTGATATTAATCGGTGCAACGCTGTTTTCGCTGGTCTTTCGCGGGCTGGGCGGCGATGAACTGGTGCAGGCTTTGTTTGCTGACATTCCCGGCGGTCGTTTCGCGGCATTGGCCGTCGTCATGCTGGTCATTTTCGTGTTGGGTTTTATTCTCGACTTTATCGAGATCACCTTTGTTGTCGTGCCGATTGTTGCGCCCATCCTGTTGGCACTGGGCTTTGACCCGGTGTGGCTCGGCGTCATGATCGCTATCAACCTGCAGACCTCGTTTTTAACACCACCCTTTGGCTTTGCACTGTTCTACCTGCGCGGGGTTGCGCCAGCGACGATACAGACGACCGCCTTTTACCGGGGCGTCGTGCCCTTTATTGGCATCCAGTTGCTGATGCTCGTGATTCTGGTGGCGTTTCCGCAGCTGGCGACCTGGCTGCCTGAGCAAATTTACCAGTAGAGAACCCTTGCAAAAAAGCGCCGCGCCGCAAACAATGCGCTAGTCAACCCGGCGTAACCCCGCCGCACTTCCGCTCAAGCAGTACATGACTATGGATAACCTGGACGACAACCCTCGCCCCATTGGCGAACTGGCATTACAAACCGTTGCCATGCCCAAGGACACGAACGCCAATGGCGATATTTTCGGTGGCTGGCTGCTCTCTCAAATGGATATTGCCGGCAGCATTGCGGCGGTCAAGGTAGCCGGGGGCCGTGTTGCCACGGTCGCCATTGATAGCATGGCCTTCCTGGTACCTGTGCAGGTGGGTGCGATCGTGTCCTGCTATACCGATGTGGTTAGCGTCGGTCGCAGTTCGATCCAGGTGCTGGTTGAGGTATGGACCCACGACGACGGTGACCAGCGCACCAAGGTGACCGAGGGCCTGTTCGTGTTTGTTGCCATCGACGAAGCCGGGCGCACACGTTCGATAGGCAGTTAAGTCAGGCGCCGGCCTGGTAGAGTTTTTCGGCATGGGCCTTCAGGCCTTTGCCGCAGTTATTGAATCCGCGCTCGACCTGGGCGCCAAAACGCTCCAGCATCGCAGCCATTCCCGGCCCGCCAAATTCATCGACCGTCTGGTAGATGCAGCTGCGCTCATCGATGGGCTTGATGTACTGGATGCGACAGGCGTGCACCGGATCCTCGGGCCTGTTTTCCATCGACCAGGCGATACAATGCGGCGGCTCGATACGCGACATGTATTCGGTTTGCGGCTGCAGTCCGCGGCCCAGGTCAGTCATCATCTCGACCGGTGAACCCAGCTCGAGCTTTGCGCTAATGTGTGGGCAGAACGGGTTCCACTCTTCGTAGCTGGCAAAGTCCACCAGCACACGCCAGACCAGCTCGGCCGGTGCGTGAATCGTAAACTCGTCTGACCAGACCGCGTCTTCAGTGATCATAGTGTGCTCCGGGCCCCTGGATGTTAGTCGGCGAGCGGCTTGCCATCGCGAATGCGGTAGTAGGCCTCTTCCGAAATACTGTGGTACGCGCGCACGGCATCGCGATACGCCAGGTAAGAGGCGTAGACTTTCGCAAATACCGGGTCACTGTCGGCATTCTCCTGCAAGACCTGCGCTGAAATCGCGTGCAAGTGCTGCAATATGTCATCGGGATATGGCAGGATCTCTACGCCCGCCTGCTCAAGCTGTACCAGCGCTTCGTTGTTGCGCGAGGTGTACTCATCGAGCATGTCCTGGTTGATTGCTCGCGCAGCGGTTTCAACAATGGTGACCAGGTGTTTGGGCAGTGTGTCGTAGGCTTCTTTGTTGATGATCAGCTCAATCGTCGGGCCTGGCTCCTGCCAGCCCGGGTAATAGTAGTACCGCGCTACTTTGTGTAAACCAAAGGCCAGGTCATTGTAGGGCGATACCCACTCGGCGGCATCGATGACGCCGGTTTGCAATGATGTGAATATCTCGCCTCCAGGCATATTCACCGCAGTACCACCGGCGCGGGTAAATACCTCACCACCCAGACCGGGAATGCGCATCTTGAGGCCCTTGAAGTCATCGAGCGATTTGAGCTCACGGTTATACCAGCCGCCCATCTGTATACCGGTATTGCCCGCAGGTATTGGCACCAGGTTAAACGGCGCGTAAACCTCTCGCCACAGTTCGAGGCCTCCACCGTGATACAGCCAGCCGTTCATCTCCTGGGCGTTCAGGCCAAAGGGCACCGAGGTAAACAGGGGGGCCGATTGCAGCTTGCCCTTCCAGTAGTACGCAGCGCCGTGACCCATTTCAGCTGTGCCACTGGACACCGCGCTGAATACCTCGAGTGCCGGTACGATTTCACCGGCTGCAAACACTTTGATCTTCAGCTGGCCCTGGCTCATTTCATCGACCAGCCTGGCGAAGTTCTCGGGCGCCACACCCAGGCCCGGAAAGTTCTTCGGCCAGGTCGTCACCAGCTTCCAGTTGAACACCTGGTTTGCCTTGGCAACGCTACCGCCTGCCGCGCCCGCCGTGGGTTGTTCACTACCACAAGCTGCCAACACCGTGGCCAGTAACAGCACCATGGCCCACAGGCCGGCCTGCTTGCATCGTCGAATGATCATAGTTGCCTCGATGATTATTGGTTTATGCCGGGGCCAGCTTGGCGTAAGCCGCCACCAGCCATTTGCTGCCCTCGAGATCGAAATTGACCTGCACACGCGCGTTGGGGCCCTGGCCTTCAAGATTGAGGACAACCCCCTCACCAAACACCTGGTGAATAACGCGCTGCCCAAGCACCAGGCCGGTATCGGTGTCTGGCTGCAAGGCCGCACCCATACCCGCCGAGACCGGTCGACTGACCGAGGCATTGAGCCGCACTTCGGCAATGCAGTCGGACGGAATTTCGCGCACAAAGCGCGATACCGTATTGTAAAGCTCCTGCCCGTACCAGCGCCGCGATTCTGCATAGGTCAGGTAGAGCTTTTGCATCGCCCGCGTAATGCCGACATAGCACAGTCGCCTCTCTTCCTCTAGCTGGGTCGGGTCTTCGGCGGACATGCGATGCGGAAACAGGTTCTCTTCAACCCCGGCGATATAAACCACCGGAAACTCCAGGCCCTTGGCCGAGTGCAGCGTCATGAGCTGCACAGCGTCATCATACTGGTCGGCCTGCTGGTCGCCAGCATCGAGAGCGGCATTATCGAGAAACTCGCGCAGGGCCTGGTGCTCATCGCCCTCGGGCTGGAACTGGCGCGTGGCGACCAGCAGCTCCTGCAGGTTTTCGACCCGGGCCCGGCCCTTTTCACCGGTCTCCCGGCCATGGAAACTCATCAACTCCGTGGCCTCGAGCACAAAGGCAGCGAACTCATCGAGGCCCATGACCTGGGCCTGCTCGGCCAGGCTACCGACCAGCGACACAAACCCCTGGAGCGCATTGGCCGCCCTGTTAGTTAGTGCTTGCTTACTTATAAGCCCCTTAGCTGCCTGCCATAGCGAGCAGTTGTTGGCCACGGCCTCGGCACGAACCGCCTCGACCGTCTTGTTTCCGATGCCGCGTGTCGGGGTGTTCACCACCCGCTCGAAGGCCGCGTCATCATCGGCCAGGCAGGCCAGGCGCATGTAGGCCACGGCGTTTTTGATCTCGAGCCGGTCGTAGAAGCGCTGGCCGCCGTAGATGCGGTAGGGTATGCCCTGCTGGATGAGCGCCTCTTCGAGCACCCGCGACTGGGCGTTGGAGCGATACAGCACCGCCTGTTCCGAACGCAGCGTACTGTCTTCAAAATGCTCTGCAATACGCTCAACAATAAAGCGCGCTTCATCCTGCTCATTGAAACCCGCATACAGCGAAATCGGCTCGCCGCGCTCGCCCTCCGTCCAGAGGTTTTTGCCAAGCCGGCCCGGGTTGTAAGCGATGACTGCGTTGGCCGCATCGAGTATGCAGCTGGTCGATCGGTAGTTTTGTTCGAGCTTGACCTGCTGGGCGTGGCCGAAGTCTTCAGAGAACTGCAGGATGTTTTCAATACAGGCGCCGCGCCAGCCATAGATCGACTGGTCATCATCGCCGACCACGGTGACGTGCAGTTTGTCGCCGGCCAGTACGCGCAACCAGGCGTACTGGATGCGGTTGGTATCCTGGAATTCATCGACCAGCAGGTGCTCAAAACGCTGCTGGTAATGGCTCAACACAGAGGGCTCGTTCAGCCACAGCTCGTGGGCGCGCAGCAATAACTCAGCAAAGTCGACGTGCCCGGCACGCTCGCAGGCCGCCTCGTAAGCTGCATACAGCTGCACCATGGTTTTTTCGTAGGGGTCGTTCTGGTGGTCGACGTGTTGTGAGCGTCGGCCCTCGTCCTTGTGACCGTTAATAAACCACTGCAGGGCCTTGGGCGACCAGCGGCTTTCGTCCAGGTCGTGCTCCTTGACCAGGCGTTTGAGCAGCCGCAGCTGGTCATCGCTGTCGATAATCTGGAAATTCTGCGGCAGGCGCGCCGCCTGCCAGTGCATTTTGAGCAAGCGGTGCGCGATCCCGTGGAAGGTCCCGACCCAGAGGCTCCGCGGGTTGACGCCCAGCAACTCGCCAATGCGCGCGCGCATTTCATTGGCGGCCTTGTTGGTGAAGGTCACCGCCATCAGCGCCGAGGGCGAGACCTTGCCCACCTGCACCAGCCAGGCGATGCGGTGCACCAACACCCTTGTCTTGCCGCTGCCAGCGCCAGCGAGCACTAACAAACGTTGGCTTTCGCTGGTCACGGCCTCGCGCTGGGCATCGTTCAGGGGGTCGAGAATTCGGGAAACATCCATCGCTGTAATTTTATTACCTGCTGCAAACCGGGAAAAGCTGGCAGAAAAATTGTGAAAACTTCATGACGTTTGGTTTGTTGGAGTTTAACAAATTGTTGGTAATTATTGTTTTTTAACGGGTTTTTCACTTGCCCAAATGATGAGACCTCACGTTTAATGGGCCCACTATAACGAGAAGGCAAAGTGATGCAGGGTAATAGAGCGTGAGCGCAGACTCCATGTTCGGGGCGGCGGCATTTGAAAATGCCAAAATGCTCGCTGGCCGCATGGATATCAAGCAACGGCTGCAGCTGGCCATTGCCCGCGCGCGACTGCGCAAACACTCCCTCGCCTTTTTGTTCATCGACCTCGATCGCTTCAACACGATAGCCTCAACCCTCGGCCCCGAAGTGGGCGCGCAACTGCTCGAGATTATGACCGAGCGCCTGACCCATGCGCTGAACGGCGACCATATATTGATGCACCTGGGCTCCGATGAGTATGCGGTGCTCAGTGAAGGTATCGATAATGCATCGCAGCTGCGCCAACTGGGCAATCGGCTACTCAATGTTATTCGCAAACCGGTGTATATCGATGGCCAGCAGTTGATGGTCACCGCGAGTATCGGCATTAGCCTGTACCCGAACAAGGCCGACAACGAACAGACGCTGCTGCACCAGGCGATTACCGCCCTGCACGGCGCGAAAGAAGTCGGTGGCGATGGTATCAAGTTTTTTACCCGCGCGGGCTCCAACACCGCACAACTTCGCCAGTTAAATCTTGAAATCGAATTGCGCCACGCTATATCGCGCAAGGATTTAACCGTGCACTACCAGCCGAAAATGGATTTGGCGACGGGTCATGTCACCGCGCTGGAAGCCCTGGTGCGCTGGGAGCACGATGAGCTGGGCTGGATATCGCCAAATGAGTTTATCCCGATTGCCGAAGATGCCGGGCTGATTTCAAGCGTCGGTGAAATGGTGCTCGAGACCGCATGCCGACACGGCGCCAAGTGGATCGAAGACGGCGTACCGCCGACCAAGATTGCGGTCAACCTCTCGGCCAAACAACTGATTCGTCACGACATGCTGGTCGTGATCAAGCGCATTCTCAAGCGCACTGGCTTTCCGCCCGAGCAACTGGTGGTTGAGCTCACCGAGTCACTGCTGATCGATACGCTGGATAAAACCGCTGATACGATGCAGGGCCTGCGCGATATGGGCATTGAAGTGGCGATCGATGACTTTGGCACCGGCTACTCGACCTTCAAACTGCTCAAGCGAATGCCGGTCGATATTCTCAAGATCGACCAGATGTTTATTTCACAGCTGCACGATAACCGCGTCGATGCCGCGATTACCCGCGCAATTATCGATGTGGCCCACGCGCTGGATATGCGCGTGATTGCTGAAGGTGTGGAGAACGATGAGCACGTGCGCCTGCTGCAGGACCTGGGCTGCGATTCGATCCAGGGTTTTTACCTGAGTGAAGCGCTACCGCGCGCTGAAGTGACCCAGCTTCTGCAGCTGGGTGTGCCGGGGAAAACCAGTTTGCCTGAAGATAACGCGCGGGTCGCGAGCGAAGATCTCGTTAGCGCCTGATACTGCCTAACCCACTTACTCTACCGTTACTGACTTGGCCAAGTTGCGCGGTTGGTCGACGTCGGTGCCCTTGATAATCGCAACGTGGTACGACAGCAATTGCAGCGGTATCGTGTAGATGACCGGCGCGGTAATCAAATCGCAGGTGGGCACATGCAGGACTTTCATCGCCTCGTCCGAGGCAAAGGCCGCCGCTTTGTCGGCGAACACATACATCAGCCCACCGCGTGCACGAACTTCTTCGACGTTTGACTTGAGTTTTTCAACCAGCTCATTGTTCGGTGCAACCACGATGACCGGCATGTCGCCATCGATTAACGCCAATGGGCCGTGCTTCAATTCACCCGCTGCATAAGCTTCGGCGTGAATATACGAAATCTCCTTGAGCTTGAGCGCGCCTTCCATTGCGATCGGGTACTGGTCGCCCCTGCCCAAAAACAGGCTGTGGTGCTTGTCGGCAAAGTCTTCGGCCAGGCTTTCGATCGCCGAGTCCATCGCCAGCGCCTGCTCGATCTTGGAGGGCAGGCTTTGCAGGGCCTGCACCAACTGCGCTTCACCTTCACTCGAGAGCGACTTGTGGTGGCCAATCGCCACCGCCAGCATTAACAGCCCGGCCAGTTGCACGGTGAACGCCTTGGTCGATGCCACGCCAATTTCAGCACCGGCCTTCATCATAAAGGCCATATCCGACTCGCGCACCAGCGATGAACCGGGCACGTTGCAAATCGTCAGGCTGCTCATGTAGCCCTGCTCTTTACCCAGGCGCAGCGCCGCGAGCGTATCGGCGGTCTCGCCCGACTGCGATATCGTAACCAGCAGGCTATTGGGCCGCACCACCGAGCTGCGATAGCGATACTCAGAGGCGATTTCGACGTTACAGGTGACACCGGCGAATTCTTCGAGCCAGTAGCGCGCCGTCATGCCGGCGTGGTAGCTGGTACCGCAGGCAATAATCTGTACGTGTTCAACGTTGGGCAGCAAGTTGTCAGCGGTCTCGCCAAAGGCACTGTCGAGTACCTTGCCCGCTTCGATGCGGCCCTCGAGCGTGCGCTGCAGGGCCATCGGTTGCTCATAGATTTCCTTGAGCATGTAGTGGCGAAACTCGCCCTTGTCGCCGGCATCGTGCGAGACTTCAGACTCGCGAATCGCCCGCTCTACCGGGTTACCGTCGACATCGTAAATGTTGACCGCGCGGCGCGTGACTTCGGCGACATCGCCCTCTTCCAGAAATGAAAAGCGACGCGTCACCGGCAGCAATGCCAGCTGGTCCGATGCCACGAAATGCTCGCCAATACCGTAGCCAATAACCAGCGGGCTACCCGAGCGCGCGACGACCAGCCGATCCGGGTCCTCGTGGTCCATGACCACGGTGCCATAGGCACCTTCGAGCTGTTTGACGGCCGACTGCACTGCGGCGAGCAGGCTGTCGGCCGTTTTCAGTTCGTGGTGAATCAGGTGGCAAATGACTTCGCTATCGGTGTCGGTCACAAAGTCGTAGCCGGCTTCGCTCAGCTGTGCCTTGAGTGCGACGTGGTTTTCAATAATGCCGTTGTGGACGATCGTGATACGATCGGAGGAGTTGTGTGGGTGGGCATTGGTTTCATTGGGTTCGCCGTGGGTTGCCCAGCGCGTGTGGGCAATACCAGTACCGCCATCGACCGAGGCCTCGGCTACCGCATCGACCAGCGCCTGGACCTTGCCGACCCGACGAATGCGCTGGTTGATACCCTGCGCGTTGGTAATCGAGATACCCGCCGAATCATATCCGCGATACTCCAGCCGCTTCAGACCCTCTAACAGAATCTGCGCGACATCCCGTTGTGCCACTGCACCGACTATTCCACACATAACGTCAAATCACTTTTTCGGTTTTTCAGGCCGCTTCCAGCCTTCGATATTGCGTTGCTTGCCGCGGCCGACCGCCAGGCTCTTGCTCGGTACCTGTTGGGTGATGGTCGAGCCCGCGGCTACAAACGCCTCGTCTTCAAGCTCGATCGGCGCCACCAGCGTACTGTTGGAGCCCACGAAAACACCGTTGCCAATGGTCGTGCGGTGTTTGTTGGCGCCATCGTAGTTACAGGTAATCGTGCCAGCACCGATGTTGGCGCCATCACCCACGGTGGTATCGCCAATGTAGGACAGGTGGCTGGCCTTGCTGCCCACACCAATATGTGCGTTTTTGACCTCAACGTAATTGCCCACCTTGGCGCCCTCATCGAGCACCACACCAGGGCGAAAGCGTGCAAAGGGGCCAATGTTGCAGCGCTCACCGATCTGCGCATCTTCGATGACGCAGTGCGGATAAATATGCGTACCTGCGGCAATACTCGAATGGCTGATCACACAGTTGGCATCGATATGCACATCATCGCCAATTACCACGTCGCCGATAAATACCGCGTTGACATCGATAAACACATCGCGACCCACAGTCAGGGTGCCACGCACATCAACCCGCGCAGGGTCTGCCAATGTCGCACCGGCGTCCATCAGCTGCTGCGCCTGGCCAGCCTGGTGTACCCGTTCGAGCTCAGCCAGTTGCGCACGGTTGTTCACACCCCGGACTTCGTAATGCGAGCTCGGATAAGGTGTATGAATTGCGATATGTTCGGCCACTGCCATGGCGATCACATCGGGCAGGTAGTATTCGCCCTGGGCATTGTCATTGCCGATACGGGGCAGCCACTCTCTGAGCAGGGGCTGGGGGATGCACATGATGCCCGTATTCACTTCTTTAATACGCAGCTGTTCGGCGTTGGCATCCTTGTGCTCGACGATGGCTTCCACCACACCATTGCGCGAGCGAACGATACGGCCGTAGCCGGTCGGGTCATCCATTTCGGTGGTCAGCACCGCCATCGAGCGCTCATCGACGCCATCGAGCATGGCCTGCAGTGTCTCGGTCTTGATCAGCGGCACATCGCCGTAGAGCACCAGGGTGCGCGAACCGGCCGTCAGCAGCGGCAGCGCCTGCGCGACTGCATGGGCGGTGCCCAGCTGCTCACTTTGCGCAACGTAATCACAGCGATCGCCCATCGCCTCTTTCACCGCGTCGGCGCCGTGGCCAACCACGACGTGGATCGCCACTTCATTGCCATCGTGCTCGCCCAGCGCAGCGGCGGCGTCGACCACATGTTGCAGCATCGCCTTGCCGCCAATTTCGTGCAGCACCTTGGGTCGGGCAGAACGCATGCGCGTGCCCTGTCCTGCAGCGAGTATCACGACATCGACTTTCAAAGTGGGAGCCTCAGGTGGTTATTTTTCAGGCGACAAAAACGACCGGGTAATAAAAAAAGGGTAGCAGAAGCTACCCTTTTTGGTACGGTGTTAAACGAAAGATTTCAGCTATTTAGCGTTTTTTTACGCGCAGGTCTTCGCTGCCTGGCCGCTACTTGCCGAGTTTTTTGCGAACCTGCTGGATTGTACGCAGCTGCGCCACTGCCGCGGCAAGATCCGCGACGGCTGAGGCATAATCGACCTCAGAGGTCTGGTTGGCTACCGCCTGCTCAGCCTGCTTCTGGGCCTCCAGCGCCTTGGCCTCGTCGAGGTCATCCGCCCGGATGGCCGTATCAGCGAGGATCGTTACCTGCTCGGGCTGTACCTCGAGAAAGCCGCCCGAGATGTAGAAGATGTCTTCTTCATCGCCGGTCATGACCCGGACAGGGCCGGGGTTCAGGCCGGTGAGCAGCGCAGAGTGGCCGTGGGAGACACCCAGGTCGCCCATGCTGCCGGTAGCGATCACCATATCGATGGCACCAGAGAAGATAGACTCCTCGGCGCTGACGATTTCACATTGAATGGTTGCCATGAAACGATGTCCCGTTTAGCTGATGCCGCTTACAGCGTCTTCGCTTTCTCAATGGCTTCGTCGATCGAACCGACCATGTAGAAAGCCTGCTCTGGCAGGTGATCGTAGTCACCGGCAAGAATGCCCTTGAAGCTCGAGATCGTGTCTTTCAGCGACACGTACTTGCCGGGCGAGCCGGTGAAGACCTCTGCTACCGTGAAAGGCTGTGACAGGAAGCGCTCGATCTTACGCGCACGGTTAACGGTCTGCTTGTCTTCCTCAGACAGTTCGTCCATACCCAGGATCGCAATGATGTCTTTCAGCTCTTTGTAGCGCTGCAGTACGTTCTGTACGCCGCGAGCCACTTCATAGTGCTCCTGGCCGATGATCAGCGGGTCGAGCTGGCGCGACGTCGAGTCGAGCGGATCTACCGCAGGGTAAATACCTTTTGCAGCGATATCGCGGCTCAGTACAACCGTTGAGTCAAGGTGAGCAAACGTGGTTGCAGGAGAGGGGTCGGTCAAGTCATCGGCCGGTACGTAAACCGCCTGGATCGACGTGATCGAACCCACCTTGGTTGAGGTGATGCGCTCCTGCAGTACACCCATCTCTTCTGCCAGTGTCGGCTGGTAACCTACCGCCGATGGCATACGACCCAGCAGTGCTGATACTTCAGTACCTGCCAGGGTGTAACGGTAAATGTTGTCGACGAACAGCAGTACGTCACGACCTTCGTCGCGGAACTTCTCGGCCATCGTCAGGCCAGTCAGTGCAACACGCAGACGGTTACCAGGTGGCTCGTTCATCTGGCCGTAGACCATCGCCACTTTTGACTGGTCGAACTGGTCGACGTTAACAACGCCCGCTTCCTGCATTTCGTAGTAGAAGTCGTTACCCTCACGCGTACGCTCACCCACACCGGCAAATACCGACAGGCCCGAGTGCTCGGTCGCGATGTTGTTGATCAGCTCCATCATGTTAACGGTCTTACCAACACCCGCACCACCGAACAGGCCAACCTTACCACCCTTGGCGAACGGGCAAACCAGGTCGATAACCTTGATGCCGGTTTCAAGCAGCTCGTCTGAAGCCGCCAGCTCGTCGTACTTGGGCGCTTCGCGGTGAATGGATGCCGTCTCGTGCTCCGCCAGGTCGCCCTTTTCATCAATGGGGTTACCCAGTACGTCCATGATGCGGCCCAGCGTAGCCTGGCCAACGGGCACCGAAATCGGCGCGTTGGTATTTTCAACGGTCAGTCCGCGGCGAACGCCTTCGGATGAACCCATAGCGATTGCGCGAACCACGCCATCACCCAGCTGTTGCTGTACCTCGAGCGTCAGGTCACTATCGGGTACTTTCAGGGCATCGTAGACCTGTGGTACCGCATCGCGCGGGAATTCCACGTCAATAACAGCACCAATAATTTGTACGATACGTCCGCTACTCATTTCGCGTTCCTCTAAGCGTTTGCTTTAAATCTGTTGAGGGCCTTCGCCCCATTTACAAAAAATTCTGCCTGCTCGCGCCTGCAGCTGTATTTATTTTCTGTGACACGCATAAATACATCCGTGTAGCTCGACTGCGGCGTCCTGCCGCAGGCGGTCACAAAAAATAAATACAGCTCCAGTCGCTACAACACCCAGCAATTAACTGATTGCAGCCGCGCCGCCAACGATTTCTGACAGCTCCTGGGTAATCGCCGCCTGGCGCGCCTTGTTGTACGCCAGCTGCAGGCTGTCGATAAGATCGCCTGCGTTGTCGGTTGCACTTTTCATCGCAATCATTCGCGCTGCCTGCTCACAGGCGCCGTTTTCAACCACGGCCTGGTAAACCAGTGACTCAACATAACGAACCAGCAGGCCGTCGAGCAGTTCGCGCGCATCGGGCTCGTAGATGTAGTCCCAGTGATGCTTGAGCTGCTCATCTTCAATGGGCTCGAGCGGCAGCAGTTGCTGGACGCCCGGATCCTGGGTCATGGTGTTCACGAATTCGTTGTTGACCAGGTACAGCTTGTCGATACGGCCCTCTTCGAAGGCATCGAGCATGACTTTAACACTGCCGATCAGGTCGGCAATGGCCGGGTCTTCACCAAGATCCCGCACCGAGGCGACGATATTGCCGCCGTAGGTATTGAAGAAGCCCGCGCCTTTCGCGCCGACCAGGCACAGATCGATTTCAATGCCGTCGTCGCTGTGCTGCTTCATGCTGCCCAGCGCCTTTTTGAACAGGTTAATGTTCAGGCCGCCACACAGGCCGCGGTCGGTTGAGACCACGATGAATCCGACGCGTTTAACTTCGCGCTGGTCCATAAAGGCGTGCTTGTACTCAGGCGTCGAGTTGGCCAGGTGGCCAATCACCGCTTTCATGCGCTGCGAATAGGGCTTGCCGCGCTGCATGCGATCCTGCGCCTTGCGCATCTTGCTCGCTGCAACCATCTCCATCGCACTGGTAATCTTCTGCGTGCTCTTGATACTGGAGATCTGCGTGCGTATTTCTTTGCCGCTGGCCATAGTCGTTCTCTAGCTAAACCGTCAAATCGGGATCGTTACCAGGTCTGGGTAGACTTGAAGTTCTCGAGCAGCGCCTTGAAGGCCGCTTCGGTGTCGTCATCCCACTTGCCGCTACTAACGATGTCACCCATCAGCGCGCCCTGTTCTGACTGCGCGTAGGACAACAAAGCCGCTTCAAAGTCGCCGACTTTTTCTACTGGTACATCGTTAAGGTAGTTGTTGTCTGCCGCGTAGATCAGCAGGCCCATCTCGGCGATCGATTGCGGAGAGTATTGCTTTTGCTTCATCAGCTCGGTAACACGCTCACCGTGATCCAGCTGCGCCTTGGTCGCATCATCAAGGTCAGAGGCGAACTGCGAGAAGGCCGCCAGCTCACGATACTGTGCCAGTGCCGTACGAATACCGCCGGACAGCTTCTTCATGATTTTGGTCTGTGCCGAACCACCCACTCGCGATACCGAAATACCGGCGTTCATTGCAGGTCGTACGCCCGCATTGAACAGGTCAGTCTCAAGGAAGATCTGGCCGTCAGTGATCGAGATAACGTTGGTAGGTACGAAGGCCGAGACGTCACCCGCCTGGGTTTCGATAACAGGCAGTGCCGTCAGCGAGCCGGTCTGGCCTTTCACTTCGCCGTTGGTAATCTTTTCAACGTGCTCAGCGTTAACCCGTGCAGCGCGCTCAAGCAGGCGCGAGTGCAGGTAGAAAACGTCACCAGGGTAGGCTTCACGACCTGGCGGACGACGCAGCAGCAGGGAGATCTGGCGGTAGGCCCAGGCCTGCTTGGTCAGGTCATCGTAGATGATCAGCGCGTCTTCACCGCGATCACGGTAGTACTCACCCATGGTACAGCCGGCAAACGGCGCCAGGTATTGCATCGCCGCAGGATCTGAAGCGGTTGCCGCCACAACAATGGTGTGTTCCATGGCGCCATGCTCTTCGAGCTTGCGCACAACGGCGTTAACCGATGAGGCTTTCTGGCCAACGGCAACGTAGATACATTTAATGCCGGTACCTTTCTGGTTGATGATGGCATCAACAGCAATCGCGGTTTTGCCGACCTGGCGGTCACCGATGATCAGCTCACGCTGGCCACGACCGATAGGCACCATCGCATCGATTGCCTTAAGGCCGATTTGCACAGGCTGGTCAACCGACTGACGTGCGATAACGCCGGGTGCGACTTTTTCAATCGCATCGGTTTTGCTGGCGCCCACGTCGCCCTTGCCATCGATGGGGTTACCCAGCGCGTCAACAACGCGGCCCTGCAGCTCAGGGCCTACCGGCACTTCGAGAATACGGCCGGTACAGCGGCAAGACTGGCCTTCGGCGACACTCTTATAGTCGCCGAGGATTACCGCACCAACGGAGTCGCGCTCGAGGTTCAGTGCAAGGCCGTAGACCCCGCCCTCGAACTCGATCATTTCACCGTACATCGCTTCGGCCAGGCCGTGGATGCGGATGATACCGTCGGTCACCGATACCACGGTGCCTTCGTTGCGTGCCTGGCTGGAAATATCCAGCTGGTCGATACGCTGCTTGATAATCTCGCTAATCTCGGAAGGATTTAGCTGCTGCATTGTCTAGTCCTCAAACCTACACCATCGTGTTTTGGATTCGTCACTCGCTGAAATCGATCGCCAATGACGTTAATTCATTCGCCGTGTTAGCGTCAGCTAGCAACGGCCTCTGCCAGTTTGCCCAGCCTGCCTTTCACTGAGCCATCGATAACGACATCGCCGGCGCGAACCAGCACGCCGCCAAGCAGTGCGCTATCGACCTGTGTCTGCACGCGCACTTCACGCTGCAGCTTTTGCTTTAACGCATCGACGAGTTTTTGCTCTGAATCGGCTGGCAGTGCAAACGCCGTGCTGATATTGACTTCGACCAGCTGCTCCTGCGCGGCCTTGAGCTCTTCAAACAGCTCGGCAATGGCCGGCAGTAGCGGCAAGCGTTTGTACTCGGCCAGGATCGACAGGAAGTTTTGCTGTGCGCCCTGCAGGTCATCGCCCAGCAGGCCCGCGAGCCTGGACGCCTTGTCTGTGGCTTCTATTGCGGAGGACGCCAATAGCTCGGCGACTTTGTCCTGCTGGCACAGTGCGGCCAGCGCGTTGAGCTGTTCCGACCAGGCCTGGACCTGGCTGGTTTCATTGGCACTTTGAAAAGCCGCTTTTGCGTACGGCCGTGCCAGTGTGCGTAACTCTGCCATTGCCAGCTCCGTTACAGGTTGGCGGCCAGGTTATCGACGATATCGCGATGCGCGTTTTCATCGATAGACCGTTCCAGAATTTTCTCGGCACCGGCAACCGCCAGCGTTGCCACTTTAGAGCGCAGTTGCTCTTTGGCGCGGTTAATCTCCTGGTCGATATCGGCCTGCGCCGCATCTTTCAGGCGCTGGCCTTCGGCAACGGCCTGCTCTTTGGCTTCGTCGACAATTTGCGACGCGCGCCGGTTGGCCTGGTCGATAATTTGCGCGGCCTGAGCCTTGGCTTCGGTGAGCTGCTGTTCAACTTCAGCCTGGGCTTCAGCCAGGTCGGCTTCGGCTTTTTCGGCGGCGTTCAGACCATCGGCGATCTGCTTCTGGCGCTCTGCCATCGCCTCGACGATAGGTGGCCAGATGTACTTTTTGCAAAACCACACGAAAATCGCAAACGAGATTAACTGTGCAAACAAAGTGAGATTAATGTTCACGGTATTACCCTGCTATTGCTCGCCAGGCATCAATCGAGCCCGGCCGAAGGGTGCGGCCCACGCTAACGCTCGCCACACCCGGATCTTTATTCGTTCGCTTACAGCGCGAACAGAATGTAGAAGCCGATACCCACACCAATCATGGGCACCGCGTCGACCAGGCCCATCATGATGAAGAACTGGGTGCGCAGCATTGGGATCAGTTCTGGCTGGCGCGCTGCACCTTCAAGAAACTTGCTTCCCAGGATGCCTACGCCCACGGCGGCTCCGATGGCGCCAAGACCCATGACCAATGCGCCGGCTAGTGTAATGATTGATGCTTCCATCGTTTTCTCCAGTTAAAAATTAGGCCGAGGCCCGTTAGTGTCTAATATGAGTGACAAAAAAACCTGTTGTCTTTGGCTGCGGCGCTAGTGGTTATCGTGCGCCATCGCCATGTAAACCACCGTCAGGATTGCGAAAATAAATGCCTGCAGCGTGATAACAAGAATATGGAATACCGCCCATACAAAGTGCAGGCCAAACGATGCCAGTATCCACAGGCCAGCGTTGGACAGTACCGCAATAAGGATGAACACCATCTCGCCTGCGTACATGTTGCCGAACAACCGTAGAGCCAGCGAAATGGGCTTGGCGATCAGCGATACGAACTCGAGAAAGAAGTTGATGGGAATAAACAGCATCTTGATGAAGATGTTGTCGGCACTAAAGGGATGCAGTGTCAGTTCACCGACAAAGCCACCCACGCCCTTTTCCTTGATGCTGTAGTAAATGATCAACATCAGGACGCCGATGGCCATGCCAGCGGTGGCATTAACATCGGTCGACGGCACGATTTTCATGTAACTGATGCCCAGCGCCATCGCCAGTTCCGGTATCCAGTCGACCGGCACCAGGTCCATCAGGTTTTGCAGGAACACCCAGACAAAGATCGTCAGGCCAAGCGGCGCGATCCAGGGGTTATTGTGATGGAAAATACTTTTAACGTTGTCATCGATAAAATCGACAATCATTTCGACGAAGTTCAACAGGCCGTTGGGCACACCGGCAGTGGCTTTTTGCGCTGCCCGGTAAAACAGCCAGCAGAACACGATACCCAGGCCAATAGACCAGCCCATCGTATCGACATGGATCGCCATGAAGCCCATGTCCGAGGCCTCTTGCGCGGTTGCCGCGAAGGTCCACTGGGCCTGTTCCAACACCTGGCTGTTGCCGTCGTAATCTACCCGCTCGTAACCCGCAGGCAATTTGCCATACGTCAGGTTGGTCAGGTGGTGGGAAATGTATTCCTGCGGAGTCGGGTTCTCGCCAGCCATACGCTATCGCAATCTCTGTGAGGCTATCGTCTAAAATTTCATTGCTTGTCAGCCGTGCCTGGCCCTTCGTCGCCTGCCCTGCCAGCAGCGGCGTCTTTGTCCAGCAGCATCCAGCCACTCAATACCGAGCCCAGAAGACTCACCAGCGCGAAGGCCAGCAGCATTGCCAGCGGATCGAGCTGCACCCAGAACTTTGCCGCCAGGCCGATCAGTACACCGACCAGGGCAAACTTCAATAACATCGCGCCAACAATATCGGCGAGCAGCCTTTGCGCACTGGACTGCGTCGGGTCTCGACGCAGTGAGCGCTGGGTAAAACTCACCAAGCCCGCAATGGCGATACCACCGCCCAGCCAGACCGAGTACACGGCCGCGGCGCTCACCGCTACAGCCAGTAGCGACATTGCGGCAGTCGCTAACAGCAGCATGCAAACTAAAGCTGGTAACAGGGGCTTTTGATCTGCAGCTGGCTCGTCCATCTTTGCTTTCGCTGGGTTGGCACCGCCAGCTACCCTATCGCAGCTGCACCCGCCGTGAAGGCCAGGGTGAAACGCTGCGCGCCGGGCCAAAAAACGCCTGAAAAAGCGGCCTGACCCTGATCTGAGCGGCGCGGATTATAAGTAATCACTTATAGTGAAGCAACCGCGTTTGGGGCAGATTGTCGGCATTTCACGGGATTTCCCGACAACTTGATCGCAGCGCTTGGAGCCGGCAAAAGCGCGGTGCAGCGCCAGCTGGCCAGGGGGCTATTTGATGTGGGCTAATATGCCATCGAGTTCATCGAGGCTGGTGTATTTGAGAACGATTTTGCCACCGCCCTTGTCGTTGTGCTGGAGCGCGACCGGCACGCCGAGCTTCTCGGAGAGGTCTTCTTCGAGCCGGCGGATATTAGGGTCCTGCGTCTTCGCCGTCGCCGGGCTCGCGGCGGGCTTTTGCCAGTTGCGCACCAGGGCTTCAGTCTGGCGAACACTCAGGCCCCGGTCGACCACCTGCTCGGCCGCATCGAGCTGCGGACCCTCGGGCAGGCTGAGCAGGGCGCGAGCGTGACCCATCTCGATATCGCCATTCTCGAGCATCAAGCGAACTTCAGGCTGCAACGTGAGCAGTCGCAGGGTGTTGGTCACAGCAGCGCGCGACTTGCCCACCGCCTCGGCAACCTGTTTGTGGGTCAGCTCAAACTCGCGCTGCAATCGATCGAGCGCGTAGGCCTCTTCAACAGGGTTGAGATCTTCGCGCTGGAGGTTTTCAATGACCGCCATCGCAATCGCCGCCTCATCGCTCACCGGCCGGACAATCGCGGGCACGGTGGGCAGTTCGGCAAGTTGCGCCGCTCGCCAGCGGCGTTCGCCAGCGATAATTTCGTACTGGACCACGCCGGCCGGTACCGGCAGTGGGCGCACGGTGATGGGCTGCATGATGCCCTGGGAACGGATCGAGGCGGCCAGTTCCTCAAGCGCTTCGGGATCCATTTCCCGACGTGGCTGGTATTGTCCGCGCTGGCACTGCTCGACCGCGATGTGGCGAAACTGCTCCAGGGACTGCTTTAGCGTCGCGTCAGTTTCTGCGGCTGGCGCCGCTGCTGTTGGCTCGGGTGCGAGTCGCACCGCAGGTTCGGCCTTGCTGGCCGTGGATCCACCGCCACCAAGTAACGCATCCAGCCCCTTGCCCAAGCCCTTTTTCTTACTCATGCCGTTCTATGCTCCGCTGGGGTCTGCAACCCGGGCGGGCTGGACGCTGGTTGCCACAGGCTCACTGGCCGGCGGTTCTGGTTGCTGGACCGAGCCTTCTTCGGCCCCGGGTGCTTCGCCCGCTGTCTCCTGTTGTTTTTCTTCCTCGCGCCGCAGTAATTCCCCGGCCAGTGCCAGGTAGGCCAGCGCCCCTTTGGACTGGCGATCATAACTGAGTACAGGCTCCCCATGACTGGGGGCCTCCGCCAGGCGAACATTGCGCGGAATAACGGTGCGATAGACGCGATCACCAAAGTGCTCGAGCAGTTGCGCTGAGACATCGTTGGTCAGGCTGTTGCGCGGATCGTACATCGTGCGCAGCAGGCCCTCGATCTTGATCGCCGGATTGATACTCTCGGCAACGCGCGCCACCGTGTTCATAAGCGCTGACAAACCTTCGAGCGCATAGTATTCGCACTGTATCGGCACGATGACGCCATCGGCTGCAGCCAGTGCATTGACCGTGAGCATATTCAGCGACGGTGGGCAGTCTATCAGGATGAAGTGGTAACTGTTGCGGGCCTGGTTGAGCAGGTTGGCGAGCACAAACTCCTTGTCATCAACACGCAGTAACTCCACCTCGGCCGCAGTCAGGTCGGCATTCGCTGGCAGGACATCGTAGCCGCCGGTTTCACTGCGACGCATGACGCGATCAAACCCCACCGGGCCAAGCAGCAGATCATAAATCGTGAGCGGGCAGTTGTGTTTGTCGATGCCGCTACCCATCGTGGCATTGCCCTGCGGATCGAGGTCGACCAGCATGACCTTGCGCCCGGTAGCAGCCAGTGACGCCGCCAGGTTAATCGTCGTTGTGGTTTTTCCTACGCCGCCTTTCTGGTTGGTGATTGCAAAGATTTTGGCCACGTTATGCTCTCGCTCATGGGGCTGGTGCACGGCGCCGGGTGATGCGGCCAGTAAACCGCTGGCCTGCGGCGTTTAACAGGCTGCCATTATGAAGTGATTTGCAGAAAAAAACACCAGTACGATGCCTGACCCCGACCGTGTTTTCATACCGTATTGCGCGAGGGATGAATCCATAACAGGTGGCGCTCGCCGTCCAGCCCGGCGACATGCATCGACTGGCTCTCTACGTCGAAACCTTCGCCCAGGGCCGCCAGCTCTGTCGCGGGATACCGGCCCTTCATCAGCACCCAGCGACCGCCATCATCAAGCAGGTGGCTGGTCGCCGCCAACAGCTCGGCCGTGGCCGCAAACGCGCGGGCGGTGATCAGCGGAAACCGTTGCCCGGAATAGGCTTCCACCCTGGCGCAGACGACCTCTATGTTAGTAAGGGCAAACTGTCGCTTTACCTCCAGCAGGAAAGCGGTCTTCTTGCTACTGCTATCGAGTAAAACCACGCTGCGCGAAGGTTGCATCACGGCGATCGGCAAACCGGGGAATCCCGCGCCGGTGCCGACATCCAGCAAGTCGCCTTCTGGTAAGACCGGCAACATACTTAGGCTATCAAGTAAGTGTTTACTTACTACCTCTTTAGGCTCGGTGATCGCTGTGAGGTTGTGCGTGCGGTTCCATTTCAGCAACAGGTCGGTGTAGGCCAGCAAGGTTTCGCGTTGTGCTTGCGAGGCGCTGATGCCCTGTTGCTCAAGACCATCGCGCAGCAGCTGGTCGAGACCTGCGCCCTGCCCCACGCTTAGCTGGCCGCAGAGACAGGCCCGGTACTGGCCCCGGCTTTTTTCAGGAATACCAGCAGCAATGAGATGGCCGCGGGCGTGACACCAGGAATTCGACCGGCCTGCCCAAGCGTTGCCGGCCGCTGCTCGCTGAGTTTCTGGCAAACCTCAATGCTCAGGCCGGAGACGCCTGCGTAATCGAAGTCCTGGGGTATCTGTAGCTGTTCGTGACGCTGCAGGCGTTCTATGTCATCGCGCTGGCGTTCGATGTAACCCGCGTAGCGCGCGTCGATCTCCAGCTGCTGGTTGACCTGCTCATCCTGCTCGGTATCGAATGCCTGGTCGATGCCCGCTGCCTCGCACAAACTGCGCAGGTCCAGTTCGGGACGTTTCAACAGGTCGGCCAGTGAATACTCGCGCGTGAACGGCTTTTCCACCCGCGCGCGCAATTGCTTCGCGGTCGATGAATCAGGCTGCACCCAGGTGGTTTGCAGTTGCTGCCTGAGTTGTTCGACCCGCTCGAGCTTGTCGTTGAAGATGGACCAGCGTTGGTCATCGACCAGGCCTAGCTTGCGACCGACCGGAGTCAGGCGCTGGTCAGCATTGTCCTCACGCAATGTCAGCCGATATTCAGCGCGCGAGGTAAACATGCGATACGGTTCCTGCGTGCCCAGTGTAATCAGGTCATCGACCATCACACCCAGATAGGCCTCATCGCGACGCGGCGACCAGGCTGTCTCGCCCTGCGCCCTGAGACTGGCATTGATGCCTGCCAACAGCCCCTGGGCAGCGGCTTCTTCGTAACCGGTGGTACCGTTGATCTGGCCACAGAAGAACAGCCCCTGGACGTGACGGGTTTCAAGGCTCGGCAGCAAGTCGCGCGGATCAAAGAAATCGTACTCGATGGCGTACCCTGGCCGGGTCATATGGGCCTGCTCAAAACCCTCGATCGTGCGCAGGAAACGCAGCTGGATATCGATGGGCAAGCTGGTGGAAATCCCGTTGGGATAGAGCTCCTGGGTACCCAGGCCTTCGGGCTCCACAAACACCTGGTGCGAATCCTTGTCGGCGAAGCGATGGATCTTGTCCTCGACCGAGGGGCAATAGCGCGGGCCAACGCCCTCGATAACACCGGTGAACAACGGCGATCGCTCCAGCCCCTCACGAATAATCTCGTGGGTTTGTGCATTGGTCCGCGTGATGTGGCAATTCACTTGTTGTGGGTGCTCACTTCGCTTGCCAATGAAGGACATCACCGGCCTGGGATCATCGCCGGGCTGGGCCGCAAGCTTGCTGAAATCGACGCTCTTGGCATCAATGCGCGGAGGCGTGCCTGTCTTGAGCCGATCCACACGAAAGGGCATTGCGCGCAAGCGCTGTGCGAGCGCATTCGCAGGCGGGTCACCGGCCCTGCCCCCGGCATGGGCATCAAGCCCAATATGCAGCTTGCCGCCAAGGAATGTACCCGCGGCCAGGATCACGGTCGCTGCATGGAACTGCAAACCAATTTGGGTTTGCACACCGGTTACGCTCGAAGCGCCGCTGCTATCGTCCACGAGCAAGTCATCGACGCCCGCCTGGAACAACGTCAGGTTGGGTTGGTTTTCAAGCGCGTTGCGAATGAATGCCTTGTACAGGGCCCGGTCAGCCTGGGCGCGTGTCGCCCTCACCGCTGGGCCCTTGCGGGCATTCAGCACCCGGAAGTGAATCCCTGCAGCATCGGCAGCCCGACCCATCACACCGCCCAGTGCATCGATTTCCTTGACCAGGTGGCTTTTACCAATGCCCCCAATAGCCGGGTTGCAGGACATCTGGCCCAGGGTTTCAATGCTGTGGGTCAGTAGCAGTGTGGCACTACCACGCCGGGCTGCTGCCAGTGCAGCTTCACAGCCAGCATGGCCGCCGCCAACGACGATGACATCGAATCTGTCTGGGTAAACCATCGGTAAATGCCGGGGTCCGGTTCAAATGGCCGCGCAATATAGCACTAATGCAAAATGGGAACTATACGCTCAACGATGCAGCCTTTTGTCTTTTAAATAACTAAATAAATAGTGTGTTATCTATAAAGTAGGTATTTTAAAGTTATTGTTATTAGTGAGCCCCGATTCGCTTAATAACCCCTTTTTTTATCTATAAAACAATAACTTAGTCGTCAGTAAACACTGTAGAAAGACGCTTCATAAGGTGCTGGAAGGCTGTCAGTGGCCATGGGATAGATTGCCGAACTGTTCAAATAGCAGACAGCGAATGAGATTATTCACACTTTACCGACAGGGTTATCCCTGTAATATCAACAACATATACATAAGAGAGTATCTCAGGCCGGCAGCATTTCCTGGTGACACAGGCCAGGACTGCAATACATCGCGAGGACGATTCCGGTGCGAATCCTGCGCTTGAACAGTAGTGGCTACCCGACAGCCTGGTTGGGCTGGGAGGCCGCGGCCACACTCAAAGTCCGTGACCAGATCGTCTGGTCATTGGGAGACACTGTGGCTGTTTTGCGCGGTGGCTACAACAGCGAAGGTGTTCGCTCGCAGCTCGAACTGCCCGCCATCATTGCCTGTGCAGGCGAATCGGAACGACACAGCCATATACCGGCGCTGTCCAACCGCACCCTGTTTCGTCGCGACGATTCATTTTGCCTTTACTGTGGGAACCAGTTTCCTGAAAGTGAGCTGACCCGCGATCACGTCGTGCCGCTGTCGCAGGGCGGCAGGAATACCTGGGCGAATGTCGTCGCGGCTTGCCAGCGCTGCAATAACCGCAAAGGCGGTCGCACCCCGGAACAGGCGGGCATGGCCCTGCTGGCGGTACCTTTTACCCCGAATATATTCGAGTTCATGTACCTCTCTAACAGGCACATTCTCGATGACCAGATGGAATACCTGCGCGCGCGGTTCCGGAAATCAGCGCGCAAGTGGCACGCAGCCTGAACGACGGCAGCCGTGTCGGTTATTTGCCGATACAAAAACTCGAGAATATTTTTCCAAGCAATTCATCGGGCGCGAGCTTGCCGGTGATTTCGCCGAGTTGATCGTGGGCCTGGCGCAAATCTTCTGCCAGTAACTCGGGTGCTCCGGCCTGCAGTTTATCCAGGCCATGCTGCAGGTAGTCCAGTGCTCGATCGATGGCGTGCAGGTGTCGTCGCCTGGCGACAACACTGCCCTCGCTACCCTGGGTAATCCCTCCCAGGTATCGAATCGCTGCGGTCAGTAATTCCAGGCCGGTATTATCCCGCGCAGACAGACTGATGTACTGGATACCATCATGCTCTTCGCTGCCAGGCGACTGGTTGATTAAATCAATCTTGTTATTGATCACGATAAGCGGGACGTCATGAGCCGGCGGCGCATCGACACCCGCCTGGTCAAAGTAGGCGTTAATTTGTTGACGTGCATTATCGATCGATGGCTTTGTGCCTGAGACTTCGTTCACCAGCAGGATAATGTCTGCCTTGCTGATCTGCGCAAGTGCCCGGCGAATACCTTCCTGTTCGACGGGATTGTCACTGCTGCGAATGCCTGCGGTATCAATCACATGCAGCGGTATACCATCGAGGGAGATCTCCTGTTTCAGGGTGTCTCTCGTTGTTCCGGCGTGATCGGTAACGATTGCAATATCGTCCCGGGCGAGTCGGTTGAGCAATGTCGATTTGCCAGCGTTGGGCTTGCCGCAGAGCACAACATTGAGTCCGTCGCGCAGCAATACGCCCTGTCCGGCGAGCCGTTGTAAGGCAAGCAACTCGCTGACAACCTGTTCGGTGCGCTGTTTGATCTGGCCATCGGCCAGGAAATCGACGTCTTCGTCGGGGAAATCAATCGCCGCCTCAACGAACAGGCGCAGTTCAGTAATGCGTGCGTTAATCGCATCCACCTGCGCTGAAAACTCGCCGCGCAGTGAGCGCAGGGCAGAGCGTGCGGCGTGCTCACTGCTGCTGTCGACAAGATCAGCGATCGCTTCAGCCTGCACCAGGTCGAGCTTGTCGTTCAAAAATGCACGCTGGGAAAACTCACCGGGACCTGCGGGTCGAGCGCCCAGTTGGTTGGCGGTTTTAACCAGCAGGTCGAGTACAACCGGGCTGCCGTGGCCCTGTAATTCCACCACGTCTTCGCCAGTGAAGGATTCGGGCCCTTTGAAAAACAATGCGATGCCCTGGTCGATCTCTTCGCCATTGCTATCCATAAACCTGGCGAACACCGCCTGGCGGTGCTGCAGGTCGCAGCCTGTGATCTGTTGGCCTATCTGCTGTGCTGCAGGCCCCGATAAGCGAACAATGCCGACACCACCGCGACCGGTTGCAGTTGCGATGGCAGCGATAGTGTCACTGTGCATGATTCAGGGTTGACGTAAGAGCGCCAGCATTCAGGCTTCGTGGGCCTTTTCGATTTGCCGGGTGATGACCCACTGCTGCAGAATCGATAATACGTTGTTCGATATCCAGTAAATGACCAGGCCAGCTGGAAATACGATGAAGAAGAACGTAAAGATAATAGGCATCCACTGCATGACCTTGGCCTGCATCGGATCTGGTGGTGGCGGGTTGAGTTTTTGCTGGAACCACATGGTGAAGCCCATAATTACAGGCAGCACAAAGTAGGGGTCCATGACGGACAGATCTTCTATCCAGCCAATGAAGGGCGCATGCCTCAATTCAACGCTCTCCATGAGCGCCCAGTACAGGGCGATGAATACGGGCATCTGAATAAGGATAGGCAGACAACCACCCAGCGGGTTGATCTTTTCCTTTTGGTACAGCTCCATCATCGCCTTGGACTGTGCCTGTTTGTCATTGGCATAGCGATCTCGAATGGCCAGCATCTTGGGCTGTACCCGACGCATATTGGCCATTGATCGATAACTTGCAGCGGAGAGCTGGAAGAACAGTGCTTTGACCACGATCGTCAGCGCGATAATGGCAAAGCCCCAGTTACCCAGGCCAGGGAACAGGTCGTAAACCTTGCCAAACATGTGAAGCTCGCCGGTGGCGAAGAAATACAGCAAGGTGTAAAGCGGCTGGGCGAGCCACCAGAACCAGCCATAGTCCACCGTCAGGTCGAGGTGTTCGGCGATATCCTGCAGGCGATACTGTTCTTTGGGCCCTGCGTAGAACTGTGCGCCAATGCGTTGTTGTTCTCCTGCGGCAACACTAAAGGGTTTATGGAAACCGATAATGTTGAGACCGGACCTGCCTGCACGGGTGTAGTAGCTATAGCTGGCATCACTCGGTGGTACCCAGGCGCTGACAAAATAATGCTGGATCATGGCGACCCAGCTTCCGGTCAGGTCGGCGCGCAGGGGTTCTTCGCTGAACTCCTTGAAGGGAATTTTCTGGTAAGGTTTTTCATCGGTTGTGATGGCGGCCCCGAGGTATGAGCGCATGCCAAAACCTGAACTGTCACCGCCGGGGTCGGCGGTGTTGTCCCGGCCAATCTGCGCATAGTAAAGCGCCTGCCAGTCAGAGCCAGAATTGTTATCAACGATAAAATCAATGTCGATCAGGTAGCTGTCGGGCTTGAAGTGGTAGCGCTTGGTGAGCGTCACGCCGCTTGGGTCGGCGAACTGGAGGTCAACGCTGAGCGGCTCACCATCGACCATCTGGTATTCGGACTGCGCGCTCTGGAACACGGACAACGCCGATCGTGCATTGGTACCGCTTGGCCCGCTAAGACCCGACTGCGCGATGTAGCGACGGAACTGGTTGTTCTCAAGCAGCAGCATGGGCTCGGAGTTTTCATCGAGCTCTGCGCGATGCTTGAGCAGGGCGATCTCGACGATATCGCCACCGCGACGATCGATAGTCACTCGCTGGGTGTCAGTTGAAACAACAATATGCCGACCCGCTGAAATATCGGACTGGATGGGCTCGACCGGCTCGCTTGCGGGTGTTGGACTGGCAGGTAGTGAGGGCGTTTCGGCGGCTTCCGCAAGTACATCGTCGGCCACAGGTTCTATACCTGGAAGCAGGGGTTCCTGCGCGGGAGCCTGTGCAGCTATCCTGTCGCGAACGGCCTGGTCGTAGTCGTCGGAAAAAGCAAACCAGTTTTGCAACAAGCTGAGAAAAAGCAGGCCAATTAATGCAAGGAGGGCGTAGCGTGGAAAATCGCTGGAAAAATTCATGCGGATTCGTCTTGGAGTCGTTAGCGGTGGTGTTGGTGGTGACAGTTCGAATGCCTGGGGACAGGGTCGAGACCACCGGGGTGCCAGGGGTGACAACAAAGCAGGCGCTTTATGCCAAGCCAGGAGCCGCGAATAATCCCTTGCTCGTTAACAGCCTCAATAAAGTAGTTGGAGCAGCTGGGATAAAACCGGCATCGCTGCCCCAGCAATGGGCTTAACAGCAACTGGTAGCAGCGAACCAGCGCAATCAGCGCGCGCTGTGGCAATGCTAGAGCTTGCTGCGTTTTGATATCAGGGCTTTCCATTGGACATTGAGTTCCTGGTGAAGGTCTTTGCTGCTCAGTGAGCGGGCGCCGGACCGGGCCAGCACGATAACATCAAATGGTGGCAATGTGGTTTCGACAAGCTGCATGCGAAAGACTTCCCGGACTATGCGCTTGATGCGATTCCTGGCAACGGCCAGCGGTACATTTCGTTTGGATATGGCGAGGCCCAGCCGGGTTTCCGTGTGGGCTGGGGTGCGGCTGCGCGATAAAAAGGTAAAGTGCCTGCTATTGTGCTTGCAGTCGACCTTGTCGAAAACGTGTTGAAACTCTTTGGCCTGCAGCAGTCGACGGCTCTTTGGAAACGACGAATGACGTGTTGCCGGAGATGCGTCTCGATTCGCCATGGGGTATTCAATGCCGCGATGGCGGCGTTGCCCGGGCAGGGTGAGGACTGGCCTACAGCCCTGATGCCCGGGTAAACGGAATATGAACCCGCAGGATCAGGCGCTAAGACGCTTACGACCCTTGGCGCGACGGCGGTTAATCAGTTGCCGGCCCTTCTTGGTAGCCATGCGAGCGCGAAAACCATGGGTGCGTTTGCGCTTGAGATTGCTGGGCTGGAATGTACGTTTCATGGGTGTTTACCGGGGCTAAAAAAGGGCGAGGATTTTACGCAGAAACCCCGGCCTGCGCAACGCTATGATGACAGGCGCCCAGAGCGTCAAAGCCAGCGGCGCACGTCACTGGAAACCGGCGCGGAGCGGGGCGCCGCGGTGTACACACAGACCTTCCCCGGTTCACCATCGGCCAGCGGTGATCCCGAGCGAAAGTAAGCCCTAACAGACCGGGTTTATAACCAGCTTTCAAACTGCTTACACACAAGATATCCACAGGCCGTAAAAATGTTGGTAAGTCCTTGGAAACAATTATTTGAATAAACGCGAGCATTAAAACTGGCTAAAAACATGGCTGTAAATTGTTGTATTTTATGAATAATTTGCGTGTTCCCTATCCCGCCACCAGATCGCGGCCTGAAAATAATTGTGGATAACTGTCAGCGATACGCCTATAATGCCCCACTTTCCGGCAGCAGTGCACAGGCTGCCGCGCAATCGCCGGAAAGCTCTATAACGCATACCTGTATCAATCGTGTATGGCCTGGGTGCCAGGCAACGACAGGGTACCTGCCGCCGTTTTTTGTGGCAGGCGCACAAACAACGCCAGCGCATATGTCTGGTTAAAAAACAAACAATAATTCTGGAACGGGGGCCCCCGCCTTGGCATCGGCAAAACTGGCATGGAATCAATGCTACAACCGGCTCGAAAGCGAGCTGCCCGCACAACAGTTCAATACCTGGATCCGGCCATTAAAACTGCGTGATGAAAGCAGCGGGATGCACCTGCTCGCACCCAACCGCTTCATCTGTGACTGGGTCCAGGACAAGTTTATGGCACGCATCGTTGAGCTGGCCTCCCTGCTCAGCGATGGGCCGGCACCGCAGGTGTCAATATCGGTCGCTGACGAGCCCCAGCCATCCGGCTGGGCTGCGGCGGCTGAGCCTGCTGCCACTACAGCGGTTGCTCAAGCAGCGGCGTTTGCCGAACGCAGGGGCGCCGAGCTTGAGTATGAGGCGCCGGTGGAAGCCGAACCGGTTCCAGCGCTGGAGCAGGGCGTCCGGGCGCAGGTCAAAAACCACCAGAACCACCTGATTGCCAGCTACCGGTTCGATAATTTCGTCGAGGGAAAATCCAACCAGCTCGCGCGAGCCGCTGCGCTACAGGTGGTTGAGAACCCCGGTGGCTCTTACAACCCGCTGTTTCTCTATGGCGGTGTTGGGCTCGGTAAAACGCATTTGATGCACGCCGTGGGTAACGAGCTGCACAAGCTCAAGCCGAACGCGCGGGTTGTCTACCTGCACTCCGAGCGCTTCGTTGCCGATATGGTCAAGGCGCTGCAGCTCAATGCCATCAACGATTTCAAACGGTACTACCGCTCGGTCGACGCGCTGTTGATCGATGACATCCAGTTTTTCGCGAACAAGGAGCGATCGCAGGAAGAGTTTTTTCACACCTTTAACGCCCTGCTGGAAGGTGGCCAGCAGATGATCCTGACCTGTGATCGCTACCCCAAGGAAATACGGGGGGTTGAGGAGCGCCTGAAGTCGCGGTTTGGCTGGGGCCTGACGGTGGCGGTTGAGCCACCGGAACTTGAGACCCGGGTTGCCATCCTGATGCGCAAGGCCGAGCAGGCCAATATGGCGATGCCTCACGAGGCGGCGTTTTTTCTGGCCCAGCGGATACGCTCGAATGTCAGGGAGCTGGAGGGCGCCTTGAAGCGCGTGATAGCGAGCGCCCACTTCACTAATAGCCCAATAGATATCAACCTGATCAAGGAGTCGCTGAAGGACCTGTTGGCCTTGCAGGACAAACAGGTCAGCATCGACAACATCCAGCGGACGATTGCCGAATACTACAAGATCAAGGTGGCTGACCTGATGTCAAAGCGGCGCAACCGCTCGGTTGCCCGCCCCAGGCAGATGGCGATGGCGCTGGCCAAGGAACTCACCAGCCATAGCCTGCCAGAGATAGGCGATGCCTTTGGCGGTCGTGACCACACCACCGTGCTGCATGCCTGCCGCAAGATCAAAGAGCTTCGTGATACGAGCTCGGATATTCGTGAAGATTATCAGAACCTGCTGCGGACACTGGCGACCTGATCTTGCTGCGTGATTAAATAGGCATTGGCCTGAATGGCCTTGGCCCCGAACCAAACAGCGGAGTTGCTGAATGAAGTTTACCGTTAATCGCGATGCCTTGCTCAAGCCATTGACGATCGTGGCTGGCGCCGTCGAGCGGCGGCAGACCATGCCTATTCTCGCCAACCTGCTTGTGAAGGTGAAAGGCAAGAAGCTGCAGTTAACGGGCACGGATCTCGAGGTTGAACTCAGCGGTACCGTCGACTTACCGGCCGCAGCAGAGCAAAATGGCGAGACCACGATACCCGCGCGCAAGCTGCTGGATATCTGTAAATCGCTGCCCCCGTCGTGCGACATAGTATTATCGTTAGATGATGGCAGGGTCGTCGTCAAAAGCGGGCGCAGTCGTTTTACGCTGGCCACGTTACCCAGTTCAGATTTCCCGTCGGTGCAAAAAGACAAGAGCGGTTTTTCCATTACCCTCGAGCAAAATGCCTTTGCCTCGCTCATCGATCGCACCGCGTTTTCGATGGCGCAACAGGATGTCAGGTATTACCTGAACGGTATGCTCTGGGAGATCGGCGGCGATCACCTGAAAGCGGTGTCTACCGATGGCCATCGACTGGCAATTGCTGAGGTGAAGCTGGCGGAAAAAATTAAGGGCCGTAAGCAGCAGTTTATTGTGCCCAGAAAAGGCATCATGGAATTGTCGCGTTTGCTCGAACGCGATGATTCGACGATCACGCTCGAATTTGGTGACAATCATATCCGTGCCGAAGCCAACGACCTTATTTTTGTGTCCAAGCTGGTAGACGGCAAATTCCCCGATTATGAACGGGTGCTGCCCAAGGGCGGGGACAAAGAGATGATCGCTGATCGCGAGTCGCTCCGGGCCGCGTTGGGCCGCACGGCCATTCTTTCCAACGAGAAATTCCGGGGCATTCGATTCACACTGGCCAGCGAACAGGTGAACATCCAGGCGAACAACCCTGAGCAGGAAGAGGCTCTGGAAGAGGTCTCGGTGGATTACCAGGGCGATTCGGTCGAGATGGGTTTCAATGTCAGCTACCTGATTGATGTGCTTGGCGTGCTGGGTGGCAACAGCGTGAAATTCACGCTTTCTGACTCAAATAGCAGTGCATTGATTGAGGATGGCAACAGCGAGAACAATGCGCTCTACGTCGTCATGCCGATGCGCTTATAAAGCGATCAAATATTAGCCGAACATTGCCGCTGCGCGGCTGTTTTCCCGCCCCGAAAGGTTTCACGTGAAACTTACCAGGCTCAGCGTCGCGAACATCCGCAACTTGAGCCAGGTTGCTGTCGATGACCTGGCGCCCGTGAATATCTTTCACGGCGCTAACGGCGCCGGCAAAACGTCGATTCTTGAAGCCGTCCATATTCTCGGTCTGGCACGTTCCTTCAGAAGTACCCAGTTACTCCCTGTTATCCAGTACGAGCAAGATAGCTGCACTGTGTTTGGTGAACTCGATTACAGCAATGGCCAGCCGCCGCTCACGATTGGCGTGCATCGACCCAAGAAGGGTGGTTTCCGGGTGAAAATCGGCGGAGAGGAGCAGAAAAGCCTCGTTAATCTTGCCGCTGCATTACCCCTACAGCTTTTGAATGCCAGTACCTATCGCTTGCTCGAAGAAGGCCCAAAACAGCGCCGCCAGTTTATCGACTGGGGCGTGTTTCACGTGGAACCGCTTTTTTACCAGCACTGGCAGGCGATGCAGCGCTGCATTCGGCAGCGAAATGCGATCCTGCGGCGTGGCGGCCCTGCAAAAGAGCTGGCTGCCTGGGATTCGCAGCTCTGTGATCTTTCGGTACAAATAGATGCAGCGCGTAGGCGCTACATAGAGCAGTTTATGCCCAGGTTTGAACGGGTCCTGTCTGCGCTAACCGAGATCCCTAGCCTGGCGGTGCGTTACCGGCCTGGCTGGGATCAGTCGCAGTCGATACAGGAGGTGCTTGATCGTCAACGCGAGACCGATTTGCGTCGAGGATTCACGCACGCTGGACCACACCGCGCGGACCTGAGGGTTTCAGTCAATGGCGTTGATGCCGGTCAGGTATTATCCCGCGGTCAGCAAAAGCTGGTGATATCGGCAATGCGCCTGGCCCAGGCGCAGCTTCTCAGTGAGTCCACCGACAAGCGATGCCTGCTGCTGGTGGATGACCTGCCTGCTGAGGTCGATAGCGAACACCTGGGCCGCCTGTGTGCCATGCTGGCATCGTTAGACCTCCAGTTGTTCATGAGCTGTGTGGATGGCGCTGACTTGTCTGAGCAGCCGTGGGGTGAGCGGCAGCCATCGCTGTTTCACGTGAAACAGGGTGTGGTGAGCCCCGACTAAGACACCGGCAAGACTAAAAATTGTACAAAAAATAGTCAATCTTGGCGTCCCGTCGCCAGCCCTCATCACCCGGTTTTACTGCTCTTAAAATCGCCATTTGGCGCTTGACTCAGCGCCCAAGACATCACAAAATGACGTGTTTACTTTTCGCTAAGTCAATGATTTTACTGGGTTAGTGGCCCGGTTGACGCCCTTTTGGCGAGTCAGCCTGCAGTGCGTAGTATCGGTATGCCAGGAGACCGGCTTTTTTATGTCAGACGACGATAACCAGAACTATGATTCATCCAGCATCAAGGTCCTCAAGGGGCTTGATGCTGTGCGTAAGCGCCCCGGTATGTATATTGGTGACACTGACGATGGTACCGGCTTGCACCACATGGTTTTCGAGTTGGTCGATAACTCCATCGATGAAGCGCTCGCCGGCCACTGTTCAAAAATTACCGTCGTCATCCACCCCGATGAATCTGTCACCGTCGCCGATAACGGCCGTGGGATTCCCACCGAGATGCACGACGAGGGCGTATCGGCTGCCGAAGTCATCATGACCGTGCTCCATGCCGGCGGCAAGTTTGACGATAACACCTACAAAGTCTCCGGTGGCCTGCATGGTGTGGGCGTTTCGGTGGTTAACGCGCTGTCTTCTGAACTCAAGCTGACGGTGCGCCGGGCCGGACAGGTCCACGAGCAAACCTATAGCCACGGTGTGCCCCAGGCCCCGCTGACTGTGGTGGGTGATACCACAGAATCTGGCACGGCGGTGCACTTCACGCCGTCCACCGAGACGTTCACCAACATAGAGTTTCACTACGACATCCTCGCCAAGCGATTGCGTGAGCTTTCATTCCTTAATTCTGGCGTGAATATCGAGTTGACCGATGAGCGCAGCGGCAAGTCCGATACCTTTTGTTATGAAGGCGGCTTGCAAGCCTTCGTAGAGCACCTGAATGCGAACAAAACCCCTATAAACAAGGGGCTTTACTTTACAACGCAGGCTGCTGATATCGGCGTCGAAGTGGCGATGCAATGGAACGATGGCTTCCAGGAAAATATTTTCTGTTACACCAACAATATTCCCCAGCGCGATGGCGGCACGCACCTTGCGGGCTTTCGCGCCGCGCTAACGCGTGGACTTAACAATTACATCGACAAGGAAATGTCGGGTAAAGGCGCCAAGGTGGCCACCACTGGTGATGATGCCCGCGAGGGCCTGACCGCGATTGTCTCGGTCAAAGTGCCCGACCCGAAGTTTTCCTCACAAACCAAAGACAAGCTGGTTTCCTCTGAGGTCAAGTCGGCCGTTGAGCAAATCATGGGCGAACGCCTGACCGAGTACCTGCTCGAAAACCCCCAGGATGCCAAAACCATTGTCGGCAAGATCATGGATGCCGCGCGCGCGCGCGAGGCCGCACGCAAGGCGCGCGAAATGACGCGCCGCAAGGGCGCTCTTGATATAGCGGGCCTGCCCGGAAAGCTGGCCGATTGCCAGGAGAAAGACCCGGCATTGAGCGAGCTGTATGTTGTGGAGGGCGACTCAGCCGGCGGCTCAGCCAAACAGGGCAGGGCGCGCAAGACCCAGGCGATCCTGCCGTTGAAAGGCAAGATACTCAACGTCGAAAAAGCCCGCTTCGACAAAATGCTCACCTCGGCAGAGGTGGGTAACCTGGTGACGGCGCTGGGCTGCGGTATTGGTGCGTCCGAGTTCGACCCGGATAAACTGCGCTACCACTCCATCATTATTATGACCGATGCCGATGTCGATGGATCGCACATCCGCACCCTGCTGCTGACCTTCTTCTTCAGGCATATGCGCGAGCTGATTGAGCGCGGCCACCTGTTTATCGCCCAGCCGCCGCTGTACAAAATTGGTAAGGGTAAACAGGAGAGCTATCTCAAGGACGACGAAGAGCTCGACAGTTTCTTTCTCCAGGTGGCACTGGAAGGTGCCGAGCTGTACATCAACGAAGAGGCCCCGCCGATTGCGGCTGAGCCACTTGGGCAGCTGGTCTCTGAATACCGCTCGGTACTCGCAATTATTGATCGGCTGGCAAAGCTGTATCCGGCCGTGGTGCTGGGCCAGATGATCGATACACCTGCATTGAATGATGACAAGCTGGCCGACGAAACAGCGGTATCGCAGTGGTGCGCAAGCCTCCAGCAGCAGCTCGAGTCGCAGCACGAAGCTGGCAAGGAGCGTTATGCCGTGCGCTATGAGCTCGATTCAGAGCGGGGGCATTACCTGCCGGTAGCCCAGGTCACCGCACATGGCTTCAGCCACGATTATCGTTTTAGCCACGACTTCTTCCGCTCGAGTGAGTACGCCGCCATTGTTGCGCTGGGTGAAAAGATCTCCGGCCTGATTGAACCCGGTGGTTATATCCGCCGTGGCGAAAAGCAGGAGCAGGTCGCGAATTTCCCGGAGGCGCTCAACTGGTTAATGGGCGAGGCCAAGCGCGGCTATAACATCCAGCGCTATAAAGGCCTTGGCGAGATGAACCCCGAGCAGTTGTGGGAGACGACCATGGACCCCGCAGTGCGCCGCATGCTGGTGGTGACCATTGAAGATGCTATCGCCGCAGACCAGGCCTTTACGACGCTAATGGGTGACCAGGTTGAACCCCGCCGCGAATTTATCGAAGACAACGCATTGGCGGTGGCTAACCTCGATATCTAGTACACCGCGGGTATTCACAGGCTGTCGGCCTGGTCAAACATGGCCTGGGAGTCGTAGGGAAACCGCCGTTCGGGAGTAAATCGCAGCACCAGGTTCTCTGGGCTGTTCATTGAATCGGCCATGAGCCTTGCGCCGCGTTCACTGTTGCGCAGCACCGCGCGTCCAAACGCTTCAAAAAACCAGCTGCGCTGCTCGCTGTCTTCAATAATGTCACAGCGGCCCTGCATCGACAGGCAGCGGCTGTGACCTATGCTGCAGCCTTTACCGCTGACCACGACGGCAACATCAGGGCGCCTGCCTATTGCCACAATGCGGTTGCTGCCAGCCAGTGCCGTCATCCACAGACACTCTTCCGCGAACACATAGCTGACAACGGTGGCTGCGGGTGCGCCATTGCTGCGTGTCCAGCAAAGTGTGCATTCGTTTTGCGTGCGCAACAGCTGTTGCTGTAGCTCAGGAGACATCGGCCCTCGCCTCGCGACCCGCTGCGTCAGCTGCCATCGCCGGTGCAGCGAGCTCGTACAGTGTGCGGCTGTGTGTTTCGATCCACTCTTCGACGCTGGCGGTCAGTTGGGCTGCATTCATGTCGCCAGCGTGGATGGGTTCACCGATCCTGAAGCGCATCGTGCCCGGTTTTTTTCTCGCACCACCGCTTGGCCAGTAACAGCCGGCGTTGTGCGCTATCGGTACGATGGGTACCCTCGCTGAGATCGCGAGGTTCGCGCCACTGCGGGCGTAGCGACCCTTTTCACCGGGTGCAACGCGCGTACCTTCCGGAAACACCAGCACGTGACGGCCATCGGCCAGGCGTTGCAGCCCTTCGGACTGGACTTTCTTCAGGGCTTCTTTGGGGGATGAGCGATCGATTGCGATCGGATCCAGCTGTGCCAGAGCCCAGCCGAACAGGGGTATACCCAGCAGTTCACGTTTCATGATCGTGCACAGCGGCTGGATCTGGGTGGGGAGGTAGAAGGTCTCCCACTCGGACTGGTGCTTGGACATGACCACGCAGGCCGATGCAGGCAGGTGTTGCAGGCCTTCGATCTCAACCCTGACATTGAGAATCACCCGCGCCGCCCAGACGATGCTGCGATTCCACTGGGTGATATAGCGGCTGCGCCAGCTAAAGGGCGCCCAGTGCAATAGCAGACCGGTGGTGCCAAACCAAAGCACCGACAGCATATAGAAAAGCTGGTAGATTGCGTGTCGAATCGACCCAGCCACGAAACTACTTCTTGCTGATAGCCAGCAAGGAGATGTCGGCTACGCTGAGGAACAGGCTGCGCAGCTCGTTGAGCAATGCCAGGCGATTGTCGCGCAGGCGCTGGTCGTCGCTGTTGACCATGACATCATCGAAAAAGGCGTCGATGGGCGCCTTGAGTGCTGTTAGCTGTAGCAGCCCTTCGCGGTACCTGGCCTGGGAAAAAGCCGCTTGCGCGTCTTTGGCCAGGCCATCGAGCGCACTGTGCAAAGCGATTTCTGCGGCCTCACCCAGCAGCGCGGTGTCGACCCGGGATGGCGCCGGCGAGTCGGCTTTATCAAGAATATTCTTCACCCGCTTGTTGGCCGCGGCCAGGCTCTCGCTCTCCTCGGTTTGCAGGAAGGCGTCGACCGCCTGTGCACGGGCATCAAAATCGACGGGGTCTACGATGCTGCGGGCACGCACGGCCTGGAACACTTCGCTGCGGTAACCGCGCTCCTGGTAGAGCGCCGCCAGTCGCTCGATGATGTAATCGAGTACCCGCTCCGCCGCTGCGCCGGGATCTTCAATGGCCGCGTGTTGCCTGCAGGCTTGCTGGAGCAGCGCAGGCAAATCGAGCGCCAGCTGGTTTTGCAAAATGATCTGCAGCAAGCCGATGGCGCTGCGGCGCAGCGCAAAGGGGTCTTTGGATCCGGTGGGTTCCTGCCCTATGCCGAAGATACCGCTCAGCGTATCGAGGCGATCCGCCAGCGCGACGGCACAGGCAACGGTATCGCCAGGCACTTTGTCTCCGGCGAAGCGCGGCAGGTAGTGTTGTTCAATGGCCGTGGCAACAGATTCGCCGAGTTTCTGGTCGCGCGCGTAATAGCCGCCTGCGATGCCCTGCATTTTTTCAAACTCCAGGACCATGTCTGAGGCCAGGTCGGCCTTGCACAGTTGCCCTGCTTGCTCGGCAGCGGCCTGGTCGGCGCCGAGCATACCGGCAACGGTCGATGCGAGCTTGGCAATGCGGTCGGTCTTTTCAAACACGGTGCCCAGTTGTTGCTGGAACACGACGGGTTTCAATCGTTCGCGCAACACCTCAAGAGACACTTTTTTGTCGGTCTCGAAGAAGAATGCGGCATCGGCCAGTCGCGGGCGAATAACGCGCTCATTGCCGGCGATGACCTGCGCAGGGTCGTTGCTCTGGATATTGCTCACGGTGATAAAGCGCGGCAACAGCACGCCTTTGTCATCCACCAGGTGAAAATACTTCTGGTGCTCACTCATCGAGTAGACCAGTGCTTCCTGCGGCACAGCGAGAAAGGCTTCATCGAAGGCCCCGGTCAAGGCGACCGGAAACTCGACCAGCGCACAGACTTCATCGAGTAGCTCGTCTTCGATCACGGCGTTGCCACCGCAGGTGGTTGCCTGCTCGAGTACCTGCTCGCGAATGTGTTCGCGGCGGCGCTCAAAACTGGCGATGATCTTGCCCTGTTGCTCGAGCAACGGTTCATAGTCGCGGGCATGGCCAATGCTGATCGGGCCGGGGGCGTGAATCCGGTGGCCCTGGCTGTCGCGGCCTGACTGGACACCGAGCACGTCGCAGGGGACGATGTCGTCGTCGAGTAGCAGTACCAGCCAATGCACCGGTCGAACGAATTCTTCGCGTGACTTGCCCCAGCGCATGCGTTTGGGGATGGGAAGCTGGCCAATGGCGCGGTCGACAATGCCTGGCAACAGGGCGGCGGTCGGCTGCCCGGTCTCGTTAGAGCGATAGCAAAGCCTGGGGCCCTTGTCGGTCTCGACGGTCTCCAGGGCATCAAACTCGACGTTATTGCTGCGTGCAAACCCCTGCGCCGCTTTGCTTGGCTGCCCATCGTCGTCGTAGGCGGTACTGACAGCCGGCCCCAGCTTTTCGACCTGTTTGTCCTGCTGGCGCGTCTGGACCTGGGCGACCAACACGGCGAGCCGGCGTGGCGTGGCAAACAGTTGTACGCCTTGCGCCGAGTCATCAAACGCCAGCCCTGCATCGCGCAGGCCAGCGAGCACGCCGTCTTTGAGTGCGCGCGATAACGCAGGCAGGGCTTTGGGGGGTAACTCTTCGCAGCCGATTTCCAGCAGCAGGTCTGCGCGATTGGCATCGGTCATTGTGCTGCGCTCCCCGACGCGGCCAGAGACGCCAGGACGTCGGCCGATGCCAATGGAAAGCCGAGCGACTCACGCTTTTCGTAGTAGGCCTGTGCCACCGCGCGCGCCAGTGTTCGCACTCGCAGGATATAGCGCTGGCGCTCAGTCACTGAAATGGCATGACGTGCATCCAGTAGATTAAACGTATGCGAGGCCTTGATAACCTGCTCGTAGGCTGGCAGTGGAAGCTGCGCTTCAATCAATTGCTGGCTTTGTGCTTCGCACTCGTCGAATAGCGAAAAGAGAAACTCGACCGGCGCGTGTTCGAAGTTATAGGCCGACATCTCGACTTCGTTCTGGTGGAAGACGTCGCCGTAGCTGACGATGCCATCGGCTGTCCTGGTCCAGACGAGGTCGTAGATGCTGTCGACACCCTGCAGGTACATGGCAATGCGCTCAAGGCCATAGGTGATTTCGCCGGTCACGGGGAAGCATTCGAGCCCGCCAACCTGCTGGAAGTAAGTGAACTGCGTGACCTCCATGCCGTTGAGCCAGACTTCCCAGCCCAACCCCCAGGCGCCCAGCGTGGGAGACTCCCAGTTGTCTTCGACAAAGCGAATGTCATTGACGGCAGAATCGATCCCAATCGCGGCCAGCGAATCGAGGTAGAGTTGCTGGATATCGGCGGGCGATGGTTTCAGGGCAACCTGGAACTGGTAGTAGTGCTGCAGGCGGTTGGGGTTGTCGCCATAGCGACCGTCGGTCGGCCGACGACAGGGCTGGACATACGCCGTGTGCCAGTTCTCCGGCCCAATGGCCCTGAGGAATGTGGCCGGGTGAAAGGTGCCGGCACCGACTTCGAGATCGAGCGGCTGCAAGATCACGCAGCCGCGCGCAGCCCAGAATTCCTGCAGGGCCAGGATCAGGCCCTGGAAGCTCAGCCCTTCGGCATTATTTGATGGCTTGTTCATGGTGTTGCGAAGTCGGGATAAAACAGGCTGCGCGGGTGGGCGCGAGCAAATGCGCGATTATAACCGCTTATGCTGCCCTGCCGCGCTAATTTTGGGCAGCAAATCCGCGGTGGCAGCGTTATTTGCGCCAGAATGCCGGCGTGAATAACACCAGCAGCGTAAACACTTCGAGCCTGCCGAGCAGCATGGCCAGGCACAGTATCCACTTGGTCGCGGACGGGATCTCGCTGTAGTTTTGGGCGACATCGCCCAGCCCCGGACCCAGGTTATTGATGCTGGCGCCGACGGCCGAAAAAGCGGTCAGGAAATCCAGCCCGGTCGCCAGCACCATCAACAGCATTGCGGCATAGACCAGGATATAGATCGCGAAGAAGCTCCACACCGCGCTGACGACCCGATCGGATACCGAGCGCTCGCCGAGCTTGATCGGGATCACCGCATTGGGGTGAACGAGCCGGACCAGTTCGCGATAGCCCTGTTTGACCAGCAGCAACACCCGAATCGCTTTGATGCCGCCGCCCGTAGAGCCTGCCGATGCGCCGATAAAGGCCAGCAGGAACATAAACACGGGCACAAAGGTCGGCCAGCTGTCGAATGAGGCCGAGGCGAAACCGGTCGTCGTTGCCAGGGAGACGACCTGGAATACGCCGTGCAGGCTGGCGTTTTCCCAGCTGCCCAGGCCAGTTTGCTCGAGGTTGAGCACCAGGGTCACCGCGACAATGATCGCGCCGAGCGCGACGACCAGCAGGAAAAAACGAAATTCAGAGTCTCGCCAGTACACATTGAGCGAGCGCTGCCGGAATGAATAAAAATGCAGTGCAAAATTGATCGCTGCGATCAGCATATAAATGATGGCGATAACCAGGATCGCAGGGTTGTGGTAGTAGCCCAGGCTGGCATCGTGTGTGCTGAATCCGCCGATTGCCACGGTAGAGAAGCTGTGTGCGATAGCATCGAAGGGGCTCATGCCCGCCAGCCAGTAAGCCAGTGCGCAGCCGATCGTCATCGCCAGGTAAATCGTAAACAATGCCTTGGCAGTACCGGTAATGCGCGGCGTGAGTTTGTTGTCCTTCATGGGCCCGGGCGTTTCGGCGCGGTACAGCTGCATGCCACCCACCCCGAGCATGGGCAGGATCGCAATGGCGATCACGATGATGCCGATGCCGCCCAGCCACTGCAGCTGCTGGCGATAATACAGAATCGAGCGTGGCAATGTGTCGAGCCCGGTGATAACAGTCGCCCCGGTGGTGGTCAGGCCCGAGATGGATTCAAAGACTGCATCGGTCAGGTTCAGCTGGGGCATTTCGGCCAGGTACAGCGGCAGTGCGCCAAACAGGCCCAGCACCAGCCAGAACAGAGCGGTGATCAGGAAGCCATCGCGGGTGCGCAGCTGGCTGGTGAAGCCCCGGTTGGGTAGCCAGAGAGCGAGCCCGGTCGCCGCGGTGATTCCGAAGGCGCTAAAAAATACCGGCAGCGTCGCCTCGCCATACCACAGCGCTACGGGCACCGGCACCAGCATCGTAAAACTGAACACCACCAGCAGTATTCCTAGCAGCGCAGCGATTAACGAAAAATGCATGGTTAACTATCTGGGTGGCAGCGGTGAGCGGGCGAGGCCTAAAAGAAGCCCAGCCCAACCTGGAACAGCGCTTCAACCGCGGGTATCTGTTCCTTGTCGGCAAGAAATACGATGACGTGATCGTCGGTTTCTACGACCACATCGCGATGCGCAATCTGGACCTTGTCACCGCGGACCAGTGCGCCGATGCGCACACCTTCGGGCAGGTCGAGTTCGTCGAGGCGTCGGCCGACCACTTTGGAGTTGCGGCTGTCGCCATGCGCGACGATCTCCAGGGCCTCGGCTGCGCCGCGCCGCAGCGAATGCACGACGGCCATATCGCCCCGGCGGACATGAGTCAGCAGGCTACCCAGCGTGATCAGCTGTGGCGCGAATGCAATATCGATATCCTCACCCTGCACCAGGTCAACATAGGCCGGGTTGGTAATGAGCGTAATGACTTTCCGCGCGCCGAGCCGCTTCGCCAACAGTGAGGACATGATGTTGGCTTCATCGTCGTTGGTCAGCGCAATGAACACATCGACGCGATCGATATTCTCGCTATGCAGCAACTCGGTGTCGGATGCGCTCCCGTGCAGCACCAGTGCATGCTGGAGCTGTTCTGACAGGTATTCGGCACGCTGCTGGTTCTGCTCGATGATCTTGACCTGGTAGCGATTGCCAATCGCCTGTGCCAGGCGCATGCCGATATTGCCGCCTCCGGCAATCATAATGTTGTGGTAGGGGCGATTGAGCTGCCCAAGCTCCCGCATCACCGGCAGGATGTTCTCGCGTGCGGCGACGTAGAACACCTCATCAAGCGGTTCTATTTCTGTCGTGCGCTCCGGCTTGATCGTCCGGTCGCCACGAAAAATAGCCGCAACCCGGGCATCCTGCTTGGGTGTCATTTTGCGAATATCGTAGAGCGTCTCGCCAATGAACTTGTCGCCCGCATGCGCGCGAATCGCGATCAGCTGGACGGCGCCGTTGGCGAAATTAAGTACCTGCAGTGCACCGGGATACTCGAGCAGGCCAACGATATGGTTGGTCACGAGTTTTTCTGGCGCGATGATAACGTCGACGGGCAGGCGCTCCGGGCCAAACAGGTCTTTCTGGTCGACATAATTGTGCGCGCGAATGCGGCAAATTTTGGTGGGGGTATGGTAGAGCGTGTGAGCGATCTGGCAGGCGACCATGTTGATCTCGTCCGAACCGGTGACCGCAACCAGCATGTCGCTGTCTTCGATGCCTGCGTTGCGCAGCACATCGGGGTGGGCGGCGTGGCCGTGCACGGTCCGGATGTCGAGCTTGTCCTGCAGTGAACGCAGCCTGGGGCCGTCGCTGTCGACCACAGTGATATCAATCTTTTCGCTCGCGAGGCTGCTGGCCAGCGTGGCGCCAACCTGGCCCGCGCCGAGAATCACTATTTTCATTAGATGATGCGCATGTGAGCTGCCTGGCCGGTTCGGTGCGCTAACCGCTATGCGGGTGGCGACGACGGGGCCAATCTTTTGCTAAGTCTAGCGTAGAAAAATCCGTCATTTTCGCCGGCCTTTGGTAGTAGTTGGCGTCCGTATCCGGTGTCTATACCCCAGCTGCCTGCGATGGGCAGAAGCTGCGCGTCGCTGTGCCCAGCGATGAAGCCCGCGATCAACCGGGCGTTTTCGGCGGGGGAAATTGAGCAGGTCACATAGAGTAATTCGCCGTCATCGGCGAGCACCTGCCAAAGCTTGTCGAGGAGCGTGGCCTGGATGTTAGCGAAGCGATCCAGGTCGCTCGCCCGGCGCAGCAGCTTGATGTCAGGGTGCCGATTGATGACACCCGTGCCCGAGCAGGGCGCATCGAGCAGGATGCGATCGAAGTGCTGGCCGTCCCACCAGCTGGCGATATCGCTGGCGTCACTGCAGTGAAGCTGGGCATCGAGACCGCACCGAGCGAGATTCTCGCGTGTAGATTGTAAGCGCTTACTATCGATATCGATCACGGTTAGGCTGGCACCGGGTGCCTGCTCGAGTATGTGACAGGCCTTGCCCCCAGGCGCTGCGCAGGCATCGAGCACCCGATGCGAGGGCCCCGGTGCCAGCAGCGCTGCCGCCAGTTGGGCGCCCGCATCCTGGACGCTGGCCGCGCCGAGCCCGAAACCGGGCAAGTGGTCGACCTCGACCGGGTTGGCCAGTAGCAGCCCGCTGGCCACCAGTGGGTGCGGCTCGCTGGGTATGCCCTGCTGTTCCAGCTTGCGCTGGTAGTCTTCGCGATCCTGTTGGCGAAGGTTCACCCGCAGGCACATCGGGGCCTGGCTATTGTTGCTGGCAATGATGGCATCGCGCTGCTGCGGCCAGTCGCGTCCGAGCTGCTGGTACAGCCACGCGGGATGGCTGGCGGCGGCGGCGGGGTCTTCAGGGTCCCTGTCGAGCAGCCCCTGCCGCAGCGCATTGCGCAGCACAGCATTGACCAGCCCGCAGGCCCAGTGTTTGCCGAGTTCACGCGCAGCCTCTACGCTGGCGTCGATCGCCGCGTGGTCGGGTGTGCGCAAGTAGGCCAGCTGGTAAAACGCCGCGAGCAGCAGCGCCCGGACATCGCTGTGTTTGCGCGGCAGCGGTTTCTTGAGCAGGGGTTTTAGCTGGGCGTCGAGTCGATGGTAAAAGCGCAGCGTGCCAAAACACAGCTGTCGATAGAAGGCGCGATCCTGTGCCTCGAGCCCGTTGGGCTGGCTGCGCTCTGGATCAAAGGCTTCACCGTCTGCGATGACGGCGGCCAGTGTCCTTGCCGCTGCGGCGCGTGCGCCAGCCATTCAGCGACCCGGGTCGCCCAGTAGCATGCCCGGGCGAAACTGCCCTGGCCGGCCATTGAGAACCTGTGCAACGGTCATGGGCCTGGCACCCGGTAGTTGCACCTCCGCTGCGAGCAACCAGCTGCCCGCGCAGCGGATCAGTAAGCCGTCGCGATCGACGCGAGCGATTTCTCCAGGGCTTGTGGCGTTGCCATCGATGCCGACGGCAGATTCTTCAAGTGCTGTTGCAGCAATAATTTTTATGCTTTCGCCTTCGCAGTGCGTACTGCAACGCAGCGCAGAGGTAAAGGCGCGAATCGTTCGCGCAATGGCTCGCGCATCGTCGTGCCAGTTGATATCCGCCTCGCCCTTGTCGAGTTTGCTGGCGTAACAGGCGTCGTTGTCATCCTGCTCGCGGGCCTGTGACTGCAGAGTCTGCAGCGAGGCCAGGCTATCGACTAACAGCGGGCAGGCGAGATCGACCAGCTTGCTGCGCAGGCTGTCGCCGGTTTCATCGCTGTCGATCGTGCAGCGATCCATTGCCAGCATCAAGCCGGTATCAAGACCTTCGTCCATCTGCATGATTGTAATACCGGTGTGTTCGTCACCGGCCTGGATGGCTCGCTCGATTGGCGCTGCACCGCGCCAGCGCGGTAACAGCGATGCGTGTACATTGATACAGCCGTAGCGCGGTGCTTGCAGCACCGGTGTCGGCAATAACAGGCCATAGGCTGCGACAACCATCACATCGGCCCGGTAGTTGGCCAGCTGTTGCTGTGCATCGGGATCTTTGAGCGAGAGAGGTTGCTCGACCACCAGGTCGTGTTCGAGTGCCAGTTGCTTGACCGGGGAGGCGAGCAGTTTTTTGCCGCGACCGGCGCGGCGATCGGGTTGCGTGTACACCGCAACGATCTCGTGCTCCGCCAGCGGCAAGAGGGCCGCAAGGCAGGATGCTGCAAATTCGGGTGTGCCGGCAAAAATAATGCGCACGATGCTTACTCAGACTGGCCTGGAAAAGTGACGGCAGGGGGCACTGTATGCAAGTGCTCAGGCCATGCGCCGTTCTTTCTGCAGCTTTTGTTTGATGCGGTTGCGTTTGAGTGCCGACAGGTAGTCGACAAACAGCTTGCCCTGCAGGTGATCGCATTCATGCTGGATACAGACGGCGAGTAAGCCTTCGGGGTGTATGGTGAACGGATCGCCATTGCGATCCAGTGCAGTGACCGTAATGCCCTGTGGCCGAGACACGTCTTCATAGTACCCCGGTACCGACAGGCAGCCTTCCTGGTAATCGTGAAGCGTCTCATCAACGACGGTGATGGACGGGTTGATCAACACCAGCGGCTCGTTGTCATCTTCGGACAGGTCGATGACGATCACCTGTTTGTGCACGTTGACCTGGGTGGCCGCCAGCCCTATTCCGTTGGCGTCATACATGGTCTCGAACAGGTTGTCGACCAACTCGCGAACGCTGTCATCGACCTCTTCAACCGGTTTTGCGACGGTTCGCAACCGGGGGTCGGGAAATTCGAGAATCTCTAGTATTGCCATGGCAACGCGCGTCGTTGGTTGCGGCGGGTAGTGGGTCGCTACCGGCCTGTGATGTTGTTCAAATTTTAACTGTATTCAGGTTTGCCGGCACTGTGAAGGCGATCAACTGGCCGGAAAAAACGAGTAATTACCGACATTTATCGGGGATAAATCCCGCTGTCCGGGATCCTGACTGCTATATTATACAGATCGTTCAAAGCGATAGACCTGGCTGTGCAAAAAAACTGCACCGGCGCACGCCGCAGGTGACAGCCACGGCGTCGCTCACAGCGTCGACCAACAGGATCCGCCCCCATGAAGAAAGTCCGGCTCGCCATACTGTTTACATGTGCTGCCCTGCTCAGCGCACTGGCCTCAGCCCAGGTACAGGTTCGCGATGACTACCCCAGCTCCTATACGGTGAAGTCGGGCGATACACTTTGGGATATCTCGGCGCTGTTTCTCAACACGCCCTGGTTGTGGCCCGAGATCTGGCAGGCGAATCCGCAGGTGGCCAACCCCCACCTGATCTATCCCGGCGACATCTTGAAGCTGATCTATCTCGATGGCCGGCCGCGCCTGGTCGTCAGCCGGGGCACCATGAAACTCACACCCCAGATGCGCACGTCACCACTGGGTTCGGCCATTCCGGCGATTCCGCTGGAGGCTATCAGCCCCTTCCTGTCGCGCAGTCGTGTCGTCGATAAACAAACGTTGAAGGCTGCGCCCTATGTCGTTGCCGGCTCGGATAGCCGCATCATCAGTGCCGCTGGTGATCGCGTCTACGCCCGCGGAGAGTTCGATGCCAACACCAACTTCTACGGCATCTATCGCGAGGGCCAGAAGTTCCGCGATCCTGAAACCCGCGAAAAGCTCGGTATCCAGGCACTGGAGATCGGCACTGCGCGCATCGTTTCGCGCAACGATGGCTCAACCACACTGCTGCTCAATAGCAGCAATGAAGAGGTGCGCATCGGCGATGTGCTGTTGCCCTTCGCCGATGAAGAAGTCAATTCCACGTTTTACCCGAAGGCCCCAGACGTAGAGATCGACGGGCTGATCATTGCCGTTGAGGGTGGTGTCGCGAATATTGGCCGCTACGATACCGTGGCGATCAACCGTGGCGAGCGCGAGGGCCTGAAAACAGGTGACGTGCTTGCGGTCAATCGCGCCGGTAAAACCATCCGCGATACCGTAAAGAGTGGCACGGTCAAACTACCCAGTGAGCGAGCCGGTTTGTTGATCGTCTTCAAGGTATTTGAAAAGGTCAGCTATGGCCTCATCCTGGAAGCCGAACGCCCGCTTTCCGTCCGCGACGAAGTCGCCAACCCTTAGTGCCCGGCGGTCGTTGGCCGCCACACGACGCGCACAACTGCTCCGGGAAGGAGTGAACTGAACCCTGGCAATTCAAGGATGAACTGCCCATGCAAAGCCTATCACGTGATGCCCTGCGGGCATCGATCGACTGCCTGGCTGCAGGCGGCGACGCTCGTCGCCTGCTGATACTCGCACTGCTGCATATCGATGGGCTGGGGCCCGTCCGGATCAACACCTTATTACACGCGCTCGACACGCTGGCGGGGCCAGACCCGGCTGCCCATCTGTCGCTTGCAGGCCACAGTGGTGGCCAGGCTGGGCGGGTGGGGCGCCTGTTGTGCGCGCCGCGCCGTAGCGCTGAGTGGACCTGCGCTGAACGCAATCTTGAGTGGCTGTCTCGACACCGGGCCGAGGCCTTGCTCAGGGAAGATGAGGCGTTTCCCGCGCTGTTGCGAGAGCTGCCTGACTGCCCCCCGATCTTGTTTATCAAGGGGCAAAGGGAAGCTTTGAATAAAAGTTGTATATCGGTAGTTGGTACTCGCAAACCTACGTCCTACGGGCGTGCTCTGGGGCGGCGCCTGGGTGCTGAACTGGCCGCCGCCGGCCAATTGGTGGCCAGCGGCATGGCGCTGGGCATCGACACCGCCGCGCACGAAGGCGCGCTGCAACACGGTGCGACGGCAGCCGTCTGGGCAACCGGCCTCGATCGTGTTTACCCGGCCAGGAATCACCGCCTCGCCAGCCAGATCGCAGAGCGCGGGGTTATCGTCTCCGAGATGCCGCTGGGCACCGCACCGTTGCCCGGCCATTTTCCCAGGCGCAACAGGCTGGTCTCCGGCCTGGCTCGCGGGGTCGTGGTGGTCGAGGCCAGCCTGCCCAGCGGCTCCTTGCTGACGGCGAATTTCGCGGCCGAACAGAGTCGCGAGGTCTTTGCCGTGCCCGGCCTGGTCGACAGCCCCACCAGTCGTGGTTGCCACCAGCTGATCCGCGAGGGCGCGACGCTGGTAGAGCGTGCTGAAGATATCCTCGAGACCCTGGGTGTGGCGCCGGGCTCGCCCTGTCATCAGGCGCCGGGCCATCGGCCCCCACAGCTGCCCACAGCGCTGCAAACGGTGTTCGGGCAGTTGACCTCGCAGCCCGTAGCGGCCGAGGCCCTGGCGCTGCAATACGGGCATCGTGCAGAAAGCCTGGCCAGTGCGCTGGTCGAGCTTGAATTGCTTGGCCTGGCCTGCTGTGAGGGCGGGCTTTGGTCGCGAGCCGGCCCAATCGATTAGCTCTTGCGATGAGCCGACCTGTAGGCCGCGCGCAATGGACGGGGCTGGCAGTAAAAATACAGTGAGCCGTATAATGCCGCACCGTCTGGCCTGCGGCGCGGTAGTGAGCATTTGCCGCAGGGAACAACAGAGTTTTTCGATCATGTCCGTTGGTACCTGGCAGTTGCACCGGGCCGTTGCCACCTTGCAGCGCGGGGGCCTGATTGCGTACCCGACCGAGGCCGTCTGGGGCCTGGGTTGCGACCCGTTTAACGCTGATGCGGTGCAGCGCCTGCTCGATCTCAAACGGCGCCCGATGCACAAGGGGCTTATTCTCGTCGCTGCCGACCTCTCGCAGCTGGAACCACTGTTGACCGGATTTTCTCCGGCCCAGCGAGAGCAGCTGTGCCAGCCAGGCCCCAGGCCCACCACCTGGCTGCTGCCACACCACAACGCGGTTCCCGGCTGGATTACTGGCGAGCACGAATCGGTCGCCGTGCGCCTGACCCGGCACCCCCTGGTTGCTGCCCTTTGTCGCCAGTATGGTGGTATGGTTGTATCGACGTCTGCGAACCCGAGCGACATGCCGCCCGCCCGCGATGAACTGGCGGCAAGGCGCTACTTTCGCTCTGCCGTCGACTGCTATCTGTCCGGCCCCACCCAGGGCCTGGCCCAGGCGTCGCAAATCATCAATTTCCTGACCGGGGAGCGCCTGCGTTAGCCGTGACTGATTCGATTGATACCACCGCCGTCGAGCAGGCGTTGCTCGACATCCAGACGACCTTGTGCGAGCAATTTGCCGCGGTCGATGGCGAGGCTGAGTTTGTTCGCGATCGATGGGACCGCGATGCCGGCGGCTACGGCATCACCAGCACGATCGACAACGGCGCAGTCTTCGAAAAAGGGGGCGTCAATTTTTCGCATGTTCATGGCTCGACACTTCCGCCCAGTGCGAGCGCGAGCCGGCCTGAGTTGGCTGGCAGTGGTTTCCAGGCGATGGGTGTGTCAGTTGTTATGCACCCGAAGAATCCGTTGGTGCCCATCTCGCATGCGAACGTGCGCTTTTTCATTGCCCAGCCTGAAAATGCCGATCCCATCTGGTGGTTTGGCGGCGGTTTTGACCTGACGCCCTGCTATGGTTTCGAAGCCGATTGCATCAGCTGGCACCAGCATGCACAGGCGGTCTGCAGCCGCTATGGCGATGACGTCTACCGCCGGTTCAAGCAGCAGTGCGATGATTACTTTTATATTCCCCACCGGCAGGAATCGCGCGGTGTGGGCGGTATTTTTTTTGACGACCTGAACGAGTGGGGTTTCCGCAGCTGCTTTGATTTTATCGTCGACGTGGGGCGATGCTACGGCAACGCCTATGTCGACGTGGTTGAGCGACGCAAGGACACGCCATTTACGCCCGCGCAGCGAGCCTTCCAGGTCTATCGCCGGGGTCGTTACGTTGAATTTAACCTGGTGTACGACCGTGGCACGCTCTTCGGTTTGCAATCAGGAGGCAGGGTCGAGTCGATCCTGATGTCATTGCCGCCGGAGGTAAGCTGGCGCTATGGCTACTCACCGGCAAGTGGCTCCGACGAGGAGCGGCTGACTGAATTTTTTCTGAAGCCCAGAGACTGGCTGGGGTTGTCGACGAATGACTAAACCACCGAAACGGTTTGCGGTCATTGGCAACCCCATCGCTCACAGCCGCTCGCCCGAAATTCACCAGCGCTTTGCCGCACAGTTCAACCTGGCTATTGACTACCAGCGACAACTGGTCGAACCCGGTGAGTTTGGCAGCGCTGCCGGGGCGTTTTTTAACAGTGGTGGTGCTGGCCTCAACATCACGCTGCCGTTCAAGCTCGATGCCTGTGCGTTCGCCGATGAGTTGAGTGATCGCGCCCGGCTCGCTGGTGCTGTCAATACGCTGCTGCCGCGTGCAGGCAAAATTATTGGCGACAACACCGATGGTGTGGGCATTGTGCGAGACCTGGTCGACAACCTGGGCTGGCAGCTGGCCGGTAAACGCCTGCTCGTGCTCGGTGCGGGCGGTGCCGTGCGCGGCGTGTTGGGCCCGTTACTCGACCAGCAACCCGCGCAGCTTTCGCTGCATAACCGCACCGCGGATAAAGCCAGCCAGCTGCTCGAGCTGTTTGCGGCAAAGCGCGGTGAGACGGCACTGGGGCTGTTCGATGCGGGCGGCAGCGCGCAGCGCTACGATGTTGTGATCAATGGCACCAGCGCGGCGGTCCAGGGCCAGTCGGTGACCTTGCCCGATAGCGCGGTCGACGGGGCCTGTTGTTACGACATGATGTACAGCGCCGAACCTACGCAGTTCATGCAATGGTCGCAAAGCCATGGCGCCCTGGCGTGGAGTGATGGGCTCGGCATGCTGGTTGAGCAGGCTGCAGAGTCGTTTAGTCTCTGGCTGGAAAGGCGACCGGCAACCGCGCCCGTCATTGCTTATTTACGCGAGCAGTTGCGCGGCGAGTAGTTCTGCGACGCGTGGTTGAGCCGCTGCGCCTGGCAACACTATTCCTCTGAAGTAAGGTACTGGTCTTTCAAACGAACGTAGTTGTTTGCGGTATACGCGAAGAACGCTATTTCCTGTTCGCTGAGTGCGCGCTTCTCGCGCGCGGGCGACCCTACGTAAAGATAGCCAGAGCGCAGCGTCTTGCCCGGTGCCACCAGCGCATTGGCGGCGACCACCACCTGGTCTTCGATGACCGCGCCGTCCATGACAATTGCGCCATTGCCGATCAATACCTGGTCGCCGAGGGTGCAGCCGTGCAATACGCAGCGATGTCCAACGGTGACTTCACGGCCAATAACCAGTGGCCAGCCCCCGGGGTTGTACTGGCTGTCATGGGTGATGTGGAGTACGCTCCCGTCCTGGATGCTGCTGCGCGCACCGATGGTGATGCGATGCATGTCGCCGCGAATCACGGCCTGCGGCCATACCGAACAGTCATCCCCCAGGGTCACGTCGCCGATCACGACAGCGGATGGGTCGACGTGGCAGCGTGCGCCCAGTTGCGGAGTGCGCTTGCCAAAGGGTCTGATATTCTGCATCGTGGTCACTTCGTCTGTCTGCGGCGGCCTTGACCGCCCCAGTGTGCGGGCCAGCTCCCGAATTGTACCCGCACGCAGGATGTTGCGTGAAACGCCGGTCACCCGGCGCGAAGGAGTCAGCCATGACCAAAGCCGGAAAGCGTCGATTCATTGCAGGAGCGGTCTGTCCGGCCTGTGGCGCTGTCGACAAGATTGTACTGGAGCAGGATGACGCGGGTGCCCGCCAGTCCTGCGTGGCCTGTGGCTATGAGGACAGCATGCAATTTTCAGACAACGTCGAAGAGCTGGCGACGCGGGTCAATACCCCAAGGCCCGGCGAGGACACACTGCCGCATGAAACGGCGGTCGACACGATAAAAATCCTGGATGACTAACTGCCCTGGCTGGGCTGCGGGCCGACCCGGGGGTAGAAGTAGAGCATCAACAGGCTGCGCGCGAGATTGAACAGCACGAAAGCCATCCACAGGCCGGTATTACCCCAGCCCAACGACAGGTACCAGGCGGGCAGGAAGATCCCCGCAACCGCTATCCACATCACACCGTGCATTGTCGCCGTCTCGCCAGCGCCGATAAATACACCGTCGAACAGATAGGCCATGAACCCTGCCCAGGGCATCAACACCAGCCAGAACAGGTATTGCTGCGCTGTCTGCCGCACCTCGGGCAGGTCGGTGAACTGGGCGATGATGAGATTGCCCTGCAGCAGATAGGCCAGGCTGAAAACTGCGGCTGTTGCAGCCATCCAGCCTGCGCAAAGCCGGGTGACGCGGGTAAATGTCGAGCGATCCCTGGTGCCTGTGGCCTCGCCGCACAGCGCTTCTGCCGCGAAGCTAAAGCCGTCCATGACATAGGCGCTGAGCATCGCCAGTTGCAAGAGGATTGCATTGGCTGCAAGCACGCTATCGCCAATAGCCGCGCCCTGTGCGGTGAAGAAGTTCATGGCAAAGAGCAGCAGCAGCGTGCGAACCAGCAGGTGGCTATTGGTCACCAGCAGCTCGCGGGCGGCGCCGAGGTCGAGCCAGGCCGACCAGCGTCGGTAATCCAGCACCTGGCTGTGGCGTCCCAGCATCCACAGGCCTGCCGCGCAGGCGCAGTACTCGGCGATCAGTGTCGCCCAGGCCGCGCCGGCGCTGTTCATGCCCAGCTCGAGGATAAACAGCACGCTCAGGACGATATTCACCAGGTTGCTGATGAGCACCAGTAGCAGCGCCTTGTTGGGCTGTTGAGTGCCAATTAGCCAGCCCGCGATGACGTATGTTGCCAGTGCTGCTGGCGCTGCGAACAGCCGAATGCGGATGTATTCCTCGGCGAACGGAGCAACCTCGTTGCTGGCCTGCATCCAGCCGACCACCGTGGGCACCAGCAGCGGCGCCAGCGCAACGATGGCGAGGCCTCCCAGCAGCGCCATCACCCCGGCCCGGAAAACCAGCGCGTCGAGCTCGACGGGGCCTGTGTTGGTGGGTGCTTGCTGACGGCCAAATGCCTGTGCGACGAGGCTTGTTGTTCCCATGCGCAGGAAACCAAAGGCCCAGAACAGCAGGCCGATGAAATTGGCGCCGATGGCGACGGCGCCGAGAAAGCGCGCACTGGGCAGATGGCCCAGCAAAAACGTGTCGACCAGGCCAAGCAGCGGGACCGACATGCTCGTCAGCATCATCGGAATGGCAATCTTGATGATTTTTTGATTGGCTAAATCGTTCATCGCCGGGGCTGTCGTTGATTTTCTGCGCGAGGTTGTCAGGCCAGCGGCCATCTAATCACAACGCTTTGCTCGCTGGCACCCTAAAACCGGCACCGCCAGTCGAAGCTTGGTATTACTGCCGCCAATGCTTTGAAGATGCAAATTATTGGTGCATCTGATATCCCGGCATTTACATCCTTTGTTATACTTGCAGCGATTTGCTTTCTGCGCAGCCTCGACGTCTCGACGATATGCTGGCAAACAGACCCGTTGTCTATCTAACGAATGCAACCTGTTGCCCATTTAGGCTGCCAAGTTTTCGCCAGTCATTTACCCTGAGAATTGCGCCGAGTGTTGGCCGCCCGCGCTGAGCGAGGCAGGCCGTCAGATATCTGCGGCACGGGCACCCTGTTGCCCTCGCTGTTTTGGTTAGGAGAAAAAAATATGCGTTCAATCGGCAAGCCAGGCGCTTACACGCGCTGTGCGGAGCGGGAGACCGGGATTTTACGGCGGACCTTCCGTCCACTGCTGGTAACGCTGGCGGCACTGTTTAGCAGCGTTGCAGTGGCCGCAGGAAAGTCCAGCGATTTCGTGGTCGATGAAGCCCAGCGTTGGGGCGTCAACATGCCCGTGGGCGTGACCGATGTCAGCCGCGAAATCTATGATTTGCACATGCTGATCTTCTGGATCTGTGTCGCGATTGGCGTCGTCGTGTTCGGCGTCATGTTCTATTCCATGCTGATGCATCGAAAGTCTGTCGGCTATGAGCCTGCCCAGTTTCATGAAAGCACCGCGCTTGAGCTGGCCTGGACGATCGTGCCGGCCATCATCCTCGTGCTCATGGCCTGGCCTGCGACAGTTTCCCTGATCAAAATCTATGACACCTCAGAAGCGGATCTCGACATCAAAGTCGTCGGCTACCAGTGGAAGTGGGAGTATGAGTACCTCGGTGAAGAGGTGAGCTTCTTCAGCAACCTGAGCACGTCGCAAGATGAAATCTATGGCCGTGCGCCCAAGGGAGAGCACTACCTGCTCGAAGTTGACGAGCCCATGGTGATCCCCATCAACAAGAAAGTCCGCTTCCTGATCACCGCTGAGGACGTGTTGCACGCCTGGTGGGTGCCTGACCTTGCGGTCAAGCGCGATGCGATCCCCGGCTTTATCAATGATGCCTGGACTATCGTCAAGGAGCCGGGCACTTACCGCGGCCAGTGTGCAGAGCTTTGTGGTAAAGACCACGGCTTTATGCCGATCGTTGTCAAAGCGGTCGAAGAAGTTGATTACCAGGCCTGGCTGGCCCAGAAAAAACAGGAAGCGGCGGAAATTGCCGAGCTGAACAAGCTGCGACTGGATATGGATGAAATGTTCGCGCGCGGCGAAGACGTCTACAACCGCCAGTGCGCCTCCTGCCATGCCATTGACGGTACCGGCGGCGTTGGTCCTTCGATGATTGGTACTGCGGTGACGACTGGCCCGATGAATGGCCATATCGACATCATCGTCAACGGCGTAGCCGGGACTTCGATGCAGGCCTTTGGCAAGCAGCTGTCGGCGCTCGATATTGCTGCAGTCATTACCTACGAGCGTAATGCCTGGGGCAACAACATGGGCGACATGATCCAGGCGCTGGACGTCGTACAGTTCCAGAACCAGTAATCGAATTTTCGAATTTTTGAAATACAGAACAATTTAGAGGCAATTGACAATGGGTGATCACGGTCCTGCAAAAGGTTTTGGGCGCTGGTTGTTCACAACTAACCACAAAGACATCGGTACGATGTATCTGTGGTTCAGCTTTGCGATGTTCCTGCTTGGTGGCGCCTTTGCGCTGGTAATCCGCGCGGAGCTGTTCCAGCCAGGCCTGCAACTGGTCAATCCGGAATTCTTCAACCAGATGACGACGATGCATGGCCTGATTATGGTCTTCGGTGCCGTCATGCCGGCCTTTGTGGGGCTGGCTAACTGGTTGATACCCATGATGGTGGGTGCGCCCGATATGGCGCTGCCCCGCATGAACAACTGGAGCTTCTGGATCCTGCCCTTTGCCTTCACCATGCTGGTTTCAACCATGTTCATGGAAGGCGGCGGCCCCAATTTCGGCTGGACTTTCTACGCGCCGTTGTCGACCACCTACGCGCCGCCCAGCGTAACCTACTTTATTTTTGCCGTTCACCTGATGGGTGCTTCATCCATCATGGGCTCAATCAATATCATCGCCACGATCCTGAACATGCGCGCGCCTGGCATGACGCTGATGAAAATGCCGCTGTTCGTCTGGACCTGGCTGATCACTGCCTACCTGCTGATTGCTGTCATGCCGGTACTGGCGGGCTGTGTCACGATGATGCTGATGGATATCCACTTTGGCACCAGCTTCTTTAACGCTGCAGGTGGCGGCGACCCGGTGCTGTTCCAGCACGTGTTCTGGTTCTTTGGGCACCCCGAGGTCTACATCATGATCTTGCCGGCCTTTGGTGTGGCGTCGGCGATTATTCCGACGTTTGCGCGTAAACCGTTGTTTGGCTATGCCTCCATGGTCTACGCGACAGCGTCCATCGCCTTCCTGTCATTTATCGTCTGGGCCCACCACATGTTTACCGTGGGCATGCCGCTGGCGGGCGAACTCTTCTTTATGTACGCCACGATGCTCATAGCCGTGCCGACGGGCGTGAAGGTGTTCAACTGGGTCACAACGATGTTCAAGGGCTCGATGACCTTCGAGACGCCCATGCTGTTCGCAATCGCTTTCGTTATCCTGTTTACGATTGGTGGTTTCTCTGGCCTGATGCTGGCAATCGCACCGGCTGACTTCCAGTATCACGATACCTATTTTGTGGTTGCACACTTCCACTACGTGCTGGTGCCAGGCGCAATCTTCTCGATTTTTGCAGCCGTCTACTACTGGATCCCCAAGTGGTGCGGCAACATGTATGACGAGCGTTTGGGTAAGGCACACTTCTGGCTGTCTTTTGTCGGCCTTAACCTGACCTTCTTCCCGATGCATTTCGTCGGCCTTGCCGGCATGCCGCGTCGTATTCCTGACTACGCCCTGCAGTTTGCCGACTTCAACCAGATGGCCAGCGTGGGCGCATTCCTGTTCGGGTTCAGCCAGGTGTTCTTCCTCTACATTGTGATCAGGACGATCCGTGGTGGCGAGAAGGCAACTGACCAGGTCTGGGATAACCCTGAAGGCCTTGAGTGGACGATTCCCTCGCCTGCGCCTTACCACACCTTTACGACGCCACCAGCCGTCAAGTAAGCAACGGAGTCATCGCGAAGTTATGAGCAACAGCGCTACCCAACGTCTTGTCACCCGACTGTTACTGGTAACAGTCGGGATGTTTGGCTTTGGCTTTGCGTTGGTGCCGATCTATGACGTGTTCTGCGAGATTACCGGCTTGAATGGCAAAACCAATGCCGAGGCCTATATCTCTGTCGAGGATCGTATCGACACCAGTCGAAAGATCACTGTGCAGTTCATCGCGACCAATGGAGAGGGGATGGTTTGGGATTTCAAGCCCGATGTGTTTGAAATCAAGGTGCATCCTGGCGAAGAGTTCCATACTACGTTTTACGCCGAGAACCCTACGGGCGCAAAAATGCTCGCGCAAGCGATACCGAGCGTGGCGCCAGGCCGCGCCGCTGCGTACTTTTTGAAGACCGAGTGCTTCTGCTTTAACCAGCAAACACTGGCCGGCGGTGAATCGGTTGATATGCCGCTAACCTTTATTGTTGATCGTGATTTGCCCGCGACGATCACGACAATCACGCTGTCCTACACTTTATTCGACGTCACCGAAAGCGGTTTCGTCGAAGCCGACGCGTTGGCGCAGCTTTAGGCACATAACACACTATTGATACCGGGCATACATTTCAGCACGCCCGGGTGATGGAGAAGCTAGCATGGCCACAGACTCACAGAACGTAGACGGATACGAAACTTATTACGTACCCGAGCAGTCGTCGTTCCCGATCCTGGCAACGATCGGTGTCACGATGATGGTGTTTGGCATGGGCACCTTCTTCAATGAGTTGACCGCCGGCTCCGAGGGTATTGGCCGCTACGTTGGCCTCGCCGGTTTTGCCGTGCTGGCCACTACGCTGTTTTACTGGTTCCGCCAGACGATTGCCGAGAACATGCAGGGCCTCAACAGCGCTCAGCTCAAACGCAGTTACGTCTGGGGCATGGGCTGGTTTATCTTTTCTGAAGTGATGTTCTTCTTCGCCTTTTTTGGCGCCCTGTTCTATGTGCGCAACTTCGCGGGCCCCTGGCTGGGTGGCGAGGGCGAGAAAGGCCAGTTTATGTACCTGCTGTGGGAAGGCTTCAAGTACGAATGGCCAATCATGCAGACGCCCGATGAGATAGCCAACGCGGCCAAGGCCACCTTTGTTGGCCCCGGTGAGGGCAACAGCATGTACCGCTACGATATTCCAGGTGCTGCCTGGACGGCCTGGCTGCCGTTCTGGAACACAGTCATCCTGTTGTCGTCGTCAGTTACCGTCCACTTTGCGCATACCGCGCTGAAGAATGACAACCGCAACAAGTTTATCGGCTGGTTGGCATTTACTGTGCTGTTGGCGATTATCTTCCTGTTCGTCCAGTTTGAAGAGTATCGTCACGCCTACGTCGATCTGGGGCTAACGCTCGATAGCGGGATTTATGGAACCACGTTCTTCATGCTCACCGGCTTTCACGGCTTCCACGTGTTTCTCGGGATGACGATGCTGGCGATTATGTTGATGCGCGCCTTGAAGGGGCACTTCACCCACGAAGACTGTTTTGGCTTCGAAGCGGCATCATGGTACTGGCACTTTGTTGATGTTGTCTGGGTCTGCCTGTTTGTTTTCGTTTATATCTTGTGAGTTCGGGGCAGGCGGGCTACCGGCCTGAACCTGCCCCTGCGCCATCTTGCGTGCATCCCAGGGTGCATTGTTAGCAAGCTGGCCGGTATAGATACCGTAACCAATCGTTCCCATCAAGGCAGCGGCGAGCGTGATTCGCACACCCAGCGAATTCAGCGTGCGCCGCGTCGTCCCTACATCCTTGAACAGGTAAATGAGCCCGCTGCCCAGGCTGATGAGCAGCCCTGCGAGTAGAATGAGGATGATGGTCTTGAGCAGCATGGGCGTCTGTCCCTGTTGTGGTGTTGCGGGTAGCGAGTGATTTTGACGCATGATTGCAGCTTATCGCTGGGATTCCAACTGGAAAATCTTCCTGCTGGTGCTCGTTCTGCTGCCGCTGTTGCTGCGGTTGGGCTACTGGCAGCTACAGCGCGCGGATGAGAAGCGCGAGATTCTCGCGGTGCACGAGGCGCGGCTGGCACAGGCCCCCGTTGCCGCGAGCAGCATCGACCGGGATAGCCCCGCAGCGACGCTGGCAGGCCAGCCGGTATTTGTTCAAGGGCAGTATGATCAGCAGCGCCATTTCCTGCTCGATAACCGCGTACAGGGCGGTGTGCCGGGGTACGAGGTGCTGACGCCCATGACGGGGCGACAGGGCGATACCTGGCTGGTGAATCGTGGCTGGATACCGGGTTTTGCTGACCGCAGTCGACTGCCGGCGATTTCCACGCCTGCCGGTGAGCTGAAGGTTCTCGCCAACGTATATGTACCGCTGGGCGAGCAGTTTTTGCTGCAAGAGGATATCTGGGCCGAGCAATGGCCCCGTGTTATCCAGTCCGTTGATATCGATCGGGCCGCCGCCAGCCTGTCAATGCCGTTGATGCCTTACCGCCTGCGCATTGCGCCTGGCGAGCCGGGCGCGCTGCAGGTTGACTGGCAGCCCGTCAATGTTTCGCCCGCCAAGCACACAGGCTATGCGGTGCAGTGGTTTGCCATGGCTCTGGCGCTGGTTATATTCTGGTTATTTTCTTCAATCAAGAAGGTCGTCGATGAGTAAGAACCCGACTATCAATCCTGACTCTGGCACGGCGGGTATCCCGGCCGCGCAGGTGAGGCGCAATCGCCTGTTGCTGCTGGTGCTGTGGATGGTCCCGCTGGGCCTGATGGTGCTTGCCGGGCTGGCCTACTGGTTGCAGCAGCAGGGCCTGCTCGAGGTTGGCAGTAAGAATCGCGGCCATCTGATCCAGCCCCCGGTGCAGCTGGCGGACATCCCTCGCCGCGATTCGGCCGATACGCTGGCATCGGTGTGGTCGAAAAAGTGGAGCATCGTCTTTCGTGGTGACGCAAACTGCACTGGCGCCTGTGCGGAAGACCTGCACCTGACGCGGCAGGTGCATGTGCGCCTGGACAAGGACGCAAATCGCGTCCAGCGTATCTACCTGCACGACCAGCCAGCGCTGTCTGCAGAACTGCAGGGTGTTATTGAGGCTGACCACCCCTACCTGGACGTCATCGCGACCGCATCGCTCGCCCAGCTTGATGCGGTTGCAGCGGATGCGCGGTTTATCCTGGTCGACCCCGATGGCTGGGCCATGATGGCCTATGACAGCAGCCACCAGGGCGAAGATTTGCTGGTCGACCTCAAGCACCTGCTCAAGTTTTCCAGAGCTCGCCAATGAACGGTCCCGCGCGAAAAGCCGGCTTTAAACTGGCGATTGGGATGCTGGCGCTGACGGCCTGTGTGGTGGTGTTGGGCGCGTTTACCCGGCTGGTCGACGCAGGGCTTGGCTGCCCCGACTGGCCCGTTTGCTATGGGCATATTCTCTGGCCGATGGACGAGCAGGACGTCGCCCGGGCCAATGCAGCCTTCCCGGACACACCGGTAGAGCACGACAAGACCTGGCCTGAGCAGGTTCACCGCTTGTTTGCCTCGAGCCTGGGCCTGTTCTGTATCATTCTTTGCCTGCGCTTCTGGCGCCTGCAGCGGTCCAACCCCGCCGAGTACCGGGGCGTCGCGGCGTTCTCGGTGCTACTCCTTGGGGTCGTTATCCTGCAGGGCCTGTTTGGCATGTGGACGGTCACGCTGAAACTCTGGCCCCAGGTCGTGACAGCGCACCTTCTGGGCGGATTTACGACCTTGTCACTGGTATGGCTGCTCCTGTTATCGCTATCCGGCCAGCGCTGGTCGATCCCTGCGCTGGCGCTTGAGCGACTGCAGCGCACCCGGCGCTGGCTGTGGCTGGCCTTTGCCGTGGTCGTGTTCCAGATAGCGCTTGGTGGCTGGACCACGTCCAACTATGCCGCGCTGGCCTGCCCCGATTTCCCGCAGTGCCAGTCGAGCTGGATACCCGCTATGGATTTCGCGCAGGGATTCAACCTGATGCAGGATATTGGCCCCAACTACCTCGGTGGCCTGATGGACAGCTCGGCGCGCACTGCGATCCATTTCAGCCACCGGATCGGCGCGCTGCTCGTTACCGCCGTGGTGCTCCTGCTGTACTGGCGGCTGGCGGGCATCGACCCGGTTGTCGATCGCTGGCGCCACGGCTTGTTGGCGGTTCTGATATTGCAGATTGGGCTGGGGATCACTAATATCCTTGCCTCCCTGCCGCTGGCGGTTGCCGTTGCACACAACGCGGGAGGGGCGCTGCTTTTACTGACGCTGGTTGCTATGCTGCAGCGCAGTTACACAGCGACCGAGCCCGGGGCGCGACTCCCGGGCCAGTAAACTGATTCGGCGAGGCCGCGGCCTTGAGAGATGCAATGAGCCAGCCTGACCTGACAATCCATGCGCAGCGCGCTATCTGGCGCGACTACCTCGAGCTGTGTAAGCCCAATGTGGTTGCCTTGATGCTGCTGACCACGCTGGTCGGCATGTTTCTCTCGGTGCCGGGCATGGTGCCCATGGATATCCTCGTCGCGGGTAACCTCGGCATTGCCCTGTGTGCGGCATCTGCGGCGGTGATCAACCACGTCGTCGACAAGAAAATCGACCTGCGAATGCAGCGCACCCACAATCGCCCGATTGCCCAGGGGCGGGTTAGCGATGGCCATGCGCTGTTGTTTAGCGCCGTGCTCGGCTGTGTGGGGATGGCCATCCTTATCTATTTTGTAAATCAGCTTACCGCCTGGTTAACGCTGGCATCGCTGATTGGTTATGCGCTCATCTATACCTGCTTTCTCAAACGCGCCACGCCGCAGAACATTGTCATTGGCGGGCTTGCCGGTGCCGCACCGCCACTGCTTGGCTGGGTTGCCGTGACCAATGAGGTGCATGGCCATGCCCTGCTGCTCGTGCTCATCATTTTTGCCTGGACGCCCCCCCACTTCTGGGCGCTGGCACTCCACCGCAAGGAAGACTACGCGAAAGTGGGGATACCGATGCTGCCAGTCACCCATGGTGATCGCTATACCCGGCTGCATATCTTGCTGTATACCATCATCCTGTTTGTAACGACTCTGCTGCCCTTTGTCACCCAGATGTTTGGCCTGCTCTACCTGATCGGCGCAGTGTGCCTGGGGGTCGGCTTTCTCTATTGGGCAATCGTGCTGTATCGAGAAACGAACGACGATGCGCCCATGCAAACGTTTCGCTATTCGATCATTTACCTGATGGCACTGTTTGTCATCATGCTGGCCGATCACTACTGGATGATAGCGACTGTGCCTGAAGCACAGACTTTTATACCCCTGCAGGCCGATCCATGAGCAAAGCGCAGGAGGCGGCGGTGCTGCGCGCAGAGCGCCAGACCAGCATCAGAAATACGGTCTTCATACTGGTGTTGATGATGGCTGTGCTGGTGGGCCTGTTCGTCAATCGCGTCATGCAGCCCAGGGTGCTGTCGCCGGCAGAAATGGTCGAGAACGGTACGATTATTTTCTCGCTGCCGCGTGAGATCAGCGCCTTTGAGCTACTGGATCATCGCGCCGAACCTTTCACCAACCAGGCGTTTGAGGGGGCCTGGACGCTGGTGTTTTTTGGTTTCACGCATTGTCCGGATATATGCCCGGCAACGATGGCGCAGTTTAACCAGCTCGATAAAGCACTGGCAGAGACAGACATAGCCGCGGATACGCGCTACCTGCTCGTCAGCCTTGACCCCGCCCGCGATACACCGGAAAAGCTGGCCAGCTACGTCGGCTTCTTCAATGACAAGATTACCGGTGTGACCGGGGATTTCCTGGCCATCCATCGACTTGCCTCAGAGCTGAACGTGGCCTTCCAGAAGATCGTGACCGATGCTGCGACCGGTGACTACACGGTTGATCACAGTGGCCTGGTCGCCATCATTAATCCCCAGGGTTTCTACCAGGGCTTTTTCAAGCCACCGTTGTCGGTAGAGCGCATGGCGCTGACCTATCGCTCGGCTCGCGCCAGCATCGACTGATCCCAGGCAGTTCCCCCGATGTCCAGACCTGTTGTCCGCATCACGCTATGTGGGGCGTTGGCCCTGTCGGTGGCGTTGTCCTGCAGTAGCAGTCAATGGATCGAAGGGCGGTGTCGAGCAGTGGTCGATGGCGACAGCCTGTACCTTGAGGGGTATGAGCCCCAGATACGTCTTTGGGGCGTCGATGCGCCTGAGCGCAATGAGCCGGGCTATGATCGTGCCAGGCAGCAACTGCGCACCCTGGCTTACCAGCGGCAGCTGCAATGCAAGCGTGTGGATACTGATCGCTACGGGCGCACGGTCGCGCGCTGTTTCGTCGATAGCGGTGAGCAACGCATCGATATCAATGGTGCGCTGGTCGCATCTGGCGTTGCGCGCGAGTACTGTTATTTCACGGACAACTTCTACGGCACCTGCCGCGACTAGGCTCCTCCTGAAGCACAGATAAAAAAACGCAGGCCGATGGCCTGCGTAAAAGTAGGAGGATAATGATCAGGTCTAGAAGGCGCTGCCGGCATCAATCTTTGCCGACAGGTCGTCCCTCAAGCGTGTCTGCATGGCCTCGAGGAAAGCCTCGCGGGCTGCGTCGTTGCCTGCTCGCGACTCGCCAGCTGATTTGCCAACGACCACCTGGTCGTTGAGGGCGAGCAGCAGCGGACGATGCTCTGTCTCAGCCTGAGTGATCAGGATGTTCGGGTTGATTCCACTCATGTCGGCTGGATTGGCCAGGGCTGGTCCTGATAGGAGCAGCGTGGCCGCTACATACGAAATGGCGGAGTACAGTCGGGTCTTGCTCATGGTGCTTACTCCTTTCGCGTTGGGCCTGTCGCCCAGCTTTTGGCTGGTTTCGAGGCGTGTGTGTAACCTGTGTTACATAGAGTAACATCTGTGGATAAAAATTCCAGTCCCAGCGTGCTGGATCATCAAAAATTCACATGAAAATTTCGTTACTGATTCCAGATTATCACTTTATATTAATGATTTATAAGAATAAAAGAGCAGGCGTGATCCGCTTTGCCGTTATGTTACGTAATGCAACGTAACAGGTGCCCCTCCAGAGCCAGCACTGGTTGATATATAACCGCATTGCGGCCTGCCGCCAGGGGGTCAAACGCCGGGAGGAGAGCCCGCTTGTGGTAAGCTGCAGCCCGATTTCCAGCCCCTGTTAACGCGGTAATACCGCCTCAAGAGATGTCCATGTCAGCAGCCGCTCCACTGGTCCTGGTCGACGGTTCTTCCTACCTGTATCGCGCATTTCATGCGCTGCCCGCTCTTAGCAACGCCAAAGGCCAGCCCACCGGGGCGGTCAAGGGCGTGATCAATATGCTCCGCCGCCTGCAGAAGGATTATCCGGGCAGCCAGCTGGCGGTGATATTCGATGCCAAGGGCAAGACGTTCCGTAGCGACCTCTTCGCCGACTACAAGGCCAACCGGCCACCCATGCCCGACGACTTGCGGGCCCAGATCGCGCCCATCCACGCCATTGTCGAGGCCATGGGCCTGCCACTGCTGGTGATTGAGGGTGTGGAAGCTGATGATGTCATCGGTACCCTGGCGCGGCAGGCCAGCGCGGCATCGCATCCGGTGGTGGTATCAACCGGCGATAAAGACATGGCCCAGTTGGTCGACGAGCAAACGACGCTGGTCAACACGATGACGGAAACCACGCTGGATCGCGCAGGTGTCATCGAGAAGTTTGGTCTGCCTCCCGAACTGATTATCGATTTTCTCGCCCTGATGGGAGACAAAGTCGACAATATTCCTGGTGTTGCCGGCGTCGGTGAGAAGACCGCGCTGGCGCTGTTGCAAAACCTCGGTGGGCTCGATGCGATCTACCAGAATCTTGACGCCGTTGCCGAGCTGCCGGTGCGCGGAGCCGGCAAACTGGGCGATAAACTGCGAGCCAGTGAAGACGACGCCCGGATGTCCTATGAGCTGGCTACGATAAAGGTCGATGTAGAGCTGCCGTTTTCTATTGACCAGCTATTGGGTGGGGCGCTGTCTCGCCCGGCCGACAACGAATCGCTTGCCGGCCTGTTCCAGGAACTGGAATTCAAAAGTTGGAGCGAGGAGCTTGCAAAAGCCGGGGCCGGCGCCAGCGCGGTGGACCGCGCGCCTGAAAAGAACGATTACCAGACCGTGCTTGCCAGGAAAGACCTTGATGCGTGGATAGCACGTATCAAAAAAGCGGGAGCGTTCGCGTTTGATACCGAGACAACCAGCCTGGACTATAGCGTGGCTGACATTGTCGGCGTGTCTGTCGCGGTGAGTCCGCATGAAGCAGCCTATATTCCCTTTGGACACGACTATGAGGGTGCGCCAAAGCAGCTGGCCAAAAGCACCGTGCTAAAGGCGCTCAAGCCTTTGCTTGAGTCGGATGACATCGCGGTCTTTGGCCAGAACCTCAAGTACGATATGCATATCGTTGCCAACGAAGGCATCGACATTCGCGGGATTGGCGATGACACAATGCTGATGTCATATATCCTGAATTCAACCTCCAATCGCCATGACATGGATAGTCTTGCTTTTACTTATCTCGGTGTGCAGACGACCAGCTTCGAGGAGGTTGCCGGCAAGGGAGCGAAACAGATCAGTTTTAACCAGGTGCCCCTGGAGCAAGCAGCGCCCTATGCGGCGGAGGATGCCGATATTACGCTGCGCCTGCAGCAGTCGCTCAAGACGCGGCTGGGTGAGCACCCGGCACTGGAAAAACTGTATCGCGATATCGAGCTCCCCGTCATGCGGGTTATCCAGCGCGTTGAAGCAAACGGTGCGCTGATCGATAGCCAACGGCTTGCGCGGCAAAGCGAACAGCTGAGCAGTCGACTGCAGGAAATAGAGGCTGAGGCCTATGAGCTGGCCGGGGAGGAGTTCAATCTCGGTTCGCCCAAGCAGCTGCAGGCCATATTGTTTGAAAAACTGCAGCTGCCGGTTGTCAAAAAAACGCCCAAGGGGCAACCGTCAACCGCCGAGCCCGTGCTGCAGGAGCTGGCGCTGGATTATCCATTACCCAAGCTGCTGATGGAGCATCGCAGCCTCGCCAAGTTGCGTTCGACCTATACCGACAGTTTGCCCGGCCAGGTGAGTGCGCGCACTGGCCGGGTTCACACCTCTTATCACCAGGCGGTAACCGCTACCGGTCGATTGTCATCAACCGACCCCAACTTGCAGAACATCCCGATTCGCACAGCCGAGGGCCGCAAGGTAAGGCAGGCGTTTGTCGCTCCCGATGGCATCAGCATTGTTGCAGCGGACTACTCGCAGATCGAGCTGCGCATTATGGCGCACCTGTCCCAGGACAAAGGTCTGCTCGATGCATTCAAGGAAGGGCTGGATATCCACCGTGCCACTGCAGCGGAAGTGTTCGGGGTCGGGATAGCCGAAGTCAGTGATGAGCAGCGCCGGCGAGCCAAGGCTATCAACTTTGGCCTGATCTATGGCATGTCTGCTTTTGGCCTGGGTCGCCAGCTAGGCATTGGCCGCAACGATGCCCAGGCCTATATCGATCGATATTTTGATCGCTATCCGGGCGTGCTCGACTACATGGATCGTACCCGCAAACTTGCTGCTGACCAGGGCTATGTTGAAACCTTGTTTGGCCGCCGCTTGCACCTTGCCGAAATCAACAGCAATAACGCGATGCGCCGGCAGGCCGCTGAGCGCACCGCTATCAACGCGCCCATGCAGGGGACTGCCGCCGATATCATCAAGCTGGCCATGCTGGCGGTCGATGAGTGGCTGGACAGGGAATTCCCCGATGTGAACATGATTATGCAGGTGCATGATGAACTGGTCTTTGAGGTGCCCGACGCACAGGTGGATAGCGCGGGCCAGGGGATTGCCGAGGTCATGGCCGCTGCGGCAAGCCTCGATGTGCCGCTACTGGTCGACGTGGGTTCGGGTGAAAACTGGGACCAGGCGCACTAGCACCCCCACTCATCAAACCGAAGAGTAGTCGGCCGCCAGCGGGCGCCAGCGTTGCACCAGCTGTTGAGCCAGCGCCGCATCATCGACGGCCAGCCTGTCAGACAGGGCCACAACCTCATCGAGCATATCGCTATCGCGGTTGATCTCGGCGATGTGCAGCTGGAGGTCGCCTGACTGGGCGGTGCCCATGACATCGCCAGGGCCGCGCATCTGCAGGTCGAGTTCGGCCAGTTTGAAGCCGTCGTGGGTACTGCGCATGGACTCGATGCGCTGTTTAGCCGTTTTGGACAGGGGTTGCTGGTACAGCAGTATGCAGTGACTCTGCGCGCTTCCGCGACCCACGCGTCCGCGCAGCTGGTGCAGCTGCGCAAGCCCCAGGCGCTCAGCGTTTTCAATAATCATCAGGCTGGCGTTGGCCACATCGACACCCACCTCGATGACGGTGGTCGAGACCAGTACCTGGGTTAGCCCGCTGGAAAAGCTCTCCATCACGCGTTTTTTCTCTTCTGCGCGATGCCTGCCGTGCAGCAGTTCTATCGCTAGCTGCGGCAGTTGCTCGCGAAGCTCGGCGGTCGCCGCTTCAGCGGCCTGGGCATCCAGCGCGTCTGACTCTTCGATCAGAGTGCACACCCAGTACACCTGCCTGTGTTCAGCGCAGGCTTTGGCGACGGCTTCAATGACCTCGCCGCGTCGCTGCGTAGAGATGGCTGCAGTGTGTACCGGCAGCCGACCCGGTGGTAGTCGATCGATGACCGAGTAGTCGAGGTCAGCGTACAGGGTCATCGCCATCGTTCGGGGAATGGGCGTCGCTGACATAATCAGCTGGTGAGGCTGCTTTGTATCTGGCCGTTTGGATTGCAGCAGCTTGCGCTGGTTGACACCAAAGCGATGCTGTTCATCGATAACGACCAGCCCGAGATTGGCGAACGTCACCGGGTCCTGCACCAGCGCATGCGTACCGATAACGAGTGATACTTCGCCGCTGGCAACGCGCTCAATGGTCTTGCGTTTGGCTGCAGCGGGCATTTTGCTCGTCAACAGCTCGACATTGATCTTCAAGGGTTCGAACCATTGCCGGAATGATGACAGGTGCTGCTCGGCCAGGATTTCGGTGGGTGCCATCAATGCGACCTGGTGAAGGTTACAGATAGCCTGCAGTGCGGCAAGTGCTGCAACCACTGTTTTGCCGCTGCCTACATCGCCCTGCACCAGTCGACGCATGGGTGTTGCCTGCGCCAGATCGGCGCGCAGTTGCTGCCAGACGCGTTGCTGCGCATCGGTCAGCGAAAACGGCAATGCGCCTACAAACTGTTGGTAAACATCCTCACGAGGCTGCAGTGGGGGCGCACTATCGCTTCGCTGTCGGTGGCGAATCAACAGCTGTGACAGACGCAACGCCACAAGCTCTTCAAAGGCGAGCAGGCGTTGCAGCGGGTGCCTGTGCTCATTTAGCTGCGTGATGTCTGCATCCAGTGGTGGCTGGTGAAGTCGCCGCAACTGTTCTACACAGTCAGCAGGAAGCGCGCGGGCAAACTGCGGCAGCGCGCCGGTCGGTATCAGTGTTGCGACGCCCAGCCCATCGAGCCTGGCGAGTGCGGCTGCTACCAGTGCGCGCATGCGCGACTGACTCAGGCCTTCGGTCGCAGGATAGATTGCGGTGAAGTGAGCAGCCTGCTCGATGGCAACCGAGGCGTTATCAATGAACTGGTATTCAGGGTGGATCAGCTCTGGGCCGTGCTGGTTTAGCGTGACTGCACCGAAACACCGGAGTAACCGCCCTTCGCTGAGCGTCTGCTGCTGGGCCCTGGAGAAGTGAAAAAAGCGTAAAACCATAGTGCCGGTGTCATCGCGCACCCTGCACAGCAGGCTTCTGCGTCGCCCGAAAACAATGCGCGTCGACTCGACGGTGACTTGCAGGGCTGCGCTTTCACCCGATCGCAGACTGGCTATTGAGCGCAGTGTCGTTCGATCCTGGTAGCTGGCGGGTAGATGCAGTAGCAAGTCGAGAAGCGAGCAGATGCCCAGTTTTTGGAGCTTCTGTTCAAGCTGCGGGCCGACGCCTTTGAGGCTGCGAACCGATACCTGGCTGGCGTCGAGCACAGCGGTGGCAGTAGCCATGGTTTAGCGGCGCTTAGCTTGAGCTTACCAGCGGCAGGTCAAAGCTGGAGGCAGCACTGCAAATGGATTCTGCAAGGCAGTCGATGGCCTGGTGTCTGGGAAAGGAGGCACGCCATGCCAGTGCGATCGTACGCTCTGGCGCGACGCCCTTGAAGGGGCGCATCACTACGCGATCAAGCTCCGAGGCCAGCAGCGAGGCCGAACTGGGAAGGAGTGTGATGCCCAGGCCAGATGCAACCATATGCTTGATGGTTTCAAGCGAACTTCCTTCGGCGATCATCTTGCTGGTGGCATTGTTGCTGTCGAGGCTGCGCTGGATAGCCGGGCAGGCGGCCAGCACCTGGTCGCGAAAGCAGTGGCCCTCGCCCAGTAACAATATGGGCTCATCGGTCAGGTCGTCGTGTTCGATGGCCGATTTCTTTGCAAGCGCATGGCTAGCGGGGAGCAGCACGATAAACGATTCGCGATAGAGCGGCTTGACAACGACGTCATTTGCGGTGAATGGCGTTGCGACTACGGTGGCGTCGAGTTCTCCGCAGCAGAGCTTCTCCCTGAGGTTGGCGGTAAAATCCTCTTCGACGTAGAGCGGCATCTGTTCGGCCACGGCGCGGATTTCAGGCACCAGCCGGGGATAGAGGTAGGGGCCCACGGTGTAGATAGCGCCAAGCCTGAACACGGCGCTCAGCGGGTTTTTGTCGGCGGCCGCTATTTGCTCGATCAGGGTCGTTTCAGTCAGTACCCGCTGGGCCTGTTCGATAATCTTCTCGCCAATGGGGGTGACCAGCAAAGCCTGCCGGCTGCGTTCAAAAATACTGACGCCCAGTTCATCCTCGAGTTTCTTGACCGCAATACTCAGCGTGGGCTGGCTGACAAAGCACTGTCGTGCCGCTTCACCAAAATGCAGCGTGCGCGCCAGGGTAACGATGTATTTGAGTTCTGTCAGGGTCATCGCGCGATTGGCATGACTGCGTTATAGTGGAGTGCCGTGAGCGGCAAGGTCTGCTCGCATTGTAATGCAAGACTTTCCAGAGGCAAGCATGTTGCTATCGATACCGCCAGTGACCAGCCTGGAGCCAGCCGCTAGATGAGTGCGCGACAGGTACTCTGGCTGGGTTGCGGCTCCCTGGGCCTCACCACGGCACCCATGCTGAAGGCGGGAGGTTTCGAGCTTACCGGTGTGCGGCGTGATGCAGCAAAACTGCCGGGCGATGTTGTCGGCGTGTCCGCCGACGTGCTCGACAAGGCGGCATTAAAACGCCTGGCTGGGCAGGAGTGGGCAGCCATCATCATCACGCTGACTGCCTCCGGATACAGCGAGGCAGATTACCAGCGGACCTACGTCGAGGGAGCGGCAAATATTGCCGATGCCTTTGCAGCCGGGCCATTGCTGTTGTTTGCCTCCTCTACCAGTGTCTATGAAACGGATGACGGCAGTTGGGTGGATGAAAGCACCGTGCTACAGCCCACGGCGTTTTCTGGCCGGGCAATGCTCGAGGCGGAGACAGTACTCGCCCAGAGCAGGCTGAATAGCTGCGCCGTTCGCTTTGCAGGCATCTATGGGCGTTCCGCGCCGCGCATGCTGAAACAGCTGCGTGAGGGCTCGATTTGTGCCTCCGACCCTCCCCAGTACACCAACCGGATTCACTATATCGACGCTGCCCGCACCATTGTTCACCTGCTGGAAATTGGCCTGGACGGGGCTGGGCTGGCACCCAGCTATATTGCCGCCGATAGCTATCCGGCGCCCAAGCGTGAAGTGATGGAGTGGTTGTCCCGGGGCGCGGGGATCGATTTGCAAGCGCTCAGGGAGGTGCCCGCCAGCGGTCGGGGTTTCAACAAGCGCTGTAGTAATGCCCGTTTGTTGGCAACTGACTTTCGACTAGAATACCCGGACTTTCGATCCGGCATGGCGCACTGGCTCGGCAATTGAAGCGTGTTTTTTCAGGTCACAGTGCAGTGCTGGCCGATAGGTCCGTCTTTCTAAAACAACGATTCGACAAACTGGAGACACTGCTATGCCTACTGCCCAACTCGCCCCCATCCTGTTACCGGTTCTTGCATTGATCGCCTGGACGCTGGTGGTCTTCCTCTGGATGTATGGCACCCGGATACCCGCAATGTCCAAGGCTGAGGTTGACCCGCAGTCAGCCAAGCACCCCGCGGCGTTGCCCGGCATCCTGCCCAGCAACGTTGAGGCGATTGCAGACAACTACAATCACCTGATGGAGCAGCCCACCATCTTCTACGCGACCTGTTTTTTCCTCGCGTTGAGTGGCCTGGGTGATGCAACTGCGGTCAACCTGGCATGGGCCTATGTGGGCCTGCGCGTTGTCCATTCGCTGATCCAGAATACCGCCAATATTGTTATGGCCCGCTTTATCGTTTTTACGCTTTCAACGATCGCGCTGATTGTTATCGTGGCGCGCGCCGGCCTCGCTGTATTGTGAGCCAGGCATAGCGGGTATCCTGCGTTAAGTGGAGCGAAGTACATTGGGATCAGTCGGTATTGTCAGGGCGCAGTTAGCGCAGTTCGACACGCCATTCGAGTTGTCCTGTGGGCAAACGCTTCCCGGCATTGAGCTTGTCTATGAAACTTATGGTGAGCTCAATGCCGAGCGCTCCAATGCCGTACTGATTTGCCACGCGCTGTCGGGTGATCACCACGCAGCGGGAAAATACGCTGAGGATGATCGCAAGGCGGGCTGGTGGGATCACTATATCGGCCCGGGCAAGCCCATCGATACCGATCGGTTCTACGTTGTCAGCCTGAACAATATTGGTGGCTGCAGTGGGAGCACAGGCCCTGCCACCATCAACCCGCAAACGGGCAGGCACTGGGGCCCTGATTTCCCGCCGATCCGGGTCAGGGACTGGGTTCAATCCCAGCACTGGCTAATGGATTACCTGGGCCTTGATCACTGGGCCGCCGTTGTCGGCGGCAGCCTGGGCGGTATGCAGGCCATGCGTTGGGCATTGGAGTATCCCGACAAGGTGCGAAACTGTGTCGTGATTGCCGCTGCGCTCAAGCTGTCGGCCCAGAATATTGCATTCAACAAAACCTCACGTACCGCCATCATGTCTGACCCGAACTTTCACGAGGGTCATTACTACGAGCGCGACATCGTACCTCATAGCGGGCTGTCAATCGCGCGCATGATCGGCCATATCACCTACCTGTCGGATGATGTGATGGGTAAGAAATTTGGCAGGGATTTGCGATCGGGTTCGTTTGATCGCGGTGCTGAATCCGAACTCGAGTTCCAGATCGAGAGCTATCTTGATTATCAGGGCGGCCTGTTTTCGCAGCGGTTTGACGCCAACACCTATATCCTGATGACCCGGGCGCTCGACATGTTCGACCTCGCGCGGGAGTATGATGATGACGCAGTAGCGGCCTTTCGTCGTGCCCGCTGTCGCTTCCTGGTGGTCTCATTCACTACCGACTGGCGCTTTCCACCTGCGCGGTCGCGGGAGATCGTGGATGCGCTGCTGGCGGCAGAGCAGCCGGTCACCTATGCGGCGATCGAGTCAGACTATGGTCATGATGCCTTTTTGCTTCCCGGGGAGCGCTATGAAGCCGTGTTCTCGGCGTTCATGAACAATATTGATCTTGTCGCTGGCGAGCGAGCGGAGGTGGCCAGTGCGCAATGATTTGCGAGCGGTCAGCCAGTGGATCGCCGATGGGGCCCGCGTTCTCGACCTGGGCTGTGGTGATGGCGTGTTGCTGGCGCACTTGCGTGACGAGAAGAACACCCGTGGACTGGGCGTGGAAATTGATGCGAACAACATTACGCGCTGCATACAGTGGGGCATTGATGTCATTGAGCAGGATATCGACAATGGCCTGGCAAATTTTGCCGACAATAGTTTCGATACCGTGGTGCTCACCCAAACCCTGCAGGCAGTGCAAAAGCCCGATGTCGTCGTGAAAGAAATGCTGCGGGTTGGCAAGGAATGCGTCATCACATTCCCCAATTTCGGGTTTTGGCAGGCACGGTTCCATTTGCTGCTATCCGGGAAGATGCCCGTCAGTCGCTTTATGCCCTACAACTGGTACGACACCCCGAATATCCATTTTTGTACGATACGCGATTTTGAAGAATTCTGCGTCGACCATCACATACGCGTGTTGAATCGGGCTTTCTATCGGGAATCGGCTGCCGGTGATGAAAAACGTATGCGGTTTGCCCATCGCCTTCCCAACCTGCTGGCTACCCATGCGGTGTATCATGTTTCTTACTAGCTGTCTTTACAGGCTCCGGGCTCGTATTCTCAGCACTGCGCTGGTAGCGTTTTGCCTGTCGGTGTTACCCGCGCATGCGCAGGACGATATTTCTGTGCAGCGTGGAGAGTACACGGTTTACTACAGCGTATTTAACACCAGCTTTCTTAGTCCGGCTAACGCGCGGGCAATTTCAGTCGTTCGCGCGAAAGATCGGGGCCTGGTGAATATTTCGATTGCCCGTGAAGGTACGCCGGGCACCGCCGCTGTGCCCGACGTGTCGGGTACTTACTTCAACCTGGTACATCGCCACCCACTCAGGTTCCGGGAAGTCGTAGAGCCCGATGCGGTTTACTACCTGGCTGAGTTCGATATCAGTAACGACAATGAAACCATTGTTTTCGATATTCAGGTCGAGGTTGATGAATCGACGTCACCGATTGCGGTGAAGTTCCAGCGGCAAATGTTTTTGAACGAGTAGCCAGGACGCTCGCACGATGAAAATTGTGGTCGCGACGGGTAATGCCGGCAAGCTCAAGGAGTTTGGCGAGCTGTTTCGTGATACCGGCATAGCGCTGGTGGCGCAAGGCGAGCTGTCAGTGCCCGAGGCAGAAGAGACGGGCCTGAGCTTTATTGAGAACGCCATCATCAAGGCCCGCAACGCGTCCGCCGCCACCGGACTTGCGGCACTGGCGGATGACTCGGGCCTTGAGGTAGAGGCGCTGGACGGGCAGCCGGGTATACGTTCGGCGCGATTCAGTGCTGATTATCCTGATGGCGCGAGCGATGCGAACAATAATGACAAACTGCTCCGACTGCTCAAAGACGTGGCTGACGATCGGCGAAATGCCCGGTTTGTATGTGCCCTTGCCTATCTGCGTCATGCGGCCGACCCCAATCCGCTGATTAGCGTCGGTAACTGGCAGGGTGTAATACTGAAGCAGCCAGAAGGCGCTGGCGGTTTTGGTTATGACCCGTTGTTTTTCGATCCGGCGCTGGGGTCCAGTGCTGCTGCATTGCCCGCTGGAAAAAAGAATAGCGTCAGCCATCGTGCGCGGGCCCTTGCTCAATTGAGGGTGATGCTGGAACAACAGGCCATCATGTGAGCCAGCAAGATCCGCTCGCACTCTATGTGCACCTGCCCTGGTGCATCAAGAAATGCCCTTACTGTGATTTCAATTCGCATGCGATAACCCGGAATGCGCTGAGCGCCGAGCTGGAAGCGCGTTACCTGGGCGCGCTACTGGCCGACTTTGAGCGCGACTACCTCGCCCTCGCAGGCGGCCGCCCGCTGTCCTCCCTGTTCTTTGGCGGCGGCACGCCCAGTTTGCTCTCGGCCGGTTTCTATCAGCAGTTTTTTGCGGCACTGCGGGGGCTGGCGCAGTTTGCTGCTGATGTTGAGATATCCCTGGAGGCGAATCCCGGTGCGGTGGATACCCGGCGTTTCGCAGGCTATCTTGAGGCGGGCATCAATCGCCTGTCGATCGGCGTGCAGAGCTTTTCAGCGGTGCATTTGGAGAGGCTCGGGCGAGTGCATTCCGCGGAGGATGCAGCCCGCGCCTTTCAGCTTGCGCGCGACGCGGGCTTCGACAATATCAATCTGGATCTGATGTACGGCCTTCCCGGGCAAACGATGGACCAGGCACTTGCTGACCTGCAGCGCGCCATCGATTTTGAACCGCAGCATCTCTCCTGGTATCAGTTGACCATCGAGCCGAACACGGCGTTTTATAGCGCTCCGCCCACCTTGCCTGACGAGGAATTACTGTACGCCATGAGTGAGGCGGGGCAGTCGCTGCTGGCCGATGCCGGCTACCAGCAGTACGAGGTGTCGGCTTATGCGCGCGCTGGCTATCGCTGCAGGCATAACGACAACTACTGGCAGTTTGGTGATTATCTGGGTGTGGGCGCCGGGGCGCACGGCAAACTGCGCGAGACGTCCGGAAAGACGATGCGCTACTGGAAATACCGGCAGCCTGATGCCTATATGGATGCGATTGCCAAAACAGCGGGCAGTGAGTTCATCGAAGGCGACCAATTAGTGCTGGAGTTTGTCATGAATACGCTGCGCAGGCGTACAGGTTTTAGCATTGGCGAGTTTGAGCGCTCGACCGGGCAGGACTTTGGTCAGCTTGCGACAACCGTCGATGCACTTATTGCGCAACAGTTGCTGGAAAAAAATGGCGAACGGATACAGACGTCGGCCCTGGGTGCGCGCTTTCTAAATGACGTCGTGGCGCGCTTCCTGGCCTAGTCTTTGCTCTCCAGGCCATCGAGCAGCGCTTTGAGGATATCTTGCCGGCTGACGATACCGACCAGGGTGCCCGCTTCAACGACGGGCATCATGCGGCGGTTATTGGCGAGAAACGCGTCGGAGACTGCGGAGAGTTCTGCATCGGGTGAGACGCATTCCGGATCAGTCGTCATTTGATCCTGGACGAGCGCCACGCCCTCCTGGAAGTAACCTTCTACCAGCGTTGAGCGCATGCAGTCGGCTTCGGATAGCAGGCCTATCAGTTGCTGCTCATCGTCAATCACCGGTGCGGCAGACTGGTGATACTCAAGCAAAACCTTGACGGCAGCAGTGAGCGACTGGGAGGGCTTTACACTGGCGTAGTGGTCAGCCATAAAGTCTCGAACACGGTAGGTTTTCATCGCTATCACTCCATAGCTCGCCAGCCGGGCACGTGGCGCCAGCAGGTCTTCTTGCCGAGGCCGAAAACAATACTACTAATACAAGATTGTGGCAAGCGCGGGGAAATTGGCGATTACGCTAGCGAGCGCTGAAGATAATGTCCCAAACCGAGTGGCCTATTCTTTGCCCCCGCCGCTCAAACTTTGTGTCAGGGCGGTTCCTGCGCTGCGAAATCGGTGCATCTTTCTCGATCGCAAGCCGATCGAAACCGGGGGCACGTTCAAGTGTTGCAATAATTTCTTCGGCATAGTTTTCCCAGTCAGTCGCAACGTGCAGGGTGCCGCCTGACCTTAATTTGCTCGCCAGCGTTGCTACAAATGCGTCCTGCAGCAAGCGTCGTTTGTGGTGCTTCTTTTTATGCCAGGGGTCGGGAAAATAAATATTGCAGGTATCGATGCTATGGTCGGGGATGTACTGCTCGAGTATGGTCACCGCGTCGCCTTCGATGACGCGCACATTATCCAGTGACAGTTTTTCGACTAATGCGAGCAGCCTGCCTATGCCTGGCGTGTGCACCTCGATACCGACGAAATTGTTATCGGGTTGCGCTGCGGCGAGTGTGGCCAGGGAGTCACCCATACCGAAGCCGATCTCGACGGTGACCGGTTTATCGTTGCCGAAAATACGCTGCCAGTTGCAGTCACTGCTGCCGGTATCAATGCCCCAGCGCGCCAGGCCTTCGTCATAGGCATGTTGCTGGGAACTGGTCATTCGTCCGCTTCGAATGACAAAGCTTTTTATTCGGCGGCGGTCGAGCCCTGGGTCTTCATTACTCAAAAGCGCAAGCTCCGCTGTGTCCCTAGCCGGGTAGCTGGTTCTGCGCGAGCACGCCCGCCGCCAGTGCCAGCCAGCCAAGCATAAAGGCTGTGCCGCCCAGCGGCGTCAGCAGGCCAATGTTCACCGGGCCAAGCGTGCGAATCTCGGTAAGTGCAAGGCCGTAAAGGCTGCCCGAGAACAGGATAATACCGGCGATAAAGAAAAGCCCCGATGCCTCCAGCCAGCGGTTTGACGGTAGTTGCACCATTAGCAGGCCAAGTACTAACAGGGCAATGCTGTGGTAGAACTGGTACTCGACGCCCGTCTGGTAGGCATTGAGCATCGTCGCGTCCAGCTTTTGTTTAAGGGCATGGGCGCCAAAAGCCCCAAGCATCACGGCCGTAAAGCCGCTCAGGGAAGCAAAGACAAGAAACAGTTTGGACATAGTTGATGGAGATAACAGTATGCAAGAACAAAAACGACGCAATCAGCGCCGTTTTTATCCTGCGGCCGACATGGGGCCTAAGTACTCGCGCCCAGCGCGGCGTCTTTCATCAGCAGCTTGAGTTTTTTCATGGCGTTCTTCTCAAGCTGGCGTATGCGTTCAGCGGATACACCGTACTTGTCTGCCAACTCGTGCAGCGTTGCCTTTTTCTCGTCGGTCAGCCAGCGCTGCTGGAGGATATCTCGACTGCGTTCGTCCAGCAGGATGATAGCGTCGCGCAGCTGCTCGAACTGGTTGCTTTGCCACTGGCTTTGTTCAACGGATTCAGCGGGGTCGCTGGCGCGATCCTCCAGGTAGAACGCTGGTGCTTGTGATGCGCGTTCGTCATCGGCATCGACAGGCGCGTCAAAGCCCACATCGTACGAGGACAGCCTGCCCTCCATTTGTCGCACATCTTTCGCGCTTACGCCCAGGTCGCCAGCTATGGCCTCTGCCTCCTGGTTGCTAAGCCAGCCCAGCTGCTTCTTGGCACCACGCAGGTTAAAGAACAGCTTGCGCTGCGCCTTGGTTGTCGCAACCTTCACGATTCGCCAGTTCTTCAGGATGAATTCGTGGATTTCAGCTTTTATCCAGTGCACCGCGAAAGAGACCAGGCGAACGCCCTTCTCGGGGTCAAATCGCTTGACGGCCTTCATCAGGCCAACGTTACCTTCCTGGATCAGGTCGCCCAGGCCCAGACCGTAGCCGTTGTATGATTTGGCGATATGGACGACAAAGCGAAGGTGAGAGAGCACCAGCTCGCGGGCAGCGGTGAGGTTGCCGTTGTAGGCAAGGTCGCGCGCCAGTTCCTGTTCGCGTTCTGCCGTCAGGATGTCAAAGCTACCCACCGTCTGGATATAGGTGTTGATATTGGCACCGGGTGCCAGGCTCGGGATTGCTTGAAGTTGGTTGCTCATAACCGTTTTTCACCGCCGGATAGTCAGTTGTGGCCACACGGCGGGACTTGTGATCCTCGCCATGACGTTGGCCGTTGTCCATTTTAGCACTCCTTCGATTAGAGTGCTAACATGCCGAAAGTTCCATTAATTCAAGCGGATAGCAGGGTCTGCCCACGAAAAACGCGAACATATGGTCAAAATATGAGCAATTATTGAGGTTCGAGTTTACGGATTTGCTGCTGGCAGGCCGAAAATGCGCCCAACCAACCCAGTGCGGTGCCCAGCGGCAGCAAGCCCAGGTGTCGCCAGCCAGCTGTGGAGAGCGAGAAAGCGGTATCAAATTGCCTGGCGACATCGTCCAGCGCCGACTGCAATGCGACAGAGCCCAGCACAATCAGCGTAAAAGCGACCACGCCGCCGGCAAGGCCAAGCCAGACCCCCATATAGAGGAAGGGGCGAGTCACGAAGCTGTTGGTAGCACCAATGAGCTTGGTGACAATAATTTCGTCCTTGCGGATATCGACGGCCAACCGAATGGTATTGCCAACAACCAGAATGACACCCAGGCCGAGAATGACGGCGAATCCCGATGCCAGGTACTGCGCACCCAGTACCAGTGATTTGAGTTGCCGCAGCCAGGCCAGGTCATAGCGCGCCGCTTCGACATCGTCGATGGCTTCGAGGCGCCGTACGAGCTGCTCGATGTCTACTGCATTCTGTGCTGAGGCCCTCACTTGCAGCACGATTGTGGCCGGAAGCGGGTTGGCGGGCAGGCTGTCCAGCAGCTCGGCGACATCGCTTTGTGCCCTGAACTGCTGCAGTGCCTGGGCGCTGGTGAGTAGACTGGCGCCTTCGACCGGTTCCCAGCCAGCCAGTTCAGCGCGCAACTCGCGGGCCCTGAATTCGGCAACGGACTGTTCGAGATAGACGGTAACCTGCATGCCGCTGTATACCTTGCCGGTGAGAAGCCGGGCATTGTCGATAGCGATGCCCAGGCAGGCAGGCAGCGCCAGCGTTATTGCCATAACGGCGACGGTAACGGCGGTTGCAACCGGCGTGGTCAGCAGGCGGCCAAGGCTTTGCCGGGCGACGTCTCGATGATGCTGAACCCAGGTCGCCAGCCGGTTTGACGGTGCACCGCGCCGGGTGTTGCTGTTATTTGCGGCCATGGGCTTCGGCAGGTAGTGTCATAGCGGTGAACGCCTCAGGAAGCGGCTTCGGCAGGCCCTGCCATCTCGTCACCGGCTGGGCGAACCTGGCTGGTGTTGATGAGCTTGCCGCCGCGCAGTATCAAAGAGCGGTGCGGCATTCTTGCAATCAGCCCCAGATCATGCGTTGCCACCAGCACCGTCACCCCAACGTTGTTGAACTCTTTGAAAAGCTGCAGTATCTCGGCACTGAGATCCGGATCGAGGTTGCCGGTTGGCTCATCGGCCAGCAGGAACGGGGGCTTGTTGACCACTGCCCTGGCGATTCCGACGCGCTGCTGTTCACCGCCCGAAAGCACCTCGGGGCTGAGTTTTTCCTTGTGCAGGAGATTGACCTTGTCCAGCGCCGCCCGGACTCGCCGGCCGATATCGCGCTGGCCAAAACCCGCGACAATCAATGGCAGCGCGACGTTGTCAAACACGCTGCGGTCGAACAACAGCTGGTGATTCTGGTGCACGATCCCGATCTTGCGCCGCAGTTGAGGAATTCGGCGATTGGGCAGGGAGCCGATGTTTTGCTCATCAATCCAGATGTCGCCTTCGGAGGGCCTGGCCATGAGCATGATCAGCTTTAACAGCGTGCTTTTCCCGGCGCCGGAGTGGCCGGTCAGGAAGGCCATTTCGCCGGACTCGAGCGTAAAGCTGACCTCGGACAGTGCCCAGCTGTGCTGGTCGAATGATTTGCTGACCTTATCGAATCGAATCATGCCTGCTCGATGTTCGCAAAAATTGCGGCGACATATTCTTCAGCAGAAAACGGGCGCAGATCCTCGAGTTGCTCGCCGACACCGATAAAACGGATAGGCAGCCCCAGCTGCCGGCTGATGGCGAACAGCACCCCGCCCTTGGCAGTGCCATCGAGCTTGGTGATCGCAAGGCCGGTAACACCGACCGCTGATTTAAATTCCTGTGCCTGCGATACGGCGTTCTGACCGGTTGTCGCATCGAGCACCAGCAGGATCTCATGCGGGGCGGATTCATCCTGTTTGCCCAGCACGCGGACAATCTTCTTGAGCTCTTCCATAAGATTGTCTTTGTTGTGCAGCCTGCCGGCGGTGTCAGCGATCAACACGTCGGTGCCACGTGATCGCGCCGAGGCGAGGGCATCGTAAAGTACTGAGGCACTGTCGGCACCGGTATGCTGGGCGATGACGGGCACATCATTGCGCTCTCCCCAGACCTGCAGCTGTTCTACTGCTGCGGCGCGAAAGGTATCGCCTGCAGCCAGCATGACCGAGAGCCCCTCTTTTTGCAGGCGCTTCGCGAGTTTGCCAATGGTTGTCGTTTTGCCTGCGCCGTTAACACCAACGACGAGGATGACAAATGGCGAGCGGTTACAGTCAATTTCGAACGCCTGCTCACTCGGTGCCAGCGTTTTGCGCAGCTCATCCTGCAGCGCCTCATGCAGCGCCGAGGCATCGGTCAACGACTCGCGCTCAATATTTTCGCTAAGCGTTGCCATGATGTGCTGTGTGGTATCGACGCCGGTGTCTGCGACCAGCAGCAGGGTTTCTATCTCCTCCAACAGCTCGTCGTCTATTTCTTTTTTGCCCAGCAACACGCGCCCAAGCCCACTGCCCAGGGAGTTGCTGGTCTTGCTGATTTTGCTGGCCAGCCGCTTGAACAGGCTGGTATCGTTACCCTGCCCGGGTTCCTCGCTCCCGGCGGGATCGAGTGGGCCTGGTTCGGCAGCGATATCCTGTTCGGTATTGTCAGCTTCAGACTGGCTTTTGCGACGAATGAATTTGAGCATAAGATGAGGGTTAGCCGGCTCTCCAGACGCCGTAAAAACACGGCACTGGAATTTCGGCTATCCTACCATCGATTGTTTAGAAGAACCGTCTTTATCCCGCATTTAATCACGAGATGTGCCAGCAATAATGCCAGCCCGGAAACCCAGCGCCAAAGCCGGTGAAGTGCGATTGATCGCTGGACGGTGGCGTGGCCGCAAACTCCACTTCCACGGTGGCGATGGGCTGCGCCCGACCGGGGCGAGAATTCGCGAGACCCTGTTCAACTGGCTGATGTACGAAATAGAAGGCGCCAACTGTCTCGACCTGTTTGCGGGTAGCGGCGTGCTGGGTTTCGAGGCGCTCTCCAGGGGCGCCGCCTCGGTGACCGCTGTTGAGCTCGATAGACGGGTTGCTGGCCAACTGGAAGATTCTGCGAGGCAGTTGGGTGCAGACGGCTATCGCGTGTATTGCCAGGACGCAGCGCGGTGGCTCGAAAGCCAGGTCGTCCGACCCTTCGATATCGTGTTTCTCGACCCGCCCTTTGCCGATGACGCCCTGGTCGAGGCTGCGGGCTTGCTCGACAAGCTCGGCTGGCTGGCCCCGGCGGCGCTGGTGTACATGGAAGTCGCGCGCGGTGAATCGCTGCGGGCGCGATTGCCGACACATTGGGAGCCACACCGCGAATCCAGTGCCGGCGCAGTGAGCTACTGCCTGTATCGCGCCGGCGAGTGCGCCTAGGTGTCGGCGGAGATTGCTGCCCCCCATTGAGACTGGCCAGAATAGCGTTTACTATCGCGTTTTCTGGCAATGAGCGGTGCCCATTATGACTGCGGTGGTATACCCCGGTACCTTTGATCCCTTTACGACTGGCCATGTCGACCTGGTTGAGCGAGCGGGAAAGCTGTTCGACCGCGTTATTGTCGCGGTAGCGGTAAGTAGTAAAAAGAACCCGCTGTTCTCGCTCGAGGAGCGGGTTGAGCTGGCCCAGTCATCGACAGAGCATGTGGGCAACGTTGATGTTGTCGGTTTTGACAAACTGTTGACCCATTATCTTGAGGACATCAACGAAACGGTCGTTTTGCGTGGCCTGCGAGCGGTCTCGGATTTCGAGTACGAGTTCCAGCTGGCCAACATGAATCGCGCGATGAAACACGACTTTGAGACTGTCTTCCTCACGCCCGCTGATCACCTGAGTTATATATCCTCCACCCTTGTGCGGGAGATTGCCTCGCTGGGCGGCGACGTCTCCAAGTTTGTGCCGCCGCCTGTCCTGGCAGCGATTGCCAACAAATTCCCACGCAGCTAATGCACAGCATGTTGCAGCGCCCGGGCTCATTACTGTGGGCCTGGCGCATGCCCGTCCTGGTCCTGGCCCTGCTGCTCCAGGCCTGTGCTGAATCGCCCACCACGACGCTTGAGGCGATCGGCGAAGGCAAGGATTATGCGCCTGAACCGGCTAGCGCGATCCAGTGGGACGCCCAGCTGAAGCAGGCCAGTTCGCCAGACTTTATGGCGGTGACCGCGAACCCCCACGCAACCGAAGCGGCCTATGCGATGCTGGCCAGGGGCGGGTCGGCGGTCGATGCGGCCATCGCAGCGCAGCTGGTGCTCGGGCTGGTGGAGCCCCAGTCATCGGGGGTTGGCGGGGGCGGCTTCATGCTGTACTGGCGTGCCGAAGATCGCCGCCTGTGGAGTTATGACGGCCGTGAAACGGCCCCCTCCAGCGCGAGCGAGACCCTGTTTCTTGGCCCGGACCAGGCGCCGATGGGTTTCTTTGATGCCCTGATTGGTGGTCGCAGCGTAGGCGTTCCCGGCCTGCTACTCATGCTCGAGCAGGCGCATCTCTCCCATGGCCTGCTGCCGTGGGATGAGCTGTTTGAGCCTGCCATCGAGCTGGCCGAGCGCGGCTTTGTGGTATCGCCGCGCCTGCAGCTGTTGATTGAGCGCGTGCCACGGGTTGCCGAGCGGCAGGGCATATCCAGCTACCTGTTTGACAGTGCCGGTGAGCCCTTGCAGGCGGGCGCCCTGTTAAAAAACCCGGCCTACGCACAAAGCCTGCGCACTATCGCAGCCGGTGGCAGTGACGCGTTCTATTCGGGCGAGATTGCCCGGCGAATAGTGCAGGCGGTGAATACCGATACCAACCCGGGCGAACTGTCGCTGCAGGATATGGCCTCATACCAGGTCGTTGCGCGGCGACCCGTCTGTGCGAGGGTGTTCGACCACAAGGTCTGCGGTATGCCGCCGCCCTCTTCCGGCGGCCTGACCGTGCTGTCGATACTCGGTGTGCTGGAGCAACTCGAGAGCGAATGGTTGCGGCCCCAACGCGCAGGCACGGGCGTTGCCGCCGACAGGCAGCTTGCCCATGCCTATATCGAAGCTTCACGCCTTGCCTTTGCCGATCGCAACACCTATATCGCAGACCCTGATTTTGTCGACGTACCGGTCGAAGGCCTGCTGTCGGATGAATACTGGCGTGAACGCGCGCAGCTAATTGACCCTGGCAGCGCGCTCTCGACTGTATTGCCAGGCAGTCCGCCGGGGTTTGATGCCAGCACGCGGGTAGCTGCGAAGAGCCCGGAGCTGGTTTCTACTACCCACCTGAGCATTGTCGATAGCCAGGGGAATGCAGTCAGCATGACCACCAGTATTGAAACGGCGTTTGGTTCGCGGCTGATGGTCGACGGATTCCTGCTTAATAACCAGTTAACGGATTTTTCTTTCAGCCCGGTAGATGAACAGCGCCACAAAGTCGCCAACCGGGTCGAGGGTTCCAAGCGACCGCGAAGCTCCATGTCACCGACGATGGTCTTTGACGCTGACGATCAGCTGGTGCTGGTAACCGGCTCGCCGGGTGGCAAAAAGATTATCGGTTATGTGGCCAGGACGCTCTACGAATCGATGCGGCTGGGCATGCCGCTCGAGGACTCCGTGCAAGCGCCTCATTTATTACACCTGGGCAGGCAACTGGAGTATGAGGCTGGCTTCGATGCGCAATTGCTGGAATGGCTGGCACAGCTTGGCCATGAACCCCGGCAGCGTTTCCAGACCAGCGGTATACACCTGGTGTACCGGCAGGACGAGCACTGGGTGGGTGTTGCAGACCCCCGCCGCGAAGGCTCCGCCAAAGGTGGTCAAGACTGACAAGCCGGGCAGTAATAGGTGCTTCGCTGGTTGAGTTGGCGGTGACGTATCGGCGTTGAGCAGCGTTTGCAGGCCTGGTCCTGCCGTTCGTAGACGTACAGACTCTGCTTGAAATAACCTGGCTTGCCGTCGGAGCCGACGAAATCACGCAGAGTGGTGCCACCCTGCTCTATCGATGCTTGCAGGCGATTAACAATGGCCGTCGCCAGCGCCTGATAGCGTGGTTTGCTCACGCGCCCGGCGGCAACACCGGGGCGAATACCCGCGAGGAACAGGGCCTCGTTTGCATAAATGTTGCCTACGCCCACCACCTGCTTGCCATCCATAATGAAACTTTTGATCGCGACCTTGCGGCCGCGAGAGCGCGCGAACAACCAGTCACCATCGAACGTACTGTCAAACGGTTCTGGGCCGAGTGACTTCAGCAGGGCGTGCTGATAAGGGTCTGAACCCAACCAGAGCAGGCTGCCAAAGCGTCGTGGATCATTGAACCGCAGCACACTGCCGCTATCGATCATGAATTCGACGTGGTCATGTTTTTTGCGTGGTTCGTCCGCTGCGCATAGTCGCAGGCTGCCCGACATGCCCAGATGCAGCATGAATACGCCGTCGGGAAGGTGGAACAGCAGATACTTGGCCCGCCGGGTGACGGCCCTCACGCGTTGGCCGGATACGAGGCTGCGAAATTGTCTTGGCACTGGCCAGCGCAACGATCGATTGTGAATCGTCACATCGTCGATGATGCGGCCCTCGATATGGGGCAGGATGCCCCGCCGGGTGGTTTCAACTTCGGGCAGTTCCGGCACGGGATTATTCGCTCGGGTGCACAGGTAATGCCACGCTATGCCTGGGGGTGGTGTTGCGCGCAGGGAGGATCGGGATGGGTCGGCGCCGGTGTGTGGCGCGCTGCGACGGGCGGCCCGGCCGCAGCTGCGTAAAAGCGAAGGCTACTTGATTTTGCCTTCTTTATAGATGACGTGCTTGCGAACGACGGGGTCGTACTTCTTGATTTCCATCTTTTCAGGCATGGTTCGCTTGTTCTTGTCGGTCGTGTAGAAGTGACCGGTGCCTGCAGAAGAGTTCAAACGGATCTTTTCTCGCATGATTATCTACCTATGCTCTCCGGCCACTAGACCGCTTCGCCGCGCGCACGAAGCTCTGCAACGACGGTTTCGATGCCTTTTTTGTCGATCACACGCATGCCTTTGGAGGACACGCGCAAGCTGACAAAGCGCTTTTCACTTTCAAGCCAGAAACGATGCCGGTGCAGGTTCGGCAAAAACCTGCGCTTGGTACGATTCTTGGCGTGGGATACGTTGTTTCCTGTCATCGGTCGCTTGCCGGTGACCTGGCACACCTTAGCCATTGCCGGGGTTCTCCAGAGAGTTCATCAATGTGCTGCCCAAAAAGAGCGCGACTTTATACCAGAAGCTGGCCCCCCGGACAAGCATTTTCCAGCGATATCGCGGCTTTAGCACTCAAAGCAGCCCCATTTCGGCCATCGACACGACCTCCTGCTCTGAGATCACCAGGTGGTCGAGGGTACGCACGTCGATCAGGGCCAGTGCCGATTTGAGTCGCTGGGTGATCGCCTGGTCGGCGAGGCTGGGTTCCGCCCGCCCCGAGGGGTGGTTGTGGGCAAAGATCACGGCAGCGGCGTTGTGCTGGATGCAGGCCCTGGCCACTTCGCGCGGGTAGACGCAGGTTCGATCAATGGTGCCCAGGCTGAGTGCCTCGCTGGCGATAATCTGGTGGCGATTATTCAGGAACAGGCACCAGAACAGCTCGCGCGGCTGGTGCGCCAGCAGCGATTTGAGGTATGCCCTTGTGAGCTGGGGGCGGCTGAGTGCATCGACCTGTTGCAGGGTTTCGAAATTGGCCCGGCGGCCAAGTTCTGCGGCGGCCTGCAGGCGCGCAAATTTGGCGGCGCCTGCGCCGCGTACCTCGCGAAATTCAGGAAACCCGGCGCCGATCAGCCCATTGATGCCGCCGAATCGGTTCAGCAGTGTTCTGCCCAGGTCTACCGCTGTGCCGCCGCTGACGCCGGAGCCGAGAAAAATCGCCAGCAGCTCTGCGTCCGACAGGCTCTGGGCACCCGACTGCAGCAGTTTTTCGCGCGGGCGTTCGGTGTCAGGCCATTCGTTGATGGGCATGTGTCCCTCCGTGGAACCTGTGCTGTCCTTATGCGGCTGTCGAGCGGGAACTCGCAATCGCCAGCTTGCTCATGTAAGGTTGTGCATTAAAGCCCGTGCAGCCAGCGCGGGCTGGTCATTGTAAGTGGCTCTGATCAAGACATGCAATCGCTGCAAAACAAGCAAATACTGGTCGGCATCTGTGGCGGCATTGCCGCCTACAAGGTACCGGACCTGGTGCGCAAGCTGCGCATCGCCGGCGCCCAGGTGCGCGTGGTCATGACCCCGGCGGCCTGCGAGTTCATCACGCCGCTGACGCTGCAGGCTGTCTCTGGCCAGCGTGTACATTGCGAGATGCTAGACCCGGAAGCTGAGGCTGCGATGGGCCATATCGAGTTGGCGCGCTGGGCCGACGCAGTTGTCGTTGCTCCCGCCACAGCCGAGACGATGGCGCGGATAGCGCTGGGTCGTGCCAACGATTTGCTTACGACGGTTATTCGGGCCGCCGATGCGCCGCTGTTGCTCGCGCCGGCAATGAACCAGGCCATGTGGCGAGACGCTGCGACCCAGCGCAACGTGGCGCTGTTGCAGCAGTCAGGCTGCGAGTTTGTGGGCCCCGATGCGGGCGAGCAGGCCTGTGGTGATACCGGCAGTGGCCGTATGAGCGAACCGCTGGCGATCGCGACTGCGACGGCCGGGTTATTCGAGCCGGGCGTTCTGGCTGGACAGCGCGTAGTGCTAACGGCGGGCCCGACGCGGGAGCCTGTCGACCCGGTGCGCTACCTGAGTAATTACTCCAGCGGCAAAATGGGTTTTGCACTGGCCCACGCGGCGGCTGAGGCCGGTGCCCGGGTTACCCTGATTGCCGGGCCTGTCGCCTGCCAACTGGACAACGAAGCCATCGAGCGGGTGGATGTTGTCACCGCCGACGACATGCTTGCCGCGGCCCGCCAGCATTGCCAGGACGCTACGCTGTTTATCGCCTCCGCCGCGGTTGCTGATTATCGCCCACGCGATGTAGCCACGCAGAAATTGAAAAAAACCGACTCCGGCGACGACTGGGCGCTGGCGCTGGAAAAAACGCCCGATATCCTTGCCACCATCGCATCCGAACAGCCCGCGCTGTACTGCGTCGGCTTTGCGGCCGAAACCCAGGACACGGTTGCCTATGCGCGGCAGAAGCTGGCCAGCAAATCGATCCAGATGATTATCGCCAATGATGTCTCGCGCAGCGATATTGGCTTTGGGGCCGATGACAATGAAGTGACCGTGATCACGGCTGACCAGCAGACGAGCTTGCCGCTGGAGAGCAAGACCAAGCTTGCACGAAAAATAATCAAGCTGATTGCTGAGCAAGGGCTACTTTCAACCTGAGAAGTAGCCGCTAACTTACTGGCACAGCGGTACTATTCGCTTCAAATCGGCAAATGACCCCGCCGGTATTGTGCTTTAATTAGAGAAGCATTCCTGTACCGACAACCGGGGCTGTTTGTGTCTCTGCGCTCACCACTACGTATCCTTAGCTACCGAACCAGTCTGCTGATGGCCTCCCTGCCAGCGCTGGCGCTGGTGGCTGTCATCCTGCTGGCGGGTAACCCGCTGATCCAGGCGCAACAGGCCCAGCTGCGTGCTGCGGACCTGGCCCAGGCCAAGGCCCATATGCTCGACAAGGGTTTCGAGCAGCTCTACCAGCAGATCGATGGCCTGGCGAGACTGCCACAGCTGCGGCAGGCGCTGCGCGATAACGACAGCGCTGCCATCGAACGAATGAGTGATGAGTTTTCCCTGGCCTTCGCCCAGCTCGACCAGCTGGCATTGCTGCCGCTGGGCGAACTGGGTATCGCCAGTCTTGGCGAGTACAAGGCCAAGTTGCGCAACAGCATCGAAAAAGACCTGCTGCGTCGCGCGACGGAGGAAAACGTCATCTGGGTCGACAGCTACCAGCTCGACGGGCAGCGCGTGCTCAGTCTCGCCCGCGCCGTCAACACCGGCGGCCGCGATATCGGGGCTATCCTGCTAACCATTCGCGCCGACTGGCTGGTCGCGCAGTTGAGCGTTGACTCAGACGGGGGTGAGGTGCCAGGCATCAGTGAGGTAGCGTACGCCTACAGCGATGGCAAAGTGGATGTGCTCGCCCGCAGTGCTTCGCTGGGTGACCATGCCGCTGCCGCACAAGCGGCTTTGTCGGTGAACCCACAGCTGCGGGTCCAGTACTACCTGACGGCTGCAGCGCCGGTGTCCATGACGGCGCAGCTGGTGTTGCTGGCTGGCGCCCTGTTGGCCGGGGCCTTTGCAGTGCTCGCCCTCGCAAGGCAGCTGGCCGGGGTTGAGGCTGATCTCAAAAGCAGTGTGGCGCAGCTCGACAGCGCCATCGACGCAGGTGATACACAGCCGGAGTTTGCGCACGATTATTTCGCCAGTACGCTGGAGCTGCTTGCCCAGCGCCCTGCTGCCAGGGCGCAGCCTGCGGCCGCGCCTGAACCTGCCAGGGTTGAAGAAGACGTCAAACCCTGGGCCAACCCCTCGGTTGCCGCGCAGATGGACGTTGTTGAAGACCTGGCCGAGACCGAAGCGGCAAGCGGCGCTGCGGCGGCCGCGAGCCCGCTGTCGATGCCCCGGGAAATATTCCGCGCCTACGATATTCGCGGTCATGCAGAGGAGCAGCTCGATGATGCGGTAGTCACGCAGATTGGCCGCGCGATAGGGACCAGGGCGCAGGCGCAAGGCCATGCGCAGATTGTTGTTGGTCGCGACGGCCGGCACAGCTCACCGCGAATCCAGCAGGCGCTGCTGGAGGGTTTGCTCAGCACCGGTATCGATTGTATCGATATCGGCATGTTGGCCACTCCGATGATGTATTACGCCTGCCAGCAGCTTGATACCCAGGCGGGTGTCATGGTGACCGGCAGCCACAACCCGCCCGCCTACAACGGCCTGAAGATCGTGCTGGAAGGCCAGGCACTCGCCAACGCGCAAATCCAGGAGCTTGCCACCATCGCCGAGGCGGGGAGCTTTGAGGTTGGTAAGGGCTTACTAACTAATCAGGACATAGAGGATGCGTACATCGACCAGATCGCCGATGACGTCGTGGTCGCGGCGTCGATCAAGGTCGTGCTGGATTGCGGTAATGGCGTGGCTGCTACCGTTGCCCCTATGCTCTTTGCCTCGCTGGGCTGCGATGTCGTGCCGCTGTTTGCCGATGTCGATGGCGACTTTCCCAATCGCAGCCCCGACCCCTCCCGGGCGGGTAACCTGCAGGCGCTCATCGATGAGGTCAAGCGGGAGTCAGCCGACCTGGGCCTGGCTTTTGATGGCGATGCCGATCGCGTTGTAGCCGTCACCGCTTCGGGTCGCGTCGTGGCCAGCGACCAGCTGTTGATGTTGTTCGCCAAGGACGTACTGACGCGCAATCCCGGCGCCGATGTCGTCTACGATATCAAGTGTTCACGGCAGCTCAACCAGGTGGTTGCGGCCCAGGGCGGGCGCCCGATTATGAGTGAGAGCGGCCACTCGCTGATCAAGCGCAAGATGCTCGAGAGTGGCGCGTTGCTGGGCGGTGAGTTCAGTGGGCATTTCTTTTTCAAAGAGCGCTGGTACGGATTTGACGATGGCATCTACAGCGGCGCACGGCTGATCGAGTTGATCACGCTGGAGGGCGTTTCACTGGATGATGCGATTGATGAGCTGCCCCAGTCGGTGGCGACACCCGAAATTTACCTGCCCGTTGAATCAGGCAGGCAGTGGGCGCTCATCGAGCAGCTTCAGGCCGGCAATTTCTTTAATGACGCCCAGCTGACCACGCTCGATGGGGTGCGCGCGGACTTCCCACAGGGATGGGGGCTGGTTCGCGCCTCGAACACTTCCGCAAAACTGTCGCTGCGCTTTGAGGCAGATACCGAAGATGATCTCTCGGCGATTCAGATGCAGTTCGTCAATGCGCTCGATTCGCTCGACAGCGCCCTGGGCCAGGCGCTTGCCGCCGAACTTGCCGCCTGACTTAACCCTTGATCCTGGCTGATAACCCATGAACGCTGGACCCTCGATAGACGCCGCCCAGATAGTCGATATTCTGACCGAGTCGCTGCCCTATATTCGCCGCTTTGCGGGCAAGACGATGATCGTGAAGTACGGCGGCAATGCGATGGTCGAGGAACATCTCAAGCGCAGCTTCGCACGCGATATCGTGCTGATGAAGCTGGTGGGCATGAACCCGATCGTGGTGCACGGCGGTGGGCCGCAGATCGGGGAGTTGCTCGAACGTCTTAATATCGAGTCGAAGTTTATCGACGGAATGCGCGTTACCGACACCGCGACGATGGATGTTGTCGAAATGGTGCTCGGTGGCCAGGTCAACAAGGACATTGTTGGCCTGATTAACCAGCAGGGCGGGCAGGCCATTGGCCTGAGTGGCAAGGATGGCGGCCTGATTACCGCCAGCAAACTGAGCGTGCAGCAGCAAACGCCCGAGATGCAGACGCCTGAAATCATCGATATCGGCCATGTGGGCGAAGTTCGGACAATAAATACACAGCTTCTCGATACGCTGACAGGCAACGGCCTCATTCCCGTCATTGCGCCCATCGGTTTTGATGAGCAGGGCGTTACCTACAACATCAATGCAGACCTGGTTGCAGGGGTGTTGGCGGCGAAAATGGGCGCAGAAAAGCTGATGTTGCTCACCAATGTGCCCGGGCTGCTCGATGAGCAGGGCCGCGTACTGACTGGCCTGAGTGTCGAACGCGTCGAGCAGCTCATCGCCGAGGGCATTGTGCATGGCGGGATGCTGCCCAAGGTTCGCTGCGCGCTTGATGCCGTCGAGCAAGGCGTCAACTCCGCCCATATCATCGACGGTCGCGAGGAGCACGCGGTGCTGCTGGAAATTTTTACCGACGCTGGCATCGGTACGCTGATTTCGCGAAGCTAGGCAGTCGCAAAGCGCGATTGCCCCTCCCCACCCGGTACCCCGCCAACCTCCTTTTTGCGCACTCGCAGGCATGTTCCCGACCTGCCCGACGGCGACTACACGAAGTCAGTCGGGCTGTCGAGTTTTGTCGACCCGGACAAAGATTAAAAATTTTTTTTTAATTTAATCGCGCAAAAGGCTTCATTTAAAAATGAATTAGGAGTATCTTTGCACCCGTAATTAAACGTGAGCGCAAACCAACTTTTCCAATAACAAAATTGATGTGACGGGCGAGCATTAACAGCAACGTCACCCTGGGTTGAAGAGACAGGTTTGAAAGGCTGCTTCGCTGAGTTTTACGTCGTTCAGTTTCGGAGACAGTCTCTTGATGGTACCGTTAAGCCATCTTCCAAGCATTTGGTATCAGGTATGCGCCGCGGCAGTTGATGTTGAGGGAGTCACGCTCACCAGGGTGAGGTGGCAGAGCCCGAACGACGACACTATTCAGCAGATACTGGACTAGCGATGCCAAGAATTGCTCAGAAAAATAACCGGCGACAACAGATCCTCGAGGCGTTGGCCCATATGCTCGAGGCCTCACCAGGGCAAAGGATCACAACGGCGGGCCTGGCCAAGCAGGTGGGCGTTTCAGAGGCGGCACTCTACCGCCACTTTCCCAGCAAGGCGAAGATGTTCGAGGGCCTCATCGAATTTGTTGAGGAAGCGATCTTTTCGCGCGTCAACCTGATCGTTAACGAGGAGCAAAGTGCCGCAGTGCGGATCGAGCGCATCCTGACGCTGCTGCTGGGTTTTGCAGAAAAGAATCCCGGTATCTCCCGCATCCTCAATGGTGACGCACTGGCTGGTGAGACCGATCGCCTGCGCCAGCGCATCGCGCAGTTTTACGACCGCCTTGAAACCCAGCTGAAGCAGATCGTGCGAGATGCCGAGATTAGCGAGTCGCTGCGCACGACAATTACCGCTGCAAGCGCGGTAAACCTGCTGCTCTCGAGTGTTGAGGGCAGGATTTCCCAGTATGTACGCAGCGAATTCAAGCGGGAGCCGCTGGCGGGCTGGAATGAGCAACTCCAGCTGCTGATGGCAGGATTCTTCCGTGAGGCGGTGCTGCAAAAGCCGCAGCATGCGCTTTCGCGCCAGGACCAGCCGCTGCCGCGCGCTCAGGGCGTGGGCTAGGACTCCGGTTCCAGCAGGGTATCGGGCAGTCTGCCTGCATTGCCCTGCCGGTAATCGACCAGGGCTTTAAAGCGCGCGATATCCTTGTCGTAGCGCGACGCGACCATCTGTTTTTCTTCCAATCGAGAGGCGTGTGAAGCCTCTGCATCGCGCAGTTTGTCTTCCTGCTCGGCGATATTTTGCAGGATCACATGCGGTACTTCCTGCCCCCTGCGTTCAAAGTCAGCTGCACGGGACTGCTGCCGCTCAACCTGGTCTTTAAGGCTCATCATATTGCTGCGCAAAATGCTCAGCCTGACGTCGAATTCGCTGAGCTTGCGCTTCTTTTCAGCTTCGAGGTCTTCAATGGCGCTGTATTTGAGCAGCAGGTTTTCGTCATAGCGTTGTTGTTGCTCGCGCTTCTCACGCTCGCGGAGTGCTTTGAGTTGCGCGCGCCGCTGTTCATCGAGCGCTTCGTCCGTCAGTTGCGGGGCCACTTCCTCGATCACATGGCCGCCGAGTGTGACGATCGCGTACCCGCGCTTGGCCTCTTCGGGGCTGATCGTCGACTTGAGCTCGACCGTGCCATTGTCGTTGGTGACGCGAAAATATGTTTGCGACTCGGCGGAAAGCGGCAGCGAGTAGCCGGCACACAGGCAGCAGAGCAGCAGCCCGCCCAGCCATCGAGGGGCCCGGACGTTACCTGAGTTACTGCTTGCTGGTCTTGCTGCCATATTGTTCCCAGTAGTCGCGCAGGCGGGGGTATTCGCCTGCCAGGCCACCCGCCATAGGCTTAGACAGATAGTCTAGTAAATGTTCAAGCGAAACAACGCTAAACACGTCAATTTTGTGTGTTTTTCGCACCGTTTCGACCGCTGAATCGCCCCCATCGGGCCCGGTTTCGCCCCGATCAAGGGCAACCAGGACCGCACTGGCGGCGGCCTCCGGCTGCTGGTCGATGAGCTCAATTGACTCGCGGATTGCGGTGCCGGCAGTGATGACGTCGTCGAGTATCAGCACCCGGCCCGACAGCTTCGCGCCGACGAGCTGGCCACCCTCGCCATGCGTCTTCGCCTCTTTGCGGTTGAACGTAAATGGCGCGTTGCGTCCATGGTGCTGGTACAGCGCTGCGGCCGTTGCCGCTACCAGTGGAATGCCCTTGTAAGCCGGCCCGAACAGTACATCGAACGGTATATCCAGGTCGATGATTGCATCGGCGTAGCAGCGGGCCAGTGCGCTAATCGCCTCGCCGTCGCTGAAATTGCCGGCGTTAAAGAAATACGGACTGATGCGACCCGATTTGAGCGTAAATTCGCCAAAAGCTAGCGCATTCGCTTGCATCGCGAGTTCAAGAAAGCGTGATTGGTATTGCTTCATCCAGATTTCCCAGCCGCCTGTGGCGTTTTCCCTGAGGGGCGTGGCCACGACAAAGCGCATCGGCAGCGATTATAAACACAATTGCTAAGTCGCGCTCTTCGTGTGCGAAACAGTGCCTTATGCACGCGAATGAGCGAACTAGTTGGCATAAAATTAATGTCCCAAGCCTGCGTCTTTGCGGTAGATTGAAATCTACTGTGGCCGGTATATAACAATGATAGAACGTCGGCCAGGCGACGCAGCAGGATCAACAGCCCAGTTAGTGCTGAACGCACGGCAGCCAGGCAACATCGCGCTCAGTCCATGCAATGGGTATCTCGAGAATCTGCGTTAGTTATTCGTTGGAGAAAGTGAATGCGGGTCATCAGCTTTTGCGCTGAGGGAATTGAGCAGGCAGCCAGTCGCGGTTTTTACGAATGGATCAAAGACCAGGACGCTGATGTCATTTGTATCCAGGATATCCGGGTCCAGGAGTATGACCTGCGCGATGACCTGTATTTTCCAAGCGAGTACAACGCCTACTTCTTTGACAACGCCGAGAGCACCAACGGCGTGGCGGTGTACTGCCGCGACCTCCCCAAGGCAATCATGACGGGCATGGGCTTCAACGATTTTGATATGGAAGCCCGATACATCCAGGCTGACTATGATCGCGTCAGCTTCGGTTCCCTGCTCGCGCCACATGCCAGTGCCGATGACGAGAAGAGTGTCGCCAGGAAGACCCAGTTTTTCCAGCAGCTACATGACCACCTTGCGAAGATCCGGCACAAGCGCCGCGAGTTTGTCATCTGCGGAAATTTCTTTATTGCCCACCAGGAGCGCGACGTCCAGGACCCGGACGCATGCAGCGGCGAGCTGGGTTTTACCGACGTCGAGCGCCGTTGGATGGACCAGTTGCTGATGGACCTTGGGTATGTCGATGCCTTTCGTGCGGCCATTAGCGATGACGACGAATTTACCTGGTGGCCGGGTGGTGAGATTGGTGAAAACGGCTGGCGGGTCGACTACCAGATTGTCTCGCAGGGACTGCGCAAAACGATTGAATACGGTGCGATCTTCAAGAGCAAGGCGTTTTCCAACCATGCGCCCCTGATCGTCGACTATGACTACGAAATTTTCCCGGACGATGACTCACCGCGCTACTAGCGTAGCCGTGAGTTAGCGTGTTTTAACGTTGCGCCAGCGCGGCACGTTGCTGGGCATTGATTTCGACAATCCCTGCCTGCCCTATTTCAAGCAAAGACTGCAATTGTTCGCTATCGAAAGGCGTCTGTTCGGCGGTGCCCTGAATCTCGATAAATTGCCCGTGCTCGGTCATCACCAGATTGAGGTCGGTTTCTGCATTGGAGTCTTCGGCGTAGTCCAGGTCGAGCACAGCGTGCCCCTGGTAGATACCGACAGAGACAGCGCCGACCAGCATGGGCAGTGCCGGGGATGCAGTATCGCCGCGCTCGTTGAGCACGCTGATGGCATCAGCCAGTGCGACGCAGGCGCCTGATATGGCCGCTGTGCGTGTACCACCGTCTGCCTGGATGACATCACAGTCCAGGGTGATCGTGTTTTCACCCAGCGCCTCGAGGTTGGTGGCCATGCGCAGCGAGCGGCCGATCAGTCGCTGGATTTCCAGCGTCCGTCCGCCCTGCTTGCCCCTGCTGGCTTCTCGGGCCATGCGTTCACCGGTAGAGCGTGGCAGCATGCCATACTCGGCTGTCACCCAGCCTCGGCCTTCACCCTTCATGAAACGAGGTACACCGCTGGCCACCGATGCCGTGCAAAGGACTTTGGTGTTGCCGAACTCGGCAAGCACAGACCCTTCGGCATGCATCGTATAGTTGCGCGTGAAGGAAACGGGGCGTAGTTGATCGGCCAGGCGGCCGCTGGGTCTTTCCATGTTTGATCCGGCGTAGCAAAATAGCACAACACAAGGGTAGCCCCGTCTAACACTGCCGTATCGTTGGGGCTGCAGCATTATACACCGTTGATTCAGGCTGCAGGTAAACACTGGACATGAACACGACATCCGTTTCGGTAAAGAGCATGACGGCGTTCGCACGTATCGAGGGCGAACAGTCTTTTGGTGGTTTCAGCTGGGAACTGCGCAGCGTCAATCACCGCTACCTCGAACCCAGCTTTCGCCTTCCCGATAAGTTTCGCGCGATCGAAACCCAGCTGCGGGAGCGGCTGCGCAAGCATGCCAGCCGGGGCAAGATTGAATGTACGCTGCAGTTCAGGCGCATCGAGCAGCGACAGGTATTGAACCTGGACAAGGCGGCCATTGAGGAGTTGCTCGCTGCGGTCAAGGTGGTGCAGGCTATTGAACCTTGTGAGCCGCTTTCCGCGGCCCAGATTTTACAGTGGCCAGGTGTCATTGCTGCACAGGAGTTTGAAGTAGAGGCAGTCAGCGAGGTACTGCTTGAGCAGTTTGACCTCGCGGTTGCCAGGCTGCTGGAGGCGCGTGCCGCAGAGGGTCAGCGACTGCAGCAGATGATTGAAGACCGGCTGGAGCAAATAAGCCAGGTGGTGGTGACGCTGCGCCAGCGCGTTCCGGAAATCTTGCGAGAGCACCAGTCCAGGATAGAAGCGCGGCTGGCAGATATGTCGGTGACGATCGAAGCGGACCGGTTGGCCGCCGAGATCGTGTTACTGGCACAAAAAACCGATATTGCAGAGGAGCTTGATCGTCTCGAAGCGCATGTAGCGGAGGTCAGGTCAACGATGGCGAAGCCGGGCCCCTGTGGCCGCAGGCTCGACTTCCTGATGCAGGAGCTCAACCGCGAAGCGAACACACTGGGTTCGAAATCGGTGGCGCTGGATACCAGCCAGGGGTCGGTCAACCTGAAGGTGCTGATTGAGCAGATGCGGGAGCAGGTCCAGAATATTGAGTAGCCGCTTCAGCGCCGGGCTGGTCGACGCCGTGCCAGCACGCCAAGCAGCAGTAACAGCGGCAGCAGTGCTATGGCGCCGGGTATCGGAATGTCGACCCGGGTGGGAAGCCATACGGCGTAGGTCGCCAGCGTGATACCGGTAAAATCTGTACTGTCGGTGACAACGATATTGGGTGTAATGACGTCACTGGCTTCAAACTGGTTGTTGTCAGCCGTCGCGCCAAGCACCTGGGTCATATCAACGGTAAACCCATAGGGCGTCATTACCCGGCACAGCCCCGAATTCGTGCAGCCCTGGAGTTTTTCCGGGTCGTCATCAAAGGTATTCGGTGGCGCCAGGTTGATCAGGACCTGGTCGAACAGGGCCTGGCTCGCAGCGACGGCCCTGGCCTGGGTATCAAATACGAAATTGTTGACGTTGTCGCAGCCCTGGTAGAGATCGGCACAGGTGCCGTCGACCAGTTCAACATCGTAGAGCGCGCCATCTACTTCGACATCGGTGGCGCCCAGCAGTTTGCCGCTGCCATCGATAATCAGGTTCGCAGCGTGGCCGTAGACGGGAAACAACGCGGTAATGCCGAGCATCAAGCTCGACAGGATCTTGCCCAGTGGTGTCATAGCGTTTAGTTATTAGCTTTAATTTTTCTGTATAGCGTCGAGGGACTAACACCGAGGCGGTGTGCAGCATCGGCGATATTGCCATCGCACAAGTCGATGGCTTTCTTTATCGTTTCATCAATAACGTCGTCCAGTGTACGAATCTGCTCTTTGCTCTGCGGTTCGTTGCTTGCCGAGTCAGACAGGCGCCGGACGTTTTCCCGCAGCTTCTCAAGCATGTTCGGCGATTCGCCCTCGAAATCGCTCTGGCGCCGTCGGCGTTCGCCTTTCTCGCGAATGATCGGCAGCGGCAACATCGAGGGAATAACCGTATCGCCATCGTGCAGCACCACGATGCTGCGCACAACGTTTTGCAGCTCACGCACGTTGCCGGGCCATGAGTATGACAGCAAAAGCTGTTCGGTTTCAGGCGAAAACTGCTCAAAGCACTTGTTCTCTGTGCGGGATGCGTCGAGCAGGAATTTGTTGGCAAACAGCAGGATGTCTTCGCCGCGGTCACGCAAAGGCGGCAGGTGAATCTGGATGACGTTGAGACGGTAGAACAGGTCCTGGCGGAAATCGCCGTCCTCAATCTGCTGTGCCGGGTCGCGGTTGGTCGCGCAGATGAACCGCACATCGACGTTTTCGGGCTGGCTACTACCGACGCGATTAAAGACGCCCGTCTGGACGAAGCGCAGCAGCTTGCTCTGGATTTCCATCTCCATTTCGCCGATCTCGTCGAGAAACAGCGTGCTGTTATGCGCCTGCCGTGCCACACCTGTGCGGTCGCCAATAGCGCCGGTAAACGAGCCCTTTACATGGCCGAACATCTCGCTCTCGGCAAGGCCCTTTGGAACTGCGGCACAGTTCAGGGTAACCAGCGGGTGCTCGCTGCGCTGGCTGTAGTGGTGAATCAGTTCGGCACAGACCTCTTTACCTGTGCCGTTCTCGCCGGTGATAAACACACTGGCATTGCTTTTTGCCGCGTTGATGATCAGTTTGCTGACTTCCAGCATGGATTTGCTGGCGCCAATGAAGCCCTCGTCATCCTGCTTGAAAAGCGGGTGCTGGAGTTCGCCCATTTCACGCTGGTCTTCAACCAGCGACCATGCGCGAGAGACCCGGCGAGCCAGGCGCTGGTCGGCGTTGGGCAGATTCAGGTCGAGGAAGTCGGTGGCGCCTGAGCGTATGGCGCAGGCCGATGTTTCGGCCGAGGCATCAAAAGAAGCCGCGATAATCGCAATGCCCTGGTGATGCTGCTGGGCACGATTGATAATCTTCAGGCCTTCGAGTGAGGGAGGCTCGACCGAGACGAGCACCAGCGCAGGATCTATGGCTTCAAACTGTTCCAGCGCCACATCAATACGCGATTCGATAACCACTTGCTGGTTATCGAATGGAAGCTTTGCAAATAACTCGGTCAGGCCGCAATCATTGCAGTCGACGACAAGTATTTTTCGCTGGAAATTCTCACTCAGCATTCTTGGGTCCGGTAATACATCAAACACAGTTCGGCAGCGATGTCGGTGCCAAACTTGATTTACCCTTATGTGCTCAACCCAAACGTACTGATGGCCACCGGGATGTCCCGGCAGCGGGGTTGAACCAAGCGCTGAAATCCGTCTCTACAACTTCGATGCAATGCATCGATAAAAGCAGACGGTGAGGTTGAGAGGAGCAGGTCCCTTGCCATTTGGGTTGGTCATCCTGTTTAACCCAAATAAACCGCACTTCGTCTTATTGCGTTTGTTGGCCTGGATTTGCTCGTCTAGCAAACCGGCGCCAGCTTGGCGCGAAAAGGCTACAAATCGCATAAATGAGCCATTTATATTAAGTTTCAAGTATAGAAGTTAATCGCTGACATGGCGCCGTCGACAGGACTTTTTTTTACATTTTTCGCCTGCTAAGACCGCCCTTCCAGCGAGCCAGACGCGAGGGCGTGGCTACGGTGGTTTTCGTGGCCTGGATGGCCACAATACAGCCAGTATCACCAGTAACGCGCCCAGAGCACCGGCGGCAACGAGCGCTGTATGGCGCCAGCGGCTGGTGGGTGTGACGGCCAGCGGCGCTGGTTGGCTGTCAGGTGGCGCGCTGCTGCGTTCGCCCGGTGTTTGTGCATCCTGTACAGATGCTATTGGAGTGGTGGTTGGATCCTCGGCCGGTGTTTGCTCGGCGGGCGCTTCCTGTGATTGTCGCAACGCAGGAGGCTGTTCTGGCACCGTCGCGTCCGCGATGATAATAAGTGTTTGCTCACTATCATCTAAGGGCTTTGCTATCGGGCTTTCTACTGGCTTGTCTTTGGGTTCCAGCGGCGGTGCAGTCGCTGGTGTCACAGCCGCTGGCGTCGCAGTGGCGGCAGGCTGGACTTGGACTGGCGGCTGGTCGGCGCTGTCGGGCTTGCCGTCGTCTGGCGCTTCTTCGACCACCGCGCGCTCGCTGGGCGAGAGCAGGATGGGTGGCAGATAGACGATACCTTCGTCACTGGTTGCGGCAAACGCGACGGGTGTAAACGCGGGTACCGAAAACTTGGCCAGTGCCTCTGGGTCGATAGTGAGCAGGTACTCGCCTGGCGGCAGACCGGCGAGAATATAGAAGCCATCGAACTCGGTGAGGGAGGAGGCGATCGACTCGCCATCCGCGGTGGTCACGTGTATCGGGATGCCCGCGAGCGGGCGCTCACCATCGCGTGTCTCTAGCAGGACGCTGCCCTCGACCTCGACGGTTGGCACAATGGGAATATCGATGTGCTGCAGGGCGCCGGCGTGCGAGATCACGGAGGAATGCGGAAACCGGTTCTTCCAGAACGGATCTTCGAGCGAATTCTCGTCCAGTTTCAGGTTGGTTGGCGTTGATGCCCGAAAACCATCCAGGTAGACCACACCATTGGCATCGGTGGGGCGCTCTTCCCAATCACTGCGCCCTGCGAAGAACACGCCCTCGATAGGTCGGTCGCCCTCGTCGAATTCACCATTGTTGTTTCTGTCGAGAAACGTACGCGCCCTGACCCGGCCAAAACTTGCGCGTGGCTGGCCGCTAATGTTCCAGCGCTTTTTCCCCTCTCGTGCCAGTGAGAATTCCGCGGTCAGCATCAGCGAGGAGTTATCAGATTCGGCGAGCCGGGCGTCTGCCGACAGCGTTAGCCGATCGAACAGGTACGAAGCGGAGAACGCAGCAGCGTTATTTTTTCCACCGGTAAAGTCGGCGTCGAGTCCAAACTGGGTACGCAGCTTTGGCCCGGGTCGCCAGACAACATTGGCAGTGATCCCTCCTAGTTCCGCTTCGGGCTTGAGTGTGTAATCCGCTGAGGCCCTGAAACTGGTCTTGCTACCCAGCACACGCAAATAGCGTACCCTGCCGCCGAGCGAGCTATCACCCAGTTTGCTGTCGGTATAGGTCGAGTCAAGCGTCATGCGCCCACGAAAGAGCTGGAAGCCCGCACGGTTTTCAAGCGAGTAGGCGTAGTTGCCATTGGTCTCTTCTTCGTAGTCGGCGATAACCTGGTAGGAGACCGAGCGCTGCTTTGCGACTGCGAATGAGCCGCTAAAGCGCAGCTCACTTTCGCTGTCGATGTCCCCGCGGCGGTTTCGGTCGCTGCGGAAATCGCGGTAGCGTTTGTGAGACATCGAAATGCCAGTACCACCGAGGCGCGTCTGGGCGGCGAACAGCTGCGCATCGCCGGCTTCAGAAAGGTCGACGTGCTGGATGTTCAGTGATGCAAAGGGCAGAGAAATTGTAGCGCCGGCCAGGGTGAATTCCTGGTCTTCGATGACGATGTCGGGTGCCGTGCCCGGGTCATTGTCCGCATCGATCTCTTCTCTGGCCCGTCGCTGGGCAAAGCCTGCGGACAAAGAAATGGACTGGCTGAGGCCTGCCTGTACCAGCGCAAGCGATTTTTTTTCAACGCTAAGCGACTGGTCTTCGTTAACTTCGCGATCGCCAAACAGCTGCCGATCGGTATCGACATGGCTAAGGCGTGCGTAAACCTGGCCAGGCGCACGCGCCTGGTCGTCAATACGAACGGCCTGCCGCCTGGACTCTTCCTGTCCCTGGGGGCCAAACAGCCTGATATCAAAAACGTTCTCGCCATAGTCGACCGCGACGTCTTCGAAGCGATAGCGGCCGTCGTCGCCGACCACCTGGAAGTCCAGTAGTGCACCGTTACGATATAGCTCGACTTCCCAGCCGGGGACGGCATCGCCTTCAATGATACGTTTATCAAAGTCGCTGGCGTTACTGACGCCACCAAACTGCAGGTCTGCGCCCAGGCCTTCGCCTCCGCTGAATACCAGTGCATCGGGTGGTGCAAAAATGTCACCGGCCGCTACCGCACTCAGGCGGCCGGTCATCATCTCTTCGGGATGATTTGGCTTCTTATAAAGTGTGAATCGCTCGCGCATTGAATCGCCTGATGAGGCGCGAGAGAGTGACAGGTTACCCTGCATGCCAAGCAGATCCGCATTGGCCAGCACCGAGTAGCTATAGTCTGAATCGACGCTGGCATCGCTGCCGTCGGCTACCTCCTGGACGACGCCACCCATCGTCACATCAATGGTGGGGGTGCCCGCCAGGGCATAGTGGTCTTTGATAACGGGCAAATCCCTGCCGCCAATCCTGCCCAGCTTTTGTTTGCGCGCCTTGTCGCGTTCAAGCTGCAACTCCAGCGGCAATGGTTGCTGCGAAGTGACGGCAAGCCGCAGGCGACTGGTTTGCAGCTCGATAGTCACAGGCAGCCAGTCGTTGAGCTGGTTGATATCCACGTAGAGATCAAATCCATCGCTCAGCAGTTGGCTATGCGGGGGTAGTAGCTGTTGCTGTTCGCCAATGGTTAGCGTCCGTGACTCGACGTTGAGGTCGAATCGGTTTTTCTCACGCAAGAACCATCCATGGGCCTTGCCGGCAACCGGGTCTACATGGATAGGAAATTCGAGCGCATCGAACACTGGCTGTAAAGGCACCAGCGTTGATTCCAGTGTGGCGTAGATGAAAACATCCTGTGCGAGCCGGTAATTACCCAGGACAATCTCGACAATCAGCAAATTGTCATCAGAGAGCAGCTCGGTCGCTGCGTCTTCGTCACCGTGGTCGTTTGACCATGCCGGGATCGACAGGGCGATAAGCAGGGCTACGGCCAGCTGCAATAGCGGGTGAGCTCTGCCGGCAAGGTCACCGGCAAATCGGCTGGCGGGGTTGTGCATTGGTACGGGGAACAGCCACGCGGGCGTGGCTGTAACGCCAGCCCCGTTTAGATGGCTTTTTCCAGGCTTGCTTGCTGGTCGCCACCATAGGCGGGGTCTTCCCTGTACTCCAGCATGATCTTGCCTGGGGCAAGCGTGCCGGGATCCGTCTCCAGCGGCAAGCTAAAGATGCGGTGCGAATTTGGCGTGTACACCGAGATGCCGCGAGCCATCGCCAGGTTGGAACGATTGCCGCTGCTGTCTATCCACCACACGTCAACGTCACCATAGAGTGAACGCTGTCCCTCGCGATTGATCCTGAACTGGATTTCCTTGCCCTCACCGGTGTCAATCAGCGAAGCATCGGACAGCGACAGCTCAGCGTTAATGGCGCCGTGACGAACGATAACCGGTATCGTCACTTCGACGATGGGTCGCAGTGAAAAACCGATGCCATCGTCTTCATTAGCCTGCTCCAGCACCGAGTTTTGCGAGGGCAGCTTCCTGAAAACCAGGTGGCTGCGGTATTCGCCGTCCTCCAGGCCCTGTGGCTTGCGGGCTAACACGCGAATGCTCTGCTTGCTGCGGGCGGGCACGGTAATTCGGCGCGGCGAAAAGCGCACCATGTTGTCTGCGAATAGCTCGCCCTCAACCGGCGTTTCCACTTCGGTGAACTGACCGTTTTCATCGGCCCGGATGTTGCGAAAAAACATCCGGTAGGAGCCGTCTGAGTCGCCGCGGTTTATCAGCGTCACTGTCATTGATCGTTTGTTGCCTGCGAGCACGACCCTGGTGGGCAACACTTGCAAAATCGATTCAGCTGCCACCAGCTGAGGCGTAAGCGCCATCAACTGAGCCACGATAAGGCTCAATAGAAATGCAAAAAATCGTCTGTCACGTGTACAGCTCATCATCTTTCCCCGGGTGTCTGGTACTGTCAATGCCGTGAGATGATGTGTTATCACCACATCTATATATCACTTAAAAAAGTATAGTTAGCGTGGCGGAATTCGACAGGTGAAAGCCAAAAAAAAGCGGGGTTTTCAGGGGTTGGAACGTTGCTGCGGGAGTAACGGCTTGTCGACCCTTCGGGGTTTATTCGTAGTACACGCAAACAATGTATTCGATCGCATGTTGACCTGATTTCGCATTTTGCAACACGAGGTCCCCCGCAATCACAAGCGGGGCAGATCCGTTTGCTGCAATTACTTTAGTCAGTGAACCGGATATCGAGGGTTCGAAGGAAACGCCCATACCGTTATTGCCGCCGGTCGCGCTAATATTGATCACTCTGCCCGGTGCGCCGGTGACGTTGAAGATCGCACGACTGCCAGAGCCCAGGCAGCTTTGCCCTGCCAGCCCGATAAGGCTGCCCCTGTCGTTCATTCGGCAGACGCCATCTTCATTGGCAATGACGCCAAAATCCAGATCCTGCGAGAAAGGCACCAGCTCAAGCGATTGATCGCCAAACGCTGCGCTGGTCAGCAGTGCTGTCGACAAAACGATCGCGACTCGCAAATTGCGAGCTGGTGATTGCAAATTGCAACGGGCCATTGGCAGGATCCGAGCAAAGAGTGGCAGTGCCTGAGTGAAGGCCTGACTTTTAGCTAATACAGGCGCTAAGTCTAGAAGAAAGCTGAACAGTGCGTGTGGGATAAATTTACGGAGGTCGTACTGGCGTTTCGGGGGTGTCAGGCTACTGGTAGTTTGCAGTGAACGTGTAGGTGATGTTTTTGATACCCTCGCTCGCGCTGTCGAGTATCAGGCTGCCGCCGACGGTAATTGTCGCCTGGCCATTTTCGAGCAGATGGCTGGGTCCACCAGCGACGAGAGGCTGGAAGGTTACTCCTTGTGCGGCGCCCTGCGTGGTACTGACGATGATAGTTCCACCGCTCGCGCCGCTAATGGTGAACACCCCGGGGGTGCGTGTACCACTGCAGGCCATCTCCGAGGGACCGCTGAGCTCGCCCGCCGCGTTCATCACACAGCTGCCGTTGGCATTGTGGAGTTGGCCGAAATCGACCTGGGTGGTCTGGTCAATGCCCAGCGCCGGCAGAATCTCTACCCGGGCATTCGCAATTTCACTGGCGGCCACGGCAAACTGCGGCGTCACTGCCATTCCATGTATCGCGATGAGAGCCAATCCTAGTGTTCGCGCCTTCATTCACCTGCGTCCAGTTGCTGGAGATTTGCGATTGATCACAAATCAAACTGCATTTGGTCACAGTATAGGGCGATTTTCGCAATGTGCAAAAAATCGACAAATTGGGCGTTTATTGCGCCGAAAGGATTTGACGGTCAGCGGCGATCGTTGCCGCTGCAGAGCTCGCTAAGTTATTGATAATTGGCGGTAAAGGTGTATGCGATGTCTTTCACGCCGTCACTGGCGCCCGACAGGGAAATATTGCCCACGACGTCGACGCTGACACTGCCGCCGCTGAGGGTGCGGCTGGTGGGTCCATCAATGACGGGGAAGTAGCTGACGCCATCGACCGTTGCGCCATTGGCGACCGCCAGGTTCACCACGGCTCCGCTGGTACCGGTAATCGTAAAGGTTGCAGGGGTCTCGGTGCCGGTGCAGCCCATACCCGCGGTGCCACTGAGGCTACCGCCGCTGCTCATCGTACAGGTGCCGTCGAGATTGATGATTTGCCCAAAATCGATTTGCGTATCTTCAGTGATCGTAATCGCTGAAACGATCTCGACGTTGGCATTGCCCGTCTGGTCTGCTGCCTGCGTAACACTGGCGGCGAGTATTCCAAACAGCGCTGCATGAAATCGTTTTTTCATGGGGTGCCCCTGAGGTTAGCCGTTTTGTTTCACTCGAAGGTTGGTGACCGATGTGCCCCGGTCTACAACCAAAACCCCCATTACCGTTGGCTCTACGGCAATGAGGGTGTGGTTTTTTGCCTGGGATACCCCGTCGCTGCGCTAGAAGCCCCGGGGTAAGGCGATCTATCTACTGATAGTTGGCAGTGAAGGTGTAGGCAATATCTTTAACACCGTCAGTTGCACTTACCAGTTGGATTGCACCGACAACTGAAACGTTGGCAGTACCACCAGTCAGCGTGCGAGTCGCAGCGCCGTCGATGACTGGCGTGTAAGTGACGCCGTCGACAGAAGAGCCAGCTGTGACGCTAACGTCGACAACTGAACCAGAAGTACCGGCAATATTGAAAACCGCGGGGGTTTCAGTACCAGTACAGGCCATACCCGCAGTACCACTCAGGCTGCCACCAGACGCCATCGTACAGGTGCCGTCGAGGTTGATGATTTGGCCGAAATCGATTTGCGTGGTTTCAGTGATAATGATTGCTGAAACAATTTCCACGTTTGCGTTACCAGCTTGGTCCGCAGCCAGTGCTACTCCGCTCGCAGTCAGTGCTGCTACAGCAGCGACGAGTAATTTTTTCATTTCAAACTCCTAGTTCTTCCGAGATGGCGGCATCCGACGCCGTTAAATAAAAAACATCCACATGTTTCAGGAAGCTTGCCCTGAGTGAGTGTTGTCTGAACTAATGCAGAGCCTGTGCCAAAATCATCCAGCGATCATGAAAAGTGCGGTGCCGGGCGCCTCGCAATCGTTGCCAGGCTGGCAAATTTGCGTATAAGTGATTGATAAAAATATTGATTTAACCGTGTATGCCAAAGTTGCTGTGATGCGACAAAACGTGCGCGAGTTCGCACATTGCCGGTGGGCTCGCCAGTCTTACACATTTTTACCCGTTGCCCGGGCAGGCGGTTTTTCTCATTCCGCGTTTCAAAATGAAAAGCATTTTTGCAAATTGCAATTGCAAATTGCGGAAGGTGAGCCACGTCACAGTGGTTCTTTGAACGCGTCGCCCAGCCAGCTGCATCGCTTGCAGCATCGCATGCAGCTTGCAACGAAAAGCCCGGTGGTTTGTTGCAGGTTGTGAATGAGCGAAGTTAATGCTGGGCGCGCTGCTGCAGGCTTATCGCAAGCAGTGCAAGGGCGAGCAGTGCCAGTGCTGGTGTCGGTAGTATGGGCACGACGGCGCGTGGGCGAAGGTCTACGGTCTGGGTATGTAATGACAATATATAGGTGAAAGAAACAGAAGCACCGCTGGCGATGCTGCCCAGGGCGTGCCGCTGCGCACCGGCCACCCACAGGTCTCCCACATCGGTAGCGCCAAAGGTGGATGCGAAGTAGGGATTGTTTGGGTAGTCGATATCGCCTGGGTCAAAAAAATCGAGGTTGTTGAGTGCGCCGGCTTCAACATGCAAATGCGACCCGGTTGAGGGCTTGCCAAATATATGGTTGTCACCAATGCCCTGGTCGCCATAGTAGTGGCTATCGAATTGCATTGGTTGTACGCGTGTTTGCAGCGAAAGCTTGTCATAGTGAAAAACGCCCGGCTCAGGAATGGCCAGGTTGGCAGGCTGCGACAGGCATGGCGATGGATCGATAAAGCTGCTGGTCGCGCTGTCTTTCCCGATCAGTGTTGTGTCATAGCGAAATGCGTTATCAAGCAGCACGGTGGCAGTGGGTGAAGTGCCGCTCGAAGGGTACAGGCGGTCGTCGTAGAGACTGACCAGTGCAGCAAGGCTGTGCAGCAGCTGGTAGATGTTGACATCATCCAGTGTCTGTCCTGACGTATTTCGATAAACCAGCTGCTGGCTCAACACATAGCGCGAGCTGGTAACCGGGGGATCGACGATGGCGGCGGCGCTGGCGCTGGTCATCCCCTGTTGCAAGCCGGTTTGCGTGTCGATGACCTCGGTGTTTATCGTGACCTCCCAGTCGCCATTGCTGATGACCGAGCGATAAATATCGAAGCCATCGCTATTGGTGGCCACGGACTGTATGGCTGATACCACCGAAAAGTTCGAGTTCGTCGTCCAGTCGGGGAACAGGAAGTCTGGCTCCAGCCAGAGCGGGTCAATCTCTGCGGCGCCTTTCCGGTAAGCGATTGCATTGGCCCACTCGCCAGACAGGTATTCCCGGCCCTGGAGGTTGAGGTCATGGACCGTGCGCAGGTCAACCATTGTGTCGGCATAACCATAGTCTGTTACGAAGATGCCCCAGTCGGGGCTGGCAACACACAGGTTGTTCGACTGTGCCCAGACGAGTTTGCCCGGGCAGGCCAGCAAGGCTAGCAACAGCAGGCCGCTAAGTGATTTTGCAGGCATTGATGAGTGCGGGCGGGGTGTTACACCACGACGGCGTCTGGCCGTGCTGCGAGCAAGCCTTCAAAGTTCTTGTGTTGTTTGCCTTCAAAGTGCAGGTAACTGATAGCGACATCAATAAACTCTGGCATATCCAGCGATGCGTTGAATTCGGCAAGTTTCTCGCGCAGACGGTCGATCGGTATCAGGAACTCTACGTTGTCGCCATGCGAGAGCAGTACGTGGAAGGTGCCGCCGCTGACCCGGGCGGTGATATCGCAGGATCGAAACGTACCAGACAGCAGCTGGCCGAACGCGGACAGCACCAGGTCACCTGCTTCATGACCGTGCTCGGCATTGATCTCGGCCAGCGCGCGGATTTCGAAGATAACCAGGGTTGCTTCGCATTGGCTGCGGTTGCACAGCGCCAGGATATGCCTGGCCGCATGCTCGAAGCCCGTTCGATTGGAAAGCCCGGTCAGGCTATCCAGCGTAGACTGCTGGGCCAGGTGTATATCGTATTCAACAAGGCTGGCTATCTGGGTGAGTAGCTCGAGTTCCTGCCGGGTCTCGCTGCGCGCCTCGGCCGATTGCAGGCTGAGAGCGCCAATCGCATGGCCGTCCTGGTCGCGAATGGCGATGCCGACGTAACTGCCAACGACCTGCTCGCCGAGCATCACTGGCGATGCGGGTGCGCTGCCGGCCGTCGTGTGGATACCCTGCGAGGTAATTGTCGCTGCGCAGGGGCTCGCCTGACGCTCCTGTGCCGGCGGTGCGGCGATGCCCTGAATCGATTTGAACCAGACGCGGTTGCTGTCGACCAGGGCAAAGGCGACGATGGGCCAGCCGGTCAATCGCTGCAACAAGCGGGTATGCCGGTCGAACAGCTCGTCGGCGGGCGTATCGAGCAGGTGCAGGGCTTCCAGAGCGGCGATGCGCCCCGCTTCGTTGTGGTCATCCAGTAATTCTTTCACTTGGTTTCAGCTCTCTGCTGGCCTTGCGTTCCCGGTGCAGGTTACGCTTGCTCTGCCGCTTCGCGGCCCGCCTGATTTTAGGTGCGATCATGCTCTATAATCGGGTCCGCTCAAGCGTTTGAGCCCGACCATCGTAGAGTATCGAGTTAAAGGTTAACTGAGATGACAGCGTCTGTGCGAGGCAATTTGTTTACAGTCTCGGCACCTTCCGGTGCGGGCAAGACCAGCCTGGTGCGGGCGATGCTCGCGGCGCTGGACGGCCTGGTCGTCTCGGTCTCGCATACTACACGAGCGATGCGACCGGGGGAGGTCGACGGCGAGAACTACCATTTCGTCGACCAGGCCGAGTTTGACCGAATGGTCAGTGCCGGGGACTTTCTCGAGTATGCGCGGGTTTTTGGTAACGCTTATGGCACGTCCAAACGCTGGGTCGAGCAGCAGCTGGCCACCGGGCGCGATGTCGTGCTCGAGATCGACTGGCAGGGCGCCAGGCAGGCACGCGACTGGTTGCTCGAATCCGCCAATGCATCCACGGTGTCGATTTTCGTGCTGCCGCCTTCGCTTGCGACCTTGCAAACCCGCCTGGACTCCCGTGGCCAGGACGACCAGCAAACGATTGAACTGCGAATGGCAGAGGCCGTTGCCGAGATGTCGCATTACCAGCAATCGGACTACCTGATCGTCAATGACCTGTTCGACGAGGCCGTCGCGGACGTGGTGGCTGTTGTCAGGGCGGCCCGGCTGCGTCGGGGGCAGCAGCAGCTGCGGCACAGGGTCTTGCTCGACGAGCTGCTGGGCAGCACTTAAATGCCTGATTTTTAAGCTGTTATATTACGGCTCGTCATTACACACAGCTATGCTTATAATGCCGCCCCGCCGATTGGCAGCGGGCTAGATCGCACACAATGCAAGCAACGATGGAAGACTATGGCCAGAATTACTGTTGAAGATTGCCTGGATCACGTCGATAACCGGTTCGAACTGGTTATGGTCGCCAGTAAACGCGCACGTCAAATCGCGACCCAGGGTAAAGACCCTATGGTTGAAGTCAAAGACGACAAGCCCGCCGTGATTGCACTGCGCGAGATCGAAGCTGGCCTGATCAATCCTGATCAGCTTGATGTCGAAGAAGAAATGGATGACCTGACCGAGGAGCTGGCTGCTGAATTTGGCATTTAGTGCACCCAGCCCCTTCTCGACTACAAAAAATCCTCCCCAGCGCTTATATTGTGGCCAATGACGGCCACGACCATTGAGCAGCTTACCGAAAAGCTAGAAACCTACCTCGAGCCTGACCAGATTGAACTGGTCAGGCAGGCCTACGGCTGTGCCGAAGAGGCGCATCTTGGCCAGACCCGCCGAACCGGCGAACCCTATGTGACCCACCCTCTGGCGGTCGCTGATATTCTTGCTGACATGCATATGGACCACCAGAGCCTGGCCGCGGCGCTGTTGCATGATGTAATTGAAGACACCGGGCTGGACAAGGCGGCGCTCGATTCGGCCTTTGGCCCCACGGTCGCCGAGCTGGTTGATGGGGTCAGCAAGCTTACCCAGTTTGAGTTCCAGACTCAGGCTGAAAAGCAGGCGGAAAACTTCCAGAAGATGGCGATGGCGATGGCGCGCGACCTGCGCGTTATCCTGGTCAAACTGGCTGACCGGCTGCACAACATGCGCACTCTCGATGTGCTGGGCGTAGAGAAGCGCAGGCGAATTGCCAAGGAAACGCTCGAGATCTACGCGCCGATAGCCAACCGGCTGGGTATGAACGATGTGCGCGTAGAGTTTGAAGACCTCGGATTTACAACGCTCTACCCCATGCGAGCAAAACGTATTCGCGCGGCGATTGCCGCGGTGCGGGGCAATCGCAAGGAGCTGGTTGCCAATGTGCGACAGCAGTTATCCGAGCAGTTGGCAAAGGACGGCATTCCCGCGCGCGTGATCGGCCGCGAAAAGCATCTTTACAGTATCTACCAGAAAATGCGTAGCAAGAGTCGCTCGTTCACCGAGATTATGGACGTCTTTGCCTTTCGCATTATCGTCAACTTCCCCGAGGACTGTTACCGTACCCTGGGCTCCGTGCACAATCTCTACAAGCCACGGCCTGGCCATTTCAAAGACTATATCGCTATCCCTAAAGCCAACGGCTACCAGTCCCTGCACACCGTGCTGTTCGGTATGCACGGCGTGCCCATTGAAATCCAGATCCGCACCGAAGAGATGGAGCAGATGGCCAACAATGGCATCGCAGCGCACTGGCTTTACAAGGCCAACAATGAAGATGCGGCGGTGGGTAGCCACCAGCGCGCGCGGCAGTGGGTGCAGGGGCTGCTGGAGCTGCAACAAAACGCGGGTAACTCGCTCGAGTTTATTGAAAACGTCAAGATCGACCTGTTTCCCGAAGAGGTCTATGTGTTCTCGCCCAGGGGCGACATCATGGAGCTGCCCCTGGGCGCTACTCCGGTCGACTTTGCCTATGCAGTGCATACCGATATCGGGAATACCTGCGTTGGCTGCCGTATCAACCGGCGACTGGCCCCGCTGTCGCAGCCGCTGCAGAGCGGTGAGACCGTGGAGATCATTACCGCGCCAGGCGCCAACCCCAACCCCGCATGGCTTGATATGGTCGCGACCTCGCGCGCGCGCTCGCAAATTCGCCATTATCTCAAGCATTTGCAAAGCAGTGATTCAAGAGAGCTGGGTGCCCGGCTATTGAACAAGGCGCTGGTCGGGCTGGATTCCAGCCTCGATGACCTGGACGAGGAGTTGCGAGATGCGTTTTTGAAGCGCTCGGGTATCGATAGTTTCGAGCGCTTGCTCGAAGAAGTGGGTATGGGTAATCGCGTGCCCTACCTGACAGCCAGGCAGCTGCTCGAGCTGCAGGAAGACAGCGAAGAAGATGTCGCCATTGGCAATCGCCAGCGGCCACTGGCCATTGCCGGGACCGAGGGCATGATGATCCAGTTCGCCCGTTGCTGTAACCCTATCCCCGGCGACGATATCGGTGGCCACATCACCTCGGGGCGCGGGGTAGTGGTGCATGTCGCCGATTGCGGCAATTACTGCGAAATCCATGAGAAGGATAATGAGGGGCGTTGTATTGCCTTGCGTTGGCATGACAGCGTCGAGGGGGAGTACCGCGTCGAGTTGATCGTGGAGGTGAAGCAGCAGCGCGGGATCATCGCATCGCTGGCTAACAAAATCAGCAGTCTCGATGCGAGTCTCGAGTCAATCAAGGTGGAAGAGCGCGACGCCAATACATCGATTATCCATATCTTCCTGTCGGTTCACGACCGCGTCCACCTGGCACGGATCATTCGCAGGATCCGGGTGATCCGTTCGGTTGAGCACGTTACCCGGGTCAAGCGGCAAAACAAGAAGGCCATGAAATGAGTACAGATTTTGGGGCAGTCGAGTGCGACGCTGCGCCCGCCGCCTTGGGCCCCTATTCGCAGGCGGTTCGCGCGGGCGACCTGTTGTTGGTGTCGGGGCAGCTGGGTCTGGATCCAGGTTCCGGCCAGTTCGCTGGCGACAGCGCTGCATCGCAGACACGGCAGGCCTTTGACAATGTGCGCGCCATTGTGGAAAGCGCAGGAGGATCAATGGCTGATGTGGCCAGGATCATGCTCTATCTTGTTGACCTTGCGCAGTTTGATGAGGTCAATGAGGTCATGGCGCAGTGCTTTACCCCGCCATACCCGGCCCGGGCCTGTGTCGAAGTTGCGGCGCTTCCCAAAGGGGCGCTTGTTGAAATTGAAGCGACCGCTTATCTACCCGATCGCCATTAGCTCACCGGCCTGTGAACCGGGGCAGCTTATTGCTACCCCGGCATAGTGTGAAGGATTTTCCAGTGCCTGCTTTCTCGCCGCCAGCGTACCTGGCGCATCATCACATACAGACGATGTTGGCCAGCATTGGCCCGCGTCGTGTCATGGTAAGACGGCGCTCGCGCACGCTGCGTGACACGGCTCGCCCCCAGGTTATCGATGCCGGGAATGGTGTCAGGCTATACGGCGTTTACAACCCGGCTACCGACGCAGCAGCTGCGCCATTGGTCATATTGCTGCATGGCTGGGAGGGCTGCTCTGAATCGAGTTACCTGCTGTCAGCCGGCCAGGCGCTTCACGAGCGGGGCTTCAGTATTTTTCGCCTCAACCTCCGCGATCACGGTGACAGCCACCACCTCAACGAGGCGTTGTTCAACTCAACCCGGATTGAAGAAGTTGCCAATGCCGTTGACGTGGTGCGGCAACGCTTCGGGAATGGCAGGGTGCTACTTGCCGGTTTTAGCCTGGGAGGTAACTTCGCTATTCGCATTGCCGCACGAGCGGCGAATGCTGGCCGTGAACTGGACAAGGTTGCAGCGATATGCCCGCTGGTGAGTCCCCCGCATACGACGCTGGATATTGAAAACGGTTTATGGCTCTACCATGCTTACTTCATGTATCGCTGGAAGGGGTCATTGGCGAAAAAGCTGGCCCTGTTTCCGCGTTATGATTATGGGCACGCACTGCGGCAGTCGAGAACGCTGACTGAACTGAACGCCTATTTCGTTCCCAACCACACAGATTTCGGTCGGCCTGAGGATTATCTTCGCGCCTACGCAATCGACCGGCAGGTACTGGCCGATGCCGCTGGCAGTCTGCACATTCTGGCCGCGGCCGATGACCCCATTGTACGAACGGATTACCTGCGTGAGTTAGGCGAGGTGCCAGGCGTGTCCATTGACATCGAATCCCATGGCGGGCACTGCGGGTTTATCAAAGACCTGCGTTTTGCCAGCTACGCGGATGATTGGTTAGCGAAAACGCTAGGGGCTTGATCAGCCTGATTCGGCGGTCAACCGGTCCTTGCGAAACTGCCAGGTTCGAATGACTTCGATGACATCGTACTTTTCAGCCATGGCTTCGGGAAAGGGCTCGAATGGCGAGGCCAGCCTGATGCTGTTCAGGGCCGCTCGATCCAGGATTGATGAGCCTGACGAAGAGAGAATTTTGGTTTCTTCGACGATGCCATTGGGCTTGAGTCTGACCTGCAGTCGCACATCGCCATAGAGACCCTGCTCGCGCGCTTCCGGTGGATAGTGCAAGTTCCCCACCTTCTCAACGCGATTTCGCCAGCGGAACACATACTCGGCATCGCCAGCTGCCATCGTTGAGCTCGAGGTCAGCCGCAGGATTCTGGGTTTGCGGGTGAACAGCTGCTGCCTGTCTGCCAGTCTCGCCTCCAGGCTGGCGATTTCCCGGCTGAGCTGCTGCAGGTCGTTTCTTTCGTCGTTAAAAGATTCCTCTTCAGCTTGCTCTTCTTCATCGGGCTCGAGGTTAACCCGCTGCGTTGATTCACCGCTGGTTGTAATAATGCGTCGGTCGGGCTCGCTGGCTTCCTGCTCAGGCTGGGAGGCCAGCATCATCGGGTCGACCGGGTTGATTTCATTGTCGAGCAGGGGCGCTTCGCTGGTGGTAGTCTGCTGGGCAAGTTCGTCGAGATCACCGCTGCCCTTGCTATTTTGCTGGGCCAGGAAGTCAGCCTCATCTACAGACTCGTCGCTATTTGCGATAGATAAAGTGACCTCTTTCTGGTTGCTGGCGACCGCATCGCTGATGGCGCTGAAGGTCACCCAGAAAACGAGCATGCCGTGGATGCCCAGCGCAACGGCGAGCGCATAACTGAATCGGTGATTTTCCCCGGGGCGATAACTCATCACTCCATTTTAGGTCAGTGCCTGAGCAATTGCTCTGGTAATTTGCGACCTGACCGTGCTGGATACGCCGGGTTCAGCCCTCGAGTTTGCGCTGGATGCAGCTCATCAGCTCGCCGGCGATATCCAGGCCACATTGCTTGTCAAGCTCGCGAATGCAGGTTGGGCTGGTGACATTGATTTCGGTGAGATAGTCGCCGATAACATCTATTCCCACGAACAGCAGGCCCAGTGCCTTGAGCGTGGGTGCTACCTGCTCGCAGATCCAGCGGTCGCGATCCGACAGCGCTGTCGCCACACCTTCACCGCCCGCCGCAAGGTTACCGCGCGTTTCTCCACTGGCCGGGATTCTCGCCAGTGCATAGGGCACCGGCTCGCCGTCGATCAGCAGGATCCGCTTGTCGCCGTCGACAATTTCAGGGATATAGCGCTGCGCCATAATGGCCTGTCGCCCTGAGTCCGTCAGGGTCTCAATCACGACATTGAGGTTGGGGTCGTCGGGCTTGATGCGAAAGATGGACTTGCCCCCCATGCCGTCAAGCGGCTTGAGAATCACATCGTTGTGCTGGGCATGAAAATCCTTGATCGGTTGCGCAAGGGTGCTGATCAGCACCGGCGGGCAGCACTGCGGGAAGCGGGTTGCGAAGATCTTTTCGTTGCAGTCGCGCAGGCTCTGTGGCCGGTTGACGACCAGGGCGCCAGCGCGCTCGGCAATCTCGAGCAAGTGGGTAGCGTAGATAAACTGGTTGTCGACGGGTGGATCCTTGCGCATCAGGATCACGTCGAGCTCAGCGAGCGAGTAGTGTTTGGCCTGCGCTTTGCTGAACCAGTTCTCAGGGTCGTCCCTGACCTGCAGTTCATGACCCAGGCCAGCGGCAGCGCCGTTATCGCTGTACAGGCTGTCGACTGTGAAGTAGATCACAGTCCAGCCGCGCTGTTGCGCCGCGAGCAGCATCGCCAGGCTGCTGTCTTTGTAAGGCGTAATGGATTCAATGGGGTCCATCACCACGCCGAGTGTGACGCTCATAATGTTACCTGCCTCAATATTTGGTGATTCGCTCGAAACCCACAGCGGCTATTGCCGCCCGTTGCCTTTATTTCTCCGGGGCAATGGTCTATAGCTTTAAAAGTAAACAGTTTTGTCGGCGATTGCCCCTGCTGCGTGCACCTGATTTTACACCGGCTTGGGGTCGTCACGGCAAGTTCGCCATAGGTAGTTATCTGGGAGGCCGAATCGTTATGGATTCGCAAGCTCAAGAATTGAAAATAATGGTTGTCGATGACAGCAAAACCATTCGTCGGACAGCAGAGACGCTGCTGCAGCGCGAGGGTTTCAACGTTATCACCGCCGAGGACGGTTTTGAGGCGTTGTCCAAGATCGCCGACCAAAAGCCCAACATTATTTTCGTCGACATCATGATGCCTCGACTGGACGGTTATCAAACCTGCGCCTTGATCAAGAACAACGAGCAGTTCAAGTCGACGCCGGTAATTATGCTCTCCAGTAAAGATGGCCTGTTCGACAAAGCGAAGGGCCGCATTGTGGGCTCCGATCAATACGTGACTAAGCCATTCAGCAAAGTCGAGCTGCTGGAAGCAATCCAGACCCACCTCGGTAGTGAGCCAGAGGGCGACTCGATATCTGCACATGCCTGAGCAGCAGGTTGATAGCCCGAGCAGACGTATAACGCGGAAACTACGATAGATGGCGGAGAGCGGTATGAAGAGGGTGTTGGTTGTCGATGATTCGCCGACGGAAACCTACCATATTTCAAATATCCTGAATAAGCATGGGTACGAAGTAGTATCTGCCGAAACGGGTGAGCTTGGTGTAGAGCTGGCGCAGGAACACCATCCCGACCTGGTGCTGATGGACATCGTGATGCCGGGCATCAACGGCTTTCAGGCCACGCGACAGCTGACGCGCAACCCCGAGACTAGCGGGATACCCGTGATCATGGTGACGACCAAGAACCAGCCGTCTGACCGCGAGTGGTCGCGCAAACAGGGCGCCAGGGGTTACCTGGTTAAACCTGTGCCCGAGAAAGACCTTATCAATACGATCGAAACGGTTCTGGAAACGAATTAGTAAAGGATGGGGATGAACACATGAAGTTTGATCAAAGCCCCGTCGCTCTGCTTCATCAAATTGCACAGGCAAGCGCCAGCGTCGATCGAGACGTTATCAGCGCGCAAGACATGACCGCCAGCTGGAGCGGCATTGGATTCTCGCTCTGTGGCCAGCGCATGATTGCGCCCATGGGCGAAGTCGTCGAAATAGTCAACGTGCCGCCGATTACCTATGTGCCAAGAGTCAAGGACTGGCTTCAGGGCATTGCCAATGTGCGCGGCAGGTTGCTACCTATCATCGATCTTGAGCGCTACTTCGGTGCTCGCCTCGCCGGCAACAAAAATCGGCATCGCGCCCTGATCATCGATGTGGACGGCATCTACGCTGGCCTGGTGGTGAGTAACGTTTTTGGCCTCAAGCACTTTATGTCAGATGCTTTTGACGAGGACTTTGATCGAAGCGGGGAGCTGTTCGAGGGTTGTATTGACGCTCGGGGAATAGAAAACGGCGTTCAATGGTTTCGCTTTCAGCCGCACCTGCTGACGGCCGAATCCGCGTTCCGGGACCCTTCTACCCTGCAAGAGAGCAGTAATGACAGTCAGGCCGGAGGTTCGGCGGCATAAGGCCTCGATCGTGGCAGGGCAAAATTTTTTATTTTTTAGACCAATTATTTATCTGGAGTGGCGGTGATGGACAACATCATGCACAGTAAGTCGGGCGGTAAATCTGGCAAGTTGTTTACCTTTTCTATTGTCATGCTGGTTTGTGCCACCACGATGTTCATGGTCAGTACCTTCTTCTTCCTGCGAGATGCTGATCGTGATGCGCGCTATCTGGCCCTGGCCAGCGATATGCGTGTCTTCCTGCACCAGATATCGACCTCTTCGCGCGAGGCCACCGCCGGCGAGGCATCGGCTTTCGTGACGCTGAAAAAGGCGACCGAGCGCTTTGAATATACCTACCAGACCCTGCGCAACGGCAATGACAAGCTGCCAGGTGTTGGCACGATGCTCGATGAAGAGCTTACCGAGATGGGCAAGCTCTGGTCTTCAGTAAAAGAAAATTCCGAAACCATTGTCTCCAACCGTGACCGGATTCTTTTCCTGCACGATGTGGCCAAGACCCTGAACGAGTCGATTCCCGAGCTGCAGCGTGAATACAATATTGTTGTCGATGTGATGTTGGAGCGAGGCGTTGATAGCGACCAGGTTGTCTACGCCCAGAAGCAGCTGCTGTTGGCAGAGCGTATTGCGCGTAACGTAGACAAGATGCTGAGCGGTAGTGCCGAGGCACAGGACGCTTCAAACCAGTTCAATCTCGATGCCAGTATTTTTGGGGGCGTCCTGAATGGCATGCTCGATGGCAATAGCAAGCTCGGTATCCAGCGAGTGTCTGACTCTAAGGCTCGCGCTTCACTAAAGCGAATCGACAAGCTGTTTGATTTCGTATCCGGCTCTGTTGATGATATTTTCAAGGCCTCGCCTGATCTGCTGAGTGCACGCAATGCTGCAAATGGCATTCTCAATAGTTCACCCAAGATTCTTGACCAGACCAACGTGGTTGCAGAAGGCCTGCGTGGGCTGAGCAAGGTGCGTGCCATCGGCGGTGATACGGCGTCGATCAGTGGCGCACTCATACTCGTCATCCTGGCGCTTATCGGCGTGCAGCTTTATCGCAACACGGTGCTGCGCCTGTCAGAACAGAAGTCAGCTAACGAGCGGAACCAGGTGGCGATCGAGCGATTGCTCAATGAAATTGGCAGCCTCGCCGATGGTGACCTGACGGCACAGGCGACGGTCTCTGAGGAGTTTACCGGCGCAATTGCGGACTCGATTAACTTTACGATCGAGCAATTGCGTGAGATCGTCTCATCGATCAACGACACCACGGTTATGGTGAGCGGCGCTGCCAAGGACACGCAGGATAAAGCCCTGGCGCTTGCTGAGGCCTCTGAAACCCAGGCGAGTGAGATTTCCTCTGCATCGGTTGCCGTAAAGGATATGGCTGGCACCATGAACCAGATGTCGACTGATGCTGCAGAGTCGGCAACGGTAGCGACCAGCTCCGTACAGATTGCAAAGTCCGGCGCCCAGGTGGTGCAGAATACAATCCGCGGTATGGACACTATTCGCGAGCAGATCCAGGACACCTCCAAGCGGATCAAGCGCCTTGGAGAGAGTTCTCAGGAAATCGGCGACATTGTCTCGCTGATCAATGATATTGCCGACCAGACCAACATCCTGGCACTCAATGCCTCGATCCAGGCGTCGATGGCAGGCGAGGCCGGCCGCGGCTTCGCGGTGGTTGCCGACGAAGTACAGCGACTCGCCGAGAGGTCTTCTGCGGCGACCAAGCAGATTGAAGCGCTGGTCAAGACGATCCAGTCTGACACCAATGAGGCCGTGAGCTCGATGGAGCAAACGACGACCGAGGTGGTCAATGGCGCCGGCCTGGCGCACGATGCGGGCGTCGCGCTTGAAGAAATCGAAAAGGTCTCACAGAATCTCTCTGAACTGATCGAAAGTATCTCAACGTCCGCGCGATCGCAGGCGGATACCGCAGGCCAGATCTCCCTGACGATGAACAGCGTTAAGGATATCACTACCCAAACAGCAACGGGTACAACTGATGCGGCCTCCAAAGTGGGCGAACTGTCGGAAATGACCATGCAGCTACGCAACTCCGTTGCTGGCTTCAAACTGCTCGACGACGGCCCGCACCCGGGTGGCCAGAACAACAGACCCGATCTCGCGCAGCAAGCCTGAGCCAAGGCAGGTTGAACCGTGCCTAGTGTGGCAACATCGGGAGCGACAATTGCTGCTATGAACAGAGAGTCAGAAAAACATGCCTTTGACTGGATTGCGGTGGATATTCACGCGCAATTTGAAGTCGCGCAGAACGCACTGGAATCTTACCTGTCGGGCAACCCCGATCGAGAAAAGATAGATTCTGCCCGCACTGCCCTGCTCGGGATTCAATCCAGCGTCGCGTCCAGCCAGCTACCGGCAGCGGCGGCAATCGCCGGCTTGCTGGTCGAGTTGGTCGACAGCGTTGCCGAACGGCCCGAGTCCAGGCTTTTTGCAGTCCTGCTCGGCGGTCTTGCCCAGCTGTTTACCTTGCTCGATCGAGCGACAAGCGAACAGCGTGAGCCATCGGCCATCGCAATGGCGGTGCTCAACGATCTGCGTGCTGCCTGCGATTTGCCACTGGATCTAGCACAATTTACCCCTGTTGATGATACTGCTGCGGCAGTTTCGATCGATGTAGAAGCCGCGGCAAGTCTGGTTGAAAAATTGCAGGCCGCGAGCGAACAGTCAGCCCGCGACGCCGATGAGCAGTCGATTGACTTCCAGCAGGCTGCCAGCCTGGTAGCGGAGTTACACCCAGCGTTGCTGCCTGCACAGGCGGGCGGTATTCCGCAGGTGCTGGTAGCTGGAACGGAATTGCTGGCAGCCTACTGCGCGCAATACCCCTCAATGCTGAACCCGCTGTGTTGTCGGGTGCTCGCTCGTAACTTGCAGTTGTTCTCGCTCCTTGCTCGCCTGGCAGCTGGCGAACAGGATGAGGCGGCGAGCATTGCGGCCCTTGCGTCACAGGCTAAGTCTGAAACCCTGTTTGCGCTTGCCGTATCACCGCTGGCAGATGAGCGTTATGAACAGCTCTCTGCGACCCATGGTCTTGCCGCCGCGCTCCAGGGTTACAGCAGCGATCAACTGCTGCGGCTTGGCACGGCGGACAGTCAAACCCAGCGAGCCGTCATCAATGAATTGCTTGCCGAGCTGGGCATTCTGCGCACGGGATTCGAAAAAGCGGCACGCGAACAGCAGCCAGTCTTTTCGGGACTGGCCGAAATGGTCGACAGCCTTAACTACACCAGCCAATTGTTGCAGATGCACGGTCTTGCCGGCAGACTCGAGTCGATAGCTGAGGACTTGCGCGCGCTGGAGGGGCAGGCGGTTGAAGATGATGCCGGTCAGCAGCGCGTGGCCAATGCCTTCGAGGCGATCAACAGGGCCGAGTATGAGCTGGAAAACCTGCTGCGAGGTAACGGTCGCAGTGCCAGTGAAGTTGACGCACTGGATGTCGCCTGCGGTGTCATTGCAGCGATCTGCGAAAACATAGCGCTGCGGACGCGTTCTGACCACGGCTTTGATAGCGAACATCTGTCGGTTGATGTCGACGCTGTCGAAGCACTGCCGCCGATGATAGAGCAGGTTGCTGGCGCGATGCAGATCCTGTCGCTGGATACTGCAGCCCGCCTGTTGTCGCGGTTAAAAGACAAGGTAGAGCAGGAATTCCTCGCTGCGAGACATTACGATAATGCCGGGTCGATTCTGGATGCGTTGACCCTGGTGGCTCAGTACATTGAGCTTGCAAAGTACAGCCAGAATCCGACCGAGCAAGATACCCTCGATGCGGCGGCAGAGATACTGTGCCTTGGCCCGGTAGTGGCGGGCGAGCAGCCGGTTGTCGAAGCCGAGGCTGGCGAACAGCCGGCGCCTGCAGCATCAGCCGGCTACCTGCCGGAGCCGCTTGAGGCGGAAATCGATGAAGATATCGCCGAGATCTTTCTCGAAGAGGCCGCGGAAGTGCTCGAAGCGCTTCGCGGTACCTACCCGCAGTGGTCGGAGAGCCTGCAGGTCGATGACACGCTGACCGAGATACGGCGCGGCTTTCATACGCTCAAGGGCAGTGGCCGCATGGCGGGCGCCGAGCATGTGGGTGATGCCGCATGGGCGATCGAGAACCTGATCAACCGCATGAGCGATGGTTCTATGCCGGTTGACCAGCAGCGGGCGGCGCTGATTGGCGAGGCCTGCGAGTATTTTGAACACCTTGTCGAGGCTTTCAGCAATCGACAGGCGCCTCACCTCGCCTCCCTGGCCTTGCTTGTTGAGCGCGCAGAGGCGTTGACCGAGGACCCTGCGGCAGAAGTCGTCATTGGGCAGAGCACAGGTCTGCTCACCGAGGCTCTGGAGGGTGCAGTTGTCGCCGCCGAAACGGTGTCGGAGCAGCAGCCTGCACAGGATGCCAGCGACGATGCCTCGTTCGAGGAAACGGGTCTGCCTGGCGAAGTGGCAGATGTGGCCGCGTGCATAGCGCCCGAGGCGATGCCTGCAGCGCCGGCCGCTGAAGATACAGCGGTTAGCGGTTTTGAGGCCGAGGAGCAGCCCTTCCCAGAGCCGGAGCCTGAAGCTGCTATGGTGCCCGATGCGGAGCCAGAGCCGGCACCAGAGCCAGAACCAGAGCCAGAACCAGAGCCAGAACCAGAGCCAGAACCAGAGCCAGAACCAGAGCCAGAACCAGAGCCAGAACCAGAGCCAGCGCCCGAAGCAGAGCCTGTACTGGAAACAGAGCCCGACCCAGAACCAGAACCAGAAGAAGCGCTGTTCTGTGACAGCGCCGAGGACGATCATTATCTTCACGCGATATTTGCCAGTGAGCTCGACGTTCAACTTGGTGTGGTCGCGCGGTTCTTCGAGATGCACAGTGGCAGTGTTGGCGGCGCATCGATGGAGCCAGTCGAAAGGGCGTTCCATACGATAACCGGCGGAGCGCGTATTGCCGGCAAGGATTTCATTGCCCAGCTGTCGGCACCTGCCGAAATACTCTGCAGTCACCTGGCACAGCGCGGCGAAGTCGACGCGGATGCGCTAGGCCTGCTGTCGGAGACATACGATGCCCTGCGCGAGATGGGCGGCAAGCACATTGACCAGCCGGCGGCATCGCAACAGCACGCCGGGTTAGTCGAGCGTCTCAACGAAATGATTGCACAGACGCTCGAAGCGTCGACCAGTGCCCAGGGGGAGCTGGGAGACAACGAGTTGCTGTTTACCGGTCACAAGCTACTGCAGGAATGGCGCCTTGCCGGCGAACGTCCCGAGCAGGTAACGGCGCTGACCGAGTTGCTTGAAGAGCTCTCCAGCTCTGCGCAGGGTAATGGCCAGGCGGATATTGCCAATACCTGTAACTCCCTGGCGGCAGCCTACAATTGCTTTAGCCAAAGTGGCCTCAACTACCAAAGTTACCTGTTAGCGAGTGCTGTGCACGCCGACCTTGAAGACATGCTGGATCAGCTTGCAGCGGGTCAGCCGGTCACTGCATCTGCCAAGCTGTCCTTGCTCGACGATCTGGTTCGCAACGAGCAGCTGCTGCTTGAGAGCATCGTAGCCCGCGCCGGTACATTGCCCGCGGTCGACGAGGCAGGCAAGGACGACGCTGGCGATACTGAAATTATCGCTATCTTCCTTGAAGAGTCCGAAGACCTCATTGAGGAAGTTGAAGAAATCGTCCAGCAGTGGCTAAACGATCGCAACAACCCTGAATATCTGGAGCAGCTGCTAAGGCCGCTACACACGGTCAAGGGTGGCGCGCGGATGGCGGGCCTTGCAGATATTGGCAACATCAGCCATGAGTTCGAAACGTTTCTGCAGGCAGTCAGCAATGGCGACAAGAAAATTGACGCCAAGTTCTTCCGCGCGATCAGTAAATACCTCTCCACCCTGATCGAAGCGATAGCGCCAGTGCGGCAGGCTGTCATGGGTGGCGCCCTGCCCGCCCAGGATGATTCGGCTGCAGCGCAACCGGGCGAGAATGCGACGGAAGAGAAAGATAAATCTCAGGATGAAGTTGTTCGTGTTTCATCTTCGCTGCTGGAGCAGCTGGTTAATCTCGCTGGTGAAACCAGCATTTCCCGCTCGTTGATCGAGGAACAGGTCAGCGACTTTGGGCTGAGCATTGACGAAATCGACTCGACCATCGAGCGACTGAAAGAGCAGCTCAGGCGCCTGGAAATCGAGATGGAAGCGCAGATTTCCTTCCGTCGCGAACAGGTGGAGAGCGAGGGTCATGACGACTTTGACCCGCTGGAGATGGATCGATACTCACAGGTGCAGCAGCTGTCCAAGTCGCTGATCGAGTCGGCCTCCGACCTGAAAGACCTGAAATCGACGCTTTCTGAAAAAGCGCGAGACATGGAGACCCTGCTGTTGCAACAGGCCCGTGTCAATACCAGCCTGCAGGAAGGCCTGATGCGCACGCGCACGGTGCCATTGTCGCGATTCATTATTCCGCGACTGCGAAGGATTGTCCGCCAGATCAGCGGTGAGCTCGACAAGCCGGTTACCTTTGATGTGAGTAACGCTGGCGGTGAACTGGAGCGGTCAATGCTGGAACGGATGGTTGCTCCGCTCGAGCACGTGCTACGCAATGCCATCGACCATGGTATAGAAAAAGCCGATCAGCGTGTTGATGCTGGCAAGCCAGAGTATGGCGCAATTCGCCTGGCGATCAGGCGTGAAGGCGGTGATGTCGTGCTGGAGTTGGGTGACGATGGTCGAGGTATCGACACCGACTCTGTACTGGAGAAAGCCATTTCTCTGGGGCTTGCGACAGCAGAGGAAGAGCTTACAGAAAAAGATATCCTCAAGTTCATTTTCGCGCCGGGCTTCAGCACCGCCAAGGCGGTCACGCAGATTTCTGGTCGTGGTGTCGGCATGAGTGTCGTGCAGAGCGAAATCCAGGCGTTGGGTGGCAGCGTTGAAATTAGTACGCGTAAAGGTGCCGGGACACAGTTTACGTTCCGCCTGCCGTTTACGGTATCGATGAATCGCGCCCTTCTGGTCAGTGCCGGGGGTGAGACGCTGGCAGTACCACTCGACTCGATCGAGGGCATAGTACGGGTAAGCCCGTTTGAGCTGGAGGAGTACTACGGTGATGACGGTGCCGATTTCGTATACGCAGGCCAGCAGTACGACTTCCGTTATCTCGGTGGTCTGATCAACGGCAGCAGCTATGTGTCGAGCCCCGACATGTTATCGGCATTGCCAGTACTGCTTGTTCGTGGCGGTGATCGGTTTGTTGCGCTGCAGGTTGACAAGCTGTTGGGCAGCCGCGAGATCGTCGTAAAGAGTCTTGGTGCACAGCTGGCCAACCTTGAAGGTATTTCGGGTGCGACGGTGCTGGGTGATGGACGCGTCGTTATGATTGCTGATCTGATTGCCCTGGTGCGCTCAGAGAGGCCCGCCGAAAGCACACAGTATGAAACGGCAAGCGAGATTAAACGCGACAACCTGCTGGCATTGGTTGTCGATGATTCGGTTACCGTGCGTAAAGTCACCACCCGCTTGCTCGAGCGCAAGGGAATTGACGTGGCCACGGCCAAAGACGGGCTTGAGGCGATGGCGGTGCTGGAGGACTCAGTGCCTGACTTTATCCTGCTCGATATAGAGATGCCGCGCATGGATGGCTTTGAGGTGGTGGCCAGGCTGCGCAACGATAGCCGTCTTGCAAACGTGCCCGTGATAATGATTACCTCCAGAACAGGCGATAAACACCGCGAGCGCGCGCTTGCCCTGGGTGCGAATCATTTCCTTGGCAAGCCCTACCAGGAGGCGGTGCTGTTCGACGCCATCTCGCAGGTTATACCCGAGTCGCTGTGCGCTCGTCACTTCGCTTCCGATCAGTAGTCATCCAAGAGTTCCCACATGCTGCAATCATCGACCAATCAATTCGCCACCAAGCCGGTTCGGGCCATGTATTTACCGCTGCAGATGGACGGCATGCTGCTGCCCGATGTCAGCGTTGTTGAGGTTATGCCGGTCCAGGAGATTGCCGAAACCAGCGGTTCGCCAGAGTGGTACATCGGTTCCATTGCCTGGCGTGGTATGCAGTTGCCACTGATCTGTTTTGAGTCACTCAATGGCGCGATGACTGTATCTGCTGAGAGTGTCGAACGGGTCGCGATTGTGCGGGGTACCGCAGATCATGGACACCTTCCCTACTACGCATTGGTGATCTGCGGCAAGCCGCAGCTATTTACCCTGTCTGAGGAAGATATTGAAGTCCACGAGGGGCGACCACGTGGTCGCGCCGAGGCAATGTCGGTCGCGGTACTCGACCAGACGGCAGGCATACCGAACATTGAATGGGTTGAACAGCACCTGCTCGCCTATACCTTGCACAGTTAGTCGTTGTACCCACGCGCGGCACTGCCGCGTTTGCTTGCCATTCTTCACGACGGCGTTAGTATCAGTTACCCTGTAGCTGGCAACTCTGCGCTGGTCATGACGCAACACTCTCCCTTTGACATCGCGCGGCTACCCGCCGCAAATGATGGCACCCTCGTTTGCAATACGCAGCTTGGCGGCAACATGCTGTCAGTGCGTGAAACGCCCGAGTGGCGTTGGCTTGTCATTGGTGGTGATTCCGCGGAGGGCCAGTCGAGTACCCCCATCCAGTCAATCATGCGCCGCTCGGCGCCTGAGCAGCTTGTTTTGCCCTACATGCAGGCGCTTTGTTTGCCGCTATGCTGGGCAGGCCTGCCTGCCAGGCCCAGGGTTTTGCAGCTTGGCCTGGGGGCGCTGCGATTGATCGCTTCCTGCTTATGCATCAACGTGTTGCGCAGCTGACCACGGTGGAGCCCGAGGCTTCGCTTCCGCGGATATGCCGGGAGTACTTTGCGCTAGGCCAGTTTGATCCGGCGGTTTACCAGCTTGCAACCGATACCGCATCCGGGTTCATGGCAGCGCAGCACGAGCCCTTTGACTGGATCATTTGCGACGTGCACGATGGCGTTGGGCTGCCCGATGATATGCTCCAGGAGCCCTTGCATGCTGCCTTGTCGTCGCAGCTGGCGCAGCACGGCGTGCTGTGCCTGAATGTGGCTGACCGGCGTGACCCGGGCCTGGCGCGCCTGAACGCCCTGCTGGGTGCGAGGTTTGCACACTGCTGGTACGCAGAGGTAGAGGGGTATGAAAATATCCTTATTTTTGCTGCCCGGCAGCGCTTTGAAGTAGACGCGGTGCGGATGCAGGCGCTGCAGTCCGCGGTGGCGATAAACATTCAGGCGCTGCAAGGTGCTTTGATTCACGCGACACGTCCGGCCGCTGGTTGATGCCGGCTAGCTCTCGGTGAGTTTGAACTCGATCGGCACGATAAACTCAAGTTCGGACTCGGGGATTGCCCCCGGCACGGCAGAAAACGGTGCGGCGCGCTCCACTGCTTTATTTGCCGCAGTGTTCAGCGTGCGATAACGCGATTTTTCTTCAAAACTGACGGCTTCAATATCACCTGAGCGATTGATGCGGACGCGCAGTACCACCTTGCCCTGGTGCTCGCCGCGAATCGCTGAGCGGGGGTAGCGCACCTGCTGGTAGGTTTTGCTGATCAAGGCGGCATAGTAATCTTCATAGTCCGCGGTGCTCATTGCGCTGTCTTGTTCAACGGGCAGCGCACTCTCGCCAGTGGCCTGCTCATTGGCTGGCTGCTCGATGGCAGATTGCTCGCTGTCGATAGTCCCTGCAGTGGATTCGACACTGTCTGCGTCAGCCGGGTTGGTCGATTCAATATCCGCTGATGGCGATGTGGACGCAGTTTCGGCAGCGTCTGTTGCCTCAGTGGCTTCCGTTTCGCTGGAGAGCGTCGGCTGTGCCGCCACCGTGTCAGCTTCAGCGGCAGGCTCTGTCTCAATCGCGTCGTCCTCGACACCGGCATTTGTTGCGGCACTGATAGCGCGGTCGGGTGTCTCGATAGGTTGTGCCTGCACCGCTTGCGCTGCCGATTCAGGGGTATGCGCAGGCAGGGCTTCGCTGGCGCTGACTTCGGCTGGCTGTGCAGCCGCGGTAGGCAGGTCTTCCGGGGCCTGCTTTTGGTGGGCGCTGGTTTGAACCCGTGCATCGCCCTGTTGGGTCGGCACCGTTGTGTTTTCGCCGCTGGCCGTTGGCGTGGCAATCTTCTCAGGCGGCGGCGATTCACTGGTGGCTGTTTCTGGTGGCGCGGCGGCGACCTCTACCGGAGGCGGTTTGCGCTTTACCGGCGCCCAGGACTTGATGCGTTGTTTTCGGCTGGCAGACACCGGCAGCGACTCATAGCTGGCAACACGTGCCGGGGAGAGCATCGCCGAACCCAGCAATGCCTGTTTGAACTCCTGCGATGGTGGCCGGTTACCGACCCAGCAGTTGAGCATCAGCGGATAGAAGTCGGTATTGCTGGTGTGCATGAGGCGTGTGCCGTTCAGGTACACCGAGGCATGCTGATCGGCGTGGCGGACGATGGAAAATTTGTCGCCTTTTAGTAACTCGCCCTTGATGGCATTGGCGAAGGCTTCGACGGCCTTGTCGGCACTGTCCTGCATCGCTTCATCGTTATTGATATAGATGGCCTGCATCCAGTACTGCAGGAACTGCCGCTTGGACCAGGCATCGACGAGCACGGTAAACTCCATGCGCTGCCGCTGGGTTTGCAGGCTTTCGGTCGTCGATGAAGCCTCTTCGACAAACAGTGAGGCGTAGTAATACTCTTCCTGGAGCTGGCTAAACACCGCCGCACCATTGGCAAGCAGCGGTTGCTCCGCACGAGCCAGGGCGAATGCGAAGAGACCGCAGAGCGCAAAAACCAGACTGGCGATGGATCGCCTGTTCATCCGCTTGTCATGCTCGCAGGGAGCTCCCGTCAGTGGCGGGCGCACCAGGCCCACCGATTACTTAGCTATGTATTCAGCCTAGTTAACGGGGCTTGAATGAGCCGGGAAACGGCGTGGGAATTGCTAAAAATGTGAGGAAAATCAACTGCTTGATCGATTGCGCAGCGAGTGACCAATCACTCTCTAACGGGGCGCCCTAGAGGTCACCCCACACTGCCTGCAGCAGCGAGAGAGCAACGATCGGGGCGGTTTCGGTGCGCAGGATGCGGGGTCCCAGCGAGGCGGCTGTGTAGCCCTGTTGAAGGGCGCAGTCGAACTCGTCGGGAGCCAGGCCCCCTTCTGGCCCGACCAGGACGCTGGCCTCGGCCGCAGGTGTTTGTTTATTGAGTACTTCCACCAGCGGGCTATAACCTGCGCGGAGCACGGTCCTGAACGGGCTGTTATCGCTCTCCAGCCAGCTTTGCAGCCCGAGCGGGGGCTCGATGACGGGAATCACGCGGCGACCGCATTGCTCGCAGGCAGAAATCGCAACCTCCTGCCAGTGGCTGAGCTTCTTGTTCCAGCGCTCGGGGGATAGCTTGACGTCGACCCGCCGGGTTTGCAGGGGCTGGATGCGGCTTATGCCCAACTCCGTCGCTTTTTGCACGACCCAGTCCATGCGCTCACCCTTGGATACACCGATCGCCAGCGTGGTGCCGAGCGATGACTCCGGCACGAGCAGGTCGGCGTCAACCGCACCTAACACATCGACACTGAGTTTCTTGCGTGAGACTGAGCATACGACCGCATGATGCTCGGCGCCAGAGCCGTCGAACAGGCGCAGCGGCTGCCCGGCCTCGACTCGCAATACATGTAGCAGGTAGTGTTCGTTGCGTGCTGATAAGGTCGCGGTGCCGCCCGGCCTGATGGGTTGATCGTTGTAAAGACGGTGCGTACGCACGTCTAGGCTTGACCTGCCTGGACACCCAGTCGCTTGCAAATGCTTGCTGTCGGGTCGACCTGGTTCATCGTATAGAAATGCAAGCCAGGTGCGCCAGCAGCCAACAATTCTTCGCAGAGCGTGTAAATGAAATCATCGAAAAATTTCTGCAACTCTGCCGGTGCATCTTTCAGGGACTCGGCCCTGTGCACCAGCCAGCGTGGAATCTCCGCACCGCAGTTGGCTGAAAATCGCCGGATATTGTCGAAGTTGGCAATGGGCATGATGCCAGGGTATATGTCGTTGTCGATGCCCGCGCTCGCGCAGGCATCCTGGAAGTAACGATAGGCATCCGGGTTGTAAAAATACTGGGTAATTGCCGTGTTGGCGCCACAATCAAACTTTTGCTTCAGATAAGCAATGTCGGTGGCGTAATCCCTGGCTTCCGGATGAATCTCCGGGTAGGCGGCGACTTCCAGGTGAAAGTGATCACCGGTCTGTTCGCGAATAAATGTCACCAGCTCGTTGGCATGAGCGAGCCTCGAGCCATCGCCAAAGCCTGATGGCAGGTCGCCGCGAAGCGCTACGATCCGGGTAACACCCGCATCGCGATACTCCTGAAGCAATTCAGCGATGGCAGAGGTTTCGTCTCCGCCAAATGAGAGGTGAGGTGCAGTGGCGAACCCGGCACCAAGACCGCCAATGACGATCGACTTGGTGTTCTCGCGCGTTGAACCGCCGGCGCCGTAAGTCACCGAGAAAAAATCGGGGTTGAGTTCACCCAGGGCGCGGCGGGTTTCGACAAGTTTGTCGACGCCCGCGGCTGTCTTGGGTGGGAAAAACTCAAAACTGAGTCTGTGTTGCGAACCTAGCGGCATATAGCCCCCGATCTATCCTGGGTTAAAGCAGGCAGCGCCTGGCGCGCCTAGTACTTGTAGCTCTCGACCTTGAAGGGGCCTTCGACATCAACATTGATATAGTCGGCCTGCTCTTTGGTCAGTTTGGTTATCACCCCACCAAAGCCTGCAACCATGTGCGCTGCGACCTCTTCGTCGAGCTTTTTGGGCAGTACTTCGAGCGTGATTTCACGCGAGGGGTTGTCGGCTGAACGCTGCGAGTAGAGGTGCATCTGGGCCAGCACCTGGTTGGCGAAGGATCCGTCCATAATGCGCGATGGGTGGCCGGTCGCGTTGCCCAGGTTCACCAGCCTGCCCTCTGAGAGCAGTACCAGGTGATCGTTGCTCGCCTTGTTACGATAAACCTTGTGCACCTGGGGTTTGACTTCGTCCCACTCCCAGTTTTCACGCATGAAAGCCGTATCAATTTCGTTGTCGAAGTGGCCAATGTTGCACACGACAGCGCCGCTCTTGAGCGTGCTGAGCATGGCGCTGTCACACACGTTGTAGTTGCCGGTAGTGGTTACAACCAGGTCAATATTGGACAGCAGGCCCTGGTCGATATTTTCTGCTTTACCGGTGTTCAGGCCATCGACATAGGGCGACACCACTTCAAAGCCATCCATGCAGGCCTGCATGGCGCAGATGGGGTCGACTTCGGACACTTTGACGATCATACCTTCCTGGCGCAGCGACAGTGCCGAGCCCTTGCCGACGTCGCCGTAGCCAATTACCAGTGCTTTTTTGCCCGACAGCAGATGATCGGTGCCGCGCTTGATCGCATCATTGAGCGAGTGCCTACAGCCATACTTGTTGTCGTTCTTGGATTTGGTGACGGCGTCGTTGACGTTGATGGCCGGTACACGCAGCGTGCCTTCGTCCAGCATTTCCTGCAGACGGTGTACGCCCGTGGTGGTTTCCTCGGTGATGCCGTGAATCCTGTTGAGCATATCCGGGTACTTTTCGTGAAGCATCTGGGTGAGATCACCGCCGTCGTCGAGGATCATATTGGCATCCCAGGGCTTGCCATCCTGCAAGATGGTTTGCTCGATGCACCATTCATACTCTTCTTCAGTCTCGCCCTTCCACGCGTAAACGGGTACCCCGGCTGCTGCCATCGCTGCTGCTGCGTGATCCTGGGTAGAGAATATATTGCAGGATGACCAGCGCACTTCGGCGCCCAGTGCGCGCAGCGTTTCAATCAGGACGCCAGTCTGGATGGTCATGTGGATACAGCCGAGGATTTTTGCGCCTTTAAGCGGTTGTTCGCCTGCGTATTTGTCGCGAAGTGCCATCAGTGCGGGCATTTCAGATTCGGCAATTTCCAGCTCTTTACGGCCCCAGTCCGCGAGAGCGATATCGGCAACTTTGTAGTCGGTAGTCATGCTTTTTTCCTGTTAAAAAGTTCAATCAGTCTAAAAAGAGGTTAGGAGAGCGCGGCTTTCAGCGCGTCGACCTTGTCGGTGCGCTCCCAGGTGAAGGCGGTAAAGGTATCGGTATGCTGCTCGCCGTTTTCAGCCCAGCTGTAGCTGTGTTCAAACGGGTCTCGACCGAAGTGACCGTATGCGGCGGTCGGCTGGTACATGGGATGCTGCAGGTCCAGCACACGCGTAATGGCGTAAGGGCGCAGGTCAAAGGTAGCGCGAATGGCTTCGATCAGCTTCGAGTCAGCGACCTGCCCCGTACCGAAAGTGTTCACAGAAATTGACGTGGGCTCTGCGACGCCGATGGCGTAGGAGACCTGGATTTCACATCGCGCGGCCAGGCCGGCGGCGACAACGTTCTTGGCGACATAGCGGCCCGCGTAGGCAGCGGATCGGTCGACTTTAGAGGGATCCTTGCCAGAGAATGCACCGCCGCCATGGCGGGCCATGCCACCGTAAGTGTCGACAATGATTTTGCGGCCTGTCAGGCCACAGTCGCCGACCGGGCCCCCAATGACGAAATTGCCGGTGGGGTTGATATGAAATTGTGTGTCCTTGTGCAGCCACTCGGCCGGCAGTACCGGGCGGATAATATGCTCTTCTACCGATTTGCGAAGATCGGCCAGGGAGATGTCGGGGTCATGCTGGGTGGACAGTACGACGGCATCGATCGCGGCGGGCTTACCGTCTTCATAGCGCAGTGTGACCTGGCTTTTTGCATCGGGCCGCAGCCAGGGCAGCTCACCCTGCTTGCGCAACTCGGCCTGGCGTTCTACGAGGCGGTGCGAGTAATACACGGGCGCCGGCATCAGCGAGGGAGTTTCGCTGGTTGCATAACCAAACATCAGCCCCTGGTCACCAGCGCCCTGGTCTTCAGGTTTGGCGCGATCAACGCCCTGGTTAATGTCTACCGACTGCTTGCCTATCGCGTTGAGCACGGCGCAGCTGGCGCCGTCGAAGCCAACGTCTGAGCCGTCGTAGCCAATGCCGGTGATAACGTCGCGAATAATGTCCTCAAGGTCGACGTAACAGGAGGTGGTCACCTCCCCGGCTACGATTGCCATACCGGTCTTGACCAGGGTTTCAACCGCTACCCGGGCATCTTTGTCGCGGGCAATAATCGCGTCCAGCACCGCATCCGAGATTTGATCGGCCATTTTGTCCGGGTGGCCTTCTGATACTGATTCCGAGGTGAACAGGCTGTATTCGCTCATGAGTGGTTCCTGGTGATGATGTCTAGGTTTGGAGGGTAATCGCCGGGTCGTTGGCGGGTTGAAGGTGCCGTGGCGCGGCGACCTTGGTGTAGCTGTGAATCTGGATACTGAAGCCGTTGCGTAAAGCAGTATAGCTGCTCCTGCCTTTCTGGAGGCCTGACGCACTCGCCCATTGGTCGAGCAGTGCTTCGTCAAAGCCCAGCCAGACATCGCCCGCGGCTTCGCGCACCCAGTCCTGGTCGTGGCGACAAAGCTCGGAGATCACGAGGACGCCCTGCTCGCACATCAATTGTGCGCAGTCCGCGATCAGCATTTGCGGGTTGGCGTTGTGATGCAGCACCATATTGGCGACGATGCAGTCGGCGCGGCGTGAGCCGCTGCCCGCGCCAGCCAACTCCTCGGACAGGTCGAGCAGCTTGTGCGTATCGCCCAGCACGAAGCCGACGTTGCCCAGCTGCTGCTCGCTTGAGGTATCCCTGCAGCAGGACAGCATGGTCTCAGAGTTGTCCAGCGCGATAACGTGGTCGAAGCGACGGGCCAGGTCGCCCAGGTAGCGACCCTCTCCGGGGCCGATTTCAATGGCCTGCTTGCGCTGCAGTCCTTGTCCGGCGGGCGATGGAGCGGTCTGGGAAAAGACACTGTCGAGCAGCTCGTTGAGGGTCTCGCGGTAGTCGTCGATGTCAGCGATCAGGTCCTGCTGTGCCTTGAAACGCTCTATATTCTGGTTAAAGAACTGTAGTGAGCGCTCACTTCTGAGCTTTTGATTGTGCTCGATCGCCGCGCTGGTTTCAGCGGGCAGCGCGCGCGCATCAATGCTGGCGAACAATTGCCTGACCAGCTCGCCCTCGGGTCCGCTTGCCAGCGCCCGGTGGTAAAAGATGGCAGTGCCTTCCCTGCGGCGGGTGACCAGGGCGGCCTCGGCGAGCACTTTGAGGTGGTGGCTCATCGCTGGCTGCTTGCTTTTCAGGAGGCGGCACAGTTCATGGACGCCGTAAGCATCGTGCTGCAGGCAGCGCAGAATACGCAGCCTCAGGGGGTCCGCCACCGCCTTTAACAGGCGTTCCAGCCCAGTGAACTCCTGGTAAGTCACTGAATCGTCTCTGGAAAGTGGGTTTTTCACGGGGTCGTGGGCCAACGAGATAGCTCTATATCAATAGATATCGATTAAACTTCGTGGCATTGTACAGGATTGGATATATATATCAATATAGTTCGATATATTGTTCAGCGGCAGAACTGCCCCAGCAGCGCATCATCAAGATCGGCAAGTCTCAGCCCGAAGCTGCCGTCCGGGTACAGTGCCCTGACCAGGTAGGGCCGGCCATTGCTCTGCTTGTCGCGACGCAGGTCGATTTCGTAGCAGTCCACAGGCTGTTGTTGCGGATCCAGCGCAACGAGCAAGCGCGGTTTGAGTTTGGACAGGTCGTCACCCGGCAACAGAAAACCGGTTTCGCCGGTATTCAGGCGGGCTATGCTGCCGGCCGGATAGACGCCCAGGCAGTCGATGAAGGCGCTGAGCAGCTCGGCATCGAAGTGGGTGCCCTTGTTCTCGAGCATCAGCTTCAGTGCTTCGGCCGGCGGTTTTGCATCACAGTAGACACGCCCGCTGGTCATTGCATCGTAGGCATCTGCAATTGCAACCAGCCTGACGAGGTAGGGTATTTGCCCTTCCGCCAGCCCCTGCGGGTAACCACTGCCATCGAGTTGCTCGTGGTGTGAAAGCGCGATGTCAGCGGCGCCATCGGGTAGCCCGCGTTTGCCCAGCAACAGTTTTTTGCCGTGTACCGTGTGCAGCTTCATCACCTCGTATTCCTTGTCATCGAGGCTGCCTTCTTTATTGAGGATCTCGTCGGGTATCTTTACTTTGCCGACGTCGTGTAGCAGCGCACAGATGCCCAGTTCCTCGAGGTGCTCTCTGGCCAGCCCCTGCTGGCGACCCAATGCGAGGCTCAGCATGGCTACGTTGAGGCTGTGTTCAACGGTGTAGCGATCCTTGTTTTTTATCATGGTCAGCCACAGCATCGGTGCCGGGTTGGCAATGATGTTGTCGACACATCGGTTAACCAGCTCTCCGGCACCTGCGAGATTGAACATCTCGCCGCTGCGAATCGCAGAAAACAGCTCTTCGATCGTATCGCGCGTTAGCCGATAGAGGTCACGGCTGGCAGGCAGATGCGCCAGGAATCCGATTGTTTCAGTGTGCACGGTCTGCGGTTCAGGCCTGTGCAGCGACAGTGGCGAACGTTTACCCCGGGTGATGTCGACGTAGACAAAGCGGCAGTGCTGACGCAGCTGGGCCAGCTGCTCTTCGCTCTTGATCGTAAAACCGTGTACGAGGAAGGGTGAGTCAATCCAGGCGCAATCGAGCTCCGCGACATACATCCCAAGCTTCAGCTCGGTGACGGCGATGCGTGTCTTCTCGATACCGGCAGTCGCAGCTGCAGCCAGTTTGTGGAGCATGGTTCACCTGCTCGTTCGAACGCGATACGACGGGTGGCCCCGGCCAGGTGGCGGCCAGGCTGGATATATCATAAGAATAGTACAACGGGCCCGCCGCGTCAGCGGGCCGGGCGGGGTGTCAAAGCAGCTGAGGGCCCGCGGCGACAATGCGCTCGTCGACATCGTAGCGCCGAAAGTTCTCAATGAACTGGCTGGCGAGCTTCTCTGCCTGCGCATCGTATTTTTCCTGGTCAGCCCAGGTATTGCGAGGGTTCAGGATGTCGCTTTCAATGCCAGGCACGGTGACGGGGATTTCCAGATTGAGCATTTCCAGCCTGGTGGTTTCAACACCGATCAGCTCGCCATTCTGGATGGCTGAAATAACCGCGCGGGTAGTGGGTATGCTAAAGCGCTCACCTTCGCCACCTGGCCCGCCAGAACCGCCGGTCCAGCCCGTGTTCACCAGGTAGACACTGCTGCCGAATTCTTCAATTCGCTTGATCAGCAAGTCCGCGTAGTCGCCCGCAGGACGCGGCATGAAGGGCGCGCCAAAACAGGTTGAAAATGCCGGTTGGATGCCTGCTTCGCCACCAAGCTCGGTTGATCCGACCCTTGCGGTGTATCCACTCAGGAAGTGATAGGCCGCTGCCTCCTTGGACAGCAGGGACACGGGGGGCAGTACCCCGGTCACGTCACAGGTAAGGAAGATAACGACTTTGGGCTCGCCGGCAAAGTTCTCGGCGACGCGTTTCTCTACATGCTCAAGCGGGTAGCAGCAGCGTCCGTTCTCGGTGAGTGAGGTGTCATCGTAATCGGGGGTGTTTGCTGCAGTGACGACAACGTTTTCAAGAATCGCCCCGTCGCGTATTGCATGCCAGATCACTGGCTCATTTTTCTCACTCAGGTTAATGGTCTTGGCATAACAGCCACCTTCGAGGTTGAACACTACGCCTCTGGCCCAGCCATGCTCATCGTCGCCAATCAGGAAGCGCTCCGGGTCGGCAGAGAGTGTGGTCTTGCCAGTGCCCGACAGACCGAAGAACAGTGCGGTGTCGCCATTCGCGCCGACATTCGCGGAGCAGTGCATCGGGAGCACATCTTTTTCCGGCAGCAGGAAGTTCTGTACCGAGAACATGGCTTTCTTCATTTCGCCTGCATAGCGCATGCCGGCAAGCAGTACCCTGCGCTTGGCGAAATCGATAATAACTACGCCGTCAGAATTAGTGCCATCCCGATCGGGGTCGCATTCGAAGCTTGCGGCATTGAGGATCGTCCACAGTTCCTTGTTTTTCGGGTTGAAGTTTTGCTCATCGACGCGCACAAACATGTTGAAACCAAACAGGCATTGCCACGCCGTTTCGGTCACAACGCGAACCGGCAGGTAGTGTTCTGCATCGGCGCCAACATGAAGCTCCTGCTCAAACTGGTCGCGCTCGCCCAGGAAGTCAGCAACGCGCTCCCACAGCGCTTCGAATTTGTCAGGATCATAAGGGCGATTCACATTGCCCCAGTCGATCGCATCTTCTGTCGATGCTTCTTTGACAATAAAGCGGTCAGCCGGCGACCGGCCGGTACGTTTACCTGTGGTTACCAGCAGTGAGCCATTGTCGGTCAGCGAGCCTTCCCCGCGCTCAACAGCCAGTTCAATCAATGCTGTAGAGGGCAGACCCTTATAGTGTTGCGGGGCATTACTGCTAACTGTCATATCGCCAGAACCTGTTGGGCTGAGTCAGTGGAACACTGTTAATTGTAGGTGCGTAGCCCTTGCGGGCAAGTGGCGGCGATTATAGCGAGAATTCACCGCGCGGCGATATCTGGAGCACTGTGAATACTGGCCGATTGATTCGATGTTGGGATCTTTTACCTTCTGGAGTGAGCAAAGTTATTCACCCGCGAAATAGCTGACCTCTAATGTCATGAATGTTTGGTTCGATGGTTCAGTGCTGGGTGGGGAGCAGCGATTCAAGGTCAGTGCGAGATAGCTGGTAGTTCTGGCCACAGAATTCGCAGCTGATATCGATGCAGGGGCTTTCGGCGAGCATGGCCTCAAGCTCCTGTCGGGGAAAAGTCGACACCGCGTGCAGGGTTTTTGCTTTTGAGCAACGGCAGCCGAAGTTGACGGGGCTGGGCGTCTGCAGAGTGGTGCGGTACTCGACGAACAGGCGTCTGAGGATCGTTGGGGGCGGAAGGTCCAACAGTTCCTGCTCGGTAATCGTTTCGGACAGTGCTAGCAGCTCTTCCCACACGGGCAGCATTGCCGCGGTTTCATCGGAGCTAACGGGCATCTGCTGCAGGAAAAGGCCACAGCTGAAGTTGTCGTTGGCGTAAAGCCGTATCCAGGTGGGCAGTTGTTCGGATTGATCGAAGTAGTCCATCAGGCAATGTTCAAGCTGGCTTTTGGTGAGCGGAACGATGCCCTGGTAGCGGGTGCCCGATGCCGGAGAAATCGTGATAGCGAGTTGGGCACTGCCCAGCAGGCTGGGCATGTCGGCAGCGTCGTTGGCAAGCCCAGCATCGTAACTCGCCGTGCCGCGCACACAAATGGTTCGCGCCGCGTCACTACCTGTGGTCACGCCCTTGAAATCTGCCTCGGCCATCAGCAGGCGCAGCTGGCCATCGCCCCGGGCCTGCAGGCTTAGAAGGGCTTCGCCCTTCAGGTTGACCCCCATAAGCGCGGTTGCCGCTAGGCTTTGACCCAGAAGTGTGCGAATACCCTGTTCTGCCTGCAGCGTTTGCGTCGCCTGCCGGTAGCTATGGTTCAATACGACAATGGCGCCTCGCACGGGAATCTCGTTGAAATGAAAGCACTGTATGAGGTCTTTGCTCATTCTTTATCGAGATCCTGCCTGAATCGATGTATTTGCCGGCGTTGTTTTTTAGTGGGTCGGTTATCCAATTGCCACGTCATGCTGCGTGCTGCTCGGCGTTCTTCGGCGCGCTGCTCCCGACTGGCGATGCTCGAGGCCGTCTCGCAATAAAGCGTAGCTGCCTGTGCCGCATTGCCACGTTGGCTGGATAGCGCAGTAACGATCACCGTTTTTTCGTCCCAGCCGCAGCGGATACGCAGCTGTGCGTCGACATTCAGCAGCTTGCTCGATTTTACGCGCTGGCCATCGACATGGACTTTGCCACCCTCAATGGCCTTTTTGGCGAGTGCGCGCGTTTTAAAGAAACGCGCGGCCCACAGCCATTTGTCCAGCCTGACTGGTTCACTGGTCGCCATGTGGCAGGACCTGGGCGAGGCTGTCAATCTCGATGAATTTCCCCGGGTTCCTGATGGCTTGTCCGGGCCTGGTGCTGTCCGGGTTGCGGGGTATCACCAGGTGTTGAATGCCATGGGATGCCGCCGCCTCGAGCACTGCCTCGTTATCGTCGACCAGCAATGTACGGGTGGGGTCAAAATCAACGCTGCCTTGCAAAGCCTCCCAGAACCCTGCATCTTCTTTGGCGTAGTCCAGTTCGTGGGAGACGATGACATCATCGACCCGCACTGACAGTTGCAGTTTCTGGTCTTTGATCTCAAACGTCTTTCGGTGAGCATTGGTCACGATTAACGACTGCATGTCGCTGCGCTGCAGTTGCTCAAGCAGCAGGGTTGCATGCGGCAAAAAGCAGATCCTGGTGCTCAGCGCATCTTTTTCGCGCTCGATGTCGATTGCCAGGCGGTTGCTCCAGAAATCGATGCAATAGAATTCCAGCTTGCCGTGGAATGCCCTGAACTCCTCGTGGAGCCGGTCGCGGGCCTGCTCGATCGGCACCTCGTGGGTGTCGGCGTAGCATCTGGGGACATGCTCCATCCAGAAGAAGTTATCAAAATGCAGGTCGAGCAAGGTCCCGTCCATGTCGAGCAGGACGGTTTGGATGTTGGTCCAGTCTAGCATTGTGAATCTATAGCGATTGCAGTGGCTCTCCGGGAGCGCCCGGCTTTCATAAGGAGTGGGGATTATAAGCTGATACGGTGTTTTGTTCAGGCTGCCCGCGCAGCCTGGCGGGAGGGGAGGTACTACTTGCCGCAGCGGGCAAATTCACGCAGCTGTTTGGCGTTGGGCCACTGGTTGTGGGCGGTATAGTAGGCCAGTGCGATTTGCGCTTCAGCCTTGTCGGAGTAGGGCCCGGTAATGGTGTTTTCGTCACCCATCACGTACCAGCAGCCCTCTTTGCGTAAAAACTTGCTGCGCAGGCTGCGGCCTGAAACGACAGATCCGGTAGCGCTGGGGTTGCTACCCGGGTCATCAGGAGGGCTGGCGTTTAGGCTCATTGAAGACAGCTCATACCGCTTTGCAAAAAATACCACTCAAACGTTTTGCTTGATGGTGTCGCTTCAATAGAGTTTAGTGCAGCTGCCTTGCGACTGCGTGAGCCGCCAGATTGGTTTGTGAGTAAGTTACAGGATTGAGACGCAGGTCACGGCTAACCGACTAATCGTACCGTTGTCCAGCGGCGATCTCCTGCCGGGTAGCGTGGTTGCAGCGGAGAAGGCCGGTGGGTCGTTGAGTTGCCAGTGCTGTTGATTTGTCGCGTCTGTTTAGCGGCGACTTGAGCCAATCGATCGATGAGAACCAGCGGCAGCATCACCAGTGCGCGAATGGGCGCTGTCCATGTGCGGTTGCCGGGGGCTACGCGGTAATAGTTCACTGGCTGCAGGTTGCCGCGCGCGTTGAATGAAGGTGGGGTGATGATGGCGAGCAGCTGGCGCCTGCCAGAATAAATGTGCGTTTCTCCGCCGGAGGTGTTTACGATGCGGTGCGCGGGTGTATCCCGCAGCAGCGTCCTGAACTCGGAATAGCTGATTGGCTGTCGTTGTTTGCCGCTGGTTGAGCCTTGGGTGCCTGTTGCATTTACTCTGGTCATTTTTTTGCCTGCGCGTTTTGGGTGTGTATGTTTATACAGTGTATATGCATACAGTGGTTTTTCAAGTTTTCCCGCAACAATGTTGTTGAGCAAAATCTACCCATGCAATTTGAGACCCTGTTGGTATACCCCAGCCTCAAAATTTACTGTGGGACTATTGGTCAGTTTGGCGCGAAAATGGTCAAATAAGCGCGTTCAACGTTAATTCACGAGATGCTCTGGCCGCTGGCCGGGCTTTGGAGAGTAGAAAAATGAAGAAGCTAATTTGCCTGGCCCTGGCAGTGACAATGGCCGGTTGCGCCACGACGCCCGATTCTGGCGGCGAGACTGGCGACAGGAACAATACAGCGATCGGGGCCGCCATTGGCGCCGTAACGGGCGCGATTATCGGTGGCCAGATGGATGATGATGGCAATCGTGACCGCGGTGTGATTGTCGGGGCGATTGCCGGTGCGGCGGCGGGCGCTGGAATCGGCCGATACATGGACCAGCAGGAGCAGGCGTTTCGTGATGCGCTCGAGGAAGAGCAACGACGTTCTGAAATCGAAATCGAACGCGTTCGTGATGATCTGTTGAAGCTGACCTTCGATAATGAAGTGACTTTCGACGTGAATTCGGCGGCGATCAAGTCGTCGTTCACTGACAGCCTCAACAAGGTCGGCGAAGTGATGGTCAAGTACCAGTCGCTGGGCCAGGTGGTTGGCCATACAGATTCAACAGGCAGCGAGGCCTACAACCAGGCTTTGTCGGAGCGACGTGCTGAGGCCGTCAGTGATTACCTGCTGCGTCGCGGGGTGCCAGCGGCCAGCCTGACGGCGATGGGTCGGGGCGAATTCGAGCCGCGTGAATCCAACGACACTGCAGCAGGCAGGGCGCTCAATCGCCGTGTTGAGATATTCGTATCACCCGGTAACGAAGGCAGCTACTAACCGCCGGTATCCTGTCCCACTGAGCGGCGGCGCCAGGTTTAGCGTTTGACAATGTATTCACTCATGGGCAGGCAGTCCATGTTGTCAAAATCGATAAACCTGGCGCAGCTCTCGACCATAATTTTTTCGCGTTCGCGATAGAGCTTTTCGTCACCGGCGGCAGCATAGAATGCCTGCCGGCTTGCAATCGCTTCGGCGGGAAAGTTCTCTTCAATAATTGCATCATGGCGTCGCGCGTTGCCAGTCAGCGCCCGAATAACCACGTTTTGTCGATAGCCAAAGGTCGACTGGGTGTCGATGGCGATCTGGGTGTGGCTGTCGTGCCAGATGGTCATCCATTCTTCCGGGCTGAGCCGCTCGGGCCTGCGCAAGAATACAACCTCGTTCATGCCGTGCGTGCGTTGCCCCGGGGCTGCGATGTGTTCATGATTGACCAGGGGCTCCGACTCCCAGACAAGATAGGCGCTGTAGTCGGCGACCTGTTCGGCGAGCTGTGCTTCAAAGTCGTGTCGCTGCAGATAGCTGTCGATCCAGAGCGTCACCACGCCATCGGGCGGGTTATCATCGCTTTCGATTCGGTAAGGGGCGGCGGCGGCAACGTCGTCATCGACAACACAGACCCGCAGGTGTCGAATGGTGTCTGGCGATGCAGCGCTGTTCATGGCAACCAGCAAAGCGTCGCGAAACTGTTCTGCAGAGATTGACGCATTGCGCCACACCGGGAATATGATTTTTTGCATGTTTGCCTGCCTTGAAGCCTGTGATCTTTCATGTTGCAAGCTACGCCCGTACGATTGCGTGCCGGCCTGCGCCTGGATTCGACATCAGTTTACACCTGCTTTGTGTTGCATTGCCAAAGCGTAAGCGTTGGGCTGTTGGGTTTTGATAGGCTGGGCGATGCGTTCCAGCAGAGGAGTTGTAATGAAGTTTGTTCTTTCAACATCGTTTAGTCGTACCGATCATCTTTTAGAGCTTGCGCCAGTGGCCGATGACCATGGCTGGGAAGCGCTTACGTTCTCCGACCACATTGTGCACCCCCGGGAGATCAGCACGCCTTACCCCTATACCGAAGATGGTTCAAGGCGCTGGGAAGCATTCACAGAGTGGCCCGACCCCTGGGTGCTGATTGGCGCGTTATCGTCGATCACCAAGAGAATTCGCTTTACCAACAACGTCTACGTGTTGCCCATACGCAATCCGTTTATGGCGGCCAAGCAAATCAGTACCGCAGCTGTTGTATCAAATAACCGGGTCACCTTGACCATTGGCATGGGCTGGTCTGCCGACGAATTCAAGTTGATGGGGCAGCAGTTTGAGCGACGGGGGCGTCGCGCCGACGAGATGGTCGAGATCATGCGCAAGTTGTGGACGGGCGAATGGGTGGAGCACCATGGCGAGTTTTACGATTTCGAACCGCTGGAGATGACGCCGGCGCCCACGGAATATATTCCAATCTGGGTTGGCGGGATTTCCAGGTTCGCGCTCAAGCGTGCGGCGCGGCTGGGCGATGGCTGGCTCAGTGACCTGCAGACCAGCGAAGAGATTATCGACTGCATTCGCCAGATTGGTGAGTTTCGCAAGGAGTACGGCCGCGACCACCTGCCGTTTGATGTCATGGCCTCACCCAGCGATGCGTTTACGCTCGATCACTACAAGCGCCTGGAAGACGAGGGTGTGACCCATATCCTGACCATGCCCTGGCCGTTCTACCCCAATGACTCAGTCGATGAGCTGACCCAGAAGAAAGACGCCATCAAGCGCTTTGCCGATGATGTCATCGCCAAACAATAGTTGCCGGATTTTGCTTCAGGCTGGCGGGTGCAGTTGTTCGTAAAGGGATTGTCTGAGCTCATCGAGGCCGTCGCCTCGCACGGCAGAGAACAGGATCATTTTCTGCAGAGGGTGACTGTCTTTGAACTGCTGTACCAGCGTTTGCCGTGCCTGTTTTGCGGCGCCTCTTTTCAGTTTGTCGGCTTTGGTCAGCAGTGCGATGCAGGGTAATTGATGCTCGTTGGCCCAGTCGAGCATGACTTCGTCGCTTGCCTGCAGCGGGTGTCGAATGTCCATCAGCACGACCAGCGCTGTGAGGTTGGGTCGATTGACCAGGTAGTTTTCGAGGTGGCGTTGCCAGCTCAGGCGCTTGCTGTGGGCTACCTTGGCGTAGCCATAGCCGGGCAGGTCGACCAGCTGCCTTTGATCTTTGAGCGTGAAGAAATTGATCAGCTGGGTGCGACCCGGCGTTTTACTGGTGCGGGCAAGCCGTTTCTGTGAACACAGGGTATTGATGGCGCTGGATTTGCCCGCGTTAGAGCGACCGGCAAACGCAATTTCAGCCCACTCGCTTGCCGGGCACTGGTCGAGCCGCTCGGCACTGGTGCTGAATTCGGCAGACTGGAAATAACGTTGGAGTTCGGTTGCGTTCACGTCGCTGGCGGCCAGGTTAACCTTAACACGGCAAGTTGCCCGGGCCTGGCCCGGGTTTGACAGCCAGTGATGATAACATCGCGAAGGTTGCATTGATGGTATAGTGCGCGGCGCATAGTTTCGGCCAAGATGGCCTCTCTCGCCTACTCGGAAAACGAATTATGAACACACTGCGATCCTGCCTGTTGGCCTTTGTCACTTTGGGGCTGCTTGGTTGTGGCGGCTCAGGGGAGCCCGAGGCGACGGCTGCCAGCGACGCGGATGTCGAGGTGGCGGAGGCCGCTGCGACGCCGGTCGACCAGGCCGCCCATGTACAGCAGCTTTACCAGCGCAGCTGTTTTGCCTGTCATTCCAGCGGCACCGCTGGCGCACCGCTAACGGGTGACCAGGCGCGTTGGGGAGCATTGATCGATGCCAAGGGCATGGATGGGCTGGTCGCTTCGGCCATCGAGGGGATAGGGGGTATGCCCCCCAAAGGCCTCTGTGCCCAGTGCACCGAGGCCGATTTCGCGCTGCTGATCGAATTTATGGCGAAAAGCCGGTGATCTGACCCGGCGCAGCGCTGCCCACGAGCACTATGCACATCCTTAGGCTGTACGTGAGGCCGCTGTACAGTGGTAAAATCCGCGCGTTTTGTTATCGCTGCCTGTGCCGTTTCGCGGTGGGCAGATACGGGCTATCCTGCTTTGGGAAGAATGTAATGAAAGTGATTTGGCAGATGTTGTTGGCATTACCGCTGGTGTTCACCAGCACAATTGCGCTTGCGCAAGGCGATGCGGAGGCTGGTAAAGGCAAGGTCGACAGCTGCGCCAGCTGCCATGCTGCCGATGGCAATAGTGCCATCCCTGCGAACCCCAAGCTGGCCGGCCAGGGTGAGAAATACCTGTTGAAGCAGCTGCGCGATATCAAGGATGGCTCGCGACCCATTGCCTTGATGGTGGGCCAGCTTGATAGCCTCAATGATCAGGATCTGGCGGATATCGCTGCTTACTATGCGGCGCAGACCCAGACCGATGGCGCGGCGCAGCAAGAGTGGGTCGAGCTGGGCGAGGAAGTGTACCGAAATGGTAACCATGAGCGCGGCATAGCGTCCTGCATGGGCTGCCATGGCCCGGCCGGCGCCGGCAACGCCCCGGCGGGTTACCCGCGGTTGGCGGGCCAGCATGCAGAATACATTGCGCAGCAGCTGCGTGCGTTCTCTGTCGGCGAGCGTCAAAACGACGGAGAGGCGAAAACCATGCGCGATATTGCTGAACGCATGAATGAAAATGAGATCAAAGCCGTTGCCAGTTACATCGCCGGTTTGCGGCCCTAGGTAACGCGCAACTGTCGTAGCGCGGTCAAAGAGGCAAAGAATGAGTATACGAGCACTAGCGAAGCTGTCACTGCTGCTGTTGCTGACATTGGGTACACAGCTAGCCTGTGTCGAGTCAACCGAAACACCCGAGGCCTCCGAGCCTGCGCCTGCTGTGGAACGGCCCGCCCCGGCCCCCGAGCCTGCGCCTGCTGTGGAGCGGCCAACCCCGGCCTCCGAGCCTGCGCCTGCCTCGGAACGGCCCGCCCCGGCCCCGGCGAAACCGATGCCAGACTACCAGGCGGGCAAGCACTACCAGGTGCTCGAAAACCCTGCGACCACTGAAGACCCCGGAAAAATCGAGGTGATGGAAGTTTTCTGGTACGGCTGCAGCCATTGTTACCAGTTTGAGCCTGTCATCGCACAGTGGAAGAAGACGATTGCTGATGATGTGCATTTTGCCCGCACGCCAGCGGTCTGGCAGCCTGCTATGCGTACCCATGCCCAGGTGTATTACGCGACCCAGGTGCTCGACGCGCCAGACGCTATACAGGGCGATATTTTCGCGCTGCTGGCCGAGTCGCCATCGCTTGAAGACCACAATCGCTTTGCCCAGATTTTTGAGCGTCACGGTATTTCCCGCGAGGACTACCTGAAGGCGGTAGATTCCTTTGGCGTTAAATCGAAGGTTTCCCAGGGCGAGAAACGCGCCAGCAAGAACTATAAAGTCCAGGGCACACCTGAGTTGATCGTCAACGGAAAATACCGGATCAGCGGGCGAATGGCTGGCAGTCAGGCGGCAATGCTGTCGGTCGCCGACTATCTCGTTGATTTAGAACGGAAAAAGTAATTTCCCAGGCATAAAAAAGCCGCTCAAATGAGCGGCTTTTTTATGCCTGCTCGTTTGAATCTTAACTATACTCAAAACGATACAGGTGTTTTTTTAGGCAGCCTGCCGTCGAAGCCAGGGCCCGCGCGCTAGCAGCTCCTGGCGAGCGGTGAGCCTGCCGGAGATCTTCGGTCGAGTAATGAGTAGCCAGGGCAACGGCAGACAGCAGTCAGAGGCAGAGCAGCAGTTGCGCAGAAGCCAGGCGTCGCTGCAGGCAGCGCGCAAGACGCTGGGCAACGCCGTGCTGGCCCTGGTCGAGGCGTCTCGCGGCCAGGATGACGGGCTCGATGAGTTACTTGACGAACTGCGTACGCAGTTGGGCCAGGATCTGCCCAGCCCCGTTCTCATAGACCGCCTGGCGGGCAATGCAAAGGCCTTGCGCGCGATTCGCCGCAGCCGGGCAGAAAAACAATTGCAGGGGTTTAGCGACTGTGTCGCCCAGCTTCTGCAGTTTGACCCTCCCCCCGAACTCAAAAAATCACTGGCCAGCTTCATTCGCAATGCGCGGCGGCACATCGCCAATCCCGCAGAGCAGGAGTTGCTGCCCATCAAGTTTGCCCGGATTCAGCGGCAGACACTGCCGACCATTGTTGGCAACCGCGAAGCCGATCCAGCGACAGCGCTGGTCGATGGCGACGATGCGGACATCGTGGCTCACGATATCGAGGCCATGGTAAAGGACCCTTCGCTGGATGGCTTGCCCGCTTTCAATACGGTGGCCGAGAGCATCGAGTCGGTACTGACGGATCTGCTCGTCCAGATGCGCCCCGCTGAGGCCGCCCGCAAGGTTTTCGATGAGGCGCGACAGCAGCTTGCCCGGGGGCTGAACTGGTATGAGCTGGGCGCGCTGCTTGAGAGCCTGAGCCAGGCCATTCTGCTGTCACTGAATAATGATCAGCACGAGTTTGAATGTTTCCTCCAGTCTCTCAACGCGCAGCTAACGGGCCTCTCAAGTGGCGTCGACGGCGTTCATGATGTCACGCGTGAAGTATTCGCCAACGATGAGCAATTCGATGGCAACCTGCGACACGAGTTCAGGGAGTTTGCTAACGAGCTTGAGTCGGCTGATTCGTTGCCGGCCCTGGAAGCGGTAGTCACTGAACGACTGGCTTCCCTGGGTCACACCCTGGAATCACACAGCGCAGAGCGGGAGCAGCTCAAGCAGGGCTATGAGCAGGAACTTGAGCGCCTGCGTGAGCGCGTTGAGACGCTCGAAAAGCAAGCCGAAGAGGCGCAGCAGGAAATTGACGCAAACCAGCGCCGCAATGAAATTGATAGCCTGACTGAGCTTCCAAATCGTGAAGCCTACGTGCGCAGATTCGCGATTGAGCTGGAGCGAGGAGAGCGCTATGAACGCAGCTTTTGCCTGGTTGTGGCAGATGTCGATCATTTCAAATCGATCAACGACCAGTTCGGGCACCTGGCCGGCGATAAAGTACTGCGGGTGCTTGCCAAAACCATGCGCCAGCGGCTTCGCCGAGCCGACTTCATCGCGCGCTACGGTGGCGAGGAGTTCGTCATTCTGTTGCCAGAGACCGCTGCGGCCGAGGCCCTGAAGGTCATGAACGATGTCTGCCGCCAGATTCGAGAATGCCCCTTTCACTTCAAGTCGGATCCGCTGCAGATTACCGTCTCATTTGGCATCGCCCAGTTCATTGTCGGCGACGATGCGGATTCGCTGTTTTCCCGCGCCGACGAGGCACTTTATGCGGCCAAGCGCGGCGGTCGCGATCGCTGCGAACTGGCACAGGGCGCAGCCTAGCGATGGCTGGGTGCAGAATTTGAGAAATGGTCTACAATTTCTGCGTCTGTTGCCGTTTTGAACATTATCGGCAGTCTGGGCATGATCAAAAAATACCAGGGGGATCCAATGGGTGATGATGAAAAGCTCGATATAGCGCTGTTCGAACAGCTCGACGAAGCATTGGAAGAGCGCGAAGGTAAAGACCGTCGCAAGCATGATCTGGGCGCAGACCAGACCCTGGGTGAAGATCGCCGCAAGGGCGACCGTCGCCAGCGCGACAAAGCAAGTTAGCAATTTGCATGCATCGCGACCGGTCGTTTGGCCGGTCATTTTCCTGCGCTGGTCAAACCTGACAACAATAACATCAATATTAGCTATACCCGTCATCCATCTCCGTTAAGACACTTCTAAGCAGTTGATTTTGCTAACCTAACTAAATTTATCGAACTGATTGGTGACTGGAGTTGGCCAACGATGGCAGCTACCATGTGCGACTTTTGTTGGCGGCCATTCCATCAATGAGTAACAGCTGTTCGCGATGCGGCAGCGTGGCCCGACTATCCAAGGGTTTGACCCGAACTTCTGCGCAAGACCAATCTTATGCTGATAGCGATTCCCAAAGAGAGCCATGCCGCTGAAAAACGTGCGGCGTTAGTCCCTGACACCGTGAAGAAGCTGGTCAGGCTTGGCGCTGACGTTAGCGTCGAAGCCGGTGCCGGCGCGGCGGCAGGCTTTGCCGACGGGCATTACCAGGAAGCGGGTGCCAGCATCGCACAAGACCGCTCCCAGCTGCTGAGCAGCGCCGACCTTGTTATGCGCGTGCGTAAACCGGAGCTTGATGAGGTCGCCCAGCTCAAGCCCGGTTCAGTGCACGTAAGCTTCCTGGACCCCTTTAACGAGCATGAGCTCATTGATGCGCTTGCTGCCAGGGGGGTGAGTGCGATCAGCATGGAGATGATTCCCCGAACCACGCGCTCCCAGAAAATGGATGCGCTAAGTTCTCAGGCAAACCTCGCCGGCTATGTCATGGTGCTTACTGCGGCCAACTACCTGCCCTCGATCATGCCAATGATGATGACGCCTGCAGGAACGCTTAAACCTGCCAAGGTGTTCGTCATCGGTGCGGGCGTTGCTGGCCTGCAGGCTATCGCGACGGCCAAGCGACTAGGCGCCCAGGTTACTGCGTTTGATACGCGGGCCGAAGTGGCAGAGCAGGTTCAGTCGGTGGGAGCCAAGTTCCTGCAGATAGACCTTGGTGAGACAGGTTCTACTAAAGATGGTTATGCGAAAGAGCTCACTGAAGAGCAGCTGAACAAACAAAAGGAAGCCCAGCGCGATGTGATCGCGGCATCCGACGTGGTCATCACGACTGCGCAGGTGTTCGGGCGCAAGCCGCCGGTTATTGTGCCCAGGGAGTTTGTCGAGGGCATGAAGCCGGGTAGCGTCGTTATCGATATGGCGGCGGAAACAGGCGGCAATGTCGAGGGCTCCCAGCCCGGTGAGGTTGTCGATATCAATGGCGTTACTGTTGTTGGCACGGGCAACTGGCCCAACGTTGTCGCCAGGGACGCATCGCAAATGTATTCAAGCAACCTGTTCAATCTTTTCGATGAATTCTGGGATGCTGAAGAAAAGCAATTCAACCTGGATTTTGAAAACGATCTTATTGGCTGTGTGATCACACATGATAAAGAGATCGTTAACGAAACCATTGCCAAGCTGCGAAGTGGGGGTGCCTAGTTATGGAGCTGGTTTTTCTGACGTTTGTTTTTGTGCTGGCAATTTTTCTTGGCTTCGAGCTGATTAACAAGGTGCCGTCTACCCTCCATACCCCACTGATGTCTGGTTCCAATGCGATTTCAGGTATCACGCTGGTCGGTGCACTGGCCTCGGCGGGGTCTGCGCAGCATGAGTTCGCGACTGTGCTCGGGTTTCTCGCCGTGGTGTTCGCGACAATCAACGTAATTGGCGGCTACATGGTCACTGACCGCATGCTGGCGATGTTTAAAAAGAAAGAAAGCGGTGACGGCTAATGAATAACGAGATGCTAATCAACCTCACGTACGTCGCCGCCGCCGTACTGTTTATCTTCGGTCTCAAGTTGTTGGGTTCGCCGGCGACGGCGCGACGCGGTAACTTTGTGTCGGCAGCAGGCATGTTTATCGCTGTCGTTGTCACTTTGCTTGACCAGAGTATTGTCGAGTTCCAGTGGATAGTGGGCGGCATCGTGCTGGGTGGCGTGATTGGTGCGCTTGCGGCGCGACTGGTCGCAATGACCTCAATGCCGGAGATGGTGGCCCTTTTCAATGGCTTTGGTGGTATCGCCAGCCTGTTTGTTGGCTGGGCGGCATTAACGGTCGCGCTCGCAGCGGCCACGGCAATAAATCCGGTATCGACGTTTACGCTCATTACGATCTTTCTATCGATCCTGATTGGTGGCCTGACCTTTACCGGCTCGCTGCTCGCTTACGGAAAGCTTAGCGAGAAGATATCCGGTCGACCGTTTGTCTACTCGGGCCAGCGCATCGTCAACAGCCTGATACTGGTCTCAGTGGTTGTTTGTGCGGCTATGTTTATCCAGGATCCTGCCAACGTAACCTGGCTGTACCTGGCTGTGGGCCTGTCGCTGGTGCTGGGTGTTATGTTCGTGCTGCCAATCGGTGGCGCAGACATGCCGGTGGTTATCTCATTGCTGAACAGCTTCTCGGGTATTGCGGCTGCGGCTGCGGGTTTTGCTATCGGCAATATCCTGCTGATCGTTGCCGGCTCGCTGGTTGGGGCCAGCGGTATCATCCTTACCAACATTATGTGTAAGGCGATGAACCGCTCGCTCTCTAACGTATTGTTCTCGGGATTCGGCGCCGTTAGCAGCAGCAGTGGCCCAGAGATTGAGCAGGGCGAAGTCAAGCCAATGAGTGCTGAGGATGCCTACTACGTGTTAGAGGCGGCCACCAGCGTTGTGGTGGTTCCCGGCTACGGTATGGCGGTTGCCCAGGCGCAGCATGTGGTCAAGGAACTGCAGGAAATTCTCGAGGGTAACGGTGCCGAAGTGGTTTACGCTATCCACCCGGTAGCGGGGCGTATGCCTGGCCATATGAACGTACTACTTGCCGAGGCCGATGTACCCTATGACCTGTTGCTCGAGATGGACCAGGTTAACCCCCGCATGGATACCTTTGATGTCGCGATAATCATTGGTGCGAACGACGTCGTGAACCCTGCCGCGCGAGAAGTTGAGTCAAGTCCGATTTATGGTATGCCGGTCATTAATGCCGACCAGGCCAGGACTGTTTTCGTGCTCAAGCGCTCTATGGCTTCCGGTTTTGCCGGCATCGATAACCCGCTGTTCTTCAAAGACAACACGCGCATGTTGTTCGGCGATGCAAAAGAGACACTGGGTAGCCTGGTCAAGGCCTTCGATTAGCGCTTCAGGCGTTTTCGTCGAGGCTTGACTGTAAATGCCGGGCCAGATGACGCGTTGCGTCGCTGGCTTCCCGCGATCGGTATTGAAGGCTGATATCGATGCTACCCAGTTCCGGCAGCGGCTCTCCACTGCTGTACCTTGAAATAATCACCAGGTCTTTGGGTACCGTGCTGCGCGCCAGTACAGTAATGCCCAGCCCTTCTTTAATTGCCGTCTGGATGCCGGCAAGATCGGGGTTGGTGTAGGCGATCCGCCAGGCGATTTGCGCGGCTTCCAGTTTTCTCAGTGCACGCTCGCGATACAGGCAGCCGTCCTGGGCAACCACCAGTGGCAGGGTGCGTCGCTGGTCGGCCAACTGGCCAGAGCCTCCAACCCAAACCAGTTCATCCGTTTTTAACAGCCCGCGCCTGCGCGGTGAGGCGCGATCGTGAAGTGCCAGTATCAGGTCAAACTCACCGCGCTGCTGGCGGTTGCGCAGGTTGCGACTCAGGTCGCTGAATACTTCCAGCCGCACCCCCGGATAAGCTTTGGCAAAGCGGCCTACCATTTTGGGAAGCAGCGTCGTGGCAAATTCGCTGGGGATGCCCAGCCTGACCTGGCCGCTCAGGGGGTCGGTTTGGTACTCCCTGAGCAGGGCATCGTTGAGCTCCAGAATTTGTTGCGCGCTGCGGTAGACCTCCAGGCCATCACTCGATAGCTGCATCAGCCGGGTTCCGCGCAGGAACAGCTCGCGGCCCAGGATTTGCTCCAGCTTTTTGATTTGCAGGCTGATCGCGGGCTGAGAGCGCCCCAGCCGCTCTGCCGTGGCGGTCACGCTGCCCAGTTCAGCGGTGGTAACCAGGGCCCTGAGACTGTCGATCGGCAGGTTCTGCATGGAATAAGAAAAACTAATAACAAATAATAACTATTAATTTAACAAATAACTGTCGTCAGCGCTAGAATCCGCTTCGCCAAGGGGCTGACAAGTGCCCCCCCCCCTCTATTGAATACCGACTGGCCCATGAGTGATAAAACAGCGATCCCAACCCCGTTGTTTGACCTGCACGAGCAGGCGGGCGCTCGCCTGGTAGATTTTGCCGGCTACGCGCTGCCAATCCAGTACCCGGCGGGCATCATTGCAGAGCACCTGCATACCCGCAGTCTTGCGGGTTTGTTTGACGTTTCGCATATGGGCCAGGTCTCGGTCTCTGGCGAGACAGCACAGGCTGGTCTGGAGTCCTTGCTGCCGACCGATCTGGACCTGCTCGAGATCGGCCAGTCGGCCTATACCTTTATGACCAACAGTACCGGGGGCCTGGTCGACGACCTGATTGTTACCCGACGCGGCGCGCAGGCGTTTGGCCTGGTGGTGAATGCTTCGCGCAAACAGATTGTGTTTCCCCTGCTGCAGGCTGCCCTGGAGGGCTGTTCTACGGCACTGCTCGATGATTCAGCGCTGCTAGCCCTGCAGGGGCCGCGAGCAGCGGCTGTGCTTGCGTCTTTGGACGTCTATGTTGATGACCTGGTATTCATGCGCGGCAGGCCCGTGGCGCTGGCTGGCGCTGACTGCTACATAAGCCGCTCGGGGTATACCGGGGAAGATGGCTTTGAAATTTCGGTACCCGCCGCTGCGGCGGTGCCGCTGGCGCAGCGTTTGCTCGCCCACGATGACGTGCAGTGGGCCGGGCTGGGTGCGCGAGATTCACTGCGCATAGAGGCTGGGCTTTGCCTGTATGGGCAGGACATTGATGAGCAGACCTCGCCCCTGGAAGCCGGCTTGCTCTGGTCGATCAGCAAGAGCAGGCGCCCCGGCGGCAGCAAGGCTGGCGGCTATCCGGGCGCGGACATCCTGGCGGAGCAAATTGCCCAGGGCCCCGCGCGAAAGCGCGTTGGCCTGGCCGTTGATGGGCGTGCACCACTGCGCGCAGGTGTCGAGTTGTTTGCAGCAGACACCCTGGTGGGGCGAATTACCAGCGGCGGTTATGCGCCGAGCCTCGAGCGTCCGGTAGCCATGGCGCTCGTGGATCGAGCACACGCCGGGACGGGTGCCCAACTGGTTGCCCGGCAGCGAGGGAAGTCGGTTGCAGTGGACGTGGTTTCACTGCCCTTTGTGCCAGCAAATTATTGTCGATAAACAGTTAGCGAGAGGTCTCAGCACGGTTCTATGAACGCCGAAAAGAACGCCGATAACAGCAAGCTTTCCGATTCTATTGAACAGCTGCTTGATCGCGGCCCAGAGTTTGCGCACAGGCACATTGGCCCTATGCAGGGCAACGACGACGAAGTTGGACAGATGCTGTCGCAGCTGGGGTATGCCACGCTCGAGGACTGTATTGCTGATGTGATCCCTGCGAGCATCGTCAACACCGCAGCGCTCGACCTGGACGGCCCCTGCAGTGAGCACGAGGCTTTATCTGCACTGCGGGAGATTGCCAATCGAAACGCGCCGTTTCGCTCGCTGATAGGCCAGGGTTACTACGGGGTGGAAACCCCCTCGGTTATTCTGCGCAACGTGTTTGAACAGCCAGCATGGTACACCGCGTATACCCCCTACCAGCCAGAGATCTCACAGGGCAGGCTTGAGGCGCTGCTTAATTACCAGACCATGGTTTGCGATCTCACCGGAATGGACATTGCGAATGCGTCGATGCTCGACGAAGGCAGTGCCGCGGCTGAGGCAATGAGCCTGGCAAGGCGCAGTTCGCGCAGCAAGAGCAACACGTTTTTTGTCGACCAGGATTGTTTTCCGCAAACCATCGAAGTGGTGAAAACGCGCGCTGCCGCTGCGGGCTACGAGGTTGTCGTGGGAGATACCGGCAGCGATCTGTTCGAGCATGAGTACTTTGGCGTACTGCTCCAGTATCCGGGGTGCTCTGGAGAGGTTCGTGATTTCAGGGCGGCAATAGCGCATGCGCATCAACAGCGAGCCCTGGCCATCATGGCTGCCGATATCATGGCGCTGGTCATGCTTACATCCCCCGGTGACCTGGGCGCTGATGTCGCTGTTGGTAACACCCAGCGCTTTGGCGTGCCGATTGGGTTTGGTGGTCCGCACGCTGCGTATATGGCGACGCGGGACAAACTGCAACGCGGTTTACCCGGCCGCCTGGTGGGCGTGTCGATCGACGCTGCGGGCAACCCGGCTTACCGGCTGGCGTTGCAGACGCGTGAGCAGCACATTCGTCGCGAAAAGGCGACGTCGAATATCTGTACCGCACAGGTGTTGCTGGCGGTCATCGCATCGATGTATGCCTGCTATCACGGTGCCGAGGGTTTGCGAAAAATTGCCCAGCGGATCCATGCGCTGACGACGGTGTTGGCAAACGGCCTGGCCCGCCTGGGCTTTGAGCGCGTTAACCAGTCTTACTTTGATACCTTGACGATCGTGTGCGGCGAACAAACTGCGCAGATTCACCAGCGCGCGCGTGACCTGCAGATCAACTTGCGAGAAATCGACAGCCAGACATTGGGTATTTCCCTGGATGAGCTATCCAGCGAGCGCGAGGTCGAGCAGCTGTGGGCGATTTTTGGCGCGGAATCCGCGCCAGCTTTTGATGATGTCAGCGCCAGTTGCGAGATACTTCCGTTCAGTGCGCACTATCGCAGTGATGACATCCTGACGCACCCGGTGTTTACGCGGTATCGCTCTGAGACCGAGATGATGCGCTATCTGCGACGGCTTGCCGACAAGGACCTGGCGCTTGATCGCACGATGATTCCGCTGGGCTCCTGCACAATGAAGCTCAATGCCGCGAGCGAAATGATACCTGTGAGTTGGCCGGAGTTCTCCAGCCCGCATCCCTTTGCACCCGCAGGGCAGGTGCTTGGCTACCAGCAGCTCGCCAGCGAACTCGAGGCCATGTTGGTTGCCTGCACCGGTTATGATGCTGTCTCGCTGCAACCCAATGCAGGCTCGCAGGGCGAGTTTGCCGGGCTGCTGGCGATCGCTGCCTACCATCGCAGTCGTGGCGACACCGGGCGCAATGTCTGCCTGATTCCAGGCTCTGCACATGGCACCAACCCGGCGTCTGCGCAGATGTGTGGCATGAAGGTGGTTGTCGTGCGCTGCGACCAGCATGGCAACGTCGACCTGGAAGACTTGCGCGACAAAGCCAGCCAGCACAGCGCGGAGCTTGCGGCATTGATGGTGACCTATCCCTCGACTCACGGCGTGTTTGAGCCGCAGATTCGCGAAGTAACCGATATCGTTCACGAACACGGTGGCCAGGTCTACGTAGACGGTGCCAACCTCAACGCGATGGTCGGTCTGTGCGCCCCCGGGGAATTTGGTGGTGACGTCTCGCATCTCAACCTGCACAAGACCTTCTGCATACCGCATGGTGGCGGAGGGCCCGGGGTGGGGCCGGTTGCTGCGAAAGCGCATCTTGCGCCTTTCCTTCCTGCGCGCGCGGGCGTGCCGGCGGCAGACAACCTGCAGATATCCAGTGCCGATTTTGGTTCGGCGAGTATCCTGCCGATCAGTTGGATGTACATCAAGATGATGGGTGCGCAGGGGCTGTTGCGGGCAACCCAGGTTGCAATCGTCAGCGCCAACTATGTTGCCCATCGGCTGAAGCACGCCTATCCGATTCTGTACACCGGTGAGAAGGGCCTGGTGGCACATGAATGCATTGTCGATCTACGACCATTAAAGGAGAGTGCCGGCATCGAGGTTGAAGACGTTGCCAAGCGCCTGATCGATTACGGCTTTCACGCGCCGACCATGTCGTTCCCGGTTGCGGGAACACTGATGATAGAACCCACCGAGAGCGAGTCGCTGGCGGAGCTTGATCGCTTCTGCGATGCGATGCTGGCGATCCGCGCGGAAATCGACGCGGTAGCCAGTGGCCGCTGGCCGCTCGAAGACAATCCGCTGGTCAATGCGCCGCACACTGCAGAGCAACTGCTGGCAGATGGCTGGTCGCACGCCTACGGTCGCGAAGAAGCCGCGTACCCGCTGGCGAGTTTGCGGCGGGACAAGTACTTCTCGCCAGTGGGGCGGATCGACAACGTCTATGGCGATCGCAACCTGATGTGCTCCTGCCCCAGCGTTGCGGATTATGCCGAAGCCTGACCGGTAGCGCGCTCCCGGCCGGGTCGATGGCAGTATTTGCCCTTTTGTTGTCAATAGTGGCCGCTATAATTGATCCGGCGCGATTCTGCTCGCGTAATGTACAGACTTGTTAGTAGATTGAGGCTTTTGTTATGGGTCAGTTTTTTTCCGGCATCCGGCGTGTATGGCTACCAGTATTGGCACTGGTACTCACCGGGGCCGCCTGGGCGGCGTCGATCGAAGACGGCATTATCGACCGCATCAAGCCTGTTGGCAGCCTGTGTGTCGAGGGTGAACCCTGCGCCGCTGCCCTGCAAACCGCTGCCAGCGGCCCGCGCAGTGCTGAAGAGGTCTACAACACGGGCTGTGCCGCATGCCATGCCTCGGGCGCAGCCGGTGCACCCAAGTTCCGAGACGCCACAGACTGGGCATCCCGTCTTGGCGCCGGCCTCGACACGCTGTATGCAAATTCAATCAATGGTATCCGCGGCATGCCGGCGCGCGGTGTATGCCCGACCTGCTCGGACGATGAGGTCAAGGCCGCTGTCGACTACATGATCGAAGGCCTCTAGGCCGGGCCAGGCGCTAGTCAAACAACTCTCGCAAACTGCTGATTGTCGCCGAGGCTTTGGCCTCGGTGGCCTGGCGGTCAGCTTCGCCACCAAACCCTGATTTTTGCAGGTCTTCCGCGGGCAACTCCTCCAGGAACCGGCTCGGTAACGGCTGGATCGTTTCGCCAAACTGTTTTCGCTTTGCCGCCATGAGCAGGGTCAGGGTCTGCTTGGCCCGGGTGATGCCAACGTAGGCCAACCTTCTTTCTTCTTCTATTGTGCCCGCTTCGATACTGTTGCGGTGAGGCAGCTGGTTTTCTTCAAAGCCCATGATAAATACGTGGGGAAACTCCAGGCCCTTGGCCGCGTGCAAGGTCATCAGCTGCACCTTGTCCTGTGCATCTTCTTCAGCCTGCTGGTCGAGCAGGTCGCGCAGGAGCATGGCCTTCAGCGCGTGATCGAGCGCATTGTCGGCCGAATCGCTGGACTCGATGTGCTTGCGTAAATCCCTTTCAAGGCTATCGAGCATTAGCGCGACATTGGCCAGCCTGCGCTCTGCGACGTCCGGGCTGCTGCTGGTCTGGTGCAGCCAGCCCGGATAATCAATATCGCCAAGCATTTCGCGAATGACGGCAATCGGCGGGTTGCTTTCCAGCTGCCTGCGCAAGTGCTCGAGCCACTGGCTCAACTCGGCCAGCCGCTGGTAGTTCGCCTGCGGAAGCCGCTGGGCCAGTCCAAGCTCTCCCATTGCGGCCAGCAGGCTGCAGCTGCGCTCGCGCGCATAGTCTCCCAGCGCCTGCAGCGTGGCGGTGCCGATCTTGCGCCTGGGCACGTTGATGATCCGCAGTAGTGCCGCATCGTCGTCGGGGTTTACCAGGACCCTGAGGTAGGCGAGCAGGTCCTTGATTTCGGCGCGTGCAAAAAAGGGTGTGCCACCGGTCAGGTGGTAGGGCACCTGCTGGGCACGCAGCTTCAGTTCGAGCAATCGGGTCTGGTGGGAGCTGCGCACCAGCACAGCAAAGTCATTGAATCGGCAGCGCTTGATGAGTCGCTGCTCGACGACCGTGTTGGCAATGTGCTCGACCTCGGCCTCCTCATCGGCGCAGCGCACAGCCCTGATCGGGTCGCCCAGCCCTTTATCACTCCAGAGCTGTTTGCTGAACAGGTGGGGGTTGTGGTCGATCAGCTGGTTGGCGCTGCGCAGTATCCGGTTGGTCGAGCGATAGTTCTGTTCGAGCTTGATGACCTTCAGGGCGGGATAATCGGTCGTCAACTGGCGCAGGTTTTCCGGGTCAGCACCCCGCCAGGCGTAGATGGACTGGTCGTCGTCACCGACCACGGTCAGCCCGCTGCGAGGCCCCACCAACAGCCGAACCAGCCTGTATTGGGCGCCGTTGGTATCCTGGTACTCGTCGACCAGCAGGTAGCGAATCCGGTTCTGCCAGCGTTCAAGCACATCGGGGTGTTGCTCCAGTATCTGCACTGGCAGCTTGATCAGGTCATCAAAATCAACTGCGTTGTAGGAAGTAAGCGCTTGCTCATACCGACGATATAGTTCTACAATCCGAGCTTCTGGTTGATTTGTGACCTGTCTGGCGGCATCGTCCGGGTCCAGGCACTGGTTTTTCCAGCGCCCGATCTGTTGTTGTGCCAGCGCGACCAGTGCGTCGGCCGCATCGCTGTCATCGAGCAGCAGTTCTTTGACCAGGTTGCCGCAGTCGGTTTCATCAAAGATCGTGAAGCCGGGTTGTCGCGCGACGCGGTGCGCTTCAGCGCTGAGCAGGTTTAGCCCGAGCCTGTGGAATGTGCAGACAGTCAGCCCCCGGCAGGCTTCGGCGGGCAATAGCTGGGCAACGCGCTGCTTCATCTCGCGTGCCGCCTTGTTGGTAAAGGTCACGGCGGTGACCGCCCTGGGGCTCATGGCGCACTGGCCGATCAGCCAGGCGATCTTGTGGGTAATGACGCTGGTTTTGCCGCTACCCGCACCGGCCAGAACCAGCAAAGGGGTATCGATATAGCGCGCTGCCTGGCGCTGGAGCGGGTTGAGCTGCTGCAGCGCCTGTTGTGCGGCGGCATGTGACTGGTTAATGGTGCTGGCCTCAATACAACGTTGGCGATGGCTTTTTAGGGATTTTTTGGGCGCGCGTGATACCCGAGAGGGCAAGGCAGCTGCGCTTGCAGTCTACCAAACCCGGTTTGCCGCCTGTAGTGCTGATGCGGCTGGAAGCGGTGAATCCACGAGGTAAAAAGTACCCGAATTTGGAAATCGATCTGATGGCGAAATGACCAATCCTGTCCTAGCCTTATTGTTTGGCTGGCAGGGTAAACGGAACCCTTTGCATGCAACGATCTTCGGTTCGAACATTGCTGATCAATGAGGATCGCGACCAGTATCTCCAGCTGGCGCGGTTGCTGCAGGCTGTGCCCGAAGCGATCTACGATCTCACCTGGTGCGCTGATTACCGGTATGCGCTTGAAGGCATGCTGTCCGCCATTCACGATGTCATTATTCTCGATTATGAAGATGCGCCCGCTGTCTGCGAAGAGTTGCTGCGTGCGGCTGCGGCGCATGGCTGCACGACGCCCATTATCTGCCTGAGCGCGCAGGATGACCCGCACCTGGACCGTATTGCGATCAAGTCTGGCGCCTCTGACTACCTCGTCAAGCAGGGGCTGAGCTCGGTCATTCTCGAGCGCACCATTCGCTACGCCATTGATCGCAAGCGCGCCGAGACCGAGCTGGCGAGGCTTGCGCATTACGATGCGCTTACCGGCGTGCCGAACCGATTGCTGTTCAATGACCGGCTCGATCGCGCCTTGCAGCGCGCTGAGCGTGGCGACCTGCCGCTGGCACTGCTCTACGTCGACCTCGACGGATTCAAGGCCGTGAACGACAAACACGGTCATGACGTGGGTGATGAGCTGGTCCAGGGTATAGCGCAGCGGCTCAGTCAATGTGTCAGGCGCACCGACTCGGTCGCGCGGATTGGTGGCGACGAATTTACGGTGCTGCTGGAGCGCGTCTCATCGACCAATGACATCGTTTCTATCGCACAAAAGATCATTGATGTTGTCACCGAGCCTTTCTATATCAATGGCCAGACCCTGCAGGTGGGCAGCAGCATAGGGATAGCGGTTTATCCGGAGGCCGGTACCGATGCCCAAAGTTTGCTGAAGCATGCCGATATGGCAATGTATGAGGCCAAGGCCGTCGACGGATCTAACTATCGCTTCTTCACACACTCGCTGAACGAAGAGGTTGACGACCTGCAGCGTTTGCAGATCGAGATGCGCAGCGCCATCAGCGACGACGAGCTTTGCCTCCACTTCCAGCCCAGGATTTCCCTGCGCACTGGCAAAGTTGTGTCACTCGAGAGTTTGCTGCGCTGGCAGCACCCGGAGCGGGGGTTACTGACACCGGGTGAATTCCTGCCGGTCGCTGAGCAGATCGATTTGTTGCCGACGCTGGGTTACTGGGTGCTGTCGCGGCTGTGTAAACACCTGGTCCAGCTCGATGAGCTGGGCAGCGCCCCGTTGAAAGTCTCGGTTAACGTTGCCAGCGAGCAGTTGCTCGACCCCGATTTTGTCGACAACGTCCAGCAGATCCTCGAGCAACACAAGCTGGGCGGCGACAGGCTCGAGTTTGAGCTGGCCGAGCCACAGCTGGTGGCAAACCCTGAGCATCTGGAAAAGCCCCTGCAGGCGTTGAGCGAGCTTGGCATCAGTTTTACGCTTGATGATTTTGGCCGGGGCCTGTCCTCGCTGTCGAACCTGCAGCAGCTGCCGTTTTCCACCGTAAAAATCGATGCCAGCCACATTGCGAAGCTGCCTGCAGAGAACGATGTTTCAGCAGAGGGAAGTGATGCGGAGTCCATTGTGATCGCGATGCTTTCCCTGGCGCGCCAGTTAGAGCTGAAAGTGGTGGCCGAGGGCGTTGAAACGCAATCGCAGCGCGAGTTTCTCGAAGCCAACCAGTGTTCACAGATGCAGGGCTTTCTCTATAGCAAACCGCTACCTTTCGATGAGGTCGTCAAGCTCCTCAATGATGGTGGCGCAACATCGCGGCGCAGCTACCTGACCGTTGTCGACAAATAGCACCTCCCGTCTGTTTACCGCTTTGTATCAAGCTGGCGATAGGCCAGGGCCTCTTTCAGGTGCTCCTGCCTGATGCCGGCCTGATCCTGCGCCAGGTCAGAGATTGTCAGCGCAAGTTTGAGTACGCGATGCAGCGCACGCGTTGACATCGCGAGTTTCTCACCCGCCTCCAGGAACCATTGAAGTGTCGAGCCATCAATCAGGCGCGCATGGGTGATGTCGTCCCAGCCCAGCTCCCTGTTCAGGCTCCCCTGCCGCTGTACTTGCCGTTGCCGCGCGGCGGCAATGCGCTGTTGTAGCAGCTGTTGATGATTGCCGGCCACACTGTCCTGGCTAAGCTGCGAGCGTGGTACCCGGCCAACGACAATGTGCAGGTCGATGCGGTCCAGCAATGGCCCGGACAATCGTTCACGGTAACGTGCAATCTGCGTCGGACTACACTGGCAGTGTCGCTCGGTGTCACCCAGGTAGCCGCAGGGGCAGGGATTCATGGCCGCAAGCAGCTGGAACTTCGCGGGATACGTTATCTGCATCGCCGCGCGCGAGATCGTGATCTTGCCCGACTCTAGGGGCTCGCGCAGCATCTCGAGTACGCGGCGCTGGAATTCCGGCAGTTCATCAAGAAACAGCACCCCATGATGCGCCAGCGAGATCTCACCGGGCCTGGGGTATCCTCCGCCGCCCACCATCGCCGCTGCCGATGCACAGTGGTGAGGGCAGCGAAAGGGCGCCTGGCGCCAACGCTGCGCATTGTGCCCAATGCCCGCGACCGACTGGATGGCAGCAACTTCTATGGCGGTGCTTTCTGCCAGCGGTGGCAGCAGGCTGCTAAAGCGGTTCGCCAGCATGGTTTTGCCGGTGCCGGGCGGGCCGACCAGTAACAGGTTGTGTCCCCCCGCAGCGGCGATTTCCAGCCCTCGCTTGGCGACAGGCTGGCCTTTCACATCGGCGAGCTGGCATTGCTCCTGCGGGTCGGTGGCCGCCGTCGCGATGTCTGCAAGTGGCAGTGCGCTGGTCTTGTTCAGGTGGGCGCAGACCGCCAGTAAATGTTCTGCCAGTCGCACCGGTGTTTTTACCGGCAGTGACGCATCGCCCCGGTTGCTGGCGGGCGCAATGAGTTCGCGCCCGCTTTGGCGACACGCAATGATTGCGGGCAATAAGCCCCGTACAGCGCGAAGCTGCCCAGATAGCGCTAGCTCGGCGACAAACTCGTAGTCAGCCAGCGATTCGCAGCGCAGTTGCCCCGATGCGGCAAGGATGCCGATTGCAATCGCAAGATCGAATCGACTGCCCTGCTTGGGCAGGTCGGCCGGCGCGAGGTTCACGGTAATACGTTGGGCTGGAAACTCGAAATGCGAATTCAGCAATGCGCTGCGTACCCGGTCGCGGCTTTCTCGCACTGCGGCTTCGGGCAGGCCCACAATCGTGAACGCAGGTAAACCATTCGACAGGTGGGTTTCGACGCTGACCAGTGGAGAGTGAATGCCATGACTGGCGCGAGAGAGCGTAACGGCGAGTGCCATAATAATCGTCCTTGATTCAAAAAGTGATGTCGACCCCGGCTTTCCTGTCCGGGCATAAGCGACGTTTTTTCCCTAAGTGTTTTTGTCAGTATCCTGCAGTGCCTCCAGCTGGGCTTCGAGCTGTGATGCGCGTTGTCGCAGTTGTTCGAGCAGCAGGCATTGCTGGTCAAATTCCTCGCGTGTGACCAGGTCGAGTTTCGCAAAGCTCGCCTCGACGAGAGGTTTCAAATTGTGTTTGAACTCCTCGCGCAGGCTTGCCGTGCTGCCAGGCAGCAAATCCGCTGCCTGTTTGAGAAGTTCTGCGATGGTTGCCTGATTGTTCATTCACTGACCTCGAGTGCCATTATCGTGCACGCTTGTAGCGGTTTCAACAGCCGAGCTGGCTGCTGTTCATACGTCTGGGTTAGGGAGCTTGCAAACTACCTTGCGAAAAGCCGTCAGATGACACTGTATTCGCCTTGCAGATGACCGCGTTTGGTACCTCAGAACGCAGGCATTCATTTAGTGTTCCATGATAAACCGCGGCACCAACAAAGTGCACCATCGTGGAACATAAGCGTTGTTTAAATACTTGCGTCTGCGTTTCGGCTCTGCCTATAGCTGCCGTTAACAAACTGATATTAGTGCCAAAATCTGTATTGGCACAGGAAGTGCACTACTGACTATGATTGCCACACTAGCTGCGGAGCTTTCAATGCGCCACCAGCTTTTAGCTTTCATTTAAATGAAAAACCGGGAGAACCGTTTATGAAAACTTTGAAAAAAGCCATTCTGGCGACCGCTGCTACTGCAGTTGTAGGTACCTCAATGCCTGCGATGGCTGACCTTGCCAACGTTGAAGCCAATGTTGGTGTTACCTCTAACTACCTCTGGAGGGGCGTGACTCAATCAAGCAACTCTGCATCGGTGAGTGGTGGTCTGGACTGGAGCAATGATTCTGGCATTTACGTTGGTGGTTGGGTTGGTAGCCTCGGCGATGATGACTCTGGCTTTAATGGCGCTGAAACTGACATTTACTTTGGTTGGTCAGGTGATGTTGCCGATGGCGTCGCGCTGGACGTTGGCTACATCTACTACCTGTACTCAGAGCAGGATGATGCAGACTTCTCAGAAATCTACGCGAGCGTTGCAGCAGGCCCGGTAGAGGTGGGTGTTGCCTACACGGTCGACAGCCAGGTTGATGAAACCGACGAAGCTGCCGAAGCGTTTATCGAGGGCGACCTGTATGTGTATGCCTCAGCCAGCACTGAAGTCGCCGAAGGCTATACTGCCGGTATTACCATCGGCAGCTACATGTTTGATGATGACGGCGAAGACGTGTTCGATGACATGGATATGCTGATTGGTGAAGCGGAGTACGACTACACGCACTACGCAGTGTCTCTGACCAAGTCGACTGAAGACATGGGTGAATTCACGTTCACTATCAACGCAACTGACGCGGACGAAGACGATATTTCAGCTATCGCTTCTGACAAAACCAACGTAGTGGTTTCCTGGGGTACTACCCTTTAAGCACCAGGCTTAAGAAACGCTACGGAAAAGGGCCCTCAGGGGCCCTTTTTTTATTCGCCCGCATCGACATTGCATGCACTATCCTGACCCGCCCTGCGCCGCACTGGTGCAGTCATTCCCCGGTTCTGCCCCTTAAATAACCTGTTATCGCGACAAGATAATCTATGTCGCTGTTTTTAAACAAAAACAAGATTTTGGCATACGAGCTGCAACGAACATCCCAGCGATAGTTGTCTGGTGTTTGCGCCTTCATTTTTGTGCGCACTGTCGCTAGCCAACTTCCGGTTTGTATTTGTCAGGAGAAAGAAACATGAAACTAATCACTGCAGTTATCAAGCCCTTCAAGCTCGATGAGGTCAGGCAGGCCCTGTCCGACATCGGCGTACAGGGGGTTACTGTCACCGAGGTGAAAGGCTTCGGTCGGCAGAAGGGGCATACCGAGCTTTATCGCGGTGCCGAGTACGTCGTCGACTTCTTGCCCAAGGTCAAAGTGGAGGCCGCGGTGGCTGATGCCGCCGCTGACCAGGCGATTGAGGCGATTTCAAAGGCGGCCAATACCGGCAAGATTGGAGATGGCAAGATCTTCGTCACCGCGCTGGAGCAGGCAATCAGGATTCGCACCGGCGAAAGTGGGGATGAGGCGCTGTAGCGCTTTGTCAGGAGAATCGAGCCCAGCCCTAACGCTGGTAAGAGAAAAAAAGAGGTAGATAATCGTGGAAAATCAAATTTTTGAATTGCAGTATGCACTGGATACGTTCTATTTCCTGATATGCGGTGCGCTGGTTATGTGGATGGCTGCGGGCTTCGCCATGCTCGAAGCCGGCCTGGTCAGGGCCAAGAATACGACTGAAATCCTGACCAAGAACGTCGCGTTGTACGCTGTGGCCTGCACCATGTACATGGTGTGTGGTTATTCGATCATGTACGGGGGCGGCGACTTTACGATGTTCCTCAGCGGGATCATTGGCGATGGCGTAGCGGGCGCTGAGGAGGCTGCCACCTATGCACCATCGGCGGATTTCTTCTTCCAGGTGGTGTTTGTTGCAACGGCCATGTCCATCGTCTCCGGCGCTGTCGCTGAGCGCATGAAGTTGTGGGCTTTCCTGGCATTTGCCGTGGTGATGACGGGCTTTATTTACCCGATGGAAGGCGCCTGGACCTGGGGCGGTGAAGCGGTGTTCGGCATGTACACGCTGGGCGACCTTGGCTTCTCTGATTTCGCAGGTTCCGGTATCGTCCATATGGCTGGCGCGTCGGCTGCACTGGCCGGTGTATTGCTGCTGGGTGCTCGAAAGGGCAAATACTCTGCAAGCGGCACCATCAACGCGATACCCGGTGCCAACCTGCCACTGGCGACGCTTGGTACCTTTGTACTGTGGCTCGGCTGGTTTGGCTTTAACGGCGGCTCGGTTCTGGCCACTGCCTCAGTCGAAAGCGCCAACTCGGTTGCGGTGGTATTCATGAACACCAACGCAGCAGCGGCGGGCGGCCTGATTGCAGCCCTGCTGGTTGCACGCATCCTGTTCGGCAAGGCTGACCTGACTATGGCGCTGAACGGTGCCCTGGCAGGCCTGGTTGCGATCACTGCCGAGCCTTCGACGCCGACGCCGGCCCTCGCTACCCTGTTTGGTGCCATGGGTGGTGCACTGGTAGTGTTCAGCATCATCATGCTCGACAAGCTCAAGATCGATGATCCGGTCGGTGCTATCTCGGTGCACGGCGTGGTTGGCCTGCTGGGTCTGCTGCTGGTGCCGCTCACCAACGATGGCGCGAGCTTCAGCGGTCAGCTCATTGGTGCAGCAACGATCTTCGTCTGGGTATTTGCCGCCAGCTTCGTGGTCTGGATGGCGCTCAAAGCAACCATGGGTATCCGGGTTAGCGAAGAAGAAGAGTACGAAGGTGTCGATATCTCTGAGTGTGGTATGGAAGCATACCCGGAGTTCGGTGCCTCGAAATAAGCATTCCTGCAAAATTGTGGCTTGGGGGCGCGTTAGCGCCCCTTTTTTGTGCACGCACTTCCTCGGTGCAACACAATGCTTGCGTTTGCCGATTTGAAGCCTTAACGTATACACAGTGGATGAGCGGGCTACAGACTGTGCGCATTAACAGCCCTGCCAGTTGAGCCGCTCCCCTGTTTACCGTTACCGATACCCAATCAGGAGTTTCTCGATGAAGCTGGTCACCGCGATAATAAAACCTTTCAAGCTGGACGACGTCCGTAGCGCTCTGTCCGATGTCGGTGTTCAAGGGGTGACAGTGACCGAGGTGAAGGGCTTTGGTCGCCAAAAGGGCCACACCGAACTCTACCGTGGTGCAGAGTACGTGGTCGATTTCCTGCCCAAGGTCAAACTCGAAATTGCTGTTGGCGATGCTATTGTCGACTCGGTTATCGAGGCGATTACAGAGTCGGCCAAAACGGGCAAAATCGGCGATGGCAAAATATTCGTTTCCGATTTGCAGCAGATTGTTCGCATCCGCACCGGCGAGCAGGGCGAAGAAGCCGTCTAAGCTGGCGCCCGGATTCCAGCCACATCGATTGAAAATTACCCGCAGGCCGATTCGGTTGTCTGGGTAATTATTCCCCTGTTGAAATTTAGCTCGTGGCAGCCCGAGAGGGCTGCCACTATATCTTGTGCCGTTGGCTAAAGCTGCGCCAGGGGGAAATATTTTTTTCTGGCCGCTGTCAATTTCGCATGGCAGTTTCAGCGTTCTTGGCTATAACTAAACATACTCTTTTTCAGGGGTGGTGATGTAGGTTCGACCTTGCTCGCTACTCAAGCGTGTTGTTGAGAGATGTACTGTGAGCAAGAAAGTAGCCAGCAAATCCTCTGCGCCAGGCGCAGCGGCCAAATCCGCGACGGCAAGTGCGCGCAAAAAAGTCGGTAGCCAGAAAAAAGCGGCGCCGGCCAAAAGCAAATCGCCAGCCAAGCCAGCCAAAAAAACTGCGACAAAAAAAACCGCTGCCAAGAAAAGCGCTAGCAGTGCTACAGCGTCGAAACCTGCTGCTAAAAAAGTACAGGTGAAGAAGGCGGCGGCAAAAAAGCCGGCTGCAAAGAGCAGCGCATCGAACAAGAAAGCCACTACAAAAAAACCTGCTGTTAAGAAGGCAGCGTCAAAACCTGCCGCAAAGAAAGCTGTAGTGAAGAAGCCTGTTGCCAAAAAGGCTGCTGCCAGGAAGACAAGCGGCAAGTCGCGTCCGGCCGTTAAAAAAACCGTCGCCAAAGTGGCAATCGCACAGGGCAACGATGTTGCACTGGACCTGAACTACATTGGTTCACGCGAAGAGAGCGCCGAGACGCGTACCATTGCGAGCCGTGTTAGAGTTCGGTCAAAATTGACTACAGATGTCGAAGCATTTCTGGAGTCTGGCGGGAAGATCGATAAGGTTGAGCCAAATGTGATGGCTGATCCGCCCAAGAAGCCCGAGAGTAACTACGGCAGCCGCCCAATCTAGCGCAACTGCTCAAGTACGCCTGGCAGCTCTGCCAGGTCTGATATTTCAGCATCCGCACGAAGCAGTTCACCTTCATGCAATTCGCTTGACTGCGGATAGCTGAGCGGCGACTCGCTGTCTTTCAATTCGTAGCGATGGCGCTCTTCTGGCGCGACCAGTGTGTGGTGCTGGAGCCATACAGCGCGAAACCCTGCTTGCCTGGCCCCCTGTACGTCGTGCAGCAGGCTATCACCGATATGTAACACCGATTCTGCCGACAGTGACTCCCCTGTGACCTGTTCGGCGCGCTGCCTGGCTTTGCTGAAGATCTTGCGTTCAGGCTTGCTTACGCCTTCGGATTCGGCAGAGATGCTGAACAGGAAAAATTCGCCCAGCTCAGTTGCGAAGATATCTGCATTGCCATTGGTGATGGCGACGATCTGGTAGTCCTGGCTAAGCCGGGCCAGGGTTTCCCTGACCTGGGGAAAGGGTGTGACCTGCTGTCGCAATTCATAGTGCAGATCGAACGCTCGGTCGGCAAGAAGCGCGGCATCGCCGCCAGACATGCCAGCCTGCATCGCAAGCTCGGCGATTGACCGCCTGCGCAGCTCTCCAATCTGGTTTTGCAGCTCCGGGTTGTCTCGAAAGAGGTCGACCCGATAACTGGCGATGTCCCTGAGGCTGTAGCGTTCAGTAAGCGCCGGCGCCTCTTCCTGTAACCAGTCGTAGGTTTTCAGCTCTGCGGCTTTTAGCGTGGGAAAAACGGGCCAGAGCGTATCGTCAAGGTCAAAGCTGAGTAGTTTGATCGTCATGACCGCGACTGCCCGGAGGTATTTTTGCGGCGCGCTCGCGGGTGGCTCTGGTCATAAACCGATGCAAGGCGCTGGAAATCGAGGTGGGTATAGATCTGCGTAGTTGAGAGGTTCTCGTGGCCGAGCAATTCCTGGACGGCACGCAGGTCGCCACTGGACTCGAGGACATGGCTGGCAAAGGAGTGGCGCAGCATATGGGGGTGTACGTGCTGTGGGCAGTCGATGGCGTTTGCCGCCTGTCGCAACCGCTGCTGAATGCCCCGCGGTGAAATGCGCCTGCCCTGGCGATTGAGGAACAGGGCGGGTTCATCGTCGGCCAGTATCGGCTGCCTGGCCTGTTGCCAGCTGCGGATCGCCGCCACGGCTGTGCTGCCCAGTGGCACGATGCGCTCCTTATTGCCCTTGCCAATGACGCGGACCAGGCCGCCGTCCAGGTCCAGGTCGACGAGATTGAGATTCGCCAGTTCCGCCAGCCGTAGCCCGGCACCGTAAAAGGTTTCAAACATTGCCCAGTCGCGCAACAGCAGCGGTGCCTGGGGGGATTGCGGCGGGCAGGCCTGGGCGCGTTGCCGGACATCATCGAGTAGCCGCTGCACCAGATCGACATCCAGGGCCTTTGGCAGTTTGCGGCCGGAGCCCGGTGCACTGACATCGACGGCGGGGTTGCTTCGTTCGCCCGGTGGCAGCAACTCGCAGGCGATGTAATCGAAGTAGCGCCGAATACTCGATAGCTTTCGGCGAACTGATGTTGCGGCCAGACCCTGCCGATTCAGGGTGGCGGCATACCGGCGTACCGTATGCGTGTCTACCTGGGACGCACCGTCAATGCCCGAGGCTTTGCAGTAGCCTAAAAACTGGGTGATATCCCGGTCATAGGCCTGCAGGGTATGCTCTGAAAGACGACGCACTGTGCGCAGGAAATGCAGATACCTGTCCTGACATTGATCCAGCGTGGGCGTCTTGTTCATTGCTTCACCGGGCGCGCTCTAGCTTACCCCAGTTTGTTTTTGAGAATGCCCTGGAGTACATCGGTGAGGTACTCCACGAACAAGGTGCCGGTATCACTGCCGTAATGTGATTGCTCGCGGTGAGAAACGGCAAATACCAGATAGGCTGTATCGGCACTGATCTCACGGCAGCATACGGCGGCAGACCCGACCTCGGCTGCGCGATCGGCAAACAGGAATTGCTTCTCATGATCTCTCAGCGTGCCGCAGTAGGCTTGCCGCATATCGAGCAGGTTTGGAATTTCCTGCCATGCTGTATCCAGCTCGCGGGTGTGCGCGGCATCGAGTTGCAGTTGGTCGAGCGCTTCTGGCTTGCACAGCACCAGTGTACTGCTCAGTTCAATGGCAAAATGATCTCGCAGGTTTTTGGCAAGCACCTCGAATATGCCGGTTGTGCTGTCGGCAGTAATAAGCTGTAGCACCAGCTCGCGGGTTTGCTGGAACAGCTTGTCGTTGTCGCGCGCTATCTCGATAAGCTCACCGAGCTTGTGGCGGTTACTGATGCTGCGCTCTCGCAAAATTGCGACCTGGCGCTCGATCAGGGAAACCGCACCGCCACTGGCGTGGGGAAGATCAAGCTCGGCCAGCAAGGCCGGGTGCTGGCGAAAAAAATCGGGTCGCGCGCGCAGGTAGTCCAGCACGGTTTCATCATCGATTGCGACGTCAGCCTTCGGCTTGGCAGCGGTTGAGGGAGTGCTCATATCGTAATTTTCCCGTCAAAGACGTGGCTCGCAGGCCCGGTCATGGTGAGCGATTGGCCGGGGCCGGGCCATTCAATGTAAAGCTCGCCCCCGGTGAGTGCAACGGATACGGCGTGATTGAGCAAGCCAAGACGAATGCCTGCGGCCGCTGCTGCACAGGCGCCGGTGCCGCAGGCCTCGGTTTCGCCCACGCCGCGCTCAAACACCCTGAGCCTGATTCGGTCGCGATCGATTACCTGCATGAAGCCCACATTCACGCGCTGTGGGAAGCGACTGTGTGCTTCAAGGACCGGCCCGATTTCCGCGACTGCGGCTCGGTCGACATCGTCGACTACCAGTACCGCGTGCGGGTTTCCCATTGAAACGGCTGACAGCTGCTGGGGCCCGACTGCCGTATCGAGCTCATAGCTGTCCTGCTCTGCCTGGGCCTCGAAAGGGAGTGATGCGGGGCTGAAATCGGGAATGCCCATATCGACACTGTATTCGTGGCCCGAGCGATGGGTAATGCCAATAACGCCGGTATTGGTTGAAACCCTGAGTGACGTTTTGCCGCAGAGCTTTTGATCAGCAATAAAGCGGGCGAAACAACGGGCGCCGTTGCCGCATTGTTCAGCTTCGCTGCCATCCTGGTTGAATATCCGGTAGTGAAAATCGATATTGGGTTGGCGGGGCGGTTCGACCAGTAGCAGCTGGTCGCAGCCGATACCGGTCCGGCGATTCGCGATGGCGCGAATTTGCCGGGCCTGTAGGCTGACCGACTGTGACAGGCAGTCAACAATGACGAAGTCATTGCCAAGCCCGTGCATTTTTGAAAATCTTAGCTGCATTGAAGCGCTGAGTACCCCTGTTCTTGAATGCGGGTCAGTTTACCCGGTTGCCGACGGTCTTTTCGCCGCGCACCAGGTCATCAATGGTCTCGCGCTTGCGGATTTCAACCATGCTGTCGCCATCAATCAGCACTTCGGCAGCGCGGGGCCGACTATTGTAGTTTGAAGCCATCACGAAACCATAGGCGCCGGCCATGCACACGGCCAGCAAATCGCCCTCGGCAACGGCTAATTCCCGGTCTTTACCCAGGAAGTCGGCCGTCTCGCATACCGGGCCGACGATATCGTAGCAATGCCGTGGCTCGGCGCTGGCCTCGTTAACCCGCACGATATCGAGCCAGGCACTGTAGAGTGCAGGCCTGATCATGTCGTTCATTGCGGCGTCAACGATCGCAAATCTCTTTTCGCTATTGTCCTTGATCGTATCAACCCGGGTCAGCAGCAGGCCAGCCTCGGCTGCGATGGACCGCCCTGGCTCGATGACCAGGTTCAGGGGGCGATCGCCAAGGCCGGCGACCAGCTGTGCGATGTACTCGCCGATAGAGGGGACCTCCTCGCCTTCATAATTGACGCCCAGGCCACCGCCAATGTCGATATGCTGCAGTGCTATGCCCTCTGCTGCCAGCTGGTCGACCAGCCGCAACACGCGATCGAGGGCATCCCGGAAAGGGGCCAGTGACGTTAGCTGCGAACCGATGTGGCAATCGATCCCGACAACATCCAGCGATGCGAGTTGTGTTGCCTGCCGGTAAATACCCAGGGCGCGATCAATATCGATGCCGAACTTGTTTTCCCGCATGCCGGTCGAGATATAGGGGTGCGTCTGGGCATCCACATCGGGATTGACGCGCAGGGAGACGCGCGCTCGCATGCCCAGCTCGCCCGCCACGCGGTTGATGCGCAACAGCTCGCTGTGTGATTCAACGTTGAAACAGTGCACCCCCACCTGGAGTGCTCGCGCGATTTCATCTTCGCGCTTGGCAACGCCAGAGAACACGACGTTTGCCGGGTCGCCACCAGCGAGGATAACGCGCTCAAGTTCGCCAACCGAGACAATATCGAAGCCGCTGCCCAGTTGCGCGAGAATGCTCAATACGCCCAGGTTCGAGTTCGCCTTGACTGCGTAGCAGACCAGGTGCCCGTTCTCGCCGTGCTGGTCGAATGCATCCCGATAGGCCTGGTAGTTCTGTTCGAGCGCCGCCCGCGAATAGACATAGGTCGGCGTGCCATAGGCTGAGGCGACCTGTTCGAGCGCTACATTCTCGACGGAGAGTTGGCCATTGTGGTAAACCGCGTTTGTCATTGTCGATCCAGGTTATTCGCAGTCGTCGCAGTCGGGCTCTTGCTGCTCGGTGTCAGCCGGCGCTTCGAGCGCCGGTTCAGGTGCTTGTTGCTCGGGCAGGTACAGTGGCCCCTGCTGCCCGCAGGCCGACAGCAGGCCGGCCAGGACAAGGCAGTACCGCTGTAGGGTTGGAGTTCTCATTGTGTGGCCGCCGTATCTGTTTGCACAGGGCGATTATAGCGAGCCAGCCTTGGGCAGCCCAACAAGCGGCGCGGCCATTGGTACTTTGTCGGGTAGCATGGGAAGGCGTGGAGCGCTGCCGATGCCGGGGCTGCACGACTGCGCCGGGCGGGTGCGCGCTAGTTTTCCAGCTGGGTAAACGCGTTGTTCAATTGCTCTTCGAGCTGCAGTTTGTAGTAGAGCTCGTGCGCCAGGCTCCCCGTGCTGCCCGAACAGGCGCTGATGTCGATGTCGGTGATATAGCAACGGTAACCGGGCTGCCCGGCCTGACGGTGTTGCTGAATCGCCCTGGCGACTGAGACAAACACCTGGTCCGAGAGCTCGGCCTGGTCGTAGATAACATCTTCGCAGCATATCGACCACTCAATAGGCTGCAGGCCCTGTTGGGTACCTATTGCCTTGATCGGCAGGTACCTGGCGCTGATATCCGACTCGGTAGGTACCGGCCGGGTGCTGTAACCGGCACCGGTGGTGGTGAGCAGGTAAAACTCGATATCGGGTAATTCCGAGGCCATGGCGTGCTCGTCGAGCAGACCGCCGCTACCTGCGCCAGCGGTCTGTGTTGCATGCCGCAACAGGCCGCTCTGGATAAACCGGCTGAGCGGCAGGATCAGCGAGCGTGTACTTTCAAATGGGGTTGTCGCAACCGAGATGCGTTGCTGGCCGTCCACCAGGTATATGTCGGCGTAGCCTTCATTGACTTCGTAAAACACCCGGATGGATCTTTCGCTGGATTTGCGAAGGCGTCGGCTCTGGCTCGAGGCTTTGGCCGCGTCGCTGGTTCTGGCGATGGTGTGCAGCGGGTGACTTTGCAGCGCGAAGCGGTCGATCTGCATGGGTGAGGCCAGGTCGGGGTCTTTCAGTGCCTCGACGAAAGCGCCCTCATTGGCGTAACGCGAGATAGTGGGCTCGTTACTCTCCCATGACAGTCGATGAATACCCCTTGCTGTTTCATAGATGTAGCAGCCCTCTGGCTGCCGGTTCGCTGGAAAGAAGTACTGTGCGATATCCTCGAACAGTTTTTCCAGTCGCTCGACGATGGCCATTGCACGGCTGGGGCAGGCGCAGATGATCTTGCGTGAGGGCAGTGCGCTGGTCTCTGCATTGGCATACTTCAGGTAGTGAATAATGCATTCGTCAAGTGCATGCTCGCCGGTGAACTCGTAACAGTAGACTTCGCCCCAGTTGTTGCAGGTGAGCATCTGTATGCTGTGTACCAGGTTTTCTTGCATGCCGCTGTACGACAGCGGGTCTGTTTTCTCGCTAATGCGCTGGATGCCGTGGTCCTTTTGCAGGCGCAAGGGGTCAATACCTGCATTGACTACCAGCGTGCAGTGCTGGGTGGAGGCCGGTTTCGCGAAGCACTCGTTACCCAGTATGCGCAAGGGGCGATCGGATATATCGGCCAGGTCCTGGACGAGTGCAGACTGCAGCTGTCGAACCTCGTACTCGGTCAGGTCCTGGCTCTCGCTGTCGACATGCAGCCGGGTTGTGGCATCGACCACCTTGTTGAGCACGCACCAGCCGATCAATTCCACCGGGTTGCCGGCGCGGCGAATAATGGTGGCCTGGTTATCCAGCAACGCGCCGTCGACATTGTCGTCGCTATTCCCAATCGCCTCCTGTGCGGCGCGGCTGTAAAGGCCGCTGTGTGCTGACCAGGCTGATTTCGTGCTCGCGCGGGCGTCAAAACTCAGCGTGACTACAGGCTGCACCAGCGATTTTACGATGCCAAACTGCAGGCGATTGAGTTTATGCGCTTTGCGTTCGAAGGCCGCATAAAGCTGGCGACCGAGGAGGGTCAGGTCGCGCGTATCCAGTTGCGGGTCGGCGCCGTCTTCATGCGTCGGCTCGCTTTCCCTGAGCAGGCTCGAAAGCAGCCTGTAAGAGTGGGTTAGTTCACGCGTCAGGCGGTTCTGTTCGGCCTGGATATGGGCAATCGGCCAGCGGCTTTGCTGGTCGAGACGGTTGAGCAGTGACTGGCTCCATCCCCACCGGTCGACCAGTTTGCGCATTGCATTGCGACGCCAGCCCTGGTCGTCGCTATCACTGGCGCTGCTTGCAGCGGCCTGGGTCGCGCTTAAAGCGATGCCGGCCTTGAAGTAGAGGCTGCGACGCACCAGCTCGAGGCGATCGGTTTCCTCACGCGCCAGCAGGTAGTTTTCGATCTTCTGGTAGATCAGGATATAGGGGTCGAGATCATCCAGGTCATCGACGCCGCTGTACATCAGTTCTTTGAGCTGGCTGCTGGTGCATCGCGTGTCAGGAAACTCGCTGGCATACACCTCGATGAGCAGCAGTTTTAGCAGGGCCTTGTAGGGCGAAGCGAGACTTTTGTAGAGCTGCCAGACGCCAGCGCTGATGAATTCATGCCTGGGTATTTCACTGGCGGGGCCAAAATCGATGAACTGGCCCGGGTTGATAAACCGCTTCTCAGTCAGCGTGGCGGTAAAGTGCTGGTAGTCGGCCTCGAAGCGATCAGGTACCAGCCACCACATCGGCATATTGCCCGCTATCAGGATGCCGGTGCGATAAAACTCATCGAGTAGCAAAAAGCGCTGCGTTCGCCCGCAGTTTTCCTCATCCATCGTGCCGCGCTGCTGGGCGCGGAACTGGTCATCGTCCATGATGAAAAAGTGGGTTTCCAGCCGCAGGTTGGCGGCCCAGGCCTGCAGCAGCTCGCACTTGGCCCGCAGGCAGCTGCGGGCAGCGGGGTCGAGTGATTTACTGACGCAGACCCAGATGTCCAGGTCGCTGCGCCTGGCGTGAGCCAGCGAGCCGCAGCTGCCCATCACAAAGACCGCTTCTATGGCGGCATCTTTGCGCGGGTCGCGCGGGAGAACAAAGGAGCGGGCGAAGCTCCGTGCGCTTTTGATGCTCTCACGGCTGGGCCTGAAATGGCTGATGCCCGAGGGAATATCGGCACCCGCGTACCCGGGTAAAACCGGGTGGTTCAGGTGTAAGGCCAGTGGCAAAAGGTCGACGAACAGCTGCTGCCCGGCCGTCAGTGCACTGCGCAGACGATCGTGTCGGTGTTTGTTAAGCTGTTGATAACGCTGCGAAATTTTCTTGAAATTGACGCGATCGACGCCCTCGTCAACGTGCGGGACATCGATGGGGCCATGCAGTAGCTGGCTGGCAGGCCGGTTGTCACTGGCGGAATTTGTGGGCATTTTCTCAGTATAGACAGCAAACTGAGCATTGCTTCGCCAAAATGGCGACGATTTGATCGTATCTTGCCCTACTGCCCGGCCAGGGTAGCCGCGGCGCGCTCAGCTGCGGCCAGCACCTGCTGGGGCGCTGTGCCGCCCAGGTGGTTGCGCGCTGCCACGGAACCCTCGAGCGTCAACACCTCGAAGACATCCGCGTCGATCAGCGGGCTGAACGACTGTAACTGTGCCAGCGAAAGCTCGCTCAGGTCGACCTGTTCTGCAATCGCCAGGCTAACCGCCTGGCCAACCACTTCATGGGCATCCCTGAAGGGCAGGTTCTTTCGCACCAGGTAATCGGCAAGGTCAGTGGCCGTCGAATAGCCCTGCGCGGCCGCCCGTCGCATCTGGCCGGCGTTAGGTTCAATGGTTGGCACCAGGTCGGCGTAAGCTTTCAGGCAGTCGAGCAACGTATCGATGGTGTCAAACAGGGGTTCCTTGTCTTCCTGGTTGTCTTTGTTATAGGCCAGCGGCTGGGAGCGCATGAGCACCAGCAGGCTGGTCAGGTTGCCTGTGACTCGCGCGCATTTGCCGCGAACAAGTTCGGGTACGTCGGGATTCTTCTTTTGCGGCATGATCGATGAGCCGGTGCAAAAGCGATCGGCGAGACGAACAAAATCGAAATGGCTCGATGTCCACAGGACCAGCTCTTCAGAGAATCGCGACAGGTGCGTCATCAATACACTGGCCGCCGCGGCAAATTCGATCGCAAAATCGCGATCGCTGACGGCATCCAGCGAGTTGCTGGCCGGCTGGGCAAAGCCCAGCAGCTGCGAGGTCAACTCGCGGTCGATCGGGAAGCTGGTGCCAGCCAGGGCGGCGGCACCCAATGGGCACTGGTTGAGGCGCCGCTGGCAATCGGCCAGCCTGCCCGCATCGCGCACCAGCATTTCATTCCACGCCAGCATATGGTGGCCAAAGGTCACCGGCTGTGCCGTCTGCAAATGCGTGTAGCCAGGCATGATCGTGGCGTACTCGCGGCGCGCCAGCTCGACCAGCCCCGTCTGCAATCGATGCAACTCTGACTGTATCGCATCGATGGCCTCTCGCAGGTAAAGCCTGATATCGGTCGCAACCTGGTCGTTGCGGGATCGACCGGTGTGCAGCTTTTTGCCGACGTCGCCGATGCGGGCGGTCAACGCCGCCTCGATATTCATGTGCACATCTTCGCGTTCAATCGCCCACTCGAAACGGCCGGCTTCAATGTCGTCCTGGATGGCGAGCAGACCCGACTGGATCGCTTCGCACTCGGCCTCGGTCAGCACGCCAATTTTTGCGAGCATCGAGGCGTGGGCGATAGAGCCCTGGATATCCTGGCGGTAGAGCCGCTGGTCAAAATCGACCGATGCGGTAAATCGCTGGACGAACTGGTCGGTGGGCTCCTGGAAGCGCCCCCCCCACATCGCCGAGTTTGCAGCTGCAGCTTCGGTGCCGGAATCGGGCTTTTCGCTGGCGTCGTTGTCCATAGTCAATTTGGGCAGATGGCGGTCGAAAGCGACCAGAACAGGGCGGTTTCGCGCAGTATAGCTAATGCGGGGGTGCTTTTGTGAACTATGGCATTGTGCAAATTCGCCATCGCAACCCAGCGCAGTGGGGCAGGCGCTAAACTTAGGTGACGACCCGATCCTGACTACGCTGATGACCGCTGCCGAGAACCGCCAACCTCCGCTGCCCGACCTGTGCCGCCTGCCCGTCGTATTGACGATACTGCTGGTCGGCGAATTGCTGGTTGCCATCTACGTGCTCAGCACCAGCCCGGTCGGGCAGTTTGAGTGGGAGCGACTGGCACTGTTGTCGCTCTACGTGCAGTGGGCCGCGCTGTTGGCAACCATTGGCATCTGCCAGTTGGGTAAACGCATGCTCGCGCATAGCGCGACCCAGGTCGGGCTGGCAAGTTTTGGCTGGGTGCTGGTGGTGGGTGTCCTGACCAATACCTTTGCACAGTGGGTCTACGGTGGTGGTGACTGGCGAGCCTGGTCAATGGGCTGGCTGTTCCGAGACCTGGTCATTGTCGCTGTGCTTGCCGGTATCGCTTTGCGTTACCTGTTCCTGCAGCAGCGCTGGCGGCAGGAACAGCTCGCTGCGCAGAGCGCCAAAATAGATGCGCTCAACGCCAGGATCCGCCCGCACTTCCTGTTCAATAGTATGAACACAATAGCCAGCCTTATTGGCTATGCACCCGAGGATGCCGAGCGCGCTGTTGAAGACCTGTCCTCATTGTTTCGCGCTTCGTTATCGAACAATGAAACGCTGGTCCCCTGGGAGCGCGAGCGCGAGATTTGCCAGGCCTATTTGCGCATAGAGCAGTTACGTCTGGGAGACCGCATGCAGGTGCAATGGCGCGACGAAGCGATGCCCGCGGGTTTCACCTTGCCCGCCCTGTCGGTGCAACCCCTGCTGGAAAACGCGATCTATCACGGTATCGAATTATTGAGCGACGGCGGACTGCTGTCCGTCGCTGTGTCAGTAGCGGGCGATAGCGTGCACGTTTCGGTAGCGAATCCGCTGGTGGCACAGGCGGCCCGCACGCCGGCTTCCGAGCAGCGCAATGGCATTGCGCTACAGAACATCCAGAGCAGGCTCGCTGCGATTTACGCCAGTGACCGGGTGACAGAACCGTTGGCCAGCCTGGCACTATCGGCCGGTGCCGAGCATTTCGTCGCCGAGCTGACCTTGCCCTGGCCCTGGCCGGAGGCATAGGGCATTCATTATGACCAGCTCGCCGGGCACTTTGCAGTCTATCCTGGTCGTCGATGACGAAAGGCCTGCGCGCCTTCGCCTGTGCGCACTGATCGACAAAATGCCTGCCTTCGAGGTGATTGGTGAGGCCAGCCATGGTGAGCAGGCATTGGCGGCCTGCCAGCAGCTACGGCCTGATATCGTTTTGATGGATATTCGTATGCCGGGTATGGACGGCCTGGCGGCAGCGGCCCAGCTTGCCGGGCAGGAGCAGCCCCCTGCCGTTATTTTTTGCACCGCTTACGATGAGCATGCGCTGAGCGCCTTTGAATCACAGGCAATAGGCTATCTGCTCAAACCGGTCGATGCCAACCGCCTGCAGGCGGCGTTGGAAAACGCAGGCAAACTGCGTCGCTCGCAGCTGGGGGTCGTCGAGCAGCTGCGCTCGCAGGCGACCCCTGCAGCGGGACCGCCCACGCTCGTTGCCAATTCTCGCGGCGGCCATGAACTCATTGAAATCGACCAGGTCCGCGCGCTGGTCGCCGATAAAAAATATGTCAGTGCCTTTCTTGAAAATCGCGAGGTGCTGCTCGATGAGAGCCTGAAGACGCTTGAATCACAATACCCCGAATACTTTTTCCGGGTACACAGGAACACGCTGATTGGCACACGCTACCTCGCAGGCCTTGCGAAACAGTCGGTATCCGATACCGGCGACGGGCCGCGCGCGGATCAGTACGTCGTCGAGTTACGCGGTACCTCCGTGCGGCCGGTGGTCAGCCGACGCCTGCTGCCCTCGTTGCGAAAATTGTTAAAGCAGGGATGACAGTGATTTCCGGGCGGGCCTCATCGCGCCATTGCGGTGGGTAAACCGGGTACGACATTTGCGCCAGTTTCTCATATCATGCACGGGTAACCCGTCCGTCTGGACCCGCCTGGTATGCCCACATCTTTTCGCCAGTACATTCGTCGCCCGCTGCGTATTGCTACCCGCAATAGCGAGCTGGCCTTGTGGCAGGCAAACCACGTCGCTGCGCGCCTGAAGCAGCTCTATCCGGGGCTGGAAGTGGAGCTGGTTGCAATGACAACCAGCGGTGATCGATTCCTTGAGCAGTCACTGGCAAAAGTGGGTGGAAAGGGCCTGTTTGTCAAAGAGTTGCAACAGGCGATGCTGGACGGCCGCGCCGACCTGGCTGTGCACTCCGCGAAAGACGTGCCCATGGCCTTGCCCGCAGAGCTGACGCTCGGTGTCATCATGGCGCGCGTCGATCCGCGCGATGCGCTGGTGTTGCCAGCGGGGCAAAGCCTGGCGGGCGACTGGGTGGACGCATTGTCAGGTGGCGCCCGGCTGGGCACTTCCAGCCTCAGGCGCTGCTCCCAGTTGCTGGCCCAGCGCGCCGACCTGGCCATCACCAGCCTGCGTGGCAATCTCAATACGCGGCTGGCGCGCCTGGATGCGGGCGACTATGACGGCATCATACTGGCCGCTGCCGGACTGCAGCGACTGGGCCTGGCGCAGCGAATCAGTGCTTTTATACCGCCCGAGGCCATGTTGCCGGCTGCGGGCCAGGGGGTGCTGGCGCTGGAGCATCCCAGGCACGACAGCCAGCTCGCGGCCCTGCTCCGGCCGCTGCACCACCCACCCACTGAGGTCTGCCTGGCGGCAGAGCGCGCGGTGAGTCGGGTGCTGGACGGCGGCTGCCAGGTGCCGCTGGCGACATTTGCTCAAATAATAAACAAAACGGTGCGAATTGAGGCGCGCGTGGGGGCTGCCGATGGTGGCCAGCTGCTTGCGGTGACCGACTATTTCCCCGTCGGCAGCGCTGTTGAGGCCAGTGTCGCCGGGGAGCGGCTGGCGCGGCGGCTGGTGGCATTGGGGGCCCGCGAACTGCTCGCGGCAGCCAGGCCCGTTGAGGGCTGAGCCAGGTTTGCCGGGCTAGGCGCCAGACTGTGTCCCTGACCGTTGTACTCACCCGTCCGATCGCGCAGGCCGAGCAGGCAGCGGCGCAGCTCGAGGCGCTTGGCTTTCGCGCCATTCCGTTGCCGATGCTGGAAATTGCACCGCTCGAGGGCGATGCGGCCAGTCTGGCGGGTGAGCAGCTCGCTGGCCTGCCATCTGCCGACCTGGCCATATTTACCAGCACGAATGCAGTAACATATGCATCGGGCATCGCACCGTCCGCGGCAGCGGCATCGCCAGCCTGTCTGGGTATTGGTGAGGCGACTACGCGGGCGCTGGCCGAGCATGGCTGGCCCCCGCTGGATCCGGTTGTCGCACCGGCGTGGACCAGCGAAGCGCTGTTGCGCTTGCCGGTGCTCAAGCAGCTGGCGGGCAAGCGGGTCGTGATCGTTCGGGGCGTCGGTGGCCGAAAACTACTGGCGGACACCCTTCGTCAGCGCGGTGCCGAAGTGGTCTATTGTGAGGTGTATCGGCGGGTACGACCCGAATACGAATTAGATGTGTTGCGCGCCCGATTGGCGCCAGCCCTGCAAGCGCCTTCCGTGCTGAGTTTTGCCAGTGGAGAGACGCTGGCGCACTTTGAATATTACCTGCAGCAGCTAGAGGGTATGGATGGCCTGGCTCAGCTACCGGTCATCGTACCTTCGGAGCGGGTTGCGCAAATGGCCAGGCAGTGTTTTGCGAATGTAGTTGTCGCCAGTAATGCCGGTTTTTCAGCATTCCAGGCGGCGCTGGCGCAGATTGATGAGAGCAGACAATGAGTAACAAGAACGACAATAGCGAATCTTCGGAACAGCGCGACGATACGGTGGTGATCGATGCGGCGGTGCCGGTGCTCAGCGACGAGCAGGCCCTGCAGGAGTCGCCTCCCGCACCGGGCAGGGCCCTTGGCTGGTTTGCATTGCTGCTGGCCTTGCTGGCACTGGTTGCTGTTGCGGCACAGGCTTGGTGGAGCTGGCAACAAAAATCCAACGTCGACGAGATTGGCGAGGTGCTCACCCGCCAGGCATCCTCAGCGGGCGCCCAGTTCGATGCGGCCCGCGATGATATCGAAAGCCTGAAGCAAAATATTGAGCAGCAACTCAATCGGCGCGATGACCAGATAGAGCGCCTCACCTCAGCGCTGGAGGAAGCCAACGCGGTGATCGATGGCCAGGGCAGGCGGTTGCTGGCGCTGACAGCCACGACCACGGATGACTGGCGTGTTGCCGAAGTTGAATACTTGCTGCGACTGGCCAACCAGCGCTTGCTCACTGCCGGCGATGCCAGCAGTGCACTGGAGCTGCTCACTGCGGCCGATCGTATCCTGCTCGAGCTCAATGATCCCCGGCTGTTTGAACTGCGTGAGGCAATCGCGCAGGATCGCATAGCGCTCGCACAGTTCGGTGAGCTGGATATCGACGGCATCTATCTGGCCCTGGCCGCCCTGAGTGACAACGTCGATGAGCTGCCTTTGCTGGTTGTTCCCGACTTCGAGCCCGCGCCAGCAGTCCAGTCGGCCAGCACGGATGAGGACGGTGCAGCTGCCGCCTGGTCGAGCAAGCTGGCGTCCATCGGTGTGCAGACCTGGCGAGAGCTGAAAAGCCTCGTCGTGATCCAGCCCTCGGTCACATCGATCAAGCCATTATTGCCACCCGAGCAGCAGTACTACCTGCGCAGCAACCTCAGGCTGCTGTTAAACCAGGCGCAACTGGCACTGCTCGATGGGCGTGAGACGGCCTACCAGGGCAGTCTGCAAAGCGCTATTAGCTGGGTAAGCGATTATTTCCCGATGGACGAACCGGCGATCGGTGCGTATATCGATGAACTCAACCAGCTGTTGCAGCAGAAAGTGCAGCGCGACCTGCCCGATGTCAGTGAGTCTTTGCTGGCCGTGCGCGGGTTTATCGCCAGGCAGCACGCGATGGCGCGATCGGGCGTTGTCGAAGCGCCAGCGGCTGCCGGGCAGCCGGCGGAGGAGGCTGGCGCTGGCGAGGCCCAGAAGACTGAGGCTGAGTCGGCTGACGCACAGGGTGAACAACCATGAGGCGACTATTTTTCATCGCGCTGCTGACCCTGGCGGCGATGACCGCCGTGTATATTGCCTTGCAAAGCGGCGGCGGCTACGTGCTGCTGGCGGTCGGTGGCTATACGGTCGAGATGTCCGTGCTGGTTGCGCTACTGCTCAATGTGCTGTTGTTGCTCGTGCTTTACGCCGTATTGGGCGGTATCCGGATGTTGTTCAAGACCCGCAGCGGTATCGTTGAGTGGGCCAGTGACCGGCGCCGGCAGCGCGGTCTCAATCGCACAACACAGGGCCTGATCGCCTACGTCGAAGGGCGTTGGGATTACGCGCGAAAATCCCTGTCGCGTTCGGCAAACAATTCCTCGACACCATTGATCAATTATCTTTTTGCGGCCAGGGCAAGTTCAGAAATGGGCGATGCCAAGGCGGTTGACGAGTACCTGAGGCAGGCCGAACTCTCGACCGAGGGTGCCGATATCGCCATTGGGCTGACGCAGGCAGAATTGCAGATTAGCAGCGGGCAGAACGAGCAGGCGCTCGCGACCCTGTTGCGGGCGCGTCGGCAAGCGGGGCACCACCCCGTTGTCCTGAGTATGCTGGCGAGGGTCTATAGAGACCTCAATGACTGGGACAGCTTGCTGGCAATCTTGCCAGCGCTAAAGCGCAGCGCGGCGATGTCCCGCGAAAGTATTGAGGCGCTCGAGCGCCAGGCCTGCTGCGCGATGCTGGTGTCTGCGACAGGTGACGACGGCCTTGGGAGCCGCTGGAAACAATTGCCCGCCCCAATGCGCAAGGAGTCGACGGTCGTCGGCTGCTATGCCGAGCGACTGCTACAGTATGGCAAGGTCGATGATGCCGAGCGCGAGTTGCGCCAGCAGCTGCAGCGACAATTCGACGCTGGCCTGGTCAGGATCTACGGCCTGGCAGAGTCCAGTAATCTTGATCGGCAACTCGCCTTTTTGCAAAAGCTGCAGAAAGCGCAGCCCCAGGATCCCGCCGTACCGCTGGCGGCGGCGCGTATCTGTGCGCTCAAGGCCGACCCCGAGGCGGCAAAGGCCCTGTTCCAGCAGAGCATCGATGCATCGCCCAGCTTCGAAGCCTATGTTGAGCTGGCAAGAATTCATGCTCTGTCGGGTGATCTGGGGCGTAGCAACGAGCTCTATGCCCAGGGCCTTGCGCTGACTGCCCTGCCAGCACCCGATGAGCGAACAAATGCGCTTGCAGGCCCATCAGGCGCAGGCGAAGAGGGGCGCGAGGCGGCATCGACTGACAGCCTGTTCAGCGATACTGGCGAGTTGACCGAGCTTAAAGTGCGCTACTAGTGAGCCGCCGGTAAGTTTGTCTAGCTGTTGCTCGCTGGGTTGACGGTAAAGTTGCAGCTGAATGTCACTCTGACTTGCTGAGAGTGATTTTGCTTTACACCATGCGGTAGCCAGCTTGGAAATACAATCAGGTCGCCAGCGTTGGGCGCGAATTCGACGCTGTCCTGGTTTTCGATCTCGGGGTTATCGATAAACACGCCGTGGGCGCCGTTTATGGCACGCGCTGTGACCGGATCATTGAAGTAGATCGTGCCCATTTCAGGGCTGACCTTGGTAAAGTAATACGCCATGCTCCAGTCGCTACGGCCATGGGTGTGGGTCAGGTTGTAGTTTGCCCCGCGATTGACGTTCGCCCAGCCATTGGTGAGAAACAGGCTGAGGCCGTCACGGTATTTGTTTTCCCGAAGTACCGTCCATACGCAATTCACAAAGAACTGGCGCAGCGGCGCGAAGGCATCATCAAAGATGAGGTTCTCCCGGCTTTGCCACCCGCCCTGGTTGGACTTGATCACGCCAGATTCAGTCTGCTCCAGCTCGAGGATCCTGTCCCGAAGCTGGTCGTTGAGTGCGGTATCCGGGTTTTTGAATGTCCACACCTGGGTGGGAAAAAAGAAACTTCGCGTTGTTTTTATTTCAGTCATGGCGCCGTGCTCTCGGATATCGACCGGTAGATTAAATTTTATTATCCCCAACCGCCGATGACTATAGCAAAGGGCATATTGCGATACCATGCCCTCGCATCTGCCGTGGCCGGTTTGGCCGAGCCTTCCTTATCCCTGCAAATATGGCGAATAATATGAAAGTAACGTCACTCCCCCTATCGATGATCAAGTGCCTGGTTTTATCGCTTGGGTTTTGCCTGTCGCCGGGCCTTGCTGTCGCAGTGCAGGACAGGCCCAATGTGATCGTGATTGTCGCCGATGATCTTGGCTGGTCTGATGTTGGTTTTCACGGCAATACCCAGATTGATACGCCGGCGCTGGATCGGCTGGCCACTGAAGGTGTCCAGCTCGATCGTTTCTATACCACACCAATATGCTCGCCTACCCGGGCGGCGCTGATGACCGGCCGTGACCCGATGCGGCTGGGTGTAGCCTACGGGGTCATCATGCCCTGGCACAATTTCGGTGTGCACCCAGACGAGACATTCTTGCCTGAGCTTTTCCTGGGGGCAGGGTACCAGACGGCTATGGTGGGCAAGTGGCACCTCGGGCACGCCCAGCAGACCTATCACCCGAACAATCGGGGCTTCGAACATTTCTACGGTCACCTGCATACTGAGGTGGGTTACTACCCGCCGTTTGCAAACCAGGGCGGAAAAGATTTCCAGCTCAACGGCGTGTCGATCGAGGCTGATGGCTACGAGACCTTTTTACTGGGCAAGGAGGTATCGCGTTACATTGCTGAGCGGGATCCAGCCAGGCCCTTTTTTGTGTATATGCCTTTTATAGCGCCGCACACACCACTCGATGCGCCGCAGGAGCTGCAGGACAAATATGCGGATCTCAAAGACACGCGGAAGCCCGCGCGCAGCTACAACACTGACTCATCGCGCAATATCAACCGATTGATGTTGCGACCAAGCGCGAGACCGATGTATGCCGCGGTGGTTGATGCAATGGACCAGTCAATTGGCATGGTGCTGGATACGCTCGATGCAGAGGGTATTGCCGACAATACGATCGTGTTGTTTTTCAGTGACAACGGGGGCGCGGCCTATGCCACGGGCGGGGCTGACAACGTGCCTTTGCGCGGCGGCAAGGGAGAGACGTTTGAAGGCGGCATTCGGGTTGTATCCGTCGTTCGATGGCCGGAACGACTGCAGGCCGGCGGTAAAATGCAAAGCATTATGTCGGTGATGGATGTGTTGCCCACGCTGGCTGCCGCTGCGGATATCGATAGCGAGACACACTTTGAGCTGGACGGCAGGAATATGTTGCCTGCGATCGAGAGCGGTAAACCTATTGCCAGGGATGAGTACCTGTTTTTCGCGTCAGAGACCCCCATTCGAGGGCGCTTTAACCTGACCGCATTCAACGATGAATGGAAGCTGGTGCAGGAAATGGTTCAGGGGCTTAGCAGCATCGATGTGAGCAACTACCTGTTTCGAATCAGCGAGGATCCGTATGAATACAATAACCTCGCGCAGGCGCACCCGGATATTGTGGCCGAGATGGCCGAGGCAATTCACTACTGGCGCACCTTGTATCCAGTGGCTGGGTTGAACCATGAGTTGGTGCCGCCGCCCGGCTGGCGGGCGCCGCTTGACTGGGCAGACTACCCGATTGCTGTAGAGAAGCTCCAGACCGAGCCGGCGGTTGGCATGCCGCCAAAATACGCTATTCCAGTACTGGACTGGCAGCATGGCGAGGCCGGTCGGCTCATCTACAACTGTGAGCCCTACAAGCTGGCCGGCGGAGGTCTGTGCAAAAACTAGTGGCCTGTTACAGGCCCAACAGTCGTTGCCAGAACCAGACCGCGCCAATCGTGCCAATGCAGTAGCCCGTTAGTGGCTGGATGGCGGCCGGCCATTGCAGCGGCACCAGTCGCAACAGGCCGATAGCCGCAAAGAACAGCGCAATAATAATCAGCTGCCCGATCTCGATGCCGATGTTGAAAGCGGCCAGGGCAATCGTCAGCGCCTGCTGTGGCAGGCCGATCTGTGCAAGCGCACTTGCAAAGCCCATCCCGTGTAGCAGGCCGAAGCCCCCCGACATCAGCCATGGTCGCTTTCGCAGCAGGCCGGGTGTGTCTTTGCGCACGATATCGGCCGCTGCCCAGGCGATAGATAGCGCGATGATCGCCTCGACCAGGAAGATCGGAAAGTGAATAAAGCCTAGAGCCGTGAGTGACAGCGTAACGCTGTGGCCGAGGGTGAACAGCGTAATCGTCCAGATCAGCTGCCGCGACCAGCCGACCAGAATAGCCAGCGTAATGACAAACAGTACGTGATCAATGCCTTCGATCAGGTGATCGATGCCCAGTACGAGGTAGCGTCCGAAAACCTGGAGCCCGGATTGTTTCGGGGGTACGGCAAAGGTGCTCTGTTCGAAGCGCAGCATCTCATGTACGACCCGCTGGTCAAGAAAGCTGATACGCAGCAAGACGCCTGCCGTGGCAGGATCCATGCCCTGCACACCAAATGTCTCGCCAATGACCGAACCTGCGCAAATTAACTGAAAGCTCTGGGATCGACCGGTGCCTGCGGCAACCGGTGACTGCACGTCAGTCACCTCACAGCTCGAGGGGAAGAGCGGCTGCAGTTGACCGCTATCGGCGGTGCGGTTGGGTAGTTTCCAAAGCGCCTGGAAGCGATTGTCTTCAACCTCGACCAGTGCCAGCAGTCCTGGTGCCAACGGGTGGGCCTGCAGACCCTGTGAAAATGCCAGCACGCAGCATGCGGCCGCCAGGAATTTCAAGATCCGATACATATCCACCTGCTAATCGACCTGTTTGATGAGATAGCCTGCGCGCAGGTTTTCCAGCGTTTGCTCATACTGTTCCTGCTGCCTGGCCAGCTTGATATCGCGAATCACCTGGGAGCGAACGTCCTCAATCGGCCGTAGTTGTGCAGCCGTTTTTTCATCGAGCCAAACACGATGCCAGCCGAAGGCCGATTCAATCGGATCGCTCCAGCGCGCTACGGACAGGCCTGGCATGGCGCTGGCAAAGCTGTGGCCAAAGTGTCGGGATATTTGCTGCTCGCTTTGCAGACTGAACTGGTGCCCACCGTAAAATACGTCTCCCAGAGCGACCACCTCCCTGAGTTGATCGCTGTTATTGTTAAAGGGCGTGTAATCAGCGCTGAGAACGCCGGCAGTGTTGGCAAGTAGTTGATCCCGGGATTCGGCATAGATATGCACAAAGGCATAGCGTTCGGGACGCGTGAACTTCTCGGGGTGCTCCTGGTAATAGCGTGAGATCTCTGACTCATCGGGATCTGCTATGTAGCTTCCGTTGCGCAGCTGGGTCTTCAGTAGCGTGACCATCTGCCTGCGCACGACGATATCGGTTTCATCGAGTTTCATCGCCAGCGCGGCGCGGTAGCGTTCTTCGAGGGAGCTGTCTTCGGGGACGAGCTGCAGGAAAACCGCAACATTGGCAAGCCGCGTAATCACGGCCTGGGTTTTGTCCAGGCCCAGATCCCTCGCCTCCAGGTAAAGAATTTCCTCTTCAGCAATCTGTTCCAGCAATTGCCCCCGATCGACCTGGCCGGCATCGCCAAACTGCTGCTTGATCTGCGATTCCAGTTGGTCGATCTGCTCGGTCGTGATGATGATCTCCGGGGGCGGTTTCTGGCTGTAGAGCACCAGTGCGATGGCAAGTCCAGTAGCCAGGCATAGAATTAGCGGGTGCGTTAGTTTGCTGAGCATGAATAGGAGTCTTCGCGAAAAGAAAATCGGCCTGGAGGTTACAGGTGGGTCTGTTTATGGTGAGCTTTATCGATGATGGACTTCAGCTGGTACATATTGATCGGTTTGCTTAAGAACTGGTCCATGCCAGCCTCTGTCGCGAGCGATTTGCTCAGCTGGTCATCATAGGCGGTTAACGCTACGATGTATGCCGGGTTTTGGCTATGGCCTATTTGCTCAATCTCCCGGAGTTTTTCACACAGCGTGAATCCATCGGTGTCGGGAAGGCGGCAATCCAGCAGCACGATGTCGAATGCCTGCTTGGCAAAACGTTGTAGCGCCGTTTTGCCATCCTCCACATGCTCGCTCAGTAGCGAGCAGCGTTCCAGCATTGCAGTCACGACTCTGGCGCTGATTGGGTTGTCTTCGACCAGTAAAACGCGCAGAGCCTGCGATCTTTCATCCGTCGCGTTCGAATCCGTGCCTGCGTGAGCAGGCTGGCCGAGTGACAGTGCATGCAAAAAGCTGAGCTCTTCATACAAAGCCAGTTTGAGTGTTTCAGGGACGACGGGCTTTTCGAGTATGCGACGAATACCGAAGTTCTTTGCCTGCTCGATACTGATCAGGTGAGCGGCATTGGACATGATGATCACCGTGGTTTTCCCAGCGATTTCCTGGTCCAGTCCAATGGCTTTGGCCAGATCGACGCCATTGCCATCGGGCATGAGAAAATCCAGTAACAGCAGGTCTATCGCTGCGCCAATGCGAGCCTGTTGTCGCAGCAGGGCGAGCGCTTCGGTTTGGGTGGCTGCTTCCTCAACGAGTGCACCCCAGGGTTCAAGGTAGGAGCGTATCACCTGGCGAGCAGTGGGGTTGTCGTCGGCAATCAGGATTCGCTTGCCTTTCAGAACACTGTTATCGCCGCTTTGTCGCTCACTGCTAACATGCTCAACGCGGGGGTACAGCGTGATCGACGATGACCCGTCCTTGAGTGCAAGCTCGACTCGCCCGCCATTACTCTCTATCAGGCTTCTTACCGTCGCCACGGCATTTTCCGTTGACTGGGCAGGCTGTTGACTGCGGCCATTGATTTCCAGCGATATTTCCAGGGCGTCGTCACGATTGCGGGTCTCGATGTAGAGCTCATTCGCATCTTCGGTCGCAAGGAATATCTCGACGCAGTGCATCAGCGCCTGCCGCAGCTTGACGTGGTCGCCCAGCCAGGAGTCTGTGGGGGAATCCGCACAGCGCAGTACAATCTCGCGATCGAGGTTCGTACAGGGGTAGGCGTAGTACTGGGCACACTCGGAGAGCAGGTTGCTCAGTACAAACGGCTCGATTCGCGGACTGTCGGTCTTCTCCTGGCGATACGAGAACAGTCCGTTGATCGTCTCCAGTGCCTTTCGCGCCGTTAACTGAACCTGCCCAAGATAGCGCCGTTGTTGCTGGTCGAGCGGGCCATCCAGCACCAGCTCGGAAAGGCCGATGATGTCGCTCAGCGGAGACCTGAGATCATGACGGGTCGGGCTGAGCAGCGGTGCAATGGCTGCCACCTGCTGTTCCTGTCGCGTGGCTTCCAGCAAGGCGTTCAACTGCCTCTCTCGCATTTTCCGGTAAAGGCGTGCAAACACGAGAACCAGCAGCGTGATCTCAAATATCAATAGTCCGCTCAATATCATCTCGAATTCAGCGAATGTGATCGTGCCGTTTGCTACCTGGCTAAAGAGCAGGTAGACCGTAGCCAGGAGCAGGCAACGAAAGCCAAGGGGCAGCCAGATAAGCTGCGCTTTCCTGATGGGAAAATGTCGCGCAGCGTTAACCAGTGCAAACAGCAAGACTGCGCAAAAGGAGATTTTGCAGGCAACCATGAGCGCCGGGATGCCCAGGAAACTACCGCTGACGAGCCACGCGATAAGCGCGGCTGCAATGTTGACGCTATTCAGCGCGCCTGGCCAGGGTTTGTCGGCAAACAGGTTTCGCAGAACTCCCAGGTAGCTCAGAGAGGCCGCTGAGGCAAGGATCAGCGAAACCTTGAGCATAGCTTCGGCGCTTATCTCTGGTAGAGGCAGGTGGTAGACCAGGAAGTGGGTCGCCAGTGCGGTGCTTTGCGTGGCGTAAATCAGCAGCCAGATGAATGCGATTCGCCGGGTTAACACCGCGGCCGTGAAAATAATGAACAGTAGCCCCCAGAGCACGCCGCTGAGCTGGAACCAGATCGTATTGAGCGCGGGTTGCGGTGTGATACCGTCGGTGGCTGGATAAACATGAACATTGATCGGGCTGGCAATGTCCGTATCAACCTTCAGGTAGACCACAGCGGACTCACCGGCTGCGAGCCTGAACTCGCCGGCTCTCGCGCGTAAACTGTTCTGGTTTCTCGCATAGCTAAGGACGGTCGTCCACGGCTTATCCTTTGTCGCTGAGGCGCCACTAACGTAGGCCCTGGCCCCCTGCAGCAGGAACGGGTCGACAAGCAGTTGATAGTGCTGGGCTGTTGGCAGTGCGTTGACGATGGCAAAGCGCAGCCACGTTGAGGCGTTTGCGGGTATCAATAGCGCTGAGGGATTGAGCAGTTGCCAGTCAGTATTGGGCGCGTCCAGCGCATCCAGCTCGGTTACCCGGTTCGAGGCAGTGAGTCTATACAGATGGTCGCTGACGTTTACCGGCCCGGCCGGTTCGGCCGTAACCAGGGTGCGCTGGCTGGATTGAGCGAGAGCGAGATTGCTGTAGCCGGCAAGGCAAAGCACCATGACGATGCCGATAGCGCAGAGACGCACAAGCGCGGTTGGCCGCGACCTGGTGGGCGAGACGCGCGGGCGGCAGGCCGCCCGGCCAATGCCTAGCAGCCAGCCCAATGCAGCTCGCCCGCGGTATCAGTCAATGGCCCTGAATCCGATATCCGAGCGATACTGCATGCCTTGCCAGCTTATCGCATCGACCAGTTCATAGGCGTGCCTCTGTGCATCGGCGATCGTATCGCCCAGCGCCGTTGCGCATAGCACGCGGCCGCCATTGGTCACGATACTCTCATCACGCGTATCGGTACCCGCGTGAAAGACCTTGGCATCGGTTTTCCGGGCTGCGTTGTCCAGCCCCGCGATCAGGTCGCCCTTTTTGTAGCTGCCCGGGTAACCCCCGGCTGCCAGCACGACACCCAATGCGGGCCGCGGGTCCCACTGGGCCTGATAATCCTGGAGCTCGCCGTCAATCGCAGCGAGGCAAAGTGCAGCCAGGTCGGACTGTAATCGCAGCATGATCGGCTGGGTTTCCGGGTCACCGAAGCGGCAGTTGTATTCGATGACGCGGGGTTCGCCGGCTGGTGAAATCATCAGGCCCGCGTAGAGAAAGCCTGTGTAAGGCATGCCTTCGCTGGCCATCCCCCGAATTGTTGGCTCAATGACCTCTTGCATAATGCGCGCATAGACCTGCTCATCAACGACCGGAGCTGGCGAATAGGCACCCATCCCGCCGGTATTTGGGCCGCTATCGCCGTCGCCAGCGCGCTTGTGATCCTGGCTGGTAGCCATCGGTACAATATGTTCACCGTCACTGACGACAATGAAGCTGGCCTCTTCGCCCTCGAGAAATTCCTCGATAACAACGCGATGCCCAGCATCGCCAAAGGCGTTTCCCGATAGCATGTCGCGAACCGCGCTCTCTGCCTGCTCCAGCGTCATTGCGACAATGACGCCTTTTCCGGCAGCCAGGCCATCGGCTTTGACGACGATCGGCGCTCCCTGCGCGTGCAGGTACGCTATCGCAGGCTCGATTTCTGTGAAACTCTCATAGGCTGCAGTAGGAATGTTGTTCCTGGCCAGAAACTCTTTGGTGAACGTTTTCGAGCCTTCCAGCTGGGCGGCCATCGCGCCCGGGCCAAAGCAGCGCAGACCCTGTGCCTTGAAGTGGTCGACGATGCCGTCGACTAATGGGGCTTCGGGGCCTACAACGGTACAGGCGATCTGGTTTTGCTGTGCGAACTGGGCCAGCGCAGTGAAGTCGTCGACGGCGATGTCGACGTTGCGGCATTTTGCTTCGCTGGCGGTGCCGGCATTGCCGGGCGCCACGTATACGGTGCCGATACTTGCGCCCTGCGCCAGTTTCCAGGCGAGGGCATGTTCCCTGCCGCCACTACCAATTACCAGAAAATCCATCATGTTGTCGTCTGCATCAAGCGTTCAATATTGTCGTGAGTGAGCGGTGCCAGGGTTGTGTACTAGTGGCGGAAGTGCCGCATGCCAGTAAAGATCATAGCCATGTCGTGCTCATCAGCGGCTTCGATCACTTCGCTATCGCGCATCGATCCACCGGGCTGGATGACACAGCGTATGCCGACCGCCGCCGCATTATCGATTCCGTCGCGGAACGGGAAGAACGCATCCGAGGCCATGCAGGCACCCTGCAGCTCAAGGCCTGCGTGTTCGGCTTTGATAGCGGCGATCCGGGCCGAGTTCACCCGGCTCATCTGGCCGGCGCCAATGCCCAGTGTTTGCTGCCGCGCGCCGTAGACAATGGCGTTGGATTTGACCATCTTGGCGACCTTCCAGCTGAAAAGCATGTCGGCCAGCTCTGCATCGCTGGGTTTGCGCTGGCTGACAAATTGCAAATCCTCAGTCGTGACCATGCCCAGATCGCGATCCTGCACCAGCAGGCCGCCATTGACGCGCTTGTAGTCATAGCCTTCACCGGTGGCCTGCCAGCCATTGCAGCGCAATACGCGGACATTGGTTTTTTCAGCCAGTGCCTTGAGGGCAGCGTCTGAATAAGCCGGTGCGATGATCACTTCAACGAACTGTCGGGCGTAGATTTCGCGCGCGGTCGCTTCATCCAGCTCGCCGTTAAACGCAATAATGCCGCCGAAGGCAGACTCGGGGTCTGTCTGGTAGGCCAGTTCGTAGGCCTCCTGAATCGAGCCGGCCGTGGCGACACCGCAGGGGTTGGCGTGCTTGACGATGACGCAGCTAGGCTGCTCGAATAGCTTGACCGATTCAAGCGCAGCATCCGAATCAGCAATATTATTGAACGACAGCTCCTTGCCCTGCAGCTGCTCAGCGCCGGCGACACTACAGGGGTCGGCATCTTTCTCGACATAAAACGCTGAGCGCTGGTGTGGGTTTTCGCCATAGCGCAGGCTCTGTTTCAAGGAGAACTGCAGGCTGTATTGGCGCGGGAATCCCGGGCTTGCGTTGGGCAACTGCTGGCCCAGGTAGTTGGCGATGGCACCGTCATAAGCGGCAGTATGCTCAAAGGCCTTCACTGCCAGGTCGAAGCGAGTGTCATCACTGAGTGTGCAGCTGTTCTCGGCCAGCTCGGCCAACAGGCTCCCATAGTCTGAACTGTTGACGACAATGCCGACGTCGCGATGGTTCTTGGCGGCCGCGCGAACCATCGTCGGGCCCCCGATATCAATATTTTCGATAGCCTCAGGCAGCGTGCAGCCGGGTTTCGCGATGGTTGCTTCGAAGGGATACAGGTTGACGACGACGAGGTCTATTGCGGCAATGCCAGATTGCTCCATGATTGCGTCGTCGGTTCCGCGGCGACCGAGAATGCCGCCGTGAATTTTCGGGTGCAGGGTCTTGACGCGACCGTCCATCATTTCAGGGAAGCCGGTGAGGTCGGCGACTTCGCGCACCGGAATGCCCTCGTCGTTCAGCAGGCGATGAGTGCCGCCGGTGGAGACCAGTTCGACGCCCAGCGCGCTGAGCTCGCGCGCGAATTCAACGATACCGGATTTGTCGGACACGCTAATCAGCGCGCGCCGGATGCGATTGGAAGATGCTGCAGCCATAGTGATAGTCAGGTTGTGTGAATGAGTCGGGGTGGACAACGCGGGCAGGGCGCACGTGCGCTCTGCCTATTAAATAGCCAGTGTAACCTCGCTTTTTATCGTTTACGGCTTCTGGCCGAAGGGCCGTCAGTGCACAACCGGAGGCGACGTAAAGCGGGCGCTATTAAACCAAAAAAGCGCGGTCGGGATAACAGGTTTTGAAGCAAGATCCACACATTGCCAGGCCGGCGTGTGGGAGGGGGGTGATCTGGTGTTGTCTGGCTCGGGCTGCCCACCCCTGCCAGTCTCGTGACGGCAGGGGCAGGGCCCAAAATACAGCGCTTGAGCGGCCGGTTTAGAGCAGGCCGTACTGCTTGAGTTTCTTGCGCAGTGTGCCGCGGTTCAAACCAAGCAGGTGGGCCGCCTTGGTCTGGTTGTTGCGGACGTATTTCATCACCTGTTCGAGCAAAGGTGCTTCAACTTCGGACAGTACCATCTGGTAGACGTCCGAAACAGGCTGCCCATCGAGGTGTTTGAAGTAGTTGGCCATGGCCAGTTCAACGTTTTCACGCAGGCTTGCCGCAGAGCCAGCCGTCAACTGTGGTGCAGCCTGAGGCTGCTCTAACCCGTTGCTTGCTGGAGTCGTCGAAGTTTCGTGCATAAATGTGTCAGTGCTGCTCATGCTGCGATGTCCCCTGTGGTTTGTAAGTCCCCAAAAAGTTCTGCAAGGTAGTCCAACTGAGCGGTGCAGCTGTTCAGCTGGTTGAACTGCTTTCTAGCAGCTTTGATCAAACGATGTTGCTGTACTACCTGGGGCTGGAAATCTACGTCGTTATTACAGCCCATGGTATTGCTAATTTGCTCAAAATACCAGCAAATGTGTTTTCTCGCCATTTTCACTGGCAAATCTGCATGGGCCGTGGACATCTGGCCCCCAACTGACTCTGTGTAATCGCTTACAAAGGCGCCATAGTGTTGGTGAATCAGAAGCAGATGCTCAATTATAAGTCGTTCTAAAAACTTTGTGGTACCAAAGTTCAGGTATTTACCTGTGAAAAGTTCACTTGATGCATTCTGAATACCAGATAACTCGTTGATTTCATGGAATATCCACGGTTTTCCGAGTGCACCACGACCGATCATGACCGCGGCGGCCCCGGTAGCCTTGAGGACTTCCATGGCCTGCGGTGCGCTGCAAATATCGCCATTGGCCACAACGGGGATCGACAGGCGCTGCACCACTTCGGCAATGGTGTCGTATTCGGCCTGGCCGTTAAATCGGCAGGCGCGGGTCCTGCCGTGGATTGCCAGCGCGGCAATGCCGCTCTCCTGGGCAATTCTTGCCACCTGCGGGGCGTTGCGGTTAGCCGCATCCCAGCCGGTGCGAATCTTGAGCGTGACCGGTACCGGGCAGCGGGCGACCACCGCTTCGAGAATCCGGGCGACCAGCACCTCATCACGCATTAACGCGGAGCCGGCTGCGCGTTTGCAGACCTTTTTGGCCGGGCAGCCCATGTTGATGTCGACGATTTGAGCGCCTTGCTCGACCTGGTAGTGCGCAGCCTCGGCCATCTGCTCGGGCTCGGTGCCGACAATCTGGACAATTCTCGGTTCACTCTCTGCTGCACTGGCCCGTCGCAGCGTCGATTTCAGCGTATCGCGCAGCCGGGGGTTGCTGCTGGTCATCTCGCCAGTGACCAGCCCGGCGCCCAGTTCCCTGCAAACGGTTCTAAAGGGCAGGTCGGTGACGCCCGCCATGGGTGCGAGTACGGCGGGTTGCCGGATTTCGTAGGGGCCTATGGAGTACATGATGGCAGGATCTATCAATGCCGGGTCAGGAGCGCCCGCCCCGGGGAAACAATTGCAGTGTGTAGTTTACGGCATCAGGGCCAGGATCCTGAATAGTCAGCGCAATCCTGATCGGCGTGGCGGGGGGCATGTGGCGGGCACCAGAGGCCTCCCCGCGAAGATACTCGCCCGGTGCAAACTGGCGTTGGGCTACCGGGCGATTGTCGAGATCGGTAAATTGCAGCGCGAGCAGGGGGTAGGGCTGGTCTACAGCGCTGTTATTGCTGAGCACCGCTTCGACGATGAGCAAGCCGCGTTGTTCGGGGTGGCTGTACACCGCCAGTTGCTCGCTTTGGTAGTTTGCCTGCAACCGGCATGGATAATAACGGCAGCTCCAGGCGACTACCGGGTTGTTCGACAGCGTCGGCCACTGCGCGGGATAGCGAGCCCACCACTGGAATGCGAGCAATGCCAGTAGCAGTCCGCAGCAGATCAGCCCGACAACACTGCGCGCAAGTGGTAGCGCGCTGAATGCGCGTGACGGGTTGAGTGCGATGGGCTCCGGCGAGATTCGCTGGAGCAAGTCTACCCGCGGATAGCTTTGCAGCGACGGCTCGATGCGCCCTGATTGGCTCGCCGGGCCAGGTGCTGCCGGCGCATTGTCGGCGAGTTCGCGCTCGTTGGCCTCAGCGCCCGGCAGTAGCTGGGCTAGCCAGTTCTCGGTCACGCCAGAGTGACTGTCACTCGCCAGTGCGTCATCAGACGATGCTGGCGCTGGCCCCGGGCCTGTGTCCTGCGAATCGATCTGGTGTTGGGGGGCAGAAAACGTCGCCATGCAGTTGCCGCAGCGAACCAGGCCATCGGCGGCCTCAAGTTGCGCCGGGCTGACGTTGAACGTCGTCTCGCAGTTGGGGCAGCGACTGAGCATGACCTTAGTGCCGGGTGCCGCAAAGCAGCGCCCAGCCATCGCGGATGACGGGCTCATCGAAGTCGACTTGCGGCGAATAGGCGGCGCATACGCTGGCAACCTGCTCATCCAGTACGCCTGACAATAACAGCCGTCCTCCCGGGCGCAGGCGCGCGCATAGCTCGCCTGCATAGTCGATCAGTGGCTGGGCGAGGATATTGGCGATCACCAGGTCGAATTGCGGCGCTTTCTCATCGAGTGCGTCGGCACAGACTATGGCGCTTGCGTCGATGTCGTTACTGCGCCGGTTACTCTCGGTAGCGGCCAGGGCCTGTGGGTCGTTATCGATACACCATGCCTGCGCGGCCCCCAGTTGCAAGGCGGCAATGGCGAGTACACCTGAGCCGCAGCCAAAATCCAGGACGCGCGCGTGCTGGAGCTGCAGTGCAGTCAGTTTTTCCAGGCAGAGTGCGGTGGTTGGGTGAGTGCCCGTGCCAAAGGCCAGACCCGGGTCCATGCGCAGCACGATGGCATCCGGCTCGGGTGCTTCGCTCCAGCTGGGGCATATCCACAGTCGGTCGCCAAACTGCATTGGCTTGAACTGTTCCATCCAGCTGCGTTCCCACTGCTGGTCGGCAAGCTCGCTGACATGGAGCTGGCGAATTTGCCCTGCGCAGTGATCGTTGAGCTGCGCGACGATGGCGTCGATATCAGTCGTGGCTTCAAACAGTGCCGTCATGATGATCTCTGGCCACAGCGGTGTTTCGCCAACGCCCGGCTCAAGCACGGGGTTATCCTGCAGATCCTGCATGGTCACGGCCAGCGCGCCGAGCCGGTTTGCAACCGGTTCAATGTGTTCGCTGGCTGCGCCACTGCAGTGAATTTTAAGTTCGAACCAGGGCATTGCCGCTGCGCCGTGTCGATCGCCCTGTGCTCAGGCGTCTTCCTGGTTGGCCAGCTTGTGTTCCAGGTAGTGAATATTGACGCCGCCGCAGCGAAATTCGCTGTCCCGCACCAGGTCCTGGTGCAGTGCGATGTTGGACTTGATGCCATCAATAACCAGTTCATCCAGGGCGTTTGCCATGCGCGTGAGCGCCGTGTCACGGTCCGGACCGTAGCTGATGATTTTGGCAATCAGTGAGTCATAGTGAGGGGGTACCGAGTAGCCACCATAAATATGCGAATCGACGCGAATACCATTGCCGCCGGGCGGGTGATAGTGGGTGATCAGGCCGGGGTTGGGCATAAAGGTCACCGGGTCTTCGGCGTTGATCCGGCACTCGATGGCATGGCCGGTGAAGACAACATCTTCCTGTTGGAGTGAGAGCGGCTGTCCCGAGGCGACCCGCAGCTGTTCCTTGACGATATCGACGCCGGTAATCATCTCCGAAACGGGGTGTTCAACCTGCACTCGGGTATTCATTTCGATAAAGTAGAAGCCACCATCTTCATACAGGAACTCGAAGGTTCCTGCGCCTCGGTAGCCAATCTGGTTGCAGGCGTTGACACAGGCGGTGGCAACTTCGCTGCGCAGTTCATCGGGAATCAGCGGGGCGGGCGCTTCTTCGATCACTTTCTGGTGGCGTCGCTGCAGCGAGCAATCGCGATCACCCAGATGGATCGCGTTGCCTTTGCCGTCGGCCAGCACCTGGATCTCTACATGGCGCGGGTTGCCGAGGAATTTCTCGATATAAACGGTATCGTCTGCGAACGCCGCTTTGGCTTCGGCCTTGGTCAGTGCGACGCTGTCGAGCAACTCCTCGGCGTTTTGCACCACGCGCATGCCACGCCCACCGCCGCCGGCAGCGGCCTTGATCATGACCGGATAGCCAATCTTCTGGGCAATCTGCCTGGTGCGCTCTCCATCGCTATCAATTGGGCCGTTCGAGCCGGGCACCGTGGGGACGCCGGCTGCCTGCATCGCCTGTATGGCGGCGACCTTGTCGCCCATTGTGCGAATGGTATCGGCAGTTGGCCCTATGAAAGTAAAGCCGCTCTTCTCTACCTGCTCTGCAAAATCGGCGTTCTCGGCAAGGAAGCCGTAGCCTGGGTGAATCCCATCAGCCTGGGTTACCTCGGCGGCGCTGATGATCGCGTGACTGCTCAGGTAGCTATCGGTAGAGGGTGCCGGCCCGATGCAAACGGCTTCGTCGGCCAGTCGTACGTGCATCAGGTCAGCATCAGCCTTGCTGTGCACTGCGACCGTTTTAATACCCAGCTCGCGGCAGGCGCGCAATATTCTGAGCGCGATCTCACCCCGGTTGGCAATGACAACTTTATTAAGCATGTGTAGATTCCGTCGCTAGCCGTTCACGTTAAAACGGCATTACCCGCCCGATCGGGCGGCCTGTTTGCCTATCTAGCTAATGATGACAAGGTCCTGGTCGAACTCGACCGGCTCGCCATCTTGCACCAGGATTGCCTCGACGACGCCAGAGCGATCAGCTTCGATCTGGTTCATCATTTTCATGGCCTCGACAATACAGACGACGTCGCCCTGGTTCACTGTCTGGCCAATCGTCACGAAGGGCGCTGCATCCGGGGAGGGCGACTGGTAAAAGGTGCCCACCATGGGAGACTTAATGGCATGCCCCGCTGGCGCACTGGGCGGCGCCTCGCTAACCGGGGCCGGCTCGCTGGCGGCAGGTGCGGGTGGCGGAGGCGGCGGTGCTGCCGCGGCGGGCACGCTAATCGCCTGGACGGGCGCAGCGATGGTGCCGCCGCGACTGATCCGCACGGACTCTTCGCCTTCTTTGATTTCGATTTCCTGCACGTTGGATTCTTCGAGCAGTTCGATCAGTTTTTTGACCTTCCTGATATCCATCGATTGACTCTCTTTGCCCTAAGCAAGTTGGTTGTATTGTGTTGTGGCCGCGCAAATGATCGCGCTGCCAGCGACCGGGCTCAGCCCGGTTGCGCCAGTCGGTTTAGTACCGCATCCATTGCCAGCAGATAACTGTCGGCACCCAGGCCCGATATCACCCCGACCGCGATATCCGACAGGTAGGAGTGCTGACGAAACGATTCGCGGCTATGAATGTTCGACAGGTGAACTTCGATAAAAGGAATCTCAACGGCAAGCAGAGCGTCGCGCAGGGCGACACTGGTATGGGTCAGGGCTGCAGGATTAAAAATGATGAAGTCCTGCTTGCCCGCGGCCTGCTGGATGTGGGTAACGAGTTCGGCTTCGGCATTGCTCTGGATGGCGTGGTACTGGTGACCGGCTGCCACGGCTCGCTGTTGCAATGCAGCGTCGATCTGGGCCAGGGTTTGCGAGCCATAGGTTTCAGGCTCTCGCTGGCCGAGCAGGTTCAGGTTTGGGCCGTGCAGCACCAGTATGTTCGACATTGGCTATTTGTACCTAACGTCGGCGTTATATAAGCAATTCAGCGCTCATTTTCGCCAAACTTGCTGAGCCCGCCTGAGCTTGGAATGCGCGTAATGCTATGGCTTTAAGATAGGTTATGCAAGTCGAAAGCTGTCAGTTCGACAAATTTAGCCACATAATGGGAGAAAGTTCAGGTATTTTGTTAAAATAGCCCGCTCTTACTGGTGGGTTGACCGGAATGGCCAGTCGCTGTGGTTTGCCCGGAAAATTTCAGGTGTCTGGTCTGGGTTGGGTAACACAGGCCGGCCTCGGCACAGCCCTGGTAGCTGACCGCCAGCTCGATATCAGCGCCGGGCAGGGCGTCCATGCGCAGTCTGGCAAGGGCCTGGTGGTAGTAGATCTCGACGGCGCCGTAGTATTCATCGTGCGTGCGAATACCCGGCTCGATCTCGAGCGCGAGGGGCTCGCCAACGGCGATGCCGCCATCAAGCTGCTGCACGGCGAACTTGTGGCGGTACAAATAGTAGCCAGGAGCCACGATCCAGATGAGCTCGATATCCTGCTGATCGACTGCGCTCGAGAGCACAAAGGCCTCCTCGACGGGCAGGAACTGCTCTGCGGCGCTGGTGGGAAAGGCTGAGCCGGCCGCCGCGGCAGGGGCGAGCGACGTGCCGTCAGCCTGGCCGCGCGTCGGCAGTCCAGCAGCGAGGATCAGGCTGGCGGCCAGCACCAGACTGGCTGCGATGGTGAGGATCTTGTGGTGGAAAGCCATGTTTTTTCAGGTCAAATCTCGGTTTGGCGGGCAGCTTACGCTAAAATGGCCGATTGGCCCAGTTGGGTCTTTGTAGCCTTTTAGAGTAGCCCGATCCGGGAAAATTCCCCACACCGGTGGCTGGCGTTGCACGGTGGCTGACCGCTTATGACCCTATTCGACAGGACTAACGTGAACACATTGCTAAGGGCGCGATGGCGCAGCAGCCGGCGTTGGCTGGCCATGTTCTCCGCCGGCATGATAGCGGCCTGGGCGCAGGCCATTTCGGTCGATGATGCCTGGTTCCGGTTGATGCCGCCAGGCAGTGAGCGTTCGGCGGCCTATCTGCAGATCGAGAATCCCGGGGCAGACGATGCCGTGATTGTCGGCGTTCGCGCAGCCGCATTGGGGCGCGTTGAGATGCATAGCCATTCGATGAAAGACGGTGTCATGCGCATGCGCAAGCTCGAGCGGTTTGAGATTCCGGCCGGCCAACAGCGGGCATTCAGTCCCGGTGGCTATCACCTGATGCTGTTTGGCCTGCCAGCGGCACTGGGTGCCGATTCCAGCCTGGACTTTGAGCTGTTGCTCGAGGATGGCCGGGTGGTGCCCTTTACTGCAGTAGCGCGCAAGCCCTGAATATTTTTGTCAACGCTGACCTGAATTCAGCCTGAGAGAGCCCGGATGGACGCACGCGAACGAATTGCGATCACGAAAGAAGATATCGCCGACTGGTGGGCGGGAGGCATCTTGCCCCGGGGGCTCGCGGCTGCCGGGCTGGTCTACCTGCTGTTGTGCATTGTGCTTGCACTTTACTGGTCGCAGGAGCCCGATGCCTTTGACGTGCAGGCCAATGCGGCCACTACCAGTGCCTCTGCTAACCGCGGTGTGGTGACCGGCTCGGTGACAACGGCGACGCTGATCGAAGTGGCGACGATATTGCTCGATAAGCCAGGTGGATATCTGTCTAACGATATTGCACCGCCCGGTGCTGCGCTGGACAACATTCCCAACTGGGAGTTTGGAGCACTGGTCCAGGTGCGCGACCTGGCGCGGGCAATGCGCGAGAGTTTTTCTCGTTCGCAATCGCAGTCCATTGAAGATCCCGACCTCGCACTGGCCGAGCCCCGGTTTCACTTTGATAGCGAAAGCTGGATTTTGCCGCGCACCGAGGATGAGTACCGTGAAGGTATCAATTTCAGCCGTGCCTACCTGCAGCGGCTCAGTGATCCTGGCCAGCCGGCAGCGCAATTTTACGCCCGGGCCGACAATCTCGCGGTCTGGTTAGCGACCGTCGAAACGCGCCTGGGCAGCCTTTCGCAGCGCCTGTCTGCCAGTGTTGGACAAAAGCGCCTGAACACAGACCTGGCGGGTGAAGCGGACGCGGCACAGTCGACATCTGCGCCGGCCGAGCTGGAAGTGCAAACGCCGTGGCTTGAAATTGACGATGTGTTCTACGAAGCGCGGGGCACCAGCTGGGCCCTGGTTCATTTCCTGAAGGCCGTGGAAATAGACTTTGCCGATGTGCTTGCCAAGAAGAATGCAACGGTTAGTCTCCGGCAAATTATTCGCGAGCTGGAGGCAACCCAGAATACTGTCTGGAGCCCTGTTATTCTCAATGGCGGTGGTTTCGGCCTGTTCGCCAATCACTCCCTGGTTATGGCGTCCTACATCTCGCGAGCCAATGCCGCAATCATAGATTTGCGAGAGTTGTTAACCAAGGGCTAGCCACCGGTTCAGGCCATTTATTGTTTTAGCTGTTGCGTCGCGACAGTGCGTGTTAGTAAGAAGAGTATCCGTTCGTGAATCATAAAATCGATGATGTAAGAATAAGCCAGATTATGGAGTTGCTTCCGCCGGTGGCGCTGATCGAGCGCTACCCGGTATCGGAGGTCGCTGCTGACACCGTAGCGACGACACGGCAGGTGATTCACAACATTCTCAAGGGCGACGATGACCGGTTGATGGTTGTTGTTGGCCCCTGTTCTATCCACGATGTTGAAGCGGCCAAGGAGTATGCCCAGCGCTTGCTGGCCGCCAGGCAAAAACACGCGCGCGATCTTGAGATCGTTATGCGGGTCTACTTTGAAAAGCCGCGCACGACGGTGGGCTGGAAGGGCCTGGTCAATGACCCCTATATGGACGGCAGCTTCCAGATCAATGATGGCCTGCGCCTGGCGCGCAAGTTGCTCAGTGACATCAACGATACCGGCCTGCCGACCGCGGGCGAGTTCCTCGATCTCATATCGCCGCAGTATGTTGCAGATTTCATGAGCTGGGGCGCAATCGGTGCGCGTACGACGGAGTCGCAAATTCATCGCGAGCTGGCATCGGGTCTGTCCTGCCCGGTGGGGTTCAAGAACGGCACCAAGGGCAGTATTAAAATCGCCATTGATGGCATTGGCGCTGCCAACAATCCGCATCACTTTCTCTCGGTCACCAAGTACGGGCACTCGGCGATTGTTGCAACCAGTGGCAATGAAGACTGCCATATTATTTTGCGAGGAGGCAGTGAGCCCAACTACAGTGCCGAGCACGTCAATGCTGCATCCGCTGAACTGGCCGCTGCCGGCGTCAATGAAAAGGTGATGGTTGACTTCAGCCACGCGAACAGCGCCAAGCAGTTCAAGCGCCAGCTCGATGTTGGTGCTGACATCGCCGGCCAGCTTGCCGCAGGAAGCCAGGCATTGTTCGGGGTGATGATCGAAAGCCACCTGGTTGAAGGGCAGCAGAAGGTGGTGCCGGGGCAGTCACTGACCTTTGGTCAGAGCATTACCGATGCCTGTCTTGGCTGGGAAGATACCGAGCAGTTGTTGCAGACCCTGGCCGATGCGGTTGTCCAGCGCCGCGACGCCTCTTGATCGGGGCGTCGCCTCGCCAACAGTGCTACACCTCGATGGCGGTATAGCCTACGTCGTCATTTTCTGCGAGTAGTTTCCCCAGCGCATCGAGTTGCTGGGAGCTGCTGCCAAAATTGTAGCTGTGTTGTTTCGCCCACAGGAAGAAGCGGTGAATGGGGTATTCAACATCGGCCCCCATGCCAGCATGCAAATGCTGTGCGGTGTGCACGACGCGGTGTGAACCCTCGCAGGCCCACCATTTGGCAATGCGTATTTCAGCCTCTGCCGAGAGCCCCTCTGTTAATCGCCACATAGCCTGCCAGCAGGTAGAGCGCATCGCTTCAACATCGATGTAGCTGTCGGCCATGCGCATGGCCAATGCCTGGAAGCTGCCGATCGGTACACCAAACTGTTTGCGCTCACCGGTGTAAGCGGCGGTGCGCCGCATGGCTTCCTCGCAGATGCCGGCCTGCATTGCACACTGTGCAACCTGGGTATGTTGCTCGATATATTGCAGTATCTGGTCAAAATCCGCCGCAGAGCCGAGCATGTCGGCAGCGCCGACGACGGCGCCATCGAACTGCAGTGCGGCGCTGCAATCGCCACTCAGGCCGATGGCCTGGCTTTCACGGCTGACGCCTGCAGCCTCGACGTCGACGACAAAAAATACTTGCTCGGTGTCGGAGATGCGCGCCGGGACGATGATAGCGTCGGCGCAAGCGCCGTCGATGATGCAGGCCTTGCTACCCTGTAGCTGCCAGTCATCGCCCTGCGGGGTTGCGATAACGCTGTCGCCGGAGGCGCCGGGCATAGCCAGCTCGGTTACCGCTGTCGCCAGTTTCTTGCTGCCTTCGATCATGGGCTTGAGCCATCGCTGCTGCTGCTCGTCATTGCCGAATTTCGCCAACGGCATGCCAGCCATCACCAGGTTGCTCAACAGCGGCACCGGGGCGACACGACGGCCCTGTTCTTCCAGCATCAGGCACAACTCGGTGAAGCCAAGCTCCGAGCCGCCCACGCTTTCGGGCGCGCTCAGCCCAAGCAGGCCCTGCTCGGCAAGCGTCTGCCACAGATCCTCATCATAAGTTTCGCCCGTTCGTGAAAATTCGAGCAAAAACTCATCGCTCGCGCGGTCGGTGAATATCTGGTAGGCCAGGTCTCGAATGGCAACCTGGTCTTCGCTAAATGAAAAATCCATACGGGTGTCCTCGTGTCTTGCGGGAGCCGGCGAGTCATCGCCGCTCCTGGATCAGCTGCGAGCCTGGTAAGTCAGGAATTCCAGCGCGCGGGTAAATTTCAACTTTTCTGCGGGCGGGTTCTTCAGGAACAGCCCGCGATAAAAAATCACAGTCAGCAGCTCGGTCAATGCATCCTGGTCAAGCGCGTGTTCCCCCAGTTGCTGGTCGCGATTGATAAACACATCTCGCAGCAGCATTTCGCCGCTACTGGCGAGCGCATAGATGAATAGCAGCGCTCGTTGGCGATCAAACCGGGCTTCGGGGAACAGTCCCGGCATCAGTTCCACGAGCCAGTTCAGCTGCTCCAGGTAATGTTTGCGCAGCCTCGCAGAAAACGCTTCGTCTTCATCGGCCATTTGTAACAGGCAGCGCATTAACCCCGGTCTTGACGCATAGCTACTCACCACCAGCTCAAAATGCGCATACATGCGCGCGTACCAGTCACCTTTTGCAACGTCGCGTTCGATGAGCTCGACGTTGCGTGACTCAGCAATGAAGTCGTCCAGCACTTCAAGCGTCAGCGATTTCAGGTCGGGGAAGTAATGGTAAAAGAGACCCGCCGCGACGCCGGCTTCGGCCGTGACGTCGTGGATGCGCATGCGATGAAAGCCGACGTTCTCCATGACGTTCAGCGCGGCGCGTTTGAGCTTGTCGCGCGCCGCCTGGCCACGGGGGCTGAGCTTTTTCCCTGCAGACTCGCGGTTGGCGCGGTCGGCCGTAGACCCCTTCATGGCTAGGTACCTCTTAGCCCCGTCCGGTAATGAAGGCACACGATAGTTGAAATTGAATTTAAATTCAACTATTGTGTGCATCTGCTGGAATCCTGCCGCTTCCCGGTAGGCTGAATGACGAGTGCCTAACCCATGTTTGTTGATTATTCCGATGACCAGAAAGCCCTTCGCAAGCGCCTGCGGAGCTACTTTGGAGAGCTGATCAAGCCCGAATACAAGGAGCCGTTGCGCGATGCCGAGGGCGGGGACCTGTATAAATCCCTGATTCGGCAGATGGGTAGGGACAACATGCTTGCGCTGGGCTGGCCCAAGGAGTACGGCGGTGCCGGGCTGAGCCCCACCGAACAGCTGATTTTCTTTGAAGAGGCCCTACTGGCCTGCGCACCGGTGCCCTTTGTGACCCTGAACACCGTGGGCCCCGCGATCATGGATCACGGTACCGAAGAGCAGAAAAAACGGTTTCTGCCGAAAATCGCCGCTGGCGAGCTGCACTTTTCCATTGGCTATACCGAGCCTTCGGCGGGCACCGACCTTGCCTCACTGCAGACCAGTGCGGTGCGTCAGGGAGACGAGTACCTGGTCAACGGCAACAAGGTGTTCACCAGCGCTGCAGAGGCTGCCGACTATGTGTTCCTGGCTGCGCGGACTGACCCCGACGCCAAAAAACACAAGGGCATCACGGTATTGCTGGTCGACACCAATGACCCCGGCTTCTCTTATGGGCCGATTCACACGGTTGGTGGTGTCCGTACCAACGTTTCTTATTACACCGATGTGCGCGTCCCGGCGGATATGATTATTGGCGAGGAAAACAAGGGTTGGCCATTGATTACCTCGCAATTGAATCACGAACGCGTTGGCCTGGCGGCCTGGGGAATCCAGGGCTGGAAAGTGTACAAGCTGACGCTTGACTGGGCCCGCAGCGAGCGCGATGCGCAGGGCAAGCGCATCATTGACGATCCCAGTGTGCAGCGCAGTCTCGCCGAGGTTTATGCAATGCTCGATGCGATGCGGGTGATGAACGCCCGCATGTCATGGAAGCTTGATCACTCCGACATTGACCCGGTGCTGCCGTCTGCACTGAAAGTCTATTCGACCGAAGCCATGATCACCATTTGCCAAAAGCTGATGGATGTCGTTGGTCCGCAGGCGCTGTTGCGCTCAACCAGCCCGGGCGCTTTGTTAATGGGCGATCTGGAGCACGAATACCGCCGCAGCACCATTAACACCTTTGGCGGCGGCGTGGTCGAGGTGCTGCGTGGCCTGGTTGCCAACTTTGGCCTGGGAATGCCGCGACACCGCTAGGGCGGTTAGTCCCACTGGGCGCGAAGTTGTCGGTATTCGTCACCGCTTAGCCTGGGGCCATACTGCGTAACAACGTGTGCGGCTGAAGCGCTGGCGAACTGGCCTGCAGTGCGCCGGTCCATGCCGTGGGTAATGCCATACAGGAATGCGCCTGCAAACATATCGCCGGCGCCGTTGGTGTCCACGGCTTCAACCTTTACGCCATCAATAGTGTGCAACGTTGCACCGTCGTAAACAACGGCGCCATCGGCGCTGCGCGTCACAACGAATTCGCTGGCTACCGTTTTAATTGTTTCGATGGCCGCTTGCAGGTCCTGGGTCTGGGCGAATGACAGCGCTTCGTCCTGGTTGCAAAACACCAGGTCAACACCTTCACCAATGATGTCTGCGATACCGTCGCGAAAATGCTCGACGATGCCTGGATCTGAAAAGCTCAGCGCGACTTTGGTGCCCGCTTTGCGAGCGAGCTGGGCTGCGGTTTTTGCCGCGAGCAGGCCGCTGGGTGAAGTGACCAGGTAGCTCTCGAGATAGAGATACTCCGAGTCCGCAATCGCCGCTTCGTCGAGTTCGTTGGTCGAGAGGGTTTCGCTAATCCCCAGAAAGGTGTTCATTGATCGTTCGGCGTCGGGTGTAATCAGGATCAGGCACTTGCCGGTTACGCCAGCATCAGAAGAGGCCGGTATTGTTTGCGTGCCCGCGTCGGCCATGTCTTGAAGGTAGAAGGCGCCGTTGTCATCACTGGCAACCTTGCCACTGAAAAACGTTCGCCCGCCAAAATAACTGACAGCAATAATTGAGTTGCCTGCTGAACCGCCCGAGGCGCGCTTCGAATGTACCAGCTGGCCTGCGAGCTGTTCGACGATCTCAGCCTGCCTCGCCTCGTCGACGAGTGTCATCAGGCCCTTTTCTACACCCAGCGATGCCAGCGCATCATCAGTGACTTCAATTTCGGTATCGACCAGTGCGGCGCCAATGCCGTAGACGTGGTATTTTTTCATGTCTCGCTACTCTTTAATGCTCGGCTGAAACGTGGATCGCTGGTTGTGGTCGAAGCGCCTTTGAACAGAAAGCCAGGGGGAATTTGCGCGCTTGTCGTTACCAGCAAAATCGGGCACGATAAAAGTGTCCCGGGCGAAACGCAAGCCACAATGCGGATTTTTGACGATCTGCCCGGCTTTTGCGAACCGCTCCAGGTATCGAAGAGGTAGCAAGGCCATGGCTGGTATCGGTGTTCTTGGCCCGGGAGTTTGCATTGGAGTCTTCTAGTGTCCGCTAAATCAGCAAAGGGCCCGAACCTGCGGCGTTGGTCGCCGCTGCGTCTACTGGCAAGCCCGTTGACCTGGAAGCTGGCCGCTGTTGCGCTGGTTCTTTTGCTTGTCTATATCGTGTATCTCGATGCCTTGATCAGCAGCAGCTTCACCGGCCAGAAGTGGCAGTTACCAGCGAGGGTCTATGCCAGGCCGATGGAGTTGTACCAGGGCCTGGCGTTGACGCCCGATGAGCTGCAGCGCGAGCTGGATGGGCTTGGTTACCAGGTTGCAGCGCCCACACGCCCGGGCAGCTACCGGCGCAACGGCAGTCGCTTCGATCTGTTTTCTCGCGAATTTGCCCACGCCGATGGCATCGAAGCCGCACGCCAGGTAAGCCTGCAGTTCCATCGCGATCGACTTGCTGCCATGCACGCCCTGGATGGCGAGGTGGTGGCGCTGATGCGCCTCGATCCGATGGAGATCGGCGCGATTTACCCCGCGCACCGAGAAGACCGGGTGTTGTTGCAGATGCAGGACGTGCCTCCGTTCCTGGTCGCTGCACTACTGGCCGTTGAGGATCATCGCTTCTACCAGCACCGCGGTGTATCCGTCGCCTCGATCATGCGGGCTATGCTGCAAAATATTCGCAGCGGCCAAATTGTGCAGGGCGGCTCGACGATTACGCAGCAGCTCGTGAAAAACTACTACCTCGACCGCCAGCGCAGTTTTCGCCGCAAGTTTACCGAGGCGATCATGGCGATGTTGCTTGAGCTGCGCTACGAAAAAGAAGAAATCCTCGAAGCCTATCTCAACGAAGTTTACCTTGGGCAAGCGGGCGCGCGCGCGATCCACGGCTTTGGACTGGGCAGCCAGCATTATTTCGGCCGGCCATTGCATGAGCTTCGCGTAGACCAGTTGGCATTGCTGGTGGCGGTCATACGCGGGCCCAACTACTACGACCCATGGCGGCACACCGAGCGAGCCCTGCAGCGTCGCAATCGGGTGATCGATGCGCTGGTGCGGCAGCAGCTGCTCTCTGAGGCCGACGCGACCTGGGCGCAGTCGCAGCCTCTGGGCCTGGCGAAATCGCAACGATCACGCTACGAGTTTCCCGCCTACATCGACCTGGCGAAACGACAGCTGCGCGAGCAGTACAGCGAGGCAGACCTGGTGGGGAGTGGGCTTCGCATCCATACCAGCTTTGACCCCCGTGTCCAGCATTATGCGGAGCAGGCGCTCCAGTCGGGCCTGCAGCGGCTGGCCCAGCGGGAAGGCGTCGATAAGGGGCAGCTGCAGGGCGCAATGGTTGTCACCGACCTTGCGACTGGTGAGTTGCTGGCATTGGTCGGGGGGCGTGACCCTCGATACTGGGGTTTTAATCGTGCCCTGGATGCCCGTCGCTCGATTGGCTCTATCGTCAAGCCCTTCGTCTATCTCGCTGCGCTGGAGTCCGGGCAGGGCTACCATCTTGCTTCCATGCTTGACGATTCCCCGATCACCTTGCTTGATGACAAAGAGCAGCCGTGGAGTCCGCGCAATTTCGATCGCAGCTCTCACGGCGAGGTTGCACTGGTGACGGCCCTGGCGCGGTCCTATAACCAGGCCACAGTGAGGCTGGGTAGTCAGCTGGGAGCGGATAGCGTCGTTAGCATCATTGATCGCGCGGGCCTGGGCCGGGAGCTGAGTCCGCTGCCTTCATTGTTTATTGGCGCTGCGCAACTCACGCCGATTGAGGTTGCAGGTCTTTACCAGAGCCTTGCTACCGGCGGCACGCAGGTCCCGCTTCGCGCGGTGCGTGCTGTCACTGAAAGTGATCGTTCGCTGTTGCGACACTATCCCTTCCATATTGAACAGGGCTTGTCGGTACAGTCTGTTTACCTGATGCAGCGCGCGATGATGCACGCCGCGACGCACGGCACTGCGCGCGCCGGTTCGGCGAGGCTGGGTGAGCAGTGGCGCTTTGCCGGTAAAACCGGCACGTCCAACCAGCAACGCGACGCCTGGTTTGCGGGCTTTACTGGCGATTTGCTGGCAGTGGTATGGGTGGGTATGGACGATAACAGCGCGATGCCTTTTACCGGCGGCAGTGCCGCGCTGCCTATCTGGGCAGATTTTATCGCCAGGGCGAGCCGCAGGTCGCTGGATCCGCAGCTGCCGCCTGACGTGGTGGAGCGCTGGGTCGACATAAAGAATGGGCAACGTTCCAGATCCGGTTGTCTGGATGCGCTATCATTGCCTTTTGTTCGCGGTGTCGAGCCGGGTGCTGTCTCTTCCTGTCGCAGGCCTTGATGTTTTGAGCCAGGTTTTTGGTTTGATCGTGCGCACAGTGTTGCTGTGGTCGATCCTGTGGCTTGCAGGTTGCGAGTTGCTTGAGACTGCCCCTGTCGTCGATGAGCCTGCACTCGATGAGACAGTGCAGGCGCTGCGGATTCCAGAGCCCGCCGGACGGTCTGGCCCGACGCCGGCTATTTCGCAGTTGCTCGATGAGGCAGACCAAATGCTGCGCGACCAGCAGTATGCACGCGCCTCGGCAACGCTGGAGCGTGCGCTAAGAATCGCGCCCAGGGACGCGTACGCGGTGTTTGCGCTGGCCCAGGTCCGCTATTACCAACAGCAATACGAACAATCGCGTCTGTTGTTGCAGCGAGCGAGACTGTTGGCAGGCGAGGATAAATCGCTGCGCAAGGCGGTCGAAACTTTTTCGCAACGCATTGATGCCGTTGAACCATAGGTAGTGATTGATCGTAATACGACGGGACTATAAAGCGCTGCGCTGGCAGCCTAAATCGAAACCATGCCTGACACTGTCGAATTTGAACCGCTGCTGAGCCGCTACCGGCCAAAGAAGTCGCTCGCAAGGCTGTGGAGCAAACGCTCCGCCGTGGCGGTTGTGCTCGACGGCCCGCAGCCGGAGCAGGCCTCTTTCCTGTTCATCAAACGCGCGGAGTTTGAGGGAGACCCCTGGTCGGGGCACATGGCGTTCCCCGGTGGTCGTTTTGACCAGGGTGATCGCAATGGCCTTTCGACCGCAGTGCGGGAAATGGCCGAAGAGGTGGGCTTCGACATCGACGATACCGAGAGTCGGCAGGCTGCTAACGCGCGCGTGGTCGGCCGCCTTTCAGACGTCTGGACGTCCCGACGTGTGATCGCGCGGCCGATGATTATCTCTCCCTACGTTATCATGGTTGATCGAAGGCCTCCGCTTACGCCGAACTATGAAGTGGCCGAAACGCTATGGATTCCCTATGCGTTTTTTGCAGACCAGGACAATCGCAGTGAGTTGAGTTTTGAGCACGCGGGTATGAACATCAACTTGCCCTGCTACCGGTACGAAGGCCGCGTAATCTGGGGGCTGACCCTGGCCGTCATCGATGACCTGATGCGCACTGCTGGTGTCGAGATAAAAAAAATCTAGTCGCGCTTTATCTCTTCGAGGCTCGCCGGCTCCAGGGCGACAATCAACATCCCCTGATACACTTCGATCACGAATGAGCGGCCGGCGATAAAGCCGGCGCTGGCCAGCCATCGCCCGGTCAGTTCTATGGTGGGCCGGCAGGTGGCGACTGGCTTTGCACAGTCGCTGCTGGGTTTGCAGGTCACAATGCCGGTACCCAGCTGCTGGAAGCGGCCGTAGGGTCGCGGCGGTTCATGCGCCTGCAAGTCGATGGGTGTGGCACCGGTGCCAGCGGTTTGCCTGGCCTGTGCCAGGTGTGCGAGTGGGGTTCGTGCGTTGCCATACGTGGCCATTGCTTGCTCCTTGCTGTGCGCCCGGCCATTGGTGGGCCGGCGACGAGGGCTGGGTGATTGTCGCCTCATTATACATAATACTGTACATATATACAGTATTATGTATTATCTCTCGCTCGGTCATCGCGCAACTTGCCCCGATTGGCTCTGTACCGTTTGAACGTCGAGCAGCCAATCAGTTACGATAGCTGCCTCGCGACGTTCTCTACCCCAGTGCTGTCTGTGCGATGTTTGTTAACGGAATTTTTCTGGCCAGTATTATTACCTTTGCCGTTCACGTAGTACTGACGCGTGCAAATGGTCTGGGTGCGCTGCGCGTTATTGAACTGGCCTTGCTCCACCTGCTTGCAGTGTTCTGGGGGCTGGGTGGGCTGGCGGTCGCTATCCCTCATATCATTTCGCCCGATGTGGCTGCCAACTACCTGCAGTGGCCAACGGGTAATCCCTTCCAGCTCTATGCGGGCTTTGCCATGATCGGCATTGCTGTCGTCGGTGTGCTCAGTATCTGGCATCGTGGCTGGTTCTGGCTTGCGCCACTGGCCATGCGAGCGGTATTCCTCACCGGTGCGGCTTATATTCATATATCGGGCGGCATCTACGCGCACAGGCTCACCCGCGAGTTTGCAACCCAGGTGCTGTTTTATGATATTTTCCTGCCATTGATAGCCATCGTGCTGTTCGCCGCCTATGTTGCGCTTGGCGGTGCGCGAAACGGCAAAGACAGCGCTGTGCAAGCCAGCGTCGAACGCTGACGCCGGCCAGGCCGCTCAGCGTTACCCGCCGCCGGGTCTGCAATCCTTTTATCAACCTGGCGTTTATGCATTCCCCTGACACCGAACCCAATGACTCTTTCTACTTCTGTTGCTGCCTTGCCCCGTATTGTCCTCAAGCCGCGCGCTGACCGCCGTCTGCGCCGAGGCCATCGCTGGCTCTACAGCAATGAAATTGATAGTAGCCAAAGTGACCTGGCGAGCCTTGAGCCGGGCCAGGCGGCACTGGTCTACGATGCCCGTGACAAGCTTCTGGGCAGTGCCTTTATCGATCGTCGGGCACTGCTTTGCGGCCGCCTTTACAGCCGCAAAGCCGAATTGTTTGACGAGGCGCTTATTGCCCGTCGATTGCGCGAGGCGCTGGCCTGGCGGGAGCGGTGCTACCCGGTGCCTTGCTACCGCATGGTTTACGGGGATGCCGATGGCTTTCCCGGGCTGGTTGTCGACCGGTATGGAGATTATCTCGTCCTCCAGGCCAGCGCGGCGGGCGTGCAGGCGCTGGTGCCGCAGATCGTCGATGCGCTACAGGCGCTGGTTGCACCGCGCGGTATTGTGGTGCGCAGTGAGCCCGATGAAACGCTCACCTCGGGTAAAGCCCAGGACAGACAGCAGCACCTGGTGGGCGAGGTGCCCGCTCGGGTGGCGCTGACAGAAAATGGCGTCGACTTTGTTGCGCCCTTACTTGAAGGGCAAAAGACCGGCTGGTTCTATGATCACCGGGAAAGTCGCGGCAAGCTGGCCGCCTGGGCGGGTGATGCCAAAGTGCTTGATGTGTTCAGTTATGTCGGGGGCTGGGGTTTGCAGTTGCTGGCCGCTGGTGCCAACGCACTGTGTGCGATCGACAGCTCGGCAGCGGCGCTGGATTGCCTGCTCGACCAGCCAGTGGCCCAGGCGCGAGGCAGGCAGCTACGAACGATGAATGCCCCGGCGATTGAAGCCATGAAAACACTTATCGCCGACGGCGAGCGCTTTGATATCGTCGTGCTCGATCCACCGGCGTTTATCAAGCGGCAACGGGACCAGGAAAAAGGTGAACAGGCCTATCACCGGATCAACCAGCTCGCGGTCAGGCTTTTGGCACCGCAGGGCCTGTTAGTCTCTGCCTCCTGCTCGATGCACCTCAGCGCCGGTAAGCTCTCATCGATTGTTGCCACCGCTGCGCACAAGGCCGACCGCAGCGTGGCGACCGTCTACCGGGGCGGGCTGGGGTTTGATCACCCGATACTGCCGGCCATTCCCGAAACCGATTACCTCAAGGCGCTCTTTGCGCGTATTGGCCCGGCGTTTTAGCGCAGGCTAATGCAGGGCCAGCCCCGCTGGTTTGCCTGTTCGCGCAGTTTGTCGTCGGCGTCGACGGCAACCGGCTGGCCGACTGCTTCAAGCAGGGGCAGGTCATTGTGCGAATCACTGTAAAAGAAAGCCTCATCGAGGCTGTAGTGCCGATCGGCAAGCCAGCGCTGTAACCTGAGCACTTTACCTTGCTGGAAGCAGGGCGTTCCGGTGGGCTCTCCGGTATAGGTGTCATCGACCACGGCGGCATTGCTGGCCAGCACGTCATCGACGCCCAGTGCGAAGGCGATCGGGGCGCTGATAACGTCTGCCGTGGCGGTGATGACCAGTAGGAAGTGACCCTGGCTGCGGTGCTCTTCGAGCAGCGCTTCGGCTTTGGCAAGGCGCATCGGTGCGATGACCTCACGCATAAATACCTGGTGAAGTTGCCCCACCTCTTCGCGGCTGAGCCCGGCAATCGCCTTGAGTGCGAACCGCAGGTACGCGTCAATATCCAGCTCGCCCGCACAGTAGTCCTGGTAGAACCGATCGTTTTCACGCTGGTGAGTGTCGGCATCCACCAACCCCTTAGCAATGAGGAATTCGCCCCAGGCATGATCACTGTCGCCACCGAGCAGTGTGTTGTCGAGATCAAATATTGCGAGCAGCTGGTCGCCAGCGGCGGGCGTTGTGGGTGTTGTTACCATAGTGTTTTGAACAGGTTCACAGCTTTTCAGGCAGGTTACGTTCATGGCCTGCCGCTGTCCAGCGGCGCGGGCCTGCAGTAATCGCGCTGTGTTATAGTGCTTTGTCATGCTAACCCGAAGTAGGTAACAAGGTGCTCGACCAAGACGGATTCCGCCTCAATGTGGGCATCGTCGTGGCCAATGGTCAGGGCGAGGTGCTGTGGGCGCGCCGGGTTCGGCAGGGCGGCTGGCAATTTCCCCAGGGGGGTATCAAGCAGGGCGAGACCCCTGAAGCTGCGCTGTACCGCGAGCTTCACGAAGAGGTTGGCCTGCAACCTGGCGATGTCGAGCTGTGGGGCTCTACCCGTGGCTGGCTGCGCTATCGCCTGCCCAAGAAAATGGTCAGGCCCAGCAATGAGGGCAAGCCCTGTATCGGTCAAAAACAAAAGTGGTTTTTACTCAAGCTGGTGGCGCCAGATAGCGCTGTCCAGCTTGACGCCGGGCCCAGCCCCGAGTTCGATCGCTGGCAGTGGGCCAGCTACTGGTACCCGCTTGAGCAGATCGTCTCGTTCAAGCGCAATGTATATCGCCGCATGCTCAAAGAGTTGTCGGTCGTACATTCCCGCAAAGTTGCCGATCTCGCAAAGAGTGAGCGCTAACTTACCGCTATGAATATCCTGCGCTCCCTGAGCAATATTGTTCAGAAAGTCAACGCAGCCCCCGATCTCCAGTCCGCTCTGGACATCATCGTGCGCGATGTCCGCGGCGTGATGGGCACCGAAGTCTGCACGGTTTATATGGCGGATCACCGAGAGCGACGGCTGGTGTTCAGCGCCACCGAGGGGCTGAACAAAGAGGCGCTGGGACAATTGAGCCTTGGCTTTGGCGAGGGCCTGGTTGGGCTGGTTGCCGAGCGAGAGGAGCCGGTGAACACCAGCGACGCGGAGAGCCACCCGCGTTTTCGCTACCTAGAAGACATTGGCGAAGATGCATTCAGTTCTTTTCTCGGCGTGCCCATCATCCATCACCGGGTGCTGCTTGGCGTGCTCATCGTCCAGCAGAAACAACGTCGCAAGTTCGATGAGAGCGAAGAGGCCTTTCTCGTCACGATGTCTGCACAGCTGGCTGCGGTCATCGCGCATGCGCAGGCGACTGGCCTGGTGGATCGCTATCGAACGACCCAGGCGAGCAACGCGGAGTTTCGTGGCGTCGCTGGCGCTTCGGGTGTGGCGATCGGTATCGCTGCAGTCGTCGCCCCGCCGGCCGACCTGTACGCGGTGCCGCAGCGCAAGGGCCGCGACATTTATGAGGAGCTGGTGTTTTTCCGCGCCTGCGTCACCCGGGTCAGGCAGGACATCGCGCAGCTGAGTTCGCAGTTGGCCGACCGCTTGCCGCCCCAGGAGCTGGCGCTGTTCGAGGTCTACTCGAAGATGCTCGACGACAATGCCCTGCCTGCGGAAATCGAAGCGGTCATCGAGGCGGGTGAATGGGCCCAGGGGGCGGTCGCTCAGGTCACGCGGGCTCACCTCCAGGCCTTTGAGATGATGGATAACCCCTATCTCAAGGAGCGTGCGGTCGATGTCAAGGATCTGGGGCGGCGCCTGCTTGAATATTTGCAGCAGGCCAGTCGTGAACCCACCCTGTACCCGGATAACACGATCCTGATCGGTGATGAACTGACAGCGTCGATGCTGGCAGAAATTCCGCGCAACAAGCTGGCGGGGCTGGTTTCATTGCGTGGCTCGCGCAATTCGCATGTGGCAATACTTGCGCGCAGCATGGGCATACCGACGGTGATGGGTGCAGTCGATATTCCCTACACCCAGCTCGAAGGTAGCGAGATAATCGTCGATGGCTATGCGGGGCTGATTTACTTTCACCCCAGCAGCGAACTGCGCGCAAAGTACGAAGAGATCATTGAAGAAGAGCGATTGGTGTCGCGGGGCCTGGAAGCGCTGCGCGATATGCAATGTGAGACCACTGACGGCCACTGCGTCGCGCTTTGGGTGAATACGGGCCTGGCCTCAGATGTCGTTCGCTCGCTCGATCGCGGCGCTGAAGGGGTCGGCCTGTACCGTACTGAAATACCGTTTCTCATGCAGGATCGCTTTCCCTCCGAGGAAGAGCAGCGCACGATCTACCGTATCCAGCTCGAGGCATTCGCACCGCGCCCGGTCACGATGCGCACGCTTGATATTGGTGGCGACAAGGCATTGCCTTACTTCCCCATTGACGAAGAGAACCCGTTTCTTGGCTGGCGCGGTATTCGTGTGACGCTCGATCACCCCGAAATCTTCCTCGGCCAGGTCAGGGCCATGATGAAGGCCAGCGTGCAGCTTGATAACTTGCGCATCATGCTGCCCATGGTCAGCTACATCGAGGAGCTTGAGGAGGCGCGTGCGCTGATTGATCGCGCGCGTCGAGAGCTCTGCGATGAAGGGCTGGACGTCAAGGCGCCCCAGGTGGGTGTGATGATCGAGGTGCCCGCCGCTGTGTTCCTGGTTGGGCGACTGGCCGCGCATGTCGATTTCTTTTCCGTGGGCAGCAACGATCTGACGCAGTACATCCTGGCGGTTGATCGCAACAACCCCAATGTTGCCGAGCTCTACAACGCCTACCATCCTGCAGTACTCAGTGCATTGCAGGAGATCGCCCGCTCGGCTAACGCGGCGGGCAAGCCGGTCTCGATCTGCGGAGAGCTGGCCGGTGATCCTGGTGCAGCGATACTGCTGATGGCGATGGGTTACGACTCATTGTCGATGAATGCGACCAACCTGCCGCGGGTAAAATCCGTGCTGCGCACGATAAGCCTGATAGAGGCCCGGCAGTTGCTGGACCAGGTTAATGCCCTGCACGATATCACCTCGATCCGCGGCCAGGTCGAGCAGTTGCTGGTAGAGAAAGGCATTACCCGCCTGTTCCGCGACCGGCTCGACGCCCAGGCCTAGCCGGTGGACTGGTTGATCTACCTCGCGGTCGGCGCGCTTGCCGGCGTGCTTGCCGGCCTGTTTGGTGTGGGTGGCGGCGCGATTATCGTGCCCATTCTTATTTTTCTCTTCAAGGCCCAGGCGCTTGACCCGCAGCTGGTTGCCAAGCTGGCGATTGGAACCTCGTTTGCAACGATCGTACTGACGGCGCTGAGTTCGGTACATTCCCACCATCGCCGCGGCAACGTCGACTGGTCCATCGTCAGGAACATGGTGCCCGGGTTGGTGGCAGGCGTTGTGCTGGGCTCCATCATCGCAACCCGGCTGCATGGCGCAGTGCTCGAGTTACTGGTGGGGCTGTTCCTGGCAGCGGTGGGCCTGCAGATGCTATTCAGTCTCCAGCCCCGACCGTCGGGCCCGATGCCCGCCGTCAAGGTGCAGGCTGCTGCCGGCGGTGGCATTGGCTTTGCCAGTGCCTTCTTCGGTATCGCCGGGGGGTCGATGACGGTGCCGTTCCTGAGCGCCTGCAGCCAGCCAATGCGGCGTGCAGTCGCAACCTCGGCAGCCTGCGGTATACCGATCGCGGTGTTTGGCGCGACGTTGTATGCGGCGCGCGGCTGGTCCGATCCAGCGCTGCCGGCGTTCAGCCTTGGCTATATCTATGTGCCCGCCATGCTGGGCATCGCCATTGCCAGCTTGCCCTGCGCCCAGCTCGGCGCGAGGTTGGCCAGTGGCTTTCCCGAGCAGCTTATGAAGCGCGGTTTCGCGTTAATGCTTATCATCGTCGCCCTCCAGCTCTTTATCTGGTAGCCTCCGGTGCGTTTGCCCGCTGCAGGAGATGACAGCCCTTGTTGAGTTTCCCCGATATTGACCCGGTCATTGTGAGCCTGGGGCCGCTCGAGGTTCGCTGGTATGGAATGATGTACCTGCTGGGGTTCCTCGCTGCCTACCTGCTGGGTCGCCGGCGCGCGCGCAACGCCTGGTCGCCCATGGCCGAGTCCCAGGTCGAGGACTTCATTTTTTACGGCGCCCTGGGGGCGATCCTTGGCGGACGCGTGGGCTACGTGCTGTTCTATGGTTTTGATCGCTTACTTGCCGACCCCGCCTGGTTGATTCGCATCTGGGAGGGTGGCATGTCCTTTCACGGTGGCCTGCTGGGCGTCATTCTTGCGCTGTGGCTGTATTCGCGCAAAATCGGCTGCTCGTTTATCGCGATCTGCGATTTTGTCGCCCCACTGGCGCCCATTGGCCTGGGTCTTGGAAGGCTGGCCAACTTTATCAACGGCGAGTTGTACGGCAGGGTCACCGACTCGCGCTGGGGTATGGTGTTCCCTACCGATCCGGACCGGCTGCTGCGGCACCCCTCCCAGCTCTACCAGGCCATGTTGGAGGGTTTCGTACTCTTCATTGTGATATGGTTTGCGACGCGTCGACAGCGAGCGCCCTGGTTCGCCAGCGGGCTGTTCCTGCTTGGCTACGGCTGCGCGCGCTTTTTCGTCGAATTTTTCCGCGAGCCCGATGCGAGCCTGGCGTTTGAGTGGATGACCCGGGGCCAGCTGCTGTCGGTGCCCATGATCGCCGGTGGCCTGCTATTGCTCGCGCTGGCTTCACGTACCGCGGTAGCGCCTGCCAACGATGCTGCGCCAGCCCAGGCCGCCGCAGCCACAGTCGCGCCAGGCAAAAAACGCAAGAGAAATAAAAGAAGCAGGAAAAGGTCTCGCTAGATTCATGCAGCAGTATCTCGATCTCATGCGCCACGTGCGCGATAACGGTGTGCAGAAGTCTGATCGCACCGGTACCGGCACGCTGAGTGTCTTTGGTCACCAAATGCGGTTTGACCTGGCGAGCGGCTTTCCGCTGCTAACGACCAAGAAGGTGCACCTGCGTTCAATTGTCCATGAATTGCTCTGGTTCCTGCGTGGCGAGACCAACATCGCCTACCTGCGCGACAACAACGTCACGATCTGGGATGAGTGGGCGGATGCTAACGGCGACCTGGGCCCGGTTTATGGCAGCCAGTGGCGCTCCTGGCCAACCGCCGATGGCCGGCATATCGACCAGGTCAGCCAGGTGCTGCAGCAGCTGCGCGAGTCGCCAGACTCCAGACGTCATATCGTCAGTGCCTGGAATGTGGGTGAGTTGGAGCATATGGCCTTGCCCCCCTGCCACGCGTTCTTCCAGTTCTACGTGGGTGACGGCAAGCTTTCCTGCCAGCTCTACCAGCGCAGCGCCGATATTTTTCTCGGTGTCCCGTTCAATATTGCCTCCTATGCGCTGCTGACGATGATGATGGCCCAGGTTCTTGAGCTGGAGCCGGGCGACTTCGTGCATACCCTTGGCGATGCCCACCTGTACCTCAACCACCTTGATCAGGTCGAGACCCAGCTGCAGCGCCAGCCGCTGCCCCCACCGACGATGAAGCTCAACCCGGCGATTGACGACCTGTTTGCCTTCAGTTTCGACGACTTTGAGCTCTGTGATTACCAGGCTCACCCCCATATTGCAGCGCCGGTCGCTGTCTGAGGGGTGTACGCCGACCACGAAGCGGTTAAAATATGGCCAGATTAACCGCATTCTGCCCCGGTTCGGGGCAGCCCGGATGCGCTTCATCCCGGTCGGCTATGTGGCGGTAATCACGCGATCTGCTGCGGTACAGGTGCCGCAGAGTGGCCTGAGATTAACATTGCCTAGGGTGGGACAATCTTATTAAAATGCCCGGCTCAATTTAGCGGCGTGCTGGCCGCTGGACTGGAGCGCAAGCGCCAGGGGGCGCCCATTGGGCAGCTGACTCTGTGTGGCGCTATTGCTGCGACAGGCGAGATCGATCGAACTGAATGGATCATCGTTTTGCCTGTCTGATAATTTGAATTCTAATTACGTTCCAACACGCGGAAGAATGATCCTCATGATGATTAAACAAGGTAAACCGGTAACCCGGCTCTGGACACGCATTGCGCGCGGCAGCATCTGCCTGCTCAGTGCGTCAGCGCTGCTGGTATCAACTGCGCATGCTGACAAACTCGACCAGGTCTTCAATGTGGCCCAGTCAGCAACCGAGGCGGCGCAAAAATCCCAGGTCAAGATTGACGGCATCGCCGACCAGACTGACAGCCTGCTGCAGGACTACAAGCGCGTCAACAAAGAGATCGAAGGCCTGCGGGTTTACAACGCCCAGCTTGAGGCGCGCATTCAGAACCAGCTTGACCGTATTGCCGAGATCGATGATGCGATGTCGCAGGTGACGGTTATCCAGCGCCAGATCACGCCGCTGGTTATTCGCATGCTCGACTCGCTGGAAAATTTCGTTGCACTCGACGTGCCTTTCCACCTCGCCGAGCGCGAGCAGCGTATCGCAGCGCTGCGCGCTAACCTCGACCAGTCAAACCAGACGGTCGCAGAGAATTTCCGCCAGGTCCTGGAGGCCTACAAAATCGAAAATGAGTATGGCCGAAAAATTGAAGCCTACTCCTCATCGATCGACTTCAACGGCGACGGCTCCGAGCGCAAGGTCGACATGTTCCGCGTAGGTCGCATCGCCCTGTTGTACAAAACCGAAGACGGCAGTGAAGTTGGCCGGTGGAATAACGACACCCGTTCCTGGGAGGCGCTGGATGCCGGTGCCTGGGCCAGCTACATCAACACGGGTATTCGCATCGCCCGCAACCAGGCGGTGAAAGATATTCTCCAGTTACCTGTTTCAGCTCCGGAGGCAGCGCAATGATTATCAAGTCTTTTGTTAAAACGCTGCCAGCCCTGGTACTGGGTGTTGCCGCGGCTACATTTACCACAGCATCAATCGCACAGGACGATGCCAAGACGCTCGATGAGCTGCTCCAACTGGTGAAACAGGGTAAAGCGGGCGAAGCACGCGAATCACGCGAGCGCGAGGCACGCTTCATCAAGGACAAGAACCAGCAGGCCAGCCTGTTGGCCCAGGCAAAGAAAACGCGAACCGGTGAAGAGCAGCGCTCGGACCGTCTCGAGAAAACCTTTGCCGACAATAAAGAGGTCATCGCGGTCAAGCGCGAAGAGCTCAACAAGGCCAAGGGTTCATTGACCGAGCTGTTCGGCCATATCAACTCGACAGCGGGTGATATGCGTGAGGGTTTCAACACCTCGCTGGTCAGTGTTGAGTACCCCAATCGCGATGTATTCCTGACCGAGCTGATCGACAAGCTCAAAGGCGATTCACTGCCCGCAATCGAAGAGATTGAGCGCGTATGGTTCGAATTGCAGCGCGAGATGACGGAATCCGGTCGTATCGTTAAATTCAACACCACGGTGGCTTCGGCTGGCGGTGAAGAAATGCAGGCCGATGTGATGCGCGTTGGCTCCTTCAACATTGTCACCACCGACGGCCAGTACCTGAAGTATGAGAACAATGCGCTTAGCGTATTGCCACGACAGCCTTCGGGCCAGTTTACCGGTTGGGCTGCTGATCTTGCCAACCAGACCGACGGTTATAGCCGTTTCGGTGCTGACCCCACTGGCCCTACCGGCGGCAGCCTGCTGGCGGCGTTTATCAACAGCCCATCGCTGGTTGAACGTTGGCACCAGGGCGGCACTATCGGCTATATCATCAGTGGCGTTGGTGTGTTTGCAGTACTGATTGCGATCTGGCGCCTGCTTGCGTTGACCGTGGTTGGCGGCAAGGTTAACAGTCAGCTCAAGAGCGATACGCCCAATGTCAACAACCCGCTGGGCCGCGTACTGGCTGTAAAAGAAGAGAATCCGGGCATGGATACCGAGACGCTCGAGCTGAAACTGAACGAAGCGGTACTCAAGGAGATCCCATCGCTGGAGAACTCCCTGACCCTGCTCAAGATTATTGCTGCGGTGGCACCGCTGCTGGGTCTGCTTGGTACCGTTACCGGTATGATCATTACCTTCCAGGCCATCACAATCTTTGGTGCTGGTGATCCCAAGGCGATGGCAGGTGGTATCTCCAGCGCGCTGGTTACCACGGTGCTTGGTTTGGTGGTCGCCATTCCGACGCTGTTGCTGCACACCATTGTTAACGGTCGCGCCAAGCGAGTGATTCATATCCTCGAAGAGCAGGCGGCCGGCATCATGGCGAGCAATACCGAGAAGGGCTAACAGGCCGTCGCCCGGCCGGAGCAGCTGCACCGGCCGGTGCTAACCAGGTAGAGATAGAGCGACAGGTCTATGCAATATATAAATGAAGCGCTGAGCATCGTACTCGGCTTCGTCGAGATGGGTGGCCCCGTACTGGTGATGATCGGTGGGCTGCTGTTCCTGATGTGGACCCTGATTTTCGAGCGTATATTTTATTTCGCCGGCGGGCTCAAGGCCGATATCAAGGCGGTTATCGACGACTGGGAGTCGCGCAGCGATCGACGTTCCTGGGAGGCGCGGCAGATTCGTCGCATGCTGATTTCCCAGTCGGTGATGAAGATCAATCGCAACATGGCGTTGATCAAGACGCTGGTCGCGTTGGCGCCGCTCATGGGTCTGCTGGGCACGGTGACCGGTATGATCGAGGTATTCAACATCATGGCGGTGACCGGTGGTGGTGATGCCAAATCGATGGCCGGCGGCGTATCGCGGGCGACAGTGCCAACGATGGCGGGCATGGTCGCGGCATTGTCAGGCGTATTTGCGCAGGCCTATCTCTCCCGCGTGGTAGAGAGCGAAAGTGCCTTGCTTGAAGATCGCCTGACATCGGATCATTGACGGGCCGCCGAAGACAGAATTGAGCTACCGCCCAGCGGTAGCGCTGCTGCGCGATCGCTGGCAGCGAATTGAGTAGAGTATTAACTATGGCAACACGTGGTGCATCACAGGCACAGGCGAACGAGGGCGGCGAGATCGACCTGACGCCCATGCTGGACGTCGTCTTCATCATGTTGATCTTCTTTATTGTGACTGCGGTCTTTATCAAGGAGCCCGGTGTTGAAGTCAGCCGGGTTGCGACCGAGAAGCGTGAGCAGGTCAAGAACCAGAATATCCTGATTGCGCTCAATGCCAAAGGTGAGATCTGGATCGACCGTAAAAAGGTCGACGAGCGCGCGGTCAAGGTGATTATCGAGCGGCTCCAGCAGGAGAACCCGCTGGGTGCTGTTGTGATCCAGGCCGATGGCGAATCGACTGCCGGTACTTTTGCCCTGGTTTGGGACGCTGCGAAAGAGGCTGGGGTCAATGATATTCGCGTCGCCACCGATCCGAAATAGGGGGCTTTAGATCATGCAGGCACTTCGCATAGCGGTTAGTCCTCTCCTGGGGGTGGTATTAGCCTTCTCTCTCTTTGTGCTCATGGCTTCGTTGATCGATATCGGCGATAAAGAGCTGCTGACCGAGGGTGGGATCAAAATCCAGGATTTCACGATGCCCGATACGGATATCGAGGCCAAGATTGATGAAGAGCTGCCCGAGCAGCCCGATGAAGTTGAGGCGCCACCACCGGAAATGGAGACCCAGGAGGTCGAACTAGACTCGCCTGATAATGCCCTGAACATTTCTACCGGGGCGGGCAAGTTCCAGCCGAATATTGGCACCGGCGGTGATGTGCCGCGCGATACCGATTACATCCCAGTGTATATCCCACAGGCGCGTTACCCCGCGCGAGCAGAGAAATCCTGCAAGACGGGTTATGCGGTTGTCGAAGTCACGGTGACCACCACCGGCGCGGTCAGGGATATCAAGATGCTTGAAGAGTGGCCCGAGAATTACGGTTTTGGCAAGTCGGCTGCCAAGGCGGCTGAAAAGCTCAAGTACAACCCGAAAGTGGTGAATGGTGTTCCGCAGGAAGTGCCCGGTGTGCTCTACAAGTACACTTTCAACGGCTGTGCGGATGAAGGCCGACGCCGGGGTTAATGGATTCCAGACACGAAGACCAGGTTAGACAGACAAACGTTATGCTGCAGATCGAGTCAAACAACATTTTTATGCGTGGGATGCGGACCTTCGCCATGGCAACGTGTTTTGCCCTGGCGACCGCGCTTGCTGGCCCTGAGCTCCTTGGCGTTGGTGTAGTCCACGCGCAGGATGACAAAAAGCTCTCCAAGGCCGAGAAAGAAGAGCGACTGAAGTACAAGGATACCGTCACCCAGCGCCGTAAGTCGGTGGGGCAGACCTGCGGCAAACGCCTGCAGAAAGTCCAGGAGATTCTCGAAGAAGAGGATTTCGTATCGGCCAGGAATGAGCTGGTCAGTGCGGCCAATCGGGGCTGTTCCGAAGGTTTTGAGCTGACCCAGGTCAACCGCTTCCTGGGCTATGTCTACTACGCGCTGGATGATTACCCGAATGCGATCAAGGCCTACAAGGCACTGGTTAATGCACCTGAGGCCGATGAGCAGCAGCGAACCGATACCCGCTACACGCTGGCGCAGTTGCTTTTCGTATCCGAAGACTATGCCGGTGCCGTCGAGCAGCTCGAGGCCTGGCTGAAGACCACCTCAGTGGTCGATCGCAACGGTGAGGTCCTGCTGGCCCGTGGCTACTACCAGCTGAACCGCAAGAATGACGCGCTGAAGCTGGTCGAAAAAGTGGTGCGCGAGAGCACCGCCGAGGGCCTGGTGCCCAAAGAGTCCTGGTTGACCTTCCAGTGGGCGCTCTACTATGAGAAAGAGCGCTACGCCGATACCCTGCCCGTGAGCCGCGTGCTGCTGACCCATTATTCCGACGTTAAATACTGGAAACAGATTGCGGCGATGTACGGTGCGCTTGAGCGCGAAGAGAAAGAGCGGCTGGCGCTTGAGCTGACCTACATGCAGGATGGGCTAGAGAAAGAGAAGCAGTTGATCGCGCTGGCCTATCAGTACCTGACTGTCGACGTTCCCTATCGAGCCGCCAAGGTGATCGAGAAGGGTATGGCTGATGGCATTATCGAGCGCACAGAGAAGAACCTGGAGCTGCTGGGTTCTGCCTATCAGCGGGCGCAGGAATTCAAAAAGGCCTCGCCGGTGCTTGAAGAGGCGGCCAAGAAATCCAGCGATGGCAATGCTTATTCCCGGCTGGCCAGTGTCTACATCAATCTCGACCAGAACGAAAAAGCCCTGGTTGCTGCACGCAACGCGCTGAAAAAGGGTGGGCTGAAGCGCGAAGACCTCGCGTGGATGACGCGCGGTAGCGCTGAGCAGGCCCTGCATTGCTACGAGGCGGCCGAAAAGTCGTTTGCCAAAGCGGCACGCTTTGAGAAAACCAAGAAGGGTGCCCTCAGCTGGCAGCAGTATGTGCAGAAAGAAGGTGAGCGTCGCCGCAAGCTCATTGCAAACGGCGCCAAGCTTGCGACCTGCAAAAAAGTCTGACCCCCGAGTACGAATGAAAAAAGGCCGCATTAGCGGCCTTTTTTTTGCCTGTTGCAGCAGCGGCTTGCGTAGTGCAATGCCCTCGTTATACTGCAGCTTCCAGTCATCGTTGAAAACACACTCAGGGCATCATGGTCAAAAAAGTTTCGAAAAAGCAGCAGCGCCAGTACTCGGCAAAGGTCGTCGACGGCAAGGATCGCGCCGCCAGCAGGGCGATGCTGCGTCCGGTCGGCTTCAAGGACGGTGACTTCGCCAAACCCCAGATAGGTATCGCCTCGACCTGGAGTATGGTGACCCCCTGCAATATGCATATCAATACGCTGGCCGATGAGGCCTGTCGCGGTGTCGACAAGTCCGGCGGCAAGGGTGTTATTTTTAACACCATCACCATCTCGGACGGTATCTCGATGGGTACCGAAAACATGAAGTATTCGCTGGTCTCGCGCGAGGTTATTGCCGATTCGATCGAGACGGTCATGGGTTGCCAGGGTTTTGATGGCATAGTGGCAATTGGTGGTTGTGACAAGAATATGCCGGGTTGCCTGATGGCGATTGCGCGCCTGAACCGCCCTGCGGTGTTCGTTTATGGGGGAACCATTCTGCCCGGCGAGCACAATGGCAAGCAGCTTGATGTGGTGTCGGTGTTTGAAGCGATTGGCGCCGAGGCCAATAACCGGATCCCGCTCAAGGAATTGAATGCCATCGAGAGCAAGGCCATACCCGGCCCGGGCTCCTGCGGCGGCATGTACACCGCCAATACGATGGCCTCGGCCATTGAGGCGATGGGTATGAGCCTGTCCAACTCTTCGGCCCAGGCGGCCATCTCCAGCCAGAAGAATCGCGATTCCAACGCTGCGGGCAAAGCGGTCATGAATCTGGTTGAGCGCGGTATTACGCCGAAGATGATCATGACCAAAAAGGCGTTTGAAAATGCGATGACGGTAGCCATTGCCCTGGGGGGGTCAACGAACCTGGTGCTTCACCTGCTGGCGATGGCGCATTGTATCGGCGTCAAACTGACGCTCGATGATTTCACCCGGGTCGGCAAACGCGTGCCCATGCTCGCCGATCTCAAGCCCAGTGGGCGTTACAGCATGGCCGACCTCATCAAGGTGGGTGGTATCCAGCCGCTGATGAAAATGCTGCTTGAAGCGGGCCTGCTGCATGGCGACTGCTTGACGGTGACGGGCAAGACGCTCGCCGAGAACCTGGCGACGGTCAAGCCCTATCCAAAATCGCAGGACATTATCCGTGCGCTGGATGCACCGATCAAAAAAGACAGTCACCTGGTTGTGCTAAAGGGCAACCTCGCGCCCGAGGGCGCGGTGGCGAAAATCTCTGGCCATGAAGGGTTGCGCTTTGAGGGCAGGGCCCGGGTCTATAACTCTTCCGATGCGGCATTGAAAGCCATTCTTGATCGCAAAATCAAAAAGGGCGATGTGGTAGTCATTCGCAACGAGGGGCCGCGTGGTGGGCCGGGCATGCAGGAGATGCTTTCGCATACCGGGGCGATCATGGGCCAGGGCCTGGGCGATGATGTCGCCCTGATTACCGATGGCCGCTTTTCAGGCGGTACTCACGGGTTTGTCGTGGGTCATATCACGCCAGAGGCCCAGGTCGGCGGGCCTATCGCGCTGGTGAAAACCGGTGATCGCATCACGATAGACGCACAAACCAAGACCTTGCAAGTTGACCTGAGCGCAAAAGAGCTGAAAGCCCGTCGTGCAGCCTGGCGTGAACCCAAACCCAAATACAAGCGTGGTGTGCTCGCCAAGTACGCGGCAATGGTCAGTTCCGCCTCAACGGGCGCCATTACCGACGGCTAGGGTTTCGCTACAGCGATTTGACCAGTACGCGGGAGTTGCGCTGGTAGTTGTACAGTTGCTGTTTTTGCGCAGGCAGGTTCGCGGTGTCGCCCTGGCTGAAGCCCTGCTCCAGGAACCAGTGCGCGGTTTGCGTCGTCAGCACAAACAGCTGTTGTAGCCCGCGCCCTCGCGCTGTTTTTTCAAGTTCAGCGAGCAACGTTGCCCCCCGCGATTGCTTGCGGTAGTCGGGGTGGGTGACGATGCAGGCAATTTCGCCGCAGGCCTCTTCGACGTAGGGGTAGAGTGCGGCCAGTGCGACGATCAGGCCGTCGCGCTCAACCACGGTGAAGTGATCGATTTCCTGTCGCAGCTGGTCGCGGTCACGGCGTACCAGCACCCCCTGCTGTTCCAGTGGCTCAATGATGTCGATGATCGCCGCGATATCGCCCGCATTGGCCACGCGCATCGTTTCAAACTGCTTGTTGGTGATCATTGTTCCGCTGCCATCAACGGTAAACAGCTCCTCAAGCAGTGCGCCATCGCGCTGGAAGTCCATCAGGTGCACCCGGCTGACGCCGGCCGCTGCGCTGTCAATGGCGCTTTGCGCAAGCGCCTGGAACACGACGTCGCTATTGCCGGGCTGCTGGAGCTGCTTGCTCGCCGTGGCGGGATCGAGCTCACGCAACAGTTCACCCTGTGCATCGACAATACCGGCGCGTTCGCTGAACACAATGAGTTTGTCAGCCTGCACAGCGCGGGCAATGGCTGCTGCCACTTCGTGGTAGACCAGGCTGAATGCTTCGCCCGTGGGTGAGTATCCCAGCGGCGATAACACGACCACGTTGCCCATTTCGAGCAGCGTGGTGATTGAGTTGGTATCGACCTTTCTGACCTTGCCGGTAAACTGCAGGTCGACCCCGTCGATAATGCCAGCGGGTTGTGCCGTCACAACATTGGCCGAGGCCATTTTTATTGCCGAGCCATGCATCGGTGAATTGGGCAGGCCCATCGATAGCCGGGTTTCCAGCTGGGCCCGCACTAGCGAGCTGGCCTCGATGGCTGCGTGCAGCCCGGCAGCGTCGGTGACTCTGCGATCGCCAACAAACGCGCTGGGCAGGTTGCGCTCGGCCAGGCGCTGCTCAAGCTGCTCCCTGATGCCATGTACCAGCACGATCTTCGCGCCCAGGGTATTCAGCAGCGCGATATCCTGGATGATCGCGTTGATATTGCCGTGGGCGGCCGCAGCGCCACTGAGCGCAATCACAAAGGTCCTGCCGCGATGCGCGTTGATATAGGGCATCGCCTGGCGGAACCAGTGGATATAGCCGGGCTGTGTATTGTCGTCAGTCACGGTTTTCGGGTCTGCAGGATACTAGCTCTTTAGCATAACAGCTCATCAGGGCTGGCAGCAGTAGTGCTGGATAAGAGTTTTTAGCAACTTTATCGCAGGTTTTAGCTGGCGTGTATCGATGTACTCGTTGGGCTGGTGCGCGCAGTCGATGGAGCCGGGGCCCAGCACCACCGTTTGCATGCCCATTGCCTGCAGGAACGGCGCCTCGGTCGCAAAGGCCGCGCTGCTGGAAGGGTAGCCGCTGAGTTGCTCGGCGAGTTTAACCAGTTCGCTGTCACGCGACTCGGCGAAAGCGTCCACCGCGTCGATCAGCGATTCGAACTCGGCGCTTACGCCGGTGGGCGCCAGTGCCTCGTTAATCGTCTGGCGAATGACTGTGCGCACTTCATCGCTGAGCATGCCCGGCAGCAGGCGGACGTCAAAACGCAATTCGCAGTGGCCACAAATGCGATTGGGGGCATCCCCGCCGTGGATACTGGCGAGGTTGAGCGTGGGCACGGCGACGTCAAAGCCGGGGTTGTTGTACTGGCGGCCCCATTGCTCACGCAAAGCCATCAGTGCGCCCAGCACGTTGTGCATGGCATCGAGCGCGCTGGCACCCAGCGCGGGGTTGGAGGAGTGCCCCGATCGACCGACCAGGCGCACCGACTCCATCATGACGCCCTTGTGCATATGCACCGGGCGCAGGTTTGTTGGTTCACCGATGACGGCATAGCGCGCGCGTGGTTGGCCTGAAACGGCCAGGGCGCGGGCGCCGGACATACTGGTTTCTTCATCCGCGGTAGCCAACACGATCAGCGGCTGCCTGACCTGCAACGGCAGCAGCTCTGCCAGCGTCTGCAGCAGCACGGCGAAAAAGCCTTTCATGTCGGTACTGCCCAGGCCCACCAGGCGGCCGTCGGTTTCGGTGAGTTTGAATGGGTCGGAGGACCAGCGCCCCTCGTCATAGGGAACGGTGTCGGTATGGCCTGACAGCACCAGCCCGCCTGGCCCGCTGCCAAGTGTGGCGACAAGGTTGACCTTGCCCTGTACCACCGGCTGGATTTCACAGTGGAAGCCCAGGTCCTCGAGCCGGGCCGCGAGGTATTCGACCACCGGCCGGTTGCTGTGGTCCAGCGCCGGATCGGCGCTGCTGATACTGGGCAGGGCAACCAGGTCAGCCAGGGTAGGAATCAGTTGCATCGGACTCGCCTGTGCTGCGCTATCGCGCAATTTGTGGACAGTTTGCCCGCCTGGACGGTCTACCTGCGCCCAAATCGAGGTACCGTCGGGGTCGAGAGCGCGGGATTCGGGCTACAATGGTGTAGAGTCCCTATTAAACAACAAGTTGGCGGCAGAGTCTTCGATTGCAAGCGCGGCCAACCTGGAGTCCCGAGTTTGAGCAACGTGGCTAAATTCTCATCGGCCGGAGGCGGCGCGCCCGAGCGCGTGCTGACGCTGCGCGCGTTGCTCGATGAACTGGTGGCCGAGGGCCTGGTCGCCGACGCCGATATGCTCCGGCTGACGGCGACCAGTCGCAGCAAGGCCGAGGCCGAGCTGCACCCTCTCAATTACATTGCTGAGCAGCAGCTCGACAACCAACGGGCGCCTGGCCAAAAACTGACGATCAATGCGCTGCTGAGCTGGCTGGGTGAGGCGGCGGGCCAGTCGGTCATGCATATCGACCCGATGAAGATCGACACCCGCGCGGTCACCGGGGTCATGTCATTTGCCTTTGCCAAGCGCCACCAGATACTGGCCCTGGACGTCTCTGCCGATGAAGTCGTGATCGCCAGCGGCCAGCCCTATAGCCGGGCCTGGGAAGAAAACCTGTCGCATGCGCTGAAGAAGCGCATTGTCAGGGTGTTGGCCAACCCGGCCGATATTGCCCGCTATAGCGTTGAGTTTTACACGCTGGTGCGGTCGGTCAGCGGTGCGACCGACGGCGGTGGTAGCGCCAGCCATATTTCGAATTTCGAGCAGATGCTCGAGCTGGGCCAGCTGGTTGACCCCGATGCCAACGACCAGCACATCGTCAACATTGTTGACTGGTTGCTCAAATACGCCTTTGACCAGCGCGCCAGTGATATCCACATTGAACCTCGGCGTGAGCAGGGCAATATCCGCTTTCGTATCGATGGGGTGCTGTGCAATATCTATGAGTTACCGCCGCCGGTCATCAACGCGGTCACCAGTCGCCTGAAAATTCTCGCCCGAATGGATCTTGCCGAGAAACGCAAACCCCAGGATGGCCGCATCAAGACGATGAGCCCTGAGGGCAACGAAGTCGAGTTGCGGCTGGCGACCATGCCAACGGCCTTCGGCGAAAAACTTGTTGTGCGCATCTTTGATCCCGACGTGCTGCTGCGAAGCTTTGAGGACCTGGGCCTGGTCAACGATGACTACCAGCGCTGGTCCGGCATGGCCAAGCGACCGAACGGTATCCTGCTGGTCACTGGCCCGACCGGTTCGGGCAAGACAACGACGCTGTATTCGACGCTAAAGCAGCTGGCCACCTCCGACGTCAATGTCTGCACGATCGAGGATCCGATTGAAATGGTAGAGCCTGCATTCAACCAGATGCAGGTGCAGCCCAAAATAGACCTGACCTTTGCCAGTGGCGTTCGATCGTTAATGCGCCAGGATCCCGACATCATCATGATCGGTGAGATTCGCGACCCGGAAACTGCCGAAATGGCCGTGCAGGCTGCGCTAACGGGCCACCTGGTGCTCTCTACCGTACACACCAACGATGCGCCCAGTGCGGTATCTCGCCTCATGGAGCTTGGCGTTCCGGCCTACCTGATTCGCGCGACGCTGATCGGGGTGATGGCGCAGCGCCTGGTGCGAACGCTATGCCCCCACTGCAAATCGCCAACGCCTATCGAGATGGATGCCTGGCTGGGGCTGACCCGGCCCTGGAAGGTTGCCAAGCCGGAGCTTGCCTACCAGGCCGAGGGCTGCCTGGAGTGCCGCAATACAGGGTTCTTTGGTCGCCAGGGCATCTATGAAATCATGCCGGTCAGTGCCGAGCTTTCACGGTTGATCCAGGACGATTGCGATATCGATGCGATGCGCCAGCAGAGTATGCGTGAGGGTATGCGCACGCTGCGACTGTCGGGCGCGCAAAAGTACGCGGCCGGCATCACCACGCTTGATGAAGTGATACGGGTAACACCGGCGCCCGAAAAAGAATAAGCCGGCTTCGTGTGACCTTTCTGGCCCAGTGAACGGGGTCGATGGACGTTATACGCGTTGGCAATGACTTCCCCTCCTGATACAAGCGCATTGACCCTGGCGTTATCCTCTCGCCTGTCTGCTGCGCTGCCCGAACCCGTCGATCTGGCAGTACCAGCGCTGCACTATGCCTGCGAACGTTTCGCCGAAGCCGCCAGCGCTGATGAGCTGCACGCGCTTGCCGCAGTACTCGATGCCGAGCCCGCGCTGTCGTTGCGGTTGGCCCGCGTCTGGTGTTGGAGCGAGTACGCGGTTGATGTCTGTTGCCGAATGCCCGGGCAGTTTATCCAGATGCTGGCCTCGGGTGAGTTTGCTGATGACAGTGCGCTGCTGCGGTCGCTATCCAGTCCAGCCAACTGGCTGCTGGAACAATTGCGCGAACCATTGGCGAAGATCACCGACGAAGCGGAGTACATGCGGCAGCTGCGGCGAGTGCGCGAGCGCGAGCAACTGCGCATCATCTGGCTGGAACTCAATGACATGGTTGCGCTCGAGCAGTCGGCACTGGCTTTATCGCGCATGGCCGATGCAATGCTGGCGCTGGCCCTGGCGTTTGCGCTGCGTGTGGCCGAGCAAAAGTACGGGCAGCCGATCGAAGCCGGTAGCGACACCGTTGCGCAGATGGTGGTGCTGGGTATGGGCAAGCTGGGTGCCGAGGAGCTCAACCTGTCCTCGGATATTGACCTGGTGTTCGCCTTCACCGAGGCGGGCGAGACCCGCGGAGGTGAAACATCCATTGCCAACCAGGAGTTCTTCAGCCGCGTAGGTAAAACGCTGATTCGCTTGCTCGATGCGCGCACCGCAGACGGCATGGTGTTCAGGGTCGATATGCGTTTGCGACCCAACGGGCAAAGTGGGCCGCTGGTTCTGAGTTTCGCCGCGACGGAGGACTACTATCAGCAGCATGGCCGCGAGTGGGAGCGCTACGCGCTGATCAAGGCGCGCATCTCGGCTGGACCCGTCGAGCTGGGCCAGCGTTTACTGCGAGCGCTGCAGCCCTTTGTGTTTCGACGCTATCTCGACTTCGGGGCTATCGATGCCCTGCGCGGTATGAAGTTGCTGATCGAACAGCAGGTGGCGCGCCAGAATCTCCAGGACAATATCAAGCTCGGTGCTGGTGGTATTCGTGAAGCCGAATTTGTTGTCCAGTCTTTTCAGCTCATCCATGCGGGGCGTGATGACAGTCTGCGTCAGGCAAACTTTTTGCAGTGCCTGGCCGCGCTGGTTGCGGCAGACTATCTGCCGGCTGAGCAGGGAGCACCACTGGCCAGGGCCTATCGTCTGCTGCGCCGCGTGGAGCACGCGCTGCAGGCCCGACGCGACGAGCAGACCCAGTCGCTGCCCGTGCCTGGGCAAGCGCAGGCCCTGTTGGCCTGGACACTGGGGCATGACAGTTACGCTGCGTTGCTCGCGACACTGGCGAAAGCCCGGCAGGCAGTATCTGCGGTGTTTGCCGATATCGTTGCGGTAGAGGACGACGATCACGCAGCGGGCCACGAGCCGGAGCGGGCGTTCTGGCAGTGGTGGTGGCAACGCCCGCTCGATGCGCCCGAAGCACACAGCGCAGATGAGCTGCAGCCTCCCCCGGCACTTGCGCAGCGCGGCGATTGTATGGAGCAGCTGTTTGAGTTCAAGCGCAATCCGCGCGTGCAGGCGATGGATGCGCCATCGCGTGAGCGGCTGGATCGTTTTATGCCGTTACTGCTGCAGGTCCTGTCGCAAAGCAGTGAGCCGCTCGCAGCGCTGCCGCGGGTGCTCGCTGTGGTCGAAGCCGTGCTGCGGCGGTCGGCCTACCTGGCCCTGCTGCTTGAAAACCGGCAGGCATTACTTCAGCTGGTTGAGCTGTGCCAGCTCAGCCCCTGGGTCGCCGAGCAGTTGGCTCGCTACCCCCTGCTGCTCGATGAGCTCATCGACCGGCGGCAATTGCTTTACGTGCCAGGCCGCAGCGAGCTGGAACACGAGTTACAGCAGCAGATGCTGCGGGTCCCCGCCGGTGATACCGAGCAGGCAATGGACACACTGCGCCAGTTCAGGCTGGCGCACGGGCTGCGGGTTGCCGCCTGCCAGGTCTTTGGCATCCTGCCGCTGATGCGGATCTCAGACTACCTGACTGCGTTGGCGGAAGTGATACTGCAATCGGTTCTCAACCTGGCCTGGTCTGAGCTGGTCGAACGGCATGGCCCGCCTGTTCGCGACGATGGCCAGGCCTGCGGCAGCAGGGATTCACCGCGCGATTTCGTTATCGTCGGTTACGGCAAGCTTGGTGGTATCGAGCTCGGCCCGGGTTCCGATCTTGACCTGGTGTTCATTCACGATGCCGGCGGCCAGGCCGATACCCTGGCTGCCGATGGCCAGCGTTCGGTTGCCAACCCGGTTTTCTTCGCACGATTGGGGCAGCGCATCATCCACTACCTGGGTACCCAGACGATGAGCGGCGACCTGTACGAAGTCGATATGCGTTTGCGGCCCTCGGGTGCTTCCGGCATGCTGGTATCCAGCTTCGCAGCCTTCGAGCGCTACCAGCGAGAGCAGGCCTGGACCTGGGAGCACCAGGCGCTGGTCCGCGCCCGGGTCGTCGCTGGTGACCCGGCCCTCGCCAAGCGCTTTGCCGCGTTGCGTCGCTCCGTGCTTGCGCAAGCTCGCGATAGTGCGCGGCTGCGTCAGGACGTGCTTGAGATGCGCGCGAGAATGCTCAGTCACCAGGCGCAGCCAGCTGATCACGATGCTGGCGGCGCGGATGCCGCGTTTGACCTCAAGCATTCGCGTGGCGGCATGATCGACATCGAGTTCATTGTTCAATACCTGGTGCTGGCCCATGCCCACCAGCAGCCCGGGCTTGCGCGCTGGACGGACAAGATGCGTATCCTTGACGCACTGTCGGAGGCCGGGATCCTGGCGCTCGAAGACGCGCGGTGCCTGCAGTCTGCGTTCCAGGCCTTTCGTGGACGAAGCCACCTGGCCGCGCTATCACAAACGTTGCCCGACGAGCCGCAGTTGCTGGTGGAGCACCGACAGGCCGTCACACGGCTCTGGCATGAGACGCTGGGCTAGCGCTCGCCGGTTTTGCGGCAAATGCTACTTTTTACCCCCGGCTGGTGCTAGCTGCCAGTAGTTTATTTTGCCCAAATGGCTAATATAGCGGGTTCTACCCCGTTTGGCGGACAGGCCGGCGGGTGGCTGTAGCTGCGTTTTCTGGAGAAACTCTATGTCCTTGCTGGACTTTTCGGACCAGGATGGCGTCATCTGGTTCGATGGTGAAATGGTGCCCTGGCGTGACGCCAAAATCCATGTCCTGACTCACACCCTCCACTATGGTTTGGGGTGTTTCGAGGGCGTGCGCGCGTACCAGACGGCAGAGCAGGGCACCTGCATCTTCAAATTACAGGCGCACACTGACCGGCTGTTCCGCTCGGCGCATATCCTGGCGATGGATGCTCCCTATTCCAAGGATGTTATCAATGAAGCGCAGCGCGCAGTCGTGCGCGAGAATGGTCTGGACAATGCATATCTTCGGCCGATGTTCTTTTTTGGCTCGGAGGGTATGGGTCTGCGCGCCGATAACCTTCGCACGCACGCCATCGTCGCCGCCTGGGACTGGCCCTCTTACACCTCGCCCGAGCTGCAGCAGCAGGGGATGCAGGTAAAAACGTCAAGCTATACACGGCATCATGTCAATATCACGATGTGTAAAGCCAAGGCTAACGGCAACTACATCAATTCAATGCTGGCGCTGAAAGAGGCGATGGATGCTGGCGCTGACGAAGCCCTGTTGCTCGACAATGAAGGCTACGTCGCCGAAGGGTCTGGTGAGAATTTCTTCATGGTGCGCGACGGCGTTGTTCACACGCCAGAGCTGACCTCCTGCCTCGATGGCATCACCCGAGCCACGGTCATGGAGCTGATCGACGAGCTGGGACTGACCTTGAAAGAGCGCCGTATCACGCGAGACGAAGTCTATATTGCCGACGAGGCCTTTTTTACGGGCACCGCTGCCGAGGTATTGCCGATTCGCGAGCTCGATGGTCGTGTGATCGGGGAGGGCAAGCGCGGCCCCGTGACCGAGCGCCTGCAGAGCATGTACTTTGAGTCGGTGCGCGGCCAGCGACCCACCCCGGATGGCTGGCTCGCGCCCGTCAATTAGGTTGTAGCCTCAGTAAAGCGATGCCTCACCTTCCGGGCGCGTCTTGAAGCGCCGGTGCACCCACATATATTGCTCCGGCTGTCGCCGGATACCGCGCTCGAGCATCGCGTTCACACGTTTGGCGTCTTCCAGCTCATCACCGGTTGGAAACCCGGGGTCAGTCGGCTCGAAGACAATGCGATAACGATGAGTGGCCGGGTCGCGATAGTGAAAGATCAGTAGCGCGTTCGCCTGACCCATTTGTGCCAGGCGCGTTGTGGTTGTCAGGGTTGCTGCAGGTACGCCAAAAAAGGGTGCGAATACCGACTGGGCACGACCGAAGTCCTGGTCGGGTGAGTACCAGATCATCCTGCCCTGCCTGAGCTTGCGAATAATGCTGCGCATGTCCCCACGCTCGAGCACGTTTTCGAATACGCGTTGCCGGCCGCTGGTGATGACGTGTTCGAGCACGGGGTTATCGTTTTTGCGATAGATCACGTCAATCGGCACCGCCTGGTTGATCATGAGTCCAGCAAGATCCAGGTTCACAAAGTGTGCGCCGATCATCACCACGCCTTTGCCGTCTGCCCTGGCAACCTCTACATGCTCCAGGCCCTCGACGTCAAAGCGGTCTTCCAGTTGCCGGGGGTCAGCCCACCAGGCCCAGGCGATTTCTATCAGGCCTATTCCGTTTTGTGCAAAGACTTCGCGACACATCGCCTCGCGCTGCGCGTCGGTCAGTTCGGGAAAACACAGTGACAGGTTGACCTCGACGATGTGACGCCGCCGCTTTACCAGGCGATACGCGAGTGCGCCGAGGCCGCGACCGAGCGCCAGCTTGGCGGCAAACGGCAGCGCTGCGATCAGGCGCAGCAGCCCGACGAGCAGCCAGCTTGGCCAGTGCCGGGGATGGAGAAGAGAGCGATCCATGATGATACCTGTGAATACGCTTATGCGTCTCGACGCAGCGATTGGTAGTGTTCGGTGAGTCGCCGGGCTTCCGTTTCGACGCTGAAATTCTCAACGATGTGCTGCCGCGCTGCGCGGCCCATGTCGACCAGGTCGGCGGGATTGGACAGCAACTCGCCCAGGGTTTGCTCGAGCAGCGCCGGGTCGGTTGCATCAATGCAGTAACCGTCGCTGCCGTTGCGAATGATTTCAGGCCATGCACCTGCCACGCTCGCCAGCACCGCAGTGCCGCTGCTCATGGCCTCGAGTACGGTCAGGCCAAAGCCCTCGTTGCGACTGAGTGCGACGACCAGGTGCATTGCGCGAAACAGCCCTGGCAGTTCGCTGAAAGGCACTTCACCCAGGTAGACCATGCGCTCGCCAAGGCCATGGCTTTCCAGCTTTTCTACCTGTCGCTGGTAGAACGCCCGATCCGCGTCCTGGAGTTGGCCGCTGAAGACCAGCGTGTAGTCGGGATACCGTTGCAGTAACGGCAGCAGCGCATCAACCAGCCGGTCGTGACCCTTTTGCTCTCGCACGCGTCCAAAAATGCCGATACCGTATTTGCCCGGTAAGCCGAGTTTTTGCCAGGCGCTCGCCTTGTCTTCAGCGGGGTGCCAGTAAGCGGGGTCGACGCCATGGGGAATAATATGGTCGGGCGATGCTTCCAGGTAGGCTGCCGCAGCGTCGCAGGTGCTGATAACGCTGTCCATCTGCCGCATCAGCCAGCGGGTGAAACGGCTGTGATGGCGCTGTGCTGTCGAGGTGAAGGTAATGCGCAGCCGGCTGCCAAACAGCCATTTGAGCGCCAGCGCCTGGATCATCTCATCGTTGCGCCGGGCGTGGAAAACACGGGGTAAGCCGTCGCCGGCGTTCTTTCGCCCCTGCCGGGCAAGCTGTGTAAACGATACGACGGGGACATCGCCGGGGACAAAGTGATCGCCCAGTACGGCGATGTTGCCGCGCGGCTTTTGTTGCTCAAGTACCTGCAACATCGTAGAGGTCACGCCGGAGAAGCGGCTGTTGCTGTTGCCGAGTATGATTTCGATGGAGTCTAACGCCACCGGCCCGTGTCGATTCAAGCTGAACGGCTCCTGGGACCTGCCTGGAAGGTGCACGAGCAAAGGCTAGCGAGTACAATTGCCCTGGACCGGGCGCAGCTTACCAGTTTACTCGCCCAGTTCAAACTGTCCGCCATTTTTTACCAGGTAACCAGAGACGATGAGCAAGGATACCCGAGAGCTATACAACGACACTGCGTCGCGCTGGGAGCGCCGAGAGCCCAACTCGCTGTCGGATTTTACCGCGCGGCCACGGGTATTTGAGCTGTGTGGTGATGTCACTGGCGCCGCAATCCTTGATCTGGGAGCGGGTGAGGGTTACTGCGCACGCGAGATGGCGCTGCGTGGTGCGGGCAGTGTCATCGGCGTGGAGCTGTCAGAGCAGATGGTCGAGCTTGCGCGTCGTCAACAGGCTGCAGATGACCAGGTGATCAGTTACCAGGTGGGTGACGTTACCGCGCTGGAAATGCCTGCCGCCAGTTTTGACCTGGCGCTGGGTGTTTTTGTTTACAACTACCTGACGATTGAACAGACTCGGCAGAGCTTCAGGCAGGTTTATGAGGTGCTCAAGCCCGGAGGCGATTTTGTCTTCTCGGTGCCGCATCCGGCGTTCCCGTTTATCAAACGTGAGAATACGCCGCCCTTTTATTTCGATGCCCGCGACAGTGGCTACTTTAGCGGCCGGGATACACAGTGCCAGGGAGAAATATTCTGCCGCGATGGCACCTCGCTGTCCGTGCAAATGGTCCCCAAGAGTTTTGAAGACTATTTCACTGCCCTGGCTGATGCGGGATTTACCCGGCTGCCCGTCGTCGAGGAGTTGCATGTCACCGATGAACTGCTGGCCATTGACCCTGCGTTTTTCTCGCCGCTAACCGACTTGCCGCTGCACCTGGCGTTCAAATTGCGCAAGTAGCGCTTCGCCCATGCCTCAGCCTACACCGCCGCTGCTGGTATTCAGGAGCAACGATATTTGCTTTCTGGGCATACTGCGCTCATGCCACGCGGCAAACATTCCAACTGTCAGCATTACTTTTGACTGGCCCGGCGCCGGGCCCTGGCATTCCGAGCGCTCGGCGGGATTCCAGCGCAGTTATCGCATTGCCAACCCCTACACCGATGCCGCGCAGGCCGTTAGCGATTTTCGCGAGATCGCCCGTCAGCTGAGCGAGGAGTACGGTCGGCGCTTGATGGTCTTGCCATCAAGCGATACCAATATGATGTTCCTGCTCGATCATTTTGAGCAGTTCTCTGCCTATATACAGTTGATGGGTGATCGCAGGTTCGAGGGAGCCCGGCTCGACGTGGCGCACAAATCAAGCTGTGCGCAGCTGCTTTCTGCGCACGCTGCCGAGTTGTCGCCGCTCACATTGCGTTGCCAGCAGTCTGGCGATATCGAAACCGTGGTCCAGCAAATGCGCTACCCTGCGGTTTACAAGCCCGCCGTGAAAGACTACGGGCAAACGTTCTATAAACAGCATGGAGGCAACAAGGCGATAGAGTGCGGCAGTGCCGAAGAGCTGCGCGACAAGCTGTTGAAAGAGATGGCTGAGGGCTTCGACCTGGTCGTCCAGGAAAAGATATTTTTTGATTCGGTTCACGATGAAATTCCCTTCTATCTCTATGCCGATGCCGCTGGCAGGGTGAGAATGGCTGCCAATGGCATCAAGGAAGTGATTGAACCGTTCCCGTTCGGCACGGCGATACTCCTGCGTTTTGCCTGGCGCGAGGAGCTGCTTGCGCTGGCGCAGCAGGTTGTCGACGCATTGTCATGGCGCGGGATACTGATGATTGAGTTTGTAAAGGATAAAAAAGACGATCGCTGGAAGGTCATCGAGGTCAATACCCGCCCCTGGCTGTTCAACGGTTTTTACCAGCGACTGGGGCTGAATTACACTGCCATGTTGTATCGAGACTGGATGGGCGAGCTTCCCGAAGCGGTCGGTCCCGATGATCGTGTTATTGCCAGTCCCGAAACGCTCAGCCGCAACTGGGTGCATATCGATGCGCTGGAGCTAGCCCGCAAGTGGGCCGCTGAGGAGCCCGGGCTGACCACCGAACGGTTTTTCGACCGGCTTGGGTGCATCGATGGCAGTATTAGCGCAGCATTTTATGACCCTGAAGATACCGGGCCCGGCGTTGCCCGCTTTGAACAGCTGTGCAGCGAGATGGCCTGGGATGCTTCAGCGCTGGATCAGCTCGTTGCGGCGCTTGATTAGTTATCCAGCGGCAATGCCAGCTATTGCGTATTGCTGAATCCAATCAAAAGTACGCCGCTGACAATCAGCGTGTTGGCGAGCAGCTTGGTGTAGGAGAATTGCTCGCCCAGCAGCAGGACCGACGTAACAAAGATCAGCGGGTACGACATTGCCGCAAAAGGGAAGGCGAACGACAGGGGCACGCGCGATACAGCCATATACCAGGCCAGTGCGCTGACCACGAGGCCAATGCCTCCCGCCCAGACCAGCAGGTCCCGAACGAGAATCATAAAGTACGGATACAGGTCGATAATCTTGAGTGGAATGGCGCCGTGGATGTTCAACCTGTTTTTCAGCGTGAGCTGTGCGAAAACCATAATAAGCACAGAGAACACGATTAGCGCCATACCCAGGTGTTTTTGATCCATACGTGAAAGGCCTGCTAGTGGTTGCGTGGTAGGTAATCACGCAAGCTGTAGTGGGGTGAGAATGTTGCCTGCTGTATCAGTCGCATGATGTAAAGCCCGACAACACTGATGGCCGCCAGGATAACCCCCGAGAAGAACGTTAGCAGCAGTACCAGCGTCGTAAAGCCCGACAGCCCGATGCTGCCGCTGGCCCAGGCCAGCAGGTAATAGGCGCCCAGCAGTATCGCCAGCAGTGACAGCGCAATGCCGCCGATGCCAATCACCTTTAGCGGTAGCGTTGAGTTGAGTGCAATGCCATCGAGCAGCGTTGTCACCGACCTGCCCAGGCTCATGCCCGATTGCCCGTACTGGCGGGAATGGTATTCCACGTCGACATTCGCGATCTTGTCAGTGGCCGACAGGATCATGAATCCTGCATGGGGGCTGGCCAGGTCGCGTCGTACGATTTCATCGACTACGCGACGATGGATTGCGCGAAAGCTGGTGATGCGTAAATCGCGGGGCAGCGAAAAGGTGCTGCGAAGTACCGCCTGGTAAACACTGGCCCCCAGGCTTTTATGCAGCTGTGCGCGCTTCGCGCCGTAGGCACCCATGATGACATCGACATCGCCCGCGTTGCGGGTGGCTTCGAGCAGCTTGGGTAGCTCTGACGGTGGGTGTTGCAGGTCATCATCCATCGTGATGATCCATTGGCCCTGGCAGAATTCGAAGGCGCGCTTCAGGGCCATGCTGTGCCCCTGGTTGCGAATAAAGCGAATCGCACAGACATCACCCTGGCGATGCTGCGCCTGAATCACCTGCCATGAATCGTCGCTGCTGCCATCATCTACCAGGACAAACTCATAGCTGTAAGGAAGCTTTGAAAATTCCTCTCTAACGCCTTCAAGTACCAGCGGTAGCGATTTTTCTGAATTGTAAACCGGGATCAGGATGGAGTAGTCAACGCTCCTGTGCTCGGTTTGCGGGATATGAGCCATGCTGTGTCTGCCGGGCGCCTGCTGTTACTCGACGACGAAGTAGGCGGGCCAGGTAGGATTGACGTGCGGGTGCCGAACCAGTCGCAGATTCTGTAGCCCGAATACCTCTTTCAGCGCTATGGTTTCGCCTGGCATGATATCGAGATTGACTTCGTCGACCAGTACGATGCTGCCTTTGGGCATGTGCTCGCGCAACATTTCTAGGCATTGTCGCGTCGGGCGGTAAAGGTTCATGTCCAGATGCGCGAATGAGACGATCGTATGCGGATTATCAGCCAGGTATTTGGCGAGCTTTTCTTCGGCGTTACCTTTGATCAGCTCGTATTTCTTGACGTGTGGAATGGGGCTGAGCTGCTCTCTGGCGTGCAGGATGCCGTCGAGCTCGCTTTCATAGTGGCTTGCCGTGGCCAGGTTGCCTTCCTGCATGACGTCGTGCTGGCCGTCTTTGTCGTCGACCCCTGCGTAACCGTCAAAGGTATCAAAGCCAATGATTTTTCGGCTGTGGTTAAAGGGTTCAAAGGTTGTTCGCAGGCTTTCAAAAAGGGCGAGCTCGCGGCCCCACCTGACCCCGAACTGCATGATGACGCCAGGCACTGTCAGCAGCTGCTGGTAAATCTCGTAAAAGAACAAAATCCTGCGCAGCTGCTGGGGCGGGATAAACAGGTGCAGATTCTCAAGGATCTCTGACTGGGGTATTGCCGTTTTTGAGAGGCTATCGCGGATATAGGTTTCCGCCTGGTGGTAGTCGCCCGACTTGGTGTTGTGCCTTGTGTTGTCACTCATGGTTTTGTAGGCCTAGTAAACGGTTTTTTTGGTGCCAACGTAGTCTTCGAGCTGCCCTTTTCTTTCGAACTTGCGGTACAGGGTGACAAAGGCCGCCAGCCTGCCTTCGCATGTTCTCGGGTCGAAGGTTTTGTGCAGGTCGATATCAGCGACGCCGTGGACTGTTGCGCCCGAATAGATAACGATATCGCCGAGTTCAGCGTCCCCTTCGTAGTAGTAGCGTTCGCCCTTGACCTCAAAGAAGCCGCCGCCTGTCCTGAAGTCACAGTCTTCGCCCTCGCCTTTCTTGCTCATGACGACGACGGGCTGAAAATACTGGCTAATGCCCTCTGCTTTCTGGACGACCGGCACGACGTCATCGAGATGCGAGACCAGGAAGCCCCCTCCGGCCGGGTAGTGGTGGATGCGTGCGGCAGTCCAGAAGCCGTCCTCAACTTCGTCGATGCAGTAGTTCAGGTCCCAGCCGTACATGATATTGCGCACCTGGGCGCTGGCGCGAAAAACCTCGCGCAGGCCGTAGATGTCTTCGGCCCAGATCGGGTTGTACATCGTGCGCATGCACCGTGGTCGATACACGCCGGAGTGTTCAGCGCCGCCAATGGATAGCTTCTGGAAGTTGTCCATGATCTGGGCGGGGTCTTCGCCGGTGGCGGGGTGGTCGTCATCTTGCGAATACAGCGCGCGAATCTTCTGTTTTGCGTCGCGGATCGTAGCCGGGTCAATGACGCCTTTGATGATCGCAAAATTGTGCTGGTTGAGGATCTCGGCCAGTTGGGCGGTTGAAATATCCTCGGGCCTGTCCGCGTATACCGTGGTGGCTCGCAGCACCTCGTCGATATTCGCTATTTCACTATTAGCTGCGGATTGCTCGTTCATAGTGGCTCGGCGTCAGGGGTAGGGGGGGGTAACGTGGGTCGCTAGACGGCGTTAGCCCTGGCAAGCTGTGCATCCCAGAATGCCTGCCGCAGGTTCAATGAAGAGAACACACCAAACCTGATGGCCTCGCGGGTCGAGGCGTCAGCGGCAAGATCGGTGACGATTTGCTCTACCGCTTCGCTGTGGCCGTCGTCGCAGTCGACGTGCAAGTCAAAGAACAGGCTGGCATCTTCACCAAGATCAGTGTGCTCCTTGATGGCGCGGACAATATAGGGGTAAATCGTTGAAATGATGCCTTCGGTCGCAAGGCCAATGGCGGCCACGCCAACGCCCCTGATCTGGGAGGAGCATTTTTGCAAAAACAGGTCACGCCACAAGAGTACCGTGGTGCAGGGTGGGTTGGTCTGGCAGTACTCGCCGGTGGCGCCGACTTCGTTCTTGAATAGCTGGTAGATTTCAACGTGGGGTAGTTCGGCTTTCTCGCTGCTGCCGGGGATGCCCTTTTCTTCTTCCATGTTCTCCATCAGCAAGGCCACGTGCTGGGGATTATCGAGCGTGGAAATTACGCCCTCGAGATACTGCGTAAACCACTGGCTGTAAAAGGAATACTGGTGGGCGTAATCGCGCAGCACAGCGCGCGTGTCAGCGAACTCGCCGGCGGCGAGCTTTTCAAGAAAGGGGTGGCTGACGGCCGAGTGTGTATTGATCTCGGTTTTTAACGCCTCGACGAACTCAGCCGCACTGCCATTGTGCAAGAGGTTGATACTGGCTTCGGTTGCGCTCATACTCGACTGCTTCTGCTGGATACCCGTGGCCCGCGACAGTTGTTTTTTTGCGTGTAAAGAAGCCTGCCGGGCGAATGGGCCAGAGTAGCAATTTCGCGGTTTTGCCGCAAGAATTCCGGGCAAAATCCGCCCGATAACAGGCCCTACCCAGCGCTGGGAGCCGGACGGGTCCGGGCTGAGGACAGGGTAATTCAATGAGTGAGACTGACCAGCACATTCCCTTTAACCGGCCGTACATGACCGGTCGGGAGCAGCTGAACCTCGAGGCCGTGCTGGCCGGCGGCAAGCTCTCCGGTGACGGGCCCTTTACCCAACGTTGTCAGGACTGGTTGCAAGCGCAGACCGGCGCCCACTCGCTGCTGGTGCACTCCTGTACGGCGGCGCTTGAAATGATGGCATTGCTGCTGGAGCTCGGGCCTGGGGACGAGGTCATCTTGCCGTCCTACACCTTTGTCTCGACCGCCAGCGCTTTCGCCCTGCGCGGGGTCACACTGCGCTATGTCGATATCCGGGAAGATACACTCAATATCGACGAGACCAGGATCGAGGCTGCCATTACCCCGGCCACTCGCGCGATCTGCGTGGTTCACTACGCCGGGGTCAGTTGTGCCATGGATGAGATCATGACCATAGCCCGGCGACACCAGTTATGGGTTTGCGAGGATGCTGCACAGGGCCTGATGGCGAGCTACCAGGGCAGGCCGCTGGGCAGTATCGGGCATTTGGGTGCCTTTAGTTTCCACGAGACGAAAAACATCGTCTCAGGCGAGGGCGGCGCTTTGCTGGTGAACGATAGCGCCCTGAGTGCTGCCGCCGAGATCTGTCGAGAGAAGGGCACCGACCGTAGCCAGTTTCTCAGGGGCGAAGTCGACAAGTACAGTTGGCAGGCGCTGGGCTCTTCGTATCTGCCCGGTGAGCTGATCGCCGCGTTTCTTGCTGCCCAGTTGGATGCCGCTGAGGATATCACCCGGCAACGCCTGGCCCTGTGGAAAGACTATCACCAGCAGTTGGATGGGCTGGAGGCCGCGGGCAGCTTGAGGCGCCCGATCGTGCCGGCCGATTGTGAACACAATGCCCATATGTACGCGGTATTGTTGAATAGCGATTGCGATCGCGAAGCCCTGATCGCGCGTTTGCGCGAAGCCGGTGTGCAGGCCGCTTCCCACTACGTACCACTGCACCAGTCAGTGTTTGGGCAGCAGCGCTCCGGGGCGGTTTCGCTGCCGGTGACCGAGTCGCTGGCGCCGCGCCTGTTGCGCCTGCCGCTGTGGGCGGGCATGAGTGAACAGCAACTGGCTCGTGTGGTTCATGCCCTGGTGGATGCGTTATAAACGATCGCGTCGATCGTCGTTTCACCGGTTAAACGGTTTGGTTAGTTTCGGTTGGCCAAAGCGGTGCATTTGGTTACATTGCATACAGGCAGCCTAGACTCCCCCCCTGTTTTTTAAGACAATGCGCGGTTCGTTTTTGCCGTCCTTGCGGTGCCTGCGCAGTGCAGCCGCCGTTGCCGCCTCCCACGATCAGGCAGCCGACGAAACCGGTGGTTTCGTTGGTCAAATTGGCTGTCACCAGTAAAACATGAGTCCAATGCCGAAGACCGGATCATCTCATCCTGACAACGCGAGCCTGTCCGGCGACCTCGAGCGGCCATTGCGTATCTGCATTACCGGCTATCGAAGCGCGCCCTTTGGCGGTGGTCAGGGAATTTATATCAAGTACCTGAGCAAGGCGCTGGTCGAGGCAGGCCACCAGGTTGACGTCATCTCTGGCCAGCCCTATCCGCATCTCGATCCGCGTGTTCGATTGATCAAAATGCCGGGCCTGGACCTGTTTACCAATGGCCTGGCTTCGTTGCGGCCGCGCCACCTGCGCTCGCTGACCAATATTATTGAGTGGTTGAGCAAGTTGACTGGCGGCTTCGCCGAGCCCTATTGCTTCAGCCGGCGGCTGCGCAAATACCTGAACCAGCACCGCGATGACTACGACATCGTGCACGATAACCAATGCCTTGGCTGGGACATGCTCAAGATCCAGCGTGAAGGGCACAGGTTGCTGACGACAATACACCACCCCATTACCAGCGACCTGGATATTGCGCTCAATGCATCGAGCAAGTGGTGGGAGCGATTGTTGATCCGCCGTTGGCACGCCTTCCTTTATATGCAAAAGAAAGTAGCGCGTGAGCTAGAGCATATTGTGACGGTGTCTGATCGCTCCCAGGTTGATATCGCCAGGGCGTTTGAGCTGGATCGCGATGGTATCCACCGTGTCTACAACGGCATCGATACCGCCGAGTTCCGGCCGCTGCCTGACATAGAGCGAGACCCCTGGCAATTGATGGCGACCGCTTCGGCTGACCAGCCACTCAAGGGGCTGCGCTATCTGTTGCTGGCGTTTGCCCGTTTGCGAGAGACGTTTCCCCAGCTGAAACTCCTGCTGGTCAGTAAGCCCAAGCCGGGCGGTGAGACCGAACAATTGGTCGCGCGACTTGGCATCGCCGATGCGATCCAGTTTGTGCACGGCATATCCACCGAAGAGCTGGTCGCGCATTATGCGCGTTCGGCGATCGCTGTCGTGCCGTCGGTTTACGAAGGCTTTGGCCTGCCGGCGGGTGAGGCGATGGCCTGCGCGGTCCCGGTGGTATCTACCAACGGCGGTGCCCTGGCTGAAGTCGTTGGCGATGCGGGCAGGGTGGTTCCCGTTAAAGATGAAGTCGCGCTGGCGACAGAAATCAGCGCCTTGCTGCAGGATCCGGCTGCGCGCGATGAATTATCCCGTGCCGGCCGCGAGCGAATCGTCGGCAAGTTTTGCTGGACGTTGGCGGCGCAGCAGATGACCGGCCTCTATCGCCAGGTTATCGCCGCATCCGACAGCGCGGGCGAGGCCGCATTGGCGCCTGCCGAGCTGGACAGCGTTGAGGTTGCTCATGCAAACCGTTGATTACCAGCACCTGCCATTGCGCGCTGGCGATACGGTGCTTGACCTGGGTTGTGGTGAAGGACGGCACGTTATTTCTGCCTATCTAGAGGCCGACGTCCACGCTGTGGGTGTTGATCTGGGTTTTGATGATTTGCTCACGACGGCTGAAAAGTTCGAACCGTTTGCGAAGCCTGAAACGGCGCAGCGCAGCTTTGGGCTGTCACAGACCAACGCGTTGGCGCTGCCGTTTGCCGATGACAGTTTCGATATCGTGATCTGTTCAGAAGTGCTTGAGCATATTGGTGATTATCGATCGGTGCTGACCGAGATTGAGCGCGTGTTGCGTCCCGGCGGAACCTTTGTAGCCAGTGTGCCCCGCGCCTGGCCTGAGCGTATTTGCTGGTCTTTCAGCAGCGCCTATCACCAGGTGGAAGGTGGGCATTTGCGGATTTTCGATGCCGGGCAGCTGCGCGGTGAAATTGAAAGTCGTGGATTCAACCATTATCGCCGTCACTGGGCGCACGCGCTTCATGCGCCGTTCTGGTGGCTCAAATGCCTGTTTTGGGAAAAGCAGGAGTCGTCCAGGTTGATCGCGCTGTATCACAAATTGCTGGTCTGGGATTTGATGGAGCGTCCCTGGCTGACGCGCGCACTGGAAAAATTGCTAAACCCCCTGATGGGGAAAAGTGTTGTCATGTACTTTCGCAAAGCCGAGCAAGGCGCTGCGGGGTAAAGGTTGAGTTATGAGTGGTCTGTATCTTTCCAAGGGAATATTCCCGCACGCATTCTTCGAGCCCACAGCGGAGTACATCCGCAGCGTGCAGACATCTAGCGGAGCTATCCCATGGTTTGAAGGCGGTTACTGTGATCCATGGGATCACGTTGAAGCGGCAATGGGCCTGAGTATCTGTGGCGACTATGTCAATGCCGTTCGCGCCTACCGCTGGCTGGCGGCAAAGCAGCTCGCCGATGGAAGCTGGTGGGCCGCGTACAAGGATGACAAGATTGAAAATAATGAGCGCCGTGAAACCAATTTCGTCGCCTACGTGGCAACGGGCGTCTGGCACCACTACCTGATCAGCCAGGACAGGGCCTTCCTCGAGGAGCTCTGGCCGGTTGTCAGTCGCGCGATTGGTTTTGTGCTGCGCCAGCAACAGCCAGAGGGCGATATTAACTGGGCCGTGGACACTCTGGGAAAACCCAAGCTCGACGCCCTGGTGACAGGCTGTAGCTCGATTTACAAAAGCCTGGAGTGTGCACACAATATTGCGGTAACGCTTGGCCACGATCGCGAAGAGTGGCTGCATGCCCGCAAGCGCCTGGGCAATGCATTGCGCAACAAACCAGAGCGCTTTGATCGCACCTGGGAGAGCAAGGCACGTTACTCGATGGACTGGTTCTACCCGGTACTGACTGGCGTGATTCCACCGTCGCAGGCCAGGGCGCACCTGCAGAAGCGATGGCCAGAATTTGTCGAAGACCAGTTGGGTTGTCGTTGTGTATCCGATGAGCCCTGGGTTACGGTGGCCGAGTCCTGCGAGTTGACCATGGCCTTGCTGGCCGCGGGTGATCGAGCGCGTGCGCTGGAGCTTTACAGCTGGTTGCACCAGTGGCAGCTGGACGATGGTTCTTACTGGACGGGGTACCAGTTCGTGCAGGATCTATTGTGGCCAGACGAAAAGCCCACCTGGACGGCGGGCGCTATCCTGCTGGCTGCTGATGCCCTGACTGAGTACAGCGGTGCGTCGAGGTTGTTTACCCGGGTCGAGTTGCTTGAGGCTGTTGAAGAGGAATCTTTCGAGCAGGCCTAGCCTGTCGATCGCCGCAATCAGCGTCTTCGCAAAAGTCCCAGCGTGTTGACCATCGGCAGCGCGTCAAACAGACCCGACTCGGCTGCGAGCTTGTAGATCGTGTAGGGTGCCTGCCCCCCGTCCGCGGGGTTGGGAAAAATATCGTGAATGGCGAGAATGCCGCCGGGTACCACATGGGCTGCCCAGCACTGGTAATCTGTCATCGCCGCTTCCATGCTGTGCCCACCGTCGATGAACACCATGCCAAGGCCAGTGTTCCAGCGCTTTGAAGCCACTGCTGATGTGCTCACCAGGGGCACCACTTGCTCATCCAGCTGCGCGCGGCGAATCACCGCACGAAACTCCCTGAAGGTGTCCATCACCGCCAGCTTTTCGTCGTAAAGGTCAGCATCGTGGTACTCCTCACCGAGCTGGTGCTCTTCGGAGCCGCGATGGTGATCTACTGCATAGACGATATTGCCTGTCTGTCGACAGGCCTCGCCGATATAGACCGTCGACTTACCACAGTAACTGCCAATTTCCAGGCATGGCCCCAGTGGCGCAACCTCCAGCGCAGCCTCATACAGTGCCGCGCCCTCGTCATCGGCAAGAAAACCCTTGACGCTCGTGATATCCAGTGGAAGTTGCATGCTGTGCCTCTAGGTTGTTAACAGGCTGCTGGCCAGAGTGGGTGGCCTCGCCGGGGCGCAGATTATACCCGCAAGTGCGGGCCGCCGTGATCCGGAACGCGTCACTTACCAGTGTTTCAGGCTGGCGCCGGATAGATTTTGTATACTCCCAGCCCGTCGAGCCTGGTCCCGCCCGCGGCGACCCCTACCATGGAGAATGCAGTTCATGCCCAGCAGCATCGCCGAAATGATCCTTGCGCAGCGAAACAATGATCATACCGCCATCCTGTTTGAAGACAGTCGCTGGAGTTATCGCGAGTACGTGGGGGATTGCATCGCGCTGGCGAACGTATTGAATGAACGCAAGGGTGAAGGGCCACTGCACATTGCCGTATTGCTGGACAACGTTCCGGCCTACCTCATCGCACTGGGCGCGGCGAGTCTTTGCGGTGGCGCCATTGTGGGCCTGAACCCGACCCGGCGGGGGCGGGAACTCGAGCGCGACATCGCCCACAGTGATAGCCAGTTCCTGTTGTCTGAGGGCAAGCATGCGCAGGCGCTAGCGAGTCTTGACACAGGCATCGACCCCCGGCGGCAGTTCATCGCAGACAGCGACGACTGGACAACATTGCTTCGCGATGCTGAGCGCGAGCAGCCGCCGGCGCTGACGATAGTCCCCACCGATCCCTACCTGCTGATCTTCACCTCGGGCACGACGGGTGATCCCAAGGCAGCCATTTGTTCGCAGGCACGGCTTGCCGGCGTTGCCGATGTCTTTCCGCCCATGGTGGGCCTGAGTGAGCAGTCTGTCTCCTACCTGTGCATGCCGCTGTTCCATTCCAATTCGCTGATGGCCAACTGGGCGCCGATGGTCAACGTGGGTGGCACGATTGCGTTGCGCAGGAAGTTTTCTGCGTCGGGCTTCTTGCCCGATATCCGTCGCTTTGGCTGCACCTTCATGAACTACGTGGGCAAGCCGCTCACGTATATCCTGGCCACCGAAGAGCGCGAGGACGATGCAGACAACCCATTGCGCCTGGCCTTCGGCAATGAGGCCGTGGTGCACGACATCGGTCGTTTTGAACAGCGCTTTGGCTGTGTGGTGAGTGACAACTATGGTTCCACAGAAGGTGGTATCAGTATCAACCGCACACCAGACACACCGCCAGGTGCGCTCGGGCTGGCTGGCGAAGGCACCGTCATTCTCGACCCTGAAACCGGCGATGAGCGTGAGCTGGCCGTCTTCGATGACAGCGGTCGTCTCCAGAACGCAGACCAGGCGGTCGGGGAAATTGCCAACGTGCAGACGGCCCGTCTGTTTGAGGGATACTGGCGCAATGAGGAAGCCAACGAGGAGCGGACCCACGGTGGTGTGTTCTGGAGTGGCGATCTGGGTTACAAGGATGCCAGCGGGTTTATCTATTTCGGCGGCCGCAACTACGACTGGCTGCGCGTTGATGGCGAAAATTTCGCGGCGGCGCCGGTTGAAGCGCTGCTGACTCGACACCCCGATATTGCTATCGCTGCAGTCTACGCTGTCCCGAACTGGGATGTGGGCGATGATGTGATGGCTACCTTGCTGCTGGCACCCGGTGCCAGCTTCGAGGCGCTGGATCTGGCAAGCTTCCTGGATACGCAACCTGATATGGGCACCAAATGGTGGCCGCGTTACCTGCGGGTTGCCACCGAAATGCCCACGACTGCGTCCAACAAGATTATCAAGCGTGAGCTGCGCGCCCAGGGTTGGACCTGCGCAGACCCGGTGTGGTTCTGGCAGGCCGGCGAGGGTTTTAAGGTGCTCGATGAAGGCTTGAATCACGAGATTCGCTCGCGCTTTGAAGCGCGGCAGCGTGGCGAGCTCATCGATTTCTCTTCCTGACGTTGCTCGAGTGTGAGCCAGATCACACTGTTCCCGGCTCAAGGGCTATTCCACAGACCGTAACTCACTGAACCCGGCGCGGATCACGGCGCCGGATCCTGTCTCTGTCTACGCTTAGCAGAGGGTTTTTTTCCCTCTTTCTTGGCGCAAACCGGGGCAGTTTTCGGTGATGGACTTATTTTTTCGGTCGGGCAGCAGGGCGGTAGCATGCCTCCTGCTCTGGCTGTTGTCGCTGTCTGCGGCTTCAGCGGATACCCCACACTACGTTTACTTTGATGTCGGCGGGCTGGCGCTGCAGGCGGAGTTGTTTGAAAACGAAGCCCTGGTCAGCAAAATCGATACGCCGTTGCCAGCCAGCTCCCAGCGCTTGTACAAGGGCAGCTTTCCCGGCTACCCCGGTAGCAAGGTTCGCGTAGCGCTCAAGGAGGGTCACTGGCGCGGTGTGCTGTTGCTGGATGGACAGTTGCATGTCGTCGATGCGCCGGCCGAGCCAGTCGCAGACCTGCCGAGGTTTAGCGCTGCGCTCCAGACGCAACACTTCAAGCCAGATGCCAACCGACCCGAAGTGTGTATGGCGCACAGCGACCCGGTCGGCAGCTCGGCTGCGCTGGGTGAGTTTTCTGTGGCCAACAGCGTGGTCGCCGCAGCGACGGTCGCCGATGTCTGTGCCAACCCGATCGATGGTGTATGCCTGCTGCCAGAAATAGAGCTGGCCTACGATAGCAGTTACCAGGCTTTGCCCTCGCCTGGAGAGACCGCTTTCGAGCGCGCCTTGCGCGAGCTCAATGAGATGGAGCTGTTTTTTGATGTCAGCTTTGGTTTCCAGTTCAGCCGCCTGAGCATGACGATGCTCGATGCGGCCCAGGATGCCGTGATTAGTTCCACGACGGATCCCAACGCCCTGCTCAGTAACCTGCGTGGTCTGCGCCAGGCCAACCAGTTGCCCTATTTGCAGAATCCGCGATCGATATTTCATTTCGTTACCGGGCGAAACTTTCCGGATACTGGTTCGGGCAATGTCGTGGGCATTGCCTACCTGGATACCGTATGCGAGGCCAGCGGCTACAACACCGGCCTGACCGATGCGGGCGATACTTCGTTGGTCAGCCTGGTGATGGCCCACGAAATCGGACACAACCTGGGCTCCGGCCATGATGAGGTACTGGTCAATGGCTGCCCGGAGAGCACCCATGTGATGTCGCCCAGCCTCAGCATTTTTAACGCGATATCGTCGTTCTCCTCGTGCTCTGTCAACGCGATCAACCAGAGTATTGCTGACAGTTTATCAACGGCCTGTTTCGACTTTCCGATCGATATTGGCCTTGTCGCCGATATCGATAATCCGCAGAGCCCAGGCCTGGTTGATGCGTTTGATTCGCGCTACCTGATCAATGTCGATGACGGATACCAGCAGGTTGCCCAGATTCGCGTTGATGGCGCCATTGCCGATCCCGCAGAGGGCATGTTCATCTACGTTGAAATCGATGGGGGAAGTTGTTCGTTTACGCTCGACAGCTATCAGTGCACGGTAACGAATCCGCCCGAGGACCTGGAGCTGAGGGTGACGGCCAGTGTCGATGAGGAGGCCGTGGAGTTCACGATGCAGCACACGATCAGCACGTCTACCAGCGACGTCAGCGACGTCATCCCCGGCAACAACGTTGTTACCGATACGCTGAACGCCTTTGGCAGCAGTTCTGGAGGGCCGCCCCCGCAGCCCAACGCCTCTGGCAAGTCTGGTGCCGGGAGTGGTTCGGGCGGCTCATCTGGCGGCGGAGGGGGTGGCTCGGTCCAGCCGCTCACGCTATTTGCGCTGTTGCTGGCTGTTGCCTGCAGGCTGCGCGAGCGCCATCGCGACTAGTCCGCGGTACTGCCTGCCGGGGTCTCTTCGGTGGCGTTATCCTGTTCAAACAGGCGACCGAAAAGCAGGCCCAATTCGAACAGTAACCAGGCGGGAATCGCCAGCAGGGACTGGGAGATCACATCGGGTGGCGTCAGCAGCATGCCAAACACGAAGCACAGTACGACGATGTAGGGTCTTTTGCTTGCCATGGACTCGGTCGAGGCAATCCCGGCCTTGACCAGGATGACGGTTGCGACCGGAATTTCAAACACCAGGCCAAATGCAAAAAACAATTTGAGAATAAAACTCAGGTAGCTGTTGATATCAGGCGTGACAGCAATGCCTTCCGGAGCCACACTGGTGAAGAAGCCGAACACCAGTGGAAAGACCACGTAATAGCAAAATGCCACCCCCAGGTAAAACAGGATGACGCTGCTGGCGAATAGCGGTACGGCGAGTTTCTTTTCGTGCTGGTAAAGGCCGGGCGCGACAAACGACCAGAGCTGGTAGAGCACGTAGGGGATGGCGATAAAAAACGACAACACCAGCGTGAGTTTGAACGGTGCGAAAAAGGGCGATGCGACCTCGGTCGCTATCATCGAGCTGCCGCCGGGTAGCAGTGCCTGTATGGGTGCGGCGAAAAAGGTATAGATATCGTTCGCGAAATAGACCAGCGCCAGGAAGATAATCAGTATCGAGAGCAGGCAACGCACGATGCGGGTGCGAAGCTCGAGCAGATGTTCGACCAGCGGTTGTTCCTGGTCGCTAGCCACGGCGCTGTCTGGGGAGCTGTTCATTGCTGGGTCGGTTCTTGCGGTGATTCATTGCTGGCAGTTGTCCTGCCGCTGGTAAAGTCGTCCAGGGTCTGCTGCAGTTGCTCGACTGGCTCGCCGAGTTCGTTAAGCACGTTTTCGTTGTGGATCTGTTCGCGAATCTGGTCGGCATCAATCTCGCGCTCAATTTCGGCCTTGAGCTTGTCGAAACTGCGTTTGAGGCGATTGACGGTAATGGCAATGGAGCGGATTGCCGTTGGCAGTCGTTCCGGGCCCAACACCAGCAGTGCAATGACACTGATTAGCAGGACTTCCTGGAGGCCGATGTCCACGGTGATAAGTCCGTCAGTTTACTGTGACTGATCTCAGTCGTTCGCCTGCTTGGTGCTGGCTGTCTCTTCGCTCTCGGTATTTGCTTCGCCATTGCGCTTGTGTTCAAGGTCAGCGCCGCTGTCGTCTGCAGACAGGGAATCCCTGAAGCCCTTGATGGCGCCACCAAGATCACTGCCGATATTCTTCATGCGTTTCGTGCCGAAAATCATAATGACAATTGCGAGAATGATTAAGAGTTGCCAGATGCTTATTCCACCCAGTCCCATTGCTCACCTCCAGATTAAATAGGATGACGGTTGCTTGCTCAGTGTAGGTCGCTGTCACTTGCCCCGCTGGGCTTTCTCTTCCAGCCCGGAGGTTCCCATTCGGCGGGCGAGCTCATCAAGCACATCCTGTGCAGAGCAATCGAAGTGGTGCAGCATGACCAGCGTGTGAAACCACAGATCAGCAGTTTCGCTGATCAGGGCAGATTTTTCTGCGACCTGGTTCGCCTGCCCGGCCGCTTGTTGCAGGCCCTTTGCAGCAAGTATAGCTTCTATCGCCTCTTCGCCGACTTTTTCGAGAATTTTATCGACTCCGGCATGGTGCAGCTGGGCGACATAAGACTCGCCCGGATCAGCGTTTCTGCGCGCCTGCAGGGTTTTGCCAAGCTGTTCGAGTGCATCGCTCATGATTTACACCTGGCAGGCCTAGCTGCCGTACAAGTCATCCGGGTCAACGAGCTGGGGATCAACCACAACCCAGCCATCTGCCTGGTCGTGCCGTCGGTACAGGCAGCTCTCGCGGCCGGTGTGGCAGGCAACGCCGCCTACCTGCTCAACCAGCAGCAGGAGCGTGTCGGCATCACAATCGATCCGGATCTCGACGATGTTCTGGACATTGCCCGATTGCTCGCCCTTGTGCCAAAGTCGCTGGCGTGATCGCGACCAGTAGACGGCCTGGCCCCGGCGCAGCGTCTGCTCCAGCGATTCGCGATTCATCCAGGCCAGCATGAGAACGCGGCCGCTGCTGGCATCCTGCGCGATCGCGGGCGCCAGGCCATCGTCGTTCCAGCTAACCTGTTCGAGTACATCCTGCGAGCTGCTCATCGTCACGCTACGCCTGGCCGCCAAATTGCATCGCCAGCCATAATACTGCGATTAGCAGCAGAAAAACATTCAAAAAGCGCTGTTTTCGCAAGTGCTGCTTGAGTTGCTCTACCTGTTCAGAGAGCTGGTTTTCGCGACGCGTGTTGCCCTGTAGCTGCGCGAGGAGTATCCCCGGAAGCTCCGGCAACGACTCGAGCACGGTGGGGAGTTGGGCTTGCGCATTTTGCAGCAGGCGAGGGGGCGAGTAACGATCCTTCATCCAGTTCTCGAGATAGGGCATTGCGGTTTTCCACAGGTCCAGCTCGGGGTAGAGTTGTTTGCCAAGGCCTTCGATGTTGAGGAGGGTTTTCTGTAGCAGCACCAGTGAAGGCTGCACCTCCATGCCAAACCGGCCTGCAGCCTGGAACAGGTAGATCAGTAAGGTCGCAAAGGAGATGTCTGCCAGCGGCCTGGCAAATACCGGCTCGCAGGCGCTGCGGATAATACCCTCGAAGGCGTGGGCATCCGTTTGTGGCGGGACCCAGCCCGATTCGATATGGAGCTGGGCAACCGTGCGATAGTCGCGATTGAAGACGGCGAGTAAATTGCGCGCCAGATAGTAGCGTTCCGCTTCGCCAAGAGAGCCCATGATCGCGCAGTCGATGCCGATATACCCTGGATCTGCTGGCTGGTCGGCGTTGACGAAGATGTTACCCGGATGCATATCGGCGTGGAAAAAGTTGTGCTCGAAAACCTGGGTAAAGAAGATCTCCACGCCGCGTTCTGCCAGCAGCTGTAAATTAACCTGCCGCTCGCGCAAGGTCTCAACATCCGAGACGGGCACGCCATAAACGCGCTCCATGACCAGCAGGTCGCTGTTGCTCAAGTCCCAGAATACCTTTGGGATGGCCAGCAAACCGGGTCGATCTTCAAAGTTTCTGCGCAGCTGTGAGCAGTTTGCCGCCTCGCGCTTGAGATCGAGCTCGTCGAGGATGATGGTGTGGTAGTCCTCGATGACCTTGACCAGCCGCAGTCGCCGGGCGTCCTTGAACAGGTACTCGAGCATAGCTGCGAGTCGCAGTAGCAGGCGCAGGTCTTTGCGGATAGTGGTTTCTATGCCCGGGCGGATAATCTTGACAACCACCTCTTCACCGCTGAACAGCGTGGCGCTGTGAACCTGGGCCACGGATGCCGAGGCCAGCGGCGCTTCCTGGAACTGCGCAAAGCACTGGTCGACCGGCTGGCCAAGCGCACCTTCGACAATCTGTATTGCCTGCTTTGCATCGAAGGGCGGCACCTGGTCCTGCAGTTGGGCAAGTTCGTCGGCGATGTCCGCAGCGAGCAGGTCGCGCCGGGTAGATAGCAGCTGGCCAAACTTGACGTAAACCGGGCCAAGGTCCTGCAGCGCCTCACGCAGCCGCGTTGCTCGCGGTGCATCCGCCGGGCCGAACAGCCGCGCTAGCGACAGGCAGCCCCTCGCAAACCAGCCCAGCTGGTTTGCAGGTAGCAGCGTATCCAGCCTTTTTCGAAGGATTGTCAGCAGGATGGTGCAGGCGCGAAACGGGGATTGCATCGTCGGGGTGCGTCTACCTGGCGTTGTCTTCCAGCGACTGCTGGCGTTGGATTTTTGCCTGCAGTCGATCGAGCTGCATTTCGAGCTGGCGTATGGATTGACCGAAATTGTCGATTTCAACCCGGGAGGGGACCACGCGGGCCTCTTCGTGGAGCAAGTCGTCCAGTGTCCTTCGCAGGGAGCGTGAGCTGCGCTGCCCCGTCTGCAGCAGGGTTTTTGCAGCGCGGCCAAAAAAATAGGCGGGCAGGTCGCCGATAAGCTTGGCCAGATGCCCTTCCCAGTCGAGCTCCAGATCTCGGGCGATCGCGTGCAGCCGCAGGAAAAGCTGGCTGTCACCGCCCACGGTGAGCTTGCCGTTGATCAGTGCGGTGCCGGGGTCGTCCGCCAGCAGTAACTCGCTCCAGTCACTGAGCTCGCCCTCGATGCTGGCGTCGGGGCTGTCTTCAAAATACTGGAGCAGCCGCAGCGTCTCGCCCGCCACGACATACAGTTCAACGGCCGGGCGGGTGCAGCTGAGCCGGATCACCTTGCCCGTTAGCTCGCCCACCGCGGCTTCGCTGACCGGGTCGAGTGCCAGTGCCCGGTTAATCGCGTGTTCGAAAACGCTCAGCGCCGCTGTTGTGAGGGTACGATCTACCATCGGCAGCGCTACAGCTTGAGTGCCTTGTGCACGGCGACGATGCCACCGGTCATGTTGTGGTACTCGCAGTTATAAAAGCCAGCGTCTTCAATCAAGGTTTTCAGTGTTTCCTGGTCGGGGTGCTTGCGGATGGACTCGGCCAGGTAGCGATAGCTGTCCTCGTCGTTGGCGACCAGGCGACCGAGTCTGGGCAGCACGTTGAATGAGTAGCTATCGTAGATTTTCTCGAGCAGGGGGTTCACAGGTTTGGAGAATTCGAGCACCAGCAGCCTGCCGCCGGGCTTGAGCACGCGCAGCATTGACCGCAGCGCCTGGGCCTTGTCGGTGACGTTGCGCAAGCCGAAGCCAATGGTGATGCAGTCGAACGCATTGTCATCAAAAGGCAGCGACTGGGCGTCGGCCTGAACGTAGTTCAGGTTGCTGCAGATGCCACGGTCGGTCAGTTTGTCGCGACCGTTTTCAAGCATGCTCGCGTTAATATCTGCGAGCACAACTTCACCTTCCGTGCCGACGATGGTGCTGAACTGTGCGGCCAGGTCGCCTGTTCCGCCCGCAAGATCGAGGATGCGCTGACCCGGTCGTGCCGCCGATAGTTCGATCGTGAATCGCTTCCATAGCCGATGGATGCCCGCCGACATCATGTCGTTCATCAGGTCGTAGCGGTCGGCGACGGAGCTGAAGACCTCGGCGACCAGGCCCGATTTGGCCTCACGCGGGACTTCACGAAAACCGAAATCGGTTGTCTCGGTGCTGCCAGTGGGATCCTGGCCGGGGTTATCCTGGTTCATGGGTCTGGGCAATGTTGTGCAGGGTGGAGCCTGCATTGTACTCGCCCTGTCGCTGCGAATACAGCGAATCGACTAGCTGTCGTCGGGATCAAACAGCGTGACGACCTGGACTTCAGGGTCGCGGTTCAAGCCCGCCAGGGCGAGCTGTTCAAGGTATCGGGCCCAGTACTGTTGCTGCTTTTCACACAGCTCTCGCAGGTATTCCCAGGAATAGATGCCGCTGTTGTGACCGTCGTCAAATACCAGTTGCAGCGCGTAGTTGCCCACCGCATTGATCGCTTCTATCTCTACATCGCACTTGCCGTGCTGCAGTGTTGCCTCGCTGGGGTGGTGGCCCCTGACCTCGGCTGACGGTGAGTGTACGCGCAGGAACTCTGCGCTCAACTCAAATCGCTCGCCGGCATAGGCCAGCTCCAGCAAGCGGGAGTTTCGGTGGTAGGTAACGTCGTCGGGGAGCACGGAATTCAGCTTATTCGATCAGGCCGGCGCAGGCACTACAGTATGAACCTGCTCAGGTCGTCGTCTGCAGCCAGCTTGTCAAGCTGCTCGTCGACGTACTGCGCATCGATGTTGAGTTGCTTGTCGCTACGATCACAGGCGTCGAACGATGCGGACTCCAGTAATCGCTCGAGCAGCGTGTGCAGGCGTCGGGCGCCGATATTTTCGGTTCGCTCGTTGACATCCCAGGCTGTTCTCGCCAGCTGTTCGATGCCGTCTTCGGAGAACGACAGCTCGACGCCTTCGGTGGCCAGCAGTGCCTTGTACTGCTCGGTCAAAGAGGCTCTTGGCTCGGTGAGAATCCGGGCAAAGTCATTCGGATTCAGCGCCTGCAGTTCAACGCGAATCGGCAGCCTGCCCTGTAGTTCAGGAATCAGGTCCGATGGTTTCGACAGGTGAAATGCGCCCGAGGCAATAAACAGGATGTGATCGGTTTTCAGCATGCCATGCTTGGTTGATACGGTGCTGCCCTCGATGAGCGGTAGCAAGTCACGCTGTACACCCTCGCGGGAGACGTCGGCGCCGCCGTGCTCCTGGCGTTTGGCGACTTTATCGATTTCATCGATAAACACGATGCCGGTTTGTTCTGCCGCCTCGATAGCGTTTGATTTCAACTCGTCATCATTGACCAGGTTGGCAGACTCTTCATCGCACAACTGTTGCATCGCGTCCTTGACCTTGAGTGTCTTTCGCTCGGTTTTGCGCGAGTAAAAATTTGAGAACATGCCCTGCAGCTGGTTGGTCATCTCCTCCATGCCCGGGGGTGTCATGATCTCTACGCCCAGCGGTGCGGTGCGCAACTCAAGCTCAATCTCTTTGTCGTCCAGCTCACCCTCCCGCAGCTTTTTGCGAAAGAGCTGTCGCGTTGAGGTTTGCTTGTCACTGTCATCGGCATCCCGCGCCGGTGGCAGTAGTGCATCGAGTATGCGCTCCTCTGCAGCTTCAAGCGCAGCATTTTCGACGCGCTTGTAGGCGGCCTCGCGCTGCTCTTTGATGGCAACATCCACCAGGTCGCGAATGATGGATTCGACGTCGCGGCCCACATAGCCGACCTCGGTGAACTTGGTGGCCTCGACCTTCAGGAACGGTGCATTGGCGAGCCGGGCAAGGCGTCGCGCAATTTCGGTTTTGCCCACCCCGGTGGGCCCGATCATCAGGATGTTCTTTGGGGTGACCTCTGCGCGCAATTCTTCGGATAGCTGCATCCGACGCCAGCGATTGCGCAGCGCAATGGCGACCGCGCGCTTGGCATCGGCCTGCCCAATAATGTGCTTGTCGAGTTCGTGGACAATTTCTCGCGGTGTCATAGGCACCGGGGTGTTATCGCTCATGATGATCAGTAATCGAGAACTTCTATGGTGTGGTGGTGGTTGGTGTAGACGCAGATGTCCGCGGCGATCGTCAGCCCCCTGGCGACAATGGCATCGGCATCCAGCTCGGTGTTGTCCAGCAGGGCGCGCGCGGCGCTTTGTGCGTAGGGCCCGCCTGAGCCGATAGCGATCAGGCAGTCTTCCGGCTCGATGACATCGCCGTTGCCGGTGATGACCAGTGAGGTGTCGCGGTCGGCAACGGCCAGCAGGGCTTCGAGCCTGCGCAGCGAGCGATCGGTGCGCCAGTCCTTTGCCAGCTCCACGGCTGCGCGTGTGAGGTGGCCCTGATACTTGTCGAGTTGCGCTTCAAAGCGTTCGAACAGGGCGAAGGCATCGGCCGTACCGCCTGCAAAGCCCGCGAGCACCTTGCCCTGGTACAGGCGCCTTACCTTTCGCGCGTTGCCTTTCATGATGGTGTTGCCCATCGATACCTGGCCATCGCCGCCAATGACGACCTGCTGCCCGCGCCGCACAGAGAGTATGGTGGTGCCGTGATATTGTTCCATGGTCAATCCTGCTGCTAGCCGCTTCTGGGCTTCATAACGATGGCTTCCATGCCATTCTCTAGAATGAGTGCGCGCGCGCCAGCGAGCTTGCTGCGCGACGTGAACGGCCCCAGCCGGACGCGGTGCCAGCGCGTACCGCTGGCATTGGTGGCAGAATCGACTTTTGGCTCAAGCCCGAGCAATTTCAGTTCAACCAGCCTGCGCTGCGCCTGTTCGTCGGTGCGAAAGGCGCCGGCCTGGATAAGATAGTGAAAGGGTTCGCTGTCCTCACTCGCGTAACCGGCATCGCTGCTGGTGGCGACTTCAAATGACTTCAACTTGCTATAGAAGGTGTAATCATCGTCGGTATAGCTATCAGTGTGCCCGGCGGTGTTGCCAGAATCGCTGCCGCCTGGCTGGGCAACCGGTGTTTCAATGCTGCTGAGCATCACCAGCGCACCGCCAAACAGGGCGATGAGCAACACCGCGAGGGCCAGCCGCAGTTGAGATACGGGGGGTGCTTCGCGCCGTTTCCGGGCGCCTGATTTGCGCGCACCTCGCCTGTTTTTGCTCGCGGGCATGGGTCTACATACTCGTCGGGGCGGAGACCCCGAGCAGCCCGAGTCCATTGGCAAGGACAACGCGAGTAGCCTGGGCCAGGGCCAGTCGTGCATTGCGCAGCCCGGCGTTGTCGACCAGAACCTGCAGCGTGGCGTCCTGGTTGCCGGTGGCATACCAGCTATGCAGGGCTGCGGCCAGCTCCCTGAGGTACGCGGCGACCTGGTGTGGCGCCAGTTCACGTGCGCTGCTGGCGACGCGATCGGGGTAGGCCTCAAGCATTTTCATCAGTGCAAGCTCGGCGGGCGCAGTCAGCGTATCGAGGCTGGCGAGCGCTGTGGCCTCGTCCCAGGGCATCGCTTTCTCTGCGGCCTGGCGATGCATGCTGCAAACGCGCGCGTGCGCGTATTGAATATAAAACACGGGGTTGTCGTTGCTCTGCTGCAGCGCCAGGTCGATATCGAAGGTCAGCTGGGAGTCGGCCTTGCGCGCGGCGAGAAAGTAGCGCGTGGCATCGCGGCCCACCTGGTCGATCAGGTCGCGCAGGGTCACGTAACTGCCAGCGCGTTTGGATATTTTCACTTCTTCCTGGTTGCGCATCACCGTGACCATCTGGTGCAGTACATAGTCGGGCCAACCTTCGGGGATGCCCTCCTGCAGTGCCTGCAGGCCGGCCCTGACGCGGGTGATGGTACTGTGGTGGTCAGCGCCCTGCTCATTGATCACGCGCGTGAAGCCGCGCTGCCATTTTTCGCGGTGATAGGCGACGTCGGGCACGAAGTAGGTGTAGTGGCCATTCGCCTTGCGCATGACGCGATCCTTGTCGTCACCGAAGTCGGTGGTTCGCAGCCACAGCGCGCCATCTTGCTCGTAGGTATAGCCGTTTGCAGCCAGCGTCGCAACGCTGGCCTCCACCTTGCCATCGGTATACAGGGACGATTCAAGCGAAAACACATCGAAACGCACATCGAAGGCCGCAAGGTCGAGATCCTGCTCATGACGCAGCGCGGCCACGGCAAACTGCCGGATAGCCTCGAGGTCATCGCTGTTGCCAGCGGCCGTTACGCCATTGATTGATGCGCCGGCCAGGTATTGTTCGGCCAGCTCGACGATGTACTGGCCGCGATAGCCGTCCGCAGGCCATGCGGGCTGTTCAGGTTCGACGCCCTTGCAGCGCGCCTGCACTGAAAGTGCGAGGTTATCGATTTGTGCGCCGGCATCGTTGTAGTAAAACTCGCGGGTTACCGACCAGCCGGTCGCCTCGAGCAGGCGGCACAGGCTGTCACCGATCGCGGCGCCGCGACCGTGGCCGACGTGCAGCGGGCCGGTGGGGTTGGCCGATACAAATTCGACCTGCACCGACTGGCCGTTGCCGGCATCACTGCAGCCATAGCGCTCGCCCTGGGCCAGCACGCCAGTGATCACATTGGCCTGGGCGGCGTTGGCGATAAAGAAATTGATGAACCCTGGCCCGGCGATTTCAACCCGTGCTATGACCGGGCTTTGCGCCAGGTGCTGGCAAATTTTATCGGCCAGCTCGCGCGGTGGCAGGCCCGCCTGCTTTGCCAGGCTCAGCGCGATATTGCTGGCGAAGTCGCCGTGGCTGCTGTCCCGGGTCCGGTCGATCTTTGGCGTGGGCAGCTCGCAGTCGGCGGGCAACACGCCGTCGCTGTGGAGTTGCTTGAGCGCGCTCTGGAGCGATTGCTGTAATTGATCTTTCATGGCTGTGAGCGAACGTGAGCTGCGTTGTAAATCATCGGAAAAGGTGGCTGCGGGAACGCTGCGCGAGAGGACGCATCGAAGGCCTGTGTTTGGCAGCCGTCATTATCCTCACTGCCAAGCTTCCAGACAAGGCCGCTGTCTACTCAGGCGACCTCACTGGGGTCAACATCGATCGACCAGCGCATGCCGCTGGGTGTTTTACTGCTGTCGATCAGCTGCCGAAGTCGCTCAAGGGTCTGGTGTAACGCCTGCCGGGACGCTGCCTTGCAGATCAGTTGGGCGCGGTGCCGCCCGGCTTTCTTCTCCATCAGGGCGGAGATCGGCCCTACCACCTGGCAGCCATTGCTGGCGCCGGGCGAGTGGAGCCTGCGCTGCAGTTCGGCAAGAAAGCGCTCTGCCTGGCTGGGCAGGTGGTGGTCTGCGCGCAGCAGTGCAAGGTGCATAAAGGGCGGCAGAGCCTGCACTTTTCGTTCCTCAAGCAGGGAGGTTACCGCAGCGTGATAGCCGCCCTCCTGCCAGCATTGCAGCAATGGGTGGTCGGGCAGGTGGGTTTGCACCAGTACCTGGCCGCGGCCCCTGCTGCGCCCCGCGCGACCCGCTACCTGGGTCAGCAGCTGCAGGGTGCGCTCCGGGCTTCGAAAGTCAGGGCTGAACAGGCCGTTATCGATATCCAGCGCGATGACCGTTTGCAGGTGCTCAAAATGATGCCCTTTGGCAAGCATTTGCGTGCCTACCAGGATTGCTGCCTGGCCGCTGTTGACGCGGGCCAGCTGCTCTCCCAGTGCCTGCTTGCCACGTGCAGTGTCGCGGTCGATCCGGATCAGCTCTACGCCGGGGAATCTCGCTGCGAGCGCCGCCTCAGTCCGCTCGGTGCCCTGGCCAATGCGCAGCAGCTGCGTTGACAGGCAGCGAGGGCAGCTGCTGGGCAGGGCCTGTCGGTGGTCGCAATGATGGCAGCGCAGGCTCCGGTCAGACTGGTGCAGTGTCAGGCGCGCATCACAGTGTTCACACTGCGCGTGCCAGCCACAGTCGTGGCACATCAGCACCGGCGCAAAGCCCCTGCGGTTGATGAACACCAGTACCTGCTGGCCGGCACCGAGCGTGTTGCCGATGAGGGCCAGTGCGTGATCGCTAAAACCATCCTGCAGCTGCTCGCGGCGGGTATCGAGCAGTTCGATGTCCGGCAGCTGGATATCGCCAGCCCGCTGCTGCAGTCTCGCGACGGCGTAACGGCCGCGCGCCACGTTGTGCAAGGTCTCAAGCGCCGGCGTGGCCGAGCCGAGCACAACCGGTATCTGCAGATCCTGGGCGCGCTTGATGGCGACATCGCGCGCGGAATAGCGCATGCCATCCATCTGTTTGTAGGAGCTGTCGTGTTCCTCGTCGATGATAATCAGTGACAGGTCGGGCGCTGCACAAAATACCGCGGAGCGGGTGCCGACGATGACCCGTGCGTAGCCGTTGGCAGCAGCCTGCCAGGCCGCCAGCCGCTCGCGGTCATTGAGGCCCGAGTGCAGCACCGCGACAGGCTCCGCGAGCCTGCGGGTAAACCGCGCAATGGTTTGTGGCGTGAGGCCGATTTCGGGTATCAGCACCAGTACCTGCCCCCCCGCGGCCAGCGCTGCGGCAATGGCCTGCAGGTAGACCTCGGTTTTGCCGCTGCCGGTAACGCCATCGAGCAGCGTGACAGCAAACTTGCCGCGCTGCTGCGCCAGCATTGCCAGCGCCTGGGCCTGTTCCCGGTTGGGCGTGGCAGCACACTGGTCACCCGGCCCGACCAGCACGCTCCCGCAGTTCGCCGGATAGGCAGTCGCCTGGCGGCTTTCGACCAGTGATTTCTCGCGCAGTGTGCTGGCCAGGCGGGTGGGGAAGCCCGCCTGCGTCATCGATTCCGAGTCGGCCCATGGTTGCCCCTGCTGGTGGTTGTCGCGCAACCAGTTGAGCAGTGCCTGCTGTCTTGGGGCGCGTGCCAGGGCGGTTTCGAGCAGCCCCAGGCCATGGTCGCTGATGCGCCACTGGGTTTGCTCGTAGGCATCACCCACCTTCCCCTTGCGCAGCAATGCCGGGAGCATGGTCAGCAGGGCGTCACCGCCGGGGCTGTGGTAGTACTCAGCCAGCCATTGCCCCAGCTTTAGCTGATCGCTGCTGAACAGTGACTGCCGTTCGAGCAGGGCTTCGACGGGTTTGAGCCGCTCTGCGGCCACATCGCTGCTGGCGCTGACCCGGCTGACCAGGCCGACCACCGTGCGCCGGCCCAGCGGAACCCGGACCCTGGCGCCGGGCTGGTAGTGCGAGGCGTCTGTATCGACGGCGGGCAGGTAGTCAAACTCGGGCCAGAGCCCGGGCAGCAGGACGTGGATGTACTGGGCAGTGTGCGACATAAACCCGCTTGCAGCCTGCCCCGCGGGGCGATTGTGCGCGCTGCGTTGGTGGGCGCAGCAGTCCAGGGGTAGCGGCTTGATCCGGCCGGGATATCTGGTAGAATCGCCCGCCCTTAAAAGTGGATACCGTACCGGTTGTCAGGGCGCATTGCGCAACTTGGCTGGCGAACCGGACGGCGGTATTCCGTATGCGGAGCCCAAAGGCCAATGAAAGCTGATATTCACCCGAATTATGAGGTGGTCACCGCCACCTGCAGTTGTGGTGCAACCTACCAGACCCGTTCAACACTGTGCAAGGATTTTCATATCGATGTTTGCTCACAGTGCCACCCGTTTTATACCGGCAAGCAGAAAATAGTCGACACCGGTGGCCGCGTTGATCGATTCAACAAACGTTTCAGCCGTCGCACGACCAAGAAATAAGCGACCCGCGTTCCACATCGCTGCACTGACCTGTGCCGGGCGCGCCAGCTGCTTCCCGGCCCCGGGCTGTGATCCACGCATTGCCAATGCTACGGCAGCTGCCGTGGCGACCGCTTTTGTCATATCCTGACTGCAAATTGCCGCACATTGGGCTTTTAATGCGCCAGCCTCGCGACTAACCTGTGCCCGAAGGGCATCGAGTTATGCGCCAGCTGCTCGCATCGCGGCGAGCTTAGCTGCGACGAAGCGTCTTCGCGCCAGGATTTGCAGACCAGCTATGACCACACGTTTTTCCAACGAAACTTCCAAACAGCAGGCATTGGATTATCACGCCGAACCGACCCCGGGCAAGATCCAGGTCGGGCTTACCAAGCCAGCTGAAACCGCAAACGATCTGGCGCTTGCCTATAGTCCCGGTGTTGCAGAACCCGTGCGTGAAATTGCGGGTAATCCGCAGGCTGCTTACGACTACACGATCAAGGGAAACCTGGTCGCCGTGATCAGTAATGGCACGGCGATTCTCGGCCTGGGCGATCTTGGCGCCCTTGCCAGCAAGCCGGTGATGGAGGGCAAGGCCCTGTTGTTCAAGCGCTTTGCCAACCTTGACTCAATCGATATCGAAGTCGATACCAAAGACCCGGATGCCTTTGTCGAGACCGTCAAGAATATCGCCCTGAGCTTTGGTGGCATCAATCTCGAGGACATCAAGGCCCCGGAGTGTTTTGATATAGAGCGCCGCCTTAAGGAAGAGTGTGACATCCCGGTGTTTCATGATGACCAGCACGGTACGGCCATTGTTACAGCCGCCGGCTTGCTCAATGCGCTGGAGCTCCAGGGTAAAACCCTGGAAGAGGCACGGATCGTCTGCCTGGGTGCGGGGGCGGCGGCAATCGCCGGGACCCGGCTGCTGGCAAACCTTGGCGCCAATCCTGCGAATATCCTCATGCTCGATCGCAACGGCGTGATTTACAAAGGTCGCGACAATATCAATGCCTTCAAGGAAGAGTTCGCGGTAGAGACGGATAAGCGTACCCTCGCGGATGCCTGTGCCGGCGCCGATGTGTTTATTGGCCTCTCCGGTGCCAACCTGCTGACGCCCGAAATGCTGTTGTCGATGGCCGAGCGCCCGATTGTCTTTGCCTGCTCAAATCCGGATCCGGAGATTGCCCCAGCGCTGGCCTTCCAGACGCGCAGTGATGTCATTATGGCGACTGGGCGGTCGGATTTTCCGAACCAGGTCAATAATGTGCTGGGCTTTCCGTATATTTTCCGGGGTGCGCTGGATGTGCGTGCGCATTCGATTACTGAGGCGATGAAGATCGCTGCAGTACACGCCCTCAAGGACCTGGCTCGCGAGCCCGTGCCCGACGAGGTGGCCAAGGCCTATGGCGTGGCATCGATTGCCTTTGGCAATGACTATATTATTCCCAAACCCCTGGATCCCCGGCTGTTAATGGCGGTATCGCCGGCAGTTGCCAAGGCGGCAATCGATTCGGGTGTGGCGACGGCACCCTACCCGGATTCCTACCCCTCGCTCTGAGGCGGGCTTCGCTAAAAGAGTTCTTCTTCCAGTTCGACGTCGTGCTGGCGTCGCCGGCTGTTATCCGTGTGATCCAGCTGCGGCGCATATTCGCTGCGAAATAATTCAAAGGCCGAGCTGGCGCTGTAGCCCGTGGTTGGTTCGCCCGTCAGCGGGTCGATCTTCACCGAGACGATACCCTCAGGTCGCGGGCGCTGTGCGGTGGGCATATCCGCCAGGGCCTCGCGCATGAACTCGGTCCAGATGGGCAGGGCTGCAGAGCCACCGTACTCGCGCTTGCCGAGCAACTGGTTGTCATCGAACCCCAGCCAGGTGGAGACCACCAGCTCGGGGTGATAGCCCGAAAACCATGCGTCCGTTGGTCCGTTGGTGGTGCCTGTTTTCCCCGCCAGGTCCTGCCGGCCCAGCGACCTGGCGCTTATGCCGGTCCCTCGCTTGATGACATCCTGAAGGATGTCGTCGACGATATAGGCCACGCGTGGGTCCAGGATGCGCTCTGCGGGTATGAAGCTCGGCGCTTCGTTTTCCTCGGCCAGTAATGCATCCAGTGTCGGGGCCTCGTCAAAGGTGTCATCCTCCAGCGACTGGCTGAGTGCAAGGCCGTCCTCGCTGACTGTGTCGGCGCCGTTTGTTGCCATCGTTTCGCAGTCTTCGCAGACGCGATGGGGCCGGGCGCGATAAATAATTTCGCCGTCCTGGGTGGCAATGGTTTCAACCAGGTAGGGCTCGATGCGATAGCCGCCGTTGGCAAAACTTGCGTAGCCGGCAGCCACCTCGCGCGGTGACATTGCGTGGCTGCCCAGCGATACCGACAAATCGCGAGGCAGCGGCGCAGATTCAAAGGCAAATCGATCCAGGTAGTTAATGGCCGTGTCGATACCCACTTCGCGCAGCAAGCGCACTGATACCAGGTTGCGCGACAGGTACAGTGCGCGGCGCAGCGTGGTGGGGCCGTAGAACTTGCCGCCCGAGTTTTCAGGTCGCCAGTCGCTTTCGAGTTTGCTGTCGCTGAACACGATAGGTGCGTCGTTGATAACGTGTGCGGCAGTGAAGCCGCTATCGAGTGCGGCGGCATAGATGAATGGCTTGAAGTTCGAACCGGGTTGGCGCCTGGCCTGGATCGCGCGATTAAACTTGCTCTGTTTGAAGTCCAGCCCGCCGACCACGGCTGCGATCGCACCGTCCGAGGGTTTAAGGGCAATAATCGCCGCGCTGGCCTGCGGCACCTGGCTAATGCGCCAGCTGCCATCGTCGTTTTCGCGCAGCCGGATCACATCGCCCGGGGAGAACAGCGCTTTGAGTGATGTCGGGTTGGGCTTTCGGTAGTCTTCATTAATAAATGGCGGTAGCGGGTTCGCGTCGCGATCCCATGCCAGCGGGTGCATCTCGCCGTTGGGCAGGAGCAGGGTGACGCTACTGTCCGCTGCCGGTGTGGCGGCATCTGCGGCGGTGGGTTCTGTTGCAGCTTCGTCTGCAGCCTGGCCATCGTCGCCAACCTGGACGACCACGGCGGGTACCTGCTGGTCGATCACCGGTATTTGCTGAAGTGCTTCCAGCCATTTGCTGATCTCGTCCGGCGCAAGCCGCTGCTCGGGCCCGCGGTAGCCATGGCGCTGGTCGTAGGCGTAGAGACCCTTGGCCAAAGCGGCCTGAGCGGCGCGTTGCAGCCGGCCGTCAACGGTGGTGGTGACCACGTAGCCCTCGGTATAGGCCTGCAGCCCAAACTGCTGGATGGCAAAGGCGCGGGCCATCTCGGCCGGGTAGGCGGCGCTCAGTTCCAGCACTGGCCCATGGTAGGCGGCTGTCACCGGGGCATTGGTGGCCTCTTCCCACTGGGCTTCATCGAGGTAGCCCAGTTTGTGCATGCGGCGCAGGATCCAGTCCCTGCGCACCCGGGCGCGGCTGGGGTTGTTGATAGGGTTGAACGCTGAGGGCGCCTTGGGCAAGCCGGCGATCATCGCCAGCTGGGCAACGTCGAGTTCTTCGATGCTCTTGCCGTAATAAATATTCGCGGCAGCCCCGATGCCATAGGCGCGTTTGCCCAGGTAGATTTTGTTGACGTAGAGCTCGAGGATTTCCTGCTTGCTGAGCTCTCTTTCGATCTGCAGCGCGAGCAGAATTTCATTGAATTTCCTGAGGAAGGTTTTTTCCCGGCTCAGGAAAAAGTTTCGAGCGACCTGCATCGTGATCGTGCTGCCGCCGGTCTGGATCTCCCCGGTGGTGACAAGTTGCCAGGCGGCACGTAACAGCCCGCCAATATCGACGCCCTGGTGCTCCAGGAAGCGGTCGTCCTCAGCAGAGAGCAGCGCATCGACGAAACCTTGCGGCACCTGTTCCATTGCCAGCGGAGTGCGAAGCTTTTCACCAAATTCGCCCATCAGTTCGCCATTCTGTGAATAGATTCGCAATGGCACCTGTAGTTTTGCTTCGCGCAACACATCAACCGAAGGCAGCATTGGGCTAAGGTATAGGAACGCTGCGCACAGCACAGCAATAGCGCTTAGTGAGCCTAAAACGCCTAGAAAGCCAAGGATTCGCAGGACTGTACGGCGACGCTGCATTTTTAATCAATTTATGTGATGTTGAGCAAATGTCGCGCAAGCATAGCGAAAAGGATTTGTGGAAAATAGGTAATTTTCTATAAGCCTCCGGATATAGACTAAGCTTAAGCCTATAATTTTGTACCCGGCACCGAACGTTTAGGCTGTTTCGGCGCTTCTAATACTGTCGGGCAACAAACGGGATAGAGTGTAAAAACTCGACCCTGAGGTTTCGCTGGCGCAGGTTTGATGTGCGTGCAGTGAGGAGCGACAGGTCAAGTTGGCTAATACGCTGACCGTACCAACTGCGGTTTGACGTTGTCAGTGCTGGCGAGCGATGTCGACACGATTAATGAACCACTCTAGGAACGAAAATCAGTGTTAGGGCTTGCCAAGAACAAACAGACGACCGTATTGGGTTTGGACATCAGCTCAACATCGGTCAAGTTGCTCGAATTGAGCCAGTCTTCTGGTCAATATTGCGTCGAAGCCTATTCGGTAGCCTCCCTGCCCCCCAACGCCGTCGTTGAAAAAAACATCAACGACATTGATGGTGTTGCGGATGCGGTGCGCCAGGTCATTCACCAGTCCAAAACCAGGCAAAAGAATGTTGCGGTCGCGGTTGCCGGTTCCGCGGTTATCACCAAGATGATCACGATGGATGGCGATCTTGATGATGATGCGATGGAAGCGCAGATTATGGCCGAGGCCGACCAGTACATTCCTTATCCACTGGACGAGGTCGCCATCGATTTTGAGGTCCAGGGCGTCAGCGATGACGACCCGGAGCTGGTCGATGTCCTGCTGGCAGCCTGCCGCAAGGAAAACGTTGACCTGCGGGTCGATGCGTTGGAGCTGGCTGAGCTGGCACCCAAGGTCGTGGATGTCGAAGCCTACGACATAGAGCGTGCTTTCGAACTGATTGCCGGCGGCATCGGGTGTGACCAGGGCGAGACGGTGGCTATCGTCGATATTGGCGCAACGATGACGACGCTGAGCGTGCTGACCGATGGTCGGACTATTTATACGCGCGAGCAACTGTTTGGCGGCAAGCAGCTGACCGAAGAGATCCAGCGCCGCTACGGCATGACCGAAGAAGAGGCGGGCCTTGCGAAGAAGAGGCGGGCCTTGCGAAGAAGCAGGGTGGGCTGCCCGATGACTATGAGCAGGAAGTCCTCGCTCCTTTCCAGGACGCAGTGCTTCAGCAGGTTGCCCGCTCGCTGCAGTTTTTCTTTTCATCAAGCCAGTTTGATTCAGTCGACCACATTGTCCTGGCTGGTGGCGTTGCCGCCATGCCTGACCTGGCACAGGTTGTCGAAGAAAAACTGGGCACGCCGACGTCGGTGGCCAATCCCTTTGCCGGCATGACGACCTCATCAAAGGTGGACGCCAACGCGCTGGCCAATGATGCGCCGGCGTTGATGATTGCCTGCGGTCTGGCGTTGAGGAGCTTTGATTAATGGCAAAGATTAACTTACTGCCATGGCGTGAAGCTCGTCGCGAGCAACTCCGCCAGGAGTTCATTGCCAATCTTGGCATGACCATGCTCGCGGCAGGCCTGGTGATCGCGTTGGTTTACCTGGTGCTGAATAACGCGATCGACTCGCAGAAAACGCGGAACAACTACCTGCAGAAGCATATCGACACGCTGAATGAGCAGGTTGCAGAAATTGCCGAGCTCAAGAGCAAGCGCGAACAGCTGATCGACCGCATGAATATCATCCAGGGTCTGCAGGGTAACCGCCCGGTTATCGTGCGAATCTTCGACCAGTTCGTCAGGACACTGCCCGATGGCGTCTACTATCGAGGCCTGAAGCGAGAGGCCCAGCAAATACAGATCGATGGTACGGCAGAGTCCAACAACCGGGTTTCAAGCCTGATGCGGCGGCTCGATGGGTCTGACTGGTTTGCCGAGCCAAACCTGACGTCGGTCGTTGCCAACCCGGCATTTGGCGAACAGGCCAACAACTTTAGCCTGACTGTCAACCTGGCGACTCCGAGCGCTGGCGACGGGGGGGAGCAGTAGATGTCATTCCTCGATACGCTGACACAATGGAAGGACGCAGTCTCTGAGGTCGAACTCGACCAGATTGACTGGGAGAATCCCGGCTCATGGCCGCTGGCAGTCAAGATCTTCCTGCTCATCGTCGCCTTCCTGTTTACGCTGGGTATAGGTTACAGCCTGATTACCAAAAACCAGCTGGATGACCTGGGTGTCGTGCAGAAGAAAGAGCAGGAACTGCGAAAAGAATTTGAAGCCAAGGCTTTCGAGGCTGCGAACCTCGATGAGCTGCGCCGGCAAATGGAAGAGATGCAGACGACCTTTGGGGCGCTGGTGAGCCAGCTTCCCAGTGATACTGAAGTGCCTGGTCTGCTTGAGGACATCACCGCCATCGGCGTTGCCAATGGGCTGGAGTTCAAGAGTATCGAGTTGCAGTCCGAGGTCGCCGAAGAGTTCTATATTGAGCTGCCTATCGATATCTCGGTGGTGGGCTCCTATCATGATATTGGCGCCTTCGTCAGCGGCATCTCCGGACTGCCTCGAATCGTTACGCTGCATAACTTTGATATCGTGCCCGTCGAAGATCGCCCCGGGGTGATGGAGATGTCGATCGTGGCCAAGACTTATCGCTACAAAGATGAGGACGAGTCATGATGTCCCGCTACCTGAAGTCGCGGTTTGCGCTGGTTCTGGCCGGGGTGCTTGGCCTGGCGGGCTGTTCCTCTGGCGAATTTTCCGACCTCGACAACTTCATGGCTGAAGTGCGTGCGAAACCGCAGGGCGTTATCGATCCTATTCCGATCTTCAAGCCTTACAAGGCGTTTCGTTATAACGCTGCGGCTATGCGTTCGCCTTTCGAAGTGCCGGTCAAAATCCGTGAAATTGCACTGCTTTCGATGTCGAGCGACGTCAAGCCGATTGAGGGTCGAGTGCGAGAACAGTTAGAGCAGTTCACCTTTGAGTCATTGAGCATGGTGGGCACGCTGGAGCGCGGTGGTACCGTCTGGGCGCTTATTGACGATGGCACTGGCGCGGTGCACCAGGTCCTCAACGGAAACTATGTAGGGAAGAATCACGGCCGCATCGTGTCGATCGCGCACGATTCGGTGGCTGTCATTGAAATCATATCCAATGGACCTGACTCCTGGATTGAACGACCACGAACCTTAAAGCTTAAGGAGGACAGCTAATGTTGTCCGACCGACTCTATTCCAAGGCAAACGCAATGAGATATCTGGCGATGCGAAATAAAACGCGAAATTCTACTGGGCGGATGCAATGGTTCGTTGCGCTTCGAACGCTGTTACTGGCGGCGCTGGCTTTGGGTTACACCGGGCTGGCTTCGGCAGTGACGCTCCAGGATATCAGCTTTAACTCGATTCCCGGTGGTAAGTTCCAGATCAAGATGGCGTTTGATGATGTGCCGCCAGAGCCCTCGACGTACAACATCGAGCGTCCGGCGCGCATTGCGATGGACTTGCCGGGCGTCAGTTCAGCCCTTGAGCGCAAGAAGTACACTCTAAGCTACGGCAATGCGCAGAGCGTAGTCGTGCTCGACACTAACGATCGCACGCGCGTGGTCGTGAATCTGGTCGAGCTGTCCGAGTACACAACCACGGTCGATGGCAATAACCTGCTCGTCGAGATTGGTAACAGCAGTGTTGTCGACCCCTATAAGGCGGCGACTGCGACACTGGACGAGGAAGTTGCCGCTGATCGCCAGTTTGATACGGCGATTGCCCACGTTGACTTCCAGCGCGGTGAGGCGGGTGAAGGTAACGTTGTCATTGAGCTGTCTGATTCCAAGGTCGATGTTGATGTGCGCTTTGAAGGCCAGAAAATCCTCGTCGAGTTTATGCAGACCTCGGTGCCTGGCAGTTTGCAGCGCCACTTCGACGTTATCGATTTCGCGACCCCGGTCACCGATTTTGAAGTGACCCAGAATGGCGGGAACGCCAGCGTGGCTATCGCTCCCAATGGCGAGTATGACTATCTGGCTTACCAGACAGATAACGTTTATGTGTTGAGTGTTCGCCCTCTCACCCAGCAAGAGGTCGAAGAGCAGAAGCGCGCATTTGCCTACACCGGCGAGAAGCTGTCGCTTAACTTCCAGGATATTAAAGTGCGTTCAGTGCTGCAGCTGATTGCAGACTTTACCGAGCTCAACCTCGTGACGAGCGATTCGGTTGACGGCAGCATCACACTGCGTCTGCAGGATGTTCCCTGGGACCAGGCTCTGGACCTGATACTCAAGACCAAGGGGCTCGACAAGCGTCAGGTAGGTAACGTGCTCATGGTTGCACCTGCGGCAGAGATTGCCGAGCGCGAGCGCCAGGAAATTGAAACCCAGAAGCAGCTCCAGGAGCTGGCTCCTCTGCAAACCGAGTTTATTCGTATTCGTTATGCGAACGCCCGGGAGCTCTTCAAGCTGTTTGAAGATGAAGACGAGGATGAAAACGAAGATTCAGGCGCTGGCTCTACCGGCAGCATTCTGTCACCGCGCGGTCGAGTGGTCGTTGATGAGCGCACCAATGCTCTGCTGATTACCGATACTGCTGATAAAATCGAAGAGTTTCGCCGCCTGATTGCCAACATTGACGTGCCCCTGCGGCAGGTACTGGTCGAAGCGAGGATCGTTGTCGCTACCGATAACTTTGACGAGCAGATTGGTATCCAGTGGGGTGGTGGTGCTGCAGACCAAGGCAACCGCAATGACGACAGGATTGGTATCACCGGCAGCCTGGACTCACTGTTGAATGAAGTGGGTGCCGAAGATGACGAGCTCACCAGTATCTTCGACTTCGTAAATGGCACGGGCTCACTGCAGTTTCCCGATGCCAACTTCGTCGACCTGGGCATTAGTGATGCAGTCGGCCAGCCGCAGTCTATCGCGGTCGGTTTCCTCAGTGACAACTTTGCCCTCAACGCTGAGTTGAGCGCGATTGCCGCAGACGGCCGTGGTGAAGTGGTTTCGCAGCCCAAGGTCATTACCGGCGACAAGCAGGAAGCCGAGATCAAGACCGGTGAAGAGATCCCCTTTGTGGAGTCCTCAGCGAGCGGGCGAAGCACCGTGCGATTCCGGGAGGCCGTGCTGAGTCTCAAGGTCACGCCGAGCATTACCCCGGATAATCGTTTGATCCTCGATCTTGTCATCAAGCAGGATTCGCGAAGCGAGGATTTCGTCTTCGGTGAAAACAACTCCCAGGTACCGATTATCCTGAAAAACGAAGTCCGTACCCAGGCATTGGTCGATAATGGTAAAACAATCGTGCTGGGTGGCGTGTTCCGCGAGAGCGAAACCGAGCAAGAGACCAAAGTACCTGTACTGGGTGATATTCCCTTCCTCGGTCGCCTGTTCAAGCGAACGCAGGTTGGTAGTGAAAAGAATGAATTGCTGGTCTTTATCACGCCCCGTATCCTGACCGACCGGGTGCTTGACTAGGCAATAGGGGTTAACAGAGCGACGCTCGACCGGAACCTTTGAAGGCTCCGGATTGAGAACGCAATCTGTCCCAACGCGCGGCCTGCTTCAACCAGGCCGCGTTTTCGTACCGTTTAAACAATAATTTCTTGAAGGCATCATGGCAGACTTGGGTATGGTCTTTCTCGTCGGCCCAATGGGGGCGGGGAAAACGACAATCGGGCGACACCTGGCCAGCGAGCTGGGTCTTCCCTTTATTGATACTGACCAGGTAATAGAAGAGCGTGCTGGCGCAGACATCCCCTGGATTTTTGATGTCGAGGGTGAAGAGGGCTTTCGCGTTCGCGAAGAGCGCATTCTGGGTGAGGTTGCCGAGTCTGGCCCCGCGGTGGTGGCCACCGGCGGGGGTATCATTAACTCCGGGGTCAACCGGGAGCTGCTTGGTCGCTCTGGTGTGGTGATTTATCTCCATGCGACTATCCAGCAGCAACTGTCGCGCACTGGCAAGGACCGGAACCGCCCATTGCTGCGCGATGGGGACCCACGCACGGTGCTCGAGGAACTGATGACGGTTCGCGAGCCGTTGTATCGCGAGGTTGCTGACCTGGTATTCCAGACCGACAACCGCAACCCGCGAACGACCGCTGCAGAAGTCGCGCGGCAGGTCCGGCAATTCATTGAAGACCACTGAGCACCGCGCACGATCTGCGCCATAGCCCGTGCCGGGCGCAATAATCCCTCCTTGGCGCTGCAAAAATTATGGTACAGTTATCGGCCATGAAAACCATGGTCGAACTGGCAAGCCCTTTGCCGGTGCCGCTTGTCATGCGCCACGCCTCCAGCCGCTATGAACAGTCCAGTTACTGAACTCCAGGTAGATCTGGGCGATCGCAGCTATCCCATTGTCATTGGCCCCGGCCTGATAAGCCGATACCAGGGCCTGCGTGATGTCGTTGGCTCACAGGCGATGATCGTCACCAATTCAACGATTGAGCCGTTGTACCTGGCGCAATTGAAATCAGCGCTTGATGTGCCACAACTCGACCAGGTTGTCCTCGCTGATGGCGAGCAACACAAGCACCTCGCATCCATCGAGCTGATTTACGATGCCCTGCTGAATGCCCGGCATAATCGCAGTACCACGTTAATAGCGCTAGGTGGTGGTGTGATCGGCGATATGACCGGTTTTGCGGCCGCGACCTATATGCGCGGTGTCAGGTTCGTCCAGGTGCCCACCACATTACTGGCCCAGGTTGACTCTTCCGTGGGCGGCAAGACTGGCGTGAACCATCCCCTGGGCAAAAATATGATCGGCGCTTTTCACCAGCCTGAGCTGGTGCTGATCGATACCGATACGCTGTCGTCGCTACCTGTTCGCGAATTCAGTGCAGGCATTGCCGAGGTGATCAAGTATGGCCTGATTTGCGATGCGCCATTTTTTGAGTGGCTAGAGGCCAACATGAGCCGCTTGATGGCTCGCGACAATGATGCATTGCGTTACGCGATTGCCCGCTCTTGCGAAAACAAGGCGAGGGTGGTCGCTGCGGATGAGCGGGAGGCGGGTGTTCGTGCCATCCTCAACCTGGGCCACACGTTCGGCCATGCGATAGAAACTGCCGGTGAGTATGGCAAGTACCTCCATGGCGAAGCGGTTGCGGTGGGTATGCTGATGGCGGTTGACCTGGGTGTGCGGATGGGTGAGCTCGAATCGCAGGTGCTTGATCGTTGTCGCGCCCTCAACCTTGCGGCGGGCCTGCCCGATGTGCCACCGACCGGGCTTCCCGATGTGGAGGCGATGCTTGCACTGATGGGCCTGGACAAGAAGGTCATCGATGGCAGGTTGCGCCTGATCCTGTTAAACGCGATTGGTGAGGCAGCCGTGCGCGATGATTTTGATATGGCGCTGCTTCGGCAAACGCTTTCGCAATGGCTGGCGTTGGCGAGCCCACAACAGGGGTAGCGGTCCGGCCCATGGCATCCAATGCAGATATGCAGCGTGCTGAGCTTGCCGGTAGCAGGGCATCGCAGTCGCGCGAAGACTATGCGGCCTGTCTACAGCACTACGGGCTAAGTGCCGACCCCTTTGATGAAAGCTATTCACCGGGTCTGTTTTTTCCCGGTGCCGAGCGTAAGCAGGCGGTTGATTCGCTTCAGCATTTCTCACGCTATGCAACGACACCGATTTTTTTAACCGGTCGCATTGGCGTTGGCAAGACCGCGGTCCTCAACGAGTTTATTCGCCTGAAAGAGCCGGATATCGAGCTGGTGCTTGTGGCTGCCGAACTGATGATGACACCCGAGCGCATGCTACTGGCAATCGCTACATCGTTTGGGCTCGAGGTCGACGGTGAAACCGGCGAGGAATTGCGTGCGATTTACGAGTCGCTGATTGAACGCTGGGCCCAGCTGGCACAGAGCGATCGCCATGCAATTGTCGCGATTGATAACGTTCAGGATCTGAGCGCCGAAGTCCTGGAGGCGCTGTTTGAGGTTTTCCTGACAGCCAGTGGCAACGTCAAGCTGGTGCTGGTTGGCGAGTCTCAGGCAGCCAGGATGGTAGACACGGCTGCAGAAAAAGCCGCGACGCTGATCAATCGTATTGAGCTTGCGCCGTTTTCGCAGCAAGACGTCGCAGACTATTTGCACTACCGCATGCGCGCGCAGGGTTTTGAAGGAGAGTTGCCACTCTCTGCCATGCAGGTGCAGGCCCTGACCTACCGCAGCCGTGGGAACCTGGTGCATATGCACCAGATCGCCAGTGGCATGTTGCAGGCAGCCAAGCGAGGCGGAAAATCGACGGCGCGTCGATTTCCACTCATCCATTTGCTTGTACTGTTGCTGTTGCTGGTGTCGATTGCCTATCTTTGGCGTACCGGGGCGGTGACACCTGGCGAGCCTCACCAGCAGCCCATCAAGCTGCAGGGCGCACTTGATCGCAGCGATGTCCCTGAGCCGGCTGTGGCGGATGGCGACAGTGGGCGAAAAACCATGGCCGAGGTCCAGGCGGCGCTGGAGCAGGCAAGCGATCAGCCGGACGAGGTAATAGAGCGTAGCGAAAGCGAAGAGGCATCTGCGGAGCGAGACGGGCAGGAGATCGCCATCGTCGATACCGAGCAGTCTGCCGCCGCCGTGCTGGCGGCCAGTTCAACGGCAATCGCGACGCCGGAGCCAGAGCCCGCACCTGAGACTGAGTCTGGGCAAGTTGCTCCGGCCTTGCCAGAACCCGATGCCGGTTTGCCCGCAGCTGAAGAGCCCAGTGCAATAGCGCCCGTGGCAGAAACCTCGCCTGGCGCCAACGAAGCCACTGCGCCAGAGTCCGTGGTGTCGGCCCATCGACGCCTGCTGGCGTGGTCAGATGTTGGCTATGCCCTGCAGATCTTTGGCACCCATAACCCCAGGCGCGCCAAAGAGCTGATTGATGAGTATTTCGGGCAGGCCGACCTGCTGTTTTATGAAACCAAACACAACGGCCAGCCCTGGTACGTTGTCATCAATGGTCCCTATAGCGGTCGCGACGCCGCCAGGGCCAGTATCGAGAGCCTGCCCGAAGACCTCAAGCGCCTGCGGCCCTGGCCTCGCAATGTCGCCAGTATCCAGGCGGATATCCGCCGCTACCAGGCGGCTATAGACGCCGAGAGCGCTTCGGGCACACCCTGATTGCCCGCTCACGGGCAGCTCCAGCCCGCCCCTCAATCGGCGCTAAGCGCCTGATATCTGTGCATTTGTTCACATTCGACCTTACGTGTAAAATGCATCTCCCTTTTTTGCCCGAGCCAGCTGGCAAGCCCCTCAGGCTTAGGCTAACTCGTTGAATTTAAAGAAACTTTTTGTAGGTCGATTGAATTGATGGGTCTGTGTTCCAGAGACGATTTTAAAGACAACTGCGGATTCGGATTGATCGCGCATCGCCGCGGCCAGGCCAGCTCCCGGCTGTTGGCGACCGCCATTGAATCGCTCACCTGCATGACACACCGGGGCGGCATTGCCGCTGACGGCAAGACGGGTGATGGCTGTGGCCTGTTGTTTTCGCTGCCAGACCAGTTTCTGCGCGACATTGCCCGGGAAACCCTGTCGCTCGAGTTGCCCGCTCACTACGCTGTCGCTGTACTGTTCCTCGACGCAGACCAGGCCGTGCGCGCGCGTCAGCGTGAAACGATTGAGCAGCACGTGGCAGGGCAGCAGCTTGCAGTGCTTGGCTGGCGAACAGTGCCTACCGATGATTCGGTGCTGGGGGATATCGCCAAATCCAACCAACCGGTTATCGAGCAACTCTTTATCGGCGCCGCGCCAGATTTGGTGGGGGCAGGGCTTGAAGCCCGCCTGTTTGTGACCCGGCGCTTTATCGAAAATGCGCTGGCGGAATATCCCGACTTTTATGTTGCCAGCTTTTCCAGCAAGGTCATCTCTTACAAAGGTTTGATGATGCCGGTTGACCTGACCGGTTTCTATCCTGACCTTGCAGACCCCCGAATGGCAGCGTCGATCTGTGTCTTCCACCAGCGCTTTTCGACCAATACCCTGCCGCGCTGGCCGCTGGCGCAGCCGTTTCGCATGCTCGCGCATAACGGTGAAATCAACACCATCCTTGGCAACCGCAACTGGTCCGAGGCGCGCCGCACCAAGTTTGTTTCTGATGCGTTTGGCGTGGATATCGAGTCCCTGTCGCCGCTCGTCAATCGTATCGGCTCGGATTCTTCCAGCCTCGACAACATGCTCGAATTGCTGACGGTTGGTGGCGTCGATCTCTATCGTGCCGTGCGCATGCTGGTACCACCGGCCTGGCAGAATGTTGAGACGATGGATGCCGACTTGCGCGCATTCTACGAATACAACTCCATGCATATGGAGCCCTGGGATGGCCCGGCTGGTCTGGTGCTGACTGATGGCGATCAGGCAGTCTGCATGCTCGATCGAAACGGCTTGCGACCGGCGCGCTATGTACTCACCAGGGACGATTTCATCACGGTCGCCTCTGAAATTGGCACCTACGCTTACCGCGATGACGATGTCGTCGAAAAGGGTCGGGTCGGCCCTGGGCAGATGCTGGCGATTGATACCGTTGCCGGTGAGATTCTGCACACGGTTGATATTGATAATCGCCTCAAGCAGGGGCAGCCCTACAAGAAGTGGCTGCAAGAGCACGCTATTCGTATTGAGGGCGAGTTGCACGAAACCGCCGTCCAGCTAGAAGATTCTGCCGAGTCGCGCGATCGACTGCGCGAGGGCATGAAGCTGTTCCAGGTGTCTTTCGAGGAGCGCGACCAGATCGTTCGCCCGCTTGCCGAGATGGGCCAGGAAGCGACGGGGTCGATGGGTGACGATACACCGATGGCGGTCCTGTCGCGCAAGCGCCGGCCGCTCTATGATTACTTCCGCCAGCAATTTGCGCAGGTGACTAACCCGCCGATTGACCCCCTGCGCGAGTCGATCGTGATGTCGCTCGAGACCTGTATCGGCGCAGAGCGCAGCGTTTTCACAGAGACGCCTGAGCATGCCCAGCGGATTATCCTGGCATCGCCTGTGCTTTCACCGGCAAAGTTCAGGGTGATCGCCGATTCCTCGGCGCTCGAAGAGCAGATTGGCCCCGGCAGGGCAGCCAGTTTTGCCGTTGCCAGGATCAGCCTGTTGTTCAACCCAGGTGAGACGGACCTGCAATCCTTTATTGTCAGCGTTTGTGACAGGGCTGAAGCTGCGGTGCGCGATGGTCGCGTCATCCTGGTGCTCGACGATACTGTTGAGAACGTCGCTTCAGGCGAAGTGCCAGCCCACGCATTGATGGCAACGGCTGCGGTACATCATCGCCTGGTTGCCAAAGGTCTGCGCTGCGATGCCAACATCATTGTCCAGACAGGTACCGCGCGCGACCCACACCACATTGCGACGCTGATTGGTTTTGGCGCAACAGCGGTATTCCCCTATCTCGCGTATGACGTAATTGACGACCTGATCCAGTCGGGTGAGTTGCTCGGTGATCCGGTCACGTCCTACACGAACTATCGAAAAGGCATCAACAAGGGCTTGTTGAAGATCCTGTCCAAGATGGGTATCTCGGCCATTGCTTCTTATCGTGGTGCACAGCTGTTCGAGGCCATCGGCATTGCAGATGAAGTGGTCGACCTGTGTTTTTGCGGTGTTAGCAGTCGTATTCAGGGTGCGGGTTTTGCCGATTTCCAGTCTGACCTTGAGTTCCTGGGCGCACAGGCGCGGCAGACTCGCAAGCCGATTGAGCAAGGTGGTGTACTCAAGTTTGTTCACGGTGGCGAGTACCATGCCTTTAATCCCGATGTCGTGCAGACACTGCAAAAAGCTGTCCAGACCGGCGACTACGAGGTTTACAAGTCCTACGCTGCGCTCGTCAACGAGCGGCCGGTCGCGACGATTCGCGATTTGCTGCAGCTGGTGCCCGCTGCGCAACCGCTTGCGCTTGATGATGTCGAGGCGGTAGAGGCTATCCTGCCGCGCTTTGATTCGGCCGGTATGTCGCTGGGCGCTTTATCACCCGAGGCGCATGAGGCGCTGGCCAGGGCGATGAATCGCATGGGTGGGCGTTCCAATTCTGGTGAGGGCGGTGAAGATCCGGCGCGCTACGGTACCGATCGAGTGTCGAAGATCAAGCAAGTTGCATCGGGCCGTTTCGGTGTTACGCCCGCTTACCTGGTCAATGCCGAAGTGCTGCAGATCAAGATCGCCCAGGGCGCGAAACCGGGTGAGGGCGGCCAGCTACCCGGTGGCAAGGTGAACGACCTGATCGCCCGGCTGCGCTATTCAGTGCCCGGTGTGACCTTGATATCGCCGCCGCCGCACCACGATATTTATTCGATTGAAGACCTCGCACAGCTGATATTCGATCTCAAGCAGGTCAATCCCGATGCGCTGGTTTCGGTGAAGCTGGTCGCCGAGCCGGGTGTGGGCACGGTTGCAGCAGGGGTTGCCAAAGCCTACGCTGACCTGATTACGATATCGGGCTATGACGGGGGTACGGCTGCCAGTCCGCTGACGTCGATACGTTATGCGGGTTCTCCCTGGGAGCTGGGCTTGTCCGAGGCGCACCAGGCGCTGAGGGTGAATGAGCTGCGTGACAAAGTGCGTGTACAGACCGACGGCGGGTTGAAGACAGGCCTGGATGTCGTCAAGGCCGCGATCCTCGGCGCCGAGAGCTTTGGTTTTGGCACAGCGCCCATGGTGGCACTGGGTTGCAAGTACCTGCGAATTTGTCACCTGAATAACTGCGCTACCGGTGTCGCGACCCAGAACGATCGACTGCGCGATGAGCACTACATCGGCACCGAAGAGATGGCGATGAATTTCTTCCGCTTCGTCGCTGAAGAGACGCGCGAATGGCTGGCTCATCTGGGCGCCGGTTCGCTCGATGAAATCATCGGCAAAACCGAATTGTTGCAGCGGCTGCCCGGCGATACAGCGCGTCAGCAAAAACTCGACCTCTCACCAATGCTGGATGGCGGTGAAGTGGCCGATGATGCACCGCAGTTCTGTATGGTCGATCAAAACCAGCCCTTTGACCGGGGTGAACTGGCCGAGCGCATGGTAACGGATACGCAGGCGGCTATCGCCAGCAAGTCTGGCGGCCGATTCGAGTATCCTGTGACGAACTGTGATCGCTCTATCGGTGCGCGCCTGTCGGGTGAGATTGCCAAACAACATGGCAATGACGGTATGGCTGGCCACCCGATTGAATTGCAGTTGCAGGGAACGGTTGGCCAGAGTTTTGGCGTTTGGAATGCCGGTGGCCTGCATATGCACCTGACTGGCGATGCGAATGACTATGTGGGCAAAGGCATGGCCGGTGGCAAGCTGGTGCTGGTGCCGCCTGCAGCCAGCAGCTTCCGTTCCCAGGATACCCCTATCATGGGCAATACCTGCCTGTATGGCGCCACGGGCGGCAAGCTGTTTGCGGCAGGGCGTGCTGGCGAGCGTTTCGCGGTACGTAATTCCGGTGCCCATGCGGTTGTCGAAGGTGCGGGCGATCACTGCTGTGAGTACATGACCGGTGGAATAGTCACCGTGCTGGGCGATACCGGTTATAACTTCGGTGCCGGTATGACAGGTGGATTGGCCTATGTCCTGGATCAGGACAGGCATTTCGTCGACCGCTACAACCATGAGCTGGTCGAAATCTGCCGTATTAACTCAGAGAGCTTCGAGCCCTATAAGCGTCACTTGCGCGCGATCATCGCCGAATTTGTAGAGCAAACCGGAAGCGACTGGGGGCATCACCTTAGCCAGAACTTCGACGATTTCCTGCGACAGTTCTGGTTGGTTAAGCCAAAAGCGGCCAATCTTTCGGTCCTGCTCGACAGTGTAAGATCAAGGGCGGCCTGACAACGCCAGACAGGCGTTGCCTTAGCATCGCAACTATTAATGCCGCCGCTGATATGTCAGCGGCCCACCGTGTTTTTCGGTTCGGAAAAAGTTTTATGCCTGAAAGACCAGACAACGATTTCCAGTTTATCGACGTAGGGCGAGCTGACCCTCCCAAGAAGTCGATGACTGCTCGTACCCAGGACTACGTCGAAATTTACGAGCAGTACACGCCCGTGCAGGTCGCTGACCAGGCGCATCGCTGCCTCGAGTGTGGCAACCCCTACTGCGAGTGGAAGTGCCCGGTACACAATTACATTCCCAATTGGCTCAAGCTAATTGCCGAGGGCAATATTCTGGAGGCGGCGGAGTTGAGCCACCAGACCAATACCCTGCCTGAAGTCTGTGGCCGTGTTTGCCCCCAGGATCGACTCTGTGAAGGCGCGTGCACGCTCAACGATGGTTTTGGAGCGGTTACGATTGGCTCGGCCGAAAAATATATCAATGACACCGCTATTGCGATGGGCTGGCGGCCCGACCTGTCAAATGTAGTCGATAGTGGCAAACAGGTTGCGATCATTGGCGCCGGGCCTGCGGGGCTTGCCTGTGCGGATGTCCTGGCCAGAGCCGGCGTCAAGCCCGTTGTCTTCGATCTGTATCCCGAGATCGGCGGCCTGTTGACCTTCGGTATCCCCGAGTTCAAGCTCGAAAAGCAGGTGATGCAGACACGCCGAGAGATCTTTGAGGGTATGGGTATTGAGTTTCATCTCAATACAGAAGTCGGGCAGCAGGCATCAGGCAAGGCTGATAACTTCGTCAACGTCGACGATCTGCTCGCCGGCTATGATGCCTTGTTCATGGGTATGGGCACCTACACGTATATGAAAGGCGGCTTCCCCGGTGAAGACCTGCCGGGTGTTTATGATGCATTGCCGTTCCTGGTTTCCAGCGTGAATCGCAATATGGGCTGGGAAAAGAACCCCGATGACTATATCTCGCTGGCGGGTAAACGGGTTGTGGTGCTCGGCGGTGGTGATACGGCTATGGATTGCAACCGGACGTCGATCCGCCAGCAGGCGACCAGTGTCACCTGTGCCTATCGGCGCGATGAAGAAAATATGCCCGGATCCCGACGTGAAGTCGCCAATGCCAAAGAAGAAGGCGTGCAGTTCCTCTTCAATCGGCAGCCAATCGAAATTGTCGGTGACACGCAGGTAGAGGGAGTGCGCGTTGTCGAGACGCGTCTTGGCGAGCCGGATGAAAGCGGCCGCAGGGTGCCCGAGCCGGTACCCGGTAGTGAAGAGGTATTGCCCGCCGACGCCGTGCTGATCGCTTTTGGATTTCGCCCCAGCCCGGCTGCATGGTTACAGCAGCACGCGGTTACGATCAATGACTGGGGCGGCATTGACGTGACTGAGAGCGATGCTGATGATGGAAGCCGGTTTCGCTTCCAGACCAGCAATCCCAAAGTATTTGCCGGTGGTGACATGGTGCGTGGCTCCGACCTGGTGGTTACGGCCATTTGGGAGGGCCGGCAGGCGGCTGAGGGCATTCTCGGGTATCTGGAGCTGTGAAGAACGATCGTTTCCTGCGCGCACTGCGCCGGCAGCCCGTTGATCGCACGCCCATCTGGATCATGCGCCAGGCAGGGCGCTATTTGCCTGAGTATCGACAAACCCGGCAGCGTGCAGGGGATTTTCTTTCGCTGTGCAAGAACACCGAGCTGGCCTGCGAAGTGACGCTTCAGCCGCTGGCGCGGTTTGAGCTCGATGCAGCGATCCTGTTTTCCGATATCCTGACGATACCCGATGCGATGGGGCTTGGCCTGTACTTCGCCGAAGGTGAAGGCCCGCGGTTTGAACGCCCTGTGCGTGACGAAGCCTCGATTGATGCGCTTTCCTCTGCAGTCATGGATGAGCTGGTTTACGTGACTGATGCCGTCGCGCTGATTCGCAAAGAGCTGCGCGATTCGGTGCCGTTGATTGGCTTTACCGGCAGTCCATGGACGCTTGCAACGTATATGGTCGAAGGCGGCCCAACGCGCGACTTTGCCCAGGTGAAGCGCATGCTCTACCAGGCGCCACAGTTACTACACCGGCTGCTTACGACCCTGAGCGATGCAATCTGCGAGTACCTGTGTGCCCAGGTTGACGCAGGCGCCCAGGCGCTACAGATCTTTGACACCTGGGGCGGCGTGCTCTCTGAAGCCGCCTATCGCGAGTTTTCGCTCGATTACATGAGCAAGATCGTCGCGAAAGTCGCTGCGCACCCGGCTGCGGCAGATGTTCCGGTGATTGTATTTACCAAGGGCGGCGGCCAGTGGCTGGATGCGATTGCGGGCAGTGGTTGCCAGGCCGTCGGCCTCGACTGGACGATAGATATCGGTCGTGCGCGAGCGCAGCTGGATGATCGTGTAACGCTGCAGGGCAATCTCGACCCCGCGATATTGCGTGCAGCGCCGAAGGTAGTCGAGCAGGCTGCGGCAGACGTACTGGCAGCCTTCGGCCAGCACACTGAGTGCAGTGGCCACGTGTTTAACCTTGGCCATGGTATTACCCCGGATATTGATCCTGACACCGTGCTTGCACTGGTAGAAACTGTGCACAGGGTGTCGCCTGCCTACCATCGCTGATCGGGCGAACACCTTACTTTTCGCGAGAGAGTAGCTGGTTCATATACAGCGAAGGCATGTCTTCGTCGGTGTGACCGACGATTTCTGCGGGCACGCCTGCCACCGCGCTGCGCGGCGGCACATCTTCCAGTACGACACTGCCGGCATAGACCTGGCTGCCCTCGCCAATCGTGATATTGCCGAGAATTTTACTCCCTGCGCCTATCAGTACGCCGGCACCAATCTTTGGATGGCGGTCGCCACTCTCTTTGCCGGTGCCGCCCAGTGTGACGGATTGCATGATCGAGACGTTGTCGCCGATTCGGCTGGTTTCACCAATGACGATGCCGGTTGCGTGATCGAGCATGAGTCCATGGCCAATGATGGCGGCAGGGTGTATGTCTACGCCAAAGTTACGCGAGACCCTGCTTTGCAGGTAGAGCGCAAGCTCCCTGCGTTGACTGTTCCAGAGCCAGTGCGCGACGCGATGCGACTGCAGCGCATGAAAACCCTTGTAGTAGAGAAAAGGTGTTCCGCATTCACTGCAGGCTGAGTCGCGATCCCGGATTGCGGCGACGTCGAAAGCAGCGGCACTGACTATGGACGGGTCGGTCGCGTGGGCTTCGTCGATAATTTCGCGCAAGGACTGGGCCGGTGTGACGGCATCATCAAGCAGGTTGGAGAGGTGGTAGGCCAGCGACTGGGCCAGCGAGTCGTGGCACAGGATTGTTGCGTGGAGAAAGCTGGCCAGCGCGGGTTCGTGGGCCGCTTCTTTCTCTGCCTCGCGGCGGATGCAGGCCCAGGTTTCGCGCAGTGTTTCTTCTGCTGTCATCGCTATGGTCATACTGCGACTTTCGGTGTTCGATTCAGTCATGGCTGGGCGTACCGTCGCCTGCCTCGAGGCTCATGCTAGAGTATTTGGACAGGCAACTCAATCGTCTGCAGCCTTCAGGGAAGACCTGAGCCGCCATAGCGCCTGACCGCTATTGCGATACTTGCTCTCGAATGCCGAGATCGGGGTCGCATCGGTCGCTACCGGTTCTATGCGGGCGTGCTGGCCCACGATCTCCAGCGCATGCGCAAATTCCTCGAGATAGATCCGCCAGTTGCTACGCAGTTCGAGCTCGCCGCCAAGCGCGATAATATCCCTGAATAGCGCAGAGCCGTGCCAGCGTCGTTGCAGCTGCTGTTTCCTGGGCCAGGGGTTTGGGTAGAGAATATAATGCCGCTGCGGTTTGAGGCCGGCTCCGCGGGCGAGTCGCCAGAAGTCGACCAGATCGGCGCGCAGCAGGCAAAAATTGGCTGCGAGGTCTGGGTCGAGGCCTTCCAGCAGTTCGCCAGCGCCATTGTGTCGCTGCAGCCTGTGCTGGGATTTGTCGATGCCAATGACGAAAGCCTGTGGAAAGCGCTGCGCTATGTGCTCGGTGCTCTGGCCGGTGCCGCAACCGGCATCAAGGATGATGGGGCGACCCGCAATGATCGGTTCGAGTTGCTCGAATGCTGCGAGATTGTGTGCCTGGATTGGCCGTTGGAATGTGTTGTGCCAGTTCCGGAGTACAACCCGTTCAAGGTTCTCGTGTACCCCGGCCTGATTGCTGGTAACCTGTCGAGAGGGTTGTTCCATGAGTGCGACCCATTCGCTCTGCCTGACGCAAGAAACTAACAGGACGACACGATAAATGCAAAAAGATCCACGCCCTTACTGGGTCAAGAAAGCCTACCTGAATTTCAGGGCCTGGTATGTGCGCAACTACCTCGAGCCTTCGTTCGCCTGGCTCGGTGGCCATGGCACGTTTATGAAGCCCTGGCACATCCGGGTCAATGGCCCCAACATAACGCTGGGTAAATGTGCGACTGTCGTAGCGGAGCGCGATCGCACGGTGTCGATCGGTGTCTGGGGTGATGCCGAGGGCAAGGGCAAGATTGCGATAGGCGACTATGCGATGATCTCGCCTGGCGTGCGCATTACCGCTGCAGAATCCATAGAAATTGGTCACAGCTGTATGATGGCCAATGGCGCGTTTATTACCGACTCGGACTGGCATGGCATTTACGATCGGGTCGGGCGCGATGAGGCGCACCAGCCGGTGGTGCTGGAAGACAATGTCTGGATTGGTGACCACGCAATCGTGCTCAAGGGCGTTACTGTTGGGCGGAACAGTATCGTTGCGGCAGGCTCAGTTGTTGCGAAGGACGTGCCTGCCAATGTGGTTGTCGCGGGTAATCCGGCCAGGGTGGTGAAGGAGCTTGACGAGCAGCAGGGCTTCAAGACGCGTGCGCAGTTCTTCGCTGACCCCGTTAGCCTGGCGCGCGAATACGACAAGATCGACCAACTGGTATTGAAAGATAACAGTACGCTGGCCTGGATAAAGCATATTGTCTGGCCACGGAGCCAGCGCTGAGGCTTCTTTGATTACTGGTTGACGGCCATTTGTTCTGCGGCGAGCCCGCAGGGAATCGTCAGGGTGAAGCGCGAGCCCTTGCCTTGCTCGCTAACCAGCTGTATGGAGCCGCCCAGCAATCGGGCAAAGCGAAGCGAGATCGACAGGCCCAGGCCGGTACCTACGAACTCGCGGGTGTTGCCGCCATCGATTTGCCGAAAGGGCTCGAAGACCATTTTCTGGTTCTCCGGGCTGATGCCGATTCCGGTGTCCTCAACGCTGCACACCAGTGCATCGTCAATGTAGCTGGCGGTCACAGTGATCCTGCCGTCGCGGGTGAACTTCGCGGCGTTGCTCAGCAGGTTCAACAATATCTGGTACAGCTTCTTGTCATCGATCATCACGTCCAGATCGACGCTGTTGATGTCGGTAGTGATGGTGTTGCCATTTTGCTGGGCCAGTGGCGTGGCAGTTTCAATGGTAGCCAGCAAAAGTGACTTCACGTTTGTCTGCTGGGTATGGATGTCAATCTTTCCGGCTTCAATTTTGGAAATATCAAGTATCGAATTAATCAGCCCCAGCAGATGCTCAGCGTTGCGGGTGATTTTCTGGATATCTGTTTCGCAGCTGAATACGCCTTCGTCTTCGAGCATTTCGTTAACCACTTCGGTATAACCAATAATGCTCTGTAACGGCGTTCTCAGTTCATGCGTGATATTGGCAAGGAACTCTGATTTGAGTCGATTTGCCTCAAGCGCAGCATCACGTGCCTGCACCAGTTCACTGGTGCGCAGGGCGACCTCGGTTTCGAGCAGGTCTTTTTGCCCGCGTAGTTTCTGGTCGCGCTCGGCCAGGTTGGTAATCATCTGGTTGTAGACTTCGGCGATCTGGGTGATTTCCAGCGGCGAGTCCTTCTCAATGACGGAGTTTTTGTAGGCGCCGTCGGTGGATGCTTGCATAACGCGCGCCAGCCTGCGCATGGGCTGGAATAGTCGGCGCAGGGCAAGGCTGAGTATGGCGGCAAAGACCAGGCCGTAACCCAGGCCAACAATCAGGTTGCGAACAAAGATGGTTTGCTGGAAGTCTCGCACCTGCGAGCTGTCGATCTGGATCGCTACATAACCCAGGTAGGTTTTGGTCTGGGGTTCCTCATCCAGCAGCAGTGCTTCGTCAAACTCCTCGCTGTGCTGCGTATAAACGGGTGCCGCGATTTGCCATGTCGAGCTGCTGGTAGAAAACAGTTGCGCTTTGTCATCCACCCACTGGGATTCTTCCAGGTCCGTGAGGATGCGCTCATCCGTGTTGCCCTCATCGAGCAGAATCTGGTTGTTGCTATCGATGATGGCAACATGCTTGATGCTCGGGAAGTTCAATGTTGCGGTCGCGGCATCGCGTGCGTTATCGCCACTTTCGTAAAGCAGGGCAAGTTCGCTAAGGCCTGCAAAGTTTTCAGTGGCCTGTATGCCTTCCTTTTCGTAGAAATCCTTGATCATCGTGCTCGACATGTAGGAGTAGGCGAAAGCAGCGATGATGGCGAGTACAAACCCCGCGATGGCAAAGCGTGAAAAAACCAGCGCCTGGAAACTGCGGCCCTTGCCTGCAGTATTCTGCGATTCTCTTGTTCCCGGTTGCGTTAGCATCATGCCTGCCCCAACCTAGCGCTGGGCTGGAAAGACACGATCGTATCTTTCCAGGTCCTTGCGACTCAGGCGTATGCCGATGTGGGAACTCGTTCGCACGTTGATTGCCGTGCGCAGTGCGCGCGTTCCGATAATCTGCGGTGACTCCTCATCGCGATGATGCGCAATCGCAAACTCAGCGAGCTGTCTGCCCATGCGTTCATGATCCGGGAATACGGCGATCAGGCTGCCGAGTTTGGTATGCGACGGGTTGTTGGAGATGACCGCGAGCTTTTTACTCCAGGCCTTATCAAGCAGCAAAGGCAGAATCGTTTTGGAAGGTACGATACTGCGCAGCGGAATCCAGACAGCGGTCTTGCCTACTTCGGCATCGGCCAGTAGTTTTTCGTAGAGCTTGACCCCTTCTTTGAGGTCAGCGGCCTGGTAGCCAACAACGGTAATGCCATACGCAGGTGCCGCCTCGCGCACACGACGGTACCACCAGCCGTTAACGGCATCGTTGTATACCAGCCGGAGCTGGGTTACATCGGGCGCCAATGCCTTTAGTTGGGCAAGTGTGGGCTCAGGATCCCCGGTGAGGCTCAATGTTGGAATGCCGTTGGGTTTTCCGGAAATACCGCCGGCGATAACGGTGGCCGGAGCGCTGAGTTCAGCGCTGAGTCGATAACTCTTGTTGCCCAGCGCAATGAGCAGTTCACTGCCCTGGCGCTGGATGCGCTGGTCGATTTTTTCCGCGGTGGAATCGGTATTCAACTCGATGATTTTGACATCGAGATCGGGGTGGCTGGTGACCCCGGATACGACCTGGTCGTAAATCATCTTGGCTGCGCCGGTGGTCTTGGGTACCAGCAAGGAGGTCTTGATCTTTTCCGCTTGCGCACTGGCAGCGACGCCCAGCAGCAACAGGGCTGCAAGCGCCAGACATGACAGGCTATGCACGGCGCGACGCGCCGAGCCAGCTGGGAGAGGAGTACTTCGGGTCAACCTACATGCGGTCCTGGTTTGGCCTTGCCCTTTGGCTCACTGACTACAAAAAGCTCAATAAATTCAGTAACTACCGGCATCCTATTAAGTTTGGCAGATTTTCCCGTGATTGCCTGTTCTTTTCCGTGACGCATTTTGATCAATTGTAAATTTTGAAGTAAAACCAACAATTTACATGACATATATCAAGTAAGTTTGCAAAATCCGGCGAGAACTTAGCAGTTTGAGCTGTCTTTTCACCGTGTCTATGGCCGCCCGCATGCAGGGCGATGGGCCAGCGTTGAGGGTGTTGTTGCTTTGAAAAGGGAGAGTATCCAGCGGAGGGTGGTGTGACCGAGATTCATCCGATTTTGCCCGGCAAGGGCGGTAATAGCCCACCTGGCAAGCCAGCCTTCACCTACGCTGACCTTATCGTCGACTACCTCAGCCAGATTGAGGTGGAGTACGTGTTTGGCATTCCCGGCGGCGCTATCGAGGGCCTCTTCGATGCCCTGTCTCGCCGCCAGAAGGGTGAGCTCCCCAGCGCAGGTATGCACTATCAGCGCGCGCTTGAGCGTAAGCGCTCACGAACCTTAAAGGCCCCGCAGCTGGTGGTGACGCGCCATGAAAGCGGCGCAGCATTTATGGCGGATGGCTACGCCCGCGAAACCGGTAAGCTCGGCGTGTGTTGCTCAACGACAGGGCCGGGCGCCACCAACCTGATGACCGGTGTCGCCAACGCCTACGTCGATCGCGTGCCGATGCTGGTGATCACGCCGCAGACCGCGCTACCGAGCTTTGGGCAGCGGGGTTTCCAGGAGTCCTCCAGTGACCTGGTCGATGTGGTGGCAATGCTGGATCAGTGCACCCGCTACAGCTCACTGGTATCGCATCCCGAGCAACTCGAAGGCAAGCTGTTCACGGCCCTTTCAACGGCCTTCCGCAAGCCCCGCGGGCCGGTGCACCTCAGCATACCGGCTGATATTCTCTCCCAGCCGGTGCGCAACGCGGCCGCGCGCTTTAACGTCGCAACGCTGTTGCGTGAGCCCGTTGCGGTGGACGATGCAAATTACCATGCCCTTCTCACCGCTATTGAGGCCTGTCGCCTGAAAAGCAAGGACATCACGGTGTTCATTGGTGAAGACTGCGGTGAGGCGGCTGCCGAGATCGTCCGCTTCGCCGAGCTGGTCGAAGCCAATATCGTCACCTCGCCTGCCGGCAAGCGCTGGGTCAGTGCTCACCACCCACTGTACCGTGGCGTGTTTGGCTTTGCAGGTCACGAAAGTGCTCGCCGCGCGTTGACCGACTATCGCGTTGAGCTGGTGCTCGCTGTGGGTACCAGCTTCAGCGAACTGGATACCTCGGGCTGGGACAGCCAGGCGTTGCTCAACGATCGGCTGGTTCACGTGGCTTCCTCGGTGGCTACTTTCGACCGATCGCCGATGGCGTATCTGCACGTCTATGGCAATCTCAGGGTGTTGTTCGGCCAGTTAATCACCGCGCTGGATGGTAGCAAGATTGCCTACCGAAATTACCGGGGGGAGCCAACTGACGCGCTGCCAGCGAGTCAGTTGGCTCAGCAGTTGATCCCGCCTGGTGTAGAGGTGGTAGAGCCAGAAAAGTGCATGAGCGATGCCTTGCCGATCAAGCCCCAGCGGCTTTTGCACGAACTGGCTGGTAAGTGCCCACAGGGTAGTCGATTCGTCATCGATACCGGCAACGCCTGGAGTTGGGCCACGCACTACATGCACCTGGCAACCCCCGACACCTTCTTTATTGCGATGGGTTTTGGCGCCATGGGCTGGGCGATTGGTGCGGCGGTTGGCAGCGCCTTTGGCTATGCGGGGCGGCCTGTGGTCTGTGTAACGGGCGATGGGGCGTACCTGATGAGCGGGCAGGAAATCACCGTTGCCGCTGAGTACCGGTTGCCCGTGGTCTATATCATCCTGAATGATCATGCATTGGGCATGGTCAAGCACGGCCAGCAAATGAATAAAGCAGAAGAAATCGGCGTCGAGCTCCCAACCGTCGATTTTGCATCGATGGCCAGGGCTGTGGGTGTCCGCGCCTGGTCAGTGCACACCTGGGAAGACTTTGCCGAGTTACCCGAAGAGGCCTTCACCGCCAGCGAGGGCCCTGTGCTTATCGATGTCCACATCGATGGCAGCGAAGTGCCGCCTATGCGATCGCGTGTTGACGTGCTGCAGGTAGCCAAGCACGGTACATCACTCTCCAGTATCCCCTCGATCGACTGACTTTGGCGGCAGCGTCCAAAATTTCAACAATAACGACGCCGATCGGGATCTAATTGGTTAATTTCAGGCGAGTTTTCGGATTCTGGCCTATAGTTTTAGCTGCGGGAATTAACGGAAGGCATCTCATGGGTGAGGCATAGACAACATCTGAAAGAGAGTCTGTTTAATGAAAATTCGATTGACTGCCACTTTGTGCTGCTTGCTATCCGTAGTGGCTCACGCAGACCTGGGCGAAGAGGATGATCTGGTCGGTCTGTATGATGACGAAGAACTGATTACGATTGCCACGGGTACCCAGAAACAGGTTCGCTTTGCGCCCTCCGTTGCCACCGTGATTACCAGTCGTGATATCCGGGAAAGCGGCGCCCGTACGCTGGACGAGGCGCTTGAAATGGTACCTGGCCTCCACGTCGGTGCCTCGTTTAACCGCCAGGACGCCATTTATTCCATCCGTGGTATTCACACCGGGCAAAATCCCCAGGTGTTGCTGCTCATCGACGGTGTTCGCATCCAGCAGCTTTTTTCAGGGGCTCGCCCTTACAACTATGCCCTGCCGGTTGCAAACATTGAGCGGATCGAAGTTATCCGTGGTCCGGGTTCAGCTGTCTATGGTGCCGATGCGTTTGCTGGCGTTATCAGTGTGACAACCAAGACGGCTAACCATACTGCCGGCAATGAAGTGGGTGTGCGGCGCGGCTCGTTTGCGACCCGCGAAGCCTGGTGGAACGTTTCAGACGAAATCGCAGGCGTTAAAACGTCTTTCTCGATACAGCATACAAAATCGGAAGGTGATGATCGCCGGCGCATTGATGCCGATAACCAGACTATCCTCGATGGCATTTTCGCGACGGACGTTTCCCTTGCGCCGGGACAGCTGAACACCGACATCGAGCTTTTGAACACGAAGCTCAAGTTTAGTGGCGAGCTGTTTTCCCTGGATCTGTTCTCCTGGCACCTGGCCAATGCCGGTAATGGTACTGGCGGCGCGCAAGCCCTGGATCCCGAAGGCGGCGACAAGATTGATTTTTCAGGCGTGAACCTGACCACCCGCGATTTCCAGTTCGGCAGCGAAAACATCACCATCCGGGGAGAGCTTGAGTACACGCTCCTCAACCAGGATGCCCGTTTCAAGCTGTTCCCATCGGGCGCGGTGCAGCCTGACAATGCAACGCCGGTGCCGAATTTCGTTTTGTTTCCCGATGGTGTCATTGGCAACCCCAGCGTGCTGGAGGAGACAATCTCCGGGGAGTTGGTTGCGCTGTACTCGGGTCATGCCCAGCACAGCCTGCGCATTTCGGCCGGCTTCCTGCTGCAGGATCTGGATGCGGGTGAAACCAAGAACTTCTCTGATCTTGATATGGATGCATTCTTTGGCACGCTTATCGATGTGAGTGGCACCGAAGACATCTTCATTCGGGATGATGATCGTGAGCTCTACTTCTTTTCGATCCAGGATGAGTGGTCAATTGCCAATGACTGGAAGCTGACAGCCGGCCTGCGCTATGACAACTACACGCAGTTTGGTGATTCTCTCAACCCGCGCGTAGCACTGGTGTGGTCGACGACCCACGACCTGACTACCAAGCTGCTCTATGGTCGCGCCTTCCGCGCACCTTCATTCAGCGAGCTGTTTGCCGCAAACAATCCGGCGCTGTTGGGTAACGAGAATCTTGAGCCGGAAATTATCAATACCTATGAGGTCGCATTCGACTACCAGCCCTCCCAGCATGTATCCCTGCGTTTGAACCTCTTTGCGTACGATATCAAAGACCTGGTTGAAATCGAGTTCCAGTCGCCGGCCAGCAATAGCGGCGAGCAGTCTGGCAGGGGCTATGAGTTCGAGTTTGAATGGTCGCCAACTGCGGACTTCCGGCTGCTCGGCAATTATGCCTGGCAGCAGGCGGAGAACGATGAAACCAATGAAGATGTTCCCAATGCGCCTCAGCAGCAAATTTACCTGCGTGCAGCTTACGATATGAGTGCGGACCTGCTGGGCTCGCTGGTGCTGAATCACGTGATGGATCGTGATCGCCCTGAGGGCGACGTCCGCCAGGACATCGATGATTACACGACGCTTGATGCGGTGTTAAGTTACCAGAACGTTTACCAGGGGCTTGATATCGCTTTGATCGGCCGCAACCTGTTTGATGTCGACGTCAGGGAGCCAAGCACGGTTGGCCCCTTTGGGGTAGAGATTCCCGATGATTACCCGATGGAAGGTCGATCGGCTACGATTGAGGTCACCTATCACTTCGATCGTTAACAGTCTGGGGTGTTAAAAAAAGCGGCGCTAGCGCCGCTTTTTTTGTGTTTTATTGCGCTAGGCAGTACAAAAGATATCCGGTATAAATGATGTACTGTCAAGCCGGGGTCTGCGCAATGAGTAGAGATAAGGTCGAGGTCAAGCATCGCCGTGAGCCTTACGCTGAAAGATACGCAACATCAATCTGGAAGGAGCTTCCCGCGGAGCACAACCCCTTTGTTGAGGAAGATGTGCTCTGCCGTGGCTATCCGATGCAGGCGCTTGTCGGGCAGCTCAGCTACGCCGATTACCTGTACCTGCTGATCAAGGGTGAGCTGCCAGCCCCCGAGCAGGGCGAATTCCTCAACCGTTTGCTCATCGCGTTCAGTTCACCCGGGCCCAGGCACGAGGCCTCGCGCGCTGCCGTATTGGCGGGCGTTGGAAAGACGCTTTCCCAGCACGTGCTGCCCGTTGCTTTGCTTGTCTATGGCGGGGAGCGTACAGGTGCTGCGGTCGTTGAAAAAGCGATGCGCTATTTGCGTAAGCAGCAGCGCAAGCCTGCCGACGATGCAGATGCAGAGCAGCTGCAGGCCGCGGGGTTCGGTGCTTACTACGGTGACACCGATTGCTGGGCCCAATCACTGGCTACCTTGTTGGCCAGTTCATCGATGGCGACGCCCTGCCTGGATTGGGCTGACGCTGCACTGGCCTCCCTGGCTACCGATGCGGCGATTGGCTGGACCAAGCCAACGGTCGCAGCAGCTGCGTTTTGCGACCTGGGTATCATGCCGCGGCATGGCGTTGCCCTGTTGCAAATGATGGCGGCACCGGGCTTGATGGTGCAGGGCCTGGAGCATGGCAATAAGCCCGCTACCGTCTTGCCTTTCGTCGCTGATGACCAGTACCAGTTTCGAGAGCAGGCTGCGCCGTGCAAGGATCGGGAGCTGATTGATGTCGAGTCGTAGCGCAGCGTTGATTGAACAGTTGATCGCCCAGCGTGGCCGGCTCGTCGATCGGCAGGGTGGCTGGTTGGCCGGTGTGGGCGTCTTTTCTCACGGGCACGACCTGTTGCGCGATATGTTGCCCGCTCGGTCATATTTTCATGTGTTGGTGCTCAATGCACTGGGTTACGTTCCCGAAGACAGGTTCTGTAAGTGGCTCGAGGCGATCTTCATTTGCCTGAGCTGGCCTGACCCCAGGATCTGGTGCAATGGTGTGGGTGCGTTGGCAGGTTCTGCGCGAGCGAGCACATTGGCCGGTACCGCGGCGGGTATGCTGGCCAGTGATTCGGTGATGTATGGCCCCTATACCTTGCTAAAAGGGGTCGAATTCATGCAGTACGCAAAGGATAAAATTGAATCGGGCCAGGATGTGGCAGCGTTTGTCGAGTCAGAGATCAGCAAGACCGGCCGTAAAGTTCACCTGATGGGCTTTGCCAGGCCTATTGCCAGTGGTGATGAGCGCGTTGAGGCGATGCTGGATTACGCAAATTCACTGGGTTACGAGCAGGGTCCTCACCTGGCAATTGCGTTGCAGATCGAGCAGTACCTTATAGAGAACTACGATGAAAGCCTCAATGTGGGTGGCTATATCTCTGCGTTTCTTTCAGACCAGGGGCTCTCGCCCCAACAGGTCTATGCGCTATTTCCCTCCATGGTCAACAGCGGTGTCACCGCCTGTCATCTGCAGCAGGCGCAAAAGCCTGATGATAGTTTCTTGCCCCAGACCTGTGCTGATGTAGAGTACACAGGCGCGGCGCGCAGGGAATTACCTGCTGACAGCTTGGCTACAGCGGAGGACTAGCCGGTCTTCCTGACCAACTGGTTGAGTGCTTCGGTCGTCAGGTTGGCGATCGGAGCAGGCTTGGCGATTTCATAACCCTGGAATGAATCTACCTCGAGCACGGTCAGGACATCGAGAATGGCCTGGTTTTCAACGTACTCGGCAATCGTTTTCAGGCCCATGACATGGCCGACGTCGTTAATCGATTTGACCATTGCCAGGTCAATCGGGTTGTCGAGAATGTCCCTGATGAACAATCCATCAATCTTCAGGATGTCGACCGGTAATTTTTTCAGGTAGGCAAAAGATGACATGCCGCTGCCAAAGTCATCGAGTGCAAATTTGCAGCCGAGGTCTTTCATGGCAGTGATAAACTCGCCGGCCTGCATGAAGTTGGTGACGGCTGCCGTCTCAGTAATTTCAAAGCAGATTTTTTCCGGGCTAACCGAAAACTCGCTGAAGCAGTCGATAATGAACTTGGTGAACTGGTCGTCGCAGATCGACAGCCCCGACAGGTTGACCGATAGGTAGTCGATGTCGCGTGCGACCTGGGGGTTGTCACTGAGCCACTCGAGCGTATTTCTTACCACCCAGCGATCGAGGTTGGGTGTCAGGTTGTAGCGCTCTGCGGCATTGAGGTAGGGGCCCGGAGGCAGGAAATTGCCCTCTGCATCCTGCAAGCGCAACAATATTTCGTAGCTGTCACGGCTGCTGGTGCGTGCATTCAGTATGCGCTGCTGGAACAGGCAGGTACGGTTGGCCTCCAGTGCATCCATCAGCTCGCTGGCCAGCAGTACTTCGGTGCGTTTCTCAAACAACTCGGCGTTATTTTTTTCGTAGCTGGCGACGCGATTTTTGCCGCGCTCCTTGGCCTTGTTGCAGGCCGCGCTGGCCAGCGATATCAACTCACTGAGGTCAGAGGTTTCCTGGTTGATCGGCACAATGCCGATGCCGATGTTGATATCAAACGTCTTGTCATCGAAAACAAATTTCTGGTCAGCAAACTCTGAGGCTATGACCTCGCAGATGCGTTCTGCAGCGTCGATCGGGCAGTGGCGCAGCAGGATGCCGAATTCATCGCCGCCAATGCGGGCTACTGCGTCGCTGGGTGCGCGGACGCGCTGCTTTAGTACTGCGGCAATCTTCTGCAAGAGCTTGTCGCCGGCGCTATGACCGCAAGTCTCGTTGATCATCGCAAACTGCGAGAGCGACAGGTGGCAAAGCGCATGCTGGGTATCGGATTCGGCGGTTTCTTCGATGGCGAGCCGGACTTCCTGGTCAAACACCTCGCGGTTGTTCAGGCCCGTCAGAGGGTCGTGGCTGGCGTGAAAAGAAAGTTGCTTCTCGATTTGCTTGGCTTCAGTGCGATCCCTGAAGATAAGCACTGCGCCGATGGCTGAGCCGGCGGCATCACGGATGGGTGCGGCCTGCTGTTCGACGATGAGTTCGTCACCAAAGTGATTTTTCAGCACACACTTCGCGCCGCTGAAGATGACGCTGTTCTCGGATAACGCGCGCTTGACGAGGTTGGCCGTAGGTATGCGCGAGGTTTCATGAAAGGTCTGGAACATCTTTTCGATGGGCTGTCCGAGCACATCCGCCTGGGTGTAGCGCAGGGCTTTCAGCGCGATGGGGTTGATATAGTCAATCTCGCCATTGCCATCCGTGGTGATAACGCCATCGGCGATGGATTCCAGCGTGATCTGGGCCCGGCCATTGGCAGCGTCGAGGGCGCGCTGCCGCGCATCAAACTGCTCGTTGCTGAGGATGTAGTCTTCGCGATGGGCAGCGATGCTACAAACATGGCGCAGCTGCTCAGCCTTGAATGGCTTCGAGATAAAATCGACAGCGCCTGCCAGCACCAGCTCTGACGCTTTCTGGGCATCACCGTGTGCAGTCATCATGATGACGGACTGGGTAGGCTTGTGCCTGAGAATTTCGTGCAGGACTTCTTCGCCTGATTTCTTCGGGAGCATGAGATCGAGCAAAACAATATCGTGGCGATGTTCAAGCCATGCCTGCAGGCCGGCTTCCCCGTCAGCGGCGTGTGAGACTTCAAAGCGCTTGTTGAGGATGCGGTCGACCAGCTGGGCCGTGTCTTCGTAATCTTCAATGACCAGTACCCTGGATTTGGGGACGTCGCTGTCATCGTGGCGAAGCATTTCGAGGATCGTATCCGCCAGTTGAGGGAGCCGCGTCAGGGGCAGGAAGCAATTGACCTCAAACTCCTTGGAGGTCGCCTCTGCAATACGCTCGCTATAGGTTGAGGAGACAATGACAACGCGCGTGTCGCGCGGGGTGCAAAGCATGCCCGAGCGAATCAGTCGGGTCAGTCGCCAGGCGTCGAGGTTCTGGATATCGATATCGCTAATGATCAGGTCAAAGCTGTGCTCACCCAGCAGGTCTACTGCGTGCAGGCCATCGCGGGCCTCGACGATCTGTTCAAACCCGGCTCGCTCTAGTTGCTGCCTGATCTGTTCGCGCACCGTATGAATCGGGTTCACGACCAATATGCGGGTACTGCTGAGTGCTGTCATTGCTCACCTGGAGGTTGCCTTGGACTCACTGCGTCAAAGCGCGAGGGCGGACCCTTTGGCCCAGCCCTCCCGGGTAGTGTTCCAGTGCGGGTAGCGCGGTTTTGCAGGCGCAGGGGTTATCACTAAAAGTATAGAACGGGCGGGGTTGGACGCCAGTTGAGCAGTGAAATATTATTCCTTACAAAACAACAACTTATAATTATTTTTGGTAGATGGGAAGTTGGTCCAGATACAGCTCAACCAGGACGGTGAGCTCGTCGATGTCCTCCGGGCCAAACTGCTGTTCGGCGTAGGCAAAATCCTGCCTCAGATCGGGCATGATGTGCTGGTCGCGGCTTGCCGCGGCCAGGGCCGTTTGCAGGTTGCGCGCGGAGCGAGCGCTGCGGGTCGCGTTCTCTGCGAGCCGAACGCCGGTTTTATCGGCGAGCAAGTCCCAGGCGCTAATCGAGCGGCCACCCATCAGGTCGGCGATCTCTTTCTCAAGACCCACCAGGTCGGCTATCCGGCCATCGGTCAGTAGCGTCAGGCCCGACGACAGCATCATGTGCTGGGCAAGGTCAGAGCGACCATAGACTGTAAAAGGGCTGCGCTGGCGAAACTGGTTGGCATTGACGTTGCCATCGAGCAGGGCGTCGAGTTGGTCGCCGCCAAATACCTTGGCCAGTGCCAGCAGTGCGGCGCGGTTTTCGGCTACCGGGTCTGCGCTGGTGTTGCTGCGCTCGCTGGCCAGCTGGAATACCTTTGATAGCAGCTCTACCAGGGCACCGCGTTGGGGCAGCAAGCGAATCTGGTTGCTGTAGATCGACACCAACTGCTGTTCGCCAGGTGTCAGGATCAGTGCCTGGGCGCTGTTCAGTGCGGAGCCGATTTCCGGCAGGATATAGTCGACAGCCAACAGGTCGTCGCGCATGCGCATGTGCTGGATATTCTTCCAACTTGCCCTGAGTGTCTCGCTTCGAGGTTGCGCCATAGCGATCGTGAACAGTTCGTCGGCGAGTCGCTCGCTCAAAGACTGGCTCAGGGTTATCTGCCCCACCGTCAGCTGGCCGGGCGTTAGCCACTGGCCTTTCGCTGCGTTTTCGTCGACGCGAATCTGCCAGGCCAGGTTAACCCATTCATCGATGGTGCTGTCCTTGAAGAGGCTGTAGAAAAATGCGCTGCCACCGTGCAGCTGCTCCGCGATCTGTGGTTCGACATTGCTGTAGATAATGCGCATGGGCACGGTAGCGCTGACGCGTGCGACATCGCCATCGAAATCCACACGGGCAAAGCTGTCTTTGGGAAGCTTCAACATCGCCGGGCCAAACTGCGCGATGGCGAGGTTGACGTCTCGATCGCTGAGTTCAAGCTGCTGGATACCAGATTCTCCCTGGCGGTTGACCTCGATCGCCAGCTGCTTGATGCGCTGGATGTCGGCCAGGCTGGCTTTTTCAAAGGTCGTCAGTTCAGGGTCTGCATCGAGCAGCGAAGTACGCAGGAATAGATAGCCTGCGACGAGCAAAGCCAACACAATCACGAGTAGCGCCGTCGTCAGCTTTAACAGGCGCAGCACTATGTTCATGTCTGGGGGTTCCCGTGGATACGGCTGGTGCTGCCCAGCATCGCAATCCCTTTGACCTGGGCAAAGACTTTCATGCCGGTCGACAGCGACAGCTGCTCAGTCGATTTTTGCGTTATCCGTGCCAATACTGAAGCTCCACCTATGTCGAGTGAGACAAGCGATCGCCCACTCTCTTGCTGGTCGATTGCGCTGATTGTTGCCGGCAGGATATTCAAGATACTCGAATCCTGCGCCGCGTTAAGTGCAATACTCACGTCTTTGGCCAAAATCCGAAGCCGGATGAGATCGCCGCTGGAAATACGTCGGTCGGCGGCCAGAATAGAAAGGCGAATGCCTGATTGGGTTTGGACTTCGGCCATTCCGTAGGCGGCGTCGAGCTTCACCACCTGGCAGGGTAGTACAACGCCGTGATTGTCAGCTGCGCTGGTGGGCAGGGTGGTGTCGGCCAGAATCAACTCGATGGCATCATGCGCAATAACCTCGCCGCGCTGCAGCAATAGCACCTGGTCTGCCAGCCGCATCAGTTCTTCCAGATTGTGGGTGACGTAGAGAATGGGTATGTCGATCTCATTGTGCAGCGTTTCAAGGTGTTCAAGCAGCTGGGCGCGCGCTTCATGATCGAGGCTGCTAAGCGGCTCATCGAGCAGCAGGAGTTTTGGCCGCGATAACAGGGCCCTGGCGAGCGCAACGCGCTGTTGCTCGCCACCGGAAAGCGCCTGGGGCCGCTGCTCGAGCAGCGCTTGCAGGCCCAGCAACTCACTGATGCTCTCGATAGTGTCGAAACCTGCGCTGCCTGTACCTGGCGCCCGGCGCTTGAGTGCAAATTCGAGATTGCCCCGGACGTTCAGGTGCGTAAACAGCGCGCTGTGCTGCGTCACGTAGCCGATTCTGCGCTGTTGAATGGGCAGTACATTGCGGCCGTCGCGCATCCAGCTGACCCCGTCCATGTCAACGCGCCCGCTGCGATTGGGCTGCGCAAAGCCGGCAACAAGATTCAGCAGGGTACTCTTTCCACTGCCCGATGGGCCATAGATGGCCGTGATGCCACGACCCTTGAAGCTGCAGTTGACCTGCAGATGAATCGTCGGCAGCTGGTGATTGATATCAACGCTTAACATAAGTTGTGGGTATTCGTGAGCCCCGGCCTACGGTGTAGAGGGTCGCCAGCAACGCGACCGAGAAAACCACCATGCCCAGCGCGATTCGGTGGGCGCTTTGGTAATCGAGCGCCTCGACATGCTCAAACAGCGCGATACTCAGTACCTGTGTTTCGCCGGGGATGTTGCCGCCTATCATGAGGACGATACCAAACTCACCCAGGACATGGGCGAAGCCCAGCGCCGCCGCAGCGATGATCGATCGCCTGCACAGCGGGAGCACAACGTGTAGATAGCGGTCCCAGCCCGAAGCGCCAAGCGCTGAGGCCGTCTTCAGCGTCAACTCGGGGATTTTCTCAAAACTGCTCTGGATGGGCTGGACGACAAAGGGTAGTGAGTAGATCACCGAGCCCAACACCAGGCCAGCGAAGCTGAACGCGAGTTGAGAGCCCGTCAGCGATTGCCAGGCGCTGCCCAGCGCCGTGTCGGGTGCAAAGGCGATGAGCAGGTAAAACCCCAGTACCGTTGGCGGGAGTACCAGCGGGGCTGCGACCAGCGCTTCAACGATCGCCTTGGCGCGGCTGCGACTGCGTGCCAACCACCAGGCCAGTGGCATTCCCAGCAACAGCAGTATGGCAGTGCTGATGCTTGCAAGCTTTAGCGTAAGCACGAGCGCTGAGAGTTCTGGGGGAGAAAGCATGAGGCAGGATGCTCGCTATTGTCGGTGCGGGTTGCGCGCGCGATAGCCCAGGGGCGCAGTGACGCGGTCGGCTCGCCCCGAATCGATGAACGCCAGAAGCTCTGCAAGCAAGGCTTCCTGTACTTGGCTGCGCGGTCGATCAACGACGACCAGCGCCTGGGTCACCGGAGCGTGCATTGTATCGGCGAGCGGGCAGAACTCAATGTCGCTGCGGCCACTGCCGGTGCGCAAGGAGTAGGCGACCATGGCGAAGTCGGCGTGACCTGTCTCCAGGAACTGTTGAGCCTGCAAGACGTTGCGCCCGAGCACGCGTTTGATCCTGTGGCGCGGTTCAACGCTATGGGCCGGCGGCAGCGCGTCGAGAACCTCGGCGGCTGCGGCACCATAGGGCGCAATGCGCGGGTTGGCCATCGCGATTATTGGGGGCCGGGTGGCGGTGGCTGCGCGCATTGGTTCAATCAGCCTTGCCAGCTCTTGAGTATCGTCGATCATGCCGTCGCAGGCCTTCGCCAATCGCCCGTCCGGGTCGCGATAGGCGAGGGCCAGGATGCCGCTGGCGTAGATGCGCAGTGAATCGGGCAGGGCGTGGCCGCTGGCGATTAATTGCGTGGGCCGCTGTGCGTCTGCCGCAAAGAACACATCAAAGGGCGCGCCTTGCACGATTTGGGCATAGAGCGTGCCGGTAGCGCCACTGACCACGGTGTATTGCAGTCGATCGCGTCCAGCGAGTGTGGCAGGTGCATCCAGTTCGGCCAGTAACTGTTGCATGGGCCTGCGAAAGTTGGCGGCAACGGCGAGAGTGAGCCTCGCCTCGCTGCTATCGGGAGGCGTTGGTGTGGAGCCCGAGGCCTGGCAGGTGCCAAGCCCGAGTAGCAACGCGAGTAGTGTGCGCAGGAGTGAAGCGGGAAGTTGCATAGGGAAACGTTCCTGTGTTCGCAGCAGCCTAGCGATCTTTTGGGGTTCTTGCAAAACACCATAGCTCGCAACCACTGGCGCCGGCGTCGATAAGGGCCTGGCCGATTGCCCGTGCCGTGCTGGTGGTAGTGACGACATCGTCGACGATGGCGATATGTTTACCCGCGACCCGGTCATGGGCGACAAACCGCTGGCGCAGCATGGCGCGGCGTTGCCTGGCCCCAAGTTGTTGGCTGGGCGAATAGTCGCCCAGGACTTTGCAGCAGCGCCCGTCCACCGGTATGCCAAAGCGCCGGCCAAGCGGCTTCGCCAGTTCATGGGCCTGGTTAAAGCCGCGTGCCAACAAGCGCCTGGTGGGCAGTGGTACCGGCGCCAGCAGGTCAACACGGCGGGTGGGCGACAGCCCATGGCCCTCAATAGCTCGCACCATCAGGTCGACCATCGGTGGCAGGCAGCTCAGTCGCTGCCGGTGTTTGAGCTGGTTAACCAGCAGGCGGGCTGTCGGCCCGTAGCGCAGTGCAGCAATCGTGCGGGTGAAGGGAGGGGGGTCAGCACAGCACTCGCCGCATGCCAGGCTGGTGCCAGCGCTGAGCTCAAGGGCACAGCCGGGGCAGTGCCTGCTGGCGATAACTTCTTGATATTTAACGATATCCTGGCATTCAGCGCACAGCCCCGCCGCTGCCGTGCAAGGTTGTGCGCAGATTGCGCAAACCGGCTCGAGCAGTGTCTTGCTGATAGCGCCGAGCGCTGCCAGCTGTCGCCGCAGGCGTGAGTAGTAAACCATATGCATCCTTGCAAGTTGACAGCTGGCCCAGCGCGATTACCATTACCGGCTTTTTGCGGCAGCCCTGCCTGGGCGTTTGCCGCCATTTACCGTGTTAAGGGTGATCGTATGCCAAGCTCCGCCGACCTCAAACCGGCCATCCGCCATGACTGGACCAGCGCTGAAGTCCAGGCGTTGTACGCCTTGCCCTTCAATGACCTGCTGTTCAAGGCCCACAGCATACACCGGGATCACTTTTCACCCAACGAGGTCCAGGTCAGTACACTGCTTTCTATCAAGACGGGCGCCTGCCCCGAAGACTGCGCCTACTGCCCGCAGAGCACGCGCTTTGATACAGGGCTGACGCCCGAGGCCCTGATGGAGGTCGAAGCTGTTATTGAGCAGGCGCGCGCGGCCAGGTCGGCCGGCTCTTCGCGGTTTTGCATGGGCGCGGCGTGGCGCTCGCCGAAAGATCGCGACCTCCCAAAACTCATCGCCATGGTGTCTGAAGTCAAAGCGCTGGGGCTGGAAACATGCATGACCCTGGGTATGCTCACGCCCCACCAGGCCCAGTCGCTGGCGGATGCAGGGCTTGACTACTACAACCACAATCTCGATACCTCCGAGTCCTACTACCAGGAAATTATTACCACCCGCACCTACCAGGACAGGCTCGACACGCTGGCCAATGTCCGTGATGCAGGCATGAAGGTTTGCTGTGGCGGCATTATTGGTATGGGTGAAACCCAGCAGGATCGCGTTGGCCTGTTGCTGCAACTGGCGAACCTGCCCGAACACCCGCAAAGCGTGCCCATCAACCAGCTGGTGCGAGTGGCGGGCACGCCATTGGAAGACCAGCCCGATCTCTCCAGCTTCGATTTTATTCGCACCATCGCTGTCGCCCGCATCATGATGCCAGCTTCGCATGTGCGTCTCTCGGCCGGGCGTGAGGAAATGAACCAGGAAACACATGCGCTGGCATACTTTGCCGGCGCCAACTCGATTTTCTACGGCGAAAAACTGTTGACCACGCCCAACCCCGATGCCAATGAAGACCTGGCGCTGTTTGAGCAGCTGGGTATCCAGGTGCAGGACGCAGAGCCGGGCGAGGAGCCGGCCCAGCCTGGTGCCTTGCTGGCACCTGTGCAGCGCGAGGACAGCAGGTTCTATAACGCCGCGTCGGGTTAGTGGCCTTAGCCGTGGCTATGCCGGCGCGGTACCTGCCCGGACATTGACGATGACGAGCTGGTTGCCAGAGCTTGAGCAGGCCCTGCGTGCGCGCAGGCGCGGTGATGAATACCGGGTGCGCCGGGTGGTGGCGAGCGCGCAAGGCGCCAGGGTTGTGATCGATGGGCGCGAATTCCTCAACTTCTCGAGCAATGATTACCTCGGTTTTGCCCACGAACCGGAATTGATCGAGAAAACCCGCCAGGCGGTGGCCGACTACGGCAGTGGTAGCGGCGCATCGCATCTTGTTGCGGGTCATCAAGACCCCCATCACCAGCTGGAACAGCGACTGGCCGAGTTGACCGGGCGTGATCGTGCACTGGTGTTTAGTACCGGCTATACCGCTAACCACGGCGTGTTGACGACGCTGCTGGGCAAGGGCGACACCGTTTTCCAGGACAAGCTGAATCATGCTTCACTGCTCGATGGTGCATTGGCCAGCGGCGCGCGCCTGTCGCGTTATCGACACGGCGATATCGATCACCTTGAGCAACTGCTGGCGCGGCACCAGGGGGGTCGCAGGCTGCTCGCGGTCGACAGCGTATTCAGCATGGATGGCGATCTGGCACCGCTGCAAGCGCTTGCGGCGACCTGCGAAGCGCACGATGTGGTGATGATGATTGATGATGCACACGGCTTTGGTGTGCTGGGAGAATCGGGAATGGGTGCAGCCGAGCACTTCGCGCTCGACCAGCAACGCCTGCCTATCCTGATGGCAACGCTGGGTAAGGCCGTGGGCGCGGCCGGCGCTTTTGTCGCCGGTAGCGATGCCCTGATTGAAACCCTGATACAGTTTTGCCGCCCCTACATCTACAGCACGGCGATGCCCGCTGCCACAGCGGTTGCCGCGCTGCAGGCCATCGAGCTAAACCGCGCACAGCCCGCTCGCCGCAGGCATTTACACAGTATCGTTCGTTACTATCGCCATGCGGCGCGGCAACTTGGCCTGCCGCTTGGCGATTCGGATACCGCCATCCAGCCCCTGTTGCTGGGCTCGAGTGAAAGTGCGGTCAAACTCAGTGATGCGCTCTTCCGTGAGGGCATTCTTGCGGTTGCGATCAGGCCGCCCACGGTGCCGGTGGGCTCAGCGCGTTTGCGCCTGACCTTGACCGCAAAACACAGCGAGCAGGATGTCGATCAGTTGCTGCAGGCATTGGATCGCGCTTATGGGCGCCTGGGTTTGCCCAGGGAGGCCGCGTGATGAAAGAAGCATGCCAGACCTTGCGGGCGACTGGCGAGGTGAGCGCAAACGGTTGTGCCGATCACCTGCGCGGTGCCAGAAGCAAAGCTGAGAAGCCGTCCTTGCTGATGTTTCACGGCTGGGCTGCGAGCAGCGCCGTGTGGCAGTGCGTTGTTGGCGAACTGGCGCAGGCGTTCGATGTCATCCCGATTGACTTGCCCGGGCACGGCGCTGCGACGGCGCAATCGTTTGCCAGCCTCGATGCGTACATCGATGCACTGCTAGCAGGTGATGCCGTAAGCTTGCCAAAACGGTTTGCCGTGCTGGGCTGGTCGCTGGGTGGGTTGCTGGCTGCGAAACTTGCCGAGCGTGCGCCCGACAGGGTCTGGGCATTGATTATGGTGGCCACCAATCGGCAGTTCGTCGCCAGTGATGACTGGCCAGATGCAGTCGCCGCGCAGGTCTTCAGTGATTTCGAAACCCAGCTGGCGCGCAGCGGTGCAGACCAGGCGTTCATGCGCCGGTTCTGGCAGCTGCAGTGTCGCGGCGGTGTGCAGGCGCGTCGCGATGTGCAGTGGCTCTCAAGTTCGCTCGCGCAGCGCAGGGCTGAGCCCGAAGCGCTGACGACAACGCTGCGCTGGTTGCAGTCTGCGAGCCTGCCGGATCTGGATCGGCTGCCGATGCCGGTGTTACACCAGTTTGGTGGTCACGATGCGCTGGTGCCGGTGCGAGCGGCACAATCGATCCGACGCCTGGCTAGCAGGGGCAAAGTGCAGCGCGACTATCGTGTGACGGTGTTTCGTCAGTCCAGTCACCTGCCTTTTCTCAGTGAACCCCGGGCCTGGTTGGCGCAAACCCGCGAGTTCCTTGGCGAGGCGGGCTCTACCGATGTCCCGCAGCCCGTCGACAAGGGCGCGGTAGCGCGCGCTTTCTCGAAGGCGGCGGTAAGCTATGACCAGCATGCAGGCCTGCAATACCAGTTGGGGTCCGGGTTGTTGCAACAGTTGCCGAAAAACGCGCCAGGCCGGGTACTGGATCTTGGTGCGGGAACCGGCAGGCTCGGTGTTGCGTTGGCGCAAACCTATCCCGACGCACAGCTGGTACAGCTTGACCTGTCTGCGAGCATGCTCGATCAGTGTCGGCAGCAAGCTGCCTTCGGCGCGGGCGTGCAGGGTGATTTCGACTGCTTGCCGTTTGCCGATGGCAGCTTCGACCTGGTGTTTTCGAATCTCGCCCTGCAGTGGTGCTTTCGACTGGAGTCGACGTTGTCAGCCCTGTGCAGGCAGCTCGCCCCTGGGGGCTTATTGCTGATGACCACGTTAACGTCAGGTTCGATGCGAGAACTGGGAGAGGCCTGGGCGGGCGTCGACGAGCGCGAGCACATCAACAATTTTTATGATCAGCAACACTGGCGCTTCGCGCTCGAGAAGGCCGGGTTTGTCGTTGACGCCTGGGAGCCTGAAACGCGGACCGAGTATTTCGCAGAATTATCAAAGCTGTTAACCAGTGTTCGCGGTATCGGTGCCGGAAACGCCACTGCCGGACGCCCGCTGGGGTTGACCGGTAAAAGGCGTTTCGCCCGTTTCGTCGCAAACTACGATGCTATGCGCAATGGCCAGGGGCTGCTGCCACTGAGTTACGAGATTGTTTCTGCGGTACTGCGCCGCCCGGCGGAGTCTGGCTAGGGAAGTACGCTATGGCAAAGCCAAGAATCTGTTTCGTGGCTGGCACTGACACCGGTGTCGGCAAAACCCGGGTCAGTGTCGCGCTGTTGCTCAAGCTTGCCCAGTTGGGGTTTCGAACTGCTGCGCTTAAACCCGTTGCGGCGGGCGTTGACCCAGGCGCCCGTGGTAACGAGGATGCATTGCTGCTGCAGGCTGCAGCCACCGAAAAACTGCCCTACGAGAGCGTCAACCCGGTCTTGCTCGATGCGGCGATCGCACCCCATATCGCCGCGGCCGAGCAGGGTGTTCGGTTGAGCGCCAGCGCTTGCCTTGCGGGCTGTGCCGCCGCGCTGGCGGCGCCGGCGGACTGGCTGCTGGTCGAGGGGGCCGGTGGCTGGTGGGTACCGCTCAACGAGCGCGAGTCGATGGCCGACATTGCCAGGGGATTGGAGGCCGGCGTCATCCTGGTGGTCGGTATGCGGCTGGGCTGCCTGAACCACGCACTGCTCAGTGCCTCGGCGATTGCCGCTGACGGCCTGCCGTTACTGGGCTGGATAGCCAACCAGATAGACCCCGACATGCCCTTCCAGCAGGCCAATATCGAAACCTTGCAGGCCCGCCTCGATGCGCCACTGCTGGGCCAGGTTTCCTATGAAAATCAGGGGCTTGCCGGTGTCGACCTCGATCTCGCGCCGATCCTGTGAGGCGCATGGTGGAAAAACCGGTAAAAGTGCGCCAACAGGGTGGCGAAGTGGCGGATTGCCTGCTTAAATTATAGTCAGTAGTGTTTCAATCCGCCGCGGTTGGCGCCACTGCTGCCGACCGTGCGCTTGAACTGAGGGGGTGTTAATGGACACCGGTTCCTTGCTCCAGACTGGTACCACCAGTCTGCAAAATGGTATTCAGCGGGCCAACGATGCGGCCCAGACTATCGCCACAAATACGGCGGCCGACACGCAGGCGCTGGACACGCTAACCGAGGCCCAGGTCGAGCTGATCAGCGCAGAAAACCAGGTCCAGGCAGCAGCACAGCTGGTGCGGACCGGTGATGAATTGCTCGGCACGGTGATTGATACGCTGGCCTGACGCAGGGCGTTGAATTTGTCAGTGCCCACGCGCTTTTTGTCCATTTTCCGCTGTGCTAACCTCTAGCCAATGAACATCGGCAACCCTTCCAGTGCGCTGCCTACCGTCGCTCCGGTGGTCGAGGATCGTCGGGTTGTGCTCGACGATGGTGAGCCGCTGCGGCGCGACAATCCACTGGTCCTGCCCGGGGCTGCCGAGGCGGGTGACCGGCCCGGCGATCGCCCATTGCCCGATGGCGAGCGAGCCGGCTTCGAGCAGCAGGTTGCCAGCCGCCAGAACCTCAGTACCGAACAGCAGCAGGAGCTCGCCAGGCTCGCGGCCCGCGATCGCGAGGTACGCGCCCATGAGCAGGCCCATGCCAGCGTGGGTGGCCGCTATGCGGGTGCGCCCAGCTACACGCTGCAGCGCGGCCCGGATGGCCGTCAGTACGCGGTCGCCGGTGAAGTTCTTATCGATACGGCGCCCATTCCAAATGACCCAGAAGCTACGCTGGCAAAAGCCCAGGTGATTCGTCGTGCCGCGCTGGCGCCGCAAACACCGTCGGCCCAGGATCGCGCGGTTGCAGCAGCGGCCAGCGCGCTCGAACGCGAGGCCAGGCAGCAAATTAATGAAGCTGCCCGGGCTGAGCTGACTGCCCGCAGCGAAACCGTGGCCGCCGGGGGCCAGGCCGGCGACCTCCAGGACGTCAGTGCGCCAGCCGACATCACCAACAGCGCGGTGAGCAGCTTCACCCAGGTTGCAGCCACGCTGCAGACCAATGCCCAGGCCGCGCAAAACGCGGTAGATATACTGGTTTAGCACCTCACGGCAGTCCGGTTTTCCTTTTCGATTTGCCCGGGCCCGCGTTATCATTCGGGCCATGATCCATCACTTCTTCTACAGCATCACAGCCCAGGCGCCAGGCCCCGGTGGCATGCGATGAGCAAGCCCAAGCGAACAGGTTCACTGTTGAGTGACGAGGCGCGCGCATTGCAGGATTCGGCCGCCGTTCCCGAGCCACAGTTGGAGCAGCCCCAGCTCTCAGACGAAGATCTTGCGCGTGTCGAGCGCTATCTTGCATCGCCCATCCATCAGGTAGAGCGCAAGCCATTCCGGCCCTGGTTCATGATGCTGGCATTGGTCGGCGTCGTGACTGGCCTGAGCCTCGTCAGCCTGCTGATTTCGTGGTTGGTGTTGGGCTAGGCAGCCAGGTCGTGCGCACCCTGGCAGGTGCGGGGTTTACACGAAGCAAAGCCCGAGGCTTTTGCTTTCGGCGTGCACGACGCGCATGGTGAATGTCTCGAGCCGCTTGCTGTCGGTGACGTTGTCATCCGTTTCATTGGAGACGATACCGCTGAGGTGCAGCTGGACATCGGTGCCTATGGTGACGGTGGATTCGCCGAGCAGTGACACGGCGACGCCGCCTTCGGAGATGTTTTTCGTGCGGACTATTTCGACGCCATGACCGGGAATTCGCAGTGCGCCTTTGAGGTTGACCCGGACGCGGCGGAAGCGCCGGCTCTCCGGGACATTTGCGGGTTTCACACTTCTGGTTTCAACCCGCTTATAAGGCTTGGACGTTTGGCGCATGGGCATCATGGTCTCTAGTTTACGGGCCATGCCGGCAATTTTGAGACCAGTTTGGTAAACAAATGTAAAAGATCGGTGCTAAGCCGGTCGCAAGGGTAGTCGTAGCTTCAGCAAATACGACAAAATAATTTCAAAGGTTGACGACCTGCGAGCCCAGTGGACTGCGATATACCCGCAGTAACGGGCGAAAGCATTCTAGCTCAAATAAACTGTTTGGGAAATGAGCGTCGCAGCCGCAGAAATCACGCAGGGAGTGTGATCAATTTCGCACAGTGATGGGGCTTCGCAGGGCGTATACATTTACGGCGCAGCGAACCAAAACAGGGCATGACGTGGGATGGGCAAGTGAGAATCGGTTACCTAGAAGACGAGAGTTCACAGTCAGAGCTGGTTAAATCCTGGCTAGAGGCCGAGGGCTGTACCGTGCTGCATGCGGATACCGGCCGGGGCTTTCTTGCAATGCTCACCGACAACCCTGTCGACCTGCTGATTCTCGACTGGCAGCTGCCCGATATGGAAGGCATCGAGGTGTTGGGCGCAGTGCGCTCACAGCTGAGTGCCGACCTGCCGACGATATTTGCGACCCAGCGCGATGCTGAAGCCGACATTATTCGCGCGCTCAACGCCGGTGCCGATGATTACCTGGTAAAGCCGCTGCGCAAGGGGGAGTTACTCGCCCGGCTCAGTTCGCTGGCGCGCCGCGCTGGCGTGTCAGACCAGGAGCGACAGATAACGCTGGGCCCCATCGTGCTCGACATCGTCAGTGAGGTCATTACCGTCGATGGAGAGGTCGTCAAGCTGACGCCCAAAGACTATCGCCTGGCCTCCTGCATGCTGCAGAACGTCGGCAAGTTGTTGTCGCGTGAATACCTGCTGCGCGAGGTCTGGGGTATCGATGCGCCGCTCAACACCCGAACGGTCGATGTCCATGTGAGCCGCATCCGCCGCAGCCTGAATATCGGGCCCGAAATCGGCTACTGCATCAAGACCGTCTACCAGCACGGCTACAGGCTGGAGAAGCTCGAAGAGCTCGCCCAGGCTTGACTTGCCGCCAGGCCGGCTGCCAACCAGCGGGCGCCTGGGCCAATAACAATTCCTACGGCTAACAAGTACAATCAGCCGCTGACCGGGGGTTAGCCCTGGAAGTGGCCAGGGCCAAATAGCTCAAAAGGGGTGTTACCTACGATGATCAGCCATACTGCGCAGTTCGTATCCAGTGGCCTGGCGCGACGCCTCATGGCTTTGCTGGCGCCGTTGGGCTTGCTTGCCCTGATAGCGCCGATGCCCGTGGCTGCTGAGGACTGGCGATATACGGTGCGGCCTGGCGATACGATCTGGGGGCTGTGCCGCGAGTACACGCTGTACGAGGCGTGCTGGCAGGAGCTTGGGCCCTACAACAATATTGGCAATGCGCGGCAGCTGTCGCCGGGCCTTGTGCTGTCTATCCCCGCCGAATGGCTCAAGCAACGCGCGACTGCGGCCAGTGCAATCTACGTGGTGGGCGAGGTTAGGTATAGCTCCGCCTCAGCGCCCGCCAAACCGCTTCTGGTGGGCACGCCGCTTGAAATTGGCACCCAGGTGTCGGTGGGCGAGGGTAGCGCGACGTTGCAGTTTGGCGACGGCAGCAGTGTCACGATGGGTGCCCAGACGATTCTTGTTATCGATGCGATGTCCGCCATTCGGCAAACGCGATCAGCGGCCACCCGGATCAGCCTGCCCGCCGGACAGATCAAAGTGCAGGTGCCAAAGACCAATCCACGCACGGACTTCACGGTTGAAACGCCTGCCGCTGTAGCGGCAGTCCGGGGCACCCGGTTCCGTGTCGAAAGTGAGGTGGGCGATGCCAGCATGCGCAGTGAGGTGCTTGAAGGGCGCGTTGCGATCGAATCATCGGGCAATGAGAAACTCCTGGCGCCAGGTTATGGCCTTCGCGCTCGCCAGGGGCAGCCATTGAAAGAGCCAGTAGCGCTGCTTGAGGCGCCACGCTGGAACCTCGACTGCACTGACCCTGGTTATGTCGAGTGGCAGCCGGTATCGGGAGCGATCAGCTACCAGCTAGCGCTGCTCGAAGATGACGAGCAGGTCGACCGCATCATTCGCAAGGTGGATATCACCGATAACAGTTACACCTTCGAAGATCTTGAGCCGGCCTGCTACCAGGTGACGGTGAACGCCGAAGATCTCGCTGGCTTTAACGGTTTGGAGTCGCGTCGCCAGCTGTGCTATGAGCCGCCGCTTGCTGCGCCCATCATCGTGCAGGCCAGGTTGCGCGGTTCGCGGCTCAAAGCGAGCTGGAGTGAGGTCGATAATGCGGCGCGCTATCGGCTGGAAATTGCCAGCGATGCTGCCTTCGAGCAGCCGCTGCTGGTTGAAGAGTTGACAGCGGCAGCACTCAACGCGCGCTTGCAACAAATTCCGGCGGGTGTGCATTTGCGCGTGCAGGCGCTTTCGGAAGCCGGGCAGGCGGGCGAGTTTTCTGACCCGGTCTATGTCGAGCCCGGTAGCTGGCAGCCTGCGATTGTCGGGGTGCTGGCAGCCATCTTGCTGTTCGCTATCCTGTAACCCGCAGGTTGCGACTGCTGGCTGCATTCACAGACTGTGGATCTAAGGCAAAATCCCTCGCCACTGCTCGTGGTTGCGCTGGCGGCCCTGCTGGCTGTCTCTGCGGCAAGCTTTCGCTGGTTCTCTTCGGTCGATACCAGCTATTACGATTTCCTGGTTCGTCACCATCTGCTCGACTATCCCGATGATATTGTCATCATTGCGATTGATGAGGCCTCGATTGAAAAGCTCGGCGGCTGGCCCTGGAGTCGTGAGTACCACGCGCAGCTGTTGCAAAAGCTTGGTGCCGCAGAGGCGGTCGTGTTCGATGTTATCTTCGCAGACCCGCAGTCCGCGCAGTTGGGGGGCGACCCGGTAGCGGCCGATTTGCTGTTGGCTCAGGCCATCGAAGCACATGGCCGGACGTTACTACCGGTATTTATCGAACCACTTGGGTATCGACAGCTTCTGCGTGAAGTCCTGCCGCTGCCAACGCTTGCCGCTGCAGCCGCTGGTCTTGGCCACGCCCATGTTGTCTACGGCGACAGCGGCATAGCCCGCGGCGTTTACCTGCGGGAGGGCCTGGGCGCGCCGTACTGGCCCCACCTGTCGGTGGCCCTGCAGGATTTCCTGGGCGAACGACCAGCGACGATGCGCGCTGCCGACCTTGAAGAGCAAACACCGGGATCGCCCTACCTGATCTACCGTGCCGATTATCGTTTGCTGCGCTACGCCGGCCCACCCGGGTCAATCTTCGCCGTGTCATACACCGATGTGTTGAATGGCCTGGTGCCCGAGCGCGAGTGGCAGGGCAAGCGCGTATTTGTTGGTGCCACGGCAAAAGGATTGGGCGATGAAGTACCGACGGCGGTCGGTTCGCTGCCCGGTGTGGAATTTCACGCCAACGCCTACCATACCGCGCGCAGCGACGCCTATATTACGCAGGTGTCGGTGCGGGTACATGCGCTCGCAAGCGCCGTCATCGTGCTACTGATGACTGCGCTACTCAGTCGTCTCGCCCCGGTCCAGTTCCTGGTCGGTACTTTCGCCGCAGCGTTTGCCCTGGTGCTCGCATCTGCCGCCGGGTTCCTGCTGCACAGCGTCTGGTTTTCACCGCTCCCGGCGTTGCTTGCCATATTCCTGTTTTATCCGCTGTGGAGCTGGCGGCGTATCGAGATAGCCTTGAGTTTCCTGCAGAAAGAGTTATCGGTGCTGCGTGGCAACGCACAGGGCGATGCAGCAACCGACCCGGGAAGGCGGGCGGCGCTGTTCGAAGACCTGCAGCGGCAACTCGAGCAGTTGCAGCGCTTTAATGTCGTCAGTCACTGGTCGCTGGAGCCGGGCAGCGCCCCGGGCGCTGCGCTGTGGCCCGAGTTCTCCCGCGAGCAGCCCGGCGTTGTATCGACGGTAATCCCCGTATCGGGACAGCCACACCGCTTCCGGATCGATTGCGCCAACCAGCCCGAAGCGGCGCTCCCTGTTCTGTCGGCATTACTGGGGCGGCTGCAGCTGGGTGACGATGCGGCCCGCGATTCCTATGAGCTGGTTGAACGGACTATCCAGGAGATCTACCAGGCCAGGGAGGTCGCGCAGTCAACGCAGCGCAGAATGGACGAGAGTATGGCGCAGCTGCAGGACGCGGTGCTTATCGCTGATGCAGCGGGAACGGTTGTGTTCAGCAACGAGCAGTTTGTGTCGCGAATTGGCGGCGTTGAACGAGGAGCGTCACTGTTCGATCTTGACCCGGGCATGGGGTCCTTGCAGTGGCAGGATATCCTGCGGCAGATTTTTGCCCGGCGAGAAAACGTCTATCGCGAAGTCGAAATGAATTCCGGGGTTGTGATGCTATGCCAGGCTGCTTACGTACTGGATGATCGCAACAATGAGGATGGTGTCGTGTTTGTGTTTACGGATGTCACGCGCTTGCGCGAAGTGGAGCGAGGCAAGAATGAGGCGCTGGCATTCCTTTCCCATGACATGCGCTCACCCATCGTATCGCTGCTCTCGCTGATTGGCAGCCACCGTCTCGCGGGCCGAGTTAGCGGCGCCCATGAGCAGGAGTTCGTGGACAAGCTGGAGTTCTTTGCGCGCAAAAACCTCAAGTACTCGGAAGACTTTCTTCAGCTGTCTCGCGCTGAAAACCTCGATGAGTCAGAGTTCCAGCCGATTGATATGCATGGCGTTGTGGATGGCGCCTATGCGCAGGTGCACAGTATTGCGCAGCACGAGGGTATCGACATCACGATAGCGCGCGCCGACCTGGACTGTTGGGTGCTGGGTGATGTACAGCTGCTGGAGCGAGCGCTGACCAATCTGCTGCGGAATGCGATCCAGCACTCTGCTGCAGGCCAAAGGGTGAGCCTGGCGCTAGAGGTTGACCGCGTCGCGCGCCTGGTCGTGCGCGACCAGGGCGTGGGGATCGACGAGGAGCTGGTGCCTCACCTGTTCGAGCCCTATTTCCGTGCGAGGCGTCGCCAGCAGGCAAACGCCGCTGGGCCTGCGGACCAGCGGCCAGGGCCCGCGGATACCCGAGGCTACGGGCTTGGGCTGAGCTTCGTTCACACTGTGGTCAGTCGCCACGGTGGCAGTGTCAGGGTGGAGTCGTCCCCTGGCCTGGGCGCCAGCTTTATCGTTGAGCTGCCTCTTGTCCCGTTAGATTGAGCAAAATTAGTACTAAAGCGGGCTTTTTACACTCTTTGAATAAGTCCCTGCAGCCGAATGGCGGTAGAATGCCCGCCGGTTGTGGGGGCGCTCAGGCCCCTGCGTGCAATCGCAATTCTTTTGGTTTTGATCGACAGTTATAGTCGAAACAAACGGAGTGACGTATGAAACACACAATCCTGCCCGCACTCGTCGCGGTCTCGCTGGCCACCAGCCTGAGCAGTTACGCTGAGGAAGCTGGTTTCACGATTACCCCTATGGTCGGGTATATGGACTTCGATTCTGACCGCACGGCGCTGGACGATCCGGCCGCCGACCCCAGTAGCTACGATGAAGCCGGTTTTGTCGGCATTGGCCTTGGTTACCGCACCGCGGGCCCCTGGCAGATCGAACTGGCCTACGTTGATGGTGATACGGACACCGATTTTGGTGACGTTGACTTCACAACGCTCCGTCTCGACGGTCTGTACTTTGTCGACAGCGACAACAGCGTAGTGCCCTACTGGGTTATTGGTATGGGCCAGAACCAGTTTGATGAGCCTACGATCAAACGTGAAGAGACCATGGTGAACTATGGTGCTGGTTTCAGCTACGCGATCAACGACGCACTCTCGACGCGTGCTGACCTGCGCGGTATTACCAGCCTTGATGAAGAAGATACGGATATCGCACTGACCGTCGGCCTGCAGTGGTTCCTTGCTGCGGCATCACGGCCAGCGCCCGCGCCGGCGCCTGAGCCAGCAGCACCTGGTGATGCTGACAATGACGGTGTCAGCGATGATCGGGATAACTGCCCCAACACACCCGCCGGTGTAGAAGTCGATAGCAATGGTTGTGCGCTCGACGATGACAACGATGGTGTGCCCAATCACAAGGACGAATGCCCGGATACTGATGCCGGTGCGCGCGTAGATAGCGTGGGTTGTTACATTATTCTCAAGGGTTCTAAAGAGATTGAGCTCAACGTTAACTTCGCAAACAACTCGTCGGTGGTAGAGAGCGAGTATTTCGACGAGATTCGTGCAGTCGCTGACTTCATGAAGCAGTATCGCGTTACCGAAGCGGTCATTGAAGGCCATACTGACTCTAGCGGTTCAGATGCATACAACCAGCAGCTGTCCGAGCGCCGCGCCAATAAAGTGGCTGATGTGCTGGTCGAAGAGTTTGGTGTCGATGCCAGCAGGGTGTCAGCGATTGGCTACGGTGAGGCTCGACCTATCGCAGACAATGACACTGCAGCGGGTCGTTCCGCTAACCGTCGTGTGGTTGCCGTTATTTCGGCGACGGTAGAAGAGCGCGCCGAATAGCTTGGCAATTCGTACCTGGCCCGGCGCGAGCCGGGCCGGGTAATCAATCGGTTTTTATTTTAAAACGGGTAAGGTTATAACAATGAGTGATATAAATATTGATCTGGAGAAGTGGACCGAGCTGGTCATGGTCTACGGCGTGAAACTCTTGCTGGCGATCGCCATTTACGTGATTGGTAAGTGGATCGTTGGTTTGATATCAAATGCGTTGCAGCGCTCAATGGACGCGCGTAACGTCGACCCTACGATCAGCAAATTTGTTGGCAGCATCGCCTACTACCTGATGTTTGCCTTTGTCGTTATTGCGGCATTGGGTCAGCTGGGCGTACAGACCGCCTCGGTCGTCGCGATTATCGGTGCGGCCGGCCTCGCGGTAGGCTTTGCGTTGCAGGGCACCCTGTCAAACTTTGCCGCTGGCGTCATGATGATTTTGCTGCGGCCTATCAAGGTGGGTGATTTCGTCGAAGTGGCGGGTACCTCCGGGGTTGTTTCCGAGGTGGCTATTTTTGCCACAACCTTGCTGACGGGCGATAACAAGACCATCATTATCGCTAACTCGGCAGTCATGGGCGGCAACATTACTAACTACTCAACCCAGGCTGAGCGCCGTGTTGACCTGTTAGTCGGCGTAAGCTATGACGCGAATATCCAGCAGGTTAAAGACGAGTTGCAGGCTATTGCCGATGCAGACGATCGCATCCTGAAAGAGAAGGGTGTCACTATCGCTGTGTCCGAGCTGGCCGACTCTTCAGTCAACTTCGTTTTCCGTGTCTGGGTAAACTCTGCAGATTACTGGGGCGTTTATTTCGACTTTACCGAGCGCGTCAAAATCCGCTTTGACGAAGTCGGCATCGAGATTCCGTTTCCGCAAATGGATATCCATACCGATAAAGCCGCATAGGCCACCGGGACCCAGTGAAAAAGGCGGCGATAGCCGCCTTTTTCTTGGTCAACAGATACGCTTGCCTGGCGTACACCCCGCGTTGCCAGGCCTATTTTCAGGAGTCATTGTTATGAAACGTTTTTACACCGATAGCTCTCTTCGGGCAGCACTGCTACTCGTTCCCTCGCTGGCAGTTTCGGCAGTACAGGCCGAGCCCATCAAGGGTGAAGCCGAACTGGGCCTGGTGGCGACCAGCGGAAACTCAGACACGCAGACGATTAATGCCAAGCTTGGTTTGAGCAAAGATACCGAGAAGTGGACCCACAAAGCCGACCTTGCCGCTTTGAATAATGCGAGTGACGACGAGACTACCGCCGAGAAGTACAGTCTGGGTTGGCAGTCAGATCGCAAACTCGATGACGTCAGTTTCCTGTATGTCATTGCCAGTTATGAGGATGACAGGTTCAGCGGTTTTGACTACCAGGCTACCGTTGGCGCTGGTTATGGTTACAAGGCGATTAACGATGAAAAATGTGTTTTGACCCTGGAGATCGGTCCTGGCTATCGTGTCAATGCCCTGCCCGAGGGTGACGATGAAAAAGAAGTGACGATCCGCCTGGGCGAGAAATTCAGCTGGCAGTTCAGTGAGACCGCAGAGCTTGAGCAGTACCTGACGGTTGAGGCCGGTGAGGACAATACCGTGTCGCGACTGGGTGCCTCGGTCAAGTCAACGCTGACTGGCGCGCTGGCACTCAAAGTGGGTTTCGATATCAAGCACACCGAAGAAGTGCCCGATGATCGTGACGATACCGATACTGAAACCTACGCGACGGTTAGCTACTCGTTCTAGCCAACCGAACGTTCATATCTCGAGCCAGCTGGGAACAGGCAAACCCTTGTTCTCGAGGAATACCGGGTTGAACAGCTTGCTCTGGTAGCGCGTACCATAGTCGCAAAGAATGGTGACTATGGTATGCCCCGGGCCAAGCTTCCTTGCCAGCTCGACGGCAGCGGCGATGTTGATGGCCGAAGAGCCCCCCACGCAAACACCCTCGTTTTTCAGCAAATCGTAGATGTAGGGTAGTGCCTTTTCATCGCTAATCTGGAACGCCACGTCCACCTGCGCTTTTTCGAGGTTCGCTGTTACGTGGCCGATACCAATACCTTCGGTGATCGAATTGCCCTCTGCGCGAAGCTCGCCATGACTGAAGTGGTTAAATAACGCCGACCCCATGGGGTCTGCCAGTCCGATCGTCAGTTGCGGGTTTTGCTCTTTCAGGAATCGCGACACACCCGCCAGCGTGCCGCCAGTGCCCACGGCGCAGATAAACCCGTCGAGCTTGCCGCCGGTCTGCGCCCAGATTTCCGGCCCCGTGGTTTCGTAGTGAATGGCCTGGTTCGCGAGATTGTCAAACTGGTTGGCCCAGATAGCGTTACCGGTTTTTGCGGCCAGGTCATCGGCCATCCTGCCTGCAGTGTGGGTATAGTGATTGGGATCGGTATAGGCAGTGCCGGGTACCAGGTGAAGCTCCGCGCCGTAGACTTCGAGCAGGTCGATCTTTTCCTTGCTTTGCGTCATCGGCATAACCACGACGCTTTGGTAACCCAGTGCGTTGGCCAGCAGCGTTAGACCGATGCCGGTATTGCCTGCTGTGCCCTCGACGATAGTCCCGCCAGGCCGCAGTTTGCCCGAGCGTTCGGCGTCGCGGATGATGCCCAGTGCCGTGCGATCTTTGACCGACCCGCCCGGGTTCAGGAATTCCGCCTTGCCCAGAATGTCGCAGCCAGTCAGTTCGGATATCGCCTGCAGTTTTACCAGCGGCGTATTGCCTACCAGTGAAGTGAAAGCCTGGGACGTCATCGAGTGGTTACTCCAACCGGGGCTGCCGGTACTGCAAAAGACAAATATTGAGCAATTGAGTCAGCTGGTGCGGGGCTCCGGGGATTCTGGAACATGCTGCCATTGCCCTGTTGCTGATCTTAGCGCTACCTTGGACGGCTAGCAATGCCATCTGCCGGTACACCCCATCTGGCGCTATGAATGGCGCCGTCAGGTCGCCATACACACCCGTTGAATTCGCCGAGCGCAGCTTTAAACGACCTGCTGCATCGTCCGACGTTCAATGGCGATGGGCCTCTGGCAGGGCAGCAATACCGTTGGCAATAGAGTGCAGATGCCGAACTATATAGGCCCCTACGACGATCAATCACCCGCCGAGCCCGTCGATGCGTACTGGCAGGCGCGCCGCCGCCTTGCGGCACTGGCTCGCCAGCTGAACGAGGCTGTGGTGAGCGTGTCAGCAGGCCAGGCTGAACTCGATGCAGTCGCTGATGCGTTGCAGGCGCCGATTGAGCAGCTCACAGGAATGGCAACAGCGGCAGGCCGGAAAGCCCAGCTATTCGAGCATGAAGATGACAAGCATGCGATCTTTCATGAAAACAATCCATTGTCAGGCCTGTCGAGCGCGGTCGCGCCGCCGCTGAACCTGTGGTTTGAAGGTGACCGGGTGTATGGCAATGTCACCATGGGTTGGCAATACGAGGGCCCGCCAGGCTGCGTACATGGCGGCTTCGTCGCTGCGCTATTTGACGATTTTCTGGGTATGGGCCAAAAGCTGGCTCCCCGGCATGGTTTTACTGCAAACCTCAAAATCAGGTTCATCAAGCCAACACCGTTAAATCGAGAGTTGCGCCTGGTTGGCTGGTTGGATTCATCTGAGGGCCGCAAGAACGTGCTGGTTGGCGAGATGTATGTTGGTGATGTGCTCACTGCGAGCTGTGAGGGCTTGTTCATCAATATGCCACCAGACTACATCGCCAACTACCATAGCCGCCTGCAGGGTGGCGAGAGCAACTAGCACTGCTGCTCCGGTACCCAGGCGCTGTTACCGATAACCGTTTTGTTCGTTGAAAAAGAGAGAAGCTGATGGGACTTCATTATAAAGACGCTGAGCAGATGCAGTCACTGGTCACTGAGGAGTTTGGTGAGTGGAGCGAAGCGCTCACGATCGACCAGAAAATGATTGATGACTATGCTGCGTTGAGTGGCGATGACATGTGGATGCACGTCGATGTCGAGCGCTGCGCCAAAGAAAGCCCGTATGGCTGCACCATTGCGCACGGTTTTCTGGTGCTGTCATTGCTGCCGAAGATGCCAGGAAAAAATAACTGGATTGCCGAGGTCGAAGGCTACAGCCATATGATGAATTACGGCTCCAATCGCCTTCGTTTCTCTGGTGCAGTGCCTGTGAATAGCCAGATTCATTCGCGCAGCCGTATTGCGAACGTAGAGGTGACCGAGAAAAATACCCGGGTCGCTATTGAACAGCAGGTCAATGTGGTGGGTGAAGAGCGCCCGGCGTTGATCTACGAATTGATTATGGTTTTCATATAAGCCGTTTTCATTGAATTGATGCATTTGGAGGTCCGAGATGACTGAAGCTGTTATTGTTGAAGCAGTACGCACGCCCATCGCCCGTGGCAAGCCGATCGTCGGTCAGCTACATGGTTTTCATGCAGTGGAGTTACTGGCGTTATCACTGGATGCCGTGGTCCAGCGTTCTGGTATCGATTACGCCGATGTCGACTACCTGGCGGGTGGCTGTGTCACCCAGGCGGGTGAGCAGGCCGGCAACATCGCGCGCAATGCCTGGCTCTCCCTGGGCAAAGATTACACCGCTGGTGGTACGACCTTTGATAACCAGTGCGGTTCGGCGCAGACCACCAACCATGCCATTGCCTCGATGATCAACTCTGATCGCATCGATGTGGGTATCGGCTGCGGGGTTGAGTCGATGAGCCGCGTGGGCATGGGAATGAACGTTTACAATGGCCCGGGTTACTTCCAGCCTGAAAGCTGGCCATGGGATACAGCGCCCGACCAGTTTACGATGGCAGAACGCATCGCCAAGAATCGCGGCATTACCCGCGAAATGGCCGATGAGTTTGCTTTCAGCTCACAGCAGAAGGCCGCAGCGGCCTGGGCGGAAGGGCGGTTTGCCTCGCAGGTCATCGATGTTACTGCTCCGGTGATCGGCGAAGATGGTGCGCCGACCGAGCAGACCCAGGTTGTCAACACCGACCAGGGCATGCGTGAAACGACACTCGAAGGGCTGGCTGGACTCAAGCCAATCGTAGAGGGTGGCATTCATACCGCGGGTAACTCCTCGCAGATTTCAGATGGTTCAGCCGCTGTGCTGTGGATGAGCGCCGATGAGGCGAAAAGGCGCGGCCTCAAACCTCGCGCTCGTATCATTACCGATTGCACGGTGGGCTCTGACCCATATTACCTGCTCGATGGGCCGGTCAATGCAACGGAACATATGTTCAAGCGCAGCGGGATGACGATGAACGACATCGACCTGTTCGAGATCAACGAGGCTTTTGCCGCTGTGGTCCTGTCCTGGGCCCAGGTGTTTGATGCCGACATGAGCAAGGTGAACGTTAACGGCGGCGCCATCGCGATCGGTCACCCGGTCGGTTCAACCGGAGCGCGGCTCATCACCACAGCGCTGCACGAGCTCGAGCGCCAGGACAAGAATACCGCGCTCATCGCCATGTGCTGTGGATCGGCGATTGGCACCGGCACAATCATTGAACGTATCTAATTTACGGGAGTAACGAGCATGTCTGATTTTGATCTGGACGGTAAAGTCGCCATTATCACCGGCGCAGGCCGGGGCCTGGGTCGCCAGGAGGCGCTGCAACTGGCAAGCCAGGGTGCGCGCGTCGTTATTAACGATATCGGCATGCCTGATGCCGAAAAAGCGGCGAACGAAACGGTAGAAGAGATCAAGGCCGCTGGCGGTGAGGCTATCGCCGTATTCGGCGACTGTGCGGACAGCCAGGACGCCAATAACCTGATGAACAAGACGCTGGATACTTATGGCGACCTGAACATCATGATCAACAACGCCGGGTTTTGCCGAGACAAAACGATATTCGGCATGAGTGATGAGGAGTTTGACAGCGTGGTCCGCGTTCACCTGCGCGGGCACTTCGTCAATATGCGCAACGCGACCAAATACTGGCGCGGCAAGGCGAAAGAGGGTGGTGAGGTCTACGGCCGCCTGATTAGCACGGCCTCGGAAGCGGCTATCTTTGGATCGGTTGGCCAGCCCAACTACTCAGCTGCCAAATCTGGCATCGTTGCGATGACGATGGGTGCGGCCCAGCTCATGATCAAATATGGTGTACCCTGTAACGTCATTATGCCTCGCGCCGAGACCGACATGACCATGCAGGGCCCAACGGCCGCCATGTTTGCCCGCCCGGAGGAGGGCTTTCACCACTTTGATCCGGAAAACGTCGCACCGTTTGTTGGATACCTGTGTTCTCCTGCGGGTGGCGGTATTGCGGGCGAGGTGTTCGTGGTCTGGGGCAACCAGGTGACCAAGATCCATCGGCCTTCCTTTGGCGAGGCGCATGTGAATCCTGAAGGGGCGCAAAAGTGGTCGCTCGAGGGCTTGCATACGAGCTTGAGCAGCGAGTTTGGCGAAGGCTATACGCCAGTACAGGATGGCTTTACTGTACCGCCACAGTAACGCCGTAAGTCACTGATAGTTATAGAAAAATAAGATAATCGAGACCCCGCCCCGAGCCTGGGGCGGGGTTCCTCCCGCGGGTCCGGCTGGCCCATCGTTGGGCAGCGCGCGCAGCTGCCGATAATCGCTTGACGATTCTGCCCGGTGACGTATAGTGCAAGGGCAGATGCAGTTTTGACAGTTCGTAATCCGTTCGACGTTTCTTTCGCTTCGCGTTTAGCTCGTAAGGTTTAGACTTTAAAACACGTCATTGCACTACCGTCCAGTTTTGAATATTGCCCGGTGGGCGCTGAATATTCAGCTTTGGGCAATTTGTTAAACCCGCGTCGGAACGCGTAGCTCGCAAGTCTTGGTTGTGGTCAAACATAACGACTTAAAAGATACTACCACCGAGCGAAAAGATTGATCGAAAGAGGTTACACCATGTCAGAGAAAGTCAGTGGCACTGTAAAGTGGTTCAATGAGTCCAAAGGTTTTGGTTTCATCGAGCAAGAATCGGGCCCCGATGTTTTTGTTCACTTCAGTGCTATCCAGGCTGATGGCTTCAAATCGTTGAACGATGGCCAGAAAGTCGAGTTTACAATTACAACAGGCCAAAAAGGCCCTCAAGCTGCGGACGTTGTACCGCTGTAAGCTTATGCTGGTGTTGGGCCATTGCGTCATGCAATGATCCGAATAAAAAACCGCGGCCATTGTGCCGCGGTTTTTTTATGGTTTTGCTAATAACGACTTCCTGTCGTTGCCGGGTCAATTCATGATTGCTCGCAATTTCTGCTCGTAGAGAGCGCCTGGGCAGTAGTCGTTGCCGTTTGCCAGTTTGACCGTTGCATATCGGTTGGCGCGATACTTGTAAACTGCCGAATAGCGATCGTCGCTGTCGATGCCAGCCACGCGGTGTAGCGGAGCACAAAAGTAGTCACCGGATAGCTCGGCCAGGAACTGTCCGACCAGCACGATAACGGTACCGCTCGCTGGCGGTAGCTCGCGCCACCCCGTGTCCTTACGCGCGATTTGCAAGCCCGCAGCTGAGGGCAGGATTATCGTGAGTAGAGAGGCATCGCGGTGACTACCCAGAGCCATCGTCTGTGCGATCGGTTGAGCCTGGCTGGGGTAGTGGTTCAGCCCGAGCTGGTGAAAGGGATGCTGTGCAAGCAGCTGTGCCGAGCCTGCCGGGATACCGGCAACCGATGCCAGGTATTTGAACAGTGTTGCCGAAAGGGCGCCGAGTTCACCCCAGTACCTTGCAATAGTGCGATCGCAACCCAGCGGGTTGTATTCCTGTAACGCTTCGCAGCCGGCTATGCCAGTCGCTGTCGCCTGCAGGTAATGGCCAATCTTGAATTGCTCGCAGGGTTCAGTGGTTTGATGGATCAGGCTTTTTTCGTAACCTGCCGGGCGAAACCCGAGGTAGCTATTGCCTGCGCTCGCCAGTCGTTGATGGAGCCAGTGTCGCTGCCCGGTGAATAGGTGCTGCAAGCGGGTGAACAGTGCCGCATTCGACGCGCTGTTTGCGCACGGGGCTTTCAGGTAGCAGTAGCCGCGCTTTCTCAGGGAATCAATCTGCGCCTCGCCAGGCATTGCGTAGGCAATGCCTGGTGTTCGTTGGTTCGCCTGTTCGGTGATCGTGCTCACTATAACTTTCTACTATATAAACACCGTTTCAATATTCACTTGCACTTTAAACTGGACTTCATAAAGCGTTATAACGCCCGTGCTATGCTGCAGTTGCACGGCAATGCGTCGATCGAAGTTTGAGCTGTTCACGCAGACATTCTAAATTAATTTCGGGAGCTCGCAATGATTCTACGACAACGTTCACTGGCTTTACTGATTGGCACGGCACTGGTGTCACTGCCGTTTTCTGCAATCGCCCAGGGCACAGGCTATGGGCACCATTTCTATGGTTCGGCCTCGCTTGGCCGCGCAAGCTTTGACTCTTCTACCGATGAAAGCGATGACTTTGACGGCGATGTCGATGAAGACACGACCGCCTGGTCTCTCGGTGTCGGGGCGACCTTTAACGAGCATGTCAGTGTTGAGCTGGCCTATGTCGATCTCGATGAATTTACCTACGACGGTTTATATATGGGCACTTCCTCCGAAGGGTCCGTGGAGGTCGATGGCTGGGAGCTCTCGGTGTTGGGCAGGTTGCCCGTGTCGGAAGAGCACAACCTGAGTGCTTACGCGCGGCTGGGCGTCTTCATGTGGGATGCGACGGAAGAGGAAGAGTTCGGTGGTGTCGATGAGCCTACCGATGAAGAAGATGGTTCCGACCCGGTGTACGGACTGGGCCTGGCATGGGGTCTGAGCGACGTGGTCGAGTTGCGGGCCGAGTGGAAGCGCACGGAAGTGTGGGACGACGATGTCGATGTCTTCTCGGCGCAGGCCATCTGGTTCCCGGTAAAATAATCCTGGCGAACGCTTGGCCGCTGCACTGACTGTTAACAGGGCTACCCGTGAGTGCGAACGCGGTGGCCTTGTTGCGCTCTTCCGGGGTGTGTACGCCCGTGAGAAGCAGTGGTTGCGAGAGCCTGATGCGATCTTGCCAGAAGATTGTCTGGCGGACGCAAACAGGGACTGGGTGGTTGCCCGTATCGATGGCGAAGCGGTAGGGGCGCTATGCGTCGACTACGCCCCGCCGCTTGATCGCTACCTGCTTGAGCAGGATCTGCATGCAGAGGGCTATCCGGGCACTGCTGCGCTGCTGGCAGCCGGCAGCGCAGCGGACCTGGGTCACTTTGCGGTGGCAAGGCCGTACCGTCGCTCGCCGCTGGTCGTGTTGGCACTGATCCGCGAGGCGCTTGTCTGCGCGATGGCAAGGGATACCCGACATTTCCTGACCGTGGTGTTTGTCGGTGAATCCACCAGCCCCTATGCATTTCACTGCGATAGTATTGGGTTCACGCCGCTGGGTACGCGCAGCACGGGTCCTTACGCAACGCCCTGCCAGCGCTCAATCCTTTGGCTGGATATCCATGCAGCCTACCATCGGCTGCGTCGGGAGCAGCCCGGGTTATTCAGGCGCCTGACATCACAGTGGCTGCCTGACATGCACCAGCGGTTCATGGTCATGGGTGATGGACAGCGCGACCTCCACAAAAAACCATAAAAAAACGGCTGTGTTCAAACAGCCGTTTTTTTCCCGCCGATGGCAACGCCCTAGAAGGTGAGCCTGCCCTGCAGGGCCCAGCTCTTGGTGCGCTGGATAAAGCCGTACTTGCTGATCGTACCGAACTGTGAGGTTGCCAACGGTACGTCATTGGCGTAGCTGATGACTTCCTTATCAAGAATGTTCCTGCCCAGTAGCACGACCTCCCAGCCCCCATCGAGGTTGGCCAGGCTCATGCGGACATTATAAATTTCGTATCCACCTTCCTCGGCTGAGCGGTCCAGGTTCTGGGTCGGATGGTAGTCGTCGGTAAAGTTCATATCCAGCGTGCCGCGGAACAGGAATTTGTCCTGCACTTCCGTTTCGTAGTTCAGCGACAGGGCGCCGGAGTACTGCGCCACGTACTGGTTGGTATTGCCCGACTGGTCGGCGAAGAACTGGGCGCCCTGGAAGGAGCGCTGGCGCCGCTCGCAGTTACCATCGATCAGGGTGCGAATATTCGTGTTGTCAAACGGGCTCGGTGTAGGGCCTTCATCGATCGTCTCGATAAAGTCGACACCGGGTGAGCCGCCGGCAATCGCCAGCCTGTCCGCCGAGGTACAGACCGCATTGGTGTAGTCCTTGTACTCGAAGTCCAACCAGCCGAAGGAGCCATTGAACATCCATTCATCGGTAATCGCCCAGCGCCAGTCGATTTCGATACCCTGGGTGACAGCCTTGGCCGCGTTGGTTACGTTAAAGCCGACACCGCCGTCGAATTCACTGACCTGCAGGTTCTCAATCTCGGTATAGAAATAAGCGGCGTTGATTTCAAGTGCTGGCCCAATCGAGCTCTTGATGCCGAGTTCATGGGCGAGCGCCTCTTCATCGGCAAATTCGAAGGTGCCGGGAGTGTATGAGGTGGGCGGCGAGCTAAACGGCGTTCCTGTCTCGTCGATTACGTTCTCGCCCACGGTGGCGTTGTTGGAGCGGACGTCAAAGCCGCCTGATTTGAAGCCGCGCACGCGCGAGGCGTAAAGCAGGATATCTTCGTTGATATCCCACTCGAAAATCGCCGAGTAAGAGGTGCGCCACTCGGTGCGATCGCCCTGCTCAAGGTGCGGGGTGACCTGCAGCCCCAGGCCAAAGTTGGTGGTCGCCGTCGTGTAGCGCGCGGTATCCAGCGGCGTTACGCGGTCGGTCTCTGCATAAATGAGCCTGCGAAACGCTTCCTTGTCGGTCTTGGAGCGGCGTATGCCTGCCATCAGTCGCAGGTTATCCGCGAAGTGGAAGGTAAACTGGGTGAAGCCTGAGAACAGCTCTGCATCCTGCTCAAAAGTCCTGGGTGCCGACAGGTCGGTCAACTGCATTGCGGTCAGTGGCGTGAACAGGTCCGCGATAAAGTCTTCCAGCGCAGTGCCCGGTTCGGCGATCAGGGCATCGGCAAAGTCGAGATTGTCGCGCTGGTAGTATACGCCGGCGATCATCTCCACCCAGCCGTCCCAGCCTGAAGTGAAGCGGAACTCCTGGCTGATCTGGTCGTAGGCCTCGTCGGACTCATAGCGAATCAGGTCTGCACCGGTAAAGTCACAGTCGCAGGCCTCGGCAAAGTCGTAGTCAAGATAGCCGGTAATCGATTTCAGTTCTGACTCGCCGACGGCAAAGTCGAAAGTCAGCGTGACGTTGTTGGTTTCATTAAAACTGAAGTCATTGTTGGCAAAGCGCACATCGAGATTATCGATATCGATGACCGTCTGGTTATTTACCGAGGGCAATATCTGTAGCAGCTCAGAGAGTGGTTCCAGCCTTGTGCCGCTGGCAAAGTTCGTGGGGGTTACACTGGCGGCAACACCGGTTGAGGCGATATCCTGGTAGACGACAATTTGCCGGCCGATCACGTCAAAGGTGGAGTGTTCCAGGATCAGGCCAGCACTCAGCCAGTTGATGTCCAACGGCTCCCAGTTGAAGTTCAGCCTGGCCGTCAGGTAGTCGCGGTTGGGCTCGTCACGCTGGGTAGTCTCGTTGAACAGGTAGCCGTCCATATCATACTTACGTACCGACAGGCGGGCCCCAAAGCTCTCGCTAATCGGGCCCGAGAGGATCAGGTTGGCCTCGCGCTCACCGTGGTCGAAGTCCCCGAGGTAGCTGAAAGAGCCCTCAAACTCGGCGGTGGGTTTGGTCGCCGTCATGCTGATCGCGCCGCCAATACTGTTGTTACCGAACAGTGTCACCTGGGGGCCACGAAGCACCTCAACCCGTTCCATATCAAAGATCGGCGCACGTGAGAGCTGGGCGCGGCCATAGTAGATACCGTCGCGGTACATACCGACCGACTGCTCAAAGCCCTGGTTGATACCCGAACCGATACCCCGGATATAGATATTGGTACCGATACCGGTCTCGGACATAACAAAGTTCGGGATATAGGCCGTCACTTCCTCCAGTCGCGCGATACCGAAGTCCGCGAGTTTTTCACCGGATAGCGCAGTAACCGATACCGAAACATCCTGCAGGCTCTCGGCGCGTTTTTGCGCGGTAACAATAATCTCTTGCAGCTTTGCGGCATAGCCGGGTGTGCTGGTCAACAGCACGGCAAATGCCAGCAGGTAGGCAGGTGTTTTAAGCGAGCGGGCCAGGGCCGGCAGAAGGGCGTGGGCGGGAGCCATGCAGTGCAATCCTCGATGGAGTGTTGTTTTGTATGCGCGCTGCCAGATGGTTGAAACGCGCGTTATTCTGGAGCGAGACAGTAGCGAATTAGCGCTGCTTTTTCAAACCCTTGCAGCATTCGTGGGCTGATTACTGCCTATCGTCGCAGGCTATGTCGCAATTGAGCAAGAAATAACCTTATCAGCAGACCTAAAAAAAGCATGGCAGCGAGGCTGCCATGCTTTTTATCGGTTGGCTCTGTGCGCGCATCGCGAGCACAGGCCGGGCCGGACTACTTACGCAGTTTTGCGGCTCAGGCGAACACCTACCGCAGCCAGCGCTGCCAGCGTCAGGTAGATAAACGGCGCAGGTACTGGTACGTTTTTACCAGGTACTGCGATGCCGCCAGTCACCAGCGCAACTTCGTAGTAAGACGTGTTAGACGTCTGTACGCGCAGTGTCAGCGAGTCACCGCCAGTTGCTGTCAGGGTGCCTTCCAGCGTGTAACGCACGCCGTCGAGGCTCAGGCCAGGCAGCAGCGTACAGTTGTCAGGGCCTTGCGTGTCAGTACACGATTTAACAACGCCAGGTGCACCGCCCGAAATGTCGTTGAACTGTGAAAAGTCCATGACCTGGGTAGTAGAACCAGTGCCCAGCAGGCCACCAACGTCGAAGTTGGCGTCGTTGCCTTCGTCGAACTCAGGCACAGTGTCGATGCTCAGTGACGCACCGGCTGTGTTAACGCTCAGCGTCTCACCTGGGCCATCGATGATGGTCAGGTTCAGGTCAGGCAGGGTGATTGCCAGTTGGTCCAGCTGGGTGCCGTCAAACGTGATAGTACCGCCACCAGTGCCGCCGATGTTGGTGATGTTCACCGCACGGTTAACGCCGAAAGTCGGGTTGCCGATGTCGGGGATGACACCGAAAAATGAGCCGTCATCGCTGACTGCCTTGGCGAATACCAGGCCGTCAAAGGTCGCACTGAACAGCTGAGTGATTTCAGCGCTGACGATTTCTACGGTCGTCGTTGCAGATGCCTGCATGGGCATCGCACAGGTCGCGGCCAGGGCCACAGCTGCGCTTGTTTTCTTGAATAAAGTCATGATGTTCTCCTGCTAAGCTTAGCGTTATAAGAATGACATTTTTAGCTAAAGGTCGATGGCGAACCTTGCCTGGTTCCCACCGGTTAACTAACTTGCTATCAATCCCTCTGTATAGCTCCTGTTAGTCAACGTTTTTGCCGCTCCCGATTACACGAGAGCGGCAAAATCGTCCGGATCGGCAACGCGGACGCTGCTGATCCCTAAGCAGCCGCGCGCTTGGCGCGAGCGCCTGCCAGTCCAATCATTGCAGTACCAAACAGCCATGCGGCTGCAGGTACCGGAATCGCAGCAGCCATCAGGTTGTTCGCCAGAGGCAGCGCCTCAGCGGCAACCAGTGCGTGCGAGTAAGTTGTCGGGTGCAGGTCATCCCAGAACAGGTATTCGTCCGGGTTGGCACAGACAGTGATGCCGTCGAAGCAGCGGTCGGTGACGTTGGTCAGGCCGAATGCTGCAGGGTTTGCAACGACGTTAGTGGTAATGGCAAAGGCATCGAGGACTTCGATATTGCCGCCTGTCACGCCCGCAAGCGCAGTTGCCAGCGTGCTGTTAAAGCTGTTTGACAGGAAGGTCGCGCCAGCAGGGTTGCCGCTGTCCTGACCCAGAGGCGTGATGCCGATATTGGGCAGGTTGACCACGAGGATGCTCTGCGCCCCCGCATTGATCAGCTGCTGCGCAATGGCTGCAACACCGTTTGCAGCTATTGGCACCGCCGAGAAGTCGCTGGTTGCAACGGCGTAGTTGACGTCGTTACCGCCGGCCCACAGCGTGTAGATCGCATTGGGGTCAGCAGCACCACCGGTGCCTGCCAGGTAGCCATTGACCTGGGTCTGGACAGAAGGCGAAGAGCCATCGACCGTGGTGCGTGCACCACCAAATGCATTGCCGGTACCACCAGTGAGTGATGGGGTGGGCGCTGCAATACCCAGTGATGTAGCCAGATATTCATTCCAGGTGTCGCCATTTGAAAACTGGCCACCCACATAGGGCGCAACCGGGTTGGTGCCGCCTGTCGCCAGGAACACGTTACCCACATCTGAAAGACTGTCGCCGAATGAAACCATTTGTGAAAACGCTGCGTGGCTAGCCGAAGCACCAAGCAGTAACAATGTTGAAACCGACGCGAGTGCGATCTTACGCGCACGCGCAACTAACTTAATAGACATAACTGCCTACCTCCAGGTAATAGCCAAATGCGACCGATCGGCAGGGGAACCATCACGGCGCGCTGTAGCGTTATTAGTGTGTCTTTAGCGCTTAAATTAATTAGCGTTTTTAGTTGTTTAGCACCCCTCGTTTTACGGGGGAAGTGCTGAACAAGGCACAATTTATGCCTAAGTATTGTGCAGGTCAAGCGATCAACTATGTTTTTTGGTGCTAATGCGGTGAAGCGTCCCTGCAGTGGGGCACCAGAATGGGGCGAACCACAAGAAATCTCTTTAAATCAATGCTTTAGAGGGTTCTGGTTCGGGTAGGCCAGCACATAAGCGCCAGAAATAGCTGCCCTTTGGAAGATTGATGGTGGTTATAAAATAGACAGTTGTGTTGGGGGGCAAAATCGCTGCGATCGCTATCGCCCCGGCCCGCATTTGCCGCGGCTAGCTCTCAGTGCCGCTGCGAATGTCGGCCAGGTAGTCCAGCAGGATGGCGTTGACCTTGTCACTGCACTCCAGCTGCATCAGGTGCCCCGCCTCAGGGATCATCTTTACCTGCCGCAAATCGGGGAACTGCTGCTTCATTTTGGCCAATGGGTTATCGCCATGAAAGTGCTCGAGGTCGACGTCGTTTTCACTGCCAATGAAGTAGCAGGGCAATTGACTGACCACGGACTCCAGCGCCTTGCGCTGCTCCCATTTGATATCCATCGAGCGATACCAGTTAAGCCCGCCGGTAAAACCCGATGCTTCATACGCCGCGGTATAGACATCGATGTCCTCCTCGCTGAGCCAGCGCCAGGGGAAGGGGGGCGGTGTCGGCAGCGCGTCGCGGTAGCTGGTACCCGGCGGGTGCGCCATTACCTGGCCGAAATCGTATTCGCCGCTCAGCGCATAAAACACTTTTGAAAGAAAATCTTTGGCGTTGGCGTCGAGATCGCGATCGGCAGCATCGGGTACCCGAAAGTACTCAATATGCAGAAAGTGGTTTTTCGCCATCTCGGCGTACTCGGTCAGCGGCGGCACGCCGGGATTGTGTGGGGCCGACGGGTTTTCCAGGCCAATGACCGCCGTCACGCGCTCAGGGTGCATCAGTGCCAGGTCATAGACTGCAAAGGCGCCGAAATCGAGGCCTGCAAAAACCGCCTGCTGCTCACCGAGGTGGTCGAGCAGCCCCAGCAGGTCGCCGTTGATTTCGGGGACGCCATAGGCCTCGGGTTCGGCGGGTGCCGAGCTGCCGCCCATGCCGCGCATATCGGGGGCGATAACCCTGAAGCCAGCCTCGGCCAGCGCCGGGATCTGGCGGTGCCAGCTGTACCAGGTGTGGGGGAAGCCGTGGCAGAGTATGACGGCAGGCCCCTCGCCCTGCTCGACATAGTGAATGTCGATGCCGTTGATGGCGGCGGTGTGGTGCTGCAGCGTGGACGAATTGCTCATTGCTTGCTCTTGGTGCTGGATGCCCTGGCGGGCTAATGTCAGGATTTTAAGGTCCGCTCGCGGGCACCGTCTATTACCATTTGGGCCAGGCAGAAAAGTATTTAATGGAGCGCACTGTGAGCAACTCTCAAACGGCAATTGATACCGGCCTGGCCTCGGCGGCCATGGCCAGGCTCATCAAATTTCACGCCCAGGCCCAGCGTGACAACGAATGGACGTTTTTCGTCGACGAAATGTATCACCCGGATTGCGTCTACACCTGCGAATATGCGGGCACGATGGTGGTCGCTGCCAACGGTATTGATGAGATCAAAAGCACGCACTATGGCCGGGACATGGCGCACGGTTGGGAGGACTGGACTTTTCCGTATATCGGTACTTACGTGAACGGAAAAGGGCAGGGCATTACGCACTGGATGAATCGCGGCCCGGGTCGCCGTGCGAACGGCGAGTTCTATGAAACGCCGGGGGTATCGTTTATGGACTTCACGGCTGACGGGCAAATTATCCGCCAGCTGGACATGTTCGACCTGGCCCACCAGATGAAGCTGTGCGATGAGCTCGATGCCGCCGGCCTGCTCGCTGATACGCTGCGCGAGAACTGGGTGCTGCCAATGAAGCAGAAGCTCATCGAGATGCTGTCCTGAGCATCGTGAGCTAGCGCTTCAGGCCTGACAGCAGATAGGCCTCGACAGCCTGCAGGTTCGTAGCGAAGGGATAGTGTTCGTCGTTGATCCAGTTGACGCTAAGAGCGCTGACGACACTGATGAGAATCTCGGCGCTGAGTGAGCTGCCCATACCCGGGCCCAGTTCCTGCACGTCATCGGCAGTCTCAAACAGGGCGGTAAAGGCCTCTCGCAGCTCGCTGACCATCGCCACGTTGTTCGCATCGCTGGCGTTCTGGTCGGCGACCAGCTGGTGGATCAGGATTTTCTGCAGCGGATCGGGTTCGGCGACGCTGGTCGCCATGCGCTTGAACATGAAGCGCAGCCGCGGCGCAAGTTCCTGCGAATGCTCGATAGCCAGCGCGATGTTATTGGTCGTCTCGGTGATGACCAGCGACTCGCAGAGGCTGCGGACGATATCGTGTTTGGTCGGGTAGTAGCTGTACAGCGTGCGCCGCGCGACATCGGCGCGCTGGCAGATCTCTTCAATCGTCGTTTCCTCAAAGCCGCGTTCGGCGAATAGCGCCATGGACGCCTCGGCAATCCGCGTGCGCAACTCGCGCTTGCGACTCTCGCGCCGCGACTCAACGGCGGGTGGCCCGCCGCCCGTGTTGGCGGTGGGGGCTGTTAGCGGTATGGGGGCGCTCGCCCGGCTGGCGGACATTACAGTTTCCTTATGCGACGGCAGCGGCCATTGCGAAGGCCTGCCGATAAAAATAGACTTGAGTATACGTTTTGCTACCATGCCCTGCCTAGTGGCCAGTGGCTCACGGTGGTGACAATTCATTTAGGCAATTCCATTAGGAGAAGTGCGATGACTGACGCAAGCGGTGTGCCGCAGGGCAATCCCGGGGATATCCTCAACTGGCCGATGCTCAAGATCAGCTACCTGACCGAGCCGGGCAATATTGAAAAGCTGTTACCGCCGGGCATTACGCCAGGCGCAGACCCCATCGTGCGCCTGACCTTTTATAACTTCCCGGTCCAGGCCGAGCCTGAGTACGGCGTCGTGGTCAATGTTGATGCAAACTACGATGGCATCGCCGGAGAGTTTTGCCTGGGGCTTGGCATCAACCAGGAGAATGCTGTGTTCAATAGCCAGGAGCGCTGGGGTCAACCCAAGTTCCTGGCGGAAACGCAGTACTACCGTCTTATGAATATGGTTGCCGCCAAAACGACCCACCAGGGCTATACCTTTGCCGAATTCAAGGGTGAGGTCGTCGGTGTTGAGGATAACGGCCCCGAGTTTGAGCAGAACGAATGGTGGCTGAAGTATTCACGCGCCGTGGATATGCAGCCTGAAAATTTTGACTATCCACCGCATGTGGTGCGCGTGCGTTCGAAATACGGCACCGCTTACAAAGAGCGCGTAGAGGGCCAGCTGCTGTTGCGTGATAGCCCCTGGGATCCGATCGCGCACTACCTGCCAATGAAAGAGCAGCTCGACGCCTTTTTGTGGACGCCCATATTCCTTGATCGCGAAATCACATTGGCCGGTGAGCTCGATTCAAAAGCCTTCTGGCCGCATGCTGACACGATCGGTGGTTCGCGCTGGCCGGGTCAGGACGGTGGGCCAAAGCGCGCTGCCTAGCGTGAAATGCACGACAGATGAATAGACGTGAGGCAGGTTGCGATGCAGGACTTTAGCGGTAAGCTGGCCGTGATTACCGGCGGGGCCAGTGGCGTGGGCCGCTCACTGGCGTTTGCACTGGGCCGTGAAGGTGCCAGCATCCTGATAGCCGACGTCGACCAGTCGGCACTTGAGCAAACTGCGCTGGATCTCAACGAAGCGGGCATTGAAGCGACGGCGCGAATCTGCGATGTCAGCTCGGCCAGCAGTGTCGAGGCCCTGGCCCAGTATGCGTTTGATGAGCTGGGCGGTGCACAGCTGGTGTTTGCCAATGCAGGTATTGGTGCCGGCGAAGGCGGTGCCATGTGGGAGTACGCCGCACAGGACTGGCAATGGGCATTCAATGTCAATGTCTGGGGTGTTATTCACTCCATCAATGCCTTTATGCCAAGGCTCATGGCCCAGCAGCAGGAGGCCCACATGGTGGTGACCGGCTCGGGCAACGGGGCCTTCATTGTGTTGCCGGACCAGCCGATATACACGGCGACCAAGGCGTCGGTGCAGGCCATCACCGAGGCGCTGCATTTCCAGGTCAGTGCGGCCCAGGATCTCGTCAAGGTCAATGCGCTGTTTCCCGGGCCCTACATTGTCGATACCGGCCTGTTCAATTCTGATCGTGTGCGGCCCGAGGAATTTTCCAAGGGTGCTGATGCCAAAGACTCGGGCATCAGTTCGGTGGAGGACATGCGCGAGATGATGGAGCAGTTCGGAATGGAGCTCAAAACGACGCATCCGGACGAAGTCGCCGACATGGCGCTGCGTGGCCTGCGCGAAGAGCGCTTCTGGCTCAACGAAATGTCGCCCGAGTCGGTTGAGAAGTTCCAGCGCCGGGTGGACTCAATTCTTCAGGGCACCAACCCGGTTGCCCCCTCGGTAGGTTGATACAGTTGACAAATTTGGACGTATTCACCCAGTGGGTACGCGCAACAAACACAGATACAACAGGTAAGTCATGATGCGAAGTTCAGATCTTCCCATTCCCTACGGCTGGTATGCCGTCTCCTACAGCGATGAGTTGGCTGTAGGCGACGTCAAGCCGCTGTATTTTTTTGGCCGGGACCTGGTCCTGTTCAGGACCGAGAGCGGGCAGGCGGTATTGCTCGATGCATTTTGCCCACATTTGGGGGCGCATCTGGGTCACGGTGGTGAGGTGCATGGCGAGTCGATTGCCTGCCCATTCCATGGATGGCAGTTTGACGGGGCGGGTATGTGCACCTCAGTACCCTACGCGAAGAATATGCCGGCCAAGGTGAAAGACAAGCCCTGCATACAGGGCTATCCGATTCACGAAATCAACCGGACCATTTTTGCCTGGTACCACCCGCGCAACATCGCGCCGCTGTTTGAGGTTGATGTCGTGCCATCGCTCAATGAGCCAGGCTGGACAGATAAAGATCGCTACGAGTGGGAGATCAATACCTGCGTCCAGGAAACTGGCGAAAATGGCGTAGACATTGCGCATTTTGTGTATGTCCATAACAGCGCTGAAATGCCGCGTGCAGAAGTCGAGCTTGCCGAGCATCGCCGCATCACCACGATGGTGTCAAAAATCCCGGCCATGGATGAAAATTTCCAGACCGATACGACCGGTGAGAAATTCGAAGAGGGGCACCTGGTTACTACCAGCTGTGGCCCCGGCATGACTTACCAGAGTTTCGAGCGCTGGTTCACGTTGATCATGCAGGGGACGATCACTCCCATCGAGCGCGGCAAGGTGTTAATGCGCTGGAGTTTTGCCCAGCCTGAAGAGCAAACGCCAGAACAGCGGATGTATGCCGAGGCCACCATGGCCAACATTGTAGAGCAGGTGGGTCACGATGTACCGATCTGGGAAAACAAGATTTACCAGGAGAACCCGATTCTCTGTGATGGCGATGGCCCTGTTGCCAAGTACCGCAAGTGGTTCAGCCAGTTTTACGACGAGGGTACCGATACCACGCCGGTAAGGCTCGTCCAGTAGCACGGGCGTTTTCCCCTCGATAGCGACTTTTTTGAGAGAGTAACAATGGATCGATTTATTGTCATTTCATCCGACTGTCACGCGGGCCTTCCGCCTGAAAAATACCGCGACTATCTCGACCCGCAGTATCGCGAGACGTTCGACCTGGCGCTGCCAGTGGCGATGGCGTTGACCGAGAAGTCCGAGTCAACGTTCCTGTTAAAGGAAATCAACGACCAGTGGCGTGAAGGCATCGAGGAGCAGCTCAAGGGTTCCTGGCACTACGAAAAACGTCTTGAAGTCCTCGATGGCGATGGCATCGCCGGAGAAATTATTTTTCCTGACGGCATCACCGAGCGCAATGCGCCGCCCTTTGGCGCCGGGCTGTCACTGCCGACCAAGGATATCGTGCCAGAGCTGCAGTGGGCGGGCGCGCGTTCACATAACCGCTGGCTGTCAGAGCTATGCGATCCGGACACCAACCGACACTTCGGGGTGGCCATCTGCCCGCTGCTATGGGATGTAGAAGAAGCCGTCAAAGAAGTGCGCTGGGCGAAGGAAAATGGTTTGCGCGGTGTCATGATTCCCCTGCTGACTCAGGGTTTCGAGCCCTATCACCACCCGCGCTACAACCCGTTCTGGGAAGCCTGCGAATCGCTGGGTATGTACATTTGCTTTCACTCTGGTGCGGCGCCCATGGCCGACTTCTTCGGGGATACATTCCCTGAGATCGAGCAGGGTGATTATCCCGGCGCTGTGGGTATGTATGTCTCAGAGGTCTTTTTCTGGACCTATCGCCCGGTCATCATGATGCTCTGGGGTGGCGTGTTCGAGCGATTCCCCAAACTCAGGGTATCAATTACCGAGACGGGCACAGGCTGGATGGTGCCTCCCATGCTCGCGATGCTCGAGCATCATTATGCCGAAACGCATTTCTCGGCGAAGCTGGGCGACTATCGCAGTCACCTGTCGATGTCGCCGGTCGATTACTTCCGGCGCAATTGCGCGCTGGGTGCCTCGGTCATGCCGCGCTCAGATGCAGAGAAGTATCACGAGATCGGCAGCGGTCAAATGATGTGGGGTAGTGATTACCCCCACCCCGAGGGCTCATGGCCCAACACGCCTGGCAGCATGCTCGAGTCGTTCAAGGGCCTGCCTGAAGACGACGTCGATGCGATGCTCGGCGGTAACGCGATCGACTTTTATGGTTTCGACCGCGCCGCCTTGCAACCTATTGCCGAGCGGGTAGGCCCGCTGAAAACCGACTTCAGCTAGCCAGGTCGGCAACCAGTTCCATTGCCTCGGGCTGTGCAGCAGACAGCAGCATTGTCGTCAGGGGCGATTGCTGCCAGACCTTGAAGCGTTCGGCGATTTCGTCTTTGGTGCCCACCAGGTGTACCGTGCGCACCATATCGTCGGTGACGGCGGCAATGGCCTCCTCTTGCTTGCCTGCCAGGAAAAGCTCCTGGATTTTATTGGCCTCTTCTTCAAAGCCGGCGCGATCAAAGTACTCTTTGTAGAAGTTCTTGTTCTTTGCACCCATGCCGCCTATATAAAGCGCAAGGCCTGCTTTTGAGCCGTACATCTTGCCCTGCGCGGTATCGATGGTTTCGTCCTTGCCGTTGAGAATGACGACGGGCACGCTGGTCATCAGCTCGAAGTCTTCCATGCGTTTGCCATCGCTGCGCTTGGCAAAGCCCGCTTCAATGTTGTCGGTAATCACGTCGGGACGTTCTGGGATCATGCAGGTGAGGTGAATGCCGTCGCACAGCTCGCCGGCGAGTTCCTGGCCCTTTGGCGACATTGAGCCCAGGTGGATGGGGATCGGTTCCGTGGGGTGAATCATCGACTTCAGTGGTTTGCCCAGGCCTTTGTTGTTTTCACCTTTATACGGTATCTGGAAAAACTGGCCATCGTGTTCGAGTTTCTGTTCGCGGGCAAAGATGGTCTTGACAATGCTGATGTACTCGCGCGCCATGGTCAGTGGCCGGTGCCAGGGCTTGCCGTGCCAGCCTTCGACAACCTGTGGGCCCGAAGTGCCCAGACCCAGCACAAAGCGCCCGCCAGAAAGTTGTTGCATTGTCAGCGCCGTCATTGCGGTATTGGCGGGCGTTCGGCCCGGCATCTGCATAATGCTGGTTCCGATGCGGATGCGCGATGTCTGCGCGCCGATCCAGGCCAGTGGCGACACCGCATCGGATCCCCAGGATTCCGCTGTCCATACCGAATCAAAACCCAGTGCTTCGGCGGTTTTGATTTCTTCAAAATCTATGTCGATGTGCCGGCCTGAGTAGCCCAGCATTAAACCCAGTTGTAGTGCCATGTCGATCTCTCTTTGCGTGGGCGGCCTTGGCGCGGCCCAGTCCAGTCTGTGACTGTAATCCACCGCCGGTTCCGGATCAACTGATACGTCCAGGCCGGGCGAGCGGCTCGGTGATAGGGAATATTATTGGTGGTGATACCGTGGCCAACAGCGATAGGCAGGCTGGAGCAGTGTGATAATTGTGTCATCTGCAGGCTGTCTGGCATAAATCATTATATTATCGCCGCTGCATTTTATAGGGGGGTTAGTTATGGCAGGGCCACTACAGGGTCTACGCGTAATAGAAATGGCGGGAATCGGGCCTGGTCCTTTTGCCTGCATGTTACTGGCGGACATGGGCGCAGAGGTCATTCGCGTCGATCGCACCAGCGGTGGCATGAGCATGGGCCAGAACCCGGCGGATGTGATGGGTCGTGGCCGCAAGTCGATTGCGGTCGACCTGAAAAACCCTGAGGGGGTCGAAGTCGTACTCAAGCTGGTTGAGAGTGCGCAGGTGCTCATCGAAGGTTTTCGGCCGGGTGTGATGGAAAAGCTGGGGCTGGGCCCCGACGTTTGCCTGGCGCGGAACAAGAGTCTGGTCTTTGGCCGCATGACCGGCTGGGGGCAGGAGGGCCCGCTTGCACACAGTGCCGGACACGATATCAATTACATTGCGATTACCGGAGCGTTGGCATCGATTGGCCGGGCGGGCGATGCCCCGGTTCCGCCGCTGAATTTGGTCGGTGACTTCGGCGGTGGTTCTCTTTACCTGATCATGGGTGTGCTTGCGGCCTTGTTTGAGGCGCAGCGCAGTGGAGAGGGGCAGGTGGTCGATGCGGCCATCTGTGATGGGGCGATTTCCCTGATGGCCTGCATGCAGGGTTTTGCCGCGATGGGCATGTGGGACGGCTCGCAACGCGAAACCAATATGCTGGACGGGGCCGCACACTATTACGATAGCTACGAGTGCAGTGATGGCAAGTACGTGTGCATCGGCTCGATCGAGCCGCAGTTCTATGCCTTGCTAGCGGACACCCTGGGCGTCGATATCGGCGAACCCGGGTTTGATGCGCAGTTTGACAAGAGCCAGTGGCCAGCACGCAAGCAGATTGTCGCCGATGCGTTCAAGCAAAAGACACAGGCCCAATGGTGTGCGTTAATGGAGGGTACGGATATTTGCTTCGCGCCCGTGCTCGATATGGCCGAGGCGCCGGCCCACCCCCACAATGTGGCACGACAGAACTTTATCGATGTCGAGGGTGTCGTGCAGACCGCGCCGGCACCGCGTTTTAGTCGTACCCAGGGTGTTGCCGGGAGACCCGCTGTCGCGCCGGGTAATGATAGCCGGGATATCCTGCGAGAGCTGGGGGTAGACGATGCCGCAATCGCATCACTGCTTGAGGCCGGCGCCGTCGGCCAGCCAGCATAAACCTGTCCAGATTAAAATGAATCGGAGCTGACAATGCCCAGTCGAAGAGAAATGATTGCAATGAGCGATGAAGAGATGTGGTCGTTCATAGAAAGTCAAAAGAGCGTACAGGTTTGTACCCTGAACAAGGATGGCTCTCCGCACCTTACCGTGATGTGGTTCGCGGTGGTCGATGGGGCGATTATTCTCGAAACCTTTACCAAGTCCCAGAAAATCGTCAACCTGAAGCGCAACCCGAAGATGGCCGTCTTGCTGGAGGATGGCTCCAAGTACAACGAGCTCAGGGGCGTGTCGATCAACTGCGATGCGGAGCTGATCGATGACTACGAGACGGTCCACAGCCTGCACGTTGAAGTGGTTGTGCGCAACCAGGCGGGGCTCACGCGCGAGCAGGCGGCGGATTTTACGGCCGAGATGTCAAAGAAGAAAACCGTGATTCGCGTGACGCCCCAGCGCGTCATGAGCTGGGATCATCGCAAGCTGGACGTGCAGTACTGATCGTTGGGTCGAGCTGCCTTAGAGCAGCGAACCCCTGAAGTCATCGTTCACGAAGTGATAGAAGCATACGATCGCCCGCTGCCCGGGTGGTAGCGCATCGCGCCAGTGTTCGATGTCTGTCCCTCGATAGACCACACCGCTTCCCACCTCAAGATTGCAGGCGACGGTCTTTTTGTTTGCGTGCAGGTAAATTGGCCAGGGGTCGACCGGGTTGCCCTGCATGTCGCACATGTCAAAGACGATCGAGAGGTTGTACTGGCACGAGGGGCGGTCGGTGTGGCGACGCAGGACTGAGCCTTCGAGGTAACAGCCCAAAAACGAGTACGAGGGTAGCACTGTCCTGCCAACAATATTGCTGACCAGTTTTGCCAGCCGCATATGCAGCGAGCCGGTAACCGGTTCGCTGTGCATCGACATGCGGCGCTCGACCTGGGTGTCACCGATGGGGCCAAAGTAGTGCGCGGGGATCAGTCGCCTGACGTGCTCTCGTAGCGCGGGGCGCTGCGCTTTTGGAATAATATCGTTCAGTTGGGCGTAGGCCTGCTTTTTGTATTCCACCCTGGCGACGTTAATCGTATTGCGCCAGTGCTCCTTGCGTTCGACGACTGCGGGTAGTGTGGCGCGCTGCGCGGGGTCGGTGTCCAGTGTTTCAATTTTTTCGGCGGGAATGGCCGAGGCGAACGGCAGGCGCGTTACCGTATCGCAGCTCCAGAGTATGTCGGCTTCGGGCAGGTCGGGCATTTTGCTGCCCAGCAGCTGCAGTACTTTCGGTGGAATCGCCTCACCCTGGCGCTGCAGGAAAACGTGTTCGGCCTGGGCACTTTCGCGCTGCCAGTCGTCTGTGGCCGCCGGTTGGGGAAACGCCACGATCTGCGGCGGATCTGCGTCGACCAGTACTCCCAGTGCTGTCAGTGTCTCTATTTCAAGGACGCCCAGCTCGCCAAAGTCCGCTGCGATTTGTGGGTCGGCGACTGCCCGTAGCATCCAGATGCTTGCCGCGCGGTGGCCGCCCAGCACCATCAGTTTGCGTTGCGCAGGCGCGTTGGCGAATCGGGCAAAGACCAGCATCGACAGGGTGACCTGCGGTGATAGCCCGATGACATTGGTGGCTTCGAAGCGAGACTTTCCTGCTGCAGTCGCGTTGATGAGCAGGATGTCCTTGCCGTGCAACTCTTCGATCAGTGCCGGTGATAGATGCGCAAAGGCGCCCTGCGGCTGACCCTGCAGCAGGGCGAGCAGGAGTTCGCGCATTTCCGGATAGCGCTTCAGCGGGTATCCGAAATCGGCGTTTTCACCGCTGGCCTCGTCCTTGACCTGGAAGGTCGCGGTCAGCATGAGCGAGGGGTTCAGCCTGGTTGAGGGGGGTAGTTCGGGCATGGCGCTATGATAACCGAAATTGCACCGATCGTGAGCCAGCCGCGGGTTTGCAGGCGCTTCAATGCTCGGTTCTGTACGCTTGCATTCAATGATGACAACTTCGAAAGACGCTAAGCGCAACTCTCTCGCAGAGGCTGCGCGAGTATAATTTACTGCTGTTTATTGATCGCCAAACCGTGGAGCAAGAAGTGGCCTCAGCAATACCAGAAGAGGAATTTGAAGCAAAGTTACAGGCTTGCGTTGGTGCCGAAGCCGGTCCGATGCTGGGTTGGGATCGCGTCAATCGAGCGATGATACGCCATTGGTGTGAAGCCATGGGCGATGAAAACCCCGCCTACCGTGACCCGGTCTATGCGAGCGAGCTGGGTGCACCAGCCGATGCCGTTGTTGCGCCAGCGACGATGATGCAGGCCTGGACAATGGTTGGTTACGGCGGCAAGCATCCACCAGGTTCGGACACTCGCGAGGCACTGCCTATCATGCCCCTGTTCCTCGAGCATGGCTACGAAGGTGTTGTCGCGACGAACTGCGAGCAGGAGTACTTCCTGCCCATTTGCGAAGGTGATGATATTCGCAGTACGACGTCCATTGAGTCGGTGTCAGATCGCAAGGAGACGGCGCTGGGCACAGGCTATTTTGTTACCCAGCTAACCGAGTACGTTAACCAGCGTGATGAGGTTGTGGGGAATATGCGCTTTCGCATTCTCAAATATATCCCGCGTAATCGCGGTGGCCAGAGCGAGGAGTAATTCGCCATGGAATTTGCCAAATCTGAAATCCACCAGTCAATCGAGGAGCTGGCGCAGCAGATATTCCGCGACCAGGTCGATGATGATTATCACAAGCAGGCAGGTGTCGAGCTCGATGATTTTGATCGGGCGTTATGGGGGGTGCTGGCCGAGGCCGGGCTGCTCGGGGCTACCGTCGGGGAAGACTTTGGTGGCAGCGGTATGGGCTTCATTGAGTTGGGCGCTGTGCTCGAGGCGCAGGGCGCCGTGCTGGCCCGCCTGCCGCTGTGGCAAAGTGCTGTCGCCGCCGACGTCATTGAGCGCTTCGCGGCGCCCGAGCTGGCGCAGGAATACTTGCCCAGACTGGTTTCGGGTCAGGCGCATTTTGCGTTGGCGCTGGCAGAGGCTGTGCGTGTTGGCCTGTCTCAACCACTCCGTGTAGAGGCGGGCGTGCTAAGCGGTCGCCTGAATGACGTGGCTTTTTACGAAGGGGCTGCGCTGTGTTTAGTGCCTGTTGTACTGGACGATGGTAGCAGCGCAATCTACCTGCTCGACCCGGCGCGCGATGCCGTCGCTGCAACCGCGCAGTACGCCAGTAATGGTGAGTCACATGCGCTGTTGGCGCTGGAGTCGGTTGAGATTGATGTGGGCAGGCTGCTGCAAAAGCCTGGCGTCGATATTGTTGAGCACCTCACGCAGCGCGCCTACACGGCGGTCGCCGCATTGCAGTTGGGTGTTGTTGAAGAGGCCCTGCGCAGGACGGCTGCTTATGTGAGTGAACGCCACCAGTTCAATAAGCCGCTGGCCAGCTTCCAGGCGGTCAGCCATCGCGCGGCCGACGGTTACATCGACTGTGCCGCACTCAGGGCCACCGTTATCCAGGCCACCTGGCGGCTGAGCGAGGGACTCGATGCGACGGCTGAAGCGCGAACCGCAAAGTGGTGGGCCTGTGAGGCAGGTCACCGCGTCGGTCACACCGGGCAGCACCTGCATGGCGGTATGGGAGCTGATGTCGACTACCCGATCCATCGCTACTTTCTCTGGGCCAAGCAGCTTGAGTACATGCTGGGCGGCGGGCAGGAGCAGCTTGCGCAGCTGGGCGCCCTGCTCGCGGCAGATCCAGAGCTGGCCATTGACGTTTGAGGAGTGAAGACACGATGAGCAAGCTCGACTTTACATCGATATCTGTTGGCGACACGCTGCCCGAGCTCGAAGTTCCAATTACGACCCGGCTGATTGTTGGCACCGCCATCGCCACGCGCGATTACCAGAATGTGCATCACGATCAGGATGCGGCACGCGAGCTGGGCTCGCCCAATATTTTTATGAACATCCTGACGAGCAATGGCTTTGTTGGCCGCTACGTAACGGACTGGACCGGGCCAGCTGGCGTGCTGAAAAAAGTCTCAATCCGGTTGGGTGCCCCCAATTATCCCGACGATACGATGGTGATGACCGGCGAAGTTGTCGCTAAAGATGACAGTTCGCGCACCGTCGATCTGAAAGTTATCGGCAAGAACAGCCTGGGCAATCATGTCATGGGCGATGTTGTCGTCGCACTTTAAACAATTTATTAGCAGGAACTGGATATGTATATTCAACCCAGTAGCGAGCAGGTTGCACTGCGCGCAGAGCTTCGAGAGTACTTCAGCCGCCTGATGACGCCAGAGCGCAAGGAGGCCGTGCGCGGGCATGAAAGTGGGAAAGCCTTCAAGGAAATCATCAGGCAGATGGGTCAGGACGGCTGGTTGACGATTGGCTGGCCCAAAGAGTATGGCGGCAAAGGCTGGGGGGCGCAGGAGTCGCTGATCTTCTTCGAGGAGACCCGAATTGCCGGTGCGCCGTTTCCTTTTGTTACAGTCAACACCGTGGGCCCGGCGCTGATCGCGCATGGTTCTGAAGAGCACAAGCAGTTTTTCCTGCCCAAAATTGCCGCCGGTGAGCTGCATTTTGCCATTGGTTACACGGAGCCTAATTCGGGCACCGACCTGGCGTCGCTCAAAACGTCTGCAGTACTTGACGGTGATGAGTACCGCATCAATGGCAACAAGATCTTCACTTCAGGTGCTGAAGGGGCCGACTATATCTGGCTGGCCGCGCGTACAGATCCTGATGCGGCAAAACCACACAAAGGCATTTCTATCCTGATGGTGAGTACCGACCAGCCAGGATTCAGTGTGTCGCCGCTCCATACGGTCGGCAGGGTGCGCACCAACGTGACCTATTACGATGATGTGCGTTGCCCGGCCAACATGGTTGCAGGTGAAGTGAACGGTGGTTGGAAACTGGTCACGTCGCAGCTGAATCACGAGCGTGTCGGACTTGCGGCAGGTGGTATCAACGCCCTGGCGCTTTACAGGGAGGTGCTTGACTGGGCTCGCGATACCAGCGCCGGCGACGGGGTTGCCTTTGATTTACCATGGGTCCAGTTAGCCCTTGCCGAGGCGCACAACCGCCTCGAGGCGATGCGACTGATGAACTGGCAAGCTGCCTGGCAGAATGACCAGGGCGAGCCCGATCCGGCGTTTTCATCGGCAATCAAGGCCTACAGCACCGAGGCGGTTATCGAGGTGTACAGGATTCTGCTGGATGTGGTTGGCTCACAGGGCATGCTGGTGCGTGGTAGCGCGGGTGCCGAGTTGCAGGGTGCGCTGGAAGATGAGTACCGCCGTTGCCAGATCAATACCTTTGGTGGCGGTGTCGCGGAAATCATGCGCGACCTGGTGGCCTCCTTCGGCCTCGGGATGACAGCCTACCGGCGCTCCTGACGGGCCTGGCTGGCCATTTAATGGCCGCCCATTTTACGTTTTTTTACCGGGTTTCTGACGGCTACGGGTAACGCTTTTGTTAAGCTGCGATAACTGATGCGGCTGGCGTGCTGCCGGTTGCGACAGCATTGTTTGATCGCACTTAACGAGGAGGCTGGTGATGGGTATTCTTTCCTGGATTGTACTGGGTCTGGTGGCAGGAGCGCTCGCCAAATGGATCATGCCCGGTGAAGATGGTGGCGGCTGGTTCATGACGATGGTATTGGGTATCGCCGGCGCGTTCGTCGGTGGTTTCGTTGGCAGTTTTGTCGGTATCGGGTCAACCGACGGCTTGAACATTGGCAGTATTGTTACGGCTACCGTGGGTGCGTTTATCCTGTTGTTTGCCTACAACAAGCTGGCCAAGTAGAGTTCGTGCGTGGCCGGGTATTTGCCCGGCCCCACTTTAACGGCAAGTCGATCCTTCAACGGCAAGTCGTACCCTTCCTAAAACTGGCCTGGCCTGAACATGGCATCGTGGCCGCCATCGACAAACAACACTGAACCGACGACAAACCCGGCGCGCTCACCATCGAGCAAGAAGCATATCGCCTCGGCGATGTCCTTTGGATCGCCGGGTCGGCCAACGGGAATCGACGCGACGAAATCTTTCATCACCTGCCCAAACTGCGGGTCATCTATACCTGCCTGGGTCAACGGTGTCTGGGTAAAACCGGGCGCCACTGCATTGAGCCTTATGCCCTCGGCAGCATAGGCGGCCGATTGCTCGCGTAGCCAGCAGCTCAACGCGAACTTGCCGCCGCCGTAGGCCAGTTGACCATCGCCAACCTCATCGAGTTTGGCGCTCACAGCGGCCTCGTCGCCTTCGAGCATCATATCGGTAACGGCTTTGTCGTAACCCATCGGCGCCGAGTTCGAGGAGATCATCACAACGGCGCCGCGCTTTTTGGCCAGCAGTGGGCGCACTCCCTCGGTGACAGCCAGGGCGCCGAAGTAATTGATTTTGCCCACCAGCGACGGCGGGCTGACCTGTGGCCCCACACCCGCGCAGGGTATAAAACCATCGAGGCCATCTGCGGCAGCCGCGTGGATACCGTCGATCGCCGCTTGACGCCCCTCGTTGGTCGAGAGATCCGCGACGATATCAGCATCCTTGATATCGACGACAATGACCGTGTGACCCTGGGCGCGCAGCTGTTCTTTGGTTGCGTTACCGATTCCGGTTGCACCGCCTGTCATTGCATAAGTACCCATGCTGAAAACCTCGTTGTCGCTGTCTGTTCGGCCGCCGAAGGGTTGGCGGGTTGCGAATTCTAAGTCGATTCGCCCTCCCGGTCATTTACGGCGAGTTCATGTCGCTGCTGCTTCCTACTGGCGCCGCTCCAGCGCCGATTTCCTGAATTCGGACTCGGCCAGGCCGATCCGGAACTGCTGGTCCAGCCAGCGCATGGTGGTCTGCGCGCCGCTGTACTGGTTAGTCATGGTCAGTTCTGTCGGGCGCCAGTACTGGTCTAGGTACAGTGCATACGACTTGATCTCCAGCACTTTGCTCAGCGAGCCCTTGCGCTTGCTGTAAAACTCGGTCTTCCAGCTGCGCAGTTCCTGCTGGTCGAGGTAGCTCACTGTTTTCTCATAGCCGGAGTAGGGGTCTTTGGAGCGAACTTCGACGATATAGCAATCCTGCAGCGGCACGCCGCACTGTGTGTCGCCCAGATAGAGATAGTCGTTCTTCTCCAATGAAAATGCCGACATATCTTCAAAGGTAAATTCGCTGCCCATGAAGCGGCCGGTCTGGCGTTTCGAGCTGATGCGTTTAACCCGGTTCTGGGAGGGCAGGTATATCCACTGGTGATCGGGCTCCAGTGGGTAGCTGTGAGTTAAAAATACCGTGCCGCGCACATCGGCTGGTTTGTTGAACAGGGTAATGCTTTTGTCGCGGCCATCGACACCTTCCAGTGATTTGCTCGAAGACTCCCGCACAACTTCGCGACCGTCCTTGCGGCGGATCGTCATGACCATGTCTGCGCTGTTATCCGTCCAGCCCTGGTCGCGCGCCTCGGCTTCGGCCATGATGTCGTAACCGCGTTGTGCAGCTGTCCTGGCATCGCTGGCCTGCGTCTGGGCAATGGCGCCGCTGACAGGCGATAGCACGAGCAGCGTTACCAGTAATCGGTAAAGTGAAGGTGGGGCGCCTGGCGCCTGGCGCGCGTCACTGTGAGATCTGTGCTGGTTAATCTTCATGGCAGTCGAGTTCGTAAGGCCTAAAAAAAGTAGCTGTAGCTCAGGCTGAGGTAGTCATCGTCGTGCAGGGTAAAGAAGTCGCTGTTGCGCATCCGCTGCAGTGTATCACCGCTGCCATCGAACAGTCGCATGGTCAGGTCGATGCGGGCATTGTTGCCCAGCCTCCGACTGAATTCGATAAAGCCCAGGTGTTCCTCGTGATCAAGATCGACGATATCACCGAGTAGCAGCTCGGTGCCAGCGATATCATTCAGGCCCAGACGCAGGCCGACAAACAGGTCGTTGGCGAAGAGTTCCTCACGGCGGCTATCCCAGAGGTATTCGGCCAGCACGCCGACGTCGTAACCCGTCTCTCCCAGTCCCGACCAGGTAAATTCAAATCCACCCGCGATGGCCTCGAAATGCGCGCTGGCGCCAGCAGATACCGGCAGGGAGCCCGAGTCGGCAATATCGCGGTCGCGTCGATGCAGGAAGCCGCTGCGATGAATCGCCTCAAGTTTCCATAGCCAGTCGCCCGCAGCCCAGGTCAGTTCGAGTCCGGTCTGCTCGATGACCGGGTAGTACGGTCGCAGCCTGTCATCGCGAAGTTCAAAGAGTGGCTCACGCGATGTCCCCCAAAAGTGGCTAATCGACAGCTCCAGGTCGCCTGCAAACGCCGTGGCGCGCACGGCGGCGTCGACGCGCCTGTGCTCGGCGCCGGACTCATAGCGACTGGTATCGCTGTCAAAGGGTATTGCGCTGCGCAAGCGGGCATCCTCTCCGGGGAAGATCCGCTCACGAAATCCGGGTAGCAGGAATAACTCGACACTGTAGCCCGGCTTGCTCCACAGGACATTGAGCATGGGCTGGCCGAGCTTGTCTTCGCCATCGACATCCCCGGTCAGGTCGGTCTGGTTGATGATATCGACCAGGTGCAGTGCTTCGGTCGTTCGCCAGCTTATTGTTCTTATGCCTGCGCGCCACTCCCAGTCACCCTGCACTCGGGTCCAGCTCAAGGATTGCAGGTCAAAACGGCTGCGCTGGCTGTCGAGGCTGTTGACCCTTGCGTACGGTACCAGGGAGAACTCATCAAAGTGGTTGTGGCTGCGTTCGAGGCGCCAGCTAAATCGGCCCTGCCAGCTTAGCGAGCCATCCTGGTTGTGATCGACAAAGGCAGACGGCTGGGCAAACTGCCTGAATTCCAGGTCGATTTGCTGTTCGGCAGAATAGTCCGTCCCCGCAAGCGCGCGCAGGCCTGTCAGCCATGCTGCGCACAGGATTGTCACCCGGGAGCGGTACATCATGCCGCGCTAACCGCTGTCGCGGTCGGTCTTGACCAGTAGCGCGGGCAGGAAAAACAGGTCGGCAATCATCGCTGTGGCTATGCAAACGATGGTCAGGCTATACATCTGCACATTCATTCGCAGTTCTGCGGCCAGTACCGGTACCAGGAAACCCAGGCAGAGTACCAGGCTGGTGATAATGATGGCCCGGCCTACCAGCGAGTAGCTTTCATGCACCGCCTGCTCTGGCGATCGCCCCAACTGTCGCTGCCTTCGGTAGCTGACCACGAAATGGATGGTGTCATCGACTACCACGCCAAGCGTCATGCTGAAAATCATCGCTGTTCCCAGGTCGATCTCGCCGATCAACAGGCCGCATACCCCAAAGGCGACGATGGCGGGCATCAGGTTGGGAATCATGCACAGCGACCCTAGCCGGAATGAACGGAAGGCGATCGTCATGCTGATCCAGACAAAGATAGCGACCAGAATGCAGCCATTGAGCATGCTGATGATGTTGGACTGGGCAACATAACCCATCATCAGCGGCGGGCTCGAAGACTCAAAGGCACGGATGTCGGGCTGTAGCGTCGCCAGGTACGCAAGCGCACGTTCATTGAATGCCAGCAAGTCGACACTGCTGAGCATCTTTAACATCGCAGTGACACGCAGCGCGCTCTTGTCGACGTTGACCGAGTCCTGCAGATCGAGTTCCTCGGGAACGCTGGACTCGTAGAACAGCAGGTACTCTGCGACCGCGCGGCGATCATCCGGGATCCGGTAGTAGGCCGGGTCATCACCATGCATGGTTTTGTTCAGGCGTTTGACAATGGTATGAAAGCCGCTGACTTTGAGGACTTCAGGTTGTTCTTCGAGCCAGCTTGCAAACTGGTCGGTGGCCGCCAGGAATGCCGGCGCGACAATTTCGCCAGGGCCTGCGGCACGAATGGAAAAGTCGATCAGCTCGGTGCCAGAGAGCTCTTCGTCGAGAAACTCGGTCGCAACCCGGATAGGCGCGTCCTTGTGAAAGGCGGACATCGAATGATTATTCGGAGAGTTCAACAGTGCGGCCGGGATCATGATCGCGATGAGCAGGAATCCTGCCGGCAGGTAGCGATGTGAATTCCGGGTGAACAGCCGCTGGCTTAATTCGACCAGTCGCTGAACCGGCGCTGCCTGCGAAGGACGGCCCGGAAACAGCAGCATGATGGCCGGCAGCAACGTGACGGAGCACAGGAATGCATACATCACACCAAAGGCCGTGGCGTTGCCGAACTCGCGCATCGGTGGAGACTCTGCGAAGTTCATTGCCAGGAAGCCAATCGCCGTCGTGATGCTGGTGACGAACAGGGCCTCGATATTTTTCGCCAGGCTGTCGCGCATCGCTGCATACTTTTCCATGCCGGCGTTCAGGCGGCTGAAATAGGCGGCGATAACATGCACACAGTCGAGGATGGCCATCATGTAGACGATATAGGGTGCGCTCAGGTTGATGCCGTTAAAGTCACCATACGCCCAGCCCAGGAAGCCCGTCGCCGCCGCAACACTGGTCAGCATAATGACCAGCCCGGCAAAGACAGCGGCCAGTGAGCGAAGGAAAAACGCCAGCAGTGCCAGGAGCAGCAGGAACATCATTGACTCGACGTTGGCAGAGTCTGCTTCAGCGATCTCCGTGACGCTGGCGTCGACCGCGAGCTGCCCGCTAATTTGCAGGGTAAGCTCAGGGTACTGCGCGGCAATGTTGGCCACCAGTTCACGGCTGTGGTCCATGATTGCCGGCTTCTCGTATTGTTGCTCCTCACCAAGGTCCATATAGGCAATGACAATCGTGACGTCGCCATCAGCGTTCATCAGCCGGCCGCTGAGCTCGGGTTCATTGAGAATGACCTGGCGAACGTGCTCGACCTGCGCCTCGCTATACTCCCCGGGTTGGTCGAACAGATCTTCTACCCACAGGTCATCGCCATCGGCGGAAGTATGTTGGTGGTTCGACACCGAGATCACCCGGCTGACATAGGGCAGGCGCCAGGCGGCTTCGTTCAGAGACTGGATGCCCTCAAGCTGCCGGGCGGTGAACAGGTCGCGCTCGGTATTCTGGACAATAAATATCTGGGTATAGGACTGAGTGAACTCCGCTTCCATCGACTCGTAGGCCTGCAGCAGCGGGTCGTCATCGTCAAAGAAAATGCGAAAGTCGGCGTCAAAGCCAAAGTCGCCCATCGCCGTAGCTAGCCAACCGGCGATTGCGATGAGTAGGGCGCTGCACAGGAAGCGCCAGCGCAGCAGCAGGGTCGCCAGATTGTCGCTCACGATAATGGGGTCCCGGACGAAAATCCCGCATGCTAGGGTTGTCGCGGAAACAAAGCGATGGCGCTAGCGCTCGAATCCGGGCTGGAGGGGTTACGGTCGCTTAAGGATTGCCGTTGCGCGGTGCGTTACAAACGCGCGAAGGCTTTTTCGGCGGCGGACAGGGTCGCGTCGATCACGTTGTCATCATGCGCTGCTGATACAAACCCGGCTTCGAAGCTGGCAGGTGCAAGGTATACGCCCGCCGTTAACATCGCGTGAAAGAACCGATTGAAGCGCTCGACATCGGAGCCAATAACCTGCTCGTAACGGCTTACCTTGCTCTCGGACGTGAAAAACAGTCCGAACATCGAACCGGCGTGGTTGGTGGTAAAGCCGATGCCGGCGCTATCGGCAAGCCGTTGAAGTCCCTGCACGAGTTTCTCGGTTGCCGCAAACACGGGCTCATAGAACCCGGGCCTTGAGATCTGCTCCAGCGTTGCGAGACCGGCGGCCATAGCCAGCGGGTTACCCGATAACGTGCCGGCCTGGTAGACAGGGCCCAGCGGCGCCAGTTGCTGCAACAGTTCGCGTCGTCCACCGAAGGCGCCAACCGGCATGCCGCCGCCGATGACCTTGCCCAGCGTCGTCAGGTCTGGCGTGACGCCATAGCGACCCTGAGCGCCATGCAGGTCAACCCGGAAGCCGGTCATCACCTCATCGAAAATCAACAGGGCGCCAGAGGCGTCGCAGACACGACGCAGCGTCTGCAAAAAACCATCAACGGGCGGGATACAGTTCATGTTGCCAGCGACCGGTTCGACGATAATGCAGGCGACTTGTTCGCCCAGCTGGGCGAATGTTGCCTCGACGTCGGCGCTGTCGTTATACGTCAGCGTCAGGGTGTGCTCTGCCAGTGAAGCGGGGACACCGGGCGAGCTGGGCACGCCAAATGTCAGTGCGCCAGAGCCTGCTTTGACCAGCAGCGAGTCGGAGTGGCCGTGATAGCAACCTTCGAATTTGACGATTTTGTCGCGCCCCGTTGCAGCGCGGGCGAGCCTGATTGCGCTCATCGTCGCCTCGGTGCCGGAATTGACGAAGCGCAGCTGCTCCATCGACGGCACAAGCGCAGCCACTTTCTCAGCGAGCTGACTTTCGAGCACCGTGGGTGCGCCAAAACTCAGGCCGTCGGTTGCCTGTCGCTGCACAGCTTCAACCACGACCGGGTGAGCATGGCCCAGCACCATCGGACCCCAGGACTGGATGTAGTCGATATAACGATTGCCATCGATGTCGGTGATATGTGCACCTTTGGCGCTGGCAATGAAGGGGGGTTCGCCACCGACGGCTTTGAATGCCCTGACTGGCGAATTGACGCCTCCGGGAATGGTGGCTTGCGCGCGCTTGAACTGCTCGCTCGATTGCGTTGTCATCTGGGCAAATCCTGGTCGGGAGTTGATGGTTACAGCGAGAAGGCAACGCGCGGCAGCGCTGATTCACCTTCGTCAAAGCGTGGTGCGCACAGTATCAGCCGTCGGCCGTCGATGCCGCGTTCAATAAAATAATTTTTTGCAAAGACAGCGCGCTGCTCGGCGATTGCCAGCGCCGCTTCGGTGCTGGCAGGGCTGGCCGGTGGCGCTGTTGCGTCAGTGGCGAGATCCAGTGCTGTGGCAACACCGCAAACGTTGAGTCTGAGCTTTTCGCGTTTGTCCATGAAGGTTACGAGTTTGTCGAGTTGCTCGCTCTCACCCTCGGCTGGCGTTTCAGTACCTGCGTCGAATACAACCGCTTTGAGTTTGGCGGCATCGCTCAGCGATTTCACCTTGTCCAGTGCGGACAGGGCGAGGAGTGGGCCTACCTGTGTGAGCACCGCGGTTTGCAGGGTTTTGAATATCGCTTTGTTGATAATGCTGTTAATGTTGATGTTGGGGTCATCCAGTGGCCCGTTGACCGGAATCTTGAGGCGGATGGTGTCATCCTTATCGCGCAACAAATTCAGCGCTGTATTGAGCGGCATGCCCAGCTCGCTTTCGAAGGCGCTGCCTTCAGCACTGCTGTTTTTCGCCGCCGATAGCGATAGCTGGTGCGCAAGCAGCTCGAGTTTGCTGTCGAGAATGCCCTGGTCAATGCTGCCCTCGGCATTGAAATCGAGGGCACCCTTGTTAATGACTTTGTTGATCGCGGCAGCGCTGAAGCCGCTGAGCTCGGTGAGGTTGATTTGTTCGCCGGTCAATGAAAGGGTGCCGTTTGGCGACTCGCTCAGTGGTGTCAGCGTGCCGTCGATGCCGAGTTTGCCGAACTTTCCCAGGGCCGCTTTGAGTGACAGCGTGCTGGGATCTTCCGGATGCACACTATTGATGCGGTCGAGTTGCAACTCTATAGCGCTGAGCTGAAGGTCAACTGCGGGCACCAGCGACTGGTCGGCAAAATGCAGCTCGCCGCTCGTACCATGACACCCGCTGGCGTCAATCGCCGTGGTTTCCAGCGTCACTTTGATGGCTTCGCAGTGCAGGTCAATCTGGCCGTCCAGCTGTTGTTTTGCCTCGGGCAGGGCCAGCAGCAACTCACGCGTTTGCAGGTTGAACTGCTGCAGGTTAACGAAGCTGCGCGCTTCGCTGAGCCACCAGCTAACCCGGCTCTCCAGTTCGAGCTGGCCTCCAATGTCGGTCGACGGAACCGGTAATTCGATCGCAAAGCGCTCGGCCAGGGCCAGCGCGCGCTGCAGGTCCAGCCCGCTCAGGCGGGTGGCTATATGACCGGGACTGCCCGTGGCAAGGGGTTGCACGTCACCACCCAGTGAAAGTTTGCTGCCCTGGGTTTTGAGCACAGCCTGGACGGGCGTCAGCGCATCGGGCTGCGCAACGCTGAAGGGGCCCAGCTGTAGCGTCTCGAGCACCGCATCGACCAGGGTTTCGGCGCTGCCATCCTCACGCTGTTGTTGGTAACTGAGGCTGATATTCTGAAGTTCGATGGCCTGCCAGGACAGTAGCGGTGGCTCAGTCGGGCCTGCTTCGCTGCTGTCATCGCCCGGTTCGCTGGCAAAACTGGCCGGATCGATGCCGGCAACACTGAAACCCGTGTCACTTTGCAGCACCGGGATGGCAAGATCCGAAATCCGCAGCGAATCGATCTGTACCTCGCGCTGGCGCAGTGCCGCCATTTCCAGGTCGATCGCCGCAAGCCCCAGTTCGAGGCGCTCAGCACTGCTGCTGTGACGGGCCGTGACCCGCTGCAATTCGACCTCGCCTGCCAGCAGGTTAATCCTGGCCTCGGCTATGGTGAGCTCGATGTCGTAGCGTTCTGCGAGTTTTTGTGCCACTACCGGGACCGTGTAGGACAGGGTTGCAACCAGCACGGCTATCGCGACCAACAGGAATGCCAGCAGCCCGAGGGTGACCCTGAGCAGTTTGCTGGCGGTTGAGCGTTCTTGGGACATCGTAATGCGACATACAGCGAGTGATTCGGGGCGGCCGATTATCGCATTTTGGCAGGCCGCAATGTAGGCCCGCACTGCCGTGATCCAGCGATTGCCGGTGGCGGGCACTGCCCCTCATAATGGCGCGACGCAAACGACAGGCAAAAAAAACCCCGCATCTGGCGGGGTAAACGGGGTAACGAGCCAAAGTCTGGAAACCGTCAGAGATAGACCACAGGTCGGGCGCCAGGTTCACGCCAATATGGCCAAATAATAACCAATTTTGGAATTTTTCGAGGTTCGTATGCAGGACACCGGCTTGTTGATGGCGCAGATCGTGCTGTTGGGGATGCTCTGCCAGTGGGCAGCCTGGCGAGCCCGGCTGCCGGCGATCCTGTTCCTGCTGCTGGCGGGCCTGGCCGCTGGGCCCGTTTTCGGCATCCTCGACCCCGATGCGATGTTTGGCGAGCTGTTGATGCCGGTGGTATCGCTATCGGTTGCCATCATTCTGTTTGAGGGCAGCCTGACGCTGGATTTCCAGGAAATCCGCGGCGTCACCCGCGTTGTCCAGCGCATGATTACCTGGGGTGCGCTGGTTACCTGGACGGTGGTCGCCTTTGCCACCCACTGGATCTTTGATTTTTCCTGGCAGGTCAGCGCGCTGTTTGGTGCCATTGTGATCGTCACCGGGCCAACGGTGATCGTGCCGATGCTGCGCTCAGTCAGGCCCTCGCAAAAGCTTGCGAATATCCTGCGCTGGGAGGGTATTGCGATCGACCCGATCGGTGCACTGGCGGCGGTGATGACCTACGAGTTCATTTTGCTCAGTGTTGAAGGTGCGGCGATCAGCCAGGTGTTAGTGCATTTCCTGCAGGCGCTGGCGACGGGAGGGCTGATCGGTGTGCTCGCCGGCGTGGTGCTGGGCCGGCTGCTGGTCCACAACCTGATTCCCGAATACCTGCATAACCTGGTGACACTCAGCATTGTGCTGATCAGCTTCTCGGTCTCGAATGCCCTGCAGCACGAGTCGGGGCTGCTTGCCGTCACGGTGATGGGCATGTGGCTGGCGAACAAGCGCGATGTCGATATTCACCCCATCCTCAACTTCAAGGAGCACCTGAGCGTGCTGCTGATCTCGGTGCTGTTTATTGTGCTGGCAGCACGTATCGATCTGAATACACTCGCCGATATTGCCTGGCAGGCACTGGCCCTGCTGTTGGTGCTGCAGTTCGTTGCCCGACCCGCCAAGATCCTGGTGAGTACGATGGGCCTTGACGTCAACTGGCGCGAGCGCGCCTTGCTGGCCTGGATCGCGCCGCGTGGCATTGTTGCGGCAGCCATATCTGCGATCTTTGCCGACAAGCTGATTGCTGCCGGCCACAGTGACGCAGAGTTACTGGTACCGCTGACCTTCTCGGTGATCATTGGCACGGTGATACTGCAAAGCGCGACGTCCCGGCCCCTGGCGCGCTGGCTGGGTGTCGCAGAACCGGCACCGAAGGGGTTTCTTATCGTTGGCGCCAACAGTTTCGCGCGCGCTGTGGCGCAGGAGCTGACCCGCCACGGTTTTCGCTGTGTGCTGGCCGATTCGAACTACGAGAATATCCGCCAGGCGCGGATGGCGGGACTGGAGACCTTTTATGGCAACCCCGTATCGGAGCACGCCGATATTCACCTCGACCTGAGCGGGATCGGCAGCTTGCTGGCGCTGTCGCACCAGCACAATATCAATGTCATCGCTGCGATTCACTACCGCGCGGACTTCGGTGCTGGCAGGATCTTTTCGCTGGCGAACAGCGACACCGGCAAGGCCGGAAAGCATGCCGTGTCGGGTCGCTTCCAGGGTGAGCGTCTGTTTGGTAATGACGTCGATCTGCAGACGCTGATGCGTGCGGTCGCCGATGGCCAGACAATAAAGAGTACAACGCTGGGGGATGCCTTTGACTGGCAAACGTACCAGTCCAACTATGGCGATCGCCGGCCATTGTTCGTTATCGATGCGCGGGGCTTTGTCAGGCCAGTGACGGCGAATGGGAGGCTGGCGCCAGGCAAGGGGGCCACGATCCTGGCCCTGGCCGAGGACAGGAAGTCGAGCGCGGTGGTCGATGAGGGCGCTGGCGATGACCAGTCTGACGACCAGTCCACAGTACTGGGTGCGACCTAGTTCAAATTACCAGCGGTCGCCGGCACTGTTCTTGGCGTTGTGGCGGCGCTGGTCTTTACTCATAAAAGGGGAGTAGTTTCGGTGCTGGTCGATGTATGGCCAGGGCCGGGTTCCCCGCGGTGCCAGGCCGCATTGCCATTTCGCACGCTACGGCGGGTGTGACTGTGAGTAAAGAAGCACTACTAGACAAGATTGCAGGCTCCGACAAACTGCCCATGTTGCCCGACGTGGCCATGCGCATTGTCGAGTTGAATAACGACCCCGACCTCTATCCGGGTAAGGTTGCGGCAGTGATTGCCAGCGACCCGGCCCTGAGTGCACGGCTTTTGCAAGTCAGCAACTCATCGATGTTTCCTTTTCGGCGTGAGATCACCAACCTCAATGAGGCGCTGGCGGTACTGGGTGTCGAATTGACGATGAGCATCGCCGTCGGTTTCGCAGTCATTGACATGATGCGCGCTGAAGAGCGAGCTGACAGCGAATTTGACTACGACAGTTTCTGGCGCAAGAGCGTGCTGGGTGCTGTCGCTGCCATTGAGATGCGCTCTGAACTGTCTGCTGTTGCGCAGGGCGACCTGTTTATGGCGTCCTTGCTGCAGGACATAGGCATGCTCGCACTGGATACTATCGCCGGCAGCAAGTACTCAACGTTGACGCGCAGTGCCCGTAGCCATCTCGACCTGGTTGAACTCGAGCGCCGCGTTTTTGGTATTGATCATGCTGAAGTGGGCACGGCTATGCTGCGTCGTTGGAAGTTGCCCGATATGCTGGTCGATGCGGTTGCGAGCAGCCACGTACTGCTCGAACAACAACCGGGCGACGAGCTGAGTAACCTTGAATACGCGGTGAATCTCTCTGGCATGATGGCAGAGCAGTGGATCGCCGAGTCAACCAATCTCGATCAGCTCGACGCAATGATCCAGGGCTCGCTCAATCGTTTCGATGATGAGGCCTTTGGTCGCGTTGTTTGCAAGGCGGTCGATGCAATCCCTGCTGCCAGCGATGTGTTTAGCGTTAAACTGCTGTCGGACGAGCAGTTGCTCAATGTAGCCTGAGTACCTCAGACCTGGTCGGTAAATTCGGGCAGGCGCTTTTCCTTTCTCGCCTTTATCGCTTCTTCAAAATTCTTCGTTGTCATGCGCACGAACAGCTGCGTCAGCCCCTCGTGATGCATGTGGCCTGAGAGTGATCCGGCGTCAACGCTTGCATTGAGCACCTGTTTGGTTTGTTCGACGCCAAGATGACTGTGTCGCAAAATCTGGCCAGCCATTTCATAACAGCTTTCGAGCAACATCTCATTGTCGACAACCCTGGACACGATACCCAGTTGCGCGGCTTCTTCTGCGCCAACGTCGCGCCCGGTCAGCATGATTTCATTGGAGCGCGTCAGGCCGATGGCGCGGGGCAGCAGGTAGCTAAGGCCAAGCTCGGCTGAGGTCAGCCCATTGTTGATGCCCGCCGCACGGAAGAAGGCGCTGTCGGCGGCTATGCGCAGGTCGGTAGCCATTGCCAGGCAAAAGCCACCGCCGACGGCCGGGCCATTAATTGCAGCGATAACCGGCTGGGTCATCTCGCGGATCGTTGTGATGACATCGTCGAGTACGCGCATGGCGCGAAGCGCAATACGCGGCATGGTGTGTCCGTCGAAGATTGGCAGATAGCCCGGGTCCTGCAGGTCGGCGCCAGCGCAGAAGGTTGAGCCTTCGCCCGTCAGTATGACCACCCGGACATCGGCGTTAAAGCTGAGTTGCTCAAGCTCCTCGCGCAGGGGCTGCATGACGTCAAAAGCCATCGCGTTCATGCGATCAGGGCGGTTCAATGTGACCAGGGCAATCTGTGGTTTCGGGAAGCTGATTTTGACAAAAGACATCTTGGTATCCAGTGCGTGGAGCCCGGGACAGTGTCCCGCGCAAAGCACCGGATAGTAGCCGATATCGGTATGCGATGTTTAGGTAACGTTTGTTAACCTTGTGTTGTGACCACCCGCAATAGTATTTTCCCGATCAGTGCATGTCAGACTTTGGAGCTTGAAAATGCCACTAGTTGAACAGGAGCAGGTGTTCCCCTGGGTAGAGCGCGTCATCGGTGGGCAAATCGTTGACTATCGTCGCCAGGGCGGTCGAGAGTCGGGCGGCCGGCCTGGCTGGTTCCTGCATTGCAACGTCGATGGTGACCGGCATCGCTATTATGTGCGCGGTTCTCGCGGTGACGAGTTTGGTTTTACCCAGGAGTACAGCCTTGCGCGGGAAACCCGTGTCATGCAGGTACTGCATAGGGAGGGCATTCCGGTGCCGGATATCGTCGCCCATAGTGATGACCCGGACGTGACCCTGATGGAGTTTATCGAGGGTGAGAACGATTTTACGCTGATAGATTCACCGGCGCAGCGTGATGCGGTGGCTGATGATTTCGCGCGCATTATGGCGCGATGGCACGCGCTCGATGCGCAAAAATTTATTGACGTTGGCCTGCAGTGTCCGCAATCACGGGAGGACTATGTCCTGCAGGATCTGGCAGTTTGGGAGCGCGGCTGCTTGCCGTACCTGCGCGAGCCTGTGCCCATAGTGAGTTTTACCTGCAAATGGCTGCGCGAAAACATTCCTGATGCTCCCGAGAGGCCGGTGTTGGTGCAGGGTGATACTGGCCCTGGGCAGTTTCTTTTTGTGGGGAGCGAGGTAACCAGCATTGTCGATTGGGAACTGGCTTTCCTGGGTGATCCAATGCGCGAGCTGGCGCAGATTCGCACGCGCGATGTCTGGTACCCCACCGGTAATCTGACCCACTGGTTCGATCGATACAGCGAGTACGCGGGCGTCGAGATCGATTATCCAAGGCTGCGCTACTATAGCGTATTCGCGATGTTTATTACTACGCTGGCACTTTGCCCCTATGTCCAGCAGCCCAACCCGCGTGATGAGCATGCGGAATGGTATGCGCAGGATGTCTGGTCAAAGCGGGCAACTGCGGAGGCGTTGGCCGAGTCGCTCGGGATTGCGCTTGAAACGGTAGACGCTCCCGCCGTGACACCCGACCGGCATGCGGTGCTGTATGACATTCTCGATGACAATCTGTTGGGTGAGCAGTTGCCCGCACAGCCTGACACGTTTATGCAGCATCGCCTCGAAATGATGTCGCGGCTGTTGCGCTACGCGCGCAATACGGCGCAGTATGGCTGTGAAATCAATGCCCGGGAGCTCGATGATGTTTCCAGCTTGCTGGGTCGCCGCCAGAGCGATTACGCGAGTGCCATGCAGGCCCTGAATGACTACGTCCTCAAGGCGGGCGCGGCAGACTATGAAAAGATAGTGCGCTATTTTTACCGCCACGCGCGGCGTGAGGAGATCCTGATGGAGGGCGCACTGGGTCGCGCTGAAAATGCGACGATGTCGGCAATTCGCTAGCGACAGGCACGGAGGTATTTATTGCTATGGCATCAAGAAACCAGGTCAAAACCCTGCTTGTTGAATTTATGCAGGCGCTGCGGGCGGGAGATATCGCTCGGCTCGAAGCGCTGCTCGTGGAAGATTGCCGCTGGCAGATTCCGCAGTCAGCGCCGCCACCCTTTGGCGGACGACATCAGGGCAGGGATCATATCCTCGGAATCCTCGCAGAGAGCCTGCCAGCTATGTTTGTGCCGGGCATAGGCGGCGTCGAGCTTGCAGAGCCTGTGATCGAGGGTGATCGCGCGGTTGTTGAAGCCGAGATTAGTGGTCAGACGCCCGCCGGAAAAGCCTACAAAAACCAGTATGTCTTCGTGATCGAGATTCGCGATGGGCGCGTACTGGAGTTCCGGGAATACCTCGACACCCAGTACGCAAATGACGTGTTCTGGTCCTGACCCGTTACAGTTTGAAGCGCTGCTTGATACCTGCCCGGCGTTCGGCAAGGTCGGCGGCGCGCTCCTCGAGGGAAACCTGCCCCAGTAATTCAGCGTGATTGCTTTTCAGCTCGGCCACTTTGAGTTGTTGGGGTTCGGGTTTGGGGTAGTGATCGCAGCCAATCCAGCGATAAGTGATGTAGCCCTCGACATGCCCTGAGGGATCCATCCAGTTTTTTGCACCCAGGTCTTCGTGGCTGATGACGATCACCAGTTCACCGTTATCTTCCAGGCGCGCATGGTGGCAGTTGGTGCTGCTGAAGCGATTGCGGTAATCCATCGTCTCCCACCAGTAGTTGCCAAACTCAACGGCCCAGTAGTTCGCATCGGGCGGGGTGACGCGCAGCACCAGCGCTTCATCTTCAGGCACTTGCCAGTAGGAGATGATGGGCGCGCCACCGGGCGTGAAGTCGATTTTGTTTTTTTCCAGTTCGCCATAAGACAAAAAGGTGTTTGGCTGGACTTTCCACTTGTCGATCATGTCGGCCCAGTAGGTGGCTGACCAGTTAACCCAGTGAGCCGATTTTTTTAGTCCCTCGGTGAGAGCGTCGGGTGTAAAGACCGGGTGGGGGCCCACTTCGTCGAGGCATTCGATATGCGCCTCCATCGGGACTTCACCCAGCCAGCTGGCGAAAAACTGGCGGAAGGTGATGCGGTAACTGTCCGGCGAGGTTTGCATCCAGTTCGCCTTTTTCTCATCAAAGCCGGCGGGTTGTTCAAGGCCAATGTAAAGCTCGAATGAGCCGTCATCGGCGACGATCATATCTTCACCGAGGCGAGTGTTGACCACGCCGCCGCCCCAGGGCGTATTGCCGTCTTCGAGGATTGTCACAGCAAAGTACCTGGCGGTACCGCGTTTGCCATAGATCCGGTAATTTTTGCGTCCGTCGATGGGTGCGCCACTGTAGTGGGCGTCTGTGTTGTCGCCGCCCTGCTTTCGCAGCGGGTCGAAGTAGTGCAGTATCTCGGGAAAGTCGGGGTCGTGGTTTTCCATCTGGAACTGCATGGCCAGTGAAATATTGCGTGCCAGCAGGCGCATACCGGTCGCGCGGGTGATCGGGCTTTCGGGGATGCCGTCGCGAAATATCAGGTCGCCGGCTGACTTCAGGTCGTCACAAAAGTCGTGCCAGGCCTGGCGAATCTGTTGGTCGTCTTTGGTCATGTTCATAAGCCTGCGTTAATGCATAAATGCGCCACCGCTGACGCTGATCATCTGGCCGGTGATATAGCCCGACAGGTCCGACGCGAGGAACATCGTCAGGTAGGCGATGTCTTCGGGCCGACCCAGGCGGGGAATAGGCAGGCCGCTCATATTGAACAGCGTACCGTCCTCCAGGGCGCTTTGCATTTCGTCGGGTTTGCCAATCTGCTCGAAGCCAAAACGATTCCAGAAGCTGCCTTCGCCCACGTGTGCTTCATCTTCGGGGACGATCCAGCCGGGGCAGATGTTGTTGACGCGCACATTGCGCTTGGCCCACTCCCAGGCAAGGCTTTTTGAAAACGAGTTTACGAAGCCCTTGACGCCGCCGTAATGAACGATGCCTGCGGCGGCTTCGCCCAGCAGCGATGAATTGGATGAGACGTTGATAATGCTGCCGCCTCGATCGAGCATGTCCTCGGCGACGGCCTGGCAGCAGTTGACTACGCCATCAATATTGAGCTTCTTCTCCCAGTCGCGGGCCTCTTCATCGAGCTCTTCAAACATCGTGGTTCGCGCGACACCGCCGGCGTTGTTGACCAGCACATCGACCTGGCCAAACTGTTTGTGGCATTGCTCCACCATGGCATCGACCGACTCGCGCGAAGTGACATCGGTGGCAACGGCTATAATCTTGCCGCTCAGTTGCTGCCGTTCAGCTTCTTCCTCAAGCAGTTTGCCATGCTTGGCATCCCGCGATGCGCTGATGACATTGGCGCCTTCGCGCGCAAATTCCAGCACCAGCCCCCGGCCTATGCCGCCGCTGCCGCCAGTGATGATGACGTTTTTATTCTTCAGGCCAAGATTCATAGCGGTGTACCTCTTTCAAGAACGGGCTTGATGGCAGGTGTCGGTTTGCGCCACGTGGTAGCGCGATGCTCGACCGACTGGGTAATTTCGCAGTATATTGGTGATGCCCTATAATCCGCAATAAAGCAGGGTTGTGCATGAATGAGTCTTAATGGCTATCGCCTGCACAGTGAACCGAGAACACTGACGAAAACCAATAAGCGAGCGACCCGTCGATGAGCACGCCAGAAACGCCCGAATGGCTTAAAACGTTTAACAGTGAAGCTTCACTGTTTGATCTTGAGCACGTGATACCACTTGATTACGACTCACTGGTGAGTGCGGCGGTGGCAAAGGCAGGCCACGATGATTTCGGTGAGGACTACTGGCAGGAGCCGCTAAGGATCCTGTGCAAGGACCTCGACAGTGTCGCTGAGCTTACTGCGATGGGCCGGTTAATGGCGCGCAACGATGTGCTGATGTGGCTGGGAATTCGACTGCAGTTAACGGCGTTGACCAGGGCGCACCCCGAGATTCTTGAGCAGCCGGTGCCCGAGCCGATCTTTATCTGCGGATTGCCGCGCTCTGGGACATCGATTTTATTCGAGGTGCTCGCGCAAGATCCCGACTTCGGCGTTCCGTCAATGTGGGAGTCGACCGTGCCGTTCCCGCCGCCTGAACAGGCAAGCTATGACAGTGACCCGCGTATCGAGCCCGCCGACAGGCTTTGGACGCAGTGGAACCGGCTGGTGCCTGAGTTTGCCGCGCTGCATGAGATGGGTGGTGCTATACCAGCCGAGTGCGGGCTGATCATGGCGGGAAGTTTTATCTCGGATCATATCGTTGCGATGCATATGACCGACAACTATGGTGCCTGGCAGGCCCAGGCTGACCTGACGCCGGCCTATGAGTTTCATAAGAAGTTGTTGCAGGTCATGCAGTGGAAGAACCCGCGCAAGCGCTGGTTACTCAAGGCGCCGGCCCACCAGAGCAATCTGGCCACGTTGTTGAAGGTCTATCCCGATGCAAAAATTATCCAGACGCATCGCGATCCCATCAAATGCATGGGCTCAGCCACCAACCTGATGGCCTGTATTTACAAAATGCGCAGTGACAAGGCTTTCAATGCCGAGTTTTTCGACGAGTTTCTTGTCGGAGAGGCCACTGCGCAAAGACTGGAGCTGGTGATCGACCAGGTGGCGAGCGGCGTTATCCCCGCCGGTTCACTGTGCGACTCGCGTTACTGCGACCTGATGGATGCACCGATCGAAAACGTGGAGCGTATCTATAGTTACTTTAATATGCCGCTGAGCGATACGGCGAGACAGCGCATGCAGGACTACCTCGCCAGCAAGCCCAAGGGCAAATTTGGCAAGCACAACTACGCCTCTGACGCCTCCGAGCGGCATCACTTCAAGCGCTACCAGGAGCACTACGACATACCTTCCGAGGTTTAGCCCGCACAAGCCCTCACTGCCCTGTGGCTAGAGGTTGGCACAAAACCTGCTGAGTACTTCACCGAAGCGATGAAACCCGGGTGGGTGCAGGTATACAGCAGATGACGGCAGACGAGGGGCTTACTCCCAGACACGACCAGTGGCTTGATGGCCAGCCCGCGCCCGAGCGCGAGGCCCTGCTGCGCTGCGAACACAGCTACCGTGGCCTTGTCGACGCGCTGGCCCTTGAGTTGCTCGCCACCGCGCCGGCGCGCCCGATTATTGGGCTGCAGGGATGCCAGGGCTCCGGGAAGTCCACACTGGCAAACTATCTATGCACCAGGTTGGAGCAGCTGCACGGTATTAGCGCGCTGGTCCTGTCGCTCGATGACTTTTACCTGACGCGTACCGAGCGTGTGGCACTGGGCCGTGAAGTACACCCACTGCTCGCTACGCGGGGTGTGCCCGGCACCCATGACACGGCGATGTTGCGTGCGGTGCTCGATGCCATTCACTCCACGCTTGCTGGGCAGGCCTGCGAGCTGGTGCTGCCACACTTCGAAAAGCTGCGCGATGATCGTGCTGCGCAGCCCCGCCTCCTGTCACAACCGGTTGACCTGGTGATTATCGAGGGCTGGTGTATCGGCTTGCCCGCACAGGACCTCGAGACACTTGCGGCGCCGGTGAATTCGCTAGAGCGCGACCAGGATCCGGATGGCCGCTGGCGGCAGTACGTCAACGAACGCCTGCAAACAGACTATGGCGAACTGCACCGGGCGATTGACCGGCTGGTGGTATTGGCGCCCCCGGGCTTTGATTGCGTTGCGCAATGGCGCTACCAGCAGGAGCAGGGCATGGCCCGGCAACTGGGCGGTGAGCAGTCGATGGACAGGGCTGCTGTCGAAGCCTTTGTCCAGCACTTCGAGCGGCTCACGCGATTCGCGCTGGAGGTGCTGCCGGGCCGGGCAGACTACCTGTTTCGGCTCGACGAGCAGCGCCACGTTATCGAGCGTCTGCACGCGCATCAGCCTGCCAGCGTAGCGGGGGGCACTGCCGATGAATAGCCAGCCGCGACCCATCATTTACACCGATCTGGACGGTACTCTGCTGGACCGCGACAGCTACAGCTTCGAGCCTGCGGCTCAGTGCCTGGCGAGACTGGCTGCGCTGCAGGTGCCGGTGATTCCCGTGACCAGCAAGACCTTTGCGGAAGTCAGTGCGCTGCGCGCCCAGCTTGGTTCCATTACGCCGTTTATTGTGGAGAACGGCGCGGCAACCTACATACCCCGGGGCTATTTTGCTGAGCAGCCTGAGGATACTCATCCGCTCGAGGTCGATGGAGAAGTGTTCTGGGTGCGCTCTGGCGATGCGCTGGTGCCGTCTGCGAACCAAACGCTGGCTTCCATCTATCGCGAGTTTTCAGCGCATTTTGATTCCCTGCGCGGAATGACCGTCGAGGCACTGGTGGCCGCGACCGGCCTGAGTACGGCCGCTGCGCAATCGGCAAAAGCCAGGGACTACACCGACCCGATCCTCTGGCGAGGCGATGAACCAACCCGGTTGCGTTTTATTGGCGCGCTCAACGCGGCGGGGTACCAGGTGGCGCACGGCGGTCGATTCCTGCACGTGCTCGAAGCCGGGTTCGACAAGGGGGCGACGCTGAACTGGTTAACCGGGGTGTACTGCCAGCTGCAGAAGCGCTCGCGCTACCTGACGGTCGCCTGCGGTGACAGCGATAACGACTTGCCAATGCTGGCGCAGGTGGATGTTGCGATTTTTCTCGGTTCCAGCCAGCCGGCTGTGGCCGGCTTTCCCGATGGGGTTGACCTGCGAACGCACCCCGATTCCGGGCCTGTGGCATGGGCGATGCTGGTAGGGCAGTTGCTTGATGAGCTGGGCTTGCCCTGAGTATGCCGCTTACACATAACGATAGGCGATTTCTGTAAACAGGTTTATTAGCCATGGCTGACTTTTATCAAAATGGCGTTGTCACGACGCTTCACAATATGGTCGCGCGAGATATTGATGATCTTGAGCGCGAACTGCTGAGTTTCTCGTCTTCGCGGCCGATGGGCCTGATTCTGCCATCGCTGTTTTCTGAGCTGGGTACGCCTGCGCTGGCCAATATTGTGGATCAGCTCAGGCATGTGCCCTATTTAAGCCAGGTGGTGATTGGCCTGGACCGCGCGGATGTCAACGAGTATCGCCACGCGCTGAACTTCTTTTCGCGCCTTTCCCAGCAGCATCGCGTGCTGTGGAATGATGGGCCGCGCCTGCGCGCGCTGCATGAAGAACTGGCAGCGCTCAATCTGGCGCCGACCGAGCGCGGCAAGGGCTGTAATGTCTGGTACTGCATGGGCTATATACTGGCCACCGAGCAGACCCAGGCGGTGGCACTGCACGACTGCGATATCCGGACTTACCAGCGCGACCTGCTTGCCAGGTTGATTTACCCGGTTGCGAACCCCGCGTTCAGTTACACCTTTTGCAAGGGCTTCTATGCGCGTATTGCCGATCAGAAGTTCAATGGCCGCGTTTGTCGCTTGCTGGTGAGCCCGCTGCTCGACGCATTGCGCATCACGGTAGGAGAGAATGACTACTTGCGCTATATGAGCAGCTTCAGGTATGCGCTGGCGGGCGAGTTTTCTTTCAGGCGGGAGGTGCTGTTCGACCTGCGTATTCCCGGTGACTGGGGTCTGGAGATAGGCATTCTTTCTGAGATGCATCGCAATTATTCGCTCAACCGCATCTGCCAGGTCGATATTGCGGATACCTATGACCACAAGCACCAGCCCGTTTCTGAAAACGATGATAGCCAGGGTCTTTCCAAAATGTCGATTGACATTGCAAAGGCGTTTTTCAGAAAGCTTGCGACGCAAGGGGTGAGTATGAGTCCCGAGACTTTTCGCACGATCAAGGCGACTTACCTACGTCGAGCACTCGATTACGTAGAGGCTTACAAAAACGATGCGGCAATTAACCAGCTGGACTTTGATATCCATGAAGAGGAGCGTGCCGTCGAGTTGTTTTCGGAGAACATTATGAAGGCGGGTGATGTGTTCCTCGAGCGCCCTATGGAGACGCCCTTTATTCCCAGCTGGAGCCGTGTGTGCAGTGCCGTGCCCGATATCCTACCGCGCCTGAAAGAAGCGGTTGAGCTTGACCATGATGATTACAGCAGCTGATCGACGACACCTGCCATGCAACTGAATGTCCATGAGCGCCTGGTTGCGCTGCTCGACGATATATACACGACCAATGACATAGCGGTGGATGTCGATGCATTTGCCACGGAGCTGCTTGCTGTGATGCGCGTGCCGTCCGGGCAGCCCACGGCGGCAAGCCCGGTGTCCATCTGGTCTGAGTCTGATGTTGTTCTCATCACCTATGCTGATTCGGTGCGACCTGCCGCTGATGCCGGGGAGGCACCGCTGCAGACTTTGCGCGGCTTTGTCGACCGCTACCTCTCACAATGTATCAACACCGTGCATGTTCTGCCGTTCTTCCCGCACAGTTCGGACTCCGGTTTCTCGGTGATCGATTTCGAGGTTGTTGACCCTGAGCTCGGCGGCTGGGACGACATTACAGCGATTTCGGGTCAATACCGCGTTATGGCGGACCTGGTCATCAATCACGGCTCGGCCCGTAGCCAGTGGTTCAGCAACTACTGCGCGGGGCTCTCCCCGGGCGAGGGCTACTTTCTCGAAGCAGACCCGGCGCTTGATTACCAGGCGGTTGTCAGGCCTCGCACCTCCCCACTGCTGCGTGAGGTCCAGACGCACGCTGGGCTGAAGCATCTGTGGTGCACCTTTAGCCACGACCAGGTCGATTTCAACTTTCGCAATCCACGTTTGCTTGGCGAGTTCATCCGGATTATCCGTCTGTATCTTGACTGCGGTGTAAGAATATTCCGGCTCGACGCGGTCGCTTTCCTGTGGAAGGAGCTGGGCACGCGCTGCATTAACCTGCACGAAACCCACGCCCTGGTCCGCTTGCTGCGCCTGCTGCTCGAGGCGGCCGAGCCGGATTCTGTTGTCGTCACAGAGACCAACATTCCCAACCAGGAAAACCTGTCCTACTTTGGCAACGCCAATGAGGCGCACTGGATTTACAATTTTTCGTTGCCGCCGTTGTTGTTGTATACGCTGATGGCGGGGGATTGCACGTATCTCAAGCGCTGGATGATGAGCATGCCACCGGCGCAGCTTGGCACGGCCTATTTTAACTTCCTCGCTTCGCACGACGGCATTGGGCTGCGACCCACAGAGGGCCTGCTGACCGAGCGCGAGATTGACTCGCTGGTTGCGATGATGGAGAACTTTGGTGGAAGAGTGTCATATCGCTCGCTCCCGAGTGGGGAATCGCGCCCCTATGAGATCAATATCTCGTTAATCGATGCCATGCGTGGCACCTTTGCCGGGGTCGATGACTACGCCGAAGACCGGTTTTTGTGTGCCCACGCGCTGATGTTCGCGCTTGAGGGGGTGCCAGGCGTTTACATACACAGTTTTCTTGCCACTGAAAACGACTATGAGGGCGTTGAGCGCGACGGCGAGAACAGGGCTATCAACCGTCACAAGTGGCGTTACGATGCGCTTGTTGGCGAGCTTGCTGCCGACAGTCGGCATGCACGCATTTTGTCGCGATTGAGTCGATTGCTCAACATACGCAGGGAGCAGCCTGCGTTTCATCCCAATGCAACGCAGTTTACGCTGCATCTTGGCGACCAGTTGTTCGGTTTCTGGCGCCAAAGCATACAGCGAGACCAGAGCATATTTGCAATCGCGAATATCTCGTCGCAGCCGCAGCGACTGGACCTTTCACAGATCAACCTGATCGCCGCCGAGAACTGGATAGACCTGATCTCTGGCGACGCGTTCCCCGACCATCTGCAGTCGCTCACGCTCGATCCCTACCAGACGCTGTGGATCAGTAACCGGTAGTCGCGACGGCGTGCCCATTACCGCCTGGCTTGCAGGTATCACAGCGTTAATGTCCCGCCGCGCTCAAGCTGATCTAGAATGCCCGTCTGGTTTTACACAGTGGGTCCGTCAGCGATGTCAGTAAACATTACTCCTTTCACGATTGCAGTGCCCGATGCAGATATAGAAGACCTGCATCGCCGGTTGGCGCAAACGCGCTGGCCTGACCAGGTGGCTGGCACTGACTGGCGCTACGGTGCCGATACCAATTATATGAAGGGCCTGTGCGACTACTGGGCCAACGGTTTTGACTGGCGAGCACAGGAGGCGGCCATCAACCGGTTTGACCAGTTCGTCACAGAGATCGACGGGCACGACATCCATTTTATTCATGCGCGTTCCAAACACGCAGATGCCACGCCAATTCTGATCAGTCATGGCTGGCCAGGTACCATCGTTGAGTTTCTGAAAATCATCGAGCCGTTGATCGATCCCGAGGCCCATGGTGGTAGCCCCGAAGATGCTTTTCATGTCGTGTGCCCCTCATTGCCGGGCTACGGTTTCTCCAGTACGACGCGTCGTGAGCGCATCGACACCGTCGTCATCGCCGAGATGTTTGCCGAATTGATGGCGCGTCTGGGTTACCCAAAGTACATTGCCCAGGGCGGCGACTGGGGGGCGATCATTACCTCCAATATCGGCATTGTCGATGCCGACCACCTGCTGGGTATTCACGTCAATATGCCGTTCGGCTTCCCCGCAACGGAAGACCCCAATGAGGGCCTGAGTGAGGCCGAGCTTGCCGACCTTGCCGATATGGCGCAGTTTGATGCAATGGAAACCGGGTACCAGAAAATCCAGGGCACCAAGCCGCAGACGCTGGGCGTTGGCCTGAACGATTCGCCCGCGGGGCTGTGTACCTGGATTACCGAGAAATTCCACTGCTGGACCGATTGCAACGGGGATATCGAGTCTGTGCTCAGTCGCGACGAGTTGCTGACGAATATTTCTGTGTACTGGTTTACGCAGAGTATCTGCTCATCGACCCGGCTGTATTACGAGGTCATGCAGAACGCGCGGCTGAAGTTTCTGGAGCAGCCAGTCACCGTGCCGACCGGGGCTGCCCGATTCCCCAAAGAGGTGATGCGCTTCCCGCGGTCGTGGTGCGACAACGTTTACAGCAATATCGTGCAGTGGAACAGCTACGACAAGGGTGGCCACTTCGCGGCAATGGAGCGGCCCGAGGTCTTCGTCCAGGAATTACGTGAGTTCGCCGGGCGCGTACGATAAGCGGTGGCTGATCGAAACGGCCAGCCAATAAGTCGCCCGGCTGGCGCAAAACGCCAAGAAAGCCCCGGCGGGCCGTTCGCAGGCCCAGGAATGGCGTTTCGCTAATGGCGGCCATTCGTCCAATTCGCTAGCATACCCTCTCGCCCAGGCCGCAGCTGCCGGGCACATTTTTTAACGTAACTGTTTCCTGGCCGCGGGCCAGGCTGAGCAACAAGGTGAGAGCATGTACGACCTGATCATAAAGAATGGGCAGATTGTCGACGGTACCGGTAGCCCGTCCTTCACGGGTGACCTGGCGATCCAGGACGGCGTTATCGCCGCAGTGGGCAAAGTCTCCGGCGATGCAAAAGAAACGATAGATGCAACAGGCCTGCTGGTCACGCCCGGGTGGGTGGACACCCATTCGCATATGGATGGCCAGGCGACCTGGGATCCGTTCTGCAGCCCCGCTAATCACCACGGCATCACGACGCTGGTCATGGGCAACTGCGGTATTGGTTTCGCGCCCTGTGAGCCCAATGAGGAGGCGCACCAGAAGCTGATCGAGGTGGTTGAGGACGTAGAAGATATTCCCGGTGCTGCGCTGGCTGAAGGTGTGACCTGGAATTGGGAGAGTTTCCCTGAGTACCTCGATGCGCTGGACGCGTTTCCACGTGCAGTGAATGTTGCAACCCAGGTTCCGCATTGTGCAGTACGCACCTATGTCATGGGTGATCGGGGTGTCAACAACGAGCGCGCGACGCCCGAAGACGTTGAAAAGATGGCGCAGATTGTTGCTGAAGGTATTGATGCCGGCGCTATAGGCTTTACGACCTCGCGGACCGAGCTGCACAAAACCCGCAACGGCCTGTCGATGCCCGGTACTTATTCTGAAGAAGATGAGCTGTTCGGTATCGGTCGCAAGCTCGGCGAGTTGGGCAAGGGCTTTTATGGCATGGTGTCTGATTTCGAAGACGACGCCTGGCTGGAAGAAATGGAATGGATGAAGCGCCTGTCTATTGAGAACAACTGTCGCTTCAATTTCGTGCTGTTTTACCAGACCAATGAGCAGTGGCAGCGCGTGCAGGACCAGTTGGCATTTGTGGCCAGGGCCAATGCCGAGGGCGCGCAGCTGGTGGCGCATGTCGGTGCGCGTCCCGTCAATGTCCTCATGAGTTATCACGGCACGGTGAATCCGTTCTTCATGCACCAGAATTTTTTGCCCCTGATGGAGCTGTCGCCGGAGGAGCGTATAGCCAGGCTGCGTGATCCGGAAGTACGCGCTGCCATACTGGCCGAGCCTACGCCTTCCATGGGTATTGAAGTCGCCGATCGTATGGTTAGCGATTTTGCGATGATGTTTGAGCTGGGTGAAGAGCCCGATTACGAGCAGCCGCTGGACCAGAGTATTGCCGCTAAAGCCGAGCGTGCTGGTGTCTCGCCGCAGGAGTACGCCTACGATGCGCTGCTCGCACGTGATGGCAAGGCGATGCTTTACTTCCCGTTCATGGGTTATGACAACGGTAACCTTGATCGCCAGTTCCAGATGCTCTGCGATGAAAATTCGGTGATTAGCCTGGCGGACACCGGTGCGCACTGTGGGGTCTTGTCTGATGCGTCGATGCCGACGTTCCTGCTAAGTCACTACGTACGCGACCGTGAGCGTGGCAAACTCAGCCTGGAGCAGGCGGTGAAGATGCATGCACATGACACGGCGCGGGCGGTGACGCTCAACGATCGCGGCACCCTCGAGGTCGGTATGCGGGCGGATATCAACGTGATCGATCTTGAGCGTCTCAAGCTCGGGGCGCCTGAAATCATCTACGACCTGCCTGCCGGTGGTCGTCGCGTGTTCCAGCGTGCTGAGGGCTATCGCTACACGATGGTGGGTGGCCAGGTCATCATGCGTGACGGCGTCGAAACCGACGCGCGGCCAGGCCAGCTGGTCAGGGGCGCGCAGGCCGCGCCTGCTGCCTAGCGCGAGCTGCTCGAAAAAGCCGGCCGCTGGCCGGCTTTTTTATCGCCCGTCCAGAGCGGGCTGGTGATTGCTCCGCACCGGGGATTTTCGCTAAAATCGCGCCCCATTTTCATGCTTCCTGATACCGATGTCCGGACCAAGGTGAATCTTATGTCAACCGACTCGTCAATCGTCGAACAGCTTGCTACCACTCGCGAGCAGCTCACCCAGCCCGGTGCGCCGTTCGAGCTCTACGCTGAGAAGATCAACGGCATTGAGTACCAACTCTACCGGTCGGCGCCGCCCACCATGCGTGAGGCGATGGCGGTGGGCCGGCAGCACGGTGATGCCCCGTTCCTGCAGTACGAAGGTGAGTCCTGGACCTTTAGCGAATTTTTCGCTGAGGTCGATGCGGTTGCCTACCAGCTGCAGAACCAGTACCAGCTTGGCAAGGGTGATCGGGTTGCCATTGCGATGCGCAACTACCCCGAGTGGATGATTGCCTATACTGCCATTATTTCGCTGGGCACCGTCGTAGTGCCGCTTAACAGCTGGGGCCAGCGCGATGACCTGCTGTACGGCCTGCAGGATTGCGGCGCCAAACTGGTGTTTTGCGACCAGCAGCGGTTTGACTATATTGCCGATGATCTCGACACGCTTGGCATCGAGGCGATTGTCGCTCGGCCGACCGCAGCCGTGAATCATGCGAAGGCGGCCGACTATGCCAGTGTGCGCGATGCGGTCAGTGCCGAGCAGGCAGCTTCCTGGCTCGACAATGCCTTTGATCTTGACCCGGCTGACCCGGCGATGATTCTCTATACCTCGGGCACCACGGGTCGACCCAAGGGCGCGCTGAGCCTGCATCGCAACATGACCCATACCATTGTCAACTTCGAGTTTGGCGCTACCCAGTCTGCGATGATGAACGGGCCGGTCATCGAAAAAATGCTGACCTGCGGTTTTCCATCCAAGTCACTGCTGGCGGTGCCACTGTTTCACGTATCCGGTTTGCACGCCCAGTTCCTGCTATCGCTGCGGGGTGGTCGCAGTATCTTGATGATGTACAAGTGGGATCCGGCCAAAGCACTGGAGCTTATCGCCAATGAGCGCGTTACCACCTTTAGCGCAGCGCCATCGATGGTGCTTGACCTGCTGGATCACCCGGATTTTGACAGTACCGATACCCAGAGCCTGATGGTTGCCAGTGGCGGTGGTGCAGCCAGCCCGCCACGCATGAAGCAATTGGTGCAGGAAAAAATTGAGACGCCGTACCCCGGCAGTGGCTATGGTATGACTGAAACCAATGCCAGTTGCTCAAGTGCTACCGGCGTCGCCTATATGCACAAGCCAAACTCATCAGGCGTGGTCGCACCGATTGTCGAGATCAAAACCTGTGATGAGTCGGGCAATGAATTGGCGCCGGGCGAGACGGGCGAAATCTGGATTCGCGGTATTTGTGTCACCGAAGGTTACTGGAACAAGCCTGAAGCGACGACCGAGAGCTTTATTGATGGCTGGTTTGTTACCGGTGACATTGGCTATTACGATGAAGACGGCTTTGTCTTTATCGTCGATCGAGCCAAAGACATCATTATTCGCGGCGGTGAAAATATTTCGGCAGGAGAGGTTGAGGGCTGTTACCTCGATCATCCGGCTATTCGTGAGGCGGCGGCCTTTGCTGTACCGCACGACACGCTTGGCGAGGAGTTGGGCCTTGCTGTCTATTTTAAAGAGGGGCAGTCGGCGACCATCGAAGAGCTCAAGCAGTTTGGCAGCGAGCGTCTGGCGCATTTCAAGGTGCCGGCGCATTACTGGGTCCGCGATGAGTTACTGCCACGCAATGCGGCCAACAAGGTCCTGAAGAAGCAGTTGGTCGAAGCGTTCCAGGCGAAATCCTGAGTCGCGCTACCAGAGGTCGGTGGAGGCAATGAAAGCTATACCCGTGAGTGGCGCGCTTGGCGCGGTGATCGAGGGCATCGACCTGGGCCAGGCGGTGAGCGATTCGGATTATCGCCAGATTCGTGAGGCCCTGGTCGAGTACGAAGTCATTTTTTTTCGTGGTCAGGACATTTCGCCTGCCCAGCAAAAAGCGCTCGCTGATTCCTTTGGGCCACTGCAAACCCACCCTGCATACGGTACGGTTGAAGGCTTTCCCGAAATAGCGATTCTCGAGAGTACGCCTGAAAAGCCAACCAAAATTGAAATGTGGCACAGCGATATGACCTTTAGGCCCCATCCTCCAATGGGTACGATCCTGCGCTCGCGCATTATTCCTGAAAAGGGCGGGGATACGCTGTGGGCCAGCATGACGGCGGCCTATGAGGGCTTGTCCGCGGCCATGAAGCAGATGCTTGAAGGCCTGGTCGCGGTGCATGACTTTGCCTACGGCTTCAAGGAAAGCCTTGCCGAGCCCGGTGGTCGCGAGCGACTGGCCCAGGCGCTGGAGGACAATCCACCGGTCGAGCACCCGGTGATTCGTACCCACCCGGAGAGCGGCAAGCGCGTCATTTTTGTCAACGAGTTATTCACGACGCATATCGTGGGCATGCACCGGGCAGAAAGTGACGCCTTGCTGGGTTTTCTGTACGAGCACATTAAAACGCCCGAGTACAGCTGCCGATTTGGCTGGGAGCCTGACTGTATTGCTATCTGGGATAATCGCAGCACACAGCACAAACCGATCAATGATTACTTTCCTGCGCACCGCAAGCTCGAGCGCATTACCATCGACGGTGACAAGCCGTATTGATCCAGGTCCGGCCCGGGCTATTGGGTCGGCAGGCGGCCGGCAAAAAAATCAATCATGAGTTGAGCAAGCGCAATATTGTCGGCGTTGGCATCCAGCGACGCCAGTGCCCTGCGAAACAGTTCCGGTGGGTAAGAATCCCTGCGCAGTGCATAGAGTTCACGGCTAAATGTTTCGCTGAATTCGGGGTGACCCTGGAAGGTCAGAATGTGTGAGCCGATCGCGTTCATTGCATAGGGGCAGAATGCGTCACCAGCCAGTGTCAGGCTGCCGGGTACCGGGGAGGTGACCTGGTCCTGGTGCGAATATACCAGGCTCATCTGTTTGCCACTGATTCCCCAGCGCGGAGCATCATCCGAAAACTGCATGGTGCGCACGCCGATGCCCCAGCCCTTCGTCGATTTTTCGGCAACGCCACCCAGCGCCTGGGCAATGAGTTGGTGACCAAAGCAGATGCCTACCAGCCGGATCCTGTCGGCATCGATACGCTGGACACATCCAATTAGCTGTTTGATCCAGGGTTCATCATCGTACACGCCAAACTTGCTACCGGTGAGAATATAGCCGTCGACCTCATGCTCCTTCGGTGGGAACTCCCCGCTGATCGCATGGTAGGTCGTGAAGCTCAGCGTTGGTTCGAGTAGCGAGCTGCTCAGTCTGGTGAACTGCTGGCTGCGGGGTTGTTGCTGCGCCGCGAGCATAAGCTGGGCAATCATTTGTGGGTACTCGCCGTGTTTCTCGGCCAGTTCCGGGCGAACATCGTCGGCGCGCAGTATCCCGATTTTCATAGGTTCACCCCGCAAATGGCGGGACTAGGCGTCACCCAGTCGCAGGTGGAATGACTTCAGCTGAACAAAGCCTGCGTAGCCGGGCTCTGCCAGGCTATAGCCTTTACCGGTTTGCTTGACCCCGGTCCAGACGAGCTCCGGGTCGAGGTAGTCGCAGCGATTCATAAACACCGTACCGGTTTGGACTTTGTGGCCCAGGTGTTTTGCACGCTCTACGTCCTCGGTCCAGATCGAGGCGCTAAGCCCGACATTGGAATCATTCATCAGCGCAATGGCTTCGTTTTCATTATCCACGCGCATGATGCCCACTGTGGGTCCAAAGCTTTCATCGCGCATTAGCGACATGTCGTGCGTTACGTCGATGAGCACCTGCGGCGCGAGGTAGGCGCCAGTGCCATCGTCGGCGGTGAAAGCGCTGCTGTCGATACAGGCTTTTGCACCCGCGGCAATAGCAGCGGCATTCTGGTCGCGAACAAACTGCGCGGCGCTGGCGCGCACGACGGGGCCGAGGTTGGTCTGTTCATCCATGGGGTTGCCCAGCCGGTAGGCGTTGACCCTGTCGACAAACCCCTCCACAAAGCGATCGTAAAGGCTGTGGTCGACATAGATACGCTCGATAGCACAGCAGGATTGGCCCGAGTTGAAATAACTGCCATCGACCAGGTTATCGAGTGTGTTTTCCAGGTTCGCATCGGCGCAGACGTAGGCGGGGTCTTTGCCACCCAGCTCCAGTGTCAGACTGGCAAACTTGCCTGCCAGTGCCGATTCGATCCGTTGCCCGGCGCCAATCGACCCGGTAAAGCTGCAGTGATTGATGCTGCCTGATTCCAGCAGGTGCTGTGTGGCCTGGTGGTCCAGGCACAGCGCCTGCAGCAGGCCGTCCGGGGCGCCGGCTGCCTGCGCTGCGCGCGAGAAGTGAAGCCCGGCCAGTGGCGTTTGCAGCGCGGGTTTGATCAGCACGGCATTGCCGGCCATCAGTGCGGGGATGACCGAGTTGACCGTTGTGAGTAGCGGGTAGTTCCAGGGGGCCACCACTAACACGATACCCACCGGATCCGGTCGAATAAATCGCTCGAAACCCGGTTTGGGTTGGCAGTGCCTGTCGGCCAGCGTGGTGCCGGCGATGGCAATCATGTGTTCGCCGCGTTCTACCAGCCCATTAATTTCGCCGCCACTTTGTGCAATGGGTCGGCCCATTTGCCGGGTAATATCCTCGGCAATGCTATCGCGTTGCGCGACGAAGTAATCGAGCATCGCCTGGCAGATGAGAGCGCGCTGCTCAATAGCGGTGTCGCGCCACTGGGCCTGCGCGCGGCGTGCCTGTTCAACCGTGCGATCAATTGCTTGCTGGCCAAAGTAGGGTTGTTCATAGACGATGCTGTCGTCTATGGGGGAGCGGGTCTGGGCTAGCGGTTGTGTCATCGTGCAGGTTCGGGGTTGGTGGGCCTTTAGCGGTGCTTTTGCATATAGGCGTTCAGTTCGCGTTTCACCTCGGGAGCATAAAGGTAGAGCGCAATGATATTGGGAATTGCAATCAGGAAGACCATCGCATCAGAGAAGTCCAGCACTGACCTGAGTTCGATCATGCAGCCCAGCGCAATGAACAGGCAGAATGTTGCGTTGAAAAGCATCTTTGATGCGGGGTGTTCTCCTGTGAGGTAGGTCCAGGCTTTGAGCCCGTAGTACGACCAGGCCATCGCAGAGGAGAAGGCGAACAACAGCGCGGCGACACTCAGTGGGTAGGGCGACCAGCTGATGTGATGTGCAAAGGCGGCCGAGGTCAGCTCGATGCCCTCGAGGCCCTGCTCATGCAGGCCGTTGGGGTAGGCCGTTGTCAGAATGACCAGTGCGGTGATCGTACATATCACGACGGTATCGATAAAGGGCTCAAGCAGTGACACCAGCCCCTCGGACAGCGGTTCATCGGTGCGCACCGCTGAATGGGCGATGGAGGCTGAACCCAGCCCGGCTTCGTTGGAGAACAGCGCCCGTTGAAAGCCGACGATCAGTGCGCCTATCAGCCCACCGTGCAGGCTTTGCCACTGCAGGGCTTCGCTGAACATGAGCTGGAATGCGCCCGGTATATGCTCCCAGCTCATGCCGATGATCACCAGTGCCGACACCAGGTAGAGCACCGCCATCGCCGGTACGATGCGGCTGGCAACATTGGCGATCGAGCGGATGCCGCCAATAATGACCAGCCCGATTACCGCGGCGAGCAAAGCGCCAAACAGCCAGCCTCGCTCGGCGAAAACACTGCTGTCTCCCCCGGTGATTGATACCACCTGGACATAGGCCTGGTTGGCCTGGAACATATTGCCGATACCAAAACAGCCGATGACCAGCGCCAGCGCGTAAAAGCCGCCGAGCAGCTTGCCGGCCCGGGGCCAGTTGCGGTCTGCCAGAAAGTGCTCAAGATAGTACATTGGCCCACCCGAGACCGAGCCGTCCGGGTTGACCTGCCGATACTTTACGCCCAGCGTGCACTCGACGAACTTGGTGGACATGGCGAGGAAGCCAGCGACAATCAGCCAGAACGCCGCGCCTGGCCCACCTATACCTATGGCAATGGCAACGCCGCCGATATTGCCGATGCCGACAGTGCCTGATATCGCGGTCGAGAGTGCCTGGAAGTGTGAAATCTCGCCTTCACCCTTGCTGTGCATCCTGCTTCGCAGAATCGACACGGCGTGGCGGAAGCCGCGCAAATTGATAAAGCCCAGGTAGACGGTGAAGTACAGCGCGGCAAAGGCCAGCCAGAGCACGATCAGTGGTGCTTCCTGGCCGAAGACCTCCACTTTGTAAAAGACAAAGTTGGACATCGCTTCCGCAGCGGGCTGGAAAAACGCATCGACGCGTTGGTCTAGGCTCATGGCTGGATTGTGGCCTGTTATTTTGCGGGTTGCTCTTCGCAGCACGATGGGCCATCTGGCCATCGTGGGGTGCCAGTTGGCGCCTAAATGGGCAAAAAGCCGCAGTGTTGCGGGTTGGATTTCTGCTGGCCAGCAAGTTTGGCGTATCATTAGCGCCTGCTTGCTGCAGGTATTATACCGTTGAAATGCCTGCGGTACGCAAGCAGGTGCTTGCCGGTAGCAACCAGCGAGCGAAGCGAGCGACCACCAGCGAAGTCCCGGATACTGCAATGCCCCGTAAACAGTGGATCAAGCCCTACGAATTCTGGCATCCACGCGTATTTGAAATTCCGTTTTACTGCTACCTTGCGCTGCAATGCCTGCGCTACCGGGTGCCCGTTTCGGGGCTGGCGCGCGCCAACTCGGCGCTCTACCATGGCGAGATCGGTATAGGCTCAAAGCTGCGCACCCAGCGGCAGTTTGACCAGCGCTACTTTCTGCCTACCGAGGTACTGCCCGAGTACCTTGGCGCAGATGAAAAGTGCGAGCAGATTCGCCGGTTTGCAGGGCAGCATGGCTATCCGGTTATTCTCAAGCCCGATATTGGTATGGTGGGCAAGGGCATTCTCAAGCTCGATGAACAAGCAGTGAGCGCTGAGCGTGTTGCAGGCCTCAGCGGCGACTATCTCTTGCAGCAGTTCACCCCGTTTGCCTATGAATGCGGGGTATTCTTCGTGCGCCAGGATGGCAAGCCGCGCATTACCGGTATGAACTGCAAACACTTCCCGACCGTGGTGGGTAACGGGGTCGACGACTTGGGTACGCTGGCGCAGAGCCACTATCGCTACTCTGAGCATTGGGCGACGTTTCTGCAGTATCACCAGCTCGACAGGGTGCCTGCAAAGGGTGAGGAGATCCGCCTTTCCTTTATTGGCTCACATACCATGGGCTGTATGTTTTCAGATGTGAGCCACCTGTTGACGCCTGAGATTGAACAGCAGGTGTTTGGCATTTTTGCTGACCAGCCCGGCGTGAACTTCGCCAGGCTGGATGTAAAAGCATCCGATGAGGCGTCTTTTCGGGCTGGCGACTTTGTTGTTATCGAGATCAATGGCGTCTCGTCATTGCCCACCCATATGTTTGATCCTGGGCACAGCCTGTTCAGGGCATACCAGATATTTTTTGAGCACGGCAAGTACCTTGCCCAGATCGCCGCGGAGCAGCGGTCTGCAGCAATGAACTTGCTCCCACTTGGCAAGATACTGCAGCGGGTGCGCAGCAGCCAGGGCCAGCTTGATGGCGTGCACCGTCGCCTCAAGGCCGGCTGACCCTGCAGTGCGCCTGTTTGCTCATCTAACTCGCGAGGTAAAAAGTGATGAATGACCAAAACCCGTTTGTATCCGCCGCACGGCGCGCGTTGCTGGCCATACTGGCGCTTGCCTGTTCATCGGTCGCGCTTGCCAATGAGCTGGAACTGGGCATTAGCGATGAATTGATCGAGCTCAAGCTCACGCAGGAATACGGTGATGAGTTCTCGGGCACGTTTGGCGCGATGCATGCTGATGACGATGACATTGACGCCAAGCAGCTGAGCTATCGTTTCTTTACCGAAGACGATGTCGATGAGTTCGATATCCAGCTGGGCGCACAGCTGTACTGGCTCGATGTTGAAAGTGACGACGGTTTCGGTATTGCCCTGGGGCTTGCTGCAACGCGGCAGTTGGCGGGCAAGCTGGGTGCGACGGCCAGCATCTATTATGCGCCCGATATACTGACTTCGGGTGATTTCGAGAGCAGCCTGGAGCTGGACGCAAAACTCAACTATCAGCTGCTCGAAAACGGTGCCTTGTTCGTCGGCTACCGAAGCTATGAGGCAGACACGGATGATGCCGATATCGATGTCTACGACGATTTCTATCTCGGCGTACGATTCAGCTTCTAGGCGCTAACGGGTACCTGTTGCCAGTTACCCTCCACTCATTCTGAGGTCTAACCATGAAACTTGAAACATTGGCGATCCACGCCGGCTACGAAGATGACCCGACAACCCGTGCGGTTGCGGTGCCCGTTTATCAGACGACCTCCTACAGCTTTCGCGATACCCAGCATGGCGCAGACCTGTTTGACCTGAAGGAAACCGGCAACATCTACAGCCGGATCATGAACCCGACCAATGCGGTCCTGGAGCAGCGGCTGGCTGACATGGAAGGCGGTATTGCCGGGCTTTGCATGGCCTCGGGCATGGCCGCCATCACCGCGACCATACAAACCCTGGCCTCGGCGGGCGAGAACATTGTCAGCGTCAGCCAGCTCTATGGCGGCACCTATAACCTGTTTGCCCATACCTTTCCCCAACAGGGTATCGAGGTGCGCATGGGCTCTGGCGATGATATCGCAGGCCTGGAAGCGTTGATTGACGACGCAACGCGGGCGGTATTTTGCGAGTCGATAGGCAACCCGGCTGGCAATATCGTCGATATTGCGCAGCTTGCCGACATGGCGCACCGTCATGGCGTACCGTTGGTCGTCGACAACACCGTTGCAACGCCATGCCTGTGTCGGCCCATCAGTCTGGGTGCCGATATCGTGGTCCACTCGCTGACAAAGTACATTGGTGGCCACGGGACAACGATTGGCGGGATCATTATCGACGGTGGCCAGTTCGACTGGAAGGGCAACCCGCGGTTTCGCCAGTTCAATGAGCCTGACCCCTCGTATCACGGCGTGATCTATGCCGATGCGCTTGGGCCTGCGGCGTTTATTGGCCGCGCCCGTGTGGTCCCTCTGCGCAACATGGGTGCTGCACTGGCGCCGTTCAATGCCTTCCTTGCGTTACAGGGTCTTGAGACGCTGGCGTTACGTATGGAGCGCCATGTCGAAAATGCCCAGGCGGTCGCTGCCTACCTGGAGCAGCACCCCGCTGTTAGCTGGGTGAACTATGCCGGTCTTGCCTCGAGCAGCTATTACGCGCTGGCGAAGAAACTGGTCGCAGGCAAGCCGTCGGGTATTCTGAGTTTTGGTATCAAGGGCGGGCAGGCTGCTGGTGCGCGGTTTATCGATGCGCTGCAGATGATCAAGCGGCTGGTCAATATTGGCGATGCCAAAAGCCTGGCCTGTCACCCTGCGACGACAACGCACCGGCAGCTCAACGAAGAAGAGCTAAAAGCCGCGGGGGTCAGTGCCGACCTGGTACGACTGTCGGTGGGTATCGAACACGTTGACGATATTATCGCGGACATCAGCCAGGCCCTGGACCAGGCCAGTTAGCGACGCGGTGGTCAGGATTGCGTGAATTCCGGCAGCGCAACGGACGACCATAACTGGTCGCTCAGCGACCGCGTGCATTCCTGCTGGCCGTCGATGATCCACTCGACGATGCGTTTGGCAACGTCCGGATAGTTAAGCGCTTCGCATGAAGCGCGCACGGCCAGCCAGTTTTCTACCGCTACAGTGGTGACCTCCCCACAGGTCGTTGCGTAGCCCAGTGCTTCCAGCGCCGCGGCGTTGCTCTGCTGTTCCATCTGGCTGCCCTGCGGTTTGGTCAGTACCGGCAGGCCCAGCGCCAGGCACTCGCTGATGAGTTCAAACCCCGAATTGCAAATCACACCGCCTGCCGATGCCAGATCGCGCTTGAAGCCCAGCAGCGAGGTTTTACGCAGTGAGAGGTTCCCGTCTTCCAGGTTGTCCAGTTCGGGCGAGTAAATCACGAACTGGTAGTCGGTGAGCGGTTTGAGGCATTGCTGTACCTGCCGCTGATTCTCGAAAGGCAGGTAAACCACGATCTTTTTCGCATCGACGTTTTCGCTGCGCTGCACCTGTGGGTCTATAATCGGCGGCAGTATTGCATTGCCAAAGTGATGCCAGTGCAGGCCCAGCGGTATGCTCGCAGGCGCGAAGTACTTCATGACAGTCCTGGCAATGAGGTTTTCGCCGGCACGTGGAATGTTGTGGCCAAAGGCGTACTGGTGCCCCATACCGATGACTGGCACGCCGCGCAACTTGCCTGCCCAGGCGCTAACAGGTTCGAAGTCGGTGATTATGAGGTTGTAGCGCTCAAGGTCGAGCATCCAGACGTCACGCAAGAAGCGAAACACATTGTTACTGACAACCGTCTTCGGGTAACTGACCTTGCCATTGGCGCTGGCGAATGTCAGCCCGCGCCGGTGCTCAAAGTCACCGAATATGTCCATATCGAAAAAGCCGTCTTTGTCTCGGCCGCTGAACAGGTAGTCGACCTGCACCGAGGGGTGCTCACCAAAATGCCGCGCCAGCATTCGCGCTCGGCTAATGTGGCCATTGCCCGTGCCCTGCACGCCGTAAAGTATTTTCATGAGGATGGGCCGGTGGAGAAGCGATAAAGTCGGAAGCTTATAGCATTAGCGCGGCAATCGACAGGCCAAGTGTCATGCCGGCGAGCACGTCTGCCGGGAAATGCACGCCCAGTACAACACGCGCGCAAGCTATCATGCCCGCCCAGGCAAACAGCGGTATGGCGAGTGCCGGAAAATGGGCACTCACAAGGGCAGCCAGCAGGAAAGCAGCCGAGGTATGTCCCGACGGGAAGCTGAATTCATCGGAGGCTTTGATCAGGGAGTTGTAGCTGGCCAGTTTCACTGCCGGCCGCTGGCGGCGCAGCGTGTTTTTCAACACCCAGTAACAGCCGCGCTCAAGGATAAACGCCGCAAGGGCCAGCGCGAACAGGGCCTGGCCTGACGCGCCCGTGAAGAGTAACAGGGTTGGCAGCAGAACCTGGGCGTAGCCATCGCCGGTCTTCGATATTGCTTTGGCGGCATTTCGCAGCCCGGCTGAAGGCGTCAGGTCCACACAGCGCAAGAAAATGCGCTGGTCGACCATGGCCAGACGGTTCAGCAGTTCCATAGACTTATCGTAGGCGTGGCAGATTGTGGCCAGATGACATTTTGATGACAGATTTGTGACGTCTCGCGAGGGTCGACGCCTGACCGGTGCATTGCCGGTGGCCGCTGATGTGGCATCATAGGCAGCTGGCCCGCGGGTATCGCCGGCCTGGCACTGGAGCAGTGGTCTACCCTGGAATTGGTCGTTGAGCGATGAAAGAAGAATTAACCCCTTACACGCCGAAAGAGCTTAGCTGGCTGGCGTTCAACGCGCGGGTGTTGCAAGAGGCCGCTGACCACTCGGTACCTGTTATTGAGCGGGTGCGGTTCCTGGGCATATTCTCTAACAACATGGACGAGTTTTTCCGCGTCAGGGTCGCCGATGTCCGGCGCCGAATTGTTATCGACCGTGCCAGCGGTGAATCGCACGGTAATCGCAAACTGCTCAATGCCATCCAGAAACAGGTGCTCGAGCTGCAGGAGCAGTTCGACATTGTCTACAAAGATGTGCTTGAGGGCCTGGCTCGGCGCCAAATCTTCATCATCAACGAGCAGCAGCTGAAACCGGAGCAGGGAAAATGGCTTCGACAGTATTTTCGCGACAAGCTGCTGCGCCATATAGCGCCCATTATCATCACCGACGATGTAGATCTTGGTCGGCGGTTAAAAGATGATTTGACTTACCTGGTTGTCGAGTTGCAGGGCAAGAAATTACAGCAGTATGCCATGGTGGAGGTGCCCAGCGAAGACGCACCCCGTTTCGTGCGCCTGCCAAAGGAGAAGGGCAGCAAACGCAAGAACATTATTCTGCTCGACAATATCATTCGCTTCTGTGTGGACGATATTTTCAGGCCCTTTTTTAGTTACGAATCTTCGCGAGCGCATTCACTCAAAATGACGCGGGACGCTGATTTCGGCATGCCCGATGATATCGACCAGTCGCTGATGGAGAAGATGTCAACAGGCATCAAGCAGCGCCTCACTGCTGCACCAGTCCGCTTCGTCTATGATCGTGAAATGCCCGAGGGAACGGTCGAGCTGGTCAAACGCAAGCTGGGCATTTCGAAGTTTGATGCGGTTATTCCAGGAGGGCGTTACCACAATTTCAGGGACTTCATGGACTTCCCGAATATTGGCAGGAGCTACCTTGAGCACAGTGCGATGCCTGCGCTTGACTGCCACGACTTCGACAGCGAAACGTCGGCGTTCAAGGCCATCTCGCGGCGGGATATATTGCTGTACTACCCGTATCACAAGTTTCGTTATTTTACCGAGTTTGTTCGCCAGGCCGCGATAGACCCGGCGGTGCGTGATATCAAAATTTGTGTCTATCGATTGGCCAAGCGCAGTCGGGTCGTTAAATCACTCATCGATGCTGTCGAGAACGGTAAAAAGGTCACTGTGGTGATGGAGCTGGCTGCGCGCTTTGATGAAGAGGCCAATATTGAGTGGGCAAAAGTCCTGACTGAGGCTGGGGTCAAGGTCGAGTTTGGTGCGCCCGGTCTGAAAAGCCATGCCAAGCTGTGCCTGGTGACGCGCTCAGAGAAAAAGGGCGTTGTGCGCTACGCCCATGTGGGTACCGGCAACTTCCACGAGAAGACCGCCAAGAGCTACACAGATTTCAGTCTCTTCACCCGTGACCAGGCGATTGCCAATGAAGTCGCCAATGTCTTTGAGTTTATCAGCCACAGTTACAAGCGATTCCACTTCAAGCACCTGTGGGTTTCGCCGGTAGACAGTCGAGCGAAGATCTATGCGGCCATCGATGCCGAGACCGAGCGAGCGGCGGCGGGCAAAAAGGCGTCGATCGTTTTAAAGCTCAACAATATCGATGATCCTGGCGTCATCGAACGGCTCTATGGCGCCAGCCAGGCCGGGGTCAAAATCCGCATGATTGTCCGGGGTATGTGCTCGCTGGTGCCCGGAGTGGCGGGAATCAGCGAAAACATCAAGGTCCTATCGATTGTCGATCGCTTTCTCGAGCACCCCAGGGTGGCGGTATTCCACAATGGTGGAGACCCGAGGGTGATTGTCTCTTCAGCCGACTGGATGACGCGCAATATCGACCGCCGCGTCGAGGTCGGTGTGCCGGTTCTGGATCCGGTTCTCAGGCAGCGCATTATCGAAATCCTCGATATCCAGTGGTCGGATACGACGAAAGCGCGTATCATAGACGCTCATCAGAAGAACCAGTACAAACCTCGCGGAAACAAAAAGAAAGTGCGTTCGCAGGCGGCGATCTACGACTACATAAAGAAAATCGAGCGTGACAAAGAGCGATAACACCGAATCCGCACCCGTATCCCCAGCCCCGGAACTTCCCGACGACCAACTTCTCGCTGCCATCGATATTGGCTCGAACAGCATTCACCTGATCATCGCTCGCCTCGTGCTTGGCGCGCTGCAGCCCGTGCAGCGGCGCAAAGAGCAGGTGCAGTTGGCCGCGGGGCTGGACGAGGCGTTCGATCTTGGCGATGACGCTATCCAGCGCGGCATTGCCTGCCTTGAGGATATGGGCAAGCTGCTGCGGGACAATACCCTCGACCAGGTGAGGATTGTCGGCACGCACACGCTGCGCGCTGCGCGGAATCGCGACGTATTCCTGTCGCTGGCCGAACGGGCGGTGGGTTTCCCGGTAGAGGTCATTGCCGGGCGTGAAGAAGCCCGGCTGATATTCCAGGGCGTCGCGCATACCCACAGCCTGGCAGGCCAGACGCTGGTGATCGATATCGGTGGAGGCAGTACCGAGTTTGCGCTGGGACAGGGCTTTGAGCCATTGCTGTGTGAGAGTCGCGGTATGGGCTGCGTCAGTTTTACTGAGCGTTTCTTTAAACAGGGGATTGATGCGCGGGCCTTCAAAGCGGCGTCCGCCGAGGCGCTGCGCCAGCTGGAGCCCTGCCTGCATGGCCTGCAAACAGCGGGCTGGGACCAGGTGATTGGCACATCGGGCACCGCCAAGGCCCTGGCCCGTGCGGTGATTGTCGATGGCGAGAGCGATCCCGAGCGTATTCGCCGCAGTGATCTCAAAGCATTGCAGGCGGCGTTGATCGAAGCCGGCGACACCTCGATTTTGAAAAACATCGGCGTCAACGACTCGCGTATTGCACTGGTGCCCGCCGGGCTCAGCATTCTCCTGAGCTGTATGGAAGCGCTGGGTATCAAGTCGATTCGCTACTGTGATGCTGCGTTGCGCGAGGGGCTGCTGTATGAGATGGATACGCAGATGCGGCACGATGATATCCGCCTGCGAACGCGGCATAGCCTGCAGGCGCGATACCGCGTTGATGCCGGTCATGCCGTCCAGGTAGCAAAATGTTGCGAACATTTTGCTGGCCAGCTGGGTGCAGCCTGGTTGAACGATAAAGCCAAAACCATGCGGCTGCTCATTGAGGCTGCACATTTGCATGAGGTGGGCCTGTATATCAGCGCCAGTAATGTGCAGCGCCATACCGGGTATATCCTCTCGAACTGTGATATGCCGGGTTACAACCAGGAGCAGCAGCTGATCGTGGCGCTCATTGCGGGGAGTTTTCGCAAACGGCTACGTGCCGAGCAGTTTCCGGTACTGCGCAGCCTGGAAACGCAGGCCCTGATGCAGATGGTGATTGTGCTGCGCCTTGCGGTATTGCTCCATAGTCATCGTATGCCGGTGGACCTGTCGCAGCTCAGGCTCAGCGCCGAGGGTGCTGCAATGCGGCTTGAGCTACCGGGCGAATTCCTTGAAAAACATACGCTGGTTGTCGCCGACCTGGAGCAGGAAGCCGAATACCTCGAGCGACTAGATTGCACGCTGGAGTACGTTGCGTGCTAAGCGCTAAACCTGCGCAGTTTTTTAGCCATAGCTGCGGTTAGACACCATGCTGCTCGATACCCCATGCGCGTTTGTTGATCTGGAGACAACCGGCACCAGCGCGCGCAGTGAAGCGATCACCGAGGTGGGTGTTCGGCTGTTTCATCCCGATGGCGCCTGTCTTGATTACCAGCAGCTGTTGAACCCCGGCAAATCGATACCCGGGTTCATCACCGAGCTCACCGGAATCAATAACGCAATGGTCGAGCACCAGCCATTCTTTGAGGAATTGGCACCATCCCTGTATGAGATGCTTGAAGGCGCGGTGCTGGTCGCGCACAACGTGCGGTTTGATTACAGCTTCCTGAAGGCGGCGTTCGAGCGCTGTGGCTACCGCTACCGCCCGAAAATGATTTGCACGGTACGCCTGGCCCGCAAACTCTATCCTGAGCTTCGACGGCACAACCTTGCAGCGCTCTGTCAACATATTGGCCATAACAATCCCCAGGCCCACCGGGCGATGGCCGATGTTGAGGCGATGGTGGCCCTTGTTACTCACGCGCGGGACACCTTCGGTAGCGAAGCGCTCAATGCGGCGGCCCGCGAGCAGTTCAAGCGGCCTTCTCAACCTGTTCACCTGCCTGCCGACATTGTCGACACGCTGCCCACGGCGCCCGGTGTTTACCGTTTCTATGGTGACAATCGCGAGTTGCTGTACGTCGGTAAAAGCATAGACATTGCCAGTCGCGTTAAATCGCATTTTTCCGCCGATGTCACGAGCGACCGCGAGATGCGCCTGGCCCGCGCCGTGCGCGATATCGATTGCACCGAGACGGCAGGTGAGCTTGGCGCGCTGTTGCTTGAGAACGAACAAATCAAATCGCTGCAGCCGGTATTCAACCGTCGGCAGCGCCGCTACCAGCGGCTGTGGTGCTACCAGGTAAAAGACGAGGGTGAACAAGGGCATCCCCCCGTGCTGACGCATCACCCTTTTGACGGTGAAGGTTGGTCGCGGCCGCTGTATGGGCTGTTTACCAATCGCAGCCAGGCCCGAAAGTGGCTGGAACAGCTGGTCCAGCAGTCGTCACTGTGCAAGAAGATGCTCGGGCTTGAAAAGGGTAAGGGCGCCTGTTTTAACTACCAGCTAGGCCGCTGCCGTGGCGCCTGCATTGGTGAGGAGTCAACTGGCCAGCACCACCTGAGGACGATAGAGGCCCTGTCGGCCAAGCGCGTCGATCCCTGGCCATTTGCAGGCCCGGTCTGTATTGTCGAAACGCGAGAGCTGCCCGCAGAATCCGGTGAAATGCCCCAGCTACATTCTGATTTCCATCTGTTCGATCACTGGATGCACCTGGGCACCTGCAGCGCGCTGGAAGACTTGCCAGCTCTGCATGAGCGACGCGACGTCAAAGGGTTTGATCGCGAGACCTACCGGTTTCTCGATCGGCATATTCATCTGGCTGTCGAGCTTGATGCGCTGCTTCAAGATGCCGGCGAGCACCTCGCAGAAGAGGCGTAGCGACGCGTCACTCGCCAGTGGCAGGGCCAGGCTCAGTGAGCCGCACACACTCCAGCTGGTTTGGCGAGCCCGTCCCTTCTGCCTTATACCTGAACGTATACTCCGGTTTGTGTTCAAGCAGGTACTGCGCAATTTGCGGGTGTGACCGGTAACTGGTGGCGAAGGTATTGTCTTTGCTCGCACAAATCGCATCAAACAGATTGTCATGCTCGGCAAACAGGCGATGCTGAACCCATGGCGTCAGGTTTCGCCAGCCAAACGCGATAGCGCGTTGCTGGAGGATGGCGGGATATTGGTGATCGAACGGTTTGATATAACAGGTCGAATCGATAAGCCCGGGGCTCAGGAAGATAGTTCCCTGGCCGGGAATGGCTTCCAGTGCCTGCAACTCCTGGTCGGCGAGAGCGCAGCGCTGTTCGCGCATTTTCCAGACATTGTCGCTGTAGGTGAGAAAAAAGCCATGCAGGTTGAGCGCCAGTACGCCGGCAAGCAATGCGCCACAGCACAGCAGGTTGGCGGTTGGGTTGCTACGTGGCTGCTGTTGTTGAGCGGTAGCAAACCGCGCGCTGATATAAGCCTGGCAAGCGATTGCACCGACCATGCACAATGTTGTGATCGATAGCGTGACCCGAAAGGGCGGAAATCGATACAGCAGTATGATGCCCATCAAGATTGCGTAGCCGGCCAAAGCCCAGGCCATGACGTTGAGCAGCTGGGCGCTGGCCTGCCTGCTGTTGCGTGTCGAGTGGATGATACCCAGCAAAAGCAGCACCGCACCTGAGCTCAACAAAATGGGCTCTTTCATGCTGGTTTCGATCATCATCCGGTTTGCTTCGAGCAGTCGATCGGCGATGCCCGGCGATTCGCCTGCCAGCGCCCTGGTGATATCGGCCAGTTGCGCAAAGCCCGCCAGTGAGTACACCTGGTTGTCGATCGGCAGCCAGGCCCGCAAAAGCAGGTACTCGCTGGGTGTCAGGTCAGCTTCTGCATGGAATGCCGCGACCAGCTGGTCTGCACTGAGCCACTTGGGCCAGTTCTCCAGCACGTAGGCGCGGTTGCTGTGGCCCTCCCAAAAGGCCTGCCATTCGGGCTCGCTGTAGAAGATGCGCTGTTCTGCCTGTTGCAGCCCCTTGCTGGCGAACACGCAAGCCAGGGCAAATACCAGTAGCGCCAGCCACTTTTTGGCGACGGGTAGCAAGCCTGCAGCGCCAAGGCCATGTCCTGAAGACAGTGCTACCAGTACGCGAATACCTGCGACAATCGCGATGACACACAGCACGACCATCAGGTTCGCCGAGCGCATGGCGATCGCAAAAATGGCCAGTACCGCTGCCAGAAGCCAGACACTGATCGATAGTTTTTCGCTGAAAGCCTGACGCAGTAGCAGCGTGCAGCTGGCGATCACACACAGCATGGAGGTGTGCGTGAACTGGATGAAAAAGATCATGGGTGCGAGGTAGACCGTACCGACCACCAGCAGTGACAACAAAACCAGCAGGTTGCTGTTGATGCGCAGGATCGTATAGGCGATACACCATAGCGACAAGGCGTTAACCAGTAGCTGCAGCGCCGAGTAGCTGTCGAATCCCGGCCACAGTGCGAACAGGCTCTGGTAGAGCTTGCCGAGGAAGGCTGACTGAAAGACCAGTCGGGGGCTGCCGCCATCAACGCTGAAAATGCCTGACGCAATGCCGAGCATGGCGGGGTCATCATTTGACTGGAATGTCAGCGTGAATCCAAGCCAGCCATAGCCAAACGTCGCCAGCAGTACCAGTGCGGACAGCGCGATGATGATTATCCGGTCGGGATTCGCGTTCGCCGTGCCTGCTGTGTGCGTGGCAGTGTTATTGTTATTGTCCATCAGCTGGTTTCCGCCTGTTTGCTGCCGCTTTCTTGCCATGCGCACATTCCCTGTCTTGCAGTCGGGCAGCTCCCATCAGGTGATCCAGTGTATACGATCTCTGGGCCGAAGCGTAATGCTGTGCACAGCGCAAGCGCCGGAGGCACCGTGTGCCGTCCGGAGAATGCAGCTATTTCAAGATGTTATAAGGTGTTGCCGCCTGTGTGGTGCGGATTTACACAGGCTAGAGCCAGGCGTTAGAAGTTAAAAATGACGCCTGCGGAGAGACCGGTGAGCTCGGCGTCATCGCTGTCGCTCCAGGTAACGTACTCGAGGTTGAAGCCGAACAGTTCGGTCAGGTTAATGTCGACGCCCACACCGTAGGAGAGTCCGTCTTCTTTTTCGTCTGAATTGGCGCCAGGGCCGCCAATGCCGACTTCAACATGCGACCAGCCCAAAAGCACGTAAGGGGTCGCGTACTCCGTGAGCGACAGATGGCCGCGCAAGTAAGCCGCTGCCAGGCCTGCGACTTCGGCTTCAGTGTTAATGGCCGAGCCCGGTGTTCCCTGCTCGTCATTACCAATACCAATGCCCAGGCGCAGTTCGGCGTCCAGGTAATCGGTGAGTGCGGTGCCGCCACGCAGGTATAGCGTGGTCATCGAAGGGTCTTCGCCGAGCGACTCGGTGTCGAACTCCGTTTTCGACAAATTGAGGCCGAAGTAATCGTCGCTATATGCGTGACCACTGAGAGAAAGCAGGGCCGCCACTGCAAGTAGCCTGGCTGGTTTATTGTTCACTTTATTGACTCCTGTGCAGTCGGGGCGAGGGGCCGTAAACCGGCAGCTGCCCCCGGTTGAATCGCCGCCAAGTGTACTGTAATTGCGATAGGCAGGGCCCGGCTTGCGGCTGCCGGCGCTCTGGCTGCGTTGACCGGGCCGGCAAAAAAAAGGGCTGCCGGTTAAGGCAGCCCCTGCAATACGTATTTGGTGGAGACGGCGGGAGTTGAACCCGCGTCCGTCAGCCCTCCGCCATCGGCTCTACATGCTTAGTTCCGTTTATTGATTTAATCTCGCGCGGCCCAACGGGCAGGGCGCTTTGAGACGAGCCCGGTAAAAAGTTTCGCCCCCGGGCCCCGGACCTGCCTGGGAGCTAGCTTGTTCTCTATGACAGTCGCTTCTCGTTTACAAGCATCCGATGGCAACTGCTAACAGGGTTTAAGCTGCTAGAGCGTAGTTTTCGTCGTTGGCAACTATAAAAGTTACAGCGATTGTTTAACGAGAGTCACTACCCTCTCGGCATGCACCTTTGGTTTTGTAACCGGCGTCGAATCCAGATCGTCCCCAAAAGCTTCTGGGCAAGTATAACGGCAAGTCTGCCCTGCTGCTGTACTTTGGGGCGGGACTGTGAGATTCAACCGCGAATCGATTAATACGACTGTCTTAATCTAGGGCTGGTAGGCGGCCACAAACATGCTGACGCAGCTGCGTTGGTACTGCGCCTGCTCTTCAGCGGCATTGGCGAGCTCCAGGTTAAGGAGTTTGCGCAAGTGTGCCTCGCCCTTGAGCATGTACAGAAATTGCTGGGCAGCGTGCAGGGCGTCGCAATCTTTGAACTGGTTAAGTTGTTGTTTTTTCTCGATATAATCGGCTAGCTGGCCCTGCATCCAGACTGGCCCGGCCTGCCAGAACAGGGCCGCAATCTGCGAGTACTTCTCGCCGCCGGCAATGCAGACGCGATGCAGGGCGATGGCCTCGTCTGAATGAATGAGCTCGCTGAATCGGCGGGCGAGGTCGGTCAGTACGTCGGCCAGGTCCCGGTCCAGATCGAACAGGTTGTCGGTCAGTTGGTGCTGCTCGCACTTGGCGGCGACGACGGCGGTAAACAGCGCCTCTTTGCTGCCAAAATGGCTGTACACGGTCTGTTTGGACACCGATGCGCTCAGCGCAATCTGATCCATGCTGGTGCCTTCGAAGCCGTGATCCAGGAAGAGCTCGGAGGCACTGCGCAGGATCAACTCGCGTTTGGTTGATTTATTTTCAGCATCCATAGCCATAGTTAGCACTTACTAAATATAGTTTTAACACTGCCATGCTATATCAAACTAGACTGTCCAGTCTAGTTGGCATTATACTGTTTATCCGGGGCGCAGGCCCCGACGTCTATTCCGAGTCCGGGGCATTGAAGCCGTGATTCCATCAAGTACTTCTCGCTTTTATCAGGCCATCGCGCGCGGGCCGGCTGTGCTGCAGCTGCTCGTCCTGCTGGCCGCCGTCAACGCCTTGCCGGGCTGTAGCCAGGCGCCGGCCGACCAGCCCGTTCGCTACCACCTGGCCGAGGCCATTTTGCCCAACGTGGTCGAGCAGTTCGAAGCCGTGCGTTCGCTGCCGGGGCGCATCGAGGCTCCCCAGCGCGCGGATATCGGTTTTCCCGATGGCGGCAAGATCGTCGAGCTGGCCGTTGAAGAGGGCGACAGGGTCGAGGCGGGCCAGCTGCTGGCCGCTGTCGATACCAAGTTGCTCGATGCGGAGCGCGACTCGGTGCTGGCCCAGGCCGATGAGCTGGCGGCTCGCTTGAACCTGGTCCAGCTGGATCTTGCGCGTCAGCGCACGCTGAAACAGCAGGGCTATTCTGCAGAACAGCAGATCGATGAACTCACGGCAGAGAGCGCCGCGCTGCGTGCGCAGCAGGCACGCAACCGCGCGGCACTGGCGCTGGTCGAGCAGCGCCTCGACCGGGCGCGTCTCACCGCGCCTTTCAGCGGCCGGATTGTGACGCGCTTTGTCGACACCGGCGCGGTCGTCAGTGCCGGAGCGCCCGTGCTGCGACTGCTTGAAGACGGCGATTACGAGCTGCATGTGGGTGTGCCCGTCATCCTGTCGCGCCAGCTGCGTATTGGCGAACAACTCGATGTTGACATCGAGCATCACCGCACCCGGTCGACGCTGCTGGCGGTCAACGCCGCAGTTAGCCCGACGACCCAGACCGTGATAGCTCGGTTGGGATTGCCGGCAGAAGTCGACGGCATGGTGCTGCTCGATGGCCAGATTGCCCGCCTGCAGTTGCGCGAAGTACGACAGGCGCGCGGGGCCTGGCTGCCACTCGATGCGCTCGTTGGCGGGCTCAAGGGCACCTGGAACATCATGTCGCTGAACGCGCATGATGAGCAGGGCGAACTGTTCAGCATCGCGCGTGAGAAGGTCCACATCGAGTATGTTGATGGTAGCCGCGCATTTGTACGCGGTGAATTGCACGATGATCGCCTGATCGTTGCTGGCGGTGTGCACAGGCTGGCCGCAGGCCAGCTGGTGAGGATCTCGATGGCGGCGAGCGACGCGACGAAGTAGCGCAATGTTCGGACTTATCGCCAATCCACGGGTACTGATTCTGTTTGCAGCGATGATCGTGGTCACCGGGCTGTCGGCGATCCAGTCCTTGCCGCGCACGGAAGACCCGGCAATGGTCATGCGTTTCGGCATGGTGTTCACGCACTTTCCGGGGGCCAGCGCCGAGCGGGTCGAAGCGCTGGTATCTGAAACCATTGAAAACAAACTGCGCACCGCCTCCGAAGTGCGTCACGTCGATTCCATTTCCACCGTAGGCCTGTCATTGATTACCGTGCAGTTGCACGACGAGGTGACCCGCGAACTGGTGCCGCGCGTCTGGGCCGAGCTGCGCGATGATCTTGAGGAGGTTGTGAGTGAGCTGCCTGAGGGGGCGGCCAAACCGCGGCTGGATATCGATCGCAATGAAGCGTACACCTATGTGCTGGGGATGACGCTGGATAGCGATGTCGACCAGGATGTGGGTGAGCTGGGTCGCTATGCGGAAGCCCTGGAGAGCAAACTGCGCGGGGTGTACGGCACCGCGCACGTTTACCTGGTGGGTCTGCCGCAGGAAGATATTCTCGTCGATGTCGACTACGACCGCGCGCTGTCGCTGGGTATCGATATCAATACCATCAGTCGCGCACTCGATGCGGCCGACGCCAAACTGCCGGCGGGCCAGATCATCAACGACACCCATCGTATTGCAATCGAGCCTCGCGGCGGTTTCGAGTCACTCGAGCGCATTCGTCGCATTCCGTTACAGGGTGAAGAGCAGGGTGTCGTCAGCCTTGCCGACATCGCCACGGTCACTCGCCAGCCCCGCGAGCCGGCCGAGCTGGTGGCGCTGGTCAATGGTGAGCGTGGTGTTGCGGTGGCGGTGCGAATGCGTGCCGACCAGCGCGGTGATCTCTGGCGCGATGCGATCGTTGAGGTCGTCGATCAGTTTGCCGCTACGTTGCCATCCACCGTCAGGATTGAAGAGCTGTTCGACCAGAAGTCATACACCATGGCGCGCCTGGCCCAGTTGATCAGTTCCGTTGCAATCGGCTTTACCCTCATTACTGTAGTGCTGTTCTTCGCACTGGGCTGGCGCTCTGCATTGCTCGTGTCTTTATCACTGCCGTTGACCATACTGTTTGCGCTGGCCTGCATGCAGTTCACGGGCCTGCCAATACACCAGATGTCGATGACCGGGCTGATCGTCGCGCTGGGCATTATGGTCGACAACGCCATCGTCATGACCGATACCGTGGCGCGGTACCGACGCGATGGCACGCCGGGCCTGCGCGCCGCGGCCAAGGCGGTGCGGCACCTGTGGCTGCCGCTGCTGGGTTCCACAATGACGACCGTGCTGACGTTTATGCCGATCGTGCTGCTACCGGGTAATGCCGGTGAATTTGTGGGTGGTATTGCCTGGGCTGTGATCTTTACGCTGATCGGCTCTTACCTGATCTCGCATGTGCTGGTTTCCGGTATGGCAGGCAGGGTGTTGGGTGATGCCGAACACAGCGAGCATCATTGGTACCAGCGCGGCATCCACTTGCCCCGGCTTGCCGGCGCGTTCCGTTTCATTGTGCAGTCGGGCCTGGCGGCGCCACGCAGAACGATGGCGCTGGTGTTTATCGTGCCCCTGATTGGCGTCGTTATGGCCCGGCAGTTGCCCGAGCAGTTTTTCCCGCCCTCCGATAGAGACATGATTAACTTTGAAGTCTACCTGCCATTGTCGAGCAGTCTCTCGGCGACCCGTGAAGTGGTTGGCCAGATCGATAAACACCTGAGCGAGTACCCGGGCATTGAATCTCGCAGCTGGTTTATCGGGGGCAACGCGCCTTCGTTTTACTACAACCTGATGCAGCGTCGCGACAATGCACAGTACTATGCGCAGGCCATGTTGACGATGAGCGACTTCAGGGAAGCGAATCGGCTGGTGCCCGTGCTCCAGGATCATTTTGACGAAGCACTGCCCCACGTCCAGGTCATTGTTCGTCGGCTCGAGCAGGGCCCGCCATTTAATGCGCCGGTAGAGATTCGCCTGTTTGGCCCTGACCTCGACCAGCTTGCCTTCTACGGCGAGCAAATCAAACAGCGACTGCTCATGACGCCGCATGTTGCCCACAGCCGCACGACGCTAACCGATGGTGTGCCCAAAATATGGCTGTCGATGGATGAGACCATATTGTTGTCGCTGGGCCTGACGCTCAGCGATGCGGCGACGCAATCGCGCCAGCTGATCGATGGTGTGGTGCCTGCATCGTTGCTCGAGACAACCGAGTCCCTGCCGGTGCGGGTGCGCGCCCAGTCATACAAAACCGACAGCGGTGCAGGCCTGGTCGATTTACCCCTGCACGGTCATCCCGAGCCTGAGGCGGCAGTATTTGGCACGCCGCTTTCGGCGCTGGGTCGGCTGGAGTACGCGCCCGAGCGCAGCGCGATTGCGCGCCGCGATGGTGAGCGAGTCAACGGCATCGAAGCCTATCTTGAGGATGGCGTGCTCGCCTCCGAAGTCCTGCAGGCCTTCCAGCAGCAGTTGGCAGCCAATCCCGTCGAACTGCCAGAGGGTTATCGACTTGAGGTGGGTGGTGAAAGCGAGAAGCGCTCAGAGGCGGTCGGAAAACTGCTGGGCTCGTTCGGCTTGATCATCGTCTTGCTTGTTGTTGCACTGGTGATGGCCTTTAATTCATTCAGGTTGAGCGCAATTATCCTGGCGGTGGCGGTGCAGGCTGGCGGCCTGGGTATGCTGGCACTGTCGCTGTCGGGCTTTCCCTTTGGTTTCACCGCCATTATCGGCCTGATGGGCCTGATCGGGCTGGCAATTAACGCGGCCATCGTCATCATCGCCGAGCTGCGAACCGATCACCGTGCTATGCGCGGCGACGCGGGGGCAATTTTCAAAGGCGTACAAAACTGCTCGCGCCACATCAGCTCGACGACGATCACCACGGTGATGGGGTTCCTGCCACTGATACTGGGCGGGGGCGGTTTCTGGCCGCCATTCGCTATTGTCGTTGCGATGGGTACCCTGTTCACAACGCTCTTGAGTTTTTTGTTTGTGCCGGCGGCCTTTCTGGTGATGGCGTCACGCGGTTCGCTGGTCGAGTCGAACCTCGAGTAAAGGCGGTTTCGCTTACTGGTTGTGCTGGCGCACCAGTCGCTGTTTTTGCCGATTCCAGTCGCGGTCTTTTTCAGTGGCGCGTTTGTCGAATTCCTTCTTGCCTTTCGCCAGTGCGATCTCGCATTTGACCAGGTGCTTTTTCCAGTACAATGAGAGTGCGACGCAGGTGTGACCCTGTTGGGAGGTTGCGCCAAAAATCTTCCCCAGTTCTCGCTGGTTGAGCAGCAGCTTGCGGGTGCGGGTCGGGTCGGCGACGACATGCGTACTTGCACTGTTGAGCGGCTCTATATGTGCGCCGAGCAGCCAGGCCTCGCCATCCTTCAACAGCACATAACTGTCGACCAGCTGGCCCTTGCCTGCTCGCAGGCTTTTCACTTCCCAGCCGTGCAGCGCCAGGCCCGCCTCAAAGCGATCCAGAATGTGGTAGTCGTGCCGCGCTTTTTTGTTCTGCGCTATCGTCGAGCTCGGCTGCTTGGGTTTTTTGGCCATCGTGGCATTATAGCCGTTTCGGGCCTTGCTGATTCCCGGCCGGGCTGTTGAACTGCCCACAGTTACAAGATTAACGAAGTATTCAAGAGGTATCGGTGGCAATAACCATTCGCAAGAGCGCATTGCTGTATTTTTCGGCGCAGCAGATGTATGAGCTGGTCAACGACGTTGCCGCCTACCCGCAGTTTATCGACGACTGTGTTGCCAGCGCGGTTATCGAGCAGTCGGCTGGGCATATGGTTGCGAGCCTGAGCCTGAAAAAGGCCGGTGTCTCACTCGACTTCACAACCCGCAACACCCTGGTGGAGCCGCAGTCCATCGAGCTGCAGCTTGAGGAGGGGCCGTTCACCGCCTTTGGTGGCTCATGGCAGTTCACTGCACTGAGCGAGTCGGCCTGCAAGGTGTCACTGTATCTGGAGTTTGCGCTCAGTGGTGCGGTCAGGGGCAAGCTGGCAGCGCACCTGCTCGAGTCGGTGGGCAATTCGCTGGTCGATGCGTTTTCGCGACGTGCGACGCAGTGCTATGGCCAGGCCTGAGGCAGTGTTCATTACCTTCTTGCCCGCCCAGGTGCTATGATTTGCGCGCTGCGCACCCCGCAAACGTCACAGGTTTTTATCGCTATGCCAGACCAAACACCGGCCGGGTCGGCCGACCAGGTCAATGTTGAAGTCGCCTATGCCCTGCCCGATACACAGCGTATCGTCCAGCTATCCGTCGAGGCGGGCTGTACGGCTATGCAGGCGGCGCAGCGCTCGGGCCTGGCCGAACAGTTTGGCCTCGACCTCGAACAGGTCAAGATGGGTGTCTTTGGTAAGGCGGTTAAACCGCTGCAGTACCAGCTGGCCGAGGGCGACCGGGTTGAGCTCTATCGCCCACTGCTGGTCGACCCGAAAGCGTCGCGCAAGGAGCGCGCACAGCGCGCCAAGGCAGAAAAGTCGGGCGGTTAAAAAGACAGGTGGTTAAGCCAGCGGGCAGGCGCGCGTGCTCAGTTTGCGTCGTTGCTTTCCTGCGAGGCTGCCGCTGGCAGGTAGTCGCCCGATAACTCAGTCAGCTTGCCATCGACAAAGGTTAGCGAAAGTTCCCTGCGCAGTAGTTGGCCATTGCCCAGCTTGAGCGTGTAGATATAGTGCCACTGGTCCGGGTTGAGCGCATCGACGATCAGTGGGCTGCCCAGCACGAAGCGAACCTGTTTCTTGGTCATTCCTGGTTTTAGCTGATCGACCTTGTGTTGGGCGACGACATTGCCCTGCTGCACAGAAATTTTATGCGGGCTGAACAGTCCGCAGCCCGCCATGCCAAACCCCAGCAGCACCAGCAGTAGCGAGGCGGACAGCCGGCGTCGGGTTGTGGGGGAAAGCTGTGTCATCGGGGCGGTCATTAACGATGCGGTTCCATGGGTCGGAGCTTGCCGGCAGCTGGCGCGAGCAGCGGGGAGCATACAGTGGTACACTCGTGGGCGCAACGCACCCGCACGCGGCGTCGCGGTCATAGTAAACGTTTCCGAAAGATCGGTGGAGAGTATCGATGAGTGCTGAAAACCAGGAGCTTCGCAAAGCTGGCTTGAAAGTCACCTTGCCCCGCATCAAGGTACTGCAGCTGCTCGAAAATGCCTCTGAGTCCGATCACCATATGAGCGCTGAGGATGTGTATAAATCCCTGCTCGATGCCGGTGAAGATGTGGGCCTGGCCACGGTCTACAGGGTGTTGACCCAGTTCGAGAGCGCCGGGCTGGTGGTTCGCCACAACTTTGAAGGCGGTCACTCGGTGTTCGAGATTGCCAAAGGTGAGCACCACGACCATATGGTCTGCACCGAAACCGGTGCCATCATCGAATTCTACGACAACGATATCGAAGAGCTACAACATCGCGTGGCGGCCAAGCATGGCTACCAGATCGTTGATCACAGCATGGTGCTGTACGTTAAGCCGCTTGATTCAGGCCAGTAATCACGCCGACTCGAGAATTTCGGCTGCGTGAGCCCGGGTCGATTCGGTCAGCTCCTGGCCGCCAATCATTCTTGCCAGTTCGTCTTTGCGCTGTTGGGTATCCAGTGCGGCGATTGATGTCGTCGCGCTGGTTTTCGACAGCGATTTGCTGACCAGCAATTGCTGGTTGCCCTTGGCGGCGACCTGCGCCTGGTGAGTGACACACAATAGCTGCCCGCAGCGACCCAGGTCGCGCAGCAGTTCGCCCACGGTTTGCGCCACCGCGCCACCAATGCCCACGTCGATTTCATCGAACACCAGGGTCGGTATCTGGGTCGTCTGCGCGGTGACCACCTGGATGGCCAGGCTGATCCTTGATAGCTCGCCGCCCGAGGCAACGCGCGCCAGCGAGGCGGGCGCTTTGCCAGGCACGGTGCTGATCCGAAACTCAATGCTCTCGCTGCCGCTTTGTCGCGGTAGGTCGGAGTCCTCTGGCAGTACTGCTATTTCAAACTGGCAATGGGCCATGTTCAGCTGGCCCAGGTGCTTGTTGACCTGTTTGCCGAGTTTGCGCGCGGTTTTGGCGCGGGCCTTGCCCAGCTCACTCGCCAGTTGCTGGTAACGCTGCTGCAGGCTTTGCTGTTGCTCACGCAGCGTTTGCAGGCGCTCCTCGCTGGCTGCCAGGTCGGCCAGCGTCGCGCTCAGTGACGCCAGTTGCGCCGGTAGCTGTTCCGGGTCGACCTGGTGTTTGCGCGCGACTGTGTAGATGCTATCGAGTCGGCTCTCGATTTCCTGCAGTCTTTGCGGATTGATTTCTACCTGCGCTGCGATGGCGCCAAGCTCTGCCTTTGCCTCCTGTACCTGGATCAGCGCAGAGCCTAACAGCTCGCGAATGTTCTTTAGTGCAGGCAGCGTTTCAATGTGGGACTCGAGCTGCTGCAGCGCCGACTGCAGCAGCTGGATACCGCCGCTGCTCTCGACCGAATCGCTATCGCAGCACTGCTGTGCCCCGTCCAGAGCGGCAATCAGCTGTTCGGCATTGGCCAGCTGTTTGAGCTCGCCGGCAAGCTCGGTCGATTCGCCGTCGGCGACGGCCAACTGCTCGAGCTCATCGACCTGGTAGCGCAACAGTTGTTGCTGTGCGTCGATTTGCTCGCTGCCGCCGAGGATGGTTTCAATCTGCTGGCGCGCCTGTTGCCACTGCGACGCTGTGGTCGCCACCTGGTCGCACAGCGACTGGTGCTTGCCATAGTTGTCCAGCAGCGTGAGCTGGTGGGCGGTGCCCAGCAGCGACTGGTGTTCGTGCTGGTGATGGAGGTCGACCAGCTGGCTGCCCAGCTGCTTCAGGTCGGCGACGTTGACGGCGCAGCCGTTGATATAGGCCCGGCTGCGTCCGGCGGGCGTGATGACGCGGCGCAAGATCGCGGCGCCGTCGTCACTGTGCAGGTCGCGCTCGCGCAGCCAGTCGCTGGCCGGTGAGTCATCGGCTGGCTGGAAGGATGCGCTGATCTCCGCGTTTTTGCTGGTGTTGCGCAGGATGTCCGCGTTGCACCTGTCGCCCAGCGCCAGCCCCAGCGCATCGAGCAATACCGATTTTCCGGCGCCGGTTTCTCCGGTGATCGTCGTCAGCCCGCTCTCAAGGTCGAGGTCGAGTGCTGCGACGGTCGTGACGTTCTGGATACCGAGGTGGAACAGCATCGTGGCTCCTTTGCGGTGCGGCCCGGTGGGCGGTTGGCGATACCTGCGACAAGTTGCAGCCTATGATCAGATGGCTTTATGATAATTGCAAGAAACGGTGCCGCGAGCGAGCGGCCGTGATTTAGGCCTGCAGGGCCAGGCGAGATACCGGGAGCAGCCAGTTGAGCGGCAGTGGTAAGGCGCTGAGTGAGCGCAGCCTGCATATGTTGAATACCCTGGTCGCGAGCTATATTCGCGAAGGCTTGCCTGTGGGCTCAAAGAAGCTGGCCTCCGACGCAGGCAATGCCCTGAGCCCGGCGACGGTGCGCAATATCATGGCCGAGCTGGAAGAGGGTGGTTACATCCGGTCGCCCCATACCTCCGCGGGCAGAATCCCGACCGACCAGGGCTATCGACTGTTCGTCGACAGCGTCGTCACCGCCAGCAACGTCTGCGACAACGACGTGATTGCCTCGATCCAGGAGCAGCTGAGCAATGAGGTCGCACCTGCCAAGCTGGCCGAGACCGCGTCCTCCATTTTATCGAACCTCACTCACCAGGCGGGCGTCGTGCTGCTGCCGCGCTCTGACCTGCAGCGCTTTCGCCAGGTTGAGTTTCTGCCGCTGTCCAATCGCCGTGTGCTGGCCATTCTCGTGCTCGATGAGCACGAGGTCCAGAATCGCATTATTCGCACCGAGCAGGATTACAGCGAACAGCAGCTGCAGCAGGCGGCGGCCTTCATCAACGCCCATTACAGTGGCCTCGAGGTCGGCCAGGCCCAGGCGGCGCTGGTGCAAAGCATGGCCGCCGACAAGTCGCTGATCGATGACCTGATGCAGACGGCGCTCGATGTGGCCAGCCAGGCGCTGGCGACGGTCGAGAAGCAGGAGCGCGACTACGTCGTGGCCGGGCAGGCCAACCTGCTCGACAGCCAGCAGGATGACATGCGCCGGCTGCGTGAGCTGTTTGAGGCCTTCCAGCAGAAGAAGGACATCCTCCACCTGATGGAGCGCTGCGCGCAGGGCGATGGCGTGCAGATTTTTATTGGCGAGGAGTCGGGCTTCGAAGTCCTCGATGACTTTTCGCTGATAACGGCGCCCTACCAGAGCGACAACCAGCCCATTGGCGTGCTGGGCATTATTGGCCCAACACGGATGGACTACGACCGCGTGGTGCCCATGGTGGATATCACCGCCCGCTTGCTGGGTGCCGCACTGCGCAGCTAGACTCGCCCAAACCGCACAAAAAGTACCCAATTGGGGCCAATTTGCCGTGCCCTCCCTTGAATTTCGCCGAACTACCCCCATCATGCGCCTGCACCGCCCGGGCCCGGCCGCTGATCGCTGGCCAACCGTTTGTCCGGGCACCTGATTTGATCGTGAAACCGACAGGTAGAAAGACACTATGGCCGACGTGAAAGACAGCGCTGCAGAACCGGTAGCTGACGAGCCTGAAGCAGTGGCTGCTGAGCAGGCAGGTGCCGACCCGGCCGCCGAAGCATCCGAGGCGGGGGGCAGCGTCGACACCGAAGAGGCCGTGCAGGCTGGCGAGCAGCCTGAGTCACTCGAGGAACAAGTCGCGACATTGACCGAGCAACTTGGCCAGGCCCAGGAGCAAAACCTGCGCACGCTGGCCGAGATGCAAAACCTGCGCAAACGCTCCGAGCGCGACGTTGAGAACGCGCACAAATTTGGCCTGGAGAAGCTGATCAACGCTCTGCTGCCTGTGCTCGACAACCTCGATCGGGCCGTCGATGCGGTCGGTGACGATGCCGCCGAGGGCAGCGATGCGCTCAAAGCGCTGGTCGAGGGTGTTGAGCTGACCCGAAAAAGCTCGCTCGATGCCCTCAAACAGTTTGGCGTCGAGTTGCTGGAGCCCTACGGTGAGCCCTTTGACCCGCAGTTTCACGAGGCGATGACCATGGTGCCGAGCCCGACCGCCGAACCGAACTCGGTCATCGATGTGCTGCAAAAGGGTTACACATTGAACGGCAGATTGCTGCGTGCGGCGATGGTCGTGGTCGCCAAGGCCCCGGAGTAGGCCGGCCTTGAAATTCGCCCGTCTGGCGCAATATAGAGACGGGCAAGCCATAGCGGCGAACAGGCAGCCAGGCGGCGCCTGGTTATTGAATCACTACTAGCCTGCGCGAGTCGCGGGTGCTACTGGAGAACATCATGGGCAAGATTATTGGCATTGATTTGGGAACCACGAATTCCTGTGTCGCGGTACTCGATGGTGACCAGGCCAGGGTCATTGAGAATGCCGAGGGCGATCGCACCACACCGTCGGTCGTTGCGTTTTCGGCTGAAGGCGAAGTGTTGGTCGGGCAGTCCGCCAAGCGCCAGGCCGTCACCAATCCGACGAACACGGTGTACGCGGTCAAGCGCTTGATCGGCCGCAAGTTCGATGACAAGGTCGTGCAAAAAGATATCGCGATGGTGCCCTACACCATCAGCAAGGCCGACAACGGCGACGCCTGGGTCGAGGCCAATGGCGAGAAAATGGCGCCACCACAAATCTCTGCCCACGTACTGATGAAGATGAAAAAGACCGCAGAGGATTTTCTTGGCGAGCCAGTCACTGAAGCCGTTATCACGGTGCCCGCGTATTTTAATGATTCGCAGCGACAGGCCACCAAGGACGCGGGCAAGATTGCCGGCCTCGACGTCAAGCGTATTATCAATGAGCCCACGGCCGCGGCGCTGGCCTACGGCATGGACAAGCAAGGTGGCGATCGCACGATCGCTGTGTATGACCTCGGTGGTGGCACTTTCGATATTTCGATTATCGAGGTTGCTGACGTCGATGGTGAGAAACAGTTCGAGGTATTGTCGACCAACGGTGACACTTTCCTCGGTGGTGAGGACTTTGACCTCGCGCTGATCGATTACCTCGCTGATGAGTTCAAAAAAGACAGCGGCATGGACCTGCGCGGTGACCCGCTGGCCATGCAGCGCCTGAAGGAGGCCGCTGAAAAAGCCAAAATCGAGCTGTCGAGTTCGCAGCAAACAGAAGTCAACCTGCCTTACATCACTGCAGATGCGTCAGGCCCCAAACACCTGGTGGTCAAGCTCTCGCGTGCCAAGCTTGAGTCGCTGGTAGAAGACCTGGTTGAGCGCTCACTGGAGCCTATGCGCATTGCCCTGAAAGATGCTGACATGAGTCCTTCAGAGGTGGATGAAGTCCTGCTGGTGGGCGGCCAGACGCGCATGCCCCTGGTGCAGGAAAAGGTGACGCAGTTCTTCGGCAAAGAGCCCAAAAAAGACGTCAACCCCGACGAAGCAGTGGCGATGGGTGCAGCGATCCAGGGTGCGGTGCTGGCTGGTGATGTCAAAGACGTGTTGCTGCTCGATGTCACGCCATTGACGCTGGGTATTGAAACCATGGGTGGCGTGGCGACGCCGCTGATCGAGAAGAACACGACGATTCCCACGAAGAAGTCGCAAATTTTCTCGACGGCCGAGGACAACCAGACCGCGGTTACGATTCACGTGGTCCAGGGCGAGCGCAAGCAGGCAGCCAACAACAAGTCGCTGGGTCGCTTTGACCTGGCGGACATCCCGCCGGCAGCAAGAGGGGTGCCGCAAATCGAAGTCACCTTTGATATCGACGCCAACGGCATCCTGAATGTCTCAGCCAAGGACCAGGCGACAGGCAAAGAGCAGTCGATTGTCATCAAGGCCTCATCCGGCCTGTCCGATGATGAAATCGATGCGATGGTCAAGGATGCCGAGGCCAATGCCGAGGCCGATCGCCAGTTTGAAGAACTGACCTCGGCGCGTAACATGGCCGAAGGCCTGGTCAATGCCGCGCGCAAGGCAGTTGAAGATGCCGGTGACAAGGCGACCGATGAAGAGAAAGCTGCGATTGATGCGGCGATTGCTGAGGTCGAGACAGCCCTGCAGGGCAGCGACAAGGAAGCCATTGACGCTGCGACCGGCAAGCTGACCGAAGCGTCGTCGTCACTGGCGCAAAAAATGTATGCCGAGCAGGCTGCGCAGGGCGGTGAAGGCCCGGAGGCGGCTGCCGAGCAACAGTCAGCGGGTGCTGACGATGTTGTCGATGCCGAGTTTGAAGAGGTCAAAGACGACAACAAATAAGCCGGTTGCAGGCCAGGGGCCTGCGCACTGCAACAGCTTTGGGGTCAGCGTTAAACGGCGCTGGCCCCATGTTGTTTCCGGCCCTCTGAGAGGACAATGAATTTATGGCAAAGCGCGATTACTACGATGTACTCGGCGTCGGCAAGCAGGCCGATGGCAAAGAGATAAAAAAAGCCTACCGGCGCATCGCGATGAAGTATCACCCGGATCGCAATCCGGACGATGCCGATGCCGAAGACAAGTTCAAGGAGGCCAGCGAAGCCTACGAGGTGCTGAGCGATGACCAGAAGCGCGCGGCCTACGACCAGTTTGGCCATGCCGGCGTCGACCCGCAAATGGGCGGCGGTGGTTTTGGCGCCGGAGGCTCGTTCAGCGATATTTTTGGCGATGTGTTTGGGGATATCTTTGGCGGAGGCGGTGGCGGTGCTGGCCGGGGCCGCAGCGGGCCGCATCGCGGTTCCGACCTTCGGTATAACCTTGAACTCAGCCTCGAGCAGGCGGTGCACGGCGACACGCTGAAAATTCGCGTGCCGACGCTGGTCAGCTGTGAGCCCTGTGACGGATCCGGCGCCAAGCGCGGTAGCTCGCCGATCAATTGCGCAACCTGCGGCGGCCTGGGCCAGGTTCGCATGACCCAGGGGTTTTTCTCCGTTCAGCAGACCTGCCCGAATTGCCGTGGCCAGGGCACTGTTATCAAGGATCCCTGCAGCAGCTGCGGCGGGCAGGGCCGGGTTGAAGAAACCAAGACGCTGTCGGTCAAAGTACCCCCCGGTGTCGACACCGGCGATCGTATTCGCCTGGCTGGCGAAGGTGAGGCCAGCCCCGACGGTGGCCCTGCCGGCGATCTCTACGTCCAGGTCAATGTGCGCGACCATGCGATTTTCCAGCGCGATGGCAAGCATCTGTTTTGCGATGTGCCTATCAGTTTTCCCGATGCGGTGTTGGGCGGTGAGCTCGAAGTGCCCACGCTGGATGGCCGGGTCAAACTCAAGATTCCCGCCGAGACCCAGACCGGCCGCATGTTCAGGCTTCGCTCCAAGGGCGTCACGCCAGTGCGGGGCGGTACCCCCGGCGATCTGATGTGCAGGGTGGTTGTCGAGACGCCTGTTAACCTGAGCAAAGAGCAAAAGGAGCTGATCAACCAGCTCAAGGACAGCCTGGATTCGGCCGGCGACCGCCAGTCACCGCGCAAGAGCTCGTGGTTTGAGGGCGTCAAGAATTTCTTTGACGAGATCAAGGGCTAACGCGATCGCGTATACTGGCGCTGATCCCGATCAACCGCCGCCCAGCCCGGCTGCGCGGCACGCTGAGTACATCCGATGATTAATGTTGCCGTTACTGGCGCTGGTGGGCGAATGGGTAGAACCTTCGTCGAGTTGCTGGCCCAATCCGAGACCGCACAGCTGGCGGCTGCCACCGAGCATCCCGACAGCTCGCTGTTGGGCGCCGATGCGGGCGAGCTGGCCGGGGTTGGAAAAAACGGCGTGTTACTGCAGGCCGATCTTGAGTCCGCCGTGGCCAGCTTTGACGTACTCATCGACTTTACTGCGCCGGCGGCAACACTGGCCAATGCGCAGTGCTGTGCTGCGGCCGGCAAGGCGATGGTCATTGGCACGACCGGTTTTGATGCGGACCAGCTCGCAGCGCTGCACGCGGCCATTGCCGGGATTCCGGTGGTGATGGCGGCCAATTATAGTGTGGGCGTCAACCTGTGCTTCAAGCTCAGTGAACTGGCAGCCTCGATTCTCGGTGATGATGTCGATATCGAGATCAGTGAGGCTCACCACCGGCACAAGGTCGACGCCCCGTCTGGCACGGCGTTGCGCCTGGGAGAAGTGGTAGCCCAGGCCACGGGCCGCGACCTGGACAAGGTTGCCGTCTATGGGCGGCAGGGCCAGACGGGCGCCCGCTCCCGCGACACGATCGGTTTCGCGACGGTGCGCGCTGGCGATATCGTTGGCGATCATACGGTGCTGTTCGCGGCTGATGGCGAGCGCGTCGAGATTACCCACAAAGCCAGTTCCCGGCACGCCTTTGCCAGCGGCGCGGTCAGGGCGGCGCAATGGCTGGTTGGCCAGCCCGCCGGGCGCTTTGATATGCAGGATGTCCTGGGCCTGCGCTGATTGTAAAAACTCAGGCGCTGCACGATGAAACGGACCGCGATCAATTGACGGTGGCGCAGCTGTCTCGTACGCTCGTCCTGCTGCGGGTAAGATCGTGAATTGGCGATAAAATAACCAGATCGAATTACGCACGATCATTACGCAAATGTTAGAAAGTGCAGGGCGGCTGGTCACCTATTTGTTATCCAGATCGCTCATAATATGCACCTGACTGCCAGCAGGCTCGGGGCACACTAATAATGTCAGTGCTCGACGGGCAGGCAGTGAGCGATTGTTCAAACCTGTTGAACTTCAAAATTAAACGCGCAGGTTGAACACGAGTAAGACCAAGAAAAATTGACGTAGTATCGCCTGGTGGTGTCCGAATCATCGCAAGCGTAGACGGAAGTGTTAGGCAGTCGCCCGTCTGGTTCGCGCGCCCACTGGAGCAGGTGGTACTAAAAAACGAAACTGATTGATAGCAGGGTTAGAGACCTAACAATGTCCCCAAATACGCGCTTCTTTGATCTGCCAAAAATTTTATCCAGCCTCGTGTTCGCAGTGTTTGCAGTCTCTGCAAATGCAGCGACGATTACCGGCGAACTGATTGTCACCGCTGGCCAGGGTTACGCTGTTGAAGACGGCTCCGGTAATGTGATCGGTGTCGACTTCACGACCTTTGGGTTCCCGGCGAATCCCAACCCGCTATTCGCTGACCTCGACGCGGCCGGTGCAGATGGTTCACCGTTCCTGCCTTCGTTTGTTGCCTCTGGTGGCTTTATCTCACTGTTTAACCAGGTGCCAGGTAGCAATGCCGACTTTTATGATTTCACGCAGGCCGGCAGCCTTGAGGCAAATAACACACTATTTTCCTGGAACGATTTTGAATTGGCCATCGATGGCCCAATTGGTATTTCGTTCCCGACGCCAGCAGGTGGTCTTGTCCCCGTTGATTACAACGGCCAGGGCATCCTTACCAGTGCAGGCGGTCTGTTTGATGCAACCTACGCAACCTATACCGTAGCGCTCGACGGCGCCGGTGGTGCCTCGCTGCATATCATTGCATCGGGCGTCGGTGTGCCCGGTGGTGAAGTGCCGGTGCCCGCAGCGGCCTGGTTGTTTGGTTCTGCATTGGCAGGCCTGGCGTTGCGTCGGCGATCGCGTCAGTAGCGAACGCCCTGTAAAAAAGTTTTTCCAGGCCCTGGCCTGGTCGCGAGCTCCCTGTAAGAGCTTGCACAACAGACTCGATGACACTATTCCCCCCCTTGGATGGCGTCATCAGTAGCCCGGTCGTCAAAGACATGCTTTGACGCGGTGGGCAATGAGTGGCCGATAAAGAGCCACAGCAATAAAGTAACCTGGAGAGATAACAATGATTACTATAAAAGCGGGCTTACAAAAAGCCCTGGGTAAGTCGACGCGCCAGCTGGCGCTCGTGATTGTCGCAGCGGCGAGCTCGCTGTTGGCAATCAATGCATCCGCAGCCACCGTTACCGGTACTGTTTCCTTCGCAACCAGCTTTGCGCACGTCTACGATCTTGGCGTTCCGGTTGGCGTTGATTTTGTTGACCTTGGCGGCACTGCCGATGGTGTCTTTGATACCGATGTGTCCAGCGCCACGGTGAACACCTCGACGGGCGATTTCGCAACTGAAGGTATTGTGGGCGGTACAACGATCTCGGTCATCGACTTTGAATTCGACCTGGATCCCAACCCCAATCCGATCGCGACTGCGGGTATTTTCGAATTTCACATGACCTCGTTGATTCCGCCGGCCGTATTCACTGGGCCTAGCGCGGGTGATTTCACCGGCCAGGGCTTCCTTGTGGATACTACGGGTGGTTATGACGATACCTTGATCGACTGGTCGTTCAATCAGTTGACCAACACCTTTGCCCTCGTCGGCATCGGTGCCGTGGGCAATCCCGTGCCCGTGCCTGGCGCGCTGGTGCTGTTTTTGTCGGCGCTGGGAGGACTGGGGCTGGCGCGCCGCCGCTAGGCGCCAACCCTGACGCTCCAGGTTGTTGCCCGTCGCCACCGCAATGCGCGATTTGCGACGGGACGGTTCATCAAAGACGCCGGCCCGACAGGGCCGGCGTTTTGCTATCTGGCTGTAAATTCGAACGTCCGAGCATTTTCCGATAGACAGCTATCGCCAATTTTCTTAAACTTCGCGCCCAGCATTTGCAGCCGTACGTTGGCGCTTTTCTAACTTTCTGACATGTCCGCTGAGTGGTTTTCAAGGTCACCCGGCGCATGTGGCTGCAACTACCTGTCAGGCGGGCCGCGTCCGGCGACGACCAGGCATCACGAATCCCGACCCTTACTCAGGGTCCTGGCAACGAGGGTTTATCTTGACAGTCGGCATCGCAGTACTCGCGCTAGAGGACGGGAGCATTTTCCAGGGCTCATCGATTGGCGTTTCCGGTACTGCGTCGGGTGAGGTGGTGTTTAACACCGCGATGACCGGCTACCAGGAAATCCTGACCGACCCTTCCTACGCGCGGCAAATTGTCACGCTGACCTACCCCCATATAGGCAACACCGGCACCTGTGCAGAAGACGATGAATCCTCGCGCTGCTGGGCCGAGGGGCTGGTGATTCGCGACCTGCCGCTACTGGCCAGCAACTTTCGTAGCCAGCAGACGCTTCCTGAATACCTCGAGGCCAATGGCGTGGTCGCCATTGCCGACATTGATACCCGGCGGTTGACCCGCCTGCTCCGCGAAAAGGGTGCGCTGGCCGGATGTATCGCGGCGGGTGATGCAGACGCAGATGTTGCAGCGCTGGTTGCCAGTGCGCAACAGGCCGCCAGCGGTTTTGCGGGCTTGCAGGGCATGGACCTGGCAAAGGAGGTGACCTGCGAATCTCCGCATGCCTGGACCGAAGGTAGCTGGCAACTGGGCGAAGGCCATAGCCAGCCGGCTGTCGAACAGCAGCGTTTTCACGTAGTGGCCTATGACTTTGGTGCCAAGCGCAACATCCTGAGAATGCTGGTTGACCGTGGCTGCCGCCTGACTGTGGTGCCCGCGAAAACGCCGGCCAGCGATGTGCTCGCGCTCAAGCCCGACGGCGTCTTTCTGTCGAATGGGCCGGGCGATCCCGAGCCCTGTGACTATGCCATAGAGGCGATTAAAACCCTGCTTGCCCAGGGGCTACCGACCTTTGGTATTTGCCTGGGGCACCAGTTACTGGCCCTGGCCAGCGGCGCCTCGACAATGAAAATGAAGTTTGGCCATCATGGTGCCAACCACCCTGTCCAGAACCTGCAGGATGGCACCGTGCTGATTACCAGCCAGAATCACGGCTTTGCGGTCGATGAGTCGACCCTGCCCGATACCCTCGAGGCGACGCACAAATCGTTGTTCGATGGATCGCTGCAGGGCATTCACCGGCGCGATTGCCCGGCCTTTGGCTTCCAGGGGCATCCCGAGGCAAGCCCCGGGCCCCATGATGCAGCACCGTTGTTTGATCACTTTATTGAGCTGTTGCAAGCTCACAGCCAGTAACTGTCAGCCGTCGGTCACCTGCGGGTAAGCCGAGGCCTGAAACAAGTATCCATCTATGCCAAAGCGAAGCGATATACAGAACATCCTGATTCTCGGTGCCGGGCCCATTGTCATCGGCCAGGCCTGTGAGTTCGATTATTCCGGTGCCCAGGCCTGCAAGGCGCTCCGCGAAGAGGGCTACCGTGTCATTCTCGTCAACTCCAATCCGGCGACGATCATGACCGACCCGGCGATGGCCGATGCGACATATATTGAGCCAGTAGTCTGGCAGTCGGTTGAGCGCATCATCGAAAAGGAAAAGCCCGATGCGCTGCTGCCGACGATGGGTGGCCAGACCGCCTTGAACTGTGCGCTCGACCTGGCGCGTGAAGGCGTGCTGGAAAAGCACGGCGTCGAATTGATCGGTGCAACCAAGACGGCGATCGATAAAGCCGAGGATCGTGACCTCTTTGACAAGGCGATGAAAGAAATTGGCCTTGAGACGCCTCGCTCGCGCATCGCCCACAACATGGAGCAGGCCTACGAGGCGCTGGAGCACCTGGGCTTTCCCGCTATTATCAGGCCGTCATTTACGATGGGTGGCTCGGGCGGTGGTATCGCCTACAACCGCGAAGAATTCGAGGAGATTTGCAAGCGCGGCCTGGAGCTTTCGCCCACCAGCGAGCTGTTGATCGATGAATCGCTGATTGGCTGGAAAGAGTATGAAATGGAGGTGGTGCGCGACAAAAACGATAACTGCATCATCGTCTGTTCCATCGAAAATTTTGATGCGATGGGCGTGCATACCGGAGACTCCATCACCGTTGCGCCCGCGCAGACGCTGACTGACAAAGAGTTCCAGATCATGCGGGACGCCTCGCTTGCTGTGCTGCGGGTGATCGGGGTGGAGACCGGTGGCTCCAACGTCCAGTTCGGGGTGAATCCCGAAAACGGCCGGCTGGTTGTCATCGAGATGAATCCGCGGGTCAGTCGTTCCTCGGCGCTGGCCTCCAAGGCCACCGGGTTTCCGATTGCCAAAGTCGCAGCCAAGCTTGCGGTGGGTTATACGCTCGATGAACTGCAAAATGATATTACTGGCGGTGCGACGCCAGCTTCGTTTGAGCCGTCCATCGACTATGTCGTCACCAAGATACCGCGCTTTACCTTTGAGAAATTTGCCGCTGCCGAGCCGGTGCTGAGCACCCAGATGAAATCGGTAGGCGAGGTGATGGCCATTGGTCGCACTTTCCAGGAGTCGGTGCAAAAAGCCCTGCGCGGGCTGGAAGTCGGCGTCAGCGGTTTTGACCCACTCATCGATTGCGACCGTGAAGACAGCGATTGCCGTGCAGAGATCACCTCGAAGCTGATTACCACCGGCCCCGACCGCATCTGGTACATCGCCGATGCGTTTCGTCATGGATTTAGTCTCGACGAGGTCTACCAGCATACGGCAATAGACCCCTGGTTCCTGGTGCAAATTGAACAGCTGGTGCAGTTTGAGCAGTCGCTTGCCGGCAAGACGTTTGACCAGCTCGATGCGATGGCAATGCGCCAGCTCAAGCGCAAGGGCTTTGCCGATCGCAGGCTCGCGGAGCTACTGGGTTGCAGCGAGACGCAACTGCGAGAGCACCGGCTCAGCCTGGGTGTGCGCCCGGTTTACAAGCGCGTTGATACCTGCGCGGCGGAGTTCGCCAGCGCGACGGCGTACATGTACTCGACCTATGAAGAGGAGTGCGAGTCCGCGCCGTCATCGCGTGAAAAAATCATGGTGCTCGGCGGTGGGCCCAACCGTATCGGCCAGGGCATCGAGTTCGATTACTGCTGTGTTCACGCGGCGCTGGCAATGCGCGAAGATGGCTATGAGACCATCATGGTTAACTGTAACCCTGAAACGGTATCGACTGACTACGATACCTCCGACCGCCTCTATTTCGAACCGGTGAGCCTTGAGGATGTCCTTGCCATTGTCGATATCGAGCAACCGAAGGGCGTGATCGTACAGTTCGGGGGGCAGACCCCGCTCAAGCTGGCGCGCGACCTGGAAGCTGCCGGGGTGCCGATTATCGGCACGACACCCGATGCGATTGACCAGGCTGAAGATCGCGAACGCTTCCAGCAAATGATCCAGAAGCTCGGCTTGCGACAGCCACCCAATCGTACGGTGCGCACGGTAGAGGCTGCCATCGATGCAGCCGCCGACATTGGTTATCCCCTGGTGGTCAGGCCTTCCTACGTGCTGGGCGGCAGGGCAATGGAGATCGTCTATAGCGAAGAAGAGCTGCTGCGCTACATGAATGAAGCGGTGCAGGTCTCGAATGAAAGCCCGGTGCTGCTCGACCACTTTCTCAATGCCGCCGTGGAAGTTGACCTCGATGCGGTCAGCGATGGCAGCCAGGTCGTGATCGGCGCCGTCATGCAGCACATAGAGCAGGCGGGCGTGCATTCGGGTGACTCTGCCTGTGCCCTGCCTCCCTACAGCTTGAGCGATGAGCTGCAGGAAAAGATGCGCGAGATGGTGCGCGCGATGGCGCTCGAGCTTAACGTTGTCGGCCTGATGAACGTGCAGTTGGCGGTGCAGGACGATGAAATCTATGTGATCGAGGTCAATCCTCGCGCATCGCGCACGGTGCCCTTTGTATCCAAGTGCATCGGTGTCTCGCTGGCCAAGATTGGGGCGCGCTGCATGGCGGGCGTGAGCCTGTCCGACCAGGCTTTTACTGCCGAGCGCATTCCCAGTTTCGTCAGCGTCAAGGAAGCGGTGTTCCCGTTCAACAAGTTCCCGGGGGTCGACCCGATCCTGGGCCCGGAGATGAAATCGACCGGCGAGGTCATGGGCTCCGGGCATAGCTTTGGCGAGGCCTACGCCAAGTCCCAACTGGGGGCGGGGGAGCGGATGCCCCGCGAGGGACTGGCATTCCTGAGCGTGCGCGACGTCGACAAGGCCGGCCTGATCGAGGTGGCCAGGCAACTGCGCGCACTGGGCTTTGACCTGGTTGCGACCAAAGGCACGGCCGCTGCGCTGCTCGAGGCGGGCCTGGGAACACGCGAGATCAATAAAGTCCAGGAAGGTCGGCCTCATGTGGTCGATGCCATCAAGAATGGCGAGATCAACCTGATCGTCAACACCACCGAAGGCCGCAAGGCCATCGCCGATTCCGCGGCGATTCGCCGATCGGCGCTGCAGAACAAGGTCTACTACACGACGACGCTTACCGGTGCGCACGCCGTGTGCATGGCGCTGCAGGCTGAGGGGGATATGACAGTCAATCGACTGCAGGATTTGCATCGCGCCAACGAGGCCGCCGGAGCCAGCGTATGAACCGCGTACCGATGACGGTTAACGGCGAGCGCCTACTGCGCGAAGAGCTGGAACGCCTGAAAAAAGAAGAGCGCCCGCGTATCGTCAGCGCCATTGCCGAGGCTCGCGAGCATGGTGATCTCAAGGAGAACGCCGAGTATCACGCGGCTCGCGAGCAGCAGAGCTTTTGCGAGGGGCGCATCAAGGAGATCGAGGCCAAGCTGGCGGATGCGCAGGTTATCGATGTCAGCAAGATCGCGGCCACCGACAAGGTGATCTTCGGTGCGACAGTGACCATCATCAATCTCGACAGTGACGAGACCCAGAGCTACCAGATCGTCGGGGAAGACGAGGCCGACGTAAAGGACAATAAGATCTCGGTAACCTCGCCCATCGCACGAGCGCTGGTGGGCAAGCAGGTCGGCGATATTGCTGTGGTCAAGGCGCCCGGTGGCGACGTCGAGTACGAAATTGACCAGGTCGAACACCGCTAGCCTGTCCGGGCGCGCCGAGGGCTGGCTCTGGCCCTGCCATGTCGGCAGGCAACGCCGCGTGATCAATTGAACCAGAGTCGCCTGCGTTCCCGCCGCACTGTCACACCCCTGTCATAAAGCGGATTTGCGCGCTCAACCATGGTGCTTTGCAGTGCCGCCTGAAACCGCCGGTGTTTAAAAAATAACCTACTCCGTGTCCGCTGAAAATAATTGAAAGGGCGGGCTTGACTGGTATCAGTGAATCGTCAATGATGCGTCACAACAATTTTAAGTGGTGGATTCCGTTAGCACGTTTGCAACGTTAGCTGGTTGCATCAATTGCCGCAGGGTGTGGCTTCCACGCGTCGCCCGGCAGGCAACAACCAAAAGCAAAGATGCACTGGCGTAACGTCCCGCTCGACTCTACGAAATATCCAACTAAAAAATAACGCCGATTAAATCGCGCGCACGTGTGAGTTACTCGACTTTTTTTGATTTAACACAACTGGTTAGTGAAGGGTTCATTATGCGTTTTCGCAGTGCAGTAAAGCTTTCGTTTAAAGGTGTGGTTATCGGCCTGCTGGCCGGCGCCCTGGTGGCGTGTGGTGGCAGCAGCTCAAGTAGCGGGCGCACTGCGCCGGGTACTGCGCCGCTCAGTGGTGGTGGCATCAAAGGCCCCATCGCCAACGGTGCGGCAACGCTATCGATCGCGCAAATTGCGGGCGGTGAAGTTACCGCCGGAGCCCAGGTGGCAACCGGCAATACCGGCGCCACTGGCCTGGTGGAACTCGACGTCGAAGATGGCCAGCCAGGCCCCTTCCTTCTGGTTATTGATGGCACTCTGGGTACCGACATCAGCACCGGCCAGGCGCCTGCCATCCCGGTGTTGAAAACAATTGTCACGCGTGCACAGGTCGACAGTGGCGAGCCGGTGTTTGCGAGCCTGCTGTCAACGATCGCCGCTGATATCGCGGCCGCTGGTGCGACGACGCCTGCCGAGCTCGAAGCCGGACTGCCGCTGGCCAGTGTGCAGGTGCTGCAAACCCTGGGTTTTGGTGCCGACGCGGGCATCGACCTGTTTGCTACCCCGCTGATCCTGACGGAAAACGTAACCACCTTCGCCCAGACCCAAAACGTGGTGGCCTTGCGCAAGGCCAATGAGGCAACAGGCGCGGCGATTTTGCTCGCTGCCGGTGCGCCTGCCACGGTGCTGGACAAGATTGCTGATGATATTGCCGCTGACGGCATGCTCGATGAGGACATTGGCGCTGGCGCCGATGCCGACCTCGCGGGCTTTGTCAACGCGATCACGATGGGCGTAGATGAAGCGACCAACCTGCCGGGTGCGACGATGGGTGAAGACATCGCCGGGGTCCAGGCTGACGTCGATGCCGAGACCGCAACGACGGGCGTTACGCCCAGCGCGACGGCCCAGTCTATTGTTCAATCGGCAACGTCGATTGCGCCGCTGGTGCCACCGATGGCTGGCATGCTCGATGTGAGCGGCAATGACCTCGATGCCGACGGTACGCCGAACGATATGGACGCCTTCCCCGGTGATCCCGATGGCCAGACCGACGCCAATGACAACGGCGTGCCCGATGAGCTCGAAGGCAACAGTGATGGTGACACCATTATTGACGCCGATGACAACTGCCCCAACGACGACAACGAGAACCAGTTAGACGGTGACGGCGATGGTTTCGGTGACGTCTGCGATGATTTCCCGGCTGATCCGGTCGAAAACACCAACAGTGATTCAGACTCTATTGGCGACAACGGTGATAACTGTCCGTTGGTCGACAACGAAACGCAGGATGACCTCGATAACGACGGCCTGGGCAACGTCTGTGATAACGATGCGGACGGCGACGGTGCTGACGGCGACGGCATGGGTGGCGCAAGTGCCAACGATGTCAATGACCTCGACAACACTGTGGCGATCGACCCCGATAGTGATGGTATCGACAGCTCACCTGCTGCCGGCACTGGCACCCTGAATGGTCCGGATAACTGCCCGAACGATAGCAACCCCGGGCAGGAAGATCTCGATACCGATGGTGCCGGTAACGCCTGTGACCTCGACGCTGACGGCGACGGAGCCAACGGTGACGGCGCCGGTGGTCCTAGCGGCACCGATGTCGATGACCTCGATAACACGGTGGCGATCGACCCTGATAGCGATGGTATCGATAGCTCACCTGCTGCCGGTACTGGCACCCTGAATGGCCCGGATAACTGCCCGAATGCCAGCAACCCCGGCCAGGAAGATCTTGATACCGATGGTGCGGGTAACGTCTGTGACCTCGATGCGGACGGTGATGGCGCCAACGGTGATGGCATGGGTGGCCCGAGCGTCACTGATGAAGATGACCTCGATGGCAGCTACGCGATTGATGCAGACGACGACCTGATCGACGATAACTCTGGCGCCGGTTCACTGAACGGCCCTGATAACTGCCTGGGTGTTGCCAACCCCGGTCAGGAAGACCTCGACCTGGATGGCGCGGGTAACGTCTGTGACCTCGACGCCGACGGTGACGGTGCCAACGGTGATGGCATGGGTGGCCCGAGCGTCAACGATGACAATGACCTCGATGCGAATGTTATCTCTGACCCGGATAGCGATGGTGTTGATACCAATGCTGTCGGTACCGGCCCCGATAACTGCCCGCTGACGGCTAACCCCGGTCAGGAATTGACGGGCACCAGCGTTGCGGTTGGTGATGCCTGTGACCCTGACGATGATGACGTCAGCAGTGATGCCGATGGTTCGCCCAACTCGCCGGATAACTGTCCGAACGACGCCAACCCTGGCCAGGCTGATGCTGATATGGACGGTGACGGCGACGCCTGTGACGACGACAGCGACAACGACGGTATCCGCGATGCGCTCGACCCTGCGCCGAGCAGTGCAACCCAGGATTACCACTTCGACCTGTTCTACCTGCAGCAAAGTTCGGAAGCGGGTCGCTTCAAGCTCGCGACCATCAACGAAAGTTCGCTGCAGGACGACGGCTCAGTCGATTCGGCCAGCTCGAACCTGCTGGACCTGGGCACTGACAACATGGGCGACGGTACCTTTGATGTCACCAACGATTACCAGACATCAGAAGCATCGATCGACTTTGCTTCCGGCGCGGGCTTTGGTGGTGCTACGCCCACCACGGTCAACAACGCCGTTGTGATCATGGCCGACGACACTGGCAACAACGCCGCGTACAGCGAGCCGAATCTCGACTTTACCGATGCGCCGGCTTTCTCGATGGTGCCTTGGGGTATTACCAACTTCATTGGTAGCGGTCGTGTCGCGCTGGCTGGTGTGGGTTCTACGCTGACGACCAGCGGTGAGCAGAGCCTTGCAGTGCTTTCGTTTACCGATGGCCTGGGCGCAAACGCTGACCTGAGCGGCACCTACGGCGTGATTGACCTGGATGTGAGCTACGGCAGTGCCAATACCGGCAATGCGCTGGTGAGCATGCAGTCACGCGTGACCGACCTGACGCTCGATGGCGGTGGCCTGGTGACTGCGGCGGGTGCGATGAGCCAGTTCAACAGCGCTGTGGGCACTGGCGATGGCTCGCTGACGTTCAGCTCAACTGCGTTCACTGGCGGTACCTTTGCGGTGGCCGGCGATGGCAGTGTCGACCTGGTAGCAGGCGGTGACACCTACGACGGTTTCGCCGATGCAGCGGGTGATCTGGTGACGCTGTCTGACCAGGGTAACAACACCCTGCGCGGCTATGCGGTCAAGCTTGGCTCTCCCGACATTGCGACACTGGTTGCCGAGGGTCCGTATGACCTACAGGGCCTGTCGCTGGCTTCAGGTAATTCAGCGATTACCGGTTCGTCGCTCAATGGCGCGACCATCTCGTTCGCTGACGCAGGTAGCGGCAACATTACTGCGTCAATTAACCTGGGTGGCGCAGCGACGACGACCTCGACGATTGATGGTGGTGATGCGGCCCTGCCGACGACGGCTGCCGGAGCACCGCTGTCAGGGGTATTCGCATCATTGCCGTTTACGATGGATGCAAATGGACGCTTTAGCCTGATTGAGTTCGGTGGCAGCAATATCGAGCTCGAAGGTTTCTTCGTCCCGGGTAAAGGTGTATTCCTGCGCTACATCGATGGCCTGAACGCGGCTGTCAGTGGTGGCGGCGGCGGTCCTGCCGGGCCGGGGCTGGAGTTCTGCTCGCCCAACGGCACGCCACCAGACTGCCTCGATACTGGCGGCACGCCCGGGTTTATCGCCCTTGCCGATCCACCGTTCAATGGTGCCACGCCGCAAGTGTGTGTTGGCCCGGGTACCCCCGGTAACTGTACGCTGCGCGATGTGACCGACGGGGATGTGCTGGTTGTCGCGCTGTCCAATGGCCAGATCGTGGTAGGCGTATGGACCAGCCTTGGTGGTGGCGGTGGCAGCACCGATACCAAACTGTCGCAATTGGCGCGTGACAACACCGGCGTGGGCCAGGTCTTCACGACCATTGCAGGCCAGGCCAACACCACGCTGGAAGGTGATAGCGTGACCCAGGGTATCCTGTTTGGTACGCCAAGCCCTTCACCCTAGCCAGGCTGTACGATAAAAAAGCCCCGCCATGCGGGGCTTTTTTATGCGCGTCATTTTGATACCCGTTTGGGGTATTGCCTGCTACTGGCCAATAATACGATTAATTGCTATGATCGCGACGCACCCAGGGACGGGTGCAATGCATGGAGGCGTCGCGTGGTTCGCGAACGGCGAAAGGAAGCGCAGCGACACGGAGGTTGGCGCCTCCATGCCCCCGGGGGCCGGCTAGCGGTGCCTGAGCAAATTCGACAGCTTCGGGTTGGGCCGTTCGGCCGCTTTGAAAATCAGCGCAGTCGCGCCGATCGCCTGGACCAGCTGGGCTCCGGTCTGCTGGCAAACGTCATCAATCATCGATGCGCGCTCATCGACATTGACCTTGATCTTGATCAGCTCGTGGTCATCCAGTGCGCGGCGCAGTTCCGCAACCACGCTATCAACCAGCCCCTTGCTGCCAATGGTCACGACCGGGTTCAGGTCGTGCCCCAGTTTCCTGAAGTACTGTTTTTGCTGTTGGCTCAGCGCGCTTTGCGGGTTTGCAGACATGGTTTCCTGGTGCCCTGGTTGACCGGGTAATACGAGGCAGACTATTCTGCGGTTGATGCCCGGTAAACACAAGTCACCCAAGAACAAACGCTCTTCGCGCTCCAAAAGCAGTGGCGCCTGGTTGCGCGAACATTTCGACGATCACTATGTCAAAGAAGCCCAGCGCCAGGGGTTGCGCTCGCGGGCAGCGTTCAAACTCCTCGAGATCCAGCAAAAGGATGCCCTTATTCGGCCGGGCATGACGGTGATCGACCTGGGCGCCGCGCCCGGAGGCTGGTCACAGGTTGCGGCCGAGCTGGTCGGTGAACGGGGCCGGGTGGTGGCCAGCGATATCCTGCCGATGGACACTCTGGCGGGCGTTGAGTTTGTCGAGGGCGATTTCACCGAAGACGAGGTGCTTCAGCGCATCCTTACCTGTGTGCCGGAAGCCGGCGCTGATCTTGTAATCTCGGATATGGCCCCCAACTTCAGTGGTATGCAGGCGGTCGACCAGCCACGCGCCATGTACCTGGTCGAATTGGGGCTGGATATGGCCTGTCGGGTGCTCAAGCCCGGTGGCGCTGCCGTGTTCAAGGTCTTCCAGGGAGAGGGTTTCGACCCGTTCCTGGCCGACCTGAGAGCCCAGTTCAAGCGCGTGCAGACCCGCAAGCCGGCGGCCTCCCGCCCGCGCTCGCGGGAGGTTTACCTGGTGGCACGGGAATTCAGGGGCGGGCAGGCACAGGGCGCCCATATTGAGTAAAAAATACCCAATAATCCATCGACGCGTTTGCAGCGTAACGGATCAGGTGCCGGGTTAGCCGGCTTGCATGGCTGCATTGGGTCTTATGTAGTAGGCTTGAAGAATAGGTGTGGGCGAGCCGTTCGGCCGCGTCTTCACCGCCAGTTGGCGAGAATCAGCTCGGTTTTCGCAGTGAGGTAGAGCACTTGAACGACATGGTTAAAAATCTCCTTTTGTGGATCATCATCGCGATGGTACTGCTGACGGTATTTCGCAACGTCAGCGTGCCCGACCAAATGCAGGTGCTGGACTACTCCCAGTTCATCGATGAGGTCCAGGCTGACCAGGTCCGGCGGGTAGAGATTGAAGGCTTCTCTATTTATGGCGATCGCACCGACGGCAGCAAATTCAAGACGGTTCGCCCCTACTATGTCGAAGATCCCAAGCTGATCGATGACCTGCTCAATCATAAAGTCGAAATAGAGGGCCGCGAGCCCGAGCAGCAGTCGCTGTGGCGGCAGCTGCTGGTCGCCTGCTTCCCGATCCTGATCATCATCGCGGTGTTTATGTTCTTCATGCGCCAGATGCAGGGTGGCGCTGGTGGTCGCGGCGGGCCAATGGCCTTTGGTAAAAGCAAGGCGCGCCTGCTTGGCGACGACCAGATCAAGACGACCTTTGCCGATGTCGCCGGTTGCGACGAGGCCAAGGAGGAGGTCAAGGAGCTGGTCGACTTCCTGCGTGACCCCGGCAAGTTCCAGAAGCTTGGCGGTCGTATTCCTCGCGGTGTGTTGATGGTGGGTCAGCCCGGTACTGGTAAAACCCTGCTCGCCAAGGCGATTGCCGGCGAAGCGAAGGTGCCGTTCTTTTCGATTTCCGGCTCCGATTTTGTTGAGATGTTTGTCGGTGTGGGTGCCTCGCGGGTGCGCGATATGTTCGAGCAGGCAAAGAAACAGTCGCCCTGCATTATTTTTATCGACGAGATTGATGCGGTGGGTCGCCACCGGGGTGCCGGCCTGGGTGGTGGGCACGATGAGCGCGAACAAACGCTCAACCAGCTGCTGGTCGAGATGGACGGTTTTGATGGCAACGACGGCGTGATTGTAATCGCTGCGACCAACCGCCCGGACGTTCTCGACCCTGCGTTGCTGCGTCCTGGTCGTTTTGACCGCCAGGTGGTCGTTGGCCTGCCCGACCTGCGGGGCCGCGAACAGATCCTCAAAGTCCACATGCGTCGCGTGCCGATTGATGACAACGTCGACCCCGCTGTTATTGCGCGGGGCACGCCGGGCTTCTCGGGCGCGGACCTGGCCAATCTCGTTAACGAGGCGGCGCTCTTTGCGGCGCGCGCCAACGAGCGGCTCGTGGCCATGCACCAGTTCGAGCTTGCCAAGGACAAAATCATGATGGGCGCTGAGCGCAAGTCCATGGTGATGTCAGAGAAAGAAAAGCTCAATACGGCCTACCATGAGGCCGGGCATGCCATTGTCGGGCGCCTGGTACCTGAACACGACCCGGTATACAAAGTCAGTATTATCCCGCGCGGCAGGGCGCTGGGTGTGACGATGTTCCTGCCTGAGGAAGATCGCTACAGCCACAGCAAGCGATACATCATCAGCCAGATTTGCTCGCTGTTCGGTGGGCGAATTGCCGAAGAAATCATTAATGGCGCCGATGGTGTGACAACGGGCGCATCCAATGACATCCAGCGTGCCACTGAAGTGGCGCGCAATATGGTGACCAAGTGGGGCTTGTCTGAGCGCATGGGTCCACTGAAATACGACGATGCGCAGGAAGAAGTGTTTCTCGGCAAGTCAGCAGCATCCAGTGCCAGTCATGTCGCGCCCGAAACGCGCAATGCGATCGATGAAGAAGTACGCAAGATTATCGATGAATGCTACGCAAAGGCGCAGCAGATCCTTGAGGATAATCGCGACAAGCTCGATTTGATGGCCGATGCCCTGATGAAATACGAGACCATTGACTCCGACCAGATCGACGAAATTATGGAAGGCAAGGTGCCGCAGCCGCCCGCTAACTGGCAGGACGACGATGATCTCGACAGTGGCACGCCGGCTGAGTCCGATAGCGCGCGCCAATCCAGCCAGGACTCACCGGGTCCGTCCATCGGCGGGCCCGCATCGGAGCACTAGCCAGCCCCGCTGGCGATCACCCTGCGCCAGCTGGCGCTCCAATGACGATGGCTTCCAGTCCCTCTTCCTCGAATAGCAGCCCGGCAATGCCGGGCTGTCGCGTCATGGGTGTGCTCAACATGACGCCGGATTCCTTTTCTGACGGCGGGCAGTACTACTCGGCTCGGGGTTCGCTCACCGTGGCGTATGATCGCGCAGCGGCGATGGTCGCCGAGGGCGCGCACTACATCGACGTGGGTGGAGAGTCGACCCGGCCTGGCGCTGTGGCCGTGGGCCTGGATGAAGAACTTGAGCGCGTAGTCCCTGTGATTGAGCGGATAACTGCTAATATTGAATGCATAGTCTCGGTTGATAGCAGCCAGCCCGAAGTGATGCAGGCGGCGGCCGCAGCAGGGGCGGGTATGCTGAACGATGTGCGTGCGCTCACGCTGCCCGGCGCCGAGCAGGCGGCATTGGCGACGGGCTTGCCGGTGTGCATCATGCACATGCAGGGAGCGCCCGCGACGATGCAGGAGCAGCCACACTACGATGACGTGGTTGCCAGCGTTCGTACGTTCCTGCAGCGGCGTGTTGATGAGTTAATTGCGCTGGGGTTCAGTGCTGAACGACTGCTTGTCGACCCGGGTTTTGGTTTTGGCAAAACGCTCGAGCACAACCTGCAGTTGCTTCGCGAACTGTCGAGCCTTGCGCCGCGCGGGATGCCGCTACTGGTTGGCATGTCGCGCAAACGTATGCTGGGAGAGGTGCTCGACAAGCCGGTAGACCAGCGACTGTTTGGTGGCCTGGCCGCTGCGACGATTGCAGTTGCCAATGGGGCGACCATCGTGCGAACCCACGATGTCGCTGCAACGGTCGATGCCGTTGCACTGGCCAATGCGGTTTACCGGCCCCGATAATTTTTACCACAATCGAAGAGCAGGACATGGCAAAACAGTATTTTGGTACCGACGGAATCCGGGGCACGGTTGGTTCAGGTGTCATCAACCCGGAGTTTATGTTGAAGCTGGGTTGGGCCGCTGGCCGGGTGTTCGCAGCCCAGGCGGGCAGCGCAAGCGGCACGCCGCGGATCCTGATTGGCAAGGACACGCGGATTTCCGGTTACATGTTTGAATCGGCGCTCGAAGCCGGGCTGGTGGCGGCAGGCGTCGACGTTGCGCTGATCGGGCCGATGCCCACGCCAGCGATTGCCTACCTTACGCGCACCTTCCACTGCACTGCAGGCGTCGTAATCAGCGCCTCGCACAATCCCTTCGCAGACAATGGCATCAAGTTCTTTTCAGCATCGGGCCAGAAGCTGCCTGATGAAATGGAGCACGCCATAGAGGCCGAGCTCGACCAGCCCATGGTGATTGTCGATTCGGCGAAGCTGGGCAAGGTGACACGTATTGAAGATGCCGGTGGTCGCTATATTGAGTTTTGCAAGAGCACTGTGCCAACCGGTTTCACCCTGGGTGGCCAGCGTATCGTGATCGATGCTGCGCATGGCGCGACCTATCACGTGGCGCCCAGCGTGCTGCGCGAGCTCGGTGCCGAGGTGATAGAAATCGGTACCTCGCCCGATGGCCTGAATATCAACGCAGGGTTTGGTTCCACGCAGCCCGATGCCCTGGTTGCCGCGGTGCGTGAGCACCGTGCAGACCTGGGTGTTGCCTTCGATGGCGATGGCGATCGCGTGTTGTTCGTTGACCACAATGGCGCCCAGGTCGATGGCGATACCATTCTCTACATTATCGCAATGGACCAGCTGCGCACCGGTCGCGAGTGCAACGGCGTGGTCGGCACGCAAATGTCGAATCTGGGTCTTGAGGTCGCGCTGCGCGAGGCGGGCGTCCCGTTTGATCGCGCCAAGGTCGGCGATCGCTTTGTCAATGAAATGATGGTTGCCCACGGCTGGAAGTTGGGTGGCGAGTCGTCCGGGCATATCATCTGCTCCGACGTGACAACGACGGGCGATGGGCTGGTCGCGGCACTCAAAGTGTTGTTCGCGGTGGTCAGCGGTGGCCGTACGCTTGCCGATCTTGCCGCCGAGGTACCCAAGTATCCTCAAACGATGATCAATGTTCGCCTGCAGCAGCGCATCGATATTGATGCAGACAGCGAGATCCAGCAGGCCATCGAGGCAACCCAGTCCGAACTGGGTGACCAGGGCCGCATCCTGTTGCGTCCCTCGGGCACCGAGCCATTGATCCGTGTCATGGTCGAAGGCCGTGATCCCGGGCAGGTTGAAACCCTCGCCAAAGCGCTGGCCGCCGTGGTTGAATCCAGGGTCGCCTGAGCCGCCCCAACCTTGTATGTTGCCGGGCGCTCCGGTACCATTGCCGCCCGCTTTTCGGGTCCTCTACGATGCCAAAGCTCGTTATTGCCGGTAACTGGAAACTCAACGGCAGCCTGGCCCTGTGCCGGGACTTTGCGCAGCACTGGCCGGTCCAGTCCGGTTCTGCTGAAATCGTGATTTGCCCACCCGCCGTGTTGCTGGCGCAGTTTCGGCAACTTGCCGGCGATACAGCGCAGTTCGCACTGGGTGGTCAAAATGTCGCCGAATATGCCAGTGGCGCCTACACCGGTGAGGTCAGCGCCCAGATGCTGGTCGAGGCGGGCGCAGGCTACTGCATTGTGGGGCACTCCGAGCGAAGAACGTTGTTTGGCGAGACCGAAGCCAGTGTAGCGGCCAGGCTGGATCGCCTGCTCGAGCAGGGCATTACGCCCATCGCCTGTGTCGGCGAAACGCTGGCCCAGCGCGAGGCCGGCCAGTCCGAGGCCGTTGTTGCTGGGCAGCTCGCGCCGATACTGGATCGTGCCGGTAACGCGGGCAGTATCGTGATCGCCTACGAACCGGTGTGGGCAATCGGCAGCGGGAAAAGTGCGAGCCCGGCCGAGGCCCAGGCGATGCATGCGTTTATTCGCAGTGCCTGGAGCCAGCGTGCCGATGCGGACGCCGTTTCCATTCTCTATGGAGGCAGTGTGACCGCGGATAACGCAGGCGCGCTGCTGGCTGAGCCAGATATCAACGGCCTGCTGGTCGGCGGCGCATCGCTCGACCTGGCGCAGTTTGCGGCGATAGCGTCGCAGGCCTGAATACAGGCCGCAACGACGGACAACAGAACAGACAACAGAATGTAGTGAGTTTGCCAGCCGATGGCTGGCCAATTCCAGGCAGGTAAACGTGATAGAACAACTGATACTCGTGCTGCATATCCTGATCGCCCTGGCGATCGTTGCCCTGATCCTGCTGCAGCAGGGCAAAGGGGCTGATATGGGTGCATCCTTTGGCGCAGGTGGCTCGCAAACCCTGTTCGGGCCCTCCGGTGGCGGCAACGTGCTCACCCAGGCTACGGCCATTCTTGCGGCACTGTTTTTCGTGACCAGTTTCGGGCTTGCCATCATCGCCAAACAAAAGGCCAACGACATTGCCAGCGAGCAGCTGATGAGTGAGGGTGCGCGCATTGAGGCGATGGCAGAAACCGTGGCCGACCCGATCGAGTCGATACCTGGCGACGACGTGCCAGCGTATACGGACGACGGCGGCTACAGCGAAGATGATATCCCGGTGCTTGAACCCGAGGATTCGCTCGACCAGATCCCGCAGTAGCGGGCGCCAGGTCTGGAGATCAAGTAACTCTTTGTTTTAAAAGGGTAAATCGAAAAAGACAAGCCGAAGTGGTGGAATTGGTAGACACGCTATCTTGAGGGGGTAGTGAGCTTAGCTCGTGCGGGTTCAAGTCCCGCCTTCGGCACCAATCCTGCAGTACGCCCGGTCGGGCAAAAAAGAGCACGCCCGGTTGGGCAAAAAACAACCATTATTTGCGCGCCGGCAGACGCCCGGCGGCCCGGGGCGGCACTGTTTCGGGTTGACCCCTATAGGGGCCCTAGTATAATGCGCGGCTTGAATTTTAGGGGCTGGTTGGCGCCTGACTGTTCATTTTGCGGTCTATGCGAGTTTAGAGAGCGAGGTTGCTCATGGTGTAACCCGACCTGACAGGCCCATGGATGTTCCTGGGTCCTGTCGTAGTCCCGCAGTGGATACAGGCCGTATCCGCAGCTAGCGTCTTGCAGGAGTCCGAGTATCGTCAGTGATGCTCTGGATGTGAATCCCGCAAAACGCAGCCAACCAGTACTGACAGTATAAAAGCCCCTTTTTACGAAGGGGCTTTTTGTTTATGGGCGGTCGCAGATTGTGGCGCTCGATGGTGGCATGGCGATATCGGTATGGCGAGCAGTAGTCACGCGCAGCTAGAGGAAATCGTTAGGCCGACGGTCGAGGGCCTGGGCTTTGAGTTCTGGGGGCTGGAGTACCACAGTCACTCGGGAAGTGCGACGCTAAGGGTGTATATCGAGTCGGAGCAGGGCATCAGTGTTGATCACTGCGCGGAGGTAAGCCGCCAGTTATCCGTGCTGCTGGATGTCGAGGATCCGATTAGCGGCGAGTACAGGCTGGAGGTTTCCTCGCCGGGTGCCGCGAGAACATTTTTTCGCTTCGAGCAGTACCAGCGTTTTGTTGGAGAGCGGGTCAAGGTCAAGTTGCGACAGGCTTTTGAAGGGCGCAAGACTTTCACCGGCATATTGACGGCGACAGCGAACGAAGAGCTGACAATCTTCGTTGACGGGCATGAATATCATCTGCCCATTGAGTGGGTCGATAGTGGGCGTTTGTTTCCGGATTACGGCGCCTAGGCCAGGTTAACCGACTGAGGTAAGAGACAGGTAATGAACAAAGAAATTTTGTTGGTCGCGGATGCGGTATCCAACGAAAAAGGCGTCGATCGTGACATCATCTTTGAAGCGATTGAGCTGGCATTATCGACGGCGACCAAAAAGCGCTACGAGGAAGAGTCCGACATTGAGGTCATTATCGATCGCGAGTCTGGCGACTACGAGACGTTCCGGCGCTGGACCGTTATGCCCGATGATCACCTGGCCATCCTCGGCACTGAGCTGACGACCGAGGAAGCCGCCGAGATCGACCCCAAGCTGCAAATTGGCGATGTCCACCGTGAGCAGGTCGAGAATATCGAGTTTGGCCGCATTGCAGCGCAAACCGCCAAGCAGGTTATTGTGCAGCGGGTTCGGGAAGCCGAGCGTGCGCAGATCGTCGATGCCTATCGCGATCGCGAGGGCGAACTGCTCAACGGCACCGTTAAAAAAGTGACCCGTGACGCCGTCATCGTCGACCTGGGCAGCAACGCCGAGGGCGTGATGTACCGCGATGACCTGGTCGGCCGCGAGGCCTTCCGCATGGGTGACCGGGTGCGAGCCATCCTTCGCGAGATCCGTGAGGATGCGAGGGGCCCGCAGTTGATCCTCAGTCGTGCCTGTAACGAGATGTTGATCGAGCTGTTCCGCATCGAAGTGCCAGAGATCTACGAGCAGGTTATTGAGATTCGCGCAGCTGCCCGGGACCCGGGTTCGCGCGCCAAGATCGCTGTGAAAACCAATGACGGACGTATCGATCCGGTTGGCGCCTGTGTGGGTATGCGCGGTTCGCGGGTACAGGCCGTTTCGGGTGAGCTGGCCAGCGAGCGCGTTGATATCGTGCTGTGGGACGACAACCCTGCACAACTCGCCATCAATTCGCTGGCGCCGGCTGAAGTCGAGTCGATCATTGTCGATGAAGATACCGGTTCCATGGACGTCGCTGTAGCGGAGGACAATCTTGCGCAGGCGATTGGTCGCAACGGCCAGAATGTCCGGCTCGCATCGCAGCTGACTGGCTGGACGATCAACGTCATGAGCTCTGAAGAAGCCGAGGCCAAAGGTGAAGAAGAGGCTGGCAAGCTGGTGGGTATGTTTGTCAGCTCGCTCGATGTCGATGAAGACGTCGCACTGGTGCTTGTGGAAGAGGGTTTCACAACGCTGGAAGAGGTGGCTTACGTACCGCTTGAAGAGATGGTCGCGATAGAAGGCTTTGACCAGGATATCGCTGAAGAGCTGCGAGCACGTGCTAAAGATGCGCTGCTGACCCAGGCAATAGCATCGGAAGAGAAGCTCGAAGGCAGTGAGCCTGCTGAAGATTTATTGAATATGGAGGGTATGGATCGCCACCTGGCGTTTGTACTGGCAAGTCGTGGCATCGTGACGATGGAAGACCTCGCCGAGCAGGCCATTGAAGATTTGATTGATATTGAAGAGCTCGACGAAACACGGGCGGGCGAATTGATTATGACTGCCCGCGAACCATGGTTCGCCGAGGCTGAGTCCTAGTCGTTAACTACACCAATACACAGCTCCCGGGGGGATGCATTCATGGCTGAAGTAACAGTCAGTCAACTTGCGAAAACGGTCGGCGCCTCTGTCGATCGGCTGCTGTCGCAGATGAAAGAAGCGGGGCTATCGCACGCGTCCAGCGAAGAGCTGGTGTCCGATGAGGACAAGCAGAAGCTGCTGACGCACCTGAAAAGTAGCCACGGCGCCAACACCTCATCGCCCAAGCGCATTACGCTCAAGCGCAAGACGATTGGCACGGTAAAGGCAACGGGCGCACAGGGTAAGAAAACAGTTTCGGTTGAGGTGCGTAAAAAGCGCACCTACGTCAAGCGCGAGGAGACGCCGGTCGTTGAAGAGCCGCCGGTCGAAGAGCCTGAAATCGCGGTAGACGCCGCAGAGCCAGCGGTTGCTGAGACGGTCGCGGCACCTGCAGAAGCGGCGGCAGAGGAAACTGCAGCTGGCAATGATGCCGCGCGGCGTGTAGACCCGTTCGATGTTGAAGAGCTGCGTCAGCGGGCTGCGACCAAGCGCAAAGAGCAAGAGGCCAATGAGAAGGCGCGTCGCGATGCACTGGCGCGTGCCCGTGCCGAAGAGGCGGCGCGCCAGAAGGCCGAGCAGCTCGAAGCGCAGCGCAAACGCAGCGCAGATGCAGCGAGCCCTGCGCAAAAGCATGCGGGTGCTCCTGCCACAACCGATGAAGATTCGCCGCGTAAGAAGAACAAGACTTCGCGCAAACAGCCCAAGCAGCGCGGCAAGTCGCGCGGCCATAACATCAAGGTTGATGACTTTATCAATGATGATCGCGACGGGCGTTTCGTCGAGATGGGCAATACCAAGGTGTTGCAGGCCATCAACCGCCAGGAGTTCAGCCTGCCCACTGAGGCGATCGTGCATACCGTTGAGCTCGGTGAGACGATCGTGGTCTCAGACCTGGCCCAGCAAATGGCCATCAAGGGCAACGTCGTTGTCAAAGAGCTGATGAAAATGGGCGTCATGGCGACGATCAATCAGTCGATCGACCAGGAGACGGCAGTGCTGTTGGTCGAAGAGCTGGGCCACAAGTACACCCTGGTCAGCGAGAACAGTGTCGAGGACGAGCTCACTGCGGCCCTGGCTGAGCAGTTTGCCGAAACCGACGAGAGCGCCGGGCAGGGTCGCCCTCCGGTTGTTACGGTAATGGGGCACGTCGACCACGGTAAAACTTCGCTGCTTGACTATATTCGCAATGCCCGGGTTGCCAGCGGCGAGGCCGGTGGCATTACCCAGCACATTGGTGCCTACCAGGTGGAAACTGACCTGGGTGTGATCAGCTTTCTCGATACCCCGGGCCACGCGGCGTTTACCGCTATGCGCGCCCGCGGTGCCAGCAGCACCGATATCGTAGTGCTGGTTGTCGCAGCTGACGATGGCGTGATGCCGCAAACGATCGAGGCGGTACAACACGCTCGTGCTGCAGAAGTACCCATTGTTGTGGCGGTCAACAAGATCGATAAAGAGGCGGCGGACCCAGAGCGCGTCAAGAATGAACTGGTTGCGCAGGAAGTGATTCCCGAAGAGTGGGGCGGTGATACGCAGTTCGTTCACGTCTCTGCGCAAACCGGTGAGGGTATCGACAAGTTGCTCGAAGCCCTGTCGCTGCAGGCCGAGATTCTCGAGCTGACGGCGCCTGTCGATGTGCCTGCAAAAGGTGTTGTTATCGAATCGCGGCTGGATAAAGGGCGCGGTAACGTGGCCTCGCTGCTGGTCCAGGAAGGCACGTTGCACAACGGCGATATTGTCCTGGCGGGGCAGTTCTTTGGTCGCGTGCGCAACATGACCGACGAGCACGGTGAGTTAATTGAAACGGCGGGTCCATCAAAGCCTGTTGAGATACTGGGGCTTGATGGGACGCCTGATGCTGGCGAAGAGCTGCTTGTTGTTAAAGACGAGCGCAAGGCGCGTGAGGTGTCCGAGTTCCGCCGCCAGAAAGATCGCGAGACCAAGCTGGCGCGCCAGCAGAAGGCAAATCTCGAGAACCTGTTTGCCAGCTTTGAAGAGAGTGAGACCAAAACGCTCAACCTCGTGGTCAAGGCTGATGTGCGCGGTTCGGTAGAGGCGATTGTTTCTGCGTTGGCCGAAATTGGCAATGAAGAAGTGAGCGTCAATGTCGTGTCAAGTGGCGTTGGAGCTATCGCAGAGGCCGATATCAACCTCGCAGCGACAACCAGCGCGGTCATCTTTGGTTTTAACGTTCGTGCTGATGCCAGTGCCAAACAGGCCGCTGAGCGCGAGAAGCTGGAGCTTCGCTACTACAGTGTGATTTACAACCTGCTTGATGATGTCAAGGACGCACTGTCTGGCATGTTGGCGCCTGAGATGCGCGAAGAAATTCTCGGTACTGCCGAAGTGCGCGACGTATTCAAGTCCCCCAAGTTTGGCCTGGTGGCCGGCTGTATGGTGGTCGAGGGCGTCGTGTTGCGGAACAAGCCGATTCGCGTGCTGCGCGATGAAGTGGTGATCCACGAAGGCGAGCTCGATTCCTTGCGACGATTCAAGGATGACGTCAGCGAGGTGCGCGCGGGTACCGAATGCGGTATCGGCGTCAAGAACTACACCGATGTGGTCGCCGGAGACAAGATCGAAGTCTTCGACATGCACGAGGTGGCGCGCAGCCTGTAAGGGCTTGCGATGCCAGTAGCAGCCAATGGCGAGGGAGTTTAGCCGCGCAGAGCGCGTAGCGGATTTCATCAAGCGCGAGATGGCGATCTTGTTGCAGCAAAGCCTGCGAGATCCCCGGGCAGCCAACGCCAACGTCAATGATGTCGTTGTCAGTTCTGATTTGTCGCAGGCCAAGGTCTATGTGACTTTTCTCGACAAGCAGGACGAAGCAGAGCTCGAAGAGGCGGTTGAGGTGCTGAACAATGCGGCAGGGTTCCTGCGCAGTGAGCTGGCTCGCCAGCACACGATGCGCTCGACGCCGCGTTTGCGGTTTTATTATGACAGCAGTGTGCGTGAAGGCGCGCGGCTGAGCCAGTTGATAGAAACGGCGGTCGCGGGTCAGGCGGGCAAGCAGTCCGGCACAGATACATAGTGAGTTTGTACGGCTAGTGGCAAAATCGAAAAAACGAGGCAGGCCTCTGAACGGCATCCTGGTGCTGGACAAGCCGGTGGGCGTGACCTCTAACGCCGCATTGCAGGATGCCAAGTGGCTCTATTTTGCGGCCAAGGCCGGTCATACCGGCAGCCTTGATCCATTGGCATCCGGCGTTTTGCCATTGTGTTTTGGCGAGGCGACAAAGTTTTCGCAGTTTTTGCTCGAGGCCGATAAAGCGTACGAAAGCACATTTGTTCTGGGTGCTCGTAGTACGACTGACGATGCTGATGGTGATGTCGAGTCGGTGGCGGATGCGACCGGATTGGACCAGCAGCAGGTCGAGCAAGCGCTGGCCGGGTTTATGGGTGAGCAGATGCAGATGCCGCCGATGTATTCGGCCATCAAGCATAACGGTAAACGCCTGTATGCCCTGGCGCGAGAAGGTGAAGAAGTTGAGCGCGAGCCGCGCGCAGTACGCATAGACCGGCTCGAGATGCTGGCGATGCGCGATTCTGCCCAGCCAGGCTGCATTGAGATTGATGTCGATATGCGGGTCAGTAAGGGTACCTATGTGCGGCGCATTGCGGCAGACCTTGGCGAAGCGCTGGGTGTTGGCGGCTATGTCAGCGCGTTGCGGCGCAGTATGGCCGGGCCCTTTGGGGTGGCGCAGAGCGTAGGCCTGGATACGTTAAAGGCGATGAAGGAAGCCGGTGAGTTTGAGCAAATGGACGCCCTGCTGCTGCCTGTTGAGGCGGCATTGGCCAATTTGCCGGTTATCGAACTCGATGAGTCTATGGGCTTTTACCTGCGCCGCGGGCAGCCAATACAGGTTGCCGGTTCGCCGCTCAGTGGTAACGTCAAGTTGCGTTCCAGTGCCGGCGACTTTATCGGTGTTGGTGAGATCATCGATGACGGCCGGGTAGCGCCAAGGCGGCTACTGGCGAGCTAAAGATTTTTGTCGGCGGCGTTCTCCGTCGATAGGAGCTGCGACCTGTCTGTAAATGTGCACGGGCAGGCCGATTGATTCATTGCACATTAGAGGAAAATAGCATGGCATTAAGTACTGAAGAGAAAGCAAAGATCGTAACTGAGTATCAGCGCGAAGCTGGTGACACCGGTTCGCCGGAGGTCCAGGTCGCGTTGCTGACAGCTAACATCAACAATCTGCAGAGTCACTTTGGTGATCACAAGAAAGATCACCATTCACGACGTGGTTTGATTCGCATGGTAAACCAGCGCCGTAAGCTGCTGGACTACCTGAAAGGAAAAGACACCAATCGCTACGCTGAACTGATCAAGCGACTGGGTCTGCGACGCTAGTTCTTAAGTTCCACAGGGAGTTGCGCTGGCTGCGGCCGGCGCGAATGGGAGCCGGCCTGGCCAGCGCGCACCGAAACAGTTTGCATTGTGCGCGTCAGGTGGCCAGACAGGCTCATTGATTTAAATATTTATGGAGGATTTTGAGTGAATCCGGTTATCAAGCAATTTCAATATGGCAACCAGACGGTCACACTGGAAACTGGGCGCATTGCGCGCCAGGCTACCGGTGCAGTGCTGGTAACGATCGACGAAACCGTCGTTCTTTGTACAGTGGTAGGCGCCAAAAAGGCCAAGCCAGGTCAGGATTTCTTTCCGCTGTCGGTACATTACCAGGAGAAGACTTACGCCGCGGGCAAAATCCCGGGCGGATTCTTCAAGCGCGAAGCGCGCCCCTCTGAAAAAGAGACGCTGACTTCACGCCTGATCGATCGCCCCGTGCGGCCACTGTTTCCCAATGGTTACAAAAACGAAGTGCAGGTGATCTGTACGGTCATGTCGGCTGAAAAAGACAATGACCCTGATATCGCCGCAATGATTGGCACCTCGGCGGCGCTGGCCATTTCGGGGATTCCCTTTGCCGGGCCTATTGGCGGAGCGCGCGTAGGCTATACCGATAGCGAAGGCTACCTGCTGAACCCCAGCTACTCGACGCTGGAGAACTCCAAGCTCAACATGGTTGTTGCCGGTACCAGCGAAGCGGTGCTGATGGTTGAGTCGGAAGCTGACGAGCTCAGCGAAGACCAGATGCTGGGTGCGGTATTGTTTGCCCACCAGGAAATGCAGGTCGTCATCCAGGCGATTAACTCGCTCGTGGCAGACGCGGGCAAGCCGGCCTGGGAGGTTGAACTGCCTGCAATTAACGAGGCCCTGTACCAGCAGCTGCAACAAAGTGTTGGTGCCGAATTGGGAGCTGCGTACACGATCACTGAGAAGGCGCAGCGCTATGAGCAAGTGGGCGCACTGCGCGATCGCGCGATTGCGCAGCTCGCGCCGGAAGGCGGTGATGTCGATGCAGATGAAGTCGCATCATTGTTTAGCAAGCTCGAGAAGCAACTGGTTCGCCAGCGCATCGTCAACAAAGAGCCGCGAATTGACGGCCGTGACAACCAGACAGTGCGCCCCTTGTCGATCCAGGTTGGCGTGTTGCCCAAGGCCCATGGTTCGGCGCTGTTTACGCGTGGTGAAACCCAGGCAATGGTTGTGACTACTCTGGGCGCGGTGCGCGATGCGCAGATCATCGATGCGCTCGAAGGCAGCTATAAGGACAACTTCCTGTTCCACTATAACTTCCCGTCCTATTCAGTCGGTGAAGCCGGCCGTGTTGGCCCTGTCGGTCGTCGTGAAATCGGCCACGGACGCCTCGCCAAGCGCGGTGTGCTGGCGATGATGCCTGAGGATGAGGATTTCCCCTTCACCGTACGCGTTGTCTCGGAAATCACCGAGTCGAACGGTTCTTCATCCATGGCTTCGGTCTGCGGCAGCAGCCTGTCGATGATGGATGCCGGTGTGCCGATCAAGTCGCCCGTGGCGGGTATCGCCATGGGTCTGGTCAAGGAAGGTGACCAGTTCGCTGTACTGACTGACATTCTCGGTGATGAGGATCACCTGGGCGATATGGATTTCAAAGTGGCCGGTTCGGTCAACGGCATCACCGCCCTGCAGATGGATATCAAGATTGAGGGTATCAACGAAGAAATCATGGAGATTGCGCTCAACCAGGCCCTGGCCGCGCGACTGCATATCCTCGATGAAATGAACAAGGTTATCGACGCGCCACGCACTGAGCTTTCAGACAATGCGCCAAGCATGACCAGCTTCAAGATCCATCCCGACAAGATTCGCGATGTTATCGGTAAAGGTGGTGCGACAATCCGTGGCATTACCGATGAAACCGGTGCCAGCGTCGATATCGAAGATGACGGCACCGTTCGCATCTACGGTGAAGACAAGGCCTCAATGCAGGCCGCGGTCGACATGGTCGAGAGCATCACTGCTGAGGCCGAAGTGGGTGCCATCTATGAGGGCACGATCGCCCGCATCGTGGACTTTGGTGCCTTCGTGACGATCTTGCCCGGCAAAGATGGCCTGCTGCACATCTCGCAAATCGCCAACGAGCGTATCGAGAAGGTCACCGACGTGCTTGAAGAGGGCCAGACCATCAAGGTCAAGGTACTCGATGTCGACCAGCGCGGTCGCATCAAGCTCAGCATGAAGGAAGTGGCTGAAGAGCAAGCCGAGGCGGTTGCTGAGCCCGAGGGCTAGCAGCGCAGGGTTTTGCAATGAGTGAAGAGCCGGGCAGATAGCCCGGCTTTTTTTTGGTAGTGCTTTACACAGTTATATAAGTAATATAAAATAAAGGTATGGTTGGTTTTGCCAGCGATGTTTACTGGTCCTCCTGTCGATATTCTGTGGTTGCCAGAGTTGCAGTCATCGAAAGGGACAATTTGAGTCTGCTGCATGATAAAGACGCGCTATATACGACGGCACTACATCGAGCAGGCGGTCGCTGAGTTTCGGCCCACTGGCCGCATTCTGGAAGTGGGCAGTGGAAAGCGCTGGAAGTACTACCCGAACAGCAGAACGTTGAATCGTGATGCGTCCGCCGAGCCCGATATCGTCGGCGATGCTGAAGCTATGCAGGTGGGCGATGGCTCTATTGATTGCCTGGTTTGCCTCGAAGTGCTTGAGCACACGCCCAGCCCAGATACATTACTGGCAGAGGCCCACAGGGTTCTCAAGCCCGGAGGTCGGTTGCTGCTAACGATTCCATTTGTATTTGAGATACACGACTGCCAGGATTACCAGCGCTTTACGCGGCAGGGTCTTGAGCAAAAGTTCAGTGGCTGGCGAAATGTGCGAATCTCGCCGAACGGCGGGCGCTTCTGTGCGATATTCCATTTCTTTCGACTGGGTATCTCTGGCCGCGTGCTTTGGCCGGTATACAATAACCTCGGGTATGTGTTCGACAAGCTAAATCCGTTAGAGGATTATCGCGTAACCTTGGGCTACACCGTGTTTGCACAAAAGTAGTCCTGTACTCGGCGAGTGGCAAAGTACCAATTCTGCCTGCTCGCCTGGCAAACCTTTCAAAATCTCACAAAAATTCTGCCAGCAAGTCGCAGAATCCTATCTAAACTGGGGCTAGTCTAATGCCAGCTGCCCCCGACGTTAGCGTTGTGCCGGGGCGCGGGCGTAACCTTTATCTGCAACAGTGCATGTACGGCCTGCTATGAGACACATCGTCGTGTTAAACCCCAAAGGGGGCTGCGGTAAGACAACCATCGCGACCCACCTTGCGGTCTATGCCGCGACCATGGGTTTCAACGCGGCGCTGGCTGACCATGACCAGCAGCAATCCTCTCACGACTGGCTCAAGGCCAGGCCTCGCAATACCGCCGAGGTGACCGCAATAGCGGCTTACGAAGGCGAGTCGATCGAGGGTGAGTACGAGGTCATGGTCCACGATATGCCGGGCGCCGCGATTTCCTCATACATGCATATCGCGGCTGTCTGTGACAAGCTCCTGATTCCTGTCATGCCCTCGCCAATTGACGTCAAGGCGGCGCTGAGGCTGTGGATGAGCCTGAGCAACGTAGGCTGGCTCGATAACCCCAATATGGACATTGGCATCGTCGCCAACCGGGTCAAGAACAATACGAAATATCGGCAGACCTTTGATTCATTTATCGAGCGGATGAACATTCCACGCGTAGCGACCCTGCGTGATACGCAGTCCTACATTCGTGCGCTTGACCAGGGCCTGACCCTGTTTGACCTGCCGCCCGGGCGTGTGGCGCAGGATCTCGCCCAGTGGCAGCCGCTGATGGAGTGGACGGGGCTGTTCGAAATCGAGGACGAGGAGCTGATGGCGATGTTTGGCCTGGAGGAAACCGCGCCCGAGCCTACGGCCGACAAATTCGTCTCGTTTGAGTCGATGCAGCTCGAGCAGTTAGAAGAAGAATACGGCCACCTCGAGCACGAATTCGATCACTAGGCGTCCTTGCGGTTCGCAATCAGGTCGTCGACCACCGCTGGGTCCGCCAGCGTACTGGTATCACCCAGGTTTTCCAGTTCATTCGCGGCGATTTTGCGCAGGATGCGGCGCATGATTTTTCCCGAGCGTGTCTTTGGCAGGCCGGGTGCCCACTGGATGTGGTCGGGCTTGGCAATAGCGCCAATTTCTTTGGCGACCAGCGCGACCAGCTCAGCCTTGAGCGCATCATCTGTCGTGACGCCCTGCATCGCCGTGACGTAGCAATAAATGCCCTGGCCCTTGATATCGTGCGGACAGCCGACCACCGCGGCTTCGGCGACCTTGTCGTGCAAGACCAGCGCGCTTTCCACTTCGGCAGTCCCCATGCGGTGGCCCGAGACGTTCAGCACATCGTCGACGCGACCGGTGATCCAGTAGTAGCCGTCGGCATCGCGACGTGCACCATCGCCGGTGAAGTAGTAGCCGGGGTAGGTTGAGAAGTAGGTATCGATCAGCCGCTGGTGGTCTCCGTACACGGTACGAATCTGGCTGGGCCAGGATTGCTTGATGGCCAGTACGCCGCTGGCTTCGCCTGCCAGTTCATTACCTTCATTGTCGAGGATCACCGGTTCGACGCCGAAGAAAGGCCGGGTCGCGGAGCCGGGCTTGAGCGCGGTTGCGCCGGGCAGCGGTGCGATCATGATGGCGCCGGTTTCGGTTTGCCACCAGGTGTCGACGATCGGGCAGCGCGCCTCACCAACGACGTGGTAGTACCACTCCCAGGCCTCGGGGTTGATGGGTTCGCCAACCGTGCCGAGCAGGCGCAGGCTGCTGCGCGAAGTGGATGTGACGGCGTCATTGCCCACACCCATCAGTGCTCGCAGGGCAGTGGGTGCGGTATAGAAGATATTGACCTGGTGTTTGTCGCAGACTTCCCAGCAGCGGCTCGCGCTGGGGTAGGTCGGTACGCCTTCGAACATCAGCGTGGTTGCGCCATTGGCCAGCGGGCCGTAGAGGATATAGGAGTGGCCGGTAATCCAGCCGACATCGGCCGTGCACCAGTAAATATCGCCGTCGTGGTAGTCGAAGATGTATTTGTGGGTGAGCGCCGCGCCCAGCAGGTAGCCCGCAGTCGTATGCATGACACCTTTGGGCTTGCCGGTCGACCCGGATGTGTACAGGATAAACAGGGGGTCTTCGCTGCCCATCGGCTCGGCCGGGCAATCATCGCCAACACTGGCGATGCAGTCGGCGTACCAGATATCGCGCGCGTGCCAGTCCACCGCGTTTCCGGTTCGCTTGACGACCACCACGGTGTGCACATCGGGGCACTGGCTCACCGCTTCGTCGGTATTAGCCTTGAGCGGGATCAGCTTACCGCCGCGCACGCCCTCGTCGGCGGTAATGACGGTCTGGCAGTCGGCATCGAGAATGCGATCTTTTAGCGCCTCCGGAGAGAATCCACCAAAGACGACAGAGTGAATGGCGCCGATGCGTGCGCAGGCCAGCATGGCAAAGGCCGCCTCGGGCACCATGGGCATGTAAATACACACGCGGTCACCCTTGCCAACGCCCCGGGCTTTCAGGCCGTTGGCCAGCTTGCAGACTTCGCGATGCAACTCCCGGTAGCTGATATGGCGATCCTGGTCGGGCTCGTCGCCCTCCCAGATGATGGCCGTTTGCTCGCCGCGCTCGGCCAGGTGGCGGTCGATACAGTTGTGGGTGACGTTGAGTGTGGCGCCACTGAACCAGCGTGCCTGGCCCTGCCGAAAGTCATAGGTGCGGACTTCGTCCCACTCGCTAAACCATTCGAGCGTATTTTTCGCCTGCACATTCCAGAACATTTCGGGCTGGGTAATCGAGGCGGTGTACATCGCCTGGTACTGTTCGTCGTTCAGGTGGGCGCGGTTGGCGGCCTCGGGATTGACCGGATAGATTGTCGAGTCACTCATGCCTGGATGGATCCTGTGCTGGGGCGATTAGCGTTTTTTGCCAAGTTTGACGGTAATGTTGTCGAGCAAGCGGGTTTTCCCCAGCGTTGCCGCAGCCAGAACCACCAGTTCGGGGGCCTCTTCGTTGTCATCAAACAGGCGCAAGGATTCCGGGTCGCGTATTTCGTAGTAGTCGACATCGAATCCCGCGCCGGCCAGTGCGCTGCGGGCCGTAGCGACCAGCTGCGTGTAGTTGCGCTCACCTGCGACAATGGCGTCGCGCGTTTCGCCGAGCGTTTCATAAAGCACCGGCGCGAGGGCGCGTTCAACGCTGGTCAGGTAAGAGTTGCGCGAGCTCATCGCGAGCCCGTCGTGGGCTCGTGCAGTCGGTACGCCAATAATATCGATAGGCATACACAGGTCGCCGACCATGCGTTTAATGATAGCCAGTTGCTGGAAGTCTTTTTCACCGAATACCGCGCTGTTGGGTTGTACCAGATTGAACAGCTTGCTCACCACGGTGCAGACGCCCTGGAAATGCACGGGGCGAGACAGCCCGCAAAGCATATTTGACAGCGCGGCGACCTCGACGGTCGTATGGTTGTCGGTGCCGTTTGGGTACATCTCCTCTACCGAGGGCGTAAACAGGTAGTGCACGCCCTCTGCCTCGAGTTTTTGCTGGTCTTCAGCCAGGGTGCGTGGGTAGTTATCGAGGTCTTCGTCGCGCCCGAACTGCATGGGGTTGACGAATACACTGGCGACGACAATGCCGGCGACTTCGTGCGCCCGGCGCACCAGTTGCAGGTGGCCCTCATGCAGGTGGCCCATGGTGGGCACCAGTGCGATGCGGCGACCGCGCGCCTTGTCAGCGTTGATCGCAGCGCGCAGGTATTTGACCTGGTTGAGTGTTTGCATGCCGATAGAGTGCGTGTTGGGCGGGTTGGCTATTGATACTCGTGTTCAGCGGCCGGGTAACGGCCCGCCAGCACATCGTCTTTGAAGCAGCGAAATGCCTGGCTAATGGATGGCTCTCCACCTGCGGCGGCATCGGCCAGGAAGTTCTTGACGAAGCGCGCGGGACTGTTTGACAGGCCCAGCATGTCGTAGCACACCAGCACCTGGGCGTCGGTTTGTGCGCCGGCGCCAATGCCAATCGTGGCCATCGACGTTGCGGCTGTCAGCTCGGCAGCGAGCTTCGCGGGAATACATTCAAAAACGACAAAGTCGGCGCCCGCCTGCTCAAGCGCACGTATGTCATCGTGTAATTCGCGCTGTTGCGCATCGGACTTGCCCTGCACCCGGTAGCCACCAAACTTGTTGACCGATTGAGGCGTCAGGCCGATGTGGGCACACACAGGGATGCCGCACTCGTTCAAGCGCGCGATAGTGCCAGCGAGCCAGGCGCCGCCCTCGAGTTTCACCATGTTGGCGCCCGCCTGCATAAGCGTCGTGGCGTTCTCGAGCGCCAGCGTCTCGTTGTGGAAGCTCATAAAGGGCATGTCGGCAATCACCAGCGCCGGGTCGCTGGCACGGCGATTGGCGCGCGCGACGGCGGCCGTGTGGTAGGCCATTTGTTCGACGCTTACGGGGACCGTGCTGTCGAGCCCTGCGACGACCATGCCCAGCGAATCGCCGACCAGGATGGCATCGATCTGGGCCGCGTTGAGCGCCTCGGTCATGCTGGCATCGTAGGCCGCAACAACGGCAAACTTTTCGCCGCTATCTTGCCGGGTTTTGAGCTTGGTTACGGTCTGGGTCACTGGGTATGGCCTCTGCTGCCTGTGTCTCGTGTCAATGGAAGCGCGAGATCCTGGCCTGGTCAGGAGAAAATGGTCGGGTTGAAATAGTGCCGGCCACCGCGGACATTGAGCATATAGTCTATCAAAGTCAGGTAGTCATCGTGGTTGTTGATGAAATCGATCTCGGCGCAGTTGACGATCAGCAATGGGGCGTCATCGTAGTACAGGAAAAACTCGCTATAGGCTTCATTGAGTAGTTCAAGGTACTGGCGGTCGATCGACTGCTCGATGCCAATGCCGCGCTGCAGGATGCGTTCCATCAAAACATCGACGGGTGCCTGCAGGTAAATCACCAGGTCCGGGCTGGGTGCATCGATGGTAATTTGCGAGTACACCTGCTCGTAGAGCTGGTACTCGTTGTCACTGAGATTGGCGCGTGCAAACAGCCGGTCTTTTTCGATCAGGAAATCGGCGACGCGGATCGGTGAGAACATATCGTGCTGGCGCATTTCCTGGATTTGCTGGGCTCGCTGGAACAGGAAGAACAGCTGGGTGGCCAGCGCGTTCTGCCGGCGATTGCGATAGAAGCTCTCGAGGAAGGGGTTTTCTTCAGCGCGCTCGAGCATCGTTTCATAGTTGAAACTCTCGGCGAGCTGCTTGGCAAGCGTGGTTTTGCCCACGCCAATCGGGCCTTCGATTGTGATGAACTGCGGCAACTCCCTGCCCTGGAGAATTTCGCCCAGCGCAGAGGATTCGGTCTCGTCGGTGCTGCTACCGGGGTGGGTAGCGGAATTGCCAGGCGTCAAAGTCATGCGCCCAATTCTACCAGATCGTGCCAGCCGCAGCGCTGCACCAGTGTATCGATCGACTGGCCGTCGGGTAGTTGCAGCCCTGGTGCAATTTGCTGTAGCGGCACCAACACAAAGTTGCGATCGGTCATCGCCGGGTGTGGCACGGTGAGGCGTTCGCTGTCGATTTGCTGTTCACCGTAGAGCAGGATGTCCAGGTCCAGCGTGCGAGCAGCCCAGCGAATGCGCCGCTCGCGGCCCTGCTGCTGTTCGATCTGTTGCAGGGCATCCAGCAGCGCTAGCGGGGCCAGTTGGGTGTCGATCGCCGCGACGGCGTTGATATAGTCGGCCTGTTCGCCGGGCCCGATGGCCTTGCTGCGATACAGCGATGAGCGTAGGACAAAACGCGACTCGGGGAGTCGCCGCAGTGCGTTGCTTGCCTGCTCAAGCTGCGCAACCGGGTCGTCGAGGTTGCTGCCCAGCGCGATGTAGGCCCGCGTTGGCGCGACGGGCGAGGGCGCCGTGCTCAATCCCCGGCTCCGGCCTGGTTGCCATCGCGCTCACCCGCGCGCCGCCTGCGGGGCCGGCGTCGCCTGCGCTTGCGGGGCGGCGGTCGCTCGCTGTGCTCGCCCGCTGGCACGGGGTGTTCCTGTTGTAACGCCGTCCAGAAATCGCAGCGCTCCTGCAATGGCTCTCCGGCGCTGCTGCGCAGCAGCAAAAAATCGTAGGCCGCACGGAACCTGGGGTTGAGTAACACGGCGCGCGCGCGGCGACCGTGCGCGTTTTCCAGGCGTTGCTGCAGCGTCCATATCTCGCGCACCATTGTGCTGAAGCGACGCGGCAGCGCGGTGAGATCCTGCTGGTGGGCGAGCACCTCGGCACTGGCGCGCTGCAGCGCCGGTAGTCGTGTCATGTCCTGCAGCTGCTCGAGTCGCTGGCATAGCGCCGGCCACAGTAATGCGGCGAACAGGAAGCCCGGTGTCACCGGCTTGTCCTCGCGCACCCGGCTGTCCGTGTTGGCAAGTGCCAGTCGTACCAGCGCCCAGGGTGGCGACTGGCTGTCCTGGGCCTCGGGGCTGGCGGGCAGCAGCGGTGCCAGCATCTGGTGATGCTCAAGTAATGCAAAGGCCGTCTCAGCATGACCGTTCATAAACACTTTCAGCAGTTCATCGAAAAGGCGGGCGGGGGCGACCTGGCCCAGCATATGCGCAAGGCCGGCCAGTGGCGCTGCACTGGCGGGATCGATCGTGAAGTCCAGCTTGGCGGCGAAGCGCACGGCCCGGAGCATTCGCACCGGGTCTTCGGTGTAGCGGGTTTCAGGGTCGCCGATGATGCGCAGCGAGCGCTGCTGCAGGTCGGCCAGGCCGTTGGCGTAATCGATGACGGTGAAGCCGTCGACGCTGTAATACAGGGCGTTGACGCTGAAGTCGCGACGCAGCGCGTCGTCCTTGAGGTTGCCATAGACGTTGTCGCGCAGCAGCATGCCCTGCTGGTTGGCTTTGGCGCCGCTGCTGTCGCTGTCGTGGGCTGCACGAAAGGTGGTGACTTCGATGATTTCGCGGCCGAATCGTACGTGCACGATCTTGAATCGACGGCCGACGATGCGCGCCCGTCGAAACAGGTCCTTGACCTCTTCGGGGCGGGCGTCCGTGGCCACGTCAAAATCCTTGGGCTGCTGGCCCAGCAGCAGGTCCCGAACGGAGCCGCCCACCAGATAGGCCTCAAAACCGGCCCGGTTAAGCGCGTAGATAACGTTGAGTGCATTCTTGCTGATGGCAGAGCGCGAGACCGTGTGTTCATCGCGAGGGATGATGCGCCGGGCGTCTGGCGAGTTCTGCGTTTCGGCAGATGCCGGTGCGCTTTGGCTCGGCGCTGCTGGGCTCGATGGGCGTTTGGCGCTCAAATAGGTGTACAGCCGTATGCGATTAACTGGGGTTGCGGATGGACGGGTACTGAAGGCGCAGCATTTTAGCACAGCGCTACCGCAGTCAGAGAGGGAAGAAAATAGGAGAATTACGATGGGGAGATAACTCCCCATCCAGGTCTTTTTGTTTTCTTATGTAGTTATGCTTTTAGCTCGTTCGCTTATTGTTATTTTTCTTTGGACGCTTTTATTCTTATTAGTCCCAAAGCTGGTGCACGTGCCGTGCCAGCATTTCGATCTGCTTTAAAAACAGTCACTTACTGAAGCTTGCTCAATTTGAGCGAGAAATCATCATTACCGAAGTGTTACGCTGCTACCCCGTTCGGTGTTACCCGGCACGGCCGGTACAGTGACACCCGGGGAAAGTAACACCCGGCACACCGCCGGAGTGGGTCTAGACCATCTTGGTTGAGGAGGAGCCGCTACCCTTGCCCGAGCCACCCTGGCGGGGGATGCCAAAGCGCTGGCGGCGCTCCCACAGGCACTTGCGGCTGATACCGAGCTTCTTGGCAAGCTCGGTTTCATTCATATGCTCTTGATTTTCAAGCACAAAACGCTGGAAGTACTCTTCCAGGGACAGGTCTTCGCTGGGGTCGGGCAGCTGTGAGCGGGCGTGGCGCCCTGCCGAACTGCTGGCCGGGGCCTCGGGGTCCCGCTGCAGCGGGGTCAGGGTTTCGGCATTGATGCGGTTCACGTCGACCAGGTCGACATCGATTTCAAGGGTCTGGCTGTCGATACCGATGCCCTCGGCCATGATCGCCGCGCGTTCGATGACGTTTTCCAGCTCGCGGACGTTGCCGGGCCATGCGTAGGTCGTGATGGCCTGGATGGCATCGGGGAGCAGGTGCAGGCCGGGCTTCTCATGCCGGCTGGCGGCTCGTTCGAGCAGGAATTCGGCAATTTCGAGGAGGTCGCTGCCGCGCGCCGCCAGTGGCGGCAGGTCGATGCGGACCACATTGATTCGGTAGTACAGGTCGGCCCGGAAGCCGCCCGTCTCGATCAGTTGCTTGAGGTCGCGGTGGGTTGCGGCGATCAGGCGCACGTCGACGCGTCGCGACTGGTTGGAGCCGATCCGGCGGATCTCGCTCTCCTGGATAAAACGCAGTAGCCGGGCCTGGGCCTCGCTGGGCAATTCGCCGATCTCATCGAGAAACAGCGTGCCGCCCTCGGCCGCTTCAATCAGGCCCGAGCGCTTGCTGGCAGCGCCGGTAAATGCGCCTTTCTCGTGGCCAAACAGCTCGGCTTCGATCAGTGTCTCGGGAATCGCCGCGCAGTTGACCGCGATAAAGGGTTCGGCGGCGCGCTCGCTGCAATCGTGAAGGGCCCGCGCGACCAGTTCCTTGCCGGTACCGGTCTGGCCGCGAATCAGCACGGTCGAGCGGGTGGGCGCAGCCTTGCGGATTCGGCGATAGACCTCCTGCATCGCGCTGCTGCTGCCAATAACGCCAGGTGGCGGAGCCACGCTGTCAGCGCTCGCGGCTTTGGGGTCGAGATCCTGGCTGCCCAGAATGCGCTTGACCGCATCGTGCAGCTCGCTGTCGGCAAAGGGCTTGGCGATGTAGTCGACGGCGCCCTTGCGCATCGACTCGACGGCCGATTGCATGGTCGCATAGCCGGTCATGATCAGTACCGGGCAGCCCTCGGCCAGCCGGATCAGGTCGGTGCCCGGTGCATCGGGGAGCTCCAGCTCGCTGAGGATCAGGCGGAAGTGCTTGAGCGTAAAGCGCTGCTTGGCCTCCTCGACAGTGCGCACATGGACGCAGGGACAGCCCAGCTGCGCCAGGATACGTTCTACCTGCGCAAAAATGACCGCGTCATCTTCGACGACCAGGACCTGTTTCACCGGGCTTGCTCGCGGTGTCGGCCTGCGACTGTCGGGGCGTGAGAGAGGAACATCGAATCGGTACTATCTACTGCGGTGGACTGCCTGATTGCGGGTACTCTGGCGGCGCCCAGGGCGCCGAAACTCCGTATAACTGTAACGCTTTGTAACGGAAAACGCGAGTCCGGTGACAGGGTGGGTGTTACCGTTTTACCGCAGCCAGTGGCGTCATATCGCAAGCTGGGGCTTTCGCGGGATCGCTTCCGGCCGCCAGTTCTGGCTGCTAAATTGCAGTAAGTCATTGATTGAGCAATCTTTTTCAGGCTGCTCCTGCCCAAGCTGGGCCAGCGCGGTGCGCAGGTTGTGCTGGGCTGCGCTGTCATCCAGTGGCCTGGCCCCCGTCTGTTTGCTCAATTTGGCCCCGCGGCCGGGTTCGAGTAGCAGGGGCAGGTGGGCCCATCGCGGGTGGGGCAGTGCCAGCAGGCGCTGCAGCTGCAGCTGCCAGGGTGTGGAGTCGAGCAAATCGGCGCCTCGTACGACGTCGGTAATGCCCTGGGCGGCGTCATCGACAACCACCGCCAGTTGGTAGGCGTAGAGGCCGTCGCGCCGGCGCAGTACGACATCGCCCAGTGCTTCGAGGGCGAAGTGCTGTGTGCCAAGGAGCCGATCTTCAAAGGCGACGGACATGGCTTCGCAGCGCAATCGGATGGCGTGGCTGGCGGGCTGGCCCGCGGTGGCGGCACGATACTGTGCCTGGCGCCGGTCGCGGCAGTAGCCGGGGTAGGGGCCATCGATGGCCTTGAGGCGTTTGCGCGTGCAGTCGCAATAGAAGGTCTGGCCCAGCGCATCAAGTTGCGCCAGCGCCTGTTGGTAGCGCTGCTGCGCCTGTGGGCCGGTTTGCCGTGTTACCTCGCCGTCCCAGTGCAGGCCATGAGCCTCCAGCGAGGCGCAGATGGCGCGCTCTGCGCCGTCGACTGTACGCAGCTCGTCGACGTCTTCAATGCGCAGTAGCCAGCGGCCGCCGTGGGCGCGCGCGTCGAGATAACTGGCCAGTGCGGCCAGCAGTGACCCCTGGTGCAGGGGGCCGGTGGGTGAGGGTGCGAAGCGACCGATGTAGCTCATCGACCGGAGGCAGCGCGATGCTGCGGGCTAGCCGAGCTGCTGTTTTTCCTTGATTTCGTCGAGCGTCTTGCAGTCGATGCACAGCGTTGCTGTGGGACGGGCTTCGAGTCGCTTGATACCGATTTCAATGCCGCAGGCATCGCAGAAGCCGTAGTCATCGGCATCGATCCTGTCGACGGTGGAATCAATTTTACGAATCAGTTTGCGCTCTCGATCGCGGGCACGCAGCTCGAGGCTGAATTCCTCTTCCTGGGTGGCGCGGTCTGCCGGATCCGGGAAGTTGGCCGCCTCGTCTTTCATGTGGCTGACCGTGCGATCGACTTCTTCCATCAGCTGGGCTTTCCAGTCGAACAGGATCGAGCGAAAGTGCTGCTTCTGGGGCTCACTCATATACTCCTCGCCCTTTTTGGGCTTGTAGGGAGTGAAGTTCTGGAAGCTCTCGGAAAGTTCGCTCTTTTTCTTGCGTGCCATCGTACCTGTCTCTGCGATGCGTTGCTGACAAATGCTCGCCCCGGACGCGGCGTTCGCGCGGTGCCCGTTTCGGCGAGGGCAGCGAATCTAGCAGAAAATCCGCTGCTAATCCAGTTGCATAGCTCACCCCCTGATGTCGCTGCCCCGGCCGGCACAGCGGCCGCGGCGCAGCGTTTGGCCTGTCATTGCGGTAAACTAGGCGGCTTTTTCGCGGTGGCCGTGGCAACAGTCGGTCGCGGCGAATATGGTTGTTTATTGATCTATTGCGGTTGCCCCAGTGACGACGCCAAGTCCAGCTAAAAGCCAGAACGCAAAAATTGCCCGCCGGGTTGGGGATATCGAGCCGTTTCGTGTCGTCGAAGTCCTTACTCGTGCGCGTGAACTCGAAGCCCAGGGCCGGGATATCGTGCACATGGAGGCCGGTGAGCCCGATTTTGAGACCGCGGCGCCGATTGTCGAGGCAGGTATTGCGGCCCTGCGCGGGGGAGCTACCCAGTATAGCGATGCCAATGGCCTGCGCCCGCTGCGCGAGGCCATCGCGCGTTACTATGCCGATGACTACGGCCTGTCTATCGATCCGGCGCGCATTATGGTGACGCCGGGGGCATCCGGTGCCTTGCTGCTCATTGCCGCCCTGTTGATTGACCGGGGTGACCAGGTGCTGCTGGCTGACCCGGGCTATCCCTGCAATCGTCACTTTATGCGACTGGTTGAAGGTAACGGCGTACTGGTTCCGGTGACCGAGGCGGATAATTTCCAGTTAACGCCGGAGTTAATTGCACAGCACTGGGTCGAAGCTGATGGCAGCGATGGCGAGTCCTCGGTGGCAGCGCTGGTGGCAAGTCCGGCAAATCCCACGGGCGCCGTGATTTCCAAACCAGGCCTGGCTGCGCTTTATGAGGCAGTCGCGCAGCGCGGCGGTAACCTGATTGTCGATGAAATCTACCATGGGCTGGATTTTCGCAGCCCGGGCCAGTCGCGCAGCGCGCACTCGGTGCTGGAGATTACGGATGATGCGTTTGTGATTAACAGTTTTTCAAAGTACTTCGGCATGACCGGCTGGCGACTGGGCTGGCTGGTGGCGCCGCCCTGGGCCTGTGAGGGCCTGGCGAAGCTTGCGCAAAACCTGTTTATCTCGATGTCGACGATGGCGCAGCATGCGGCCCTGGCCTGTTTTGAGCCTGCGACCCGCCAGATTCTCGACCAGCGTCGGGAAGCCTTTGCAGCGCGCTGCAACCAGTTATTGCCAGCGCTTGAGGCGCTGGGTTTTGACGTGCCCCAGGCCCCGGCCGGTGGGCTCTATATTTACGCAGGCATCAGCGACTTGCTTGCAGCGCACGGTGAAAGCCTGCAGCTTGGCAACAATAGCCAGACGTTTTCGCTCGCAATGCTCGAACAGCATGGCATCGCGATCACACCGGGCGGCGACTTTGGTCGCTATCGTGCCGACCAGCACGTCCGTTTCGCGTTTACCACCGGTGCCGATCGTATCGACCTTGCAATCGAGCGCATGCAGGCGTTGTTTCGCTAGCAGCGCCGCTATACATTTGACAGGAATAATGAAAAACATGGCAACCACATTGTCGAACACCCTTTTTCTCAGGCTGCGCTGCGCCGTTGGCCTGCTGCTGGTGATGTTTCTTGCAGGCTGCAGCAGCAGTAACAGTGACGACGATGATTTGCCACCGCTAATCCCGATCATTGGTTTGAACTTCCCGGTTTTCCTGTTCGACACTGCGGGGGTTTTCACGGAGGGCTTTGTGGCCTCGCTGGGCAGTGATGGCACCGACGGCATTAACCCGGCGGAAGTGGCGAGAATCAATGTCTATGGCAGTGCGGCGGGGCAGTCGTCACCGCTTGAGCAGTTGGAGTTCAGCGTCAATGACACGGTGCAGTTCACGGATACCACGCTGCCGCTGGAGAGCTGGTCCTTTACTGCTGCTGATGGTGACAACAGTATCGATAGATCACTGGCGCGCAATGAGGTCAGCGTAACAGTCAGTGACGCAGCGCGCAGCGCGACCGCGGCCTTCAGTTTGGCAACGGGTAGTTCGTGGATGGCCGAGCGTGGCGTGCAGGTCGACAGCACCGTTGGGCGCCGCGTGTTTACTATCGATGCAGCACGGCGCGCACTGCTGCAGTGGGATACCGACACCGGGGTGAAAACCGTGGTGCCCGAATCGACGACTGCCGTGCCTTTCGCCGTGCCCGAAGATATGGTCATAGACAGTGACGGGGCCAGCAGCCGTGCGCTGGTTGTCGACCGGCAGCTGCTTGCATTGCTGGCTGTGGAGCTGGATGCAGGCGCAAGTTTTGGTGACCGCAGCGTGATCTCGGACGCAGCGACGCCGAATGCCAATGAAATGTGGGTACGCCCGGTAGCGGTTGAAATCAATGCCGCGCGCGATACGGCCTATGTGCTGGACGAGGCGCGGCGCGCGATCATCGCCGTGGTGCTATCGGGGGGTACGGTGGGTGAGCGCAGCGTGTTCTGGCAGTCGGCCGATGCGCGCTCGCGACCCGTTGATATGGTCTACCAGCCTTCCGAAGATCGATTTCTCGTGGCCGATGCCGGCGCCAATCGGATCATCGCCATCGACAACCTGGGTGCAGAGTCGGATTTCTCCAGTGCCGGTTCGCACCTGGGCGGCCCTGTCGATCCAATGGACATGATGAGCCCGCTCGAGGCGCTGGGTTGCGATACGCTCTTTTTGCGGCTAAGCCGGTTGGCGCTGGCCGATGATGGGGTGGGCGATGAAGACACACTTTACGCATTCGATCGCGATCGCAATGCGATCATCGCGGTGGATGCATCCGCCACTGCAAGCGACGGCGTGCGCCGATATTTTTCCGGCCTCGGGGTCAATAACGCCGGCATCTTTGTATTTGATGAGGTTGATCCGGATATTCCCGGCGACGACCCTGATGGACTTTTCCAGGTTGACCAGGAAGATTCGCGCTATTGCGAAGTAGTATCCAGCAGTGATCCTGATGTCAACAATTCAGGTCGGGCTGTTAGTCGGTTTTTTCCAGAAGACGATGAGAGCAACTTCTTCCGACAGCCGGCAGCGATGGCCTTTGATGCGACCAATGAACAGCTGCTGGTTGTCGACAATGCCCTGGGTGTCATGATTGAAGTCGCTACTGCCGATGGCGTCGATCGTGTGACCGGGCAGCGCAATTTTGTTGCAGGCGGAGCCAGCGCCAATGGCGACAGCGATACTGACGATGCCACCACGATCGTGGGAACTGAACGTGCAGTACCTGCCTACACACCATTGCTTGAGCAGCCTGGCTCCACCGCATTCTTCGACAATGCGCTGGCACCGACGCTCTATACGATCGATGCGCGCCTGAACAGTATTGTCGGTATCAGTTTGCTCACCGGCGTGCGCGGAGCTACGCCAGCGATAGCGGCGACCGGGGCATCGACGTCCGAGGATTTCCAGCAACCTGATGTACTCCTGCTCGACCAGGTTTCAGAGACTTCCCGCTTCCTGGTGTTCGACAGCGCACGCGGCAAGGTGATTGAGTCGACGACACTGGGTGTGCGTCGCGAGCTGCTCGATAATGATGTGCCAGCGATGGATGACCCGGTTGATGCGGTGCTGTATGAAGACGCCGATGGTGACGTGGTCGGTTTTGTGCTCAATGCCGGTTCGCGCGAAATTATCCAGATGACCTTTGGTACTGAAATCATCAATGCCGGTATGCCCGACGAAGAAGAGGTGCCCAACGTTGAGCGCGCCGCGTTTGCCACCTTGCCCGTGGGCGCGACTGCTGCCAGCGCGATGATTTTCAACAGCGATGAAACGGCCTTGCTGGTGGTCGACAACGCCCAGCAAAAAATCTACCAGGTCGTTATCGATACGGCAGTGGTCACTGAAGTGGGCGATTTTAGCGCCAAGGGTGCAGACAGCCAGGTGGTTGATATCGCTTTGGATTCCCGCGATGCGGGTGGGGTCGATTTGCTGATGCTCGATCGGGGGCGCGCCGCGGTCTTTCCGGTCGCGCTGACCGGCTTCGCGGTCGGTGCCGACTACACGGCGCGTGGGGTGCCGAATACCGCCAATGTTTTTGTCTCACCCGTTGCCATGGTCTGGCGCGAAGATCGCGAGCGATTGTTTGTGCTCGATGATGCCATAGGCTCGCTGTACATCGTTGATCTGAATGAGCGCGAGGGCACGGTCGATGCCCAGCGCCTGGTGATGTCGCGCGGCGTCGCGCTCAACGGCGACTAGTCATCGGCAAGGCCCTGGTCAAGCAGTACCTGGTTGTCTTCAACCCGGCTCGCCAGTGCCTGCAGCGACTGGCCAAGGCAGGGGCCGCTGATACAGCTGCCGTCTTCAATCAGGAACAACGCGCCGTGCGTCGAGCACTGGATTAGCGCGCCGTCGGGGTCAAGGAACTGGTCTTCCTGGTATTCAAGCTCGACGCCCAGGTGTGGGCAGCGATTTTCGTAGACATACACCTCACCATCTTTCTTGACGGCAAACACCGAGCGATCGCCGAGGCTGAAGCCCCTGGCCTTGCCTTCGGCAATATCGTCATAGTCGCACAGTACGGTCATCACTGTGGCCTGTGCTAGCCCTGAAGCCGGTTCAGGCTGCGATTGGCTTCATTGATGAGATCGTTAATGACCTTGTCGCAGCTGTCGAGCTGGTCGATGGCCGCGGCAATCTGGCCGCTGGGCAGTGCGCCTTCGTCGGGTTTGCCGTCGACCCAGGTCTTGGTATAGAGCACCGGTGCGTTGGCCGACATGATGGTCTGCGTTGCAGTCAGTCCGTCCTTGCGAAAAACCAGTGCGCTCTTGAGCAGGTCGATAATGGTCATGCCGGTGATCTTGCGACACTCCCAGCCGTTTTTGATGGCAAACAGCAGGGCGCCAATCTTGCTTGATCCCTCGAGCTTGTCGAGCAACTCGTTGTGAATGAGTCGCAGTGGCATGCCATCAACCGCATGAGTGACGGCGATGTGGTCGGTGTCGTTGACGGCGACATAGCGCTCTTTCGATGCCTGCGCCACGGGGGAGTCGCTGGTCATTAAAAATCGTGTTCCCATTGCGATGCCAACTGCGCCATAGGCCAGCGCGGCGACTAGTCCGCGGCCATCTTTGAAGCCGCCCGCCGCGATGACGGGGACGTCGACGGCATCGACGGTCTGCGGCACGATAATGCTGGTTGGCGCCGAACCGGTATGGCCGCCACCTTCGCCACCCTGGACGACGACAGCGTCTGCGCCAAGCTTGACGGCCTTCACAGCGTGCGCGGTCTTGCCCACTGTCGGGATCATGACGATACCGTGTTCTTTAAAGCGTGCAATCATCTCGGGGTTGGGCCCGCGCCCGTAGCTGACGGCCGCGACCTTGTCCTTGTGCTTGATGATCGCCTCGGCAATGATGTCGGCGCCGGGTGTGAACATATGGAAGTTTACGCCAAAGCGCGCCGACGTCATGCTGGCGGTTTTCAGGATGGCGGCTTCAACCTCTGCGGGCGGAATCGTGACCGCGGCGAGGAAGCCGAAGCCTCCGGCATTGCAGGTGGCGGCGACCAGTTCTGGCAGCGCGACGTAACCCATTGCCGTCTGGATAACCGGGTAGCGGCAACCCAGCAACTCACACAGCGGGGTATGCAGCGCGCGGTGCAGGGGTTGAGAGTTGGCCTGGTTGAGCGGAGAGGTCACGGAATATCTGCCTGTGCTGTCATTGTGCCAGCCGTTCTCCGGGTCGATTGACCGGGGCGTACGAACATGGCATTGTTTTCAGAAGTGCACGCTGGCGTGCAAAGAGCGGCAGTGTAAACGCAATGCAAGTTGAAGGGTAGTTGGATATGGCGAACGCGCAGGCCGGGATCTTCGTTGAAGGCAGCAGCATTCACCGCTTCTATGAGCTGGATTTTGCCCAGCCGCCGGCTGCCAGCGCGATGGCGAGCCTGCATGCGACGCTGCAGCCACATGCTCAGCAGGGTGTCGCCAGCGTGCTGGCCTGCTCGACTGCGCTTTGGCAGCAGTGGGGTGGTGCAGGCGTCACGCCGCTGCAGTTTGCGCCGCTGGAGTCGGCCTGTGGCACCTATGCAGCCCCTGCCACGCCAGGCGATCTTTTTATCTGGTTGCACGGCAATGATCGCGCCGCCCTGGCCGATGCGCAGCTAAGCCTGCATGCCCGGCTGCGGGCCTTTGGCGCCCATGTCACCGCCTGCGACGGTTTCGTCTACCGTGATTCGCGCGACCTGACCGGTTTTGTCGATGGCAGCGCCAACCCCAAAGAAGATGCCCGCCACGAGGTTGCCCTGGTGGCCGATGGCCCGGCGGCCGGTGGCAGCTACGTGATGACCCAGCGTTGGCAGCACGACCTCGCATCGTTCAATGCCTTGTCAGTGGCCGCGCAGGAGCAGGTCATCGGTCGCACCAAGGCCGATAGTATCGAGCTCACCGGTGATGCGATGCCGCCCGACTCGCATGTCTCGCGCACCGATATCAAACACGATGGCGTGGCGCAAAAAATTTACCGCCGCAGTACACCCACGATTGCCGCCGATTCCGAAGGCCTTTATTTCCTGGCTTTCAGCGCTGAGGCTGCGCGCTTCGATCGCCTGCTGGCGAGCATGTATGGCATGGCCGGGCCCGTGCAGGATAGCCTGCTGGCCTACTCGCAGCCTCGCAGTGGCGCCTACTGGTTTGCCCCGGCCCAAAGCCAGCTCGAGGCGCTGGAGTGATGCGGCTGTGAGTGCTGCCCCGCAGCCGGCGTTGGCCCAGTGTCTTGGCCAGGATCGATCGATGCTGGTCGACTGCGGCGGCGCCAGTGTACATCGCGACATTGCGTTGCCCTGGCGCAACCTGCAGGCCAGCGCTGCACGGGCGGGTTTTACATTGACCGCAGCCAGTGCTTACCGCGACTACGATCGCCAGCTGCAAATCTGGAATGACAAGGCCAGCGGTCTCCGCCCGGTGTTTGATGATGACGGCCATCCCGTCCCGATGGCGCAACTTGATGACACGGCCAGGCTGTTCGCCATCCTGCGCTTTTCGGCACTGCCCGGCGCATCGCGTCACCACTGGGGTACTGACCTCGACGTCTACGACAGGGCCGCCGTCGACAGTGATTACGCCGTACAACTCACCGCCACCGAGGTTGAACACCCCGGGCCATTCGCACCATTGCACGACTGGCTCGATCAGCAGATCGCCAACGCCTGTAGTGAGGGCTTTTATCGGCCGTATTGTGGCCAGAATGCGTTGGCCGCTGAGCGCTGGCACCTGAGTCACCGGCCTACCGCCGGGGCCTTCGCCAGCGCACTCGATGCAAAGCGCCTGTTTGAGCACTACCAGCAGGCTGAGGGGCTGGCCTTGCGCGAGTCGGTGCTGGATAATTTTGATCTCATCTACCGCGACTATATTTGTTGCGAGTGATGGGCTTTTGTCGAAGCTGCCAAAGAGACCGGATGTGAGCGCAACGGACACCGACACCGATGTTGAAACGATCTGGCACGCGATGCGTGAACAGGCGCTTGCGCACGCCGCGCAGGAACCGATGCTGGCCAGTTTCTACCATGCCGGCGTCATAGAACACGCCGGGCTCGGGGATGCGCTGTCTCACCTGTTGGCCTCGTCGCTGGGCGATCGCGCCGTCACGCCGCTGGTGCTCGGCGAGATTTTTGACCAGCTGGCGGCACAGGACAGCAGCCTGGCCAGTGCCGCTGCCGCAGATCTTGCCGCGTACTTCGATCGCGATCCGGCCTGTGACAGCTACTGCCGCCCCTTCCTGTTCTATAAAGGTTTCGTTGCAATCCAGGCGCAGCGGTTTGCCAGTCGGCTCTGGGCAGGTGGGCGACGGTCACTGGCGCGCTACCTGCAGCACCGGGTCAGTACGCTGTTCGATATTGATATTCACCCCGCAGCCCGGCTTGGCAAGGGTTTAATGGTCGATCATGGTACCGGCCTTGTGATTGGTGAGACCGCAGTGGTGGGCGACAACGTATCCATGCTGCACGGTGTCACGCTGGGCGGTACCGGCACCGACGCCAGTCGCCGTCACCCCGAAGTGGGCGATGGCGTGATGCTCGCAGCCGGTTCCAAGTTGCTCGGGCCGATCCGTATTGGTGCAGGTTGTAAAGTGGGTGCCGGCAGCGTCGTACTGGCGTCCGTGCCCGATCATGTGACCGTTGTCGGTGTGCCTGCACGCCACGTTGGCAAAACCCGCCAGTCTCCCTCGTTGACGATGGATCAACGTCTCGATCGTTAGGCGCATGGCGCGGCCGCGCCAGTTTTTACTTTTCAAATTGAATTGTGCTGGAAAATTCCGGTCAAACCGGTTTTACTTTTTAGCCCGGTCTCGCGCATAGGAAGCTGCGCGTGGGGCAGTACCGAGCCAGCATGGAGAAGTCGCGTGAGTGTAAAACTTCTTGATAACGCCGCGTTCTACGGTTATCGCGTTCGCAGGACAGTCGATTCGAGGCTGTACCAGGAATACTTCAGCCTGAAAAAAGATGGCAAGCGGATGACCGGCGAGGCGCGCAAGAAAGTCCAGCGCACGGCTCAGCAGCGCGATGAACAGTTGGCGACTGCGCAGCGCAAGGCCCGCGATGCGAATAAAGCCCAGCGATGCTTTAATGCCAACGGCACTGTGCGAGGTATCAGTTACCTGGTTAAAACAGAAAAGAGTGGTACCCGTACCCCGATATTCCAGGTGGGTATTGCCTCGGAGCCAGACGGCAAGATCGTGTGTACCAGTTACTCCATCAATGCCCATGGCAAGGAGCAGGCCTGGAAGCTTGCCGTTGGCACCTTTGCCAAACACAAGGCTATTTCGAAAGGCAGTAAGCTCTACCGGCAGTTGCTTTCGGCGATGCCAAAGCGCGCGACGCCGGCCAGAAGCAAAAGGGCAGTTGCGCGCCGCAAGTGAGCGGCGCGCAGGCCGGTCTTATTTGACAGCCGCAACAGCCTTTTCAATTTCGGCCTTGGCCTCGGCAGCATCCGCCCAGCCCTGGACCTTGACCCACTTGCCTTTTTCCAGATCTTTGTAGTGCTCAAAGAAATGCTCGATCTGTTGCAGCAGCAGTGCTGGCAGGTCAGTCGCCTCTTTGACTTCGCGATAAATGACCGACAGCTTGTCTACCGGTACCGCGATCAGTTTGGCATCGATACCCGATTCGTCTTCCATTTTTAGCACGCCAACCGGGCGGCACTTGATGACTGAACCATTGATCAACGGGTACGGTGTGGGTACCAGCACGTCGAGCGGGTCGCCGTCCTCTGAGAGGGTATTCGGGATATAGCCGTAGTTGCAGGGGTAGAACATTGCGGTGGCCATGAAGCGATCGACCAGCAGGGCACCGGTGTCCTTGTCGACTTCGTATTTAACGGGCTCGCTGTTCGCGGGGATTTCGATGATGACGTTGATTTCGTCGGGGATATTCTTGCCGGCGGGGATATCGCTAATGCTCATGGTCGGGTTTACCTTGCGTCTATGGGTCCTTGGGGTCTGTGATTGCCTGCGACCTGTTCAATAAATATACAAAGAATGGGCCGCGATCCGGCCTCTGGCCGGGAAAAACGGGCGCGGATGATAACAGACTGGCGCAGCGAGAGAAATGCGCGTTGCGCGCGTTCCACTCAGGTTTTAAAGCGGCGATTGAGCTTTTTTGGGGCCAGTTCGTTCTTCATGCGGGCGTAAACCGGCAGGCCATTGCGGTAGGGGGGATAGTCCTCGCCGGCGATCAGCGGTTCGAGGTAGGCGCGGGCCTCGTCGGTTATTTCAAAGCCGTTGCGGCTGATGAAGCTGCGCGGCATCATTTTTTCGACATTGGCGGCGCCGGCCAGGTCGGCTTCGCCGATCGACCAGCGATAGCGCTTGCCCTTGCCGCGCACGATGGTGGGCATGACGCCGGTCTTGCCTGCCAGCGCAAATTCGACGGCCGCCTTGCCGACGGCGTAGGCCTGCTCCACATCGGTGGCCGAGGCGATATGCCGTGCCGAGCGCTGCAGGTAATCGGCCACCGCATAGTGGTACTTGTAGCCGGTCGAATGCTTGACCATGCTCGCCAGGGTTGGCGCTACACCGCCCAGCTGCACGTGGCCGAAGGCATCCTTGTTCATGCTGCCAGACAGGTAGTCGCCCTTGCCGTATTGCGCGCCTTCGGAGGCGACCACAACACAGTAGCCATGCTGCTTGACCGCGCGTTTGAGACGGTTGAGAAATTTCTCACGCCGGAACGGAATTTCCGGGAAGATAATGATATGGGGCCCATCGCCTTCAGCCTGTGCGGCCAGGCCGCCCGCTGCGGCAATCCAGCCGGCGTTGCGGCCCATCACTTCGAGTATGAACACCTTGGTTGATGTTGCGCACATCGAGGCAATATCGCGGGAGGCCTCCTGCGTCGATATGGCCACATACTTGGCGACTGAGCCAAAACCGGGGCAGTTATCGGTAAACGGCAGGTCGTTGTCGATGGTTTTCGGAATACCGATACACTGCAGCGGGTAGCCTTTGCTGCGGCTGTACTCCGAGAGCTTGTAAGCCGTGTCCTGCGAGTCGCCACCGCCGTTATAAAAGAAGTAGCCGATGTTGTGCGCGTCGAAGACATCGAGCAGGCGCTGGTATTCGCGTTCGCTTTGCTCGGGCGGTGCCAGTTTGTAGCGACAGGAGCCAAAGGCACCGCTGGGTGTGTGGCGCAGTGCTTTGATCATCGCGCTGCTTTCCCTGCTGGTGTCGATCAGTTCTTCATTGAGAGCGCCGACGATGCCATTGAGGCCGGCGTAGACTTTGCCAATCTGTTTGGGGTGGGCGCGGGCGGTTTCAATAACCCCGCAGGCCGATGCGTTGATAACGGCGGTGACACCGCCAGATTGCGCGTAGAAGGCGTTGCGTTTGGGCATTGCGGACTCAATAGCTGTGTGAAACAGGCATTATCGGCGTATCCTGCGCGCTTGGCCTTGGCAAAAACCCGCATTGATAAAAATTACCTGTGGCCGAACCCCATTGCGTGCAGGATTGGTATTATCGTGCTGGCTTGACTGGCAAACGCGTGGGGAGCACCCTGGGCCATGCACGTACATATACTCGGTATCTGCGGTACCTTTATGGGCAGCCTCGCGCTGCTCGCGCGCGAGCTTGGCTATCGCGTCAGTGGTGCCGACCAGAACGTGTACCCGCCCATGAGCGTGCAACTGGCTGATGCCGGTATTGAGCTGCACGAAGGCTACGATGGAGAGCAACTGGCGGCACTGGCGCCTGACCTGGTGGTGGTTGGCAATGCCCTGTCTCGCGGCGTGCCGGTCATTGAAACCTTGCTCGATTCGGGTTTGCGCTATTGTTCGGGGCCTGCATGGCTGGCCGAGCATGTGTTGCGTGAGCGTTGGGTTATCGCCGTTGCCGGCACCCATGGCAAAACCACAACCAGTAGCATGTTGGCCTGGATTCTCGAGCATGCCGGTCTTGCGCCCGGCTTCCTGATTGGTGGTGTGCCGGGCAACTTCCCGGTCTCTGCGCGGCTGGGTGATGGTCGGCATTTTGTGATCGAAGCCGACGAGTACGATACCGCCTTTTTTGATAAGCGTTCAAAGTTTGTGCATTACTCGCCACGCACGGTGGTATTGAACAATCTCGAGTTTGATCACGCGGATATTTTCGACGACCTGGCTGCGATACAACGCCAGTTTCACCACCTGCTGCGCATTGTTCCGCCCACGGGTACGGTGTTGCTGGCCGACCAGCCATCACTGCGCGAGGTGATCGATATGGGTTGCTGGTCGTCGACCGAGTTTTTATCCGGCCCGCAAAGTCCCTGGCGTTATGACATCGATTCGGGTGGGGCGCTGCAACTGGCCTGCGAGGGGCAGGCACAGCGTATCGATTGGCAGTTGCGCGGTGAACACAATGCGCAAAATGCCGTGGCGGCGATTGCCGCGGCGCGCCAGCTGGGGGTTGACCCGAAGGTCGCGGCAACGGCCCTGGCCAGCTTTACCGGTGTCAAACGGCGCCTCGAGCTGATTGCAACGATGGCGGGCATCCAGCTTTACGATGATTTCGCCCATCATCCCACGGCGATCCGGCTCACACTGGAAGGCCTGCGCGCCGAGGGCGCCGGGGGGCGCATTATTGCGGTTATTGAGCCGCGCTCGAACACCATGCGTAGCGGTGTCCACAACGAGACCCTGGCCGCCGCGGTGGCCAGTGCCGACCTGGCCTGGTGGCAGGTTGAGGCCGATGCCGATGCGCTGGCGCCGCTTCGGGCCGCTCTGGTCAATGATGCGCGCAACCGGCTATGCGATGATGTCGACCAGATAGTGGCGCAGCTGGTTGCCGAGGCCCACGATGGCGACAGGATTGTCATAATGAGCAACGGTGGCTTCGGCGGCATTCACGGCCGACTGCGTGATGCGTTGGCGCATGCGAATAAATGATGAGACGCATGCTGACAAGTGACGAGTAGCAATGACTGATTCAATTACCCTGGCATTGACCGGCGCATCGGGCGCCCAGTATGGCTTGCGTCTGCTCGAGGTCCTGCTTGGTAAGGGCGTCGATGTGCATCTACTGATGTCAGATGCCGCAGCCGAGGTCATCCGGCTTGAAACTGACTATGAACTGCCAGGCCCGATCGAGGCGCGCAAGCGTTGGGTGCTCGATACCTTTGGTGGTGATCCCGGCCGGCTGCACCTCTATGAGCGCAGCGACTGGACGTCCCGGGTTGCTTCGGGATCCAACGCTCCCCGCGCCATGGTCGTCTGTCCCTGCAGTTCCGGCACGCTGTCTGCGATTGCGACGGGTGCCAGCAATAATCTCATCGAGCGCGCTGCCGATGTGATGCTCAAGGAGCGCAAGCGCCTGCTCATTGTTCATCGCGAGATGCCGCTGTCGGCGATTCATGCCGCGCACCTGCATACGCTGGCGTCGATGGGTGTGACCGTTATGCCCGCATCGCCGGGTTTTTATCACCGGCCGCAGACGGTCGCAGACCTGGTGGATTTTGTTGTCAGTCGCATCCTCGACCAGCTGGATATTGACAACACACTGATGCAGCGCTGGGGCGACTAGCTGTGAGCGCATCGCGCAGCCTATAAGAGGGTTTCTGAGTGGCAAATTCTACGAGCGGCCTGGCGGGCATCTACGAGCGGATAATCCTTGGTCGACCCTGGCTGACGCTGTTGGTGGTGTTGCTGCTGACCGTGTTTTTTGGCTACAACGCCCAGCACTACAAGGTCGATGCCTCGGCCGACTCCCTGGTGCTCGAGGGCGACCAGGACCTGGAGTTTTTCCGTGAGGTGGGTAAGCGCTACGCCGCTGAAGAGTACCTGGTTATAGCCTACCAGCCTGCCTCGGACCTGTTCTCGGATACCGGCCTGGACACACTGGCCGCACTGGTCGATGGCCTGGGCCAGCTCGATCGGGTCTCGTCGGTCATGTCGGTGCTCGATGTACCGCTACTGTATTCGCCTAAAGTGTCGATTGCAGACCTGGGTGGCACCATTGCGACCTTGCGTGATGACGGTGTCGATCGCCGGCTTGCGAAGCGCGAGTTTGAGGCCAGCCCGATCTACCGGCAACTGCTCACCAATGCCGATGCCAGCACGACGGCAATCCAGGTGAATATCGAGCGCGATACCCGCTACAGCGAACTGCTCGACGCACGCGATTCGCTGCGACTGGCGGCGAGTGAGGGCACACTGGATACCGCGCAGCGTGAGCAACTGCGCACCGCCGAGGCGGAATTCAAGGCTTATGCGACCATGGCCGCCGAGCGCCAGCGGGTACTCGTTGCCCAGGTGCGTGAAGTGCTCGACGAGCATCGTGCCAGCGCCAACGCGATCTATCTGGGTGGCGTGCCAATGATTGCCAGCGATATGGTCGCCTTCGTGAAAAGTGACCTGCAGAACTTTGGCGCCGGCATCCTGGTGTTTATTGTCCTGCTGCTCAGCGTCATCTTTCGGGCGCCGCGATGGGTGGTGTTGCCGCTGCTGGCCTGCCTGCTGACCAACGTCTTCATGCTGGGTTTGCTCGGCGCGCTCGACTGGCGCATGACGGTGATCTCTTCCAACTTTGTTGCGCTGTTGTTGATTATCACGCTGGCCATTGGCGTTCACCTGGTGGTTCGCTATCGCGAGCTGCAGCTGCAGATGCCCGACGCAGACCAGCGGCAGTTGGCGATGGAGTCGGTGCGGCTGATGGCGCAGCCCTGCCTTTACACGGGCCTCACTACGATTGTGGCGTTTATGTCTCTGGTGGTCAGTGGTATCCGGCCGGTGATCGATTTCGGCTGGATGATGACAGTGGGAGTGGTCGTCGCACTGCTGACCACGTTTACCGTCGTGCCGCTGGGTATGTTGCTGGGCAAGGCGCCAGCGGCCGAGGTCCAGCGCAGTGGCGAGCAGGGCGCCTTTACCCTGCGATTTGCCGCACTCACCGACAACTACCGCACACTGGTTTTGCTGGTGGCTGGCGCGGTGTTGCTGTTCTCGGTACTTGGTCTCGATCGCCTGAAGGTCGAGAACCGGTTTATCGATTATTTCGACGAGTCCACCGAGATCTACCAGGGTATGGAGCTGATTGATGCCCAGCTCGGCGGCACCATTCCGCTGGAGATCGTTTTGCAGGCGCCGGCTGCGACGGATTTGGCTGGCGTCGATGCAGGCGCTGAGTTCGCCGACGATGAGTTTGCCGATGATTTTTCTGACGACGACTTTGCCGACGACGATTTTTCCGACGATGACTTTGCCGCCGATGATTTTGCGGACGATGAGTTTGCCGATGCTGGCAGCGCGGCCCGACCGGCGAGCATCAGTCGCTGGTTCACGCTGGCCGGGCTTGATGAGCTCGATCGCATTCATCGCCATGTCGAGGGCCTTGAAGAGACGGGCAAGGTGCTCTCGCTGGCGACGCTTTACGAAGTCGCCCGCGATTTGCTCGGTTCAGGCCTGGACGACATCCAGCTCGCGCTGGCGTACCGGAACCTGCCCCCGGGAATTACTGAGGTCATGGTAGATCCCTACCTGCACGCTGCCAGCGATGAAGCCCGCGTGCTGGTGCGGGTCAAGGAGACCAGCCGCACGCTCAATCGCGCCGAGCTGCTCGCCCAGCTTGATACCTTTATGCGCGAGGATATGGGTTACAGCGAAGATCGCTACCGCTTCACCGGAATGCTGGTGCTCTACAACAATATGCTGCAAAGCCTGTTTGCCTCGCAGATCCTGACCCTGGGCATGGTGTTTATCGCGATCACCATCATGCTGGTCGTGTTGTTCCGGTCGCTGGCGCTGGCGCTGATCGGCATCGTCCCAAACCTGATGGCGGCACTGCTGGTGCTGGGCGGTATGGGCTGGGCCGGAATACCGCTGGATATGATGACGATTACGATCGCGGCGATCAGTATTGGTATTGGCGTCGATAACACGATTCATTACGTACACCGTTTCAAGCGCGAGTTTCCGCGGGATCGCGACTACCGCGCGACCATGTATCGCTGTCACGGCAGTATCGGCCGCGCGATGTACTACACCTCGGTCACGATTATTTTCGGCTTTTCGATCCTGACCCTGTCCAACTTTACGCCGAGCATATACTTTGGCCTGCTCACTGGCGTGGCGATGTTTGCGGCATTGCTCGGCTCACTGGTCCTGCTACCGCGGCTGTTGCTGTTGTTCAGGCCGCTGGGGCCCGATCAGGGTGGCCAGGCCGCCGGGTCCTGACAACGCGATGCAATGCCTTGCCGGCTGCGCGGCCTGCTGTATTGCACCGGCGATCAGCTCGCCCATTCCGGGGATGCCCGGCGGCAAGCCGGCGGGCGTGCGCTGCGTGCAGCTCGATAGCGCAGGGCTGTGCAAGCTGTTTGGCTCGCCCGAGCGACCTGCCGTGTGCCGGGAGTTTAAAGCGACGCCTTCGCTTTGTGGCGCAGGTCCGGCGCAGGCGCTCGCATTGCTTGAACGTTGGGAGTTGCAAACCCGTCCCTGAGGCGGCGGGCGCCAGGTTTTGCCATGAACGATTTTCCGTTGTTTCCCTTACCTTTGGTGGCCTTCCCCGAGTGCCGGCTGCCGCTGCAGATTTTTGAGCCGCGCTATCTTGACCTGGTGAAGGCGAGCCTGGCCGGTGACAGTGCCTTTGGTATTGTGACCCAGCGCCCCGATGAGGGGGGCGAGGGGTCGATTCGACCGATTGGCACCGCAGTCAGGATCATCGATTTTCACGACCAGCCCAATGGCCTGTTGGGCATCGTCTGCTCTGGCGAGCGCCGCTTTCGCATTGAGCGGACTCACCTGGCCCCTGACGGGCTGGTTCGCGCCGACATCGAGTGGCTGGCGCCTGAACCGGTGCTTGCGGTTCCCGGGGAGTTCGTCGACCTCGTGCAGGTGTTGCAGGCGCTTCTCGAGCACCCGTACGCCCGCTCGCTCGGCTACCAGCCGGTGTTCGAACCCGAGGAGTGGCTGGTCGATGCCAGCCGACTGGGGTTTTTGCTGGCCTACCTGCTGCCGCTGGACAAGGACAAGCGCTACCAGCTGCTGGCGATGGAGGACGCGACGCTGCGGCTACAGACCCTGCAGGGCTTTATCGATAGCATGCAGCACTGAAGCCGCCGCAAATCTTCCCAGTCTGTTAAACCAGTCCCATTCCTGCAAGGCCACCCGGCTTTCCCGGTATCGGCTGCCCCCTCGGCAAAAATTGCTGGCTACACTGCTTTTTATAACGATCGCCCCATGGCAGGGTCCCGGGCCGATTTGGTACCACAGGCTGCGTTGCCCTCCAACGCGATAGCGCAGCGAACAGAGCGTGAGTTTTTCGCCAGATGTACAGCTTTATCGATGTCGAAGCCTCCGGGTTTGGTTCAGGGAGTTACCCAATCGAGGTGGGTGTCGCCCTGGCCGACGGTCGCAGTGAGTGCACATTGATCAGGCCACAGCCGGACTGGCAGCACTGGGATCCCAGTGCCCAGGCATTGCACCAGATCAGCCGCGAGACGCTGTTGCTCAATGGTCGATCACCGCTGAGCGTCGCGATGCTGCTCAATGAGTGGCTTGCCGGCCAGGTGGTCTATTCCGACGCCTGGGGCAACGACTCCTGCTGGCTGGCCATGCTGTTCGACTCGGCCGGGATTACCCAGCGTTTTCGCGTCGATTCAGTCGTTTCCCTGCTCAGTGACCCAGAGGTTGCGCGCTGGGATGAGACCAAATCGCGTGTGCTCGCACGCCTGCGTTGCCAGCGGCACCGGGCCAGCACTGACGCCCGGGTACTGCAGCTGACCTTCGATGAGCTGCAGCTCGCCAAGGCCGTCTAGCCCGTTCATTTTTTACTCGATGATATAACGATCAGGCTCAGTGGCGGTGCTGATGGGCGCCCCATTGTCGAGCTCTGACTCGGGGTCAGATGCCCCGGCTTAGCGCGTGGTTTGGGCAAAGTAGTGTAAAAGTTCGTCAAGCCGCAGGCATTTTGCTTGCCGCCTGTTCAACACGGCGCTTATGATGCGCGACCCTGCGTAAAACAGGCTCATTTCGCGGCCTGGTTCCGGGTAAAAACCCTAATATAATCAGTCACAAACGGTAGTAGTGGTCTATCCTTTACGTTTAGCCAGAGCTCAATTATTGCCGTTTACAGGAGGCCAACATGCTCGCTCTTCGCAGGCGCCTGAACAGTCTGCTCACCTTGTTCCTTGCGACGCTGCTCAGCTGCACGTCGATGGCCCAGCCGGCTGCCGAATCGGGCAGCTATCGCATCAATGCCGGCGACGGTCTGTCGCTGCAGGTCTGGAATGAAGCCACGCTCAGCGCCGACCAGCTACTGGTGCGCCCCGACGGTTTCATCAGCGTGCCTGTGCTCGGCGAAATGCGTGCGGGTGGCCGCACTGTCACCGAGTTGCAGGACGCGATTGCCGATGGTCTTACCCGCTACCTGAAAGACAAGCCGACGGTGGTGGTCTCGGTTATCGCTGCCAACGGCAGCCTGGTCTTCGTGCTGGGTAAAGTCGTACGCCCGGGCGCCTTCCCGATGACCCAGCAATTGGACGTGACCCAGGCGCTGGCGCTGGCGGGTGGTCTCAACAGTTTTGCAGCCAGCAACAGCATCAAGATCTTGCGCCGCGATGACGCGGGCGAGCAGCGCGCGATCAAATTTCGCTATGGCAAGGTCAAGGACGGCGACGACTTGAGCAGTAACATCCTGCTCGAGAGCGGCGATATTGTGCTGGTGCCCTGAGCCAGGATGATGAAACGCCTGAATCACGCAGTCACAGCGCTGTTGGCCCCGGCCACAGCGCTGTTCTTGTCTGCGTCACTGCAGGCGGCGGAGTATTCGCTGGACTATTCGCTCGATTTGACCGGCAACTACCGCGACAACACCAACTTTTCCATTGCCAATATTATCGAAACGTCAGAGGTTAATACCTCTCCCCGCGTCGCGTTTGAGCGCGCAACAGACACTTCGAGCCTCAACCTGAGTATCGATACCGAGTTTCGACGCTTCAATAAGTCTCGCTTTGATGCCGATGAACAAAACTTCAACCTTAACTACGCGCGGACGCTTGAACGCGGCTCCTGGAGTTTCTCCGTGGGGAGCGATCGTAGTAGTACGCGCACGCAGGCGGAGCAAGGCCTGGACCCGTCCTTTTCTGAGCGCAGCGCAACCAGAGTTGTTTCAAATTCGGCGACACTTGCGAGAAGTTTCGTCTTGAACGAGTTGAACAGCGTGCAGTTAACCCTCTCGGGAATAAAAAACAACTACAAAAGCAATGAGCGGCGCGACTATGAATACCTTTTGGCGGACGTGCTTTGGCAGTACGCCTTCAGTGATCGGTTGATATTCCAGATGGGCGTCAATGCGTCAAATTTCGAATCATTTGATTTTGGCCCATTTTTTAATGCCAATGTGATCTTTTTTGGCGAGGAAGATGATCGCGAGGCCTGCGAGGCTGACCCTAATGCGATTGTCGAAATTGATATTCCGCTTGGGGGAGGCATTTTTAACAGGGTAAATTTGCGGTGTTCAGTGCCGCTTTTGTCAGAGACAACGCAGGAGACACTGGGTGCGCAGATAGGTGCAGTGTATCGATTCAGCGAGAAGTTGAGTCTGGATGTGTTGGTGGGTGGCGCGCGAACGGACACCGATACACTGCAAGATTTTAAATCAAATGACTTTGATGACGTTGACGCCGAAAGCTCAGATAGCTCGCTGCGCTACACATTGGCGTTGACTTACGAGTCGGAGCTGTTTGAGTCTGCGCTGAATGCATCGCGTGATACTTCCGTTACCGGTAGTGGATTTCTGCAGCTTACAGATCGCGTTGCGATCAATAATCGCTACGAGCTGAGCGAGCGCGATACCGTGTATTTTGATGTCAATTGGCAGAAGCAGCGTTCGGATACCGATTTGTTTACGTTTCTTGATCGCACCTGGCGCAATGTGCAGCTGCGCTATCGCCATCGTCTTACCGAAAGCTGGAGCGTGCTGGCCACCTATCTTTATGGTTACCAGGATCGCGACGACGGCCTGGATGAAGAGCTCAACTCGGTTGAGCTAACGTTTTTATGGCGACCGGTTCCAAAGACCTGGTCGTTTTGATGTGAGAATTGAACAATGATTTGTGTCATGCAAAGCGCAATGCGGGTGGCTAGGTAGCAATGAACACGCAGGCATCCATGCTGGAAATGGAAGAGGAAAGCAAGTCCATCAAGGACTACATCAACCTGTTGCGCCGGCGCAAGCGCCTCGCCGCAATCGTGGCTGCGACGGTGATGGTCATCGTGGTGCTGGTCGCCTTTTTCTGGCCACCGACCTATCGGTCAGAGTCGATTATCCTGATTGAGCAGCAGGATATCCCGCCCGAGCTGGTGCAGACGACGATAACCAGTTACGCGCAGGAGCGCATCGAGCAGATCCGCACGCGGATCATGACGATTGGCAACATCATGTCCATTGTCGAGGAGTTCGAGCTGTATTCCGAGCGGGAGCTGGATCGCAAGACGCGGACCGAGATAGCGCGCGAGTTTCGCGACTCGGTTGAGGTCGTGCCGATTAGCGCCGAGGTGGTCGATCCGCGCAGTGGTCGCCCGTCGATGGCGATGATCGCATTCAGCCTTGCCTATGACGGCGATGTGCCGCGCAAGGTGCAGCTGGTTGCCAACAAGATTACCGAGCTGTTCCTCGATGAAAACCTCAAAGAGCGAACCCAGCAAACCCAGAGCACCAGCGACTTCCTGTCCAGTGAAGCCGAGTTGCTGTCTGAACAGCTACTGGAAATTGACGAGCGGCTGGCGCGCTTTAAAGAGCAAAACAAAGGTGCCCTGCCCGAGAACAGCCAGTTCAACGTCGGTGTTGTAGACCGCACCGAACTGCAGATTACCGACACCGAATTCCAGCTCAAGGAGCTGGAAAAGCGCAAGATCCAGCTCGAGGGCGATCTGGTCCAGCTCAGCCCCAGTGCGCCGGTCGTGCTGGCCACCGGTGAAACCGTCCTCGGTGATGCCGACCGGCTGAAGGCCCTGCAAAGCCAGTTGCGCCAGGCCGAGGCCAGCTATCGCGATGACCACCCCACGGTACAGCGCCTGCGCAGCGAAATCGAAAGCCTGCTTGCCGCCGGTGAGGCCATTGACGAGGCGAAGAGCATCCGCGAACAGCTGCAGCTGGAGCGCAATCGCCTGGCCGAGCTCGAGGGCAAGTACACCGCAGATCACCCCGAGATCATCAAGACCCAGCGCGTGATCGACCAATTGGAAGCGGAAGTCGCCAATGTCATCCAGGAGGATGCCGAGGTCGATGCCGACAATCCGGCCTATCTCGTGCTGAAGACCCGCCTGCAGGCCACCGAGGAAGATATTCGGCTGGCGAAGCAGAAGGTCGTCGAGCTGCGCAACAAAGTCGAGCGCTACGAGGGTTACTTGTCGCGTGCGCCCGCTGTCGAGAAAGACCTGCAGACCATCATGCGCGACTACAACAACACCTATCGCAAGTACCAGGAGATCCGCGCCAAACAGATGTCGGCTGAGCTGGCCAAAAGCCTGGAGTCCGAGCGCAAGGGTGAGCGGTTCACGCTGGTCCAGCCACCTGAATTACCGATTGAGCCGGTCAGTCCCAACCGCGTCGCACTGATTGTGCTCGGCCTGGTGCTGTCGGTGGGTATCGGGCTGGCTGCAACCGTTGTGGCAGAGGCGGCCGATGACACCATTTATGGCGTGAACGCGGCTACGTCGGTGACCGGCACTGCGCCGCTGGTGGTCATCAGCTATATGGAGACCGCCGAGGAGGCCAGCAAGCACGGGCGCAAGCGGATATATATCGTGGCCGGCCTGGTGGTGCTTGGCATCATCGCCCTCATACTGTTTCATTATTTTGTTAAACCACTGGATGTCACCTGGTATGTGCTGATGCGCAAACTGGGTATCCAGTAGAGCCCTGTCAACAAGGCAAACCGCAATGGAAAGAATTCAACAGGCAATCGAGAAGGCGCGTCGCGAGCGGCAGGGGGCGATCAGCTCCGGCGTTTCTCGCGATGATATCGAAGCCGACGCCACCGACCTGCTCGGTGACGTGGAGCAACAGCAGGCGCAGGGTGAGGTGCTCGAGCCCGAGGCTGAGCCGGCTGTCGGTGGCCACGACACGGTCGTCGAGCCCGAGCCGGTCGACGTTGAAAAAGATTCAGCCAGGATCAACCTGCCTGCGGTCACTACTCGCGGGCGAAAAGGCAGTGGCGCTTCGATTCGCGTTAACTACTCGCAAACGCGCACCGTGGAAATTAGCGAAGAAGAGCTCAAGGATCGCCGCATCATTGCCGGCTTCGCACACGATGAGCGCTCTGAGCCCTATCGCCAGCTGCGTGGCCAGATACTGAAGAAATTTCGTGATAACAACTGGCAGACCCTGGCGATTACCAGCCCCAATGCCGGCAGCGGCCGTACCCTGACGGCGCTCAATCTGGCTATCAGCCTGTCGCTGGAAGTGAACCAGACAGTGCTGCTGGTCGATCTCGACTTGCGCCGGCCCGGTGTTGCAGCCTGCCTGGGTATCGATGACATCGAGTACGGCATTGTTGATTATCTCAAGGGCGAACAGCCGCTTGAAAATATCCTGATCAACCCCGGTTACGAGCGCCTGGTACTGCTGCCGGGTACACCCCAGGGTGCTTTCAGTTCAGAGATTCTCAGCTCGCCCGAGATGCGTGCCCTGCAGGATGAGCTGACCGAGCGTTATCCATCGCGGCTGATCATCTTTGATCTGCCGGCGGTGCTCGACCACGATGATGCCCTGGTTTTTGCACCCAGCTGTGATGCGACATTGATGGTGCTTGAAGAGGGTGGTTCGCGCAGGAGCGATATCGAACGTGCCTACCAGTTACTCGAGGGCAGCAATGTGCTGGGCTCGGTGCTGAATAAAGTGCGCTACCTTTAGGTCTCCCGGCACCCCGCGAGCGGCAAGCACAATACAGCGACGATACCAGCCATGTATACACAGCACTTTGGCCTGCGCGAGAAGCCGTTCAGCCTGATCCCCGATCCCAAGTTTCTGCATTTGTCGGCCAAGCACAAGGTCGCTTTCAGCATGCTCGAGTACGGCCTGCATGAGCAGAGCGGTCTCACTGTCATCACCGGCGAAGTGGGCAGCGGCAAGACCACGCTTATTCGCCACCTGCTCAACCAGATCGACCAGCAGCAGTTGACGATCGGTTTGATCACCAATACCCATACGTCTCTGGGCGACCTGACCCAATGGGTCGCGCTGGCGTTTGATATTCCGCATGAAGGCAAGGACAAGGTCACGCTGTTTCGCGACGTCCAGGACTACCTGATTGCCGAGTGGGGGCGCGGCAAGCGCGCTGTGCTCATCGTCGATGAAGCCCAGAACATGGATATGGCGACACTCGAAGAGTTGCGCCTGTATACCAATATCAATGCCGATGGTGAGCAGTTCCTGCAGATCATCCTGGTTGGCCAGCCCGAGCTGCAGGAAGTACTGCGGGCACCGGAGCTTGCCCAGATAGCCCAGCGAGTCTCGGTCGAGTATCACATTGAACCGTTGAGCTGGCAGGAGACCGCTAACTATATTCGTCACCGGCTGGCCTGTGCAGCGGTGCGACCCAATGACAAAGCAGTCACCCAGATCTTTGATTCGGTTGCTATGGCGGTGATCTTCTATTTCAGTGGTGGTGTTCCGCGGCTGATCAATACGCTGTGTGACTATGCGCTTGTCCATACCTATGCGCTGGGCCTGAAAAATATCAACTACAAGATTGCGCTGGAGGTCGTCAAAGGGCGACGTATTGGTGGCGTAAATCGTTTTAGCAAAAATTCCGAGCAGTTAAAGCTGGTGCGTGACCGCGTGCTCGAAGCGGTCGGCCTGGATCTGGCGAAGGTAATGGATGACCAGGAACCGCAAACGCTGGTCGACAGTTAAACCGGGGCAACCGGACAATGAGTGAGAGTTTGGCATGAGAGTAGTCATGATCGGGGCGGGGTATGTGGGTCTGGTTTCAGGCACCTGCTTTGCTGAATTTGGCGCAGACGTTACCTGCGTCGATGTCATTGAAGAGAAAATCGATGCGCTCAAGCAGGGCATTATGCCGATTTACGAGCCGGGTCTTGACCAGCTTGTCGAGAAGAACGTCAGTGCCGGGCGCCTGGCTTTCTCGACGTCACTGGCGGATACCATTCCCCATGCCGATGTGGTGTTTATTGCGGTGGGTACGCCCACGCGCCGTGGTGATGGTCATGCCGACCTGACTTACGTCTACGAGGCTGCTAAAACGATCGCCAGTCACCTGTCGGGCTACACCGTGATCGTCAACAAGTCGACCGTGCCGGTGGGTACGGCGGCGCAGGTGTCGCGCATCGTTGCAGAAGCAAACCCTGCCGCTGATTTTTCGGTGGCATCAAACCCGGAGTTCCTGCGCGAGGGCGCAGCCATTGGCGACTTTATGCGGCCCGATCGCGTGGTGCTGGGGGTTGAAGATGCGCGTGCCGAAAGCGTGCTGCGTGACCTCTACCGGCCTATCAACCTGATTGAAGCGCCCATCCTGGTGACCAACTGGGAGAGTGCCGAGATGATCAAGTACGCGGCCAACGCGTTTCTCGCGACCAAGATCAGTTTTATCAATGAAGTCGCCAATCTCTGCGAGGCGGTTGGTGCTGATTCGCACGCGGTGGCCAAGGGTATGGGGCTCGATGGGCGCATCGGCAAGAAATTTCTCCACCCTGGCCCCGGCTATGGAGGTTCCTGCTTTCCGAAGGACACGCTGGCCCTGATTCGTATTGCGCAGGAGCACGATACTGCGTCGCGTATTGTCGAGAGCGTCGTCGAGGTCAACGCGGCGCAAAAGGCCCGCATGGTGACCAAGATCAAACGTGTCCTGGGCGAGGTGTCTGGCAAGAAGATCGCCGTCCTTGGGCTGACGTTCAAGCCCGAGACAGACGATATGCGCGACTCGCCGTCGCTCTCGATCATTCCGCCGCTGCTGGACAAAGGCGCCAGTATTTTTGCCCACGACCCCCAGGGCGTCGAAGAGGCGCGTGGCCTGTTGCCCGATACGGTCAACTATGTGTCCGACATCTACCAGGCTATTGAGGGCGCCGATGCGCTGGTGTTGCTCACGGAGTGGAATGAGTATCGCAATCTCGATTTGCATCGTATCAAGCAGACGATGCACGGCAATGCCTTCATCGATCTGCGCAATGTCTACGAACGGGCTGCGCTCGAAGAGCTCGGCTTTGTCTACGAAGCTGTCGGGCGTTAATGGCGAGTTTTGCTGATGAACGTGTTGGTGACAGGTGCAGCCGGATTTATCGGCGCCGCGATAGCGGAGCGACTACTCGCTGACGGGCATCGCGTTGTCGGCCTGGACAACTTTAACGAGTACTACGACGTGCAGCTCAAACGTGACCGGGTTGCACGCCTGACGGGCAGTGAACAGTTCAGGCTGGTTGAGCTGGACGTTGCCGATGCCAGCGGCATGATGGCGCTGTTCGAGCGCAGTGATTTTGATCGCGTGGTACACATGGCTGCGCAGGCTGGCGTGCGCTACTCGCTCGATAATCCCTTTGCCTATGTCGATGCCAATGTCCAGGGTTTTATGTCGGTGCTGGAATGCTGTCGGCAATATCCCGTCGACCACCTGGTCTATGCATCGACCAGCTCGGTCTACGGCGCGAACGAGGCTATGCCCTTTTCAGAGCATCACCCGGTCAACCACCCCGTGAGCCTGTACGCAGCGACCAAGAAAGCCAATGAGTTGATGGCGCACACCTACAGCCACCTGTTCAACATACCCACGACGGGGTTGCGCTTCTTTACCGTTTACGGGCCCTGGGGCAGGCCCGATATGGCGCTGTTCAAGTTTACGCGGCAGATACTGTCCGGCGAGCCAATCGAGGTCTATGGCCATGGTCAGCAATCGCGGGACTTTACCTATATCGACGATATTGTCGAGGGGGTACTGCGGGTGCTGGCTAAACCTGCTGCGGCGAACGAAGCCTGGGACGCCCGGCAGCCCGACCCCGCGTCGGCCGCATCGCCCTACCGGCTTTACAACATTGGCAGCAACAACCCCCAGCCGCTAATGCGGTATATCGAAGTGCTGGAGCAGGCGCTGGGCGTTGAGGCGCAAAAAGTGATGTTACCGATGCAGCCAGGTGATGTCGCCAACACTTACGCGGATGTGTCCGGCCTGATGGTTGCGACTGGCTATCGCCCGCAGACGACGATCGAGGAAGGTGTGGGTCGTTTTGTCGACTGGTATCGGGCGTACTATCAGGCCTGATTCTTTTATTTGGTGTAACAGGAAGAACAATGAACGCAGTATCCGACTACAAGCAAGTCTGTGTGATGGGCCTTGGCTATATTGGCCTGCCCACGGCTTCGTTATTGGCGACCAAGGGATTTACCGTCACCGGTATCGATGTGTCATCCAGGGTGGTCGATACGATCAACCAGGGTGAGATCCATATCGTTGAGCCTGACCTGGATATCCTGGTCAAATCGGCTGTTCACTCGGGAAACCTGTCGGCGAGCCTCGAGCCTGTCGAAGCGGATGTTTTTATTATCGCCGTACCTACGCCGTTCAAGGATGGTGGCCCCGGCCATGTGTCGGGCAAGCGGCCCGACCTTAGCTATATAGAAGCAGCGACGCGCAAAATAGCGCCCTTCGTAAAGCCTGGCAATCTGGTGATTCTGGAGTCGACCAGCCCCGTTGGCACTACCGATGAGGTGGTCGCGACGATTCTTGCCGAGTCCGGCCATGCGGTGGGAGAAGACGTCTTCGTTGCACACTGCCCCGAGCGGGTTTTGCCGGGACGAATCCTGATTGAACTGGTCGAGAACGACCGCGTTGTGGGCGGCATTAACGATGCTTCCACCGCTGTTGCTGTTGAATTCTACGAGCGCTTTGTTCGCGGTGAGGTGTTGTCTACCAGCGCCAAGGCTGCGGAGATGGTCAAGCTCACCGAAAACTCGTCGCGTGATGTGCAGATTGCCTTTGCCAATGAACTGTCGATGATCTGCGAGACCGAGTCGATCAACACCTGGGAGGTCATTCGGCTTGCAAACCGGCATCCGCGCGTCAACATTCTCAATCCCGGGCCTGGTGTGGGCGGCCACTGTATTGCGGTAGACCCGTGGTTCATCGTCGATCGCGCGCCCGAACACTCGCGCCTGATACGCACGGCGCGCGAAGTCAACGACAGCAAGCCCGAGTGGGTTATCGAGCGCGTAATTGCCCAGGCCGAGAAATTCAAGAATCCCGTGATTGCCTGTCTTGGCCTGGCGTTCAAGGCCGATGTCGACGACCTGCGTGAGTCGCCCGCCTGCGACATTGTTCGCGAGCTGCGCGATCGCAATATTGGCCAGCTTTGCATCTGCGAGCCCAATCTGGCTGCGCACGATGAGTTCGAACTGCAGTCGCTGGAGCAGTCGATCCAGGCTGCCGATATCGTCCTGTTACTGGTCGATCACAAGCCGTTCCGGCGGCTCACGGCGGCTGATTTCAAGGAGAAAATCGTTATCGATACGCGCGGTGTCATCGCCTGATCGCGCCGCTTCCGATCCAGATGCAGGCAGGTTAGAGAGTCGAAAATGAAAGGCATTATTCTCGCAGGGGGTTCGGGCACACGACTCTATCCGTTGACCCTCGCGGTCAGCAAGCAGTTGATGCCTGTTTACGACAAGCCAATGATCTACTACCCCCTCTCGACACTGATGCTGGCGGGTATTCGTGAAATACTGATCATCACAACACCGCCCGACCTGCCGTTATTCAGGCACCTGCTCGGCGATGGTTCACACCTGGGCCTGCAAATCGAATACCTTGCCCAGGCAGAACCCGAGGGAATTGCCCAGGCGTTTACGCTAGGCAGTGATTTTATTGGTGATGACAGCTGCTGCCTGATTCTCGGCGACAACATATTCTATGGCCATGGTCTTACCGAGAGCCTGGTTGATGCGGTGACAAACAACGCCGGCGCAACGCTGTTTGCCTACCAGGTCAAGGACGCCAGTCGCTACGGCGTCGTGGAGGTTGACGCTCAGGGCTCGGCGATCTCAATCGAAGAGAAACCGGCAAAGCCCAGGTCCAGGCTGGCTGTGACCGGATTGTATTTCTACGACAACCAGGTTATCGACATAGCGGCCGGACTGACACCATCGGCGCGCGGTGAGCTGGAGATAACCGATGTCAACAATCACTACCTGGCCGCAGGCCAGGTGCGCGTCAAAGTGCTCAGCCGGGGTATCGCTTGGCTGGATACGGGTACGCACACCTCGTTGCTGCAGGCCTCTACCTTTATCGAGACCATCGAGTCCCGCCAGGGCATGAAAGTCTCCTGTATTGAAGAGATCGCCTGGCGCAAGGGTTATATCGATGACCAGCAGCTATTGAAGCTGGCGGCGCCGTTGAGCAAGAGTAGCTACGGCGAATACCTGCGGGCACTGGTTGACTGATGAAACACTTACTTGTCACTGGCGGCTGCGGCTTTATTGGTTCCAATTTCGTGCGCCACTGGCTGCGCGAGCACCCGCATAGCCAGGTCACCAATATTGATGCGCTGACGTATGCGGGGCACCGCGCCAGTCTTGAGGATATCGAGGGCGATGATCGCTATCATTTTGTGCAGGGTGATATTTGCGATCAATCCCTGGTGCAAGCGCTGCTCGAAACCCAGGCCATTGACACCATCGTCAACTTTGCCGCCGAGTCGCATGTCGATCGTTCGATTGCCGATTCTGCCGAATTCCTGAGAACCAATATCAATGGCACACACAGCCTGCTCGAGGCGGCCCGGGCCGTCTGGGGAGACAGCCCTGAAGGCTGTCGCTTCCTGCAGGTGTCAACCGATGAGGTCTATGGTTCGCTGGGGCCTGCCGATCCGGCATTCAACGAGCTGACGCCGCTCGCTGCGAACAGCCCTTATTCTGCCTCGAAAGCCTCTGCCGATTTGCTGGTGCGTGCTTACGTCAATACCTACGACTTCCCGGCGATCACCACGCGTTGTTCCAATAACTACGGCCCCTACCAGTTTCCCGAGAAGCTGATTCCGCTGGTGATTGCCCGCGCCCAGGCGGGCCAGCCGATCCCAGTGTACGGCGATGGTCGACAGGTGCGCGACTGGCTGTTTGTTGAAGATCACTGCGCGGCCATCGCGGCTGTGCTGGAAAGTGGTGCTGAAGGCGAGGTCTATAACGTAGGTGGCGATAACCAGTGGCATAACCTGGATATCGTCGAGTTGATCTGCGACCGGCTCGATGCACTGGAGCCACGCGATACCTCGCGCCGCGCACTGATTACCCATGTGGAAGACCGGCTCGGTCACGATCGACGCTATGCCATCGATGCGGCCAAACTCAATGCCCTGGGCTGGCGGCCGCGCTTCCAGTTTGACGAGGGCATCGACCAGACCATTCGCTGGTACTTCGCCAATGCGCACTGGGTGCGCACAGTGACGGAAGAGCGGTCATGACCGGTGTTTGTCACTCGCTGGCCGTGTGGCGCAGAGCAGGGCAGTGCTGTCTTGGGCTGCTGGTGCTGCTGCTGGCCATGCCAACGCTGGCGTACCGGATGGTTGCGATCGACCCTTTTGGCGCAGAGCGCGAGATCGCGCAGGCCATCGCGGCGAAGACCAGCACGGCACCAGCGCTGGCTAGCTGTGTCGGCGAATATGAGCCCTACAGGCTGCGCATACTGCCCGCCGACAAGCGGCGAGCGCTCCAGTTGGTCGTGAGCCCGTTTCGCTCCGGCGATAACAGCCTGGCGCCTGAGCACGTCGACGTGCGATTGGTGAAATACTGGTACCAGGGCGGTACTGCGGGTGAGGCGATTGAGGCTGGCCCGGGCCGACGGCTGGTGCCGGAGCTGTTGGTAAAGAACAGCGCCTTGCTGCGCGTAGACCGGCGCAACAAGCGCAATGCCCTGTGGGTACCGCGCGGTGACGGCGGGCGCTATATCGACGCCGAGATGGTCTACAAGAAAGACCGCCACCAGTACAGCCGCGTCACCGTCGATGAGTTCCCGATCGCTGATAGCCCGTCGCTGCAACCTTTTGCGCTCGAAGCGGGCGACTCTCAGGATCTGTGGCTGACCTTTCGTGCACCTGAGGGAAGCATCGCCGGTGATTACCGGGGCGAGCTCAAGCTGCTCGATGCCGACACAGGTGAAGTGCTGGCGACGCATGCGATACAGTGGCGCTTGCATGCGTTTGAGCTGGCGCGCTCGCGCGAGCTCAACAGCATTTACTATCGAGGCCAGTTGGCGTCGCGCGGTACGATTTCTTCGGAGTACAAAAGCGCGGAGCAGCTGCGCGCCGAGTTGGTCAACATGCGTGAGCATGGCATCGACAACCCGACGGTCTACCAGGCCTACCATGACGATATCCATGGCAGCCGGCTGGATGACTACCTCTTGCTCAGGAAGCAGCTGGGTTTTGATAACCAGGAGCTGTTTTACCTTGGTATGACGTTGGGTCATCCGCGGCTGTATCCGGATCGCAACAAACTCGATCGCGCTACGCGCCGGCTCGAAAAGGTGTTGCGGCGTCACTACGTGCACGATTTCTACATTTACGCGATGGAGGAGCTGGATCAGCGCAGGATGCGTGCGCTCTACCCGTTGTTCGCGGATGCCAGAGAGCGTGGTTATAAACTGTTTACCACAGGGTATGACGGCACCTGGGATGTGATCGGTGCGGCTCTGTCGCTGTACATTGCCAAGGATCTCAGTGTCGAGAAGGCCGCCAGGGTCAATGCCGCGGGGCAACGCATCTTCATGCATAAACCACAGGGCGGTGTCGAGGATCCGGCCCGCTACCGCAAGCAGTTTGGTGTCGATATCTGGCGGCACGGCTACGATGGCATCATGCCCTATGCCTACCAGAGCGATTATCACTTTCCGTGGAACGATTTCGACGATCCGAAATACCGGGACCATGCCTTTACCTACCCGACCCGTGATGGTGTGATTGACACGATCGCCTGGGAGGCACTGCGCGAAGCGATAGACGATCGTCGCTATCTGGCGAGCCTGCAGGCAATACTTGATGCAGGGCCGGCAACCCAGTCACAGCAGGCCTGTTTTGACACGGCACAGGCCTATCTCGATGCGCTGCGACAGCGTGATGCTGCGATCAAGCCCGCGCAGATGCGAGAACAGCTGGCCGCGCACCTGGCCCGGCTTTCTTCGGGCTGCAGCGTGGCGGCGGGGTAGGCGAGCGATGCGCAACCTGATACTGGCACTCTTTGTACTCTATCTGGGCATCGCCCCGATCTACTGGTTGCCGGGTGTGTCACCGGGTCTGTTGAACTGGGGCAAGCTGGCGATTATTGCGCTCGCGGTGGTCTGTGTCTGGGGTTTCGCAATCAGTCGAGCGCAGTTGAAGTTTCCGCCCGGCATACTTGGGCCGCTGGGTATTTTCCTGATGATGGTAGTCTCGGCCGGCGGCTTCCTGCTTGCATTCAGTAACGCCGAGCTTTTGCTGCGCACCAAGGATTACCTGCTGTCTTTCGTCACCATCTGGACCTTCTACATGATGGCGCTGTGCAATATGAATGCCCACCGCGCGTTCGTGCTGGGCTCCCTCGTGATTGCAGCGTTCAGCGCGGTCGTCGTTATCAGCGGCGTGTTTCGCGTGCCGAACTGGTCGGGCCCTGCGCACTTCCATGCTGACTACCTGTGGATCAGCGGTTTTGGTGCGACCCGCACCGGCTGGTCTAACGGTGTGGCGCTGTTCACCCCGATCCTGGCCAGCGCACTGTTCATGGATGGGCGCTATCGCCGCTCAATGATCGTCAAGCTGATACTGATCGGGGCAATCGCTGCGATTCTGGGTAGCCAGTTTGTCACCGCGGGGCGCGCCGGTATTCTTGCCACCGTGCTGGGCGTCGGCTATGTATTGCTGATGAGGGGCGGCCGCGGTTACCTGCTGTTGGGGGGTGTGGCTGCCCTTGTGATGGTGGCGCTCAACCTCGAGACTTTCCTGATCCAGATGCGGATCATTGCCGACCCCGATGTGGCCACCTCGGGTAACGTGCTCAATGACATCAGCTCCGGGCGGGTCTATGGCGCGATGATCGCGCTGGAGCGCGCAATGGAAAGCCCGCTGATTGGCCATGGTTTTGGCAACGTCACGCTCAAGGGCACCGAAATCCACAACCTGTGGTTGAAACTGTTTGTCGAGGCCGGGCTTTTGCTACCGCTATTGCTGGCCTACCTGGTATTCCGGGTTTTCAGGATAGACCTGAAAAAGCGTGCATATCTCAAGCGCGATGCCGGCACAAGTTACGAGCACCGCTATCGCTTTGCCAGCCTGCGGGCCTATGAGGCGATTCTGCTGATGGGGCTGCTGATGAGTATGCTCGAGCCGCGCGCTCTGCTGGGGTCTTACCAGCTGTCGGTGTTGTGGTGGTGTGTCATTGGCTCTATCGCCGGGATGAAAATACAGTCCGTCCAGCGCGGCCCGCAGACCCGGCCACTTGCGGCTGGCCAGCCGGGGGCGGCCTGATGCGCGCACGCAGGGCAATACTGAATTCGATTGCCGGCCTGCTCGACTACGGGGCCCGTATCCTGTTGGCCCTGATACTGGCGCCTGTGATGGTTCGCTACCTGGGCGCAGACAGCTTCGGTATCTGGCAGGTTATGCTGAAACTGGGTGACCAGATCATGCCGGCCGACGGCAGGCCGCAAGATGTCATTCGCTGGCGGCTGGCCACCCTGCAGGGCAGTGAGGCAGACGATGAAAAGCGCCGCATCGTCGCGGGGTCTTTTGCGGTCTGGCTGATGTTTTTCCCACTGTTACTGCTGTGTTTCTGGCTGTCCTGCCAGTATTTGCTGAATCTTGATCAGTCGACGATATCCAGTACCGCAATGCTGACAGCCTTTGCGGTGGTGTTCATCGCGACCGTCGTGGCCAGCAGCAAGCTGTTTGCCGGGGGTGTGCTGTACGGCGAAAACCTCACGTACAAAGCCATGGGCGTTATGGCGTTCAGCGTGGTGATGGGCGGCGTGTTGTCCCTGTGGCTGGTGATCGAAGGTTTTGGCCTGACGGGCGCCGCGCTGGGTTACCTTGCCGGCGTACTGTTTGGCTGTGTCGCCTGTTTTTTTATTGCCAGGAAGCACGTTGGCTGGTTTGGCTTTCCCGGGCCGAGTTTTTCGGCCGCAAAAGATATCCTGCCACAGTCTTCGTGGTTTATGGCCTGGGCCTTTGTCGAGGCCGGTCTGATCGTTTGCGATGTGCTGCTGATTGGCTATGCGATCAACCCTGAAATGGTATCGCGCTACGTGATTTCGAGTTACGCAATCCAGTCGGTGATTACTGTGGTCTTTATTGTTGTCATCGCCGCTTTGCCGGGCGTTGGTTCGCTCATTGCAGAGAAGCAGTTTGATCGCGCGCGCGAAGTGCGCAGTGAGGGAATGCGCTATGCGCTCTTTCTCGGCGCGGCCTGTGCGGTCGTCGTATTGCTGCTCAACCAGTCCTTTGTTGCGTTATGGGTCGACGCCAGCCAGTTTATCGGGGCGCTGGAGTTGTTGTTCATCGTGGTTGCTGCGCAGCAGATGCTGCTGATTCGCAGCGAAGCGGCCTTTATTAACCTTGCCCTGGATATTCGGCGCAAGACCCTGATCGCTGGCGTATCCCTGGCCATCTCGATTTCTGTAGCGCTGCTGCTGGTTGAACAGTGGGGTGTCATTGGTGTCTGCCTTGGCTTGATGAGCGGCCGACTGGTGCTGTCGTTTATGTACCCGCGTATTGTCAGCCAGTTTCTCGGTGGCCGGGTCCGCAGCTCATGGCGGCTGCCCGCCGTGGTCTTTGCCGCGGTTGCTTGCGCCTGGTATTTCGGTCAGCAGCTGGTATTCGCCTCGTGGTTGTCGTTGATTGGCGCGGCCATCGTGCTGACGGCGGTATCGTTGCTGGTGCTCTTCTATCTTGGCTTTTCGACGCCTGAGCGAGCGCTGCTTTACCAGCGATTCCTGCCCTTTTATAACAACATTGCCGCGCGCCTGAAGGGTGCATGAGGCTGGTTAGCGATTATGAGTGGAAACCTTTCAATTAAAAGCTTCGCCCGCGATTTTCTGTATCGCGCGCCGGTGCGCTACATCGATAATCGCCTGTTCAATGCGCTCTTTGGACAGGTTTTTCGCATTGGCTGGATATACCTGTCTCGAGGCCTCAGGCGACTACTGGCCGGTAAGCACTGCGATAGTGAGGTCGCCAGCCAGTTGGCGCGCGACGGTATCGTTACTATCGAGAACTTCCTGCCGGCGGAGCAGTTCGCGCGCCTGAAGGCACTGGTGCTCGAGAATATCGAGCAGGGTGATCTGGCCTACGAGTATCCCGAGACGCGCTTGCTGCATTTATACAAGCTCGATATGGACGGCTTTGCCTATCTTTGCCCGGAAGTCAGGGAGCTGGCCGAGTCTGAAGAGTTGCGACGCTGGACCGCGGAGCTAAATGGCTGCACGCCCCGCATTCCCCCGCAACTGTATATCAACCAGCATCGCCGCCGCGACGGGCAGCACTATAGCGAGGGTCAGCGCAAGGAGTACCAGGAGACGGCGCATGCCGACGTGCCCTATCCATCGATCAAAATGATCCTGACACTGACCGAGACGACGGAAGCCAATGGTGCCTTTCGTTACCGGCGTGGCTCCAATCGAATGACACTGCGACGCGTGCTCGGTGAGTACCTGTTGTCGCTGAGCTATCACCGTCGGCGCCGCGAAGGCGAGCTGGTGCCCGAGGCAGACCCCGAGTATTTCCTGTGTGAGGGTCTTGAGCCCGTTGTCGCCGCTGAGAATACCCTGGTGATCTTTGATGCACGTGGTTTTCACGCGCGCGGACCTTTGCAAGAGGGCGAGGAGCGGCGGGTGCTGTTCATCGATCCGCGCTATACCCAGTCGCCGGTTAACAGCCTCGCTGGTTTGCCGCTGCTGGGCCGCTTCTTCCGGAAGTTTCGCTACGAGGGAGCGCGAACACTGGAAGGTACCGACATCACGGCGCGCTATCGCCAGACAGAGGGAGGCTAGCCAGTGTTGGCCCAGTCATACAGTGACCTGAGTGCGGCAGCCTTTTTTGGTGCCGAGCGCCTCGTGTCTTACGGTATTGAGCTGGGTAACTGGTATGGCTTTGTTGGTATGCCGGCAGGCTACGGACTTTGCAGTGCCTGCGAAGTGCGCGAATACAGCAGCAATGAAGCGCAGACCCAAATTCAGGCCCATGTCGTTATGCCAAACATGCGTGTTGTGCTCGACTACCAGTCTACCGTGCAGGATGACGAACTGGTGACAGGCGTTGACCTGCGGTTTCTCGAAGACGGGCTGTTGGGCGACCTCGTGCTGCATGCCCAGTTGGCCGGCTCTCCAGCCGGTGAGGGCAAGATCAACGGCGAGGCGTTGCTGGTTCCGCGAAGGTACCACTATCAGTATGAGAATGACGAGCCGCACCGGCTCGATGTGGACCACCAGTTCAGCTGCAATATCCACTGTACTGCCGAGGGGGTCGATGATTTTCCCTCGCTACAGCTGGTGCCCTACGCCGCACGTGTTGATGAATCACGAATTCGCTTTCATTCACGATTGCTGACGCTCAGTGGTGAGGGCGCGGAATTGCTGCTGCGCACCCGCGGCGCGCTGAGTTGCTTTCGACTGGCCAGCGATCTGCGCTGGTTCGATAGCCAGCTCTACCGCGTGGAGCGCAATTCACCCCGGTTACTGCCCAACACCCAGCTGTGTTCAGCAGTGCGCGTCCCAGCGGGGACAACGATCCGTCTGCAACACAGGGTCACGCGATGAGTGCCGGCGTGCGAAAAGTGCGGAGTATTTTGCTGGTCTGCCAGTACTTTCCGCCCAATGCGGGCGGCGGCAGGGCCTACCGTGCCAGCAAGCTCGTCAAGTACTGGACCGGCCAGGGTGTGCGGGTCGTCGTGTTGTGCGGAAACGACACGGTGGATCCTGACAAATCACTGCTCGACGATGTTGATCCTGCGTTGCTGCATATCATCAGGGTTGATACCGGTAGCGATCGGCTGCAGGGCCTGCGCCGTATCCTGCGCCAGTTCGCGATCGGTGATGGCAACCTGCTGTTGATCTGGCGTCTCCTGAATCGCCTGATGAAAGAGCAGATAGGCATTGTTCCCGATATCGTTTTTACCAGCAGTGCACCCTATGAAGTGCACTATCTGGGCGCGATGATCCGCCAGCGTTGGGGCTGCCGATGGGTTGCCGATTTTCGTGACCCCTATACGCTGAATCGCCACTATCGCAAATTGACACCCATTGGCGAGTACTTTGATCGTCGTTTCGAGCGCTCGATCTACCAGCAGGCCGATGGCGTCGTATTCAATACCGGCCTCAATAAAGTACAGGCGCTTGAGGCCTTCGAACTGGCGGATTGCGAGCGCTTTGAAGTGTTTCAAAATGGCTTTGATCCCGATGAGTTTGCCCATGTTGAAGCGCTGCAGGCGCCAGCGCCAGGCCAGCCGTTCAGGGTCGCCTATATCGGCGGTATTCGTTGCGACGCGCACGAACTGGCGCTACTTGCCGCCATACAGGCAAATCGCGATGCGCTGCGTGAACGCCAGGTGATTTTTGTTTTCGCCGGTAACGGCTCAGAGCAGCTCGCCAGTCACCTCGACCCGCAATGCGATGAGGGCCTGGTCGAATGTCTGCCGTTTATCGCCAGCGGGGAATTGCATCGTTACTGGAACCAGGCACATGCGCTGGTGCTGGCGCTGCCCGACTCTGGCCAGCCGCTGGGTTGGGTGCCGCAAAAGCTCTATAGCTACCTGCGCGCGGGCCGGCCCGTGCTTGGCATACTGCCCGACGGCGAGGCGTCGGACTATATGGGCTCGGTGGATTCCAACCTGGTTGTTCGGCCTGGAGAGCTCGACCTGCCGGCGGCGGTAGACCGCCTGCGAGAACTGGCCGACAAGCCAGTCGATACCGAGGCGATCGAGCGCTTCTCCCAGCTGTCGATATTTGGCCGCCAGCTCGATTGGCTGGAGCAACGCGTCGATGACTAGTATTTCTGCACTGGACAATAGCTGGCGATACCTGCGTTCCTGGACCAATGCTGACGAGGAGCTAGAGGGCATTATCGCCACCTACTGGGATAGCAGCGCCAGCCTGACAGTGCCACATTTGATGAATCACTTTCCCGTCATTGAGGCATTGTGCGACCTGTACCAGCGTTTTGGTAACCCGGTGTTACTCGAGCGGGCCCGTGCCTACGCGGAGTTTTTTATACGTCACCGCGAAGCAGACGGTATCTTTGGGCATGCATGGGGTGATGTGCCGCCCAAGGGTACAGGTACCGTCCACCAGGCGGCGGCATCGGCAGCATTATTGTCATTGGCCGATGCCAGTCAGGACCAGCGATACCTGCAGCTCGCGGTGGAAAACCTGCAGGCCTGCCAGCAACGCTGGCCGGGCATATTGCTCAATGGCGTTGCCAATCAGGCGATGAAATATATCCAGGCGCTGATGCAGCTGCGGGCGCTATCGCCTGAAGACTACCACCGCGTCGGGGCTCCCGTTGATCGCTATGTTGCCGAGACCCAGGCCATTATTACGCCGGCGCGCTGGGGTGGTCGTTTCATAGACCAGTCGGCCTATAACAATTTCTGGATGTCATGCTATGAGGCCAAGTGCCTGCACGGCCTGTCTGCGCTGGCAAGCGCAGGCGTGCATGCGGACTGGGCTATCGAAACGATGAACGGCGTGGTCGAGGCCCTGGTGAATAACCTGCATCTGGGCAACGGACTGTATGTCAGTCATGCCGACTATGTCGAGAATACGCCGGCGAAATTACTGCGTATGGTCGCCGGCGTAGCACGGCGCCTGCCGCTGGGTGCGCGCGCCATTGAAGTTGAGCGAATGCGCCGCAAGTTGATTGCGGCGGTCAGTGCCCCGGTCAACACCAATGCACCGGTCTGGCTGGCCCGAATGGCAGACACCGCTTACATCTTTTCGCAGGTCAAACCCTGGCTGGCGGTGGAAATCGATGATGTGCAAAGGATGATGCACAGTCAATTGCTGGATAACCAGCAGGCCCACGGCGGGGTTCCCAATGTGATTGGCCCCTGGATGTCCGGCATGCATGCCTGGGAGCGGCAGGTCTGTTCAACGCGCTGGAACGCTTACGTATTTCGTTACTTCGCCCAGCAAAGCACGGTTGACCTCGACCCTGGCGTAGCGGCGCACACCGGGGAGGTGCAGCGTGAAGATGACTTTGTCCTGGTCACCGAAAACCCCGAAAGGGTGGTTGCCGAGATCAAGGCCTCGCGGGCTCGCTACCAGTGGGATAAGCCAGCGCGATGAGTGTCACGGGTGAGCAAGTACACAAGCTGTGTATCTGGATGAATATGCCCTCGCATCACCAGCGAGGGTTTCTCGACGCCATCTTTGCGTCGGGCGTTGACTTGCAGGTGCGCTATTACGGTCAACTCACCCAGTACCGGAAAGACATGGGCTGGGGAGCCGACCAGCTGCAGGCCTGGGAGCAGTATGTCGATGCTGCCACCATCAATGCGGGTTTGCTGCAGGAGCTTGGTGATTATGTCCATATTGTGCCGGGCTATCGTGATCCTGCCTTGCGCAAGTTAATTCGCCTGCTGGTGCGGCAGGGGCGACGCTGGCTGCATTGGAGCGAGCCTGCCCAGCGTGGTTTGCGTTGGTACGTCGCCTTTGCGGCCAATCGCCTGTACGCGAGTATTGTCAATCGCTATGCACAGGGTGCACTGGCGATAGGTGACAATGCCGCCGCTGATTTTCGTCGCTGGGGTGTAGACCCTGGAAAAATCGCCTTGCTGCCCTATTGCGTACCCGGCTTGAGACAGTCGGGCGCCGAGTCGCGCCGGGCGACAACAACCCCGGTCACTTTTATCTGTGTTGCCGCACTATGTCATCGCAAGGGTATCGATATTCTCATCAGTGCCTTCGCGAGCCTGTTGCAGCGCAGTGCGCCAGGTAGCGCGCGCTTGCTGTTGCTGGGCCCAGAGCTCGAGCCAGCTTATCGAAAGCGCGTTGAGCAGTCCTCAGCGCTTGCCGGACATGTAGAGTTTCTCGGGCCGGTTGCGGCCGATGCGGTCAAACAGCATATCGATGCGGCCGATGTGCTGGTGCTGGCATCGCGCTTTGATGGCTGGGGTATGGTGCTTAACGAAGCGGCGTCTCTGGGGCTGCCACTGATTGCTACCGATTCGGTAGGCGCGGCGCACCACCTGATTGAGGAAGGCGTCAATGGCTTTCGCGTGCCCGGCGGCAATGCTGATGCGTTTGCCGATGCAATGCAGCGCTATGTGCAACAGCCGGCGCTAGCAGATGCACACGGTGAGGCGTCGCTGCAGGTGTTTGAGCGCTGGACGCCGCAGGCCAATGCGCAGCGTCTGCTGGCGATTCTCACCGCACTTCGCAGCCCGGCCGGGATCGCGAGCGCTGGAGCCGTACTGTGAGTAGTCGTCTGCTGCTGAACTGTGCACCGATTTCATTTGGCGGTGCGTTGCAGGCCAGTGTCGCTTTCGTCAGGGAGGCGTTGCGTGAGCCTGATCACGAGTGGTACTTCGTGATTTCTCGCGAGGCTGAGCGCAACCTGCTTGACTTTGGCGAGCAGCCTGACGCGGCGCGATTGCTGGTGGTTGACCAGAGCCCGGCGCGCTCTGCTGCGACCCGCAGGCGTATTGCCGACTTTGTCGAGGCTACCCGGCCGCGTGCCGTCTTTACCTTTTTTGGCCCGGCCTACCAGCGCTTTGCGCAACCTCATATGATGGGTGTGGCCGATGGCTGGGTCACCCATGCCAATCGCCTGAGTTATGCCACGCTGGACGGTTACCTGGCCCGTGCAAAAATGCTTGCCCAATGCCTCTACAAGGGCCTTTGGTACAGGGCGGCAGACTACTGGGTAACCGAAGCCGACTGTGCCCGCCAGGGGTTGAGTGCGCGTTACCGTGTGGATGCCGGCCGTATTGCCGTAGTGCCGAACAATTGCGCCCAGGCTTATCACGATGGCATCGACAGTCCATCGCTATCTAATGCAAGCGCTGACGCTGTGTCGCGTATCGTCACCCTGTCGGCTCACTACCCGCACAAGAACCTGCGCATTATTCCCCGGGTGGCGGCTGCACTGCGTGAGCTTGGGCGAGAGCGCTTTTGCTTTCGGTTGAGCCTGGATCCGGGTAGCCAGAGCTGGCTGCAGCTGCAGGACCAGGCCCGGGCACTGGGGGTTGAAGACTGCGTCGAGACCGCCGGCGTGGTGCCGCTGTCCCAGGGGCGCGAGTTTTACCACGGGGCCGCAGCGATGTTCATGCCGTCGCTGCTCGAGACTTTTTCTGCGAGTTACCCAGAGGCCATGGCAATGCGGGTGCCTGTCGTTACGGTAGACATGGATCATGCCCACAATATATGTCGCGACGCCGCCCTGTACTACGCGCCCGAATCTGCGGTTGATGCGGCAAAGCAGTTAGACCGCGTGCTTGGACAGCCCGCACTGGCCGACCAGTTGACCGCGGCCGGCGAGCAGGTGTTGTCAGGCTTGCCCAGTCCCCATCAGCGCTACGAGGCTTATCGCGATCACCTGTTGGCCCTGGTCGCCTGAAGAGTATCCCGTGAAATTAATGACCCGAACAACGCGTTCCAGGATGTACCCATGTGTGGCATAGCCGGTTTTAGTGGCAACGATGATCGCGCCCTGCTCGAGCAGATGGCACAGAAGATCGCCCATCGGGGCCCCGACAATATCGGGGTGGAGCTGCTCGCCGGTGCCAGGGTAGGGCTCGCGCACACGCGGCTGTCTATCATCGACCTCTCCGCAGCGAGTAACCAGCCGCTATGGAATGCTGCGCGCAGTCACTGTATTACCTTCAACGGTGAGATCTATAACTACCGCGAACTGCGAGAATCATTGATTGAGCGTGGCTACACGTTCAATACCCAGGGTGATGCCGAGGTCTTGCTGAACCTCTACTGTGCAGACGGTATCGAAGGCCTCAAGGCGGCCAATGGCATTTATGCGTTTGCGATCTGGAGCGAGGCAGAGCAGGAATTGCTGGTGGTGCGCGATCCGCTGGGCGTCAAACCGCTGTACTACGCGGCTACCGGGAGTCGCGTAGTATTTTCCAGCGAACTCAAGTCACTGCTTTGCGATACGACGATAAGCCGTGAGCTCGATCAGTATGCATTGTCGCTTTACCTGCGCTACCTGTGGTGCCCGGCGCCGCTGACGCCGTTGCTGGCAGTCAAGAAGCTCGAGCCCGGTCACTACCTTCGCGTGCGCGACGGCAGTATCGTCGAGATGACGGAGTTCTATGGCTTGCCACTACCTTGCCCGGTGACCGAAACGGCCGAGCAGGCCCAGGCCCGGCTGGCGGCGACCCTGCAGGAATCGGTAACTCGCCAGCTGGTGGCCGACGTCAAGATTGGTGCCTTTCTCTCTGGCGGTCTTGACTCCAGCGCCGTCGTCGCGCTCGCCGGACAGACCCTCGATACCGAAGACCTGCCCTGTTACACCATCGACTTCGCAGATGCCTCGCAGGAGGGGATGCAGGAAGATTTGCCCTATGCCCGGCAGGTCGCGGAGCACCTGGGCGTTGACCTGCATACGGTTAAAATTGAACCCAACATCCTGGAAGATTTCTCCCGCCTTATCTACATGCTCGATGAGCCGCAGGCGGATCTGGCGCCGCTCAACGCCTGGTATATATCGCGGCTCGCAGCGGAGCACGGGGTCAAGGTGCTGCTGTCGGGTGCGGGCGGTGACGACCTGCTGACGGGATACCGGCGGCACTATGCCCTGGTCAATGAGCGACTATGGGCCTGGCTGCCCCGATTCGCGCGCGCTGGCCTGCAGAAAGTCGCCATGCGCCTGCCAGCGGGGCGACCCCTGTTCCGCCGTATTCGCAAAGCACTGGAATACGCGCAGTTGAGTCCGGCGCAGCGTATCCCGACCTATTTTCACTGGTTGGGCCAGGCGCAGGTCGAGCAGCTTTTCCAGCGCCTGCCTGCAGGCGAAGATCCCCTGGTGCGTTACTGCGATGCGCTGCCCGATAGTCTCAGTCCACTGCAGAAAATGCTGCAGCTTGAGGCCCGCTTCTTTTTGGCCGATCACAATCTCAACTACACTGATAAGGTCAGTATGGCAGAGGCGATTGAGGTCCGTGTGCCCCTGATTGACCTGGCGATGCTGCATACAACTGGAACAATTTCTGACCAGTTCAAGCAGAAAGGCCGCGAGGGTAAGTGGATCTTCAAAAAGGCCATGGAGGCGCTGCTGCCCAGGTCAGTGATCTACCGCCCGAAAACCGGGTTTGGCGCACCCGTCAGGCCCTGGTTGCGCAATGAGCTTAAATCGATGGTCGATGAGCTGTTGTCGGCTGAGTCATTATCGCGTCGCGGTCTGTTTGATCCCGCGCAGGTACAGGCGCTGATCGAACGTGATCGCGCAGGGACTGTGGATGCGGCCTACACAATACTTTCTTTGATGGCGATAGAGTTGTGGTGCCGGCAATTTATTGATCATGCGGTACCGCAGCCGGGTGGCTGAATAGGCCGGCTGGCGGGGCAATAACATAAAACACTTGGTAGAGGTTTTTCACCCCCAATGAAACAGGTTCTACAGGATCTCAACAGCGGCGCGACCTATCTTGAAGAGGTGCCCGTGCCAGTGCTCAGGCCCGGGCAGCTGCTGATCAGGACGCGCAGCACGCTGGTATCGGCGGGCACTGAGCGCATGCTGGTTGAATTTGGCAGGGGCAACCTGCTGCAAAAGGCCCAGCAGCAGCCGGACAAGGTCAGGCAGGTGCTCGAGAAAGTCAGTACCGACGGTGTGTTACCCACACTCGATGCCGTGCGCAATAAACTCGATACGCCGATCAAACTGGGTTACTGCAACGTGGGAGAAGTTGTCGAGAGTCGTGTTGACGGGTTTGAGCCCGGTCAGCGCGTGGTCTCCAATGGTCCGCATGCAGAGTTCGTTGTCGTTCCCGGAAATCTTTGCGCCCATGTTCCCGATGGCGTGAGCGACGAGGCGGCCGCATTTACCGTGATTGGCTCAATCGCCCTGCAGGGGATTCGCCTGATTGCGCCGACCCTGGGAGAGACGGTTGTTGTGACCGGTCTTGGCCTGATCGGCTTGCTGGCCGCCCAGATCCTGCGTGCGCAGGGTTGCAGGGTGATCGGTATCGATGTCGATGCATCGCGAGTGGCGCTGGTCCGCGAATGGGGGTGTGAAGCAGTCGACCTGTCTGCGGGCGAAGACCCACTGGAAGTCGCCGAGCGCTACACCGCAGGGCGAGGTGTGGATGCTGTGTTGATAACGGCGTCGACCAAGAGCAATGAGCCCATTCACCAGGCCGCAAATATGTGTCGCAAACGCGGCCGTATCGTGCTGGTCGGTGTTGTGGGTATGGAGCTCTCGCGCGCAGATTTTTACGAGAAAGAACTTTCGTTCCAGGTCTCCTGCTCCTACGGCCCCGGGCGCTATGATGAAAACTACGAAGAGAAAGGCCAGGACTATCCGCTGGGTTATGTTCGCTGGACAGAGCAGCGTAACTTCGAGGCCATATTGCAGTTGTTGGCCGACCAGCAAATGGACACTGCCACACTGGTTAGTCAGCGCTTTCCGTTTGCAGACGCAGCGCAGGCCTACGAGGTGCTCAGTGAGGGGAACCCGCTGGGATTGATCCTCGACTACCCACAAGAGACATCGGCGCCTGACCTCTCGCCAACGCCATTGTCGCCAGCGTCACGAGAATACGCGCCCAGCACGCCGGTACTGGGCTTCATTGGTGCGGGCAGTTACGCATCTTCGGTGCTGGTGCCTGCCTTTGCGAAAACCGGTGCACGCCTGAAATCGATTACCTCGGCAACCGGCGTCAGCTCGGTGCTGGTAGGCAAGAAGCGCGGCATTGAACAGGCGCATGCGCGTAGTGAAGAGCTACTCGATGACCCTGAGATCAACTCCCTCGTGATTACCACCCGGCACAACTCGCATGCCGGTTGGGTGGAGCGTGCGCACGCCAGCGGCAAGCACCTGTTTATTGAAAAGCCCCTCGCGCTGGACAATGAAGAGCTGGATCGACTTCGCAAGCTGTACGATCAATCGGGCGAGCAGCCGCTATTGATGGTGGGCTTCAATCGTCGCTACTCACCACTCATCCAGCACCTCAAGCCGCGACTGGTCGGTGCCGGACCCATCGCTATGACGATGACGGTGAATGCCGGCGCGATTGAAGCCAGTCACTGGACCCAGGACCGCCAGGTTGGCGGTGGCCGGATCATAGGCGAGCTCTGTCATTTCGTCGACCTGCTTCGCTATCTGGCGGGGCATCGTATGCAGTCCTGGCAGGTGGCGGCAATGCAGTCCCAGTGTGGCGACAGCCTGTCGGTGCAAATTCGCTACGAGAACGGATCGCTCGGCCAGATCAATTACTTTGCCAACGGCAACAAGGCCGTACCCAAGGAGCGGCTGGAAGTGTATGCCAACGGCAAGATTGCGGCGGTCGATAACTTCCGAAGCCTGCGCAGCTATGGCTGGCAGGGTCTTGAGAACAAGCGACTGCTGCGGCAGGACAAGGGTCAGCAAGCCTGCACAGCCGCATTTGTGGCTGCCGTACAGTCGGGTGATGACAGTGGCCTGATAGCGCTCGATGAGTTGTTTGAGGTTGCCGCCAGTTGTATCGACATCGACGCGCAGGTCAACGCACAACTGGCGCAGCGAGGTTAGCAGGTGCTCGCCCGGGTTGCTCGACTGTGGCATACGCTGCGTTATCTGAAGGTGAATCAGATAGCGTTTTATGCCGTGCGTCGCTATCTGCCCGCGAAACCCGTCCACTATGAGGGCGAGGTCATCGCGAATACCGGCTTCACGCTGCAGCAACCGATCTGTAATGACGCGCCTGTAGATAGCCCCTTCTCGTTTACGTGGCTCTCCCAAAGCCGTCACTTTGAGCAGTGCGATGTTGACTGGCACTGTGGCGACATGCCGCGACTGTGGTTTTATAACCTGCACTACTTTGATTACCTCAGGGATAGCCAGCGCCCGTTGGACGCCAGGCGAGCATTGCTGTCTTCATGGCTTGGCGCAGAGCGCGACGGCTCGCAGCCAGTGCTCGAACCGTTTCCGCTAAGCCTGCGCGCGGTGAACTGGATTCATTTCCTGGTCGCTGATCGCGAGATGGACGCAGCGTTACGTGAGCGACTGCATGCCAGTTTGTACCGCCAGCTCCTGTGGCTCGAGCGCAATGATGAGCGACACATCCTGGCGAATCATTACTTTGAAAACCTGAAGGCGCTGTTGTTTGGCGCGGCCTATTTCCAGGGCGAGGATGCGGCGCGGTGGTCGGCAGCGGTAGAGCGAGAGTTGCTACTGCAGCTCGAGGAACAGTTTCTCGAGGACGGCGGTCACTACGAGCGATCGCCTCAGTATCACGCGCTGATGCTCGAGAACCTGCTCGACCTGTGCAACCTCGCAGCGTCAAACCCCGGTAGTGTGTCTCCGCCTCTGGCCGAGTTGCTGCAGCGCAAGGCGCGAAAGGCCTTGTCCTGGATGGAAAAGGTGGTCTTCCCTGATGGTGAGATCCCCCTGTTTAACGATTCGGCGTTTGGCATTGCACCCACGCTTGGGCAGTTACAGGACTATGCGAGCAGGGTACTTGAGGAGCCGATCCCCGTGACCAGGCTGGCAGACAGGCCGCGCTGTATTGACCTTGCGGCCAGCGGCCTGTTTGGTGCCAGCCACGGCCAGGATATGTTGTTGATGGATGCCGGTGATATTGGTCCGGCCTACCAGCCAGGTCATACCCATTGTGATTTTCTCAGCTACGAGTTGATGCTCGGTGGTCATCGGCTGATCGTCGATAGTGGCGTTTACGGTTATGAAGCGCAGGCGCGCAGGGCTGAGGCCAGATCGACCAGGGCACACAACACCGTGGTCGTCGATGACCTTGAGCAGTCCGAGATCTGGGGTGAATTCAGGGTGGCAAGGCGTGCGCGCAAGCTCGCAGGTGCTGCCGCTGTCGATGCAGAAACCTGTGAAATATCGGGTGCTTACAAGGGCTTTTTTACCGGTAGCTGGTCAGCGAGGCCGCTCTTCACGCACCGCCGACAGATCAGTGTAAAGTTATCTAAAGACGCTTTTTCGGCCGTTCGCATCGCTGATAAAATTGACGGCTCAGGTCACCACAAGGTGGAGAACCTTGTGCATTTTCATCCCTCGATCAAAGCGTCGCTGGATGGTGAGCAGAGGGTAGTGTTATCAAGGCAGGATGTGCCCGTCGCACGGCTGGAGGTTGATGCGGGGTGGGCGCTGAAGCTGGAGAACTCAAGCTATTTCCCCGAGTTTGGTGTCGCGTTGGAAAACCAGTGCCTGGTGATTGAACAAAGCGCCCAGCTTCCCGTTGAAAGCAGTTATCGCATCACGTGTTTGACGGCATGAAGATCCTGTTCCTTTCGCACTATTTTCCACCGGAGGTCAATGCGCCTGCGACCCGGACCTATGAACATTGCCGGCGTTGGGTAGAGCTTGGTCATGAAGTGACGGTGGTCAGTTGCGTACCTCACCACCCGCATGGACGCGCGTTCCCGGGCTACCAGAACCGTTGGTGGCACATCGAAGAGCGCGACGGCATTCGGGCGATAAAACTAAAAACATACATCACGGCTAACGAGGGGTTTCTCAAGCGCACGCTGAACTACATCATCTACATGGTGATGTGCATTCTGGCGGCACCTTTTTTGAAGTCGGCCGACGTTGTGATTTCGACGTCGCCGCAGTTTTTCAACGGCCTGGCGGGATATTTCGTATCGAGAATGAAGCGTTGCCCCTGGCTGCTGGAGATCAGGGATTTATGGCCTGAATCCATTCTTGCGGTTGGCGCGATAGAGAATCGATGGGTCATCGGTATGCTGGAGTCAATTGAACGTTTCGTCTATCGCAAGGCTGACCATGTCGTCGCCGTGACTGAGGCGTTCTGTCCGCACATTGAGCAGCGTGGTGCTGCGCGGGAAAACATTTCCCTGATCCGTAACGGTGTCAACCTGGCGTTTTTCCAGGAGGCGATACCCGATACCGAGCTGGCCGCCCAGTGGGGCCTCGAGGGCAAGTTTGTTGCAGCCTACGTCGGCACTCACGGTATGGCGCATGGTCTTGACACCATCATCGACGCTGCGGCACTGCTGGTCGATCATCCGGATATTGTGTTCCTGATGGTGGGGGAGGGTGCCGAGCGCGAACGGCTAGCGCAGCGGGTCGAGGAGTTGGGTCTTGAGAATGTCATCATGCAGGCCCAGCAGCCCAAGGAGCGCATGCCTGCCATCTGGTCGCTGACCGATGTGAGCCTGGTGTTGCTGCGCAAGCTGGACCTGTTCAAGACGGTGATACCGTCCAAGATTTTTGAAAGTATGGCGATGTCACGGCCGATCGTACTTGGCGTAGAGGGTGAGGTCGCCCAAATCATCGGGGAGTCACAGACGGGCATTTGTATTGAGCCTGAGTCCGCGCCGGCATTGGCCGAGGCAGTGATGACGCTGTATCGCGACCGGGCCCTGTACGACAAGCTCGCCGCAAATGGTCGCCCCTGTGTCAGCCGCGACTTTGACCGAAACGCGCTGGCTGATCGTTACGAAAAGATTTTACGCAGCCTTGATAACCCGGCTGCCCAGGTAGTTGGTGAATAGCAGGTAGTACTGAGAGAAAACACTCATGAGCGAATCGACAAGTTCCGTCAATTTCCTGAGCAAGGAATCTATTTTGTTGGTCGTAGCCCTGGCCCTGCTAGGCTGGCTGTGCATTGAAGGCCTGACCCTGATGGTCAGCTGGTGGGACCGAGAAGAATACAGCCACGGCTATATGATTCCCTTCGTGGCACTGTTCCTGCTCTGGCAAAAGCGGTTCCAGCTCGCTGAACAGGCGCAAAGCGGCTCCTGGCTGGGTGTGGCGATACTGGCCGGTGCCGTCGGCGTCTGGCTGCTGGGCGAGCTAAGCGCTATTTATACCCTGATTCAGTACGCTTTCCTGATTGGTGTGTACGGCCTCGCATTGCTCTGGGTCGGTTGGCGCGGGCTGCTGGTCATCTGGGCCCCGATCACCTACCTGGTTTTCATGATTCCGCTGCCAAACTTCCTGTACTTCAACCTTTCACAGGAGCTGCAGCTTATTTCATCGGCGCTGGGTGTGGCCGTTGTGCGCCTGTTCGATATCAGTGTCTACCTTGAGGGTAATGTCATCGACCTTGGTGTATACCAGCTGCAGGTTGTCGAGGCCTGTAGCGGCTTGCGATACCTGTTCCCGCTGATGAGTTTTGGCTTCCTGATTGCGTATATCTACAAGGGGCCCTTTTGGCAAAAGGCGGTGCTTTTCCTGTCGACGGTACCCATTACCGTCCTGATGAACAGCTTTCGTATAGGCGTCATAGGTGTCACGGTCGAGCACTTTGGCATTGCCGCAGCGGAGGGCTTCCTCCACGATTTCGAAGGCTGGATTATTTTTATGTCCTGTATCGGCGTGCTGATGCTCGAAATCTGGATTTTCTACCTGCTGTCGGATCGGTCGACCGGTTTTGGCGACTTGCTCGATCTCGATTTTGGTATGGGCGCCAATACCGCCATGCCTGAAAAGCATGGCATCACAATGCACTCCTCGACCTGGGCGGGTGTCGCGCTACTTGTAGCGGCGCTGCCATTCACGGCATACCTCGCGGACCGGGAAGACATTATTCCTGAGCGCCAGGCCTTCAGCGACTTCTCGCTCGAGCAGGGCGAGTGGCTGGGTCGGCAAACTGCACTGGAACCCGAGGTGCTGGAAGAGCTGAAGTTGTCCGACTATTTCATTGGCGATTTTTCGCATACCGAGGAGCGCTTCGCCGTCAATTTCTATTCGGCCTGGTACGAGATCCAGCGTAAAGGTGCATCGATACACTCGCCCAAATCCTGCCTGCCTGGTGGCGGCTGGGTCATCAAAAGCCATACGATCGATAGTGTTGAGGGTATCGATGCCTACGGCCAGGACCTGCAGGTCAATCGCGTCGTGATGCAGATGGCCGAGCATACCCAGCTGGTCTACTACTGGTTCCAGGGTCGGGGCAGGAATATCACCAACGAGTATGCGGCCAAGTGGTACATTTTCTGGGATTCGCTCACTCGACAGCGAACCGACGGTGCGCTGGTGCGACTGGTGACCTACGTGCCTGAAGGCAGCGATATTGCAGAGGCAGAGGCACGCCTGCAGCGCTACCTTGAAGAAGTCTACCCGCAGCTGCCAGCGTATATTCCCGATTAGCCGGTTAGTGGTCGAGACAGGTTAGCATCGTGGAAATCGCCATCAGTTTTGCACTTGCGCTGTTTATCAGTACAGCGCTGGTGCCCGTGGCGATTCGCTATGCCGGGGTCATGGGGCTGGTCGACCAGCCAGATCATGATCGCAAACAACATAGCAATCCGATTCCACGCTGCGGTGGCCTCGCTATTGCCGTAGCGGTGCTGCTGCCGTCGCTGTTCTGGCTACGCGATATCGCTGGCATGACCGGCCTGCTACTGGGCGCCTCGATCATCGCATTTTTCGGGTTTATGGATGATCGGCATGAATTGAACTATCGCTGGAAATTCGCCGGGCAGATCATTGGTGTTGCCGTATTTCTCTATGGCAATGTAGAGATCACCAAAACACCTTTCCTGGGGTTGGGTGATCTGGCACCCTGGGTCAGTTATCCGATCATTGCGCTGTTTGTGCTTGGGGTCACCAACGCGGTTAACCTCAGCGATGGCCTGGATGGGCTCGCTGCCGGCTCCAGCCTGTTGAGCCTGGCCTTTGTGGCCTACCTTGGCTATGTTGCGGGAGAGAGCTCCTTTGCCCTGATTGCGGTTGCCGCTATGGGAGCGCTGCTGGGCTTCCTGCGCTACAACACGCATCCGGCCACTGTGTTTATGGGTGATACCGGGAGCCAGTTCCTGGGCTTTGTCGCAGCCTGCCTGGCGCTGCAGGTAACCCAGTCGGACAATTCAGCTGTCAGCCCGATGTTGGCGGTGCTGGTCGTGGGCTTGCCCATTCTCGACACCCTGATGGTTATGCTGCTTCGCGTCCGCGATGGGCATTCTCCGTTCAAGCCAGATCGCAGGCACCTGCACCACCAGTTTCTCGACGTTGGCATGTTGCACTACCAGGCGGTTGCAGCGCTTTACCTGCTGAGCTTTATGTTGCTCGCTATTGCCTACCTGGTTCGCTTTGAGTCCGACTCGGTGGTGTTGCTCAGCTACCTGGTGTTCTGTGCTGCGACGGTGAGCGTGATTCATTTTTTCAAGCACTCTGAGTTTGGCAGGAAACGCCGCGAGGCTATTGTTGGTCGCACTGAGCGGCGTAACCTGTGGTTGAGACGCTTGGGCTGGCTGCACAAGCACGGTGCGACGATCGTGCAGGGCATTCTGGGTGTGGTCTGGCTGTGCTGCGTGGTGTTGAAACAGGATTACCCCCCGTTCTTCGGTTTCCTGGGCCTCGGTGCTGCCGCCCTGACCCTCCTGTTATGGCGATTTGTCCACGGCGAGCAGCGCGCCCATTCGCGTTTTGCCATTTACGGCGCCAGCGTGCTGGCGCTGTTTGTAGCCAGCTACTCATCGGGAGGGCTGGCCCTGACCTGGCCCGGGTCGCATTTTGCCGTCGATATCATGCTGGTTGGGCTGGTACTGATGCTGGTGTTGGCGATCCGGACAACGCGACGCGACCAGTTTCGGCTGGATACCCAGGATATTCTGGTGCTGTTGATATTGCTGGCCGCGCCGTTGCTGAATATTGGCAGCGAGGATGGTAGCGACAACATTGGCGTGATTATTCGCCTCGCGGTATTGCTCTACGCGGCAGAGTTCCTGATAGGTCGAGCGCGGCGGCTGTTCCTTGCGAATGGTTTCGCGCTGCTGACATTTATTATGGTCACGGTCTTCGCCTGGATATAAATGTTTGATAGTTTTTCTAATTCATTGTTTTTGGTAAGTAGGTAATCGACATGAACAAATTGCTGGTAACTGTTTTGGTTTCGACGCTGTTTCTCGCGGCGTGCGGTGATGGGGCTGACCGCCAGGAGAAATATCTCGAGAGGGCACAGCGCTACTTTGCCGAGGAGAATTTCGACAAGGCGCGGATTGATGCGCAGAACGTCCTGCAGATCAACCCGAAAAACGTCGAAGCCCGTCAGATCCTTGGCGATATCAGCTTCCAGAACGGCGATATTCGCAAAGCCTATGGCATGTACCTGTCGATTCTCGAAGAGAGCCCGGATCACGTCGGGGCCAACACCGCGCTTGCCAAGACCTATATTGCCGTCAGGAGTTATGAGCAGGCGTTGGAGCACGTCAACACGGTGCTGGCGGTGGAGCCTGAGAATGCCAAGGTGCTAGGTTACAAGGCATTGACACTGGCGGGCCTTGAGATGATCCCTGAAGCGGAGGAAATCGCGGAGCAGGCGCTTGCGCTTGATCCGGGTGTTACCGAAGCCATTGGCGTGACGGTCCAGAAATACTATAACGCCAAACAGCCGGAGCTGGCGTTGCCGATCCTGGATCGCGGCATAGAGGCCAATCCTGATGAGCCGCGTATTTCGACGATGAAGATCACGCTGCTTGAGTCGATGGGTAAAACCGACGAGGTAGAGGCGGAGCTGCTGCGGCTTGTCGAGCGCTTTCCCGAGGAACAGGATTATGTAACGACACTGTCCCGCTTTTATATCCAGCAATCGCGCATCGACGATGCCGAAAAGGCGCTGGAAGATTTCATCAAGGTAGACCCCGAGAATGCCGATGCCAAGCTGGCCCTGATCGCGTTCAAGCTTCGTCACCGCTCCAAGGAAGAGGCGATCGCGTTGGTCGAGGGCTATATGGAGGCTGAGCCTTCGCGCAGCGAGTACTACACGGCACTGGCGCAGCTGCATCTGTTTACCGGTGATCGTGACCAGGCTGTCGGGATTCTTGAAGATGCCATCGACAGCGATCCGCGTAGCGTGGGCGCCATCGAAGCGCGTAACCTGCTGGTGGGTATTTACCTGCAGGATGGCGAAGTCGATACCGCCAAGAAGATCCTTGAGGAAGTACTGGATATCGAGCCTGAGAATGCACCCGCGCTGCTGGCCCGGGCGCGACTCTCGCTGGCCAGTGTCCAGATTCGAGAGGGTATTGCAGATCTCAGGGTGATTCTCAAGAACGACCCTGAGTCCACCGAAGCGCTCAAATTGCTGGCGCAGGCCCAGGAGTACAACGGCAGCACGGATCTGGCGCTCGATAACTACAAAAAGCTGATGACGATCGAAAAGCCGGATCTCGATGTGCTGGCAGGTGCCGCACGGCTTTCTATCCAGGCTGAGCAGTACCAGGAGGCAGAAAACTATATTCGCCAGGCGCTCGAGGAAGACGCCGACAACGCCGGGCTGGTCACCAATCTTATTCGCCTGCTGGTGATCAAGGAGGATTGGGACAGCGCCACGGCATTTGCCAATCGCCTGATCGAGAGCGAGGATTCTGCAGCGCTTGGCCACTACCTGCAGTCAGGCCTCGAGCTGCGGCAGGAGAAGTTTGATTCCGCCATTGGCAGTCTTGAGAAATCGCTCGCAGCAGAGCCCAAGGCCATTGAGTCACTCACGGCACTTGCCCAGCTGAAATTCGAGAAGGAAAGCCCGGAAAAGGCGATCGCGTTTGTTGGCGAGCACTGTGAGGCCAATAGTGATATGTCTGCCTGCTACCACATTCTGGGCACCCTGCATGCGCGCACCGGTGATTTTGACGCAGCCGAGACCTCGCTCCAACAGGCGATCGCATTGAATGACCAGCAGTTGGTCAGCTATCGGCAGCTGGGTAAGGTCTATGGCGCGAAGCAGGAGCTCGACAAGGTCGAAGCGACGGTCAGGCAGGGTATTGAGGCAACCGGGAACGAGGGGCTCAAGTTCGATCTGGCCAACTTCTTCTACCAGATCGAGCGCTATGAAGATGCCGCTGACGTCTACATCGACATGATCGAGCAAAACCAGGACGCGCTGAGCGCCAAGAACAACCTGGCGATGCTCTACGCGGAGTTCCTGAATTCCGAAGAGAACATGCAGAGAGCACAGTCGCTGATCTCTGATTTGCAGGACTCGGAAAACCCTGCTTACCTGGATACGGTCGGTTGGGTGCTCTACCTGTCGGGTGAGTACGGCCGCGCTGTGACGTACCTGCAGGCTGCGGTAGACAAGGTTGGCAGTTCGCCGCTGCTACAGTACCACCTGGGCATGGCGCTGTACAAAAATGGCGATCTCGAACGCGCCAAAGAGCACCTTACCCTGGCCGTTGCCGATGAGGAAACGCGCTACGCTGGTTTTGACGAGGCGAAAGAAACACTGGCCAAAATCCAGTAGCAGCTCGCTGGCTGGCGTAGAGTGAGAACAGAGTGATGAGCTATAAAGTGCTGTCCGTATTCGGGACGCGTCCCGAAGCGATTAAAATGGCCCCGGTCGTCAAGGCCCTGGCTGCGTGCGAGCATATCGAGTCGCAGGTCTGTGTCACCGCGCAGCATCGGCAGATGCTCGACCAGGTGCTCTCGCTGTTTTCAATCGTGCCAGATTACGATCTTGACCTGATGCGCCCCAACCAGGACCTGTACGACATTACGGGCCGCATATTGACAGGTATGCGTGATGTGCTTGATGCGAGCGAGCCCGACCTGGTGCTTGTGCATGGTGATACCACGACCTGTTTTGCCGCGGGCCTGGCTGCATTCTACAGGCAGGTACCGGTCGGACATGTCGAGGCGGGCCTGCGCACCGGAAACATGCTGGCGCCCTTCCCCGAAGAGGCCAATCGAAGCCTGGTCGGTCGACTCACCAGTCTGCACTTTGCACCCACCGAGACGGCCAGGTCCAACCTGCTTGCCGAAAATACCGCGTCCGGGCAGATCTTCGTGACCGGTAACACCGTGATCGATGCATTGCTGTGGGTGATCGAGCGGCTGGGAGAATACGACGACGCGGTCTGGTCACAGGCACTGGGAGAGTCGCTGTACTCGACACTGTCAGGCTCCGACGCACCGATGATCCTGATCACCGGCCACCGCCGAGAGAACTTTGGCCAGGGCTTCGTCGATTTGTGCACCGCCATCAGGACATTGGCCGAGCGTCATCCCGACTGGCAGTTTGTCTATCCGGTCCACCTCAATCCCAATGTGCAGCAGCCGGTCTATGACATTCTCTCTGGTGCCTCTAACGTAACGCTGATAGAGCCCCAGGATTACCTGCCGTTTGCCTGGTTGATGAACCGCTCCGCCTTAATCCTTACCGATTCGGGAGGGGTGCAGGAAGAGGCGCCATCGCTGGGCAAGCCCGTGCTGGTGATGCGCGATGTGACCGAGCGGCCGGAGGCGGTTGAAGCGGGCACGGTGCGGCTGGTCGGCACCGACCGTGAGCGCATTATCGAGCAGGTTGAAACGGTAATGGGCGACAGCACTATTTACCAGGGTATGTCGCGCGCTCACAATCCCTATGGCGATGGTCGCGCCGCTGCGCGCATTATCGATGCCATCCTGGCCCAGGCAGGTCGCAACTAGTCGGGGCTAAGACTTCGGCACAATCACGAGTTTGCTCACGACCTTCTCGACGCCTTTGACGCTGGTTGCCAGCAGAATGGCCTTCTCCTTGGCCTGGGCAGAGGGAACGTTCCCGTGCAGGGTGACTTCACGGCGAAAGCAGTCGACATTGATATCCCAACCTGAGACATCCCGGTTGCGAATCAGCTTTTGTTTGATGTCGGCAACGATCCGCGTATCGGTTGCCACCTCGCTTGCATTGCGATCATCTTTCGTCACTTCATAGGTGGCCACTGCGGCGCTGCCGATCAGCAGCGGTGCGCAGGCCGAAGCCAGTCCAATAACAGCAGCGACAAAAAGGGTTCGAGTAATTGCTCGCATCTGGGCTCTCCACGGTATGGCGGGGGTTGGGGCGCTGTGCAACATAGTGTACCGCCCGGCACCGCGCTGTGAGCGAGTACGCGAAATTAGCGCCAAATAGTAACAGGGATCGCGGTTCGAACCCCGTCCTGGCCTTGCCCACAGCGCTCAATTGACTGGTCAATCGTGCCTTTCGCGTTACAATAATAGCGTCAAACCCGGGTATTTTGAGCAGGATCCTATCGTGAGCGCTGTGACCAACGATGCCGCCGGCATCGACCAATACATGCTGGAACTGGGCCGCCAGGCGCGCGCTGCCAGCCAGTTGATGGCGCGTGCCACCACAGCCCAGAAAAACCAGGCCCTGGTGGCGATCGCTCGCCAGCTGGAATCCTCGGGCGATGAGATTCTCGCCGCCAACCAGCGCGACCTCGAAGCCGGTCGCAGCAGTGGTCTCGACGCGGCGCTGCTCGATAGGCTCGAGCTGACGCCTGCGCGATGTGCGGCAATGGTCGAGGGCCTTGAGCAGGTCGCGGCACTGGCTGACCCGATTGGGCAGGTCAGTTGCCTGCAGTCGCGCCCCTCCGGTATCCAGGTGGGGAAGATGCGCGTGCCGCTGGGTGTGGTGGGAATTATCTATGAGTCGCGACCCAATGTGACGATCGATGCTGCCAGCCTGTGCCTGAAGTCGGGCAATGCAACCATTCTCCGGGGCGGGTCAGAGGCAATACACTCCAACCAGGTCATCGCCGGGCTGGTGGCGGCGGGCCTGATCGAAGCCGGCCTGCCAGCTCACGCGGTCCAGGTGGTCAGCACGACTGACCGCCAGGCGGTTGGCAAGCTCATTACGATGCCCGAGTACGTCGATGTCATCGTGCCGCGAGGCGGCAAGGGCCTGATCGAGCGGATCAGCGCCGAGGCCAGTGTCACCGTCATCAAGCACCTCGATGGCAACTGTCACGTGTATATCGATGCAGGCGCCAGTACCGACATGGCAATCGATATTGCCGTGAACGCCAAGACCCAGCGTTATGGCACCTGCAATACGGCTGAATCACTGTTGATTGCCGAATCTGAACTATCTGCTGTGCTGCCGGGGCTGGCCAGCGCTTTCGCGGCGGCCGGGGTCGAATTGCGGGTCTGCGAGCGCACGCTCGCCGCACTGGACACGCTCAACGTGGCCGGCCTGGACTGCAGCCTGGCGACGACCGAAGACTGGTATGCCGAGTATCTGGCACCGGTGCTGGCCGTCAAGGTGGTTGCCGATCTCGATGAGGCCATTGCCCACATCAACCAGTACAGCTCCCAGCATACAGAGAGCATTGTTACCCGTGATTACCAGCGGGGTATGCGGTTCCTGCGTGAAGTCGATTCAAGTTCGGTCATGATCAACGCCTCGACGCGCTTTGCCGATGGCTTCGAATACGGGCTTGGCGCCGAAATCGGGATTTCAACCGACAAGATACACGCCAGGGGCCCGGTTGGCCTGGAGGGGCTGACCTGCGAAAAGTTTGTCGTCTTCGGCAATGGAGAGCTGCGTGAGTAGGTCTGCCGGCCAGGCGGGGCATTGCGCAGTCATCGCGGGGGAGCGTGGCTGAGCGACTGTTAGTGTTGGGGGGCAGCTTTGACCCGGTCCATTGGGGTCACCTGCGTTCGGCGCTCGAATTGATCGAACGGCTTGGCTTTGACAGCCTGTCACTGATGCCTTGCCATACCCACGCGCATGAGAAAACAGCGGGAGCCAGCGCAGAGCATCGGCTCGCCATGCTGGTTCATGCCGTTGCGATGTATAGTGAGCAACTGCAGGTCGATGACCGAGAATTGCGTCGCGCGGGCGTTTCCTATTCGGTGGATAGCCTGGCTGAAATCCGCGCGGAGCGCGGCGAGGACGCCATTATTGGCTTTGTGATGGGTAGCGATGCCTGGCGGTCGTTTCATCGTTGGCACGACTGGCCGCGGATACTGCAGCTGGTCAACATCGTCATCATGGAGCGCGCAGAGCCCGTCGATCGCGGTGACAGGCCGGCGCTGGCTGAACCGCTGGAGGCAATTGAGCGCGACTGCGGGGTAGTGCGGTTGAGTGCACCTGCAGGCGGTATTTTGCGTCTGGCGCTGGCCCCGCAGCCCTATTCATCAACCCAGGCCAGGGCGCTTTTGCAAGGCAGCGCTTCGGTCGAAGACAGCGGTGCAACATTGCAGGACATCTTGCCCGCGCCGGTGTTGTCGTACGTTCTCGAGCACGCATTGTACCGAGGTTAGGGTTATTTCCAGGTTTAGCGCAAAGTGCGCAGTATTAAAGGCAGGTAGATTGAGTGAATGATTCCCTGAGGGCGCTGGTAATCGATGCGCTGGAAGAATTAAAGGCCGTTGATTTAGTGACCTTGCCCGTCGCTGAAGTCACCAGTGTGACTGACTGGATGGTAGTGGCTAGCGGAACCTCCAACCGGCACGTGAAATCGCTGGCAGACAATGTCGCCCAGCGAGCGAAGGACGCGGGCTTTCGCCCGGTAGGCGTTGAGGGTGAAGATACCGCGGAATGGGTTCTGGTCGACTTTGGCGAACTGATTGTGCACGTGATGTTGCCGGCGACCCGTGCTTTCTATGACCTCGAAAGCCTGTGGTCGATCAAGCCAGCATCGCGCTCTGACGATTCGCCGGCATGAGCCAAGCATGCTAGACGGTGAAGCTGGGTATTCGTGAAACTGCGTATCATCTCGGTGGGAACCAAAATGCCTGCCTGGGTAGAGCAGGGGTGCAATGAATACCTGCAGCGACTCCCCGCTGATTGGCAGGTAAACCTGCAGGAAGTTCCGCTGCAGACGCGTAGCAAAAGCCAAAGCAGCGAAGTGACCCGGCGTCGCGAGACCGAACGCCTGTTCGCGGCGGCAAAAGGTTGCCAGCGGCTCATTGCGCTCGATGAGCGCGGTCGCAGTCTGGATACCCGGCAGCTGGTGGGTCAACTCGAAGAGTGGCAGTTGCAGGGCGGCGAGACGGCACTGCTGGTCGGTGGCCCCGATGGCATCGACTGGCAGGTAGCGGCGCAGGCCGGGCCCATCGATCGTGCCAATACATGGTCCCTGTCGGCAATGACCCTGCCGCACCCACTGGTCCGGGTGGTACTCGCAGAGCAGTTGTACAGGGCCTGGAGTATCATGCATGGCCATCCTTATCATCGCGACTAGCTGACCTTGCCAACGCGCTACGATGCACGTATTTACCCCACTCAAGGACAACATCAAAGAGCTGCACCTGTACCGGCAGCGGCTGCTGATATCGCTGGTGCTGGTGGTTGGCCTGTTGCTGGTATTGCTCTATCGCTATGCCAACCTGCAAATCGTCCAGCATGATCGCTACGCGACCCAGTCTGAGCGCAATCGTGTCCACGTCCAGCCGGTCGCACCCAAGCGAGGCCTGATCTACGATCGCAACGGTCGACTGCTGGCCGACAACCGCTCCATCTATAACCTCGCGCTGGTCAAGGAGCGCGTGATCGATATGGAAGCCACGCTCGGCGATTTGCAGCACCTGTTCGACATCGATAGCGACAGTATTGAAAAATTCCAGCAGCGCCTGAAGCGTCGCAAGCCCTACCAGTCGGTGCCACTGAAGTTCCAGCTCAGTGAAGATGAAATCAGTCGTTTTGCCGTCAATCGATATCGCCTGCCGGGTGTCGAGATCAAGGCCCAGCTGGTGCGCCATTATCCGCTTGGCGAGAGCTTTGCCCACGTGGTCGGCTATGTTGGGCGTGTTAATGCGCGAGAGTTGCGCGACATTGAGGCGGCCGAAGAGCGGCGGCACAACTATGCGGCGACCGACTACATCGGCAAAATTGGTCTTGAGCAGCATTACGAGTCGGCGCTGCATGGGGTGGTTGGCTCCCAGCATGTCGAGACCAATGCGCACGGCAGGGTTTTGCGCGTACTGCAGCAAAATGACCCGGTGCCCGGCGCCGACCTGCATCTTTACCTGGATGCAGAGCTGCAGCAGATGATCGCCAGCACACTGCAGGGGCGACGCGCTGCTGTGGTCGCGCTGGATCCTCAGACCGGCGGCATCCTGGCGATGGTCAGTACACCGGCCTATGACGCCAATGCCTTTGTCACGGGTATTGGTGCCAGGGACTATGCCGCGTTGCGCGATTCGCTGGACCTGCCGCTATTCAATCGCGCCATACAGGGCCAGTACCCGCCGGGGTCGACCATCAAACCGATTATCGGCCTTGCGGGCCTGCACTACGGGCTGATCGAAGCCAATACCGTAGTGGCCGATCCTGGCTGGTACCAGTTACCCAACGACGATCGCTACTACCGTGACTGGAAGCGCGAGGGCCACGGCGATTTCATTGCGCTTCGACAGGCAATCGCACAAAGCTGCGACATCTATTTCTACGACCTTGCCTACCGTCTTGGCGTCGACCGGATTCACGCGTTCTCGCAGCACTTTGGGCTGGGCAAGGCCACTGGCATTGACTCCAGTAGTGAGCGTTCAGGGCTGCTGCCCTCGCGCGAGTGGAAAAAAGCCAACAAAAACGAACCCTGGTTTCCTGGTGAGACGCTGAACATTGGTATCGGCCAGGGCTATATGCTCGCCACACCCGTACAGTTGGCCGTGGCAACCGCGACACTGGTCAACCGTGGCGTACGACCCGTCCCGCGTTTGGTGCAGTCTTCGGGCCAGCGTACGCGCGGCGCTGGTGAATCGTCAACGGTCGCACCGCGCGATGTCGATGCGCTGGTTGAGGACGTACAGGACAGCGATTGGCGCGATGTCCTCGACAGTCTCGAAGAGGCCGTCCACGGCCAGTGGGCCACTGCCAGGGGCGCAGCCGAAGGTGCCAGCTACCGGTTTGCCGGGAAAACCGGCACAGCCCAGGTTATCGGTATCGCCCAGGGCGAAGAGTACGATGAGGAGGCCATCGCTGAACGCCAGCGTGATCACGCCCTGTTTGTGGGCTATGCGCCGCTACCCAATCCGGAAGTCGTGGTTGCGGTGGTTGTCGAGAATGGCGGCAGTGGCAGCACCAGCGCCGCGCCCATAGCCAGGCAGGTCTTTGACTGGGTGATCGCCCGCAGTCATCGCGATGCCGAGGGTGAAGCGCAGATTGCGCTCGCCTCACAGCATCGCTAGGGCCGGCGTCGTGCTCCAGGTTAACGCCGATTTTGTTCGCAGCCTGCCAGGGGATCGCGCCGGGCTCGCCAGCCGGCCGGGGGCATTGCAACGCTGGCACATCGACCTGCCGCTGCTGGGCCTGCTGCTGGTGCTGGCGGGCTTTGGCTTGATGGTGCTCTACAGTGCCAGCGGCCAGGATCCTGGCAGGGTTATTCGCCAGGGCGTCTACTGGCTTGTGGCGCTGGTGGCCATGCTGGTGGTGGCGCAGGTCTCGATCAAGGACATCAAGGCCCTGGCGCCGCTGGGTTATGCGCTCGGGCTGGTGTTGTTGGTGCTGGTGCTGCTGGTCGGCGATGGCGCCAAGGGCGCGCAGCGCTGGCTCGATGTGTTTGGCCTGTTACGCTTCCAACCCTCGGAGATCATGAAAATCGTCGTTCCCCTGACGGTTGCACGGTATCTTTCCAGCCGATTGATGCCGCCGAGTCCCCGCTCGGTGTTGGTGGCTGTTTTGCTGGCGCTGTTACCACCCGCATTGATTATCCTGCAGCCTGACCTGGGCACGGCTTTGCTGATAGCGGCTTCCGGCCTGTTTGTGCTGTGGCTGGCAGGCCTGCGCTGGCGCTATCTGCTGGCGGGTGGGCTGGCGGCGCTGGCATCGTTGTGGCCCGCCTGGCAGTTCATGCTGCACGACTACCAGCGCCAGCGGATACTGACACTTTTTAATCCCGAGAGCGACCGGCTGGGCTCGGGCTGGAACATCATCCAGTCCAAAACCGCAATTGGTTCCGGGGGGCTGGACGGCAAGGGCTGGCTCAATGGCACCCAGTCGCACCTGGACTTCCTGCCCGAGGGCCACACCGATTTCGTTATCGCGGTGCTGGCTGAAGAATTCGGACTGCTGGGCGTGATTTTCCTGCTTACCCTCTACCTGTTGGTGATACTGCGTGGTGCGTACATCAGTTTGCACGCGCGCGACAGTTTCGGTCGGCTTGCCGCTGGCAGTATTACATTGACTTTCTTTGTCTATGTACTGGTAAATATGGGTATGGTTTCGGGTATGTTGCCGGTTGTTGGTGTGCCGCTGCCGCTGGTCAGCTATGGTGGTACCGCGCTCGTCACGCTGCTCGCCAGTTTTGGCGTGTTAATGGCGATTGCCACCGAGCCAAAGTAATGTCCGCATGGTATTTTGAGAGCCAATACACACTATGACTGTGAAAATGAAAGCCCAATGCTCACTGCTCCTGTTTCTCCTGCTGTTGGCGAGCCCGGTTTTGCGCGCCGATTACAGCCAGCATCCGGGGGCGGCCGCGGTTGTTGATCGACTGGTCGGCGAGTTTGGTTTTGGTGCTGATGAGGCCCGCCAGATACTGGCGCAGGCAGAAACTGAACAGCGTATTCTCGACAGCATGGCGAACGCCGCCGAAAAAACCAAGACATGGCAGGCGTATCGCGCCAGTTTTGTCACCGAGCAACGCGTGCAAATGGGCGTAGACTTTCTCGAGGCACAGCGTGAGCACCTGGCCGCGGCCGAATCGGAGTACGGCGTGCCCCGCGCAGTGATCGCAGCCATACTCGGTGTCGAGACCAATTATGGCGGCTACACTGGCCGCGCCCACGTGCTCAATGCCCTGGCGACACTGGCGTTCGAGCACCCGCGTCGCGGCAAATTTTTCAGTTCTGAACTGGTTGAGTACATTGTGCTGTGCAAGGAGAAAGGCTGGGCCATCGATGAGCCGCGCGGTTCCTATGCCGGCGCGCTGGGTATGAGCCAGTTCATGCCAAGCAACTACCGCCGCCTGGCCGTCGATGGCGACGGGGACGGCGATGTCGACCTGTTTACTCCCGCCGATGCTATCCACAGCGTGGCCAACTACCTGCGCGCGCACGGCTGGCGGCCGGGTGGGACTGTCGCCGTGCGCGCAGCTGCCGGTGAGCAGCACGATGCCTCGGTTGCCGGCCGCGGGCTAAAGCCTGACAGGACGGTTGCCCAACTCGAGCAGGCCGGTTTTTTCGCCCAGTCTTCACTGCCGCAAGACAGCCTGGCGAGGCTGGTCCATTTCAGTGATGAAGACAGCGAAGAGTTCTGGCTGGGCCTGCAAAATTTCTACGCGATCAGCCGCTATAACCCGCGAGCCAAGTACGCGATGGCGGTGTTCCATCTCAGCGAGGCGATCAGTGCCGGCGAACCGCCAGCCACTGCGATTGGCGCCGAATAATCAACAATGATGTGTCCCGGGGGTATCCCCGGCGAGGAAGACCTGCGCAACCATGATCATTTCATCTGTCCCGTTGTCCAGCGCTCGCCCGCTGGTTGTTTTCACGCTGATCTCGCTACTGGCCAGCTGCGGATTTTTCGGAGGCCTGCAGCCTTCGGGCCCCAGGGATGGCGCGCCATCGACCCGGCTTGACCCCAAAAAAATCAAGGATGCGGTGCCGCGTGAAGAGCCGCGCAGTCGCACTGGTAACCACAGCCCCTATACGGTGCTGGGTAAACGGTATACGGTGATGCCTTCAGCGCAGGGCTATGTCCAGCGCGGTGAGGCCTCCTGGTATGGCAAAAAATTCCATGGTCGGCTGACGTCCAGCGGTGAGCGCTACGACATGTATGCGATGACCGCTGCCCACAAGCGGCTGCCGCTGCCGACCTACGTAGAAGTGAAAAACCTGCGCAATGGCAAGACCATTGTCGTCCGGGTCAATGATCGCGGGCCGTTTCATGCCGGTCGGATCATCGACCTGTCCTACGCGGCCGCCGTCAAACTCGATATCGTCAGCAGTGGCACCGCGCCGGTTGAAGTACGGGCTATCGATGCCGCGCGCTGGCACGCCGAGCGGCAGGTAGTCACCCGCGATGACCCGCCGGCCTCAGTAGCGCCGGCGACGCCGCCGCAAACCAGGCCACCGGCCGTGCAAGTTGCTCCGCCGCCTGGCAAGCAAGTCGTTGCCGCCAGCAGCCAGGTCGCGCAACACGGCAAGAACCTGTATCTGCAGGTCGCCGCTTTTGAGAGCCTTGCCGCCGCGCAGCAGCTCCAGAACCAGTTGCTCGGTGCCCTCAAGTACGCGGCACAGGCGTACAACGTTGTGATTCACCCCACGGCCAATGGCCAGCGGCTGTACCGTGTGCGCATTGGTCCGCTGCCAGATGAGCGCCATGCGCGGAACCTGGGCGCCGATAAAAACCTCGTCAGATTTGGTAAGATGTACCCTGTCTGGGACTAATTGATTCACGCTAGATATTTCACTATGAGCAATCGTCGACAGAGCCTGCAGCGGCTTGTTTTCCTGGCCTTCGTGGGTTTCTTCTCCTCTGCCGCGCTTGCAAATAGCAGCTATCTGTTGCCTGCGCCGCCACAGCTGTCAGCCACCAGCTATTACCTGGTTGATGCCAATAGCGGTGAGGTGCTGGTCGAGCACAACGCGCTCGCGCCGCTGGCACCGGCCAGCCTCACCAAGATGATGACCATCTACCTGATTTCCAGCGAGCTGGCCAAGGGCACCATTGACCAGGCTGACAGGGTGCCTGTCAGTGTGAAGGCATGGCAGATGGGTGGCTCGAAGATGTTTATTCGCGAGGGTACCGAAGTCGCAGTCAGTGACCTGATGCGAGGCATCATTATCCAGTCGGGTAACGACGCCAGCGTGGCGATGGCTGAGTATATTGCGGGCTCCGAAGATGCATTCGCCCAGCTGATGAATCACCAGGCCCAGGTGCTTGGCATGAACCACAGTTACTTCGTCAATGCGACGGGCTGGCCTGCCGAAAATCACCAGAGCACGGCGCGCGACCTGGCGCTGTTGGCGCGTGCGCTGATTTACGATTTTCCCGAGCAGTATGCGCTCTATTCAGAGCGTTCGTTTACCTACAATGACATTACCCAGAGCAATCGCAACCGACTGCTGTGGCGCGATAGCAATGTCGACGGGATCAAGACCGGTCACACTGAAGAGGCGGGCTATTGCCTGGTCGCCTCTGCGGTGCGCGATGATATGCGATTGATATCTGTAGTGCTGGGTACAGCCAGCAGCCGCGCGCGCGAGCAGGAAACCCAGAAGTTGCTGTCCTACGGTTTTCGCTATTTCAAGACGCTGAGCCTGTACGGCGACAATGAGGTGGTCAACTCCGTCCGCGTTTGGGCCGGTGAAGGTGAGTCCGTCGATCTGGTGCTGGCCGAGCCCCTGTTGGTCACCGTGCCGCGCGATGCGCAGCAGCAGCTCGAGGCGCAGGTTGAAGTCGATCGGCAGATCACCGCGCCGGTTGCAGCCGGTGCCGAGCTCGGTGAGCTCAAACTCATGCTGCAGGGCGAAATGATTGCCCGCCGGCCGTTGCTGGCAGCGCAGGCGGTTGCCGAAGCCGGTTTGCCTGCGCGTTTGTGGGATCACGCGCTGCTGATTGGCAGGGACCTGCTTGGGCTGGACAGTGAATAGATGAGCGACCTGTACTATCGCAATCGCGGGGCAAAGCCCGGCGATGAAGCCGAGGTGCGGATCGAGTTCCCCTGTGAGTATCCTATCAAGATCCTTGGCAATAATTCGGCTGGCTTCGTGGCCGCTGTGGTTGCGATGTGCAAGCGTCACGCTCCGGAGCTGGACGAGAGCGCTGTCGGCATCAAGCACAGCGCGGAAGGCCGGTTCATATCGGTGACCGTGACCATCACTGCGACCGGAGAGCCCCAGCTCAAGGCGCTCTACGAAGATCTCAAGTTGAATGGTGACGTCAAAATGGTGATCTGATGCCATGTCACCGTCATTAAGCACGCTTCTGGTTCGCGATTACCTGGGTATTGATAGCCCCCCGCCCTCGACGCATTCAGGCGTTGACTATGCGCCTGCGCTGCAGCGTATGCGCGAATTGACTGACCGGCGCGACGCGCTGTGCCCCGACCAGTTGTGGCTGCTTGAACACAGCCCTGTCTACACGCTGGGTCGCAACGCAGACCGCAGCCATATTATTGACCCGGGCCAGATTCCCGTCGTGCAGGTGGACCGTGGCGGGCAGGTGACTTACCACGGCCCCGGCCAGCTGATGTGTTACCTGCTGGCCGATATTGGCCGTCGGCGGATACAGGTCAGGGCACTGGTTGAGGCGCTGGAGCAGGCCGTGATCGATGTGCTGGCGGGCTTTGGGATAGAGGCACATGGCGATCGTGCCGCGCCTGGCGTTTACGTCGGTGATGCGAAGATTGCGGCATTGGGCCTGCGCGTGAGTCGCGGGCGTTGCTACCACGGTCTGTGCTTTAACTACGCCTTTGATCAGCAACCCTTTGCCGGCATTAACCCCTGCGGGTTCGAGAATCTCCGGGTGACCCAGCTTGCTAACTTGCTGGCAATCTGCCCACCGGCACAGCAGGTGGCCAGGCTGCTCGCAGAGTCGATCGCCAGTTCACTGGGCTACGACGGCGTAGACTATGCAGCGGCAAGCTGGGAGAGCGATGCCTCGTTCGTTGCCGCTACAGCGTGTAAACAAGATTGAGCTTCACCACAGGGTAGAGATCAAAATCTTCGACATCGTCTTCGAGCTCCTGCTCTTCTGCATCAATCGCTGCATTCAGGGTGGGATCACCTGAGAGGGTACCGCCGACTGATTTCAGCTCGACGTCGGGGCTGCCCTGGAAGGCCACGCCCAGGTCAAAGGTGAAACCCAGGCCCGATTCGGGCATGCGGCCCCAACCGATACCGGCATAAGGTGCCACGGAATCAAAGTCGATTTCGCCTTCGATGCGTCCTACCTGTGCGGCGGTGAAGTTGACGTCACCGACCTCAACCGAACCGTCAAACGACTTGCTTTGGGCATCGATACTGTTGTCGTTGGCAAGTCCACCGACGCTCAACCTGAAGCCATTGCCAAAGGGGTGCCAGTCCAGCAACAGGCTGGCGCTGCTCCAGTCGAGCTCGTATTCGTAGTCGATACCATCAGTCTCGCCGTCGGTATCATAGGAGGCCGTGTTGTAGCCCAGTCGCAGTGCGAGGGCCTCCCCCAGTGATTGTGAAAGCTCAATATTAAAGCCCAGTGTGCTGATACCAAGCCCCACGGCGGTATCGGCGCGGGCGTGGCTTGTGAGCAGCAACGAAGCTGCAATCAGGGTGAGTACAGGGCCGGTTTTGCGAAGCGCGAGGAGTGAAGTCGTCATGGGCGGATCTCGTCAGAGGTTGCCGTTGGTCGGTAACTCTAGGTATAGCGCAGCCACGGCCACTGCTGCCTTTAAGCGTATGATTTGGCGCACTATTTCTGGCCAAAACTGTGAGATAAGTGGCATTTGCCCGGTTTCAGCCGCGGTGGCCGGCTTTGCGCCCGCGCCATTAGACCTGCCCGGAAACTGTCGGTAAAATGCCGCGCTCCGCGGCACAGTGCCGTGCCCGTTACAGCTTTCATTGAGTTCCAGCAGCGTGCCAGACAACAATCTCGCCAGTGAAATCGGCAAACGCCGAACCTTTGCCATCATCTCTCACCCCGATGCCGGCAAGACGACGATCACCGAAAAGCTGCTCTTGCTCGGCAAGCTGATCCAGGTGGCGGGTTCGGTGAAGGGGAAGAAGGCCGACCGCCACGCAACCTCGGACTGGATGTCAATGGAGCAGGAGCGAGGGATCTCGGTCACCTCGTCGGTGATGCAGTTCCCCTACAACGACCGGGTTGTCAATTTGCTCGATACCCCCGGGCACGAGGATTTTTCTGAAGACACTTACCGGACACTCACAGCAGTGGATTCGGCGCTTATGGTGGTCGACGGGGCGAAGGGTGTCGAGGAGCGCACGATCAAGCTGATGGAAGTATGCCGCCTGCGCGACACGCCCATCCTCAGCTTCGTTAACAAAATGGACCGCGACATCCGTGACCCGGTTGAACTGCTCGACGAAATTGAAGAGGTGCTCGGTATTGCGGCCGCGCCAATCAACTGGCCCATTGGCATGGGTAAAGAGTTCAAGGGCGTCTATAACCTCTACACCGACACCATTCACGTGTTTGAGTCGGGCCAGAACTATGTCGTCCCCGAAGACAAGCGTATACCGGGTCTTGACAGCGATGCGGCGCGCGAACTGCTTGGAATTTACTACGAGGATTTCGTCGAAGAAGTCGAGCTGGTTCGTGGTGCCAGCCATGATTTCGAGCTTGAGGCGTACCTGCACGGCAAGCTGACCCCCGTGTTTTTTGGCACCGCACTGGCCAATTTCGGTGTGCGGGAAATGCTTGACGATTTTGTCGAATGGGCTCCGGCACCGCTGGATCGAAACACGTCTGAGCGTGTGGTGGGCGCCAACGAGCAGGGGTTTTCGGGGTTTGTTTTTAAAATCCAGGCCAACATGGACCCAAAACACCGCGACCGAATCGCCTTTATGCGGGTTTGCTCCGGCAGTTACTCAAAGGGCCTGAAAATGCGCCATGTACGTTTGGGTAAGGACGTGAAGATTGCCGATGCGGTGACTTTCAAGGCGGGTGAGCGTGCTGCGGCTGAAGACGCGGTATCAGGCGATATTATCGGCCTGCACAACCATGGCACCATCCAGATAGGGGATACTTTTACCGAAGGCGAAGTACTGAAGTTCACGGGCATCCCGCATTTTGCACCGGAGCTGTTCAAGCGCGTACGGCTGAAAGACCCGCTGAAAACCAAAGCGCTCCAGAAAGGCTTGCAACAGCTCGCCGAAGAAGGATCAACCCAGCTGTTTATGCCGTTGTCCAACAATGACCTGATCGTCGGTGCAGTGGGCAACCTGCAGTTTGAAGTGGTCGCCTACCGACTGAAAGATGAATACAAGGTTGACTGCATCTACGAGCCGGTCAACGTCTATACCGCGCACTGGGTAGAGTGCGCTGATGAGAAAATGCTTGATGAGTTCAGGAACAAGCAGCGTGATAACCTGGCGCTCGATGGCGGAGGGCACCTGAGCTATCTGGCGCCCACGCGGGTCAACCTGTCGCTGACGCAGGAGCGTTGGCCAGATATCGAGTTTCGCTCAACCCGCGAACACTAGGGCCTTGCCTTATGGGCGTTGATGCCGGTATAGCAGGTCGTTAATCAGTGCCGTGTCTGCACTGCCGCGGGGGTGTTCGAATTCTGTAACGTTGTAAATGGACACGGGGTTTTCCTTACCACGTACGCGGATGGTTTTGGCCGAGTCTACCTGCACCTTGCAGTGTGGCAGCAGGGCCTGGTGGCAGTCCTCCTGAATGATGATTTGCCCTGCCGTGGCCTCGTTGCACAGGCGTGAAGCCAGGTTGACGGCATCGCCAATGACGGTGTATTCCATGCGGTCCTGCGAACCCAGCAGGCCTGCGAGCATACGCCCACTGTTGATGCCGATTCTTAGCTCAATAGGTTCCAGCCCTTGCTCGCGCCTGCGTGCATTCAGCTTGACGTTCAGGCGCTGCATCAGCGCTGCGCAGGCCACCGCATGATACGGGTGCCGTTCATCGCTTTTGGCTGCGCCGAAGACGATCATGATGCAGTCGCCCAGGAATTTGTCGACGGTACCAAAGTACAATTTTGCGCAGGCCGCGTAATACCCAAAGTATTCGTTCAGAAGTTCACTGACTTCGTCCGGATCCATTGTTTCTGACATTCTCGTGAAGCCGACAATGTCGGCAAACAGCGCTGTCGCCTCCACGTTCTCGCCCTTGAGATTGATCGTATCCAGCTCGCCCAGGATTTTATCGGCGACGTCTTTGGCGAGAAATTGCTGGAGCACTGTCTCTACCTGCGACTTCCTTGCCAGGTCTTTGGTCATGCGGTTGATGGAGCGTATCAGCTGGCCAAGCTCGTCGTTGCGGCGTTCGGGGATAAACGCCACCTTGCCTGCGTCGATCCCTGCTGTGACCGAGGCGATGGTTTTTAGCGGTTCGGTCATGCGACGACTCATGATCAGTATCACCAGGCACAGTGATAGCGCGATCGTGACCGCAACGACAAAGAGTACGTAGGCCATCTGGTCGAAACCGGAGCGCAGGATGGCCGGGTCAAAATTCGCGACCGCATAGCCACCGACAACCGAGCGGAACGTGATGGGCTCGATGTACAGCTGGTCACCCCGCGAGGTGGTCGTTGACACGGCGCCCGGTTGGCCGAAGTCGATACTTGAGGCCTCGGGCAACCTGCCGGCGCTGGCGATAACGCCACCCTGATGGTCATACAGCGCCACGCCCATCAGGCCATTGCCCAGGGCAACCCGGTTGACCAGCACGCCCAACTCCATCGACGCGTCGGCAAACAGGGGTTCCATTGCGCTGGCGGCGAGCTGGCCTGTCAGTACGGTGGCGAAGCGATCGAGCTGCTGCTGCTGGAAGTCGCGGTGAGAGCCAATCATGATGTAGGCGAGTATGCCCATACCCACCAGCAGCGGGAGCGCAAAGCTTGCCGCGAGTTTGACCGCAATCGGCAGGCGATAGCGATCACCGGCAGTGTCTGCACTGCTGCTCACGCCTATTGGCGCGAGTTCGGAGGGAAGGTTGGGGTTCTGGGTCACGGTCTGGGGCACTGCCTCATTCAGTCGAAGCGGACGTTGTGCTTCATTATTTATCGCTGTGTGTTGAGAGGGGCGGGGGTAGTTCACAGCTCAAATGGTTAAAAAATAGCCAGATGGTTGCTGCCTTAAAACTGTGAACCCGCGCACAGAAATCACATCCACTATTAACCTTAGTTGAATTACCATCGTTGTCGACACAGTTGCTCCCCATGTGGCTGTTTTTTGCCGTTACGGCGCCCTGATGGGCGTCTAACGGCAGACTTTTACATCTCTTTGCGAATCCCTCCTTGCCTGCGGTCCGCATTGCAGGCCAAATAGCCTCGCTTGCGATTGATCAGCCTGTCGGGGTTCCGGGGGTTGGCAGCGGGATGCAACGTGTAGGAGTATGCGCGGGAGATCCGGGCATGCAACAACACACAATGAGCAGGGGCGAATCAACGCCTCGCATACGAATCGGGGGAATACCAATGAAAGTTTCATTTATACAGGGCACTAAATTTCTGCTGGCGACAATTTGTACGGTCGCGCTGATCGGCTGTGGTGGCGATGATTCGGACGCAGCGAGTGGTGTTGAGTCAGCACTGGGTGGCGTTGGCGATGCCATTAGCGACGTTGCCGATGCGACGGGTGACGCGGTCAAGGACGCCAGCAATGCGGTTGCGGATACTGTCAGCGACGCTGCCGATGCTACCGCTGAATTCGTAGAGGATACTGCGCAAAGTGCTGTTGAGGCCGGCGAATCTGTGGTTGATTCAGTGGGCGATTCGCTGGAAGCGGGCAAAGACGCCGTCTCGGGTGAAGCCGAGCGAGCTGAAGCTGAGTTGGGCGATAAGCTGAATTCACTGGGCCAGTAAGCGGCCGCTGTATTGCTGAAACCGAGTTCCGCTGGCCGCCAGGCCGGCGGGGCCGGTTATTAACCTGCCAACCGGAAACGGATTGGCATCACCACCTCAAAGGTTTCACCCTCCAGCCTGGAGGGAGCCGGGGGAAAGGGTTTGGCGTTGTAGACGGCCTTGGTTGCCGCCTTGTTCAGCGAGTTGAACTCGGCGCGCTTGTCGTAGACGATGCTTTTGACCTTGCCGCTACGACTGATCAGTACCTTCAACACCACGTCTCCCTGCTGGTTGCGATCGATCGCAGACTCGGGGTAAATCACGTGCTGGTAGGTCTTCTTTAGCAGGTTCGATCGGTAGATCCTGAACAGGCCTTTTTGCTCTGCGGCGAAGATTGCCGCAGCATCGTCGGCGCTATCGGCCGGGGCAGCGGTGTTCTGCGCCATCGCGAGCTGCTCAGTACCGTTTTTGACTTCAATCGTAATCTGGTCGGCACTGCTGATGCGGGTCACCGACTGCTGGGCAGGTTCTGCGTTGCTGTCGGGGACTGTGAACTGTGCACGGTTTTTTTCGCCCGGCGAGGCGCCCTGGAGCGACGCATTACTGCTTTCGCCCAGTGATATTAGCGGGAATAACGCCAGGGCAAGCGCCACCACGGAGGGCGCGAGTCTTGCCACAAACGTTCTCGTTTCAGCCATTGATCGTCTGGTTACCTTTTAAAATCAACAGCCTAACGATCCCATGAACAGTCCAAGCAGCGCATGCTACTTTTACTCCATTGAGGGTTGGTATACGACCTTATTCAGTATAGATAAAAAAGGGTTTTCAGCGCCTTGATTGGTTGGCGCCAGCTCTCAAATTCATGCGCTAAACCCCTCAAAAATAGTGTGTTTTTTGTCCAGTCTAGAGGCGACCGCTGCGCCAGTACTGCTCCCAGTTAACGAGCACGAGCTCGGGGTAATGCGTCTTGCCCAGTGAGCCGTTGTAGCGTGCCAGCGCACGCACCAGGTCACCCTGCTCGACGCCGAGGTAGTATTTCAGGATGCTGCAGCCGTAGCGGATATTGGTATCGATATCGGTGAGGTTGTCTTCCTCCCGACCGATCTCGCGTTTCCAGAAGGGCATGACCTGCATCAGGCCCTGCGCGCCCGCTGTCGAGACAGCAAAGCGATTAAAACTGCTTTCGATAGCGATAACAGCGAGCACCAGGTCAGGCTCGAGCTCAAATTGCACCGCCTCACGATAGACTGCCCGCAGTATCTGTTGTGCTTCCTCGGGCGCGACCCGATAACGCGCCATGCGAGAGCTCATACCCAGCAGCCAGACTTCGGCATCGTATTTGTCGAAGGCCCGCTGCTCAGCGCCGACGCTCTGGGTGAGAAAGGCCTTTAGCTCGGCGTCACTGATCTGTTCACTGCGATCGGCCAGGGCCGCCGAGGCCAGCCACAGGCAAGACAGCGCAAGGCCTTTAAGCCAGTGTCGCATCACTGGATTCAGCCAGCAGGGCGCAAATAGTATCGATCGCCCCGTCCACCGGAACGTCCTGCTTTTCGCCGTTGCGGCGGTTTACCAGTTCGAGCACCCCGCGCTGCAGGCTTTTATCGCCAATCACGACGCGCCAGGGAATACCGATCAGCTCGATGTCGGCAAACTTGACGCCAGGGCGTTCATTGCGGTCATCCATCAGCACGTCGACGCCTGCCGCAAGACATTGTGCGTAGAGCTGTTCCGTACAGTCCGCAACGGCCTCGGATTTCTGCATATTCAGCGGCACCAGCGCAAGCTGGAAGGGTGCGATGGCAGCGGGCCAGATAATGCCGTTATCGTCATGGTTCTGCTCGATCGCCGCGGCCATCACCCTGGATACGCCGATACCGTAGCAGCCCATGGTCATGACTTCACTTTTGCCCGATTCATTGAGCACCGTTGCCTGCATGGCCTCACTGTACTTTTTGCCAAGCTGGAAAATATGGCCTACTTCAATCCCGCGCTTGATCACCAGCTTGCCCTTGCCATCGGGGCTCGGGTCACCCTCGACCACGCAGCGAATGTCGGCAACCTGGGCAATTTGCGCATCGCGCTGCCAGTTGCCATGGCGATAGTGGAAGCCGGTGCTGTTCGCACCGCAGCTAAAGTCACCGAGCGCGGCGGCGGCGGGGTCGGCAATTACCGGCAACCCGAGCCCAATGGGCCCGATGAAGCCGGCTTCGCAGTTGGTCTGTGCTTTGATGTCTGCTTCGCTCGCCATGACCAGCGGTGCGGCCACGCCCTCGAGCTTTTCTGCCTTGATCTCATTGAGTTGGTGGTCGCCGCGCAGCACCAGGGCGACCAGCGGCTGGTCGGCGCCTTCTTCGGCATGAACCAGCAGGGTTTTCAGTAGCTCGTTGGGCGGTATCTGCAGGAAGCTGCTGACTTCATCGATGCTGCGTACCTCCGGTGTTGCAACCTCTTCGAGCGCCGCGCCGGATGCCTCGGTGGGCCGGGTGTTGTCCAGTGCCTGTGCGAGTTCGACGTTGGCCGCATAATCACTGCTGTCGCTAAACGCGATGGCGTCTTCGCCGGAGTCTGCCAGCACATGAAACTCATGGCTCGCGTTGCCGCCGATAGAGCCGTTATCGGCTTCGACGGCGCGATAATCGACGCCAATACGGGAGAAAATGGTCGAATAGGCCTGGTACATGCGCTCGTACGTGGCTTCGAGCGATGTGTCATCGAGATGAAACGAGTAGGCATCTTTCATTGTAAACTCGCGGGCGCGCATGACGCCAAAGCGTGGCCGGACTTCGTCGCGGAATTTGGTCTGGATCTGGTAGAAATTAACCGGCAACTGCTTGTAGCTCTGGATTTCGTTGCGCACCAGGTCGGTAATGACCTCTTCATGCGTGGGCCCCAGGCAGAAATCGCGCTGGTGTCGATCCTGCAGGCGGGCAAGCTCGGCGCCGTATTGTTCCCAGCGACCCGATTCCTGCCAAAGCTCGGCAGGTTGTACAACCGGCATCAGCAGTTCCTGGGCGCCGCTGCGATCCATTTCCTCGCGCACGATGGCTTCGATTTTGCGCAGCACCCGAAGGCCCAGCGGTAACCAGTTATACAGGCCTGATGCCAGTTTGCGAACCATGCCCGCACGCAACATGAGCTGGTGGCTGATCACCTCGGCATCGGCGGGGGTTTCTTTCAGTGTTGAAATCAGGAATTGGCTGGATCGCATTGTCGTTACTGGGTCGGTTACTGGGTCGGTCACAGGGTCTGGTGGCGCTCGGGTACCAGCTAGTTTAACGAATCACCGTGCCTGCTGACTCAGAATTTATTGGCAAAACGGGCGCATTGTTGGCTGAAAACTGCCGGCATAAAAAAACCGGGGCATGGAGCCCCGGTTTTCCTGGCTAAAAGCCGGCGCCAGAGCGCCGGCAATAGCGGTCTTACATCGCCATTTCTTTCAGCTTTTTCAGCGGGCGAATCTTCACCTGCGTAGAAGCTGGCTTGGCTTTGAAGATAGTCTCTTCACCCGTGAACGGGTTAATGCCTTTGCGTGCCTTGCGGGCAGGCTTCTTGACGGTAGTGATCTTCATCATGCCGGGGAGTACGAACTCACCACAGCTGCGCTTCTTGACGTGACGCTCGATGACAGAAGACAGCTCGTCGATAACGGCGCCAACCTGCTTGCGGCTCAAATCGGTTGATTCGGCAATTTCAGTCAGGATTTGCGTTTTGCTCCAACGATCGGCAACAGCTTTGCCTGCAGGTTTTGCAGCAGCCTTGCGCTTGGGTGCGCGCTTAGCCGGACGTTTTTTAGCAGCTTTTTTCTTGGCAGCCATGATAGCTCCTCATGTGTGTCTATAGATATAAACGGCTTTGATGGAAAACCAGCACCGTTGTGCCGGGTTGTTGTGTGATTTCGTCTGCGCCAGGTACCCGTCGCCAGCGACTCGCTTTGAACCTGAAAAAATAGGTGTTTTTGCGATGTTGGTCGTGCACTGCGGCGTTGATTAAACACAGCGGGTGTATATATATCGAAATAGCAAACCAGTGGCAACGAAAAAAAGCCTTATTTTTACGGCTTTTTTTCATTATTTTGGTTTTGAACAAGCGCGTGCGCAGCTGCTGGTTAGCGTCTTTTGCTATCCGTCACTAACGCGCTGCGATGAGATAGCTGCCCACCTGCGCGCTCGTTGCCGGCTGTTTCCCGTTGGGGCGCGCAACCAGCTGGCCGTGCGGTGCATGCGCCAGGTCGTATCGTGGTTGAAGTGATCGCTAACCTGAAAGACACTTTAAACACGGGCTTTTTTAGGCGAAATTAGCGGTTTTCAAGGCTTAAATAAGGCGCTGGCTGGAGTATAATCGCGGCCGCTCTGGCGCCGGTAGCAAGCGGTGCCAGGTGTTTACGCCCCGGGTCTACCTGCGAGAACTACCATGCCCATTTACGAGTACCAATGCGACCAGTGCGGCCATCGGCTGGAGGCGCTGCAAAAGATGGCCGATGAGCCCCTGCGCGATTGTCCCGCCTGCAAGCAGCCCGCGTTGAGAAAGCTGGTCTCCGCTGCAGCGTTCAAACTGACAGGCAGCGGCTGGTACGAAACGGATTTCAAAAACGCCGGCAAGGCCTCTGCCTCATCGGGTAACGATGCCGCAGGCTCCGGCAGTGGCTCCGATTCGGGCGCCGCGAAGGGTGGCCAGTCGGGGTCGGAAACCAGTGCCTTATCGTCCGGTGACAAGGGCAGTGGTAGCGCTGGCGAGAGCGGTGCGGATGGCAGCTAGCCTGGCACCACCGAACACACTCTGGCGATGCACGAGATCGGGGCATGAGTTACCATGCGCAGCGTTGCGCAAGCCCACCATCAGCACTATATAAGAGGTTATTTTGACGCAAACCAATCAAGACAATCAGGGGCCAAGCGAGCGCATCGCTCGCCGTAGCCAGTACTGCGGCAGTCTGGCGCTGGACCATGAAGGCAGCGAGGTCACGCTCTGTGGCTGGGTCGATCGCCGGCGGGATCACGGTGGCGTCATCTTTATCGATTTGCGAGACCGCGCCGGTATCGTCCAGGTCGTCTTTGACCCGGATGCGGGGGAGCATTTCCAGCAGGCCGACAAAGTACGCAGCGAGTACGTACTGCAGGTGACCGGTAAAGTCCGGGCGCGCTCGGCCGAGACGGTCAACCCGGATATGGCGACCGGCCAGATCGAGGTGTACGCCAGCCAGATCGAGATCCTCAACCAGTCCGAAACCCCGCCATTCCAGCTCGACCAGTTCACTGACGTCGGCGAAGACGTGCGCCTGAAGTACCGCTATCTCGATCTGCGTCGCAAGGATATGCAGCAAAAGCTCCAGCTGCGCTCGCGTATTTCCTCTGCGATCCGGCGATTTCTCGATGACCAGGGCTTTCTCGATATCGAGACGCCGGTGTTGACGCGCGCCACGCCCGAGGGTGCACGTGATTACCTGGTACCCAGCCGTACCCACGAAAGCAAGTTTTTTGCCTTGCCCCAGTCGCCGCAGCTGTTCAAGCAGCTGCTGATGGTGTCGGGTTTCGACCGCTACTACCAGATCGCGCGCTGTTTCCGCGATGAAGACCTGCGCGCCGATCGCCAGCCAGAGTTTACCCAGGTCGACATCGAAACCTCGTTCATGGGCCAGGACGAGATTATGGCGATGAGCCAGTCGATGATTGTCTCGCTGTTTCGCGAAACGCTGGGAGTCGAACTGGGTGACTTCCCCCAGCTGCCCTATGACGAGGCGATGCGTGACTATGGCTCGGACAAGCCCGACCTGCGTATCCCGCTGAAGCTGCAGGACGTGGCCGACCTGATGGCCAGTGTCGACTTCAAGGTTTTCAATGGCCCAGCCAATGACCCGGAGGGCCGCGTGGCCGCCCTGAGGCTGCCCGGCGGCGCGAAACTGACCCGCAAGGAGATCGACGACTACACCAAGTTTGTCGGTATTTATGGTGCCAGGGGCCTGGCCTGGATCAAGGTCAACGATTTGCAGCAGGGCGTTGAAGGCCTGCAGTCACCGATCCTGAAGTTCATGCCAGAAGATACGGTGCTGGCTCTCATGGAGCGGCTCAGCGTCGTGGATGGGGATATTGTATTTTTCGGCGCTGACAAGGCGCGCATTGTCAACGAGGCACTGGGTGCGTTGCGCTGCAAGCTGGGCGAAGACCTGCAGTTGTACACCTGCGACTGGGCGCCGCTGTGGGTGGTTGACTTCCCGATGTTTGAAAAGCTCGATGATGGTAGCTGGACAGCCCTGCACCATCCCTTTACCTCGCCGTCGGGCAGTGCTGATGAACTGCGCGCCGATCCGGGCGCTGCACTGTCGCAGGCTTATGACATGGTGCTCAATGGCACCGAGCTGGGTGGTGGCTCGCTGCGTATCCACGATGCGGCGATGCAGTCGGCAGTGTTTGATGTGCTGGGCATAGGCGCCGACGAGGCCGACGAAAAGTTCGGCTTTTTGCTCGATGCGCTGAAGTATGGTGCGCCGCCGCACGGTGGGCTGGCCTTTGGTCTCGACCGCCTGGTGATGCTGATGGCCGGGGCGAGTTCCATCCGGGATGTCATTGCCTTCCCGAAAACGCAAACGGCTGCCTGTGTCATGACTGAGGCACCAGGAGCGGTGGACTCGCGGCAGTTGCGCGAGCTCAATATTAAACTGCGCCAGACTGAGGCTGCCCAGGCCGAGTAGGGCCGGGTAGCGCAGCGGCGAGAACGATCCGGAGTTAAATCGATGGCAGGTCACAGCAAGTGGGCCAATATTCGCCACCGCAAGGCCGCACAGGACGCCAAGCGTGGCAAGGTGTTTACCAAGATCATTCGCGAGATTGTCATCGCTGCGCGCCAGGGCGGCCCCAGCGCTGAGGACAACCCGCGATTGCGCGCTGTGATCGACAAGGCGCTTGGCGCCAATATGAAGCGCGACACGATCGACAAGGCCATCGCTCGCGGTGCCGGCAACGATGAAGCCGACAACATGGAAGAGCTGACCTACGAGGGCTATGCGCCCGGCGGGGTCGCCGTCCTGGTCGAGTGTATGACCGACAATCGCAATCGCACCGTGGGTGAAGTGCGCCATGCCTTTTCCAAGCGTGGCGGCAATCTGGGTACCGACGGTTCGGTTGCCTACCTGTTCACCCGCACTGGCCAGATCCTGTTTGCACCGGGCACCGATGAGGAGCTGCTGATGGACGCTGCACTCGAGGCCGGCGCTGACGATGTCGTCTCGCATGATGATGGCTCTATCGAGGTGCTGACGCCCTGGGAGAATATGCTGGCGGTAAAGGATGCGCTTGTCGCCGCAGGCCTGGCGCCAGAATCGAGCGAGGTGGCGATGCTGCCGAGCACGACGGTTGAGCAGGACACATCGTCAGCTGAAAAAGTCCTGGCATTGGTCGATGCGCTTGAAGATCTCGACGACGTGCAAAACGTCTATACGAACGCTGAGTTCTCCGAGGACGTTCTCGGGCAACTGGGTTAATTCGCTCTCCGGCCCGCTGGCAGCGGTGTTTGCCGGGCCGCTTCCTGCCATAAATGTGAACGCGTTGTCATAAGCCTGCACGGGTCATGCCCCGGGCCGGTGCGCGGCGAACTATGGTTTATCTATAGGCCTTTACAGGCCTGGTTAACCATTGTTCGCTGAGGCTACTGACCATGCCAACCCGTTTTCATTGCCCGCCAGGGGCTTATCTCGCCCGACTGCGGTGCCTGCTGTTCGCCTGCCTGCTGCCGCTGGGGAGCGCCAATGCGGCGCTGGTTGATCACGATACCTTTGTGGTTGACACCGGGTCGGGTTTGCAGTGGATGAAACTCAGTGAGACCTTTGGCATGGAGTATGGCGATGTTCATGCCCAGCTCCAGGTCGGCGAGCAGTGGGAGGGCTGGCGCTTTGCGACCGGCGCTGAATTCGAAGGCCTGTTGCTCGGCCAGGGCGCGCTTGCCAGTCCCTGCGCCAACGGCACCCAGTTCTGCGGTTTTACCGTGGGCACCGAGGGTAGCTGGAGTATTGAGATCAACCACCTGTTTGGCGATACCTACTACCAGGGCTTTCCCTACCCATACCTGCAGTCGGCTGGACTGTTGGCTGATATCGATGCCAGTACCGGGCACCACTGGACGGCATTGATCCTGACGGACTATGACACCAGCATTGGTGATCACCGCGGCTATATCCAGACCCATGCCTGGAGTGCTGCGAACAATACCCATGGTGCGTCGTGGCTGGTGCGCGAGGCCATTGCCACTCCCGGCAACCACACCTACGTGCCGCTGCCAGCCGCCGCGCAGTTCTATGCAATGGGCCTGGTGGCGTTCATGATCCTGCGCCGCAGCGTTCCGGTCTAGCAAGACCATCGTCGCCGGGCAGCGCCAGGCGGCCAATCCGCATTTGTGAGGCTTTAAAAGCCCGCATTGCTCGATATAATCCGGTCATTCCTCAATCAATGCTTGCGCCTCATTGCGGGGTGTGCGGAGTGGCAGCTTGGCTGCGATCGTTCTGGGTATCGACCCGGGTTCACGCGTTACCGGCTATGGGCTGATCCAGGTCCAGGCCCAGCGGCCTGCCTATCTCGCCAGCGGCTGTATCCGGTTGGGTGATGCCCCCCTCGAGCAGCGCCTGCAGACCATCTTTGACAGCCTCGGCGAATTGATCGCCACCCACCAGCCCACGTCCTTCGCGATTGAACAGGTCTTTGTCGGCAAGAATGCGTCGTCAGCGCTCAAATTGGGCCACGCCCGGGGCGTTGCGCTGCTGGCCGCAAGCCGGGCCGGACTGCCCATAGCCGAATACACACCGCGAGCTATCAAACAGGCGGTGACCGCCAGCGGCGCCGCCGACAAGCAGCAGGTCCAGGCTATGGTCATGCGCCTGTTGCAACTGCCACGCGCGCCGGCCAGCGATGCGGCCGATGCGCTGGCGATCGCGCTGTGCCACGCCTTTACCTCAGCACCGTTGCGGGCTGCCAGATCTGCGGCGGCACCCGCGTGATCAGTTTTTTACGCGGCGAGCTGGCTGACAAGAACGCACCGCTGCTGGTGGTCGATGTCGGCGGGGTAGGCTACGAGCTGAACGCCTCATTGACGACCTTTGCGCGCTTGCCTGCGCTGGGTGAACAGGTGCAACTGTTGACCCATTTCGTGGTGCGCGAAGATGCGCAGCAGCTGTATGGCTTTGCCGACGCCGAGGAGCGCGAACTGTTTCGGGCGCTGATCAAGATATCGGGCGTGGGGCCAAAGTTGGCGCTGGGCCTGTTATCAGGGATGGACGTCGCGGCGTTTTCGCGCTGTGTGCGCGATAAAGATATTGCAGCGCTAACGAAACTGCCGGGCGTTGGCAAAAAAACCGCAGAGCGCCTGGTCGTTGAAATGCAGGATACGATGGCCAGTTGGCCTGTGAGTGGTGACGACCCGGCCGCCGTTGCCGCCCGCAGTCCGCGTGCCAGCCAGGCGTCGATACTCGCCGATGCCGAAACGGCGCTGGTTGCGCTGGGCTACAAGCCCACCGAGGCCAGTCGCGCCATCGCAGCGCTGGATGTGACCGACTACGACAGCAGTGAACAGCTGATTCGCGCGGCCCTGCAAACCATGTTGAACCGTTAGCAGTGAAACCGTTAGCCATAGTGCCCTCGCCGAATAACCGGGCGCAAAAGAGAACCGACCATGATTGATGCCGATCGCCTGCTCGAGCCCGATTCCCAGTCTGGAGAGACCCAGCAGGATCGCGCCCTGCGCCCGAAGTTGCTGGCTGACTATATCGGCCAGCGCGATGTGCATGACCAGATGGCGATTTTTATCGATGCCGCACGTAATCGCGGTGAAGCGCTCGATCATACGCTGGTGTTTGGCCCCCCGGGTCTTGGCAAGACAACGCTGGCCCACATCATCGCCAATGAGCTGGGTGTAACGCTGCACGCGACCTCGGGGCCCGTGCTTGAGCGGCCGGGCGACCTGGCGGCCATGCTGACCAACCTGGGCAAGGGAGACGTGTTGTTTGTCGACGAAATCCATCGCCTGAGCCCCGTGGTAGAGGAGGTCCTTTATCCGGCGATGGAGGATTACCAGCTCGATATCATCATCGGTGAAGGTCCCTCCGCGCGATCGATCAAGCTCGACCTGCCGGAGTTTACGCTGGTTGGGGCAACCACCCGCGCCGGATCGCTTACCTCGCCGCTGCGCGATCGTTTCGGCATTGTGCAGCGTCTTGAATTCTACAATCGGGATGAGCTGGCCGAGATTGTACGCCGGGCTGCCGACCTGCTCGGTGTGAGCATCGAGTCGGCAGGTGCGCTCGAAATTGCCCAGCGCTCGCGCGGCACGCCACGCATAGCGAACCGACTGCTGCGGCGCGTGCGCGATTTTGCCGAGGTGCGGCATGATGGCGTCGTCACGGCGGCTGTCGCAGACAGCGCGTTGAACACGCTGAATATCGACCCGCGCGGTTTTGACCACATGGATCGCCGCCTGCTGCTCACAATTATCGAGAAATTCGATGGCGGGCCGGTCGGCATCGATACGCTGGCCGCTGCGATCGGTGAGGAGCGCGGTACGATCGAAGATGTGCTTGAGCCCTTTTTGATCCAGCAGGGCTTCATCCAGCGCACGCAGCGTGGCCGCGTAGCTTCGCGGCGTGCCTACGAACATTTCGAATTGCCGTCGCCCGCCAGCGGCCAGCAATTTGATGCGCAGTAGATCGCTGCGGTAGCCTCGGCTGTCCAGACCTGATGAGTGATATCGAGATTTCCGTTCGCGTTTATATAGAAGATACCGATGCTGGCGGTATTGTCTATTACGTCAACTATCTCAAGTTTATGGAGCGGGCGCGCAGCGAGCTGATGCGCGAGCTTGGCTATCGGAAAGCTGCATTGTTTGATGATGCGCTCAAGTTCGTCGTGCATTCACTCGACCTGCGCTATCATGCGCCGGCACAGCTCGATGACCTGCTGACGGTGACAGCAAAAGTCATCAAGGTGGGCAAGGCCTATGTTGCCTTTGAGCAAACTGTACAGCTTGGCACGCAACTATTGTGTGGTGGGCAGATCAAAGTGGCTTGCGTGGGCCGCGATGATGGCAAGCCAAAGCCATTGCCTGCGCAACTGACGACGGCGCTGGGCAGCGTCAGCTAGCCGGGCAACCGGCAGTTTTGCGGCGAGTATCGGGAGTCATACCGTGAACGAACCTGTGTCAATTATCAGCCTGGTGCTGGAAGCCGGCCCGCTGGTCAAACTGGTGATGTTATCGCTGGTGCTGGCCTCAGTGGTCTCCTGGTCCATGATCCTGCAGCGCGTTGTCGTGTTGCGCCGCGCGCACCGCGAGCTGCTGGTCTTCGAAGATGAGTTCTGGTCGGGCGTCGACCTGGGCCAGCTCTACAGGACGGGCAGCGCCCGTGCCGAAGAAGAGCCGATCACCGGAGTCGAGTCGATTTTTCGCGCCGGCTTCAAGGAATTCTCGCGGCTGAGACAGCAGGGCAATATCGAATCGGATGCGATCATGGCAGGCGCAGAGCGGGCCATGCGGGTTGCGCTGTCGCGGGAAGAGGAAAATCTTGAAAAGCATTTACCGTTCCTGGCCAATGTGGGCTCTGCGAGTCCCTACGTCGGTCTGTTCGGCACGGTCTGGGGCATCATGAACGCATTCCGTGGCCTGGCGAACGTTCACCAGGCGACGCTGGCCTCGGTGGCGCCAGGGATATCCGAAGCCCTGATAGCCACCGCGATGGGCCTGTTCGCCGCGATACCCGCGGTCATTGCCTTCAATCGCTTCACCTCGCGCGTCGATATGCTGGTGGGTCGCTACGAGACGTTTGCCGACGAGTTTTCCAGCATCCTGCACCGGCAGGTGCACGCTGGCAAGCCACGCTAGCCCGGTTGCGATACAGACCATGAGTCGACGCAAGCAAAAGCGCAGGTTGATTGCCGAAATCAACGTTGTGCCCTATATCGACGTGACGCTGGTGTTGCTCATTGTGTTTATGGTGACAGCGCCGATGCTGATGCAGGGCGTTGAGGTGGCGCTACCCAAAGCACCCGCGGAGCCGCTGCCCGAACAGCAGGATGAGCCGCTGATCGTATCGATCAAGGCTGATGGCTCGCTGTTTATCAACCTTGGGCCAACGCCCGATACAGCGGTCCCGCAAAACGTGATTGCCGATCGGGTCAAGCGGATTATCGGGCAAAAGCCTTCGACCCGCGTCCTGATCTGGGGCGATAAAGCGATAGCCTACGGTGAGGTAGTGCGACTGATGACCCTGCTGCAGGGTGCCGGAGTAGAAGGCGTTGGCCTGGTCACCGATCCCAACCAGTAGTCGCATCGCCTGCGTGGCTAAAACAGTGCGGGGGCACAGTCGTGCGTAGCCTGGTGGACCACGCCGGGCCGGTCATGGGCTCTGCCGTGATTCACGCGGCGGTGCTGATGCTGGTACTGATGAGCTGGGCGCCCACCGAAGTCAGCTTTGAACCGCGGCCGGCCAGTGTTGTGCAAGCCAGCCTGGTCAGCCTGCCCAAGCCCAAACCCAAACCGCGGGCGGTAGTGGCTCCACCCAAACCTGAGCCCAGGCCAGATCCTGCGCCAGTGGTGGCGCCGGAGCCCGAGCCGGTGGTCGCCCAGCCCGAACCTGAGCCGGAACCTGTCGAGGTGGACGAACCGCAGGTTGACCCCAGCGAACTGGAACGCGAGCGCCTGGAACAGTTGCTGGCGATCGAGGGTGCGGAGCTGCAGGCTGACCAGGACACAGCGTTAATCGACCAGTACACGCGGTATATTGTCAGTGAGATCGAGCAGACCTGGAATCGGCCGCCCTCCGCGCGCAACGGTATGGTGGTGACACTCGAAATTGCCCTGGTGCCCTCGGGCGATGTCGTGGCGGTTAAAGTATTGCAAAGCAGTGGCAACGCCGCCGTGGATCGCGCCGCGGTGCTGGCGGTCGAGCGCATTGGTCGCTTCTCGCAGCTGCGTGGTATGCCCGGCAGGTTGTTCGATGAGAACTTTCGGCCGCTGGTTATTCGCTTTATTCCGGAGGACTTACGTTTGTGAACCGATTGTGCCCGATGCTGGCGTTTGCGCTAGCCTTGCTGATTCAGCTATTGCCGGCAACGTCCGCAGCCCAGCTACAAATTGAAGTCACACGCGGTGTCGATAACCCGACCCGCATCGCGATCGTGCCATTTCGCCGGCAGGGTACGCCAGCGCTGGAGGATATCGCCGCCATTGTGGCAGCGGATCTTGCACGCAGTGGCCAGTTTGCACCGTTGCCCCGCGATGCGATGTACAGTTCGCCCAGTGAAGGTAAGGAAGTGCATTTCCGTGACTGGCGAGCGCTTGATGTCGACTACCTGTTGATCGGTCGGGCCACTGGTACCGAAGCAGACACCCAGTTGACGGTGGAGCTTTACGATGTGCACCGCCAGCGCATGCTGCTCAAAAGTAACTTTGCCGACCGCCGCAACGCCGAGCGGGCGATCGCCCACAAGGTGAGTGATGTCATCTATGAGAAGCTCACCGGGATACCGGGGGCCTTTTCATCGCGCATGCTCTACGTCTCGGTCAAACGGGACGAACAGGGCAAACAGCTGTTTCGTTTATATGTCGCCGACGCAGACGGGGCCCGTTTTCGCGAAGCGCTGAAGAGCCCGGAGCCTATCCTGTCCCCGACCTGGTCCCCGGATGGCAAGCAAATCGCCTACGTCTCGTTCGAAACCTCAAGGCCCGCTATTTACCGCCAGGTGCTGGCCACCGGTGAGCGCGAGCGCCTGACGCAGTATCCCGGGCTAAACGGCGCCCCGGCCTGGTCGCCCGATGGCAAGCAGATGGCCATGGTGCTGTCGAAGGATGGCAATCCGGAGCTCTATCTGCTCGAGCTTGCGACCCGAAAATTGCGCAGGCTGACCAATCACTATGCGATTGATACCGAGCCGGCCTGGATGCCCGATGGTCGCTCGTTGCTGTTCACATCGGATCGCGGTGGGAGGCCCCAGATCTACCGGCTCGAGCTGGCCACCGGGGATGTCGAGCGGGTCACTTTCCGGGGCAGTTACAACGCCAAGGCCAGCGTGGCTGCCGATGGCAAGAGTATCGTCATGATTCATCGCGATGGCCCTGATTACAATATCGCCTGGCAGGACCTGGCCAGCGGCAGACTGCTCAAGCTGACCCGCTCATCGATGGACGAATCACCCTCACTGGCCCCCAATGGCACGATATTGCTCTACGCGACCAAGCACCAGGGCAAGGGTATTCTCGCTGCCGTGTCGGTCGATGGCGGCATCCAGTTCAGGCTGCCTTCGCCCTCCAGCGATGTGCGCGAACCGGCCTGGTCGCCGCGTTAATGGGGGGCGGTTCTCACCAATTTTGGGCAAATTAGCGATTGTTTAGCATCTCCGTTACATGGCTTGCCAATGCCTATACAATGCAGGATCATTCCCGCAGGGTACCGTTTTCCGCGCTGGAGACCTGTGCATAATTCAACAAGCGAGAGGCAACAATGAAGATCGAGCGAAACACAAGCGATTTCTTACAGATGATCAAGACTGGCCTGCTGGCCCTGGGCCTGATGACCCTGCTGGCAGCCTGTGGTAGCAACCAGACCCAGGACACTGACTTTGATGAGGCGCCGCCGGCGGACACCTCTGATACTGTAGCGACAGGTATCGATGAAAGCGACACGGCCAGCACCAGCGATGTCGTCGAGCCGCTCGAAACCGTTTTCTATTTCGATCTTGATGAATCCACACTGACCTCTGCGACCCGCGCTGCACTGGATGCGCAGGCAGCCGCTCTGCGTAATAGCAGTGGCTCGATTCGCCTCGAGGGTCACGCCGATGAGCGTGGTTCGCGTGAGTACAACCTGGCCCTCGGTGAGCGCCGTGCCAAGGCTGTTGCTGACTACCTGGCGATCCAGGGCGTTTCTCGATCGCGGATTGAGGTGATCAGCTATGGTGAGGAGCGCCCCGTATCTCTGCGCAGCGATGAAGCCGCGTGGGCGCAGAACCGCCGCGTTGAACTCAAGTAAACCGGTCAGGTAAGTCATGGCTTGTTGTCGTTTGCTCGTAACCCGGTTGCTGGCGCTGTTGGCGCTGGCATTCCCGGTTGCGAGCCTGGCGGTCGAAGTTGTTGAAGGCCAGCCTGCGGTCGTCACCGATGAAGCCACCGGCAACGAACAGCCAGCACCGTGGCAGCCCGCTGAAGCAGACCCCCGGGTCTACTCCACTAACGATGCGGCGACCGCTGCGCCCAACAGCGCGGCAGAGCTTTTCCTGCAGGTCCAATCGCTACAGGATGAAGTGCGCCAGTTGCGTGGCCTGGTCGAAGAGCAGCAGCATCTTATCGAACAGCTGCAACAGCGCCGCATGGATGACTACCTCGAGTTTGACCGTCGCATTGTCGCGCTGGGTCGTGGTGGCGTCGATGCCGGTGACACCGGTGCAGTCGATGCGCTTCCCGATGCTCCTCCAGCGGCCGTAGCAGCACCGGCACCGCCGCAGGCAGCCAGTGCACCACCTTCGGCAACGCCGCCGCCAGCCGCCAGTGCAGAACCTGCAGAACAGGCCCGGCTTGCCTATCGTGCGGCATACCAGAAGGTAAAGGATCGCGAGTTTGACGATGCCAAAGTCTCGCTACTGGCCTTCGTGAGCGACTACCCCGATTCACGTTACGTGCCCAATGCCCAATTCTGGCTGGGCGAGCTGTATTACCTCGATTCGGACCTGGAAAAATCGCAGCAGGCCTTTGCCGTACTGGTGCATCGCTACCCCGATCATCGCAAGGTTGCCGATGCCAAATTCAAACTGGGCAAGGTCTATCACCAGTTGGGTGACACCCAGCAGGCGCGCGCGATGCTGGAGTCGGTCATCAACGAACACCCTGGCAGTACCGCTGCCAACCCCGCCCGAGAGTACCTGAAAAACAGCATTCGCTAGCCCTGCGCGGTTCGCGAGACGCCTGTTCCAAGACATCATGACGATTGCCAGCGACGTCCAGCTGCGGGTTACTGAAGTGTTTCATTCGCTGCAGGGTGAGACCAGTTGGGCGGGCTTGCCGACCGTATTCCTGCGCCTCACCGGCTGTCCGTTGCGCTGTCACTATTGCGATACTGCCTATGCCTTCCAGGGCGGGGAGATGCGCTCGCTACCTGATTTACTGGCGCAAATCGCCGCCTATGAGGCGGACTATGTCTGTGTGACTGGCGGTGAACCGCTCGCACAGCCCGCCTGCCTGCCGCTGCTCACGGCGCTATGCGATCAGGGTTACCAGGTATCGCTGGAAACCAGCGGGGCGATGGACATCGCTGCGGTCGATTCGCGGGTCAAGCGCATCGTCGATTTAAAGACGCCGGCATCGGGCGAGCAGGATAAAAACCTGCTTGATAACCTGGCCCGGCTTTCGGCGCATGATGAAATCAAGTTCGTGATCTGTGATCGCGCTGACTACGAATGGTCGGTGGCGATGCTTGCCGAGCACCAGTTGGCCTCGCGTGTGGCGAGCGTGCTGTTCTCGCCCGCCAATAGTATCGGCGGTGCTTCACCGGCCTGCGAGCCGTTGCAGCTGGCGCAGTGGATTCTCGCCGACAAACTGCCGGTGCGAATGCAGATGCAGATGCACAAACTCATCTGGGGTAACGAGCCGGGACACTGACTATGGGTGATCGCAAAGCGGTGGTATTGCTATCGGGCGGCCTGGACTCGGTGACCGTGCTGGCGCAGGCGCTGGCTGACGGGTACCAGTGCCTGACCCTGAGTTTTGACTACGGGCAGCGGCATCGCGCTGAGCTCAATGCCGCGCAGGCCATCGCCGATCATTACCAGGTCGCGCACCACGTCATTCGTCTGGATCTGGGCTGGATTGGAGGCTCGGCCCTGACCGATATGGCGCTCGCGGTGCCCGAATCGCCCACCGAGGGCATACCCATCACGTATGTGCCGGCCCGCAATACGCTGTTCCTGAGCTATGCGCTGGGCTACGCCGAGGTCAGTGATGCCAGTGCGATCTTCGTCGGGGTCAACGCCGTGGATTACTCCGGTTACCCCGACTGCCGGCCCGAGTATATTGCGGCATTCCAGGCCATGGCAGACAGGGCAACACGCGCGGGTATCGAAGGGCATGGGCCGGTTATCCAGGCGCCACTGATTGACCTTGGTAAGGCCGAGATTATTCGCAGGGGCATAGCGCTGCGCGTGGATTATGCGCTGACGGTCAGTTGCTACCAGGCCGATGACGCCGGCAGGGCCTGTGGTCGCTGCGATAGTTGCCGCCTGCGCCAGGCGGGCTTTGCCCAGGCGGGGGTCGCCGATCCGACCCGTTACCAGTGAGCCCAATACCCTGCCGAATTGCCGTAATTTAGCTGCGAAAACGCTTGTTTTTTGGCGTTCGGCGGGTAAGATATGCGCCCTTTGCGGCCCCCTTCACAGCGCGCTGGCCGCCAGGTTCCCAGTTTCGGGTCGTTAGCTCAGTTGGTAGAGCAGTTGGCTTTTAACCAATTGGTCGCTGGTTCGAATCCAGCACGACCCACCATAAAAAATGCCCCCTTTAAGGGGGCTTTTTTTATGGCCGATTGTTCTGGTTTTGTTCTTCGAAGCGCGGTTCGACAAAAAATCCCCTCCGGGATTTTTTAGACGCGTGAGCGAAGCGAGGGCGCCCCGCAGGGGTGATTGCGGCCCTGAGGGCGCAATCATCAATCCAGCACGACCCACCATAAAAAATGCCCCCTTTAAGGGGGCTTTTTTTATGGCCGATCGTTCTGGTTTTGTTTCCTCGAAGCGTGGTTCGACAAAAAAGCCCCCGAAACGGAGGCTCTATTTTGGTAGCTGTTGCGGCATGGCTTCTAACTATCAGCCCCTCGCGCGCCTGCGCGAGCCCACCAGGGCTGCAAATCCCAGCGCCAGTAGTCCCACCGTACCCGGCTCGGGTACTTTCGCGATAACCGAGACGTTGTCGATGTAGTGGCCAGTGGTGTCATTGCCGCGTTGACCCGACAGGAAACCCAGGGTCGACTGGCTGTCGGTCGCGGTAAAGCTGAAGCTATAGCGCGTCCACTGGTTCCGCAGGTGGCTGTCGATCTCTTCGAGCACCAGGTCGCCGACCGATACGAAGAAGTTACCGTCTCTGCCCTGGCGTTTTTTGGCGTAGAACTCGAGCTGGTAGTGGCCACCAATCGTCGTTGCGAAAGATTGGTGCAGCTCAAAGCTGCGGTTCTGGCGCGGGTGCGCATTGAGTTCTGCGAACTGCTCACCGTTGCGGCGCTGGATCTCGAGGTGGTTGATGCCTTGCCAGCCTGGAATGCTGCTGAAGTAGTTCCAGCGCAGGCTGCTGCTGCCACGACTGAGTGACTGGCCGCCGAGGTCGCTGAAACCGCCATTGACGATGAGTGAGGCGCTGGCCGGTGAGGAGAGCAGCAGGGCGATTCCGAGGCTTGCAATCAGTTGTTTCATGGTGTGGTTCCTGACCCTTAGGGTGGGCGTAAACATTATCTGATCAAATATTAAGCAATTGAGATGCCAATAAATATCTCTATACTTATCAATAGCTTGTAACCCGCTCAGCGCCGTTGCCGTCAACTTTATCGACACCTCGCCAACGGTTGGGGCCTGGCCTGGCTTTTCGGGCACGAAATCGACCTCACAGGGGCCGGCGTTAATATTTCCGGCATGGGCGTTTACGGCCGGGGCAGTGTGCCGAGCGGGCTATGCTGATTGCTGGCCCGTGCAATTAATGGAGAGACAAGACGAATGCAGCCACAACGCGTTCAGACACAGCCCTTTGAGGGCCAGAAACCCGGTACTTCGGGCTTGCGCAAAAAAGTCTCCGAGTTCATGCAGCCAGGCTATCTCGAGAACTTTGTGCAGTCGATCTTTCTCTATCTCGGTGACTGCAGCGGTAAACGTCTCGTGGTTGGCGGCGATGGCCGTTACTACAACCGGGAAGCGATTCAGGTCATCGCCAAAATGGCAGCGGCAAATGGCTTTGCGGGTTTGCTGGTCGGACGGGGAGGTCTGCTCTCGACCCCTGCGGTTTCCTGCGTCATTCGCAAGTATGCGACCTGTGGTGGCATCGTCCTGTCAGCCAGTCACAACCCCGGTGGGCCTGACGGCGACTTCGGCATTAAATTCAACAACGATAGCGGTGCACCGGCTGCCGCATCGGTCACCGATGCGATCTACCAGCACTCGACGCAGCTGGGTGAATACCTGATCTACGATTGTGAGGACATCGACCTCGATACGCCGGGTGTGCAGCAGTTGGGCGATTGCCAGGTCGAGATTATTGACCCTGTCGAAGATTACGCGACATTGATGGAGTCGTTGTTCGATTTTGACAAGATGGCGAAGCTGCTGGGGCACTCATCGTTTCGCATGTGCTTTGATGCCATGCATGCCATCACCGGCCCCTATGCCGTTGAACTGCTGGAGCGAAGACTGGGAGCGCCAGCTGGCACCGTGATCAATGCCGAACCCTTAACGGATTTTGGCGGTGGTCACCCCGACCCCAACCTTGTCCATGCGGTTGAGTTGGTCGAACGCATGAATGGCGACGATGCACTGGCTTTCGGCGCAGCGTCTGACGGCGATGGCGACCGCAATATGGTGCTCGGAAGCGGGTTCTATATCAATCCCTGCGACAGTCTTGCAGTGCTGGCGGCAAATGCGCGGCGTGTGCCGGCTTACCGCGACGGCCTGCCAGGCGTGGCTCGCTCGATGCCCACCAGCCGGGCGTTGGACCGTGTCGCCGCTGCGCTTGATATTCCCTGTTATGAAACACCGACGGGCTGGAAGTATTTTGGCAACCTGATGGATGCTGGCAAGATCAGCCTCTGCGGCGAAGAGAGCTTTGGCACCGGCTCCAGTCACGTGCGCGAAAAAGACGGCCTGTGGGCGGTGTTGTTCTGGCTTAACCTGATTGCCGAGCGCGGGCAATCGGCGCGCGACATCATGCAAGATCACTGGGCGCAGTTTGGGCGCGACTATTTCAGTCGCCACGATTACGAGGGCATCGACAGTGCCGCCGGTGCGCAGATGATTGAGACGCTACGCGGTAAGCTCGCTGGCCTGGCCAACAGTGAGGTTGCGGGTTTGCGCGTGAGTATGGCGGACGACTTCTGTTATCAGGATCCCATCGATGGCAGTGCCAGTGAGCAGCAGGGCATCCGGGTGTGTTTCGACAATGGCGGGCGCATTGTGTTCCGCCTGTCGGGCACCGGCACGTCGGGGGCGACGCTGCGGGTCTACTTCGACCTGTTAGAGCAAAACCCCTCGAGGCTGGGGCTGGATACCCAGCAGGTACTCGCACCGTTGATCGCAGCAGCCCAGGAGCTGGCAGCTATCGGTGATGTCACTGGGCGCCAGGCGCCGGACGTGATCACCTAGGCAGGCCCTCCCGCCGGTCGCGCAGTTCTTGCCAATTGTCAGAGGCAGCCGGAGCCGCATTAGCCATTGTTTTCGCGGATCCGCTGCATTATTGTGAAGGGGATAGCGCCGGTGCACTGTGACCGGTGGCTAGCCATGCGCGTTTCTCTTCGCTGCCTGGCCTGTTGTATTTGGCGACTGAGGTGAGTGTTCCATGAGTGGTACCCCGAACGATAGCGGCTGGGAAGTTTTCAATATTGCGGAGCTGATGAAGCATGTCGACGTCAGTGACGATGCCAGTTTTTACGAGTTTATTCGTCGCTCCTCGCTCAGTTGTGCTGTTTACCGATTGCCAGTGGGTTGCAAGGATATGCAATCACCCCATCTTGAAGATGAAGTTTATGTGGTGCTCGAAGGCAGTGCCCGGCTGCGTGTCGACGACGAGACCCAGGTGGTGGGCCGGGGCAGCATTCTTTATGTCAGGGCGAACACCGCGCATAGTTTCTTTGATATCGAAGAAGACCTGACAGTATTGGTGTTTTTCGGGGCCGTCCCCGGCAGCCCCTGACAGCCGATGGATGCCGGATTCGCGTTAACAAAATGTAGTGATGTCGACGGGTTTGCGCTGCTAATTTAGGCGCATCACCCGCCAACGAGCCTGGACATGGCAGCACCTGAAACTTGCCCCCATAACCATCGCGTGTCGTGCACCGACTGTGTGCTCAGCAAGTTGTGCATTCCCATTGCGCTCGAATCGCAGGAAGTCGATCTGCTCGATGATATTGTCAAGCGCGGTCGACCGGTGGAGAAGGGGCGGTACGTCTATCGACAGGATGACGTGTTCGCATCGATTTATGCGGTTCGCTCTGGCAGCATCAAGACCACGATGCTGTCGGATGAAGGGAGTGAGCAGGTCACCGGCTTTTACTTCCCGGGTGAAATCATCGGCATGGATGGCATCGGCCAGAAGCGACACGCCAGCTCTGCGCAGGCGATGGAGACCACGGCTATCTGCGAGATCCCGTTTGATCGGCTAGGCGAGCTTAGCCAGCAAATACCCTCTCTCCAGCAGCATTTTTTCCAGCTTATGAGTCAGGAGATTGTCGAAGATCGCCAGTTATTGGCGCTGCTGGGCAAAAGCAATGCCGAGAGCAAGGTGGCAACCTACCTACTCAGTATTTCGGCCCGCAATGCCCGCCGCAAGCTCTCGTCGCTGGCGTTTCGGCTGCCTATGTCGCGCGCGGATCTGGGTAATTACCTGGGCCTGACGGTTGAAACTGTTAGCAGGGTGTTCAGTCGCCTGCAGAAAGAGGGGGTGCTCTCGGTGAGCAACAAGGAGATACAGATTGTCGATATGGAGGCACTGCGGGGTCGCAGTGCGGTCAGTTAGCCAAAAAAAGCAGGTGCCGTAACACCTGCAGAGTAGGCTCGCGTGAGCGAACACAAAAGCATAACCTGGTATCTTGTGGACTATAAAAACGTGTCCTCGTTGTCGAGGCCCATCATAAAGCCACCCAGGTTCCTGCCAAGTTTTCCAACATTATTGGCGACATGGGTTCTGCCCGCGTTGATATCCAGCCAGGCCCGATTGATAGGGTGGTCGCGATGAATACCCTGGGCTCCCGCATAGACAAACAGCTCGTTCACTGATTCGGCACATTTGGGTGCGACCAGCGCCGCATCGTAGCGCATCTTGACGCGCTCCTCAATCGGCGGTGCTTGCTGTTTACTGGCGTAGTCCAGCATCGTGTCGAAGTTGCGATACATAATCGTTTTCGATTCATCGATGACGCGGGTTGCATTGGCGACGGCATACTGTGCGCCTGGATCGAGAGCAGCCCGCTTACCGTCGTTCAGGCCAACACGCTCTCGGTTGATGGCTACAGAGGCGTCGGCTGCAGCTTGCAGGGCGCCAATGGATGAAGAGCTCACCGCGCGTACAAAGATCTGGCCGAAGGGCAGGCGGTATAGAGGGTTGGTGTTGATTGCGTTGCCAGGGCTGTTGCAGTTGAAGCCATCGAGTGCGCGGTGTGTGCGATACTCCGGTACGAATACATCGTCGATCACAATGTCGTTGCTGCCTGTGCCTTCCAGGCCACTGACGTTCCAGTTCTCTTCAACCCTGTAGTCAGTATGAGGTACCAAGAACGTGCGGTAGTCTGCAGGCTGGCCGTCGCGTGGGGGTACCATCGCACCCACGAATACCCATCGACAATGGCGGGAGCCGCTGGAGAAGCCCCAGCGACCAGAGAGCCGATAGCCACCTTCAACCGGTGTGACCTTGCCAACTGGCATATAGGACGAGGAGATCAGTGTATTGCAGTCCTCGCCCCAGACTTCTTCCTGGGCCTCATCGTCATACAGCGCAAGTTGCCAGTTGTGGATCGCGACCACACCCAGCACCCAGGCCGTCGACATGCAGCCTTCTGCGAGCTTCATTTGCACATCGAAGAACGCTTTGGGGGCCAGCTCCAGGCCGCCGTAGCGTTTAGGCTGGAGGATCCTGAAAAACCCGGCTTCCAGCATTTCATGGAGCGAACTGTCGGGAATTTTCCGCAGCGCCGCGGTCTCCTGCGCGCGATCGCGAAGTATGGGGGCCATATGGTTCGCGTGCTCAATTAGCGAGGGTTGTGGGTCTGTTTGAATGGCAGTGATCGAAGAGTTCATGTGTAGATCTCCAGGCAAAAGGCACGTCTGCCGGCGCGTAGGCGCCAAGGCCTCAGCAAACGGTTATGCCATGTATCCTACAGTCCTCAGTATGGGATAACTTGACCTAAATCAAAGTTAGTCCGGTTTCCGTTAGGTAGGTAAAGACTGCCTGGCGTTAGAAAAGCCGCTTATGGCTGCCACAATGCCGGGTATACACTGACATGCAAGCCTGTGAAAACGGGCATAGCGTTTATAGCCTGGACCTGATCGGTGCAACTGGTCAGGTTATTGACGTTAGATGGGCCACGCTCAAGCGGACTGCTTGGCCAGCCATGTGCAAGGGAGATCGTACCAGGAAGCATGCTTGTATCTTCTGCCAACCGGCTAAGACAGCTCCCATATTCGGACACCACCTGGACGTCCTGGCCTGCGGGCCAACCGCAGCTTGCCATATCGTCGGGGTGCATGAAGACAAAATTCTCGTCAACACGGTTTTGAATTGCGTCGACGGAGCGCCCGGTGCTGTTGACGAGATCGGGCGTTCGACGCGATGTGAGGATAAACGAGCCACCACTTTTACTCGTTCTTTCGGCGGGCACTTCGCGCTTTTCTGCTAGATAGCTATCAATCTCGCTGCGAACATCATCGGGCAGAATGTCAAATCGATGGCGGGCGTTTCGTGCCGCTTGCACTTTACGCGGTGCACTATCGAAGTACTTACCGGATGGGTGCTGCTTTAGCTCTGGCAGCCCAATTGCTGCGCCGCGAAGAATTGCGGCGTGAATCTCGTCGATATCTGGCGGCGAATCGCTATGGATCTTCTGGTTGTTGATGCGAAACGCTTTTCCCATTTTTTCGCAGAGCTTCCAGAATACGTACCAGTCTTCAACCAGGTCGGCGTGTTCTGGCTGGCTGGCGACCGGTGCTGTGTATTGTGCCCAACTTCCCGGCCACAGGGGTACCCCAGACCTCAGCGCCGTAATGTCCGCCCGCTCATACTGCATCATCGAGGGTAGGTGATAGCTCGATATTTCAGCAGTCGACGACATCACCGGGTCGATACACACGAGCAGGTCCAGCTCCGCTAGCGCTCTGTTTGTCCTGCCGCTCTCCGGGAATGCTGTTAGGGGATCGCCGCCGTCGACAATGAGCGCGCGTATTTTTCCTTTTCCCCCGGTGAGTATTTCGTCGCTGAGCGTTGCGGTGGGCCGTTCTCCGAAAATAGAGTAGGCGCCCCTGATGCGACTCTTTCCGGCCGATCGCCAAGGTCGGCCTGGCGGTGTGACGCCCGCGTAGACGTTGCGCAGGGGTTTAAGCACATCGGATTGGTGTATGACATCGCCCTCTCGGAGGAAGCGGCCGCAAACGACATTGATGCAGTCATACAAATGCTGTGCAAGGTTTGAGTGAGGAGAGAACGAAACACCGGTCGAGGTATAAATAAAGCCTTTTTGGGAATCCCGCGCAAAACGGTGCGCTAGCTTGTAAATCATGCCGGCCTCGATACCCGTTACGGTTTCGGCGAATTCCGGGGAGAACGGTGCCAACGTGCTGGCGAGTGCATTGAGTGCGTTAGGTTTGAGGTGAGCCTCGCAAAACTCCGGGTCGTGCCAGGCGTGCTCGAGGATCAGCTTTAACAGCGCGCCGGCCAATGCTACATCTTCGCCCGGCTTGATGCGCAGGTGCTGATTGGCATAGTGCGCTGTTTCTGTCTTCCTGGGGTCGATAACGACAAGCTCAAGTCCGCGCTCCTTTTCACGCTTGATTCGTCGTGTAGGGTTGTTGTGGGCAATGCCTATGGCAGCGTGCGATATAACAGGGTTCGCACCCACCAGGACAGCGAGATCGATATCCTGAATCGATGGGTGTCCGGCGGACCAGAAGCCCAATCGCCCTGAGGATATATATTTTGACGAGTGGTCGATTGTAACGGTCGAGAAGTACTGGCTTGAGCCTATAGCGTTCAGAAAGGCGTGGTGAGCGTAGTACGCCGAGGGGATCAGAGAAGCGCTATTGCCACAGTACACCGCTACTGCATCTGGGCCGTATTGGTCTATCAGTTGGCTCAGTTGATGAGCGATTTCCTGAATTGACTGTGCTGAACTTATTGCGATACGCCCGGACTCATCGCACTTTTTGCTCGGCTGGAGTGTGCGATTAGCCGAAGCGTGTGAGCTCGCGGCAGCTAACCCTTTAAAGCATGCGTAACCCTCTGAAAGGGCGTTGTCGCTATCTGGTCGTACTTCGCTGATCAGGCCCTTATTGCAGGTCGTAATGATCATACCGCAGCCGGCGGGGCACAACCGGCAAAATGACCTTTGATGCGTCATATGATCGATTTTGCGAGTCGCTCCTCAGGTGAGACGCGTTTTACGCCGCTCACCATGCCGCACTTCTCGAGCAGGTAAATCAGGTAGCCAGTAATATCTACTTCGTACCAATACCTGCCGATGTATGCCGAATTTGGAAACGCGTGGTGAGTGTTCTGAAAGCCAGAGCCGAAAGAAACCAGGCCTACCAACCAGTTGTTAGTGCTTTTATCGCCTGTGCGATATGGCGTGCTGCCGTATAGGTGCGCGAAAGACGCCACACTGCGAGTTATCTGGTGAACGATAAAAATCCTTATCAGGCCTCCCCAGAGTACACCATTCAGGAAGGAATGCGTGCCGGGTTCAAGGATCCAGGCAATCAAGCCAGGCAACAGCAGGCCTAATACTACCCAGAGGTAGTACTTGCCGCTTAACCACATCAATGGTTTGTTCCGGATGATGTCCTTCGCAAAAGCTGCGTAATTGGGTATGTCGTCATTGACCACGTGAGTTGTCTGGGCGTGCCAGAAGCCCTTCCATCCGCTCAGGTTCTCGGCCTGGCCATTTGACGTTCTGATATGGGGAGAATGCGGGTCGAGAGATGTATCACTGTGAATATGGTGTCGCCTGTGATTTGAAACCCAGTGCAGCAATGAGCCCTGTGCGGCCATACTACCCAGGATGGCGAAGGAGTACATCAGGGCGGGGTGGCAGTCGAATGCTCTGTGACTAAGGTTGCGATGAAAAGAAAATTCAATGCCAAGATTACTTAGCACAACAAAGACAAGTAAAAGTACCCAGTAGGTGTAGCTCACCTGATCGAAGAACATTTGCCACAGTCCCAGCAGTGCAGCAATGGCCGGTAAATAGACATTGATATTCGCTATGAGCCGATAGTGCTTGACCGACGACTGTGGAATAGTGGCTTTGGGTGAGCGCTTTATCGCTGGCTCTTCCGTGCTTCTTGTCATAATGTACTCGCCAATGGTTAGCGGAAGCTTTTACTGCGCTCAAGATAGCGTGTTGGCTATATGCCTGGAGGCGCTCGCTATGCTGCGATGTTCAATAAATATCTCCAGGTCGATGTCCTGGTTGAGCCAGTCGCTCATATCGACACTGAGCCCAATCAGTCCCGTTGAGTCGATACCCAGGTCGACGAAGTCTGTCGTGTAGTCGCTGCTATCAATCGTTATATCGAACAAATCTTCGAGATAGGTGACCATCCAGTCTGTCAGTGATTCAGTGCTGATATCGGCTTTATTGTTATTCATTGGATATATCCTTATTTCAGTTTTTGTCGTCGAATGTGTTAAAAGTACTTGTCTTTGAATTGTTCGCCCAGGCTTTCTACGCTCTTGCGGTTTCGCGGTGCTAACGCCTTTGCGGGGTCTCCGCCATATACGGTCCAGGGTTCGAGCGAACTTTTTACAACAGTAAGCGATGCAGTTGCGACCCCTTCATGGATGGTTACGTTGGGGTGAACAATCGTATTGGTGCCAAGCGCGCAATACTGCTTGAGGTGGATGGTTCCATACGTGACCCTGGCGCGAAACTCAGGGGGGATGTTAGGCCCGGCAATGCCGGAAATGTAGTCATCACTTGATGTAATGAAACTGCAGTTTGGAGCGCATCCGGTTATATCATCCATGATCAGCTTGCCTTTGGGGCTGCCGATGATCATGGAGCCCGGCCCTATGTGGCAATACCTGCCCATTTCGAGCGAGCATGAAATGTAGGTGAAATCATCGATGATGCTGTTATCACCAATGCTGACCAGCTCTGGGTGGCGAATCCGGACGGACTTACCAATAACGACGTTTTCGCCTACGAAATGCAGGTCATTGATATCAAAGTACAAATTTTCCATTTTTCTGTTTATTGGTCCCTTTTCCCTGCCAAAGTCTCGGGATTCTAGCAGTTTGCCTGAGCGGTTTGAAGCAAGTTGCTGGTGCTCTGATGCGCTTGCTCTGTGTTGTATGGTTGCTTTGTCCGCTTAGAAAGGGGTATTCGATAGGGCGATTGGCGTGGCCGGTTTTGGCATGTTGGGCATTCAGGAGAAACATAGAAGGTCTTTAGTGCTGGGCTTCAATCGAGTCTGGTACTGCCGAATGAAAGCCCGTTTGACTCCAGGCATTGAGAACACAGGATGCTGGCAAGGTCTCGCCATCAGGCAGACGCGCCTATGCTCGCAAAGTAATTTGGTCAGTGGGATTAACGCGGGTTGGGAATGGCCGTTCTTGCCAGTTGTCTGGCTATTGGCCTTACTCTATTCTAGCGGAGACATCCACCGGTCCGGCAGGCAAAGTTTGAATCTCGCCTTGCAATAAGCGGCACGTGGTTTAGCGTCCTGTCAAAGAGGTAGCTAGTATGGATCTTGGTCTCAAAGGTAAAACAGCCATCATCACCGGTGGTTCGGGCGGCATCGGCCAGGGTATGGTGCTCGCATTCGCGAAAGAAGGTATCAACGTTGTCAGTGCATCGCGTGATGTGAAAAGCGGTGAAAAGCTGGTAGCCCAGGCCGAGGCAGCCGGTTACGAGGGCAGGGTGCTCGCCGTTGGTACGGACGTTACCGACCGGGCGTCAGTCGATGCGATGGTCGCGCGTTGCCATGAGGCGTTTGGCCCGGTGGATATCCTGGTGAATAACGCTGGCGGTGCATCACACCCTTCAGACTTTGAAAAGCTGGATGCAGCCGGCCGTGAGTTCGAGATCAAGCTCAACATTGACGGTGTTGTTAACTGTTGCCAGGCGGTGGCAGAGGATATGCTCGGTCGCAAAACCGGGTCTATCGTCAACATCTCTTCCAACTCGTCCCTGCTCGGTGAAGCGGCAGCACAGATTGTTCACTACGGTGGGGTCAAGGGTTTCGTCAACTCCTTTAGCAAATCGCTGGCCTGGGAGTGGGCCAGGAAGGGTGTACGCGTCAACAATATTTGCCCGGGCTGGATCGTTCCTGAAGAAGAGGAGGCGATTGGTGAGGGCAGCTTCTGGCGCAAGTACGGCTTCGATATGATGGGTACGCCAGACCAGATGCAAAGCGCGCTCGAAGATGGCAGCCTGTGGAATATGAGCGGCTTGCCGATACCCCGTCTTGGGCGCCCCGAGGATATCGCCAACTGCGCGATGTTCCTGTCTTCAGATTGTGCCGGCTATATTACAGGCCAGTTGATTAGCGTCAGTGGTGGCGCGTTCATGCACTAAACACACGTCGATAATTGAGAGATTCGCCCTATGCTTTCCCGGATGGATGATTACCCCCTGCACCAGGTTGCTGACACGATCCGCAACGTTGGTACGTCTGATCGCAACTTTTATGATCGCTATTACTTCAACCTGCACGCCAGCAGCGACGAGCTGTTCATGGTGATGGGTATGGGCCAGTACCCGACGCTGGGTGTGCAGGATGCATTTGCCGTGGTGCGACAGGGCGACAAGCACCATGTTGTGCGTGCGTCCCGTGAGCTGGGCGATGATCGTATGGATACATCGGTGGGCAGCCTGCGTATCGAAGTTATCGAGGGGCTGCAGAAGGTGCGCTTTATCGTCGAAGAGTCACCCGACCATCCGATCGCTATGGATGTGACCTGGGAGGGAGCCATTCCAGCATTTGAAGAGCCGCGACAATACATTCGCCGGCATGGCCGGGTGCTGTTCGATACCATGCGCTTTGCGCAAACGGGCTGCTGGAGCGGCAAGCTGCGTGTGGCCGACAAACACTACGATGTCACCCCGGACAGCTGGAAGGGTAGCCGCGATCGTTCCTGGGGTATCCGCCCGGTGGGCGAGCATGAGCCGGCGGGTATCCACGAAGGTGTGCCGGCAATGGAGGGTATGTGGAACTACGCGCCGATGCAGTTCGATGATTACTCCATCCTCTACATCTGCCATGAACATAATAATGGGCATCGCCAGCTCGAAGAGGCAGTGCGGGTCTGGAACGATCCTGCGCGCGAACCCGAGTGGCTTGGCCGGCCAGAGCATGAGCACAACGTCGTCGTCGCAAAGCCCTATACGACGTTTATCGATCGCTCGGTAATTCGTTTTCCCGATGCGCCCGGCGGGCCAATGGAAGTCAAGGTGACACCTTTGACCCACGTCTGGGTCATGGTCGGCACCGGCTATGGCCTGGAGCCTGACTGGAAGCATGGCATGTACAAGGGCAAGATGGTCGAAGAGAGCTTTACGCTCGACATGAATGACGACAAGGACAGGATGTTTGGGCTCAATGACAACGCCGCACGCTTTGAGGTCAATGGCGAGGTGGGTTATGGTCTGTTTGAGTACGGGTTCTTCGGGCAGTTCGATCGTTACGATATCAAGTAGCGTTGGCGAATGAGTGGATTTCCCGAAAACGCGCAGGCGCTAACAGCCGAGGCGCTGTCGTCCTATCTGCGAGATGCTGGCCTGTTGAGTGCGGGCGAGGTGGTCGCAGTACAGAGCAAGATAATCGGCACCGGCAAGATGGGCGATAATGCGCGGGTCTCGCTGCAGTACAGTGAGCCGCAGCGTGAGGCACCGTCTACATTGATTGCCAAGTTCCCGGCGGCGGATGAAACCGCTCGCGCCATGGCGGGAGCCGGTGGCGCCTATTACGCCGAGGTGATGTTCTATCGCGAGCTTGCTGCTGGCACGACCATGAAGACGCCACGTATTTATGCCAGCGAGCTGAGTGAAGATCGCACCAGCTTCCTGCTACTGATGGAAGATATGAGCCCTGCGGAGCCTGGCAATAATCTCGAAGCAGCCAGTCGCCAGCACACCGAACTCGCCCTGCGCGAGGCCGCAAAACTGGCCGCAGCCTACTATGACGATGACAGTATCGGCGAGCGAGATTACGTGCAGGCCAGTGCGCGGGATGACGGTGGAGCCTTTGGGCAGGAGCTGCTTATCCAGAACTGGCCGGCGTTTATCGACCGCTACGGGCATGGTATCAGCGACGAGTGCCGGGCCTTTGGTGAGCACTATGTCCAGAACCACAGTCGCTTTGTAAGTCGTTTCCAGGGCCCCAAGACCCTGGCGCATGGTGATCTGCGCAGCGAAAACATACTGTTTTACGGCGATACCGCGACCGTCGTCGACTGGCAGACCATGGCCGAATCTAGTGCCGTCACCGATGCGGCCTACTTCCTGGGCGGCAGCGTAGCACCGGAGGATCGACGGGCGTGGGAGCATGAGCTGATTGAGCGTTATCGCGAGCAGCTCGATAGCCTGGGTGTTACACTGAGCGCCGGGCAGTGCTGGGAGCAGTACCGAGAGTACGCCATGCACGGTTTGCTCATCACGATTCTGGGCGCCGCCTACAGTACACCCGATGATCGTAGTGATAAGATGTTCCTCACGATGATCCAGCGACATCTGCAGCACTGTGTTGACGTTCATTCTGCGGAGTTCCTGGACTAGCGACAAACTCTTTTGGAGCGAGCCATGACCACGCAAGCGTTGGCAAAAAATGCGGTCCACCCCGAAACACAGCAACGAAAAACTGCCTGTATTCTTTGTTCACGCAACTGCGGCCTTGAAGTCGACATCCAGGGGCAGCAGTTCGTCAAAATCCGTGGCGATGACGATCACCCCGAGAGCCGCGGTTATATCTGCCAGAAAGCTGCGCGGCTTGAGCATTACCAGAATCATGCCGATCGTCTGACGACACCACTCAAGCGCAATGCCCAGGGCGGGTTTGACCCTGTCAGTTGGGAGCAGGCGCTGGGCGAAATAGCTGAGCGACTGGTGGCAGTGCGCGAATCGCACGGTGGTGACAGTTTTGCGTTCGTAGGCGGCGGTGGCCAGGGCAACCACCTGGCGACCGCCTACAGCGGGCAGCTGCTTGGTGCGATGCGCAGTCGCTACGTCTACAACTCGCTGGCGCAGGAAAAAACCGGCGACTTCTGGGTCAACGGCCGGCTGTTTGGCCGCCAGGATTGTCATATCAGTGAGGGGGTCGCCGAGGCCGACTACGTGCTGTTCATTGGCACCAACCCGTTCCAGGCGCACGGCATTCCTAATGCGCGCGACACGCTCAAGGCACTGCGCAAAGACCCCAATCGCACCTTTGTCGTGGTTGATCCGCGGCGCACCGAGACGGCCAGGCACGCTGATATATTCCTGCAGATCAAGCCGGGCACCGATGCGTATATGCTGGCAGCGATGCTGGCGACGATCGTGCGTGAAAATCTGTACGATACCGAGTTTGTGGCGGCGCATTGCGATGGCTTTGATGCCGTGCGCGACCAGCTGTTGCAGGTGCCCATCGAAGAATACATCGCCCGCGCGGGCCTTGAGCTTGAGCAGGTGCAGAACATTGCCCGCGACTTTGCTCGCGCTGACTGCGCCTCGGTCCGGGTTGACCTGGGCACCCAGCACACGCTCAATACCACGCTGAATGCCTACCTCGAAAAGCTGTTGTACCTGTTGACGGGCAATTTCGGCAAGCCCGGCGGCAATAACCTGCACACAGCCCTGGTGCCGATCGTCGGCAATACCGATGAGCGCATTGTGATAGAAGGTAAACCGCTCAAGCGCAGTGCGGTGCACAAGATGATGCCAATAGGTGGCATGTATCCGCCCAGTATTCTGCCCGATGAGATCCTGCAAGGTGGCATCAAGGCGGTGGTCGTCGATAGCGCCAATGTGTTGCTTAGCTGGCCCGATACCCAGGCGCTGGAGCGTGCTTTTGCATCGCTCGATACGCTGGTTGTCATTGACGTTGCGATGACTGAAACCGCGCGCGCAGCCGACTACGTATTGCCGGCCAGCTCGCAGTTTGAAAAGTGGGAGGCAACGGGCTTCAACCTCGAGTTTCCCGATAACTACTTTCACCTGCGTGACCCGCTGTTCAAGCCCACCGGCGACAGCCTGCCCGAGGCAGAAATCTACACCCGCCTGCTGGAGAAAATGGGCGCGCTGCCGCCAGCGCGTGACATTGCACGCCTGGAGCGGATCGCCGCGTTCGAACCGACCTGGACCGGGCATTTACTGTTTCTCTCGCAGCTAAAGCGGCTGATCAAAAAACACCGCCAGTGCGCGCGCGTTATGCCTTCGATTATGTTCAAGAGCCTGGGCAGGCATTTACCCGCAGGTGCGGCAAGCGCGGCATTCCTGCTGCCGCTGTGCCTGGCCTTTGCTGCGAAGTTCCCGCGACAGGTGCGTCGTACCGGTCTTCGCGGCGGCAAACTCACGCTGGGCGCCAAACTGTTTCACGCTATTCTGGGGGCCCGTTCCGGTATTACCATCAGCAAGCACGACTACGATGAGGTATGGGAGCTGGTCAGGACGGATAACGGCCGTATTCACCTGGCGATCGATGAAATGTTGTCCGAGCTGCAGGGGTTGCAGGAACAGCAGCTCCCCGGGCAGGACTATCCCTTCGTGCTCATGGCAGGCGAGCGGCGTAGCTACAACGCCAACCAGATCTATCGCAACCCGGCATGGCGCAAGGTCGATCGTGACGGCGCGCTGCGCATTCACCCCGATGATGCGGCGTCACTGGCGCTGGGTGAAGGCGATGCTGCAATGTGTCGTACGCGCACCGGCAGTATTGAGGTCGTCGTCGAGTTCGACGAGGGCCTGCGGCGAGGTGTGGTCACCTTGCCGCATGGCTACGGTATGCGCTACCAGGGCGGCGAGCCCAACGGGCCGCAAATCAACCGGCTAACCGCCGCTGCAGACTGCGATCCGATCTCGAAGACGCCATATCATAAATATGTGCCGGCATTTATCGAGCGGGCAGCCGCAGGCTGAAGGCTGCGCGGCTATCTGTTGCTTTTGTGCTGCTTACCAGTCAGTTCGTTAATTAGCGCGGTAACACCTTTGCCTTTGTTGGCCAGCTTCCACGCCAGGTAGCTTTCACTGAGATTGGTTTCGGCGGTCAGCTGCACCAGCTGCCCGCTCGCGAGTAATTCGTCAATCGCCGATCGGGGCAGGTGCCCGATACCCAGGCCTGCGCGCTGCGCCGCAATTTTTTGTCCCAGTGTTTGCACGTAGAGTGCGTGCGAGCTGTCGAGCAGGCCGGCGCTGCGTTCAATATTGGTGGTTGCCGTATCGTGCGTGACAACGCGCCTTGCCTGGCCTATTGCCTGTGCCAGGGCTTGCTCATCACCGATAGCACGAACACAGGGGTGTCCGGGTGCCGCAACCAGCACCATTTCAGCGCTGTCCATGCGCAGCGTGCGGAGTCCTTTGTGCTGGGGTGCGGGCGCCGGGCCGCCAATCAGTAAATCGACGCGATCATATTCAAGCGCTTCCCAACCGCCACTGAGCACCGATTCCTGGATATCCAGTTCTATCGAGGGGTGCGATTGCAAGAACGCCCCGATGGCTGCAAACACGCGATCGTGGTCACAGGTGGATTCCATCGCGATCCGGATTTTTGGTTCCCAGCCGTCCGCCAGCTCGCGGACCTGGTCGACCAGTAAATGGCTGGCCGACAGGATCTTGCGGCCCTCATCGAGCAATAGTCGCCCCGCTGGCGTCAGCACCGACTGTCTGCCCTGGCGCTGGAACAGCGTGATGTCCAGCTGCTCCTCCAGTTTTTGCACGGTGTAGGACAGGGCCGAGGTGGCCTTGCCCAGCTCTTCGGCCGCACGGGCAAAGCTGCCTCGACGTTCAATGGCGTCGATGATTGCGAGCGCCTCGAGGGAGAGTTTCTGCTGCATGGCTGTTGGCCTGACAAATGTTCAGATAATTTGAACATATTAGTCGATAAACGCCGGTTATTGGAGGGCGAGTGGGTCGCTAGAATGGCTCCATCCTGTCAAACAGGCAATCTAATCGGAGGATAGAGACATGAATACCGCAACAATCGCAGCACAACCTTCACAATCGACTTCAGTAAAACTGTCCAGTTTGGTGCGTTCAGTGCCGGGATACGACGCTTTGGCGCTGCGCCTTGCCGCTGGCTCCATTTTCGTCGCACATGGTGCTCAAAAACTGTTCGGCGCATTTGGTGGTTATGGACTGGAAGGTACCGCAGGCTGGATGGAATCGATTGGCCTGGCGCCCGGGCTGCTGATTGCGCTCGCTGCCGGCGGCGCGGAATTCTTTGGTGGGCTGCTGCTCATCGTCGGCCTGCTGGTGCGCCCCGCGGCGGCGGTGCTGGCCTTCACCATGCTGGTAGCGGTCTTCGCCGTGCACTGGGAACACGGGTTCTTCATGGCAAACAACGGCTATGAGTTTGCAATGGCGCTGTTCGCGGTGAGCATCGCGCTGGCCCTGCGCGGCGCCGGCAGTGCCAGCGTCGACAACGCACTGGCCCGCAAGATCGCCTGATTCGTAACTACACCGATCGCATTGGGAGAACATGATGCAAATCCTTCATATTGATAGCAGCGCGCGACAGGATGGCTCCCTGTCGCGCACCGTCAGCGGCATGGTGGCCGACCAGTTGCTGGAGCGCGGTGTCGCCAGTCAGCGGATCTATCGCGACCTGGTCGCACAACCGCTGCCACCGATGAGTGCCCAGGATCTGGTAGGCGTGCATGGCTCGCACGATCCTGCGCAGCGCGAGTCGCTGGCGCACCACCTGGCAACTTCCGCAGAGCTCATTGATGAGCTCAAAGCCGCGGATACGCTCGTCATAGGCGTGCCGATGTACAACTTCTCGGTACCGGCCTATCTGAAGCAGTGGATCGACTACGTGTGCCGGGCGGGCGTGACCTTCCGCTACGGTGAGCATGGCCCGGAGGGGCTGACTGGCGTCACTCGCGCGATTATCGTCACCTCATCGGGGGGCACGACCATTGGTGGGGCGGCGGATTTTGCCAGCACCTATGTAGAACATATCTGCAGGTTCCTTGGCATTGAGTCGGTTCATCACATCGATGCATCGGGCTCAAAGCGGGACCCCGAGGCTGCGATTGACCGCGCCCGGCAGGACATCGACAGGCTGGCGGATCAGCTTGCGGCATAGCATTACGACAGCGACGAACGCATTTGAACAGGAGAGAGACAGTGGGTCTTTTGCAGAACGGCCAGTGGGTCGACAAATGGTATGACACCGACAGCAGTGGCGGTGAATTCAAGCGCCAGGCCAGTGGTTTTCGCAACTGGATCACGGCCGATGGCAGTGCGGGCCCGAGCGGGCGAGGTGGCTTCAAGGCCGAGGCCGGCCGTTACCACCTGTATGTCTCGCTCGCCTGCCCCTGGGCACACCGTACGCTGATCTTCAGGGCCCTGAAGGGGCTTTCAGACTATATCGATGTGACTGTCGTCGACCCGGTCATGCTTGAAAATGGCTGGGAGCTGCACGATCCGCTCTATGACAAGCGCTTTCTCTACGAGTTGTACCTGAAGGCAGACCCCGGCTATGAGGGCAGGGTGACGGTGCCGGTGCTTTGGGACAGGCAGACCGAGACCATTGTCAGTAATGAGTCCTCAGAAATCATCCGCATGTTTAACACCGCGTTCAATGCATTGACGGGCAATACGGACGATTACTATCCCGAGGCTTTGCGCGAGCGCATCGATGCGGTGAACGAGCGAGTCTACGACGGGGTGAACAACGGCGTTTACCGTGCCGGTTTCGCGACCACGCAGGCGGCTTATGAAGCAGCGTTCAACACCGTGTTCGATACTCTCGACTGGCTCGAGGGGCAGTTGGCTGCGGCACAGTTTCTACTGAGCGATTCGCCCACCGAGGCGGACTGGCGCCTGTTTACGACATTGGTCCGTTTCGATGCGGTCTACGTTGGGCATTTCAAAACCAACCTGCGGCGTATAGCCGACTACCCCAATCTCAGCCGTTACTTACAGGCGCTGTACCACTGGCCGGGTGTGGCGCAGACGGTTGATCTTGATCATATCAAGACGCATTACTACGTCAGTCATACCACCATCAACCCGACCGGGGTTGTGCCAGCGGGGCCTGAGTTGCCCTTCCTGGCGGTGCCAGCCTAGCTGGTCAAGTGCAATGATCTATCATCGCCCGGCGACGGAACGTGGTCATTTCCAGCTCGAATGGCTGGACAGTTACCACAGCTTTTCCTTTGGCCACTACTACGATCCGGGTCATATGGGTTTTTCGGTGCTGAGGGTCATCAATGATGACACGGTGGCGCCCGGTGCGGGCTTCGAGACGTATGGCCATCGCGATATGGAAATCATCACCTATGTACTCGCCGGTGCGATCGAGCATCAGGACACATTAGGCAACCGGCACCGCCTGGCGGCGGGCGAAGTGCAGCGGATGACAGCGGGCACCGGCATATTGCATTCAGAAATGAATGCCTCGCCAGAGGAGCCCCTGCGCCTCCTGCAAATATGGGTTGAGCCTGCGCAGCGCTCCCTGGTGCCGGGTTATGAGCAAAAGTCCATTGCGCAGCACGGCGTGCTTACACCGCTCGTCACGCCGGACGGTGCAGGGGGCAGCCTGCGCATTCACCAGGATGCCAGCCTGCACCGCCTGGTGCTGGAACCGGGCGAGCGGGCCCCGCTACACGCTGACCGCAACGCGGCCTACCTGCATGTGATCGATGGCGAAATTGAACTCAGCGCAGTCGCTGGCGATGCTGTGGTATTACAGCCGGGCGACGCTCTGGGTGTGAGCGCAGAGCAGCCCTTGCAGGTTCTGGCGCGGCATAACACCGCAAGCGCGCTGTGGTTTGATCTTCCCTAGCTAGCGCGTGCCAGCCAACCAAACTGTCATTTAGAGGGCTGTATTTTCCTGGCGAAAGCGTGAATGCTTGTGGCCACTCAGTTCAGTGGCCAGGGAGCCTGTGATGCAGCCGATTCGCATCATCCAGTGTTACACCGGGGAAATCGCCCGGGACCAGATTCGCATGATTGCCAACCACCCACGCCTGGCGTTGGTAGGTGCCATGGTGCACCACACCGAGAAAGTCGGTCTTGATGCGGGTGAGTTGGCGGGCATCGAAGCCAACGGGGTCATCACGGTTCAATCGGTCGAGGAGATACTGACGATCGATGCGGATATCGTGTTGTATAACCCGCCCCACGAGCGCTATGACGAGGTGATTCGATTGCTTGAGCATGGCATTAATGTGCTAACGCCGACCGGCGGCTGTTATCCGAAGCTGGTTGCCGAGTACGGTGAGCTGCAGGCTGCCTGCGCGCGCGGGCAGAGCGTATTTGCCAGCTCCGGGATTAACCCAGGCTATGCGCCAGACCTGCTCGCAATGGTCTCGACCGCAATTTGTTCGCGCGTTGACCATGTCCATGTTTTTGCTGGCGGCCAGGTCAACAACTCAGCTCAGCGCATTGCCATGATGGGTTTTGGCAGCAAGCCAGAACAGGCTGCGCTCAATGAGTTGTTTATCCAGTTCGCCATTCCCGCCTATAGGCAGGCGACGTATTTGCTCGCCGAAGGCCTGGGGCTGACCTTGTCCAGTTTCGAGCATGAGGCATCGTTCTGCGCTGCCGATCGCGATATCGAGGGAGAGTACCCGATCAAAGCGGGTGAGGTCGCTGCCACTCGGCTATCTACTTATGGGCTGGTCGATGGCGAGCGGCGAATTACGCTGGAGACCACCTGGTTTGTCTCGCGAAAAGCCATTGATGCTGACTGGCTGGGCCAGGCGCGCAGCCTGGGCTGGACCATTGAAGTCAGCGGCCGGCCGGACGTTAGCCTGTCGCTGGATATTGAGCTGGGTAACGCCAAAGGTTCTGAGCTGACCGCTGCGCGGATCATTAACACGATTCCGTTTGTGATAGAGGCACAGCCGGGCGTGATGACGATGCTTGATGGCCCGATTCCAAGAGCCTGGACATAAGGCGCGATCGCTGCGTCAGGCTTTTTCCGCGGCTGCGTTCCAGGCCTGGATAATGACGGCCTGCTCTTCACTGGCGCTTTTGCGGATCATATCCGCCATGGGTAACTCCTTCATCTGGTGAAGCTCTACGTCCATCCACGACTTCGTGACTTCGCAGCCGTTGCCTTTTGGCTGGACATCCCACTCTTCCACCATGGTGATAAATGGCTCAGCGGTAATTGCTGCGGGCGATGTCGGCTGCTCTTTGGCAAAGCTGGTCGTAATATGCATGGCGACCAGCGTGTCAGTACAGCGCGCTTCCAGGATCTCGAACAATGCGCTGCCAAGCTCACTGACAATCCAGTAACTGTGCCCGGCGTCGAAATCGCCATATCCGGTGGCACCCGGATAATAGTCTGCAATTCGCGCCGGGTCTCGCAAAAACTGTCGCACCTGCTCAGCTGTCGCTGACAGTTCAAAAACATCGGTATGGACGACATTGCCTGTGCTCATGGGGCCTCCTAAATCGTCTTGCCGCAGTCGGCCATATAGATGGCGCCATGTACGGCTTTGGCATCGTCGGATGCGACAAAGCAGATGACTGCTGCGATATCTTCGGGTTCTGACATGTCGCGCTTGCCGGCCGCGGTCATGATCAGGTCAAAGTCGGCGGCCTCAGGCATGCCGACCTTTTGTTGCTGCGGGGTGTTGGTGCCGCCGGGGCATACTGCATTGATGCGAATGGGCTCTTTGACAAACTCCAGTGCCAGTGCGCGAGTCAGCCCGACAATGCCGTGCTTGGCGCTGCAATAGGCAGCGGAGTAGGGCTGGCCTTCAACGCTGGCCAGCGAGCCGACATTGACAATGCTGCCCGAGGTTTTTATCAGTGCGGGAATGGCCGCCTGTGAAAGAAAGAACGTACCGCCCAGGTTAGTGGCGATATCGTTCCACCAGTTGTCATCGGTGACTTCGTCGAGTGTACGGAACTGGTGGCGGCCAGCGCAGTTGATCAGCGAATCGATCTTTCCGAACTGTGCAATACAATCTGCGACTGCGTTGCGGCACTGGTCACCGCTGGTTATGTCGTATTGGCCGGTCACAATGGTGCCGTCGGCTTCGTCGACAGCTGCGCTTGTAGTGGCCAGGCCATCAGCATCGCGGCCAATACCATAAACATGGCCACCTTCGCTGGCAATCCGCTGGGCAACCGAAGCGCCGATGCCGGATGATGCGCCGGTGACCAGCACGACTTTGTTGTTGAATCGACTCATTGGGGTTCCTCTGTTTTATGTTCAGGGTGTTAGCGTTTGAGCAGGGCATCAATCAGTGTGTCGAACGTTTTTTCCTGCCCACGTTGCTGGCCACCCTCATCGAGGAAGGCCTGCAGTCGCTGCTGCGCTTCATCACCGTACAATAGCTGGTTCATCGCGTGTTCTTCCTCGATCATGCCCAGGCGGATATCGCCGTCGGATTCGTGCATGACCAGCTGCTTGGCAGCGGCAATCGTTGGCGATGGTAGTGCTGCGATATCGTGGGCAAGCGACGCCACAAACGGCCCGAGTTCGCTGGCAGGTAGTGCGCGATTCAGGTAGCCAATGCGCTCTGCCTCTTTGGCATCAACATCGCGACAGCCGACGATCATTTCGAGTGCGCGCGCTTTGCCCACCAGGCGCGGCAGCCGTTGGGTGCCGCCGGCGCCGGGAACGATGCCCATAGCCGCCTCGGGCTGGCCGAATACTGCTTTGCCGATCGCGCCAAAGCGCATATCCATCGCCAGTGCGAGCTCGCTGCCACCGCCGCGTGCTGCGCCTTCAATCATGCCAATACATATTTTCGGCATGGTGCGAAAGCGATCGAGCACGGCGTGTACAAAACCCGGTTCGACGCCCTTTGCCGGTGGCGCACCTTCGATACCGGCCATGCTCTCTACATCGCCATGAGCGACAAAAAAATCGTCATCGTCGCTAGCGAGAACAATGACTTTGACATCATTATCCGCCATTGCGCGCTGGCCGAGTTGGTCGAGGCCAAGCAGCAGGTCGAGCCCCATCAGGTTCATCGGCGGGCAGGCGATGTTGGCAAACAAAACGCCGCGCTCGAGGCGGCAGCGAAAGGCGGGGATATCTTGGTAGCTCATGGTTCCCAGGGTGTTGTGCGGCTCGGTTCAGTGTATTCTATCGCTATTCGAAGTTATCGATCTTCCAGAACTGCCACCATTTCGCGCCCTTTGCGCGCTCGCGGCGCACACGCCTGGCTCGTTCAATTTTTTCCCAGATTGGGTCCGGCCGGGTAATGTAGGCCTCCTGTCTTGGAATGGCATGCCAGTCGAACTGCATGGGCGTCTCGTAATGAGAAAAAAGATAGAAGTAGATTGCGCGCTCCTCATCAATCAGCTGCTCAGCCAGGTCGTTGAGCTTGGCGCGCTCAATACTGCCAACCTGTAGCTCATGAGATTTGCGAAACGCCGCGGCTTCGTCGTCGCTGAGCGGTCTGCCTTCGACAACACGTGATTGAAAGCCCAGCAGTGTAGGTGAGTTGCGCCCATGAACCTCGTAAGGCTGGAATATCTGGCGCTTGATATCGGCGTAGGTTTCCTCGGCCCAGATTTTTCCGGGGTGGCGATAGGAAAACACGCGGTAGGTTTGCAGGGGGTGGGCTAGCGAGCTCTCGAGCTCGGCGAACTTTGCCTCTGACTGCGCCCGTAGTTTTCGGAGGCTAAGTGATTTGAGCAGACCGTCGATCATTTGCGCGGTGAATCTAGCGGCTGTAGATGCAGGACAGTTTGGCGAAGGAGCCGGTCGATCCAGAAGCTATTGGCATCATGAGCTTTTTTTCGCAGTAAGATCCAGGCTATCGAACGAGTCCAGCAGCGAATCCAGCGCCGAATCAAAAAACGCATCGAAATCGATTGACCATTTTTGTGCCGCCGTGGCCGTGGGCCAGCTATCGCGAACCTCAACGGGCAGGTATTCGATAATGGTTGCAGCAAACTGGCGGTTACTGGCGCGTGACGCGCTGCGGGTCATCGCTTCACTTTCAGCAATGGAGGTCACCAGGTGCAGCGCCGTTTGCGTTGCAAACAGCAGCTGAGTCCCTCGCAGACCATGTTCAAACAGCAGTTGTGCAACCAGCCCGTTGGCCTTGGCGAAAAATGGCGTAGTGCGTGCAGATGCCTGACCATGAATGCCCAGCTCCGGATGGCGTGCGATGCGTTGGCGAATATCCTGCAGCAGGGTGCAAAAGCGTTCTTCCCAACTGCCAGCACTGGGTGCGTCTAGCGCTATCTCTTCGGAAACAATCTGGCCGATTTCTTCGAGCAACGCTTCCTTGTTCTGGTAATGACGGTACAGCGCCGCCACATCCACAGCGAACAGCCCGGCGACCTTGCGCATTGACAGGGCATTGCTGCCTTCACTGCGAACAATGTCGATCGCGGCATTGGCGATTTTCTCGCGGGTGAGCGGTTTGCTGTAGCGTTGGGCGTTGGCAGGCATAGTTGATTAGCTGTATTCCCGGTTCCAGCGCGTGCGTAGCAGAGAGCCTTTACCGCGGGGTTGAAGATCTTCAAAAATGCGCTGGTAGCCGGTGCGCGCGATCTGCCACTGGCCGTCGACCTTGACGTAGTCGTCTTCGTATACGCCGGTGCCATGCAGCACGGTGCCCTGGGGGGCCCAGTCGCTGGCGAGCTTCGAAATGACAAAATCTTCGAGATACCAGGTGCCTGTGGCCGTGGTGTCACTGGTGATATTGATTTCCGGCGTATGGGCATGGTGCATCGAAACGACGTCCGTGCTGCCCAGGCCTTTCGGGTCGGATAAAAACGTGACGATATTCTCACGGCCTTCGTAGCTGTGCTTGCCGCCGCTGTACACACTAACGGCATCTTCTGCCAGCACGCTGCGCATCAGGTCCCAGTCTTTGGTATCGACCGCGCGCTGATAGCGGGCCTTGAGTTGTTTGATGGCTTCGATCTCCACCAGTCTTTGTGTATCGTTCATCTTGGTTTCTCCAGATCGGGTATCTTTAGAGCTTCATAAACTGGCCGCCGTCGACGCGGATAAACTGGCCGGTGAGCATACGCAGTCGTTCGCTCAAGAACATCACCACAGTTTCGGCGACATCATCGTCTGCCGGTATCTCGCCCAGCGGAAATAACGCTTCCAGTTCAGCTTTCACTTCGTCTTCGGCTATGCCGCGCTTGCCTGCCTGCCACTGGATATAGCCCTGCACTGGCGGGCCCCACATCCAGGTCGGTACGACTGTGTTGACGCGGATTTTCTTCGGGCCCAGCTCTGTGGCCAGCGCAATGGCAACTGCACGCAATGCGCCTTTGGATGCTGAATAGGCCAGTTGAGGGGAGGGAGGCGGAATCTCCGTCGACTGTGAGCCGATCAGTACCACCGAGCCACCGCCAGCGCGCTCAAAGGCAGGGACGGCTGCCTTGACCAGCTGCACCGAGCCAATCACATTCACCTCATTGGCTTTGCGAAAATCCTCAATCGGGGTGGTTTCAAGATCACCCATCGGCTCGGCAGCGGCAACCTGGGCAATGCCGTCAAGCCGGCCAAAGCGCTGCTCGGCGGCGCCAATGATGTCAGCGCAGGATAACTCATCGGTAATGTTGAAAGGTTGGGCCAACACCCGTTCACCGCTCGGGTCGAGTGCTTTGGCGATACCTTCAAGCTTGTCGGCCTGTCTCGCGCCAACGACCACCTTGCCACCATCACGCAGCACGCGGCTGGCGATTTCGCTGCCAAGGCCGGGCCCTACGCCCGAAACCAGAATCACTTTGTCTTGTAAAACCATGTGCGCACCGTGCCCGTTTGTGGTTACTGTTGACATCAGGGACGACAGAATAGGCAAACATTACCGCCAAGTCAACGCTGTTGACTTGGCGGCGGTTGCGATGCATGATGCGACGCTCAGATCAGCGATTGCATGTTTTTTCAACGAACAGTGAAGCCAGTGCCATGCCCAGCGCCGAACTACAGGCCTTTTTAAAGAATTTCCCCGAATGCATGATGGACGCGGCAGACCCGTTACCGGTTGTACGCGAAAAGATGTATGCGATCCACCCGACCGATCATGGTGAAGAGACGACCGTCGAACGCATAGCGATTGCCGGCATACCCTGTGCCTGGATCAGTGTTCCCGAAACCGATATGTCGCGCACGGTGTTCTTTGTGCACGGCGGTGCATTTGTCTCGACGGGTATTACCGAGTACATGCGCAGCTGTGAAGCGGTGGCAAAATACTGCCGGGCGAGGGTGTTGCTGGTCGAGTATTCGCTGGCGCCCGAACAGCGCTACCCAGCGCAGCTCGATGAATTGCTAGCCGTGTTCGATGCAGCGCAGCTCGATGTTTCCCGGACTGCCTTTATGGGCGATTCCTGCGGCGGCGGCATGGCTTTCGCGCTCATGTGTCGCCTGCGCGAGCGAGGCGATGCGCTGCCTGCCTGCTACGCCGGTTTAACACCGTGGCTCGATGCGCAGCAGCAGGGCGATGCTGCCTGCCATCCACGCGGTGTTGATCCGTTTGTGAAAGCTGAATGGATTCGGGCGCGATTCAGGGATTATGCGAGCGAGGCGCAGCTGGATGATCCACTGGTGTCACCGATTAACGCCCGGCTTGAGGGTTTGCCGCCGTTATACCTGGGCGTTGGTACGATAGACACGACATCCGACGATGCGACCCGGCTGGCGGCGCGTGCCGCACAGGTCGGTGTGCAGGTGCTGCTGGATATCAACGCAGGCATGGTGCATGGCTTGCATGGGCTTGAAAATATCTGCCCCGAGAGCAAGCAGGCTATGCGCTGTGTTGGCGACTTTGTTCGCGCCTGGATTCCCGACCAGTAGCGCCATGCTGCTCTACTTTGATTTCGACACCTGGCTCAAAATGCTGGGGCTGGCCTGGAGCGAGCCATCGCTGTGCGTGCGACTTCGATATCTGGCGATGCTTGTACTATGGGTACCGCTGGTATCGACCTTCCATGCGCTGTGTTTCGCGCTGGACTGGCTGCTGTTTCCATCACTGCGTCGTACCGATATCAGCAAGCCCGTCTTTATAGTTGGGCATGGCCGTTCGGGTACTACGCTGACGTTTCGCCTGCTCGACCAGGACGAAGGGCGATTCAGCTCGTTCAAACTTTGGGAGTGCTACTTTCCCTCGCTGCTACAAAAGAAATTTATCCGTGCAATAGCATCGCTGGACAAACCCTGGCTGGGTGGTTTGCTGGGCCGTATCGTCGAGCGCTTTGAAGAAAAGCGCTATGGACCGTCGCGGCATATGCACGAAATGGGGCTGAATCTGGCCGAAGAGGACGATATCAGCCTGTTCTACTCAATGGCCTCAGGTTTCTGGATGACCAAGATGCCCTGGATGGGCGAGCTGGACTTCTTCTATGTTGATCAATGGCAGGGCAACAAAGGCCACAGGCGCATGCGCTTCTACCGTGAGCTGGCGCGCCGCCAGCTGTGCCTGAACGGCGGCGACAAAATTCACCTGTCAAAAAACCCCTACTGGGCCGGCCGGGTACAAACGCTGCTCGATGTATTTCCTGACGCGCGCATTATCGTTAACCTGCGCAATCCACATGAAGCCATACCCAGCCTGATCAAGCTGAACCTCTCGGCCTGGAAGCAAATGGGCTGGGACCAGCAGCGTGTTGCAGACAGTATTGAGGTGCTCAAGCGGCAATCGATCTACAACTACCGGAATCCGATCAATGTGTTGAGCCGAAATACCCAGGTGCCACATTACTTGCTGAACTATTCGCAGCTCACTGAAGACCCAGCCCGTGCAGTCGCTGAAATCTATCGCGAGCTGAACATACCGCTATGCGAGCAGTACCAGCAGCAGCTTGCCGAGCTGGGCGGGCGCGAGAAAAAACACAAAACCAGTTTTACTTACAGCCTTGAAGAATTTGGTATCGATCCGGATTGGGTGGAGGCCGAATTTTCTGACCTGTTTGATCGCTTTGGCTGGCCTGAACACCAGTCTGGACATAACGAGACGGAGGCAATCGCCTGATGGTACACACCGCAAACGATTCACCCGAGGCCCAGCGTGAGCTTAAAGCCGCGTTTGCCGACTTGATGGCCGACGTGCAGGCGGCGCGCGATATTATCGATTCGCCCGATCATTTTGCGCCACAACCGACCGATCGCAATCTGGCCGAGGGGTACTCCTACCTCGCCGGTTTTATGCATCATGCGATTGAGCGTGCCTTCCATGAAGACCCCGACTACCCGGCATTTCGCAATGCCCTGAGCATCTATAACCGCTCGACCATCGACAACTGCGACGCTACCTATTTTTATGCGCCGATTGATGGTCGCAAAACCTATCGCGTCACTGGCAAGGCAGAGAATTTTGCGCATTGGCGTGGTGCGCCGCGCCAGGGTGATGGCCCATTTGCGCCGCAGTACCTGATATTTGAGGTATCTACCGGCCCGCTGTCGGGCGATACCGGTGAATTGACAGAATTGATGCCCGGATACCGTACCGGTTTTGGCACCACAGACTCCTCAAAAATGCAGGTCGAGGCCGACGGGCATTTCGAGTTACTGCTGGCGCCTGAGTGCCCTGAAGGCTATACAGGCAACTTTATCTGTACCAAAAAGCCGCCCAGCAGAAAGAACCCGGATGGGGAAGATCGCTACGCTGAGTATGTCAGCGGCCGGCAGCTTTTTTATGACTGGGGCAGGGAGGAGCCGATTCACCTGGCCATCGAATGCCTCGATACGATCGGTATTCCGGCACCACCGATCGATGCCGCGAAGGCAGCCGCCAATTTGCGTCGCATGGGTGCAATTATTCGTGGGCAAATGAAGTTCTGGCTGGAGTTTTATGATGTCGTGCTCAATTGCAACCAGACCCACGATGCGGAAGGCAAAATCTACGCAATGCCGGTGAACGGTTACAACACCCCCAATGCGGCCTCCGGTGACACGGGGGGTGGCATGAGTACCAATATCTATGCTGGCGGGATTTATGATCTTGCTGAAGACGAGGCGCTTTACATTGAAGCAACGTTCCACGGTGACCCTGTCTATACCAGCATCCACCTGGGCAATCTCTGGGGTGAGTCACCGGAGTTTGCCTCGCACCAGAGCAGCCTGAACCTCTCGCAAATGCACATTGGCGAAGATGGCAAGCAGCGCTGGGTTGTCTGCCACCGTGACCCCGGCGTGCAGAACTGGGTGGATACCACGGGCCTGCCAAGGGGCTATCTCAGTCACCGTTGGGCGTATCCTGAGCTGCCGCCCAAAGACCAGTGGCCGACTATCAGCTGCAAGTTGATCAAGCTCGATGAGGTGATCGATACCTTTCCGGCCGACCAGCCGCGTGTAACACCCGAGCAACGACGCGAGGCGATGCGCGAACGGCAGCTACACGTCCAGAAGCGTTACCGCGTATTTTAGGAGCTTATTGAGATGGCCGAGTTCTCTCGTGAAGAAATAGAACAGGCGCTGGTCGATCTGGACGCGCTGCGCGCAAAATCATCCGCTGCGGGTGACTGGACGATTTGGGGTGAGTCCCTGACCGAGGATGTTGACTTTTACGATGAGATCTACGGCGCGTATCAGGGCAAGCAGGCGGTCACCGATTTTGTCGTGCGAGTGCATGCGCCGTTTCCTCACCTTCGCTATGAAATCGATTGGGCCGTGATTGACACTGACAAGGCTGACGTGATTTTCCAGCAGTATATGATATTGCCCGAGCCCGAGGGGTATGAAGGTGAACCCTTTGCCATCAAGGTCTGGTCGCACCAGCGCTACGCGGGCGATGGACTGTGGAGCTCCAAGCATGACGTAACGCTTTCGACTGAGCAGTCGGGCCAGGTGTTCGGCGCCTGGATGCAGGCTGGAGGCCAGTTCCAGGCCGCACCAATGCCCAGGCCCGGAGAGGAGAGCTAGTGTCTTCGGCAAACTCAGTTGACCAGAAATACGCAGTTATCGATGCGACTGAAGTCGGTCAGTGGCATACACAAACCGATGTGGTTGTCGTTGGTGGCGGTGCTGCCGGGCTGAGCGCTGCGCTAGGTGCGCTTGAGGGTGATGCAGAGGTACTGCTGCTGGAGCGCGGCAGTGGCTTCAATGGCACCACCACGCTGGCCGGTGGAATGCTATACATGGGTGGCGGTACCCGAGTACAGAAGGCGAATGGCTTCGATGATACCGTAGAAGACATGTACAACTACCTGGTTGCCAATACGCCCGAGCCCGATGAAGCGAAACTTCGGCTGTATTGTGAGCAGAGTGTTGCGCATTTTGATTGGCTGGTCTCGCAGGGCGTACCTTTTACTGATGGATACTATGCCCCGAAGCACCATACCCCGCCGTCCACGAATTGCTTGAGCTGGTCTGGCAATGAAAAGGCATGGCCAATTTCAGCTGCTGCAAAACCTTCACCCCGTGGCCACAAGGTTGCGCATGATACCGAGGGCGGCGCGTTACTTATCCAGACGCTTGCAGAAGCAGTCCAGGCTCGTGGCGCGCAGGTCCAGCATGATGCCAATGTGACCAATCTGGTCGCAGATGCCGATGGAAAGATTGTAGGCGTACGCTACACAGTATTCGGCGAAGAGCGTTTTGCCAAAGCGAGCTGCGGCGTTGTTTTGGCGGCCGGCGCTTTTTCAATGAACAAAGCCATGGTCAAAGAGCAGTGTTCAGTGCTGGCTCAGTACGGCATCATGCGTCAGGGCAATCCCAATGACGATGGTGCGGCTATCAACATGGGGCTTGCTGCTGGTGGCAATGCCATCCATATGGAAAAGGCGTTTATCACGGCACCCTTTTATCCGCCAGAAAGCCTGATCAAGGGTATCTTCATCAATAAAGAGGGCAAGCGCTTCATTAATGAAGATTGCTATCACTCGCGCACCATGGATGCTGCAGTGCGGCAACCCGATGGTGCGGCTTACCTTATTTGTGACAATGAAACCTTTGGTCGCCCGGAGTTAGAGATGCAGCCGCTTATCGATGCCTGGGAAAGCATCGAGGAAATGGAGCGCGACCTGTCGCTGCCTGAAGGTTCATTGACAAAGACGATCGAGCGCTATAACCGCTTTGCTGAGGCAGGCGAAGACGAAGATTTCCACAAGCATGCTGACTGGTTGGTGCCAATTGCCAATCCGCCCTATGCCGCGCTCGAATGCTCTGTCGGCAAAGGGGTTTACATTGGCTTTACCCTGGGTGGTCTCGACGTATCCGTTGATGCTGAAGTGGTTGATAAGCAGGGCGAGCCGATACCGGGGCTTTACGCTGCCGGTGCTTGCGCTTCAAATATCGCGCAGGATAGCGCAGGCTACTCAAGCGGCACCTGTATTGGTGAGGCGACATTTTTTGGGCGCCGTGGTGGTCGGCACGCCGCAGCGCAACGTTGACTATTTATGATTCTTGAATAGGGGTTTGACTATGATTCTGGGTTTGCACCATGCGGCGATAGCCGTACCGTCAATTGAAGAAGCGCTGGCGTTCTACGTCGATGTTGTAGGTTTTGAAGTCGTTATGGAAGCGGATATCCCCGGAGGGATCGATGTGATGGCGCAGGCGCTGGGTATCGCCGATTCCGAGTTCAAGGTGAGAATGATCAAGAAAGGCAATTCCTGTATCGAAATGTTCGAGTTCGGGCAAAGCGAAGATGGCGAGACCGCGCGCCCGCCGAACAAGCTGGGCATTACGCATTTTGCGCTGGTGTCGGACGATATCGAGAGTGATTACAAGAAGCTGGTCGAAGCGGGCGTGACCTTTAATGCGGAGCTGTTCGGTGGTGCACCGGCGCGCTTTGCTTACGGTCGGGATCCATTCGGCAACCTTTTTGAACTGCTCGAGAACAACCCGGGCGCTGCCGATGCGGTAGATTTTAGCTAGGAGCGACGGCTGCGATGACGAAAGTAAACTCCGAAAGTGGTGTTCGCTATGGCGAATGGGCGCTGATTACAGGCGCCTCCGAGGGTATTGGCAAGGGTTTTGCGCGAGCCTGTGCCCAGCGCGGCTACAACCTGGTCATGATTGCCCGGCGGCAGCCTCTGCTGGAAGAGACGGCGAATGGCATTGCCAGTGAATTTGGCGTGCAGATCAAGACACTGTCTTTGGATTTGACCGCAGATGATGCGGTAGAGCGTATCCAGGCATTTTGCGAGTCGCTGGAAGTTGGCCTGTTGATCAACAATGCGGCCTTTGCCTTCCCGGCCGAGTTCCTGTCGATGAAACCCTCGGCAATTCGCAAACAGGTCAATATCAACGTCGAGCTTGTGGCGCTACTGAGCCATCATTTTGGCGCGCAGATGAAGGCACGTGGCCGCGGGGGCATTATTAATGTGTCATCCAAAACCGGCGAAGTGCCGATGCCTTACTTCGCCATGTATTCAGCCGCCAAGGCCTTTATCTCAACCTTGAGTGAATCACTCTGGTTTGAATTGAAAGATCACGGCGTTGATGTGCTGGCGTTAAAGCCCTGCCAGACCGCGACCGAGGGTTACCTGTCGCAGAATCCCAACGAGTGGGGGAGCGACGGCATCCAGTCGGTTGAAGATTGCGTGAGCGAAGCCTTCGAGGCGTTGGGTACCCATGCAGGCTGGCTTCCCTGGCCGCCCAGTCGTGATGATGTTCGCGAACTGCGCGCGATGCCGCTGGAGGATGCCATCGCGCGCAATGGTGCGGGTATGCAACATGTATTTGCGCAGCAGTTAGGGCAGGGCTAATGCCGCGCGTTGTATATAGGCAATGGATGATGAGAGGTTATCAATGAGTGAGACGGCAGTAAAAACTGCGCTGGTTACCGGCGCGGGACAGGGCATGGGCGCAACGGTAGCGGAGCAGCTGGCAGCCAGCGGGGTTCGCGTGGTCGTCAACGACCTGAACCGTGAGAAGGCCGATGCGATTGTTGCGAGTATTTTCCGGCAGGGCGGCCAGGCAGTAGCTTGCACTTTTGATGTGACTGACCTTGCCAATGTGCGTGCACAGCTTGATGAGCTGGCGCGCGGCGGTATTCACATCGACATCCTGGTCAACAACGCGGGTAACGCGGGCCACAAGTCGGTCAACCAGGTGAGTTTTCGGGAGCTGCCTGCCGAGGAGTGGGACGATTACCTGGGCGTCAATCTCTACGGGGTGCTGAACTGCACAAAGGCTGTGATCGATGGTATGTGCGAGCGCGGCTGGGGTCGCATCATCACCATATCATCGGAGGCGGGCCGCCAGGGTCTCGACATCCATGTATCCATCTATGGTGCTGCCAAGGCCGCTGCAGCGCATTTTATGCGGCACCTGGCTCGCGAGGTCAGTGGTGAAGGTGTAACGACCAATTCGATTTCGCTGGGTATGATGAACAATGTACCCGAGGAATTCACCAGTCGTATTGTTCGGCACATACCCGCGGGTCGGCTTGGTACGGGTGAGGATGTCGCCGGGGCGGTCAAATACCTGGCCTCTGATGATGCCGGTTGGGTCACCGGCCAGACGCTGGTGTTAAATGGCGGTTCTTTGACGATCTAGGCTGCATGCGGAGCATTTTCCTATGACAAAAGGTGAGAATAAGCCCCGTTTGACACCACTGCAGGTGTGCTACGTGGTTGACGATGTTGCACAGGCGACGCAGTTTTGCGAATCGGCACTGGGCTGGGGCCCGTTTAACCAGTTTACCGCCGAGGTGGAGTCAGCGAGTTATCGTGACTGGAGCGGCAGCAAGCGCGTTGATGTCGCGCTCGGTATGGCCGGAGCGGTGCAAATAGAGCTAATGCATATTCATGACGGCGAAGACCCTGTCGCGACCTTTCAGTCGCATTATGGCACCGGCATCCAGCATCTGGGTATTCACTGCAAGGATCGCGACGAGGCTATCGCGTTTCTGAACAGCGTCGGATCGCCCACCAATGAAGTCAGTGAGTATCCGGGTATTCGCTTCGCGTTCATGGATACGCCCACCGGTGAGGGTATGTTCGAGCTGGTATGCCCCACAGAATCTTTTGCGTCCAGTGAAGTCTCGGGGGGTACCTCGGTCGACTCAGCTGCTGCGAACAGCACCGGGAATACCGTCAGGCGAGTGACGATCGCAACTGAGGATATTGTTGGCTGCGTCAACTTTTATGCGTCTGCCTTCGGTTGGCAGGATGTGCGCGTCGATGAGGTGAGCTATGTGTTCGATGGCGAAGAATATACAGCCCGACGTACGCGCGCACAGGCCGGTCTGCTCGAGTTTGAGTTTGTGCAGCCCGCTGCGGATGACAATAGCCCCTATAGCCAGCACCTGGCACGTGGTGGCCACGGCATTGTGCACGCAGGCGTGGCTATGGATGCGGGCAGCCTGGCGGGTCAGGCGGCGCAGTTCCCCGGCGCGGGGCTGCGGGGCCAGTGGCTCGATACGGGCGAAGCATTCAGCCTGCACTCCTGGCAGGGTGGGCCCCATTCGCTGCAGTTTTACGCAGCGGCTGCCTGAGCCGGCGTAAAGCGCGAGGATCTGTTCATGCAGGGCATTTTGCTCCTTGGTTCACTGTTGGTCGTTGTGACTGTTGCACTGCATATACTGGCATTGGTGCTCCTGACGCGATTATTGACGCGGTTGACGGCGTTATTGACCCGACTCATTCGCCGCACTGTGCTGGGTGTTACGGCGATTCTGTCTTCTGTTGTGGTTTACCTGATTGGCGTCCATACCCTGGAGATATGGCTGTGGGCCGCTGTCTACTTTGCTATCGGCGAGTTTTCGGTGTTTGAAGATGCCCTTTACTTTTCGGCAGTCACGGCGACGACACTTGGCTACGGCGATCTTGTGCTCAGCGAACAATGGCGACTGCTGGCGACCTTTGAGGCCATGGGTGGTCTGGTATTGTTTGGCGTGAGCACGGCTTATCTGATTGCGCTGATGCGCAATGTATTCAGCGAATTCGAAGATCGTCACTTGCCCTGATGGGCACTTTTTCACTCAGAGAGGTTACTTCTATGCCTTACAACTTCGCAAGTTCGGTTGCCCTCGCGGCGTTAAGCCTGCTCCTTTCGCTTACCGCTGCCGCCCAGGTGAAGCTGACGATAGACGTGAGCCAGAGAGGGCCCGAGATCAACAAGAATGTGTACGGCCATTTTATCGAGCATCTGGGCCGTGCCATCTATGATGGCCTTTGGGTGGGCCCGGAGTCTGACATACCTAATACCCGGGGCTGGCGCGACGATGTGGTTGCGGCGCTGCGTGATATCAAGGTGCCTGTACTGCGCTGGCCTGGCGGCTGCTTCGCCGATACCTACCACTGGCGTGACGGCATCGGGCCGCGTGAAGAACGCTCCACCAACGTCAATATTCTCTGGGGTGAGATTCCCGAACCCAATACTGTGGGCACTCATGAGTACTTCGACCTGGTCGAACAGTTGGGCGCCGAAGCCTATGTCAACGGCAACCTTGGCACCGGTACGCCGCAGGAAATGGCCGAATGGGTCGAGTATATGACCGGTGGCAGCGAACACGGTATGGCTGCGTTGCGTCGCGCAAATGGTCGTGAAGAACCATTTATGTTGCACCACTTCGGCATCGGCAATGAATCCTGGGGCTGTGGTGGCGGGATGACCCCTGAGTACTACACATCGTTGTACAAACAGTACAGCGTATTCCTGCGAACACCCTGGGCCTATCCGATACAGACTCAGTGGATTGCCAGTGGCGGTCACGCCTATGGCGATGAAGTCAACGCGGGCGGCTTGACCGAATGGTCGGAGTATCTCACGGCGAATATCAAGCCCGATTTCCTGCTCGGCTTTAACGCGGTCAGCTTTCACTACTACACGCATCCTCACGGGCATGCGATGTCAGAAAACAAGGGGCCTGCAGCGGGCTTTGCCGAACAGGAGTGGATAGCAGTGCTGGCCAAAACGCTGCAAATGGACGAGTATCTCGCGGCCAACCGGAAGGTTATGGACAGGCACGATCCTGGCAATACCATTGCGCTCTATGTCGATGAGTGGGGCACATGGTATGACCCGACGCCGGGAACCAACCCCGCCTACCTGGAGCAGGCCAATACCCTGCGCGATGCATTGGCAGCGGCGCTCAATTTTCATGTATTTCATCGGCATGCCGAGCGTGTGCGAATGGCTGCACCCGCGCAGATGGTCAACGTAGTCCAGGCGTCGGTGCTCACAAAGGGCGACGAGATGGTGCTCACCCCGACCTATTACGCGTTCAAGATGCATGTGCCTTTCCAGGGCGCTACGCGGCTGGATTCGGCACTCAAGCGCGTGCCGGACTACCGATTGGGTGCGTACAGCATGCCGGCGATAGATGCGAGCGCGGCCTATAGTGACGCGCATGGGGTCATTTTGAGCCTGGTTAATAGTGACCCGAATAACAGCATCGATGTCGAGCTTGGCCTGTCTGGCGTCGATGCGCTGCAGCGTCTGGCAGGCCACCAATTGACGGCCAGACAAATGGATGCGCAGAATTTATTTGGAGAGCCTGAAGCCGTGCGCCCTGACGCGGTCTCGCTGGATGTGAGCAACGGCGAAGCCAGCATTACGTTGCCACCCAAGTCATTGACCGTGATCAGCCAGCGCTAAGCCGATGCGCTGGCTGAGCATTCGAGCAATGTGCATTGGAAGGCGCTGCTAGCTGCCAGGGCTGTCGCCAAAACCGCTTTCGACATTGCGTTGTGCCGCGATGCTCACTGCGCTACTGATTGCCAGTGTGCCGCTCTTTGCAAGTGGCTAGTCGGCGCGACGGAAGCCCTGGCGGATCGCAATTGGTACGATGACCGCGGCCAGTATCCCGGCCCATACACCCTTGACCAGCGCGTACCCTGCTGGAGTCAGTGTACTTAGCTCAAGCAGGAACATGATGCCGAGCAGGTGCGGTGTCGCCAGCGCCATGCCCAGTGCGCCCAGCCACAATGCGGCCAGCACAGGGTTATAGGGTATAAGCCAGGCCAGCGCTTTGCCTTCGCTGCCAGATAGTGTGAATTCCCCGCTGTCGCGTTTGCGCCGCGACATGCCCACAAATATGCCTCCCAGGATGAGCGATAACAAAAAGCCGGTGATTAACAGGTCCATCACGTAACCTTTTTCTCCCCAGGGGCCAATTTGCTCGACCTGACGGAATAGTGCGTAGGCGATGCCAGCATTGATGACGACGTTAATGACGAAATTGGTGAGGGCTTCCTTGCGGATATGCTGGTTGAGTGTGCTCATTGGGGGAATGATGCCTTTTGTTAACGGTGAGGTGGGGGCAAACGTTTATTATCAAAGCCAGCATAGCATTGCCGGGCTAGCCCCTGCATCGAAACAGATTGCAGCCTGTTCAGGTTGCCCCTGGAGATCACCCGATGGCGATAGATTTTTCACCCGATCCCGAGTTCCAGAAAAAGCTTGACTGGATTCAGCAGTTTGTCGATGAAGAGCTGATGCCCATCGAGCCGCTGTTGGGCGAGTATGCCTATGACCAGCTTGCGCCGCTGCTTGACCCGCTTAAGGAAAAAGTAAAGCAGCAGGGTCTCTGGGCGTGTCACCTCGAAGAGGAGCTGGGCGGACAGGGTATGGGCCAGCTTGCGCTTGCGCAGATGAACCTGATTACCGGCAAGGTGCCTTTCGCGCAGGAAGTGTTTGGCAACATGGCACCCGACTCGGGCAACGCTGAGCTGCTGGCCGAGGGGGGCACAGAGGCCCAGAAAGAGAAGTGGCTGTGGCCCAACCTGCGCGGCGACATTCGCAGTGCCTTTGCGATCACCGAGCCCTGGGTGGCCTGTACCGACCCGACGCAAATCCAGAGCACGGCCGTGCTCGAAGGAGACGAGTGGGTAATCAATGGCCGCAAGTGGATGATCACCAATGCTTCGCGCGCAGACTTCATTATTTTTATGCTGGTTACCGACCCGGATGCACCGGTGCACCAGCGTTGCTCGATGATCATTGTCGAGAAAGGCACGCCGGGTATGGATATCTTTCGCGATATCCCCACCATGCACCACCCCCATTGCGAGTACGGAGCGCCAGGCAATCACGCTGAAATCATCCTCGACAATGTGCGGGTGCCTAAAGATAATCTGATCGGCGAAGTGGGCGGCGGATTTATCCTGTCGCAGGTGAGGCTGGGGCCGGGGCGTATTCACCATGCAACGCGCTGGCTGTCCGAGGCTGATAGGGCTTTCGATATGCTCTGCGAGCGCATCCAGTCGCGCAGTTCATTTGGCAAATCCTATGCAAAACACCAGATGCTGCAGGAGTATGTGGCCGACTCGCGTATTGAAATTGAAACCGCAAAGCTGCTCACTCTCAAGGCAGCATGGTTAATGGACAAGGTTGGGCATCGCGGCGCGCGCGAAGAAATCGCGATGGCCAAAGTGTATAACGCCAAAGTGTTGTACAACGTTATCGATCGCGCGCTACAGGTGCATGGCTCGCTGGGCTATAGCAGCGATATGCCTTTAGAGATGATGTATCGTGCGGCCCGTATGGCGCCGCTGGTTGATGGTGCCAACGAAGTGCATAAGGTCACAATTGCCAAGGGCGCGCTGAAGCACTACGAGGCGGTAGAGGGTTGGCCAAGCGAACATGTTCCCACGCGCAGGGCCGAAGCGATCCAGCGCTTTGGTCACCTGCTTGATGCCGGCGCTTAGGAGTTTCCGATGAAAGCCTGGCAGCAGACAACCCACGCAAACCCGCCCGAGGCACTACAGCGGGTGGATATGGCACCGCCCGAATTGCCCGAGGGCCTGGTGCGCATCAAGGTCGATGCGGTTGCACTGGGTCTGCCCGATGTCTTCATGTGCCAGGGGAGTTATGCCTATAAGCCCGAGCTGCCCTGCGTTCCTGGTCAGGAATTTGTCGGCAAGGTGATGGATTGCCCGGCGGGCTTTGATGAGTTCAAGCCTGGCGATCGCGTCGCTGGCGTGAGCACTTTTTTTTCTGGCCAGGGTTCCTTTGCCGAGGTATGCCTGGCCTTGCCGCATAGCATCTACCCGGTGGGCGATTTAATTGAAGATGCGCAGGCGGCAGGTTTCATTATTGCCTATCACACTGCCTACGTCGGCCTGGTGATGCGTGCCGGGTTGCAGCCGGGTGAAACCATACTGGTCTCAGGCGGCGCTGGTGGTACGGGCTCGGCGGCGATCCAGCTTGCCAGTGCGCTGGGTGCAAGCGTTATCGCGATTGCATCGAGCGAGGCCAAGCGCGCTGTTTGCCGCGACTGCGGTGCCAAGACTGTTATCGATCCTGCTGAAGGTGACTTCGTAGAGCAGGTTCGAATGGCCACTGGCGGCGCCGGTGTCGATGTGGTGTTTGACCCGGTGGGGGGCGAGTTCTACGAGCGCTGCTTTGCGGTGTTGAAGCACCAGGGGCGGGTACTGCCAATCGGCTTTGCCAGTGGTCGCTGGGGCGACACGCCGATGGGCAGGGTGGTGCAGAATAACCTGTCGGTGATTGGCGCCCTGCCTGCAGGCTTTTCACGTGCCGAGCAGCTTGAAGCCCATAATCAACTGCTGACGCTGCTCGAGCAGGGCAGGATCCGCTGCCTGGTTGATGAGCTGATTGATTTTGAGGGTATTCCCAATGGCTTGACGCGCGTCGCCAATCGCGAGGTCACCGGTCGCATCATAGCCCGGCTGGCAAGTTGATCGGCGTCAGGGGCGAACACCACCGTCGATGGTCATGGTCGTACCGGTGGTGAAGCTCGAGGCCTCCGAGGCAAAGTAAAGCGCAGCGCCCGCCACTTCGCCGGGCTTGCCCACCCGTTTCAGTGCGACCGGTTCGATGATGGCCTCGCGAATGGCATCATCACTGAGCATGCCACTGGCCGCATCCGTTTCGAAAGTTCCGCAGACGATACAGTTCACCCGGATGTTGTGTGGCGCGAATTCCTGCGCACTGGCCGCTGTCAGTGCATTGAGGCCGGCTTTGGCCGCGCTGTACGTCGTAGTGAGGGGTGAGGGCTTGAGCGATGCCAGCGAGCTGATATTGATAATCGAGCCGCCACCGGTTTTGGCCATTTCGTTGGCCGCCAGCGCGGTGAGCCGCAGCGGGCCCTTCAGGTTGACCTCGATGATTTTGTCAAACAGGGCTTCGGAGGTGTCCAGTAGCGATGGTGCGACCGGTGACATCCCCGCATTGTTGATCAGCACGTCGATTCTGCCATAGTGTTCGATGACCTGTGCAATGACCTGCTCAAGCGCGTCCCACTTGCCGACGTGACAGGCCAGTGGCATGGCTTCACCGCCAGCATCGACAATCTGCTGTGCGACCCTCTCACACTCTTCGAGTTTGCGGCTCGCTATCACCAGCTTTGCGCCGCGTTCGGCGAACATCTCGGCCATCGCCTTGCCCAGGCCGCGGCTGCCGCCAGTGATCATGACGACCTTGCCGTTAACGTCCCATAGATCTTGCATGTTCTACTCTCACCATTAGTCGGGGCTGGAGATGATAGGCCAGCCGGCCGTTGAAAGTCATCGGCCACAGAGGGCGCTTGACGACATTATAATAACGGTGTTATTTTAAATCTGTCAATATCGACCGAGATCTACGAAGGAGATCTACCGTGGCCTGGGACTTCAGCACCGAACCCGACTTCCAGCAAAAGCTGGACTGGACGCGCGAATTTGTCCGGGATGAAATCAAACCCCTGGACCTGGCTTTCCCGGGTGAGCAGGTGGTTTTTGATAAAACCCATCCTGTGCATGAGGCAGTGATTTATCCGCTGCAGGAGAAGGTCAAGGCGCAGGGTCTTTGGGCCTGCCACCTGCCGCCAGAGCTGGGCGGCCAGGGCTACGGCCAGGTCAAGCTGGCGCTGTTGCAGGAGCAGCTCGGTCACGCCGGGTGGGCGATGGTGGTGTTTGGTTGCCAGGCGCCGGATTCGGGCAACGCCGAGATCATTGCGCACTATGGTACGGATGCACAGAAACAGCGTTACCTTGAACCGCTGCTGAACAGTCGCATTAGCTCTAGCTACTCGATGACAGAACCGCAGGGTGGTGCAGACCCGTCACTGTTCACCTGCGCAGCCACACGCGAGGGCGATGACTGGGTTATCAATGGTGAAAAGTGGTATTCATCGAGCGCCAATATCGCCGAGTTCATCATTGTGATGGCGATTACCAATGGTGATGTGCCGGTGCACCAGGGAGCATCGATGTTCCTGGTGCCAACCGATACGCCGGGTATCGAGTTTGTGCGCGAGACAGGCAACTTTAGCGACTCCGCCTCAGACCGGGGTATTCATCCCTATGTACGTTACAACAATGTCAGGGTTCCCGCAGAGAACCTGTTGGGTAACGAAGGTGAAGGCTTTATGCTTGCGCAGGTCAGGTTGGCAGGTGGGCGACTGCATCATGCGATGCGTACCGTGGGCACCTGCCAGCGCGCCCTGGACATGATGATAGAGCGTGGACTTGCGCGACAGACTTCGAAGGGAGCGCTGTCGCGAAATCCGGTGGTTGCCGAGCAGATTGCTGATACCTGGGCACGCGTGCAGAATTTTCGCATGCAGGTGTTGCACGCGGCCTGGATTATGGACCAGGAGGGCCCGTTGGCCTACCGCACCCGCTTGCACGTTGCCGCCGTGAAAGTGGCGACGCCCTCAGTGCTAAAAGATGTGGTCTGGGCGTCCATGCATTTGCACGGCAGTCTGGGTGTCTCCGATGAGATGCCGTTTCACCAGATGTGGAGCATGACTCCCATGCTGGCGTGTGCCGATGGGCCCACCGAATCGCACAAGGCCACCATGGCAAAAGAAATTATCAGGCAGTACAAGGCAGGCCATGATCACGATCTGGATCCGCTTTGGCCTTCAGAGCATATACCGTCGCGGCTTTCTAAGGCGCGGCAAAAGTACGCCCACGTAATGGACAATGGCTGACGATGAACCAACAGGCGATAGATAGCGAGCTGCTCAATATCGACAGGCTGGACACCTGGCTGGTCGACAATCAATATAAACCTCCCGGTGAAATCGCCGTCGAGAAGCTCAGCGCGGGTCGCTCTAACGAGATGTTCGTGCTCGCCTTCCAGGGCGCTGAAGCGCCGGAGCAGTGGATACTGCGTCGCCCCTCGGGCGTGGCCTGGGAAAAGGCCGAAAAAGTACTGCGCCGCGAGTATACGCTACTCAATGCGCTCTCCGAGCTCGATGTTGCAACACCCAAAACGATTGCACAGTGTGACGATAAGTCAGTCATTGGTGCGGTCTTTTACCTGATGGAGAAAGTCGAGGGCTTTATTCCGGCCATGGGCGGGTTTCCCGAGTCGTTTAAAGCGACGACCGATCTGCAGCGCCAATGCGGCCTGGCAGGCATCGAGGCGATTGCGGCCATTCACAGAGTTGACTGGCAGGCAGCAGGGCTGGGTGACTACGGCAAACCCGAGGGTTTTCATGATCGGCAGGTAGGCCGTTGGACCGCGCAATACGAGAGCTATGGTGGTCGTGAACTGCCGGGCCTGGCTCGCATCGGGGCATGGCTGCAAAAAAACCTGCCGGTGAAGTGGACGCCCACCATCATGCATGGGGACTACCACGCATTGAATATCCTGATGGCGAATGAGTTGCCTCCACGCATCAGCGCCATCGTAGACTGGGAGACCTCCACAATAGGTGACCCCCTCCTGGATGTCGTGGGTTTCCTCGACGTCTGGTATGACGCCAACAGCGATATCGAGTCACCGGACTACGACACGATGGTTGCCCATTACCTGTCGCTGGTGAATTTTGAGCCCGAAAATTTCATTTACTACCGATTGCTCTTTTACTTCCGCCAGTCGGTGCTGCTCGAGGGCATTTACCAGCGTTCTCTCCAGGACTCTACGCGAGAGGACAGGGTGGATATGGCCGAGCATGTTGACCGACTTATCCAGCGAGCGGAAGCGCTTCTATAACAAGCAAATACAGGGTGCAGGAGTATGCGAAGAGTCATTACCGGCGTCGACGAAAATGGCGTAGCCGTATTCACCCGGGACGATGAATCGCCACATTGCATTTCGATGGGCGGTTTTGAAATGGGCGAGCTCTGGTTCGACCCGACGGCTGCGATTTCCTCCGGTACCGAAGATCCGGCCGCCGGCAGGACGGGTTCCATCCCCGACACCGGGCAGGTGCTAATGCGCTATGTTGTCTTTCCCCCGCGTGAAGAGATGGAGGCGCTGATGGCCGGTGGGGCAGCGGGAGCCGATTCGGTCAGCGATGACTTTCATCACGAAGAAGATAACCCGGGTATGCATACCACCGAAACCGTTGACTATGGCTTTGTACTGCAGGGCGAGCTCACGCTGGAGCTCGATGGTGGCGTCAGGAAGACGCTCAAAGCCGGCGATAGCTACGTACAAAACGGTACACGTCACGCTTGGCACAATCTGTCCGATACCGTTGCGGTGTTGGGCGTTGTGATGTTGGGTGCCAGCCGCTAGGCCGGGCTTGCGTTTGTCCCGATGGCAAAACCACTGCTTGAACAAGCCGCTATCTATGATGCGGCCGTTGCGCTGGTCAACGAGGCGGGTGCTGAGCAGTTCAGTGTTCGCCAGCTGACGCAAAGGCTGGGCTGTTCGCCAAACACGATCTATGCCCAGGTTGGCGACCGCGAAGCGCTCATATCCGGGATGCTCGCCCATTTCTTCTCCTCCCAACCCATCCAGCTTGATGCCAGCGCGAGTTGGCAGGCGCAGTGCGTCGAGTGGGCGCATCGGGTGCACGATATGCTGGTTGCCCATCCTGAACTGGCGAAGATGATTAGCTGGCGGCAGCGCCCGCTTATTGTGTCCTGGGTCAGCGAGTTGTTGCGGGTCCTGCTGTCTGCGGGTTTCGAGCCCGAGCCGGCGCTGCGCTGTGTGAGGGTTCTGTCGCACCAGACAATCAGCCTGGCTTTGATGGAAATCGATTCCCCATCCGAGTCGATACGAAGACAGCGCCGGTCGCGCCCTGAAAGGGCGCTGGAAAGACTGGCAAAAGAAGCCATCGATCCTTCAGGGGTGGCCAGTGACAACTGGGAGCTGCACACCCAGCGCGAAATCTTCTCCAGTGCGATAGAATTCACGGTCGCTGGTATCGCGTCCAGTATGGCCCCTGCGGACTAACTGCACCAACCCGTAACCGGGCTGACCGTCATCGGGGTGCCAGCCCTGAATCAACAAAGACTACAGAGAACAGTCCATGACAACGATAGCCCAGATTAATGCTGCCCGCGAAGAGATCACCGGCGCTGAAGGATTTTTCGCGCTCGAAGACAAAGTCATCGATGGTTTTACTTACCAGGTGTATAAACATGCGCCCAAAACGTCCATTGAAATCATCCAGAATGCACGCAATCACGGCGACAGTGATTTTATTGTCTATGAGGGGCGACGTTATACCTACAGTAGCTTCTTCGCAGAAGTCGATCGCTGTGCGGCGGCGCTGCAAGCGCGTGGCCTGAAGCCGGGTGTGCGCCTTGCGATTGCCATGCGCAACTGCCCTGAATGGTTGATTACCTTTGCAGCGGCAACGTTGGTGGGGGCAACCGTCGTTCCCGTCAACAGCTGGGGTAAAACAGAAGAGCTGTGTTACGCCGTCGATGACTCCGGTTCGTCGTTCCTGGTCTGTGATCCTCAACGCTATCAGCTCGTTGCAGACGCGCTTGCCGAGCGCGAGGTAACGGCCATTGTCAGCGGCGAATTCGGTGCAGGATCGAATGCGCAGGTGCTCGGGTTTGACGCACTGCTGGCCGAGGGCGATTCGGCCAGCTACGATGTCGCCGACCCTTCGCCGGAAGATGACTGCCTCATTATGTACACCTCAGGCAGCACCGGCTTTCCGAAGGGTGTGAGGCATCGACATATCGCCGTATGCCAGTCGCTGTTCAACATGATGTACCTGGGTTTCCTGGTCATGTCACTGGATGGCCCCAGGGAATTGCGTGGTGGTGCCGAGGTCGAGGCGCCGCTGCTTACAGTGCCTTTGTTTCATGCCACCGGGTTGCTCAGTGGTTTTCACATGCCGATGGCCACCGGCCAGAAAGTTGTCATGATGTACAAGTGGGATACGCGCAAGGCCCTGCAGCTGGTCGAGACCGAGAAAGTTACCGGCCTGATGACTGTGCCTGCTATCGTGCTCGATTTTCTCAAGCATCCGGAGTTCGAAAATCACAACACCGAAACCCTGATTCGGGTTGGCGGCGCGGGCGCAGCGGCACCTGCGGGCATGAACGAGCTGATCAATGAGAAATGTGGTGAGCCCAGCCGTTCAGCCGGCTACGGCATGACGGAAACGATGGCGGTCTGCTCGACCATGAGTGGCTCCACGTTTGACTACAAACCCGATTCCTCAGGCCTCGTGTCACCGATCATGCAGGTGCGATGTGTTGACCCCGAAGGTAATGTCCTGCCCCAGGGCGAGCCCGGCGAAATTGAAATGTACGGCATCACCTGCACGCCGGGCTACTGGCAAAAGCCTGAAGCCAATGAGAAGACCTTTGATGCGGGCCGTTGGATGAAATCGGGTGACATTGGTTTCGTTGATGATGAAGGCTATATCCATATTACCGGGCGTATCAAGGAGATCGTTATTCGCGGTGGCGAGAACATCTACCCTGGCGAAATTGAGGATGCTGCCTACGAGCACGATGCGGTGCAGGAATGCGTGGTGTTTGGTGAGCCGGATGCCGATATGGGTGAAGAGCTGGTGATGGTGGTATATCGCAGCACGGGGCATGAACTCGACGAGGCGACATTGCGCGAAGCGCTCAAGTCTCGACTGGCCGGCTACAAAGTGCCGCGGAAAATACTGTTTTCAGAGCAGGCATTGCCGCGCAACGCCAGTGAGAAGCTTTACAAGCTCAAGGTCAAGGAGCGCTATCTCTCTGATGGCGCGGTGTAGTTTTACTCGCCGGCGCCGTGTGGAAGCGCGACAATCTGGCTGGGCAGCCAGCCATAGCGCACCGCACGTGCACTGAATTCCCTGCCGCCTTCTACCCGAACAGGGCCTGTATAAAGCTGCCAGTCATCGTTGTCGATGCGGTATTCCAGCGAATCATGAGTCTGGCTGGCTGTTATGGTGAGCACGTCCTGCTGCAGTGACAGCGTTGGCGGGCTGGTCTTGCAGCGTTGTCCCTCGCACAGCAGGTTGGCGCGCATGTCGCGCTCTGGCAGCGGGACGATATCGTTGTTCTCGTTGAGCCATTGCTCCAGCACGCCAGACAAGTTTCGCCGTATTGTTGCATGCGCCGGGCTGGCGGCCAGGTTGTTGATTTCGTGCGGGTCACTGGCCAGGTCATACAGCTGTTCTTTCCCGTTACCTTCAAACCACTTTTGCTGTGCGGCGGTTAACCGGCCGGCAACGGCCAGCTGCTGCATATCGCGCACCATCTTTATGTTGTCGCGAAATGCGAGCCTGTGGCCACCGGGCAGGTCGGGATACCAGCTGCGAATATATTTGTAGCGACCGTCAAAGACAGCGCGTTGCCTGTCGTCCACTTCATCGATCCTGTCGCGAGCGGCGTACACGTAGCTCCGCGGGCGGCTTTGTGGGTCGAACAGGTTAGTGCCAGGAAGGTGGGCTGGAGCTTCGATGCCAGCCAGGGCCAGCAACGATGGTGCCAGGTCGACAAACGAGACCAGCCTGTCGACCGCTGTGCCGGACTGCAGGTGAGAGGGTCGCCAGCGCTCGGGCAGGTAGACGATCATAGGGACGTGAATGCCGCTGTGGTAGAGCTCGCGCTTGGCGCGTGGCAGGCCGTCGCCATGGTCTGTCGTCCAGATGATAATGGTGTTCTCCGCCAGCCCATCTTCGCGCAGGGCTTCAAAAATAGCGCCCACCTGCTGGTCCATAAACTGGATATTGCCATAGTGACGGGCGATCGTTTGCCTGACTGACGGCAGGTCCGGATAGTAAGGCGGAAGCACTATGCTCTGGGTTTCAGGTTTCAGCTGGCCCGGCCCCCGACCAAACTGGAGCGCTCTTGCGCCCTGTAAAACGAAGTGCGTAAGGCTGACTGGTCGCTTGCCAAGCGGTGAGAATAAACCGGATTCATGGGTCACGAAGAAATTGATCATGCCAAAGAATGGCTGGCCCTGTTCGCGCTGGCGCCAATGCGCTTTGCGCCCCTCAGCGCTCCAGATAGTTGATGGGCCGCTGTTCGCCCTGGTTGCGCTGAACTGGTAATCGAGCTTGTCATCGGTAAAGGTGAAGTAGCCCGCTGCGCGTAACAACTCGGGGAAGGCTTTTACCTGGGCTGGCGGTACCGCGTAGTATTTGCCGTGTTCAAAGGTCGTGCTGCGCATGTGCTGTGCGCCCAGCACATTCTGGTGCATGCCGGTAACCAGTGCCGCGCGCGATGGAGCGCACACACCGGCCGTGGTAAACACCTGCGTATAACGCAGACCACCTGCTGCGAGTCCATCGAGATGAGGAGTCCTGGCGAGCGTATCGCCATAGGCGCCGATGCGGGGCGAGAGGTCTTCGGCGACCAGCAGGAGAATGTTCGGGCGCTCTGTGTCAGATTGCGCCGAGATACTGAGCACCAATGCAAGTGATGCGAAACACTGGCAAAGGGTGCGCTTTGCGTCCTCAGCCAGTGGTGTGTTCAATGATCACTTTACCGGTGTGTTTGCGCGCAGCAAAGTGCGCAATAGCCTCGCTTGCCTGTTCGAATGCAAAACGGCTATCAATGTGTGGTTTGATGCGGTGCTCGACGCAGAATGCGAGCATGTCCGACAGGTCCTGCCGATTGCCCATCCCGTTGGCATAAAGCGTAAGAATCTTATAGTTGATAGGCATCATCGCGCGGTAATCGATCGAGCCCATACCACCGACGATGCCGACCATTGCAATGCGACCGCCGACCTTTGCGGCCTGGATAGACTGCGGCAGCGTGGTGGGGCCGCCAATCTCCACCACCAGGTCGACGCCCAGCCCGCCTGTGAGTGCCAGCACCTGCTGTCCCCACGCCGGATGCTCGACGTAGTTGATCACTTCATCGGCGCCCATGGCTTTCAGGAGCGCCGCCTTTTCATCGCTGGATGTCGTCGCAATAACGCGGCAGCCCATCGCCTTTGCAAACTGCACGGCAAACAGCGAAACCCCGCCGGTGCCCTGCGTCAACACGCTATCGCCCGGAGAGACACCGTAGCGGGGCGGGCCACCCAGCAGGCTGTTCCAGGCGCTAAGGCCCGCGCAGGGGAGGCTTGCGCCCTCGGCGTAGCTGATTGTCTCGGGCAAGCGCACCAGCGTTTCTTCGCGCAGATTCACAGTTTCGGCGAGCATGCCGTCGGCTGTCAGGCCCAGCACCATGATGGCGGTGTCGGGTGCAGGGGCGCCGGCTTGCCAGAGAAAGTTGGGGTTGGCGACGACCCTGTCGCCCACTGCAAACTGGGTGACGGAATCACCGATGGCAACGACATCGCCGGCGCCGTCGAGTAAAGGGATGCGGCCATCCACAGGAAAACTGCCCTGCAGGGTGTTCAGGTCGACAAAGTTCAGCGAACTGGCGCGCACCCGGACCTGGACTTCATGCGATGCAGGCTCTGCGATGCGCCGCTCGACCTGTTCAATACCGACTTTGGCGCCAGCGACGCCGGCAGCTGGCGTGGTCGATTGATACTGATAAGCCCGCATCTAGTAGAGCTTCACGACGCCGCCATCGACCATGACAGTCTGGCCGGTGATGAAATCGGAATCCTCGCAGGCCAGGAAGACCGCCAGGCGGCCGATGTCAGTTTCCGGGTCGCCCATTCTGCCCAGCGGGATGCTCTTGAGCATTTTTTCTTTCGCCTGTGGAAACTCTTCCCACCAGGCTTCAACACCCTCGGTAAGCGCCAGCGGGCAAATGACATTCACATTAATGTTATCGCCACCCCATTCATTCGCTGCCACGCGGCTGATCGCACGAATGGCTTCCTTTGCCGCCGCATAGGATGTCTGGGTGGCCTGCCCGCCAATGCCTGCGCCAGAGCCGAAGTTGATCACGTGGCCCTGGCTTGCCTTCAGCTGCGGATACGCCGCCTGCATCAACCAGAAGGTAGCGTAGAAACCGGTCTTGAAGGACAGGTCCATGTGCGTCTGGGTGGTTTCCAAAAAGGGCACCTGGCGAGAGGCGTGTGCATTGTTGACCAGCACGTCGAGTTGGCCGAACTGTGTGACCGCTGTGTCAACGATCTGCTGGCAGTTTTCCTGCACGGTGATATCGGCAGCCAGGAACTTCACGCTTTCACCGAGTTCGGCTTCAAGCGCGGCACCATTGTCGGCATTGATGTCGACAATCAGCACCCGCGCGCCTTCTTTGACGAAGGCTCTTACGATACCCCGGCCAATGCCTCCGGCTCCGCCGGTGACAATCGCGACCTTGTTTTCCAGTCTTAGTCTGCCGCTCATAGCAATATCACCTGTAAAGTGTTTAATCGGATCCAGTGGGCGCCCTATGCGCCGATGCTGGAGAAATCCACCAGTCCGGTGGTCATAAAGCCGCTAAAGCCACGGTCAACCGCGAGGTTGACGCCGCCGATATAGCGCGCCGCTTCAGTACCCAGAAACGCGAGCGTCATCGCGATATCGCGCGGTGTGGCGATCTCTCCGCCGCACTCCTTGATCGTCCAGTCCATAATCGTCTTGGTCATGGTCTCGTTGAAATCAGGCAGCAGTGGCGTGTCGATGGGCGCCGGGCAGACCGAGTTGGTGTTGATTTTGCGTTTGAGTGTTTCCTTGGCGCTGGTCATTGTGTAGATCTGCACGCACTCTTTTGAAAACGAGTAGCCATCACCGACCAGTTCTGCATTGGCTTTGCACCAATCGAACAGTGCGTCACGATCTTCGATCGCGATGCATTCCCTGACTTTGTCGAGGTGATCATGCCATTGGCCGCCAGCGATCGAAGAGGTATTCACGATAGCGCCGCCCTCATTCATTTTTGGCAGCAGGCCTTCGGAGAGCTGGCGCAGCCCCAGCCAGTTGACTGCCATAACGGTTTCCATGGGCTGTGTCGCCGCGACGCCAGCATTATTAAACAGTACGTCTACGCCGTCTGCGAGCTGGTCGATTGCCGACTGCACCGAATCGGCGTCCGCCATATTGGTTTCAATGTAGGTGCTATGCGGGCCGGCAGGTGCTTTGATATCCAGCACGGTGACATCGCTCGCGCCCATGTCGGCGAGCAGCTCCAGGAGAGCGGCACCTACACCTGAGAATCCGCCGGTGACAACAATGCGTTTACCTGAATAGTCGAAAGGGTTTGCCATGAGAAAATCCTGTTGGTTTAGAGGGTAAATAAAGGAAGTTGATTCATTCGTCGAGCTTGAATACGCGAATTGCATTCTCGCGCAGGAATTTTGGCCACACTTCATCGCGTAGCGGTACGTCCGGCATTTCCCTGAAAATGCGATCGAGGCTCAGCCCGCTGGGAAAGTAACCGGCATAGAGAAACTGATTGGCACCGCGGGTGTTCGCAAAGTTCACGATGTCCTGCGGATAGTACTTAGGCGCAAAGGCGCTGGTCGAAAAATGCAGATTGGGGTATTTGAGCATCAGCTTCCACATCATTTCCGTCCAGGGTTCGCAGCCGTGGCGGGTGACGATACGCAGCTCGGGGAAAAACCAGCATACCTCATCGAGAAGTTCGACCTTCTGCGGATAGGCGGGGACACGTGGGCCCGGCACGCCCATGCAGGGGCAAAACGGGATATCAAGCTCGACCAGCTTGGCGAAAATGGGGTACCACTTTTTGTCATTGACCGGCACGGGCGGGCAAATCTGTGCAGGCGACCCTGTGACCGCCTTGATGTCGAGTTCTTCCTTGAGGGCGACAATTTTACGCACTTCCTTCATGCCGTTGTTCGGATTGGCTTCGTAGCTGCCAAAGAAGCGATCCGGGTAGCGCCTGATTGCCTCGGCACCCGGGCTGCCAAAATTGCCAACGCCCACCATCGCCCGCTCGATGTTGTGCTTGTCCATCTGTTCAACGGTGTAGGCGATATAGTCGGCCTGGTCGCCAATTTTGGGGACGTTATCCTTGAACATGTACTCGGCGGGCATACTGAACTGCTGATGACTCTCGTCGTCCATCAGCATCGGCTTGATCCATTCGTAGTACTGTTTATTGCCATCCTCAGTAGGGATGTTCAGCATCAGGTCGATGACCTTGATGTCGGTAGGCATGGGCATGTTGGCGATAGCTCCGTCGATGCAGCTCGATGGGGCACGTTACACCAGCCGCAGGGTCGCTAAAATGACCGAACGAAGCGAATTTTCAGGGATCGAGAAAAAAACGGGCCATCGGAAGATGGCCCGGAAAAATGCACTTGGCTGTGCACCAGAGGATTGTGGTGGCCGGGGTAGGCAATTGCCGCCCGGACGTTGATGCCCTAGCAGGATGCATCTTTAATTATAATACAAATAGATTATTGGCAGATCAAGCGCCAATTTGAACCGATTTGGCAGTGCTACTGCGCTCTTGAACTGTAGCTGGGGCTGAGCGTGAGCAAAAAGGCGGTGAGCTGGTTGACCTGCGTGTCATCCAGCGTGACAGGCTCAATGTCAGCGTGTTGCGGATCCAGCGTCGTGTAGTGTGTGATCGCATCAGCGAGGCTGCGGTAGCGACCGTCATGGAAGTAGGGGCCGGTTCTGCGTAAATAGCGCAAGCTGGGTGTTTTAAATGCGCCTTCAAAGTGACCCGCGCCCGGGTTCAGGTAGTTGAGCTGTGGGCAGTTGCCATTCGCATCGCTATACGGGCCCAGGCAATTGAACTCGTCGATAACCACCGCCTGCAGGCCCAGTAGCCGGCCAAAGTCGAGTTGTCCATCGGCAGCGTTGGCACTGTCGACGCGGTGAAAGTCACCATTGCTTAGCAAGGGGCCATTGTGGCAGCGAAGGCACTGCATCTCCTCGTCGATAAACAGGCGCAGGCCCGCCACTTCGGCCGGCGAAAGCCATTGCCTGGCGCGACTGGCCTGGCCGTCGAGCAGCGCCTCTACGTAGCGGTCGAATGGTGCCGGTTCAGGCACCAGCGAGCGTTGGTAAGCCGCGATCGCCTTGCCCAGGTTGGCATAGCCGCGGTTGATCTTCTGCTGCAACTTGGGTGGAATGCGGCGCCAGTTAGTGCGCGCCTCTTCATCGCCCAGCGGCCCGGCCCGGTCGGGGACGCCGCGAGTAAAAACCTGCTCGGGAAAGCTTCCGAAAATTGCCTCGTACTGCTCGCGGTACTGGTAGTGGCTGCCGACGAGCCTCAGGACCTCGACCCGGGTGCTGGCCATTTCATCGGCTGCTTCAAATGGAATGAGCGCCTGTGACCACAGTGAATCTTTGCGCCCATCCCAGTAGAACCAGCGCTGCCACGCCGCACCATGCAGACCCATCGTATTGCGACCGGTCGCATTCACTCCCACCGCCCGTGGCTGGCCATCGGTAAAAGCGCGGTCTGGCTGGTGGCAACTCGCGCAGGAAATCTTGCCATTTGCGCTGAACCTGGGGTCGTGAAACAGCTGGCGGCCAAATGTTTTGGCAAGCGAAAGGTCGGCAAACCGATTGGAGGGGGATTGCGGCAGTGCAGGAAGGTTCTGCAGCGAAAGGCTTTCCAGAATCGCAAGTTCGCGCTCGTCCCACGGCCCCTGGCCAGCTGAGCAGCCTGCCAGGCAAACGCACAGCGCAAGCCTGGCGAGCACGCCCGGCCAGTCAGGGCTGAAGCTCAAAGGCAATGTCGGCCGTATCACTTGCATGTTCACCCTGGATAGAAAATCGCAGTAGCCAGCTGCCCGGCATGTTGAATTGCATACCGTCAATGCGATAGAGCCCGTCGCCCAGATGCGCAGAGACCTGCGGGCTGCTCGGTAAGCCGTGACCGTGCGCCGGCATGCCACCATCAATAAACAGTGCGGCCGAGGTGACGGCCTGCTCCTGTTCGTCTTGCAACTGGACTAGCCAACTATGAAAGGCGCCAATGACCGGGCGCTCGATAGCTTCGCCACTCGACAGGGCAGTAGGCCAGGCGGTGACCGTGAATTCGCCATTGGCTGAGGTGCCAGAAATTTCCCAGCGCTGCCCGCTGCCGGTGTCGCAGCTGGCCAATAACAGGGCAAGTCCCGCAAGCAGCAGTCGCGGGCATGCCGCTGCTTTCACTGTCCCGGTGTCGAAATATTTGCCAATCAGCACGTTAAAAGCCATGGCCTCGCTCGCTCATATCCCGTTGCATAGTGTAGCGCACTGAAATCAGGCTGGAATTTGGCCCGTGGTGCGAAAATTGCACGAGTTGGGTGTTTCCAGCGCAGGTTTATCGTCGGCCGGCGTCAAGCCAGATAAACCGTAACCTCACAGCGGTGCCCTGACAGTTACAGTGGCGTCAGGGAGCTGGAGAGCGGGTAATAACGATAACATCACCGAAGGGGCGGTACGCGCATGGTGTCAGGGTTGTTCAGTCGAAAGCTGGTCGCGTTACTCTGGGTAATGACGCTTGCCTGCAGCGGTGTGGCATCTGCCCAGTTCAACTACAGCGTTTACGATGGCCAGTGGGATGCCTTGCCTGACTTCACGGCCTTAACACCGATTGCTACCGGCACATCGAACACGATTGGCGTTTCTGTCACGGGCCAGACCGAAACCTTTGGCCTGGTGTTTACCCGGCAGCTGACGGTGGCCACGTCGGCAACCTTCGAGTTCAGTACGACATCGGATGACGGCAGCCGGTTGTACATTGATAACAACCTGGTGGTCGACAATGACGGCCTGCATGCTGCCGCGACGGTGACAGGGTCTATCGCGCTGGCCGCTGGCAGCTATGACCTGCGCGTGGAGTTCTTTGAAAAGTTCGGCGGGCAGACCCTTGATGTTGCCTACCGCGCCGGTGGCGCTGCGTTTTCGCCAATTCCGGCTAATGGCCAACTGGTCGCACCACTGAAAAGTGAAGTGGGGGAGTGGAGCGCTGTTATCAGCTGGCCAGAAATCGCAATCTCAGCGGCCAACATGCCTGATGGCAGGGTCCTTACCTGGTCTTCGACCGAGACCAATGCCTTCCCAAGCAGTACCGAATTTACGCATGCGTCGGTCTTCGACCCGCAAACGCTGGCTTTCCAGACCGTCGACAGCAATTTTCATGATATGTTCTGCGCCGGCATTGCCATGCTGGAAGACGGCAGGGTCGTCGCTTCGGGTGGTAATCCGGATGATGACAAGGTCAGCTTCTTCGAGCCCAACACACTGACCTGGGGCAGTCTCTCTAACATGTTTGACCGGCGTTGGTACGCAACCAGCGTTGCTTTGCCGGGCAATGAGATCTGGTCGACCTTCGGCAAGTCGGCAGGTAACCGCTCTGAGCGTTATGATCCGGCGAGCAATAGCTGGACATCAACGCCCAACGCCAGCATGCAGACACTGCTGGATGAGCAAAACAGCATTAACGCTGCGGCGAACCCGACGGGTGCACTGAACCTGGAGTGGTGGGCGCATATGGCCATGACGCCACAGGGTAAAGTATTCCAGGGCGGTCCTGCGCCAAGTTGGCACCTGTTCGATCCGATCGCGGGTACAGCGACGCAGCCACTGGGCCAGCTGGCCGGCACGCGAGCGCGTATGTATGGCAATGCTGTCAGCTACGATGTTGGCAAGGTCATGCTGCTGGGCGGCGCCGATCGCCGCGAAAGCGCGCCAACGACAACGGCCAATGTCTACCTCGTCGATCTCAATGGGCCGACACCCGTGGTCACGACCGGGCCGGCCATGCATCACGCCCGGGCTGTGCTCAACAGCGTTACCTTACCCAATGGTGAAGTTCTCGCCATTGGTGGCAACACCAGCGGCAAAATTTTCAGTGACGAAGGCAGTGTATTTGCGGCTGAAGTCTACGACCCGATCGCTAATGACTGGACGGAACTGGCCAGTATGAGTGTGCCTCGAAACTACCACTCGACGGCTTTACTGCTCAAGGATGGTCGTGTGCTCTCTGCCGGTGGCGGTGCCTGTGGTGGGTGTTCGGCAAACCATATGGATGGCCAGATCTTTTCACCCCCTTACCTGTTCGATGTTGCCGGTAATCCCGCAGCCCGGCCAACGCTGGCAAACACTCCAAACCAGGTCCAGCCCGGTGACCAGGTGATCGTGACGGCCAGCGCCGATACCCAGCGATTCACGATGGTGCGGCTGTCGGGTACTACTCACCACATGAATACCGACCAGCGTTTTGTGCCGGTGGTGGCCAGCGACAATGGCGATGGTACCTGGACGCTGGATTTCAATAGCAACCCCAACGTGTTGCTTATGGGCTACTACTGGTTATTTGCAGTCAATGCCAATGGCACGCCTTCCATCGGTGAAGCTATCCAGGTATTACACAGTAGCGCGCCACCTTCGGGCAGCGATGTCTACATTTCAGACCTGCCCTGGAGTTCCCAGAGCAACAGCTGGGGCCCTGTCGAACGCGATATGTCTAATGGCGAGGCCGCTGCCGGCGACGGCAACCCGATAACCCTGAACGGTATCACTTACACCAAGGGCGTCGGTGTGCACGCCAGTTCGGAAATCGTTGTGAACCTTGCCGGCAACTACGATCGCTTTCTCTCGGATATCGGGCTGGATGACGAGCGCGATGGACTTTCCGGCAGTGTCAGTTTTGAAGTCAGGGTCGATGGTGTGACCCGCTTTAGCAGTGGCGTTTTTACCGACACGACACCGACGCAAAGCGTCGACGTTGACGTCAGTGGTGCCAACCAGCTGACACTGGTTGTCTCGGCCGCTGGCGATGGTATAGCGGGCGATCACGCCGACTGGGCAGGAGCGCGACTGAGCCTGCCGGTCATCGATGGTTACCGCTTCTATCGGTTCACGCCTACCCAATTGCGCGACGATGCCGGGGTTAACTCGGTGCAGCTATCGGAGCTGGCCTTCTCCTACCAGGGCGGCCGTGTGTTCGCCTCAGCCGTCGCCAACCCCGGCGGCAGCAACCCGGCAGCAGAGACCGCGCCGAATGCCGACGACAACAACGTGCTGACCAAATGGCTCGACTTCAATAAGGGTGCACTGGTCTATGACTACGGCGCCAACGTGTTGATCGATGCGTACCAGTTTGCGACGGCCAATGATGTGCCCGGCCGCGACCCCGTGCGCTGGACACTGGAGGGGAGTACCGACAATATCAACTGGGTATTGATAGACGACCAGACGAGTGATGATTACGCAACGCCACTGGCGCGCAACACCTATATCGGTGACATCGCTGTCGATCTGGGTTTTGGTCTCGATGTCATTACACCGCTGCCCGCGGCACCGCGCAGTTCAACGACGCTCATTGTCGAGAACAGCGTCGGAAACGATCGCATCTGGAACGTCAACCCTGACAACGACTCGGTTTCTGTCATCGACAACGCCGGTACGCTGCTGCAGCAGATCAGCGTGGGTGATCGGCCATGGTCACTGGCCAAGGATCCAGCTGGGGCGCGGGTGTTTGTCGTTAACAAGGGCGATGCCAGTATCAGCGTCATTGATAGTGCGAGTTTTTCGGTGCTCTCGACGGTCGCTCTGCCCGATGCATCCCAGCCTCATGGCCTGGTTTTCAGTGGTGATGGCAGCACGTATTATGTCGTGCTCGAGGCCCTCGCACGCATCGAAAAGCGCGACGCGAGTTCACATGCAGTGCTTGCCAGCGCAGTTCTTGGTGGCTCTCCCAGGCATCTTGGTATTCGCTACGATGATGCCAGGTTGTATGTCAGTAACTTCATCACGCCGCCACTGGCTGGAGAAGATGGCCTTAGCGTCGATATCAATAGCGGCGGAGGTGAGGTATTTGTGCTCGATACAACGAGCCTTGCGCAACTGTCGACAATCACCTTGCCCTATGACAGCCGGGCGCTGTCTGAAAGCCAGGGCCCCGGCCTGCCGAACTACCTGCATGCGCCAGTCATCAGCTTTGACGACCTGTTCGCCTATGTGCCAAGCAAGAAGGATAACGTGGATTCCGGCCCACTGCGCCAGAAGCCAGGTATGACCTTTGAGTTTACCGTGCGTGCGAACAGTTCAAAGCTGGATCTTGCCAGCGATACCGAAGATGCGGGTTTTCGCGTTGATCATGACAATGCAGGCATGGCCACAGGTGCAGCGCTGACAGGTGACAATCGCTACCTGCTGGTTGCGCTCGAGACCAGCCGGGAAGTGGCGGTTTATGACACCGTCAACGGCTTTGAGCTGATGCGCCTCAGCGTCGGGCGTGCCCCGCAGGCGGTGGCGCTATCCACCGATGGCAGCGTTGTGTACGTTCACAATTTTATGGACCGCAGCGTATCGCGTATCGACATTACCGATATGTTGCAGCAGCATTTGCCGCTGGTGACGCCGTTGCCAACAGTGAATGTAGTGACGGTCGAGGCGTTAACCGCGCAGGTACTCAATGGAAAGCAGTTGTTCTACGATGCTGAAGATGATCGACTGGCGCGTGATAACTACATCAGCTGCGCAAGCTGCCATAACGATGGCGCCCAGGACGGCCGCACCTGGGACCTGGGGGGTATGGGCGAGGGCGTTCGCAATACGATAAGCCTGCGTGGCCGGGGCGTTGGCCACGGTATGATTCACTGGACGGGCAACTTCGACGAAATCCAGGATTTCGAAAACCAGATTCGCTCACTGGCTGCTGGCACCGGATTAATGAGCGAGCCAGACTTCCTGGCCACCAGTGATCCGCTTGGCGCGCCGAAAGCGACGCTGAGTGCTGATCTGGATGCCATGGCGGCCTATGTCGCCTCCCTGACGCAACTCGAAGCCAGCCCACACCGGCCCTCGGCCGTCGCGATGAGTGCGCCGGCGCAAACCGGGCAGCAGCTGTTCGTCGATCGCGGTTGTATAGGCTGCCATGCACCGGCGCCACTGAGCGATTCGGCATCGGCGCTGTTGCACGATGTCGGTACCATTGTGACTGCCAGTGGTGATCGGCTCGGTCAACCGCTGGCGGGCTTCGACACGCCCGGCCTGGTCGGTGCCTGGCAGTATCCACCGTATCTGCATAATGGTTCTGCAGCGACCCTCGAACTTGCGGTTCAGTCGCACGCGAGCGGCGCGAGCCTGACGGGTGCGGAAGTGAATAATCTGGCGCAGTTCCTGCGCGAAGCCCAGGTGGCTGATGCGTCGGTTATGGTCGACAGCGATGGCGATGGGACGTTTGACTTTGCGGATCCGGCAATTGGCGACCCCTGTGTCCCGCTGGTGTTTGTCGCAGCTTGCCCGTTGGACAGCGACGGTGACGGTGTCAGCGACTTCAACGAGGGAGAGTTGGTCGATAGCGACGGCGACGGACTGTTTGACTACCAGGAGTCTTCGCTGCTGGACAGTGACAACGACACGGTGCCAGACCAGCAGGATGTCGACAATAACAACGCCTGCGTCCCGCATCCTATCTTCTGCCAGCAAAATGTACCGATGCTGGGCCTGTGGTGGCTTCATGCCCTGATGGCCACCGGGCTGCTGCTGATCGTGAAAAGCAGCAGGGCGTCAGGCCGGCCTCGGTAGTTCGGTCGCACCGTCGACGAATAAAGGCCTGTTGCCGTTGGGAGCGGGCTTTTTCTCGCCATTTTGGTACTATGCGTAGCCAATGCGCTCGCAGTTTTGATTCGGCAACACTTCCAATAATACGATAAAATACCGCCGCCTCGCAGTGTGGGCAATACGATTGATGACCCGATTTATGGAGTACCCCGGTGGCCGGAGAGATTCTCGACCCAGAACGTAACAGCGATTCAAAAAGTGCAGTCAAGCTCGGCTGGGTGCTGCGTGACATGATGCAGTCTACCGGTGTCTGGACATTCAAACCCGAAGACATTGTTGCGATGACCGAGCAGGCGGTAGCCGTCGGTTTCAGTTCGCTCGAGATTGGTGGGGGCCAGAGCTACCAGATCGCACTGGAGAGCGGTGTTAACCCCTATCGATTGATCAGTACTGCGAAGTCCGCGATCGATAAGTTGGGAGCAAGCCTGCCGCTTCAGGTATTGTTGCGTGGCGCCAACCAGCTCGGCTTTCGGCACTATGACATCGAGATACAGCACCGCAACATTGACCTGCTGATTGCGGCTGGCGGTGACACTGACAAGGCAAAAACGCTCGTGATCCGCAGTTTCGACGCGCTCAATGACCCGGAAAACCTGCGTGCCTCTATCAGCTATATGATCGAGGCTGACCTGGCCGCAGCACGGGAGAACGAACGGTCCGCTGCAGAGGGTGGCGATGCGCTGTGCAAGCGCGTTCACGTGCAGGCGGCGCTGTCCTACGTTCGACCGCGCGACAGGGCGGCCGATGCCTGCTATGGCGTGCGTTACTATGTGAACTACGCCAGCAAGCTGCAGGCTATTGCCGCAGAATCTGGCGGCAGCCTTGATTCGCTCTGCATCAAGGATATGAGTGGCCAGCTCGATCCCGGTATGGCCTGTGAGCTGATCCCCGCGCTGAAGGCCCTGGGGCTGCCGGTGTTCCTGCACTGCCATAGTACAGATGAGGCGCGTTCGCTGGCGGTACAGGCTGTTGCGGTTGAATCGGGCATCGATGGCATCGAGGTCGCGGTAGCGCCGCTGGCCGGTGGTGCATCGCACAACGATATCGACAACCTGCGTCACCTGCGAGGCATTGTCGCCACCGATGGTGCGGCTGTCGATTCGCTCAAGCAGCTCCTGCAGCGGATTTTTTCCGAGCGCGCCCTGCATCGCCGCGACAGCCAGATCCCGCTGGGTAATCTCAAGCAGCTCGTGGCGCTGGGCATACCCGGTGGCGCGATTCCCTTCATTGTCAAAGACCTGCAAAACAATGTTTGCCCGATGTTCGGCGTTGAGCTCGACGAGGCCCTGCAGATGTTTGAGCGCGAGCTCGAAGCGATCCAGGCGCAGCTTGGCCATGTGCCACTGGTGACGCCAACGGCAGACATCATCGCAAAACAGGCGATCAAGAGCCTCGGAAACGAGCGGCGCAGTGAGGCATACCGGCTGATGGATCCGCGTTTCTGTCGGCTCGTATTGGGCCATTATGGCCAGGTAGTCAATCATGCCAACGACCAGCTGATCGAGCCGGCCCCCGTATTATTGCAACAGATTGCTGACTACTGTGCGTCGATTGAGCTGGACGATGATGGCCTGCGCAGCAAGTCCGGTCGTGTCTACCCCGACCCGGAACCCCTGGCCGGTCACCCGGCGCGCCAGCGCCATGAGCACGATTACGACAGTATCTCCGAATATGTCGACGAGCTGTTCGAACGCTATCCGCGCTCGGGCAGTAATTTTGGCAGCGCCGACGAGTGCAAGATGATGCACATCATGCGTCCGGCGGGTAAGACGGATCGGCTGCTGACGCAAAACATCCTTGGCCCGACAGAGGCGCGCCTGCGCGCGATCCTTGACCAGACCTTGCACCTGCTGCCTGGCAGGGATATCCCCGAATCACGCATGAAGAGTGCCGATGAAAAAACCGATATCTTGCTACTCGATGCACTGGGAGACTACGACGGTATTGTCGACAGTATCCGTGATCTGGTCCTCAATGGTGACCAGAACAGTATTCGAGAGCGCCTGCAGTCGCTGATGGAGCAGGTAGTCCAGCCCATCTGCCAGCAGAATGAGGATGTCCGCGACAATCGCTATTACGTTGAGCGTCGCTTTGTCGGTCTGTTCGCCGCAGCCGTGTTCTGGGATTTACAGCGCGTGTGTCGTCGCACCGGTGGGGACTCGCGCGCCAATACCGATGAGATGACCGCGCGCAAGCTCGACCGGATTATTTCTTCCACACTGCGCAAGCGGCAGCGTGATGGTCGAGGCCCTGCGCGCCGTTTCCTTTCCTAGTTAGACAGCTGGTAATCTGCCCGCAATCGCTTTCGGCGAGGGATTGGTTTATGCTCGATCCGGTGGTGGCCCAGGCCACCCTGAAGCGAGGCGTGAACAATGCAAACAAAAAAAACGTTCTGCTCGATCTGCTCAGCGTTCTGCGGGTTTGAGGCTGACGTAGCGGACAACCAGATTGTCGACTTTCGACCTGACCCAGAGCACCCCCTGAGCCAGGGTTACAGCTGCACCAAAGGGCGGCAGTTTCCACAGCTGCTGTCGGCAAAGAATCGCGTTTCGCAAGCCATGGCTCGGCGAGCAGGTGCGCTGGAGCCTGTTAGCCCTGAAACCGCGCTGGATGAGATCGCCGCCAAACTGGCGTCCATAAGGGAGCAGCACGGCGCCGATGCGATCGCGATATTTTCCGGCAATGGCGTGCAGTTCAAGTCGTTCACAGTGCCGTTGTTCCGTGCCTGGCTAGAGGGCCTGGGCTCGCACAATTTTTTCAGTACGATGACCATCGACCAGCCTGCGAAGATTATTGCGACAGGCCGCCACGGGGTGTGGGCTGGTGGGGCAAATGCCTTTGATTCCGCCGATGTCGCCATGCTCATTGGCAACAACGTGCTGGTTTCAAGCCTGAACCAGAGTAACGGGCCGCCGGGCTGGCGCCCGGGTTCGATCAAGGAGGCCAAAAGGCGCGGGCTTAAACTGATCGTGGTTGATCCGCGGTACACCGAGACCGCGCAGCAGGCGGATCTCTACCTGCCGATCCGGCCTGGTGAGGATGCCGTACTGCTGGCAGGCATGATCCGCTGGACCATAGAGCAGGACCGCTATGACCAGTCGTTTTGTGAACGCTATACCGAAGGTCTGGATGCCCTGGCGGCAGCGGTGGCGCCCTATACACTCGATGTCGTCGCGAAGCGCACAGGGCTGGATGCCAGGCTGGTCGAGCAGGCCTGTGAGATCTTTACCAGTGCTCGCCGGGGAGGCGCCTCCAGCGGTACGGGGCCTGATATGGGCCCGCATCCCAATCTCAGTGAGCACCTCATTCTTAGCCTGAATACATTGTGCGGCAGGCACAATCGCGCTGGCGACAAGGTCTCCACTTCGCTGTTGACGCCCGACATACCGCCGATGGAAGCCGTTGTGCCCTGGGATTTCCTGCCGCCCACGCTGAATCCGACGATGAATACGCGGCGATCGCGCGTTGCCGACGCCGGCCAGGTTTACCTGGAGATGCCGGCGACGACGCTGCCCGATGAAATCCTTACACCCGGAGACGGGCAGGTCAGGGCATTGCTGGTAATCGGCGGCAACCCCATGTTGTCGCTGCCGGACCCGGCGAAAGTCGAGCGGGCGCTTGCAGCGCTCGATTTGCTGGTATGCATTGACGTACGACAAACGGATACGACGGCACATGCCGACTATCTGCTGCCGGCCAGCTATGGGCTGGAGCGCCCGGAAATGACCTGCTACGCCGATTTCCTGTTTGATAAACCCTTTCACCAGTTTGCTGACAAGCTGGTGGATGCGCCCGGCGATGCGCGTGAGGAGTGGGTTTACCTGGCGGAACTTGCCCGGCGTATGAATACCGAGATACCCCTGCCTGGCGGCAGCGTAGACCTCGACAACACCAGTGGCGATCGCGACAGTGCGCTGGCGGTGCTCGACAGGCTTTTTCCTGAGGGAACGAGCAAGTTACCTGCTCGCCAGATCGCTGCGGCCGAAGGTGGCCTGCATTGCCCCGAGTACGCCGAGGTCGAAGTCCAGCGAGGTATTGAGGGTATGGAAGACCGACTGCAGTTTATGCCCGCAGGCGTTGCCGAGGAGTTCGCTGCTCTGGCCAGCGAGCCGCTGGATTTACAGCGGCCTGCGGATGGTTTCATGCTGATCTGTCGGCGCAACAAGTACGTCTACAACTCCATGTGCCACGAGTTGTCGCAGACTGCGGATGGCAACCCGCTGTATATGCACCCGGACGATCTCGCGGCAATGGGTGCCCAGCCGGGTGCAGTTGTTGAAATGTCGAGCGCGTTTGGTCGAACCCGTGCGACGGTTGCAGAAGACAAAACGCTGCGCCGGGGAGTTGTTGCCAGCTCACACAATTTTGGCGACCCTCGCAATGCCCAGGGCGATGATCGCTTTGCGCGCGTGTCCGAGTTGCTGAGCCTGGAGTACAGTAATGACCCCTACGCCCGCATGCCTATCATGACTGCGGTGCCGGTCGAGCTGGCCATCGCCGCTGGCAAACAATAACGCTAATTGTCGATTTACACCGGAGGATCAACCGTGAGTGAAAAGAGCCAGGCGCAAATCCTGCTGGAGCGCTACTGGGAAGAGGCCAGTAACCAGGGCAACTATGAGTTGGTGCGCGAGATTTGCGCCGACCCGATCGTGCGCCACGATGTCGACGGCCAGGTCACGCGCATGTCACATGATGAACAGATCGCGCGCCTGAAAATGGGGCGGGAAGAGTTTGGTGTGCTGATCGACCGAGTGATTACTCACGCCGATGATACTTACGTGACGTCGATCTGGGAGACGCACTCGGCAAAAGACGAGTCCATGTCGCTGTGCGGCATTGAGGTGTTCAAAGTCGAGAATGGCCGTCTGGCGCATTGCTGGAATGCGCCGTACGGTAAGGGAAAGTGGGGTTAGCTGGCCTGAGCGAGCTCGCTGACATCGCCATTGGCGCGCGCCTCGGCCTGGCCGGCACGTGCTGCCAGTTCAACGATATGGGCTGCGTTATCCAGCATTCGGTTTGAGAAGCCCCACTCGTTGTCGTACCAGGCAAGGACCTTGACGGTATTACCGATGACCTTGGTCTGGGTAATATCGAGAATCGACGACGCCGGATGGTGATTGAAATCCGTCGATACCAGCGGCAGAGTATTGATATCCAGTACGTTCAGCAGCGGGCCCGCTGCAGCCACACGCGCCAGTTCGTTCACTTCTTCAACGTCAGTGCCGCGTTTGGCGGTAAACGTAAAGTCCACCAATGAGGTGTTGATAACGGGGACGCGTACCGCAAGGCCATCGAGTTTACCGGCCAGCGCGGGGATCACTTCGCCAATGGCAGCCGCTGCGCCTGTCTTGGTCGGGATCATGGATTGTGTGGCCGAACGCGCACGGCGCAGGTCAGAGTGGTAGACGTCGGTAAGCACCTGGTCGTTGGTAAACGAGTGGATGGTCGTGGCCAGGCCAGACTCTATGCCCAGCGCATCGTTATAGACCTTGGCAAGCGGTGCCAGGCAGTTGGTGGTGCAAGAGGCGTTTGAAATCAATTGGTCATCGGCGCTGAGCTGTTGGTGGTTCACCCCATAGACCACCGTCGCGTCGAGGTTTTTACCCGGGGCCGAGATCAGGACTTTGCGAGCGCCAGCGCTCAGGTGTGCGGAGGCTTGCTCGCGCTCGGTGAACAGGCCGGTGCACTCCATGACCAGGTCGATGCCGAGGTCTGCCCATGGCAGTTGCGCCGGGTCGCGCTCGGCGAACACCGCGATTTCATCGTTATCGATGCGCAGCGCATTGTCTACGGCTGTCACAGTGTGGGCAAAGCGGCCGTGTGCTGTGTCGTACTGCAGCAGGTGGGCATTGATTTCGGCGGAGCCCAGGTCGTTGATCGCGACGATCTGGTAGGGCAGCGCAGGGCGACTGCTGTCGGCCTGGCGTTCGTAGTAAGCGCGCAACACGTTGCGGCCGATGCGTCCGAAGCCGTTAATTGCGATACGAAACATAATCGATACCTTTGCCTGTGTACGCCGGGTGCAGGATCTGGGCGTAAAAAAAATGCGGTGCAGGCACCGCATGTTCAATGTTCCTGCAGACGTAACTGCGCACTGCAGGACCAACGTTGCGGATCGCCCGTAATGCGGGGCTGTCGGTTGAGGTTGCCAGCGGTTCAAAACAGCTGCCGACAGTGACCGCGAGGCCCGGGCTGCTCTAGAGGAGCAATGAAATATTACTACAAAAATGGTGTTCGCTGGGAGGTATTCCGGGTTAAAACGTAATAAAACTACGATATTTGGGAAGGGAAGCCCGGCGAACCCTGACGCCTGATCTTAAGTTGTTGAAATTAAAGCGATATTTTTGAGGGCTGTCAGTGGCCCAGCTTGGTCTCGGCGACGGTACTTTTGACGTTACGCAGGTGGTCGGAAAAGCTCTCCCCCTTGGCCAGCGCCATGCCTGTCGCCAGGATATCAATGATGACCAGCTGGGCGATGCGCGAGGCCATGGGCGTGTAGATATCGGTGTCTTCCTGGTGATCGTCATCGCTGACGGGCAGTACCACGTCGCAGTGGCCCGCCAGCGGTGAAGCCCTGCGGGTGATGCCTACGACCGACGCGCCAGTATTGGCGGCGGTGCTGGCGATTTCGACAATCGACCGGGTACGACCCGAGTGCGAAATCAGTACCGCCACTGCACTATCGGCCAGGCTGGCTGCGGCGATACGCTGGTTGACGGCGTCGACGTGAACCGCGGTTGGCGTCTGGAAGCGCATGAACTTGTGCTGTGCATCCTGTGCTACCGAGCCCGATGCGCCAGTGCCGAAAAAGCAGATAGCGCTGGCTGATTCGAGCAGCCCGATTGCAGTGCCCAGCTCCTGTGCATTGCAGACATTCTGCGCTGTGCTCAGGCTGGCATGGGTGGAGTCGAACAGTTTCTGGATGACCAGTTCGATGTTGTCACCGGCATCGACGTCGCGGGTGATCTTTGCGTCAAGACCGCTGAGTTCCCCGGCGAGCTGTACCTTGAAATCCGGGTAGCCCTTGCAGCCCAGGGCCTGGCAGAAACGCAGTACGCTCGGTTCGCTGACACCGGCACGCGCGGCCAGCGCGGCAATCGGCAAGTTGATCGCCTCACGCGGTTGTTGCAGGACTACTTTCGCAATTTTGTGCGCAGACTTGCTTAAATTCGGGCTGCTATTGAGCTTTTGCAGCAATCCCATGGCATGGCTCTTTCAATCAATATGCTGGCTGTCGAGCCGACTGGCTTCGACGCCAACAGGCCCGCTTTGGCGTGATATCTACCGTGGCCTGTCGACGGTAATATACGGCAAGACCTTGCGTTCGAACAAGTTCAGCATGGCCCAGGATGTGTCGGGGTCGATGCCCGACAGCAGCGGGTTCAAAAACACGATCGCGTTTTCGCCAAGCTGCTCAATCAGCTGGATCGTCTGCTCGGGCGTGTGAATCTGGTAGGCGCCGCTCTGTTTTACCGTGTTCTCATCCAGGTCGCCGGCATAGGGCCCTGCTGCCTTGCCAAACGCTTCGATTGTCCACTCGGCGTAGGAGCGCATCTGGTGCAGGGCGTGTGGCAGGATGGTCTCCCACGCCTTTTCAGGGTCCTCGCTGACCCACAGGAATATCGGCCCGTGGTTCGGGTAGTCACCCGGGTCGGGCTTGCCGAGCTTGATGCACTCGTCGCGATAGGGCTGCCAGAGCCCGGGGTCCAGCGGCGGATACCAGCTGTCGGCAATCCTGGCCGCCCGCCGGGCAGCGGCGGGACTACCGCCGCCCAGCCATATTTCTGGCGGTGCCGGTTCAGGCCGCGGGGTGACCAGGCAATTGCGGCCCTGCCATTCAAAGGGCTCGCCGCGCCAGGCCATGCGCAGGTATTCGCAGGTCTCGCCCAACGATCGCCAGCGGTCATCCAGCGAGCGGTTAAAGGTTTCAAATTCAAGCGGTCGGTAGCCGCCGCCAATCCCCAGTATCAGGCGCCCTCGCGAGATGATCTGGGTGATCGCTGCATCCTCGGCAAGCTTGGGCAAGTCGTATAGCGGGGCGATCAGTATTGAGGTGCGCAACTTGATGCGCTTTGAGCGGGCGGCCATGGCGGCAGCCAGCACCAGCGCCGAGGGGTTATAGCCATCTTCAGCACTGTGGTGCTCGCCAAGGCCGACGGCATCGAAGCCCAGTTCATCGGCCCAGGCAACCTGGTCGAGCGCCGCATCAAACAGGTCGTTGCGGTTCGCCCCAAAGGCGGGCGCGCGCATGTCATAGGTGAGATTGAGTTTTGCCATGAGCCTGGCCCCGAATGTTTAACCCAGACCCGCTACCGGAACCAGCGCACCGTGAACCGCTTTGCTGTAGTCCGACGCGAGCATGCAGACGACATTGCCGAGATCGTGCGGATTAACCCACTGCGTATAGTCAGCATCGGGCATATCGGTGCGGTTGCGAGGCGTGTCGATGACGTTGGGTAGCACCGCGTTCACGTTGATACCAGCGTTTTTCAGTTCGGCTGACATCGATTCGGTCAGCCGCATGACCGTGCTTTTCGAGGCAATGTAGCTGGACATCAGCGCCTGACCCTGCAGGGCGCCCAGTGCGCCAACGTTGACAATGCAACCTGACCCCTGTGCGATGAGTCGCGGTATCCAGGCTTTGCAGCTGTTTTGCATTGTCTGGACGTTGATAGCAAACATGGCCTGCCAGCCTTCGTCGCTCTCTTCATGGGCTTTGCTTCCCATGGCGAAGCCCCCTGCGATATTGCACAGGGCATCGATATCCGGCAGCGAAGCGACCGCCTGCTGCAGCGCTGGCAGGTCGCCCAGGTCAAGACATTCAACCTGCAGCGAGATATCGGCAGGGGCAGCATTGCGAGCCGCGGCCAGAGCCGCGTCGTCAACGGCAACAATATCGGCGAGAATCAGCTTTGCGGCGCCAAACGCAGCCGCGCGCTCGGCGACGGCGCGGCCCAGGGCACCGGCAGCGCCAGTGATAAACAGGGTTTTTCCTTGCAGCAACATGCTCACCTCGCGGGGTCGATTGCAAACTGGCCATCGCCAGCGATATTCGCTTTGTCGCCAACCGGGTTGCTGGCGAGAATGCTGTCGATGGTCTTGGCATCGGTGCTCGCGGCGACGGTGCGTGTTCCGTCAGCGTATTCGCCCACAATGATGGCACGGCCAGGCTCGGTGCCTTCATAGAGCACGGTTGCGGCGACGATGTCGACGTCACCGGCCTCAGGCGCCTTCAATGGCAGTGGCACTTCGGCCGCTGCTACTTCCTCAGTCACATCGGCAAAACCAAAGCCGGGGTCGTTGGCCAGGGCATCGTCACTTGCCGATTGCCAGACGCCGTAACCCTGTTTGGTAAACATGCCGCTCACGCAGGTAGCCAGGCCCTTGCTGCCTGGCTTGCTGCGAACCAGCTGGACCAGTTTGACGGTAGACTGCAGGAAGTAGTTGTTCAGTGGGCCGCCGGCGAAGGGCATCGCGCCCGTCACTGTAAGGTCGCGGTTAGGCGTCAGGTCCAGTGCGTTGATATACAGGTTGACGGCGGCGGGGAAACAGCTGTAGAGCTCAATAAAGTCCAGCGCATCGATGGAGGTGCTGCCAAGCTCCAGCGCTTTTGCGCCACCAATGCTTGCCGCTGCCGATTGTGCGAGGTTGGGTCGTTGCGAGACGTTGACCATCTGGTTGGACTCGACGCTGGCCAGTGGCAGGACCCAGTTTTCTTCTGGAATACCCAGCTTGCGGGCAAGTCCGGCTGAGCAGAGCACCAAAGCGCAGGCCTGGTCTACATTCCACTGGCTGTTGTGGTACTTCGCATAGGGGTGCGCGAGCATCTTGTTTTTCGGGCCTGCATCGCGAATCGTTTTCGCATCGATCGGGCTGTCGAGCCAGCCATCGGGGTTCTCGGCAGCAATTTCGCTAAAGCGCGCATACATGTCGGCGATGGCATCGCGATGACTGTCCATGTCGTTGCCGCGCTCTGCGCAAATTGCACTTTCCAGCAGCGCGTAATAGCCCACGGGCATTCCCAGGCCAGCATTCGCTTCGATTTCCGACCACAGTTCAGCCTGTGGCTGCAAAAAGCGATCGGGTTCTGAGTCGGTTTGTGGGGTGCTGGTCACCTCGATGCCCTGAATCTGGGCCTGCAGCGCGCGGAACTTGGCTTCGCCGCCAGCGACAATGGCCGCTTGAATTTCGCCCGCTTCAATCTGCAGGCAGGCTTTGCCAATATTGGTCTGCTGGAGGATGCCGAAGTTGGCCAGCTCCGAGGTGCAATGCTCTGCGCCAATAGCCTTAGCGACCAGCGCCGAGGGGTTGCTGTAGTCCCACATGCCCTTCGGTATGGAGACAAGCTGAACGTGCTTCCCCAGTTCGCTGCTGCCGCTGTCGGCCAGCGCCTGCTGCGCCGCATCAATCATCAGCGCCAGTGCCTCGCGACTCTCGCCAAGGTCAGTTGTTTTTTGCTGGATTGCGGCTGCGCCAACCAGGATGGGACGATTGTCAGGAAGTATCTGGGTCATAGTGTTCTATCGTTTGAATTGGAAAGATACGGGTTCTTTGGATTAACTTGCCCGGATCGCGCTGAGAACCGAGCGCAGGGCCTCGTCATCTTCGCTGATCCAGGTGCATTCCCAACTGTCGACCAGGCCGCCACAGTGGGCTTTGATTTTTGCGGCAAGCTGCTCAGGTTTTTCGGCGACAACGGCGAAGGTATTGAGTATGTCATCGTCGATCAGCTCACCCATAGCCTGCCATTGGCCAGCTTTGGACATCCGGTGGGCTTCGGTTTGTACATCACCCCAGCCATGCAGCTCCAGCACCGGGCGATAGGCCGGCGTTGATGCGTAGAACGCCAGCTGCATCTTGACGGTTTGCATGCTGGCGACAAACTTCTCTTCGGTTTCGCCGCACACGGCAATGACGGGGCAGACGACGTCAAAGTCTTCGCGCGAGCGATTGCTTTTGGCAAGCCCGCGCTCCACCGCCGGCAGCGTGACTTCGCGCAGGTATTTGGCGGTGGTAAATCCGTGTGCGATCAGCCCGTCTGCCACTTCACCTGCAACTTCAGTCATCAGCGGCCCCACGCCGGCAAGTTTGACCTTGGGGGCGGGGAAGTCGCGCGCCGAGGGCACGAACATCGGTGTCATCAGGTCGTGCCGATAAAACTCGCCATTGAACTCAAGCGGGGCATCTTCAAGCCAGCAGCGCCATATGGCCTGCATCGCGAGGATAAACTCACGCATGCGCGCCGCGGGTTTAGACCAGGGCATGCTCATGCGCCGCGTAATATGTGGTTTGATCTGCGATCCAATGCCGAGTACGAAGCGCCCTTCGCTGTATTGATTGAGATCGTGCGAGAGATTGGCGAGCGTCATCGGGTTGCGCGCAAATGCCACCGCGATCGATGTCATCAATTCAACCCGTTGGCTGTGCTCTGCGGCTAGCAGTAGCGGGAAGAAGGGGTCATTGTTGATTTCTGCGCTGTAGATTCCGTCGAATCCCAGTGCTTCGGATTTGGCGGCGTTTTGCGGGATTTCCTGCAGTGAGCCGAACAGGGGGCCTATAGCGCGCATGGTGACAGTTTACGCCGCGCTATGCGCGATGCGGTCGCCGAGTGCTTCCAGTGTTTCGGCGGAAGAACCATTGAGCAGTTCAAGCTGTTTGGCCCACAGACAGTAGCGGAACAGCGGGTAGTCGCGATCGACACCAATGCCTCCGTGCAGGTGTTGGGCCGACTGGCTGACCCTATGGGTGACATCGCCGGTCCAGATCTTTGCGATGTTAACCGCATCTTCCAGCACATCGGGGTCACCGCTGTCGTCGGCGAGCGCGCTATTGAGCAGCGCGACAGCCTCCTGGGTGCAAAGCGTCAGGCATTCGATATCGATAAAGCAGTCGGCCGCACGTTGGCCGACGGCCTGGAACGTTGCAATAGGGCGATTAAACTGCTGGCGTTCAGAGGTGTATGAGGCTGTCAGCCGCATCATTTTTTCGCAGACGCCAACGGCCATCGCACTGTTGGCAACGGTGTAAATTTTTTGCAGCGTGGACCAGGCCTGCGCGGCTGGGTGGCCTTCAAGTAACACGTCTTCTTTGGTGATGGCGACGCCGCCGAGTTCGAGCAGGCTCCAGGGCTCTTGTGCAGTGGATGACTGTGACTGCGCTTCGACGCCCTTGGCGTTGGGATCCAGCAGCAGCATTAGTGGGCCGGATTCGCCCTGCGCCAGGCAAAGCACACGCTGCGAAAAACCGGCAAGCGGCACCATCGATAGCTGGCCTTCGAGGTTGTAGCCATCGCCATCGGCATTTGCCTGGAGGCTATCGCCACTGTGCATTGCGGCGGTAAGGATGGCCGCGCCTGAAGCGATCCCGGGTAACCAGCGCTCGCGCTGTGCGGCACTGCCCCAGCGCTGGATGGGTAATGCTGCGCAGGCCAGTGTTGAAATCACCGGTACAGGTGCGACGTTGCGCCCGGCTTCTTCAATGACGATGCACAGCGATTCAAAGTCGAAGCCCATGCCGCCATACGCTTCGTCGATTGCAATGCCCAGCAGCCCGCTCTCGGCGAGCTGTTGCCACAGCTCGGTATCGAATCGGGCGTCGCTCTGGTCGACCAGTTTCTGGCGTTCGTTGTCGGCCAGTTCGCTAAATAGCTTGCTGGCGAGGTCTTTGATTTCGGTCTGCGTTTCTGAAAGTGCAAAGTTCATCGTCTGGATTCACTATTGAATAGGGGTTGCTGGATCGTCAGGACCTACTAGCGGCCGCGTGGCATCCACAGCCCAGCGCCGGCAATAATCTCGCGCTGGACTTCATTGCAGCCACCGCCAAAGGTCAATATTGAACCCACACGGTAGCGATGTTCGAGCTTGCCCTTCAGGATCGCGCCGGGTGAGTCCTGCTGGATCAGGCCCTCAGTGCCCAGTATTTCGAGCAACAGGCGATAGGCTTCGACAAAAAACTCGGTACCGTAGACTTTTGCGGCTGAAGCCTGCTCCATCGTGAGCGAACCTTCCGTCATCGCCCAGGCCTGCTTCCAGCAAATCAGGCGCAGGGCAGCCAGGCCGGTTTTTACCCGGGCGAGGTTGCTGCGCACCCAGTGTTTGTCGATGACTTTCTTGCCGCTGGGCGTTCTGGTTTCCCGCGCCCAGGCTGCCACTTCCTGGTAGAGGTTGTAGACGGGGCCATGATTGACCAGGCTGAGGCGTTCACGGTTGAGCTGGCCGGTGATCAGGTTCCAGCCCTTGTTGATGTCGCCGACCCGCCATTTGTCATCGAGCTCAAGGTCCTGGTAGTAGGTTGCATTGGTCCTGACCCCCAGTGTCTGGATCGCGGTATGGCTGAACCCGGGGTTGTCCGTGGGCACCACAAACATGCTAATGCCTTTGTGGGGTTTTTCTGCTGTCGCATCGGTGCGAGCAGCCAGCCAGATGTAGTCCGCGAAGTTGGCAAGGCTGGTCCAGATTTTCTGTCCGTTAATGACCCAGCGGCCATCGGCCTGCTGCTCGGCGCGGGTTTTAAGCGACGCCAGGTCGGTGCCGGCACTGGGCTCCGAATAACCGATGGAGACGACGACTTCACCCCTGAGTATGCCGCGAACGACATTCTCGCGGATCATTTCGTTGCCGTGCGCAGCCAGCAGGGGGCCGACTGATTCGGTGGTCAGGAAGGGATAGGGGAAGCCTGCTTTCATCACCTCTTCGGTGAAGATATATTGTTCCAGCGGGGTCGCTTCGCGGCCTCCGTACTCCTTGGGCCAGCTCAGCGCGATCCAGCCGTCCGTGCCCAGCTGCTTGAACAGCCTGCGAAACTCTGGCCCGCCGCCTTCAAAGTATTCGGGATTCTTTTTTTCTTCGTGCAGGGCCTCGGTAACAAGATTTTGCATGTACTCGCTGATTTCGGCCTGCAAAGCTTGTTGTTCGTCGGTTAGTTGAATATGCATGATTCAGGTTTCGCTAATGGGAAGGCTGGCGGCAAGCCCTAGTCAAATGCGCGTGGCATTTTCATGTTCAGGGCGTTGAGCCCGCCGTTGACGTGGACGATGTCTCCCGTCAGGTAGGCGGAGGCTGGCGCGGCCAGATACAGTGCGCAGGCAGAAATATCCTCGACTTCTCCGAGACGATCCATGGGCGTCAGGTCGACCATGGTCTGCTCTACTTCGGGTGTGAGCACCGTGTTCAGGGCTTCTGTTTTGGTAGACCCCACCGCAATCGCGTTGACCCTGATCTTGGGTGCAAACTCCTGCGCCATTTCGCGTGTCAGGAAACTCAGCGATGACTTGGCAACGCCATAGGCGACGAATTGCGGATTCGGTTCGTGACCGGCGATCGACGAGATATTGATTATCGATCCTTCGCCGGCAGTTTCGACCATTTTCGGGATGGCCAGCTGTGAGCAGGCCAGCGCAGTTGACACGTTAAAGCGGAACGCGGCTTCAAATTCACTGAGCGAGGTTTGCAACGCAGGCTTGGGGGGAAAGCCACCTGCATTATTGACCAGGATGTCGACGCGCCCAAAGTTGTCGATCGCCTGCTGGACGAAATTCTCGCGATCGCCTTCATCGAGAACGTCCAGGCTTACTGCCACCGCTTTACGGCCCATTGCCTCGATATCCGCTTTAACCGCTTCGAGCTGGCTCATTGTGCGCGCGCCGATGACGACATCTGCACCGGCTTCGGCGAAGGCGCGCGCGCAGGCGGCGCCAATACCCCGGCCACCGCCGGTAACGAGGGCAACTTTGCCATCGAGTCTGAATTTGTCGAGTATGCTCATAATGTCTGTGCTGCCTGCCAGGTGCGTCGAATGGAAGCACCATTTTAAGGTAGCGCGCTACGCTATGGTCAAGCGATAAACCCTGTAGCAGCCCGGGATTACAAAACCATAAGGCGATGCAATCGCCCGCGCTGCGCTGGCGCCGGAGGGTGGCTGTGTTAGACTTGCCAGCCCTGCCTGGGACTCGCGTCGCAATCCAGGCGTTTGCACGTTTTGATCATGTCAGAAACTACCACAGACACGCGCTCTTCCTATACGGGTTCTGCCACTGAAGTGGTTCGCAACTACCTGGAGGATGCCAGCCGGTTTCGCAACTCGCAGCCCGTCGATTCAGCAGCGGCAGAGCGCATCGCCGCACTGTTGCGGCGCGAGAACGCGGTGATCGTTGCACATTACTACACGGCACCCGAGATCCAGGCGCTGGCCGAGGCGACGGGCGGTTACGTTTCGGATTCGCTCGAGATGGCACGGTTCGGTGCGGAGCATGATGCCCAGACACTGATTGTCGCCGGCGTAAAGTTCATGGGCGAAACGGCCAAGATACTCAGTCCGGAAAAGCGTGTATTGATGCCTACGCTTGAAGCGACCTGCTCACTCGATCTGGGTTGCCCCCCCGATGAGTTTGCTGCTTTTTGTGACCAGCATCCCGATCGCACGGTCGTGGTCTATGCCAATACTTCGGCGGCTGTAAAAGCGCGCGCAGATTGGGTGGTGACTTCCAGTATCGCACTTGATGTCGTGGACTATCTCGATAGTGAAGGTCAGAAAATCCTATGGGCGCCCGACAAGCATCTGGGCAGTTACGTACAACAGCAAACCGGTGCCGATGTATTACTGTGGGACGGTGCCTGTATCGTGCATGAAGAGTTCAAGGCGCGGGGCATTAGCGAGCTATTGTCGATCTATCCCGAGGCGGCCGTGTTGGCGCATCCGGAGTCGCCTGCATCTGTGCTGCAGCTGGCTGATCGCGTGGGCTCGACGTCGCAAATTATTGCCGCGGCAAAAGAACTGCCCAACGAGACCATTATCGTTGCCACAGACCAGGGTTTGTTCTACAAGCTCACGCAAATGGTGCCCGACAAGCAACTATTGATTGCCCCTACGGGAGGCGCAGGAGCGACCTGCCAAAGCTGCGCTAACTGTCCGTGGATGGCGATGAATGCGTTGGATAATCTCGAGCGCTCGCTGTTGACCGGCGACAATGAGATCGAAGTCGATCCTGAGCTTGCCAGTAAGGCTATTGTGCCCCTGCAGCGTATGCTCGATTTTAAAAACCGCAGCCCCGCCCCCGCCTGAGCGACACCCTGTCTTACAGGTTTTGCATCTGTTGCTGGATTGCCAGCAGTTCTCTTGCGCGTTGTTTGATACGCGCCTTGGCCTGGAAATTGTCTCCGGCAAGTCTTAGCGCGTAGTTCAGGTGTTGCCTGGCCTGCGAGAAGTTCGCGCGCAGCAGGAAAAACTCGGCGCGTGCGCGGTGCAGGTTGAGTATGTCGCCCGCGAGACCATGGGTCTCAGCCAGCGAATACCAGATGTCCTGCTGGTTCGGGCGATCGTCGACAAGTGTTTCAAGTACCTGCTGAGCGCCCTGGTGATCGCCGTTGAGGTTCAGGGTATCGGCCAGCAGCATGCCGACGGGATAATTATTCGGGTTGAGCGCGTACAGTCCGCGCAATCGCTTTTCGCCCAGTTCGGTGTTCTCCAGAGCGATATCGATTTCGATATCGAGCAGCGTATAGGGAATTCTGCCGGGCAACTGTTCGAGCAAGGGTTCCAGTGCCGCTCGCGCAGCCGGGTAATTTCGCTGTTTGAAATGAGCCAGCGCCAGTCCATAGTGTGCAGCGTCACGTGCATTTTGGTGTTGCTGGCTGTCGCGTTCCAGCGCGCTGACCTCGGTTTCGAGAAGCTTGCGAAAATGCGCAATGCTGTCGCGTGCCTGTTCATCGCCCAGTGCCCTCAGCCGCGCGCGCATCAGCTGGTAGTAAAGCGAGTTATCTGGCCGGTAGTCGGTGCCGCGTGCCTGGTCGATCTGGCGCGCTCGCGAACGCGCGTCGGCAACCCGGCTTTGCGTGATCGGGTGCGTGCGCAGGAATTCAGGAATCTCATCGCCGTAGACGCGGCTGGCATCAAGCATGTGACCAAACATTTCTGCCGCAGAAACGGGCGGGTAGCCCGCGCGCACCAGGCTTTGCATGCCCAGCCGGTCTGCCTCGCGCTCGTGTACGCGACTGTAGCGCAGCTGGTTGTCCAGCGCCGCTGCCTGGGTCGACATGATCGCCGCCGTGGCAGCATCGCCGCTACTGGCGGCGGCCAGTGCCACGCCTGCCAGCAGGCCGGCAATGGTTGCGATGCTGGCACGCTTCGATGCCTCAACACTGCGGGCAAAATGTCGCTGCGACAGGTGCGCAAGTTCGTGGGTTAATACCGACGCCAGTTGCGCTTCTGTCGTCGCATGCTGCAGCAGCCCGGTGTGTACACCGACCACCCCGCCGGGCACGGCAAAGGCGTTAATGGTCGGGTTATCGACGACCACCAGTGTGAGACGTCGGTCTTGCAGATCGCTGTAGCTTGCCAGCTCAACCAGCAGGTTATCCAGGTATTCGAAGACCAGCGGATCCTCAGCCAGTGGCACGCTGGCCCGAAAGGCGCGCAGCCAGGCCTGGCCAAGTGCGCGCTCCTGCGCGGGTGGCATCAATCCCGCGCCACTGTCGCCCAGCTCTGGCAGGTCGGGGGGCGCGGCTGCCACCGGCGGGGCCAACATCAGCAGTGTGACCAGCAGCAGCGCCAGCCAGGGGCTGGCAGCTCCTGGCGGCAAAAAGCGATAGTCGGTTGCGGCGATGTTGATGGGTATGACTCCAGGCGTCCGGCGGTGGGCAATGTTGCTGCTATGATTTCACTGACAGCAGCGGGGCCGAGAATCTCCCCAGCGCTGCAACGGGCTGCGCTCGCCGGATTATTTGTTCATTTGTCGACCAGTGTCATTGTAGCGGTTATCAATTTGGCACAACAGGCTAATATTGGCGCTGGTGCCGGACTTCCGGTGGGGCACGCGGGCCCTAAAATAGCCGCGGAACAGCTGTGTGAGACAACTATGGTCAAAGTAATCAGGCGGTGGTACGAGCGCAATTTTCACGACGAAGAGGCAGTCCTGTTGCTGCTGCTGCTGGTTGTCGGGGTTGCAGTCGTCGTCTTTTACGGCGGCATACTGACGCCCGTTATCGGCGCGCTGGTGCTGGCTTTCCTGCTCCAGGGGCTGGTGGGCCAGCTGTTGCGCTGGCGTTGCCCGCACCTGCTCGCGGTCAGTCTCAGTACATTGTTACTGGTGACCATTATGGTGGTGTCGCTTATTGGCCTGCTGCCATTGGTGAGAGACCAGGGCAATAATATGGTTCAGGAGTTGCCGCGCATCATCGCACTGCTGCAGGAGCAGTTGGGGCTGTTACCCGAGCGCTATCCCGGATTTTTGACGCCAAGCCAGGCTGCAGAGCTCTCTGAGTTGCTCAATCGAGAACTGCGCGATTTCGGGCAGCAGGCATCGACGTTCCTGATTGCCAATATCTCCAACATCTTCAGTTTCATCGTCTACCTGATCCTTGTGCCGATCATGGTGTTCTTTTTCCTCAAGGACAAAGACCTGCTGCTGGGCTGGTGCGGCCGCTTCCTGCCCGAGGAGCGCCCCTTGCTCAACACTATTTACGAAGAAATGAACGACCAGATGGCGAACTATGTGCGAGGCAAGGCGATCGAGATGTTCATTGTCGGCGGCGTCTCGTTTTTTGCGTTTTCCTGGCTTGAGCTGAACTATGCCGCGCTGCTGGCGATACTGGTCGGCCTGTCGGTCATCGTGCCCTATATTGGCGCTTTCCTGGTAACGATCCCGGTGTTGCTGGTCGCTTTCCTGCAGTGGGGCTGGGGCAGCGAGTTTATCTGGTTGAGCGTGATTTACTTCCTCATCCAGGCGTTGGATGGCAACGTGCTTGTGCCCCTGCTGTTTTCCGAGGCCGTCAATTTGCACCCCATTGCGATCTTGCTCGCGATCCTGTTTTTTGGCGGTATCTGGGGCCTATGGGGGGTGTTCTTTGCGATTCCCCTGGCGACCCTGATCAAGGCGGTACTCAACGCCTGGCCAAATCTTGAGGAGCGCGGTGACGCAGCCCAGAGTGCCAGCGAAGCCGACGCCTAGACCGGATTTGCAGGCTGTGCACAGGGGGGCGCCGAGCCCGGCGCTGGGGCATCGCATCACTGTCGTCTTACTGCTGGCGCTCGTTAGCGCCTGCGCAGGCATGGCGACCCAGCAGATAGCGCAAGCCCCGGGTTTTATCGCCAAGAGCCCCTCTGATCCAAGAAACTATCGCTACATCGAACTCGCCAATGGTTTGCCCGTGGTGCTGGTTTCAGATCGAACTGCCAACAAGGCGGCGGCGGCCATTGATGTCCATGCAGGGTCGCGGCACGAGCCCGATGCGCTGCCTGGACTGGCTCATTTTCTTGAGCACATGCTCTTTCTCGGTACTGCCAGCTACCCGGATGCTGATGAGTACCACGCGTTCATCGCTGCGCACGGCGGTAGTGACAACGCTTTTACAGGTTTTGAACACACGACTTACTTTTTCGATATCGAAAACCAGTGGCTTGAGCCGGCACTGGACCGATTCGCAGGCTTCTTTACCGAGCCATTGTTTGATCCTGCCTATATCGACAGGGAGTTGTATGCCCTCGATGCAGAGTATCGCGCCAATCTCCAGCAAGAGCAGCGCCGCATCGTCGATGCAACCCGGCAAGTCGTCAATCCCGAGCACCCCTTTACGCGCTTTAGCGCCGGTACGCGCAGTACCTTGTCGCGACCGGATATTCGTGAGCAGATTATCGCGTTTTATCGCAGTCATTACTCTGCGAGCAGGATGACGCTGGTTGTGCTGGGCAACTACAGCCTTGATGAGTTGCAGTCGATGGTCACGCGGCGATTCGCGATGATACCGAACAACGGGTCACGGACTACGGCTCTGCCAACGCCGATGTTTGTCGAGCATGATCGGGTAAGCCAGATGCCGGCGCTGCTGTCGGTCGAGGCGCGGCAGGCGGTCAAGGAGCTATGGCTGACGTTTGAGATCGATGACGTCAGGGACGATTTTCGCCTCAAGCAGTGGGATTACCTCGCGCACCTGCTGGGGCATGAGGGCGGCGGCAGCCTGCTCGCTTCCCTGAAGGCCGATGGCCTGGCCCAGTGGTTGGGCGCAGGAATCGACTTCTACTATCGTGGTGGCGGTACCTTTGGTCTGCAGATTGGTCTCACCGACGAGGGTCTTGGCGATATCGAGGCGGTGATCGCGCGGGTATACAGCTATATCGGCCTGGTTCGTCGAGGGCTGGCTGAAGAGCCCGGCCGCATGGGTGAGCTCTATGCGGAGCAGGCCCAGCTCGCGCGCATGGCATTGCTGTTTGAGAACTTGCCGCCAGAGCATGCGACCGTTTTGCGCCTGGCAGCCAATATGCATTTTTACCCGCGGGCGTCGATTGTTGTCGGCGATTACGAACACCGGGGCTTCGCGCCACAGCGAATCGAGCGCGCCCTGGATCGACTGGACCCGGCCAATATGCTGGTGACCGTGATTGCTCCTGAACTACCCTCCCGGTTCCCCGGCCAGCAGCGCACAGAACACTACCAGGCGCGGTATGGCATTCACGCTCTGCCGCAGGACTGGACCCGGCGATGGCGTGACAATGCCACTGGCGCGGCCGTTCTGGCGTCGTTGACCCTGCCTGCGTCCAACGCGTTTATTCCCAAGGTATTTACGCGGTATCCGGCAGCATCGAAGTCGCCGGTGCCCGAGTTGCAGCTCGACCAGCCGGGTGTTCGCCTGTGGAGCAAGGTTGACGATGACTTCGAGTCGCCAATGGCCGATCTGTATATCAACCTGCTGGCCCCTTCGGCCTTCGCAGACCCGCGCGATTTCGCGTTTGGCCAGATCTACCTGCGTGCCATTAACGAGAGGCTTGCGGAGTATCTTTACCCGGCAAAACTAGCGGGCATGCGCTTTGGCGTCTATGCCCATCCCCGGGGTTATACCCTGCGGTTGTCGGGTTTTAGTGACAAGTTCCTGCCGCTGCTGGAGCGGGTGCTCACCGATTTGCGCGCCGCGCATCGTGGTGAGCTCAACCTGGCAGGCTGGCGTGAGCAGCAGCAACAGGCCTGGGCGTTTGACCAGCAACAGCCACCGTACCAGCGCGCGCAGCAGGTCATATCGCAGCTGATGGTCGGCGCTTACTGGCAGGAGCAGGAACTGATCGCGCAGCTGGCATCAATCGATGAGGCGGCCTTTGCCCGGCATACCCAGGCATTCTGGGCGGAGGTGTATATCGAAGCGCTTGCCCACGGGAACTTCAGTGAAGACATGCTCGCCGATGTCGCAGCCTTGCTGCAGGGCTTGCCTCACTGTGCCTGCGACGGTACTGCACGCCTGCACGCGTCTGAGCTGCTACTGTCCCCGGGGACCCCGCAGCTGCAGCTATTCGATGCGGGGGTGCACAGTGACACGATGGTGAACTGGATGTTCCAGGCGCCAGGCAACAGTTACCGTGATGAGGCCATGACCTGGCTTACCGAGAGGCTGTTGAGCGCGCCGTTTTTTGCTGCGCTGCGCACCGAACAACAACTGGGCTACGTCGCGCAGGTGATCTACCAGCCCGGTTTCCGCTGGCCGGCACTGCATTTCCTGGTGCAGTCACCGCGCGCCAGTGAGCGGCAGCTGCTCACGGCCATGCGCGCGTTCATCCGTCAATTGCCCGAATCCAGCGATTTCTATGCAACGCGCGATGCCTTGATCGCTGAACTGCTGACGCCGGATCCGCAAAGCAATGCCCGCAGCTACCGCTTCTGGCGCAGTATTGAGCGTGGGGATGCCGGTTTTGATCGGCGCCGCCAACTTGCCGCCGCATTGGCTGCCACCGAACAGGCCCAATGGCGCGACTACGTCGCGAACATGCTGGGGGAGGGCGCGCCCAGCTTGCTGGTCGTGACCGGCCCCAACAGCGATGACCCAGACGCCATGGCCCGCGAGCTGTCTGCCCGCGACCTGGTGCCGACAGCGCAGCAGCGACAGGGCTACTACTGATCGCCTGGGCCCGTTGGCTGGGTTTTAAGCGGGTCAGCCAGCGCCGACGCAAAAAATAAGACATATGTCTTACGAAAGCTGGAGCTCCCAGCTGCGATGATCTAGACTCGCAGTACGCGGGGCCGAACCCTGTTTTTGCCTTCAGAGGCCATGTTTTCTGGCTGCCGTCGCCCCGTTTGGCCATACGCAGGTGCCCGCACGCTGCTCCAGTGCGACTGGACCGCGGGCCTGGTCATTCGTCCATTTACCCAACAGGTTGTCGATCATGCACGATCAGGACAAAGATCCCCTAGAAACGCAGGAATGGGTGGAGGCGCTGCAGTCTGTCATTCATCACAGTGGCCGCGGTCGCGCCGCATACCTGCTTCAGCAACTGCTCGATCGGGCGGTCGATTCCGACATCAAGATGCCTCCCTCGGTAACGACGCCGTACCGCAATACGATCATGCCGGTGAACGAAAAGCGCATGCCGGGCGACCTGTTCATGGAGCGCCGCATTCGCTCAATCATGCGCTGGAATGCGCTGGCTATGGTCATGCGGGGCAACGACAATGACGAGGGGCTGGGCGGTCACATTTCAAGTTTTAGCTCGGCGGCCACACTCTATGACGTGGGTTTCAATCATTTCTTCCGTGGCCCGACTGACGAGCAGGAAGGCGACCTGATTTACTACCAGGGCCATATTGCGCCGGGTATCTATGCGCGTTCCTATCTCGAGGGCCGCATCTCCGAAGAGCAGATGGACAACTTTCGTCGCGAGGTCGATGGCAACGGGCTTTCCTCCTACCCACACCCATGGTTAATGCCCGACTACTGGCAGTTCCCGACCGTCTCGATGGGCCTGGGGCCAATCCAGGCGATCTACCAGGCGCATGTCATGAAGTATCTGGACAAGCGGGAAATCGCCCACCGCGGCGATCGCAAGGTCTGGTGCTTCCTTGGCGATGGTGAGTGCGATGAGCCTGAATCGCTGGGCTCGATCGCGATGGCGGGCCGCGAGAAGCTCGACAACCTGGTCTTTGTGATCAACTGCAACCTGCAGCGGCTCGATGGTCCGGTCAGGGGTAATGGCAAGATTGTCCAGGAGCTCGAGGGCGTATTCCGTGGCGCGGGCTGGAACGTGCTGAAGGTCCTATGGGGTCGACTCTGGGATCCGCTGTTGGAGCGTGACAAAACCGGCCTGTTGCAACAGCGCATGGACGAAGTGTGCGACGGCGAGCTGCAAAACTACAAGTTTAATGGCGGCGCCTATACGCGCGCGCACTTCTTCGGCAAGTACCCCGAGTTACTTGAGTTGGTCGAGGATCTGTCTGACGATGACATCATGAACCTCAACCGGGGCGGCCACGACCCTTACAAGGTTTATGCGGCGTACGCCCAGGCGGTTGAGCACAGTGGCCAGCCCACGGTTATTCTCGCGCAGACCGTCAAGGGCTACGGCACAGGTGAAGCAGGTGAGGCGAATAACGAAACGCACTCACTCAAAAAGCTCGATACCGATAGCCTGAAACAGTTTCGCGACCGCTTCAATATTCCGCTGTCTGACAGCGAGCTGGAAACGGTGCCTTACTACCGGCCGCCGCCCGACAGTCCGGAAATGATTTACATGCGCGAGCGACGTGAGGCGCTGGGAGGTTTTATTCCCCGTCGCCGCGCACAGTTCGATGCGCTGCAGACACCGGGCATTGACGCGTTCTCTGCCCAGCTGAAGGGCTCGGGCAAGCGCGAGATTTCCAGCACCATGGCTTTCGTGCGCATTCTCTCAACGCTGGTCAAAGACAAAACCCTGGGTGAGCGCATCGTGCCTATCGTGCCCGATGAGGCCCGGACCTTCGGCATGGAAGGTATGTTTCGCCAGCTCGGCATTTACTCTTCGCAGGGCCAGCTCTACACACCTCACGATGCAGGCGGCATCATGTACTACAAGGAGGATGAGAAAGGCCAGATTCTCGAAGAGGGTATTAACGAAAGCGGTGCGATGTCGGCCTGGATTGCCGCAGCTACCTCCTATAGCACCAATAACGTGCCGCTGGTGCCGTTCTACATTTTCTACTCGATGTTTGGTTTCCAGCGCGTAGGAGACCTGTGCTGGGCTGCGGGCGATAGCCAGGCGCGTGGTTTCCTGATCGGCGCAACCGCTGGCCGGACCACGCTCAATGGTGAGGGGCTGCAGCACCAGGACGGCCACAGCCACCTGATGGCCTCGACTATTCCCAACTGCATCTCCTACGACCCGACCTATGCCCACGAACTGGCGGTTATCATCCAGGACGGACTGCGGCGGATGTACCAGGAGTGCGAAAACAAGTTCTACTACATCACGACGATGAACGAGAACTATGCCCATCCGGCGATGCCCACTGGCGTCGAAGAGGGCATCATTCGTGGTATCTACAAACTGCTACCCAGCACCTCGAAAGCCAGGAAGCGTGTCCAGCTGCTGGGGTCCGGGGCTATTTTGCGAGAGGCGGAGGCAGCGGCGGAGCTGTTGCAGGCCGACTGGTCGGTTGCGGCCGATGTCTGGAGTGTGACCAGTGCCAACGAATTGCGTCGCGATGGCCTGGCCTGCGAGCGCTGGAACCTGCTGCACCCCGAGGAAGAGCCTCGCGTGCCCTACCTGACGGCCCAGCTATCTGCCAGCGGCGGGCCGGTGATCGCCGCCAGCGATTACATGAAGCTCTATGCAGACCAGTTGCGGCCCTATATTCCCGGTACCTTCAAGGTGCTGGGTACGGACGGCTATGGGCGCAGTGATACCCGCGAGCGACTGCGGCACTTTTTCGAAGTGAACCGCTATTTCATCGCTGTTGCGGCGCTGTCGGCGCTGGCCAGTGAAGGCAGCATCAAGGCCTCGGTGGTCAGTGATGCACTGAAGAAATACGGTATCTCGCCCGACAAGGTGGATCCGACCACCGTCTGAATGCGAGAGAGTTTGAGCTAGCAACGCCCCGGTCTCCCGGCGAGGCGATTGGCAGTTAACGACAAGGGTTATCCGCGTGACAAAGCATACAGTCAAGATTCCTGACCTGGGCGGCGCCTCTGATGTGGAGGTGATCGAAATTTGCGTCAGTGAAGGCGACGTTGTCGACGTTGACCAGTCACTCATCGTCGTCGAGTCTGACAAGGCATCGATGGACGTCCCCAGTACCGCTGCAGGGGTGGTCACCGCTATCGCCGTGAGCGAAGGCGATTCGGTAGCCGAGGGTGATGACATACTCACGCTGAGTGTTGACGAGGGCGCCGCGGCACAGGCGCCGCATGACACGGCGGAACCGCAACCAGAACCAGAAGCAGAACCCGCAGCCGATGCGACTGCCGCACCGGCGCCAGCACCCGAGCCGGCTGCAGGGCCTGCGGGTAGCCAGCAGGTCATCGTCCCCGACCTGGGCGGAGCGGAGCAGGTAGAGCTTATCGAGGTGCCCGTTTCAGTGGGTGATGAGGTCGCCGAGGGCGATACCCTGGTTGTCATGGAGTCTGACAAGGCGTCGATGGACATGCCGTCCCCGGCTGCCGGTGTGATCACCGCACTGCATGTCAAAGAGGGTGATACCGTCGCCGAGGGCGACTTGCTGGCAGACCTTGAGCTTGCTGCTGCAGCGGCTGCCAGCCCTGCGACAGCACCAGCGACCAAGGCCGACCCTGCCCCCGCCCCGACTGCAGCGGAGCCTGCGCCTGCTCCGGCTGTGCCGGCGAAAGCCGAGGCGGCCCCGCAACGGGCCAGTACGGATCGACGTCGCAAGACCGATGTCTATGCGGGCCCGGCGGTACGCAAGCTCGCGCGTGAGCTGGGCGTTGATCTTGGCAGGGTGTCCGGTACCGGGCCAAGAGGTCGCATCGCCAAGGAAGACCTGCAGAATTTCGTGAAGCAGGCTGTGAACGAACCGGCGGCGGTGGGCGGCGCTATTCCCCGGGTACCCGATATCGATTTTGCCCAGTTCGGCGAGGTTGATGTGCAGCCCATGTCGAAGCTGCACAAGATCACCGCAGCGAACATGCATCGCAGCTGGCTGAACGTGCCTCACGTCACCCAGTTCGACGAGGCGGATATCACCGACCTTGAGTCGTTTCGCAGTGCGCTGAAGCCCGAAATGGAAAAGCGCGGCGTCAAGATTACCCCGGTATCATTCCTGTTCAAGGCCGCTGCCGCGGCGCTGCGCGCCAACCCTGCGTTTAATGCATCGCTGGGTGCGGACGGGGAGAGCATCGTCTACAAGCAATACGTGCACATCGGTATGGCGGTCGATACGCCGGCCGGGTTGATGGTGCCGGTGATTCGCGATGTCGACCAGAAAGGTATCTGGGAGCTCTCTGAAGAAATTCGCGAGATGGCCGACAAGGCGCGCGATCGCAAACTCAAGCCCAATGAAATGCAGGGCGGCTGCTTTACGATATCCAGCCTCGGCAGCATTGGCGGTACCGGGTTTACACCGATCGTAAACACGCCGGAAGTGGCGATCCTCGGCGTCTCGAGGTTGGCCGTCAAGCCGGTCTACGTGGGTGATACATTGCTGCCGCGCAAGATGCTGCCCCTGTCGTTGTCCTACGACCATCGGGCGATCAATGGTGGCGATGCCGGGCGATTTTTTACGTTTTTAGGCCAGGTACTCGCAGACGTCCGTCGCCTGACACTGTAAATCCCCTCCAGCGCCTGTGCAGGCGCTTTTCCGTGAACCTGGTCACAGCGCCGATCGACGCGCCGGGTTTCCACAATAACTAATAGTTATCTTTCATTGGGCTTTAGGATTATTTTTTTCTAAACGCGCTATTTACTGTCATATTCGTCGTGTTCAATAATCGCGCAGTCTATGCTTGGACACAGACAGTGTGATGAATCTTTACCGTCGCACTGGGTCAGTACATTTGCAGCAAGTTCGTGGGTCCACCTGCGTGAGGGTTGTAACTATGGCAGGCTCATCTGAAACAAGACAGGAAGCGTTGGCCGATCCCGGGCTGGCGCAACCGGAACCCGTTGTCGATCTGGCAATGGATGTCGATAGCGATATCGACGACAGCGATGGCGCCAGCGGCAGTGTCGATGATGGTGATGGCAAGGTATTGTTTGCCAAATCCACTGACATCCGCCGCCGGATCGAGGAGCGGCTCGAAGTCAAACTGCTTCGTGACCAGCTCGGTATGGACGACCTCGATCTCTAGGCACCGCTGGTGATACACCGTCGCCAGGGATAGGGCGGCGCACCCTGTCTGCGCGGCGTTCACGCTGCGCTTTACTTGCTGTTGCTTCCTGCGCTATGTTCTCGCGCTGTGTTCGAACTTCTCAAACAGCGCGGCGGCGTCGCATTCTACAGTGCGATATTCCTGAACGCCTTTATCGACCTGGGTCACAAGATCACGGTCCAGAATACGGTGTTCAAAGTGCACGACGGGCCCGAACAGGTCTTCCTGATCGCGATCGTTAACGCACTGATCCTGCTTCCCTACATAACACTCGTCTTGCCGATTGGGCGGCTTGCCAATCGTACGCCCAAGCCGCAGTTAATGCGCGCAACCGCTTTGCTCTCGGTATTGTTTACCGTGCTGTTGTTCTTTGCCTATCTTGCAGGCTGGTTCTGGGTGGCGTTCGCAATGACCATATTAATGGCCGTGCAGTCTGCGGTTTATTCGCCGGCAAAATTGGCGTATCTCAAGGTGCTGTTTGGTACATCGCGTTTGTCACAGTCCAACGCGATGGCGCAAGCTGTGGTGATCGCCGGTATCCTGCTGGGCACGCTCCTTTTTTCACTGGCGTTCGAGTATCTCTACCAGGGGCTTTCGGCCTCTTCGCAGGGTCTGGATGCTATTGGCAAGCCCGCAGTGACGCGATTGATGGCGCCGCTGGGTGTGGTGTTGGTTGTCCTTGCTGCTCTCCAGGCGCTGGTGATCTGGCAGGTGCCTGTGCTTCCTGAGCACAGCGCGGCAGAGGGCGGGGCAGACCCTGCTCCGGCCAGTGCATGGCCTGGCCCTGCCCAGGGCAATTTGTCGGGCGTGCTGTCGGCTATCACCACCGATCCGCGCCTGTTGTTCCCGGTGGCTGGCCTGGCGCTGTTCTGGTCGGTTGGGCAGGGTATGCTGGCGGCTTTTCCGGCTTTCGCCAAAGAGCAGGCGGGCATTACCAACGTAGCGATCGTCCAGGGCGTGCTGGCGGCAACGGCAATTGGCATCGCATTGGGGGCAGTGCTGGTTGCGCGGCTGTCCAGGTCGCAGGTTAACTACCGCTTGATCGGCCCGGGTGTAGTGGGCATGTCTGCAGGGCTGTGGTTATTACCGCTGCTGGACCTGGCCTGGCAGTTTGCGGGAGTATACTTTTTGCTGGGCATCACCTCGGCCCTGCTGCTGGTGCCCCTGATGGCCAGCGTTCAGCTTCAGGCGGGCGCCGCCGAGATTGGCGGGGTCATTGCTGGGAGCAATTTTTTCCAGAACATTGCGATGTTGCTGATGCTCTTGCTGACGATGGGCTTTGCGATGGCCCAGGCCAGCGCACAGGCCCTGCTGCAGATCATCGCCCTGCTCGCCACCGTGCTAGGAGCGTTCGTTGCCTGGCGCGTGCATAGGCTGTTTCTTGCCAGAGCCTAGCCAGGCCCTGGCCCGGGCGCAAAAATCACGCTTTGCTGCGCCGGCTTCCCCCGTATAATTTCAGGTTCATTCGTACACACTTAAAGTGGGCGCCCGTCGTAACGGGTCACCAGGTCAATGACAGTCAGGACACGTATCGCACCATCGCCAACCGGGGATCCGCATGTAGGCACTGCCTACGTCGCGCTGTTCAACCTGTGTTTTGCACGCCAGCACGGCGGCCAGTTCGTGTTGCGTATTGAAGACACGGACCAGGCGCGCAGCACCGCGGCCTCAGAACAGCAAATTTTTAATGCATTGCGCTGGTTGGGCATCGACTGGGACGAGGGCCCGGATGTGGGTGGCCCTCACGGGCCCTATCGGCAAAGTGAACGCGCTGCACAGTATCGGCAGTACGCAGAGCAATTGATTGAGCAGGGCGTGGCCTTTCGCTGTTATCGCCGCCCGCAGGAGCTCGATGAGCTTCGCGAGCAAATTCGCAGCAACGGTGAAAATCGCGCGCTCAAGCCCGCTGACCTTGAGCTCGATGACAGTGAACAGCAGGCGCGTGAGCGTGCCGGTGACCCCCATGTCATCCGGATGCGGGTGCCCGAGAGTGGCAAGTGCCTGGTGCGGGATATGCTGCGCGGCGAGATTGAGCTCGACTGGGCCCAGGTCGATGCGCAAATCCTGCTGAAGTCCGATGGCATGCCGACGTATCACCTGGCCAACGTGGTTGACGATCACCTCATGCAGATCAGCCATGTTATTCGTGGCGAAGAGTGGATCAATTCGGCGCCCAAGCACCAATTGTTGTATGAATACTTTGGCTGGCAGATGCCCGAGCTGTGTCACCTGCCATTGCTCCGCAATCCCGACAAGAGCAAGTTGTCAAAGCGCAAAAACCCGACGTCGATACTCTATTACCAGCGAATGGGTTACCTCCCCGAGGCGATGCTCAATTACCTGGGTCGCATGGGCTGGTCCATGCCGGATGAGCGCGAAAAGTTTTCGCTGGATGAAATGCTGGCGGCCTTCGATATCCAGCGTGTCTCGCTGGGAGGGCCCATTTTTGATGTCGAAAAGCTCAGCTGGCTGAACGGCCAATGGCTGAGAGACTCCTTCAGCGACGATGAGCTGGCCGACCGGCTGGTCGCCTGGGCGCTCAATCGCGACAACCTGCTCAGGGTGTTGCCGCTGATCAAGCCGCGGGTTGAAACGCTCAGTGATGTCATGCCGGCCCTGGGTTTCCTGCTCGCGGGCAAGCTCGATATCAGCGAGCAGGATTTCGCCGGCAACAAGCTCGACGCCGAGAACCAGCTGCAGATCCTGCAGTTTGTGCAGTGGCGACTCGAAGGCCATGCCAACTGGGAGCGGGATGCGCTGTTCGCGGAGCTCAAGGCGCTGGCCGATGCGCTTGATATCAAGCTCAAGGATTTCCTGGCGCCGGTATTTGTCGCGATTTCCGGCTCTGTCAGCTCATTTTCCGTCATGGATGCGATGGCGCTGTTGGGCCCGGACATGTCTCGGGCTCGCCTGCGTGAGGCGATTGCAGCCCTGGGTGGGGTGTCCAAGAAGCGCCTGAAGCAGCTCGAGAAGGCTTATCGAGGTCTCGAGCCGCCCGTAGGCTAGCGCGGCGCTTGACCTTGGGGGTTCCGGCATTACAATACGCGCCCTCAGCTCGATAAGTGCCTGGCACCTGTCGACCTCCGTGGGGCTATAGCTCAGCTGGGAGAGCGCTACAATGGCATTGTAGAGGTCAGCGGTTCGATCCCGCTTAGCTCCACCATATTCTCCGGAACGAGCCTGTTCAGGGCTTGATTCACCTCGCCATACGTCTGGAAACGTGTGTATTTTCAGTCGTTTACAGGCGGTCGCCGCGCAAAGATTACTGCATTGTTAGAATGAGGCAGCTGTAGAAACTTTATACTGCTGCTCCCCAATCGTCCGGCCCGTAACGGGTTTGAGACACTCCCTGGAGCTGCATCGCGCTGCGATCGCTCTCGACTTCGCCACATTTTCATGTGGCCTGACTTCCTGTCGACAGTTATCGCCGTTGAGGCGGTGTATTGCTTGCAAATTCGTCGTCGCAAGAACGAAGGTGAGTGTCTGTCGATGCAAACGTTAATAACAATCGCGCTATCAGGAGCCCGCGCCGGGGTATTTACCGTCGCTTCGCTATTTAGCCTGTTACTGCTCCATCTGCCCATGGCGCAGGCCCAGGCCCCCGCGCACAGCAGCTACCGCTTTGTCGGTGACTCCATCTTCCTTGGCCGGGGTAACTGGTCGGAGGAGCTGGGCTTCCAGTCATTTGTTGATAACATCGCGGTGTTGCACCCGGGCGTCACTATCGTAAAGGATGGTGTCTCGGGCAGGACTTACACGGATATTCTCAACGCGCTCTATGCCAGCGGCGAGATCGATGAGCAGGTCGTCGTTTTCGGCACGGGCATTAATGAAATACTGGTGGCTGACAACGACCTGCCGACCATGCAGGAAAATTTCCTGCGACTGGTTAACTGGATCCAGGACCAGGGCGCGATACCCGTCGCGGCATTGCCTTTGGCATTTGAGGGTTACGATGGGCTTTATGGGGGCTATAGCTGGACGCTCGAGAGGCAGGAGCGTCTCGATGCGCTGCGTGAGTGGATTAAAACGCAGAGTTTGTGGTTTGATGCCCGCGCTGCTATCGGCGGCCCAGTGATTGATCCGGCGTTTCGTTTTGCGAATGATTTTGTGCACTACAACGGCGCGGGTCACGCGGCACTGGCATCGGTTGTTGACCAGTTCCTGCAGGCACCGTTTGCGCAGGCCAGCAATATCATGCGACTCGACTACGCAATAGTGGCCGAAGACTTCCTTGGAATGGGGATTGCCACCGGCAGTGCGGCGACACCCACCGTCAGTTTTGGTGACGGGGTGCATATCCCCGACGGGAGTGGCGGTGCGGCGCTGGAGGCGCGCAACCCCTATACCGGTGAAATCATCCTGGCCGCTTCGCTTGGAGATATTTCCAGCCCGGCGGCCTGGGGGCTGCCCGCGACGCTGCAAGGGTTTAACGTGATCGCGACCGGCAATTTTGGTGGTGAGGCGGTGCCTTTGCTGCGCATGCGGATTACCGACCGGTTAAACCCGGCGGCGATGGATGTCACGCTGATCGCCGATGATTTTATGCAGGGTCACAGCGAGCACCACGGGACTCACGAAATCACCTACTGGGCGGTCAAGGACAACATGCAGTTGGGGTTTGTCGATGGCCGCAGCTACAACATCCAGCTCTACCTGACAGCTTTCTGATCGGGGCTTATACGCCAGCTCTCCGCCTGGCCTGCCAGCCGGGCCAATTCCCAGGCCCGGGCGTTCCGCTTCATCGCAATTGTGAGTAGCCATATCCTGCCCGCTGGCGACGGCTGGGGGCAGCCTGTGTGAAACTACCCCGTTAGCTCGGAGGGGTGGGCTTATTTCCTCCGCTTAATCGTTGAATCGCTGCATTATCTTCGGTCAAATGTGCGGTATGGGTAACGATGCTCCTACGGGGCGTGGCCCTCTATAGGTGTTGAAATGGCTTCACGATGTGATGTGATCATTATTGGCGGAGAAGGCGACCTGGCCTTCCGCAAGCTCTACCCCGCGCTATTCAGCCTCGACAGTGAGAATCTGCTGTCTAACGATATGCGGGTAATCGGCTTTTGCCGCGGCAAACTCTCGCCAGCGGATTTCAGCGAAAAAGTTCGCCAGTGGATCGAAAAGAGCGAGTACACCCAGCAAGTCGAAGAGTCGGTCTGGGAGCGGTTCAACAGCAGGCTGCTCCAGTTCGTGGGTGATGCGACCTCACCTGAGTCGTATACCGAGTTACAGCAGCAGCTCGGCTGCGAAGAGCGCGTGTTCTACCTCTCGACACCGCCTTCGATATTCTCGCCAATCTGCCAGGCACTGGATAGCGCCGGTCTTGTCGACGCGAACACGCGCATCGTCGTCGAAAAGCCGCTGGGTGAGTCCCGCGCCAGCTTTGATCAGATTGATGAGCACGTGCAGGCTGTGTTTAGTGAAGAGCAGATCTATCGCATCGACCACTACCTGGGTAAAGAGACGGTGCAAAACCTGCTCGCACTGCGCTTTGCCAATGTGCTGTTTGAGCCGCTGTGGAATCGCAACTATATCGACCACGTGCAAATCACCGTGGCGGAGCAGGTAGGGGCCGGCGGGCGCTGGGCCTTCTACGATGAAGCCGGTGCGATGCGCGATATGGTGCAAAACCACCTGCTGCAGTTGCTTTGCCTGGTGAGCATGGAGCCGCCAGCAAAAAACCAGCCGGACTTCGTGCGGGATGAAAAACTCAAAGTATTGCGTTGCCTGAAACCGATCGATCGCAGCCATGTTGCATCCCAGACGGTTCGCGGGCAGTACATTGAAGGTTATATCGACGGTACGGAAGTGCCGGGTTACCTGCAGGAAGAAGACGCCAAACCTGGCAAGTCTCAGACTGAGACCTTTGTTGCGATCAAAGCCGAGATCGAAAATAACCGTTGGCAGGGCGTGCCGTTTTATCTTCGTACCGGCAAGCGCATGCGGCGTCGGTACTCTGAGATCATTATCCAGTTCAGTTCGATCGGGCACCGACTGTTCGATGCGGGCAGTGGCCGGCTGGCCGACAACCAGCTGGTGATTCGCCTGCAGCCAGATGAAGGCATTGAGCTGAAAGTCGTCAACAAGATTCCCGGGCTCACCGAGCAGACGCGACTGCAAAGCGTTGGTCTCGATCTGTCCTTTGCTGAAGTATTCGATGAGCATCGTGCCCCCAGTGCCTACGAGCGCTTGCTGCTTGATGTTATCCGCGGTGACCAGACGCTGTTTATGCGCTCGGACGAACTGCGCGCTGCCTGGGACTGGGTTGACGGTATCCTCGAGGGCTGGCGCGATTCGGGCCAGGCGGTGCGACGCTATGCCGCAGGCAGCTGGGGGCCCTCTGAGTCAGTGGAGTTGCTGTCGGTAGATCGCCGCCGCTGGTTTGACTACGGCGAGCATTAGCGGCAGTTAGTCTCGGCTGGCATTTTTGCCAGCATCCCCGATTTCAGTTAAGGTTTGGGCTGGTTTGGTCTCCCGGCCGCATTGCGGCGTCGCCTGCGCAGTCGATGAATCACACGCTCCAACATATCAAGCAATTGATTGGCAACCAACGCTTTGCTGAAGCGGAGCAGGCGTTGCTCGGAGCCCTGCAGCAGTCCCCCGATAATGTGGCGGCACTGGCCTTACTGGTCGAAACCTATGTCAGCGGTCAGCAGCTCAACGCTGCGCTGCCACCTGTGCAGCGCCTGTGCGCTTTGCAGCCTCGGGAGCCGAACTGGCGGCTGCAACAGTTGCAGATCCTGCAGCAATTGCAGCGCGATGCTGAGCTGCAGCGCTATGCTCGCGAGACAATAAAGCAGTTTCCCAAACTGATACCCGCCTACCTGGCGCTGGGCGAGTGTTTCGACCGCGCGGGAAAACCTGACAGTGCTTTGAAGTGTTATCGCAAGGCTCAAAAGATTGCGCCCAAAGATCCATTGCTTCTGGGTCATCTGCGCTTTGTCTTGCAGCAGCAAGGTGAATTTGATGAGGCGATAGCGCTGGCCGAGCGCATTCTCAAGCAGCAGCCGGATAATCACGAGGAGCGACTCAACCTGGCGGTGCTCTACAACGACAACAACCAGTGCGAGCAGGCCCGGATTGAATGTGAACGGGTGGTCTCGCGGCAGCCTGCCAACAGCGGTGGCTGGTATATGTTAGGGCTTATCAATACCTGGCTGGGTGACAATGCCGCCGCCAGCGATGCCTATGCACGCATGCTGTCGCCGCGCGACGATTTCGATGCTGCACTGGCCAGCGATCGGCTGTTGGCACCGGAGTACGCGCTGGCCGATTTTTACGAGTGTATCTTCACCCGGGCTTTGATGAACCGCTTCGACCTGCTCATGATAGCGGGCAACTACGCCGAGGCCTGGCACAGCTATCGACATCGCCTGCGTCAGCCCAATCATGCACTGCGTCGTGAATCGATCCAGGCGCCACTGCTGGACGATGAGGCGGTTGATGGTCGGCGCTTATTGATCGTTCGCGAGCAGGGCTTGGGCGATGAAATCATGTTTGCCTCTGCGCTGGCAGATCTCCAGCCACGGCTTGAGCACTGCTACCTCGAGTGCAACCCGAAGCTCGAAGCCCTGTTCAAACGCGCTTTTCCAGGGGTGACGGTGATCGCCATGGATCCTGATGAGTTGGTCAGCATGCGCTTGCCAACGCACGCCGAAAATTATGACTGCGTTGCGGCCAGTGCTGATATCCTCAGGCTTACCCGCAAGCGGCCAGCGGATTTTGTACCCGCTGCGTTCCTGCAGGCAGACCCCGAGCGAATTGCGCGCTGGCGCGAGCGTCTTGCCAAGCTCGATGGCGGTTTGCGCGTCGGGATCAGCTGGACCGGGGGCACGGGCAATACCCAGCTTGAGGAGCGTTCGCTGGCACTTGAGCAACTGGCGCTAGGCTTGCCCTCCCATGTGCAGCTGGTCAGCCTGCAATACACCGACTGCGCAGTCGAGATCGCGCAGCTGCAATCGCGCCATGGTATAACGGTGCATCACTGGCAGGAGGCCATTGACGACTATGACGAGACCGCGGCCCTGGTTGCCGCACTCGATGTGGTCGTCTCGGTGTTTACTGCCGTTGTGCATCTGGGTGGCGCGCTTGGTCAACGGGTGCTCTGCCTGGCACCACCGTTTGCGACGCATCGCTGGCAGTGGCAGCAGCGCGATGGACGCAGTCTGTTTTACCCGGCAGTCGAGCTGTTTCCGACGAACCGAGGCGAGGGTTGGCAGCAGGCCCTGCAAGCGGTGGGGCAGCGGCTCGCAGAGATTGACACTAATGAGTGACAAACCCAGCGTACTGTTCCTGTGTACCGGCAATGCCTGCCGCAGCCAGATGGCCGAAGGCCTCGCCAGGGCTCGCTACGGTGACACTTACGACGTTTATTCGGCGGGCATCGAAGCGCATGGCCTGAATCCCAATGCCGTTGCGGTAATGGCTGAAATTGGTATCGATATTTCAGGGCAGCAAAGTACAACGCTGGATCAATTGGCCCAGCCAGCTTATGACCTCGTGGTCACTGTCTGTGGCGATGCCGACCAGCGCTGCCCGGTTTTTCCCGCACGAACCCGCTATTTACACCACGGTTTCGATGACCCTCCACGGCTGGCGATTGATCCTGCTGACCCGCTTAATCACTATCGACGTGTGCGCGACGAGATTCGTGCCTTCGTTGAGACACTGCCGGCCCTGCTGTCGGTCGCCTAGCGCCCAAACCGCCCAATGCCAGTTGCGGCTGAGCGTATTGGGTAATCGAATCGAACGGTGGACGTGGTAGAATCGCCAGCCTTTTCCAGCCCGCATACCCTTCCGCCAGAACCCTGAGGATGCTCCATTGACCATCGAGTTTGTTGAAACCTGCCAACTGCCCACCCAGTGGGGCGAGTTTGCGATGCACGGTTTTGACGATGCCAGCACTGACAAGGAACATATCGCCCTGACGATGGGTGACCTGAGCGGTTCGGAGCCTGTGCTGATGCGGGTTCACTCCGAGTGCCTGACCGGCGATGCGCTGTTCTCGGCGCGCTGCGACTGTGGCGCGCAATTGCGATTTGCAATGCAGGCCATCGCGAAAGAGGGCCGGGGCATCCTGCTCTATCTGAAGCAGGAAGGGCGTGGCATCGGTCTGCTTAACAAAATCAAGGCCTACAAGTTGCAGGAGGCCGGGGCCGATACTGTAGAGGCCAATGAACGCCTTGGCTTTGGTGCTGACCAGCGCGATTACTCCGTCTGCAAGCCCATGCTTGATCACTTTGGCATCCGCACGCTGCGTGTGCTCACCAACAACCCCACCAAGGTTTCAGCGCTGGAAGCAATGGGATATACGGTGGTAGAGCGTTTGCCGATCGAGACGGGACGCACGCCGCACAATGAAAAGTACATGGCGACAAAAGCCGGGAAGATGGGACACTTGCTCGAAGAGTAAGTCCGCGCCTGCGCAGCACGCCCAGGGTTTAATGCGCTAGCGACTGGCTTTTTTGAGGTCTGTCGAGGTCTCGCTTTGCGGGTTGGCCACTTTGACGGTGAGCGCTGCTGTGTCATTCGCAGAGGCGGCGACCGGGCGGCTCTCTTCGCTATTCTCAGATTCTGTCATCGCCTGTTCAATCGCCCGCGTGATACCTTCGGCATCGAGCCCGCACTGCGCGAGCAGCTGCGCATGGCTGCCGTGGTCGATGAAGGTGTCCGGGAGCCCCAGCTGCAGCACGCGATTACGAAGGCCACTGCGCTGCAAGTGTTCCAGCACGGCGCTGCCTGCGCCACCCGAAACCGTATTTTCTTCCAGCGTTATCAGTAGGCCATGACTGCGCGCCAGCCGCTCGACAAGGGCGGTATCAAGCGGCTTCACAAAGCGCATATCAGCAACGGTGAGATCCAGCGACTGCGCTGCGGACAGCGCAGCCGGCAGCAGCGTCCCAAAGTTCAGGATGGCGGCGCGCTGGCCCTCGCGGCGCAGGGTGCCGCGACCTACCGGCACACAATCGAGCGCTTCTGACAGCTGCGCGCCGGGCCCGGTGCCGCGCGGATAGCGAACCGCAGCGGGGCCACTGTGTTGGTACGCGGTGCTCAGTAGCAGGCGCGTTTCCTGCTCATCGGAAGGTGCCGCGATAACCATATTGGGTATACAGCGCAGATAGCTCAGGTCAAACGCACCGGCGTGGGTGGGTCCATCTTCGCCGACCAGGCCGGCGCGATCGATGCCAAAGGTGACATCAAGATTTTGCAGTGCAACGTCGTGGATCAGCTGGTCGTAGCCACGTTGCAGGAAGGTGGAATAGATCGCAACAACCGGTTTTTTACCGGCGCTTGCCAGTCCTGCGGCAAAGGTGACCGCGTGTTGTTCGGCAATGGCCACATCGTGGTAGCGATCGGGGAAGCGACTGGCGAATTCAACCATGCCCGAGCCTTCGCACATTGCCGGGGTTATGGCGATCAGATCGTCGTCCTCACTGGCCATATCGCACAACCAGTCGCCAAAAATCGCCTGGTATTTCTTTTTGGGCGTGGCCGTGGGTTTCGCGGGCGATTTCTTGTCGGTCGCCTCACTGGTTTTCTCAATTTTGTTGATGGCGTGGTAGCCAACGGGGTCGGCCTCGGCAGGGGCAAAGCCCTTGCCCTTGACCGTCGTGATGTGCAGCAGGCGTGGCCCCTGCATCATCAGCATATTGCGCAGCGTCGGGATCAGCGAATCCAGGTCGTGGCCATCGATTGGGCCAATGTAATTGAAGCCCAGTTCTTCAAACAGCGTTCCGGGCGCGACCATGCCCTTCATGTGTTCTTCGGTGCGGCGCGCCAGTTCCCAGGCAGGAGGGATTTTGGAGAGAACCTTTTTACTGTTCTCGCGCAATTGCATGTAGGTCTTGCTTGCCCAGATCTTGGCAAAGTAGGTTGCCAGCCCGCCGGTGTTCCTGGAGATCGACATCATGTTGTCGTTGAGCACGACCAGCAGGTTGGCTCCGGTATCGGCGGCGTGGTTGAGCGCTTCGAAGGCCATGCCAGCAGTCATTGCGCCATCGCCAATGACGGCGACACTTTGAGGCGGTGAGGCGCTGTCGCGCCCGGCCAGCGCCATGCCCAGTGCGGCACTGATGCTGGTGCTTGAATGGCCCACCCCAAAGGTGTCGTACTCGCTCTCACCGCGTTTTGGAAATCCGGAGAGACCCTCCAGTTTTCGCATGCTGTCCATGCGCTCGCGGCGGCCGGTCAGGATTTTGTGCGGATAGGTTTGGTGCCCGACATCCCAGACCAGTTTGTCGCGGGGCGTATCCAGCAGATAGTGCAGGGCGACCGTCAGTTCCACCACGCCCAGTCCGGCGCCGAAGTGTCCCCCCGATTGACCGACGCTGTAGAGCAGGAACTCGCGCAGCTCGTCAGCCAGCTGCGGAAGCTGTTCAGCGCTGAGTTCGCGCAGCTCAACCGGCGAAGTGACGCGGTCGAGCAACGGTGTCGAAGGCTTTGCTTCGGGGATCCTGTCAAAGAGGCGCGGTGAGTGCATGCCGGTAAAACATCTACGCTGGCCCCGGTGCGGGTGCCGCAGCGGGGAGGGCTGTGCTGGTGTGCCTATTCTAACCCATTCGCACAGGCTTACCGGCGGGGAATGCGGGCCGAAAACGCCAAATTGCGTAAAGATTCGTGACTTCTGCCGGTTTAGCTGCGGCGGGCAGTGATATAGCGGGCCAAATGGGCCAGTGGTTCGGCGGCTGCGGGCAATCGCGCCAGCGCAGCCAGGGCCTTGTCGAGCTGGGCCTGCGCTTCGCGTTTGGCCTGGGCCAGACCCATTGCGCTGGTGAATGTGGGCTTGTCCATCGCCTGGTCGGCGCCTGCTGTCTTGCCCAGCGTGGCACTCTCGCCTTCGACGTCGAGCACGTCATCCTGGATCTGGAAAGCCAGCCCAACGGCGGCGCCAAACTGTTGCAGGGCCTCGAGTTGTTCAGGGTCGGCGCCGCCGCAGCGTGCGCCCATCGTGATTGCGGCGCTGATCAGGGCACCGGTTTTCAACTGGTGCATGGCCGCAAGCTCAGGGTGAGTCAGCGACTGGCCAATGGCTGAGAGGTCGATGGCCTGTCCACCGACCATCCCCCGCGGGCCAGCGGCCCTGGCCAGATCGGCGACAAGCTGCAGCCTCAATGCCTGGCTGTCGCTCGCGGTGTTGCGGCTTAACACGTCGAAGGCCAGAGCCTGCAGCGCGTCGCCAGCCAGTATTGCCGTTGCCTCATCGAAGGCGATATGGCAGCTGGGCCTGCCCCGGCGCACAGCGTCGTCGTCCATGGCGGGCAGGTCGTCATGAATGAGCGAGTAGCAATGCACAAGCTCGACGGCCAGTGCCGCGCAGTCGGTGCTGTCATCGGGATGGTCGGCCTGGCGAGTGTCCAGTGCGGCTGCGCTCAGGTATACAAACAGGGGCCGGATGCGCTTGCCGCCAGCCGTAGCACTATAGGCCATGGCATCAAGCAGTCTTTGCTGGCCGTCAGGCGCAGGCCCTGCCGTGCTGTAACTGTTCAGTTCCTGGTCAAGTCGGGTATTGAAGCGCTGCTGGTAATGCCTGAAGAGTTCAGCGGGCTCACTCGTCATCATTGGACTCGTCGTCGATAGCCAGGTCTTCGGTGTCCTCTCCGCCGGCCTCTGTCAGCACTTTCACCGTCTGCTCGGCCTGGGCCAGCGCGGCCTGGCAGCTGCGCGTCAGGGCGATGCCCTGTTCAAACTGGGCGAGTGCCTGCTCGAGCGACAGGTCGCCCTCCTCAAGCGCTTCGACTATCGATTCGAGCTGTTCAAGGGACTCTTCGAATGAGGGTTGTTTTTTGTTTTTGCGGGCGGCGGCCATGGCTGGTGTGAACTCGGTTGCAGCGGAGTGTCGAGTGACGTCAGCTGGCTATTTTACTGCCAATTGATCGCGATTTGGCGATCGTGGCGCAAGTCGTGCCCGTCTGGTGGCAATATTCGCCGCACTTGCATGAAATTTACCGCGGGCCCTTTAGTAACCGTGATTTCTGCCGATTTGAGACTAGACTAGGAGGGGCCGTTTGGCCCCCGGCCACCTGTATTGCGAGGCGGGTGGCTGCTTTGTATACAGTTGGGCGGCAGTTGCTGTCGTTCGACGCTGTGCTGTCTGCCGTCGGGCAGCGCTAATGGGAGTGAAGCGTGGATTTAGCGACCCTACTGGGCTTACTCGGTGCTTTCGGCATCATCGTCGGTGCAATGACGATGAGTGGCGGCATAGGCATCTTTATCGACGTGCCCTCGGTCATGATTGTCTTCATTGGCACTATCTTCGTCGTTTTGATGAAATTTGGTCTCGGCCAGTTCCTTGGCTGTTTCAAGGTTGCCGGCAAAGCCTTTATGTTCAAGCTGGTGGATCCTGCAGACCTGATTGATGAGGTCGTGGGTCTGGCAGACGACGCGCGCAAGAATGGCCTGCTGGCACTTGAGGGCAAAGAGGTCAGCGACGACTTCCTGCAGTCGGGCATTCAGCTACTGGTAGACGGCCATGATCCTGAAGTGGTTAAAAACCTGATGTTCAAGGACATGAACGAGGCGGTAAAACGCCACGATGTCGGCTCCAAAATCTGGAAGCAGATGGGCGATACGGCGCCGGCAATGGGCATGATCGGCACCCTGATCGGCCTGGTTGCCATGTTGTCCAACATGTCTGACCCTGCATCGATTGGCCCTTCCATGGCGGTCGCGCTGCTCACAACGCTCTATGGCGCAATGATCGCAAATATGATCGCACTGCCTATCTCTGACAAGGTTGCGCTTCGCAAGGACGAGGAGGGCAGGATTAAAAACATGATCATTGACGCAATCATGGGGATCCAGGCTGGACAAAATCCCAGAGTCATCGACTCGATGTTGCGAAATTACCTGCCCGCCAAGAAACGCGAGAACGGCGAAGGCGGCTAGTAGTCCTCTGGTTGAATTCACGACGCGATAATGGCTGACGAAGAACACGATTGCGACTGTCCCCCCGAGGGCTTGCCAGCCTACATGGGGACCTTTGCCGACCTGATGGCGCTGTTGATGTGCTTCTTCGTGCTGTTGTTGTCTTTCGCCGAAATGGATGTCCTGAAATTCAAGCGCCTGGCGGGCTCGTTGAGCAGCGCCTTCGGCGTCCAGCGCCAGGTTGAAGCCAACGAAATCCCGATGGGTACCAGCATCATCGCCCAGGAATTCAGCCCCGGTCGTCCAGAGCCTACCCCCATTAATGAAGTCATGCAGCGCACCTCGGAAGAGGAGCAGCGCAACCTGCAGGTGCAATGCACGCCCGACCAGCTTACCGATGAAACGAGCATTACCGAGGAGCAGAAGGCCAGTGCGGATGAGCAGTTGGTCAGCAAGCTCGAGGAAATGATCCAGCAAACCCGCAGTGATGCGGCTGAACTGGCCAATGCGCTTGCCAAGCAGATCAAGGACGGTGAGATCGAGGTCGAAACGCGTGGGCGGCAGATAACGGTGCGCATCAAGGAAAAAGGCTCATTTGCCTCGGGTTCGGCGAGCCTGCAGGATGGTTTCGATATGGTGCTGCATGATATTCGCGACGTGCTCAAGGAGAAGCAGGGCCAGATCATGGTGCAGGGACATACCGATAATATTGCGATTTCGACATCGCGTTTTCGCTCGAACTGGGAGCTGTCTTCGGCGCGGGCGGTGAGCGTTGCGGAAGAGTTGTTGAGCGAAGATGTGCTCAGCCCCACGCGTTTTACCGTGAGCGGGTTCAGTTATACGCGGCCGTTGGCGGACAACGATACCCGTGAAAACCGCGCCAGGAACCGTCGGGTCGAGATCGTCATTAACCAGGGCGTCGACGCCCAGACCCGGCAGGAGCTCTCGGACCTCAAGGAAGTGAATCCCACGCTTTACCGTGAAATCGATGTCCAGCTGACCCCGCGTTTTGATATGCGGCCGGACGAGATTTTCTAGCGACTGCGCCGGCCCCGGCCATGAGTGGATCATTCGCATGATATGATCGGGGCATCCCGATGTCGTGCTGAGTGTGTTCGCAGATGAACGATGACGATGATGATCTGTTCGCGCAGGAGCTGCGTGGTGTCCAGCCACTGAAGCCCAGCGATCGTGTTGAGCGAAAAAAAACTACCCCCACCAATCGCGACCTTAGCTATTCACGCTCTGCAGCCGTAACCGACGCGGCGCCGGACCCGCAGCACGAGCGGGAAGCTGGCCTGCAAATGGATTACGTCTCGGACGAGTATGTTGAGTTCGTCAAGCCGACCGATACACTCGCGTTTAAACGCCCCGGTATCCAGGAGGGTGTCTATCGCAAGTTGCGGCTGGGCAAGTACCCGATAGAGGCGCGGCTCGACCTGCATCGCAAGACGGTGGTGGAAGCCCGTGCTGAGCTGACCGGCTTTATCGACCAGGCCTTGCGCTATGACATGCGCTGCTTGCTGGTCTTGCATGGCAAGGGTGATCGCAATACCCGCCAACCGGCGACCTTGAAAAGCTATGTCGCGAAATGGCTGCGTGAATCCGCGCTTGTCATGGCGTACCACAGTGCGATTCCTGCGCATGGCGGTACCGGCGCTGTGTATGTGCTGCTGAAAAAAACCGAACGTATGAAGGCGCAAAACCGGGAGCAGCACGGTTCGCGCAGCTGAGAAAGGCAAGCAATCATGAAGATACTGCTACCGTTTAGTTCGGTTGAGCTCGAGCAACAGATCGCAGCGATTGACAGGGGTATCCAGGTTGAGGTTGTGGACCTGCACGATCTGCCCGCTGAGATTGACGCCGATGCGATGCTGGCTATCGGGATTAGCGAGGCGGCCGTTCTCCAGAACCTGCTCGATGCTGCCGCGAACCTGCGCTGGATTCACGTGTTGGGCACGGGCGTTGATAATTTTCCGCTGGAGATGATGGGTCAGCGGCGGTTGACCTGCTCGCGAGGGGCCCATGCCTTGCCCATCGCCGAGTGGGTTATGGCGATGGTGCTCGCCGCAGACAAGTCCCTGCCTGCATCCTGGGTCAGCGAGCCACCGGAGAGCTGGCATACAGCCGAGCTCAGGCAGGTCAGTGGTCGCCAGCTATCGCTGTTTGGATTTGGCTGCATCGGCGCATTGGTCGCCGAGCGCGCCAGGGCATTCGGGATGCCGGTGAAGGCGCTGGTTCGCCAGCCACGACAACAATGGCCAGACGGCGTGACCCCTGCGGAAGATTTTGCGGACCTGGTGCGCGATGCCGACCACCTGGTGTTGGCTGCCCCGGCGACGCCAGCCACACGCCACATCATCAATGCCCGATCGCTCGATGCGTGCAAACCCGGGGTACACCTGGTCAACATAGGGCGGGGCGCATTGGTCGACCAGCAGGCGCTCGCAGCCGCGCTGGATTCCGGACAGGTCGCTCGCGCATCACTGGATGTTGTCGAGCCCGAACCGCTGCCTGCCGGTCACTGGCTCTACGAACACCCCAGCGTGTACCTCTCGCCCCATATTTCCTGGAGTTCTGAAGATACGCTCAACAAGCTCTTGCAGCCCTTCCTGGCCAATATCGACCATTTCACTGCGGGGCGGCCGCTGGAGGGAGAGGTTGACCTGGAGGCGGGTTACTAGTTCGCCCCGGTCAGTAAACGGTGATGCCGAATTTGAGCAATAGCCTGGGAAGTTCTGCGTCGAGGTTGGTGATCTGGTCTGCATCCAGCTGCAGCATCGCCAGGTCATTGTCGCGGTAGTACTCAATCCGTGCGAGCTTTTCGCGCATCGATGCCGCAGTTTCCTGCGAGTGCCAGCATTCAAGGTGCAAATGCGCTGCGGGCAGGTAGAAATCACAGCACCCCAGTGATGCATCGGCAAGTGGCCACCGATAGGCGTGCACCACGTTCATCAGGTAGAGCCAGTTATCGACCAGTGCATCTTCGGCATTGAGCGCCTGGTGCCCATCACGGCACACGGTCGAGGCCGCTGGCTGCAGGTCGAAGGCCTGTTGTGAGCCACGGTCCGCCGGCTCCGGGCTTGTTGCTGCACTGTCGGTATGGCGTGGCGCGGCGATCTGTTCCAGTGCCTGCGCCAGTGTGGCATTGTCGGCGATACTCCTGGGCCAGACGGTATAGGGTACGCCCGACTCATTGTCCTCACGTTCAATACCGCCCAGTCGCTCGCCGCTGGCGGTGATCGTCCAGCCTTTGTGAAAGCGCTTTTGCCAACCCAGTTCTGCCAGCAGGGCATTCAGCCGGTGCGGCGCAATGCCATAGGGATTGCCAAGCGCGGCAGCCGAGACAGGAATGTCGAGTAGCTCAGTAAAAATGGCGTGTTCCGCGATACCCGGTGGCCAACCGATGTATTCGCCATATTTTTTGCTGCGGATGTATTCGCCGCCTTCGAACTCCCCTTTGCCGGTGAGTCGCCAGTTCTCGCCAACGCGTTCGATCCAGCCGCGATCGCTCAGGAAGTTAAAGACGATCTTTGCACCCAGGCCCAGCTGGCGCGCCAGGGCGGTTGTTGATACCAGTTCGCCGGGAGACCTGGACATATGCTCGATCAAACCAGCGGGCGCACGACGACCAGGATAACGATGCCAAACAGCAACAGCACCGGCGACTCGTTAAACCAGCGAAAAAATACGTGACTCTGTGTGATCTCGTCACGCGCGAAGCGCGCGATGTAGCGGCCGCATTGCCAGTGGTAGGCAATCAGAAGCACGACCAAGAGCAGCTTGGCGATGAACCATGGCTGGCCCAGGTAGTAGGACAGGTTCAGCGCGGTGAGCCAGCCGCCAAACAGGACGGCGAGCACGGCGAGCGGGGTGATGAAACGAAATAGCTTGCGCTCCATCACCAACAGCTGGGCGCGCACGGCGGGGTCTTCACTCTGGGCGTGGTAGACGAATAGTCGGGGCAGGTAGAAGATGCCGGCGAACCAGCACACGACAAAGGCGATGTGAAACGCTTTGATCCAGAGCATGGGCGCGATTTTAGCGCCATTTGGTCGCTGGGGCATAGGCCCGGCCAGCTGTCGGGCCAGGCCTGCCGGGTGATGGTGAGAGCGCGAATGCAAAGAATGCACTTTAGTTTTGGGTTTCAGCCTCTTATTATCAGAGCTTGATGCAGTGCCCTCTACCGGGGGCGATTCGAGCAGGATGAGCAGCGTGAGCAAGAGACTGGGTGTAGGTGTTGTCGGGGCGACCGGGTATACGGGCTCTGAGCTGCTGCGCCTGCTGCTTGACCACGATGCGGTCGACCTCAGGGTTGTGACGTCGCGCTCTGAGGCCGGTGTTGAGCTCGCCAGTTACTGGCCAAGCCTTCGTGGTCACTGCGCGCTTCGCTTCACCGAGCCCGATGCAGACCAGCTGGCTGAACAGTGTGAGGTGGTGTTTTTCGCGACGCCTCATGGGGTCGCGCTGCACATGGTGCCGGCGTTGCTCGAGCGTGGTCTGCGTGTCATCGACCTGTCCGCCGATTTTCGCCTGCGCGATGCCGAGCTTTGGGCGCAGTGGTATGGCCAGCCGCACACCGCTGCCGATGCCTTGCAACAGGCAGTTTACGGCTTGCCCGAGCGATACCGCAGCCAGATTGCCGGTGCCCAGCTGGTGGCCTGCCCAGGCTGTTATCCAACGGCAGTCCAGTTGGGTTTCCTGCCATTGCTCGAGCAGTCACTGGTCGATACCTCTCAGCTTATTGCGAACGCAGCCTCGGGCGTCAGCGGCGCAGGCAGGCAGGCCAAGGTCAATGCCCTGTATGCTGAAGTTTCGGAGAGTTTTAAAGCCTACGCCGTCGCCGGACACAGGCATTTGCCTGAGATCCGGCAGACGCTGGAAGATGCAGCCGGGCATGAAGTCAACCTGACCTTCGTACCTCACCTGCTGCCGATGATCCGGGGGATTTGCGCCACCCTGTATTGCCGACCTCACGATATGAATACCGATTTCCAGTCGGTGTTCGAGGCGCGCTACGCAGACGAGCCCTTTGTCGATGTATTGCCTGCGGGCAGCGTGCCCGACACGCGCAGCGTTCGCGGCACCAATCTTTGCCAGATCGCCGTCCAACCACTGCCTGCATCAAATACGCTGGTTGTGCTATCGGTTGAGGACAACCTCGTCAAAGGCGCCGCTGGCCAGGCCGTGCAGGCCTTGAACATCATGCAGGGCTGGGACGAGCGCCGTGGCCTGCAGTCAATCGCGCTGACACCCTAGAGAGGTCTGGCGAGTTTTGGCAGCAGATCGCAGTGTAGTACTTCGTCTCGATGCGCGTATGCGCGCGATGGCCTGGGGCGCCGCGATCATCGTGCTGCTGGTGTTGGCTGTCAGTTTTTACGCCGGGTTTCGCTATGGGCTGGGAGAGTCCGGTGTCCTGTTACAGCGCAACAAGTCGCTGGTGATGCAAACCAGTGATTATGAGCGGCAAGTGTCAGAGCTTACCCAGCAGGTCGCGATCGCCGAAAAGGCCGCCGAAATCGACAGGCTGGCCGCCGAGGAAGTGCGCCAGTCACTGCTTGCCGAGCAATTGCAGGTGAGCAGCTTGCAGAAGGATCTCGATTTTTACCGGAGCCTGGTGGCGCCCGGCGAGCGCCAGGCCGAAGTCGCATTGCATTCACTGGAGCTCGTGCCAGGCCAGCAGGCTGGTGATTACCACTTTAGTGCGCTGGTCACGCAATCCGGTGGCGGTAACCCGCTGGTCAAGGGCAATATCTCGGCCAACCTCGAGCTCGAGGTCGACGGCGAGCGGCAATTCACGCCAGTGCAGCAGCTTCCGGGCTTTACCGGCAAGCTTCCGGCGAAGCTGCGCTTTCGATTTTTCCAGCGCGTTGAGGGCGCTTTTGCACTTCCGGACAACGCCAGGCCCCTGCAGATAGTCCTGCGGGTCACCCTGGGCGGTAAAACAGCACGTGAACTTGAAACAGTCTATTCCTGGGATCAACTGATTGGAGGTGCCTGATGTTTAGTAAAAGTCCAGCCCAAGATTCATCAAAGCATGCGGGCACGACACTGATTGCCCGTGGCACGCGAGTGGAGGGTGAACTCCACTTCACCGGAAGCCTCGAGATTGAAGGTGAAGTGAATGGCAATATCGTCGCCGATGAGCAGGGTGATGGGGCCCAGGTGCGCATCCAGAACAGCGGTCGGGTCAATGGTGACGTTTGCGCGCCCGTGATTATCGTCAACAGTGCGATCAACGGGAATGTCTACTCCTCGAGCCGGGTCGAACTGGCTGCCAACGCCGTGGTCTGCGGTGATGTTCACTACCAGGTTATCGAGATGGTGAAGGGCGCCCAGATCAACGGCGGGCTGTTTTACACCCCGGGTGGTGAATCGGTGTCCCGGCCCGGCGCCACGGACGCTGAAGCCTCTGAGCCGGCCCTCGGCGAAGGCCTTTAATTCCCGCCTTTTGCCCCCAACCTCCTTTATTGCGGCTGCGCCATTGGAGCGCTATGCTTGTCCCGAGTGTGCGTGGCGCCTCGGGTGCAACGCTGTATCCATCTGCTGTATTGAACGTTAAATGATTGAATCTACTGGAAATTCCGAATCAGTACTGGTGTTTACCGATCGGGCCGCGGGCAAGGTCAAAGGGCTGATCGAAGAAGAGGGCAATGACAGCCTCAAGCTTCGCGTGTTTGTGACCGGGGGCGGGTGCGCAGGATTCCAGTACGGATTTACCTTTGACGAGCTGGTGGCTGACGATGACGCGGTCATCGACAACGAAGGCGTTAGCCTGGTGGTCGATGCCATGAGCTACCAGTACCTCGTGGGCGGCAGCGTCGACTATGTCGAGGGGCTCGAGGGCTCCCGTTTCATTGTCGATAACCCCAACGCCGAGACCACCTGCGGTTGCGGCTCTTCGTTCTCGATTTAATCCGACGCGGTGTTGCCCAAGGCCCAGGGGCGCCCGAAACAGGTTGGCTTCAGAATAATGCACAATAATCTTTGCCGGTCGGTGATCTTCCCGATGTCACTCATGGTCCTTACCCTGCTGCTGGCTCCGGCCATGGTTTGGGGCGCCGAAAATGTTGACCAGCCGGTGTTTGTGCCTGCGCAGGAGAATCCCCTGCATGCGGATGTGCCTGGCTATGTTGCGGATTTACGGGTCCACTCAGCGGAAGAGTTTGAGCGCGTCCTCGAGCGAGTCGACGAATTGTTCAATCAGGCCCAGCACGGCGAGCGCTTCGCGCCGGTGGTGTTCCTGATGCATGGCGATGAGGCCCGGGTGATGTTCAAGGCCAGTTACCCTGATCACAAACGGGCTGTGGATCTTGCAGCCAAGCTCTCAGCCTTCGGCGTCATCGACATCCAGGTCTGCGATTACTGGCTCGATCAGCGCAAATTGCCACGCTCTGAGATGCAGCCCTTTGTCGACTTTGTGCCCTTTGCGCCAAAAGAAAAGAAGCGCCTGATCAGCAAGGAAAACTACTCTTACTTCTAGCGCCTGTCGTCGCCCCGCGCTGAGACGTTATGCGGCGAATATACGCGCCGCCAGCACGTCGCATTTTGCCGTATGCAAGACACCGCTTGCTGTGGATCCCAGAATCAGTTGCAAGCCGTGTTTGCCGTGACTTCCAAGCAGGATCAGGTCGGCTCCGCTTTGATCTGCAAAGTTGACGATTTGCTGTGATGCCTTGCCTGTCAGTACCTGCAGGTACTCATCTGCTAGCCCCAGTTGCGAGCCCAGGGTTCGCATTTTAGCGCTGGCTTCTTCATACACCTTGTTTTGCAGGTCCATCGGCAGTGCGCCAAAGGTGGCGTCAACGTAGTAGACCGGCTCGACAACGTGTACCAGGTCAACCCGCGTGTCGTCACTGCGCAGGCGCTCGAGCCGGTCGAGTACCGGCTGGGTTTCCGCAAACAGGTCGACTGCGACAACGATATGCTGGTAGTTGCTTGCCATGCGTTTAGCTCACCGGGTTTGATGTACTGGTACCGTGCTGGCTAAGCCAACAGGTTTGAGGCGATGATCAGCAGTACCGCAACCAGCATCAGGGTGCCTACCGACACTGCCATGTTCTGTACGATTTGACGTTCTTCAGTTTGTAACATTGCTTCGCGCTCCGGTTGTGTAGTGACAGTGTTACTTTAGCCCGGGCCCTGGAGCACGGTATTGATATGGATCAATCAAACCGCAGGTAGCGTCCTGCAAGCGCCGCCAGGCGCGAGGGGCGCTAGATGACGATGACATCACAGATAGCGGCTTTCAGCAGCTTTTCGGCGCAGTTGCCCAGTAGTCTTGCCGAGATACCGGTGCGGCCGATCGAGCCCACCAGCACTTGCCTGGCCTTGATCTTGCGTGCGAAGTTCTGGATAACATCGTGGGGCCGGCCTTCGCGCACGTGCAGGTGCTGACGATCGATGCCGTAGTCTTCGGCGAAGCCAGCGAAACTGGTTCTGGCTTCTTTCTCTAAACGGTGCACAGTGGCGGGCACATCGACCATGTCGAAGTCTTTGACAAGGCCGGGAATTTCGATCGCGTAGCAACAGTGCAGATCGAGCGACTGGTCAGTCGCCAGGCGGTGTGCCAGCGCCAATAGCTCCCGGTTGAGACGCTGTTTTTCCTGATCGCCAGAGGCAAGGTCGAGCGCGACCAGCACCGCGTCGCCTTGCCTGCCCCTGTCCTCGCTCGTCACATTGAACACCGGAATGCCGGCATCCCTGACCAGGATCCAGTCTGCAGGGTCATAATGTTCCGAGTTGGCAGCGTGATGCGAGCGGACCAAAAGCTCATAGGCATGACTCTGGCAGTGTTGCAGCGTCCACGCCTGGGTGTTTTTTTCCCAGACAATTTCGTGCTCCAGGCGCTCGGCGCCGTCCAGTCGCTGCTGTTGCTCGAGCCACTTCAGTTCGGTGCGCTCCAGCAGGCCGGCTTTCACCTGGCTTGCTTCCCCGCGCAGTTCAAGGCCATCGGTGCTGGCGTGGCAGAACACCAGTACGTGCACGGTGGCATCGATCCTGCTGCCCAGCAGCAGCGCCTGTTGCACTGCCTGTTGGGGGCCGTCCAGTGGGTCTGCGACAACGAGAATTTTTTTCATGGCTGTGCTCCGCGGGTGGTGGCCAGGTTGGGTGCCCGGCCTGTTGGCTTGAGCCGATGCCAAAAATCATACCTGCCGCATCACGGGTACTACTTGATCTGGATCAAGGGAGGATGCTGCGGGCTGGGCGCCGGATTCTGGCGTGGGTAGAGCTTGGTAGTATTACCGGGGCATTTTTGCACTTGCCGACTACACTTGGAGACAGACAGCGGTAGAACGCCTGTCAGGAGCGCAGTCTCAGCGCTCTCGAGGGGTGTGTTTAGCTGAGAGGTCAGCAGTTGTCGCCGGCACCATGATGCGTACCGGTGGCTGTTCAGCGCTTGGCCAGCAAGACCGATATTGGCGTAACTCTTGTGAGGGAGGTGCCAAAGCATGCGGTATCAGCAAGATAGCTATCTGTTCGTCATCCGCCCCGATGGCAGCTTACGCTACTGTCGTCCTGCCGAGTGGCGCCAAATTCGCGCCGGTTCCCTGACGCTTGATCGCCTGCTGGGTGCAGATTGCACCGGCATGAATGTGCGCGCGCTGCGGGTATCGCTGGCCGATGATGGCGAACAAAACCCGCCTGGCGGCGCATCGCGGGCACTGCAGATCGATCGATTCTGTTTAATATTCGATCAGAATGGCGTCATGGTCGGCCGGGAACCCATCGCCAGGGGCTGCACACACCGCGCCCGCGGTGACCTCTCGAACTGGTATCGGGAGCTGGAAGGCGCCGCGCATCTGGAGGCTCTGCCCCCGGCTGCGGGTATGCCGGAGGCGCTCTTACAGGACTATATTGGCGATATGTTGGCCGCCGACCTGGTGGCCCATTCGGCGGCTGTGCCTGGCGAGCCGCTGTTTGGCACCAGCCCGCCGCTGGGCTGTGCGGTCGCAGCTGGCGCTGAAAAGTGGCAACAAACCGACGCCTTTGCCGATGAACTCGGCAGTGCCCGGCGGGCATGTGCTTAGAAATCAACGGGTTGAACATTTTTTGCGCGATGTGCCCTAAACTGGCACTATTAGCGGACGGATAAATAATAGGTGTGCTGGCCCAGCGTTTGCCGGCAGAACACCACGAATCTCTTTGTGTTGGTCGGGCTTCCTGTGCAAGCATTTTTTCAACAGTGTTTTTGGCATCGTGGCCTGCGTCTGGCAATGGCTTGCTCATTGGCTTGGCTGCCGGCGGCAGCCCAGTCTGTGACGAGCTATTTCACCGACCAGGCGAGCTGGCAGACAGCGGCGCAGGCAGCATCCGGCTCAACCCAGCTTGTTGATTTCGATGGTGCCACGCTGTCTTTGAGCAATGAGCTCTCTGGCATTCCGCTACCGGACCAGCGTCTGGGGCACACGCTCAGTTTCACCGCCGCTGCCTTGCAAAGCTGTCCCGATCTCACCCTGCAGACCAACGATGTTGATGGCCTGACGCTGGCCGACGGCTGGATTTTTGACGACCAGGAAACCGGTGCATCGGTCTTTCCGGTGGGCGCGCTCTCTGTCGGCGACGTCGATGACTTCGAGGATGATGACTTCGATATCCAGTTCAGCGGGGCGCGTCCGCGCGCGGTGGGTTTTCTGCTCGTTGAGAACTTTCGCGAATCCGGTGAAGTGCTGACCGTTTCGGGCGCCACGGGTGTGCTGTTGTCGATTCCTGCGGCGAGTTTGCCGGTCGTCAGTCCCTCGGGTGCCTTCGTTGGTTTTGTCGCGGACGAGGACATTTACAGTATCGCTTTCAATGAATCCGGTTTTGTTCCACCCGCTAGTGATGGCAATGATATCGGGGTGAAGCAGCTTTGGCTGGCGCCTTCTGGGAGCGACGACGCCGATAGCGACAATCTGCCAGACTGTCAGGAGCTTGCCGTTCATGGCACCGACCCCAATGTCGCGGATACTGACATGGATGGCATTGGCGATGGCGATGAAGTGCTGGTGTATACGACTAACCCCCTGGCGGTCGATACTGACAGCGACTGGCTGGGTGACGGTGAAGAGCTGCAAACCCACAACACCGACCCAACCCTTCCGGACAGCGATGGAGATGGGCTCTATGATGGTGCTGAGGTCGGCGTGCACGGCAGCAATCCGTTGCTCGGCGATACCGACGGCGACACGCTGCCCGACGGTGTCGAGGCCCGCGCCTGGGTCTTCATTACCTCGAGTTTCCACCAGGGGAATTTTGGTTCTCTGGCCGGCGCAGACGCAATCTGTGATGCACGTGCGCAGGAGGCTGGCCTGTTGCCCGCTCAGGGTTATAAAGCCTGGCTATCGACGACCACCGTTGATGCGATTACCCGGCTCGATGACCAGCGCTTTACATTGGTGGATGGGCGAGACGTTGCGCAAACGCTGGTAGACCTCACCGACGGACTGCTAATGGCACCGATCGAACTGACCGAACAGGGTGCGGTGCTGCATAACCCGGTCTGGACCAGTACGTTGGAGTCAGGCACGTTGACCCCGGGTAACGTCAACTGCAACGACTGGAGCAGTAATTCTGCGGCGGACCCTGCAAATGGGGGTATGAGCCAGCTTGTCGATCGTTGGTCGTCGACATTTGGAAACGATACCTGTGATTCTAATGGCCCGCTATACTGCTTTGGCCGGGGCTTGTCGAACCCGCTGGTGAGAGACAGCGATGGCGATGGCGCTGATGACAACGACGAGCTGGCTTTTGGAACAGATCCCCGCAATGCCCAGAGTACACCGCCGATCGTAGATATTCCGCTGCCGGCGCTAGCCACTGCAGGCTTGCTGCTTTTGTTTGCCGCGACGCATCGCGCAGTTCAGTCAGCGTAGTAAACACCGCCGGCTATCGCGTTGCGTGCTGCACCGCTGTACTGCGCCAGTGGCAGTGCTTCCCTGTGCAGGGACTGATGAGCAAACCAGGCAAAAGCACAGGCTTCTATCCAGTCCGGGTGCACACCCAGTTCGCTGGTCGAGTACCAGTCTGCCTGCGGTGTGTGCTGCGCGAGCGCCGCTATCAGTGCGGCGTTGTTGGCGCCACCGCCACAGTAGTAGATGCGCTCGGGCGCCAGGGTTAATGGTTCCAGCGCCAGAGCAATGCTGTGCACCGTCAATTGCAGCAATGTAGCCTGGACATCGGCGTTGTCGATGCTGCCACCGAAGCGGGCGAGTTGCTGGTCGAGCCAGGCGAGGTTGAAGTACTCCTTGCCAGTGCTTTTGGGTGGGGCGGCTGCGAGGTATTCGTCCTTTAACAGCTGCGCGAGCAATTGCTCGTTGCAGCTGCCGCTTGATGCCCACTCGCCATTGTCATCGTAAGGCTTGCCGTGTTGCCGGTTTATCCATGCGTCCATCAGGCCGTTGGCCGGCCCGGTATCAAAGCCGAACGCCAGTTTGCCACGGTGCAGCAGGGTGATATTCGCGATGCCGCCCAGGTTCAGGAAGCCGACGGTTTCGCAGTCGCTGGGAGCGATAAACTGATGAAATACCGGCGCAAGTGGCGCACCCTGTCCGCCGGCTGCCAGGTCGCGGCGGCGAAAATCAGCGACCGTGGTAATACCCGTTTTCAGGGCAATCGTATTCGGGTCAGCGATTTGTAACGTGAATCCAGGCGCATCGTTGGCGCCGGCAGGCGGACGGTGCCTGATGGTCTGGCCATGGCTGCCAATCGCGGTAATGTCGCTCGCGGCGATGCCGCTGGCTGTGAGCAATTGCCTGGCCGCTTGGGCAAACACGCTGCCGAGTTCACAGTCGAGTTTGCCTAGCCGGTCTATCTCGTTGTCACCGGGCGTCGCCAGCGACAGGATTTCGCTGCGCAGCGCCTCGGGTATCGGTTCACAATGGTGGTGCAGCAGCTGCAGGCCACCCTCTATCTTCACCAGCGCCGCGTCTATGCCATCGGCACTGGTACCCGACATCAGGCCGATAAAATACGGAGACATTTACTCGCTGGCTTGGGCAAGCTTGATCGAGTGCTCGCCAATGCTGGCAATCTGCAATTGCAGGGGCTGGATGCTGCGCGCAAAATCTGCCTTGTACTGTGCTTCCAGCGACTTTGCTTTGGGCAGTTTTTTCAGGATGGTTCGTGGATTGCGGTGTACACCGTTCACCAGGAATTCGTAGTGCAGGTGAGGGCCCGTGCACAGGCCGGTACAGCCCACATGGCCAATGATCTGGCCCTGCTTGATGCGCTGCCCCTTTTTCACCGCGCGCTTGGAGAGATGCAGGTACTTCGTAGTGTAGGCTTCACCGTGGCGAATAAACACGAACTTGCCGTTGGCTTTCGAATAACCCGAGGCGATGACGCGGCCATCACCCGTTGAAAATACCGGTGTGCCGGTGGGCGCGGCATAATCTATGCCGCGATGTGGACGCACGTTTTTTGTAATCGGGTGCAGGCGTCGCAAATTAAAGCCTGAAGAAATACGTGTGAAGTCGAGTGGTGCACGCAGGAACGCCTTGCGCATGCTGACACCATCTTCGTTGTAGTAACCCGCAGCGCCGGTAGCATCCACGTAGCGAAAGGCGTTATAGGTCCTGCCGCGGTTCACGTATTGTGCTGCGATAATATTCCCGTTACCAATCTTTTTGCCATCGAGATACAGCTCTTCGTAGACGATCGCAAAGCTATCGCCTGCTCGCACGTCATAGACAAAGTCGATCACACCGCCAAAAATGTTGGCCATTGTCATCGTGATACCCGCGGGCAGTTGGGCGCGGTCGGCCGCGAGCGATAGCGAGCTTTGAATCTGTGCCGATCGGGTAACGCGCCGAGTTTCGGGTAGACGTTCAATCGTGTCGCTCTTGAAGTACTCGCCACTGCCCGCGGCCTGGCGTTTGAAATGCACCGATTTGAGGGGTGATATCACGCGGGTCAGGGTGACCAGCTCGCCGGCTTCATCGAGCTCAAAGAGCAGCGACTCTCCTGGAAAGATTTTTTTCAGCGCCGCGCCTTCGCTACCGCTATTGACGATCTCGTAGACGTCGCGGCCGCTCAAGCCGACGCGATTGAACACCAGTGAAAGGCTGTCGCCGTTGCCCAGCTTTTGCGTGACGATGCGTGTCAGTGGCCTGGGGCTTGGTGGCCCGGCCAGTTCGCTGACAGCCGGCTGGGCGGAGGCCGCTGCGGGTGACAGCGTGCTATCGTCGGGCCTGGCGGGTGCAGGCGTGTCGAGTTTGCGGGTTTCGCGAGGGGCCTGGTTCGCATCGCCGGCGGTGATACCCAGTTCGAGTGGGATGATGGTTCGTGTTGCCTGCCCGGGGCTGGCCTGGGTATCAGCCTGGTGGAGGGCGGTAAGCCCCAGGGCGAGGGAGCAAGCGCCAAGCATGGCGGCGAGCGCGACAAAACGGCGCGACAGGCTGGCCGCAGCTGGCAGGGTTAGCCAGGTCTTCGATGCGGGCTTGATCGGCGTGGCGTGGCGGCGTCGCATGCGATGGCGTCAGCGAAATTGATTAAAGGAAGTGCCGGGCACTATCAATTCAGTATAACAAAGCTGCGCTCGATCAGGATCTCTGGGGCCGCAGTCAGTAATATTTGGGAAAAACCTCCGTGAATCCGGTTGCCACGCGCATCCGTTGGTGTATCGTTCGGGCTCGGGTTGATAGCGCCCTCGGTTGCAGCCGAACCCACGCGCTCAGGGTAGACCCCTTTTCTCAGCTGTATAACGACGCACACTATGCCAAGCGATTTTCTACAGGATTTCCGGGCTCGCGAGCTGCTGGCGCAGGCCACCGCAGAGCAGGAGCTGGCCGATCACCTCGCTTCAGGGTCGAGGACGCTGTATTCCGGGTTCGACCCGACCGCTGAGAGCCTGCACATCGGCTCGCTGGTACCCTTGCTGGCATTGCGTCGCGCGCAGCTGGCGGGGCACCGGCCGATCGTCCTGATCGGGGGGGCAACCGGCCTGATCGGTGACCCCAGCTTCAAAGCCCAGGAGCGCTCGCTGAATAGCCCCGAAACGGTCGCGGGCTGGGTGGAGCGCCTGCGCGCGCAAACCGGTCAATTTGTCGATTTTGATGCTGGCGAGAATGCCGCGCTGGTCGTCAATAACCTCGACTGGACGGCAGATGTGCCCGTGCTCGATTTCCTGCGCGACATCGGCAAGCACTTCGCCGTCAACGCAATGATTGGCAAGGAGTCGGTGCGCCAGCGGATCGAGCGCGAGGGTGAGGGGATCTCCTTCACCGAGTTTAGCTACATGATCCTGCAGAGTTACGATTTTTCGCAGCTTTACAAGGCCTATGGCTGCACGCTGCAGATCGGTGGCAGTGACCAGTGGGGCAATATTACCGGTGGTATCGACCTGACGCGCCGCTTGCACCAGGCCCAGGTGTTCGGCGCCACGCTGCCGTTGGTGACCAAGGCCGATGGCAGCAAGTTTGGCAAGACCGAGTCGGGCACCATCTGGCTTGATGCGGCCAAGACATCGCCCTACAGCTTTTACCAGTTCTGGCTGAATACGGCGGACGCCGATGCCTATCGGTTCCTGCGCTACTTTACCTTTATCGACCCGGTCGAGATTGATGCGCTGCAGGCGGAGGATGCGCAGCGCAGTGGTCGCAAAGCTGCCCAGCAGCTTCTGGCGACCGAAGTCACCGGCCTGGTCCATGGTCCAGAGGGCCTCGAGGCCGCGCAACGGATTTCCGAGGCATTGTTTTCGGGTGAGGCCACCGGGCTGGCCGAGAGCGACCTGGCCCAGCTGCAGCTCGACGGGTTGCCGTCGCTGACGCTAACTGATGAATATTTGAGCAGCGCATCCCCCCTGACCAGCCTGTTTGTCGAGGCGGGTCTTGCGAAGGCCGGAAAGCAGGTTAAGGATGCCCTGTCGCGCCAGGCTGTGCAGGTCAATGGCCGCTCGCTGGGTTGGGAGCAGAATATGGAGGCGGGGGCTGTTTTCAGTGCAGAAAATGCGCTATTCGGTCGGTATTTCGTCGTTCGCCTGGGCAAGAAAAACCACGCCCTGCTGATTTTGCCCGCTGCCTGAGGGAAGTCGGGCCAGGCCCCGTCGGTGCCGGCCAATCCGTCCTGTAAATCACCCCTTTGATCGGCCCCCAATGAGTGGGTGCTACCGCTTAGAGCCGCGATCTATAGCGTCGAATAACAAGTAATAAATTGTACCATTCGATATTTCTAAAAAGTTTCAGAAAACAGTTGCATAGATCAATTCTCTCCGTATAATGCGCCTTCCCTTTCGGGCACTCCCATTCGACTTTTTGCGAATATTGTCGCTACGGCAAGGGGTTAGGGCCGCTCCAGCAGCGGTTCTGTTGTTTAAAAAGACAATCAAATCATGCGTGTGGGCGCTTATTGAATTGAGTGTACGACAGTACTTAATCAGTCCATTCCGGGCTGAAGCGGTACCAACCATCATTCAACGATATAAGTGACCTGAACAATTTATTTTTGTGTACGTTCATTTATATATTAACGTTGAGCCGGAATTAGGGTTTCACCGTGTTGATCTTCGCTGTTCCAGTTTCGACTGGAGAAGGTTGGCAAACGAAATCCACCAAACTTGAACTGAAGAGTTTGATCATGGCTCAGATTGAACGCTGGCGGCAGGCCTAACACATGCAAGTCGAGCGCGAAAGTTCTTCGGAATGAGTAGAGCGGCGGACGGGTGAGTAACGCGTAGAAATCTGCCTAGTAGTGGGGGACAACTTGGGGAAACTCAAGCTAATACCGCATACGCCCTACGGGGGAAAGCGGGGGATCTTAGGACCTCGCGCTATTAGATGAGTCTGCGTCGGATTAGCTTGTTGGTGGGGTAAAAGCCTACCAAGGCGACGATCCGTAGCTGGTCTGAGAGGACGATCAGCCACACTGGAACTGAGACACGGTCCAGACTCCTACGGGAGGCAGCAGTGGGGAATATTGCACAATGGGCGAAAGCCTGATGCAGCCATGCCGCGTGTGTGAAGAAGGCTCTAGGGTTGTAAAGCACTTTCAATTGGGAGAAAAAGCTGTCGGTTAATACCCGGCAGTCTTGATGTTACCTTTAGAAGAAGCACCGGCTAACTCCGTGCCAGCAGCCGCGGTAATACGGAGGGTGCAAGCGTTAATCGGAATTACTGGGCGTAAAGCGCGCGTAGGCGGTTTGGTCAGTTGGATGTGAAAGCCCCGGGCTTAACCTGGGAACTGCATTCAATACTGCCAGACTCGAGTACGAGAGAGGGGGGTAGAATTTCTAGTGTAGCGGTGAAATGCGTAGATATTAGAAGGAATACCAGTGGCGAAGGCGGCCCCCTGGCTCGATACTGACGCTGAGGTGCGAAAGCGTGGGGAGCAAACAGGATTAGATACCCTGGTAGTCCACGCCGTAAACGATGTCTGCTAGCCGTTGGCGACTTTAGGTTGCTAGTGGCGCAGCTAACGCGATAAGCAGACCGCCTGGGGAGTACGGCCGCAAGGTTAAAACTCAAATGAATTGACGGGGGCCCGCACAAGCGGTGGAGCATGTGGTTTAATTCGATGCAACGCGAAGAACCTTACCAGGTCTTGACATCCCGAGAAGTTACTAGAGATAGTTTCGTGCCTTCGGGAACTCGGTGACAGGTGCTGCATGGCTGTCGTCAGCTCGTGTCGTGAGATGTTGGGTTAAGTCCCGTAACGAGCGCAACCCTTGTCCTTAGTTGCCATCAGGTAATGCTGGGAACTCTAAGGAGACTGCCGGTGACAAACCGGAGGAAGGTGGGGACGACGTCAAGTCATCATGGCCCTTACGACCTGGGCTACACACGTGCTACAATGGCCAGTACAGAGGGCAGCTAACCCGCGAGGGGGCGCCAATCCCACAAAACTGGTCGTAGTCCGGATTGGAGTCTGCAACTCGACTCCATGAAGTCGGAATCGCTAGTAATCGCGAATCAGAATGTCGCGGTGAATACGTTCCCGGGCCTTGTACACACCGCCCGTCACACCATGGGAGTGGGTTGCTCCAGAAGTGGCTAGTCTAACCTTCGGGAAGGCGGTCACCACGGAGTGATTCATGACTGGGGTGAAGTCGTAACAAGGTAGCCGTAGGGGAACCTGCGGCTGGATCACCTCCTTAACTTAAGCGTACCGACGTTCAGTAAGCGTCCACACGCATGATTTGATTCTCACTGGTAAGTATCACGGAAGCCGACGGGTTCCCGTCAGGGTTCAGGCCCTGTCTTTTGTATCCATTCCTTGTTTGATCTTATTTTTCTCCTGACTTGAAAAGTAGGTTTAGGCGCAGGATTTTGTTGTGCTGACAAGGCGCACGCCAGAGCGAGTGAAGGAGCATACATCGGTATGTGACTGAACGAGCGACAAGTGCAACGCAGCTCAGCGCAACAAAAGACAAGCATAAACAAGGGTCTGTAGCTCAGTTGGTTAGAGCGCACCCCTGATAAGGGTGAGGTCGGTGGTTCAAATCCACCCAGACCCACCAAAACCGCCCTGGACTTCGTTGCGATGCTCGTCGTTTACTACAGTAAACGCCCTCGCACCGCGCCTCGCCCAGAGCGATTTTGGCAGATCGCCTAAAGTTGGCTAAGCTTAAGAAGGCATCCTCGCGATGCATCAAGGCTTTGGGGCTATAGCTCAGCTGGGAGAGCGTCTGGTTTGCATCCAGAAGGTCTGCGGTTCGATCCCGCATAGCTCCACCAAATTTCCCGTGATATCCACTTACCGTCTTTTTAGCGGCTTCCTGAGTTCCAGATATCAGAAGAAAGTGCTTTCGACAAAACACTTTCTCCTGGTCTTTGCGCCAGAATGTTCTTTAACAACGTATACAAATTTTGAGTCTAAATATTTTAATGCACTGCATTAAAGACTTAGAGTTCATAAAGTAATTTAAAAACGAATATTTCCGAAACGCTGTAGCAGGCGTTGTTGTAAGGAAATACGTTTCTGTTAAGTGCTAAATCCGGTGAAGAACCAGTCGTTTGTCTTATATAGTCAAGCGATTAAGCGCATACGGTGGATGCCTTGGCAGCTAGAGGCGATGAAGGACGTAGGAACCTGCGATAAGTCTCGGGTAGGCGGTAACCAGCCTTTGATCCGGGAATTTCCGAATGGGGAAACCCACCTGGCATAAGCCAGGTATCGTTAACTGAATTCATAGGTTAACGAGGCGAACCTGGGGAACTGAAACATCTAAGTACCCAGAGGAACAGAAATCAACCGATATTCCCTTAGTAGCGGCGAGCGAACGGGGAACAGCCCTTAAGCAGTTTATAGGTTAGTGGAACGGTCTGGAAAGTCCGGCGATACAGGGTGATAGCCCCGTACACGAAAACCTGTTTACTGTGAAATCGAGTAGGACGGGACACGTGATATCCTGTTTGAATGTGGGGGGACCATCCTCCAAGGCTAAATACTCCTAGCTGACCGATAGTGAACCAGTACCGTGAGGGAAAGGCGAAAAGAACCCCGGAGAGGGGAGTGAAATAGAACCTGAAACCGTGTGCGTACAAGCAGTGGGAGCCCTTCGGGGTGACTGCGTACCTTTTGTATAATGGGTCAGCGACTTAACGTTTGTAGCAAGCTTAACCGTTTAGGGGAGGCGTAGCGAAAGCGAGTCTTAATAGGGCGAATTAGTTGCAGGCGTTAGACCCGAAACCGAGCGATCTATCCATGGCCAGGTTGAAGGTTGAGTAACATCAACTGGAGGACCGAACCCACTTATGTTGAAAAATGAGGGGATGAGCTGTGGATCGGAGTGAAAGGCTAATCAAGCTCGGAGATAGCTGGTTCTCCGCGAAATCTATTTAGGTAGAGCGTCAAGTATTACCCTCGGGGGTAGAGCACTGTTTCGGCTAGGGGGCCATCCCGGCTTACCAACCCGATGCAAACTCCGAATACCGAGGAGTACAGCTTGGCAGACACACGGCGGGTGCTAACGTCCGTCGTGGAGAGGGAAACAACCCAGACCAACAGCTAAGGTCCCAAATACCAGTTAAGTGGGAAACGATGTGGGAAGGCCCAGACAGCTAGGAGGTTGGCTTAGAAGCAGCCACCCTTTAAAGAAAGCGTAATAGCTCACTAGTCGAGTCGGCCCGCGCGGAAGATGTATCGGGGCTAAATTGGTAACCGAAGCTTTGGGTACATACTTTGTATGTGCGGTAGCGGAGCGTTCTGTAAGCGGCTGAAGGTGTGTCGAGAGGCATGCTGGACGTATCAGAAGTGCGAATGCTGACATGAGTAACGATAATGGGGGTGAAAAACCCCCACGCCGGAAGACCAAGGTTTCCTGCCCCATGCTAATCAGGGCAGGGTGAGTCGACCCCTAAGGCGAGGGCGAAAGCCGTAGTCGATGGGAAACAGGTTAATATTCCTGTACTACATATTAGTGCGATGGAGAGACGGAGAAGGCTAGGCCAGCGCGGCGATGGTTGTCCGCGTTCAAGCTAGTAGGCTGGGGGATTTGGCAAATCCGGTCCCCTAAGGTCGAGAGGTGACAACGAGCTCCTTCGAGAGATCGAGCGAAGTGGTCGATGCCATGCTTCCAAGAAAATCTTCTAAGCTTCAGCTTTTATGTAATCGTACCCCAAACCGACACAGGTGGTCAGGTAGAGAATACCAAGGCGCTTGAGAGAACTCGGGTGAAGGAACTAGGCAAAATGGTACCGTAACTTCGGGAGAAGGTACGCCACTGACGGTGACCCAGTCGGGAATCAGCTGTTGGTGGTCGCAGTGACCAGGTGGCTGCAACTGTTTACTAAAAACATAGCACTCTGCAAACTCGTAAGAGGAAGTATAGGGTGTGACGCCTGCCCGGTGCCGGAAGGTTAATTGATGGGGTTAGCTTAGGCGAAGCTCTTGATCGAAGCCCCGGTAAACGGCGGCCGTAACTATAACGGTCCTAAGGTAGCGAAATTCCTTGTCGGGTAAGTTCCGACCTGCACGAATGGCGTAATGATGGCCACACTGTCTCCACCCGAGACTCAGTGAAATTGAACTCGCGGTCAAGATGCCGTGTTCCCGCAGCTAGACGGAAAGACCCCGTGAACCTTTACTATAGCTTGGCACTGGACTCTGACATAACTTGTGTAGGATAGCTGGGAGGCTTTGAAACTGTGACGCCAGTTGCAGTGGAGCCGTCCTTGAAATACCAGCCTGGTTATGTTGGGGTTCTAACTCAGGTCCGTTATCCGGATCGAGGACAGTGTCTGGTGGGTAGTTTGACTGGGGCGGTCTCCTCCCAAAGAGTAACGGAGGAGCACGAAGGTTGGCTAATCATGGTCGGAAATCATGAGGTTAGTGTAATGGCACAAGCCAGCTTGACTGCGAGACTGACAAGTCGAGCAGGTACGAAAGTAGGTCATAGTGATCCGGCGATTCTGTATGGAAGGGTCGTCGCTCAACGGATAAAAGGTACTCCGGGGATAACAGGCTGATACCGCCCAAGAGTTCACATCGACGGCGGTGTTTGGCACCTCGATGTCGGCTCATCACATCCTGGGGCTGAAGCCGGTCCCAAGGGTATGGCTGTTCGCCATTTAAAGTGGTACGCGAGCTGGGTTTAGAACGTCGTGAGACAGTTCGGTCCCTATCTGCTGTGGGCGTTGGAGACTTGAGGAGAGCTGCTCCTAGTACGAGAGGACCGGAGTGGACGAACCTCTGGTGTTCCGGTTGTGTCGCCAGACGCATTGCCGGGTAGCTACGTTCGGACAGGATAACCGCTGAAAGCATCTAAGCGGGAAGCCCCCTTCAAGATTAGGTCTCCCTGAGGGTTTAACCCTCCTGTAGGGCCGTGGAAGACTACCACGTTGATAGGCTGGGTGTGGAAGCGTTGTGAGGCGTGAAGCTAACCAGTACTAATTGCCCGTGCGGCTTGACTATATAATAGAAACGATTGGTTATTAGTTTTTATTTGCAGGTTTAGCCTTAAACAGAAAGTCATTGCTTTGCGAACATGTGTAACTGAGTGTTTTTTGCGGTGCATTAAAATATCTGGACTCATTATTTGATACGTTGTCAATTTAGGTGCTTAGGCATCACGCATTAGGCCCAGTGTCCTGGACATTGCGCCAGCCAGTTTGCCTGACGATCATAGAGCATTGGAACCACCTGATTCCTTCCCGAACTCAGAAGTGAAACGATGCATCGCCGATGGTAGTGTGGGAGGTCCCATGTGAGAGTAGGTCATTGTCAGGCTCTAAATACGAAAAAAGGCTCACCATGCGGTGGGCCTTTTTTTATGTTTGGATATAAGGACTTTGGACGTATAGGTCATTCCAGGGATTTGAAAACTAATGTTTTAGCAACTCGTCGAGCGAGAAGTGCTCAGTCAGCCGTTGCCACTGCTCGAGATTCCCACCCTGCCTGACATTGGTCTTTTTTAGCGACACCCGCTCGGCAAACAGTATCGGCGTCGGTTTGGGCGCGCTGATAGTGCTGCGCCTGACTGCCGTGCCCTGGCGCAGCGCCATTGCCTTGTACCAGAGGTCATCCGCTCGCGGTGCGAGTTCGTCGTAGAGTTCGCGCTGCAGCGCATCGGGGTGCAGGCAGCCTGGCGGGTAGAGCACACCGCCATAGCCAATCGCAAGCGTCTGGGCGGAGCTGTTGCCGCTCACTTCATCGGGCCAGGTTTCGTAGGCCGCCAGTTCGGCATTGGCCTGGTAGGTGATTTGTCTGCACTCGTGCGCGATGATCTCGCCGGGGTGCTGCGCATGGGTGGCGAGCAAGCGAGATAACCAGTCGCGAGGGTAGAGCATATCGTCATCGCAGGTGACCACCGTTGCTCCATCATGGTGGCGTAGCGTTTCGATCAGTTTGCGATGCGGGCCGGTTTCTTTCGAATAGCGAATCTCGAAGCGATCAGAGCACAAGGCTCTGAGCCGTCTGGGAATACTAGTTGCGAGCATTTCGTTCAGCCACAACACAATCTTGTCAAAACGGCTGTCCTGGTCCAGCAGGCTGCGAATCGTCAGCTCCAGGGTGGGGAGTCGTGACTCGATCGAGGTGAGTGAAATGATCACATCGGTTGATGCGGCGCGCGCATCCTGGCCCAGTGCGGCAGGGTCGGCAAAGCGCAGCTGCATTGAGCGTAGCAGCGAGCGGGGCATTTCCTTGAGTTTCATTGCGCTGTTTGCGCCCTAGCCGGAGCTGGCCTGGCTGCCATAGACCGTGACGTCGCTGGTGTCAGTCTGCTGTATGCCTGCGGGGGTCTGCACGATTTTTTCACTGATCGACTGCGCGCGGATGGCATTGTTGCGCTTCCAGCTCTCTTCATTCGCGTAACCGCGGGCGTGGTCCAGGTGCACGCAAATCGTGCTGTAGCGAATTTGCTTGGCGATAACCCCTGAATTCTTCAGGCGGTCACCAAACTCGCAATCCTGGCCACCGTATTTCATGCGGGTGTCAAAGCCGTTGACGCGCAGCGCATCCGATTTGTAGCAAGAGGCATTGTGGCCATTCCAGGTGCGCCGGGTGAGCGTAAGGCGGTTATAAATCGCTGCCTGCCAGTCGTTGGCAGTCAGCTTCATAAACTTGTGCGTGTTGGGCACACCATTGGCAATCAGCCAGCCTTTGTCAAAGCAGCGCTGTGACTGGATATCGCCCTGGTCGATAAGCTCGCTGGTAGCCATCGGCAATTTGAAATAACCGCCCGACAGAAAATGCCCCGGCTCCGACAGTGCGCGATGCTTGGCGACAAAGTCCTGCCTGGGGATGCAGTCGCCATCGGTGAGGATCAGGTAGTCGCCTCTGGCTGCGACAATGGCCTTGTTCAGGATCAGCGACTTCTCAAAGCCGTTGTCTTCGTGCCAGACGTGGCGAATCTCCAGCGGCGAGGTGTGCTGGAAGCGCGCGACCAGCTCGCGGGTTTCAGCGCCTGAACCATCGTCGGCGACCACCACCTCAAAGTCAGTATCGGTTTGCTGTTCAAAGCCCCACAGCACTTTCTCTAGCCATTTTGGCGAGTTATAGGTGGTGAAGATAACGCTGATTTTCAATGCAAACGGCCTTGCCGGGGAGGTGGGGTAACCACGTCTGGAAGCGGGATTTTACCGCAACTGGCGGCCAGCTCGCAGTGCTGGCGCTAGCCAAAAAATACGCAGCGCGGGGGCAGCAGGTTCAGGTGCCGCAAAAGGTCTGGTAGCCGCGGGTGAAGGCTTCGCTGGCCGGCTCGGCGAGCGCCTCGCGGCCGGCCTGTACCGAGAACGGGGAGCGCAGCGCATCGAGCAGAGTCTCAAAAGGGCTGTAGTCGGCCTCAACAGTGGCGGCGTGCAGGGCTGCCTCGACCTGGTGATTTCGGGGGATGAGCCAGGGGTTGTGGCTGCGCATCTGTTGCTGGCGCTCAGCACTCGCCCCAAGGTCGCCGCCGTCTTCGAGTGCGCAGCGCTGGGCCCATTGCTCAAGCCAGTTTTCGACCGGCTTGCTGTCGGTGAACAGCGCCAGCAGCGGGCCGTCGCTGGAGGCAAGCCCACCCGGGCGCGTATCGACTTGTGAGAGCGCTGAAAAGGCCTGCGTAAAATCGACCTGCTGTTGTTCAAGCAGGTTTAACCAGCGCTCGATAAGCGCAACGTCACCCGATGCCAGCGACTCGTCTTGTTGTTGCAGGCCAAGTTTGTTGCGCATTGCGCCCAGCCAGTCGCGCTGGTAGTCGGCGCCAAAGGTGTTGAGCCGGGCCGTTGCCAGCTCTACGGCCCGATCGGTATCGTCGTCGATCAGCGGCAGTAACGTCTCGGCGAAGCGCGTGAGGTTCCAGAGCGCAATGGGTGGCTGGTTCTGGTAGGCGTAGCGACCACCGTGATCGATCGAGCTGAATACCGCAGCCGGGTCGTAGCGCTCCATAAACGCGCAGGGGCCGTAATCAATGGTCTCGCCTGCGATCGTCATATTGTCAGTGTTCATGACGCCGTGAATAAAGCCCACGCTCATCCACTGGGCGATCAGTGCCGATTGCCGCCGGGCAACGGCATCGAGCAGGCCCAGGTAGGGGTTGTCGCTGCTCGCAAGGTTGGGGTAGTGTCGCGAGATACTGTAATCTGCCAGCAATTTCACCTTGTCGTGCTGTTGCCGTGCGGCAAAAAACTGGAAGGTGCCAATGCGAATATGGCTGCTGGCCGTGCGCACCAGCACTGCGCCAGGCAGGCGATTCTCGCGATACACGGCTTCGCCTGTTGTGACCACAGCCAGTGAGCGCGTCGTGGGGATACCCAAGCCATCCATGGCCTCGGCGATCAGGACTTCGCGCAGCATCGGGCCCAGCGCAGCGCGACCATCGCCGCCGCGCGAGTAGGGTGTTTGCCCTGAGCCTTTGAGGCAAAGATCTATCCGTTGGCCACGCGTATCGAGCACCTCGCCGATCAGCAGTGCGCGGCCATCGCCCAGTTGTGGGTTGAACTGTCCGAACTGGTGCCCCGCGTATGCCTGGGCAATGGGTCGCGCATTGGCAGGCAGCTGGTTGCCAGCAAGCAGCTGCGCCAGCGCCGCCTCGCCCATCGACTGCAGGTCGAGGCCCAGTTCATCGGCCAGTGCAGCGTTAAAATAGACAAGGGCAGGCGCCCTGCAGGGCACGGGCGGGCAGTCCTCGAAAAAACCAGGCAGGTTTTCGGCGTAGCTGTGTTCGAGCGGTATGTGCATGGTGTCTGTTCGGCGAGGGATGCTCGCTCACTATAAAGCGTCACGGAGCCGGTTGCCAGCTGCGGCCTGATAGTCGGTCTGTCGCTATCAGTGGTAGACTTTGTGCCACGTATCGCGACGTGGAAACCGGCCTTTGGAACTGTCCTACCAGCTTTTACAGCATCTTGCCGATGGCGAATGGCACTCGGGCCAGGCGCTGGGCGAGCATTTCGGGGTCAGCCGAGCGGCTATATGGAAGCACCTGCAGCAGCTGCAGGATGCCGCTGTGCCGATCGAGTCGGTAAAAGGTAAAGGCTACCGCCTGGGTGAGCCGCTTGAATTATTCAGCGTCGAAGCGCTGCAGCGCGAGATGGCCGATGTGGCCGATCTGCGCCAGCCTGTTTTTGATATCCATTTCTGTATCGATTCTACCAACAGCCTTGCCATGCAGCGGATGGCCCAGCGGGCCGGCGTCGCAGGCGAGCTGCGCGAGCCGTTGGTTGTGCTGGCCGAGCAGCAGCTTGCCGGTCGCGGTCGACGCGGCAAGCCGTGGCAAAGTCCATTGGCGCGCAACATCTACTGCTCGATCGGTTGTGACTTTCACGGTGGTGCGGCGGCCCTCGCTGGCCTGAGCCTGGCGGTCGGGATCGCGCTGGTTGATGCGCTTGAGTCGCTCGGTTACGAAGAGCTGCAGTTGAAATGGCCCAACGATGTTCTCTGGCGGGGCCGCAAGCTGGCCGGCATACTGATCGAAATGGTCGGTGATGCCGCCGGCCCCTGCGCCGCAGTGGTGGGTATCGGGGTCAATCTGGCGATGTCGCCGCAGGCGCTGGCCGAGATTGACCAGCCCGTGGCAGACCTCAGGGAGGTAGGTGCCGGGCGCTTGCCGCCGCGAAACGAGGTGACCGCGCGCGTGATTGCGCAGGTACTGCAGGTGCTTCAGCATTATGAAGCCCAAGGATTTGCCAGGTATCGCGAGCGCTGGCAGGCGCTCGATTGCTGGTATGGGCAGCAGGTTGAAGTGAACTACGGCGCCAGCCAGCATGCCGGCGAGCACTGTGGTGTCGATGATGAGGGCTCGCTGAGAATACGGACGGCGCAGGGTATTGAAGTGCACAGCGGTGGAGAAGTCAGCCTTCGCAAAGCGGCAGACCGCGCGTGAATGGCGTGTGCAGTGTCTGCCAGGTCGAGGATTCAGCTTACGATGAATAGCGTGCCGGTGGTCGATATCGATGTCGGTAATACCCGGCTAAAATGGTGTCTGCGCCATGCCGGGGCGCCGGTGGCCTACGCTGCCAGTGGAGATGGCGAGCCGTCTCGCCAGGTAGAGATGTTGGCGGCGGCGGTGGCCGGGCAGGGTGTGGCGCCTGGCCGGGTGCGGGTGGCATCGGTAGCCGACGATGCGAGCAATCGAGATCTCGTTGCATTGTTACAACAGGCCTTTGCGGTCGAACCTGAGCTGGCACACACGACGGCGGAATGCAGGGGCTTGCGCAACAGCTACGCTGAACCTGGAAATATGGGCGTAGACCGCTGGCTGGCGATGCTGGCTGCGCGCGAGCTGGCCCCGGCCAGCCCGCTGTGTGTCATCGATGCCGGTTCGGCCCTTACGCTCGATTTTATTGGCGCAGATGGCCAGCATGTTGGCGGCTTCATCCTGCCGGGCCGACGCATGCAGGTCGACGCCCTGCTTGCCCGCACCGGGCGGGTGTTTGCCGACCCTGAACCAGAGAGTGATGCGCTGCAGCCAGCCAACAATACCAGCGATGCGGTGCACCATGGCGTTATCGCTTCGATGGTTTACACCATCGAAGGCGCTTGCCGTGCGTTCACCGCGAGTCATCCGCAGGCGCGTATCCTGCTGGGTGGCGGGGATGCAGCGCGCCTGCAGCCCTTATTGCCCGTCGAGGTGATCGCCGCACCGAACCTGGTGCTCGATGGCTTGCCCCTGTTGCTGCCCTGAGCCTGGCCTGCCGCCGCTATGCGCTGGATTATCCTGACACTGCTCCTGTTCAATGCGGCCAGTTTTTGCTGGCTGGTGTTGCGGCCCCAGCCGTTGCCGGCGGCGCTGGCATCGCCTTTGCCAGCGGGCGTGCCCGGTATTGTATTGGCGGCTGAGTCGAAGGTGCTGGATGCGCTGCCCGAGGCGCCGCTGCTGGCACCGGGCGCCAGTCACAGCGACGGCCTGTGCTGGTATATCGGGCTGGAAAGTGATTTTGATGCGCGCGGTGAATACGATGCTGACGATGCTCGGCGCACACTGGCCTATGTGCTGGAGCGCATGCGCGCCATTGCGCTCGATGCCCGGCCGGTACAAATCGATGTCGCAGGCCCGGTGCAACACTGGGTTCGCGTGGCCGACCCCGGGCGATCACCCCCGCAGTTGCTCAAGCAGTTGCTGGCCGATGGCTTTGACGTTTACCTGGCCACTGCTTCAACCCCGGAGGGCGTGGTCGCGGGGCCCTTTGGCACCGCAATCCGTGCGGACCAGGAGGTCGATATTCTCAATGCTGCCGGCTGGCAGGCCCGGCGCCAGTCGGTTGAGCCATACCAGCGGCAGCATTGGCTGCGCCTGGCCAGCCGCGACCGAGATGATCCGGTGCCGGCTGCCTGGTGGTCTGACACCACGCAGGAGTGGCCGACGCTGGTCAAGCGCCGCTACTACTGTGCTGGCATTGCGCAAACCGGGGAGTTGGAATAAACTTGCGCGCCTTCCCGATACGGCCCAGCCGCGCGGGAAGCCGGAGGCAGCACACAGACAGGGATCGACACGTTTTTTTGCTGGCGTAGCTCAGTTGGTAGAGCAGCTGACTTGTAATCAGCCGGTCGGGGGTTCGACTCCTCTCGCCAGCTCCATTTCCCGGGGCCTGACCGCCCGAAACAGGCCGCCTCCCTGCCCAGAGGGAGGCCATTCCGGCCACCGAAAAACAGAGCAATATTTGACCAGTCCGGATGGCCGCGTCGGCGTCCCGACCAGTGGCGTTTTAGGCCAAATTTCTGTTGACAGCAAAGGCTTACATAAGGAGAATGTCGCGCTCTTTTTGGAGGGGTTCCCGAGTGGCCAAAGGGATCAGACTGTAAATCTGACGCGAAAGCTTCGGTGGTTCAAATCCACCCCCCTCCACCAGAACAGGCCGATTTGGGTCGGCAGGCGAGGCCGCTTGGTTGAGTCTCGGCAAGCTATGGGCTGTGCCGAGTTTTTCGCGTAGCTGTAAAAATTGCTGTCCAGCGGCCTGTATGCAGGCCCTGGAGCGCGACAGGTACGGTAGCTAGACGTGTCAATCTCAGGGATGGCGAGATAGAAAGACCCGCGGGTATAGTTCAATGGTAGAACATCAGCCTTCCAAGCTGAATATGCGGGTTCGATTCCCGCTACCCGCTCCAGGCGATGTTTTTTGGCTCATATAGCTCAGTAGGTAGAGCACTTCCTTGGTAAGGAAGAGGTCACCGGTTCAAATCCGGTTATGAGCTCCATATTGAAGCGAGTTGAGCAACGAAATTTGGGGTCAGAGTAAAAATTTATTGAGCCAGGCAAGCACAGGGTTTGCATCAGTAATTTTTACTCTGACCCCCTCATTAACTAACTGTTTATCAGGTAATTTGTAGCGAGGACCCCACAGTGTCAAAAGAGAAATTTGAACGCACGAAGCCGCACGTGAATGTCGGCACGATTGGCCACGTAGACCACGGTAAGACGACGCTGACCGCGGCGCTGACGCGTGTTGCTGCGGAACAGTTTGGTGGCGAAGCGGTGGCGTTTGACGGTATCGACAACGCACCGGAAGAGCGTGAGCGTGGTATCACGATTGCGACTTCGCACGTTGAATACGACACAAACGATCGCCACTACGCGCACGTTGACTGTCCAGGACACGCCGACTACGTGAAGAACATGATCACGGGCGCGGCGCAGATGGACGGCGCGATTCTGGTATGTGGTGCGACCGACGGCCCGATGCCGCAGACGCGCGAGCACATTCTGCTGTCACGCCAGGTAGGCGTTCCTTACATTGTGGTCTTCCTGAACAAGGCTGACCTGCTGGCCGATGACTGTGGCGGTGCGGGCTCAGACGAGTACAACGAGATGCTGGAACTGGTCGAGATGGAGCTGCGCGAGCTGCTCGATACCTACGAGTTCCCGGGCGACGACACGCCGATCATCCCAGGTTCTGCGCTGATGGCGCTGGAAGGCAAGGATGACAACGAGCTGGGCACCACGGCGGTTAAGAAGCTGCTTGAGACACTCGACAGCTACATTCCTGAGCCAGAGCGTGCGATTGATGGCGCCTTCATCATGCCGATCGAGGACGTGTTCTCGATTTCAGGTCGCGGTACGGTTGTGACGGGTCGTGTTGAGCGCGGCATCATCAACACGGGCGACGAAGTTGAGATCGTGGGTATCAAAGAGACGCAGACGACGACCTGTACGGGTGTTGAGATGTTCCGCAAGATGCTTGACGAAGGTCGAGCGGGTGAGAACATTGGTGCGCTGCTGCGTGGTACGAAGCGTGAAGAAGTAGAGCGTGGCCAGGTACTGGCGGCGCCGGGCAGCATTACGCCGCACACGAAGTTTGAAGCCGAGATTTACGTGCTGAGCAAAGATGAAGGTGGTCGTCACACGCCATTCTTCAAGGGCTACCGTCCACAGTTTTACTTCCGTACGACGGACGTGACGGGTGCCTGTGAGCTGCCGGAAGGCACAGAGATGGTTATGCCGGGTGACAACGTCCAGATGACGGTTGAGCTGATTGCGCCGATCGCGATGGACGAAGGTCTTCGCTTTGCGGTTCGCGAAGGCGGCCGTACTGTTGGCGCCGGCGTTGTTGCAAAAATTATCGAGTAAGTGATTCAAAAGCACGCGTTATAGGCCAGTAGCTCAATTGGCAGAGCGACGGTCTCCAAAACCGTAGGTTGGGGGTTCGATTCCCTCCTGGCCTGCCACTATCGCGACGATGCGGCGCCACGATTGATTGAAAGATCAAGCGTTGGTGCCGTTCGCGTTGGGGCAGAGTGGCTGCGGTGGCATTCAGGGTCAGCAGTTTTATGAGTACAAATACGCAACAGGTTAACCCAGCACTCAATACAGTGCTGTGGGTGATCACCATCGCGATTGTTGCGGCCGGTGTCTACGGCAACAACTTTTACTCCAGCGAGTCGCTGCTGTACCGCGTGCTGGCACTGGTTGTCCTGTCGATCGTAGCCGGGCTGATCGCCCTGCAGACTACCCAGGGCCGCGCGTTCTGGGAGCTCGCCAAGGGTGCGCGCACCGAGATTCGCAAGGTTGTCTGGCCAACGCGCCAGGAAACCGTGCAAACGACAATGCTGGTTATGCTGGTCGTCATTATTGCCGGGCTGATTCTTTGGGCGCTGGACTCGATTCTCGGTTGGCTGGTATCACTGGTGATCGGCTAAGTGTCGGCTGAAATACAGAATGTGGAAACGCAGATGAGCAAACGCTGGTACGTGGTACACGCTTTTTCCGGTTACGAGAAAAAGGTGCAGGCCTCGCTGAAAGAGCGCGTCGACCTGGCTGGCATGCAAGAGATGTTTGGCGAGATTCTCGTGCCCACCGAAGAAGTGGTCGAGATGAAATCGGGCCAAAAGCGCAAGAGTGAGCGCAAGTTCTTTCCCGGCTACGTGTTGGTCGAGATGGAGCTCAACGACGATACCTGGCACCTGGTAAAAGATACGCCCCGCGTTATGGGTTTTATCGGTGGCAAGGCCGACAAGCCCGCACCTATTACCAAGGCCGAGGCTGATGCCATTCTGCATCGTATCGAAGACAGCGAAGAGGCCCCGCGGCCCAAGACGCTGTTCGAGCCCGGTGAAATGGTACGGGTTACCGATGGGCCGTTTAATGACTTTAACGGTGTTGTCGAAGAAGTGAATTACGAGAAGAGCCGCATTCAGGTGTCGGTTCTGATCTTTGGCCGTTCTACTCCGGTTGAGCTGGAGTTCGGGCAGGTCGAAAAGACTTAACGGGCGGTTTTTTGTAGATTGGCCGTCGCGCTCGGTATTGCTTACAACGTGTAGAACCTCGTTCCTCGCAAATACACGTTGTAAACAATCCCAACCGCGACTTGATCGTCAAGATCGGCACGTTTTAGCTGGATGTAGCTGGTTGGTGTTGTAGCTTTAAAAATTTATGTCAGTGCAGCTCGCCTCCGAGCAAACGTCTTAAATTTTTAAAGCTACAACACCGGCCAGCGGCAAAAAGAGTGGCAACCAAACGGTGCCACCTTAACGGGAAGCCTGGGAAGCGCAGTTAGCTGCTGCGTGGAGGCGCTAAACCCACTTGGAGAGCAACAATGGCTAAGAAAGTAGAAGCTTATATCAAGCTGCAGGTGCCTGCTGGCCAGGCAAACCCCAGTCCGCCGGTCGGCCCAGCACTGGGTCAGCACGGTGTAAACATCATGGAATTCTGCAAGGCGTTTAACGCCGAAACCCAGGGCACCGAGCCCGGGTTGCCGATTCCGGTCGTGATCACGGTCTACGCAGATCGCAGTTTCACCTTTATCAAAAAGACCCCGCCAGCAGCTGTGCTGTTGCGCAAGGCCGCAAAAATCAAGAAGGGCAGTGGTACGCCAAATACCAACAAGGTAGGCAAGGTAACCCGCGCCCAGCTCGAAGAAATCGCCACCACCAAGATGGCTGACCTCACGGCAGCCGACATGGATGCGGCAGTCCGGACCATCGCGGGTAGCGCGCGTTCGGCAGGTATCGAGGTGGAGGGTTAAACGATGGCCAAATTGAGTAAACGAGCAAAAGTGATCGCCGAGAAGATCGAGCCAGGCAAAGCCTATGCGATCGAAGAGGCCGTAAGCCTGTTGAATGAGCTGTCTACCGTCAAGTTTAAAGAGTCGGTCGACGTGGCGATCAACCTCGGTATTGATGCGCGTAAATCTGACCAGGCCGTGCGTGGCGCAACCACGTTGCCCAACGGTACCGGCAAAGATGTGCGTGTGGCGGTATTCACCAGCGGTGCCAACGCTGAGGCCGCGCAGGCCGCAGGCGCAGACCGCGTCGGCATGGAAGACCTCGCCGAAGAGGTCAAGGGCGGTACGCTCGACTTTGATGTCGTGATCGCCTCGCCTGATGCCATGCGTGTCGTGGGCCAGCTGGGCCAGGTGCTCGGCCCCCGCGGCCTGATGCCGAACCCGAAAACCGGCACCGTTACGCCGGACGTCGCTGAGGCGGTTAAAAATGCCAAAGCTGGGCAGGTTCGCTACCGCACTGACAAGAACGGCGTGGTGCATGGCGCGATTGGTCGTGTGGGCTTCGATGCCAAAGCCATCAAGGAAAACCTTGAGGCACTACTGGCCGACCTGAAAAAGGCCAAGCCTGCATCCGCCAAAGGTGTTTACCTGAAGAAAGTCAGCCTCTCGACGACCATGGGTCCGGGTGTGCTGGTTGATCAGTCTTCGCTGGAAGTTTAACGAGCAGTATTTGAATTCGGTGCGCTGGTGGTTGCTGGCGTGCCAACAAGGCTTTGAGGGGCTTGGGTTTGCCAGTAGGCAGGCTAGGCCGTCAAAGACCGTAGGTGTTATTGGTGGGTGACCCACACACTGTGTGGCAAGTACCTCCAGGCTTAATTACTACGTAACGGCGGTTTTTATTGTCTTGCGTTGTGGCCTACGCAGATGGTGTGACCCGAATATTTATTCGATCCACCGCAAGGGTGGTTGCCCGGAACATCAGGGCAGCTTTTATCAAGAAACATTACGCACAGGAGCATGAGTGTGGCATTAGGACTCGAAGGCAAAAAGCAAATTGTCGCTGAAGTTAACGAGACCGCTAGTGATGCCCTGTCATTGGTAATTGCAGACGCACGTGGTGTCGATGTTACCGATATGACAGAGCTCCGCGCCAAGGCACGTGCAGAAAACGTAGACCTGCGTGTTGTTCGCAACACGCTGGCCAAACGCGCTTTTGTTGGCACAGACTACGAATGTGTCAATGACGAGCTGGTTGGCCCGTCTCTGTACGGATTTTCTATGGAAGATCCTGGCGCCTGCGCACGACTGTTTAAAGACTTTGCCAAAGAGAATGACAGCTTTGAGATCAAAGTCCTTGCAGTTGGTGGCGAGGTACTGGGTGCGGACAAAATTGATGTGCTGGCCAAGTTGCCAACACGCGATCAGGCCCTGGCTTCACTGGCAGCGGTCATGATCGCGCCGGTGACCAAGCTGGCTCGCACATTCAATGAGGTCCCATCCTCGGTAACTCGCGTTGTCGCAGCGGTTAAAGACAAAAAGGCGGCTGAAGCAGCCTGATGCTGTGGCCCGGATGCCGCGAGGTATCCAGGCACGGTGTGATGGTTGATGGTTGCCGGTAACAAGTTTTTGGAGATTTAAACAATGGCTTTATCAAAAGAAGAAATCCTCGACGCAATCGCTGAGATGAGCGTCATGGACGTTGTCGAGCTGGTTAGCGCGATGGAAGAGAAGTTTGGTGTGTCTGCGCAGGCAGCAGTGGCTGTTGCGGCCCCTGCAGCAGGTGGCGGCGACGCTGGCGGTGCAGCTGAAGAGAAGACTGAGTTTGACGTCGTTCTCAACAGCGCAGGTGACAAGAAAGTTAACGTCATCAAGGCCGTCCGCGGCATTACCGGTCTGGGTCTGAAAGAAGCCAAGGCAATGGTTGATGGTGCACCTTCGACAGTCAAAGAAGGCGCTTCGAAAGAAGACGCTGAAGAAGCTGTCAAAGCGCTTGAAGAAGCTGGCGCAACCGCTGAGCTCAAGTAGCAGCGTTTGTGACTTAGTTACGCAAAGGCTGTCGATAGCTCCCCGGAACTGTCGACGGCCTTCGCGTATAAGCAGGTTGATTGTTCGATAACAGCCTGAGTCATTTTATTAGTGGTTGATGCTGGCAAAACGCCGGGCCGACCACTAATAAAATTACTGAATTGTCCAATTTGGTAGTTCGTAGCAAGGAACGCTCCGCCAGGAAATAGCGATTACTGATTTCGCTGGTGGAAAGATGCTGGTCGTCGTGCGTGCGGCGCAGCAATACATTTGACCATTTCGCGATGAAATGTGCTGGGGAGTGCCAATGCCTTACTCGTACACCGAAAGAAAACGAATCCGCAAGGACTTCAGCAAGTTGCCGCAGGTAATGGATGAGCCATTCCTGTTGGCGATCCAGCTGGATTCCTACCGCAAGTTTACGCAGGAGAATGTCGCCTCAGAGCAGCGCCGGGAAAGCGGCCTGCACGCGGCATTCAAGTCTGTGTTTCCAATTATCAGTTACTCGGGCAATGCTGCCCTCGAGTACGTCGACTACAAGCTCGGCGAGCCGGTCTTTGATGTAAAAGAGTGTCAGTCGCGTGGTGTGACCTATGCGGCGCCACTGCGGGTCAAGGTTCGCCTGATCGTCTACGATAAAGAGTCTTCGGCGAAGACCATCAAAGACATCAAGGAGCAGGAAGTCTACATGGGAGAAATCCCGTTGATGACCGAAAACGGCACCTTCGTCATCAATGGTACAGAGCGCGTTATCGTTTCCCAGCTGCACCGTTCCCCGGGCGTGTTCTTTGATCACGATAAGGGCAAGACGCATTCCTCGGGCAAGCTGCTCTATTCTGCGCGCGTGATTCCTTATCGTGGCTCATGGCTGGACTTTGAGTTTGATCCCAAAGACCTGGTCTACGTGCGTATCGATCGCCGTCGCAAGCTGCCTGCAACGGTGCTGTTCCGTGCCCTGGGTTACTCTTCTGAAGACATGCTCGACATGTTCTTCGACACCAACTCTTTCGAGCGTTCCGGCGAAGGCTACGCGATGGAGCTGGTGCCAGATCGCCTGCGCGGTGAGATCGCGGCATTCGATATCAAAGATGAGAAAGGCAAAACCCTGGTCGAGCAGGGCAGGCGTATCACTGTGCGCCATATCCGCCAGCTCGAGTCGGCGAATATCAACAAGCTGTTTTGCCCCTCTGAATACCTCTATGGTCGCGTACTGGCAAAAGATCTGGTGAGTCGTGAGACCGGTGAAGTTGTCATTGAATGTAATACCGAGATCACTGAAGAGGTACTCGCGCAGTTTGACGAGCTCGGTATCAACGAGTTCGAGACCCTGTACACCAATGACCTGGACTGCGGTCCGTTCATTTCCGACACACTGCGCGCTGATATCACGCGCACCCAGCTCGAGGCGCTGGTTGAAATTTACCGCATGATGCGTCCGGGTGAGCCGCCCACCAAGGAGTCGGCTGAAAACCTGTTCGCCAACCTGTTTTTCTCGCCTGAGCGATATGACCTCTCGGCGGTTGGCCGCATGAAGTTCAATCGCCGCATCGGTCGCCCCAGCGCTGAAGGCGAGGGCATCCTTGCAAACGAAGATATTGTTGCCGTGGTCAAGACCCTGGTCGATATTCGCAATGGCCGCGGCGTGGTCGACGATATTGACCACCTGGGTAATCGCCGGGTGCGTTCCGTTGGTGAAATGGCCGAAAACCAGTTTCGCGTTGGCCTGGTTCGCGTCGAGCGAGCGGTCAAGGAGCGCCTCAGCGTGGCTGAATCCGAAGGCCTGATGCCGCAGGATTTGATCAACGCCAAGCCGGTAGCCGCAGCGGTTAAAGAGTTCTTTGGCTCCAGCCAGCTCTCGCAGTTCATGGACCAGAACAACCCGCTGTCAGAGGTTACCCACAAGCGCCGGGTTTCTGCGCTTGGGCCGGGCGGCCTGACGCGCGAGCGCGCCGGGTTTGAAGTGCGCGACGTACACCCAACGCACTATGGTCGTGTCTGCCCGATCGAGACCCCTGAGGGTCCAAACATCGGTCTGATCAATTCGCTGGCGACGTTCGCCCGCACCAATGAATACGGTTTTCTGGAGAGCCCCTATCGCAAGGTGGTCGACGGTGTCGTCACAGACGATATCGAGTATCTCTCGGCGATTAACGAAGCGGAATTCGTGATTGCGCAGGTCTCTGCCGATCTTGATAGCAAGGGCAAGTTCACCGAAGAGCTGGTTGCCGTCCGCCACATGAACGAATTTACCGTCATGCCGGTCGAGCGTGTCCAGTACATGGACGTGTCGCCACGGCAGGTTGTATCGGTTGCCGCCTCGCTGATTCCATTCCTCGAGCACGATGACGCGAACCGCGCATTGATGGGCTCGAACATGCAGCGCCAGGCTGTGCCGACGCTGACAGCGCAAAAGCCGCTGGTCGGTACCGGCATCGAGCGCACCGTGGCCGCCGATTCAGGCGTCTGTGAGGTTGCGCTGCGTGGTGGTGTTGTTGAGAGTGTGGATGCCAGTCGTGTGGTTGTCCGCGTCAACCCCGATGAGATTGAAACCGGTGAGGCCGGCGTCGATATCTATAGCCTGACCAAGTACACCCGTTCAAACCAGAACACCTGTATCAACCAGCGTCCCGTCGTCAAAGAGGGTGATGTTGTTGAGCGCGGCGATATCCTCGCTGACGGCCCTTCGGTCGATATGGGTGAGCTGGCGCTGGGGCAAAACATGCGTATCGCATTTATGCCCTGGAATGGCTACAACTTCGAAGACTCGATTCTCGTTTCGGAGAAGGTGGTGCGTGAAGATCGTTTCACGACGATCCATATCCAGGAGCTGACCTGTATCGCCCGCGATACCAAACTCGGTTCTGAAGAGATCACCGCAGATATTCCGAACGTGGGCGAGGCTGCGCTGAACAAACTCGATGAGTCGGGTGTTGTCTATATTGGCGCCGAAGTGCGTGCCGGAGACATTCTGGTGGGCAAGGTGACGCCCAAGGGTGAAACCCAGCTCACGCCTGAAGAGAAACTGTTGCGCGCGATCTTTGGAGAGAAAGCGTCTGATGTTAAAGATACATCGCTGCGCGTGCCTTCGAGCGTCAAGGGTACTGTCATCGATGTGCAGATCTTTACCCGCGACGGTCTTGAAAAAGATGATCGCTCGCTGGCCATCGAAAAGTCTGAGATTGAAAAGTACCGCAAGGACTTCCATGACCAGTACCGCATCGTAGAGTCTGCGACGTTCGAGCGTCTCCAGGAAGCGCTGGTCGGTAACAAGGCCAACAGTGGTCCTGGCGGCATCAAGAAAGGCACAGACATCACCGCCGAGTTGCTGGCTGGCCTGGAAGCCGACGACTGGTTCAAGCTGCGAATGGCCGATGCGAAGTTGAACGACTTGCTCGATGCGGCCAAGACCCAACTCGATGAACAGCGTACACGTCTTGACGACCTGCTGGCCGACAAGCGCCGCAAGATCGAAAGTGGCGATGACCTTGCGCCAGGCGTACTGAAGATTGTCAAGGTGTACCTGGCCGTCAAGCGGCGTATCCAGCCGGGTGACAAGATGGCAGGTCGTCACGGTAACAAGGGTGTTATCTCGGTCATCATGCCCGAAGAAGACATGCCCTGTGACGAGAGCGGCGTCCCTGTCGATGTGGTGCTCAACCCGCTGGGTGTTCCCTCGCGGATGAACGTGGGGCAGGTCCTCGAGATGCACCTTGGTCTTGCTGCCAAGGGGCTGGGCGAGAAGATCGACCAGATGGTCAAGGAGCAACGCGCCATCGCCGATATTCGCAGTTTCCTCGACAAGGTCTACAACCAGGTTGGCAGTGGCCAGCGGGTCGAAGAGATCGACACGCTTAGCGATAGCGAGGTCCTGGAACTTGCCAACAACCTCAGTGACGGTGTGCCGATGGCAACCTGCGTCTTCGATGGTGCAGCCGAGAAGGAAGTCAAAGAATTGCTGAGATTGGCAGGCCAGCCTGAAAGCGGCCAGATGAACCTGTTTGACGGCCGTACCGGTGAGGCCTTCGACCGGCCTGTTACCGTCGGCTACATGTACATGCTCAAACTCAACCACCTGGTTGATGACAAGATGCATGCACGGTCGACCGGCTCCTACAGCCTGGTTACCCAGCAACCACTGGGTGGTAAAGCGCAGTTTGGTGGCCAGCGATTTGGTGAGATGGAGGTCTGGGCGCTGGAAGCCTATGGCGCCGCCTACACACTGCAGGAGATGCTGACCGTCAAGTCGGATGACGTCAATGGCCGTACCAAGATGTACAAGAACATCGTCGATGGCGACCACCGCATGGAGCCGGGAATGCCAGAGTCGTTCAACGTATTGATCAAGGAGATTCGCTCGCTGGGTATCGATATCGAGCTTGAGAACGATTGACGTTGAGCCTCAATGGTAAGCATGAGTGCGCTATGCAGGCTGATCCTGGCAACAGCGCTTTAGTCAAATACCCTGTGGAGTATTGACCGTGAAAGATTTATTGAATCTACTTAAATCACAAACCCAAAGCGAAGAGTTCGATTCGATTCGCATTGGTCTGGCGGCACCGAACCTGGTCCGCTCATGGTCGTTCGGTGAAGTCAAAAAGCCCGAAACGATCAACTACCGGACCTTCAAGCCCGAGCGCGAAGGCCTTTTCTGCGCAAAGATTTTTGGCCCGGTAAAAGACTATGAATGCCTCTGCGGCAAGTACAAGCGTCTCAAGCATCGTGGCGTTATCTGTGAGAAGTGTGGTGTAGAAGTCGCGCTGGCCAAGGTGCGTCGCGAGCGCATGGGCCATATTGAGCTGGCGAGCCCGGTAGCGCATATCTGGTTCCTCAAGTCACTGCCGTCGCGTATTGGCTTGTTGCTCGACATGACGCTGCGCGATATCGAGCGCATCCTCTACTTTGAGTCATTTGTCGTTATTGACCCTGGCCTGACCACGCTGGAGCGTGGCCAACTGCTCAACGATGAGCAGTACTTCGAGGCTATGGAAGAGTTTGGTGATGAGTTTGTTGCCAAAATGGGTGCAGAGGCTGTGCAGGCGCTGCTCACCAGCCTCGATATGGATGAGCTGGTCGCGACACTGCGTGAAGAGATTCCCAACACCAACTCTGAGACCAAGATCAAAAAGCTGTCCAAGCGACTGAAGCTGGTAGAAGCATTCCTTGAGAGCGGCAACAAGCCCGAGTGGATGATTCTCGAAGTACTGCCTGTACTGCCGCCTGATCTTCGCCCGCTGGTACCGCTCGACGGCGGCCGCTTTGCGACGTCCGACCTGAACGATCTCTATCGTCGCGTCATCAACCGTAACAATCGCCTGAAGCGACTGCTTGAGCTCAACGCGCCCGACATCATCGTGCGCAACGAAAAGCGTATGCTGCAAGAGTCGGTAGACGCGCTGCTCGATAACGGCCGACGTGGCCGTGCCATTACGGGCTCGAACAAGCGCCCATTGAAGTCACTGGCCGACATGATCAAGGGCAAGCAGGGCCGCTTCCGCCAGAACCTGCTGGGTAAGCGCGTCGACTACTCGGGTCGCTCGGTTATCGTGGTGGGTCCTACGCTGCGTCTGCACCAGTGCGGCCTGCCCAAGAAAATGGCGCTTGAGCTGTTCAAGCCATTCATTTTTGGCAAGCTTGAGGCGCGGGGCATGGCCACGACTATCAAGGCTGCCAAGAAGATGGTCGAGAAAGAGCCGCCTGAGGTCTGGGATATTCTCGCTGAGGTTATTCGCGAGCACCCGGTACTGCTGAACCGTGCACCGACATTGCACCGCCTGGGCATCCAGGCTTTTGAGCCCGTCCTCATCGAAGGTAAGGCTATCCAGCTGCACCCGCTGGTGTGTGCGGCCTACAACGCCGACTTTGACGGCGACCAGATGGCCGTTCACGTACCGCTGACGATCGAAGCGCAGCTCGAATCGCGCGCGCTGATGATGTCGACCAACAACATCCTCTCACCCGCCAGTGGTGACCCGATCATCGTACCTTCGCAGGACGTGGTGCTGGGTCTGTACTGGATGACGCGAGAGCGCGTTAACGCACGCGGTGAGGGCATGATTTTCGCCGATACCGAAGAGGTATCCCGTGCTTACGGCGCCAAGCAGCTCGACCTGCAGGCGCGTATCAAGGTGCGCGTCACTGAGAAGCTGTTCGGCGAAGATGGCGAACTGGTAGAGCAAAAGCGTGTTGTTGAAACGACGGTCGGTCGTGCGCTGCTGTGGGATATCGTTCCCGACGGCCTGAGTTACGACCTGGTCAACGTCAACATGAGCAAGAAGGCGATATCGCGCATTATCAACGCCTGCTATCGCGACGTTGGCCTGAAAGCCACCGTTATTTTTGCGGACCAGCTGATGTACACCGGTTTTGAATACTCGACCCGTTCGGGTAGTTCAATCGGCGTCAACGACTTTGAGATTCCCGAGGCGAAAACATCGATCATTGACCAGGCTGATGCCGAGGTGAAAGAGATCGAAGACCAGTATGCCTCAGGCCTGGTAACCCAGGGTGAGAAGTACAACAAGGTCATCGATATCTGGTCACGGGCCAACGACCTGGTGTCCAAGGCGATGATGGACGGCCTGTCCAAAGAGCCGGTCATTAACCGCGATGGCGAAGAAGAGCAGCAGGACTCGTTCAACTCGGTTTATATGTACGCTGACTCCGGTGCGCGGGGCTCCCCGGCACAGATTCGCCAGCTGGCGGGCATGCGTGGCCTGATGGCCAAGCCGGATGGCTCGATCATCGAGGCGCCCATTACCGCGAACTTCCGCGAGGGCCTGAACGTACTACAGTACTTTATTTCAACGCACGGTGCCCGTAAGGGTCTGGCCGATACCGCATTGAAGACGGCAAACTCGGGTTACCTGACCCGTCGCCTCGTCGACGTCGCCCAGGACCTGGTGGTCACTGAAGCTGACTGCGGTACAACCTCCGGCATGTTGATGACGCCCGTCATCGAAGGCGGTGACATCATTGAAACCCTGGGTGACCGGGTGCTGGGCCGCGTGGTTGCCAGCGATGTCATCCATCCGGAGACTGAAGAAAAGGTCCTCAGTGCCGGCGACATGATTGATGAGCGCGTTGTCCAGCAGCTCGAGACTGCCGGTATCGACGAAGTCTTTGTGCGCTCGGCGATTACCTGTGACACCCGCTACGGTGTGTGCTCGCTGTGTTACGGTCGTGACCTGGCGCGTGGCCACCTGGTTAATGCCGGTGAGGCAGTGGGTGTTATCGCTGCCCAGTCGATCGGTGAGCCGGGTACCCAGCTGACCATGCGTACCTTCCACATTGGTGGTGCGGCCTCGCGGGCAACCGCAGTCGATAGCGTCCAGGTGAAGCAGGACGGTCGTATCAAGCTGCACAACGTCAAATCGGTTGAGCGTGAAGATGGCAACCTGGTGGTGGTATCGCGTTCTGGCGAGCTGTCAGTGGTTGCCGCCGACGGCCGTGAGCGAGAGCGCTACAAGCTGCCTTACGGTACTGTGCTCTCGGTCAAGGAAAATGACGAAGCGGCCGCTGGACAGTCAGTGGCAAGCTGGGATCCACATACCCACCCGATTATCACCGAGGTGGCCGGTACCGTTAAATTCAGCGGTATCGAAGAGGGCATCACGATCAAGGCCCAGACCGACGAGCTGACAGGTCTGTCGAGCAACTCGGTTATGGATCCGGGCGAGCGTCCTGCCTCCGGCAAGGACATCCGTCCTGCGATCGGCCTGGTCGATGCCAGTGGTGAAGAGCTGCGACTGCCGGGTACCAACGTACCTGCGCACTACTTCCTCTCCGCCGGCGCGATCTTCTCGCTGCGTGACGGCGACAAAGTGGGTGTGGGTGATGTTATCGCGCGTATCCCGCAAGAGGGTTCGAAAACAGGCGATATCACCGGTGGTCTGCCACGGGTTGCCGACCTGTTTGAAGCGCGCAAGCCCAAAGAGCCTGCGATCCTCGCTGAAATCAGCGGTACGGTCAGCTTTGGTAAAGAGACCAAAGGCAAGCGCCGACTGGTCATCACGCCAACCGATGGCAAGCCATTGCCCAACGGCAAGGACCATTACGAGGCCCTGATCCCCAAATGGCGTAACCTCAGTGTGTTTGAGGGTGAGTATGTCGAGAAGGGTGAAGTCGTTTCGGAAGGCCCATTGGCGCCGCAGGATATCCTGCGTCTCAAGGGCGTGATCGAGCTGGCCAACTATATCGTCAATGAGATCCAGGAGGTCTATCGCCTCCAGGGTGTAAAAATCAACGACAAGCACGTCGAGGTTATCCTGCGGCAAATGCTGCGCAAGGCGACCATCGTCGAGCCTGGCGATACGTCGTTCATCCGTGGAGACCAGGTCGAGTACAACCGCCTGCTCGAGGAAAACGATCGCGCCATGGCCGAAGACAAAGTGCCAGCCACTTTCGAGCGCGAACTGTTGGGCATCACCAAGGCATCGCTGGCTACCGAGAGCTTTATTTCGGCAGCCTCGTTCCAGGAGACGACCCGGGTGCTCACCGAGGCGGCGGTCACAGGCAAGCGTGACAGCCTGCGTGGCCTGAAGGAAAACGTCGTCGTAGGGCGCCTGATTCCCGCCGGTACGGGCCTTGCCTACCACGCCGAGCGCCGCAACCGGCGCGAGGTTGAGGCTGAGGAGTTTGTGACCCGTAGCACTGACGCGATCGAGGCCGAGCTACAGGAGGCCCTGAACTCGGGTGAGGCCTAGGCCGGCCCGTGGCGGGGCCTCAGTTGACGCTGCGGCCCCGCATCTATAGAATTCGCGCTCGATTTCCAGCAGGCCGCATATGGTGGCCTGTCCACGGCGGCCCAGGCAGGGCGACCGTGGCGTGCTGAGAGCGCGCAAGTATTTGAATTTGGAGAGAAAAGAATGGCAACGATCAACCAGTTGGTCCGTAAGCCGCGAAAATCGAAGGTCAAGAAAACCGACGTACCGGCGCTGCAGGCCTGCCCGCAACGCCGTGGCGTTTGCACTCGCGTGTATACCACGACGCCCAAGAAGCCAAACTCGGCATTGCGCAAGGTCTGTCGTGTGCGCCTGACCAGTGGTTACGAGGTGTCCTCGTACATCGGTGGTGAAGGCCACAACCTGCAGGAGCACAGCGTGGTATTGATCCGCGGTGGCCGGGTGAAAGACCTTCCCGGTGTGCGTTATCACACCGTGCGCGGTTCGCTCGACACCCAGGGTGTTGCCGACCGTAAGCAGGGTCGCTCGAAGTACGGTGCCAAGCGGCCCAAGTCGTAGTCGCAGCGGGCCTCGGCTCGCAGCTATCGGCTAATCCGTTTTTATTGTTTCACACATCTTTTAAACGAATACCAGGTACACCTTAAAGCAAGACACATTTCTGTCGCCTCGCATCACGCGGGGCAAGCAGTAAGGCCAGGCGGCTGCAGCAGTATTCATGCAGCGAGTCCTGGGTAAACCTGAAACGAGGACAAGCACATGCCTAGAAGACGCGTTGTCGCCAAGCGCGAAATTTTGCCCGATCCTAAATTCGGCAACGTCACCCTTGCAAAATTCATGAACCACGTCATGGTCAGCGGCAAGAAATCTGTCGCTGAGCGCATCGTCTATGGTGCGCTCGATATCGTCCAGGAAAAATCTGGCGGAGACCCCGTGGCAGCGTTCCAGGAAGCGCTCGATGCTATCGCACCCATGGTTGAGGTTAAGTCCCGCCGCGTTGGTGGTGCGACCTACCAGGTGCCCGTAGAAGTGCGCGCATCTCGTCGTGAAACCCTGTCGATGCGCTGGCTGGTAGAGTACGCCCGCTCGCGTGGTGAAAAGTCGATGCCCGCTCGCCTGGCTGGTGAGATTATCGATGCATCGCAGGGCAAAGGCGCTGCGGTCAAGAAGAAAGAAGACGTGCATCGCATGGCGGAGGCCAACAAGGCGTTCTCGCACTTCCGATTCTAGATACCGCCTACGACTTAATTTAACTGAAACTGAAATGTGTCGTGAGACAGGTGCTCAAAAGGCCCTGAGATCGCGACGCGATTATCCGCAACCAGGAGTAACCAGCTGTGGCACGTAAAACGCCAATCAACCGCTACCGCAACATCGGTATCTGCGCACACGTAGACGCGGGCAAGACGACAACGACAGAACGCGTTCTCTTCTATACCGGTCTTTCCCACAAAATTGGTGAGGTGCACGATGGCGCCGCAACGATGGACTGGATGGAGCAGGAGCAGGAGCGTGGTATTACCATCACCTCTGCGGCAACCACCTGTTTCTGGGCGGGCATGCAGCAGCAGTTTGACCAGCACCGCATCAATATCATCGATACACCGGGGCACGTTGACTTCACGATCGAAGTTGAGCGTTCGCTGCGCGTACTCGACGGCGCGGTTGTGGTGCTCTGCGGTTCTTCAGGTGTCCAGCCACAGACCGAGACGGTCTGGCGCCAGGCCAACAAGTACGAAGTGCCGCGCATGGTGTTCGTCAACAAGATGGACCGTGCGGGTGCAGACTTCCAGATGGTGGTAGACCAGCTGCGTGAGCGCCTGGGTGCCAATGCGGTACCGCTGCAAATGACGATCGGCGCCGAAGAGGATTTCAAAGGCGTGGTCGACCTTATCAAGCAAAAGGCGATCATCTGGAACGAAGCCGATATGGGCACCACGTTCGAGTATGAAGATATCCCGGCTGAGCTGGAAGATGTCTGTGCCGAAATGCGTGAGTACATGGTCGAAGCTGCGGCTGAAGCCAATGACGAGCTGATGGAGAAATACCTCGAAGAGGGCGAGCTCAGCGAAGAAGAAATCAAGCTGGGCATTCGCACTCGCACATTGGCCAACGAGATTATCCCTGTGCTGGGCGGCTCTGCGTTCAAGAACAAGGGCGTACAGGCAGTATTGGATGCGGTCATCGAATTCATGCCGTCGCCGACTGAGGTCAAGGCAATCGAGGGCACCCTTGATGATGCCGACGAAACCGTCGCCACGCGTGAAGCTGACGACAATGCGCCGTTCTCGGCCCTGGCGTTCAAGATTGCCACTGACCCCTTTGTGGGAACGTTGACTTTCTTCCGCGTCTACTCGGGCACCCTGAACCAGGGCGACAGTGTCTATAACCCGGTCAAGAGCAAGAAAGAGCGCATCGGCCGTATGGTGCAGATGCACTCGAACAACCGTGAAGAGATAAAGGAAGTATTGGCAGGCGATATTGCTGCGGGCATTGGCCTGAAAGATGTCACCACCGGCGACACCTTGTGTGCGGTTGATTCAGTCATCACCCTGGAGCGTATGGAGTTCCCCGAGCCGGTTATCTCGGTAGCGGTGGAGCCCAAGTCGAAACCTGACCAGGAAAAAATGGGTATTGCGCTGGGCAAGCTGGCCCAGGAAGATCCCTCGTTCCGCGTCAAAACCGACGAAGAGTCTGGCCAGACCATTATCTCGGGCATGGGTGAGCTACACCTGGATATCCTGGTCGATCGGATGAAGCGCGAATTCAGCGTTGAAGCGAACATCGGCAAGCCCCAGGTGGCCTATCGCGAAGCGATTCGCAACACCTGTGATATCGAAGGCAAGTTCGTGCGGCAGTCGGGCGGTCGTGGCCAGTACGGCCATGTCTGGGTCAAGTTTGAACCCGCCGAAGACGCCAGCGCCGAAGGCCTCGAGTTTGTCAACGAGATCGTGGGCGGTGTCGTACCGCGCGAATACATTCCCGCGGTCGAGAAAGGTATTTCTGAACAGATGCAAAACGGCGTACTCGCCGGCTATCCGCTTCTGGGTCTTAAAGCGACCCTGTACGATGGTTCATTCCACGATGTCGACTCGAATGAAATGGCGTTCAAGGTGGCCGCATCGATGGCGACCAAAAAGCTTGCCGACGATGGTGGTGCTGTGCTGCTCGAGCCGATCATGAAGGTCGAGGTCGTAACCCCTGAAGAGAACATGGGTGATGTTGTTGGCGACCTTAACCGCCGCCGCGGCATGATTGCCGGTATGGATGAAAACCCATCGGGTAAAGTCGTCAACGCCGAGGTACCGCTTGCCGAGATGTTTGGTTATGCGACTGACCTTCGCTCAGCAACCCAGGGCCGTGCGACGTTTACGATGGAATTTGAAAAGTACGCCGAAGCACCGAGCAGCATTGCTGAGGAAATTATCAGCAAAAGCAGTTCCTGATTTTAATTAACCTGATTGAGACAGTTTGAGAGGACCCCACAGTGTCAAAAGAGAAATTTGAACGCACGAAGCCGCACGTGAATGTCGGCACGATTGGCCACGTAGACCACGGTAAGACGACGCTGACCGCGGCGCTGACGCGTGTTGCTGCGGAACAGTTTGGTGGCGAAGCGGTGGCGTTTGACGGTATCGACAACGCACCGGAAGAGCGTGAGCGTGGTATCACGATTGCGACTTCGCACGTTGAATACGACACAAACGATCGCCACTACGCGCACGTTGATTGTCCAGGACACGCCGACTACGTGAAGAACATGATCACGGGCGCGGCGCAGATGGACGGCGCGATTCTGGTATGTGGTGCGACCGACGGCCCGATGCCGCAGACGCGCGAGCACATTCTGCTGTCACGCCAGGTAGGCGTTCCTTACATTGTGGTCTTCCTGAACAAGGCTGACCTGCTGGCCGATGACTGTGGCGGTGCGGGCTCAGACGAGTACAACGAGATGCTGGAACTGGTCGAGATGGAGCTGCGCGAGCTGCTCGATACCTACGAGTTCCCGGGCGACGACACGCCGATCATCCCAGGTTCTGCGCTGATGGCGCTGGAAGGCAAGGATGACAACGAGCTGGGCACCACGGCGGTTAAGAAGCTGCTTGAGACACTCGACAGCTACATTCCTGAGCCAGAGCGTGCGATTGATGGCGCCTTCATCATGCCGATCGAGGACGTGTTCTCGATTTCAGGTCGCGGTACGGTTGTGACGGGTCGTGTTGAGCGCGGCATCATCAACACGGGCGACGAAGTTGAGATCGTGGGTATCAAAGAGACGCAGACGACGACCTGTACGGGTGTTGAGATGTTCCGCAAGATGCTTGACGAAGGTCGAGCGGGTGAGAACATTGGTGCGCTGCTGCGTGGTACGAAGCGTGAAGAAGTAGAGCGTGGCCAGGTACTGGCGGCGCCGGGCAGCATTACGCCGCACACGAAGTTTGAAGCCGAGATTTACGTGCTGAGCAAAGATGAAGGTGGTCGTCACACGCCATTCTTCAAGGGCTACCGTCCACAGTTTTACTTCCGTACGACGGACGTGACGGGTGCCTGTGAGCTGCCGGAAGGCACAGAGATGGTTATGCCGGGTGACAACGTCCAGATGACGGTTGAGCTGATTGCGCCGATCGCGATGGACGAAGGTCTTCGCTTTGCGGTTCGCGAAGGCGGCCGTACTGTTGGCGCCGGCGTTGTTGCCAAAATCATCGAGTAGCTGTTAGCAGTTTCGATTCTCTGTAATCCGGCGCGAGGGTGTGGTGCCATTAAAAATTTAAGACGTTTGCTCTGAGGCGAGCTGCACTGACATAAATTTTTAATGGCACCACACCCTCACACCTGGCTTCACGTGAGATTGGAAATCGAAAGGCACGATCTAGCTGGCCGGGGTGGTGGAGTATTCAGTTTGAGTCAGTGCAGCTCGCCTCCGAGCAAACGTCTTAAACTGAATACTCCACCACCTTGGGCAGCGACACGTTCCACGAAACCACCCAGGCGGGTGGTTTTTTTTTGGCCTTTCTTAAAGGGCTCAGCGCCCAAAACTGTTCGTACTTCGTACAATTTCGCATCAGACACCGTGACCAATCTGGCACACAGCGACTAGACTTAAGTGTATGAAAACAGGTCTGGTTCTGTCGGGCGGCGGCGCGCGCGGTGCTTACCAGGTGGGTGTACTCAAAGCAGTCGCCGACCTGCACCCAAAACACGCCCCCAACCCCTTTTCGATTATCAGCGGCACGTCGGCTGGCGCGATCAATGCGGTCGCGATGGCCTCGTCTGCGAATAACTTTCGTCTGGGCGTCAAGAAAACTGAAAAGATCTGGGCCAACCTGGGGGTCAACGATATTGTCCGGGCCCGGGGGATCGATTTGCTGAGCAACAGCGCCAAGCTCGCCCTGTCGCTGTTCAATCGTGGCATTTCCCACGGCAAGCCCCTGGCGCTGTTGAACAATGACCCGCTGCGCGATTTGCTCAGCCATGTTATTCGCTATAACAACATCCAGAAGCGTATCGATGCGGGTCTGCTCGAGGCCGTGTCGGTGACGGCGACAAGTTACGCTACGGGCAATTCGGTGACGTTCTTCCAGGGTCAGCCGCATATCAGGCGCTGGCATCGCGGCAAGCGGATTGGCATTCCAGCGCAGCTGAGTGTTGAGCACCTGCTAGGATCGACGGCGATACCCAGCGTATTTCCCGCTGAGAAAATCGGCCGGCAGTATTTTGGTGACGGTTCGGTCCGTCAGCTGGCGCCATTGAGTCCCACACTCAAGCTTGGGGCCGACAAGATACTGGTGGTGGGTGTGCGCGGGCACAGCAGTACCCGCATTTCTACGCGTCGTGATCATGCGCCCTCAATGGCACAGACGCTCGGCCACATCTTTAATTCGGCATTCATTGATTCGCTGGAGGGCGACCTGAGTAATCTGCAGCGCGTTAACGAGTTGCTCGGCGCACTCGCGAACGAAGCACCGTCGCTGGTTGAGGGCGTATTTATTGACGATACGCTGGTCAAACCAATAGACCTGCTGGTTATCCGGCCAACCATCGATTTTGATGCAGTTGCATCTGAGCATATCTGTGATCTGCCGCCTGGCCTCAGGCGTGTGTTGAGTGCAATGGGAGCGGGTGGCAAGAGCGGTGGCGGCAGTCTGGCAAGTTACCTGCTATTTGAAGCCGATTTCTGCCGGCAGCTGATCTATCACGGTTATAGCGACACGATGGCTGTCAAAGATGAGGTCAAACGGTTCTTCGGGTTGGATCAGCCCGCTGGCCAGGCCATCGTTGCTTAGCGCACTCCCGCGATTTTGTTATTGTAGAGAATGCTGCCTTTAGGTGTCGCAGCCTTTCTTGTTGTGTGTATGCGTAGACGTTTGCTCGGAGGCGAGCTGCACTGACAACGCATACACACAACAAGAAAGTCTTCTATGTTCTGGAAGAGCAAAGCACAGTTCACAACAAAGACAAAAAATAATAGAAAAAACCGAGATTTTGCAGGTTATAGCAAGTGTGATGTTACTGCCTTCCAGTGTTGTTAGTGCAGCTCGCCTCCGAGCAAACGTCTACACTGGAAGGCAGTAACATCGCGATTGCGACACGCGCTCAATCACCATGGGCTATAACCTGTAACGCAGGTGAAGCTCGCCCCCGAGCAAACATCTACACTGACACATGGAAACATCGCGGTTGCGATCCAGGCTAGATTAACTGGCTATCCGCAAGTTTGCCCGCCATCAATCACCCACGCGGCACCGGTCACAAATCGCGATTCATCCGACGCCAGCTGGGCAAACAGCGAAGCGATTTCCTGGGCCTCCGCGGAGCCTTCAAGCAGCGGCATCAGTCGTTGTACCAGGTCAGGCTCCATATTCTCTGCCCAGCGCAGCTTGTCGTTGAGCGCCGTTTTTACAGCACCCGGGCACAGCGCGTTAACGCGTACGTTTCGCTTTGAAAACTCGACGGCAAGTGATTTGGTCATGCCAATCACGCCGTGTTTTGTGGCAGCGTATATGGTGTTGTAGGCCTGGCCGCAGATCCCCGCGGTAGAAGAGATGTTGACGATATTGCCCTGCGTCTTCAGCAGGTGAGGCATGGCCTCGCGGCTAATTAACATCGGCGCAGTCAGGTTGATCTGCATCGAGCGGTTCCAGGTCTCAGTGGTGATTTCATGCAGGTGCCAGAAGCTGACGATGCCTGCGATATTGCCAACCACATCGAGCTGGCCGAATTGCTCAACTGCCTGGCCTGGCAGCTTGCAGCAGGCGTCTTCATCACAGGCGTCGAAGTGAATACACTGGACCTCGGTGCCGTACGCTTCGAGCAGTTGCCGGGTCTGCTCCAGCCCCTCGCTGTCGATATCTGCCAGAGACAGCTTTGCGCCTTCCTGCGCCAGTCGTATCGCCGTCGCCCGGCCGATACCCGAGGCGGCGCCGGTAAGCAGGGCGACCTTGCCCGAAAATCGGTTTGCAGAATGCGGCATTGTTATCCTCGCGTTAATGTCGGTAATTTCGCAGCGGCGATATTATCTCGCAACCATTTCAAGGCGTTGTTAACTTTGCGCAAAGCGTTGCCTGGGAGCGAGAGTCGATCATGAGCTGTGATATCTGCGAAATAAAAAACCTGATCTATCAGTATGCCCATAGCCTTGATGACGGCGATCTCGATGCCGTCGCCGACCTGTTCCGCCATGGCAGTATCGTGGGAGTCGCCAGCGATGGCAGTGAGGCGGTGAACACCGGCGTCGATGCCGTTCGTGAGATGTACCAGCGCTTTACCCGGCTTTACCCGGATACGGGCACCCCCCATACCCTGCACCACACCAGCAATGTCGTCGTGAAGGTAGACGACAGCGGCGAGCGAGCCTCCGCCAGGAGCTATGCCGTGGTGTTCCAGTCGCTCGAGGATTTCCCGATGCAACCCATCATCGGTGTCCGCTACGAGGACAGCTTCCACAAGGTCGAGAATTGCTGGTTTTTTGACCGGCGAAGGATCGATTCCCGGCTTTTTGGGGATCTCAGCCGGCACCTGCTTCAGGCGATGTAGCCAGCTGGCGCGGGCCGCGCCGCGCTGGGCGAATTACCCGTCGAAACCGTTTGACAGAGGGTTTGGCCGCCTATAGAATTCGCGCCTCTTTTGTAGCGGGGCGTTCCCCGCGAGGTGCCGTGCAAGGCCATCAGGCCGCCGCACAGTGGGCAGTAATGCTGCCGACAATCACCTGAAAAGTAACGTGTTTAGGCCACTTTCCTCGCGAGAGCGGGGGTATTACGGGTGGCTGGTTCTTTGTGTACTGGAGCAAAAAGTGGTTCAAAATCAACGCATCAGGATCCGCCTGAAGGCTTTTGATCACCGCCTGATCGACTTGTCAGCGGCCGAAATCGTAGAAACAGCGCGTCGCACCGGCGCCCAGGTTCGCGGGCCGATTCCCCTCCCGACACGCAAGGAACGTTTTACGGTACTGATCTCGCCGCACGTCAATAAAGATGCGCGAGACCAGTACGAACTGCGGACGCACAAGCGTCTGATGGACATCGTAGAGCCCACCGAAAAAACGGTAGATGCTCTTATGAAGCTCGACCTGGCAGCAGGGGTCGAGGTGCAAATCAGCCTCGGGTAGCGCAAGCATCCCGGGAAGAACACGTCGAGGCGGCGCGCCTGCGTTAATTCGGCGAACTGACGTGTAATGCCTGTAGCCATCTGGCTGAAGGCGGCCATAGCGGGTAAGCAGCCCCGTACACTGTGAGGTTAACAACATGGCAATTGGTCTGGTCGGCCGCAAAAGCGGCATGACGCGTATTTTCACCGAAGATGGCGATTCGATCCCGGTCAGCGTGGTCGAAGTCGAGCCTAATCGCATCACCCAGGTTAAAACCGTTGATACCGACGGCTATGACGCCGTACAGGTCACCGTGGGTACCCGCCGTGCCAGCCGCGTAGCCAAGCCGCAGGCGGGTCATTTTGCGAAGGCTGAGACAGGCGCCGGTCGTGGACTGTGGGAAATGCGCCTGCCCGAGGCTAGCGAAGAGTTGACTGTGGGCAGCGAGCTGACCGTAGAGAGCTTCGAAGCCGGGCAAAAAATCGATGTCACCGGCCAGTCCAAGGGTAAAGGTTTCCAGGGCGGCGTTAAGCGCTGGAACTTCAGCATGCAGGACGCCACCCACGGTAACTCGATTTCACACCGTGCCAACGGTTCTATTGGCCAGTGCCAAACGCCTGGACGTGTCTTCAAAGGCAAAAAGATGTCCGGCCACATGGGTGCTGCACAAGTCACCACGCAGAACCTCGAAGTGGTTCGCGTTGACGCCGAACGCAACCTGATCCTGATCAAGGGTGCGATTCCCGGTGCGCCCGGCGGCGATGTTCTCATCAAGCCTGCCGTCAAGGCCAAGAACTAGGTACTGGAGGGGGTTTTAGACAATGCAGTTAGCACTTGCTGCTCCAGGTAATGCCAATGCCGACACACTTGAAGTGTCGGATATGGCATTTGGCAAAGAATATAACGAAGCGCTGGTTCACCAGGTCGTCGTCGCCTATCTGGCTGGCGCACGCCAGGGGACTCGCGCCCAGAAAACGCGTTCGGAAGTTCGCGGTGGTGGCGCCAAGCCATGGCGTCAAAAGGGAACGGGTCGCGCCCGTGCCGGCACCATCCGCAGCCCGATCTGGCGTTCCGGTGGTAAGGCGTTCGCCGCCAAGCCGCAGGATCATTCGCAAAAGCTCAATCGCAAGATGTACCGCGCTGCGCTGCGCACCATCCTGTCCGAGCTGGCGCGCTCCGAGCGTTTGATCGTTGTTGAAGATTTTTCGCTGAGTGAGCCAAAGACCAAGGCATTGGTGGGCAAGCTCGCCGAGTACAACCTCAGTGATGTACTGATCATCACCGAGACAGGCGATGAAAACCTGTACCTTTCCGCGCGCAACCTGCACCACGTTGATGTCCGCGATGTGAATGGCGCTGACCCTGTGAGCCTGGTCGCGTTTGAGAAGGTGCTGATTACAGTGGCGGCATTGAAAAAATTTGAAGAGGTGCTCGGGTGAACAAAGAACGCTTGTTAAAAGTGCTTGTCGCGCCGCATATCTCTGAAAAGGCAGCGCTCGCGGCCGACAGCTCAAACGCGGTTGTATTTCGCGTGCTGCCGGATGCCAGCAAGCTGGAGATCCGTCGCGCGGTAGAAACACTGTTTAAAGTCAAAGTCGAGAAAGTCCAGGTCAGCAACGTCAAGGGCAAGGTCAAGCAAAACCGCTTTGGCCTGTCTCGCAAGCCAGGCTGGAAGAAAGCCTACGTCAAGCTTGCCGCTGGTCATGACATCGATTTTGCGACTGCAGAATAGCGGTCAACTGATTACTGGAGCCTGAAGAATGCCGGTCGTAAAAAGTAAGCCAACCTCACCGGGTCGCCGATTTGTTGTTCGCGTCGTCAATCCGGATCTGCACAAGGGTGGCCCGCACAAGCCGTTGCTGGCGAAAAAGACCAAGAGTGGTGGACGCAACAATGCGGGCCGCATTACTACCCGTCATCGTGGTGGTGGCCACAAGCAGCACTACCGCATTGTGGATTTCAAGCGCAACCGCGATGGTATTCCAGCGAAGGTAGAGCGCCTCGAATATGACCCTAACCGCAGCGCCCACCTGGCGCTGCTGGTCTACAGCGACGGCCAGCGCAGTTACATTATTGCACCCAAGGGTGTGAAAGCAGGCGATGAGCTCGTCTCGGGTGATGCAGCCCCGATCAAGGCGGGTAATACCCTGCCGCTGCGCAACATCCCGGTGGGTAGCCAGATTCACTGTGTAGAGCTCAAGCCAGGCAAGGGCGCGCAAATGGTGCGCAGCGCCGGCGGTAGCTGCCAGCTGGTGGCGCGCGACGGTGGCTATGTCACGCTGCGACTGCGCTCAGGTGAAATGCGCAAGGTGCTGGCGGAGTGTCGAGCTACTTTGGGCGAAGTATCCAACAGCGAGCACAACCTGCGCTCGCTGGGTAAAGCCGGTGCCTCGCGCTGGCGCGGCATCCGACCTACGGTTCGTGGTGTTGCAATGAACCCGGTGGATCACCCCCATGGTGGTGGTGAAGGCCGTACCTCAGGGGGTCGGCATCCGGTCAGCCCATGGGGCGTGCCCACCAAGGGTTACAAGACCCGCAAGAACAAGCGAACCGATGGGTTGATCGTACGACGTCGCAAAGCGCGATAGATGCGGTTGGTAGCGTACTAGCAAGATTTAAAAGACAAGACGAGAAACGAGAGGACATTAAGCGTGCCGCGTTCGTTGAAAAAAGGCCCATTTATAGACCTGCACCTGCTGAAGAAAGTAGAAGATGCGGTTGAGAAGAGTGACAAGCGCCCAATCAAGACCTGGTCTCGGCGTTCGATGGTTTCACCCGATATGGTGGGTTTGACCATCGCGGTGCACAACGGGCGACAGCACGTGCCGGTTTTCGTCACTGAAGATATGGTTGGCCACAAGCTCGGTGAGTTTTCGCCAACTCGCACGTATCGCGGTCATGCGGCCGATAAAAAGGCCAAGCGTTAGAAAACGAGGTTTATAGCAGCGATGGAAGTACAAGCGACATTATCAGGGGCAGCTATCTCAGCCCAGAAGGCGCGACTTGTTGCCGATATGATTCGCGGCAAAAGCGCCGAGGATGCTATCGACATCCTGACGTTCAGCAACAAAAAGGCTGCCGGAATTATCCTGAAGGTTCTGAACTCGGCGATCGCGAATGCCGAGCACAATGAAGCTGCTGATGTTGACGAGCTGCGCGTTTCGACCGTGTTCGTCAACGAAGGAAGAACATTGAAGCGACTCCGCCCACGTGCAAAGGGCCGAGCTGACCGTATCCTCAAGCGATACTGCCATATAACCGTAAAAGTCGCCGACTAAAGCGGCACGTTAGGAGAACCACATGGGTCAGAAAGTTCACCCGACAGGTATTCGACTGGGCATTACCAAGCAGCACTCGTCGATCTGGTATGCCGACAGCAAGAACTACGCTGAGCGCCTTATTAGCGACATGCAGGTGCGCGAGTTCGTCGAAAAGCAGCTGTCACGGGCTTCTGTGAGCAAGGTCGTTATTGAGCGTCCAGCGCAAACTGCACGCGTCACAATTCACACCGCTCGCCCGGGTATCGTTATCGGCAAAAAGGGTGAAGACGTTGAAAAACTGCGCCAGCAGCTGGTCGCGAAGATGGGTGTGCCCGTGCACATCAATATTGAAGAGATCCGCAAGCCCGATCTCGATGCCAAGCTGGTAGCGCAAAACATTGCGGGACAGCTTGAGCGCCGCGTTATGTTTCGCCGTGCGATGAAACGCGTTGTTCAAAACGCCATGCGTGCGGGCGCTGAAGGTATCAAGGTACAGGTTGGCGGTCGACTGGGCGGCGCCGAGATCGCGCGTTCAGAGTGGTATCGCGAAGGACGTGTACCGCTGCATACATTGCGTGCTGACATTGATTATGCGACGCATGAAGCTTTAACAACGTACGGCATCCTGGGCATCAAGGTCTGGATCTTCAAGGGCGAGGTCCTCGAAGAGGGCGTAGCTGAACCAGCCGCCGGTGGCGCAGCAAGCTAGTTTTACAGGATTGATTAACTGCCCGGTCGCGGGCTTGACCGCGAAGGGCTGGAACAGGTAATTGAGAGTCTGGTTTCATGTTACAACCAAAACGTACCAAGTTTCGCAAAGTGCAGAAGGGCCGCAACCGTGGTCTTGCGCATCGCGGCAGTAAGGTCAGCTTCGGCGAGTACGGCCTCAAATGTACTGGCCGCGGCCGTATCACAGCACGCCAGATCGAGGCTGCGCGTCGTGCGATGACGCGCCACATCAAGCGTGGTGGCAAAATCTGGATCCGCGTGTTTCCTGATAAGCCAATTACCGAGAAGCCGCTGGAAGTTCGTCAGGGCAAAGGTAAGGGTAACGTGGAGTACTGGGTAGCCCAGGTTTGCCCTGGCAAAGTGCTGTACGAAGTAGAGGGTGTGCCTGAAGAGCTGGCACGCGAAGCATTTGCACTGGCGGCGGCCAAGCTGCCATTGCCAACGACGTTTGTTAAGCGGACGGTGATGTAATGAAAGCGGCAGAACTGCGCGACAAATCCGGCGAAGAGCTAACCAAGATGCTGCACGAGTTGCTCGAAGAGCAATTCAGGCTGCGAACGCAAAAGGCGACTGGCCAGTTGGGCCAGACGCATCTGTTGCAGGCGACCCAGCGCGATATCGCGCGGGTGAAAACTGTGCTCAATGAGCAGCAGGCGAAAGCGTAACTATCAAAGGCTACTAGACGATGGCGGACCAAGAAAAAGTCGTACGCAAGATTACTGGCAAAGTTGTCAGTAACAAGATGGACAAGACTATTACCGTGCTGGTTGAGCGCAGGGTAAAGCACGCGCTTTATGGCAAATACATGACGCGCTCGACCAAGTTGCATGCCCATGATGAGGCTAATAGCTGCAACATTGGCGACACGGTCGCAATCAGCGAGTCTCGCCCCTTGTCAAAAACCAAGACCTGGGTGCTGGAGCAAATTTTGGAACGAGCGGTTGAGGTCTAGGTCGCACAGGCGGCACCAGGGTCTCTTGGGCAAGAATTCAGGCATTAGTGGCTGGCATATTAACGTCGCACAGGCAGTGGGTTTCGGAGTAAGGCAATGATTCAAACGCAAAGCTACCTTGAAGTCGCCGATAACAGCGGGGCAAGAAGGGTAATGTGTATCAAGGTGTTGGGAGGCTCTCACCGACGGTACGCCCGCGTCGGCGACATTATCAAGGTCACCGTCAAAGAAGCGATTCCGCGCGGCAAGGTCAAGAAAGGCCAGGTTATGAATGCGGTTGTTGTGCGTACCAAAAAGGGCGTGCGTCGCTCTGACGGTTCGCTGATCCGCTTCGATGACAACGCAGCCGTGCTGCTTAACCAGTCAATGGCGCCGGTTGGCACACGTATTTTTGGGCCTGTTACGCGTGAACTGCGTAGCGAGCGTTTTATGAAGATTATTTCCCTGGCGCCAGAGGTGCTTTGAGGGGGCTGGCAATTTCAGCTGGCTGGAAAGAACTAAACACAAGATTGCCTACGAGCAGCAAGTTATGAAAAAGATCAAGAGCGACGACGAAGTTATCGTGATTGCCGGCAAAGACAAAGGCAAGCGCGGCAAGGTGCAGCAGTTGGTGGGCGCCAATCGCGTTATCGTGTCTGGCGTCAATATGGTCAAACGCCACACCAAGGCTAACCCGCAGGCGGGCCAGCCAGGAGGCATTATTGAGCAGGAGGCGCCGCTGCAGATTTCTAACGTAGCGCTGTACAACGCCGAGACCGGCAAGGGCGGCCGCGTTGGTATCCGTGAAGAAGACGGCAAGAAAGTGCGATATTTCAAGTCAAATGGAGCTGAAGTCTAGCTCCCAACTGGCCCGGGGCCGGTAATAGCAGATACGACTGGAACAAGACGATGGCAAGGTTAAAAGAACTTTACAACAGCGAACTGGCGGGCAAGCTTCAGCAGGAGCTTGGTATCCAGAACAGTATGGAGGTTCCACGCATTACCAAGATCACCCTGAATATGGGTGTGGGTGAGGCGCTGGGCGACAAAAAGGTTCTCGAGAACGCTGTGGCTAACCTTGAGCAGATTGCGGGCCAGAAGGTGGTTGTGACCCGCGCTCGCAAATCGATTGCGGGCTTCAAGGTGCGTGAAGGCTGGCCTATTGGCTGCAAAGTTACCCTGCGTCGTGAGCGCATGTATGAGTTTCTTGATCGCCTGGTGTCGATAGCGATCCCGCGCATCCGCGATTTCCGTGGCATCAGCAACAAATCGTTCGATGGCCGCGGCAACTTTTCTATGGGTGTGAACGAGCAGATTATTTTCCCCGAAATCGATTACGACAAGATCGACACTATCAGGGGGCTGGATATCGCGATTACGACGACAGCGCGAACCGACGAAGAAGGCAGGGCGCTGCTTTCTGCGTTCAACTTTCCTTTTAAAGGTTAACAGGTACTGAGGCTTAAACGATGGCAAAGCGATCAATGATAGAGCGTGAGAAGAAGCGCGCCAGGGTCGTAGCAAAGTTCGCTGAAAAGCGAGCCGCTTTGAAGAAGACAATTCTGGATCCCAATTCTAGCGAAGAAGAGAAGTGGGAAGCCCAGATGGCGCTGCAAAAGCAGCCCCGCAATGCCAGCCGATGCCGCCAGCAGCGACGGTGCCAGATTACTGGTCGTCCGCACGGCGTCTATCGCAAATTTGGCCTGTGCCGTAACAAGCTTCGCGAAGCGGCAATGAAGGGCGAGGTCCCTGGGCTGGTTAAGGCCAGCTGGTAAGTGCCGCAATAGAAACTGAACTAGCAGAATAGAAGAGATACGTAGAAGAGAACGCCTATGAGCATGCAGGATCCCATCGCCGATATGCTGGCACGCATTCGCAATGCGCAGATGGCCGAGAAAGTCTCGGTGTCGATGCCTTCGTCAAAGACCAAGGTCGCAATTGCCAATGTGCTGGCTCAGGAAGGCTTCGTGGAGTCGGTTCGCGTCGATGACAACGACGGTAAGCCCGAACTCTCGATTGACCTGAAGTACTTCGATGGGCGTCCAGTCATTGAGGAGCTGCATCGCGCCAGCCGGCCTGGCTTGCGTGCCTATGCGGGCAAGGACGATCTTCCGCGTGTGCGCGGCGGCCTCGGCGTTGCAGTCGTATCGACAAATAAAGGGGTTATGACCGACAAGCAGGCTCGCGAAGCGGGTGTAGGTGGCGAAGTACTCTGCACGGTTTTTTAATCCTGGCCAAGGCCGGTTTTTGCAAGTTAAGTCGTTAGGTAGAAGTTTTTAAGGTTGTTGAGAGATTAGATATGTCTCGAATAGCAAATAATCCAGTAGCAGTCCCATCGGGCGTTGAAGTCAAAATCGATGGGCAGCATCTTGCGGTTAAGGGCGGGAAAGGCACTCTGGAGCTTGATGTGCACCGGCTCGTTGAGGTCAGCCTCGACGATGGTGAGCTGAAGTTCGCGGCGCGCGACAAGAGCAAGCAGTCGCTGGCGCTTTCAGGCACTTTCCGCTCGCTGGTTAACAATATGGTGACTGGCGTGGTTGACGGTTTCGAGAAGAAACTCGAACTTAATGGCGTTGGCTACAGGGCCAAGGCCTCTGGTAAGTCGCTTAACCTGACGCTGGGCTTCTCGCACCCTATCGATTACGAGTTGCCAGAAGGCGTGACAGCAGAGACGCCTAGTCAAACCGAAATCGTGCTGAAGGGTATCGACAAGCAGCAAGTTGGCCAGGCGGCAGCAGAGATTCGCGCATTTCGGCCGCCCGAGCCCTATAAAGGCAAGGGCGTACGATACGCTGACGAGTATGTTCGCCGCAAAGAGGCGAAGAAAAAGTAGGTTAGCCAGGTTCTGGATAGCCCTATTTTATAGATTGGTAAAAGACAGCAGGTTTTAACGATGAGCGACAAGAAACAGGCACGATTGCGACGAGCAAAACGCAGCCGCGTCAAGATTCGCGAGCTGGGCAGCGAGCGTCTCACTGTTAACCGCACACCGCGCCACATCTACGCGCAGGTGATTTCTGCGGCGGGCGATCGCGTTTTGGCATCGGCTTCAACTCTGGATAAGTCGATCCGTGAAGGCGCGACTGGTAACGTTGAGGCGGCGCAAAAAGTAGGCGCGCTGATTGCCGAGCGTGCAAAGGCGGCTGGCGTCGAAAATGTGTCTTTCGATCGCAGCGGTTACAAGTTTCATGGCCGGGTAAAGGCGCTGGCAGATGCCGCGCGCGAAGCAGGCCTGCAATTTTAAATTGGCTGTTAATGAGATAGCTGTTCTAAGGTAGCTGGAAAATGGCGTTTAACGATCAAAACAGAGATAACGAAGAAGGCCTGCAAGAGAAGCTTGTGCAGGTCAATCGCGTTGCGAAGGTAGTGAAGGGTGGCCGCATTTTCGGTTTCACGGCGCTGACTGTCGTTGGCGACGGTAACGGCAAAGTGGGCTTCGGTCGTGGAAAAGCGCGTGAAGTGCCGGTCGCTATCCAGAAAGCGATGGAAGCAGCGCGTCGCAATATGGTCAGCGTAGAGCTTGCGGACGGCACCTTGCAGTACCCGGTACGTGCAGTGCATGGCGCATCCAAGGTCTACATGCAGCCTGCATCTGAAGGTACGGGTGTTATCGCTGGCGGCGCCATGCGTGCGGTACTCGAAGTCGCAGGCGTTCACAATGTACTGGCCAAGTGTTACGGCTCAACTAACCCCGTTAATGTGGTTCGCGCGACGATCAAGGGCCTTGCCGAGATGCGTTCGCCCGAAGACATCGCGGCCAAGCGTGGCAAATCTGTTGCAGAGGTTCGCGCCTAGCGCCCCTGTACAGGCTGATTGAAGACAGATTGAAACTGGAGTTACAACATCATGGCGGCTGATAAAACCATCAAGGTCAAGCAGACTCGCAGTAGTTCGGGTCGCCTGAAGTCGCATAAAGCCTGTTTGCGTGGTCTTGGACTGCGTCGAATTGGCCATGTGGTTGAAGTAGAAGATACGCCCAGCGTGCGCGGCATGATTAACCGCGTCAATTACCTGGTGAGCATCGAGGAATAGACATCATGAGCGAAAAAATGCGCCTCAATACGATTGCCGCCGGCGAAGGCCAGCGTAGCCGCGCCAAGCGCGTCGGTCGCGGTATTGGCAGCGGTTTGGGCAAGACCTGTGGCCGCGGCCACAAGGGCCAGAAGTCGCGTTCGGGTGGCCGTGTTCGCCCGGGTTTCGAGGGCGGCCAGATGCCCCTGCAGAAGCGCCTGCCAAAATACGGTTTTACATCGCGCATTGGTCGATTTTCTGCGCAGGTTCGCACTGGCTCCCTGGGTTTGGTAGATGGTGATGTCGTCAACCTGGAAACGCTGAAGGCAGCGGGCCTGATTGGCGCACGCAGCCTGCAGGCGAAGGTATTCCTGCAGGGTGAATTGAACAAGGCTGTGAAGGTTGAGGGCTTGCGTGTGTCAAAAGGCGCGCGAGCGGCAATCGAAGCAGCGGGTGGCAGCGTCGAAGCTGTTCCCGAGTAAGCAACATTTAACGTAACGGTATCGAGTTAAACCATGGCGCAGCCAGGTCTACTACCAAACAGGCAAACAGGTCTCAGTGAGCTTTGGGCTCGACTGAGATTTGTGCTGTTGGCGATCCTGATCTACCGCATCGGGACGCATATCCCTGTGCCCGGGATTAACCCCGACCGCCTTGCTGAGCTGTTTAACCAGAACCAGGGTACGATCCTGGGTATGTTCAACATGTTCTCCGGTGGTGCACTCGAGCGCATGAGCATCCTGGCGCTGGGCATCATGCCCTATATTTCGGCCTCGATCATCATGCAGCTGATGAGTTCGGTTAGCACCTATCTGGAGGCGCTGAAAAAAGAGGGCGAGTCGGGCCGTCGCAAGATTACCCAGTACACGCGTTACCTGACGGTCGCACTGGCGCTGCTGCAGTCGGTGGGTATGTCAGCGGGCCTGGCGAACCAGGGCCTTTCTTACGCCAGCGGCATCGCCTTTTATCTTCCCGCGATCGTATCGCTGGTTACCGGTGCAGTGTTCCTGATGTGGCTGGGCGAGCAGGTGACTGAGCGTGGCGTTGGTAACGGCATTAGCTTGCTGATTTTCGCCGGTATTGTGGCAGGCTTGCCTTCGGCAATTGGTACCTCGCTGGAGCAGGCGCGCGAGGGCACCATGAACCCACTTTTGCTGTTCGGCATTTTGCTGCTGGCTGTGGCTCTGGTGTTCTTCATCGTTCGCATCGAGCGGGGCCAGCGTCGAATTACGGTCAACTATGCCAAACGCCAGCAGGGCCGCAAAGTGTTTGCTGCCCAGAGCAGCCATTTGCCACTGAAGGTGAACATGGCGGGTGTTATTCCCGCGATTTTTGCCTCGAGTATCCTGCTGTTTCCCGCCTCTATCGCCCAGTGGTTCGGGCAGTCATCGGGCGGCAGTGAATGGCTTCAGGAACTCGCGCTGTATATCAGCCCTGGCCAGCCGCTGAACGTACTGCTGTTCACCGTGTTTATCATTTTCTTTTGCTTCTTCTACACAGCGTTGATGTTTAACCCCGATGAAGTGGCAGAAAACCTGAAGCGTTCCGGGGCGTTCATCCCGGGTATTCGCCCGGGCAAGCAATCGGCCGAATATATCGACGGCGTGTTGACGCGTTTGACGATGTTCGGTTCGATCTACATGGCAGGTATATGCCTGTTACCACAGTTTTTGCAGGTCTTCGCGAATGTGCCGTTTTACCTCGGCGGGACGTCACTGCTCATTGTGGTGGTCGTAGTGATGGATTTCATGGCCCAGATCCAGTCGCATCTGATGTCGCATCAGTACGACTCGGTGATGAAGAAGGCCAATCTCAAGAATTTTGGAGGCAGTGGCCTGAGCCCGCGCTAGCAGCGGATTCTGCCAGGAGAGAAAGACGATGAAAGTAAGAGCATCCGTAAAGAAAATATGCCGCAACTGCAAGATTATCCGCCGCAACGGTTCGGTTCGGGTTATCTGCAGTGCTGAGCCGCGGCACAAGCAGCGACAGGGCTAGGGCTCGCGCTGGCGAAATTGATTTTTTGTTGACCAGACAGTATTCTGGCCGGCTTTTTGCCTGTTTGAATACAAGATGGTCAAATAATGACCAGCTATCACCTGCTTCGGATAAAGCAAGATAGCGTAGCTAAAGCAAGACAAAAGAGGGCGCTGAGGCGCTGGAGAACATATGGCTCGTATCGCAGGTATCAATATTCCTGATAACAAGCACGCGGTAATTGCGCTGACCTACATCTATGGTGTGGGCCGCACGCGCGCGCAACAGCTTTGTGACGCGGTGGGTATCGACCCTGCCACCAAGATCAGCAGCCTGACCGAAGCTGAGGTCGATAGCCTGCGTAATGAAGTCTCAAAGCTGACGGTTGAGGGTGACCTGCGCCGCGAGACGTCGATGAATATCAAGCGTTTGCTCGACCTGGGTTGCTACCGCGGCCTGCGCCATCGCAAAAATTTGCCGGTGCGCGGCCAGCGAACCAAGACCAACGCGCGCACGCGCAAGGGCCCTCGCAAGCCAATTCGTAAGTAAGTCGGAATACCAAGCAGGCATACAACAGGTTAAATACCATGGCAAAACCTTCATCACAGTCTTCTCGCAAGAAAGTCAAAAAGACTGTCGCTGATGGCGTGGCGCATATCCACGCTTCGTTTAACAACACGATTATTACGATCACCGATCGCCAGGGCAATGCGCTTGCCTGGGCCACCGCGGGTGGGTCGGGTTTTCGTGGCTCGCGCAAGAGTACGCCATTTGCCGCGCAGGTCGCTTCCGAGCGCGCCGGCAATGCTGCCAAGGAATACGGGCTGCAAAATCTCGATGTAGAAGTCAAGGGCCCGGGGCCCGGTCGTGAGTCGGCGGTGCGTGCATTGCATGCCTGTGGCTACAACATTAACAGTATTACGGATGTGACGCCGATTCCACACAACGGTTGCCGTCCACCCAAAAAGCGTCGCGTATAAGTCGCCCAAAGAGAACTCAAGGTAAGCAAATATGGCTCGTTATCTAGGCCCAACCTGTAAGCTGGCTCGTCGTGAAGGCACTGACCTGTTCCTCAAAAGTGGTGTGCGCGCGCTGGACAGCAAATGCAAGCCCGAAGCAGCACCCGGTGTGCATGGCGCCCGACGAGGCCGCCTGTCTGACTACGGCGTACAGCTGCGTGAAAAGCAGAAAGTCCGCCGCATCTACGGTGTGCTCGAGAAGCAGTTTCGCAACTACTACAAGAAGGCCGCTCGCCAGAAGGGTGCAACGGGTGAGAACCTGCTGCAGATGCTTGAAAGCCGCCTCGACAACGTCGTATACCGCATTGGCTTCGGTGCTACGCGTGCCGAAGCTCGCCAGCTGGTCTCGCATCGCTCGATCATGGTCAATGACCAGGTTGTGAACATTGCCTCCTACCAGGTGCAGGCGGGCGATGTGATCACAGTGCGTGAAAAAGCGCGCAAGCAGCTGCGGGTCCAGGCGGCTATGTCGCTGGCAGCGCAGCGCGGCTACGTCGACTGGATCGATGTGAATGAGTCGAAATTCGAAGGGACGTTCAAGGCGGTTCCGGAAAGGGCAGATCTCCCCTCAGAGATCAACGAAAGTTTGATTGTCGAGCTGTACTCGAAGTAACAGACGATATTAGCCGCCGCAGGACAGCCGGGCTGGGCCGGATTGTCTTGCGAGCAGTTTACCGCCGGCCGACGCGGCCGGATCCAGTTTATCAACGACAGGTAACGATATGCTTAATGCAGGCAGCGAATTTCTCACTCCCCGTTTAATCGAAGTTGATGAAGTAAGCGAAACGCGAGCCAAAATTACGCTCGAGCCATTGGAGCGCGGTTTTGGCCACACGCTGGGCAATGCCCTGCGTCGGATCCTGCTCTCTTCCATGCCAGGCGCAGCGATCAGCGAAGTAGAAATTGATGGCGTGCTGCACGAGTACAGCGCGATTGAGGGTGTGCAGGAAGACGTTATTGAGATCCTGCTCAACCTGAAGGGCGTGGCGATTGTGCTGAATGACCGTGAGTCGACAGTGCTGACGTTGAGCAAGCAGGGCCCAGGTGTGGTCACTGCGGGCGATATCCAGACTGATCACGAGGTGGAGATCAAGAACCCCGAGCACGTGATTGCGCATTTGAACGATGCTGGCCAGCTGTCGATGAAGCTGACTGTCTCAACCGGTCGCGGCTACCAGCCTGTCGACGCGCGTGAGACCGATGAAGAAGAAACCAAGGCGATCGGCCGCTTACAGCTCGATGCCTCTTACAGCCCGGTTCGTCGCGTATCCTATGTTGTCGATAGTGCGCGGGTAGAGCAGCGCACCGACCTCGACAAGCTGGTGATCGACCTGGAGACCAACGGTACGCTGGACTCTGAGGAGGCGATCCGTCGCGCCGCGACGATTCTGCAGCAGCAGCTGGCCGTGTTTGTCGACCTTGAAGGCGAGAAAGAGCTGGAGCCAGCCAAGCAGGAAGAGGAGATCGACCCGATTCTGCTGCGCCCGGTTGACGATCTGGAGCTGACCGTGCGTTCGGCAAACTGCCTGAAGGCAGAGAACATTTACTACATTGGCGACCTGGTGCAGCGAACCGAAGTCGAGCTGCTCAAGACGCCAAACCTGGGCAAGAAGTCGCTGACCGAAATCAAGGATGTGCTGGCCTCACGTGGGCTGTCACTGGGTCTGCGACTGGATAACTGGCCGCCGGCCAGCCTGCGCAGCGACGACAAGATCCTCGCCTAGCGCCCGTACACATAGACAACAACTTATACATAGCAGGATAGAACCATGCGCCATCGTCACAGTGGCAGACAGCTAAACCGCAACTCATCGCACCGCAAGGCGATGTTTCGCAATATGACCTGCTCGTTGATCGAGCACGAACTCATTCGCACCACGCTGCCAAAAGCAAAAGAGCTCCGTCGTCACGCCGAGCCGTTGATTACGCTGGCCAAGCAGGACAGCGTCGCCAACCGCCGGCTCGCCTTTTCGCGCATGCGCGACAAGGCTGCCGTTGGCAAGCTGTTTAGCGAAATTGGCCCTCGCTATGAGTCGCGCCCTGGCGGCTATGTGCGCATACTCAAGTGCGGCTATCGCACCGGCGACAAGGCGCCTATGGCCTACGTCGAGCTGGTCGATCGTCCGCAGGCTGATAGCTTCGATTTCGATGATGATTTCGATGATTTTGATGACGAGGATTAACTCTCGGCGCCAGACGCGCTGCAAATACGAAAAACCGGGCATTCATGCCCGGTTTTTTTATGCCCGAAAGGCTCCTGGCCGCCGGTGGCGGTCGAGGTCCGTGCAAGCTTAGCGCGCCGTGCGGCGGTTGTCGGCAGTGCCAGAATGCGACCGGTGCTTGGCAATATCTTCGAGAATATCGCAGAGCTCATCAGGTTGCGAAAGCATGGGTGCGTGGCTTGAATCCATTGTGTAGTACGCTTCAAGCGTCTGTGCCATGGCCATCGCCTGCTGGAACCCAATGGGCACCACGTTGTCGCGGGTGCACTCAATGTAGTAGCGGGGCACTGTGCCATAGCGCGAATCGCTGAGCGACAGCGTTGTTTTCATCAATGCCGTGGGCTCGGCCGTGAGCTCGTGAGTCAGTTTTTCAAAGTGCGCCTTATCGACATCGGCTGCGAATGCCTGGTGAGCGATACCGCGATCCAGTTCGACCGTCAGGCCATCACCTGAAAAACGCAGGTTATTGACCACCGCCGAGGTCGTAATGCCACTGCAGGTGGCGGCGAGTGAAGCACCGTCTCCCAGCATCAGGCCGGCCAGGTAAACCGCTGCTTCGATGCGCTCGGGGCAGTGCTCGGCGAGCTGGGAGGCCACAATACCGCTACCGCCGTGGGCAACCACAATGGTCTTTTCGCCCAGCGGCAGCAATTGCCTGGCGATACTGTCGACGTAGTCATCGAGTGCGAGCTGCCCCTGTGGGATGCTCGCGGGGTTGCTGCCGCGCCCCGGCAAATCGACCGCAAGGCAGCGATGGCCTGCAGCGTGCAGTGAACTGGCAACCGCTTGCCATTCCCAGGCGGCCATCCAGCTCGCGTGTACCAGCGTGAAATGTTTACCGTTGTGTAATGCCGTATTCATGGTGTGAGCCTCTGGTTCGTTGGCAGACGCTTCCTTATCAAAATCATGGGTTTGCGCAGCGCGGCCTCAACGCAGGCGTACTGCTGGCGAGCGGCGCCGACGCATACTCAATGGAATTCCTGCTGTGATTATGGTCTCAGCTCCTATTGATATGATCAATGGGGTGCAAGCGTTAGGCTTGTAGGGGAAAACCGTGCAAATCGAATTACTGGCAACGCGTATCAAGGCATTTATTGCCGTGGTTGAGGCGGGATCGATAACAGCGGCGGCCGAAGCGCTGGGGGTAGGGCGTTCGGTCGTTGGTGAGCATTTGCGTGGGCTTGAGGCCGACCTGGGTACCCGATTGCTTGCACGATCAACCCGTCGCCAGAGCCTGACACCTGTGGGTGAGCAGTTCTTCATGCGCTGTGTTTCCCTGCGTGATTTATCGACCATTGCGTTGGAAGAAGTCAGTGAGCAGCTTGCAACGCCAGCGGGTATTCTGCGGGTATTGGCGCCGCAGGCCGTGTTCGACGAGCTGGTCGCGCCGGCACTGGCGCAACTGTTGAAGCGCTACCCATTACTGCAGCCGGAAATCATTGTCGACGATGAGCAGGTGGACCTGATCGAGCACCAGATCGACATCGCGCTGTGCGTGGCGCCCGTCAAATACGGCGGTTATCAAGCCGTGCGGGTGGGTGAAGTCGCCGGGTTTTTTTATGCGACACCTGCGTTTCTCGCCAGCCAGGGCGCGAGTGAGGCCAGCATTCACGACGTCGACGAGGTGGCCAGTTGGCCCTATGTTGCGCATGCCTGGGAGCTGCCCGACGCCTCTTACCTGCTGCATGGGCCGGGTGGTGAGCGTAGAACAATCACGCTGAAGCCTGCCGCGGTCGCGAATACGATGGGTGCCGTTGAGACCCTGATGTGGACCGACGTGGGGTTTGCGACAGTCCCGCCTCATTACGTGCAATCGAGGGTGGATGATGGTGAGCTGGTGCTGCTGCTGCCCCGCTACGCGCCACGGACGACGGCGGTTTGTGCGGTCCATGCTTATGGCGATCTTGCGCCATTGGCCGTGCGCGCACTCATAGACGTGCTGCGTGCAGGCTGAGAGCCACGGTCGCGGGGAGTACGCCGCTGGCTGCGCTTTCAGCTCGTGAACCACCCTTAACTACTTTCAAGGATCGAGAACACAAAAAAATGGTTGCTTTTCTATAAATATTATATATCATAAAAAGAAATGCAGTATCCAGATAGATTCTACACGGATGTAGGTGCCCACGATTTTGCTAGACGGCATATTGGTAGTGGATGTCGGTGAGACCCGGTTAACCTTCATGGCCTCGCACCGATAACGGAAGCTAATAATCTAAAAATATCCGTACGACTAAACCGGGCGTGTATGAATCTGCAACTAGCTAATTGAAGTGTACTTTTTTCCGCCGTTGTTGAAGCTTCTGGTGTGAGTCCGGCATCCGGTTCCGCTTGATTGCTTCTCTAGAAAAGACGGCCTGTCTATTGATTATGTGAAGTTTGGGTGGCTGCGGCTCCTTGGGTTGTAGTCGGGTGTTTCGAGCCGGGTGACCGGCGTCGTTTGATCAACGTTGTTCGCGCTACTGCAGGCTGGCGTGACTGAGATCTGGGTGGTAGATCCATGAATAAGACATATCAGTATTCACTGTACCATTTGACGATATCCCTGGTGGTTGCCCTTGCCTTTTTGTTGCCGCCAGTGGGGGCTTCGGCGGTTTCGAGTGTCGGTCTCGTCAATCCAGTTCCAGGGCAGATAAACAACGGTATCATCAATCCAATTCCCGGGCAGATCAACGCAGATGAGCACTACCGTCTTAATAGGAGTGTGAACGCATCCGAATTGCTGACTGATTTTATGAATCCCGGGATAGTAGGGCTGAATTTCTGGAATCCAGGGGTGTCGCGTATCGATGTGAGGGTATATACCGCAGCGGCCGAGGGGTTTGAGGATAATCGGCAGCGCATTTTGTACTGGGCTTACCTGGATCATGAGGCCAGTGAGCCGGAGCAGCAAGGTTACATGCTTTCACAGACCTGGTTCCAGGCCACCGGTACCAGTGATTTCGATCTGGGTGCCGTTCCCTCCTTTCTGACGGGTCATGTCAATGTGGATTCAAGAGAAACCAAGCAGCTGATGAACTGGTACAACTTTGACACCCCGCAGCAAAAATGGAGGGGTAGGTGGGCGTTGAATTTACACACCGACAACAGTGTGGGCTGGGCCGAAAATGGTGGTGTTACGACCGACCTGAACTATTCAGAAGAGGTTAGCGAATACTGCAGTCACTTCTACAATCGTGTAGCTTTTGGGCTTCTAAACTGGGGGAAATACCTCGGTAACATCGCCATAGATATTTTCCGCAGCAGTAATCTCGACCCCGATTACCCGCATTCGCCCGAGGGGCTGGCGAGACGCGAGTGCACTGTTTTTGGTCGAAACTGCGAACAGTATCAAGACGAATTCTGGCATGAATTTTACTGCGACAGGCTTGACCGAGACGACCTTATCATACCGGTAACCGTAGAAATAGCGATTACTGATGCAACTTTCATAGAAGCACACATTCCTGGTGTTGGCGTGATAACAAGTTCCGATGCGGGCATTGTCGGCACGCCGGACACCAGCGTTACCCTGCTCAGTGGCGGGCACACTATCAGGCATATCTCTTACCAGGAGAGCAGTGATCTTGAAAAAGACCTTTCGGGCTTACGTATTCCCGTGGGCGAGCCCTTGACAGTGCGTATCGCGACCACCGACGTTCCTGGCGAAAATTTATCTATCTCCGGATTGCACGACCTGACGATACAGCGGTTTGCCGGTGAGTCCTTCTATCATGTCAACCCCAGTATCGATTTTGGTGGGTATACGCCTTTCCTGGGGTTTGATTCCCAGGTCCATGGGACGGTTATCCGGCCCTGGCCGACCGGGAATGGTTGGCAGCCGCGCTATCCGGAGTTGGAGCAGTCTGGCGCCAATCATGTTGAGGTGACGTGGGTGCCGAAGTTGCCGATGCGCGCTACCGCTGACGCGGGCCCTTTGTACGCCTGGTGCAAGACAAAATTTCGTGACGGCAACTTGCGCAATCTCGGTTACAACCCCTGTGACCATCCGCAGCTGGTCACAGCAACCAATACCCAGCGCAATAGCCAGCGAGAGGGTTTGAATATGGAGCTGTTGCATAACTGGCGAAATTGGAGCCTGCTAAACGGATTTGCCAGCAATTACGGTGATACCTACGTCTACGGCGGCGCTGGTTCTAACCCCACACCCAGGTATATCGCGGGCCTGGATCCGGACGAACTGGTTACGATTCCGACAAGTAGTGGCGGGGTATTGAAGTTCAGGTTGAGTGACGGTTATGAGGTCTGGAAAGATGTGCCGGGCGCCGAGGGTGAATCATCACTCAATGAGATGATCTCCGCATACCAGGCCCATCGTTCCTGGGCGGATTTTGGCACCACCAATGTTCCTCTTTACAGGGGGTACGAGTACCAGGCACTTGGTGTCGGCCCGATGAGTCCGACGGGCACAGATAGTGGTTGGACTGCCGTGCCAGGCCAAATCACGATCACCCAGGGCTCTCGGGTGCTGGACCTGGCCATATCTGCGGAGCCCAGGCTGGAAAACAGCCTGGGTTTCTACGGCAGCATCAGTGGCCCGGACCACATAGCGTTGTATGAAGAAGACGTGACCTACACGCTGCATGGCGTGCCTTTCAATGAGCAAGGCCATTACCCGTACAAGCTGGAGCTCGTTTACGAGAACCACCTGGGTGTTATCGAGCGCACCGTAGTGGAAATGCCCGACGGTATTGTATCTGCAGAAAGTTTTACCGGAGATTTTTCTGCCGAATTCGACTTTAAGGGCTGGGGCTACTATGACCTGACTGCCTATTACCAAAATGCTGCGAATGAATGGATCCCCGTCGCCGGAAAGGAGATTCTCGACGTCAGTGTTCGCTTTATAGGTGAAAACAATATTCTCTCGGAGGGCCGCGGCGATGGTGCGTATATTTACCTGAACGACTACTTTGATAGCCGGCCTCAAGACATCCAGACCTTTGCGCGGTCTGGTCGACACGCATCTCGGTACGTCCGCGAGTATGTCTTCCGCACAGGTGACCAGACCAATTGGGGCGTGCTGGATAGCGACCCTCACACGTTCGTGCACGACGGTACCGAGTGGTACATCTCAGAGCGATTGCAGGCGAAGCGCGTCGATTATGACGAACAGGTGCAGGACCTGAAGTTTGAAGTCTACAGGATCGCGACAAGCGGTACGCCTGTGACGACACCCGATCACACTGCATGGGGTAACAACTTCGAGTATACCTGGGACGTACCGGGCGACTATGAACTCAGGGTGACCTATCGAGATACTTCGCAGATGTTCTATCGGGTGAGCGTTAGGAACGCCGGTTGTGATGTTTGTGAAGGCTTGATCGAGGTGTCTGATCTTACGGCAGAGGAGAGAGCCTGGTTGGGTGTCGGTGCGAACACCAACCTGCGTGCCTATGAGGTTGTCGACGTCTTCAGCAAATACACGTACATCGATGGGTTAAGGGCTGATCCGCCCGCTGCGAATGGCGTGAACCTCATCAATCGGTTTGAGGCCTCTCAAAACTATTCGGGGCAATATCGTTGGGATATGGAGGATCCAACGACAGGCAACACGGTGCCGGTGGCCCAGGACGCAGTGGTTACACAATTTCTATCGAACCAGGCGCAGGGTGCAAACGGTATTGCCAGCAGCTGGATGCCCTCGTACTGGATACGTCACTACTCGGAAACGCCCTATCCGTCAGATGTGATGGCAAACCAGGTGATAGCGACTGCGGGCGTGACCGACCCTGGCGTTATCGCTGCGCTTGATATGGCGTTTGCGCAATCGCAACGGTTTCCTGACCCGATGAATGATCCGTCGGGTTTCAGGGTTGCGCCGGTGATCAATGAAGAGTGGACCCTGCGTCTGCCCTGGGTCTCTCTCACAGACACGGAGGCCTACCGTGTACGTACCAACATCAAGGCTTTCTACGATATGGAGGCATTCTTCGATCCTGTCGGTGGTGCGTTTGCCGGTAACGCCGAACCGCTCGACCAGGAAATACTACTGAGACTGATGTCTGATGATGAAAAGCGTCGCATGCAGTTCTGGGCTGACCTGAATACAGGCAGGAAGCTCATTGTCGATGTGTCCAACTACGGCGTTAATGCCGGAAGCGCGGGCATACTGACGGCCTACAACGTTGCAGATTGGACCTCCTCAGAGGTTGAGATCGCAACGCGAGCTGTCTTCTCCAGCGGCAATGGGCTTTGAGTGTGTGCACAGGCTTGTCAACTGAAGAATGCGGCTGCTTTAGCAAAGTATTACTGAAAAGGTTTGCCGGGTTTGTGAACGATTACGGCAGAAGGTCCATGGTACTTACATGAAAAAATACACCTGTAAAGATCCGTCAGTGCCCGATTGTTCGGTGCGCGAGCTGACGCGTAAAAATGAGGTTCTTGTTATGAAATATTCATACAGTACATACAGTATTGCAAGTGCGTTGACTGGCGCCAGGTGGAGGAAGCCCATGGGGGCTTCTCTGCTGGGAGTTTCCCTGTATTGCGCTGCAGCTGCAGCGAACGCACAGGTATCTTCCAATGCGTCTACCTATGAGTTTGATATATTTAATCCCTATTTCGCGGGTCGGCATTCCTCCCACTTGTATGGTCCGCATAACTTTTCTGATTATCAGCCAAGTTCCACGCAGGCCGATGTTTCAATAGGTCTTTACAATACGGCTTCTGATTGTGATTTCGAGTATTCTTCTTCCGAGTCCAGAAAATTGGACGCGACAAAGTTGACGGGCGATAACTGCGAAAAGTTTCCGGTCATTGATATTTACCCTGCGCCGGGTCATTTCTGGTTTCCCACATATGGTTATGGCAAGGTTGAAGTTGATGTGAAGGGTGACCTGAATCTGTTTGGTGGGCACAGCAACGCCGCAAAACTATCCATTTCAGACGAGATCGTCTTCTGGGGGCAAACATCGGGAGGCTACCAGTCAGATAATTCCTATGGCTACAACATTGCGGACAGGGATGGCAACGATGTTGACGGTCGGCATGTATTTGGTGACGCGGTCGCCATCGACGGGTACCTGGCAATCGGCACGCAAATAACTGACCACGATTTTGAGATCTCCTCCGCCAGTGACGGCGCCGGTGATGCCTTTGCCTATGCGGTCGATATGCCGACAGTCGATGCGCCCGTATACGGTACAAGTTTCAGGTCACACGAGAATATGCCTGCTACCTACGCGATCGCGACCGTATGGCAGCCCGATTATGCCAATCCCTTCGCCTTTTCCCCGCAGAGCCACGAGTATCTGTCGTTCGGTTTTTCGAACTCGCAGCTCAGTGCAAGCTCGGCTTCAGATACAACGATTCGGTTATCGGCCAATGACGTGACGATAAACGAAAATTCCGGCCCGATCCAGATGTCCATCAATACCGATACCAAAGTCGATGACGTGACGTTGACCCTCGGTGGATCAATGCACATCGGTCCTCGAGATGGCCAGCTGCATGCGTTTGATTACAGTGAGGCGATAGCCGACTACCTGCTATGGGTCGAGAGAGGCATTGTTACCGAGGATATCGTGCTGGTCGGTATCACCGAGTGGGCCGATAAGGTCTTTGAGCCTGACTATAAGTTGCAAAGCCTCGCTGAAGTCGAAGCGTTTGTGAAGAAGAACAAGCATTTGCCAGGCGTTCCATCCGAGGCTGATGTGCAGAGCCTGAAAGGCGTCAACCTGCCCGATCTGTTCGTAGCATTTTTGACCAAGATCGAGGAGCTTTTCCTGTACACGATGAGTCAGCAAGACCAGCTCGATACCCAGGCCGCGCAGATTGCAGAATTGCAGAAACAAGTCAAGGCGTTGAAGAAGCGATAGGTCTTTGGTTTGCTTGAAAAAAATATAGTATAGAAGCTATAAAAACAGAGTCGAAGTATTGTGGAGGGCTGGGCGCCGATATTCGCGCGGTGCGAACGCTCGAGAGAGGTTAGCGTGAACGACATGGGCAGTTTATTAAAGCAGGTTTTTGTTGTACTGGTGGCGGTGGTCGTTCTTCCACTATCGATGCCAGCTGTATCGCAGGGCTTTATCAAGGGTGCTGACGTCAGCTGGCAAACCGAGCAGGAGGCAGCCGGTTATAGCTGGAAGGATGACTACGGCTATACAAAGCCATTGCACGATATCCTGAAAGACCATTCGATGAACGCTGTGCGACTGCGCGTGTTTGTGAATCCGTCTGACGGCTGGAGCAACATCGCTGATGTGGTTACCAAGGCGAGCTATGCGCGAGATGCCGGCATGCAGGTCATGATAGCCTTCCATTTCAGCGATTCATTTGCCGACCCTGCAAAGCAGACACCGCCGGCGGGCTGGGAAGCCTGGGGATCCTCCGTGTGGTTGCTTGCCAAATGGCATGTCAGGGCAACGCTTGCGCACCTGGCCAATGCTGGCGTTACGCCCACCTGGGTACAGATTGGTAACGAAACCAGCGATGGGCTGCTCTGGCCGATTGGCCAGGTATCTGTCAATGGCTACTACAACTACGCCAAAATTATTACCGAGGCAGGGCGGGGAGCAAAAGAGATATTCCCCGATGTGAAGACGATCGTACACCTGCCGCGTGGGGACCATCGCGCATTACTAGAGACCAATCTGGATGGCCTGGCAAGTCAGGGCGCGATATTTGATATTATCGGCTTGTCTCTCTATCCGTACCAGGATTGGGGCCACGGCGTCGCAAGCTATGCCGACAACCTTAGCTATCTCAAGCAAAAATACAATAAGGATGTCATGCTGGTGGAGTTTGGTATGAATGCAGAGCCGGTCCAGTACGCCTACGATGCGCTGCTTGAAACCTTGAACCAGACACGCGCTCGCGGAGGCCTGGGCGTCTTTTACTGGGAGCCGCAGGGGTACAATGACTGGAAAGGCTACACCAAGCACATGTGGCGTGGCTATAACCAGGAGCCCTACTACTCGATCGACGCTTTCGTATGGGGCGGGAACTGAGTGATTGGCACATCGGCAGGCCGGTTTCAGCGCGGCCGGCCGCAAGCCTTGATATCGCTAGGCGGTTTCAGCCCTGGCGCGACGTTTGGCTTTTTTCGGTGTGGCCAGCATGGGTTTCAAAAACCGGCCCGTATGTGAGGCCTTGATCTTGGCGACCGCCTCGGGCGTCCCCTCGGCAATAATCTGGCCGCCACCACTGCCACCTTCCGGGCCCAGGTCGATGATCCAGTCAGCAGTTTTGATGACGTCGAGATTGTGTTCGATGATCACAATGGTATTACCGCGATCGCGCAGTTGATGTAGCACGCTCAGTAGCTGGGCGATATCGGCAAAGTGCAGGCCTGTGGTTGGTTCATCGAGAATGTACAGGGTGCGGCCAGTATCGCGTTTCGACAGTTCTTTGGCCAGTTTGACCCGCTGTGCCTCGCCGCCCGACAGGGTTGTCGCCGCTTGGCCGAGTCGAATATAGCTCAGGCCAACATCCATGAGCGTTTGCAGCTTCTTCGCCACACTGGGAATCGCCGAGAAAAACTGCAGCGCATCTTCGGCCGTCATCTCGAGAACTTCTGAAATATTCTTTCCCTTGTAGGTAATCTCGAGCGTCTCCCGGTTATAGCGTTTGCCCTTACAGACATCGCAGGGCACATAGATATCTGGCAAAAAGTGCATTTCTACTTTGGTGACGCCATCGCCCTGGCAGGCCTCGCAGCGCCCGCCTTTCACGTTAAAACTGAAGCGGCCGGGCGCATAACCGCGAGCCCGCGCCTCCTGTGTGCCGGCAAACAGTTCACGGACCGGTGTAAAGATGCCGGTGTAGGTGGCCGGGTTGGAGCGAGGGGTGCGGCCAATCGGGCTCTGGTCGATGTCGATACACTTGTCGAGCTGGTCCAGCCCCTCGATCGAGGCATAGGCAGCGGGCTTTAGCGTGGTGGCGCCATTGAGTGCGATGGCCGCCGCCGGGTAGAGCGTATTGTTGATCAGCGTGGACTTGCCAGAGCCCGATACGCCGGTCACACAGGTCAGCAGGCCCAGTGGAATGGCGATATCGACATCGCGCAGGTTGTTGCCGGTTGCGCCGTGCAACACGATCTGCCGGTCTGGCTCGATGTCGTGGCGCCTCTGGGGAACGGCAATACATTGCTTGCCCGACAGGTACTGGCCGGTGACCGATTTGCTGGCGCGGGTGATCTGGTTCAACGAGCCCTTGGCAACGATCTGGCCGCCGTGCACGCCAGCGCCCGGGCCGATGTCGACAATATAGTCGGCGCTGCGGATCGCATCCTCGTCATGCTCTACGACGATGACGGTGTTGCCCAGGTCGCGCAGCTTGTTCAGCGTTTTCAATAGCCGCGCGTTGTCGCGCTGGTGCAAACCAATGGAGGGTTCATCGAGAATATACATCACGCCTACCAGTCCGGCGCCTATCTGGCTGGCCAGCCGGATGCGCTGGGCCTCGCCACCCGACAGGCTGTCGGCATTGCGATCGAGCGTCAGGTAGTTCAGGCCCACATCGACCAGGAACTCCAGCCGCTCGCAGATTTCTTTCACGATCTTCTCGGCGATCTTGCCGCGGCGCCCGGGTAGATTTAGCGCACTGAAGTAGTCGTGCGCCTCGCCAATGGGCAGGCAGGTCAGCGACGGCAGGTTTTTGCTGTCGACGAACACATGGCGGGCGCTCTCTTTCAATCGGGAGCCTTCGCACTGCGTGCACGGCTGGGTGCTGATGAATTTGGTCAGCTCGTCGCGCACCATTTGCGACTGGGTATCGCGATAACGGCGCTCCATGTTCGGGATGATGCCCTCGAAGGGATGGGTGCGTTTGTAAACATCGCCGCGATCGTTGATGTAAGAGAAGACAATGTTTTCATCACTGCCATAGAGGATGATTTCGCGGTGCTTCTTGCTGAGCTTGTTGAACGGCTTGTCGATATCGAAACCGTAGTGGTCGGCCAGCGAGGTCAGCATATGGAAGTAGTAGACGCTGCGCTTGTCCCAGCCGCGAATCGCGCCCTCCGACAAGCTGGAGTCGGGGTACAGCAAAATGCGGTCGATATCGAAATACTGCTTGATACCCAGCCCGTCGCAGACTTCACAGGCACCAGCCGGGTTGTTGAATGAAAACAGGCGAGGTTCCAGTTCGCTGAGGTTGTAGCCACAGGTCGGGCAGGCGTAGTTGGCCGAGAACAGCAGGTCATCCTGCTCGCCATCGATAAAGGCCAGGCAGGCGACGCCCTCGGCCAGCTCGAGCGTAGTCTCGAGTGAATCGGCAATGCGCTGCTTGAGGTCCGCGCGCACCTTGAAGCGGTCAATAACGACATCGATGCTGTGTTTGTTGTTCTTTTTCAGCGCGGGTATTTCGTCGATATCGTAGACCTCTCCGTCGACCCGTACCCTGACATAACCTTCCTGTTTGAGTTTATCAAAGAGCTTGAGATGCTCGCCTTTACGGTCTTTGATGATCGGCGCCAGCAGCATCAGCTTGCTGCCCTCGGGGAGGGCAAGAATGGCGTCGACCATCTGGCTGACCGTTTGGGCTTCCAGGGCAATTCCGTGTTCGGGGCATTGTGGCGTGCCGGCGCGAGCGAACAGCAGGCGCAGGTAGTCATAGATTTCGGTGATGGTGCCAACGGTGGAGCGCGGGTTGTGTGATGTCGATTTCTGCTCGATGGAAATGGCCGGGGAGAGTCCCTCAATATGATCGACGTCGGGTTTTTCCATCAGCGACAGGAACTGCCGCGCATAGGTCGAAAGCGACTCGACATAGCGGCGCTGGCCCTCAGCGTAGAGTGTGTCAAAGGCAAGTGATGATTTGCCCGAGCCCGACAGGCCAGTGATGACGATCAGGCTATCGCGGGGCAGGTCGAGGTCGATGTTTTTCAGGTTGTGGGTGCGGGCACCGCGGATTGCAATCTTGTCCATCTTTACTTCACAGGGAAACACAAAATGCGTGGCGAACTGGATAGTATAAAGTAGCGGCTCCGCCGATAGCAAAATCAAACCGCTTTTTGAGGGTGCGCTGCTGGAGCTTGGGCCGGCAATCGTATATATTGCAACTCCTGTGCAGGCCCCATGACGGCGGCCTTTGTCCAAACAATGATGGTAGGCTGGAGAGAACGATGGCTAGAGGTATCAACAAAGTCATTCTGGTAGGCAATTGCGGTCAGGATCCCGAAACGCGGTTTGCTGCCTCTGGCGCTGCCATTACCAATATCAGCATCGCAACCAGCGAGACCTGGAAGGACAAGCAGACGGGCCAGCCCCAGGAGCGCACCGAGTGGCACCGCGTCGTATTCTTTAACCGGCTCGCTGAAATCGCCGGTGAGTACCTGAAGAAGGGCTCCAAGGTCTATGTCGAGGGCTCACTGCGAACCCGCAAATGGCAGGACAAGAGCGGGCAGGACCGCTACACCACCGAAATCGTTGCCGGCGAAATGCAGATGCTGGACTCGCGTGGCAGCGCGGGTGGCGGTGACCAGTCGTTCCAGAAGGCGCCTGCCCAGCCACAGGCTGCGCCTGAGCCTGCCATGGCGGCCGATGACTGGGATGACGATATCCCGTTCTAGCCCCGTTCCGCCCGATCTGTGAAGCGGTTCACCAGTCGCGCCACGAGCCCCCGCCCTGGCGCCAAATAACACCATTCGGTTTGCCGCCCGGCACGGCCTCAACTACAGTCAATAGTACGCACCGTCCAGATAAGTCTCTGCAACGCAGTCTCCAGGGTGGGAGGGGTGCCGGATGTACCCGCAGAGCTTGCCGTTCTGGCTATGCAAGCACAGGAAGTGACCGCAAGTGCTAAACGCGCCGATCCAGTGGTACGGCGCGTTTTTTATGCCTACCTGTTTTTCCGCCGCAGGCGCCGCCCCTGATTGGCGGGAAATGATCTTGTGAGCAGCGCCGCCGCTGCTTAACATCGCATGCTTCACCCCAGTCAGGAATAGCCCATGAGCACGCACCCGGCCTCGCTGCCGCTGCCCGACCTCAGCCCCGAAGACGGTGGCTGGCGATTGCAATACCAGCCGGGGAGCGAATCGCACTGGCAGTCGCAGGCAGTGCCCCTGCAGTGGCGATGCGAGCGCATAGCCGGCGCAAAGCCTGTGGCGATACCGCTCGATTGGCAGGGGGAGGACGGTGCGCTCCTGAGCTTTGAAACGCTTTCGGCGGCACTGGGTCAGCCCGTTGATCGCTACGCCCACCCCGTGCTGTCGCTCAATGCAGGCGAACAGCGACTTTTTCACCTGGCGCCGCGCCAGGTGCCGATGTCTGCGGCAGCCAATTTTCGCGATTACGGCGGCTATCGCACGGCGGCCGGCCGCCAGGTTGCCTGGGGCAAGCTGTTCCGGACAGGTCATATGGGTGACCTGAGTGATGCCGATGTCGAGGCGATTGAGCGCCTGGGTATCGTCCGGGTTTGTGATTTTCGCCGCGAAGAGGAGGCCGCCCACAGGCCCAGCCGGCTACCAGAGGGCCTGGCACCGACATCCATCGTGATATCGCCCGGCAGTTCGATGGACCTGTTTTCTGCCACGCTCAGCGAGGGGGTGGAGGAGGCGACGATCGACCGCTTTATGCAGGACATCAACCGGGATCTTGCTGCCAATCATACCGCCAGCTATCGGCGCATGTTTGATGAACTGCTCGATGCCCGTGAACAGGCGTCGATCATCCACTGCTCTGCGGGCAAGGATCGCACTGGTTTCGGTGGTCTGTTGGTCCTCACGGCGCTCGGCGTGCCGGTCGCAGACTGCCTGGTGGACTACCTGCTCACCAATCGCTTTGTCGACGTCGAGCACGAAGTCGCGCGCTGGACGCGCGATTATGAGGGGGCGGATACCAGCGCCTGGGCTGGCCAGCAAGGGGGTTCGGGCCCAATGCGGTTCGATCGCCAGGCATTGGCGGTGATTCTGGGTGTCAAGGCCAGTTACCTGCAGGCCGCGGTGGCCGAGATTGACGCGCAATCCGGTGGGATCGAGAACTACCTGCGATCGCAGATCGGGCTTGGCGAGGCCGAACTGGAAGCCCTGCGCGAGAGTTACCTGTACCCCGGCTAGCGACGCCCGCGGCGGCGCTGCTGGCCCTTCGCAGGTGTCGGTGCAGTCAGGTCCCTGATGGGCTGTTGCAGCGCCAGGGGGGCGCTGGGGCCATGGGTAGGGCTTACCTCGGCGAAGGCTTGAACGTCGTTGGAGAAGGGCGCGCAGCTCGCCTCGGCAAGGCAGGGGCCAAAGTGCGCCTCCCCCGGATGGTCATCGCGGCCAGTTCTGGCCTGTTGCAGCTTGCCAGCGCGAGCAACCGGCTCAGAGGCCAGCACAGGGAGGGGATCGGCCATCAAGAGCGGTTAAAAAATGACCAGCTTGTCCTAGAGCCCGATGCCCACCAGCACCAGGCCAAGGACAGCCATCTTGATCGCGTCGCCGGCTTTCTCCCACTGGAACAATCCGTACAGATAGGCCAGGGGGGGCAGGAATACCGCGCAAAGCCCCCATGTGAAGTCTTCACTGCTCGCCGCAAAGATCATGGTCAGCCAGCTGCCGACCAGCAAAATTCCACCACTGACCAGCAGGAACGAAGACATGGCATCCATCGGTAAAACCTCTCTTTGGCTTGGCAGGCCGCACCTGTGTCCGGCGCGATAATTAATTCGCTGGCAATAATAGCAGAAGGGAGGCTCCCGCCAGCCGGGCAATTTGGTGATTTTACCGGGCGGGTTTAGCCGCCGAGTTCTTTACTCAGGCCAGCGAAAAGCGCTTCGCATTCGCGATAAAACTCGGCGTATTCCGCGCGTAAATAGGGTGCGATCAGCGACATGACCTGGAAGACACCGCGGTGAATTGACAGCACCGGGTTTGCCTGGGAGCGTTGCTCAAGCTCGCTGAAGTTCAACCAGTACGTGAGTAACATCACGATGTTGTCGGCCAGGTGCTGGTGCTGTAACTCGCTGCTGATTTCGACCACTTCGGCATCGGCCAGCAGCTGCAAGGTCGCGAGCGCGGTTTTTCGCTTTTTACCGAGTACTTTCGCAAAGCGTTTTTGCAATGCCGGATAGCGTGCCAGCAGGTCGGCGATGTTGCGATAGAAATAGCGATATTTGTAGATTTGCTCGAACACGACGTAGAGATAGAACCAGGCGTTCTCGACGTCGATTTCGTCCTCCAGCCCGGCATCCAGTACCGCCAGCAGTTCAGACTCCATCAGCGTGTAGAGCTGTTCGATAATCGCCTCTTTGCCCTTGAAGTGGTAGTACAGGTTGCCAGGGCTAATTTCCATCTCGATCGCAATGTCGACGGTCGTGACATTGGCCTCGCCCAGTTCGTTGAACAGGGTCAGGCTGGTGAGCAGGATACGATCCCTGGTTTTCATCGTGGTGTGAGAGGCAGGTTTCAGCGTTTTTTGCTAGCGGCCCTGGCGACCCGTTTCTTCGCGCCGGCGACCCGCTTTTTGGTGGTGCCCGCTGTTTTCTTCGCCGCGGCTTTTTTTCGGGGTTTGGTGGCGCCCAGCTTGTCCAGCTGTTGTTGCAACTGGCCAACCTGCTCGCTGAGGGCGTCGATTTTCTGCTCGAGCCTGTCGACGTCTGCGGATGACTGCCCGGTCCAACTGAGCGACAGGTTCTCGCGCATTCGGCGAATGCGTTGCTCGATGTTTTCACTGTCGGCCAGGGCGGAGCGCTTGCGCGCAGCTTTGCTGGTTTTGCCCCCGCCCGACTCAAGGCCGGCACCTTTGTCTACCAGGTCCTTGAACAATTGCGGCAGTTCCTTGAGCGACTTCGGCGGGTTGGCCATATCGTCATAGGCCTCACCGTAGGCGCCCAGCCCCGCCAGCCAGATGTTGCGCGCGAAATCACCAGCGCGTTCGCTCAGTGCAGCTTTGGATTTTTTTGTTGCCATGTTGGCCGAGCCTCGTCTCGATGGAGAAAGAAAGTCGCGTACCGTGCGCTCCATGCGCCGCTCGCGGTGGTCGCATCGGCATTATACGCAGCTATAATCAATAGTTTGGGGCCCCGTGAGGGGCATGATGCCAGCTACCCTGCCAGGCTTTTTGAGTGATTAAAATTCATCCAGACAGATCGGGATTGGAATGACCGACGATAGTCGCTTACAGCGCAACCTGGAAGCCCTGGCGGATCTCAGTGACGAAGAGAAGGTCGCTGCCTTTGACAAGGCAGGGCAGGCGGTTGCCCGTTTCTCCGGTTCTCTCGAAGAGCTCGAGAAGGCGATCGGCATGCTGATGATCGGCTATCACTTCGGCTGGAAGGTGCTGCTACTGGTCCACAGCAAGCGCACGATCCGCAAGTACGAGAAAATCCTGGATATCAACGTCAAGGAGTTCTTTCCCGCAGAGGGCAATAGCGCGCGACGATCAATGGGTCTGGATCTGGCCAAGCAAATCGGCAACTTCTGGCAGGTTGTCAGCGGTGACATCAAAGTCGAGAATCGTCGTGACATCGAAGACGTCGACCCGGGCGATAGCGAGTCCGGGCGCTAGCTGCGAGTCGCACCCAGGCGCTGTGCCACGGCTGCACAGGCAACGCCAGTGAGGACGGGCAGCAGCCAGCGTCCACCACCCTCAGTCAATTTCATCCAGCTGACGACCCAGGGCTCCGGCCGGCTGTGGCCGTCGCGGGCAGAGGCTTCGATAAAGGCGATCTCATGCCAGCCGAGCAGTTGCAGGGGCGCCGTTGCGGCCGAGACAAATAGCAGGGCAGGTATCGCCAGTATCGCGAGCATCAACCACTGCCGGCCTTGCTTCAATGGCCAGCTAAACATCACCGTTAGCAAAATGACCAGTGGCACGAGCGCGTGCAGGACAGTGATCTTCGATTCCAGGGTGGTGCCGGCAGGGACAGATCGCTTCGGCGATATGGGCTGTGCCTGCAGTGCCGTCGCTGCCATAACGATTTTGGTTTCATGCGCCTCTTCAATGTACATTCGTGCCTGGTAACCGGTCGACGCTGATTCGGCGACGGTTTCATAGAAGGGGATAAGCGTCTCAACGAGCTTCTGCCCCCAGAAAAACCCCGCCAGTGACAGCACTAGCCAGATGGCCAGCGCCTTGAAGGCCAGCGGCAGCAGGTTGGCATTGTTCATTGGCCTGTCTCCGGTGTCGCCGCAGCCTGCTCCTGCTGGGTCACCCAGCGCGTCCAGGCCAGGAAGAATGCCGCGATAAGCAGGATGATGAGCGTTGGCGCGTAGTAGGTGTGCACAGGAGGAAACCACAAGCGGTTGTGCTCGACGACATAGTAGAGCCCGACGATACGCACCTGGTTAATCAGGTACACCGTCAGGATGCCGGTGACCAGGCCAACCAGCGTTTGCCGGACATTGGCGCCAAAGCCGAGAATCGCAGCGCATAGCATGAACAGCACGCCCGAGCCGTCACAGCCGCGAACGATGTTGAGCCGCGCCTTGGGTGAAATGATTGCATGGTCCTGGACCCAGACCTCGCGATCGGGCGTGATGGTATTGATGGTCGCTGCAGCGGCATGACCAATCACATTGGGGTAGATCTGGGTGCGCAGCACGTCGTCGGGAATTTTGTGGTAACCGAAGTGAAACAACCCATAAAGCACTGAAGCTAAAACGATAAACCGGAGAGTCTGAAAGTCCACTGCGTAGTCCCGAAACGACCTGTTGATTATTGATATGCTAGCATTGGATGCTGAAAAGCGCCGGTAATTATAGCATTGTTGGGCCCGGCGGCCATCCGTTAGCCCAGCAGGGGGCAAGCACTATGAACGCGAATACCGATAATAGTTCAGTCGCAGCGAACCGTCGCGCCGTGGCGGGTTTTATAGCGGCATTGGGGCGGCAGGATGTGGCGGCCATCCTCGATGCCTATCACGACGAGGCGACGATCCAGACCATGGGTGCAACGCTGATATCGGGCGTCTACGAACGCGCCGATATTGAGGCCTTTGCCGGCGGGATACTCGAGGCGTTCCCGCAGGGGCTCAACTACACCGTCCACACGATGGTTGCCGAGGCCGATTGTGTGGCGGTAGAAGCCAGTGTGGCAGGCATGCACAGCAGTGGCACCTTTTACGAGAACAACCTGCATTTCCTGTTTCGGCTGCGCGATAACAAGATAATCAGCCTCAGGGAGTACCTGGATACCGAACGGGTGACCGAGGTGCTGTGCGGTGGGCAGCGGCCCGGGCAGGGCAGTTAGACCGCATTTGTGACTCACCCGCGTGCAGCGATGAGTTAACCTGCGATCAGGTTATACGGACGACGCCGACACGCTGGCGACTACTTTTCGGGGGCACTCCATGCATCTAGGTTTCAGCTCGATGAATAACGAGAACGATCCGCATCCTGCGTTGCTTGCAAAGACGCTGGAAGAGGCGGGTTTCGAATCGCTATGGTACGGCGAGCACAGTCATATCCCCTGCGCTCGCAAAACCCCGTACCCACCTGGCGGCGAAATGCCTGAACCGTACAAGAAGATGATGGATCCCTACCTGTCGCTCATGGTCGCGGCAGAGGCGACCTCGACGCTAAAGCTGGGCACCGGCATTGCCCTGTTGCTCGAGCGCGAGTTGTTTTCGCAGGCCAAAACGATTGCTACGCTTGATCGTTACAGCAATGGCCGGGTCCTGATTGGCACCGGTGTGGGCTGGAATGAAGAGGAGTTCAACAACGCCACGCACCTGCCCTGGGACCGACGCTATCTGGCGTTGAAAGAAACGGTGCTGGCCCAGCGCGAGCTGTTTGTTGCCGCAGAGCCTGAGTACCATGGTGAGCTTATCGATTTTGATCCCGTCTGGTTTGAGCCAAAGCCTCGTCAGGCCGGTGGCCCACCGGTGATCCTGGGTGTGATGGGGCCACTGGGTGTGCGACATGCAGCGCAGTGGGCCGATGGCTGGATGCCGGTCGATGTGGCGATGCCCGATGTGGAACAGGGCGTGAAAGATTTTCGCGCCAAGGTCAGTGAATTTGGTCGCAACCCCGATGATGTAGAAATCACCATGGTCGCGATGGGAGAAATTACTGCCGACCTGCTCAAGCGCTACCAGGATATGGGTATTGCGCGCGTCAATATCGGTGTCGGTATGGAAAACTGGGATAAGCCCGACATCGTTATGCCGATGATTGAGCAGTGGTCAAAGCTGGTGCCGGCGCTGTCGGCCTGATGTTAACGCAGCAGGGGCTGGCGGCTGCGATAGGTGAGTGATCGCCAGAGCCACTCGAAAGGCCCTACCCTGAAGCGGCGCAGCCAAAGCCGTGCAAAGACGACCAGGCTGATCCACACGGCCAGTACAATACCGGCCTGCCCGGTGCGCTCCACACTGCCGAACCAGCCCAGCCCGAAGCCGTAAAACAAACTGGTGCAGATGATCGTTTGCAGCAGGTAGCAGCTCAGCGCTGTGCGCCCAATGGCAGCGAAGCTGTTGAGCAGTCCCGAGGCCAGCCCGGCCTTGCACAATAAAATCAGCCCACTGATGTAACACAGTGACAGCATGAAGCTGCCTGCATGGTTGGGTAGCATGCCGTGAAACATTGAATACTCGTAGCTGAACTCGGCGGCGAGATTTTGCGAGATACCCCATGCGATCAGCGGCAGTGCAATCAACAGCCCCGGCAGCATGCACAGCAGATAGGTCCGGTTAGAAAGGCGCGCCGACAGGAAGCCGGATTTGACCAGGGCCATGCCAATCAGCATCAGGCCCGTGGTGCGCCACAGGAATAGCATCAGGTAGCCCTGGGTCTGCATCATGATCGTAGCCGGTAATCGCGTTTCAAACTGGGCGCCGATGCTGCCCAGGTAGCCGTCGATCTCGGCCTGTATCTCGACGGCAGAGGGTGACCAGTAGTTTGCCACGTCGAGCCGGTCGGCCTCGCTCCAGTAGGGCAGTGACAGCCCGGCCGCCGTGGTCACCATGAGGCTGACGAATAACAGCGCGATGCCGCAGTACAGCAGGGTCTTCACGCGCCAGTTCCGGGCTCCCAGTACCAGCACGCCAGTTATCGCGTAGTTGACCAGGATGTCGCCATACCAGAGCAGGTATGCATGCGCCATGCCGATGATAAACAACCAGAAAGAACGCTGCAGGAAGCGGTTGCGGCTGGCTTGCAGGTCGGCGCTGCGTAGCGTTAGCAGGGCAATACCCGCGCCATACAGGGTCGCGAAAATCGTGTTGAACTTCATGTCGAACAGCAGCTGGCTGAGGTACCAAACCACAAAATTCGCGCCCTGCAGGTCGCCGTAGGCCAGCGGGTTGGTATAGGCGGCGCCGGGCATGGCGAAAGACTGGATATTCAGCACCAGGATGCCGAGTATTGCGAAGCCTCGCAAGACATCGAGCGACTCAATGCGATCGGCGGCGGCGACAGGTGCGTTGATCATCGTTATTGTGACCTTATAATGCGGGCGCTAGTGGCGAGCAAAGTAACAGGGGCGCCCGTTGTGGTCAACGGCCGTGCTGCCCTGTGAGCGCCAGCCAAACCGAGAGTCGATCTGTGAGTGCTACACCGGCCCCATCCAATATCGATATCAGCGTTATCCTGCCGGTGTTCAACGTCGAGCAGTACCTGGCAGATTGCCTGGACTCACTGCTGACGCAGCGCGGCGCTGTTCGGCTCGAGATAATCCTCGTTGATGATGCCAGCACCGACGCAGGTGGTGAGCTGTGCGCAGCCTATGCCGCGCGCGAGCCGGGCGTCCACTACCATCGACTGGCTGAAAACGCGGGTGTGTCGGTCGCGCGCAATACCGGGCTCGAACTGGCCTGCGGGCGGTACGTTGCTTTTGTCGATCCCGATGATCGGGTGCCTGCGAATGCCTTTGCCGAGCTGCTGCGCTACGCAGAACAGTCCGGCGCGGATGTCGTCAAGGGCAACAATGATATCTGCAGCGCGAAGGGTAGCCATCCGGCTGGCTACAACACCGACCGGGTTAGGGCCTTGCAGGGTGAGCAAATCCTCGAAGCACTGTTCATGCATCGCTATATTCGTGGCCATCCCTGGGGGAAACTGTTTCGACGCGACGTCATTGGCGAGCTACGGTTTCCGGCCAATGTGCGCATGGCCCAGGACCTGCAGTTTATTGCGGGGGTGCTGGCCAGAGCGCAAAGCCTGTTGCTGGTGCCGGTCTGTGTCTATGAGTACCAGCTGCGCGGAGATGGTTCCACCGGCAGCAAGTATCGCAAGGGCGGTTATCTCCACTGGCTCGACAGCATTGAGGCTCTGGGTCGACATGTGAGCAGCCCCGGTCAACGCCGTGCGTATACCGGTTTACAGGTGCGCACGCTCAACCAGGCTGTTCGTGAAGTCAGCAAACTGAACGTCGACGAAGCGCGACCGCTGCTGGTCGAGCTACACAAGCGCAGAGCCGACTGGCAGCTTGGCTTGCCTGGCCTGTTGACGAACCTCGATAGTGTGAAAACCCTGTGGCGGTACTGCGTGGTGTGCTGGCACCTGCGAAGAGGCCGGGCTCACTCCTGATCGACGGGTACCGTGCGGCCCTTCGCCCAGTCGCGCAGCGCCTGGACCTGGGTGGCCCTGACGACTGACAGGGGCTGGGTTGCCTGTAGCTCCGATTCGATATGCCGTGTCGACAGTGCCTGCTGTTCGGCATGTGCCTGGTAGCGTGCGGCAATGATGGCCTGTTCCAGTTCAGCGCCGGAAAATCCTTCACCCAACGCTGCCAGTCGCTCGATATCGAAGGTTTCGGGTGGGTACTCGCGGCGCTTCAGGTGCAGCCCGATGATTGCCCTGCGGGCACCGTCTGCGGGAAGATCGACAAAGAAAATTTCGTCGAGCCTGCCCTTGCGCATGAGTTCCGGCGGTAGCTTGTCGATATCGTTTGATGTGGCAACGATGAACACTCTTGCCTTGTTCTCTGCCATCCAGGTCAGCAGGGTACCCAGCAGGCGGTTTGAGGTGCCTGTGTCGTCCCCGGAGCCCTGGATCGCCTTTTCGATCTCATCGAGCCATAGCACACAGGGCTGCAGTGTTTCGGCCGACTTGATGGCATCGCGCAGGTTTTTTTCCGACTCGCCAATGTACTTGTTGTAAAGCGCACCGACGTCCAGCCGCAGCAGCGGTACTCCCCAGCTGCCGGCGACCGCTTTTGCGGCCAGGCTCTTTCCGCAGCCCTGCACGCCGAGTAACAGCATGCCCTTGGGTATATCGAGTTCGCTGGCACCGGTCTGGCCAAGGAAAAAGGGTTTGCGAACTTCAAGCCATGACTTGAGTTTGCCAAAGCCACCGACCTGGGCGAATGAGGCAGTGTCGAATTCATAGCTCAGAGCGCCATCGCTCGACATCATCCGATACTTCGCTTCCATGACTTCGTTCAGGTCGCTATGGGTGATAGCGCCGTCGTCCTGGATGGCATTGCGTGCCAGTCGCCGGGTATCGCTATAGGTCAGGCCAACCAGGTTCTGCGCCAGCATCTGTATTGCCTTGCGATCGACATCGCAACGCTCGGAATTGCGTGCTTGCCAGCTACGCACCTCATCGAGAATGATCTGCTCGATTTCGGTGGGCGAGGGCAGCTCGAGCTCATAGTGAGTGCAGAGCCTCGATATCTCTGAGGGGATGTCGATGGCATGGCTGACCAGCACCAGTGTGTTGTTCCTGACGTAGTATTGCTGGGCGATTTCCTTGACCAGGCGAAGAATGGTCGGATTGCTGAGGTAGGCGTGAAAGTCGGGCAGGACGACTATGCTGTCTTCGACCTTGTCTTTTACATGCACCAGCATCGCTTCGGGATCGCTGAGGTCTGCGCTACGGTCATGCGCGGGGTAATCGATGCCTTCGATCTTCAAGTCGCGAGCGGAAAAGGCTTTGCCCTGCTCAAGGCCGCCCGCAGGGCTCCAGAGTTTGAGTTCGCCCAGTTTTGAATCGCCTGCGATCGATTTCTTCAGCAGCCGGGTTGCCCGTTCCTCGTCGTGCGTTTCTATGACCAGTATCGGGAAGTTAGAGCGAAGCGCGGCTGAAAGATCGAGATACTCGTTACTCATGGCTGTTCGGGGTCCTGCGGTACGGTGTTTCGACGGATCGTTGCGGCCTGCGCGATATCGCTCGCCAATTGTAGCGCTATGTCGCTGTCACCATGAATGCAAAGGGTGTCAGCATCGATGGTGATGACTTGCCCGTCAACACTGGTGACACTGCGCTGCGACATCAACTGGATTGCCTGTTGCAGCGCCAGTTCGCTGTGCTCATAAACGGCATTGGCTGCCGTTCGCGGCACTAACTGGCCATCGCTTTGGTACCGCCGGTCGGCAAAAGCTTCGCGAAATACGGCCGGGGCCAGTGTGCCCAGGGCCCCCAGCGTGCTGCTGCCTGCCAGTGTGACAATGCCGGCGGCCGGAAAAACATCGGCGCAACACCGGGCAAAGAGTTGAGCCGTGTGATGGTCGCTGGCAATGCGATGGTAGAGCGCACCATGCGCCTTGACGTGGCTTACCTCGATATCCAGCTGGCGAGCAATGCGGGCGAACAGTGACAGTTGCTCATGCAATGTGGTTTGCAGTGCATCATCGCTCAGTGACTGTGCGGTGCGACCAAATCCACGGCGATCGGGGTAGGAGGGGTGTGCACCCACAGCGCAGGGGCGGCCGGTGTCGAGCGCGTCCCTGACCTGCTGCAGGGCAGTGGTGATGCTGTCCGCATCGCCGGTATGGCCACCACAGGCTATGTTGACCGCATCCACATAGCGCAGCAGCCTGCGATCATCATAGCCTTCGCCAATATCAGCGTTCAAAAACACGAAGTGGGTTCCCTGTCAGGCCCTGTGCCCAGTGTTATCAATCATAGAGCGAGCGGCTGGCAAGCGAAAACCGGAAGATGTCGGCGCGCTGCCTTTGCCGCGCATGTACGGCCTCCGGTATTGTACATCGAACCAGTCGAAACAGGCTGCGCTGGTCCATTTGCGCCAGTCGCCACAGGTCAGCTTCAATGACCTGTGCGATTTTTGGATAGCCACCGCTGGTTTGTGCGTCAGCAAGCAAAACGATAGCCTCGCCTGACGGTGTCAGTTGCACACAGCCAGGCATAACAGCGTGCGACAGCATATCGTGCGCGTCATTGCTATCCCGTTCGTTTGCACAGAATGTTTGCCAGTCGGTGTTCTGCAGGCGACAGGCCATACGATTACTCGCCGGCGAAAGCTGCCAGTCGCTGGACCAAAAGCGCTCGAGGGTTGCGGTGTCAAACAGGGTTTCATCCTGGCCGGGCAGTGCACGCACAATGTGCCCCGGGCTTCGCGCGCGTATAAACGAGCGCCCGGCCTGTGCCTGGCTCAACGGTTGCTGCGCCTTCCCGGCGACAAGCGTATCCCCGCTGATAATACTGCGCCCCTGCAGCCCCCCGAAACCACCGTAAAGGTCTGTCGCGCGCGAACCCATAAGTGGCGGCACCGCAATGCCACCGCAGACTGCGAGGTAACAGCGCCCGCCCACGTACTGATTTTCCAGTGCCAATACGTCACCGGCCCCGACTGTGCAGAGGCTGCCGGGCTGGAGCTGGCGCCTGCTGCCGCTAGCTGTCAGTGTTGCCCGCATTGGCATGCCGGCAAGGGCAATGTGGGTAGCGCCTGTGAAGCGCAGTTCAACCGGCCCCAGCGCGATTTCGAGTGCGGCGTGGCCCGGTGGATTACCGGCGAGCAGATTGGCGTACTGCAGGGCCTGCGTGTCCAGGGCGCCGGCCAGGGCGATGCCGCGATCCCGCAGGCCAGGGCGGCCCAGGTCCTGCACGGTGCTTTGTATGCCGGGGCGCAATACTTCAATCATCGGGGAATAAACCTGAGCTGGTCGGCGGCCTGCAGCAGCGCCGGTTCCTCGCGCTCGATGCTGAACAGCTCAGCGGGGTTGGCGAGTCGCCCAATGACCTGCCAGCCGCCTGGCGAACTGGCCGGGTAAATGCCGGTTTGCTGGCCCCCGATGGCGACCGACCCGGCTGCCAGTTGCTGGACGGGCCTGGGCTTGCGCGGGCAGAACAGCGGCTCGGGAAGCCCGAGCAGGTAGGGGAAGCCCGGCTGGAAGCCAATAAACGCCACCGTGTAACGGGCTTCGCTGTGCAGTGTGATAACGCTCGCCGGGTCCAGCGCGCAGTGCTTGCATACCGCCTCGAGGTCAGGCCCGTAGTCGCCGCCATAATAGACCTCGAGTTCGACCTGGCGGCCACCGGCACGAGGCTGGCTGGCGCTGTGGGTCGATTCGCTCCAGCCTGCCTCAAGTGTATTGCGCCAAAGTGCCGCCAACGCTGCCGGGCCGTCGAAGGTCACGGTGATATTGTGCAGGCCGGGAATGATGTCTATGCGCGGCAGCGACGTGGCCCGCAGGAACTGGTCGAGCGCCCAGATCCGTTGTTGGACATCGAGCGCTGGGTTCGCGGCGCTGTACTCCCGCCGGGCACGCAGTACAATTGCGCTCTCGCTGAGCTGGTAGATCTCAGCGTCGGGGAGTGAGCGATCGTGTGCAGTGTTGTCCTGCAAGTTGGCCATAGACCCAGTATTGCATAGCCCGGTACCGAATAGCATTCTTGCCCATGAAATTCCTCGATTACTCTGCGCTTTACGCGCAACTTCCTGAAGCCCTGCAGCCCTGGGCTGAGCGGCTACCGGCGCAAATTGAGCAAGGGCTTGACGTTGCACGCTATGGCGATATCCCCCGATGGCTTGCCGCGCTCGAGCAGCTGCCCGACATCAAGCCGTCGAGTATTGACCTGGCCTCCAACTGTGTTCGCGTCGGCATCGAGGCCGATGCAGACAAGACGACCCGGCAGCAGCTGCACGATGCCCTGCAGGGCCTGCACCCCTGGCGCAAGGGGCCTTTCTCGATTGCAGGCGTCGATATCGATACCGAGTGGCGCTCGGATAAAAAATGGCAGCGCTTGCGCAGTGCGATAGAGCCGCTCCATGACCGGCTGGTGCTCGATGTGGGTTGCGGAAGTGGTTATCACTGCTGGCGCATGCTGGGCGATGATGCGCGGCTGGTGCTTGGCATCGACCCGACGCCTTTGTTCGTGCTGCAGTTCTGGGCGCTGCAAAAGTACCTGCAGCAACCCGGTGCCTGGGTATTGCCACTGGGCATTGAGGCATTGCCTGAAAAACTCGAAGCTTTTGATACCGTGTTCTCAATGGGCATTCTTTACCACCGCCGTTCACCAATGGATCATTTGCTCGAGCTGCGCCAGGCGCTGCGTCCGGGCGGGCAGCTGGTACTTGAAACGCTGGTTGTTGAAGGTAACGACGGCGAGGTGCTGGTGCCGGAGGGCCGTTACAGCAAAATGGGTAATGTCTGGTTCATCCCCACGCCGGCGACGCTGCTCGGTTGGTTGCGCAAGCTCAGGTTTAGCGACCCGCGGCTGGTAGACGTCTCGGTCACAACGCCGGAGGAGCAGCGCAGTACGGACTGGATGCGTTTCCAGTCGCTGCCCGACTTCCTCGACCCGCAGGATATGACCAAAACGGTTGAGGGATACCCGGCGCCACGCCGAGCGATAGTTGTGGCCACTGCCTGAGCCTGCGCAGCCGCTTAAAATGTGCCCCTGGCTACGGCAGCCAGCTTGTGAAACCTCATCAAACACGGGAGCGGACAATGAGCCGACTAGCAGGTAAAACCGCCATCGTCACCGGTGGTGCAAACGGTATGGGAGCGGCAACGGTCAGGCTGTTTGTCGAGCACGGCGCCAATGTGGTGATTGGTGATGTGCAGGAGGAGGCGGGCCAGCAGCTTGCCGAGGAGCTTGGTGATGCCGCCCGCTTTGTTCGGCTTGACGTCAGCCAGGAGCAGGATTGGGAGGCGGCGGTTGCCGCTGCCCAGTCGATGGGCACCTACAACGTGTTGGTGAACAATGCTGCGGTGTTGCTCTACCAGTCGATCACCGATACCACGCCCGATGACTACCTGCGCGTGATACGCATCAACCAGCTGGGGACTTTCCTGGGCATCCGCAGTGCCATTGCACCAATGAAGGCGGCCGGCTGCGGTTCGATCATCAATGTGTCGTCGATTGATGGCCTGCATTCAGCAGCGGGTTTGTCCGCGTATTCATCGAGCAAATGGGCGGTGAGGGGGCTGACGAAAAATGCTGCGATAGAGTTGGGCCAGTACGGTATCCGCGTCAATAGCGTGCATCCCGGCGGTATTTACACCAGCATGGGCGGTGCGGATTTCATGACGCCAGAGCAGCTCAACGAAACCGTATACAGTGAATTTCCGATCCCGCGCGTTGGCCAGCCCGAAGAAGTGGCCTACGTCAGCCTGTTCCTGGCCTCGGATGAGGCAACCTACAGTACAGGTTCGGAGTTCGTTGCCGATGGTGGCTGGTTTACCGGGATGCGCAGGCCCGGAGCGCCCTGTTCCTGAGGGCTAGCCCTAGTCCAGTGTTTGCAGGAACGCCAGCAAGGCGTCATTAAATGCGTCACTGCGTTCCTGCTGGACGAAGTGACCTGCACCCTCGATCAGGTGCAGGCCGCGCAGGTCGTGCACCCGTTCGCGCATGACAGCCAGTGCATCGTTTGCCATGAGTTTCAGCACCGGGTCTTCACTGCCGCTAATAAACAGTGCGGGTACGTCGACGTCGCGCTCGCGGTAGGGCTTTTCCAGTTCCCAGTTGATGTCCGATACGCGGTAAGAGCTCAGGCCACCGCTGAAGGCTGATGCGACGCCCGTTCGTTCATACTCGCCGACGTAGTAGTCCATATCTGCCACGCTCATCCAGTCCCAGGGCAGCGGGATATCCGGTTCGGCCAGTACATCCAGGTAGCCGGTGCCTTCGGCGGGAAAATTCGTCCAGTCCAGCAGGTTGCCGCGCGCACTCAGCGCCCAGAACAGGCGAGTCAAAAACAGTTTGCTGTCGGTACTCAGTTCGCGGTCGGCGGGCCCCACCTGCTGGAAATAGTGCATGTGGAAAAAGTGATGCTCGGCAATGCTTGCATACAGCGCGCTGGGTTTGGTGTCCGGGTCTCCGAGTGCGTAACCAAAGGGTACGCTGATGCCTGCAACGCCAGCAATGCGCTCTGGGTGTCGCACCGCCATGCTCCAGGCCAGGTTGGCGCCAAAGTCATGCCCGACAAGGACTGCGCGCTGCCGGTCCAATGCATCGAGTACGCCCAGCAGGTCGGCAGCCTGCCGTTCTACGTGGTAGTCGGCAAATTCCGCTGGCCGTGAGCTTTTTCCATAGCCACGCATGTCCAGCGCCATCGCCCGGAAGCCGGCATCGGCAACAGCGCGCAGCTGGTGACGCCAGCTATACCACAGTCCGGGGAAGCCATGGCAGAACAGTACGAGCGGGCCATCACCCGCGGCAGCGCAGTGCATTTCAATACCATTGACCTGCAGCTGCTGGTGCTCAAAGCTGCCAGCGTCCTGTTCGTAGGGGGACAGTTCAGTCATCGCGGTATCCGCTTATATGTTTGGCGGCCTGGTAGGCGAAGGTCATAGCCGGGCCAAGGGTTGCACCTGGCCCAGGATAGGTCGGTAATACGGCCGCGCTGCAGTTGCCGGTTGCGTACAGGCCGGCAATCGGCTGGCCAGCATCATCGAGCACCTGGGCATCGGGATTGGTCACCAGCCCGCCATGGGTACCGAAGTCGCCGGCATCGGTGCGCATGGCGTAAAACGGCGGCTGCGTCACTGCGGCCAGGCAGGGGTTTGGCTCGACGTCCGGGTCGCCATAGTATCGGTCGTAGGCAGCATCACCGCGCTGGAAATCAAGATCCCTGCCTGTGCGAGCGTACTCGTTGAAGGTGCTGACAGTGCGTTCCAGTTGTTCAGGATCGATACCGGCTTTTTCGCCCAGTTCCCGGATGCTGTCGGCCTTGTAGACCAGGCCCGATTCGAAATAGGCCTTCGGCAGCAGCCAGTCAGGCCCCGTCAGCGGGAACGCTGCGTACTTGCGCTTGAAGTAAGCATCGAAAATCATGAACGATGGCACGCAGTTGTGGCCTTCGCCGTGGACCTTGAACAGCTCGAGGCTCCATGACATATAGTTCTGTGATTCATTGCCGTAGCGCTTGCCGCTTTGGCTGACGACGAAAGTGCCAGGCATCGATTTGGTGACGATACTCAGGAACGGGTATTCCCTGCCGGGCACGGTCACCGTGCTGCACCACCAGGCACTGTCCATTTGTGCCGTTGCAGCACCCACCTGTTGCCCGGCGACGATGGCATCGCCGGTGTTGCTGCGAATACCCGCGCTCCAGCGGGTGCTGGTGGGTTGCGGCAGGTACTGTTCACGCATTGCCTGGTTTTGTTCGAAACCACCGGCAGCCAGCATCACTCCCTTGTTAGCCCTGACCCTGATGGGCCTGCCATCACGCATAACCACCGCACCAATCACCCGTTTGCGGCCATTGCTGTCGCTGTCGGTAATCAGTGATTGCAGTGGGCTGTCTGTCCACATCGGGACGTCGTGGGCCTTGAGCGAGAGGTAGAGCCGGGCTATACCGGCGATGCCGCAGGTGAGTCGGCGGGTAATTTTGTGCTTGAAGCGCCAGGGAAAATCGAGCCAGTACTTGATGACAAGCTTCGCGAGAGCCTGGAAGCGGCCTCGCACCCCGCTGGTAATGACCTGGCCTTCGACCTGGGTCAGCATAAAACGGCCGTAGACGATCATTGCCGACTCTTTTAATCGCGCGAAGTCATCGCCCAGTATGTTGGCCATCACGGGAGCGGGCTCCAGTGAGCGATGGCCATTGCGCGCGCCCGGTTGGTCTGAATAGTAGTCGGGGTAGCGAGCCAGCGATTCGTAGCGGACCGTAGAGCGCTCGTGTAGGAAGTCGAGCATGCGCGGGCCGTTTTCCAGGTAGGCATCGACCATCTCTTCCCGATAGACCTGCTCGGGTATCGTTGCCTGCAGGTAGGCTTTGGCCTCGGCCAGCGAGTCGTCCACGCCCAGCGCCTTGCTATAGCGACTGCAGGGGATCCATATGCCGCCGCCAGACATCGCGCTGGTGCCGCCCAGGGTCGGGCCCTTTTCGGTGATCAATACCGACTCTACGCCCATCAGTTTGGCGCACAGGGCTGCCGTCATGGCGCCATTACCCGAGCCTGCCACCAGCAGGTCGACGGTTTCATCAAAGGGTTGTTGTGACCCGCTAGACTCAGTGTTATTCATGGTTGCATTTGAATTGGTGACTTGATTGGCATCAGTTACGTCGGCCCGGCAGGGCCAGATCAGTGTCCGGTGCGTCGAGCCACTGTCGGGTCTGCAACCCTTCGAGTCCGGCCCTGGTCATCGACAGGCGCAGCGACTTCGCCAATGCACTGGCCGCCATGCGCCGGTAAAAAGGCAGTTGCTCGGCAAACACCGGCAGGCTGTCTGCCAGCGTATCGAACTGCGCGCAGTGGGCCGCGAAGTCCTGCAGGAATCGGTTGACGACCTGGTCGTCATAGCGATCGCTGACGCTGTGCAGCGACCAGGTCATATCGCGATTCAGGCTGACGCACGCAAAATATTCGCCCAGCCTGTCGTCGAGCATGCGTTCAGGTTCTATCAGGCTCAGCCGCCAGCGGATTGTATTCGCCGACTGCCGGTAGTACAGGTGATACCGTGTTCCCACAACCGGCCGGAAGTTGAATTCCGCAGAGAGTACCAGCGATGAAGTCACATAGTCGCTGAATATATGCTGCCGCGATTTGTCCTGTGGCGCGCAAGGTTGCAGGGCTGCCCAGTCATCGAGGACGGGTACCAGCCCCTTACCCTGTGGGTTGGCCTGCTTCACTGCCTGGTAAGTCGCGCTTAGAGCGCGCTGACTGCCAGCGGCAGGTCGTTGACAGGTTTCGGGAAGGGAACGAAGCGCACCCGCGAAGGCGGCGTGGTCGCCTTGAAATCGTACTCGCGCAGCATTTCGAACAGGGCGACCTTGACCAGCATCTCGGCAAAATGCACACCGATACACTTGTGTGCACCGCCACCAAACGGGAACCAGGCAAAGGGATGGGCCTTGTGCTCCTCGCGCCCTGGTGCAAAGCGCGTAGGGTCAAACTCGTCCGGGTCTTTGTAAAACTCCTCGAGCCGATGTGAGGTGACCACCGACACCGACACGGTTGAGTTCTCTGGAATGCGGTAGCCCATAATTTCGAATTCGCGCATATTGCGGCGAGCGAAGCCCGCTACCGGCGGGTACATGCGCAGCGTTTCCTTGAAGCAATAAGTGATTTGCTCGAGTTGATCGAGGTCGGCGTAGCACAATTGATCCTGTGACAGTGCGCTCACCTCGTCGCGACAGGTTTGCATCCACTGTGGCCGCTGCGTCAATTCGTAAAACATCGAAGACAGTGTGCTGGTCGTCGTATCGTGCGCGGCAAACAGCAGGAAGTTCACGTGATGCACGAGATCATCATCGCTGAAATAGTTGCCGTCCTTGTCCTTTTCCTTGCTAAACAGCGAGAACATGTCATTGCCGTCTGATGCGCGCTTGACCGGTATCTGTTCGCGGAAATACCGGGTCGTGTATTCGTAGCCGCGTTTGCCCTGGTAGTACACCGTGCCAGGGATCTCAAAGCGCAGCGGCGTCGAACTGCCCTCTGCCATCGCAATGAAGCTGCGGTTGATCTTGTCGGAGGCCTCGCCCAACTCCATGCCCAGGAAAACGCGAGAGCCAACCTCAAGCAGCGCTGCTTTTATTGCAGGGACAAACGCTATGTCGCCCTGTTCGCGCCAGCGTTTGACGTGCTTGCGAATAACGCTGTGGATTTCTGGCATGTAGGCATCGAGCTGGGCATTTTTAAATGAGGTCTGCATGATGCGGCGGTGCATGCGATGGTCAGAGAAATCGCGCAGCAGCAGGCCGTCTGGAAAGAACTCACCGAGCGAGGTGCCATAACCCCGGCCTGCGGAAAACAGTTGATCCGGATCGAGGGTCAGCAATTGCTGGGCATCGGGGTGGATTATGTTGACGGTTTCCATCGGCCCCATGCGGTTGCGAAACACCGGCCCGTACTCGGCCATACATCGCCGCATATAGGGCAGCGGGTTGTTGAAAAAGGTGAAGGCGTCGCCGACGATAGGCCAGCCCCTGCGGCCGGGAATGTGGGATATGTCGCCGGTGGGCTGTTCGTTGAGTGCCTGCGCCTGTTCCCAGGCCAATTCGGCTGACATTTTTGCCACGTGGAGTGCTCCGGTGTTACGGCGGTATCGATGAGTGATGGATCATTTTAGGCCACAAAGCGCCCGGCTAGCATGCAATTTTGCAAGGTATATCGAATGGCTGGCAATAGCTCTCAGCCGGCGTGGCGCTGGTTGCTAAGGCCAACAGCCTGGCGCTGTCAGGGGCTTCGCCGATCGGCGATCAGGTTCGGATCGAGCGTCGTCGGGGGCTCTATGTCACTGGTGTCTCGCAGGCCCTGCTGGCCAGAGAGAAAGTTTTTCAGCCGGGTAAACAATTGTGCGATCAGCTTCGCCAGTTTTGGCAACAGCCAGATCGCAAGGCCGATGAACACGACCAGCGCGGCGAGGAATACCAGCGGGTGATTCAGTGCCAGCCATAGCCCGCCCAGCACGGCGACGTCCTCACCCAGCGACGCTGCCCAGTTGCTTACCGGCTCAGGCGAGGTGTTGATGAGCAGTCTCGATCCTGCCTTGCTGAAGTGTGAGGTTGCGGTGACACCGCCGCCGACGATGGCGGCCGCCAGCATCATGGCGGGCTCGACTTCGCCCACCATACCTGCGGCGAGTAAGGCCCCCGCCGGGAGGCGAATGAAGCTGTGCAGGCCATCCCAGAGGCTGTCGGCCCCTGGCGTCTTATCGACACCGAATTCAACCAGGTACATCAGGCCGGCCGCGCTAATCACCATGGGGTTGGCGAGCACTTCCAGGTTCTCTGGCAGGGCGATGTTCCCGGTGGCGCCGCCAATGCCCAGCACCAGCAGCACTGCATAGAGATTGATGCCGCTGGCCCAGGCGACGCCCATGCTCAACGCAATGATTTCAATAATCGACTGGTATTCCTGCATCGCCCAACCCTCGCAGAGCTGATCAAAATATATACAGGCGGGTGATGCCGCCGCCCCAGACAGTACTACAGACCGGGAAATGCGGCCATCATTGCAGAATAAACAGCGCTGGAATGTAAAAAGCTGTCAGGATCGGGGCCTGGTGCGGGGCAGCAGCGGCTAGCTGGCGCAGCGCTGTTCGTCGTCGCTGCCGGTCCAGTGACTCGCTGGCATGGGTTTGCCAAAGTAGTAGCCCTGGGCAAGGTCACAGCCCAGTTTGGCGAGCGCGGCCAGGGTTTGCTGGTCTTCGATGCCCTCGGCGACCACACGCTTGCCGAGGTTGTGGGCCAACTGGATTGTCGACTCGACGATGATTCTGTCCTGGGGATTTTCGACCATGTCGGCAACAAAACTGCGATCGATTTTCAGTTTGTCTACCGGTAACCGTTGCAGGTAGGCCAGTGACGAGTAACCAGTACCATAGTCATCGATAGCGGTGTTGATACCCATAGCCTTGAGGTCTTTGACGATCTGCGTCGCGCGATCGATATCGCCCATCAAGGCACTCTCGGTAATCTCGAATTCGAGAAGGTGAGGCGGTAGCTGTTTTTCCTGCAGCGCTTTACCCACGCGCTCCACCAGCTTCACGTCAATCAGGTTTTTGGCTGACAGGTTGATCGTGATGAAATGGTTGCGCCCCTGCAGCTGCCAGTCCCTGAGTTGCTGGGTGCACTGCTCGATGAGCCAGTCGGTGACCGTGTGAATGGTGTCACTCAGTTCTGCCAGTGGAATAAACTCCATCGGCGATACCAGGCCATAGTGGGGATGCTGCCAACGCAGCAGGGCCTCGAAGCCGATGGTGGACTGGTCGGCCAGGTCGATCAGCGGCTGGTAGAGAATAAACAGTTCGCGGTTGCTGATTGCGGTCTTCAGGTCGCTCATCAGCGTCAGGCGTTTGCGAGAGTGCCGGTCAATCGATGCCTCGTAGACCTGCACATTGCGACCGCCATGTTTGGCGTTGTACATTGCAATGTCTGCACAGCGCAGCAGTTTCGATGTTGTCACGGCGGTGTCGGGATACACCGAAATGCCGACGCTGCCGCTCAGCTGCAGCTGGATATTCTCAAGCTTGATCGTGCCGCTGATTTTTTCCATCAGCCGCTCCGAGAACAATGTGATCTGCTCGGCAGTCACACCTTCGATGAAAAACGCAAACTCATCGCCGCCGAGCCTTGCCAGCGTGTAGTTGAAGTCGCCGCGGATGTTGCCCAGGCGCTTGGCGAGTGTGACCAGTAGTGCGTCGCCCATCTGATGGCCCAGCGTGTCGTTGACCTCTTTGAAACCGTCAAGGTCAAGCAAAAGCAGGGCAACCTTCCCAGACCGCCTGGCCTGCTCGGTGAGTGCGCTTTGCAATAACTCGATGAAGTGATGGCGGTTGGCCAGCCCGGTCAGTGGGTCGAAGCGCGCCAGCTGCTCCATTTCACTGCGGCTCTTTTCAAGCGCCAGCTCATAACGCGAACGTTGTAGCTCTGACGCAGCGCGAATACTAAATATCTGTAGCAGGCTGGTGATCTTTTCAAGCTCGGTTGGCGGTGTATCAAAGGTCAGTGCCAGAAATGCCGTAGTTTGCCGGTCGCCGTGATGCAGGGCGCTGACAGCATAGCTTTTAAAGCGCATGGCCTCATCGTCCCAGCCGTGCAGCGAGGTCATTCCCGCCAGTCTCTTGCTGGCATCGAGTTGGCGAATGGTGACGTTAGAGCTGTGAGCAACCGACTCTAGCTGGAATTGCGCCACAATCGCGTTGGGAAGCGGGTGATCCTGGTAGCTGCCCACCTGCCGGTTGAAGCCATAGCGCACCATGCTGGTCTCGGTGAGCTCATCGGTTTCAACGAGATAGGCACCACTGGCCTGCAGGGCCTCAACCATAAAGCGGTTGAGTGCGTTGAAGTAATCGCAGCCGGTTTTAGCGGCCAGCCCCTGCGATATTTCAAAAATCACCTGCTCGTATTTCTTGCGTGCAGTCAGGTTGACGAACATGCCCCAGAAGCCCAGCAGCTGGTTGTTCTCGATGATCGGGGTGGTCCAGATCTTCAGGTGCAGTGACTGGTCGCCGAATTTACGTTCGCTCTCAATGCCCGGATAGCTGAAGTTGGCCTGGATAAAAAGGCGCATATTGTCGCGCGCCTGCTCGGGGTTTTCTGACATCACCTGCAGTGACTGACCCCGAAGGTTTTGTTCTGTCGCATTGATGCTTTCAACAAAAGCGTCATTGTGTTCGGCGATATACGCCTTCTCGAGCATGTGCTCGACCTGCGTTTCCACAGGCGCGTCCAGGTCCATCGGCTCGCGAAGGGCGACCCGCCAGATGGCGTCCTGGCATTTGTCCATCAGCAGCTCATGCAGTTTCACACTGTTGGACAGCGATTCGACTTTATCTTTGATGTCGGTGATTTCGCAGACGTGATTGACGATATGGGTGGGTTCGCCCTGGGCGTTGCGAATCAGCACGTACTCGGCGTTGACCCACAGCAGCCGGCCATCCGATGTGTATGAGCGATACTGGACTTTCTGGTAGCCGTTTTCGATCGCTTGTACGGCTGCTGCTTGCGCAGGCTCGCGATCGTCGGGATGAATCAGGTCGGTAAACAGTTCGGCGCTGCTGTTGGCCGGAAACTGGAACAACTCGCACAGTGCCCGCGAACAGACGCCGTGCATGGTGGCCAGGTCGAACAGGCACACCGCCAGCGGTGTGGTTTCGATATCGAAACTGACCTGGCCGTTATTGTTGTGAGTGCTGCCTGGACTAAACATCGAAGCCGTTGATTTCACTGCCGAAAAATGAATAAGCTAGTGTTTAGGTATAGCTGGTTTTTTACATTCTCGCGTCGTAAATATCGCGACTTGTGGCTTTGCTCACGCTCCGGTAAATGCCTAATTATTAAACGATTTTTCCGATCACCGGGGTGGCGGCATGGGCGTGGTTAAAGGACAGTTTGGGGCGCAGGCGCGCCGGGCTCGCAATCGGCGCTCCAGCCTCTGCGCACAGGGCCACCACCAGTGGGAGGTGGTCAAAAATAATCCATTTGATAGCCAGCAGGGCAAACTGGTCACCCGCGAGCGCTGCAAGCGCTGTGGCGAGGAGCGCGTCCGCGGCAGCTAGGCGCGCGTCCAGTGCGGATCGCACAGGGTGATGGCGCTCGCGCTTTGGCAGGCCTCCCGCACTTTTGCGCAATATTTGCCTTCCAAGCACGCCATCGAAGGGCGTAGTCTAGGAACGAAGATGCCGTAGTCTGTCCCGGTGTCCGTGCCACCTCGCGTCAATGACGCGAAAACGTTCAAAATTTGATCTGGCGGGAACGGTCAATGACTATACATTACTGTTATACAGAGTGTCCGCTGGGCAAGCTCATGCTGGTTGGCGATTTCCAGGGCCTGTCCCAGATCAGCCTGGTCGATGAGTCAACGGTATTGCCCAAGCCGCACTGGCGCCGCGATGCGGCGTTTTTTGTGAACGCGATCGTTCAACTCAAGGAGTACTTCGCGGGCGAACGCCAGCGATTCTCGCTCAGGTTAAATCCGGCTGGTGGCGACTTCCAGTCGCGTGTGCTCGAAACCGTTGCCTGCGTGCCGTATGGCGAAACCGCCAGTTACGCCGATATCGCCCGCATCCTCAAGAAACCCAAAGCCACTCGCGCGGTTGCCAATGCCGTCAACAACAACCCGCTATTGGTGATGGTGCCCTGTCATCGCGTGATTGGCAGCAATGGCCGGCCGACCGGTACCGGCGATGCCTTTGCCCGCAGGAAATGGCTGCTAGGGCTGGAGAGTGGTGAACATAAAAGTGACGATGCGAGCGCGGAGCTGGACGTCGAGGCCGACCTGCTGGATGCTGCAGTGGAAGGTGCGTAAAGCCGCGGTTGTGCAGCTGGCCTGAGGCCAATATTGCAGGCTGTAGCGAGGGCGCCGGCTGTCGTTTCCGCGCCGATTGAAATCCCTAAGCCACCGGTTACCGGTTACTGGTTTTCGCTGGTAATTACCGTCACGCCAATTCCGTCTTTAGCTTGCTGGGCTGCGTCGGCTATTGCCGCGTAGATGCGGGCTTTTGCCTCCGGATGGGCGCTGATAATGACATTGCCCTCGGGGTTTTCAGCAAGTTTGCGCTGGATGACCGAACGCACTGCGCGAATGTCAACGCGCCGCTGGTCAATGCGAATTTCATTCGCAGCATTCACCATGATGAGCACGTTCTGGTTTTCGGTCGGAATATCGACCTCGGGCTGGTCTTTGTCGGGTCGGTTGATTTCAAGCCCGAATTCCTTGACGAAGGATGCGGTAACAATAAAAAAGATCAGCATGATAAAGACGACGTCCAGCATGGGCGTCAGGTCAATATCAGATTCTTCTTCAGCGGCTGCAGCGTGACGGGTTCTCGCCATCGTGGTCTCCGGGCTCCTGGGCCCTGCGTCAATGGTTGGGCTTGCTTGCTGGGGATGGCCAGCAGGGGCGCTATAGTAGCGGCTTAAAATGCCGATGAAAAGCGCCAATCGGGCATATCTGCCCGGCTTTTCACCTTGGATCCGTTGATTGCGCCAGTAATTCCCGGGCCCGGGCTTTGACTCGGGGTCAGGCCTGGCCCTGCGCGGGGAGGATGCTCTCTTCAGGCATTGTGCCGGGCCTGCGATTTTGCAGGTCGTGGAGGATGACGAACAGGCAGGGGATCAGCAGCAGGGTAATGAAGGTCGCGAATACGATCCCGAAGGCCAGCGAGATAGCCATTGGCAGCATCTGCTGGGCCTGCAGGCTCTTCTCGAGCAGCATTGGGAACAGGCCGAAAAACGTGGTCAGCGACGTGATGAGAATAGCCCTGAAGCGGCGCTGACAGGATGAGAGAATGGCCTCCATCAGTGGCATTTTGGCGCGCAGGCGCTGGTTAATCGCGTCGGTCAGTATCAGGCTGTCGTTGACCACGACTCCGGTCAGTGCAATCACGCCGAAAAATGACATCATTGAAAATGCAGTATCCAACACCCAGTGCCCGATGACCGCGCCAATCAGGCTGAAGGGAATCGCCGACATGATGATCAGCGGCTGGGTATAGGACTTCAGTGGAATGGCGAGCAGCGCGTACACCGCAATGATCGCAAGCATAAAGCCCTTGGCGAGCCCGACCAGTAGTTCGTTGGAGTGCTCGGTTTCGCCGTCGGTTTCGAACTTCAGGCCAGGGTACTTTTTCTGCAGCCTGGGAAGCTCGGTCGCAATGATTTCTGCGGCAATAGCATCGGGGTTGTAGTTGAGCTTGTCGACCTTGGCAGACACGTTGACCGCGCGCTGACCGTCAATGCGAGAGATGCGCGCATAGCTTGGGCTTGGATTCAACTGGGCGACGGAATAAAAGGGAATTTCGGAGCCATCTGCGGTACGGATGCGCATTTCTTCCAGGTCGGCCAGCGATTTTCGCTCATCGCGCGGGTATCTGACCATGACCTTGACCTCGTCATCGCCGCGCTGCAGGCGCTGGGCTTCGATGCCGTAAAAGGCATCGCGCACCTGCCCGCCCAGATCGCTCAGGCTCAGGCCGAGTGCCTCGGCGGCCGGTTTGATCTGCAGTTGCAGCTCATCGAGCTGGTCGCTCAGCGTTGTCTCTGCGTCATAGACGCCCTCATAGAGGCTGATCTTGTCGCGCAGCTCCAGTGCAGCGTTGACCAGGTGCTCCTGGTTGTCGCTCACCAGGTTGATGGAGACGGGGTCGCCGAAGGAATCGTCTTCGGATTTAAAGGTCACGCTTCGCGTGCCAGGAACGTTGCCCGTCTGGTCGCGCCAGCGGCGAATAATTTCGTAGCTGTCGATATCGCGATCTTCGTGCTTGGTCAGTTCTACGGTAAATTCAGCCGCATCGCCACCCAGGCCCCAGACAAATGCGTGGCGAATAAAACCTTCTTTACCGCCTGACTCATCAATGTAGTCTTCATTGGTTTTATAAAGGCTGGCATTGAGCTGGTGAATGGCTTCAAAGGTTTTTTTGTCGGGGGTTCCCTCAATCATTTCGACTCGTGCCGTCAGGAAGTCGGAGGGCACAACCGGTACGACAACGAGCAGTACGATGCCGCTAAGCACAACGCCGGCAGCGAGGATCAGTGCGGCGACAAAGCTTGCTACGGTGGTATACCGCAGCTCTATGCAGCGGGTCAAAAAGGGCAGGTAGTGCGTCTCGACGAAGTGCTTGAGCGCGAGGTTGGTTTTTGCGGACACCCGGTCTGAGTGACGCGAAAGAAAATCGAGCAGCGGTATGCGGGTGAGTCGGGAGTGGGCGATGTGCGCGGGCAGTATCAGCTTGGACTCGACCAGCGATAGCAACAGGCAGAAAATGACGACCCAGCCCAGTGCTGCGGGCATCGGTGCAAAAACGCCGCTGAGCGTTACCGTGGGTATAAACGCCGCGACCGTGGTCAACACGCCAAACGTGGCGGGCAGGGCGACCTGCTTGGCACCGCTGATGACGTTGTCTACGCTGAGCCCCTGGTCGCGCGTCGCCGAGTCAATGCTCTCGCCAATGATAATGGCGTCGTCAACCATGATGCCCAGCACGGTGATAAAGCCGAACAGGCTGACCATGTTAAGGGTGACATTGATACCTTCGAGCTGCATCAATGCAATGGTGCCAAGGAAGCACACGGGCAGCCCGGCCATGACCCAGAACGCGAGCTTGAAGTTGAGCAATACCAGCAGGATGATCAGTACCAGTGTTGCACCCAGCGCCAGGTTTTTACCCATCAGCTCGATGCGGCCGCCAATATAGTGGCTCAGGTCCTGCCAGAGACTGATCTTGACGCCTTCGGGCAGGGTCAGCTGGCGCTGGGCGGCGTATTCCTTGATGATCTCGGTGGTGCGAATCACGTCCTGGTCGCCAACGGCGCTCACCATGAGCCCGGCACCGTACTCGCGATCAAACAGTGTCATGCCCGATCCCTGCACGAATTCATCGCGGACCAGTGCAACATCGCCAAGCAATATGCGGGTGCCGTCGCCAAAGCTGCGCAGCACGATTTTCTCGAAATCTCCCTGGTGGAATGCCTGGCCGTTGGTGCGCAGCAGGATGTCGCCAGTATCAGAGCGAATCGATCCGCCGGCGAGGTCAAGCGACGAACGATTGATGGCATTGGCGACGTCACGCAGGGTCAGCCCGTACTTGCGCAACGCGGTTTCGCTCACTTCGACAGACACTTCATAGTCGCGCATGCCGAAGATTTCTGCCGAGGAAATTTCGGGCAGCGCCAGCACTTCGCGCTTGATATCGCGCAGCAGTACGCTCAGGTGCTTCTCGGTAATGTTGCCATGGACCTGGAGCTGGATGGCAGGGATCTCGAACTCGAACTGTTCGATGACCGGTGTTTCCATCAGGTCGGGAAAGTTGGATATGCCATCGACGCGATTTTTGACCTGGTCAAGCACCAGTGCCACGTCGAAGCCTTCGAGCACATCGATATAGAAAGAGACGACATTCTCGTAGGTATAGGAATCGAAGCCCTCGATGCCAGAGATGTCCTTGATGGCGCGCTCGATCTTTGTCGTGACACCGCGCTCGACTTCCTCGGGTGAGGCGCCGGGGTAGGCGGCCGAAATATGAATGACGTCGATGGTCAGGTCGGGGTTGAGCTCGCGGCGCACCTGCGTGAGCGAGAGCAGGCCGACCATGAGGATGAAAATCATCAACAGGTTGGCGGCGACGTGATTCCTTGCAAACCAGGCAATGATGCCCGTGTTGACATCGGGCGTGGGAAGTTTGTCTGCGACCACCTAGATACCCCGGGTGGCATCATCGACCAGGTCATCCTGCACGGGTGCCGGATCTATCGGCGAATCCTCGGCCTCGGCAGCATCGGCCGGTGCGATAGCGGGACGATTTTGCTTGGCGATGCTGGTCGATTCAGACAGCGGGTCACCCAGTGGAGGCAAGCGCGTCAATGAAGCGATCGTCGCAACACTGCCGGGCACGCTGTTGTCGATATAGCCCATCGCGATGCGATCACCGTCGTCGATGCCGTCGGCCACGTAGCTGAAGGCGCGATCGCTGTTAATGATGTTCACCGCGCGCGGATTAATAGTCCCTGCCTCGTCGATGAGCCAGACGGTGCCGTCGGTTTGCACCACATTGTTGGGAATGCGGATCAAACCGCTGCGCTGCTGTCCGGCGATGGTGGCTTCTACAAAGCTGCCTACGCGCAGTGGTGCCGCGCGACGTGACTGGCTTTCGCCTGCTTCACTAAGGCCGTAGGGGTCGATGACCTCGGCGACGACATACAGTACCCGACTGCGTTGGTCGAGCACGTTTTCAACACGTGCCAGCGTGGCGGGGTAGTACTCGGTAGCGCCATTCAATGTCAGTGCCAGCTGGATCGGTGTGTTGCTGTTCGCGCCGAGATCCAGCAGACCGATTTTGTGCTCGGGCACAGGGAGTCGCACCTCGGCGACATCGGTAGCAAAACATACGCCCAGCGCCTGGCCTATTTGCACGTGCTGGCCCAGGTCGACGGATCGCGCCGTCACCATGCCGTCATAGGGGGCAGTAATCGCAGTGCGACGCAGGTTTTCTTCAGCCTGGGCCAACTCTGCCTGAGCCGCTTCGAGATTGGCCTGGGCTTCTGCAATCTGGGGCTTGCGCAGGGCAAGCGCCTTGGCCTCGCCGCTGCGGTTGGCATTGCTGCTGCGCGATCGCCACTCTTTCAGTGCGACCTCTGCACGCCCGCGTTCCTGGGCGAGATGGGTTCTGGCGCTGGCGAGGCTGGCCCTGGCTTTCTGCACCGCAGTGCGATACTCCAGGTCATCGATGCGCATCAACACATCGCCCTGGCTGACCTGGCCGCCAGCCACGAAGTTGTCGGCCACCTCGATGACCTTGCCGCGCACTTCCGAGGAGAGCTGCGTTTCGGTGCGAGGCTCAACCGTGCCCTGCGACTGCACCTCAAGGCGCAGCGCTTCACTGTAGACCTCAAGCACGTCGACCAGCATCGGTGCTGGCTCGAAAAGCTGTTGCTCCGGTTCTGGCTTGTTCAGGTACAGCAGCGTTGCAGCCGCGACAGCCACCAGCAAAATGGCCACCGGGCGGACGATTGAGAGAAAACTGGAACGCTGGCTGGGCATCAGGTATGGGCGCTTGTTGGGGTTGCTGGATCGGTGGCTACGGCTGTTTGCCTGGCCGAGGTGAGCCGCTCGTCGAGGTGTCCATGTCGCCTCGATGTCGCCGGAAAGTTGGGGCTGCAATACGCGATTTCAATGCTTTAAGCATAGCAATTTGCGTTAGTGCCGCAATTACCGTTTGGTTACTCGTTATACAATGTTTACAAGCTTATACGCTTTGCAACAAAGTGTTACGGCCCTGCCTGCCAAACAGACAGAAGACCGTTAATTACGCAGATGGCACCGTTTGGGATCACCGGCGTGCCGTGATTTTCTATAGAATTGCCAACCCGACACGTTTTCACGAGAGGTTAAGCCCCAATGGCAACTGTTTTTTCAACGCCGATGGCACTGCTGGATGCAGTGGGTACCCAGCTGGAAGCCAGCGAATGGCTAGAGATCACCCAGGATCGCATCAACCTGTTTGCCGATGCGACGGGCGACCATCAATGGATCCACGTCGATCCGGAGCGCGCCAAGGACGGGCCATTCGGTGCCTGTATTGCGCACGGTTACCTCAGCCTGTCGCTGGTGAATCTATTCCTGCCACAAATGATCGATGTGCAGGGGTTTACCCATGCCGTCAACGTCGGCAGTGACAAAACGCGATTTCCGGCGCCTGTCCCGGTTGGCTCGCGCTTGCGCGGGACCGGAGAGATCGTCAGCGTCGAAGAAATCAAGGGCGCCATCCAGTCGGTCGTGAGGGTGTCAGTGGAAATCGAGGGCAGCGAGCGACCCGCCTGCGTGATAGACACAATTAGCCGTTACTTTCCCGAGTAGCGGCGCAGCCGGCCACTGCGCCTGGAAATATAAAATAATACCATTAACCGGGCTGCGCGTAGCCGCGCTGCGCAGATGCAGGGGGGCGGCGTCACCGCACTGCGCAGCGACCCTTCATTATGTCCTGGAAAACCGTTTCCACGGACGCGCCTATTTAAATAATATAATAGAATCTGGCGTCCATTCCGCGCATTGCCTGCATGCCGCTGCTGGCAATGCCCTGAATGGCGTTCGTCATGTGCGCCCAGGAAGGGCCTGGTTGTGTCCGGTGCAATTCGCACAGGGGAGGGAGAAACATGGTTCTTTCGGGTGATACCATTCGATTTTTACATCACAATTTCCTGCAACTGCGGCGGCAGGGATCGCTGGAGGCAATGTTACCGGTGATGGAGGCAATGAAGGTCATTATGACCAGTGCGCAGTTCGAGCTGGCGATTCACGACTTGCGCATGTCGGCTGACAACCAGCAGGTTGCGCGCCAGTTCCTGGTGGAGGGGGTCAGTGCAGCGCAGCTTCGCGAGGCGGGTGTCAGCGCATCGCGGCTGTCCAAAGTGCTGGCCAGGGTGTTCGCCAATTTCAACCGCCAGCTTGAAACGCTTGACCTGGTCAACGAGAGCTATACGCTGGATCGCCAGACAGCGGCACTGGTGCGGGAGCTCGAAACGGCGCAGCTGGCCAATCACCTGCCAGCGGGTGGGCGCGATGCGCGATCAGCCAGGCGCAAGGCCAGGCGCGGGTCGGCAGGTTAGTTGGCGAGCGCGCGGTCGTAGAGCGCCTGGACGTCCACCGCAGCGCCGACCTCATGGCGCCTGGCTATCATCGTGATCGGGAACAGCACCCGGCCGCTGCGATGCTGCAGTGCGCGGCTGACCCCGTAATTGTCTTCATAGCGAATCCAGCGCAGGTCGATATCCTGGGCCAGCAATTGCCCCATCACAATACCCATCGCCTGGAGTTGCTCGCTGTGTTCGGCTTGCACGATGCCCTCATCGAGCAGGCGCTGTAGCAGGGGCAGGTCGATGGCCGCCTGTCGACTCAGGGAACTGCCAAAGTAACGCTCGGTCAGGTCATTGATGCGCTGCTGGCCCTGCTCCAGGTAGAGCTGGTCTGCGGGGCGAAAGTCCAGCACCAGCGGCTCTTCGATCGCGAGCGCGGGCGCAGGCAGTGTGGCCGCGCAAACCGCCAGCCACAGCCAATACAAGCGGGGCCGAAACCAGTCGCTGATGCGCGCAGGCGCGCGGCGCGTCGATGTGCGGGGTTCAGTATTCATAGTGCGTAACAGTTGCCCTTGTACTCATGGGGTGCCGCCATTACCATGGCTGCGACGCATCACAGCTGCCTGTGATAGACCCGGAAAGAGAGCGAAAATTCAATCTAATGATAACCGGAAGCATCGTCGCGCTGGTAACCCCCATGCGAACCGACGGCTCGATCGATTTTGAGGTGCTCGACCAGCTGGTCGAGTGGCACGTGGCCTCGGGCACAGCTGCCGTGGTGGCCGTGGGTACCACCGGTGAGTCGGCAACGCTGAATGTCGATGAGCACTGCGCCGTGATCGCGCGCACCGTCAAGGTGGCCGCGGGGCGTATTCCGGTCATAGCCGGTACCGGTGCCAACGCCACAGACGAAGCCATTGAGCTGACTCGCGTTGCGCTGCAGGAGGGAGCCGATGCCTGCCTGCAGGTCACTCCTTACTACAATAAGCCGACCCAGGAGGGGCTCTACCAACATCACCGCGCCATTGCCGAGGCGGTAGACCTGCCGAATATTCTCTATAACGTGCCCGGGCGAACGGCGGTTGACATGAGTGTTGCCACCACCTGCAGGTTGGCCGATATTCCCAATATTATCGGTATCAAGGATGCGACGGGCGATTTGCAACGCGGCCGAGAGCTGCTCGACCGCTGCGGAGACAAGCTGGCGGTCTACTCGGGTGACGATGAGACCGCGGTGGAGCTGATGCTGATGGGAGGGCAGGGCAATATTTCGGTGACGGCCAATGTCGTGCCCGCCGAGATGGCCAGTCTTTGCGCCGCGGCTATCGCTGCGGCCAAGTCGGCGAGCGGGCAGGAGCAGGTGCGCGCGCAAAATGCGGCGCTGGCCTCGCTCCATGAAAAGCTCTTCCTCGAGTCGAACCCGATTCCGGTCAAGTGGGCGCTGCTGCAAATGGGCCGGATCGGCGCGGGCCTGCGGCTGCCGCTGACACCGCTGGACGGTGCCCATCATGACGCTTTACTGGGGGCGATGCGCGATTGTGGTATCGCTGTTGATGTGCCCGCCTGATGTTCATCGCATTTGCTAAACGCTGCCTGTTGATGGCCTGCTTGCTGCAGTTGGCAGCATGTAGCTGGTTGTTTGGCGCCGATGGCGTATTCCCCGATCGTTCAGACGACTACCTGGAAACCGAAGTCTCCGCGCCGCTCGAACTGCCCGAGGGTTTGTCCGAGGTCGTACTCAATGATGACTACCCGGTGCCGGAGCTCGAGGTTGCGCAGCAGTTGCCCGACAAATTCACCGTGCCCCGCGTCGATCCGCTCGATACGGTCGAGAATAAAGGGAGTGTCAGGATCCAGCGGTTCAACGATCAGCAATGGATCCTTGTGAACGCAGCGCCGGGGCAAATCTGGCCGCTGGTGCGGCAATTCCTGGCCAGCAATGAAGTGGCGCTGACCAGCAGTGATGGCCAGGCCGGCACGATAGAGACCGACTGGCTGCGTTTTGCCGCTGGCGTGGCACAGGGCGAGGACAAAGGCAGCCAGCTCGAGCGCTACCAGTTTATGTTGCGGCCCGGCGTGCAGGCGAATACCACCGAGATTATTGTCGACCACCAGTTCCAGGCTGCTGGCGATGCCCCGCCCGGCGCGAGTACAGAGCGTGAAACCAATATGGTCACGCTGCTGGCTGAACACCTGGCGAACTCGCCGGGGAATGCCTCCCATTCACTGCTGGCGCAGGGCATTGGCTCAGCGAGCAAGGTCAGCCTTGAATATGATGACGCGGGCAAGCCCTTCCTGCGTTTGCAGTTGCCGTTCGATCGGGGTTGGGCGTCGTTGGGCCTTGCGCTTGAAAAGGCCTCGTACCAGGTCAATGACCTCGATCGCAGTGCGGGCACCTATTTTGTCCACTACAACCCCAATCGCAAGCCTGCCAAAAAGCCCGGTTTTTTTGCGCGCCTGTTTGGTGCCGGCAATGATAAAGAGCCTGCGCTACCGGCCGCAGATGCCATGCGTGTGCTGGCCGATCACGATGGCGAAGCCCTGAGAATAACGATTCGCCGGGAGCAGGCGCCCGCGCTCAAACCCAATGAGCAGGCTTTCATGCTGCGCCGGATCCAGAATAAATTATCCTGACAGAGGTGAACTGGCGTCCACGATGAGGGTTGCGTCGATTGGTAGTGGTAGCCGCGGAAATGCAATGGTCGTTGAGGCCGGTGGCAGCCGCGTGCTGCTCGATTGCGGCATCAACCTGAAACAGCTCAATGCTGGGCTCGATCGCCTGGCATTGACGCTCACGGAGCTTGACGCGGTGTTCATTACCCACGAGCACAGCGACCATATCAAGGGCCTCAAGACGCTGCTGCGCAAGCGCGATATGCCTGCCTACATGACCTACGGCACGGCCATGGCCGCAGATTGCCTGGCGTTGCCGCAAGTGCGGCTGCTCGAGAACTTTGCCCCGGTGCAGTTGGGTGAGCTCTGTGTCGAGCCAGTGGCGGTGCCGCACGATGCCCGCGAGCCCTGCCAGTTCGTGTTCGGTGATGCAGCCACGGGTGTGCGGCTGGGCGTGCTGACCGACCTTGGCAGTTATACACCGCATGTGATTGATGCCTTCAATGCCTGCGATGCCCTGGTGCTCGAAAGTAATCACGATGAGCAAATGCTGCGCGACGGGCCCTATCCGGCGTCACTCAAGCGCCGGGTGCTGGGCGACTGGGGGCACTTGAGTAACCGGCAGGCTGGACAACTGCTGGCGCAGTGCGATTGCGAGCGCTTGCAGTGGCTGGTCATTGCGCACATCAGCCAGCAAAACAATACCCCGCAGTTGGCGCTTGAAGCGATGGCCGGCGCCTGGCCCAACCCCGACCGTATTGTGCTGGCCGAGCAGGACACGGGTTTCGACTGGCTCGACATCAAGCCTTCCATCCCCGGCCAGCTGACGCCTCTCGATGAGCCCCAAAGAGCGCAGGCGCTACCCTAGGACGGCATCGCGTGCCACGCTGCTGCTGCGCCATCCGGCCTTTGGCGAGATGCAGCTGCAGGCGCGGGACGCATCGGTGGGCGGTTTTTTTGCCAAAAAAGGCGTGTCAGCCCTGCCACCTTGCGGTACGATCGTGCAGGTGATTATCAAGCGCTACACGGGTGCGCTGAATGAAAACGCAGTGCCCATGCGTATTGTTCACGAGCAAGACGATGGCATTGGCCTCGAGTTCGTCAGCTAGCTCTGTATTAACCGCCGCGCCCGCCTGGCAAGCACATTATTTCTCTACGACCTTCAACCTGTAAACAGCACAATGAGGTGACACTATGCGCTGCCACGAAGTCGACTATGAAATTATCGGCCATGATATGCAGCTGGTAGAAATCGAACTGGACCCAGAAGAGGCGGTCGTTGCCGAGGCGGGTGCGATGAACTACATGGAGCAGGGTATCGAGTTTGAAGCGCGCATGGGGGATGGTTCAGAAGCCTCCTCCGGCATGCTCGGAAAACTGCTCGGGGTTGGCAAGCGACTTGTCACCGGTGAGTCACTTTTCATGACGCGATTCACCAACCGCGGTGGTGGCAAGCAGCGGGTTGCTTTCTCAGCGCCGTTTCCAGGTGCCATCGTGCCCATCAACCTCGCCGAGGTGGGTGAAGAGGTGCTTTGCCAGAAGGATTCCTTCCTGGCCGCTGCCCTGGGTACGGAAATTGGTATCGCGTTTAACAAGCGCATTGGTGTCGGTTTTTTTGGTGGCGAGGGTTTTATCCTGCAGCGCCTGCGCGGCGATGGCCTGGCTTTCCTGCATGCAGGAGGCACGGTGATACGACGCGAGCTCAAAGGCGAGGTACTTCGGCTCGACACCGGTTGCGTGGTCGGGTTTACCAGCGGCATAGACTATGACGTGCAACTGGCCGGCGGCCTCAAGAGTATGTTTTTCGGTGGCGAGGGCGTTTGCCTGGCCACGTTATCGGGCACGGGCACGGTATGGATGCAGAGCCTGCCGTTCTCTCGGCTGGCCGATCGCGTGATTGCCAGTGCGCCCAGTATCGGCGGGCGGGATCGCGGTGAAGGGTCCCTGCTCGGTGGTGTGGGACGACTGCTCGACGGCGACAACTAAGCGGCAGCCGGTTCCGCCTGATTATGGCCGATCGAGCATCGACTAAACCCGGTTCGCGGCCGGGCCTGTGGCAAAGCCTGCGCACGCATATTGCGCAATGGCGGCTGGGTTCGCAGCTGACCCTGATTCTTGCGCTCGGCATGTTTGCAATGGTGGTGGCGGTATCGGTCGGTACGACGATCATCATCAGCCAGTCGATGACGCAAAATTTTATCCAGAACGGCAAGAATGTTACCGGAGTACTGGCCGTGGAAAGCGCTTTGCCGGTGCTGTTGGGCAGCCCTGAAGGGGCCAGCCAGGCGATTGCCGTTGCCAGCACCTTTCCCAGCGTCGTGCAGGCGGCGGTGTACGAGCTCGATGGTAACCCGCTTGCGCAAAGTGGTCGGTCGATGGGCTGGGAGTCACCTCCCCAGCTGCAGGAGGAAGACGACATTGCGGCCAGCCTTGAGCGGGACAGCGGCCAGCACTGGCAGTTTGTCGCCGCGGTTTATGCCGAGAACACCGAACCCGGTCTTGATGATATTGATGCGCAACAGGTTGAGCGGCAGCGTATTGGTTCGGTACGGGTACTGATTTCAAAAGAGCCGTTGTTTGCCGCTCGCGACAATATTATCGCGGGGAATATCTTTGTCCTGCTGACGGTAGCACTGCTGCTGGTGGGCGCGCTCAATCGCCTTAGCCTGACGCTGACCCGGCCGCTCAGGGTGTTTGTCGAGACGATGTCGGCCGGTGCCAAGGGTGAACAATCCAACATTCGGGTATCGCTCACCGGTTCTGAGGAAACCCAGCTGCTCAGCGGCGCATTCAACCAGATGATGCAGGTGCTTGAAGATCGCGAAAGCGAGTTGGCAACCACGCGCGACCGGGCGTTGGCCGCCGCCAAGTTGAAGTCTGAGTTTGCTGCGAATGTCAGTCACGAGATCCGCACGCCGCTGAACGGCATTATCGGCACCCTGAACCTGCTCAGCGACAGCGAGATTTCGGCCAAGCAAAGAGAGCTGCTGAGTCTTGCCGAATCCTCCAGTGAGTCACTGATGCGGATGATCAACGACATCCTGGATTTCTCCCGGCTGTCACTGGATCAGTCGACGATTAACGCGACCGAGTTTGATCTCTACCAACTGCTTGAGGAGCTGCTGGTGTTGCACGCGCATGCCGCAGGGGCGCAGGCGCTGGACATGCTGCTCTACTACGACCCGCTATTGCCGCGGCTGGTTGAGTCCGACCCCAATAAACTGCGGCAGCTGCTCAACAACCTGATCAATAACGCCGTCAAGTTTACCGACCGCGGCGAGATTATTATCGCCGCGCGCACCGAGACAGACGAGCAGGGCAAGATCTGGATTCGACTGTCGGTCAAAGACAGCGGGATCGGTATCGCCGAGCAGGACCTGCGCACGGTGTTCATGCCCTATGCGCAAAGTGATGGCTCGATGAGCCGTAAGTACAGCGGCACCGGGCTTGGCCTGGCGATCTCGGAAAAGCTCGCCGAGCTGCTCCGGGGTGATATTGGCGTGCATAGTGAGCTTGATGTCGGCAGCGAGTTTTACCTGCGCATTCCCTTTCGCTACCGCATGCCGCAAGCGCAGCTGCCGCCCGCAGTACCACAGCAACAAAAGATCCTGGCGTTTGGTAGTAGCGAGGCGCTTTGCGAGGCCAGCAGGAATATCTTCGAGCTGCAGGGTTGGCAGGCAGAGGTTTACACAGACTTGCAGCAGATGTTGCTGGTGCTTGAACAGCTCGATCTGTTCGAGGCGGAGCCGCTGTTGGCCTTCTTTATTGGCGCTGCTGCCGATAGTGAAAACCTGTTGCCGGCCATGCGGCAAATGGTGGAGAGGTTCGGGCTCGATGCTATCGTTGTAGGCGCCGATGAAACTATTGCCAGTGCGTTGGGTGGTCGCATCGAGTGGCTGCCAGCACCACTGCGCCAGGCCGCGCTGGAACTTGCTTTGGCGCGCCTGCAGGGGCAGGAAGCGCAGCTCGACCAACCACAGGCAAGCGATCTGCAGGTTTCGCTGCAGGGTCGCCGTGTGTTGCTGGTTGAGGACAACATCGTCAACCAGCGCGTGGCCAGGGCGATGCTCGAGAAAGTCGGCTGCGATGTATCGGTTGCCGAAAATGGGCTGGAAGCGCTGGAGGTGCTGGCGAGTGAGTCGGTCGAACTGGTATTCATGGACTGCCAGATGCCAAAAATGAATGGCTACGATGCGACCCGGGCGCTGCGCCAGCTTGACGGAGAGTCTGCGCAGGTACCGGTTGTGGCGATGACGGCGAACGCAGGGCCGCATGAGAAGGCGCATTGTTTTGACGTTGGTATGAACGATTTTCTCGGCAAGCCGGTCAAGCTGCGCGAACTCATCGCGGTCACAGCAAAATGGCTGGGCGATGAAACAGATCGCGATGCAACGACCGCAGCCGTCCCTCGCGCGGGTACAGGCGATGCTGATCGTTTATGAGCCCGGCACAGCCGTGGACCGGCAGGCAGCCTGCCAACTGGCCGACCGGCTCGGCATAGACCCGGCCCGGGTCTGCCAAAGCGATCAATACCAGGGCGATGAACTTGCGCTGGTCTACGTTGATGGGCGCTGGCAGCTGCAATCAGCCGACTCAGGGCACCAGGTGGCGATTGATTTTTGTACCTCGCGCTGGCGGCATCGCTTGCGTCCGTCCAACCTCAACGGTGAGTACCTTGTGCGCGCGCTCCGCGGTCGGCAGCGCGACCTGTCGGGCAGTACCGTACTCGATGCCACGGCCGGCCTGGGCGGGGACAGCCTGCTACTTGCCGCCGCCGGTTTTGACGTCACGCTGGTCGAGCGTTTGCCCGTGCTGGTATACCTGCTCGAGTGCGCGATTGCCGATGCCCTGGACGATGACATGCTCGGTGCGATTGTTGCGCGGATGACCCCCGTCCACGATGACAGCACCCGTTTTATGGCGTCCTTGCTGCATTCGGGTGTCCGGCCCGACTTTGTCTATCTTGACCCCATGTATGCTGCGCCGGCAGCATCCGGCCAGCAGACGCTGCCAAAACGCAGCGCAGCGCCGCGCAAGGAGATGGTGGTACTGCAAGAGCTCAGCGATCGCCTGATGCCAGTCGGCAGTGATGCTGCAGGCTTGCTGGAGAGCGCGCTGGCGGTGGCGGGTAAAAAAGTGATCGTCAAGCGGCCGCTGCACGCGCCATCCCTGGCCAACGCCAAACCCAGCGCCAGGCTAGCGGGGCGCGCGGCGCGGTTTGATATCTACGCCGTTTGACGGCGTCGAACCAACCCCTCCTGGACCGCCGATGCGACCAGTTCGCCTGCGCGGTTGAATATTCTCGCCTGCCCCATGCCGCGACCCGAGGTCGTGATATCTGAACTGACATCAAACAATAGCCATTCATCGACCTGGCAGGGGCGGTGCAGCCACAGGCTGTGAGAGATCGTTGCGGCGATCACGTTTTCTGCCAGTGGCCCGAGTCCATGTGGATTGAAAGCTGGCACCAGGATCGGGTTGTCGGACGCATAGGCCAGCAGCTGCTGGTGCACAGTCTGGGCCGGCGGCAGCTTCCCGCGCGCCCTTACCCACACCAGTTGCCGTGGAGGTCTTGGGCTGGGATGTTCAAGATCGGGTGGATCAACGTAGCGAATATCGATTGGCCATGTGTAATCGTTACTGCGATCGCGTTTGGCGAACAGCTCGGCGATCCTCTGCTGTTCGTTGACCAGGTTTTCAGGCCCGATGGTGGCAGGCATGTCGATCGCATGCTCCAGGCCCTGCTCAGGTCGCTGGAAGGAGCTGCTTGCCGTAAAGATAACCGTACCGTTTTGCAGCGCCGTCACCGCGCGCGTTGAGAATGACCTGCCATCACGCAGTTTGTCGACGCGATACTCAATGTCGGTATTGAGCTCACCGGGCCGCAGGAAATAGGCATGCACCGAATGGGCGAGCAGGGCCTCATCGGTGGTGTTCTGCATGGCTGCGAGTGCCTGCGCCAGCACCTGGCCGCCGTAGATGCGACCTCCGGAATCGTCGCTGCCACGCCCGCTGTAGCTTGCCTGTTCGCCGCTGTCGGCGGTCAACTGCAGTTGCAGGGAATTGAGTAACTGGGTGATACCGTCTGCCACGCTGCGTTTCCTGTCGTCACTGGGTACGCGATATCATGCCGCATCGATCGGCAGATACAATTGTGAAAGGCTTCTTCAGGCGGTAGAGGGCGCAAACTATGAGCGCAAGCTACCGTTGATTGTTCTGCAGCGATCGGGCAGGAGGGTAGAGCAATGAAATTGGGTCTGGCGCTGCAGTGGGCAGGAAAGCATATTGAAATGCCACTGCAGCAAATCGCGCTGGCTGAGTCGCTGGGTTTTGATTCGCTGTGGGCTGCGGAGGCCTATGGTACCGATGCGCTGACGCCATTGGCCTTTGTCGCTGCGCACACCCGGCGCATTCGCCTTGCCACCAGTGTGGCGCAGGTGTCGGCGCGCACGCCCGCGGCAACAGCGATGGCGTTCAACACGCTCGACCAGTTGGCGGGGGCAGGGCGCGTTATCTGTGGGCTGGGCCTGTCTGGCCCCCAGGTCGTTGAGGGCTGGTACGGCCAGGCCTGGAACCAGCCCTACGACAGGATGAAAGATACCGTTGCCATAATGCGCGCTATCTGGCGACGCGAAGCGCCGGTGAGTTACCAGGGCAAGGCTCTTAGCCTGCCCTATACACGTCAGTCGAACGAGACGCGCTACGGCAAACCGCTGAAGTCCATTGCGGCAACCAATCCGGATATCCCGGTGCTGCTGGGGACAGGTAGCCAGCAAATGGTCAGCCTCACTGCGCAAATTGCCGATGGCTGGATACCGTTTGGTTTTGCGCCGGGCGATATGGAGCGCTACCGCCCCTGGCTGCAGGCGGGCTTCGAGCGCGCCGGCAAGCCAGATCCCTGGCGAGATTTCGAAATATATGTGCCCTGCATTGTCGCATTGACGGATGATGTCGCCGCAGAACTTTGGCGGCAGAAAATGCAGGCGGCGTTTTATGTGGGTGGCATGGGTCATCCGGATATGAATTTTCACCGCGACAGAATGGCGCGCGCGGGTTTCGCTGCTGAGGCTGACCGTGTTGTCGAACTGTTTGCTGCGGGTGAAACCGAGCAGGCCGCCGCGGCCATTCCCGATGAATTTATTGATCGCGCGGCGCTGATTGGCCCCGCCCGACGAATTCGTGAACGCCTGCCAGCCTGGGAATCCTCCGGCGCAACCGGGTTGGCATTGCACGGCGCAAGCGATGCCTTGCTGCGCCTAATTGCCGATTACTTTCAGGGCTAGTCTTGTGATAATGACGCGATCAAACGATGACTGGCTCGCGCGGCAGAACAGGTGCAATAACGGTGTCCGATAGTAAAAACGATATCCCTGCAGGCTGGCAATTCCTCCTGGAGGCCTACCAGCAACGTCTCGACTTTGGCCGCTCCATGGGCGGTAGTGACAAGCTCGAAAAGCGCGCCAGCAAAGGCAAGGCCAACGCGCGACAGATGCTCGAGATGCTGGTCGACGAAGGCAGCTTCATGGAGCTGGGTACCCTGGCCGGTTCAATGAGCTACCACGGTGAGCCCGTGGGTGCCTGTGACGCCCTGGTCGGTGGGCTCGCTCGCATCGATGGCAGGCAGGTGGTCGTCGGCGTCGAAGACTTTACCGTGATGGGCGGCTCTATCGGGCATGCGACCAATGCCAAGAAGCTGCGACTGGCCAGCCTTGCCCTGCAGGAGAAGATCCCCTTTGTTAGTGTGTTAGAGGGGTCTGGCGAGCGCACGACCAACGCGCTTTCGCGCCATCCCTACGCGCCCAGTGATATGCAAAAGCTGGCCGAACTTTCGGGTATCGTCCCGACCGTTGCCATTGTTGCCGGGCCGTCGGCAGGTCACGGTGCGATCACGGGTATGCTCAAGGACTTCATCATCATGACCGATGATGCCTGCATGTTTGCCGCAGGGCCGCCGCTGGTCGAAGCGGCGCTGGGCGAAGTGATCAGCAAGGAAGATCTGGGTGGCGCGGCCATGCACACGGCCCGCAGCGGGGTGGCGCATAATCGCGTCGCAGATTTTTCGCAGGCGGCGGCGACGGTTCGCAGTTACCTGTCCTACCTGCCATCCAGTGCCTACGGGGTTGTCGCCAGGCAGCACAACGGCAATAGTGCGCCGCGCCGGCTCGATTCGATCCTGCAGCTTGTTCCCAGTGACGACCGGGTCGCCTACGACATGCGCCGCTTGCTGGCGTTGCTGGTCGACGATGCCGAGGCGCTACTTGAGGTGCAGCCAGCCTATGGGCGTTCGATGGTAACGGCCTTCGCGCGGCTGGGTGGTTATTCGGTCGGCATCGTCGCGAACCAGCCGACATTCATGGCAGGATCAATCACTGCCGATGCCGCGGAGAAAGCGGCGCATTTCATTCGGGTATGCAATGCCTATCATTTGCCGGTGGTGTTCCTGGCGGACAATCCTGGCGTCATGTCGGGCAGTGCAGCCGAGCAGGCGGGCACGCTGCGCAGTGCAGCGCGGATGTATGCCGCCCAGTGTGCGCTGCAATCGCCCAAATTGCACGTCACCTTGCGCAAGGCCTTTGGTTTTGGCAGCTCACTCATGGGGATGAATCCCTTTGACCAGCAGACGCTGACGCTGGCGTTTCCGGGTATTAGCCTGGGTGGTATTCCTGCGCTGGGTGGCAGCAAGGCGACCAATGCCGATGAGGACCTGGCCGAGCAGCTGGCGGCCGCGGAATCCAGCGGTGCCTGGAGTACTGGCGATACGATGACCTACGATGAAATCATCGATCCACGTGAGTTGCGCAATGCCCTGATTCGTGGCCTGGAGCTGAGCGCGACCCGCAATGCGCGCGACCCGCAGCCCGTCCATTCAGCCGCGATTACGCCCTAGCAGAAAAAGTCCTGCATCGGCGCGCCAAACATGACCGCGCCAAAGTTGATCGTGGGCGTGTAGGGCTGGTTTGCCGCATGCTGGCGAAACGCGAGAATGTCCTGGTACATTTCATTGACCGTATTGCCCTGATAAATCGCACTGCCGCCAGAGTTGGCCAGCAGTTCCTGAACGATCGGGATCAGCGTCTCTACGGTGTTGCAGGAGTCGTAGCGAAACTCGACGCGATCCAGATCACGATAGGCTTCGCCGCGCTCGGCATAATCGAGCAACGTGTCAAACGCAAAGTGCAGCTTTAACCGCGCGGTGCGAATCGCCGACTGGGCGCGCGCTGCAGCGAGCTGGCCGGCAGGACTATCCACCACTTTCTGGCCAACGCTGTTGAGTCGCTCACTGTTGTACTTGCAGTAGGCATCGAGCGCGCCCTGTGCGGTACCGATCGACGGCGTTGAAACGGCGCGGATAAACACCTGGCCAAAGGGCAGTTTGTACAGCGGTGCTGTGTTGACCGCCTGCCCGGGGCTCTTGCACAGAAAGCCTTCCATGAAACTGTGTACCCGGTACGCGGGTACAAAGGTGTCTTTCACCACCAGCGTTTTGCTGCCGGAGCCCTGCAATCCCGTGGTGTGCCAGTCATCCACAATCTCATACTGGTCGCGCGGTATCAGGAATGAACCCAGTTGCGGCACATCGGGCATATTCGGGTCGGGGGGTAGCAGCCCCCCGACAAAGATCCAGTCACAGTGGTCGCAGCCACTTGAGAACTGCCACTGCCCTGAAAAGCGATAGCCGCCATCGACCGGCTCTGCCTTGCCTTTGGGTGCATACGATGACGATATCAGCACATCGTTGTTTTCACCCCAGACATCCTGCTGGGCGCGATCATCCAGCAGGCCCAGCTGCCAGTTGTGCACGCCGACAACGCTCAGTACCCAGCCGGTGGAGGGGCAGGCCCGCGCAATTTCGTAAACCACGTCGTAGAAATGCTTGGGGTTCATTTCGTAGCCGCCATAGCGTGCCGGTTGCATCATCCTGAAAAAACCAGCCTCGATCAGTTCGGCCATGGACTCATCGGGGATGCGCCGCAGTTCCCGCGTATGGGCTGCGCGTTCGCGCAGCGTCGGCTGCATAGCGATTGCGCGATCGATAAAGTCGGTGGGCGAGACGGTGAGTTGCTCTTTATTGATGGTGTCCACAATGGGCTCCGCGACTGAGGTGTGGGTGGAAACAGGCCCTGATCATAGAGGGCCCGGTGGTTTCAGGCCGCTTAATTCGCGGTAAGGCGCCTAGCGCTGGGACGACAGGTTACCGCCGTCCACCACCAGTTCTGTTGCCGTGATGTAGCTGGCCTGCTCGGAGAGCAAAAAGCCCACGGCCTGGCCAACCTCGCCTGGGCTGCCCAGCCGGCCCAGTAAAATTCGACGTTCGAAGGCTGCGCGCAGCCCGTCGACGACATCCATGGAAGCCTGCAGCATCGGTGTATCGATCTGCCCGGGCGACACCGCATTGATGCGGATGCCATCGCCGGCCAGGTCGTCGGCCAGCGCGCGTACCAGCCCGAGCATGCCGGCTTTTGAGGCGCTGTAGGCGGGATTGGCGCCGTTGCCCAGCGTGGCGTTGATCGAAGCGATACCGACGATAGCGGCGTTCGCCTGGGCGGCGAGGTCTTCGCGCAGTGCCTTGATGATGAAGGGCATCGCGCTGAGATTGATATCGATGATGCGCTGCCACTGCGCAGTGCTCATCTGTGCCAGTGGCACAGCGCCGTCTACGCCGGCGGCGTGTACCAGTCCGTCAATGCCCGGGTGCAGCGCTCGTGTCGCGGCGACTGCCTGCGGCAGGGCATCCAGTTCGGCGACGTCAACGCGCTGCGCGGTGACCTGTCGATCGCTGGCCTGTGCCAGTGCCTCGGCACTGCGCTGCGTTTTCTCAAGATCGATATCCCACAGGGCAACATCGCGCCCGGCTTGCGTGAGGACTTCTGCGCAGGCCCTGCCAATGCCAGAGGCGCCGCCGGTGATAACTACTGCAGACATCGCTAATCGCCTATGAAGGGTTGGACCAGACGGGCGAGCTCCAGGCCCGCTCCTGGATGACGGCTGGCACTGAAGCGGGCAGCTCCCACTCATTGCGCAGTGCGTCCCAGGTACTCCAGCGGCAGCTGGGCAGGGCAATCGCACGGGCATAGTAGAAGGCGTGCTGTGAGGCCTTGAAATCGGGGTCGCGCCACAGCGTCAGCAGCTGGCTGGCCCCGGCGCTGTTGTCCTGTTCACAGCTGCGCGTATTGACCTCGTGCGAGCTTGCAGGGCAGCGGCGCGTGTCGGCATCGGGTGCGACGCCATTGGCACAGGCTACATCAATGACCTGTTCATGCAACTGGTCTCCGTCATACCAGCCCTTGATGACCTGCAGCCGCTCGAGCCCGATACCGCCAGGGTCTTTGCCTGCCCAGATATAAAAGCTTGGCGCGGCGCTACGGATCTCGCCGCCCATCGGCACGCCGAGCCGGTAGAGTGCGGCGCTATCCAGTCCGGCAGCATCACCGCTGTAGTCGCCGGCGAATAGCCTGATTGCCATGCGTGGGCCGCTGGTGGCGAACACCTCTTTACTCTTGATGCCATCGAAGATGGCTTCGCGGGTGTTTTCTTCGGCCCAGACGCCGGCCAGGCCTGCCGCGCTGTATTTCAGGTGGTCGGTGTTAACAAAGCTGCCGCCGCGGCGCTGCTCGGCTCTCGCATCGACGCCGAGTTTGCCCGTGTAATTGTTCTCTTCAACCGGCACGCTGGCATTGTGCGAGTCGCTGGCAGCGAGCATGCCAAACTGGAAGGGGTTAAAACCGCGTGACTGGAATACCAGCCCGTTCAGGTAAGCCTCGCGCACGTAGCTGCCCGAGATCTTGCCATTGCGTGTGCCGCCCAGCAGCTCTTCGAGAATTTCAAAGTCGGCCCACTCATCATTGGGCGACAGCGTCGGGTGCGTTTCAGAGCTGCCCTTGATCTGGCTCATCTCGACGACCGGCTCGTTGCGCATACGTCGCTCGGCGTAGGCGGCATCGATGGTTTTGCCGTCCGAATCGGTGAGCGCAAACATGGTGCCATCGCTGACGTTACTGTTATGCGGTATCGCCAGCACATCACTGCCGTTGGCCCGCGCGTTTTCCATCCATGCCCACAGGCCCTCGGGTCGATCAGAGTCGAAGGCTGAGAAGGGCCTGGACGGTACATCGGTACCGCGGAATATGACATTGCGATGCAGGTTCTGTTGCTGCGGGATCAATGTCCACTCATAGCCGATCAGCGTTGTGAACTCACCGGGGCGGTAGTACTTGTCGGCCAGCGTCACATAACTCTGCCAGATCGGGGAGGTCACCTCAGGCGCATCGAGTTCGGGGATCGGCCTGGGCGGGTTGCCGTCGAGCGTCATCAGTATTTCAAGCGTCGCTTCCTGGAAGTGTTTCGGGTTGGTCGTACTGGCAAGCTTGCCAAAGCGCGTGTTGCGCAAGGGGCCGTCGGGGTCAGCCAGCGCGGGCAGGATACCCATGTACTCGGCGTGGTCTGTAATCGCGATAAAGTCCAGTGCGTAGCTGGCCTGGATTTTCTGCCCCGATACGTGGTCGATGGCTTCACCCAGTGCATAGCGATAGGCATCTTCCGGGCTAACGCGGACGCCGGTAATGAATGCATCGGGCGAGTTGCGGGTATGGACGTGCAGCTCGCCAAACCAGGGGCGCTTCACGCCTTCGCTCTGGTCGCCCGTCGCGAGGCCTGTGCTTGCCGCGCTGGCCGGGTCGCCGGTGCCGCCGGATTGGCTCTGTGCAGGGGCGGCGCCGTTATCACAGCCGAACAGCAGCAGGCAGCAGGTGGCCAGCAGCGTGATCGACGCGCGCGCGCCCTGCAGGATGTTGTTGTGGATCATCGCAGTGGCTCCGCTACTTGACCATGGCTTCTGGTGGGGTGACAGGTTCACCCATAAACGGCGCATAACTCATGGGCTGGGCGCCATCGATATCCTGCACACCCAGCTGCTGCGCCAGCTCGGCGTTCCACCAGGACTGGCCTGTGTAATCCATATAGTTGTCCAGGCTGGCAATGGCATCAATGATTCGGCCAGGAAATTCCGGTGATTCCATGCCGGGCTTAAGCGGTTCATAGTCGGCGGGCAGTGCATCGGCTTCAATGGCCGGTGCCAGCCGCTCGGTTTTGACGATGCCGGGCCAAATCGCCAGTGTTGCGATGTTATGTTCGCGCAGTTCCTTGCCCATGTCGTGCATCATCTTGTCTTTGGCGGCTTTGCCGATCCCGTAGATCACCGAGTGCAGGTAGGCGCGGGCACCGGGCGATGAGATATTGACAATCATGCCACCGCCATTCGCGATCATGTGCGGTACGGCGTAGTAACAGGCGACGTAATGGGCGCGTAGCCCCAGGTCAATCATCGCCGACCAGTGCTCCTGCAGGGGGCGCTGCCAGAAAGGCTGCCATTCGATCAGGTCATCGGGAACCTGGTAGACGTTGTTCACCAGGATATCGATCCGCCCCTGTTCTTCAATAATGCGCTCGATCAGCGCCTTGATCTGGGCATCGTCGGTATGATCGCACTCGACGGCGATGCCGGTGCCGCCGCGCGCCGTGATCTCAGCGGCGGTCGCATCAATGGTGCCGGGCAGCGCACTGGTCTGGCCTTCGCTGCGCGCCCGTCCGCTAACGTAGACAGTGGCGCCCCCGGCCGCCAGTGCCAGCGCGGTGCCTTTACCAACGCCACGGCTGGCGCCGGTCACTAAAACCACGCGATCTGTTTTTAAGCTCATAACGATTTCCTGGTGAACGGGTGGAGAGGGCGGTGGTAGGGGTACGCTCAGGCGGGACGTTGCCCGCCGCAGAGAACATCGGTAACCAGTTCGGTATCCATATACTCTTTCATGCGCAGCACTTTGCCATCGCGCATTTCAAACAGGAAGTGATAGTAGTTGTGGTAGTGCTGCCCCGAGGCGTGGCCGCCATCTGACTCGGCTTCTACAGCGACAAAGTCACCTTCGGCGATGATGTTCACGATCGTGAACTGCAATTTATTGGGAAACGCATCGAGCACGGCGGGTGCGAATGTCTTGATCTCCTCAAGGTTGCGCGTGCCCGAGATCAGGGTGTTGCCTGAGGTCCATACCGTTCCTTCGGGATCATAAGCGGCGACGATATTGTCGGTATCGCCGGCGCTCATTGCCTCGATGAGTTTGATGACGGCCTGCTTGTTGATTTCAGTGCTCATTGGATCAGCCGCCCATCTGCTGGTAGGCGTGACCCCAGAAGTCGCCCTCGGTCGACTGCGTTGGCGTGAACTGGTTCCAGTCATCGCAGGTCCAGCCATCGTACCCATACTCGACGGCAATGCCGCCAGGGCCGATCGCATAGAAGCTGACCATGTTGTCGTTGCAATGGCGGCCCAACGATGACAGCAGTGGAATGCCGGCCTGGTTAACCCGGTCGAGACAGGCGCCCACTTCATCGATAGAGGTGACTTCGACCATCATATGGACGATGCCAACCGGGTGGGGGAAATTCGCCAGCGCCAGGCTGTGATGGCGCGGGTTTCCAGCGTGCATGAACACGATGCGCATTTCCGGTGCGCCCTCGGCCGGTGGTGGCAGGCGCAGGTCATCGCTGTTGCCGAAGCCGAGCACGTCGGTGTAGAAGGCGTGGGTTGCTTCGATATCGGGTGCGGGGATAACCGCATGGCCAAGGCCCATGTCGCCGGTGACGAACTGCTTGATGCCCTGGGGCGATTCAAAAGCGACATCACATTCGGGGCTGCTGGTCCGGCCGTGGAAGATTTCGAAATTGTTGCCGCTGGGGTCCTGCGCGCTCGCATATTCGGTCACACAGCGCAGCGCTGCACCCTGGGCGTCGCCGGCAGCGACATCACAGCCGGCGGCACCAAGCTTGTCGACCATCGCATCGTAGTCGGCCTTTGAGCCCATATCCCAGCCTGGGGCCAGCAATTTGGCTTCGCTGTCGGGGCTGACCAGCACGCGAAACGGTGCGTCATCCATCTTCAGGAAGGTATGCCCGGCGAAATCGCTGCGCTCGATGGGCATCAGGCCGAGTATGTCGCCGCCAAAGCCGCGCCAGGCGCCAGGTTCTGTTTCGCTGATGTGGATGTAGCCGAGGTTTGCAACCGCCATAGTGGATCCTGCCTTTAGGAGTTAATCATGGGCCCCGCGCACAGCGGGAATAGCCGCAGTATACTGGCTCGGATCGCCGCTATTCCATCCCTATTGACGGCTTGTAACGCGTGGTTGGCGGGTTTTGCCAGCAGCTAGAGGTCGATGATCAGCTAGCGCTATAATCGCTGTTTCTGCGCGCCGCACCTGGCCTGTTTAGCCCCCGGAGTTACCCATCCCCATGTCCCAAGCTGATCGTGTACTGGCCGTCAATAACGATCTGCCCATCCGCACTGCCAGGCCTGTTCACGGTGGCAAGGTCCGCTCGGTCTACTGGCTGGATGCCGACGACAGCCGGCGCCTTATCGAGCGCAAGGGCTATGATGTTGCGCCCGAGTCTGCGCTCGCGGTCATGGTGATCAGCGACAGGATCTCGGCCTTTGAGTGCATCTGGCGGGGCGAAGGCGGCATGGCAGGCGTACCCGGCAAGGGCGCGGCGCTCAACGCCATTTCCAGCCACTGGTTCAACCGGTTTCGCGAGCAGGGCCTGGCGCGAAGTCACATTCTCGATGTGCCCCACCCACTGGTCTGGATCGTGCAGCAGGCCGAACCGGTCATGATCGAGGCGATTGCCCGACAATACATTACCGGCTCAATGTGGCGAGCCTATGAACGCGGCGAGCGCAGTTTCTGCGGGATCGATATCGGCGATGGGCTTGGTCGCGACCAGCGTCTTGCCGAGCTGCTGATAACCCCGTCAACCAAGGGGATTATCAGCGGCGCGCCCGGCATACCCGAGGTCGATGATGTCAATATTTCTCGCGCCGACATTGAGGCCAATTACCGGGCGTTTCGGTTTGATTCACCCGCCGATATTGATGTTTATGAGAAGCTGCTCAGAGAGGGATTTGCGTTAATTGCCGCCGAGCTTGAAAAGATTGACCAGGTATTTGTCGATACCAAGTTCGAGTTTGGTTACGCGACCAACAGCGCGGGCGAGCGCCAGCTTATCTACATGGATGAAGTGGGCACGCCAGATTCATCGCGCATCTGGGACGGCGAGCAATATCGCAACGGTACCGTGGTTGAAAATTCCAAGGAAGCCTTTCGCCAGCTCTTGCTGTCACATTTCCCCGATCCTGACATACTGCTCAACAAAAACCGAATGGAAGAGCGCAGTGCGCTGGCAAGAGACAATGCGCTGCCGCAATCGGTCATGGAAGAAGTGTCGGCCACTTATGTCGGTATTGCCGAGAAGATCATCGGCCGCAGCCTCGAGATTCCCCAGGACCCGCGTGCCGAAATTGTCGATGTGCTGGCCAGTGAGTTCGGGATTATCGCCTGACGGAATCAGCGATCGAGCGCGAAGTCATCCAGATCGGGCGCCAGTGTCCAGCGCCAGTAGTCGGCCAGCCGCCAGGGTGTGTTGGTGGTGATGTTGCCCTGCGAGTTTTTGTACCAGCTACCGGTGCCCTCATGGGTCCAAACGGTTTTTTCAAAGGCCTCCTGCAAACGCTGGTTGTAGTCATCGTTGCACTGCTTGGTAACTTCTATCGTATGCGCATCGGCCTCGAGCAGGGCGTTGATGCAGCCGACGATGTAGCGAATCTGGCACTCTGAATTGAAAAACAAGGTGCCAGCGTGCGCCAGGTTGGTGTTTGGCCCATACATGCAGTAGAAGTTCGGGAACTCCGGTACGGTCATGCCCAGGTAGGCGCGGGGATTGTCGCCCCATAGCTCGTTGAGAACGATGCCATCGCGACCAACGATGTCCATTGGGTACAGCCATTTGTTGGCGTGAAAGCCGGTCGCAAAAATAATGGCATCCAGTTCGACATGTTCGATGTCACCCTTTTCGTTGCGGTAATAAATACCCTCGGCGTCGATGCTGTCGATGGGGTCCGTCACCAGTTCAACATGGTCCTGTTGCAGCGCGCCCAGCCAACTGCCGTTGTCCTGCAAAAAACGCTTAACAAACGGCGGGTAAGTCGGTAGCACTTTGGCCAGTAGGGCCTCATCGCTGACCTGGCTTTTGATCCACTTTGTTCCCTGCTGGCGATACATATCATTGGTCGCGTTGACCGAGCGTTCCGGATGCGGCCAGCTTTCATCCTTGATGAGCGTGGGCAGCAGTGCGTCGGCCGAGACCCAGAACAGCAAAAAGCGATACCAGTTCAGGTAGTAGGGCACATGATCCAGTAGCCACTGTTTGCCCGCAGCAATATCGTCGTGATAACCGGGGTTGGGAAACATCCATGCGGGTGAGCGCTGGAAGACCTTCATGGAGCCCGCTGTTTTGACAAGCTCAGGCACCAGCTGGAACGCGCTGGCGCCGCTGCCAATCACGGCAATACGCTTGCCCTGCAGCGCGTGCTGGTGTTCAAAGGCAGCGCTGTGAAACAGGGGCCCCTTGAACGCCTCGATACCCTCAATGGCGGGTATGTGCGGGCGGTTGAGCTGCCCCACCGCGCTGATGACCGAGCGGGCGAACAGTGTCTGCCTGCCCGCATCGCTATCGTAATCAACACGCCACTGGTGGGTATCGGCCTGCCAGCGTGCAGATCGCACCTCGCAGCCGTAGCGGATATTCTCCTGCAGCTGGTACTCCTCAACGACTTCATCGAAGTAGGCTTTCAGCTCGTGTTGTTTGGGGAAGTGCTGCTGCCAGTGGTGCCTTGCCTTGAAGGTGTAGCAGTAAATGTGTGCCGGGATATCGACCCGCGCGCCAGGGTAGTCGTTTTCGTACCAGGTGCCGCCCTTGTCGCTGTTCTTTTCCAGCAACACGTAGGGGATGCTGGCCTGCTGCAGGCGAATCGCTGCAAGAATGCCCGACATGCCGCCGCCAATAATGATGACCGGGTGCTCGCCGGCTTTACTGCGCGCCGACTCGCTCAGTGTCGCGGCGCGCTGGTCGCGGCCGTCCAGCCCCAGCTCCTCGAGCATCAAAGGTACCGAGTCCTCGGGCAGCGCCATCCCCGCGACAAAATTCATTATTCGATAAAGCGTCGCGTCATCAGGGGGTGGCGCAGCCTGTGCGCCGGCGTCGCGGTATTCCCTGAGGGCGACGAGCGCCTGCTCTCGCACGCTGGCAATTTCTTCGTCGCTTAAAAAGCCCTGTGATTCGCCCAGCACTCCCTGTTTGGGGCGGATGTCGCCATCGAGTGCGCTGTAGTCGCCGCGCATCAGCATGATCGCTGCCATAAGGGCAGGTGTGCTCGCATGCGCAAGGGCTGCGCGAATCTCGTCGTCGCTCGCCTCGATAGGCGCAAATGCCGGGCCGGCCATGGTCGCGCTTAGCTCGTGAGGCGCTGCGAGCGCGTCACAGGAAAGCCTTCATGGTCTCAGCAGGAGAGGGTGGGACTGTTTCATCGAGAATGTGTTGCACGCGCGGCTTGAACAGCTCTTTGAACTCAGGTTGCGGGAACAGCCAGAACTTGCCCGCTTCGATACCGGCAAACGCAGCGGCTGCGGCCTGCTCGGCGGTAAAGCCGGCGGCGCACATGCCGGCAACGGCATCGTGAAAGCCGCGTTCGGCGTCGGTACCCAGTTCGTGCTGGTCGGCAGGGGCCTTGTGGCGCTCTGACTCCCAGATGCCGGTTGCGGTATCGCCCGGGCACAGGCAGGCTGCCGTGATTTCACCCGGTTCGAGGCACAGCTCGCCGCGCAGGCTTTCGGTGATTGCGACCACCGCATGCTTGGTGCCCTGGTAGGGCGCGAGGAAGGGGCCGCCACCGATCAGGCCACCGATGCTGGCCGTGTTGACCACGGTGCCCGCTGATCCCTGGGTCAGCATGCGTGGCACGAAGCTGCGAATGCCGTTCACGACGCCAATGACGTTGACCTCGAAGTTCCAGCGCCAGTCTTCAACGCTGCGCTCCCAGGTTTTACCATCGACCAACACGCCGGCATTGTTAAACAGCAAGTTGGTTTGCCCAAACTGTTCGAAGGTAAATGCCGCCAGTGCTTCGATCGCATTTTCATCGCGCACGTCGACCACACGGACATGAGTTTGCTGGTCGCGGTCGCCAATGGCTTTTTGGGTGTCGGCCAGACCGGGCTCGTCGATATCGGCGGCGACCACATGCATACCCTGGGCCGCACAGTGCTTCGCTAAGGCTGCGCCAATGCCGCTGCCGGCGCCAGTCACAACTGCTACCTTGTCTCTCCACATACTCATGGGCTTACCTATATTGATTGCTTTGATTGATATTGGCGGTATGACTACGCAGCGTTGAGCACTCGATTGAGATGCTCCATACGGATTGCACGGTACTTGCGTGTGGTCTCGCAGTCGATAAATTCGTAGCCGTGCGGCGCGGCCTTGGCTTCGACCACCTCGACGTCGACGCCGGCAGCGCGCAGTGCATCGGCGTAATCGATGGCCTCATCGCGTAGCGGGTCAAACTCGGTCGGCTCGATGTAGGCCTGGGGCAGTCCGCTGAGATCTTTCCGATGTACTGGCGAGGCGTACTCGGGTATCTCGGCGCCGGGCACGCCTTTTTTGTAGTCTGAATCGCGCAGGTAGACATCCCACATCACCCGATTGTTGCCCGTTGTCCAAAGCGGTGTGTCGGTGTAATTGCGTGCCGACTCGGTTTTGGTTTCACAGTCGCACACCGGGTAGAGCAGGAACTGTGCTAGCAGGTTGATCTTTTCGCTGCGGGTTTTGTTGCGGTCGTGGGTTTGCTGGGCCACTGCAGCGGCGAGATTCCCGCCGGCACTGTCGCCAATCGATATGATTTTGTTGCGATCAACACCCAGTGAGCTGGCGTTATCAAATACCCACTCAAGCGCCGACTGGCAGTCGTTCAGCGGGCCGGGGAAGGCGGCCTTGGTTGACAGTCGATAGTCGACCATGAATACACGGCAGTTTGCTTCCCTGGCGTACATCTGGGCGTTGTCCAGGTGCAGGCCTGCATAGGTCAGGAAAAATGCGCCGCCATGGAAGTAGACCAGCGCCGGCGCATTGTCACCAACATCCGGTTTGGCGACCTCGATAATTTTGATAGTGTTGCCGTCGCTGCCGACAATTTTGTGGTTGGTCACCTGGAGAGCCGGATCCCATTGGTAACGAAAGCGGCTGGCGAGGATAAACAGGTTGGTAAAGCGCAGCTTCCAGAGGTTGGTCGAGAATTTCATGTCCGGGAATTCAAGATAGGCGTCATCCAGGGGGTATTTTTTTTCGCTCATAGGTAGACCTGCATAAAGTGTGTGCTGCGCTGTTCGCGTTTGGCGTTTTCGTTAGTGGGCTAATAAGAGAATGAACGCATCGGTGCTTTGGGGGCCGCCAGCGGCGGTGTATAAAGACCGGCTGCAGAATAACAAAGATTGAGGTCCGTAGTGAAATATTGTCCACTTTGTAAGGCTGATTTGCATGAGGTCGAAATCGACGGCGTGCAACGCACAGCCTGCAGTGCGAGCTGCGGGTACGTTCTCTGGGATAACCCCACGCCGGTCGTTGCGGGTATCGTCGAAGTCGAAGGCAAGATCGTGATGGCGCACAATGTGTCGTGGCCGGCTGACTTCTATTCGGTGATCACCGGGTTCCTGGAGCGCGGTGAGGACCCTGCCGAAGCCATGATCCGGGAAACCAAAGAGGAGCTGAATCTCGATACGATCAGCCAGTCGCTGGTCGGGGCGTATGGTTTTGACTATATGAACCAGGTCATCATCGCTTACCACGTGATTGCCGAGGGTGAGATCAGGCTCAACGAAGAGCTCGATGACTACAAACTGATGGCTCGCGAAGAGATCAAGCCCTGGGACATGGGCACCGGGTTAGCGCTGAAAGACTTTCTTGGCGTTGACTGACCTTCACCTGCAGACCTTTCCAGGCCCCTACCGTTTTGCATAGTTCCAACACGACAGCGTTCAGTGGCTGGCGAGTGTGTATCTCGCTGGCGGTGCTTGTGTCGCTGGGCATGGCGCTGACGAATACCTTTGGTGTGGTGATTGAACCCGTAGCACGCGATTTTTCGTTAGAGCTGGGTACGGTCGGCATGGGTATGTCGATATTTATGCTGGCGCTGGGCCTCACGGCGCCGCTCATGGGGCGACTGGCCGACAAGGGGCCTATTCGCCCCTTTATGTTGGGTGGCGTTGGTTTGATGCTGCTGGGTGTGGGTATCCTGACGCGCACCGAAAGCGCGATGGGGCTGGCGCTGGGGATGGCGATCGCGTCTGTGGGTATTGTTTTTCATGGCATGGTGCCCAGCAATGCCATCATCACCAACTGGTTTGTGCAGCGTCGTGCGACTGCATTGTCGATTGTCGCTGTCGGGCTGGCTGCAGGCGGGCTGTGGATTCCGCCGGCAGCTGCCTGGTTGATGCAGCACGGGCAGGTTGAAGATGACTGGCGCTATGCCCTGCAAACGCTGTCCTACCTGCTGGGCTTTCTCGCCGTGCTGGTCATTGTGTTTGGTGTTCGCCGCACACCCGAGGAGCGCGGTGAGTATCCCGATGGCGACCCGCAGAGCCTGGCCATTGCCGGGCAAATGGAAGCCGCTGGCGGCGATGATGCGTTCCGCGATGCGCTGCGCAGCCGGGACCTGTGGTTGCTGTCGATCAGTTTCGGGCTGATCACGCTGGTTTCATTGCTCAATGGAACGTTTATTGTCCCGTATCTTGAGTCCGGCGGTATCAGCAAGCTCGATGCCTCTTTTGCGCTGTCGGTCATCGCCCTTGCCAGCATTGCCGGTAGCCTGTCTGCCGGGGCGATCGCCGATCGTATCGGCCCAAAGATCGTGCTGCTGTGCTCGCAATCGCTGATGGTGCTGGCGCTACTGCTGTTTTTGGCACAGGCCGGTTATCACCTCAGTCTTGTCGCAGCGATGTTGTCAGGTTTTGCGGTCGGCTCGTTCATGCCGATGCAACCCACCTCGGCAGCTTCGCGCTTCGGTCGGCATATTGCTGGCCGGGTGATCGGCATCTATGGGTTAACTGCACTGCCATTTTCACTGTCGGCGATTCCGGTGGGTGGCATGCTGGCCAGTCGTTTCGACAGCTACGCGGTGATCTTCCAGGCCGGCCTGCTGGTGACCATTGTTGTGATTGTCGCCGTGGCGCTGGCGCGGTTTGAGCCTGCGCAGGCGACAGAGTCGAGCACTTTGCAGTAGAATTGGCGCCCGATCAAAAGCACTGACGGAGCCGGCCTTGTCTACACCAGAACAATTACTCGAAAACAATCGCCAATGGGCGCAGGAAGTCGGTCAGCAGGACGCGAATTTCTTTGAACGCTCTGCCCAGGGCCAGTCACCGCCATTCCTCTGGCTGGGGTGTTCAGATTCGCGCGTGCCCGCCGAGCAGATCGCAGGTCTTCGGCCTGGCGATATGTTCGTGCACCGCAACATTGCCAACGTGATCAATGGTGGTGATCCGAGCAGCGCCGCGATCATGGCCTTTGCCGTTGGCGTCCTGAAGGTCAGTCATATCATCGTCTGTGGCCACTATCGCTGCGGCGGCGTGATCGCCGCCGATGCCGATAGTGTTGACGGCGTCCTCGCCGACTGGCTGGCGCCGATCCGCGCGATCAAGGCTGACCATGCTGACGAACTGGCGGCGCTGGATGACACGGCGCGTGTTGCACGACTGTGTGAACTCAATGCCATTGGCCAGGCTGCATCGCTTGCCAGCCATCCGGTCATCAGGGCGCGTTGGGAGCAGGGCGATGAACTCGCCATTCACGCCTGGATTTACGACCTGGCCAGTGGCCAGCTAAAAGACCTCAACGCATCCATTAGCGGGCCGGCCTCCTAGCGCGGGAAAAACTCGCCGCCATTCACATCAAGCGATGCGCCGGTAACCGCGCAGGCATAATCCGACGCCAGAAAGATCGCCGCTTTCGCACAGTCAGAATCATCGGGAATCGAGCCCAGCGCGATCGATGACTCAACGCCAGCCTTCACGGTGTCATAGTCGGTACCCGCGCCTTTGGCCATCATCTTCAGCGCAGACTCCACCGGCGGGCCCATCATCCAGCCCATGTATGCCGAGTTGACGCGAATGTTGTGTGCGCCCAGCTCCAGTGCCAGGTGCGCAGTAGCACTGGTTAGCGCCGATTTCGAGGTCGCATAGCCACCCTGGCCTGCGAGCGGCTTGCGCGTCACCATGGTGTTGATCATGACAATCGAGCCGCCGCCGGCATCTTTCAGCGCAGGTATGCATTCCTGTGTCAGCTGCATCGTGCCGAACAGGTTAACCTCGAGGGCATCGCGCCAGCCTGAAAGGTCGGCCGATTCAATCGGGCCAAAGGGGCCCGGGTTATAGGCGCTGTTAATCAGTGAGTCGATGCGGCCATACTGGTCGAGGGTTTTGGCAACCAGGTTTTTGCACTGGTCGATATCAGAGATATCCGTCGGTACCTTGATGATCTCGTTCGACAGGCCAAGGCTGGCCAGCTCGGCTTCTGTCTCATCAAGCTTTGATGCGGTGCGCGCAGCCACAGCGAGCTTCGCGCCCTGGCGCGCAGCTTCAATGGCAAGCTCCTTGCCAAGGCCAGGCCCGATGCCGGAAATGATGACAACTTTATCTGCAAGTAACATAGCGGGGCTTCTCCAATCGTGGGTAATGCGCAGGCCGGTCATTGTAAGAGCAGGTCGGTTAAAAGCAAACGGGTGCGGTACTATCGTTGCAAAAGCAATCAGGCGGCGGGGAAAAGCCGGCAAGTTAAGCAAATTGCAACCTTTCGTGAGTCCGTCTTCTGGCGAAAGGCAATAGAATTGTGGGCAGCTTTAATGCATAAACACGGGTTTAACGCACATGGGTACGAGTCAAAAACTGCAGGTCAAGCCGCTCGATAATGTTGGCGTCGAGGTGTTTGGTTTTGATATCAACGAGTCTATCAGCGAGGCGATGGCTGATGAACTCAACGCGCTGTGGAACGAACACGCTATCCTCGTGTTTCGCGACCAGGATATTGGCCCGGACAGCCAGATAGAGTTCAGTCGTATCTTCGGCCCGTTGGAGATGCACCCACTGAAGGTGACCACCTCGGAAGAATTCCCCGAGTTGTTTGTGCTGGAAAACGGCGGCGAACAGGACAAGTTCAATACCTCCTATTTTGATGGTGAGCCCATCGTCAACCGCCTGGCCTGGCACATGGACTTACACTACACCGGCAAACCCAATCGTGGCGCCTTGCTTCGCGCTGTGAAGGTGGCCAGCGAAGATGGCCTGACCGGCTTTGGTGACCTTGCCAAAGCCTATGACGCGCTTGACGAGGGCATGAAGCAAAAGCTTGAGCACATCGAGGTTGCCTATAAATTTGAGATGCAGCGCAAGCTGTGGAAATTTGTCGATAACAGCGGCTACGAGCCAGGCCCGTTCAGCCCGAAAAAACCCTCTGATATTGGCTTCCCGGATTTTCCCGATTCGATCTACCCGGCGATCGTGACGCACCCGGTGTCAGGCCGCAAAGTACTCGAGATCGTCGAGCAGTTTCTCGACCGTGTTGTCGATCCGGAGGCCGCGGGTATGAGTGCGGCAGAGTCTGAAGATTTGCTGCACGCACTGATCGATCATATTCGCAACCCCGAGTTTCACTACTGGCACGACTGGCGCGAGGGCGACATGGTGTTGTGGGACAACTGGCGAGCGATGCACTGCACGACGGGTACGCGCGCCGGCGTTGAGCGACTGATCCATCGCACTACGATCGAAGGTGATGAGGTGCTGGGTCGACAACTGGCCTAGCCGATCAAACAATAACAGGAGACCCTGGCGATGCTGCGTCGAAAACTACTGCTCGTGCTCTTGCAAGCGTGTCTATTCGCCCACGCCAACTCCTGGGCTGAGACCGTCGGCCCCTACAGCGATGTGCAGGCGGAAGAACCGACCCCGCTGCCGCGCACGCAATTGCTGTGGGGTGACACGCATGTTCACACGACCAATTCGGGTGACTCGCTGTTGTTCGGTAATCGTCTCACCGGGCCGGACGATGCCTACCGTTTTGCGCGCGGCGAGATCGTCGAATCCAATCTTGGGAAATCGGCCCAGCTTGAAACGCCGCTGGATTTTTTGCTGGTCTCGGATCACGCCGAGACGCTTGGCACAATATGGCGACTGCACAACCCTGGCGAGTACGAGCGCAGCCTTCCTGAGCTTGAGCTGGCACTGGCGATTGTGCGCGATGGCCTGGCGGCGATTCCGGAAAACGCCAGCCTGATTGAAACCGTGAACACTGCGCTGGGGTCTGCCGCCGAGGCCTTGTTGCGTGACTATGAAAACACTGCGGTCGCTGCCAGCAAGGCATGGGCCAGCGTCGTTGAGGCTGCCGAACGCCATAATATGCCGGGCGAGTTTACAACGCTGATCGGTTACGAATGGAGTTCAACGCCCGACGGCGACAACCTGCACCGTGTGGTGATGTATCGCGACGGCGCCGAGCGGGCACTGCAAACCATGCCGGTGAGCACCATTGCCGGCCTGATCGACCCCACGGCCTTTCACCCTGAAAGCCTCTGGGCCGGGCTTGAAGCTTACGAAGCGCAGACCGGTGGCCGGGTGCTGGCCATACCACACAACAGTAATTTGAGTTCTGGCCTGATGTTCGACCTGGTCACCTCGACGGGCTCAATGGACGAGCGCTACGCGCAAACCCGCATGCGCTGGGAGCCGGTGGTTGAGGTCACCCAGATCAAGGGCGACAGCGAGGCCCATCCCTTCCTGTCGCCAGAGGATGAGTATGCCGACTATGAAAGCTGGGACAGGGGAAATATCTTCAACTCGCGCATCTACGACAACACGATGCTGGCGGGAAGCTATGTGCGAGAGGGCTTGAAGCGCGGCCTGGCGCTTGGCGCCGAGGTAGGCACAAACCCCTACCAGTTTGGTGTCATCGGCAGCACCGATTCGCACACGGGCCTGGCCACGGCCGATTCCAACAATTATTGGGGCAAGTCGCCGCTGGTGGGGCCAACGCCAAAACGTCTCGAGACGGACTGGTCAACGGCGGGCAAGGGCGGATCCCTGCTTACAGTCAAGAACACCGAGTCGGCGGCATCCGGTTATGCCGCTGTCTGGGCGAGCGAAAACACGCGCGAAGCGATATTCGATGCTTTCATGCGCCGTGAAGTTTACGCCACGACGGGCCCGCGCATCCAGCTGCGCTTCTTTGGCGGCTATGGTTACACCGATGACGATTTGCATGCGCCTGATTTTGCCGCTGCCGGCTACGCCGGTGGTGTGCCGATGGGGGGTGAACTGGCGGCCTCGGATACGGCACCGGTATTTATTATCTCGGCGCTGAAAGACCCGGTTGGGGCCAACCTCGACCGCGTGCAGATCGTCAAGGGCTGGATCGATGCCGATGGCCAATCGCAGGAGCACATCTATGATGTCGCGCTTGCGGGCAAGCGCAAGGTGTCCCGATCCGGCCGCGCCAAAAAAGCGGTGGGCAATACCGTTGATCTTGACCAGGCCAGCTACCGCAATTCAATCGGCGAGGTTGCGCTGGCCGCCCGCTGGCAAGACCCCGATTTCGACCCGGATCAGCCCGCTTTTTACTACGTGCGTGTGCTGGAAATTCCCACCCCGCGCTGGACCACCTATGATGCGGTGGGCTTTGGGGTTGATCGCCCCGCAGGCGTGCCGGCGATTACTCGCGAGCGCGCCTACAGTTCTGCCATCTGGTATCAGCCCTGAGCCCTGGAGGCGACGTTGGAAAAGCTTGTCTATCTGTTAAAAAAACCCGCCGCGCAAACGGCGGCCGATTTCTCGCAGCTGCTGCGTGGTGAAGTGCTGGATCAGCTGCGCGCCGCAGGCGCGAGGCAGCTGACGATAAATATTGCCGACCTCAATGAAGAGATCCAGCAGCAATCGCCCGGCCGATTGATTGGCCCCTGGCAGGAGGTGGGTGCTGCCGTTGAGCTGTGGCACGACTGCATCGACCAGCGCGCGCCGATAGAGACGGCGCTCAGCGCCTGCAGTGATCGCATCGACGGTTACCTGGTCACCGAGTCCATTCCGCAGGCCTGCGATCGGAGCTGGGCAGACGGCGAGCGCCGCCCCGGCGTCACCCAGTTTGGCTGCAATGGCAAACCGGCCAACGTCACTGACGAAGAGTTCTATCACAATTGGCAGGTCGTGCACTCCACCCAGTCCTTCGAGCTGCACCCTTTGCGCTGGTCTTACGTCCGCAATGCGGTCGCACGGCGGCTGACGGATGGTGCGCCTGACTACCGCGCCATCGTCAGTGAGCATTTCAAAACGCTCGAGGATTTCGTGGACGACAGCCGTTACTTTGGCTCGATGGAAGCGATTCAGGAGATGATTGAGCACGTACCCGGTTTTTGTGATGCGGACAATATGTTCTCGGTACCGATGAGTGAGTACCATTTTGCCTGAGCGCACGCCCAGCAAGTTTTGCCAACGGCTGATACCGGTGCTGGCGAACCCCGCCGGGCTCGCGGTCGATCGCTTCCTGATGCGCTGGTTCAATATCTCGTTTATGGGCCCGATGTTCACTCGGGCAGGCGGGTTTGCAACCCGGCCCCATCTCATACTGCGCACGGTGCACTGGAAGACTGGGAAGGTAAAAGATGTGGTGTTGCCGTACTCGGAGGTCGATGGCAACTACATCGTGGTGGGTTCGCACGGTGGCCGTCCCACCGATGCGATCTGGAGCCTGAACCTGCGCAGTTGTGAACATTGCTGGGTTTGTGTGAACCGGCGCTGGCATTACTGTCGCGGTCGTATTACGCAGGGTGAGTTGCGCGCGCACTATTTTGCGGTGGTCAATGCCGACGGTGGCTATCGTGGCTATACCAAAATGGCCGCCAAATACCGGCAGTTGCCGGTCGTCGAGCTGAACCCGAATATCGCGCGGCAGCGCCCGCAAGAGGATCCGCTGCCCGAAGCCGTAACGTCCTGACAGAGGCATGCACATGATTACCATTCACCACCTCGGCCAGTCCCGCTCCGACCGGATCATCTGGTTGTGCGAAGAGCTGGGCCTTGAATACAAGCTGGTTGTCCACGATCGCGACCCGGAGACCATGCGTGCCCCGCAGGCGCTGTGGGAGATCAACCCGCTGGGCAAGTCGCCGGTCATCGAAGATGGCGATCAGGTGGTGTTCGAGTCTGGCGCCATTATTGAATACCTGGTCGAGCGACACGGTGCCGGCAAGCTGCGCCCTGCCAAGGGTAGCCCCGCCGAGGTGAAGTACTGGCACTGGATGCACTGCGCCGAGTCGACGTTGATGCTGCCGATTATGATCAATATCCTGACCGGGGCGATGGGGATTGAGTCGGATATCGTCCCGCTGTTTGTCGATGCTGAGCGCGGTAACTTTTTTGGTTATATCGATGCGGAACTCGCCGGTCACGATTATATTGCCGGCGATGAATTTACCGCGGCCGACATCATGCTGGGCTACACCCTGGCGATGGCCAACACCTCGCCGCTGGATGAAAACTTCCAGGCGACCGAAGCGGCCGGTGGTTCTGTGTTCGAGCCCTACGCCAACATTCAGCAGTATCTTGCGCGCTTGCACGCCCGGCCTGCCTACCTGCGCGCGGTTGAGCGCGGTTAGGCGCCGCGATGTCCGGCGACCTGTTCGCACAGGATCTCGCGCAGCACTGCGAGCACATTGACCTGCCTGGCGGGCAGTTGGCGTATATTCCCGGCTTTCTGACGATGGACGAGGCCGACGCGCTGTACGGGCGGCTACGCGATGATATCGAGTGGCTGCAGCAGGACATTGTGATGTACGGCCGCCGGCACAAGGTGCCACGGCTGTCGCGCTGGTATGGCGATGCGGGGCTGAGCTACACCTATTCCGGAATCACGGAGCAGTCGCCCGGCTGGCTCCCCGTGCTGCGTGAGCTGCGCGATCGGTTACAGGCATCAATGCCCGATTACATCGATGCGACTGCGATTGCACCGCTCAACAGCGTGCTCGCCAACTGCTATCGCGATGGCAGTGATAGCGTTGCATGGCATGCGGATGATGAACCCGAATTGGGTCGCAGCCCGACAATCGCCTCGCTCAGCTTTGGCGCGGTGCGTCGTTTCCAGTTGAAGCATCGCAGCGATAGCAGCCAGCGCTTGCAGCTTGAGCTGGCGCACGGCAGCCTGCTGTTGATGTATGGCGACCTGCAGCGGCACTGGCTGCACCAGTTGCCCAAGTCCAGGGTCGTGACTGAGCCGCGTATCAACCTGACCTTTCGCCATGTCTACGCCAGTGACTAACGGAGAGCATTCATGAAAGTTGCCAGCAACGATTCGACCAGCGGCCCGTGTACCGGCATCAAAGTGCTCGATTTCACCACGATGGTGTCTGGCCCGCTGTGCAGCCAGAACCTGGGAGACCTTGGCGCCGACGTCATGAAGGTCGAACCCCCTGTGGGTGATACCTCGCGCTATCTGGGCGGCGTGCAGCGCGAGGGCCTGTCCGGGTTTTTCGCGCAGCTTAATCGCAACAAGCGCGCCATCGTGATCGACCTGGGCCAGCAAAATGGCCAGTCACTGGCGCGCGAGCTGGCCGCTGGCGTCGACGTTGTGATTGAAAATTTTCGCCCCGGGGTTGCCCAGCGGCTGGGCATCGACTACGAGCGGCTGAAGCGCGATAACCCCGGGCTGGTCTATGTGTCGATCAGTGGCTTTGGCCAGGACGGGCCCTATTCGGGCTTCCCGACCTATGACCTGGTGATCCAGGGGCTCTCTGGTGTCATGCCGATCCAGGGTTCGCCCGAACAGCCTAAAATGATGCAGACCGTTGTGGTCGACAAGTGCGTGGCGATCACCGCGGCGTCAGCCACGCTGGCCGCGCTGCTGGCGCGCGAGCGCAACAATGGCCTGGGGCAGCACGTCAGCGTGCCAATGCTCGATGCCTATGCGCAACTGATGCTGACTGACCTGATGACGACGCAGTCTTTCCAGCCGGCGGATGCGCCGCCCAACCCGACACTCGACCTGTACCGGACCTGGAAAACCCGGGATGGCCACGTCGTTGGCATCGTCATTGAAGACCACCAGTTCAGTGGCCTGTGCAAGGTGCTGGGCTGCGAGGCGCTTACCAGTGACGAGCGTTTTGTTGATATTGGCGCGCGCTTTGCCAACCTGCCGGCCCTGATGGCCCTGCTCGAAGTCGAAATCGAAACCTGGGAAACCGAGCCGTTGATCACTGCGCTGCGCGAGGCCGAGGTGCCCTTTGCGCCGGTGTACGCTGTCGATGACTTCCTGGCCGACCCGCAGGTGGCGCATAACGGGATTGTGCTCGATGCCGATGATCCCAAAGGCGGCGCCGCGCGTTATATCAGTCACCCTTCGCACTATGAAAAAACGCCGGCGCAACTGTACCGGCATCCGCCGCGACTGGCCGAGCACAGTGCCGAGATCCTCGAGCAGTTTGGCATTGATGAGCAGCGTGCTGCGGCGCTGCGCGACAGCGGCGTGATCGCCTAGGCGGCGCAGGCCCGGTTGCGGCCTGAAGCCTTGGCAACATACATGGCCGCATCGGCGCGCTCGATCAGCGAAGCCATCGACTCCTCGGGCGTCAGTGTTGCGTAGCCAATACTGGCCGTGATCGGCTTTGACATGCCCAGTATCGAAGCCTCGATGCTGGCGACGCGCTGGCGAAAACGCTCGGCGGCGATTTCCGCGCCCTCGCGATCGGTGTTATCAAGCAGCACGATGAACTCCTCGCCGCCGTAGCGGAAAACGTTATCGGCCTTACGGGCAGTCTCACTCAGTGCATTGGCGACGGCTACGATGACGGCATCGCCGGCACTGTGGCCAAAGCAATCGTTGATAGATTTAAAGTGATCGATATCGATGATCAGCAGCGACAGGTCGCTGTCGTTGCGCAGCGCGCGCGAGGACTCGCGTTGCAATGCGGCATCGAGTGCCAGCCGGTTGCCCAGCGCTGTCAGCGGGTCGCGGTGGGCTTTGCTGATGGCCTGGTGATACTGGAGGGCATTGTGTAGCGGGTACACCAGGCAGCTGGCCGCAATATCGAATAGCTGCATTTCGGTGTCACTGATGCGCCGGCGCGAGTACAGCACTAGCTCGCCGACACGCTGTTCGCCGGGCGTGTTGAGCCGGTAGTGAAAGTTGTGAATACCGGTAGCGCCAAACTGGCACTGCAGCGCCGGCTCCTGCGCAGTGAACTGGCCACCGCACAGGCCAAACAGCTGCTGCATCTGCTCGCAAAAAATCTCCACCAGTTGTTGTACATCGAGTGAGCGCTGCAGCGTAGACATCAGCTGCACGCGCAGCTGGTCGATGGTGGCACTGGCCTCGGGCGGGGGCTCACTGCGTGGTGCTTGCGTATTGGTCGACAGTGCGTCTGGCATTGCGGTGTATTTCGCGTTCGACAAAATCCCCATACGGGTCGTATGGCATAGCTATAGCCAGATGCGTGCCAATAGTGGCTAAAGCGCGCCATATCATTGATTTCGAACGGCAAAATTATTGGCCTGGCGCTGTGAATCGCAGCCGTTGCGCTGTGATTCGGTTCACCGTTTGAGCAATGTCAAAAACCCGGCAGCGGCAGGTAGCGCGAGTTTGGTACATTTGCCGGTCGCCCCCGGTTGCCGGCAAGGCCACGACTATACTTGTGTTTCGTTGCGACCAGCTTCGCAGATTTTCCGCGTGCGATCGGTGATCATTATTTCAACAGACACACCGCAGCACGCCGACTGAATCGAGACCGCAGCCCTGGCGAGTGAGTGAATGGGGCGGTCGAACAGACGGAGAACACCATGGCCTTGATAAACCGGATCCTGTGCATCGCGCTGATCGTGCTGCTGGCTGCCTGCCAGAAGTCCGATAACACCGATAGTTCCGACGATAGCGGTGGTGGCGCTGGAGCGGGTGGCGGTGGCCTGAATCCCGGTGGTGCAACTGGCCAGGTGGTGTTTGCCTTTGGTAACTATGAGGGAGACGTCAAACACATCGGGCCTCGGGTCCATTTTATTGTCGCCGAAGTATTCCGGGTGTTGGAAATTTTACACAACGGCGTCGATGAAGCTGCCGGGACTATGGATGGTGCGGACGCGATACCGGCGCGCATGATTGAAGCGAACGATGAAGACATTGAGACGACGGACCCGCTTTACAATCACGACTGTTTCGACGAAATGATGATGCCAACCGCGGCGATTTCGAATTTCTTTGTCGATGCCGATAACAATGATCTGCTCAGCGACGGTGACGCAATACTGCGGACCTATGACAACGTTGTCTGTGAGTTCGATGTGGAATTTGAAACCGACCCGCCTCCCCGAACACAGCCCGAATCTATCGCCGGCAGTATTCGCTTCGATTTCACAGCGGGCTCGGATGCCGCGACTTCGATGTACTTCGGTACTGCGCGATTCACCAATTACGCGGTTGTCGGCGGCTTGTTGAACGTTACCGAGGCAGGTAATTCAGAAATTTTTAATGGCACAATCGAGTTTGAAATCGACCTTGCTTCAGGCGATGCCACATTCAGGAACGTTACGATCACCATGGACGGCGGGTCGGGCAGTCTCACGGCACCGATCGACCTCACTGTTACCGAAATCGTTCGCGATCTGGGTGCAATTGATAGCGTGCGAATCACGGGCGGCAGCGTAGTCAGCCAGGTATCCGGTTTGGAAGCGACCTTCGAGACCGTCAACTATAACGGCAATACGACGATGGACCTGAGAGCGACTACCGGCACCGATCCGCGTGAAGGTGCGCTGGTGTTCCTGGGCGACAATAGTGGCGCCAGGTTGATTTCTCTGCCATCGGGTGGTTCTTCTGGCATACAGCTGGATGATGATGGTGATGGCGACTACGATGACGCCATATCGGTCGAACCTACTGGTTGGCGCTGGGTCGTTGGTGACTTTCTTCTGCCCGATGCCTAGAGCTTCAACACTACGACTGGCCTGATGCATCAGGCCATTACCGGCTACCACCTCGACAAAGAATCTCACTGGGTCGCAGAACTTGCCTGCGGCCACTTCCAGCACGTCCGCCATGACCCGCCGTGGAGCAATCGCCCCTGGACCCAGAGTGAAGCGGGGCGGGTTTCCATGTTGGGGCATGCGCTCAACTGCGTGAAGTGCGACGCCGGTGCGCCGGCGGATCGACGCCCCGGTGATACCTGATCAGGTATCCATATCGAGTTTTTTCATGCGGTAGCGCAGCGATCGGAAGCTGATGCCCAGGTACCTGGCGGCTTCGGTTTTGTTCCAGCGACAGGCCTCCAGCGCCTGGGTAATCTCATCGCGCTCGATACCCTGCAGGTAGTCATCCAGTGATTGCGACTGCGGGCGACCCGCTGCAGCCTGTGGTTCTACAGCAGCCTGTGGGCCCGCCTGCGGCGCGCTGGTTTTCGGTTCAGCCTGGGCGCCCGGTCCAAACTGCAGGTCGTCCCCATCGATGCGCCGGCCGCCGCTGAGTGCCAGCGAGCGCTCCAGGATATTCTCAAGCTCACGAATATTGCCCGGGAAGGTGTAACTGCAAAGCCGGTCCATGGCCGCTGCCGAAATCTCCGGTGTATCGATCGACTGCTCTGCGGCAATTTTCGCCAGTAGCTGTGTGCACAGCGCGGGAATGTCCTCGCTGCGTTCACGCAGCGGCGGCACCCGTACCTCAATGACATTGATGCGGTAAAACAGGTCGCTGCGGAACTGCTCCGCATCGATTAGCTGGTAAAGGTTTTTGTGGGTTGCGCTGAGAATACGTACATCGACGGGCACTTCGCGATTGCCGCCTACCGGCCTGACCGCTTTTTCCTGGATTGCGCGCAGCAGTTTGACCTGCATCGGTAGCGGCAGGTCGGCAACTTCATCGAGCAGCAGGGTGCCGCCACTGGCCTCCTGGAAGAGGCCGGCCTTGTCTTCACTGGCGCCGGTAAAGCTGCCTTTCTTGTGACCGAAGAACTCGCTCTCTACCAGTTCGCCAGGAATGGCGCCGCAGTTGACCGGAATAAACGGCCCGGCGCTGCGCACGCTGTTGTCGTGAATCAGTCGGGCGACCACCTCTTTACCGGTACCCGATTCACCGTGAATGAATACCGGGGCCTGGCTGCGCGCCACCTGGTGAACCAATTGGCGCAGCCGGGCGATATCTGCCGAGCTGCCCGAAAGACGGTCGTTGAGTAGCGTCGAATCGACAGGTGTCGCACCTGCATCGAGTTTGAGGGCCGACTGTACCAGCGCCGAGAGCTGGTCGAGCTCGATCGGCTTGTTCAGGAAATCGAACGCGCCTTTTTTGAGCGCGGCAATCGCCGTGTCCATATTGCCATGCGCGGTAATCATCGCGACCGGGACGGGCTGTCTGAGGCCCTGGATAAAATCGATCAGCTGCAGGCCATCGCCATCGGGGAGGCGCATATCGGTCAGGCACAGTGCGTAGCGGCGGTTGCTCAGCTGTTCCCTGGCGGTCGCGACGTCGTGCGCAATTTCGCTGTCGATGTTGTCCCGGCGCAGGCTCATCGCCAGCAGTTCGCAGATATCCGGCTCGTCATCGACGATCAGTACGGGCAGTGCCGACATCAGCTGACTTCCTGCAGGTGGTCGAAGGGCCCGCCGACCAGCGCGCGGCGCTGTGGGTGGGCAAAGTGAATACGAAAGCAGTGGCTGGCTGCGCCCGGGTAGCGCTGCCGGGTCTGCACAGTGCAGCTGACGTAAGACAGCTGCGCCTGGTTGGCCTGGCAGAGGCTCTGGCAGATATACAGCCCCAGGCCGCTGCCCGATGTCTCGGTCGTGAAAAAGGGCTCGAACAGGTGGCCGCGGTTGGCCTCGGGTACGCCGCTGCCAAAGTCGATAATGTCGAGCACGGCGTTGCCGTCGCTGCCGCTGCGCGCTTCGAGCACAATTTTTTGCTCACCGCTGTTTGCCGCACTGTAGCGCAAGCCATTGTCGAGCAGGTTCGAAATCACCTGGTTTAGCTGGTCAGGGTCAAAGCGAATCATGAGCGCCGCGTCACTGTCGACGTCGATCTGCACCGTTTTATCCATGGCGTACTCATCGACGAAGCGGTGTAGCCATGGCGTCAGTTCAAACTGGCTGTCGCGGGTGGGATGTCCGCGCGAGACGCTGAGAATCGAGTCGATAATGTTCGAGCAGCGGCGGGTTTGTTCGTTAATGATGCGTGTCAGCCGCTGGTCATCTTCAGCGATATTGGCGTTGGCGCCCAGCAGTTGCGCGGCGTGACTGATCGCACCGACCGGGTTGCGAATCTCGTGTGCGATGCTGGCGGTCAGCTGGCCCAGCGATGCCAGCTTGAGTTGCTGGGCGTGCTGGGTCAATTTTGAGAGGTCTTCAACAAACACCAGGTACTCGGCGGCGGGTTGTTCGGCCAGCGCGATGAAGCTGAGTTTTATCGTCGGGCCGCCGGCGACGGGCACCAGTGTGGGTGCTTCGTAATCGGGCTCGTGGCCGCTGCGTTGCCAGCGCGCAAATTCTTCAGCGATAGTCGTATTGTGGGTGACCAGCCGAGTGTTTGCAGTGCTCTCGCCAAGCGCCAGCAACCGCCCAGCTGCGTCATTGTGCAAAAGCAATGTGCCGTTGCTATCGACCACCAGAATGCCGGTTTGCATGCGATCGATGATCAACGAGTTGAGATGCTCCAGTTTTTTTGCCTGCGCCGCTTCACGCTCGGCGAGGCTCTCACTGCGCTGGATCTGTATCGTCAACAGCCGCACGGTCGTGCTGGCAACAAAGAATGCGATACCCAGCCAGCCACTGCCCACCAGGTCACTGCGATCGGCGTGCCCCTCGAGGATGTTGATCGCGACGCTGACCAGCAGGGCAATGGTGGCAAAGGCGGGCAGGATCATGACCAGGTCGGGCCGCACGAAGATGGAACCGGCGGCAACCGAGACCACCATCATCACGCCAAGGCCCGATTCGACGACGCCACTGGCACTGGCGGCCAGCTGCAGCAGCAGGATATCGCTGAGCACAATGCCCAGCCGGGTGTTGCTGTCGGGTTGCCAGTCGTGCAGGAACAGCCAGGTCAGCGCCAGGTTGATCACGAAGTAGATGCTGGCGGCGGCCATGTACAGGGTCGGTGCCTGCGCGCCCAGTCCAGACTGCGCAAAAAACAGGATCAGTAGAATCGCCGAGATACCCAGCCGGTAAATGCTGTAGACGAGAAACAGCAAGCGCGATTGTGCGAAGCCCTGTTGGGCGTCAGTGTGGGAAATGGCTGACATGTCGCTGGCGATTATTCGCGCGCTTGCGCAGGTTGCGAGCTGCCCTGGCCTGTGGCTCTCAGGCGTCGCCCGGAGCTTTAAGTTTAGCCGATTTTGTGCCCTGCTGAGCTAGTCGTACACAGTCGGGATGGGCTGGCGCTTGTGCTGCGTACGCAGGAAGATCTCGATCACCCGCTGCTCAACCCCGGCCTCGACCGGCGCGCCTTCCAGGAAGTCGTCAATTTGCTGGTAGCTCAGGCCCAGTGCGTCTTCATCGGCCTTTTGCGGGTCCAGGCTCTCGAGGTCGGCGGTGGGTGTTTTTTCGATGAGCGTGGCCGGCGCGCCGAGGTGGGCGGCCACCTGGCGCACCTGTCGCTTACTCAGGCCAAAGAGCGGGATCAGGTCGCAGGCGCCGTCACCCCATTTGGTGTAGAAGCCAGTGACGTTCTCTGCCGAGTGGTCTGTTCCCAGTACCAGTGCGCCGAGCAGGCCGGCCAGTTCGTACTGGATAACCATGCGCGTCCTGGCCTTGACGTTGCCGCGGGCAAAATCGACCCTGGCCGCGTCGGGCAGTGACAGCGCAGCGTCATCGAGTGCGCTGCAAACCGAGGCGTGAATGGCATCGGCACCAGGCTGTACATTCACGGTAAGCGCGTGGCTGGGCTGGATAAACGTCACCGACAGCTGGGCATCGGCCTCATCGCGCTGGACATCGTAGGGCAGTCGCACGGCATAAAACGCGTAGTCGCCACTGCCATCATTGAGTTCATCCACCGCCAGCTGCGCCAGTCGCCCGCAGGTGCACGAATCAATGCCACCGCTAATGCCGAGCACGAGGTTGCGCAGGCCAGATGCCTGCAGCTGCGCCTTGATAAAGTCGACGCGCCGGCGCACTTCCTGGGCAGGGTCGATAGTGGGTTGAACACACATTTCAGCAATGATGTCGTCGCGGGTCATGAAGTAAATGCCATCGTCTGGTGGGTTGTTGCCGTTGCCTGCGTTGATTGTAATTGCGAGTCAGTGGGCTGTCTAATTTGCCTCGGCGCACCGAGATTGTGCGCGCTCAAAAAACTGGGCGATCGCGTCGATGCCATCCTGCGCCTCGGGCAGTATGCTGGCCATTGACGTAAACGCATGAGGCAGTCCGGGCCAGATTTGTAACTCACTGTAGACACCGTCGCGCATGGCGTTCGCGTGCAGGCGCACGGCGTCATCGAGCAGGATCTCCTCGCCGCCTGCGGTGATGTACAGTGGCGGCAGGCCGCTGAGGTCAGCAAATACCGGCGACACCAGTGGGTCATCCAGTGCTGTGCCCGCAGCGTACACCGGCGCCGCATTTTCCAGCAGGGATTGCGGCACCATCGCATCGCGCCGGCGGTTGGCATGCCAGGACTCGCCGCTGTGTGTCAGGTCGGCCCAGGGAGAAATACTGGCGGATGCGAAGGGCAGAGGGATGCCGTCGCGTTGCAGGTACTTCAGCACGGCGATCGCCATGTTGCCACCTGCGGAGTCGCCGGCAAACGCTATGTCGCCGCTTGCGAAGCCTCTTTCAAGCAGCGCGCGATAAACCCGTGACGCTTCATCGAGCTGGGTTGGAAATACAGCCTCGGGTGTCAGCTGGTAGTCGACCACCAGTACGCGCATGCCGGTGCTGGCTGAAAAGCAGTGCGCTGCCGCGCGATGCGTTGCCGGTGAGCCGCCAAAAAAACCGCCGCCATGGAAATACAGCAACACGCGCGGGGTATCTTCGGCCAGCTGTTCGTCGCGCACCCATTCACAGGCAACCCCGTCAATGGTTTCAGCGCGCGTGACGGCGCCTTGTGGCGGTGCAGCTTTCGCAGCGCGCTCATCCGACATGGCGTGCATCACCTGCTTGGCGGTTGCGAAATCCTTGTTGCTCAGGCGCCATTTACTGAAACGAAACAGCGTGGTGAAAAGGGTGTTCTGCCAACTCATTGCATGCTCCTGTCGGGTTCTATCGAAGATTCTCAGTCGCCTGCGGGCATAGCGCGCAGGTAAATGAAACTGGCCATGCGCCCGCAATGACCATCGCGGCGATAGCTGTAAAAGCGCTTGGCCTCGCGAAAGCTGCAGTGCCCGCCGCCATAAATTTTATTGACGCCGACATTGCCCAGCGCCGAGCGACCCAGCTGGTAGAGGTCGGCGTGGTACTTGCCAGGGCCGCTCGCCCGAAACGCTGATGCATCGCATGGGCCGCGCCAGTTGCCGTTCGCTGCGGCCTGGTCGAATGCCTGCTGTACCTCTTCGCCGACTTCAAAGTGATCGGGCCCGATCGCCGGCCCCAGCCAGGCCATCAAGTCCCGCGGCTTGCCAGGGCCAGCCTGCATCCGTTCAACGGTATCACCGACGATACCCGCTGCCAGTCCACGCCAGCCGGCATGAATGGCCGCAACCTGGGTGCCTGCCGCATCACACAACAGGATCGGCAGGCAATCGGCTGTCAGCACCGCGCACACGGTGTTGTGCGCGCGTGTGGTCGCCGCGTCTGCCAGCACCGGGTGGGGAATAACCCTGCGAATATGCACGCACTGGGTGCCGTGCGTCTGGGCCAGCCATTGCCAGTCGCCAGGCTCGCTGGCGGTCAGGCGAGCCAGCTGCGCGCGGTTGTGTTCAACCGCGGTGTCGCTGTCACCAACGTGTTTGCCGAGGTTATTGCTGGCATAGGGGGGTGCGCTAAGGCCGCCAATCCGGGTGGTGCAGCCTGCGACCACGTTCGCGGGGGCGGGCCAGTCGGCGTGAATCATCGCATCGCTCACAGCCTAACCCGCCGTCAGTGCATCGTGTTGTTCTAGTGCCGCGCGCAACGCCAGGTAGTCGGCCGGTGGCTCGGCTTGCCAACGACAGGGCTCGCCGGTCGAGGGATGCAACAGTTCGAGCTGGGTTGCGTGCAGGGCCTGGCGGCCAAAGCTGCGCAGTGTCTGGTCGAGTGCGTCATCGATGGTCGGAGGGCGACGATAGCGGGGGTTGTAAACCGGGTCGCCAACGATGGCGTGTCCGATATGTGCCAGGTGCACCCGGATCTGGTGGGTGCGTCCGGTCTCCAGCGCTACGCGAAGTTCTGTGTAGTGGCCAAAGCGTTGCGCGATGCGAACGTGGGTAATTGCGACCCTGGCGCCACTGTGAATGCTGGCATCGACGACCGCCATTTTCGTGCGCTGGGTCGGGTGCCTGCCTATCGGGGCGTCGATGCTGCGGCCGGACAGCAGTTGCCCGCTGGCAATGGCCAGGTAATTGCGACTGACGCTACGCCGCTGCAGCTGGTCGACCAGGTGGTGATGGGCGGCCAGTGTTTTGGCAACGACCATCAGGCCCGTGGTATCGCGGTCGAGCCGGTGGACAATACCGCCGCGCGGCAGTTCGGCGTTTGCGGGGGCGTGGTGCAGGACGAAATTGACCAGCGTATTATCGGCAATGCCGGCGGCCGGATGGACAACCGTGTCGGCGGGTTTGTTGAGCACCAGTAGCTGCTCATCCTCGTAGACGATGTCCAGCGCGCCGGGCTGGGCAATCCAGTCGGCGCTGGGCGCGAAGTCGGCGTTCAGCCTGAGCGTCGCACCGGCAAACAGCTTCTGCCGCGGCCGCGCCGTGGCGCCATCCACCGTCAATGCACCGCCTTCAATCCAGTTTTGCAGTTGCCCGCGGGAAAATTCACTAAACAATTGGGCGGCGATCTGGTCAAACCGCTTGCCGGCCAGTGTTTCGGGTACGCGTGCTTCGCGCTCGATGCGCTCGCGAGGTGGCGGGCTGTGGTCGGTGGAATTCATCCGCATGCAAAGTTGTGCGATAATCCGGGCCGCTATTGTAGCCCAGTTGCCAGGCCAGTATGGCCAGGCAGCGTCAGTCAATGTCCAGCCCTTTTTTAACAAGCGGTAGCCCTGACCAATGACCCGTTTACTTTCCATGCGTTTCCTGTGCCTGCTCAGCGTGTTGTCGCTGGCCGGTTGCGCATGGTTTGGCGGCGGCGATGGCAAAGACGAGGAGCGCGAGCGCGCCCGTCTGCTGACCGAGCAGCAGCTCTACGAGCGTATCCAGGGTTTGCTCGATAAAGATGATTTCGAGTTGGCGGTTCGCAACCTGCAGCTGCTCGAATCGCGGTTTCCCTTTGGGGTTTACGCCGAGCAGGCGCAGCTCGAAATTGTCTATGCCTATTTTCGCAACGGCGACAAAGAGGCTGCCATTGCTGCGGCTGAACGCTTCTTGCGACTCCACCCCAACCACCCGGATGCCGACTACGCCTGGTATATGAAGGGCCTGGCCAACTACAGCCTCGAACCGGGCCTGTTCGCGCGGTTTGTCAAACCCGATCATGCCAGTCGTGACGTCGAAACAGCGCGGCGTTCATTCCGTGAGTTCCAGGAGTTCCTGGCGCGTTACCCCGAGAGTCTGTACGCGGCCGATGCGCGCGTGCGCATGCTTTATATCAAGCAGATTCTCGCGCGCCATGAACTGGTCGTTGCCAACTACTATGTGAAGCGCCAGGCCTACGTTGCGGCGATTAACCGTGGCCGTGAGGTTATCGACAACTACCAGCGCACCGAGGCTGTGGCCGATGCACTGGCGCTGTTGGCGTACTGTTACTACCAGTTGGGTGTGACCGACCTTGCCGAACAAAATGTCGCTTTGCTGGTGCACAATTATCCCGATCATCCGGCACTCAGTGACAGCGGCGAGTTTCTGTACGATGCCGATTTCCAGCGCGAGGGCCGCTCCTGGTTGAATCGCGTCTCTCTGGGCCTGCTCGATGCCCCGCGCGCGCCAAAGTTCGACAGCCGCAGCTAGCCGCTTGCGCGGGTGCCGCTGCCGCAGCGGCCATCAATGCGGTTATTCCTCCCTTGAAATTACGCTAATCAATCGCATCTAGTGGCTATGACCCTGATCCGCGTCCCGCTGCCAGACAAGCTGGCGGTCGCAGGTCCATCACCGGAGAGGCAAATCCATGCGGTTCGACAAACTGACCCATTCGGTCCAGCAGGCGCTGTCAGACGCGCAATCGCTGGCTGTAGGCAAGAGCCATAGCGCCATTGAGGCAGAACACCTGCTGCTGGCCATGCTCGAGCAGGCGGGCAATGCGCTGTTGCCGCTGTTGCGCCGGGCGGGCGGCGACGCCGATCGCCTGCTCAATGACCTGCGTGTGGCGGTGGAGCAAATGCCTGCGCTGCAGCGTCCGACCGGCGAAGTGCAGATGGGTGCAACGCTGGCCAAGCTGATGAACCTGGCCGACAAATACGCCCAGGATCACCAGGACCAGTTCATTGCCAGTGAGGCCGTGCTCGCCGCTGCAGTGCAGTCGGGCAGCCCCCTCAGCGGCCTGTTCGAAACCGCAGGCTTGCGGCGTGAAGCGGTGTTGGCGGCCATCGACAGCTTGCGTGGTGGGGAGTCTGTGCAATCGGCTGATGCCGAATCCTCGCGCGAGGCTCTGGATACCTACACGATTGATATGACGGCGCGGGCCGAGCAGGGCAAGCTCGACCCGGTCATCGGGCGCGACGATGAAATTCGTCGCACGATCCAGGTGTTGCAGCGTCGCACCAAGAATAACCCGGTATTGATCGGTGAGCCCGGCGTGGGCAAAACCGCGATTGTGGAAGGCCTTGCCCAGCGTATCGTCAATGGTGAAGTGCCCGAAGGCCTGAAAGGCAAACGGTTGTTGTCGCTGGATCTGGGCGCACTGCTGGCGGGTGCCAAGTTTCGTGGCGATTTTGAAGAGCGTTTGAAGGCAGTGCTGAAGGAACTGGGCCAGCACGAGGGCCAGGTGATCCTGTTTATCGATGAGTTGCACACGATGGTCGGTGCCGGTAAGGCTGAAGGGTCCATGGACGCGGGCAATATGCTCAAGCCAGCGCTGGCCCGGGGCGAATTGCACTGTGTCGGCGCGACCACGCTTAACGAGTATCGCGAGTACGTCGAGAAAGACGCTGCGCTGGAGCGACGCTTCCAGAAAGTGCTGGTGGGTGAGCCCTCTGAAGAAGACACCATTGCAATACTGCGTGGCCTGAAGGAGCGTTACGAAGTCCACCATGGTGTTGATATCACCGATGCGGCGATTATTGCCGCCGCCAAACTCTCGCAGCGGTACATCACCGACCGCCAGCTGCCCGACAAGGCCATCGACCTGGTCGATGAGGCGGCCAGCCGGATTCGCATGGAAATCGACTCCAAACCCGAGGCCATGGATATCCTTGAGCGCCGGTTGATCCAGCTCAAGATCCAGCGCGAGGCTGTGAGTAAGGACAAGGACGAAGGCGCGCAAAAACAGTTAAAGCTGCTGGATGATGACATCGCTGAGGTCGAGAAGGAGTTCGCGAGCCTTGAAGAGATCTGGAAAGCGGAAAAGGCCACCGTACAGGGCGACCAACAGATCAAGACCGAACTTGAGCAGGCGCGCATTGCACTGGAGGCTGCCGGCCGGGCCGGAGATCTCAGCAGGATGTCCGAGCTGCAGTATGGCCGGATTCCGGAGCTTGAAAAGCAGCTCGCAAGCCTCGCCGATGCCGATAAGTCGACGATGACATTGCTGCGCAACCGGGTGACCGATGAAGAGGTCGCCGAAGTCGTCTCGCGCTGGACCGGTATCCCTGTCTCCAAAATGCTCGAAGGCGAACGTGACAAGCTGCTGCGCATGGAACAGAGCCTGCACGAACGCGTGATTGGCCAGCACGAGGCGGTCAGCGCTGTGGCCGACGCCGTGCGGCGTGCGCGCGCAGGTTTGTCAGACCCCAATCGCCCTAACGGATCATTCCTGTTCCTTGGGCCCACCGGCGTGGGTAAAACCGAATTGTGCAAGGCGCTGGCATCCTTCCTGTTTGACAGCGAGTCGGCGTTAATCCGGCTCGATATGTCCGAGTTCATGGAGAAGCACTCGGTCGCACGCCTGATTGGCGCGCCGCCTGGCTACGTTGGCTACGATGAGGGTGGCTACCTGACCGAGGCGATTCGCCGTCGCCCCTATGCGGTGTTGTTACTCGACGAGGTCGAAAAGGCGCATCCGGATGTGTTCAATATCCTGCTGCAGGTGCTGGAAGATGGGCGCCTGACCGATAGCCAGGGCCGCACGGTCGACTTCAAGAACACGGTTGTAGTCATGACATCGAACCTGGGTTCCGAGCTGATCCAGAATGTGGCGCAGGACAAGTCGTTCGACGCAATCGATTTTGCAGCCGGCAGCGCCTCCGAGACGCTGGCCGATGATTCGGTGATGTCAGAGAATCGCTACGCAGCGATGAAATCGGCGGTCATGGATGTGGTTGCCCAACACTTCAGGCCCGAGTTCATTAATCGCATCGATGAGCTGGTGGTGTTTCACCCGCTGGCCAAGCGCCATCTGCAGGATATTGCGAAAATCCAGCTCGACCTGCTGCGCGCGCGGCTGGCTGAGCGAGAGATGGGCCTGGTGCTGACCGATGCCGCCGCTGCGGTGCTGGTCGAGGCGGGGTTTGACCCGGTTTACGGCGCGCGACCCCTCAAGCGCGTGATCCAGCAAAAGCTCGAGAATCCGTTGGCGCAGCACTTACTGGCCGGCAAGTTCGCGGCTGGCGATACGATAGAAGTGGATGTCGATGAGGCGGCGCTGGGCAGTGAGACGGCGTTCCGCTTCGACTGCAAAACCCTGCACTAGCCTGCGGCGCGCGCAGCGCCCGGGCTAGCAGTATTTTTCGACCGCGCGACGGGCCTTTTCGATTTCAGCTTCGCGGTCTTCATCGGAGAGCACGGTAACGTTGCCCTCAGCATCGCGCTGGCGGATGACGGCTTTGCTCGATAATGCCTCAAGGTTCTGTCGGCCCTGTTGGCAGTATTGTTTGCGCTGGGCATCGGGAATTTCGGGGCGGGTCTCGACTTCGAGCTCCGGCGCTGCGCTGGCGCCCTGGGCGGGGGCCTCACTATCGCCGCTGCTTCCAGCCGTTGCCGATTCGCTCCGCGATGGCCGGCCAATATTGGTTTTGACCTCAATCGCGTCAACCCCGGCGGGCGGGTGGGCGCCATATACCCATGAACCTTCTTCGTTTTGCCATTTGTAGAAGGTTTCGGCCCAGCTGCTCGCCGGCAGGGCAAACAGCAAGCAGCTTGCCAGTAACTGGATGAGAGTGGTTCGCAATTGCGCCGACATGTGCTGGGCTCCTGTCAGGTCGTATGAGACGGCCCGGGCGGCCGTACCAATGTCTCGATGGTAGATGAAAAAACCCGTATTTGCTGCGGTAGAGCCCGCAATATGCGGGAAAACACCGGAATTGCGCCGCCTGTGGCCGGCCAACTATTGACACTGGGCGGCCTAACTCCAACAATTGAGGGTCCGGTTGTTGTCGGGCCGCCACTCATGGCCTGGACGGCAGCCGCCTCGGGCACCATCACTGCCAGCACGGCTCGCGCGCGACCCCACCAGGTACCTGCCGGCCGCTCAAGATCACTCTGTAGCAGATCCTGACGAGATTCACGATGTTAAACGATTCGAGCAAAGAGCCGGCTAAGGGCCGGCCTGGAAAAACAGGCGACGACGCCGCGCCGGCACTGGCGGAGGTCAACGACGGTGCCGAATTGCTGTCTGGCGGCGAAATGATCGTGCGCGCCCTCGAGGCCGAGGGTGTCGAATATATCTTTGGCTACCCCGGTGGTGCGGTGCTGCATATTTATGACGCCCTGCACAAGCACAGCAGCATCCCCCATATCCTGGTGCGGCATGAGCAGGCCGCTACCCACGCCGCTGATGGCTATACCCGGGCGACCGGCAAGACGGGTGTCGTGCTGGTGACGTCGGGCCCAGGCGCTACCAACGCCATTACCGGCATTGCGACTGCCTATATGGATTCGATCCCGATGGTCATCATTTCCGGGCAGGTCCAGAGTCACCTGATTGGCGAAGATGCCTTTCAGGAGACGGATATGATTGGTATCTCGCGACCCATCGTGAAACACAGTTTCCTGGTCAAGCGCACAGAAGATATTCCGCATACGCTGAAAACCGCGTTTTACCTGGCCGCAAGCGGCAGGCCGGGCCCTGTGGTGATCGATATTCCCAAGGACATTACGGCTCCGTGGGAGAAGCGCCCTTACCATTACCCCGATTCAGTGACGCTGCGATCGTATTCGCCTGCAGAGCGAGGCCACCCTGGCCAGATCAAGAAGGCGGTCGAGCTGTTGCTGCGCGCGAAGCGCCCGATTTTCTATACCGGTGGTGGCGTTATCCAGGGCGATGCTTCCTCGGCATTAACCGAGCTGGCCCGGCATTTGAACGTGCCGGTCACCAACACCCTGATGGGGCTGGGTGCCTTTCCGGGTTCTGATCGCCAGTTCCTCGGTATGTTGGGCATGCACGGCACCTATGAGGCCAATAACGCGATGCATGCGAGCGACGTCATTCTCGCGGTCGGTGCTCGCTTCGATGACCGGGTGACCAATACGGTTTCCAAGTTCTGTCCGCAGGCAAAGATCATTCACGTCGATGTCGACCCGGCGAGCATTTCCAAAACGGTGAGTGCGGATGTGCCCATCGTTGGCCCTGCGCGCACGGTGCTCGAAGACATGCTCGAGCATATCAAGGAGCTTGAACAGCAGGATGGCATCGCCAACCGCATCGACAAGGAAGCGCTCGATGCCTGGTGGGAACAAATTGATGGCTGGCGTGCCCAGCACGGGCTGTATACCAGCAATCGTTTCGACGATAGCAGCGACGTGATCAAGCCGCAGCAGGTCATCCAGTTGTTGCACGAGCTGACCGGCGGCGAGGCTTTTGTGACCTCCGATGTTGGCCAGCACCAGATGTTCGCCGCGCAGTACTACCTGTTCGACAAGCCGCGCCAGTGGGTGAATTCCGGTGGCCTGGGCACGATGGGTTTTGGCTTTCCCGCGGCGATGGGCGTCAAACTGGCGCATCCTGATGCGGTGGTTGCCTGTGTGACCGGTGAAGGCAGCATCCAGATGTGTATCCAGGAAATGTCGACCTGCACCCAGTACCAGGTTCCGGTATTGATCCTGAACCTGAACAACGGCTATCTGGGCATGGTCAAGCAGTGGCAGGATATGCAGTATGAAGGTCGCTACTCGCAATCGGTCTATCAGGATTCACTGCCCGACTTCGTCAAGCTTGCCGAGGCCTACGGTCATGTCGGCATGAAGGTGACCGAAAAGGCAAAGCTGCGCGATGCCCTGCAGCAAGCCATAGAAACCAGTCGTGAAAAGCTGGTGTTCATGGATATTTATGTTGATCCGCATGAGCATGTCTACCCGATGCAGATTGCACCCAACGGTGCGATGAATGAAATGTGGCTCAGCAAGACGGAGCGCACCTGATGACTGATGCGCGACGAATCCTTTCGCTGCTGATGGAAAATGCTCCCGGCGCGCTGTCGCGCGTGGTGGGGCTGTTTTCGCAGCGCGGTTACAACATCGAGACGCTGACCGTTGCGCCGACCGACGATGAGTCCTTGTCTCGCCTGACGTTGACAACCATTGGCGATGACGAAACTATTGAGCAGATCATCAAGCAGCTCAATAAGCTGGTCGATGTCGTCAAGTTGATCGACCTGACTGACGGTGCCCACATCGAGCGTGAGTTGATGCTGATCAAGGTCAAAGCGACCGGTGCCGTGCGTGAGGAGGTCAAGCGAACCGCTGATATTTTTCGCGGCCAGATTGTCGATGTCACCAACACCATTTATACAATCCAGCTGATTGGCAACCAGCAAAAACTCGATGCCTTTATTGAGGCCGTCAAGGACCTGAATATTCTCGAGGTTGTGCGCAGCGGGGTCTCTGGCATTTCGCGCGGTGACAAAGTCCTTAGCCTTTAATAAGAGTTTTGCAGTAAAGCCGCCAGTACAGGCGGCTTGTTTTTGAACCGACTATGTAGTTTTCTTTCACTATTTTTAGTAATAACAAGCGGAGAGTAACCCTTATGTCATTTAAGTACGCGCAAAGTGCGCTGGCGGCAGCAGCGCTAAGCCTGGCCAGTCATGCGATTGCAGATGAATACCAGATTGAAGTCGGCGCAGGACTGATCGACGGCGAATTTGAGAGCGATGTGCTCGACGACGATATCTGGGGGCGTACCTTGTTCGCAACGACCTATTTTGGTGTGGTCGATGACGATGACGGCCCGCTTGCTGAGGCGGCCTTTATCAATCGGGCCTCATCTCTGGGTATCAGTTTTATTGATTTTGAAACCAGGGATACAGAAATCGAAAGCGAAAACTTCGGTATCGCGATTCGCCTGGTCGACGAGGAGTCGGGCTGGAGCTTTGGATTTGGCTTTGACAGTGGCACCGTCGAGCAGGTGGATACCGAGGCCTTGAGCCTGACGGTCGGCAAATATATTGCCGAGACCACCGAAGTAGACTTTACCTTCGTATTTGCCGATGCAGAGTCGACTGCGGGCAGCGATGATACAGAGAGCTACGCGTTCAGTATCGACCACCTGTTCACCGGTTCATTGCCCGTTGCACTGGGCGCTACTATTGGCAGTGTTGAGGTGGCCGGCGAGAACGAGCAGACGGCAGGTGTTGAGGTCACGCTATACCCCATGCGCGAACTGGGTATTGGTGCAGCCTACGAGATGGTTGATGGGGAAGAAGAGACCACGGCCACTTCGGTATTTGCCCAATGGTTTGTGACCAGGGCGTATGCGATCGAGGCCAGCTACCAGAGTGCGGATCTTGGCGAGACGGACGCCGGTGATACTGAAACGAACCTGGTAACGCTGGGTGTGATGGGTCGCTTCTAGCGCGGTCGGCGTGCAGCACGGAAAACCGGGGCTATTTGCCCCGGTTTTTTTTTAGCCAACTGTTAAAGATTGCAGAATTCCTGCGAATGCTGTGTAAAAGTGCACCATTCTGGTGATAAATAGCACGCTTGTGGTCGATCTTGGTGAACAAATTACTTTGTTCTGCGGGTCAGTTCCCTACACTGGCCGCGTTTCCCACCTGATCTGGATGGCGTTCCCCAGTGGAGGTGCTCGAAGGGTGAGGGATCTTGAGACGTTTTGCATTACTTAGGAGTTCACTATGTTTAGCAAGAAATCAAAACTGGCGGCAGCGATTGCCGCGTTGGCATTCAGCGGCTCGGTCGTTGCTGATGAGTTTCAGTTCGAAGGCGTTGTTAGCCTTTCGGACGGCGATATAGAAGTCGGCAGTGACGAAGGTGATACCGATTCAATCGGCATTGCTGGTACTGCCTATTTTGCCCCCGTTGACGACAGCAAAGGCCCGCTGGCAGAAGCTGCGTTTCTCGATCGTGCCTCTAGCGTTTCAGCGGCATTCAGCGATGGTGAAGCGGGTGACCTGGATGTTGAAGGTCGCGGCATCGACCTGCGCCTTGTGGATGGCGAGAGTGGCTGGACCCTCGGCCTGGATTTCGCAACGGTAGAAGTTGAAGATGCCGACAGCGATACCTTTGGCGTATCGGTCGGAAACTACGTTGCCGAGAACACTGAAGTCTCGCTGAGCTTTGCCTCTACTGATGTTGATGGTGGTGATGACTCTGATAGCTGGTTCCTGGGTGTGCATCACGTAGTGCCTGCCGATGTGAGCTATGCGATCGGCGCGGCTATCGGCACCGTCGAAGTGGGTGATGATGACGAAACTGCCTTTTCAATCGATGGCACTGTCTACCCCAATAACAACCTGGGCCTTGGCGTGAGCTATGCGACGGTTGACGGCGATGTTGATAATGACACCGTGTCTATTTTTGGTGAGTGGTTCGTCAATAACCAGTTTGCAGTGATGCTGAGCTTTGACGACTCGGAAATTGGTGATGTTGAGACAGATGGCTTCACCATAGGCGTGCGCGGTCGTTTCTAAGCCGATCAGTTCGCAAAAAAAAGCCGGAGCACATGCTCCGGCTTTTTTTTGGGGGGTGGGACTGCCTAGACAATCTTTTTCATCGCTGTCATATAGCCGCGCAGCTGTTTTCCCACGATCTCGACCGGGTGGTTGCGGATGGCTTCGTTAACGGCAATCAGGCGCTGGTTGTCGACGCCGTTATCGCTATTGCCAAGCCCGGCGCCAATCACGTCGGTATCGACTTTTTTCATGAAATCTGCGAGCAATGGCTTGCAGGCATGGTCGAACAGGTAGCAGCCGTACTCGGCGGTATCCGATATCACCACGTTCATCTCATACAGTTTCTTGCGTGCGATCGTGTTGGCGATCAGGGGCGTCTCGTGCAGTGACTCGTAGTACGCTGACTCGTCGATAATCCCGGCCGCAACCATGGTTTCGAAAGCGAGTTCTACACCGGCTTTCACCATCGCGACCATCAGGATGCCATGGTCATAGTATTCCTGTTCGCTAATATCCATCGAGCCCGTTTCCGCACGCTCAAACGCCGTCTCGGCAGTTGCCGCGCGCCAGCTCAGCAGGTTGGCATCGTCGTTGGCCCAATCTTCCATCATGGTTTTTGAAAAGTGGCCGGTCATGATGTCGTCCTGGTGCTTCTGGTACAGCGGCCGCATGATGTCCTTGAGTTCCTCGGCCAGTTCAAAGGCGCGAATCTTTGCCGGGTTTGACAGCCGATCCATCATGTTGGTGATGCCACCATGCTTGAGACCCTCGGTAACGGTCTCCCAGCCGTACTGGATCAGTTTCGAGGCGTATCCCGCATCAATGCCTTTCTCGATCATTTTGTCGAAACACAGGATAGAGCCGGTCTGCAACATACCGCAGAGAATCGTCTGCTCGCCCATCAGGTCGGACTTCACTTCAGCAATAAATGATGACTCCAGGCAGCCGGCGCGGTCGCCGCCGGTCGCGGACGCATAGGCCTTGGCAATTTCCCAGCCATCGCCATTGGGGTCGTTTTCAGTATGCACGGCCAGCAGTGTCGGCACACCAAAACCGCGCTTGTATTCTTCGCGCACTTCGGTGCCAGGGCACTTGGGTGCGACCATCAGTACGGTAATATCGTCGCGAATCTGCATACCTTCCTCGACGATATTAAAACCGTGAGAGTAGGCCAGCGCAGCTCCCTGTTTGATCAGCGGCATTATCCGGGTGACTACATCGGTGTGCTGCTTGTCAGGCGTCAGATTCAGGACCAGGTCAGCCTGCGGGATCAGCTCGTCGTAGGTGCCCACGGTAAACCCGTTGTCGGTGGCCTGCTTCCACGAAGCGCGCTTCTCGGCGATCGCCGCATCGCGCAGGGCGTAGGCGATATCCAGCCCACTGTCGCGCATGTTCAGGCCCTGGTTTAGCCCCTGGGCACCGCAGCCAACGATGACAATTTTCTTGCCTTTAAGATAATCACAGCCATTGCCGAATTCGTCGCGGCCCATGAAGCGGCAGCGTCCCAGCTGGTCGAGCTGTTTGCGCAGTGGCAGGGTATTGAAGTAGTTGGCCATGGTCGGGGCCCTCCTGGTTCTGGGTCTGGAATTGAGACGCTCCGTCAGCCGGCGGGGCGGGAGCGGGCCGCTATTCTAGGGGCTTGTCTCGGTTGCGTAAAATGATATATATGCAACAGAATATTGCAAAAATAGCAACTATGCGGCAGTATTGCCCGCTGATGGCCAGCCCGGGCCGGCCATATTCTCTGCGGAGGTGATCTATCGATACCCAGGCCCTGCAGGTGTTCGTTGATCTCGCCGAAGACCTGCATTTCGCCCGCACCAGCGCGCGCCACAACATGAGTAGTTCGACGCTTTCACGCCTGGTCAAACGGCTCGAAGATGAAGTAGGTACACCGCTGTTCGAGCGCAGTAACCGGCACGTCGCCCTGACCGAAGCGGGCCAGCAGTACCTGCTGTTCGCCCAGGGTCTGCTGCGCAACTGGCAGATATTGCGCCAGCAACTGGGGGAGGCGGCCGCTGAACCGGCGGGCACTGTGAGCCTGTATTGCTCAGTGACGGCCAGTTACAGTCTGCTGACCACAATGATGACGCAGCTGCGCAACGACTACCCGCGTATCGAGATCAAGCTGCACACCGGCGACCAGGCACTGTCTGTCGAGCGGCTGCATGCCGGCAGTGAAGACATGGTCATCGCTGCCCAGCCCGGGCCGCCGGTGCAGGCTGCCCAGCTGCTGTTCAAATCGCTGGCCAGGTCGCAGTTGCTGCTGATAGGCCCGCGCGATAACAGCCCCGTCGCAAGGCAGCTCCAGCAGCTGGGCGATGGGGTGACATCGCATTGGCATGAACTGCCCTGGATTGTTGCCGAGCGGGGCTTGTCCAGACAGCGCTGGCAGCGCTGGCAGCGTGACTTTGCGGGCAAGCCCACGGTTTACGCGCAGGTTACTGGTCACGAGGCCATTGTCAGTATGGTTGCACTGGGCTGCGGGGTTGCACTGGTCCCCGAGCTGGTGCTGTCGAGCAGCCCGCTATCTGCTAGCATTGAGGTTCTGGCCGATGCGCAGCACAGCGATGAGAGCCTGGCTGCGGCACTGGCCCCGTTTGATATCGGCCTGTGTGTGTTGAAGCGGCGACTCCAGGAACCGGCCGTGCGTGCGGTCTGGGACGCTGTCCAGCCACTCAACGAGGCGGGCGATAACTGATTTTGGCAACGGGCAACGATGACAGCAGATTCTAACGACGACAAAAAGTTGCGCTCTGTGGACGGCATCGCCGAGCGAGCGGATCGTTCCGAGGATCCAGCACCGCTCGAGAACTACCTGCCGATCGAAGAGCACGTTGAAGAGGTTTCGGAGCAGGGGCGAAGAGTCCAGCGCCGGGGCATCTTCCTGCTGCCGAACCTGTTTACCTCCGCCGCGCTGTTTGCCGGCTTTTACGCAATCGTCGCGGCAATCAATCACGATTTTGCCGCTGCCGGCCTGGCGATATTCGCAGGCCAGCTGCTCGATGGCGTCGATGGCCGAGTGGCAAGGCTCACCAATACGCAAAGCAAGTTTGGCCAGGAGTTCGATTCGCTTTCGGATATGGTGACCTTCGGGGTTGCCCCGGCGATGATCATGTTCAACTGGTGCCTGGTAGGGTTGGGCAAGCTGGGTTGGGCAATTGCCTTCCTGTATGTTGCCTGTGCCGCCATCCGGCTCGCGCGTTTCAATGCCCAGGCCGAAACGGCTGACAGCCGCTATTTCACCGGGCTTGCGAGCCCGCCGGCTGCGACGCTGGTCGCCAGTACGGTGTGGCTGGGCAATGAACTGGGCTATGTGAGCGGTGCGATTCCTGGCCCGCTGGTGATGGCGATGGCTGCCCTGACCATTGTCGTTGCCTTCCTCATGGTGGCCAATGTGCGCTACAGCAGCTTCAAGGAACTCGACTTCAGCGGCAGGGTATCGGTAGTGGCGCTGTTGATGTTCATGTTGCTGCTGGTGCTGATCGCCGCGGATCCACCCCGCGTGCTGTTTGCCTGTGGTGTGACCTACGCGCTATCGGGCCCGCTACTGGCGGGCTGGCGCCGGTTTTCATCGCGCGAGACGCAATAGCACCGCGCGGGGAATTTTTTCAGCCTCGTCGGTCTAAGCCCGGGCCAGTCGATTTCGAGAACGGTACGATGCTGATTAAACCACCCGCCGATATTCCTCCCTCACAGATCACACCTGAGTCGGTATACCTCAACCGCCGCCAGTTTGTTTCAGCGCTCGGCCTTGCGGGTGCCACCACGTTACTGGCTGGCTGTGCCGAAGCCGGCTCCAACCCCCAGCCGCAAACCGCAAAGCAGGCGATCCCGGGCCGGTCGCTGGATTTTCGCCCCGCTACTGACCAACAGGCAGGCTTTGCCACCGACGAAGCGCTGACGCCCTATCGTTATGCGAGCAGTTACAACAATTTCTATGAGTTCGGCACTGATAAGGGTGATCCTGCCAGGTTCGCGCACAGAATGACAGTGGAGCCCTGGTCGGTGCGCGTTGAGGGCCAGGTCAAGCGCAGCGGCGATTTTGCGCTCGAGGATTTGCTCAAGCCGCATGCGCTCGAGGAGCGTATTTATCGCCTGCGCTGTGTCGAGGCCTGGTCGATGGTCATTCCCTGGGTGGGTATACCGCTGCGCGACGTCATTAAACGTCTTGAGCCTACCGGCAGCGCGCGCTACATTGCCTTCGAAACCCTGTACCGACCCGAGGAAATGCGTGGCCAGCGATCGCGCTTTGGCACCATAGACTGGCCCTATGTGGAGGGGCTGCGGCTGGATGAGGCGATGCACCCATTGACGCTGTTAGCGGTCGGCATGTATGGCAAAGCCCTCCCCAACCAGAATGGCGCGCCATTGCGCCTGGTTGTGCCCTGGAAGTATGGCTTCAAGAGCATCAAGTCCATCGTGAAGATACGGTTTACCGAGAGCGAGCCTCCCACTAGCTGGAACGCCAGTGCCCCGCACGAATATGGCTTTTACTCCAACGTCAATCCCGAGGTTGATCATCCCCGCTGGAGCCAGGCCAGTGAGCGGCGCCTGCCCACATCGCTGTTCGATACCAATCGCATTCCGACCCTGCCATTTAATGGCTACGCGGAGCAGGTCGCCTCGCTCTACAGCGGCATGAATCTGCGCACATTTTTCTAGCGCCGTGATGCCAGTCAATCGCATCGACTGCGCGGTGTTCGCGCTGTTGCTGTTGCCACTGGTGGCCTTGCTCTATGCCGGGCTAAACGGCGGCCTGGGCCCGGATCCGGCGCAGGCCATGGCGCAGGAGCTGGGCCAGTGGAGCCTGCGCTTGCTGTTACTGGTGCTGGCGCTGAACCCGCTGATCAAAATGGGCGGGTTGCGCAGGCTGGGCGAGTACCGGCGCATGCTCGGCTTGTTTGTCTTCACCTATGCCGCGCTGCATTTACTGGCCTATGCCTGGCTGCTGCTGGAGCTGCAGTGGCAGCAGCTGGGTAGTGAGCTGCTCGAGAGGCCCTATATCGTACCGGGCTTCCTGGCGCTGCTCGCCCTGCTGCCACTCGCAGTCACCTCGACGCGCGGCTGGCAACGGCGGCTTGGAAGAAACTGGAAGCGTTTGCATCGACTGGTCTACGCAGCGGCACTGCTGGCCATGCTGCACCTGCTGTGGCAGGTGCGCAGCGACTACGGTGAGTTCCTGTTGTACGCGGCGGTACTGGCGGTGTTACTGTTGCTGCGGCTGGGTAGTCTTCAGCGGCTAGTAAAACAGTGAGAGAAATACCCTGAGCGCGTAGGCGTCGAAATCATATAGCGGCTCGTTACCCACGCCAAAGCGCTGTGTTTGCTCGGGTGTCACTTCGCGGAAGTTGTCATAGTCAAACAGCATCCAGTCGAGCTGGACGTTGGCCGACAGTCGCTCAAAGTAGCCTTGCAGCGCCCAATCATAGCTGGCACCGATACCGATCGAGTAACTGTTGTAACTGCTGAGCTCTTTGTCCCTGCCGAGGAAGTTTTGCTGGGCACTCGCCACGGTAAAGCTGTTGGCGTAAAAGTCCGCCTCGGACTGGGTGTAGGCACGCAGGCGAGCATCCAGCAACAATTTGTTGCCGAGCTCGTGGGTATAGTCGAACTCGATGCTGTAGGCATTGATTCCCCAGCTGTCATCGAAATAACCCAGCCGCACTTTCAGCGCTGACGATATCGGGGTGTGCCAGGCGAGCTTGACAGACACGGCATCGCTGTTGCGCGTGCGCGGATAGACCTCGGGTGCGACGATGTAGTCGCTGCCATTCTCAATCAGTATGAAGCGATAGGGGTTTTGCAGGTAGCCCTCATCGATAATGCTTTCATAGTTGAGGTTGGCGATCAGCGTGCGACTGATTATCTGGGCAATGCCGAAGCGATAGTGGCGTCTCTCCAGCTCGTCCGAAAAGGCGTCGTTACCCGTCTGGGTGATGTCATCGTTGCCCTGGGAGAAACCCAGTGACAGGGTGGTCATGTCACCGAAGAAGTCCTGGCTGATATCAAAGCGAAAACTGCTGGCTTCATAGTCGTTTTCGTCACTACCGGTATAGCCAATGTTGATCAGGGCTTTTTCGTGCAGGTAGGTCAGGTCGAGCGACTGCTCGGTGCGTTCTTCTGTGTATTCCGATGCGCCAGAGGTGATGACATCGATCGATGCGCTCGAGACAGAGTCGACATAATAGTTCGCGGCAATCGAAAACTTTTCGGCAAAGTTCTTGCGAACCAGCAGCGAAGGCCCATCGATGACCATGCCACCGCCGTCGTAGCGGTGATACATGGCATCAGCTCGCTCTTCTGGCAGCACGGCGCCAAGCGCTGCCGGCGCCAACACCAGCGCGGCGAGCACTGCGAGTAGCACGCGTTGGCTAGTTGCAGCCACAGCCGCCTCCGCCTGCGCCCTCGGCGCCACGCGCTCCCTCGCGGGCCTGGCGAACGTGGTGCATGTAGCTGTCTGCAATGGGGTCGCGATCGTATTGCATGACCGGGCTGGCCAGCTTGTCACGGTGATAGGGCTTGACCCAGGGTTCAACACTGCAGGCGCCTAACAGCGCCAGCAGCGTGAGTGGGGCCAGTTTCCTGGCTATGCTGTTGCAGCGTTTCATGATCTTCTACTCGATGGTTTACTCGCGAATGAGCCTGGCGACCTGGTCGGCGTATTCTTTCTCATAACCCGGTTTGTAGCCGCGGTGCAGATACCGCAGGTTACCGTCGCGGTCGATAATGATCGTCGTTGGCATTGCATCGACCTTGAACAGTTCGGCGACCAGGTTCTCGCTGTCGAATAGTACCGGGAAGCTCACCTTCAGCGCCTTTATCGCGCGTTCGGCATCGGCCTTGTCTTCGTCGACATTGACGCCGAGCATGCTGAAGCCAAGCGGTGAGTACTCATCGCTGATGGCATTCAGGTGCGGCATTTCCTGCCGGCAGGGCGCACACCAGGATGCCCAGAAGTTCAACAACACGACATTGCCACGTTGCTCGGCGAGCCTGACGTTGTCGCCAATGTTGCTGGGCAAGGTAAAGTCGGGCGCCAGGCCTGCATCTTCGGCATGCGCGAATAGCGCTGTGCCGCAGAGAGCGGCGCCAAGCAGCAGGCGGCCCAGATTGTTACGCAGCGAAAACAGGTACTTCATGGTCTATCTCCTGTCAGAAAAAATAGCTCAAGCCAGTCGAGAGCTCGATATTGTTGGTGACATCGTCCTCGCCAAAAATATCGCGGTTGAATACGTGGTCGCGGACGTCGATGCGCCAGCTCAGCCAGTCGGTCAGGAAGAGCCGGTAACCAACGCCAGCGTTTAGCGTTGTCCAGTTGTCGTCGGCAAAATCGGTAATGCCCAGACCAAGCGACAGGTACAGGTCTGACATCATCGCCTTGCCAAACAGCCAGGTTTCGCCCTTGAGCACGTTCCATCCAACCGAGACGTCGTAGGTTGTGTAGTCGCGGGCATCATCAGACAGTATCTGCGAGGTATCGATAATTTCCTCGAAGGAGGTTTTGTCGCCCTCGGCAATGCCGTAAGAGGCCTCGATGAACACGTGTTCGTTGATGTGAAATGCTGCGCGGACGGTCAGAAACTCGCTGCTGTCGAAATCTTCAATGCTGATAATGCCGGCCGCCATCGAAATTTCGATGTTCTCGTTGTCGATGCGCGCGACCTTCACCTCGCGGCGATCGAGCCCGGGGTCTACGACCTCTGGGGGCTCGGCGCTCACCTGGGCTGCCAGCAGCAGGGCGGGGGCTAGAAGTAGCCGATGAAGCCAAGTTGCCATAGTTCAAATTCCTCGTTTTCCGAGCGGCTGGTCAGGATATTCAGGTGCCGGTATTCAAAGCGTAGCCGGTAACGCTTGCTCATCAACCACTGTGTGCCGGTAGAGAACAGCAACATGTTGTCGGTGCCGTCGTTTTGGGTGCTGTTATTGCGTCTGGCGCTGGTCTTAAATTCACCAACGCCGAGCATGAAGAACGGCTGCAGGCGCCAGTCATCGAACGGCGACATGAGTGCAGAAAGCGACCAGTAGTTGCCTTCGGTGTTCGCGCCAACAAACTCGCCTGCCTGCAGTTCGACGGCGATCTGCTCGGTGGTCTGGTAGCCCAGCTGGATCCCGAGCGTGTCGGCGCCGTCAAGCTGGCCGTAGTAGCTGCCAAAGTAGAGTTTGGGGTCAAACAGATAGGCCAGTGCTGGTTCGTCTTTGGCAAGTACCTCGGTACCGGAGCGGCCGGCAACGATGGTGTTGGCGATGGCCTCGCGATGCACCCAGCCAATCTTTTCACTGTGGGAGCTGGCCTGCAGCTTCACCTTGAACCAGTCATTGCGTCGCTTGATGATTTCAATTTTCTCGCCGCGCTGGGCGACATAGAAGACCGGATACGAGTGTCCGGCCCCGGTGCGCAGCTCGACAAAGGCTTCGACCACCTGCAGCTGCAGCGCCGGTTTTTCCGCGTGTGCCAGCACTGCACCAATGGTCAGGTACAGGACGAGGGCTAGCTGGCACAGGCGTGTTGGCATCTTGGTGGTTGATTCCTAAGGCGTTGGCGCATCGAAGGGGTTGTTGTAGTACTGGCCGCCAAGGTCAAGCCATTCGGCGATCAGGCGCAGTTCGTCCGCATCGAGGATGCCGTTGTGATCGACGCTGTTAGCGGCCTCGGGTACGCCGCCGACATCGACGCAGTCGCCGACGTTCTCGCCGTTGATCATGACCGGCGTCGGTCCCGCGGGGAAGCTGCTGACGTTGTCGCGACAGGCATTCGCACCGGCAAAGCAGTTGAAAAAGTTGCTGCTTGCTCGGGCACCGGCTGGTGTTGCGCTGGCGGTAACCTGCGGCGTGATCAGTGTGGTCAGGGGTACACCCATGCCATCGGTTAGCAGCACGTCAAATTCATCATAGAGGTTGCATTGCACCAGACGATCCGCAGCTGCGCCGCCGGCATCACCTTGCTCTACGTCACCGCTGAGTAATTCGCGGTAGGCCGTGAAGTGATCGGCATCGATGTCGGATACCGAGGCCGTCAGGTCGAGCTGGCCTGCGGGTGCGCTGGTGCCCATCGCCCCGTTGGGTGCGTGGCAGGCGACGCAGGTGTTGTGAGTGGTCATGGTGCCGGAGCCATCATCGATATCACCGCGCGTTCGCTCCCAGATGGGCTGGATGTGCGTCTCGTAGTTGATGATGATGCGGCACAGTGAGCTCCAGCTCGGCTGGCAGAACGGATTTTCGGGCCGCGCGGTTGTCAGTGTGTCGTAGCTGATAGTGACAGGTGCTACGGGTGCCACTCCCCACTCGTCGACGAACACCAGGTCCGCTGAGGGTTCGCGCTCGCTGGCGGTGGCCACGTCGGGAATGAACTGGGCAAAGCTCTCAGCCATGGTCAGTCCGATATTGCCGGTGGCTTGCACGGTGTTTGGAAAAATACCCGGGGAAGGTGCGCCGGGGTTGATCGATGGCGGTTGCGCGTCGATACGGCCGTGTGGCTCGGTGCTGTTTCCCGTGTGGCAGCCCTGGCAGTTGAAGGTCTCGTTGGGGCCCAGCTGCAGCCAGTTCTGGTGCCGGCCGCCGATACGTTTGCCGCTGGCGTCAACAATGCTCAGTGCCAGCGGCACATTGGCCGGTACCAGCCCGCGGACTGAACCATCGGGTTCGATGGGCAGGTAGCCAACGATTTCGCGCATCAGCTGCTGGCCGTTGACACCGAATGCGCTGTTGTCAAATTCGTGGGTAGCTTCGTCAGGAATCGCTACGGCTTTAACCAAGCGAAGGTATTGGGCTTCAATCGTCGAGGGGTCGGTGATGGTTGGGTCCGCCAGCGCTGCCAGCCCACCGGGTAGCGAGGTGTCCACGCCGTCGAGGTCATAAATAGAGGCGATATTCAGCAGTGCGCGCGGCCGGCCGCTGGGGTCGCTGAAGTCGTCTACGGGTGGAATAATAAAAGGCGGTAGTGGCGTCGTCTCTGCGATCGCCAGGTCGGAGACCATCCTGCCCGCTTCGCTGGGGATTACTGGCTGCAACAGGGTCGTGCCACCGGAGTCGTCGAGAACCCAGATACCGAAACCCGGTGCTGCGGGTGTTGTGCTGCTCGATAGCGAGCAAGGCTGGGTCAGGCCGCCGTTATCCACCAGACACGGGGTCCAGCTAACCAGCATGCGATCGCTGCCATCGTGTAGCGGGACCGCAGCGAAAAAGCGTCCATCGGGCGAGATGCGGTCGTCGGTGAACACCGCGTTCGAGTAGATCGTGTCCAGCGCGCTGCCGAGAAGGCCGATATTGGGAAAGGTCGGCGCGTCGCGATCGTAGAAGTTCGTAAGGTCGATATCGACCAGGGCGCCGCCGAGCAGCGTATCGGTGTAGCTGCGTTCGCGCAGCAGTGCCATCAGGGTGCTATCGGCCTTGACCCGCAGCTGCGCAACAATGGCCTCGTCGCCGTTGCTGCCGCTATCCGTGTTGCTGTGGTAACCGTAAAGCAGCGTCAGCCCCGTGCCATCGGGTGCGATACGGTACAGGCTCATCGCATCCCGGTTGGCGAAGTTATCCCAGCGCAGGAAAAGTATCTGGCCATCGGGCATAACGACTGGTTGCAGGTCGTGGCTGGGGTTGTAGCTGATCTGGCGCAGTTGGTCTGCCGGTGGCTCGTTTTCATCCCACACGTGCAGGTTCATCGCCAGGATTGCACCGTCTTCAAGGTCGCGCTCGTTACGCGCGGAGTCTTCTTCCAGCGTCGAGAACGCAGCTTTGAGCTCGTCTAGCAGCAGCGAGCGGTTGCCCTGCTGGCGTGACGACGAGTACACCATCGTGATCCGATCCGGCTCTGCCGGGTCGGTGTCGCGAAGAAACTGGGGGTTGATGTCCTGGCTGGGCCCATTGACAGCGACGAAGCTGTCCGGGATGACCTTGCGTAGCGTGTCGCTGGCGATATGGTACTCCCAGATGTCCCAGGTGAACACGGGCTCGTCGGGGTCCACCTCGGGTGGGTGCATGGCGAAGAGCAGGCGATCTCCATTGGGAGACATCGCCAGGTCCTTGACGTCGTAGTTGAGGTTGTCGCCATGGATGCGTGCACTGAGATTGATTTCCGGAGAGCTGGCCGAGGCCGAAACGCGATAATAGAGCTGGGCGCCAGGGTTAAAAGCGTAAGGCTCTTCCAGGGTCTGTGGGTCGTCGTCTTCCTGCGGGAGTGTGCGCTTCACGTAAAACAGCGGGATGTTGAGGCTGACGAAACTGCCGCCCAGATCTGCGCCCGTGACGCTGTCATTGTTGCCCGAGCCTGTACCCCCGCTACAAGCGGCCAGCAGACCCATCGCCAGCAGTACGAGCCATCGCCTGGCTGACTGCAGGACTGCCGGGTATTTTGCGTAAGCCAGTTCAAGGCGATAAAGAAGAAAAAGCCTGTTCATCGGTCTACCTGCGACGTAGCAGCCACGGTGGACCGGGTGGCCGCCAATAACAGGCGGGCCACACTGAGCCCAGGTGCTGTGCGTGGAACGGTAAACGGCATTTTCAGTACTGTCCTGAAGTGCTTCGTTGCGCTGGTTCACGAAAAGACAATTGATCGCTCACCAGTCGTGGAAAATTGGCTCAACGGCGCTGTTGCGGCTGCTTCGCGTGCTATTACTTGAGTATAGATGTGCTGCCGGCTGCACGGAGCCAATTGCGCGCGTCGACTACGTCCTTCATGACGTACCGCGCCGTCCGTGACGCAGGTCAAGTTTTTGCTGTGATGCAGCTTCTGAATCGAGCAATCGCTATCTTCTCAAGCATTGCCAGTGGCGGTTAAATAACGACCGTGTACTGAGCTTGCCGTTGCTGCGGAAAAATCTCCGCCACGGCAGGCCGACCACCAAGCTGTCGAGGTGAATTTCGTGATGAAAATGCTGGGTTTCTTAGCTCCCACATACTCGAAGCTTATGCCGGCGCGGGTGAGTGTCCTTATTACCCTGGGTAGCCGGCTGTCGCTGGTGTTCGCACTGCTGCTGACCAGCCTGCAGCTGCACGCAGGGTCGCGAGAGCAGGCGCGTCGCATCCACGACCGATTGGCCGGGGTACCGCCGACCGATGCGGTATTGGCGCTGATGGAGCAGTACATCGACGAAGGCAAAGGCGTACTGGTTGGCCCCCATACCATGCTGGATGCCGCCTACCTGGCGATGGATAACCCCGCTTTCTACGGTGTGACGCTGAAGAACATCGCAGCGCCATGGACCAATCGCGATCGCGATGTCTTTGTTCCGTTGAATGACTATATAGCGACTTACATCGGCCTGGTCCGGGATGAAGCCGATTTCCGCCGAGTACTCTACGATGACGTGCTCTATGTGGGCGTCAACGCGCCTGCCTACGCGGCCAACAGCAATGCACACTACGAAGCGCTCGAAGACGCGAATGCCGACCTGGGCAACGTGGCTAACCTGGCGGTTCGCAACCAGTCTGAGCCTTCCGTGCTCGGACTGCAGAGCAACGCGACCGCCGGCATCATGACCAGTCGAGCAGCGGCGCGTGCCTTCTTTATCGACGGCACTAACCGGGCGATGCTGCGCTATACCATCCTGAATCACCTGTGCTATGACATGGAGCAGCTCAAGGACACCACGCGCCCGGCCGACCGCATTCGCCAGGACATTTCGCGTACACCCGGCGGTGACAGCCGGCTGTTTATGAATGGTTGTGTGGGCTGCCACAGCGGTATGGACCCACTGGCGCAGGCTTTCGCCTACTACCAGTTTGATTATTCCGGTGACCCCGAGTCCGGTACCCTGGTCTACACCGATGGGGCGGTCCAGCCCAAGTACCACATCAATTCGACAACCTTTCCGCAGGGATTCATTACGCCCGACGATCGCTGGGACAACTTCTGGCGCGCAGGCATCAATGAAAAGCTCCTTGGCTGGGATACCAACTCGCTGGGCCTGCCCAGCGGTGGCAATGGTGCCAAGAGTATGGGTGAGGAGCTGGCCAACAGTGAGGCGTTCGCACGCTGCCACGTTCTGCACAGCTTCCGCTCCAGTTGTTTACGCGAGCCGGCGAACCAGTCCGATATCGACGAGATTGACCGTATCACCGCTGTGTTCAAGTCGAGCAACTACAACCTCAAGCGCGTATTTGCCGAGACGGCAAGTTACTGCGCTGGCAGTTAGGGTGAGGGCTGGATGATGATTGATAAACTCCAACAGCTAACGCGTGGCATCATTTCACTGCTTGTGGTGGCCGTGCTGGCCGCCTGTGCGGGCGGTAGCGGTGAGTCGACCTCGAACCAGCCTGCCGGTCCCGGTGGTGGTGCTTTGGTTCCGCCGGCAAGTAACGTCACCTATAACGGCCCCGACGCGGCAGACCAGGACGTCCGTGATTTCAAGTTCTTCTTCTGGGATGAGGTCGTAGAGGAACTCATTGGTTGTGCCGATTGCCATATGCAGGACGGGCAGGGTAGCGTCAAGTTTGCGCGCAACGATGATATCAACCTGGCTTACGCCGAGGCCCTGACCGTGGTCGACCTGAATGACCCGGCGGCTTCCGCTGTCGTGACGCGCGTGTTCAATGGCCATAACTGCTGGAACTCGGCTGACCCTACGATTTGCCGCGATACGCTGATCGATTTCATTACCAACTGGGCAAATGGCGTTGCGGCGACATCTGCAACTGAAATCACCTTTACCGCACCGGCCGACCAGAAACCCTCTGGCGCCGTTGTCTTCCCCGACACGCTCTCGGCTTTCGATGATCTCTACGCGACGCTGACCACCCATTGTGCGGGTTGCCACAGCGATACCGCGCCGCAGGCACTGCAGCAGACGCCGTTGTTCGCACACAGTGACCAGGCAACGGCCTATGAGGCTGCCAAGACCAAGATTGATGTCGCCAACCCGTCGGAGTCGCGCTTCGTGGTCCGACTGCGGGACGAGGCACACAATTGCTGGAGCGGTGACTGTGCAGCCGATGCAGCGCAATTGCTCGCAGACATCAATACCTTGCTGCCCAGTTCACCCGATCCGGTCGATCCGGCGCTGGTCACCAGCCTGGCCCTGACCATGAATGGCGATGGTATCCAGGCCTCCAGTGGCGGCCGGGTAGAGACCCATGTGATCGCCCAGTACGAATTTCGACTCGGCAGCGGTAACGTCGTAGCGGATCGCAGCACCGTAGCTCCGTTGATGCCCCTGACGCTGATTGGCGACTACGAGTGGCTGGACAACTGGGGTGTACAGTTCCGCGGTGGTCGCGCCCAGGCCTCGGTGACAGAGAGCCGCAAGCTCTATGATGAACTGACAGCGACCGGTGAGTACTCTATCGAAGCCTGGGTATTTCCTGCCAATGTTACGCAGGACAACACAGCGCGCATTATTGGCTACTCCGGTGGCATCACGTCGCGAAACTTTACGCTGGGCCAGTCGCTGTATAACTACGACTTTCTCAACCGCTCCAGCACCACGGACGGCGATGGCAGGCCGATGCTCTCGACCGCAAATGCCGATGAAGATGCCCAGGCCAACCTGCAACACGTCGTCCTGACCTATGATGCGGAGAATGGCCGGCAGATTTACGTCAATGGCCAGCACACGGGTGACGTCGATCCCGACGGAGGCGGTAACCTCAATAACTGGAGCAGCGACTTCGCGTTCGTGCTGGGCTCTGAAGTGGGTGGCAGCAACGACTGGGAGGGTGCGATTCGCTTTATCGCCATCCACAGCCGCGCGCTGGAGCCTGCCGATATCCTGACAAACTATGATGTTGGGGTGGGCCAGAAGTACTACCTGTTATTCCGACTCGCGGCCCTGGTAGATCACGATGCCAACCCGGCGACGGCTGACCAGCTGCAGGAACTCACCGCGACGCCGAACAGCTACATCATTTTCGAAGTCAGCCAGTACGACAACTACAGCTACCTGTTCACCAATCCGTTCTACCTGGTGCTGGGTGGTGGTGCGCCGCTCGCACCGCTGGACCTGCAGGGAATGCGCGTGGGTGTCAACGGCAAGGTCACGGCGGTCGGCCAGGCTTACACGCAGCTCGACATGCAGGTGACCGCGGGCGGCTACGATCCGGAAACCGGTCATCCGATCAATCCCCAGGGCATGCTGGTTCCGGTTGAAAACGGTGCTGACTTTGACCAGTTCTTCCTGTCGTTCGAGCAACTTGGCGCACACAGCAATGTGTTCGTTGAAGCCAGCTTTAACGACCCGGTGTTCGTGGGCTCAGGTGATGCGATCTCCGATGTGGCGGTGCGCAACTTCAGCGAGCTGCGGGAAAGCTTTGCCCAGATCACCGGGGTCAGCTCGACCAATGCAGCGGTATCGAACACTTACGATGCAGTGGTCCAGCAGTTGCCCAGTGCCGAAAATATCTCAGGCTACCTGTCTTCCCACCAGATGGGTGTGACGCAGCTGGCGATCAGCTACTGCGACCAGTTAATCGAGACCCCGGTATTGCGCACGGCCCTGTTCCCCTTGCTTGATCTCAATGCCGATGCCAATGCCATGAGCGACAGCGACTGGGAAAACCAGTTCATGTACCCGATGATTGACCGGGCGCTGAACACCAATCTCTCGGTCCAGCCCGATCGAGACACCATTCGCGATGAGCTGCACACGCTGTTGACCTCGCTGGCAGATATCAAGCCCGTCGATACCAATGGCGACAGCAATGATGACCCAGAGGGTGATGGGCTGCCCGATGGGATCGCGCGCTGCGGTGGTGCCTGCCCGGCGGGAACAACAGCAACCGCGGCCAAAGCGGGTTGCGCCGCGGTCCTGGGCAGCGCGACTGTGCTGCTGCAATAGTGAATGAGCGAATCAAGTACAACAGTGGAATTATGCGTGGAGAGCCCTCATGAGACGGCGTAAACAAGGTTTCGATCTCGACGAGCCCCTCAAACATCCCGATCACCGTCGGCCGATCACCCGGCGCGAACTGATTAGCCAGGGTTTCAGGCTTGGCGCAGGCGCCGTGGTTGGTACCTCAATGTTCAGCCTGTTTGCCAGTCCAAGGCAGGCCTACGCGGCACTGGCGCCCGATCTGGAAGTACTCAAGTCAGGCTGCGGGATAGCCACGCAGGGTGCAGGCAAGATTCCCTTTATCTGCATCGACCTGGCCGGGGGTGCCAACATTTCCGGCTCAAACGTATTGGTGGGCGGCCCGGGTGGCCAGCAGGACTTTTTGAGCAGTGCCGGTTACAGCAAGCTCGGCCTGCCCGGCGATATGGTGCCCGGTGCGACTGAAGCGACGCCGACTGCTACGAGTAACGGCGATCATGTCGATGAAACCCTTGGCCTGGCATTCCACAGTGATAGCCAGATGCTGGCCGGTATCCTTGAAAAAGCGCCGACTGCCCTTGGCAACATCAATGGCGCAGTCATTGCAGCGCGATCTGAAAACGACACCGGCAATAACCCGCACAATCCGATGTATGGTATTGCGCGCGCCGGTGCGGGCGGTAGCCTGGTCAACCTGATTGGTTCGCGCAGCTCGGTATCCGGCGGCAATTCGATGGCGCCAGCGATGCTGATCGACCCCACATCACCACCGACCAAGGTCGATCGCCCCAGCGACGTGACGGGCCTGGTCGATACCGGTGACCTGCTGGGCATCCTCAATGCCACCGATGCGGTATCGGTGATGGAGTCTATCCAGCGCAACAGTGCCAGCAAGCTGTCTCAGGTCAACGGTGGCCTGCTGCCAGGTATTGAAAACAATGTCAGCTGTGAGTACATCAAGAGCGCTGACATTGCCGATCGCTTCGCCGACCCCAATACCCTCAACCCCGATGACCGCAATGCGACGATTCCGGTCATTGTCAGCGATGCGGGTGGTATCTTCACCGAAGCCGAGTTTGACGGTGACAATGAATTTCGCAAGACAGCCTCGGTCATGAAAATGGTGATCGACGGTTTTGCGGGCGCCGGTACCATCACGATGGGTGGTTATGATTACCACACTGGTGATCGCGAGACAGGCGAGCGCCGCGACCTGCGCGCCGGGCGTTGCATGGGAGCCTGTCTTGAGTATGCCGCCCGTCGTGGCGTACCGCTGATGCTCTACGTCTGTTCGGACGGTTCAGTGTTCAGTAACGGTATGATCGACAATTCTATCGATGGCCGTGGCAAGGGCGTGTGGACCGGCGACAATTCGTCGACGGCGGCCTCATTCTTCCTGGTCTTCGACCCGACTGCGCAGCCGTCGCTGATGGGTGTGGGCGATGAAATCTACACGCACCAGCAAATTGGCTGGATGCGCAGCGATGCCTCGGTTGAAACCGGCAATGGGTTCGCCAGTGCGAACAACGTTACCGGCCTGGTCGACACTGTGATCCTGAACTACATGGCCCTGCATGGCCAGATAGACGAATTTTCGGGCTATTTCTTTGCACCTGAAGCCAGCGGTGGGCACCGCCACGTGCTGGGCACCAACCTCGATCGCTACATTGCCTTTAACCAGCTGGGTTCCATCAGCGGCGGGGTCATTACCTGATCGGCAAGACCTGATCAAATTCAACGGCTTGCGGAGCCTTGGACGCAGTTCACATTGTCGCCGGGGCTGAACAGCTATAGTTAGTGGAGAACCGGAAGAAGCGACCGTTCCAGGCGCAGTTTGCTCGCGATCGTCAACCCGGACAAGTCTTCACCACCAGCTGTGGTTCGCGATTATGTTCAAGCCAAATGCCTGCAATGCACGTGCATTGCCTGTTTCATTCCTGGATCTTTGCGCCGTATTGGCACTGGTCATTAGCGCGCTTCTCGCTGCGCCGGCGACCGCTGAGGGTGATCCGGCACCAGCCCAGGCAGACTCGACAGAGGCTGCGGCTGAGGTCGCTAATCTCGATGAGGTCTTGCAGTCGCTGAAGCGCGATGTGCTCGCGCTCAACCGTGACCTGTTCATTCTCGAAGAAGAACTGCTGTTCCCCACGAACACCCAGGTCGCGGTATTCCTGTCGCTGGATGTTGGCGAGTTTTTCCAGCTGGATGCCGTTGAAGTCAAACTCAACGATCGTGAAGTGGGCAGTCATCTGTACACCGAACAGCAGCGCGACGCCCTGATACGTGGCGGCGTACAAAAACTCTATATGGGCAATATCAAAGCGGGTGAGCATGAGCTGGTCGCGGTGTTTACCGGCCGTGGGCCAAATGGCCGCGACTATCGCCGCGCGACGTCGTTGCAGTTTGAAAAAGCCAGCAGTGCTGTGCAACTGGAACTAGTCATCAGCGACTCGACCAGGACCTACCAGCCTGAGTTCTCGGTCGTTGAGTGGCGCTAGGTCGTCGTTGTTGTTGCGGGTTGGCAGGTAGCGAATGACGATGTTCCCAGGGCTTGGCTTGTTGCCGCATCTTGCGTTGCGGCTGCTGCTTGCAGTCTGCCTGCTGGTGCCTGCAGTTAGTGCCCAGGCCAAGAAGGCATCAAAGCCGGAGCGGGTTCAGGACCTGGCCTACGGAACTGCGCTCTATGAGCTGTTCCAGCAAAACCATTTTGCAGCCCTGACCGAGTTGTTGGTTGCACAACAGCGTGACGCCATGCCCAATCACCAGCAGCACGCGCAGCTGGTGCAAGCCGGCATCCATCTCGCCTACGGCATGGATCGCGAAGCAGAGCGGCTTTACCTGGCGGTGATTGCCGAACATCCCAATGATGAAGATCGCGCCCGAGCCTGGTTTTACCTGGCCAAGCTGCGTTACCAGAAGGGCCTCGACGGACTGGCTATAGAGGCTTTGCAGGCGGTCGATCACCACCTGAGTGTCGATCTTCACAGCGAATACATCTACCTCTATGACAAGATAGCGCTTGGGGCGCTCGCTGAAGGCCAACCTTTACAGGAAGATGCTGCACGGCTTGATCAGCTCAAGCGCTTCGAAATGGCGACGGGCCAGCAGTCGATCTACCGCTTTTATATCGATTACAACCGTGCGGTTGCGGGGCTGGATATCAGCGCTGCTGATGACACGGCAGTGCGCAAGGCCGCCCGCTCGCTGGAACGCCTGCATGGCAAACTGAATGCAACCACGGTGCAGGACAACAGCGATGAGTTGTTACTGCTGCGCGATCGTGTATTGATGTCGCTGGGCTTTGTGCACCTGCGTTTGCAGGAGCCGGGCAGGGCGGAGCGGGCGTTCGCGAAGATTCGCCAGCAAAGCGAGATCATCGGGCCAGCGCTGGTCGGTTTTGGCTGGGCAGCCCTGCAGGACGGAGATTTTGAACGGGCGCTGACCCCGTGGCTGACGCTGCAGCAGCGGCCGATCGCCGAGTCCAGTACGTCTGAGGCTTTGCTCGCCGTACCGTATATCTATGAAAACCTCGAGCAGCCACACTCTGCGCTGGCTGCCTACCAGCTCGCCGTCGATCGTATTGATGCCGAGCGCCAGGCGCTGGATGTCATCAGTGCTGATGTCAAAGCCCGTGGCTTTGCCGCTGTGATGCAGCCCGAGCGCTTACCGCGTGGCTACCGGGTTGATGATGACGCCCAGATTTATTCGCGCGAACAGCTTCGCGGCAGCCACTGGCTGGACAATGAGGTGGAGTTTGTCAGCCCGCTGTCGCTGGTAACGCCAGAGCTGGCGGTGCATATGCGCGAACTGCTTGCCAGCAAATCGATGCGTATGCGCTTCGCCCAGTTCCTCGATGTGCTGTGGCTGCAGAACAACTTGCGCAGCTGGCAGCAAAAACTCCAGACCTTTGAGTTCGCGATTCGTGAACGCCAGCAACACAGCGAACAGTTTGCTGCGCGGTACTCGGCGCAGGCGCTGTCAGCGTCGGTAGAGGCGCTCGAGCTGCGCTACCAGCAGGCGCTGGCGAACTGGGAGCAGGCAGCCGACCCCGACCAGCGCTGGCGATTGATGACGCCGGCTGAGCGGGCCTTGCAGCAGCGCATTAACACCGCTGGCAAGACATTGGCCGGCATTGAGCGGCGGCTGCAAGGTCTCGATGAGCAGTCGGGCAAGCTTGCGCCCACCGATCGCCAAACCCTGGCCGGGCAGCACAAGCGCCTGCAGATCATGCAGGGGCTGCTTGACTGGCAAGTGGCCTGGCAGTACCCGGAGCGCCGTTGGGAGTACCAGAAAGGCCTTGCGAATATCAGTGACCTGCTGGCATCAAGCCAGGACGCAAGGCAGCAGCTTCCGGCACAGTTGGCCGCGCAGCGAAGCCAGACCGCGATGTTGGCTCGTGTTGGCGACAATGTGATGGTCGTCGAGCAGCAGTTTGAGCAGCTTGCCTGGCTGCGCGCCCAGCTCGAGGCGGACCTGGCGCAAACGATCGTGCAGGCGCTGGAAGTGCGAGAGCATCGCATGACGCGCTACCTCGCCCAGGCCAGGCTGGCAAAGGCCAGGGTGCTGGAGCGTATCGCCGCGCAGGGCCAGGTTATTCCGGTTGCCGATAGTGAATCCTTGTCGGACGACGAGCAACCGCGGGAGCGCAAGCTATGATGCCGCCGCTGATAAAACGGTTGCTGCTGGTGGCCGTACTCGCTGTTGCAAGCGCTTGCGGGAGCAATGGCACCAGGCTTGCAAACGTCGATACCACGCCGACGCTCGGTGAGCTCGGTCGTGTCGACGCGCCTGTCGAGCCCGACCTGCAACCTTCCGGTGCAGTGGCAGAGAGCCAGCAGGCGCTGCTCGAGTCGGTGTCCGATGCCTACCACGATGCCCTGGCAGTCAGCGACAATGATACCGATCGCAATGCGATTCACCGACGTCTTGCGCACATCGATTTGCAGATCGCCGAGAACCGGCAGATTCACGACGCGCAAACTGACCCTGCCACACTCTACCAGCCAGCGATCGCGTCCTACCTTGCCCTGCTCGATAGCCCAGCCAATGCCGACATCAGCGTTGATGAACTGCTGTATCCGCTGGCGAAGGCCTATGACCTCAGTGGCGATAGCGCGGCCGCCGAGCAGACCTTTGCGCGGCTGGTCACCGAAGTGCCCGAGTCCAGGTATTTTGCCGAAGCGCAGTTCCGCCGTGGGGAGATACTTTTTGTTGCCGCACAGTACCAGGCAGCGGGCCTGGCCTACCGCAGTGCATTCCAGCGTGATGACACGGGCACCTTTGCTGCCAATGCCCGCTACATGGCCGGTTGGGCCGACTTCAAACGCGGGCACTACCAGCCCGCTATCGATACCTGGCTGGAGGTTTTGCATAGCGAGGCAGAACTGGGCAGCGAATACTTTGAACAGCGTGGCGTTGCGCGGGCATTTCAACTTCACGGTGGTGACGCTGACAGCGCCGAGCAGGCCGATGGATCAGCTACCGCTGGTTTTGAGGCGGCATCGAGTCGCGAAGCGCTGATTGAAGACACTTTCAGGGTGCTGGCACTGGCGTATTCTTACGAGGCCGGTGCCCAGACGCTCGCTGACAGCCTTGCCGCGCAATATGATGCGACGGCGGAGCCGTTTTATGTCAAGCAACTCTTTGCCGATCTTGCAGCGCTTTACCTGGAGAAAAAGCGCTATCTCGATAGCGCTGATACGCTGCTGGCCTATGCTGATCGCTATCCACTGGCCGATGATGCGGCGGCGTTCTACCAGCAGCGTATAGCGGTGTATTATCGAGGCGGTTTCCCTGACCTCGTGCGCGAAGAGAAGCAGGCGTTTGTCGAGCGATTCGGGGTTGGCAGCGAGTACTGGCAGGCCTATGCCAACGTCGCCGACCAGGGTGGTGCGCTGGTTGCAGCCCTGCAGAACTATATCGGCGAGCTGGCCAGCTACCACCACAATCTTGCACAGACGCTGGCCGCCCAGCGTGATACTGCGGTTAATGGCGACGGTGAGCCACTGGATACTGCGCAGCTGGCTGCACTTTGCAGCCGCATACACGGCGCCTACAGCGATGCCGGCAACTGGTACCAGCGCTGGATTGAAAGTTTTCCTGAAGACCCTGGACTGGGCGAAATCTGGTTCCTGCTGGGCGAAGTTCGCTTTGAATCAGCAGCCTACGCAGAGGCCGTGGTGGCCTATGAAAATGCAGCCTATGGCGATGTCGGAGCACTGGCGGCGAGCGATGATGGCATGCAGCGTGCCGCCGAGGCCGGCTATGCGGCCTTGCTGGCCTACGATCAGTTGCTCACAGCCAGTGATGGTGAGCAAAGGCAAAGCTGGCAGCTGCAGAAAAACGACAGTGCACTGCTGTTCGCCAGTGCCTTCGGCGATGACGAGCGCGTTGTTCCGGTGCTGGCGCAAACCACCGAGTCACAGCTGGCGTTGGCCCAGTATCCCGAAACCATTGACACGGCCAACTGGCTGTTGCGGCAGCTCGGTTTTGATCTTGAGGCCGGCCAGCCGCTGGTGTTTTCTCCCGCGACGCCTTCGCACTATGCGCTGACAGGCTGGCTCTCGCTCGGCCACGCGCAGCGCAGCCTGGATGAATACGCGAATGCCGAACACGCCTACCAGAATGTGCTCCAGCTGCTTGATCGCGGGCCTGGCACCGAAGCTCACGATCGCTACTATGACAACACACTCGATAACTACGCGGCCAGCATCTACCAGCAGGCCGATGCGCATCGCGAGCAGGGTGACATTGCCCTGGCAGCGAGCACTTTCATGCGTGTCGTCGAGCGCGCGCCGGGTACCGAGGCGCGCATTGCTGCCCAGCACGATGCGTCGCTGCTGTTCGAGCAACTGCAGGACTGGGGCAGGGTGATCGAGCTGGTCAGTGACTTCCAGCAACGCTTCCCCGGCCAGCCGCAGGTTGCGGCCATTCCTGCGCGACTGCTGCAGGCCTACCAGGCCAGTGGCAATGTCGTCGCGGCGGCCAGCCAGGCCCTGTCCATTGCCGACAACGATCCCGATGCCGCTGCCCGGCAGGAGGCACTCTACCTTGCGGCCGAGCTCTTCGAGCAGGCGGGTGATCGTGACAATGCCATCGACAAGTATCGCCGCTATGCCCACGACTACCCGCAGCCAGTGGCGCCCAATGTCGAAGCGCAATTCAAGCTCACCGAGCTCTATGCCCAGAGCGATGCGCCCAGCAAACGGAATTTCTGGCTCGAGAAACTGGTTGCGACCCACGCCGGGCTTGAGCAGCCGAGCGAGCGTGCGGTCTATCTTGCGGCCTTTGCCAGTACCGAGCTGGCTGAGCAGACCATGCAGCGGTATCAACAGCGCAGGCTGTCCAACCCGCTGAAGAAGAGCTTGCAGCGCAAGCGCAAGGCGATGGATGAGGCGCTCGCTGCCTACGAAAAAGTTGATGCCTACGAGGTCGAGGTATTTTCTACCCAGGCGACCCATCGCATGGCCCAGATCTATCAGCAGCTGGCAGGTGCATTGCTCGACTCGCCGCGGCCGGCGAACCTTTCTGAGCTGGAACTTGAACAGTACAACCTGCTGCTTGAAGAGCAGGCCTATCCGTTTGAAGAAACGGCTATCGAACTGTATGTCGTCAATGTCGAGCGAGCCTGGGCCGGTAGCGGCAACGACTGGATTACCCGCTCCTACGCGGAGCTTGCGCAGTTACTCCCCGCCCGCTTCGCCAAGCCCGAGCTGGTGCCGGGTCATTTGGACTAACGAGATGTTTATGCTGGATACATTGCTTTCGCGTATGGCCGCCTGTGCGCTGGCCCTTGTACTGACGGCATGCTCGGCCGTACCGGGTATCGGGACGCCGGCTGGCAGTGCGCCCGATACAGGCGCGGGGATCGAGAACCTGCGCACTGATTACGACGGCATCAGGGAGGCGCGCGATGTCAGGCAGTTACTGGAGGTTGCGCTGGCGGCCAGTACAGCGGGTGATATCGATGCTGCTGATGACGCCTTTGCCCAGATGATGGCGCTCCAGCCGCGATCTCCCCTGACGCTGAATCACTATGCAATCTACCTGCGCGAGCAGTGGCGCATCGACGAGGCCGAGGCGGTGTATCGCGAGGCCCTCAAGCTGGTGGACAACGACTGGCTGACCCACTGGAATATCGCGGTGCTCTATGAACTCTATCGGGGTGACCTGCCGCAGGCGAAAAAGCACTTCGAAGCCTATCGCAAGGCGGCCGCCGAGCCGGATCCGCGGGTCGATCGCTGGCTGGTTGATCTCGATCGACGCATCGCCCAACAGGAGTCTGCGCAATGAAGCTGAAATGGCCGATATCGAGTGTGGCAGCGGGCATGCTGCTGGTGAGCGTTGTGGCACGGGCGCAGGAGTCTGTGCTGGACCTGCAGACAACCTTCAAAGGCAACCAGGAGCAGCCGAGCGTGTTGTATATCGTGCCCTGGCAAAAAGTCGACGCTCCACCAATGATGTACCAGCCTTTACAGCGGCTGATTGATGAGAGCCTGAAGCCGATTGACCGCGATGAATTCCGCCGAGAGGCTGCGTTCGTGCGCCAGCAACAGCAGGGCGAGCAGTAACGATAGCCGGCCGATTATCCCTGAAAATGCGCAGCGTTTTCAGTCAGTTTGTCGATGTTGTGATCAAACACTCATTCCCCCGTTGGCAGCCAATGGTGCCAGACAAACTGTGTCGTCGGTCACAGTTAAGCCGCGAGAATCCTCTATTCTGAGCAAAGATAAGACAACCTTTGTCGCAGAATTAATCAGCGCAGACCGGTTGTGGGCGGTGTGAGTGACACCGCGCGCAAATCCTTAAACTCAGAGCAATGTGAGACAGATCATGGATCTTTTACTGGCGGTAGTTGGCTTTTTCCAGAACGGCGGGCCTTTCATGTACCCGATCGCACTGGTTTTTACAGTGGGGCTGGTCATCGCGCTGGAGCGATGGCTGTTTTTGACCTCTGCGCGCGTTAGCAACCAGCTGGCGAGCAAGAAAATCATGCCGCTGTTGCAGCACCGCAAGTTCGATGAGCTCGGCAAATTTGTCAAAGGCTCTTCAGCGCCCGTCAGCCGAATCATGCAGGCCGGCCTGTCGCGCAAGGGCAGCGGTGACCGCGACGCAATGGTGTTCGCGATGCAGGAGGCGGCGATGGAATCCGTTCCGCGGCTGGAGAAGCGCACGGGCTACCTGTCGACACTGGCTAACGTCGCTACCCTGTTGGGCCTGCTCGGTACGATCATTGGCCTGATCGCTGCGTTTACCGCCGTCGCTGACGCTGATCCTGCGCAGAAGGCGACCTTGCTGTCACAGAGTATTTCGGTGGCGATGAATACCACGGCCTTCGGACTGATCAGCGCCATTCCACTACTGCTGCTGCACGCCTGGCTGCAGACCAAAACCTCACAAATTGTTGAGAGCCTCGATGTGATTGCGGTGCGCCTGGTCAATGCCAGCTACGTGCCCGCAAAAGCCTCGGCTGCCGGCACTGCCGCGGCCGGGAACGTCCAGCAAAAAGCAGCGTAAGCTGAGCTGGCTGCGAGCGCGAAACGATGCTCAGTAACCGATCCAAATTGCGTGAAGAGGCCGATCTTGATATTACGCCCTTCATGAACCTCATGATCGTGCTGGTACCCGTCCTGCTGCTGAGCATGGTGTTCACTCGTATCACCACGATTCATATCCAGCTGCCCGAGGCGGCCGCAAGTACGGCGAGCGAGTTGAAAAAGCAGGAAGTTGAAGTGTTAATCCAGGATACGGGTTTTACGGTTAATTTCCCGGCGGGCGTCAAGCTGCGCTCGGTGCCCAATCTGGAGGCCGGTCAGCCTGACTATGCCGAGCTTTCACTGGTCCTGCAGTCGCTGAAGCAGGAGTTGCAGTCGCGCGACGCCGACCGCAACAACCTGACGTTGCTGGTGCAGCCCGATACTGCCTACGCGCAGATCATCTCGACGCTGGATGCAGTGCGCTCCTACCAGGCTGTCGTTGCCGCCGACGTGGTTGACGCCAAACTGTTTCCCGAAGTTGCCTTTGCTGATGCCCCGTCGGGCAAGCGCGGTTGAGGGACTAAGTTGATGTCGGTGCTCTTCGCCAATCACACCGCCGCTGGCTTCTCGTCGGCAGATCTGCGTCGTAAAAACGCGCAGGGCAAGACGGGAAGCTCAAAGCTGAATCTCGTCTCCCTGATGGATATCTTTACCATCCTGGTGTTCTTCCTGATGGTGAACACCGGTGATGTCGAGATTCTGCAGCCGGATGAGAAAATTGTACTGCCACAGTCATTTACCGAGGTTAAGCCCAAGTCGGCGCCGGTGGTCAAACTCAGCAGTAGCGGGATCTTTTTCAAGGAAGAGTTGATTGGCGCCGCCGATGCGCTGGCCAGTGGCAATACCGATCCTGAGCGGGTTGATTCGCTGTATGAGGCACTGGTTGCTGAAAAAGCGGCGATGCCTGTCGATACCGTGAGTGCCCTGAGCGGTGAGGGCGGTAAGGGCCTGCCCATCTCGGTGATGGGTGATGTCACCGTGCCCTACGCATTGCTAAAGCGGGTACTCTATACCTGCGCAGAGGCCGGATTTCGCGATGTTGGCCTGGCGGTAGAGTACGCAGATAACCGCGGGGGTACAGAGTCGTGAGCGCGATGACTTACCCCATGGACAGCGTCCTGCCCTGGCAAAGTGGTGTCGTCGAAGACCAGCGCTTCAGGAAGTTCATGGGTCACGCGATCGGCGTGTTCCTGGTGGTTGCGATCGCATTGCCGTTCTTCCCTGTGCCAGAGCCTGTCGCGCCGGTGCAAGCTGAAGAAGAGGAGCTGCTGGCGCGTCTTTTGCTCGAGCCAAAGCCGCTGCCGGAGCCCGTCAAGCCCAAGCCAAAACCCATTCCACCACCCGTGGTCAAGAAAGAGAAGCCCAAGCCCATTGTCGAGCCAAAGAAGCCGGTCGAGGTGGTTAAAACCAAACCCGTCGACCTGATGAAGCAGGCGCGTGACAAAGCGGCAAAGTCGGGTGTGTTGGCGTTCGCAGATGACCTGGCGCAGATGCGTGAACAGGTTGATGTGTCGAAAGTAAAGCGCTCCAACCTGACCCGTGGTGCGGCGCAGGCAGAGCAAACCCAGCGCAAGCTCCTGGCTGCAAAAGCGCAGGCAACGGCCGCGGGCATCAGTACTGCCAGCCTGAGCACCGATACCGGTGGCGTGGCGCTTTCAGCGCGCGAGACGACCTTGATTGACGCGCCTACCGGCAGTGCAGCGGCGGTAGATTATGTGGGTGCGAGCGAAGCCCAGCATATAACCGGTCGAAGCGCCGAGTCGATCCGCCGCGTCATGGACAAAAACAAGGGCGCGGTATTCGCCATCTATAACCGCGCACTGCGCAAAGACCCATCGCTGGCGGGCAAGGTGCTCTTTGCGATGGTAATCGAGCCCTCTGGCGCGATCTCGGAGCTGTCACTGGTCTCGAGCGACCTGCACGATGAAACCCTGGTGAAGCGCATACTGTCGCGCATCAAGCTGATCAATTTCGGCGCCGAGTCGGTGGAGCAGACCCAGGTCAATTATTCCTTCGATTTTCTTCCGTACTAGGTAACAGCTTCGGCCCGCAGCGCGACTGGCGCTAAAAGCGCTCCCGTATCAGATTCAGGGTCGCTTCTATTTCATCGTCATCGTGCACTTTGCTGATCCACGCCCTGATGCTTCCCGACGTCGATCGTGACTGGATACGATAGATTTCCCCAGGCCTGACCTGGATCTCCTCTACATAAACCGGCCCCTTGACGCTGAGCTGTTGGCCCTGGAACTTGATCTTGTGCCAGCCTGGCGGTAATGCGATGGTCTGTTCGCTGGGTATTACGCCCAGGTACGTCATCGTCTCCTGGCGGTAAGCTTTGCCATTGATGCCCCGAACGATCACGCCATGATCGTAGATTACAAACCCCAGCTGCTCGAACGGCAGCTTACTGCCCTCGTAGGCGTGGCGAGCAGGCGTAGCGCAGGCAGATATTGCCAGCAACACCACTAATACCAGATATCGTTTTGCAATTGCAGTCAGCATGGCACTCACCTAAGCGCAGGTGTCAGTTCAGGTCGCGACGTTTTTCACACCAGAGCAGGCCCCAGTTTGCGTTGCGATCGTAGGGATACAGTGCAATAGCGGCCTCGGCCTGGCGGCAGGCCTGCGCTATATTGCCTTTATGGCGTGCAATCCAGCCCAGGTTGAGGCGCACTGTGAGGTTGTCTCCCAGCTCGAGCGCTCGCAAGTAGTGCAGTTCTGCGTTGATATATTCATCGGCGAAGTAATAGTGATCGCCGATTTCACGCTCGATGGCCGTTTCCAGGTGTTTTAGCGCGGGGTTCGCTGCGTAGAACTGGCGAGCGGATGCCAGTACCGTAGTCATCTCATCCATCGAGCCTCCCCATCGCGGCTGTGCCTCGCTCATCAACATATCCCAAAGGCTGGCGCTTTCGGGCAGCAGGGCAAAGACCTTCTCGACGGACTGGTCGATCAGGGCGTCATTGCCGGGTTCCCAGCGCAGTGACCGGATGCGCAGCATCTCGAGCTGGGGGATGCGGGCGTTAAGCGCTACGCCTTTATCGATATCCGGGTAAACCAGCGCGAGAAACTCCTTGAGGCCCTTGATCTGTGCGTCTGAAGTCCGGCTGCTGAACGCACTACCTCGGGCGCGATAGGCCCTGCCGTAGTTATACAGGCCACGGATCAGGTAACTTGCGTAGTGATCGGGATGCTGCTCGACCAGCTGGTCAACCTGGGTGTCGAGGATCTCGAGCGTCTCTGATATATAGTCCAGCTCCCAGCGCAGCGATTGCTCTTCGCTGATATCGGCAAATGTCAACATGATTTTCTTGTCGATATAGTCGACCAGCGCTGTGTACTCGCCGTTTTTTAGCATGTTGACAGACTTGAGGCCGTACTTTTCGGCATTGGCCTGCATAGAGCGGGAAACATCACTGTCATAAATCTGGAATGACGGAGTGGACGGCTGGGTTGCGCAGCTTGCGGTTACCAGTAGCAGGCCCATCAACAAAAGCCGTCTACAGCGCAGCAAGGTGCAGTGTGCCTTTATCGACAGGTATGTTTTTGCCGCGCTAGATGCTGAATTGTTTGCTGTCTTCATGACTTTCCTGGTTCAGGATAAGAGCGTTGAGCTCATCTTCGGCGAGAATGTTTTCCAGGGCATTACCAAAAGCGCCCGTCCACATCTCGTTCAGCGAGGTTTTGGTAGCGCTGGTCACCGTGTGAGAGCCGTTGCTCTCCCCCACGAAAAGCACCAGGCTGTCGTTGAGTGCGTTGACCTGCCACTCAATTCGCATTTCAACAGAACCCTTGCTTTGATAACCGCTTACATCCCAGGTCAGGTGATCACAGCGTTTTACTGTGATGTCACGCACGACGGCGGTGAACACAAGCTCGCTGCCGTCATAGACATAGGTGCCTGTCGCTTTCTCTCGTGCTCTCAGGGTCGGGAAGCCATAGCGTTCGGCGGTTTCTTCAAACTGGTCAAAGTACTGTCCATTGGTGCGCGTTGGGCTGTCTGTATACCAGTAGTGCGGCTCCGGGTAGGCGCAGAGCGTGCCATAAGCTATTTTGCCAATGGGTGTGTCATTCTTGACCGCAAAATGTACCTTGGAGAGTACGATCGGCCTTGCGATGGTTTCCGGAGGAAGGGGCGTAAGCGTCGTAGGGTACTGCTTGATGAAAACGCCGCTGTACTGCAGCGTTTCGATCGACGCGCAGCTTGCTACCAGCTGTAGCAGGACGCACAGAAAAAATCCCTGTGCACTTGGAAGGCGCCTGGACGTTTTGGCCGGCGGCAGAATCGCAAGCTCCACTAACCTTTACCCTGATTATTTTTTAATACCCTTTGACGCTACTCTAACGCCGATAACCAGGCTTCGCAAGACTTATAGAGTGTTCGGGAATGCCGCTTCGCCATGCGTCTGGCGTTCACATCGGTGGCGTGAGAAACTGGCAGATCGACAATTGGCCGGTGTTTTTTCTATGTCTGTGCTCTATGAAAGCGTTGTGCAGGAAGTTGAGTCGCTGCACGCATTTTTTTGTGAATGGTTTGGTGGGCGTATGCCCGTTGAGCAGTTCGATCAGCAGTTTACAGTACGATTCGACGAGTCATTGGTGTTTATCCCGCCAGCGGGTCACTATTTCGGGCTCAGCGATCTCAGCGGCGCGGTGCACAAAGGCTACGGCACCAACCCGGATTTTCGCGTGCAGATTCGCAATGTTCGCCTGCTCCGCGAATTCGACGGTTTTGTCCTGGCAACCTATGAAGAGTGGCAGCGCAACGCCCTGGCATCGACCCCGCCGGACAATGGCCGTCTGGCTACTGTGGTCTTTGAGCTGGGTGAACGCCTGCGCTGGCACCACATCCACGAGACCTGGCTGCCCGCGGCGACGATGCAGGCCGATGCATTCGACTTTTAGCGCAGGCTAAGCGATATTTTCAGAGGGAATGTCGTAAGCCTGTTGGTAGCGGGCAAAGCGCTTGCGTTCAGTCTCCAGGTCCAGGCCCGAGTCAGCCAGCGTATAGTTGTGCTGGCCGTGGCGCTCACTCTCTTTGCCCTTGTCGAGAAAACTCTCCATACGGCCGCGCGCCTCCGGTGCCAGTGCCAGGCCAAAGTGGCTGTATATGCGTTCCACCGTGCCAAGCGTGTCTTTGCGAAAATCGGCAAACTGCACGTCGAAAACCCGGTCACTACCCAGTAGCCCGCGTTCGCGCGCAGACATCGTTTTCTGTGTGCCGAAGTCGAGCAGGTCGGCATAGCTTCGAGAGCTGACTTTGACGTCGGCATTGTTTGAGCCCAGCCCTCGCATTGTCGCGGTCAGGCTGCCGATTGACATCGCGACTTTTATCGGGTCGCGGTGGGTTTGCACCACGCGTGCATCCGGGTACTCGCGCAGCATGTCATCGATGTTCCACAGGTACTGCGGCGACTTCAGCACCCAGGTATCGCCCGGACACTGCCACTGCAGAAGCTGCAGCCACTTGCGGTGGTTTTTGAAGACCTCGGCCATGTCTTCGTGAATGAGCCACTGCTGGTACTGGTCAACCCGGAACTGGACATCAAAAATCATCGACGCAAAGTCGTGGCTGAATATGGCGACGCATTCCTGGGGTAGCTCGGCGCCCATGGGATGCATGTGCTTGAAGTTGGGCACAAGTTTGTCGACCTGGCCAAGCTCCGCGTTGACCTGGGCAATTCTCGGGTCGGTTTCATAGGTCTCGCGACGTGGTGGCGGAAAGGGATAACAGGTTTCCCAGCTGAGCGGTACCCTGAACTGTTTGTCCAGTGCCATGAGCTCGTGCAGGCTGGTGGTTCCTGTCCGCGGCATGCCCAAAATAAAGATGGGGGAGTTAATGTCCTGCTCGGCGACCTCCGGATGCTGCTTGAAAAACTCGACAAACTGGAGCCGGTTGCGCATTAGCCGAAGGATATCGCTGCGCGCGATGTTGCGGCCCAGTGCGGTCAGTTCTGCATCCTGTTCAAGTGACGTGCATAGCCGCTGCAGAGGCTCCCGGAAATAGTCCGAGCCAAAATCATCCAGCCCCGTGTCCACGCTTGCCTGTCGCATCAATTTTTCAGGGTCGAGACTGAGCATGCTGCGACCGAGGGGGCCGGTGAGTGCAAAGGCACTGTTAAAAAGCCGAACGGGTAGCGGCAGGGCATTTTCCGGGTTCATAGTGCTCCTCTTTGTAATCTGAATATCATCGCTGGCGCTGCGGGGCAGCGTCCAGCATGCTGCCGCAGGAGTGCCCGCCGTCGATAGGGTAGTCGCCACCGGTACAAAATGCGGCTTCGTCCGAGGCGAGGTATAAAATCATTGCTGCGATCTCATCGACGGTGCAACGCCTGCCCAGCGGACGCTGGCTGGTGTATTCGCTGTCATCCATGCCCTCAGGTTTCCACGGCGCCGACATCTCCTCGCCGCCGCCGGCAGGGCATACCGTATTCACCCGGATGTTTTGCCGCCCCAGCTCAAGGGCGGCGCACTTACTGAGGCCGCGCAATGCCCATTTGCTGGCGGAGTAGGCGGACACAAAGTTCATGCCTTCAAGACCATCTATCGAGGAAATGTTAATGATCGAGCCGCCGCCTGCGTCTCGCATCGCTGGTATGACCGAGCGAATGCCGAGGAACGGCCCGGCCAGATTGACATTGCTGACACGCTGCCAGTCTTCGAGCTGGGTATGCTCCAGCGGAGCAATGTGCAGTATTGCGGCATTGTTGACCAGGATATCGACGCGTCCAAAGCGTTGCAGGCAGCGGTCAATACACCGGGCCCAATCGTCTTCACTGGTAACATCCAGGTGAACGTAGAGGGCCTGCTCGCCCAGGCTGTCGGCAACCTGTTCACCGCGCTCGTCGAGAATATCGCCGATGACTACCGAGGCGCCTTCAGCGACAAAGCGTCGCGCAGTCCCCTCGCCGGTGCCGCGCGCTCCGCCGGTGATAATCGCGACCTTGTTTTCAAGCCTTGGGTGGGTCCCGGTCATGGTTGTTCTCGCGCTGTCGTTAGCTTTACTGGTGGTTGGCTTTAGGGGTAATTCGCATGGCGGATAGTCCGCCGGGCTGTTTGTGCCCGTTTAGCCGGTGATGCGATCACCCAGTTGCCTGAAAATCATCATCACCGGTAGTGGGTCAAGTTGAAGCGCCTCGCTATGACTGCGTTCGGCGGAGGTTGCCATCATCGCGCCGCGAACCTGCTGCAGACTTTCAGCCTCAATTTCATAGATTGCCAGGTAGTCGGTGCCCAACGGGTTGGCGCCAGGCAGCATCTGCTCTTCACCGTAGCGGTAGCGACTGGCGGCGACCACGCCGGGCACCTGCAGCACCTCACGCAGGTGCACATCGTCATACCAGTCGTTGAATGCCTTTTCCTGCGCCGCTGAGGCAGGGTTACTGAATACCATCATCAGGCCGCGTTCGGTGGTGGCGCTGGTCATTGGGAATCTGCTTCTCGCTACATCGTGCATCGCACCGGTTGTGCCGGAATTGTACTGCCTTGCCGGGCTGGGCAGCGGGGTTTCGGAGAATTCTAAATGGCTCGTAAGGGAAAATGGGCGGAGCTGCACGATTCGATCGCCGGATGGCCCTATAATTTCGACTCGCCACGGTCCCGGAGCAAGCAGCGATGAGCGCCGCGATGAATTTTGACATGTGGTCTCCTGAGTACCAGGACGACCTGACTGATATTTACCAACGCCTGCGTGACGATCACCCGGTGTTTGAATATGCCTCCGATAGCAACGAGCAGGCGCGCTGCTGGTTGCTGTCACGGTTTGATGACGTGCGCACCGCGTTTCGTGACAAGGAAAACTACCAGAACGCAACCACCCGCAACGATATCATCCCGCAGTTCCAGAGCTCAGACGGCGCGGTCCACAAGGGTGTCCGCTCGCAGGTATTCCCGCGCTTGCTGGCCAATGCGATCGACCATGTTCGCCCCGAGATCGAGCGCATTGTCGAGCAACTGCTTGATGAGGTTGAGGCGCGCGGCGGCTGTGAGTTGGCGCAGGAGGTGGCCTTCGAGATACCTCGCCGTGTTGTGCCTGTGCTGCTGGGTATTCCCGACCCCCTGGCTGACCGAATGATGCGTATTGTGGATCCGCTGGCAGGGTATGACCCCCAGCGGCCGGTGTTTCCCGAGCCGACGCTGGGTGATGCCGTTATCGATATTATCGACGAGTTGATCGCCTACAAGCGCACTCACCCCGGGCCCGACGTCATGTCGCAGCTGCTGGCGCTCGAAGAAAATTCAGAGCTGTTTGCCGGTGGCTCTGCGCTCGCTGCCCGCAGTTTTGCTTTTGCCGCCTTCGACACCACCATTAACCTGCTGGCTAACGGGACGGTGTTGCTGGCTGATCACCCCGACCAGCGACGGCTACTGGCAGCCCAGCCTGGGCTGATGCCGAAGGCAATCGATGAAATGTTGCGTATGGAGTCGCCGACCCAGATGATACCGCGTCGGGTGGTCAGCGCGGTGGAGGTGCACGGGCAGGTGCTCGATGCAGGTGATGAGGTCCTGTTGCTCATCGGCGCAGCCAATCGTGATGAGCGGCACTTTCCTGAGCCCGATCGCTTTGACATCGAACGCGAGGTGCAGGACCACCTGAGTTTTGGCTCGGGTATTCACACCTGTGTAGGCCGACACCTTGCCAGGCTCGAGGCGGAGGTTTATTTCACCCGCTTACTGCAGCGCTTTCCCGATTTTACAGTGGGGTTGCGCCGGTATAAGGCCTCGGGTTGGTCGCGCGCTTTTGCCGAAGTGCAATTCAGCTGTCATTAGAATGATGCAGGAGAACTGTTCATGAAACGATTTAGCGTATTGATCCCCGTGCTGCTGCACGCCTCCGTTGCCAGTGCGGCTGACCTGCAGGCTGCGGCGGACGACATCTGCGAGTGCTTCAAGGAGCCTTATGCCCTGGTCGAGCAGGCGCTGGCTGACCTGCAGGCTGCCCAGGCCAGTGGCGACTATATGAAGCTGGCCGAAGCACAGGGAGAAATGATGGGAGTAATGAGTGCGACGGCAAGCTGCTTCGAAGCGCTGCCAGCGAGGTACCCCGAGATAAACCAGAGTGAAGAGCTCAAGGATAAGGTCATGGCGCTGGTTGACCAGCAGTGCCCAAACCCGGCGGCCGGGTTTATGCCGGGCCAGCGCCAGTAGCAAAGCCATGCGCAGGGGCTGACACGGATGAGTGAAGATACGCCGATCGACTGGTACTACGATGCGCTAGCGGGCCCGGCGTTTGCCGATAAGCTGCGCCAGTTGCGAGAGCAGGGGCCGGTGGTACCGGTGCGCGCAATTGGTGGCGCCATGCCGGTCTACTATATTGTCGGCCACCAGGCGCTGGCCGACGCGTTTCGCGACGGCGAACAGTTTCCGCCAGGCCATGCCTACCAGATCATCTCACTTCCGTTTATCGGCGAGACGTTCATGTCAATGAACGAAGACCGTCATCGACAGTGGCGCCCTCCGATGACACCGTCGTTCCGGCGCCACGCGGTCGATAAAATGGACCAGCATCGTCTGGCCGAGATAGGCCACGAGATTCTCGACACACTCGAAGGTGTTCGCGAGATCGATCTGGTGCCCAACTTCACAAGGCTCTATGCGTTTCGGGTCATCTGCGAGCAGCTCGGTTTGCCCATTGACCAGGAGCGAGACTACTATCAATGGTCGATGGACCTGATGTTCGGTGGTCGCGACGCCGACAAGTCGCGAAGCGCCGACCTGAAGCTGACGGCGATCGTTGAGCAGGTCGTCGCCCAGCGGCGCAGGCAGGCTGCCGACGACCAGATCAGCCGCTGGATTCATGACACCGAAGTCGAGGGCAGGGCGCTCGATCTTGAGCAGATACTGGCGCACATCCGACTGTTCTTTACCGCGGGCGCGACCACAACATCAGATGCCATGAGTAACCTGTTCCACGCGCTGCTCACGCACCGTGAAGCCTGGGAGCAGTGTGTCGAAGAGCCTGACGCGCAGGCCGGTGCCTTGCAGGAGTTGCTGCGCTGGAACCCGCCGGTCGCCGCGCAGCCTCGCTTCTCAAGACCAGATCGGCCTGTCACGCTGGCCGGCGTCGAGATCCCACCGAACACTGCGGTGTTGTTTGGCATTGCCGCCGCCAATCGCGACCCGGCAGCGTTCCCGGAGCCCGATCGCTTTGATATCAACCGTGATACCAAAACCCTGCTGACCTTCGGCCCTGGCCTGCGAACCTGCCCGGGCATGCACCTGGCGCAGAAGAACCTGGCGACGGCCTTGCGGATTGTCGCCGAGCGCTTCCCGGGCCTGCACCTGCTGCCCGAGTCGACGGCGCTGCCGCAGGGCATACTGCTGCGTGGCGTCAATTCCCTGCAGGTAGGACTCGGCTGAATGCTGTACATCCTGGTCGGCTTTGCGGTTCTTCTGCTCGTATTTGGCCCGCAGCTATGGGTCCGCTACGTGCTGTGGCGGCATTCCAGAACGATTGAGCAAATGCCTGGCACCGGTGGTGAGCTGGCCGAACACCTGATCGAGCGCTTTGAGCTTGACGGTGTGAAAGTGGTGCGCGTGGGTAAGGGCCAGAATTATTATTCACCCGATGAAAAAGTGGTGGGGCTCAGCCCCGACGTGCATGACGCCCGTTCACTCACCGCTGTGGCGGTTGCAGCGCACGAGGTGGGCCATGCCATCCAGTTTTGTCGCCAGGACCCGGTCAGCAAGCTGCGCGAGCGCTACCTGCGCGCGGCCCGCATTGTCGAGCGCTTTGGCAATGCACTGTTGTGGTTTGTCGCGCTGATGACTTTCGTCGTCAAGGCCCCACAGATGCTATACCTTGCCGGTATTATCGGCGTGGGTACGATGCTGGTCACGGTACTGATGTACGTGGCCATATTGCCAGAGGAGTTTGACGCCAGTTTTAACAAGGCCCTGCCCATACTCGAGCAAGGTTATGTACCCGAGGCCAAACTACCGGCGATACGCCAGGTGCTGCGGGCCTGTGCATTGACCTACGTCGCGGCAGCGCTGGTTAACGTGCTCAACTTGTGGCGCTGGTTTCGGGTGTTGCGATAGCGAATACATGCCCGGAGCGAGTCAACGCGGGAGACAAACAATGCAACTCAATGGTCTTGATCACATCCATTTCTCGGTACCCGACCTGGCTCGTGCCAAGCAAATATACGGGCCGTTTTTGCGTGGTGAGTTTGTTCCTGACTATGGCAGCGAGGAACTCAATGGCTACGGCGGCTGGAACACCAATGGTGGTGACTTCATACAGCCGATTGACAACACCCGGCCTGTGTTTGGCGGGGCGATCATCGCCGCCCATGGCTTGTTGTCACCGTCCTTTGCAGTCGATGACGTAGACAGGGGGATTGCCGAGGCCAGGGCTCATGGGCTGGTCGTGCGCAGCAGGGTGGGCAGCGAAGACATTGGCCTGGGCAAGAACGTGATCCAGGCCCAGTTCGAACCGGAAGCGGTGTCCGGCATGCCGTTCGAGATTGTCGAGCACCAGCTACCGGGTGAGTACCCGCCACTGACATCGACAGCGGTTGACCATATCGAGTTTGGCCTCGATGATATCGATGCCGCCGCTTCGGCGCTGGCGCCGATTTTTGGCGCAGAGTTCGAGGTCGCGCAGACCGACCATGCCCGGGGTTTGCGCACCCGGCGCCATGCTGCTCTGGGCCTCAAGCTCAGCGAGCCGCTAGCGCCTGGCAGTGGTCGCTGGCAGCCTGGTTTTAATACTGTGGCGTTTTTCTGTGACAATCTTGACGAAGCGCTGGCGACGGCAAGACAGAGCGGTCTTGTGCCTGCATTGCAGCTTGATGGTGAGATAGACTTCGAACCCTGGGCAGGCGTTGGACTCAGGCTGGTGCTCAGGTAACGCCGCTTGACGCAGCACTCACAATACTAACAACGAGAGATCACTATGTCTGAGCAAACTCGCTCGCCCGGGGCGCCGCTGGCCAGGGCCCAGGCCGATGCGTACTGGCGCGCCAATCTTCGACTGCTGGCCGCCTTACTGTCTGTCTGGTTTCTCGTGTCGTTTGGTTTTGGCATATTGCTGGTCGACTGGCTCGACCAGTTCACCCTGTTTGGTTTCAAGCTGGGCTTCTGGTTTGCGCAGCAGGGCGCGATTTACGTGTTCGTCGTATTGATATTCATCTATGGCTGGCGGATGAAACACATCGAGCGCCAGTTTGGTGTCGATGATGACGAGCATGAGCGTGCGGGAGAGACTGGCCAATGACCACCCAAATGCTCACTTTTATTGTTGTTGGTGCTTCTTTCCTGCTGTATATCGGCATTGCAATCTGGTCCGCAGCCGGTTCCACGCGCGATTTTTATGTCGCGGGCGGGGGCGTCCACCCCGTCGCCAATGGCATGGCGACAGCGGCCGACTGGATGAGTGCGGCCTCCTTTATATCGATGGCGGGAATCATCGCCTTTATGGGGCGCGATGGCGCGGTGTACCTGATGGGCTGGACGGGTGGCTATGTGTTGCTGGCGCTGCTGCTGGCGCCTTACCTTCGCAAGTTCGGCCGCTTCACAGTGCCCGACTTTATTGGCGAGCGCTATTACTCCAACAGTGCGCGGATCGTCGCGGTCATTTGCCTTATTTTTATTTCCTTCACCTATGTTGCCGGCCAGATGCGTGGGGTCGGGATCGTGTTCTCGCGTTTCCTGGAGGTCGATGTGACGCTGGGCGTGATCATCGGTATGGCCATTGTCTTTATGTATGCCGTGCTGGGCGGAATGAAGGGTATCACCTACACACAGGTGGCCCAGTATTGCGTATTGATCTTTGCCTACATGGTGCCCGCCGTATTTATCTCTATCATGATCACCGGTAATCCTGTCCCGCAGCTGGGTTTTGGCGCCTCGGTCAGCGACGGGTCGGGGCTCTCGGTGCTCCAGAAGCTCGATTCGGTGTTACTCGACCTGGGCTTTAGCGCCTATACGGAGGGCAGCAAATCAACGATCGACGTGTTTGCGATTACCGCGGCCTTGATGTTCGGCACCGCAGGATTGCCCCATGTGCTGGTGCGGTTTTTTACTGTGCCGAAGGTTTCGGATGCGCGGTTGTCGGCAGGCTATGCCCTGGTGTTCATCGCGGTGCTGTACACCACGGCTCCGGCGGTCGCATCCTTCGCCCGGCTCAACCTGGTCGACACCGTACACAACACCCAGTACGACGCGGCGCCCGAATGGTTCGGGACCTGGGAGCAAACCGGGCTGGTCAGCTGGGAAGACAAGAACGGTGATGGCGCCATGCAATACGTTGCCGGCGATGCCAATGAAGTCAACATCGACCGCGATATTATTGTGCTGGCCAACCCGGAGATCGCTGGCCTGCCACCCTGGGTCATAGCACTGGTCGCAGCCGGAGGGGTCGCGGCGGCGCTCTCGACCGCTGCGGGCTTGCTGCTGGTGATTTCGGCGGCGATATCGCATGACATCATGAAACAGACGCTGATGCCGCATATTTCTGACCGGCAGGAGCTCCTGTTTGCGCGCCTCGCAGCGGCTGTTGCGGTATGCGTCGCCGGCCTGTTTGGCATATACCCGCCGGCCTTCGTTGCCCAGGTGGTGGCGTTCGCGTTTGGCCTGGCGGCATCTTCGCTGTTCCCGGCGCTGCTGCTGGGTATTTTCTACAAGCGTATGAACAAGCAGGGTGCTATCGCCGGCATGCTGGCCGGGCTAGTGTTTACCTTTGCGTATATCGTCTACTTCAAGTTTGTCGCGCCAGAGTTGAACAGCGCCGAGCACTGGCTGCTGGGTATATCGCCTGAGGGCATTGGCTTTGTCGGTATGCTGCTGAATCTGGCGATTGCAATCGCAGTCAGTCGCGCCAGCCCACCGCCACCGCCCGAGGTCCAGGCAATGGTCGATGATATCAGGGTCGCCGCAGGGGCCGGAGCAGCCCGGCAGCATTGATTGATAGCGTCACTGCCTGTTGGCGCGGATAAGCCTACACTGCGCTGCAGAGTAACGTGATAGCTGGAGAGTAAGACCATGGCCCAGGAAGTATTCGACCGCATCGATGAGATGTCTGATTACCTGGCTGAGCAGGCCACCGAGGCCGAGCAGCTGGGCAGGCTGCCTGATGAGACCGCTAAAAAGCTCAGGCAGTGCGGGGTGATGCGCATGCTGCAGCCCAAAAAGTACGGCGGTTACGAGTCACACCCCAATGACTTCTTCAAGGCTGTGATGGCGGTGGCCGAGCGGGATCCATCGACTGGCTGGATCGCCGGTGTTGTTGGTGTTCACCCCTGGGAAACAGCCATCACCGACGACCGGTTGCAGGCGGAGCTGTGGAGCGAAGACCCGGATACCTGGATGGCATCACCCTATGCGCCGATGGGCATGGCGGTTCCGGTCGATGGTGGGTATATATTGAATGGACGCTGGAGTTTTTCTTCGGGTACCGATCACTGTGACTGGTTGGTGATAGGCGCCATTCTCGGCGATGAAACTGGCCAGCCCGCCCAGCCATTTCGTTCATTGCACGTCATGTTGCCGCGCCCTGACTACGAGATCATCCACGATTCCTGGAACGTCGTAGGCCTGCAGGGTACCGGCAGCAAGGACGTTGTCGTTAAAGATGCGTTTATTCCCGACTACCGCACCATTGATGCGGGCAAGGTGATGGATGGTTCGGCGTATGCCGAGTCAGGCCGTACCGAAACCGTTTATCGCATGCCGTGGACGGCAGTCTTCCCTGTGCGATCCAGTCAGCGGTGCTGGGTATTTGCCAGGGGGCGTTGAATGCCGCCGTGGAGTACCAGAAGAGTCGCGTGGGCTTCGGCGGCGCAACGGCAGAAGATCCTTACATGATGTCGGCCATTGGCGAGGCTGCTGCCGAGATCCACGCCTCGAAAGCCACGCTGTTCTACAACATTGAGCAGATGTACCAGCTCTCAGATGCCGGCGAAGAGGTACCGTTCGAAATGCGCGCCAATGGCAGGCGTGACCAGGTGCGTGGCGCCTGGCGGGCTGTGCGAGCGGTCAATGAGCTGTTTACCCGTTGCGGCGGCAACTCGCTGCGCACCGACAGCCCGATGCATCGCTTCTGGCGTGACGCCAACGCGGGTTTGAATCACGCGGCGTTTACGACCGGGCCGATCTATCACGCCAGTGCGGCCCTGTCGATGGGCCTGATGCCAGAGGACGTGGTGCGCAAATCGATGATCTGATGGGGCAATGGCGCTACACAGGCCGTCGCGTCCGTCAGGCGTCCGCATTCGGTCGATGTTTTATGACCAGGTAAAGCGCACAACACCAGGTAATCACGGCCATAAAGAACAGCGGGTATTCCCTTGGGCAACCGGGCTCCAGGCAGCCCAGGTCGGTGTAGGGGAATAGCCCCAGCGGCGTAAACACGTGGAAGAAAATAGCGCCTGACATCACCCCCAGCGCGATCAAGGCGCCGTAGAACCGCGTCGCCGTCATCAGTACCAGCACCGCAGCAAGCAGTTCGGTGACGCCTATGACAGTGCCGCCATGGCTTGTGAAGAGGTCTCCCGCCGGGTCCAGCCCAATGTCATTCATCCAGTTGCCGATGGTGGAAAAGATATACACCGTTACATCGGCAGGCTCGCCGAATGCGCCGGCAAACTTGAAAAACAACGATTGCAGAAAGACAAAAGCAATAAAAACCGGTGGGAACCAAAGCGCAATTTTTTTCATAGCGGCCATCCTTTAGTGGAAAGATTGTGCACCGGGCACCGATGCCCCGGTGGGTTCTTGAATAAAACTGACCTTCGCGTCGCGGTATTTTTCAGCACTCGCTTCTTCGATAAAGGCGCGCATTGTCTTGTGCGGCGTATCGACCAGCAGCATATTGGTCACCCAGCCGGGCAGGGCCGAACCGGGGTTGATGTGGGATTCATTGCTGACACGCACGCTGCCATCGGGCAGGGGGGTGAAACGCCAGCTGGTTCTCGCCTCGGTGAGTCGCAGGCGCCCCTTCCTTTTGGCAAGAATGCCAGTCGTGGCTACGCTGGTCATCAGCACTTCAAGAGACTCCTTGTTCTGGGACCATTTCACGTGAGCCAGTGCATCCCTGTCTTTGACAGGGAACGGCATGTCGTTATCGCTGTAGACATAAAATTCGGTATCGCTAAGCTGCTCGTGGACGTAGGACTCGGCGCAGCGATCGGCCCAGTCGGGGCAGGCCTCGGCATCCATGAGCAATGCCGCAAGCGATGACAGCCGCAGTTTATCGACAACGGTTTCTGCCTTGACGGCTTTGTGGGGAGAGCCCTCTACGCTGCGGGTATAGACCTGGATGCCGTCTTTATCCTTGCGCTTGGACCAGTCGTCAGTGCTTGCCTGTAGAGGCAATGCCATACAGAGCATGACAACCGCCAGAGATGAGAGCCCTTTGTTCATAATGCTTCCCGATGTATGGACATCACGTGTGTTCATTGGCCGCCCTGTGCGATGGAAGGCGGCTTTCGACATCATAAACCAATCGCGGTTCACGCCAACTGATAAAAAGCCTATAAAAAACAGCAGATTGTAGCGGCCGTGCGACAGGATGGACGTGGCCGGCTGTATTTGCAGCATCAGCCCCCTTATACTGCGTAAAATTCAGCCATCGAAATCGAATAAAGAAAAAAGGGTTTTGCCATGAGCAGGTCTTTCGCTACGCCTACCGTCGTCTTTGTTACACGCTTGCTTGCCAGTGTGATGCTACTGTGCCTGGTTGCAACCAGGGCGCAGGCCCAGTGCTCGGTGCCCTGCACCCTGGTCTGGTCGGACGAGTTTAGCGGTACATCGCTTGACCTGAGCAAGTGGGAGTACCAGTACGGCGACGGTTCTGCCTACGGTATTCCGGGCTGGGGCAACAATGAGAAGCAGATATATACGGATACGCACGCGTTGGTGAGCGGTGGCGTGCTGACGATTGAAGCAGTTGAGGTCAATGCCTGGGATGGCAGTGCGGACCTTGGCGACTGGGAGTCATCGCGTATCCGGACCCGCAACCAGGGCGATTGGGCCTTCGGCCGGTTTGAGGCCCGGATCCAGTTGCCACAGAACCAGGGACTGACCACGGGTGGGCAGGGCACCTGGCCGGCGTTCTGGCTGCTGCCCTACAACTCACCCTACGGCGGTCGCGGCTGGCCTTTCCACGGTGAGATCGACATTATGGAGTGGCTCGGCCACAACCCGACCAACCTGTTTGGCACGATTCACTACCCGGTTGCACCGGGCAACCCCGCCAGCACCAACGACGGCGGCAACACCACATTGCCCAGCCCGCTGGCCTGGCACACCTATGCGGTCGAGTGGGAGCCGGGCGAAATTCGCTGGTATCTCGATGGCAGTGCGACCCCTTTCCTGACCAAGAACTCGTGGAGCTCGGGTGCGATACCCTTCGATGCACCGTTCGATGTGCCCAACTTCCATATTATTTTGAACCTGGCGATCGGTGGTAACTTTCCGGGCGATCCCAACGCGACCTCCGTTTTCCCGCAGGAATTTAAAATCGACTGGGTCCGGGTCTACGATATGGGGGACACGCAGACCCCGGTGATTCCGCCGGTGACAGACCCTGTGCTCGTTGACGATTTCGAACACAATGATGTGCCCAGCCAGTGGAGCTTTTTTGTCGATGGCGCAGCGGGTGGAGGCATCAGCAATATTGCGAGTGTGCCGCCCAGCAATGGTGGTGGCAACGCGATGGATGTAGGCTTTGGCGGTAACCAGGGCGCGTTCTGGGGTGGCTTCTCGCACAGCCAGTCGATGGACCTGAGCGGCATGGAAACGCTGAGCTTCTGGATCAACCCCAATGGTGCCGCCAACGAAGACTTCAATCTTGAAATCAATATCCAGGACGATGATTCGGGTGAGGGGTCGTGGACGCAACCGCTGGACGAAGAGTACCAGTATGTCTGCCGCATTTCGGCGACGGGCCCCTGTGCGATTGTCGGTGGCGGCTGGCAGCAGGTGACTATCCCGATCAGCGATTTTCTTTTCGATAACAGCTTTTCGGGTTTTATCGATGGTGTGCTGAACACCGAGGCTGGTGGCAACGGGCTGGCCGAGTCGCTCACGCTGGTGGTCGTCGACCTGCCAGGTGGCGCCAACCAGGCGAACTTTGAGCTGGACTACTTTATCTTCGAAGGACCGGACGTACCGACCGTAGTGGCGATCCCGACCATGTTGCACTGGATGTACGCCGTATTGGCATTGGTGCTTGCGGCTATGGGATGGTGCGCGCGACGGTACGGCGCCTCGCAATAGGCGACGCTTTGCCGGTGCGCTGGCGTAAGGCCAACCCATGCCTGTCAAATCGCCACATTTTGTCGTTTTGACAGGCAAATTGAAAAAAGCAGGGCGTTTTTGATAACGCCGTCACATTTTCTTTTTGCCGTCCAACTTTCTGGTTTTTCTGCGCTTCTAGGCTCTATAGATGGGTGGAAAAATTGAATCACTACTCAGCAGTGACATCGCGATCCGGGTAAAGCTTATCGGGGTTGTGGTTGCCTGTGTATTGGTGCCGATTCTCCTGATATCCGCGATACTCGTTTCCAGTATCAGGCAGGCCTCGCTGGCTGAGTTTGAGGATCGTTCGCGCGCCGAAATCGCCCATATAGAGCGCCTTTTCACCCAGTATCTGCAGGGTATGCGCGATGATGCGGTGTTCCTGGCCCGCTCCACCGCGCTGTCAAAACTGGATCGCAGCGTAACGACTTATTTTGACAGTACGCCTCACAAAATGGACCCAGCCCAGGTGGGTGATGCCGAGCGCGAGGTGTTCGAGCTCTTTGAGCGCTTCGGTTCGCACCGTGCCGATTTGGCCTATGTGTATCTCGGGCTGGATCATGGTGGCTACATCCAGTGGCCAGCTTATGAGATGAACAACTACGACCCGAGGCCGCGGCCCTGGTATACCTCTGCCATCGACAGCAATGAGCCGGTCCTGAGTCCGCCCTACCTGGAAGTGAATACCGGCAAGCCAGTCATCGACTACGTCGTCCGCTTTGAAACTGCCACGGGCGTGAGAGGCGTCGTTGGCGTCGATGTATTCCTGTCGAAGCTCACTGAGCTTGTGCATTCGATGCACTTTGGCGATTCAGGTTACCTGCTCTTGTTGGACGGCATGGGTAATGTACTGGCCGACCCATCCATGCCCGAAAACAACTTCATGAATATCCAGGAGCTGGAAGCCGTCTACCCGAACATCGACGCGCTGCCGGGTGGTTTCAGCTCCTACCCGATAAACGGCCAGGACTGGTTTGTCCAGGTGCTGGATTCGACCAGCCTGGGCTGGAAGTTCATCGGCCTGGTGCCCAGGGAGAACGTTTATGTACAGGCCAACCGGCTTGTTACTGTCGTCTCAGGCGTTAGCCTCGTCCTGGGCGTATTGTTTGGCGTGCTCGGATTCAGCGTTATCGCAAGAGCGCAACGGGCTCGCGATGCCAACCCCTTAACTGGCTTGCCAGGTAACCTGCAGATTGATGCGACGACGAACCGGTGGCTGGGCGAAGGCCAGGACTTCAGGGTAGCGTACTTTGACCTGAACAATTTCAAGCCCTTTAACGACTACTATGGCTATAACAACGGCGATAGGGTGATCGTGGCGCTCGCTGACATCATCAAAGACTGTGCCGGGCGTGATGGCAACTTTATCGGGCATATCGGCGGTGATGACTTCGTAGTGCTATTCAAAGGCGAAAGCTGGCGAGAGATTTGCCATACCATCGTGAGCCGGTTTGATATTGAAGTGATGGAGTTCTATCCGCACGAGGATCTGGCCAACGGCGGCATTACCACGTTCGATCGAGAGGGCAAAAAACAGTTCTTCTCGTTGCTGGGCCTCGCGGTAGGCGTTGCCCACCCGGATTCAGCCTACGTCAAGAGCCACCATGAAGTGAGTGCCCTGGCATCGAGTGCCAAGAGTGAGGCGAAGAAAGCAGGGCGAAGCAACGTGTTTGCCAGTCGCCGGCGCACGTTGCAAAAGGCATCTGAGTGCAAGGTTGCGCAGTTCCCGCGGCGTGTTGATGTCGCATGACGCTGCTCAGGCAGTGCAGAAATAAAAAAACCCGCTGGATCAGCGGGTTTTTTTTGTTGAATTGGCTCCGCCTGCTGGGCTCGAACCAGCGACCCAATGATTAACAGTCCCTTACTGTGGGTCAGCAGACTCATTCGTGCTCCGGGAAACACCTTGAAACACAGTGTATTACGGCGACCTTTTGGAGTCTAGCTGAGTATTGCTGTGTTTGAACGGGTACCTATCTGGTAACCCAAAATGGGAGGGGTTCGAAAGAGAGGCTGCGCAGATTGGAAATGGGGAAATTGCCCGGATTCATTCTGGGCTCTATTTTAGATTTTGGGTCTTGAAGCGGTACGCTCAGGATCTATTTTACTGACCTTTTCGCAGGGCCCGCGCCGCAAATGTCGCATGGTCTACGCGCGCGAGGCAAAACGAGCAGGGCAACCTTCGCTTGGTGTCTTATTCTCTGATGCCAGGTTAAAGCCTTAGCTCTGGCTCATGGCGGGGATTGAGGGGAGACGTTAATCGCAATTCGCTAATCACTAGTCTTTGAACGCACTTTGTGCCACACGCAGTTCAACTTGGCTGAAACCCTTATGGCCGCTGGTCTTTGGCAGAATCCTTGTCCCCGATCTTTGTCACCAAGTTGTCGCTTCCTTGTCGTTCGTTAGTCACTGAGGTGCCCCCGTTTTACCCCAAGCCTGCTGTCGGAGCCTGTGAGCTCAGATCTTGATCAAAAAACGTTCGAGACAGATGAGGTGTATCCGTCTATTCCGAGTAAAATCGAGCTCGTTTTGCTTTTCTAGCTGCTCGCTTTGCGCTAGCGCAGTATGAAAAAATGATGCAGAATCAGTGGCATAACAAAAGCGCGGGGGTAGATACAGAGACCGGCCCCAGGGTAGATAACGCGCACGCTCACTTTGTTGGACGAGGGAATGAACAGCCATCAAAAATTCAAGCTAATTCAGTCGTTTAGCGCTGTGCAAACTTTGTCCAAAGCGACAAAGCGCGCCGGCGCTATATACAAATGTTAAGTGTATATGCGAGCTTTGTGCCTACCACTTTTGTTGGTTCTTGGTGGCTGTGTAATGGTAGAAGGCGAATGTAGCTTGTCAGCATCTGATCGGAAGGCTCTGCAGGCGAAAATCAGCGCAAATTTGTCTGAGTCTGTGGATGATCCATGCAGAAGGCGTATATTGCGAAGCTCATATCATGAATCGGAAGAGTTCCCTGGGTATTGCATAGTCTTTGCAGAGACTCCTGTTAATCGCCAGTGTCCTCCGCGCTTAGATTCGCCTATAGGTTTCTTGGTGAATCCTAAGACATTGAGTATCGCCTCAGGCCCGCCATGGCCTAATTCGCCACCTGGGATGTCTGAGTAAGAGGTAGTAGATAGTAATGACACTTAACAAGGCCAGGCACGCCCCTTCGGGGCTACGCAGCTCCGCTGCTTGGACTCGCTGCTGTGCAGCTCGCCCGTGCTGGCGGCGTTATGTGTATTAGCTGATGAGGCGCTACCTGGAACTATTGCGGAATGAGCTGATAGCTCTTTCCGTCTTGGTGCCGGCGTTCTTGGTTGTGGTATCGGTATGGATTCCGCGTATCGAGGCAGAGGCTGTGAACTGTAGAGGGTACGGGTGTAGCACTCCGGCGGGCTATATTGGGGGCATAATCTTTTGCTTTATATTGTGCGCGGTCGGGCTTGCAGTCTACAAGGTAAGGAATGGGCCATTTAGCTAGTCGTGTGCATACACATAACAAGGCCAGTCACGCCCCTTCGGGGCTACGCAGCGTTGCTGCTTGGACTCGCCACTACGTGGCTCGCCCGTGCTGGCGGCGTTATATGCCATGAGTGCCATCGAGCAGATTGAGCGCGTTCTTTCACTGTGCGGTGAAGAGCTGGCGGCTTGTGCTGGCGAAATTAGCGAGCATAAGTTGCTGGAGAAGGAGCGCGGTATATATAAGCTTGGGAAGGCGATCGCGGAAATTAACGACGTTAGGGCATCGATATACGAGCTAAATCCCGAGCTTAAGCCCGAGGGCTGGGATGAGCCGCCGACTGATGCCCAATATGGAGAATGGTTCGGCGAAGCCAAGCGCATAGCTGAAGAGTATTGCCAAGAAGGGAATGTGGGGAAAGCGCTCTCAACCTTAGAGAGTTTCATCTTTATAGGGCCATCGAGCCATTATGAAGATCTAGCGAGGAAAGCGATTGAGGCTCTACGTGAGAAGCATGGCATATAACCAGTCAAGGCAGCGGTACGCCTGCGGCGCAGGACTCGCGTTCGCTCGCCGCTGCTTGAGGCGTTAACTGCGATGGATAGATACACCGCAGCAGCTAGATCCGTGCTTTACGGTTTCGTGGCGCTGTTCGCGTTGTTAGTGATCGTCAGCTATGTAGAGCCTAATGATGAGGCTGGAAATTTCATGCTTTTCGAGGGAGGGGTCTTCGTCGCAGCTTTTCTCGTTGTCATTCCAGGGTTATACCTTTGGGTGACTGGATTCGCGCGCTACAAAGCATATTTGGGTGGCTATGGCGTTAGGTGGGTAATTTATGCTGCCGTGCTTCCGGTTGTTTATGCCGTATATATTCAGCTAAGGTGCAGGCATGAAGCTGTTTGCAGTTAACAAGGCCAGGCACGCCCCTTCGGGGCTGCGCAGCTCCGCTGCTTGGACTCGCCGCAATGCGGCTCGCCCGTGCTGGCGGCGTTAAGTGTTCCTATGAAGAAGCGGCAGATGCGTAAGAAGTGGAGGTCTTACGTAGAAAGTTCAGTGGATCAGTACGAATTAGAGGGTCCGACTGTAGATCTAACCTTGGAGTACTTGAGGGGTGACGCATCTGAATGCCTGTCATATCTTGATAAAAGGCTTCACGAGCAAAGCGTTCCCTATTCAATTAAGAGCGGGGGGAAAACTAGCTTCTATCAGATTACCCATTTTTCCAAGTACGTCATTACCTGTTCAGAATGGCACCGAGAGCTGGTAGAGTCAGTAATCAAGGAGGCAAAGCAAGTTGGTTGGAACACTTAACAAGGCCAGGCACGCCCCTTCGGGGCTGCGCAGCTGCGCTGCTTGGACTCGCCGCAGTGCGGCTCGCCCGTGCTGGCGGCGTTATATGGGCTGACCTAGTCCTCGAAAAATGAGCACAAATCTCTATTTGAAAACAGATATATTTGAATCGAGCGGTGATATGGCTCGGTACTTTTATGAAGCCCTTAAGGAGAAGGGCTTAGAGCTAGGTGAGCCAATCGATGAACAATACATGTATGTCATCGAATCCGAAATAGACGGGGAGGCGGTTTCATTCTTTATGGGTAAGAATGACGAAGAATCTACCCCTGGGTTATGGCAGGTATGGCCAGAGCAAAAAATTGGTTTTTTTGCGAAGATCCTTGGTAGAGTCAATACTCAGCCAGAACAGAAAGCTAAGTTGCTGGTCGAGCAGATTGCACGGGAGATAGAGGGTGTTACCGGTGTCGAGTGGGGCATATAACCATGCCAGGCACGCCCCTTTGGGGCTGCGCAGCTTCGCTGCTTGGACTCGCTGCTGTGCAGCTCGCCCGTGCTGGCGGCGTTATGTGTCATTAGCGCCTTGGAGTTTGGCGCATTTTATAAGGTGATGTAAATGAATCTAAAAGGCATTAACAGAATTATCGTTGCAGTGCGAGATATTGAAAAGTCGAAGCAATATTATTCTGAGTTACTTGGCGCCAGTTTTCATGATGCGAACTGGACTGGCGAGAGTTACGGTATCAATGTGGCAATTAGTTGGGATGCGGGCATTGAGCTTTGTGCTCCGATGAAAGGTCGTGAAAACGATAGTGCAGTGTCTCAGTTTCTCAATGCTAAAGGCGAAGGCATTTTGAATGTCGTTTTTAACTACAACGATGCGGGCCAAGCGCTATCGAAAGCCACGGGTGCGGGTGCGCAGGCCTCACATTCACTTGACTACACACAGGAAGAAATTGATGCCCATCTTGATGCTTTGTTCAATAAGTATGAAGAGCATACGTTGAGTACTTTTGGTGACTGCGGGTTTTCTATAACAATCGCCCAAATTACAGAAAAGTAGTTTTAGTCGAATGTGTAAGACACATAACCAGGCCAGTCACCCTCGCGCACTGCGTGCGCTGGACTCGAAAAACGGCGGGCGTTTTTCTCCCCGGTGCTGGCGGCGTTATGTGTAAACCTATGTCTGGCCTTTTGAAATGCGGCTTTCTATTGATTCTTCTGTTCGTCGTGTTCGTTGTTGGTTATATGTATGGGCAGCATTATGGAATTGGGTGGCAGGTCGCTCAGAACTTAAACATGGAGTATTTTCGCTTGAAGCTCGAAAAAGATATGCCAGAAAAGGAGCGCGAGAGAATCCACGCTTACGCAGCGGATAGTCTTCGTATTTATTCTGCAGTTGTTGCTGCAAACCAGCCTATTTACAGGAGCTGGCCGCCAAAATTTCCTTGGGATATGCATGAGGAGTTTGTAGAGTTGGCGGCTGAGTATTTGGTTTATTTTCCTGAATCAGATAGAGAGAAGGATGTCGCATATTGGAGAGGCGTCGAAGAGATTTACCCTGGCTATGTCGAAGAGCAGGTTGCGCGGGTCAACGAATTTCATGATTTGCTTGATAAAGCGAAAACACATAACAAGGCCAAGCAGGCCGGGACGCACTGAGGTGCGCTCCTGTTGGCGGCGTTAACTGCACTTCGAATTATGAGTAGCAGAAATCTAGTTCCGGCAATTTTGGTATGCGGGCTTCTTTTTCTGGCACTCGGAGCCGCTGCTGCCCAAGAGCAGGAAGCTGGTTCGGCGTATTGCATACTCAGCCTTACTGTTACTGCAGAGGGGCGGGCTGAAGCGCCTCAGGTCGTAGAGTGTGACCCATCAGGGCTGGGATTCGAAGAGGCTGCGATGCGGGGGGTTGAAACCCTTGCATTTACGCCCAAGAAAGTAGATGGCAAAGCGGTTTCAGTGCCGGGTGTTTTGTATAGGTTTGAGTTCACGCGAAATGGTAGTTAGTACAGTTAACAAGGCCAGGCACGCCCCTTCGGGGCTACGCAGCTACGCTGCTTGGACTCGCTGCTGCGCAGCTCGCCCGTGCTGGCGGCGTTATGGTGCTAGATGAAGTATGAGCGGCTACCAAGAAGTTGATCGCCAGATTGCACTCGGAAATTATTGGAGGGCTAAAGAGATTCTCCAGGGAAGGCTTGCTGGTTCAAAGTATGATGTAGAGCTTTTTGAAAACTACGGTATTGTGCTGCTGAGGATGCGTGATGATCTAGAGGCTGGTAAATATCTCTTCCTTTCTGGGGTCAGGAAGGCCGAGTATGAGAAGCCCATTTATCTATATCTAGAGCGCTACAGCGGGAAGTCAACTAGGAGTCTATTCAATACTTTTCCACATAGTGTTCAGGTATCACCAGTAGGGGACTATCCTGAGGCAGTTTTGAGTGAGTTGGAGCAGGGCGGTCACAAGCGTAGTGAAATACGGACTAATTCGCGTCCTCCGCGCGAGAGTGTAGAGAAAGAGTCATCTAGTACGCTTGTAGCATGGGCAGCAATAGCAATTTTCTTTGTGCTATTGGCAGGGTTTCTGGTTCAAGGAGTTCGAGGAATTGTTTGGTTATTCGAATGGCTGTTTTGACGCACAATAACCAGTCAAGGCTGCTAGGGCGCTTCGCGCCGGGATGGCCTAACAGCCACCCCAGCTTGAAGCGTTAGGTGCCTGAGATGCTCTGGTTCATCGTGGCGATATGGTTATTTGTGTTCGCTCTACTGGCGCTGAATGGCAGGGCACTTTTGGATTTGCTATCGGCTCGTCATCCCCGCTTGTTTGTCGATGCTGAGAGTCAATCTCCTGTCACCGCTTTTGCTGCAATGTCTTCGATTCGCCTCTACGAGTCGGGTAGTGAGTCTGTTGTCAGCTTTGCAGAGTTTATTGGCTCGAAGATCGCCATCGAAGAACTTGGAGATTTGGAGATTGAAAGAAAGTGGGCGCAGCGCCAAAACCTCAAGAAGTTGCTTTGGGTCTGCTCGGGGGCGGTAGTGGTCGCTGCATTGTTTAAATATTTGGTGGTCGCGTACATCGGATAGGCTATGTGTAGAGTGTGTACGTCACCTAACAAGGCCAGTCACGCCCCGTTGGGGCTACGCAGCTACGCTGCTTGGACTCGCTGCTACGCAGCTCGCCCGTGCTGGCGGCGTTATATGCCCTATGCATGATCTTAACGAACTGCTGGAAGGGGTGAATGACCGAGATTCATTTCTCGAGTTTGTGAAAGCGTTAATCGAAGATCGTAAGGCTGAGCTTGAAGACGAGAAGTCGAATCCTGGTAGTCCAATCGGGCCAGGAAGTAGAGGTTGGGAGAATGGAACCATTGAAAACTATTTGGATGCGTCAGTAGCCTGGGTCGAGGCTTGGAATGGTAAGGAGGGCGAGGTGCCGAAAGAGCCTACATGGCAATCATTTGCGCGTATCCTCTATGCAGGGAAATACTATGAGTGACCGGGCATATAACCAGGCCATGCAAGGCGCTGCGCTGGACTCGCAACCTGTGGTTGCTCGCCCATGCTGGCGGCGTTAGGCAGCCTATAGCTTATGATCAGGCGCGTTGAAGCCACAGACGGTAAGGTTGTTCGAGATCTGCGCCTTGAGGCTTTGCGGGAATCTCCAGACGCCTTCGGTGCTTCCTACGAGGAAGAGGTGGCGCTACCCGTGGCCCATTTTGATAGTTTCGTATCGGAGAGGGCTGTTTCAGATAAAGACGCTTTTTTTGTAGCACTGAAGACTGGTTCGGTGGTGGGGATGGTAGGTGCGTTCTTTGACAACGCAAGCGGCGAGCCATATGTTTGTTCAATGTGGGTAACACCTCAGCATCGTCGCGGTCGGATAGGGCTTGGGCTGCTGCGTGAGGCGGTAGGCTGGCTAGAGTCTCAAGGTGCCCAACATGCGAATGCATGGGTAACATGCTCTAACTCAAAGGCTATCGCATTCTATGAGTCAGCGGGTTTTCAAGCTACCGACACTGTTCAGAAGCTCTCTTCAAATCACGCGTTGCAAGAGAGGCTTTATGTGCGTATGGCATCGGCAGCCTAACCAGGCCAGGCATTCCGCTGCGCTGGACGCCAAACCTGCGGTTTGCCGCCCATGCTGGCGGCGTTATGCGTCAAAGAATACATAAGAGGTAAAGAGCATATGTCAGGTAAAGAAGATCGTGATATTGAAAAGGGCTATTCAACTTCGGAGTTTATTGCGAAATTGCGCAGGTTGGCGGACTCGCTTGAGACGGGGGAGAAATTCGAGATTCAGATCGCGGGAGAGCGCATCTATGTCCCGGTCCGCGCCATTTACAATATTGAGCACGAGCGGGAAGGTTCTGAAGAGGAAATTGAGTTCCAAATAAAATGGAGCCACGATTAAAGTGAGTTCTTTGCCGCATAACCAGGCCATGCAAGGCGCTGCGCTGGACTCGCAACAAGTTGCTCGCCCATGCTGGCGGCGTTAACTGTAAATTGCGATGCAAGACCGAGCCGCAAAGAGAGAATCCATTGCCACCTCGACACTGACGAGCGCTGCTGAATATTTGTCCGACTCAGTTCAAATCGAACACTATTCAGCTTCTTTTCAGAAACATCTTAGCGAGTCTAATTTTGAACTCGCAATGGAGGCTCTGGAGGCAGCAGGCTTGGGGGGTGAATGTGATCTCCCAAAAGAATTTTGGCATCACTTAAAGAAGACTGCTGAAATACTTGGGGATAATGAGAAGATAAAGCTTTACCGTGAAAAAAGGCGAAACAGTTAACCAGTCAAGGCAGCGGTACGCCTGCGGCGCAGGACTCGCTATCGCGAGCCGCTGCTTGAGGCGTTAAAGTCCCCATGAGATCCCTGCTGCTCTTTATGCTTTCAGCCATATGGGGGTGTGGGGTGAGCGGTGGGATCGGAAGTTTCGTGGCAGGCAATGGCGTGTCTGAGAAGAAGGCTGGCGAGATTATCGCGCAGTTTGCAAAGACGCCAGATTTTCCGTTGGGTGGTAAGCTAAGTACGGTTAATCTATTTGAATCTCCGGCGAGCTGCGATAGCGCGGCTGCTGAAGTCTATAAGGAGTTTTGGGGCGCAGAGTACTTTTGCGCTGCAAGCTACTCCGTACACACGCCGGGATATGGAGGTAGAGGCTGTTCAGGAACCACGTTGGTTGTAGAGAGTTGCGGTGAAAATGGTTGTGTGTATAAATTCTCCGAAACAACAATGTTGTGCGGGTGACTTTAACAAGGCCAGGCACGCCCCTGCGGGGCTGCGCAGCTGCGCTGCTTGGACTCGCCGCAGCGCGGCTCGCCCGTGCTGGCGGCGTTATGTGGATTAAGAGATACATTCTTTTCACAGTTTTATTGATGGGTTGCGCGGGAACTCCAACGTATCTCTATTTGGTTACACATCCGGATTTTGCGCCGTTAGTGCCTATGGAGAGCAAAGCTGAATACCAAGTCGTATGGTATCGCTCGTGGCATCCGACGATTTACTTGAAAGCGCATTTGGAGCACGACGAGTTAGGCGATTTAAGCGCTGCTTTTATCGAATACGCTAAGGCAGAGGATAAAGTTCCCAAGCTTGAAAGGAAGCGGATTTCCCTAGAGGATTGGTATATTTTGGAAAGTGTCGTGACTACTTCTAGATTTTGGACTGAAGAATATACTTGCGAGCAGTTGTCTTATCGCAAGCAAGCAACTTTCTATAAGGGCGCGAGCGGCTGCGAGGAGCTGCTTATTTTGGATGGCGCAAGCTTATCAGTTTCCGGTTCCAGCCCAAGAGGTTCAAAAGCTGTTTATCATCAATGCGACGATTTTGAGCAATGCGGGCCGTTAGGTAGCATACCGATTGAAATCCTAAAAATTATTGGGAAGCAGGAATGGGCAGAAAGCACTATGTAAGGCCACATAACCAGGCCAGGCACGCCCCTTTGGGGCTGCGCAGCTTTGCTGCTTGGACTCGCTGCGGGGCAGCTCGCCCATGCTGGCGGCGTTAAGCGTCTGTGGTAGATCGTTCAATGGGCCCCAAAAGAGCGTATCTAGTAAAAGACATACCCGTGGAGCGATACCGTTCAACTAATGGTGCCGTTCCTACGAGAGGTAGTATCGTGCAACTCGACCAGGGTTTTACGTTTCCTGATGGTGATCCGGGCTGCATTGTTTATGGGATAGATCAAACGGATAGCTATACGTTTGAAGCTGAAGTCTATGAGCATGAGATTAGCGAAGACCTCGCCACTTAACCAGGCCATGCAAGTCGCCGCGCTGGGCTCTCAGCCTACGTCTTCTCGTCCAAGCGGGCGGTTTCTTAGGGCTTTGCGAATGTTTGTGAAGAAGCCTTTTAGCATGAATATACCCAGAGATTTCTACACGAAAGAGATTGAATGGGTCTCCTTTGATCGAGACTTTTGCTAGATGATTGTAAGCTGGAACTCCCGTCTGCCATTGGTGTTGAGCTGTATAGCTGCGGCGCTTGGTTCATTGTTTTCACCATCATTTTCCCTGGCTTCAGAATTTATTCCTCTGGATGGCATATCTGCCCGCGTAATCTCCGGTGATGGTCTTACCGTTTACGGGAAAGAGATTACTGCTTCTAACCTATTGCAGTCCGGCCTTGCGAAGTGGACGCAGGCGGCAGGCGTAGTCGTGGTTGATGATTTTCAGCAGTTTTACGGTGGGACTATTGAAAGTACTTCCAGTGATGGAACCTATATCATCGGAAGCGATGGCCCAACTGGTGATGTGCGGCCGTATATTTGGTCGGCGGCATCAGGTTTTACGTACTTAGATAGCTATTCTGCCTCGTCGATTGATTTCCCCCGCGGAGTCTCCGACGATGGTCAGACCATCGTCGGGTATAACTTTTCGCCTTGCTGCGAAGGTTTACAGTGGGGCGCAGACGGCTCGGTTTCCAGTCTGGGTATTGCAACTCCGCTGCCTCCGCAATTGATAAGTAACTACGGGGCGGTTTTTAGTCTATCTGCGGATGGGGGCGCCATGTCGCTCCAAACCTCTGATGGAGCTTATCTGCGGATTGGGAGTACAGATAACTTTATCCATCCCACATCTGATATTCAGTCTTTCTCAAAAGTATCCTCCGATGGATTGTTTGTCGTCGGCCGCTTTAACGGCGAAGCATATAGATACAGTGTTCAATCAGGGTTTGAAACGCTGGGAGTTCTGCCTCAGTATATCGAGTCTAGAGCACTAGATGTCTCGGCGGGCGGTCGCGTCGTGGTTGGTTATTGTGAAGATGCTAATTTGGAGACAGAGGCTTTTATTTGGACCCAATCTGGTGGCATGCAAAGCCTTAAGGAGTGGCTCCTAATGGATGGTGAAGATGTTGATGCCTGGGAGCTCAACAGACTTACAGCGATTTCCGATAATGGTCAATGGGTGGTCGGCGCTGGATTAAATCCTGATGGCGATTTTCAGTCCTTCGTCGTCCACCTTGGAGACCCTTATAGAGTTCCAACGTTATCGGGTGGGGCAGTATTTGCGCTAGCACTACTATTGATACTTCTAAATTTGCAGGTGCGCGGTACCTTGCGAAATTACTGATGTTGCAATGATCTTATCGGTGAACGGCTCGTGATCAATAGAGAGAATGCGAGAACCATAGCGGAGCGTGTCATAGACATGCGTCACCCCAGGTTTGCGGTTGGTGAAGTTTTGCTTGTGCATGAAATCAAATTTCGGATGCCTTATATTTACAATGTTAAACTCGAGAATTGCTGGATCGCCTACTGCAGTAGCGAAGAAGTGGAGGGTACCTTTTCGAGCTTAGTCATCGTAGTCGATTGTGATAATGGAAGGGTTTTGTACAGCGGGTATGCCAATGATGAGGGCTAAATAAGTGTTTTTTTGGTTGAAATGATGCTCAATGGCCCTTGATCTGAATGAACCGAAAGGTCCTACGCGCGCGTGCGCGTGGACCATTCTCAGTGGCTATGTTGCTTCGGCAAGGCTTGTTCGTAGTGATGCAGCCATTCATCCGTGGATTGTTCTTCTGGTGTCTTTGTTCTCCTGTATTCTTGTTTTCCTGAAAATGCGGAAGCAGTTTGATATGTTGTTAGGCTTGTAGGCGGCTCAGTGCTCTCGGATATGGCGAGCTGAGAGCAGGGACTTTCCAAAGAAATCGCTATTTTCTTTGGGCTTGATCTAGATTGATCTGCTATGTTTTTGGGTGCGTAAAGTGCATAGACGCGTTGTTGAATGTGCTCAGGCGCGATATTGGCCAGCGTCGCTGTTTTATTTTCGGCTCGATAACACGTGCCACAATCTTTTAGATCTGCTTTCAGTGCAAGATTTGACAGCTGCCTGAGCTTTTTGTGAAATTCGCTAGGCCTTCTGGGCATTTCTAAACCAAGTCTGTACCAGAAATTTAGAAAACTGCCAGATTTGGGTGGGCGAAATTGCCCTTTGGGCATTTGTGAACCAGCATTGCCTCGTTTCGACTTCCGTGCTTTCTTTGTACTGACATTGAAGTGCATCACGACTTTTTGATGTGATGGCAGCAAGACAAAGTGCAAAGTCAGTCTGTCTTGTGAGTGCCCAGGTTCTCGTCCTGTCGAGTGATACTCGTAGAGCAGCAGTTCTTGTCCGCAAACCGTTGCGATAGCCTCGATTCGCTTCACGAGGTCTGTTCCTAGTATTTCCTCGGGCACCCGATTCCCGTCCGGACCATGGATGACGATTTTCCCTTCTTCAATGGAGGCGGCATCGCCAAGTCTGGTGATTCGTCTTACTAAAGTTTGTATCGGAGTCTGTTTCATCTTCGAAGAGGCGCGCACGGGATTCCGAAGCACCGGAGGGCATCTTGCCCCTTTAATCCCGCGCGCACGTAAACACTGCTAGCGGTCGAGCTGCTGCTCAAACCATTGACAAAAGCCTGGGTAGTTCACGTAAAGCCTTCCGTTGACCTTTTTTACATGCGTTTCGAGGCCATTTTCATGCCGATTCCTCAAGAGCCAATCGACAGACTGGTCTGAAAACAGCCAGCCTGAGTGTTCAGGAAGGTCTCTTGCGGCGATATAGTTCTCTAGCGGGTTAGTAGGAGTAACGGGTTGCACAGCGGTGTTCCTCAGTAATCAACGAGAAACACAAGTTTGCGACAGTGCTGGTGGTATGTATGTACACTCGGTCAATGTCTCGAGTGTACGACTTGCGTTACATTTGGAGTTTGGGGTGTGGAAATTTGATAAGGAGTTCGTCGGCGGTTGGGTTCTTTAAGTAGGCGTTCCAGGTGTTCGGGTGGACCTCGCATTCTTCGCGGGCTCTGTTAAATGAGACATTATGAGTCTCTTTGTAAGTATGGACTTCTACTATAGCTTCTATCCTTGGCCGTTTTCTTCTGTCACCGGTCTTGGGTTTTGCAGATTTGAGGCACTTCAGGCGACTGGGCTCGTTCGCGATGGTGTGTAGAACTGTTTCTAGGACAAATCGCGCGATTTCGTTCGCGTGACCGTAACGCGTTACCCGATAAACCTGTACAGGATCTTGCTTGAAACAACATATAGCTAGTGCAATCGTCCGGAGTAGAACTTGTGCGTCGTACTCGTAGCCATACTCCGTTGGAGGAATTTCAAAGTGCACACCGGCACGTTCAATCGATATGTTCTTGGCGCCGCCGCCGCCTTTGAGGTGCTCCGCGATTGGCAGGAAATCTTGGTCCAAGCGAAGAATGTCTTCGGGGAAGTAGAGAGGGGGTTTCGGGGGCAAACGAATTTGCAGCACTCTTTTTAGCGCCGATCTGGGAATTAGTTCGGCTTCAGATTGGTCGGGGTCGAAAATGTTACCCAACGAGCAAACCACGTTTGCTGCCTCTCGCCAGTGCACTAGAGCCTTCATTGACTATTCTCCTGGTAAATTACTAAACACACGATCCGTAAGCGCTTGTTTGTGAGCGATGCTTAAGTGCGCATAGCGCTTGGTCGTTGCCACTGACCTATGCCCCAGAACCTCTCCAACCTCAAACAGCGTTGCGCCATTCATCGCTAAATGGCTGGCAGCGGTGTGTCTTAGGTCGTGGAAGCGAAAATAGTCGTGATGGGCCGAGTCTAGCGGAAAACCTCCGAGTTTGAGCGTTTGCTGCCAGTATTTTTTGATTTCGATGGGCTGCCAGGGCTTGCTGGGGCTCGGGAAAACCAGTCCGATCCCCCTGAATGGCCGCAGTGTTTTGACGACATCCTGCGTGAGTGTCAGTACACGAGGCTCGCCATTTTTGCTCGTAGGGAGTAACGCGTTACGCTTTTCTAGATTGATGTGTCGCCATTGAAGCTTCAAGAGCTCTGATTTTCGGGCTCCCGTGGTAATAGCCATCAAGACAAGTACGTTCATTCGCTCCCAAGCGCACTCTCTGGCCGCCTCGAGCAGGCGAGCGATTTCAGCCTCGTTGAGGTAGCGGTGCCGCGCGTTGTCCTCAGCGCGCTGTGGAATAGCTTTGACGGGGTTGTGGTTGATCCAGCCCGACTGCTGGGCGAATTGAAAGACCGCCGAGACAGCCGCTCGCATGCGATTGACGGTTGCCGGAGCGCGACTTCGGGCCAGCGTCACGATGTCGCTGCCATCCCGCGAACCGCGAGGGCGTTGAGCTTTTCCCTGCGCGTAGTTTTCCAGTATCTGGCGGACCATTTCGGTGTCGATGTCGGTCAGGTACCGTCTCGCAAGTCGCTCTCTCCAGAATGCTACCTGGCCTGGTCGCGACGTGTCCTTGCCACTCCATGCTGCCAGATAATGATCTGCGAGCTCGTCAAACGTCATCTGCGCACCGCGCAGACCCAGGGCCTCAACGGCCTCCCTGTCAGCTTGCATACGCGCTAGCCATTGATTGGCATGAGTGCGTTTCGTGAAGGTCTTGGTCTTGAGGACAGTCTGCCCCTGCTTGAGGACGGCTTTGTAGCGCAGACCGGATTTGCGTTCGATGCGTTGAATGCTGGACATAAAAAAACTCCGAAGTTGGCCAACCGGGTACCTAATTGGTAACCCACTAATTGGTGCTTCGGAGTTTTGATTGACCGTTTTCCTTTACGGTCAATGAGTTATATGGCTCCGCCTGCTGGGCTCGAACCAGCGACCCAATGATTAACAGTCATTTGCTCTACCAACTGAGCTAAGGCGGAGTAGCGGGGCTGTTTTGGCGCTTTGGGGGCGCCCGGAGAGCCCGTTCCGTACCTGTTACGCGGCCAGCCCGGGGGTTGGATCAGCGTCAGGGGCGGGCATATTAATGGCCCGCTATGCGCCCGTCAAGCCTGCCTGGGGTGGCAGATTTCCGGGGCACTCAACCAGTGTAGCACAGGCTAAAGCACTGATTTGGCGGCGCTTACGCGTGTGGCCTGTGCTCCGGGGCTGTGGCATTATTGGCGGTTCGCCCACAGAGTTCGCCCCATGTCCAAGCCCTTCGAAGTTGTCTCGCCCTACAAGCCCGCTGGTGACCAGCCCAGGGCGATCGAGCAGCTGGTCGAGGGCTGTGAGGCCGGGCTGGCGGGGCAGATCCTGCTCGGCGTCACGGGCTCGGGCAAGACCTACACCATCGCCAATGTGGTCGAAAAGCTGCAGCGCCCGACCATCGTCATGGCGCATAACAAGACGCTGGCCGCGCAGCTCTACGGTGAGTTTCGCGAATTCTTCCCCAACAATGCGGTGGAGTACTTCGTCTCCTACTACGACTACTACCAGCCCGAGGCCTACGTGCCGTCCTCCGATACCTTCATCGAGAAGGACTCCTCGGTCAACGAGCATATCGAGCAGATGCGCCTGTCGGCGACCAAGGCGCTGCTTGAGCGCGACGATGCCCTGGTGGTGGCTACCGTGTCGGCGATCTACGGCCTGGGTGACCCGGATGCCTACCTGAAAATGGTGCTCCACCTGCGACGGGGCGATCGCTACCAGCAGCAGGACATCACGCGCCGGCTGGCCGAACTGCAGTACACCCGCAACGATATCGACTTCTCGCGCGGTACCTACCGGGTGCGCGGCGATGTCATCGATATCTTCCCGGCCGAGTCCGAGCGCGATGCGATACGGGTCGAGCTGTTCGACGATGAACTCGAGCAGCTGAGCCTGTTTGACCCGCTGACTGGCGAAGTACACAGCAAGCTGCCGCGCTACACGATTTACCCCAAATCGCACTACGTGACCCCGCGCGAGAATATCCTCAAGGCCGTCGATGCGATCGAAGAGGAGCTGATCGAGCGGCTGGCTCAGCTCAAGGACCAGAACAAACTGGTCGAGGAGCAGCGACTGGCACAGCGAACCAAGTACGACCTGGAGCTGATCCGCGAGCTGGGCTTCTGTACCGGCATAGAGAATTATTCGCGCCATCTGTCGGGCCGCCAGCCCGGAGAGCCACCCCCCACGCTGTTCGATTACCTGCCGCACAACGCCCTGGTGGTGATCGATGAGTCGCATGTGACGGTGCCGCAGATCGGCGCCATGTTCAAGGGCGATCGCTCGCGCAAGGAAACCCTGGTGCAGTATGGCTTCAGGCTGCCCTCGGCGCTCGACAACCGGCCGCTGCGCTTCGAGGAGTGGGAGCAGCTGGCGACCCAGCGCATCTACGTCTCGGCCACGCCCAGCAAATACGAAAAAGAGCAGTCGGGCAGGGTGGTAGAACAGCTGGTGCGGCCCACGGGGCTGGTCGACCCCGAGCTCGAGGTGCGGCCCGCCCGCACCCAGGTCGATGATTTACTCTCAGAGATCCAGAAGCGCAGCAAGAAAGACGAGCGGGTGCTGGTCACCACGCTGACCAAGCGCATGGCCGAAGACCTCACCGAATACCTTGATGAGCACGGCGTTCGGGTGCGCTACCTCCACTCCGATATCGACACCGTCGAGCGTATGGAAATCATTCGCGACCTGCGCCTGGGCCATTTCGATGTGCTGGTGGGGATCAACCTGCTGCGCGAAGGGCTCGATATGCCCGAAGTGTCGCTGGTGGCGGTGCTCGATGCCGATAAAGAGGGCTTTTTGCGCTCGGAGACGTCACTGGTGCAGACGATTGGTCGCGCGGCTCGCAACGTCAACGGCAAGGCGATACTGTATGCCGAGGACATCACCGGCTCGATGCGCCGGGCCATTGATGAGACCGAGCGCCGCCGCAAGATCCAGACCGAATTCAATACCGAGCACGGTATTACTCCCGAGGGCATCAAGAAGGCCGTCACCGATGTCATGGAGGCCGCCTACAGCTCGCCCGGCAAGGGCCGGCGGGGCGGTAGCCGCAAGGCCGAGCCCAAAATCGCCGACTATGCCGATTCGGCGGTCGACCTGTCGCCAGCGGCGCTGGCCAAAAAGATCGCCGAGCTGGAGCAGCAAATGCACCAGCACGCCAAGGATCTGGAGTTCGAGGAGGCGGCCCGGGTCCGCGACGAGCTGGCCGGGCTCAAGGCCCGCACCTTTGTGGCCTCGAGCCGGCATTTGCAGGCCTAGGACGGATACGTATAATAGGCGCCCGCCCACAGGGCAGACTCATTTCGCAGTCACGAGGGAACGGGTCAAAGAGAAGTTTTATGTACGACCGTAGCTCAGTTGGTTAGAGCACCACCTTGACATGGTGGGGGTCGGTGGTTCGAATCCACTCGGTCGTACCAAATCAAAAAACCCGCCAGCCGGCGGGTTTTTTATTGCTGCACAAAAAAGTTATACATACTCGCAAACAGCATCGGCTCGGCCCGCTCGGCCTGGGCCCAGCTTGTCAGCTGCCAGGGGTCGGCCTGTGGCCCGGCAATCTGCTGCAAAATACTCGCCTCATGGGTCATCGACAGGAACCGCAGCTGGTGACTGTCCAGCATGCGTTCGATGTCTGCCAGGTCGTACTGGTGCTCCTGCTCATGCAGCAGCAGGTCGCGGCAGCCGCTCATTGAAAAGAAATCGCTGAATGCCATCAACGTCGGGTATTTTCCTGCCGCGTGGTCACGAATCAGCGCGCGGCGCTCGGCGCGAATCTGCGCCGCATCGAGCTGTTCATGCTGCGCCTGCTGGCGGTAGGCGATGATGTCGCGACGTGCAGTGCGACTGTAGAGACCCAGCCGCAGTACGCCACCGGGTTTCAGCCGCGTCAGCAATGCCGCAAGGCCCGCTTCGGGTTCGCGCATATGGTGAATAACGCCGGTGCTGTCGACCATATCAAACTGTTCGCTCCACTGCGGCAGCGTGAGAATATCGCAGCGCTTGAACTGCAGGTTATCAAGTTCGTAGTGATCGGCCATGCGCTGGGCGTAGGCCAGGCTGCGCACCCCGATATCAATCGCGGTAAAGCGGATACCCGGAAAGTTGAGCGCCAGCGCAATCGGGTGGCGGCCGGTGCCGCAGCCGGCGACCAGTATGGATTGCGGGTGTTCGCTGGCGCAGTCGTTGCCCTCGGGTAGTCGGTAATGCGGCGAGGCCCGGTAACCAAAGACCTCGCCAAAAGGGAGGTGCCCGGGATTAAACTCGCCGATGGCGGTGGTCCAGCGCGGGTAGGGGTTGGCCTCGTACATCTGCGCCACCGCAATCGACGTTGCATCTTCGAGTGCCTGTTCGGCAGCAAATTGCGCCGCATACGCCAGCTCCTGCGCCAGTGCCGCCTGCTGTTGCTGCAGCTGGGTGCGCAGCTTCTTTGTGAGCGGATGAAGAGCAGTCTCGCTGCTCTCGAGCCAGTTGTGGGCAAAGGCCAGTGCCGCAAAGGGCTGGTACATCAGGAGCACGGCGATGCCGTCCCAGGCGGCCTGCTGCCCGGCGGGCAGTGCTTTTATGCGTTCCGCGTACTGGCCGAGCCGTGTGGCTTCATCATCGGCGAGGTTGTAAACGTATTCGTTCCTGTCGCACTGCAGGGCGATGGCCGTCAGCAGTGCGCGGTAGGGCGCAAGGGCCGTATCGTCGGAGGTCGCAAGATCGAGCAGCCGCGCCCGGAGCGCGGTTAGCAGCTGTTCGACACCCAGCTGGTGGTACTGTAGCTGCTCGAGCAGTGCGTGAACCGCAGGGCGATCAGCCAGCGCTTCGCATTGCTGCGCGACATCGCCGCTGCCTGCGCAATCGAGCAGGTACTGGCCAAGGCAGGGCTCTGCTGCCTGCAGGTCGTGCCCCAGTGCGACCAGTTGCAGCAGTTCGGCATCGAGCGCCGGGCCGGGCGGTAGCTGCTGCGCCTGCGCCAGGATACCCAGTACAGCCTCGTGGCGCAGTGAGTCGGGCATTTCAAGCGCCAGTTGCACGGCCTGTTTGTTCCACTGCAGCTGGCGCAGCAGGGCCAGTTTGTGCTGTTTGAGCGGCAGTGGCTCCAGCTGCTGCTGCGATGCATCGTCCAGTGCCAGGTCGTAGGCCTGCACCAGCGCCTGCCACTGCCCGCTGGCATTGAAGGCATCGATGCCGTTGCGCAGCAACGCTAGCGTGCGTTCGGGGTAATGCGCGGCGAGGGCATGCAGGTCAATGGCGACGCTGGAGGGGTTCATCAGTTGCGCTATCGCTTGCCAGGGCAGCTTGCTGTGCTCGATTACTGGCTGTTAAGGTGGGCGTTATTGTCGCCGAATTTTGCGATCATAGCCCGCCCACGAGCCAATTGAAATATCGCGCTCCCCATCGTCCCTACGCAGTGAGAAAACCATGAGCCAAAAAAGTGATGCCAATGCCGTCGTCGAGCCCTTCACCCCGGGGCAGGAGAAGTTTGGCCGCTTCTTTATCAAGAACCTGGGCACCTGGCAGTCCTACGTGTACGAGTGGACGGGTGGGCGACTGTGGAACAAGTTTCTCGGTGCGCCGGTAGCCGTGCTGACGATCAAGGGGCGCAAAACCGGCAAGTGGCGCAAGATTCCGCTGCTGTTTATCCAGGATGGTGACAATGTGATCGTGGTGGGCACCCAGGGGGGCATGTCGACCCTGCCGCTGTGGTACAAGAACATGGTCGCCAACCCCGAGCTATGGTGCCAGGTGGGTAATAACAAGCGCAAATACGTGGCCCGTCACGCTGATGCTCATGAAGAAGAGCGGCTCTGGCCATCGCTGCACGCGATGTATGAAGGCTATGCCGAGTACATCGCGCGCATTGACGGTCGCCGGCAGGTGCCGGTCATGATTCTTGAGCCCAAAGACTGGTAGCCAGCCAAAAAACCGGGGCGCTACGAGAGGGTTCCGCCGTCGACCCGCACGTCCTCGCCGGTGATGTGCACCGCATCGTCTGATGCCAGCATCGCAATCAGGTTGGCAACCACCTCGGGGCCACGCCGGCCGGTGGGTGACATGCAGCGTTCCATCAATTTCATATCCACGTCTTTTGGCATGTTCGGTGCCGACATGCCGGCGGTGACGATGTCGGCCGGGCTGACTGTGTTGGCGCGAATCCCCTGTTTGGCGTATTCAATCGCAATGCTGCGGGTCATCGACAAAATGGCGCCCTTGGAGGCGCTGTAAACCGTACCCCAGGGCAGGCCTGCGAGTGCCGAGCTTGATGCTGCGTTGACGATGTTGCCGCCGGTTTTGAGCAGGTGAGGAATCGCCTCGCGGCAAACCAGGAAGGTGCCGGTCACGTTAACGTGCATAATCTTTTCAAAGTTGGATTTCTCCAGCTCATGAAAATGGTCAAAGCGCAAAATGCCGGCCATGCAGATCACGGTATCGAGCTGGCCAAAGTGTGCAACACAGGCGGCCACGGTCTCCTTCACCTGCTGTTCATCGCCCACATCGCAGCGCAGCACCTGCGCTTTGCCGCCTGCTGCCTCGACGTCAGCGGCAGTTTTGGCCAGGCCCTCTTCGTCGAGATCGACGCAGCAGATGCTGCCACCCTCGCTGGCGATACGAATGGCGGTAGCCTGGCCGATACCCGAGGCGGCCCCGGTAACCAGGGCGACTTTGTTGGCGAAGCGTTGCATGGTGTTCTCCTAGTACAAAAAAAGGGTTTATTGGCGTGCGGTAATGCGAACCGGCATGCGCTTCAGGCCATTGACCAGGTTGGAGCGAATGCGGGCCGCAGGGCCGATAAGCTCGATCGACTGGTAGCGGCGAAAGAACTCTTCGAAAAAGATGCGCGTCTCGAGCCTTGCGAGGTTCGCGCCCAGGCACAGGTGAATGCCGTAGCCAAAGGCCAGGTGTGGATTGTGCTCGCGGTGAATATCAAACTGTTCGGGGTTGTCGAAGACGGTGTCGTCAAAGTTGGCCGAGGAATACAGCATCACTACGCGGTCGTTTTCGCGAATGCTGACGCCGCCGACTTCGGTGTCTTTGGTGGCAGTGCGCCTGAAATAGTGCAGCGGGCAGGTCCAGCGCAGCATCTCTTCGATCGCCTTCGGCAGCTTGTCGGGGTCTGCTTCGAGTTCGGCGTAGAGTTCAGGGCGCTGGATCAGCTCATACATGCCCCCGGCAATCAGGCCGCGCGTGGTTTCATTGCCGGCTACGGTAATCTGGACGAACAGTGAGGCGAACTCCATTTCGGTGACCTTGTGGCCATCGACCTCGACATTGATCAACAGCGAGATCAGGTCGGTGCCGCCTTTGTCCTTGCGCTCCTCTGCAAGCTGGTAGCCGTAGGCGCCCATCTCGATCGAGGCATTCTGGGTGTTTTCAGCATCGCCCACGATGTCAGGGTCGCTCGCCGAGGTTTGCAGGTCCGACCAGCGGCGCAGCTGCTGCCACATGTCCTGCGGGACGCCCAGCAGCGAGCCGATCACCGAGGTTGGCAAAAAACCGGCGACGTCGTCGACGAAATCACATTCAACGGTACCGTCGCGCATCTGCGCATCGATACGATCAAAGATATCGCAGGCAATTTCGCGGACTCTGGGCTCAAACTCGGCAAGCATCTTGCGCGTAAAGCGGCTGATGACAACACGGCGAATGGGCCCGTGATTGGGTGGGTCCATACCCAGCAGCTGGCCCTGGGCGCGCTCGAGTACCTCGGGCGGCAGGTCGTCGACCAGCACAAAGCCGCGCTGCGCCGAAAAGGTGTCGAAGTCTTTCGATACCTCAACCACATCGGCATGCCGGCTGATAATCCAGTAACCGCCACCATCCGGGTGCGCATGCCAGTGTACAGGCGCGTTGTCGCGCAGGAACTTGAACGCTTCGAGCGGTACGCCCTCGACGTAGTGATCCGGGTTGTAAATGTCGATGTCGGCCAGTTGCATCGTTCTATCTCAATGATGTGATGGGTATGCGCGCCTAGGATTGCCTGAACCTGAGCTGGCAGTGCTCCTGGCGCAGCACAATCTGTTCGCGCCGCTGCGCAGCGCTGACGCGGGTGGTATCAGCGGGCAGGTGCTGGTCAAGATCAGCGAAGGCGACTTTGGTGACGACCAGCGTGGGTAGCTCGGCGGGCTCTTCGGTATACGCCCACCGCAGTGACAGCATACCGTGGTTGAGCCCGGTGGTGTCCAGCCAGTTGTTGATGCCCGGATCCTGTTCGCTGATGACGTAGCGCACCTTGCCATCGCTATCGGTCGCTGCCTGTAAATTGTTGATGCTGGTGATGAAGTTGGCGTAGTCGTAAGACTCGCCCCAGATGTTGTTCAGGTTAAAGCCGGTATACAGTGGTTTGACCGGTATGGTCTGCTCGACAATCAGTGCTTCATCACTGCGCAGGTCGAACACGCCGCCGGAGTAAATATTGGTTTTTTGCGCGGCACCGACGGTCGCCGAGGGCGGTTGTGGCTGGTTGGGAACGTTGGGCCCAGGAAAGGCAAACGGTGTCTTGAACTCGCTGTCGCCATAGCCATCGAGAATGGTCGCGAAAAAGTCGTTCCAGAAGCGCATCTGGTGGTTGACGATGTCGCCAATGCGCTGCATTTTTGCCGCCACAGCCTGCGGCGTCGGCACTGCGGCGGGCGCGCCAACTTTTTCGACATTCACAATGTGCAGTTGCAGCGTGCGCTCATCGCGCCAGTCACCAAATAGCTGGCGGCAAATGATGTAGTTACAGACCTGGCGTTGGCCCGAGGGGGAGGTCGCGATCGTGCTGATGAAGTTGCCTTCATAGCCTGCAGGGCGCTCGGGAGCCAATACAATTTCAAACTCGCCGTTGGCATCGACGATCAGGTCGGGGTTATCGAGCGAGCCGCCGTTGTTGGTGACTTCCGGGGTGAGCTCGGCAATGCTGCCGGTGTCACCCGTGTACTGGGTCACCGCGGTGAAGATCACGTACAGTGGCGCGCGTATTCCCTCGACGGGTGTTTCGCCGCGCCAGTGGCGACTGTCCTCGGCGCGGCCGCGAATGCGATAGGTCTGCTCGCCGTCGATGGCGGCGCTCAGGTACAGGTTGTCGGCGTTATCCCAGGTCGACTTGCAGTGGGGAGGTATGGCACGCCTGAAGTAGGGCAGGTCGGTATCCTCTGCCATTGCGCGCTCGACGGCGCTGCAGACGTAGCCCATCATGTAGCGGTAGCCCTCGGCGAGGTTGCGATCGGTACCAGGCGGTGGCTTCAGAGCCGGGTCATCAATGGCTTCGCGACCGGCTGCGAAACTCTCGAGCATGCCGGTAAAGGCGCTGTGTAACAGGGTTTTGGCGTCGCTTTCGGCCATCGTTATTGTCTCCATAGCAGGGCCTGTGCATGTTCGCGAACCCCGAGTGGCCGTACAAGCGCAAAAGCGGTTAAATTAATAAAGCGTATACAAGCCCCCGCGGCGAAGCGCTAAAGTGGCTGGCCACATGGCAGCCAAAGCACAGTGAGTAACAGCCAGCATGAGTCCAGCTAATCGCATTTTCAGCGCCGAATTTCTTGCCACTGCGGGCACGCCCAGCGTTGACCTGGTAGAGACCAGCCTGGCGCAGGGCGATCTTGTTGCGGCGGCTGCACAGTTGCAGTCACAGCGCAACGAGTACTGGGGCATGTTTTACAATTATCGCGGCTGGCAGCGCCGCTTGCTGGCCGCGTTTGATGAAGGCGGTATCCTCAGCGCCGTTGAGGCTTGCCATCGGGTCGATGTGCCCGAGGCACCAGAGCGTGCGGTCGACACCGGCACGCTGATTGAAGACTGGACGGCAAAGCTCGCGCAGCTGCTCACGCTGATCGAGCAGGGCGACGTCGCCGCTGCAACGGCGATGAATCGCGAGTGGTACAACGAAGCCCTGGCGGCACACGATGGCATGATGTCGCGGGTCAATGGTTTGCTCAGCGAGTACTATCGGGCGCATGGCAGCGATGCGACACTGGCGCTGCTGCAGGAAGTCATGGATGTGACCGCCTTTGACCCTGATGGCAGCTTGCCGTTTAAAGAGAAGGTCGAAAAGCTGGTCTATTTTACCCGCGTTCACCTGCTGCCCTTCGCGCTCAGCGAAGATGAGGAGAAGGTGACCTTCATGCCAGACCCCTGTCCCAGCGGGGCGCGATTGATTCGCGCCGGGCACTACGAGGCGCCTCGCCATGCCGCCATTGTCACGGATGCAGGCCCCGCGACTTACGGCATGGATTCACTCCCGGTGTATTGCTGCCACGAGCCGGCCATGGAAATCAGCTCCTGGTTACATACCGGCACCCCGGTGTTTATCGTCGATCCACCGGCGCAGGGGCTGGGCGTGACGCCCTGCAAGATATATGTCTACAAAAATAAAGAAGATATTCCAGAGCGCTTTTACCAGCGACTGGGTTTGCAGAAGCAAGGAGACCTGATCGCGCGCGCCTAGGCACGCCGTCGATCAGGTATTTCGCTTGAGTGATGCCTGGTAGGGCTCGCTGTAGCGGTGGGCCGCAAGAATGTCGGCCAGGGTGAGTCCCTCGCGATTTTTAGCGGCGATGTCACCGCCAGCTTCCACGAAAAAACCCACGAAATCGTCGAAGTCTTCAGCGCGCATGCTCTGGTAGGCACGCAGCAGCCGGTGGTGGTCGGCGTTTTCGCCCTGCGGCGGTTCAAGCTCGAGAAACTCGCGGATGCGCTCTTCACCCCATACCGGGTCGATAACCTTTTCTTTGTCTTTTTTGGGTGCCACGTTGTCTGTTCCCCGTTTGGGCCTTGCGCGATCAGTTGTTAAGCTTGCTGGCAAGGATCTGGTTGACCTGGCCCGGGTTGGCCTGGCCTTTGGATAGTTTCATGACCTGGCCAACAAAGTAGCCGATCAACTTCTTGCGTTTGCCATCATCGGCAGCCTGGTACTGTGCAACCTGGTCGGCGCTGGCGGCAATCACTTCATCGACCATTGCCTCAATCGCCGAGCTGTCGCTGACCTGCTTGAGGCCGCGCTGTTCAATGATCTGGTCGGCGTCGCCTTCACCGGCCCACATGGCCTCGAACACCTGCTTGGCGATTTTACCCGAGATCGTCTGGTCCTGTATGCGTGCAATCAGCTGGCCTAGCTGCGATGCCGCGACCGGTGATGCGGCAATGTCCATGTCGTGCTTGTTGAGTGCGCCTGACAGCTCGCCCATGACCCAGTTAGCGGCGAGCTTGGCATCGCCACAGCTATCGGCAACGGTTTCGAAGTAGTCAGCCATGGCCCGTAGCTCGGTGAGCACGCCTGCGTCATAGGCCGAGAGTTTGTACTGGTCGACAAAGCGCTGGCGTTTTTGCTCGGGCAGCTCGGGCATGGCTGCGGCCAGCTGCTCGATGGTCTGCGCCTCGATAACAACCGGTAACAGGTCAGGGCAGGGGAAGTAACGGTAGTCGTTCGCCTCTTCCTTGCTGCGCATTGACCGGGTCTCGTTGCGATCGCTGTCGTACAGCCGGGTCTCCTGGGTGACCTGGCCGCCGTCTTCGAGCAGGTCGATCTGGCGGTTGACCTCGACTTCGATGGCTTTTTCGATGAAGCGGAACGAGTTGAGGTTTTTGATTTCGGTGCGAGTGCCCAGTTGCTCTTGACCCATGGGCCGAATCGACACGTTGGCATCGCAGCGCAGCGAGCCCTGGGACATATCGCCATCGGAGATGCCCAGGTAGGTCACAATCGCGTGAATTTTTTTCAGGTAGGCGACGGCTTCAGCGGCAGAGCGCATATCAGGTTCAGAGACGATCTCGATCAGCGGTGTGCCCGCCCGGTTCAGGTCGATGCCCGACATGCCCTGGAAGTCTTCGTGCAGCGATTTGCCAGCGTCCTCTTCAAGGTGCGCGTGGTGGATGCGCACGCGTTTACTGTTCTCGCCCACCTCAATATCGATATGGCCCGGACCCACGATGGGTTTGTCGAGCTGGGTGGTCTGGTAGCCCTTGGGCAGGTCGGGATAAAAGTAGTTCTTGCGTTCAAATACCGACTCGGTGCCAATCTCGGCGTTTACCGCCAGGCCAAACTTGATCGCGCTGTGAAATGCCTGCTCATTGGCAACGGGTAGCGTGCCGGGCATGGCCAGGTCGATGGCATCGGCCTGCGTGTTTGGCTCGGCACCAAAGGCCGTTGACGAAGCGCTAAAGATTTTAGATTGGGTCGAAAGCTGGACGTGCACTTCGAGGCCAATCACTGTTTCCCATTGCATGGCTGTTCTGGATCCTGTCCGGCTACTGGTTGGCAAACTGTGGCAGCTGGCGGTGCCAGTCGCTCAGTTGCTGGAACTGGTGAGCGACGTTCAGCAGTCGCGCTTCATCAAAATAATTGCCGATCAACTGCAGGCCCACGGGCTTGTTGTCGATCAGGCCGGCGGGCACCGATATGCCGGGCAGACCTGCGAGGTTGACTGCGATGGTATAGATATCTTCAAGGTACATCGCCACCGGGTCGTCACCTTTTTCGCCAAAGCGAAATGCCGGTGAGGGCGACGTCGGCCCGGCGATAACATCGACCTTGCTGAAGGCATCGACAAAGTCCTGCTTGATCAGGCGGCGGATCTGCTGGGCTTTGCGGTAGTAGGCATCGTAGTAACCGGCTGACAGTGCGTAGGTGCCCACCAGGATGCGACGTTTGACTTCTTCGCCAAAGCCTTCGCTGCGTGTGCGGGTGTACAGGTCGAGCAAGTCGTCGGGGTTGTCACAGCGATAGCCATAGCGCACACCGTCAAAGCGCGACAGGTTAGACGAGGCCTCGGCTGGCGCGATAACGTAGTAGGCGGGCACCGACAGTGCCGAATTAGGCAGGTCGATATCGACGAGCTCGGCGCCAGCGTCGACCAGCAGCTGGATACCAGCGCTGACCTGTCGGTTCATTTCGGCATCGAGCCGGCTGTCGAAGTACTCGCGCGGTAAACCTATGCGCAGGCCGGCGAGCGATTGCTCGAGGCCTGCCATATAGTCGTCGACCGGGTGGTCGGCGCTGGTGGAGTCGCGCTGGTCAACACCCGCCATGGCCTGCAACATCAGCGCTGCATCGGCGGCGGTCTGCGTCATTGGCCCGGCCTGGTCGAGGCTTGATGCGAAGGCAATCATGCCGTAGCGCGAACAACGGCCGTAGGTGGGTTTTAACCCGGTAATGCCGCACAGCGCAGCAGGTTGGCGAATCGAGCCCCCGGTGTCAGTGCCGGTGGTGGCGGGAGCCAGTCGCGCGGCAACCGCGGCTGCCGAGCCGCCCGATGAGCCGCCGGGCACGCAATCGGTGCTCCAGGGGTTTTTGACGGCGCCGTAGTAGCTCGTTTCATTCGACGAGCCCATCGCGAACTCATCCATATTGGTCTTGCCAAGCATGACCGCGCCACTGGCGGCGAGTTTCTCGACGATGGTGGCATTGTAGGGCGGGACAAAGTTGTCGAGCATCTTCGAGCCGCAGCTGGTGCGCAGGCCGCGCGTGCAGAAAATATCCTTGTGGGCGATTGGCACGCCGAGCAGCGGGCTGGCCTCACCGCTGGCGCGACGTTCGTCTGCAGCGCGCGCTGCGGCCAGCGCGCCGGCTTCATCGACGCTGACAAAGCTGTTCAGCTCGGCATCCAGGCGGGCAATGCGCGCCAGGAAGTGCTGCGTCAGTTCAACCGAGGAAAATTCGCCGCCTTGCAGGCCGCTTGAGAGCTCGGTGAGGGTAAGTTCGTGAAACTGGGTCATGGGGCTTGGTCAGTCGTTTGCAATAGGGCCGGATGGCCGGCTGCGCCAGCCGCAACCGGGCGGTCAGTGCCTCGGTCGCGGGCTTATTCGATGACTTTGGGCACCAGGTACAGGCCCTGGTCGGTGGCGGGTGCTATGGCCTGGAAGCTGTCGCGCTCGGCGAGGGCATCGGCCGGCTGCATTGCCTCGTCGAAGCGCAGTCGCTGCGCCGCATCGTGCGGGTTTGCCATCGGTTCGACGTCGCGGGTGTCAACGGCCTGCATCTGGTCCACCAGCTCGAGGATGCCGGCGATGCGCTCGGTCACCTCGCTGACCGAATCGGGGTCGAGTTTTAGCCGTGCCAGCTGGGCTGTGCTCTGGATTTCTTCCGGGGTGATGCTCATCGTCGCGCGCGTTAAAAGCCGTTAAAACCGCTAACTTACCACATTTCTGCCTTGCCCAAAATGGCTGCCATTGATACAGTTTCGCGATTACCTGCGACCGGGACCACCAAACAATGCTAAAGACCATCCGTGGCGTCTTCTCCAACGATTTATCGATTGACCTGGGCACCGCGAATACGCTGATTTACGTCCGTGACCAGGGTATCGTGCTCGATGAGCCCTCGGTGGTCGCGATTCGGATGCACAATGGCCAGAAGACGATTGCTGCGGTTGGCGCCGATGCCAAGCGCATGCTGGGGCGCACCCCCGGCAATATCATGGCAATCCGCCCGCTGAAAGACGGTGTTATCGCCGACTTCCAGGTCACCGAAAAAATGCTTCAGCACTTTATTTCGCGGGTCCACAAAAACAGCTTTATCCGACCCAGCCCACGAGTACTGGTCTGCGTGCCCTGTAATTCGACCCAGGTTGAGCGCAAGGCGATTCGCGAATCGGCACAGAGTGCAGGGGCGCGTGAAGTGCGGCTCATCGAAGAGCCCATGGCGGCAGCTATCGGCGCCGGCCTGCCGGTCGAAGAGGCCAGCGGATCGATGGTTGTCGATATCGGTGGCGGCACAACTGAAATCGCGATTCTCTCGCTCAACGGTGTCGTTTATTCCGATTCGGTGCGCACCGGTGGCGACCGTTTCGACGAAGCGATTGTCTCTTATGTGCGTCGCAACTATGGCAGCCTGATTGGTGATGCGACCGCCGAGCGCATCAAGCAGGAGATCGGCACAGCCATTGGCGGCGGTGACCTGCGCGAGATTGATGTCCGTGGTCGCAATCTTGCCGAAGGTGTGCCGCGATCATTTACGATGAACTCCGATGAAGTCATGGAAGCGCTGCAGGATGCGCTGACGATTATTATCCAGGGCGTCAAAGGTGCACTCGAACAGTCACCGCCGGAGCTGGCATCGGATATCGCCGAGACGGGTATCGTGCTGACCGGTGGCGGTGCGTTGCTGCGTGGTCTTGATAAATTGCTGTCGACAGAAACCGGTTTGCCTGTCGTGGTTGCCGAAGACCCGCTGACCTGCGTTGCGCGCGGTGGCGGCAAGGCGCTGGAGCTAATGGACCAGTACAACATCGATTTTCTGTCGACCGAGTAACGCCCCATGACCGGTGCCTGCTGTTGCGCAGCCTCTTGCACAGCGTCGCTGGAGAGCAAGCATTAAGCCGATTTTTGGTAAGTCCCCCTCAGTGGGCTCCCGCCTGCTGTTCCTAGGTTTGCTGTCGCTGGTTTTAATCGCGGTTGACTACAATACCAGTAGCCAGCCCATCGGTCGCAGCATTCGCGCAACGCTTTCCTACGTTTCTATTCCTTTTTACTGGGTCGTTAACCAGCCGCGTGAGCTTGTCCAGGGCGTCGATACCTACCTGACCTCGCGAGAGCAGCTGCTGGCTGAGAATGAGCGGCTGCACGGAGAGGCCAGGATCCTGCAGGGCAAGCTGCAACAGTTGGTGTCGCTGACCGCCGAGAACGTGCGCCTGCGCGAGTTGCTGAGTTCCTCGACCGTGTTGCAGGATAGCGTTCTGGTTGCCGAGCTGATCAGCGTGTCGCCCGATCCGCTCAAACACCAGATCGTCGTCAACAAGGGTACGCGCGAGGGCGTTTACGTCGGGCAGCCCGTGATTGATGCCTATGGCCTGGTTGGCCAGGTGGTCGATGCCAATGCGCTAACGGCGCGCGTCATTCTCGTCAGCGACTCCCGGCATGCAGTGCCGGTGCAGGTCAATCGCAACGGTGTTCGCGCCATTGCCGAAGGTTCCGGTCGTATCGATACGCTGACCATTTCCAACATGGTGGCGACCACTGATATCGAAGCAGGTGACCTGCTCGTGAGTTCGGGCCTGGGCCAGCGCTTCCCGGTGGGTTACCCGGTGGGCGTCGTCGAGTCAGTTGTGCAGGATCCTGGCAAACCCTTCCTCGATATTGTTGTCCGTCCCAGCGCGCGCCTTGATCGCTCGCGGCATGTGTTGCTGGTGTTTGCCAGCGGTTTCTCCAGCAGCGACGATGATGCGGGAGAGCAAACGGAAACCGGCGGCCCGGCCAATGGGGGATAGCGCCGAGATCAGCTGGTCCTGGCTGCTGGGCAGCGCGGTGCTCTCGCTGCTGGTTGCGATCTGGCCCCTGCCGGATTGGGCGAGCTGGCTGCGACCGGAGCTGGCCGCCTGTGTAGTGATCTATTGGGTGGTCTGTGCACCGTTTCGTATCGGCATGTTTCACGCCTGGGTGCTCGGGCTGATGCTCGACATACTCGAGGGCGCGGTGTTCGGGCAGAACGCTCTGGCACTCACGGTTGTCGCTTACCTGGCGTTCCTGCTGAACCATCGCCTGGCCATGTTTTCGCTGCTCGAGCAGGCGCTCGCCGTGTTCGTGATGATCGGCATGCACCAGCTGATCGCCTACTGGGTCCATGGGCTCACTGGCAGCACCTATTACAGTATGGCTTTCCTGCTGCCCGCGCTGACCAGTGCGATTTTCTGGCCGGTGCTGAAAATCTCCCTGGATCGGCTCCGGCTCTCTTACTGATCGCAGTTTGTTCGGTAAAATTCGGTAAAGTGTGCCGAATTTGCGCTATTTCCGGTGTCTATCGGTAAACCTGTTCACGGCGATCAGCCTGAAAACCCGTTAGGATAGCGGCATCGCTGTTATAGTCCGTGGAGCAGGTCGTGTGGCTCCGGAACCCCTTGCATGAGTGAAGAAATACTGATGAACGCAACGCCGATCGAATCGCGCGTTGCACTGGTCGAGAATGGCCTGTTGCAGGAGGCGTTTATTGAGCGCGAGCGCAGCAAGGGCATTGTCGGCAACATCTATCATGGCAAGGTTGTGCGGGTGCTGCCTGGCATGCAGGCCGCGTTTGTCGATATTGGCCTGGACAAAGCCAGCTTCCTGCACGTCAACGATATCCAGCGCGACGGTATCGGCCGCGATAGCGACAATGGCCACGAAACCGATATTCGCCAGCTGGTGCACGAGGGGCAACCACTGCTGGTGCAGGTGCTGAAAGACCCGCTTGGCACCAAGGGCGCGCGAGTTACCAGCCACCTCTCGGTATCATCGCGCTACCTGGTTTACATGCCCGGTGAAGCCCATGTCGGTATCTCCAATCGCATTGAAGACAGCGAGCGGCGTGAGCAGCTGCGGGAGGCCCTGCAACAGGCGCTGGACCAGGTGGCGCTGGAGTCCGGTGATACGCAACCCCCTGGCGGTGGCTACATCATCCGCACGGCGGCCGAGGGCATTGAGCCAGGTGACTTCCTGGCTGACATTCGTTACCTGCGGCGCCTGTGGCGCGCCCTGCAGCGCAAGATAGACGCGCTCTCTGCGCCCTGCCTGATTTACAGCGACCTGCACCTGTTCGAGCGCACCCTGCGCGATTTTATCTACCCTGAGCTTGAAAAAATTCGTGTCGACAGCCGTGACTGGTACGAACGGCTGCGCGCGTTTTCAGAAGAGTTCGTGCCCGAGATCGTCGACAAGATCGAGTACTACCCCTCCGATCGGCCCATCTTTGACCTGTTTGGCGTCGAGGATGAAATCAGCAAGGCGCTGGGCCGAAAGGTACAGTTGAAGTCCGGTGGTTCCCTGATTATTGACCAGACGGAGGCGATGACCACCGTCGATGTGAACACCGGCGCCTTCGTGGGCAATCGCAACCTGGAAGAGACGATATTCAAGACCAACCTCGAAGCGGCAACTGCGCTGGCGAGGCAGCTGCGATTGCGCAATCTTGGCGGCATCATCATCATCGACTTTATCGATATGCGCAGTGAAGAGCACCAACGCCAGGTATTGCGTACCCTCGAGAAAGCCCTGGCTCGCGACAATACCCGAACCACGGTCGCACCCTTTTCCGCGCTGGGGTTGATCGAAATGACCCGCAAGCGCACGCGTGAGAGTCTCGAGCACGTGCTGTGCGAGGTATGTCCAGTCTGTGATGCGCGTGGCTCGCTGCGTTCTGCCGAAACCGTGTGCTCGGATATTTTTCGCGAGATACTGCGCGAGGCTCGTGCCTACGACAATGACCAGCTGCTCGTTATCGCCGCCCAGGCCGTTGTCGATCGCCTGCTCGATGAAGACTCGGCCGCGGTCGCAGATCTTGAGGAGTCGCTGGGCAAGGCGATTCGTTTCCAGGTCGACTCGGTCTATACACAGGAGCAATACGATGTTGTCCTGCTGTAAAAGCCGCGGCGACTGGCAGTGGTCGAGGTAGGCCGGGTCATGTTCTGGACGGCTTTCGACCGGCTGCTGCGCTTCTCGCTGGTCGCGATGGTTCTGCTGTACCTGGCGCTGGCGATCTACTTTGTTGCCGGCCGGGTAATGATGCCCAAGCTGGGTACTTACCAGCCGCAGCTGATCGAATTCCTCAACCAGCGCACGGGACTGCAATGGCAAATAGAGGGGCTGCAGGGCGAGTGGCGCCGTCTCAACCCCGTGATCCGGTTTGACTCCCTGCAGGCTAGCGCCGCCGATCATCCGGAAAACACTGTTCTCTCAATTCGTGGCACTGAGCTCGAACTGGATTTTGGTTTCAGCATTATCGATCGCCAACCTCGCTTCAGGATGCTGCACTTGCAGCAGTTTGATCTGTCGCTCGAGCAGGACGACGCAGGCGCCTGGCGCCTGCCGGGCAATCGCTCTTCCGGTGCGGCGCCCCGTTTCGACTGGCTCGAATTCGTCAATCGATCGCACTCGCTGGTGCTGGGGCGATTCAGCGTGCAGGCCCTGGGCGCCAGGCCGGGTGAGCAGGGCGGGGCGCTGAGCATGCCCGCCGTGGCAATCCACTTGCAGCGCGCCGGTGAAAAGCGCGCGATGCGGCTGGACCAACTTGCAGAGACCTCGGGCCAGTTCAGGTTCCAGGTGCGCTCGCAGGGCGCTATGTTCCATCGTCGGGCAGATACCCGCGTTTACCTGCACAGTGAAGACATTGCCCTCAGCCCATGGTTATTGTTCTTCGCGCCAGACTGGCAACTGGATAATTTGCGCGGTGAGATCTGGGCGCACAAGGAGCGCGGCGCGGCTTGGGATTTCTTCGCCAAAATCGACGATGCGCGCCTGGCGCGCAGTGGTGACGAGCCGTGGTTGCTGCACAAGATGCGCCTCAATATTGCTGCCCAGGGAGATGGCCGCAACGGGGTTGCGTTGTGGTGGAACGATCTTGCCGCGCACTGGCTCGAGCAGCCCCTGCGTTTGCCCAGCGCAGCGCTGGAAATCCGTCGGGAGCGCGGAGCGGTGAGCGATGTCAGCCTCAGGACGGCCACCGTCGATATTGGCCAGGTCAGCCAGATCGCCGTGCGCAGTGGTTTGCTCGAAGATGCTTTCAAGCAGTTGCTGCTGGACCTGCAGCTGCGCGGCCAGCTGCGCGACCTCGCATTCCAGGCGCCCAACTTTCGCAATCTGCAGTCGATGCACATCGATGCCCAACTGGTCGATGTTGGCCTGGCGCCCCTCAAGCATGTGCCTGGCGCCACGGGCATCAGCGGTTACCTTGGCGTATCGGCGCAGCGGGGCGTGCTGAAGCTGGATGCCGGCGAGAATTTTTCACTGAGTTTCCCTGGCGTGTACCGCGAGCCGCTGCGCTTTGGCAGCGCCAGCGGGCAGGTCAATTGGCGATTGAACGACACTCGCCTGCACCTGGGCTCCAATGCGATCCAGTTAACTGCGCGCGATCATGATGCGGCGCTGGCCGGCGAGTTCTATGTCAATGCCGGTCTTTCGCGACAGGAGCAGCCCACCTCGATGAGTCTGGCCATTGGTGTTCGCGATAGCGAGGTGGCGCCGCTGTTCGCCTATTTACCGTATACCGTGAGTGGCACGCTCAGGGACTGGCTGGCTGCCAGTGGGGCGCGTGGCCAGGTGCGTGATGGCGGTTTTATCTATAACGGTTCGCTGCGTAAAGGCGATCAGGATCGGCGCAGTATTGCGCTGTACTTTAACCTTGCCGACACCTCGGCCAGTTTTGACCGGCGCTGGCCGGAGGTGACTGAGTTGGACGGCCTGCTGCATATTAACGATAACCGCACGCAGGTGGATGCGGTGGCTGCGCGTTTTCGCGGGCTTGCGCTGACTGATACTACCGTCGCTGTGGGGCATGCCGTAAGCGAGCAGTTTGTCGACGTCGACACGCGGGTGGATGGCCGGTTTAGCGACGCGCTGGCGGTGTTGAAGAGCGAACCGCTGCAGGCTGGCCTTGGCCAGGTCATTGGTGAATGGCAGGGTGAAGGTGCGCTGCACGATGGTCATTTGCAGCTGCGAGTGCCTCTGCAGTTCGATGATTTTGCGCAAACCCGAATAGATTTCGAGGCGCGCCTTGAGGCGGTGGACCTGGACCTGGTCGACCTTGGACTGTCGCTGGAATCGCTGTCGGGCGAGCTGCACTACGATAGCCAGCTTGGCCTGCGCTCAGACTTGCTCCAGGGTCAGCTCTGGGGCCAGCCACTGCGCGCGCAGCTGGGTTTTGCTGATCCCGCCGATGCCTCTGCGGCCAACGTGTACCTGAGCGCCACCGGGCCGGTTGCGCCGTCGGCGCTGGAGCGTTGGTTGCAATTACCCTTTACCAGCTTTGCCCAGGGGCAGGCCGAGTTTACGCTGGGTCTTGCGCACAGCGACGGTGAGACCCGGCTACAGGTCGACTCTTCACTGCAGGGCCTGGCGCTCAAGCTGCCGGGTGAACTCGACAAGCCCGCGGCGCTCGAAGCGCCGCTGCAGCTGCGCTGGGTCGTCGCCGATGATGATGAAGTGGCGCCCATGCACCTGGCTGTCGATCAACGACTCGAAGCGCTGTTGCAGTTTCGTGGTGCGCAGTTGCTGGGAGGGCGCGCGCTGGTTGGCCGGGCCAGTCAATTGGCGCTGTCGGGTTCAGCCGAACCCTTTTTGCCCGAGTCTGCGCTTGACCCGGTATTGCGAAGGCCATGGCAGGCCGGAGAGCTGCGGGTTGCCGGCAACTTGCTCGCGGCCAATGTCGACGAATGGCAGCTCATGGTCGAACGCTACAGTGATGCGCAGCAGCGCATCGAGCGCGCCGCCGCAGGCGCAGGTGCGGGTGATGATGCAGCCGGCCAGCAGCTGGTTCTCGATCGCGTTGAAATCAACGAGCTGCTGGTGCTCGACCTGCCGCTGCACAACGCCGTGCTCAGCTCTGCCATCGTCGATGAGCGCTGGGCGTTTGATATTGAGAGTGATGAGGTCAAAGGCAATGTTCTGCTGCCTTCGACGTCGGCGGCGCAACAGCAGCTTGCCGTCACCGATGATGATCCTGCTGCGATGCAGGTGCTGCCAAAAATCGATAGCGAACTGGCCGATGAGTATCGCCTGCAGGCCAGCCTCGACTACCTGCGCCTGCCCGATAGCGATGTGTTGAGCGGTGGCGATAGCCAGGCTGACCTGCTGCACCCGCCCAACCTGCTGGCCCTCGACGTGGCTATTGACCAGCTGTACCTGGGTAACAGGCCATTCGGGCGCTGGGCGTTCAGGTTGACCCCGACCGACCGGGCAGCGCTGCTGCATGCTATCGAAGGCCAGATCGAGAGTCTCACTATTCGCTCAGATGAGGATAATGGCCTGCTGTGGGCCATTGGTAATCAGGGCGAGCGAGCCAGTACGCTCAACCTGCAGTTAGAGGGCAGCGACATTGAGCGCGTCATCGAGGGCTGGTCGGAACAGGAGAAGGCCGTCTCCCCGATCCGCGCCGAGAAGGCCCGCTTTGATATCGCGCTTGACTGGGCGGAGTCACCGCAACACTTTGCATTGCCGCTGGTCGATGGCGAAATCAGTTTTGAGCTTGAGAGCGGCCAGTTTTTGCGTGCCTCCGAATCGGCGACCGGTTTGCTCAAGCTGGTTGGCCTGCTTAACTTCGACAGTCTGGTGCGACGCCTGCAACTGGATTTTTCAGACCTGGTCGATGAGGGGCTGGCGTTTGACGAAGTCAGTGGCCGGCTCGACTTTGCCGAAAACGTTATCAGTTTTCGCGACCAGCCCATCGAGATCGACGGCCCCTCCAGCACGTTTGTACTCGATGGCAGTGTCGACCTCAATCGCAATGAGATCGATGCCGAGCTGATCGCGACACTGCCGGTGGCCGGGAACCTGCCGTGGATTGCGGCACTGGCCGGTGGCCTGCCGGTGGCCGCCGGTGTGTATATCGCCAGCAAGGTCTTCGAGCCTGAAATCGAGCGCTTGTCCAGCGCGGTGTATCGCATCCAGGGCCCGCTGAATGACCCCGAGGCGCGTTTTGATCGCCTGTTTGATGATGAGGGCAGCGCGGTGGCAACCAGCCAGGCTCCGGCGGCCGAGGGCGCTGCAGATAGCAGCGCCGAGCCTGTGCCGCGCAGTGAAGAACCGGCCGCCACGGATAACTGAGGGGATTGTCGATGGTGTCGCTCAGGGTGATTGATGCGCGCGGCGCGGGGCAGGACGGCGAAACCTTCGCCGGGCCGCTGAAAGTCGCCGCCATCCAGATGGTGAGTGGGCCCTCGGTGGAGGACAACCTGCAGCGCATTGAATGGCTGGTGGGCCAGGCAGCGGCTGCACAGGCGCGGCTGCTGGTGTTGCCTGAAATGTTATTGTGCATTGGGCACCGCGAGGCCATGCAGCGCAGTTGGCAAAGCCAGGCCAGCCAGGCTGGCGTGACCGGCTTATGCCAGCTTGCGCGCCAGCATCGGTGCTGGCTGCTGGCCGGTTCCATCCCCTGGAAAGAAGGCAATGCAGATGAGCTGCCCGTTGCGCGCTCCTTGCTTATCGATAGTGCGGGGCAGGTTGTTGCGCACTACGACAAACTGCATCTGTTTGATGCCAGCGTCGAGGATGCTACTGGCAGCTATCGCGAGTCTGAACACTACCAGGCAGGCGATGATGCAGTGCTTGTCGATACACCCTTCGGTCGTCTTGGTTTGTCAATTTGCTACGATCTTCGATTCCCGGAGTTGTTTCGCCTCTATTTCGAAGCGGGCGTAGATATGCTCGCAGTGCCCAGCGCCTTTACCGCCGTGACTGGTGCAGCGCATTGGCACACCTTGCTGCGCGCCCGCGCTATTGAAAACAGCTGTTATGTGATTGCGGCGAACCAGGGCGGTGCACACTCGGCAACGCGCCACAGTTTTGGTCATTCGCAGGTGATCGACCCCTGGGGTGAGGTGCTCGCTGAGCACGCCGATGGTGAAGGCCTGGCGATGGCCGGGATTGACCTCTCACGTTGCCAGCAAATAAGCAAGGAGTTACCCTGTCGAGAACACCAGCGCATTCGCTCCAGAGAGCGGTGAAAAACACCAGCGCGTTGCCACTGCCGGGTTGAACAGATATGACACTACTGTCAGAAAATACGATGGATGTGCTATTGAGCCTGCTCCCACTGGGCCTGGTGCTCGTGGTTGGCGTGCTGGTCATGCTGTTGGCACGCTGGTTGATCAGCCGGTTTGGCGCCGAGAGCGAAAACCATTTTATGCAGACGCTGACGCTCGTCGGCCTGGCGCTGCTGTTTGTCATTTCGATTATTCTCAGCCTTCCCATCGACGAAGAACTTCGCAAGCAGCTGCTGGCGCTGCTGGGTGTGTTAATCACCCTGATGATGGCGTTTTCATCGACCAGCTTTGTGGCCAACGCGATGGCCGGCCTGATGTTGCGCGGGGTCGACAATCTTCATCCCGGCGATTTTGTCCGGGTGGGTGACCAGTTTGGCCGCGTCACCGAGCGTGGCCTGTTTCATACCGAAATACAGACCATTGAGCGCGACCTGACCACCCTGCCCAATCTCTACCTGGTCTCCAACCCTGTGTCGGTAGTGCGTTCTTCGGGGACCGTAATATCCGCCGAAGTATCGCTGGGCTACGACGTATCGATCGACCTGATTGAGAAGGAGCTGGTTCGGGCGGCCGAGGAGACTGGTCTGCGCGACGCCTTCGTCTACGTAGAGTCGCTGGGCGATTTCAGTATCAGCTACCGTGTTGCGGGCTTTCTCGACGAGGTCAAACAGTTGCTGACCTTTCGCTCGACGCTCCGGCGCAACGTCGTCAACTGCCTGCATGGTGCAGGGATAGAGATCGTCTCCCCCAGCTTTATGAACCAGCGCCAGCTGCAGGCGGGGCACAAGTTTATTCATAACGGTGATTCGCTCGCACCCGATGTAGACACCAGCTCGCTGCGCAACCGCTCGCCAGAGGCGCTGATTTTTGACAAGGCTGAAAGCGCTGAACGTCGCGCGATACTCGATCAGCGCAAGCAGCTGCTGTTGCAGAAAATCGCTGACCTGCAGGAACAGCTTGGCCCGCAGAATGGTGGCTCGCGCAAGCGCGCGGAAGAAGAGCCCGAAGTGGCGGCCGAGCGCGAAGCACTCGAGGCCGATGTGCAAAAACGTATTGAAGTGCTTGAGAAGCGGCTGGCGTTTGTTGACCGTACGGCGGCAAAACTCGATATTGAACTCGACAGCGATTAACCCGTTTTACCGATAATGGAGTGACATGACGATGCAGACGCGGCAACTGGGAGAGCTGACAGTGTCGGCAATTGGCCTTGGCTGTATGAATATGTCGTTCGGCTATGGCGTGCCCGATCCTGAAGAATGCGAGCGTGCTCTGCTGGGCGCGCTGGATGTGGGTTATACCTTTCTTGATACCGCCAGTGCCTACGGCATGGGCCACAATGAGCAACTTATTGGCCGCGTTTTAAAGCAGCGTCGCCAGGAATTTGTGCTCGCCAGCAAGTGCGGCATTATCATCGATGATGATGGCAAGCGAAACGTCGATTGTACGCCGGCCAACGTGCGCAAAAGCTGCGAGCAAAGCCTTGCCAACCTGCAAACCGATTGCATCGATCTTTACTACCTGCACAGGCTCGATCACAACGTGCCGATTGAAGACAGTGTCGGCGAGCTCTCACGGCTTGTGGAAGAGGGCAAGATCCGTTGTATCGGGCTGTCAGAAATTTCCACGAAAACGCTGCGCAGGGCCCATGCGGTTCACCCGGTGACTGCAGTCCAGTCAGAATACTCGCTGTGGACCCGCGAGCCGGAGTACAAGATGCTGGATGCCTGCCGTGAGCTGGGCATCGGCTTCGTGCCGTTCAGCCCACTCGGGCGCGGCTTTCTATGCGGTGTGATTGATGCTGATACCGAGTACGGCGAGATGGATATCCGCGTGTTCATGCCGCGCTTCAAAGGCGAGGCACTGGCGCACAACCTGCAGTTGCAGGCGCAACTCAACGCGTTGGCTGGCGATAACGGCTGTACACCGGGGCAATTCGCGCTGGCCTGGTTGCTGGCACAGAGCGATGGCACCCTGGTACCTATTCCCGGCACCAAACACCTGGCGTTTGTCCGTGAAAATGCCGGCGCGGCAGACCTGGTGATTGACCCTGCCGACCTGCAAAGGGCAGGCGAGATATTTGCGCCGGACGCGATCCAGGGCAATCGCTACGGAGAGGGTTTCGAAATCTCGCTCGATCCTGAGGATTAGCCGCTGAGCTACGGCGCGCTGCGGTTGGCTCGCGGTTGCTTGCCAACGGTGACGATCAGGCTTTGCGAAGCGCCCGCCCGGAGTATGCGCAGGTTGACCGGCGTACCCGGCCGCGTTTGCGCGATTTGGTACATGCCACTCATTGCGTTGCCAACCGACTCATTGTCGATATGCGTGAGAATGTCGCCCACCTGGAGCCCACCAAGCGCCGCGGGGCCGCCCTCGGCAATATCCACCAGCAGCAGGCCCTCCCTGACGGGCAGGCCGACCTCTTCGGCGATTGTCGGCGAAATCGCATCGGCAGTAACGCCCAGCCAGCCGCGCAGCACTTCACCGTATTCGACGATATTGTCCATCACATAGCGCGCAGTATCGACCGGTATCGCGAAGCCGATGCCGGTGGAACCTCCGGCGCGGCTGATCAGCCCGCTGTTGATGCCCACCAGTTGCCCGGCTACGTTAACCAGTGCGCCCCCGGAGTTTCCGGCGTTAATGGCGGCGTCGGTCTGGATATAGTTTTCGTAGGTATTGCGCCGCAGGTGTCGGCCCGTCGCCGAGACGATGCCCTGGGTTACCGTTTGGCCGATGTTGTAGGGGTTGCCTATCGCCAGCACCAGGTCGCCAATGCGCGTGCTTTCCGGGTCGCCAAATTCGATGGCGCTAAGGCCCTGCGCTTCGATCTTGAGCACTGCCAGGTCACTGGGCTCGTCACTGCCGACCAGCTGTGCCTCGCGCTGTCGTCCATCGATCAGCTGCACGGTGATCTGGCTGGCACCGTCTATCACGTGATGATTCGTCAGGATGTAGCCATCCTCACTGACGATAACGCCCGAGCCCAGGCTCTCCTGGACACGAGACCGCTGTTGCAAGGCATTGGGATTGATAAAACGCCGGAACAAGGGGTCGTTGAGCAGGGGGTGCGTGCGCTCGGCAACCAGTCGCTGGGTGTCGATATTGACCACCGAGGGCAGGGCGCGCTCAACGGCAGGGGCAAAGCTGGTTATCGGCGCACCAGCGGTGCCCGCGTCGCCAGAAGCACGCTGTTGCTGCTGGTACTGGAGCACAATGATGGCGACCAGCAGGCCGACAACAATGGACCAGCCGTAACCGGAGAGGAGTGCACGCATCGGCGGAAGCCTGTGGTTGATTCGTCAGTAACCTTATCGGTAGGATTATAATACCAGCACCGACCCGATCGCACGGTGAGTGACGCAGGCGTCTGGCGCACCGTTTTCAACCAATGGTATGGAGCAAGCATGGTGACACGTGAACAGCTGGTGACTTACCTGGACACGCTGCTCGAGGCGGGGCAGATCGAGGATTATTGCCCCAACGGCCTGCAGGTCGAAGGTCGCAGCGAGATCGAGCGCGTCGTGTGTGGCGTCACTGCCAGCCAGCAGCTCATCGAACACGCCATTGCGGTCGATGCGGGTGCCATCGTGGTCCACCACGGGTATTTCTGGAAGGGCGAGTCTCCCCGCATAACCGGCACCAAGCGCAAACGCCTGGCGGCCTTGCTGGCCCACGATATCAACCTGTTGGGTTATCACCTGCCGCTCGATCTGCACGCTGAGTTCGGTAACAACGTCCAGCTGGCAAAGCAGCTGGGCTGGCAACCCGACCCGGTTGCCCGGGGCGAGCGACCGCCGCTGGTCAGGACGGCCCACCTGGATCGCGACTGGCAGGGCGAGGAGCTCGCCGCTCTGTTGCATGAGCGATTGCAGCGACCCGCGCTGCATGTCGCAGCCGCGCGGCCTGTGCGCAGGGTAGCCTGGTGCACAGGCGGTGCGCAGGGGTATATCGAGCAGGCCGTTGAACTGGGGGTAGATGCCTACATCACAGGCGAGGTGTCAGAGCAGACGGTGCACGTAGCCCGAGAGAACGGTATTCACTTTTTTGCTGCCGGGCACCATGCGACCGAACGCTATGGTGCCAGGGCATTGTCTGAACACCTGGCCGCTGAATTTACCCTCGAGTGCGAGTTTGTCGATCTCGACAATCCAGCCTGAGTCTGCCCAGCCTGAGTCAGCCCAGTGTGAGTCGGCCCGGTATAAGTCGACCGTAGTTTCAGCCTGAGGCGGGACTGGCTGCCTGGTTGGTCCGGTCAGCAGGCGTTGGCGACGGGACGTCGCTATCGCTTGCCCCGGTGACGCTCGCCAGGTCAAGCTGTTCGTGCTCTTCACCGGCCGCAAGGTTGACCTTTTCCAGACCGTAGTCTTCCGACAGCGTGCCCGGTTGGGTGGTTTCGGTTTTTGGCGCGTAATCGAGCGGCGGTTGTGGCGACTGGCCGGGTTCATCGCTGCGATCCGGCAAGGCAGCGCCCGTCGAGGCGCTAAGGGCTTCTGCCTGGCTGCCCAGCAATGTATGGCCATCCGCGTCGCGGCAGAGCGCATCAGCGCCGCTGGCGAGATGGTGGTGCACATCCTTGTAGCGCTCGGTCAGGTCATTCAACAGCATGGCCGTCTGGGTAAAGTGCCCGGCGACCTGCTGGCGATATTCCTGTTGCTCGGACCTGGATTGCTCAAGGGCCTCGTTAAGCGCGTCGAGCTGGGCCTTGTCGCTGCCGAGGAATCGTTTGCTGAGCCTGCCCAGCACGATGCCAAGCAGGCCAGCGACGATCATCGCCATGATTAAAAAGCCGGTATCAAACATAGTGGTTCCTCGCGATCTGGCGAGGATCATAACATGGTCAAACAGGCGAATCGATGTCGCTTCGCATCGGGACTGGCGTGCGGGGTAATTGCCAATTCGGTGGTGGCCCGTTAGGCTTTCGGGTCCCTCAACTGACCAGCCGCTCAATGAACGCCAGCGAACACCACACAGCTGCAGACGACCCGCTCTCGCGCTACCAGGCCGATTTGCAGCGCCCGGGGTTTGCTCAGGATGCGGCGCAGGCGCTAGCGGTCGACAAACTGCAATCACTCTACCTGCGCCTGTGCGAGCATGACCAGAGGCGGCGCGGCTTGATGGCCAGGGGGCGCGCGGTGACGCGTTCGCTGCTGGGCAAGCCGGCCCAGCACCAGCTTGAGCGCGGTCTGTATTTCTGGGGCGGCGTGGGTCGTGGCAAAACCTATCTGATGGATATGTTTTACGACAGCCTGCCCTTTGATGACAAGCTGCGCGTGCACTTCCACCGATTTATGCGTCGCGTCCACAGAGAGCTCAAGGGCTTGCAGGGCCATAGCGATCCGCTGCAGAAAGTGGCCGACAATATCGCAGCGCAGTCGCGGGTTCTGTGCTTCGACGAATTTTTTGTCTCCGACATCACGGACGCCATGATTCTTGCCGGCATGCTGGCGGCGTTGTTTGAGCGCGGCGTGACCCTGGTCGCGACGTCAAATATCGAGCCTGCGGGCCTGTACCGCGATGGCTTGCAGCGGGCGCGTTTCCTGCCTGCCATTGCGCTGCTGGAGCAGCATACGGAAATCGTCAACATTGATGGCGGCATCGATTACCGCCTGCGCGCCCTTGAACAGGCTGAGCTGTATCACTGGCCGCTGGATGCTTCCGCGGACGAGAGCCTGATGAACAGCTTCCAGCACCTGGTGCCCGAGCGTGGCAAGCACTTTGTCTGCCTCGAAAATGATGTGCCAATCGAAATAGAGGGGCGCGAAATCACTGCTCGCTATGCGGCAGATGATGTCGTCTGGTTTGACTTTCGCAGCCTGTGTGACGGGCCGCGCTCGCAAAATGACTATATCGAGATCGCGCGGGAGTTCCACGCTGTGCTGATCAGTGATATCCCACAACTGGGGAGTCACAATGAAGACATGGCCCGGCGGTTTATCAACCTGGTCGACGAGTTTTACGACCACAATATCAAACTGGTGATGTCGGCGGAGGTTGCGCTGGAGCAACTGTACAGCCAGGGTCGCCTGGCGTTCGAGTTCCAGCGAACCCGTAGCCGCCTGCAGGAGATGCAGTCCCACGATTACCTGGCAAGGGCGCACAAGGCGGACTGACCCGCAGCGCTTGCCCCGTTTTTTCCACTGGAGTCCATCATGAGCGAAACCACAGAACAGAATTTGATTTCCGATATAAGCGATGGTGTCGCGACGCTAACGTTAAACCGGCCCAAGCGCAGGAACGCGCTCGACGGTGGCCTGTTCAAGGCGCTTGCGACCCGACTCACTGAACTGGGTGAGGATGAGAAAGTACGGGTGATCGTGCTGCAGGGAGCAGGCGGCAACTTCAGCTCGGGTATGGACCTGGCTGGCGACTTTAGCGAGGGCAGCAAGCCCTTTGACGACTGTGCGGCTGCGGTCGCTGCGGTCGACAAACCCATGATCGCCGCAGTGGATGGTGTGTCGATTGGCGGAGGCGCGACTATCCCGCTGCACTGCGACGTCGTCTATGTGGGCCGCAGCCTGCGGATGCGCTTCCCATTCGTCAACCTGGGGCTGGTGCCCGAGTTCTCGGCCAGCTATACGCTGCAGGCGGTCATCGGCCCGCGCGCCGCAGCCGAGTTGATGTACACGGCCGAATGGATCGATGCCGACCGGGCCCTGGCCCTGGGCCTGGCCAGCGCGATCTACGATGATGCCGAGCTGCACGCCGCTGCCGCTGCCAAGGCCCGCGAGATGGCCCAATGGCCGCGCAATGCGCTGGTGGCGACCAAACAGTGCCTGAAGGCCAGCTGGCACCAGGATGTAGAAACCGCCCGCGAGATCGAGACCCGGCTGATGATGCAGCAAACCGGCTCGCCTGAAAACAATGAGGCCATCATGGCCTTTATCGAGAAGCGGGACCCCGATTTTTCGGCCTTCTGAGGCCCTCGGAAGGGCCCGGGAAGCGGGTTTCCGGGCGCTCGCAGGGCGCCCGGAATCGGTAAGGTTGCAGTTGCCAACCGGCGGGCGATTCTGTAGTATTCGCGCTCTTTTTGCGGGGGTCCCAGCCAGGGGCGCCCGAGTGACGGCCGCTCAAGCCGGAGAGCTCAATGAAAACGTATAGCGCCAAGCCTGCTGACGTGCAGCACGACTGGTACATTATCGATGCCACAGACAAGACGCTGGGCCGCATGGCGACCGAAATCGCCCGCCGCCTGCGTGGCAAGCACAAGCCTGAATACACGCCACACGTCGATACGGGCGACTACATTATTGTCGTCAATGCCGAGAAAGTTGCCGTGACCGGCAAAAAAGGCACCGACAAGATGTACCACTCGCACACCGGCTACCCCGGTGGCCTGAAGTCCATCTCTTTCGACAAGCTGGTCGAAAAAGCGCCAGAGCGCACTATTCAGTCTGCGGTCAAGGGCATGTTGCCGCGCAATCCGCTGGGTCGCGCCATGTTCCGCAAGCTCAAGGTATATGCCGGCGCTGAGCATCCGCACACGGCCCAGCAGCCCACTGTTCTCGACATCTAGTACAAAGATTATTCAATTATGACAGCACAATATTACGGCACTGGTCGACGCAAAACTGCAGCAGCACGGGTATTCCTCAAAAGTGGCACCGGCGCTATCACCGTCAACCATCGCCCCCTCGATGAGTTCTTTGGTCGCCAGGTAGCGCGTATGATTGTGCGCCAGCCGCTGCAACTGGTTGAAGCAGAAGGCAAATTTGACATCAACTGCACCGTTAGCGGTGGCGGCAGCTTCGGCCAGGCCGGCGCGATTCGTCACGGCATCAGCCGTGCGCTGATCGAGTTCGACGAGAGCCTGCGTCCAACGCTGCGAAAAGCGGGCTTCGTCACCCGTGATGCCCGCGAGGTCGAGCGCAAGAAGGTTGGCCTGCGCAAGGCGCGCAAGCGTCCACAGTTCTCCAAGCGCTAGGGCGAACGAATCAACAAAGCGGTGGCCGGGTTCGGCCGCCGCTTTTTTTTGCCTGCGATCCGGTGGTCGGTACCGGTTGTGGCAGGGGCAAATCCGTCCAGGCAATGCCCTTCGCCAGACCTGTTTTGTGCCTTTGCATCCCGTGCCGAAGCTATTGAATCTAAACGGGAATATAAGGGCAATTTTGCACAATTTTCTGACAGCAGCGGGCGATTACTTTAACATTTGCGGCGCCAAAAACGCGCATTCCAGGCGGGCCAGAGCGGTCGCCAGGCGCGTGACTTCCGGGTTTATTTATCCCCACTCCATGCCGCATTGCCAAGCGCAATCGTATGACTTTACTAGATGACGGAGTTCAATCATGAGTAGCGATGGTACCAATACCGGGCGTCGCCGATTCCTGACGGCTGCAACCTCAGTCGTTGGTGCAGCGGGCGCGGTGGGCGTTGCTGTGCCCTTTATCGGTTCCTGGAATCCCAGCGCGCGCGCCAAAGCTGCTGGTGCACCAGTCAAGTTTGATATGAGTAAGCTTGAGCCTGGCCAGTTGGTGCGGGTGGAGTGGCGCGGCAAGCCCGTCTTTGTAGTACGCCGCACCCAGGATCAGCTGGACTCATTGACCGCACTGGATGGTGAGCTCAAGGATCCCGCGTCATCGGCCTCGGTCCAGCCCGATTACGTTGACCCGGACAATCGCGCGATCAAAGGCGAATACCTGGTGCTCGTGGGCCTGTGTACGCACCTGGGTTGCTCGCCCAAGTACCTGACCAAGCTCGATCCGTTGGCACCCGACGGCGTTTGGGAAGGTGGTTTCTTCTGTGCCTGCCACGGCTCCAAGTTCGATATGGCTGGCCGTGTTTTCAAAGGTGTGCCAGCCTCGCAAAACCTTGAGGTACCGCCGTATTCCTATGAAACCGATTCGGTCATTGTGATTGGTGTCGACGAGGGGGTCGCGTAATGGGTAACTGGTTGATTGGATTGCGAGACTGGGTCGACGCCCGACTGCCCATCATGCGTGCGTGGAATACGCACATGGGGCAGTACTACGCGCCGAAAAACTTCAACTTCTGGTACTTCTTTGGCGTACTGTCGCTGTTGGTGCTGGTCAATCAGCTGCTGACCGGCATCTGGCTCACAATGAGCTATGTACCCAGCCAGACCGAGGCCTTTGCTTCGGTTGAGTACATCATGCGTGATGTCGACTACGGCTGGATACTGCGCTACATGCATTCCACCGGCGCATCGGCGTTCTTCGTCGTCGTCTACCTGCACATGTTCAGGGCTTTGATCTACGGTTCATACAAGAAGCCACGTGAGCTTATCTGGATCTTTGGCATGCTGATTTTTGTCGTGCTGATGGCAGAGGCCTTCATGGGCTACGTGCTGCCCTGGGGCCAGATGTCCTACTGGGGTGCGCAGGTCATTATCTCGCTGTTTGGCGCGATCCCCTATGTGGGAGATGCGCTGGTTGAATGGTTCCGCGGTGACTACCTGATCTCGGGTATCACGCTGAACCGTTTCTTCGCCCTGCACGTGGTTGCACTGCCGATCGTACTGCTCGCGCTGGTCGTTTTGCACCTGCTCGCGCTGCACGAAGTCGGTTCGAACAACCCTGATGGCGTGGATATCAAGAAGAACAAGGGCCCCGATGGCGTGCCGCTAGACGGCGTTGCGTTCCACCCGTACTACACGGTGCACGACCTGCAGGCAATCGCGGTCTTCCTGTTCATCTTCTGTTTCGTGATGTTCTTTATGCCGGAGTTTGGCGGGCTGTTTCTTGAGAAGCCCAATTTCGAAATTGCCAACCCGCTGAAAACGCCGGAACACATAGCGCCGGTATGGTATTTCACGCCTTACTACTCGGTACTGCGTGCCGTGCCCGACAAGTTCTGGGGTTTCGTGCTGTTCGCAGCGTCGGTTGCGATTCCGTTCCTGTTGCCCTGGCTGGATCGTAGCCCGGTCAAGTCGATCCGCTATCGCGGCATGATGACCAAAGTGATGCTGGTGTTGTTTACTTCATCGTTCATCATTCTTGGTGTACTCGGCGTCTGGGCGCCCACCGACGGTCGAACGTTGCTTGCGCAGGTGTGCACGGTTATCTACTTCTCGTTCTTCATCTTCATGCCCATCTGGACATCGATGGAGAAAACCAAACCGGAGCCTGAACGGGTGACGACCAACGGCGGTATGGGCACCTTGCCTGCACTGGGTGTGCTGGCGCTGATTCTCGCCCTGGCGGTTGTTCCACTTAAAGCGGTGGCCGCCGAGTCGGCTTACGACTGTGGCCAGATTCCCTGCGTGGATCCCGAGATCGACCTGAGCGATACCCAGTCGCAGCAGCGTGGTGCTGGCCTGTTCGTCAACTACTGCATGGGCTGTCACTCGGCGCAGTACATGCGCTGGGGCCGGCTGGCCGAGGACCTGGGTATTCCCGAAGATATCGCGAGGGATTACCTGGTGCTGGGCCAGAACACCAAAATCGGCGAGCTGATGAAGATCAGCATGCCGGTTGCCTATGGCAAACGGGTCTACGGCGCGATGCCGCCCGACCTGACGCTGGTGGCCCGGGTGCGCTCTCCCGAGTGGCTGTACACCTACCTCAATTCGTTTTACGTCGACCCCTCGCGGCCGTTTGGTGTCAATAACCTGGTGTTCAAGGATGTTGGTATGCCTCACGTCATGATCGGCCTGCAGGGCGAGCAAGTCTGTCGACCGCCGATTGCCGTCGCGGCAAACGGTGGGCTCAAGCGCGATGCCGATGGCAACTGGATGGAAGACGATAGCGTCAGTGACTGTGGCCGTGTGGTCCCTGGCGATATCGAGGGCAGCATGACGGCCGATGAATTCCAGGGTGCCATGTATGACCTGGTGAATTTTTTAACCTACATGGGTGAGCCTGCTGCATTGAAGCGGGAACGATTGGGTGTCTACGTGCTGATGTTCATCGGCGTGTTCTTTGTTTTCGCCTATCTGCTCAACCGTGAATACTGGAAGGATGTCGATCATTAATACTGAAGTTGACCCACTTGACCCGATGGCCCGTCGGTCATCGATGACGCTGTTATCTGATCCGACGAGCCATTACAGCCAACGCGTTCGCATCGTCCTTGCTGAAAAGGGCGTGCTGTGCGATGTGGTCGATACCGACCCGAAGAACCTGCCCAACGAGCTGGTTGACGTCAATCCCTACGGTACCTTGCCGACGCTGCTGGATCGTGACCTTGTGCTCTATGAATCCAAGTTGATCATGGAGTACCTCGACGAGCGGTTTCCCCATCCGCCGCTGCTGCCGGTACTGCCTGTAGCACGGGCCGAGAGTCGCCTGTTTATCTACCGCATCGAGCGCGACTGGTGCTCGCTGGTCGATACCATTGAAGGCGGCAGGGCAAAGAACCCCGACAAGCAGGCCAAGGATCTTGCCGATGGCCTGGTGAGTATCGCGCCGATCTTTGCCGACAAGCCCTTCTTCATGAGTGAAGAGTTCACGCTGGTCGATTGCTGCATGGGGCCTATTCTCTGGCGCCTGGAGCATCTCAAGGTCAAGCTCCCCAACACCAAGCAGGTCAAGCCATTGCTTGAGTACATGAAGCGCCTGTTCGACATGGAGTCATTCCAGGAGAGCCTCACTGAGCTTGAGCGCGAAATGCGCGGGGGCCCAACGGGCTGAATCCAGTCGGCTGGTTGATCGATAAGCAGCCAGCAGGCTAAGATACCGCCGAGGGGGCCTGGCGATGGTGCCGGGCCCAATTCCAGAGCCGACAGAGCACCGCTGTGTGTGGTTCGAGTGTCGCGATGACAGATTCAAAACAGCCCGAAATGTCATCCAGCAAATCCTACCTGGTGCAGGCGCTCTACCAGTGGATCGTCGATAATCGTTGCTCGCCCTATGTGCTCGTCAACGCCTATGCGCGTGGCGTCGAGGTTCCCCAGGACTACGTCAAGGACGGGCAGATCGTCCTCAACATCGCGCCGTCGGCGGTGCGCGATCTACAGATCGACCAGCAGTCTATTTTTTTCAACGCACGCTTCGGCGGTATCCCGATGGATATCTATGCGCCGATGTCAGCTGTGCTCGGGATCTATGCGCGGGAGAATGGGCAGGGCATGATGTTTGAGCCTGAGTCCGATGACGAGGGGCCTGAGCCGCCTGAGGATCCAGGCCGCGGGCCCAAACTGGTTTCTGATAACAAAGTCGAGCCCAGCGGGCAGGACAAGCCCAGCCTTCGCGTCGTCAAATAGTCTGCCTCGGCGAACGCCGGCGGCTAGTCGATATATTCGAAGACGCGCACAATCTTTTGCACGCCATAGCTTTTCTTGGCCACTTCGACCGCACGGTCGGCCTCAGCGCGTGTCGCCAGCCCCATCAGGAACACCACGCCGTTCTCGACCACAACATGCACGCGTTGTGAGCTGACCTCCTGGTTGAACAGGAAGCGTGTGTTGATCTTGGTCGCCAGCCAGGTGTCACCGAGCCTGGCGCCAAAGGACTGGGGAGGGGAGACTTCAAGTTCGTTGTGGACGCGCCGTACCTTGCGGATTTTCTGCACGGTAAGAGTGGCTATGTCGCGCATATCCGCCTGCGGCACGTTGCCGGTCAGCAGTACGACCCCATTGTGGGCGTCGATATCGACCTGCGCCTTCTGGAAGCGTTCGTCGGTCTTGCGCAGGTTAACGGTGGCCTTGGTTTCAATGAGTTGGTCATCGATGATGGCGCCCGTGGTTCGCTTGCCATAGTTCTCGCTGATCGGTTCATCGCGCGAGGCGGAAATGATCGTGCTGCAGGCGCTGAGCCAGGTGCAGCACAGCAGCAGTAGCGACAGCGCAGTGAGCGATTGCCAGCGCGGCTTGCGAAAATACTGGGACTGGGTTGAATCGGTCGTCATGATTCGGCTCCGGCACAGATCAGGGGTGTTCACCAAACAACTGCGCATCAATAATATCGCCCAGGCAGTTCAAAATGAACAAGGTCATTTCGTGCATTCTTGTTATCGCCGTGTAGTCGACGGGCAAAAAGATCGTTTCTGGCCAGGATTGCTGGTAGAGACTGTCGTCGATTGCGCCGATGACCAGGCTGAACATACCGCGCTGCTGTGCGATCTCGAGCAGAGATTCGGGGAGTGAGGCATCGTTACTGCTGAGCACAATCAGCGCATCGTTGCGGGTACTCCACAGTTGCAGCTCGCGAGCACAGTGTTGCGGGTGACGCCCGTCGAGGGCCAGCACGGGAAGGGACGGGCGGGTCAGCGCATGACTGTGAACCAGGTTGCTGGCGAACAGCTCGGCCAGCCAGTGCATGGCATCGCTGCCTGCGACATGGATTTTGTTGCCCTGCACCAGGCAGCGGCCCAGCTGTTCGCCACTATCCTGGATTAACGGCGGCAGGTGCTCTGCAAAACCGCCCAGTGACTGCATCGCGTCGGCAATTCGCTCGGCGAGGAACGGGTGTTCAAAGCTCATAGGGAGGTGACTGTTTCGCTGCAGGGCATTGTTTAGCTCCAGAAGGCATCGCGGATCCAGTTGATGGCGGCACGATTTTGGTTGGCCTTGCCCGCATTGACATACCCGACTTCAATAACGTCGAAGCGGCATTTTACATGAGTTGGGTGCCGAATCAGGTAGTGTTGGGCACAGTTAATGAGTTTTTTGCGTTTGCGCTGGTCGACGGTCTCGGCGGCCCGACCGTGTGAGCTGCGACGCCGGTAGCGCACTTCGACAAAACACAGCACGCAGTCGGCCTGGCCTGGGCCCTCGAGTGCAATAATGTCGATTTCTCCGCAGCGACAGCGGTAGTTGCGCTGCACAATGGCCAGGCCCTGGCTGCGCAGGTAACGGCAAGCCAGATGCTCGGCCGCGGCGCCGCGCTGCAAGTGGGCGTTGTGAACCTTTCGTTTCAGCCAATCCATGGCGTTGATCTCCTTTTTGGTGGTGTGAATCCTGTTGCGCTAATCCTCGATGGGCTGTGCTTTGCCGCCGGAAAAGCGGGCCATCAGCAGTTGGCGGGTAATGCGTTGCTGTTCGATACCAAGCAGGCCGGTATGGCCCTGGATACTGCCCACCGGCAAGGTGCCAGGCTGGAGCAGCCGGGGGTGGAGGAAAAAGGCATCGGCACCCATTGCAAAGAGCCTGCCGAGCTGCTTGTCCTCTCGATAGCGGCTGGCGGCCTGCCGCTTGATGTCGGTGCCCTCGAGTACCCAGGGCATTTCGTTGAAGGTGATCCCGTTGAGGTCGCGATTGTTGTCTCCCTGCCCATCGTAAACCTGTGAACTGGCGAAGACGGGCAGTCGGCCAGCATAGTGATAGGCCAGCAGGGGTTTGATGGTGCGCGCCTGGGAGGGGTTGGCGAGGAGCAGGATGGCATCGATATCCTGGCGGCGTCTGGGTGTGAATTCGAGCCGGGCTCCCAGGCTCTGCTGCAGTCGGCGGTGACGCGCCTGGCTGGCGGGCAGCGACAGGGCGGCGGCAATAGCCGCTGAATAGTCCTCACCGCTGGCCAGCACGGTTTCGCTGATCACATACCCTCCGCGTTGCTGCCAGCTTGCGCTGAAACTCTGGCTTGAACGACGCGCCCAGTCTGCCGATGAGCGCAGGATAAGCACGCGCTGGTGGCCGGCATCGCGCATGACCTGCGCCAGCTGCATGGCTTCGTCCTCGCTGGCCAGGCCAAACTGGATCACGTTGGTTGGCGCAGGCATGCCATTGGTGACGTAGTTCAGGGTCAGGATAGGCAGGGTGGTCGGTGTGGTGAGTAGCTCGTTTACCTGGTCTTTCTCGAGCGGCCCGATAACAAACTGTGCACCCTCGGCGCGAACGCGTTCCAGCAGGGCATCGATGGGCTCACCCTGGCTGTCGTAAAAGCGCAGGGCAGGTAGCTCCCAACCCTGTTGCCGGGCCTGGAAATAGGCGGCGGCAATGCCATCCTGGATTGCTCGCCCGGCGCGTGCCAGCCGTCCCGACAGCGGCAACAGCGCCGCGACCGTCGTGCCGGGTCGGTAGCTTTCGAGCGCTGTCAGTGCGTCGATCGACTGGGGCAGGTACTGCGCAGCGCTATGGCCTGCGAAGCGATCAAACCATTGCTCCGCGCGTGCCGCCTGCTCGCCGGGATCCGACTGGTTATCGAGGTGGATCAGGGCCAGGTCAATCCAGGCGCTGAGCGAGTCGCTGCGACTGCGCTTGCGCTCGCGCTTTAGTTGGTCGGCCGGCACGCGCGTCAAGGCGTACCAGGTCGCCCTGGCGTTGGCATTGTGGCGCGATTCGTCTTCGATCAACGCCTCGATATAGATGCGCTCGCGAGCGCTCGCCAGGTATTTACCGCGCTGCAGCAGCAGGCGAGCGCGCAGGTCGCTCAGCGCGATCTGGTCGCTCAGGCGCATTAACGGCAGGTGATTGCTGAGCCTTGTGCTATGCAGTAGCTGGTCGGCCTGGTCGAGACGCAGTCGTTGCAGGTGCAGGCGACTTCCTGCGAGTGCATAGCGTGCGTAATCTTCGTCGCCCAGTTGTCGAGGGTCAATGAGCGACAGCAATTGCTCGGCGGCACGCCAGTCAGATTCAGCAACGGCCGATTGCAGCGCCCGGTTGGCCAGCTGCGGGGAGTTGCGCAGTTCACTGCGGTCGACGCCGCGCAGCACGCTGGCAAGACTGGGCAGGGATTCTTCGGGCTCGGCAACCGGTTCGCTGCTGGCCGGCGTCGATGCTTCGGGCACCCAGCCACCGGGCGAGGTGCAGGCGGCCAGGCATGCGAGCAGTATGAGCACGCCGATTTTTGCCTGCATCCGCAACCAGCCTGCTTGCATGCGAAACCAGTTGCCCGGAAGCGGAATTATTTTGATTGCTGACACAGAGTCGAATACCGTGGATGCCTGATACTGGTAAACTGTTGGGCCTATGCATCCAGAAGAGGCCTCAACAGCTGTCGTCGCGGGCACATTATATGTGGTGGCCACGCCAATCGGTAATCTTGGTGATATCACCCGGCGAGCCCTGGACGTGCTCGCGGGTGTCGATGCCATTATCGCAGAGGATACGCGCCACAGCGCGGTGCTGCTGAATCACTACGGCATTCGCACGCCATTGCGCTCTTACCATGAGCACAGCGATTCAGGGGTCGCAGAACATCTGCTGGACAGGCTGGCCGGGGGCGAGTCACTGGCCCTGGTCAGCGACGCAGGGACGCCGCTCATCGCCGACCCTGGCTATAAACTGGTCAGCCAGGCGCGGATCCGCGAGATTCCGGTGGTGCCGATACCGGGCGCCTGCGCGCTGGTAACCGCCCTGTCGGTGGCCGGATTGCCCACCGACCGGTTTCGCTTCGAAGGCTTTTTACCTGCCCGCAGCGAGGCCCGGCGCAAGCGGCTCGAGGTCCTGCAGCTGGAAAGCGCCTCGCTGCTGTTTTACGAGAGCCCGCATCGTATCGAGGAGTCGCTGCAGGCGATGCTGGCGGTCTTCGGCGCCGATCGTCGCGCAGTGCTTGCGCGCGAGCTGACCAAGCGTTTCGAGTCGCTGCTCGATGGCAACCTGCGCGAGCTGCTCGCGCGCGTACAGTCCGACCGGAACCAGCGCAGGGGTGAATTGGTCATAATGATTGCCGGGCACGAGGGTGGCCTGCAGCAAGACCAGGCCGAGGCGGATCGCGTGTTGCGCATATTGCTCGAAGCGCTGCCTGTCAGCCAGGCTTCGGCACTGGCCGCGCAGATTACCGGCCAACGGAAAAAAGAGCTTTACCAACGCGCGCTGGCCCTGAAGCCGGCGGCAGAATAATACGATAGTGTGTTAAGCAGCAGAGGTGAGAACAATGAACACAGTGACATCGAGTGCAATCTTCCATGGAACCCAGCGCCGCCTGCAACTGGCGCTCTTGCTATGCCTGTCAGTTTTCCTGGCAGCCTGCGCCGGCCCAGGCAGCATAGGCGGGGCGATCAAGGCCTATGAGGCCGTGGCTCCGCAGGTGAAACTCGGGCAGAGCAAAGCGGAGGTACTTGCGATTTTGCAACCCACGCAGGCCGAGTTGTCGACGCGGCAGACCAAGGCGAGCGAAACCTTCATGGAAGGGGACGTACTCAAGGAAGTCTACTTTTTCAGGTCGCGTTCATTTAACGACGGGCTGGTGACCGACGATGAGTTCACGCCCTATGTTTTCGAAGATGGCGTACTGGTCGCTATCGGCTGGACGGCAATCGGTGGTCCCAAAACCCAGGCCCAGCAGCGCGACAACGACGACTTTCACTTCCACGGCCGGGTTTTTCACTACTAGCGCTTGTCATTTGCGCCACAGCTGATACATTGCGCTGCGAGTCGGCCAGGCAATCGCGGGTCGCGGGGTAACCTGCGGCTCGAGGAAAGTCCGGGCTCCACAGGGCAGAGTGCCAGGTAACGCCTGGGCAGCGCGAGCTGACGGCTAGTGCAACAGAGAGTAGACCGCCTAAGTCACCTCGGTGACCGGTAAGGGTGAAAGGGTGCGGTAAGAGCGCACCGCGCTACTGGTAACAGTTAGCGGCACGGTAAACCCCACTCGGAGCAAGGCCAAATAGGAATCCTACGGTGCGGCCCGCACTGGATTCGGGTAGGCTGCTTGAGGACTGCGGTGACGCAGCTCCCAGATGAATGATTGCCCACGACAGAACCCGGCTTATCGGTCGACTCATTTTTTTAGCTTCCCATATGCTAAATTTCTCTACGAAATGACTACTGCTCATTCGTAAGGAGATAATCACTATAAGCAGTACAATCTATTCCTATAGGGAAATAGGGGGTCTGGCCAATATCAATAAAGCGCTTGACGCTTTCCTGCATGATTTTCTGATTAATTTCAGAGCGAGACTTCAAAGAGGGATCTTTACGAATTTCGATTGCCTCAGGAAAATGCAGGTCCACTAGCTTATCCCATATTTCAGCCTTTTCTCCTTGATCGTCGTAATAGTGATCATTGTCATAACACGATTGTTCGGGAAAATGTTCCTCGATAAACGCGTGATAGTGGGGTGCTGCATGAGTGAGTCGTCGAGTAACGAGATTCTGTCGATAGCCAAATGTTGATTGGGTGCCAATTCCAACGAAGGAATGACTGTTACGCCAGATCGAAAGCCACTCAAAGTACTCAAGTCGATCCGGTTTGCGCAAAAAGACAATCTGGTTCATACCCTCAGTTCGCTTACCTGCTTCTTCAGGGTATTTCGTATTGCGCATGGGCTCTGATTCTGACACCAGATAGGCATGCATGCGCGCAGTATGTTCCTGTACAGCGGCGTCAACACCTGCCCTGAAATAGTCATTGGCAGAGTCCACCCACACCGAAACCACCGCATTCGGTTTTGGGGTGGTTGATTCGATCTGGATCGAGGTTGCTTTGGCAATATGATCGTCTTGAACTGCTACTCTGGAGGAGCGAACACCCTGGGACGAAAGTCGTTCGGCCAAACTGCCTATTAGCTTGTCTTTGAACGACTCGCCCGATTCAACGTCTTTCTTCCATACGTGATACATCACTTTTTCCATCTTTGCCTCCTGGGGGCGATAGGTGCATTTCGAGTGTGTACCGTACCATCTAAAAACTGACTTTTAACCCCCTTTTCGGTCAAAATACGGTATGCCAGTATTGCTGTTTATACGGCATACAGCTCAATTTGGAGATAACCGCAAATGAACCAGAATATCGTGCCAAAGGCTTCGGAAGTGAGGCGGCAAGCGGTGCTGCGGGCGGCGAGTTGGCAGTTTGCCGAAAATGGCTATAAGGGAGCGACCGTGGAGAGTATCGCCGATGCTGCTGGTGTATCGAAGGGGCTGGTATTTTATTTCTTTAAATCCAAAAGCGAGTTGTTCAGCGCTGTTTTGGATGATGGTATTTCCAGGTGGGTTGAGGTCACCGAAGTGCCAATGGCAGAAGAGAATAGTGATTATGCTGCCGTACTAAGGAAAATCTTTCTATCGGCGTTCGAGTTTGTAGAGCGGCACCCAATACTCCTTTTGTTGATGCGTGATCAAGGCTTTCCTCAAAAAAAGTACAATCGAACGCAGCTCGCGAGAAATAACAAGCGCTGGAGGAAGAGGGTCGAACGCGTTTTGTCGGCAGGTATGAAAAGTGGTCAGTTTAAGCGGACTATAGACCCGAAGATGGCTTCAATAATTGCACATGAACTACAAATGTCTCTGATACAGAGCATGTATAAGCAAGGTAAGATAAGAATACTCGAAAAGAAGCTTGTGGTTTACGCGGCGAATTTTGTCGTTGATGCCGTGTGTAGGTAGCTCGCATTGGGCTTTTTGTGATCCTGAACGGCAACTTCGGGGCGAAGTGTGAGATCAGATTGCGTGGGATGATCTAGAGAGATGCAGCGCTACACATAAAAACAGACAATGTGCTCCACAAAGTTAAATTCTTTAATCTAAGTTGCTGTTTTCACAAGGCTCTCAGGGGCTCTGAGACGGCTTATCGGCTGGCTCAACTTTCTAAAAGAATAGGGTGTACCTTTGGTTATGCCCTATTTTTTTGCCTGGTGGAGAACGCGTTAATTATTGAATATATGACGATTTTGTAGTTGAATACAGGTCCTCTTGGCTCCTAAACGATTTAGGAGTGTCTCGATGAATGCGAATTTTCCCTCTCGCCTCTTTGTCTGCTTACAGCTTGGTTTTCTTATAGCTAAGCTAATCAACAGGTTATCATTTGTGTCTCGAGCTTATTGTCGGCGCACTTTGGTTTTCCTGTTGTTGTCCCCGTGTGCGGTCAGTGCAGCGGTGATCGCGAATTTCAGTGTCGAAGCACATTTTATTCCCAGCACAATTAGTGAAACCATTACATGGAGTTCTCCATACTCTGGTGGCACCGCGACCTTGTATGAAGACGGCACACTATCCCTGTCTTATCTCAGTAGTCTGCTTATTGTTGAAACGGAGCGCTCTGCCCCCTATGAAATACGTGGCAGGTTTTTGGTCGATGGAAATACTAGTTTGTTTTTTTCGGGAAACTTAGCCGGGGATTTATTTTCCGATATCTCACAATCTACGGTTCTATCGACTGACTGCAATGTGGTTGAGGCAACAGGCACGCTCTCAGGCTTTTCCTGCAATACCGAAAACACAGTGGAAACGGCAGCCCGGGTTCACACCGATACGATTGATTTTGATCTGAACCTCGGCAGCAGCACTCTTTTTTATCTGGAGATTTTTCCTGTGGGAGAGCCGAGTGATCCAGCATTGATTAGCTCCTTTTATAGTATTGAGTTAACGACCACGTCTGTTCCGGTTCCCGCGGCACTATACTTATTTGTTTCTGGCTTATTAGGGATGGTTGGCGTCAAGCTATCATCTAAAGGTCAAGAAATTATTGGCGTTAATTAGGTGCAGGGAAAGGCCGCAAAACGTATTTCGTCAGAGCAATAGGCTGACTACTGCTGTTCCGATTTAGGGCGCTTGTGACAGCTTCATAGCTTAGATCAAGCAACTTTAGATAAAACAAAATAAAATGTTGCTCTACTACACAAATGCCATCACGATCCCCTCCACAGCGTTAAATTATTTAATCTAAGTGGTTGTTTTCACAAGGCTCTCAGAGCTCCTGAGGCGGCTTATCGGTCAACTCGTTTTTATCCTGCACCTCCAAGTCCTTGATTCCTCTGTGCTTAGACGCCTTGTGGAGCGCTCTGGGAGTGGTTTCTACACAGGCGTTACACAAGCTAAGAAATCTGGAGTATTTTAAGTTCGGATGCAGAGAATCCATTGTCAGATGAGCAGCATCAGTTTCGTACGGCGGTTCATGTATGAAGGCTAGTCCAACAAGAGGTGAAGTAGATTTAGAATAGAAATCTAGATGGAGGAGACGAATAAGCAGAGATGATCAGGGGTGAACGACAATAATTAATACCAGAGGGGGTCTTAAATGGATTGCATTCAGGGGGCGCACAGCTTATGTTGCTTCGGCGAGAATTCGGCCTATGAGAAGGATAGCGATGGGTAGTGCCAAAGCTGGATCAGTTCGCTGGCTATTCCTGATTGCTGTATTAGCTCTTTTATCATTCTGCACTATACATAAGCAGTCTTCAGATGCAATTCAAGGATGGTTAGTGGAAGAGCAGACTGGAATGCCAGTAGATGATGCGCTTGTTGTAGCTGTATGGCATGAACCGGTAGGATACGACTGGCATGAGCCCGGTCGCAGAGCAACCATGTTCAGGGAGGCGATAACGGATCGGGAGGGCCGTTTCTATATTGATGCTTGGTCTCGATGGCAGATTCATATAATTTCAGATAGGATGCAAAAGGATGAGCCGGCTATATACGTGCTAAAAGAAGGCTACAGGACCGTAGAGTTGCGTTCTAAGATCGACTGGAGTGCGCCAAAATGGACAGACCATACGATCTTCATATTCCCGGACACGAGCAATAAAATAAAACTGAAAAAGATTGCTGAGCTAGATCCATACCCGGATAAGCTGGCGTCTAAAAGCATGATACATCCAGGTTATAGAGAAACCCCTTACTATCGCCTAGAGAAATTGTTCTCCAGCCCTGTTTACAATTCGCAGCAATGTCTGATCGAAGTGTTGCCAATATTTGTGGAAAGATACACAAGCATTCTTAGAAGTCCAGAGTATGAAGAATCTGCTAGAAAAATATCTGGACTGCTCGAGTACATACCTGCAGGGCGAGACAGATCTTTAGATCCAAAAGAGTACATATGTAAAACCGATATATGTAAACAAAGCATGGGCAAAAAGGAAACACGCGATGCGTGCTCTCACTACTATAACTAGTGCCTTTCTGCTCCTATGCAGTTTTTACCTCCACTGCCGCATTGGCATACAAGCAACATAGACTGGACAACCCTGCAGGGCTTTATGCTGAGCTCTAGTCTCGGAGTAGAATAGATGGTGCTAAAACAACGTCGAAAAATTCTCAAGGCCTTTGTAGCACTGCTGGCTGGTGCCTTGGGTTTTTCACGCCCAATGCTCGCAGCAGTCGAGGGCCGCGCTCCAGGTGCGTCAGCCCCACCACCTTCCAAACCAGCCGTAGGAAAAGCCATGCCCAGCAAGACCTCGATACAGTTGAAAGCAATGCTTCAGCACGCACTGGCGTATGTCGATTCGCTGGAAAACGACCCTGATCTTGGCGAACACACCCGCCTTGAGGGGCATCTGTGGCTCACCGAGATTCTCTCGTCGGTCAACGAACAGTTTTTGAATGCCGACCCGCTACACCCGGTATTCCAGGTCTATAACACGCCGTTTCGGCGCATACTTGGCGACCAGATCGATAACCATGCAAACTATGTCGCGAGAATCTCCGCTGATCAAACCTACCGCGTAACCTTTACCCCCGGTAGCGCTCCGTTTTATTCGATGAGCGTGTACGGTGGGGAGGAAGAGGGGCAGTTCAGTACCTACATCGTCGGGCGTTTGAATAACGAGGAAATGCAGAAGAACGCCGATGGCAGTATTGAGATCATTCTCAGCAAGAGCAAGCACCCGGGTAACTGGATAAAGCTCGAAGACACCACCATGTCGATCTGCACGCGGGAGTATTTTCACGATAACTACTTTGAGCGCATCGAGGGCCGCTGGTACATCGAGCGCCTGGGAAAGGCGGCACCGCCGCCCAGGTTGACAGATGACGCGCTTGCCGAAAAGCTCCGGCTGGCTAACCTGAATCTGCGCGTCAATACCACGATGTCGCCGCTACCGCAGGCGACCGGGCTGTTTACGACCCAAACGGGTGTGAATGAATTTGCGCCCCTGAAGCGCCTGACGACCAAGGTGGCTATGGGGTGGTCTAATTCTGATGCGGTGCATGCAACGCTGGGTTACCAGCTGCAGCCCGATGAAGCGCTGGTCATCGATGGTGAGGCGCCGCCGCCAGTCGACTGGTGGGGGCTTAACCAGAATAACGAGTACCTGCAGAGTTTTAACGGCCTCACAGAGCGCGTTGCGATTACCGGCGACGCTATCGTGATGAACAGTGACGGTGGATGGCGGGTTGTGCTATCCAGCCAGAACCCGGGCGTCGACAACTGGCTGTCAACCGCGGGCAGAACGCATGGGTTTTTGCGGATTCGTTGGCTCAATGCCAAGGGTGACCCGGTCGTTCCCAGGGTTCAGTTGGTGAAAGTAAGCAGCCTGGCGGCAGGTGCGTAGATAAGGTAACCCACGACAATTTGGGCAGTGATGTGTGATGACTGAAAAGGCAGACGATATACGTATTACCGACCTGGCAAACCCGGTGCACACCCAGGCTGCGAAGGATATTCTCGGTTCAGTGGCAGGCGTCGATGTCACACTGGATGTCACATCGGTGCTGGATGCTGCCGCACAACGAACCGAGATGGTTGAGTTACCTGATGACTATATCGAGCGCATGACGGTGCTGCTCGAGTGCATGCAGGCGGACGAGGGCCAGAGCGACTTTGGCCGTATTCTCAACTTTAACTACTGTGTTGACTATGTCGTCCAGCGCTGTCGTCTTGAACGTCTCTACCAGAAGCACCCTGAAATCGATGACGTTGAAATAGACAGGCCGATCATGATTGTGGGGCTGCCCCGAAGCGGTACCAGCCACATGCTCAACCTGGTGTCAGTTGACGAGCGGCTGCGTTCGTTGCCCCTGTGGGAGTCGATGGAGCCATTTCCGGCTGAAAGTGAAATGCAGGCGTCGCAAGGTGAAGATCCGCGCATCCAGCGTTGCCGTGATCGACTCGCCATGCAAGAGCAGATCATGCCGCACTTCAAGAGCATGCACGATATGCAGCCGGAGCACATTGAAGAAGAAAGTCATTTGATGCTGATCGACTTCGCAACGGTGCTACTGGATAACTACTGCCTGTCTGAGCGGTGGCGCGACTATTACCTGGCGATGGACCAAACGCCACATTACGAGAATCTCCGCCGGATGCTCAAGGCCTTGCAGTGGCTGCGAGGCCCGCAGCGCTGGGTGCTCAAATCGCCGCAGCATATGGAGCATCTGGGCCCGGTGAGCCAGGTGTTCCCCGATGCGACCTTTGTATTTCCGCATCGAGACCCGGTGTCGGTTGTCACCTCAATGATCACGATGATGGCGTATTCGGCGCGTATGAGCAGGGATCCCGTCGACCCTGTGGCCATCGGCGACTACTGGTGCGACCGGATTGGTCGCATGCTGCAGGCCTGCGTCCGTGATTACGAACTGTTGCCGGCAGGGCAGGTAATCGATGTGCCGTTCCATGAGTTCATGAACGACGATGTGGCGATGATCGAGCGAATCTATGCGCTGGCCGGCCACCCCATGACGCCGGATGTCAGGGAGCGTATGGCGCGTTATATGCTCGACCACCCCAGAGGCAAGCACGGTCGCATCATCTACGATATCGAACAGGACTTTGGCATCAGGAAGAGCGCGCTCTATGAACGCTTTGCTTTTTACACCGACAGATTTGGCATCGAGCTGGAAAGCGCCCCGTGATGCGGTGCTCGTCCGCTCACTGAATGTCGTTGTAGACCACCGCGAAAAAGTCTTCTGGAGGCAAGAACCCTTTCGGGTAGTTGGCCATAAACGCCTCGATATCGATATCTTCCATTTTCTTGCCCGCGCGTTTCAGCGCTGCCACTTCCTGGCGCATGTCGACCAGCGTCTGGCGGAACGTGAACAGATCCTGCTTGCTGGCAAGTGGCCCGTGACCGGGAATGATCACGGTGTCATCATCAATCAGTGCCAGTAGTTTTGCGGCCGAGTCGATCAATCCCGTCAGCGAGCCCCCGTTACCCACATCGACAAACGGCAGTCCGGTCATCACGAAGGTATCACCCGTGTGGACAACATTCGCCTTTTTCAGCCAGACAATCGCGTCGCCATCGGTGTGCGCCGGGCCAAAGTGCAACAGCTCGATGATATCGTCGTTGTAGTGAAACCACATGTTGTCATCGAAGGTGACCTTGGGTAGCGCAGGGCGCGTGTAGGGCGCCTGCTTCATAAATGAGGCAATGGGCCGTTCAGTGAGCATGCGTTCGCGGCTGTTTTCGTGGGCAGCGATAATTGAGCCATCCATGCCGAAAGGCATGTTGCCGCCGCTGTGATCGAAGTGAAAGTGCGTGTTGACGACGAAATCCACTGGCCTTGCACTCAATTGCTGGATTGCAGCGGTTATTTTCTCGTACAGCGGGGCAAACTGGTTGTCGACAATAAAGACCCCGTCTTCGCCTACGGATACACCAATATTGCCCCCCATGCCTTCAAGCATGTAGACGTTATCGCGGATCTTGTGAGTTTTGATTTCGACAGCATCGAAGTCATCGAACTGGGCCTGCAGGGTGCTGGCGAAAGCCAGGGCGATCAGCATGCTGATGAGTGTGCGCATGGGGTCTTCCTCGGTGTCGGTGATGTGCGAGCTATTGTCATCCGCGGTTTCGGTTAAGTCTATCGCCAAACCTTTAGGATTGGTAAGGTTGGTAATGCTTGCTGGCTTGTTAGGCTAGGGCTTTCAACCGCAGGCTTTGTTGCGGTTAGACGACGGGCGAGAGTGTGCAATTGTGGACGCTGCATTTATTGAATCGTATTACCAGACCTATAACAGCGAAGATCCGGCTGCGCTATCCGCGTACTACCACGAGGATGTCGTGCTGGCATCAGCCAGTGGTGAGCAGCAGGGCGTGCAGGCAATCATTGATACCTATCGATTTTTGATAGGGCAGTTCCACGACCAGATGACCCCCGAGAGTATCACGATCGAAGGGGATACTGCGGTTGTTGAGATCACCGATGTATTCACCGCCAAGAAAGACGTCGATGATTTTATGGGCCAGAGCCTGAAAGCGGGTGAGAGCTTCGAGCTGAAGCTACGTGGCACCTACAAAATCGTCGACGGCAAGTTCAAGCGCATTGATATCGAGATGCTGGGTACCAACTAGCGCAAAGCTGCTGCTGGCCCTGTCCAGATGGGTGAGCTCCAGGCGCGCTCCTGGATCGTTTTGGGCAGCTGCGGGTCGTTGCAGGCTGGCGGGCGTTGGCCCTCTTCGAAGCGCAGGCAGTGTTCCCAGGTCCAGCGACAGCTGGGGCTTTCGATAACCCGCAGGTAGTAGGCTGCCGGGCGATTTGCGTCGTATTCGGGGTCACTCCAGGTTGCACAGAGCTGGGTATGACCGGCGCCGTTGGTTTGGCAGCTCGCCAGGTCCACGCTGCCGCTGGCCTCGTCGTGGCCGGCGATGTCGATGACCTGCTGGTGGAAGTTATCGCCCTCGCCAGGCCACACCTTGATAACCTGCAGGCGCTCGAGCTTGCCGCCATTCGGGTCGGCGACCGCGTGGGCGGCAAAGCGAGGTGTTTGCGTGGCTTCAGCTAACAGGCCGCCCATGGGTACACCTGTCGCATCGCCTGTGGCTGCGAAGTCCCCCTCGCAAATCGATTCTGGTATGTCTGCGCCGGCGTAAAAGCGCGGCTGGATGCGCGGCCCGCTGGTGGCAAAGACTTCGCGACGCTGGATTGCCGAAAACAGGGTGTCGCGGTCATTGCGCTCGGCCCAGACGCCCGCCAGGCCACCGGGATTGCGGTAGGAGACTGGAAAGCCCGCGAAATCGCGCTTGTCATCAAGCCGGTACTCGAGTTCATTGTCGAGGTTTGAGCAGCAGCCGCCGTGGTTGGACTCGCCGACATCACCCGGCGTGCCGTTATGCGTATCGGTTGAGCCGATAAAGCCAATGCGAAGCGGGTTGACCCCCATTCGCTGCTGTTCGACCATGCCCTCGATCACTGCGTAGCGTGCGAAGTCCAGTCGCGACTGGCAGCCCAGTCCCGCAATGGCACCATAACTGGTGTCGCCCTCGCAGGTTTCGGCTGCCTGTTCTCCGAGGCCGCGCTGTTTTTCAAAGTTGCAGTACTCATCTTCGCCAAGCACATTCCACATGCCTGCTTTGCATTCTGACTCGCCCTTGATTTGCATCATTTCGGCGACGGGTTCAATTCTCGCGCGCATTGCTGCCAGCTGCTGTTGTTCTGCGATCGACTCATCGCGCCAGGGAATCGAGAAAATATTGCCGTTCGACACGTTGGGATTATGCGGAATCGTAATTGCCTCACAGTGACCTTCTGCCTGGTTACACTGCCGTTCAAGTTGCAGCATCAGGTCGAGCGGTTCGGGCACCTCAAGCGATGATATCGGCAGTTCAGGGGCGCGCTCGTTGCGAAAGATCACGTTGCGATGAATCTTGGACAGGCCAAAGTTGTTGGTGTACTCATAGCCGTGGAAGGTTGTAAAGCGGCAGTCACTGCTCCGATCATAGTATTGCTCGGTGGCATCGAAGTTGCGTTGCCAGCCCTCGGCCAGGCCATCGCGGCAGTTCGCTGCGTTGGGCCCGCAAATATCGGCCAGGCGGCCATCGCGCCCGATCAGGCCGCCAACATCACCGCGCCCTGTGTTGCGTATATCACGAAACTGGCGGCAGGCCTCGCCATCATAAGCGGGTGAATCGGGGCTGGTGCAGACGATGAATTCGCCCAGCCACTCGGCGTGGTCTGTGACCGCTGCAAAATCCAGTGGTACGGCAAGCTGCCTGGGTCTGGCGCCGATACCCTGTTCGTCCCAGGGGCCCAGGTTAACGACTTCGCCGCGGGCGAAACGGTAGGCGTCGGCGGCGGTGACCAGCATGCCACGCGATGAGGCATCGAAAGATACGCTGGTGTGTACATGGAGGTCGCCGAACCAGGCACGGCGGTGCGGGTATTCCTGAGCGCAGGCTTCGCGACCCGCGGGAGCTTCAGCGCTCGCATTGGCCGGTGGCGGCGCCCAGGGTTCGGCGCTGAGGGCGATCCAGTCAGGTTTGAAGTTGAAATAGATATAGGCGGCGGCAAGTGCCAGTAGAACGACAAGGCCAATAGCGACTTTCGCAAGCAGTCTTAGCATGACAAACCCTTCTCTGGTCGCGCTCAGGCTAGCTGGGCGTCGTGTAGCGCTTTATAGTAACTGTCTTTATTCACCAGCGCATCGTGCGCGCCTTCTTCAATAATCTTGCCATTGTCGAGCACCAGCACCCGGTCGGCGTTCTGGATCGTCGACAGGCGGTGGGCAATGATAATGGTAGTGCGTCGGTCCATAATATGTTCGAGCGCACGCTTGACCATTGCCTCAGACTCATTGTCCAGCGCCGATGTGGCCTCATCGAGAATGAGTATCGGTGAGTCTTTCAGGAACGCCCTTGCAATGGAAATGCGCTGGCGCTGACCGCCAGAGAGCTTGAGCCCGTTTTCGCTGATTTCGGTGTCGAGCCCGTCGGGAAGCGCTTCGATGAAATCGGCGGCATAGGCGTTGCGAATGGCCTCCCAGATTTGATCGTCGGTATAGTCAGAGCTGCCGTAGGCGATATTGTTGCGGATGGTATCGTCAAACAGGGCAATATTCTGGTCGACGATCGACATCTGCTGGCGCAGGTTTTTCAGTGCATAGCTGTCGATATCGACATCATCGAGCAGGATTTTTCCTTGCTGGGGTTGATACGCCCGGTAGATCAGTGAAACCAATGTGCTCTTGCCGCTGCCCGAGCGACCTACCACTGCGAGCTTCTCGCCCGGAGCGATCGTTGTCGAGAAATTCTCAATCGCCAGCCGCTCGCTGTCCGGGTAGCTGAAGTGCACCTGCTCGAAGGTCAGTTTGCCCTGCGCCCTTGCTGTCGTATGCTCGCCTTTGTCTTCTTCCGCTTCGGTATCCATGACCTCGAAGACAAGCTCGGCGCCGACGATACCGCGCTGGATTCTTACGTTTATCCCGCTCAGCTGCTTGAGTGCTTTGGGCAGCAGTGCGATCGTCGTGAGGTACTCGACCAGGTCGGCCGTGTTGTTCACCGCAAGGTATTCAGGTTGTAGTATGAGATAGACGATGACCGCCAGCACCAGCGCCGTCTGCAGCTGGGTGAATGGGTCGACAATCGATTCCACCTTGCGTATTTTCATCGCCGTTCTGAAAATGCGTGCTAATGCGCGATCGTAACGGCTCTTTTCATATTCCTCCGCGCCGAAGCCGCGCACCACCGAGTAATTGGCGATGAGTTCCTTGGAGACCTGGGTGGCTTCGCCCAGAGCGCCTTCGTTTTTGCGGGAAATATTGCGAAAGCGCTTCGAAGAATAGCGCAGTGTGAGGTAGAGCAGTGGGGCGATCACCAGGAAGGTCAGTGACAGCTTCCAGTCGAGATAGAACGCGTAAACCAGTAACACGATGGCTGTAAAGCCTTCGCGAATCAGGGTTTTCAGTGCTGAGGTGACCGCTTCGCGCACCCGCTCGACGCCATTGTTCAGGTTGTGAAGCAATTCGCCCTGGGTCCGCTCGTTGTAGAAAGAGGCGGGCAGTTCAACCATGTGACTGAACACCTCGGCCTTGATGTCGTTGACAACCATGCCGCCGACAAAGGCGTTGTAGTAGCTGCCCAGAAACCAGCCAATTCCGCGAATGACATAGATGCCGATCGCCACTGCGGGAAGTATCAGGGCTTTGCTACTGTCTTTGGATTCAATGGCGCTAATCACCAGGCCCATCAGGTGAGCCTGCATGGGAGCCGAGGCGGCAAAAATCAAAAACCCAACAATGCTCAGTGCAAAGGTGAACTTGTAGCGCCACAGGTAGTGGAGTAGGCGGAGGTAGGTTTCCATAGGTATCCGATCGATAATAGCAATCGGATATTTGCAGTGGCAATATGCAATCTTGGCAAAAATGGCAGCTGATCCTGTGCTGGGCGCCACACTGCGCTGGCGCGCCACCTGAAATTATTTTTATTGTGAAAACAAGGGCTTGTATGATGGTAGAAAATCTCGACGAATTTGATAATCCGCTGGAGAACCTCGACTTTCCGCCGGAGGTCGCCGATGAGATGCGTGGCCTGTTAACCCGCATTGGCGCTGAATTCTGGGCGCGTGATGAAGGTATTGAAATGTCGACCCGCAGTCTGGTGACGATGGCGATCCTGTGCACGCGCGGGCAGCAGGAGGAGCTCGCAATTCACGTCCGTATGGGCCAGGAAGCCTTTGGTGTCACCCGTGAGCAGATTTGCGAGACAATTCGGCACTGCGCACTTTACGCGGGCGCGCCGATGGCCGTCGCGGGTTTTCGCACGGTGGCGCGAGTATTTGCTGAAATGGATCGTGAGGCGTAGCGATAACACCCGTTAGCTGCGGGCGAACGACGTCGCGATTATTCGCTGGAGTGATCGCCGGGTGCAGTATCCTGGAGTGCGTCGAGCTGGTTCTGGATGGACTCGGTAGACAGCACGTCGTCGTTAATTGCACTTTGCTCAATGGCGATGTGGTAGATGGCATAGCCGGGAATCACCATCTGGTTCAGCGCCATGCCGATGATTTTTCCTGAGGACTCTGCCAGGACTTCGGTGCGTTGCTCGACAAAGGGGTCAGAAATATGCCCAAGCAGCTCACCGGCCTTGACGGTGTCGCCCAGCTTTTTTTGTGAAACAAACAGGCCGCCCTGGTTGGCGCGCTCCCAGCGCGAAACCAGGTAAACCGGGCGGTGATTGCGCCAGAAAAATGGCCGGTCCAGCATACCCAGGTTGATCAGCAGTGCCTTGATGCCCCCAACGCCGGCATCGATAACATCTTCCTGGATGCGCGTTGCCTCGCCAGCCTCGAGCGTAATGGTCGGTATGCCTGCAACCGTTGCTTCATGCCTGAGCATACCGGGCGCTCCCTCGCTATGGATGACGACGATATCGCCAAAGCGATTGACCAGCCAGCCGATATCCTCGCGCCGCAGGTCTGCACGCAGCTGGGGAATGTTAGTGCGGTGGAACGAACCGGTATGAAAGTCGACCAGGGCGTCACAGGCCTGGATGACCTTTGTGAACAGCGAGTAAGCCAGTCTTGAAGCGGCGCTGCCATTGGGGCGGCCGGGGAAGAAGCGGTTCAGGTCGCGGCGGTCGGGCAGGTAGCGTGACCCCTGCCTGAACGCCATCTGGTTGACGATCGGGATGGCGATAATGCTGCCCGACAGGTCGTCAGGCTGGATATCGCGAACAATCCTGCGAATGGATTCGACGCCGTTAATCTCATCGCCATGAATTGCGCCGGTCATGCAGATGACTGGCCCCCGGAATTTACCGTTTACGGCAATGACCGGTGTCGACGATGGCGCGCCATCAAACTGGTTGCCGTGGCGCCATTGCAGCGTGGCTTTGGAAGCAGGAGCGATTTCCTCGCCCAGCAGAGTCAGTGGCTGCTGGGGTGTATGTTGTTTAACGCTCGTTAGCGCGGCGCGAAAAGCAGGGGGCAGTGGCGGCGCATCGGATGGGGCAGTGGCCGGCGTCGTCGTATCCGCGGCCTCTGCTGCAGGGGCATTGGTTTGCGGAAGGGCGGTAGCATCGCCGCTGACGGCGTCCGACCAGGCGACCGGAATGGATAATGCGACTGCCAGGCTGGCTGCCAGCAGCGCCAGTGACAGGATTGGCTTTGCCGGCGGGGTGTGCTGTCTGCCCAAGCGTGCGGATGTAGGCATGATGTGCTGGCTGTCAGGGGGTTGCGATGCTCAAGTTTCGTTCGCTAATTATAAGCAAGATTTAAAGCGCGTGTTAAATATTGCCTTCTAAGTTATTAAAAATAATGACATTTTTACAGATATCCCGTTTCCGAGCTCACGCCGGCCAGTTTTTGCAGCTATCAGGCCGGTGGGCGGCGTCATACAATGGCAGCTCCCTAATATCCTGTTGCCCTGGCCGGGCGCTGTTAGCTGTTCTTCGCCTGGAGCCATTGATGTCTGCACGTTTCTTCCGAAGACCGGGCTACCCCGATATGAAACACTTGCTCGCCGTGCTGGCTGCGCCGCTTTGCCTGGCGCTCGCAGGGCATACGTGCGCGGCGGAGCCCGCCCAGCAGCAGCCGGTGGTACTGGGCTGGTTGCAAAGCATTGCCCTGATGCCCTACGAAGCCAGGCTGACCGCAAAGCTGGATACCGGCGCCAAGACCAGTGCCCTGCATGCAGAGAACGTGCAGTTTTTTGAACGCCAGTTCAAGGACTATGTGAGCTTTACGGTACCGGTCAAGCACAAGAAAGTGGAAAGCGATATCTACTTTGAACTCCCGGTCGTCCGGCAGGTTCGGGTCAAGGGTGCAGCGCGTAATGAGACGGAAACCAGGCCCGTGGTTGAGATGAGTTTTTGCATCGATGGCCAGGTGTATACGGCACCGTTCAGTCTCGATGACCGATCAAACTTCAATTACCCGGTACTGCTCGGCCGCGACTTCCTCGCTACCCGCTTCGTCGTCGATCCCTCACAGAAGTTTGTGAAGCGCTACCGTTGTCCATGATTACCGCGTTGTAGATTGAATCCCAGACCATGCAGCGTAGCCATCGCAATGCCAGGAAGAGCTTCACCCAGTTAACGTTGACGACCGTTATCGTCCTGGTGCTGGCGCTATTCGGGCTGGGTTCCTCGTGGCTGAAACATACCCAGCTGCATGTACCACTACTGCCATCATCCAGCACCAGCGTCTGGCTGGTCGAGGCACAGCTCGACTTCGCGGGCAGCGGTGGCCCTGCAATGCTCAGCCTTTCGCTGCCCGCCGAGTCGCCTTCAGCCACTATTCTCAACGAGAGTTTTATTTCCCAGGTCTATGGGCTGGCGGTGCTTGAAGAGGCGAGAACGGGCAGGATCGCGACCTGGACCCGGCGCAGAGCGCCCACCGCCATGCAGGGGCTTTATTACCGCGCTGAGGTGCACCTCACGGGCGCAGAGACTGCAATTCACGGCAGGTGGGGCAGCGGTGTCCCGGCGTTTCCGCAAATTCCCGCGTACCGCGAGCCCCTGGCTTCGGCCATCAGGGCTACGTTGGAGGATGCGCGCGAGCGATCGGCAGATGTACTGACGTTTACGGCACAGTTGCTGAAGATCCTTGCGGATCCGAGAAACCCCAACTCGAAAGTGATCCGGCAATCGGGTGATTCCCGTTATTGGAAGCAGCTAACGACTGAAATACTCGCCGGCGCGAGAATTCCGGCGCGGGTGGTTTACGGCCTGTCGCTGGACAAGCCCTTCACTGACCAGGCACTTGAGCCCTGGCTGGAGGTGCACAATGGCAACAACTGGTATGGCTTTGACGCAGCGACGGGCCAGCAGGGTTACCCGGGGCAGTTCTTTGTCTGGAGTTACAACGACCCTGAGCCGTTGAGCACTTCAGGTGTGCGCGATGCCAGCCTGTCTTTCTCGGCGACAAAACAGCCGCTGGCTGCCACGGCGCTGTCCCGGCGCTATGAAAGCCATGTGGGTGGCTGGACGGGAATCTCGCTAAACCAGTTGCCGCTGGATGTCCAAAACCTTTATGTGTTGATGTTGAGTCTGCCACTGGGTGCGCTTGTCGTAGCGTTCATGCGCGTTGTCATTGGTATACCCACGTTTGGCACATTCATGCCCATCCTGATCGCGCTGGCTTTTCGCGAAACCCAGATACTGTGGGGGATTGCGTTCTTTCTCTTTGTCGTGGCGATTGGCCTGGTGCTGAGAATCATGATGGCCCGCTTGCGCTTGCTGCTGGTTCCGCGGCTCGCGGCGATGTTGGTGGTGGTCATTCTGGTCATCCTGTTCCTGACGCTGCTGAGCTCGGCACTGGGTATCAGGCAGGGCCTGTCGATCGGCTTGTTCCCGATGGTGATTATGACGCTGACGATTGAGCGTATGTCCATCGTATGGGATGAGCGTGGCCCAATAGAGACGCTCAAGGAAACCGCAGGTACGTTGCTGGTCGCAGTGATCGGGTTTTTCGTGATGAACAACGAAGTGCTGGTGCACGTCATGCGTTACTTCCCGGAGATGCTCTTCGTGATCCTGGCGGCCTGTTTGATGCTGGGAACCTATACCGGTTACAGAGTTACCGAGCTTTTTCGGTTCCAGGACCTTGCGCGCGTCATACCGTTGGGTACCAGTACTAAAACTACCCCGCCGCAGGACTGATCGTGCTGAAGCGTTGGCGGTCCTTGCGCGAGAACGGCGTCGTTGGCATTAACCAGCGAAACCGCGACTACGTCATGCGCTACAACCCGCGGCACTGTTATCCGCTGGTCGATGATAAATTGCAGACCAAGCGACTTGCTGCGAGTGTGGGTATTGCCGTGCCGCCGCTCTATGGTGCACTGGCTACGCCGCATGATTTATTGCAGTTAGAGAGCCTGCTGGCAACGCACAATGATTTTGTGATCAAGCCTGCCCACGGCAGTGGGGGTAACGGCGTGCTGGTTATCACCGGCCGACGCAAGCAGTTGTACTCTCGTCCCGACGGCAGCACGATGGAACTGGCCGATATTGAGTATCACGCCTCGACCATTATCAGTGGTGTATTTAGCCTCGGTGGTGTGCCCGATACGGTGATGGTCGAATACCGCGTTCGACCTGATCCGGTTATGGACCAGATCAGCTACCAGGGCGTGCCTGATATTCGCCTGTTGATCTTTCGTGGTGTGCCCGCAATGGCGATGTTCCGGTTGCCAACGCCTGCATCCCAGGGCAAGGCAAACCTGCATCAGGGAGCGATAGGGGTTGGGATAGATATCAAGTCAGGCCTCACCACTTTCGCTGTTCACAAAAACCGCATTTACGACAGCTTCGAGGCCTCTGGTGTCGAGTTGGGAGGTATCCAGATTCCCTATTGGCAGGACCTGGTCGAACTGGGTGCCAGTTGCTATGACCTTACCGGGCTGGGTTATCTGGGTGTGGATATCGTGCTCGATCGTGATCTGGGCCCCCTGATCCTCGAGATCAATGCACGTCCCGGCCTCGCAATCCAGATTGCAAATCACATAGGTCTGGACAGAAAGCTGCGCGCGATCGAGGCCATTGATCGCGTGCCGGATTCACTCGCCGAGCGCTGCGCGCTGGGTGCCGCATTGCCCTGAAGCCTTTGCAGTCACACGCCGCCATGGCCGGCGAGGCCGCGCGCCGCCGGCAGTCTACTCAGCCCTGGGCAGGTCAGCGGTACAGAAAGGACATTTGGTCGCCTGGGTAGGAATCGTAGACAGGCAGTGTTCGCATTCTTTGGTATCAGCCGGGTCGGCGGTCACCGTCGAGGGGCGCCGCAGACGATTCACAACCCTGACGACGAAAAACAGCGCCATGGTCACGATCAGGAAACTGATCACCGCATTCAGAAACTGACCCAGATTAAGCGTAACCGCGTTGTCGAACTGCGCCTGCGCTAACGACGAATATGTGGTTAGCTCATCGCCGTGGCGTAGCGTAATAAACCAGTTTTCGAAATTGACGCCTGTCGTCAGCAAAGCCAGCAACGGCGTAAAAATGTCGGCGACCAGTGAACTGACGACGGATGTGAATGCTGCGCCAATCACAATGCCAACGCCGATGTCGATGACATCACCTTTGACGGCGAACTCTCTGAACTCGGAAAAAAGCTTCATCGTGAGGATCCAGGTCGCCTGGCATTCTCGCAGGCGCTGAAATGGTGCCGGGGGCGGGACTTGAACCCGCACTCTGTTGCCAGAACCGGATTTTGAATCCGGCGCGTCTACCAATTTCGCCACCCCGGCAGCGAAGAGGGCGCGATTATATCAGCCGAACCTGCGCGTGCAAGCAAACGCGGCCGATGCTGCAGGCACCGCGCCAGTACTGGTCTCGGGGCCTGAATTCGGCTACGCTGCGCGGCGCAAGTGTTATAAGCCACGTGGGCAACAACCCCGGTAATTAATGAAACGCCAGGATTTTCACTACGAACTGCCAGAGCAGTTGATCGCGCGCTATCCTGCGGAGCAGCGGAGCGCCTCGCGCATGATGGTGGTCGACCGATCCAGCGGAGTCACAGACCACAGGCAGTTCGCCGATATTGCGAGCCTGCTGCAGGAGGGCGACCTGCTGGTGTTTAACGACACCCGGGTTATCCCGGCGCGCCTGTTCGGCGCCAAGTCCAGTGGCGGGCGTGTCGAGGTGCTGATTGAGCGAGTGACCAGTGGCAGTCGCGGCATTGCGCAGATCCGTGCGTCCAAGTCGCCGAAGCCGGGTACTGAAATCGCACTGGACAAAGGGCTCTCCATCAAGGTGGTCGATCGGATCGACGATATGTACCTGGTTGAGAGCCCCGAGGGTATGTCCCTGCCAATGATCCTGCAGGCGGTTGGCCATATGCCTTTGCCGCCCTATATCGATCGCGAGGATGAAGCGCTGGATCGTGATCGCTACCAGACCGTCTACGCCTCGCGCGATGGGGCCGTTGCGGCGCCCACGGCCGGGCTGCACTTTGACCAGCCACTGCTGGATCAGCTCGCGGGCCAGGGTGTTGAGTTTGCCTATGTCACCCTGCACGTCGGTGCAGGTACCTTCCAGCCTGTGCGCAGCGAAGAGATTGAAGACCATACGATGCATGCTGAATATATCGAAGTCAGCGCGCAGGTATGCAACCAGGTGCGTGAAACGCGTCAGCGCGGAGGCCAGGTCGTTGCGGTTGGCACCACCGCAGTGCGCAGCCTCGAAACCGCCAGTGGTTCAGAGGGCTGGATAGAACCCTACTATGGTGATACGGAGATCTTCATCTACCCGGGTTACACCTTCAAAAGCGTTGACGCACTGATTACCAATTTTCACCTGCCCGAGTCGACACTGCTGATGCTGGTCAGCGCATTTGCCGGGCAGCAGACGATCAAGTCAGCCTATCAGCAGGCCATTGATAAACAATATCGCTTTTTCTCTTATGGCGATGCGATGTTTATTCGCTAACGCGGCTGTGGAGTAGCGCTTGAAGTTTTCTGTGCAGACACAAGACGGAGCAGCGCGTCGCGGTGAATTGGCATTCCCGCGCGGTACCGTGCAAACACCCACGTTCATGCCGGTCGGTACCTACGGCACGGTCAAGGGCATGCTGCCGCGAGACCTTGTCGATATCGGTGCCCAGATCATTCTCGGGAACACCTTCCACCTCATGCTGCGGCCAGGCGTTGAGGTGGTGCAGGCCCATGGGAGCCTGCACGATATGATCGGATGGCAGGGCCCGATCCTCACCGATTCGGGAGGGTTCCAGGTCTGGAGCCTGGGTGAGTTGCGCAAGATCAATGAGCAGGGCGTAGAGTTCAGGTCGCCGATCAACGGCGACAAGGTGTTGCTCGATCCGGAGCGCAGTATTGCGGTGCAGCAGGGTCTCGGCGCCGATATTGTGATGATCTTTGATGAATGCACGCCATACCCTGCGACGGAGCAACAGGCCCGCGATTCGATGGCGCTCTCACTGCGCTGGGCGCTGCGCAGCAAGGAGGCGCATGGGGGGCACCCCTCCGCGCTGTTTGGTATTGTCCAGGGAGGCATGTACCCGCAGCTGCGCGCCGAGTCCCTGCAGGGGCTGGTCGATATTGGTTTTGATGGCTATGCCATCGGCGGCCTGTCGGTGGGTGAAACCAAGCGTGAAATGATTACCGTGCTCGATGCACTGACGCCGCAGATGCCCGTCAACGCGCCCCGTTACCTGATGGGGGTCGGCACGCCGGCCGACCTGGTTGAAGCGGTTGCCCGCGGCGTCGATATGTTCGATTGCGTAATGCCGACCCGCAATGCCCGCAATGGCCATTTGTTCACTTCAAAGGGGGTAATACGCATTCGAAACTCGCAGCACCGGCACCAAACCGGGCCGGTTGACCCCGACTGCGCGTGCTACACCTGCGAGAATTTTTCACGCGCGTATTTGCATCACCTGGATAAATGCGGAGAGATGCTGGGCGCGCAACTCAATACAATCCACAACCTCTTCTACTACCAGCAATTAATGGGCGAGCTTCGGGACGCAATAGCGCAGCAATCGCTGGATGCCTACATCGCAAGCTTTTATGACGCGCAGGGTCTGTCGCGTGATGCGTACGCGCTTGGTTAGCTGCCGCAAACAGCCGGTGAGTTTTTGGTGATGATTTCATTGGTCTTCTATGTTCCCCAGTCGCATCTTGAGGCGGTCAAGGATGCTGTCTTCGCCGCGGGCGCCGGGCAGATTGGCGACTATTCGCGCTGTTGCTGGCAGGTGGCAGGAACGGGCCAGTTTGCGCCCGGTGCGCAAAGTGACCCCTTTATTGGTGCTCACGGCGAAGTTGAGCAGGTGCTGGAGTACCGCGTAGAAATGGTGTGTGCGGAAGATCGGGTCGACGCAGTCATCGCTGCGCTGCGAGCAGCGCATCCTTATGAGGAGCCCGCATTTCACTACTGGAGCGTGCAGCCTGGCTGAGCCCCTAGCTGTCGCCCTGGCGGAAAGGAATAATCGTCGCGGACTCTTCCGCTATCGCTTTTTCCTGGTGATGGCGGGTAGAGAGCATGATGCTTTCAGACTGGATTGAGCGCAGGTCTTTGAGCATCGCCTGCATTCTTTGCAGGGAGTCGTGCATCATACTGCTAATTTCTTCGCAGGCTTCCAGATCTGAACCGGCCAGCTCGCGTCGTGCGTTGATCTGGAACATCAACCCGCGCAGCCGGTGTTTGGCGTGGTCGGGTGCTTCGTCGATGACTTTGTTGCAAAGGGCAAGCCGCAGGGCCTCGAGCTCATCGGGTCGATGCCGCGCCATGTCCCGGAGCGTATCAAAGTCAGGTAGCGTGGGCTGTTGGCGAGGGCGCTCAAGGGCCAGGCGCGAGCGAAAGCGGCGGCGTTCCCGCTGGCGCTTGCTGTCGCTATTGCCTGTGTCGTTCTGGTCTCGAGACATTGCCCCACCTCTTCGACATGCTCCGCAGGGTTTAGCTTACCTGTCGGAACATAAGCCACGCCGGCACTGGGGCAGCCGGCCGCCAGGTGCGCGTGGATTGACTCATTGTGCATGACCGACAGTGCCTTTCGCGAGCCCTGGGCGATTGTTATCGATAATTTCGCCGCTGAATTCGCGCCACTTTCGGCGGACACAGTCTAACCCAGGATGCAGGTCTGTACAATAAATAATCAATTTTTTCGGGTGACGGCGCGCCGCAGCCAGGCCCATGTGCCTGAAAAATAAAGGTAATTTTCGCCAGTCGCCGGCAACATTTGCGGCCTTGCCGCACGTCTGGCGCGGCGGGCGGATTATAATTCCCGGCATGCCCAGGCAAAGGCCCGGGCCTGGATGGGACCTCCCTGGAGAGAAAACATGCTTTATCAACTGGGTGACAAGACACCGCAGTTAATCGGTGAGGGGCACTATCTTGCCCCTGGTGTGAGTGTGATCGGTGATGTGGTGCTCAGGTCACATGCGAGCCTGTGGTTCGGGGTCGTTGTCCGGGGTGATGCCGAGACCATTACGATCGGTGAGGGCACCAACATCCAGGATGGCAGCGTGCTGCATGCCGACCCTGGCTTTCCACTCGATATCGGCCGGAATGTGACGGTGGGTCACCAGGTGATGCTGCATGGCTGCACGATAGGTGATGACAGCCTGATTGGAATCAACGCCGTGGTATTAAACGGCGCGAAAATTGGCAAGAGCTGCCTGGTCGGCGCCAACGCGCTGGTCACTGAAAACACGGAAATTCCCGATTATTCCATGGTGCTGGGTTCGCCAGCGAAAATTGTGCGCAGCCTCAGCGAAGAGCAGATCGCGGCCATCAAGCTCAGTGGTGAGCACTATGTGCTTAACGCGCAGCGGTTTGCCCGCGATCTCAAGCCGGTTTAGACTGCCCGCGCCGCTTTATTTGTGTCGTTTGCGTAGTGATGTCCAACGATAACCCGGATCTGCCCTCACGTGTTGAATCGCCCTGCATAGGTGTTTGCCTGCTTGGCGCTGATGACATCTGTGAGGGTTGTTTTCGCACCGCCGATGAGATCACCAACTGGCGTGATTACGACAACGCGCAAAAGCGCGACGTTATTCGCCTGGGATGGGAGCGAGCACGCGCGGCTAACCGCCTGCTGTAGCGCGCCACACGATCAGCTGGCTTCGCGCTCTGCCTCCAGTCGCCGCGACTTGATACTGCCTATCATATTGTCGTTAATATCGATGACTTCAAATTGATAGTTCTCGATAGCAAGGCTTACCCCGCTGGCATCCGGGAATGCTTCGAGGTGTTCCAGCATCAGCCCGTTCAGTGTTTTCGGCCCGTCGGTGGGCAGTGCCCAGTCGAGCTGGCGATTGATGTCGCGAATAGTCGCAGACCCGGTAATCATGAATTCGCCGTTACCCAGGTCAGTGATATCCGCGAACTGCTCGGCAAAGTTGGTTGTAAAGTCGCCGACGATTTCTTCGAGAATATCCTCGATCGTTACAATACCCAGCACGACGCCATACTCGTCAACCACAATACCAACGCGGTTTTTTTCACGCTGGAAATTGAAAAGCTGTGTGTGCAGAGGGGTGCCTTCTGGTACAAAGTATGGTTCGTGCGCCGCTTCAATCATGGCGCGTTTGTCCAGTGTGACTGCGTTCGGCGATTCTTCTTCAGCGGGCTGGATAAAGCGCGAAGTCTGCCGCAGGTGCAGGAGCCCGACCAGGTCATCGAGTTCGTCACGGAATAGCGGAATACGCGTGTACTCACTGGCGCGTATCTGGTCGAGGATCTTGTGCGGTTCTTCGTTCACATCGATCCCGTAGATTTCATTGCGCGGCACCATAATGTCGTTAACGACGACATTTTCCAGGTCGAGAATATTCATCAACATACCGCGACGCTTTTGCGGAATATGTGTGCCGGATTCCTGGACCAGCAGTTTCAGTTCATCAAAGTTGAGGTTGTCGTTGTTGGGATTCTCGGAGCCGACACCCAGCCAGCGGATGATCGAATTGGTTACCAGGTTGGTCATCCAGACAAAGGGGAACAGAATCGTTTGCAATGGCTTCAAAATATAGGAGGCCGGCAGCGCTATGCGCTCAGGGTGCAGCGCGGCGTAGGTCTTCGGTGTGACCTCGGCAAAGATCAGGACGACGATGGTAAATATCACGGGCGCCAGCGCAATACCGAGGTCGCCGTAAAGGCGCATGCCGATGACCGTCGCCAGTGATGCAGCGACAAAATTGACCAGGTTGTTGCCGATCAGGATCAGGCCGATCAGCCGATCCGTGCGATCCAGAAGTGTGCTGGCAATGCGCGCACCACGGTTGCCGCTTTGTTCAAGCCGCTTAAGCCGATAGCGATTGAGCGCCATCATGCCAGTTTCAGAGCTGGAGAAGAACGCTGAACACAGAATCAGTACGCCGATTGCTGTGAACAGCCAGCTTAACGGAATGTCGTCCAAGAGAAGGTATGACCTCGGATTGCGGAAACAGGCGGCATAGTGGAGAACTTTAGGGCTTTTGGCAAGCGTAGATTGACCAGCGGTGCTGCGCCGTCGACCGGTTCACGTTAGCTGCGGTTGAGGATGATCTCGAGCACAAATTTGCTGCCAAAGTACGCGAGGATCAGCGCCAGGAATGCGCCAAATGTCCAGCGTATGGCGGTTCCGGATCGCCAGCCGAACAACTGCCTGCCCGCCAGCAACACGGTGAACATCGCCCAGGAAATCATCGAGAAGGTGGTTTTGTGACTCAGGTGCTGCGCAAAAATGTCTTCAATAAATACAGCGCCACTGCCGATAGCCACGGTGAGCGCCAGCCAGCCGAGAGCAATCAGCTTGAACAACATGGATTCAAGCGAGAGTAGCGGGGGAAGTTTTTCGAGCCAGACGCTGGCATGTGGATGGCGAAGCTCACGCTCGAGCAACATCAGCAGCAGGGCATGCAGCGTCGCCAGGCTGAGCAGGCTGTAGGCGATGATGGAGCTGAGGATGTGCAGGAGCATGCCCGCTGACTCTGCAACAATCGGCGTATGCGTTGCAAAGGCAAGGCCGAGCAGCATGCTGGTAAGCGCTATGACAAACACTGGCAGCAGCAGGGGGCTGTAGGCCTGCTGCCGTAAACTGATAAATGCAGAGACCACGATGAGGAAGGCAGCGATCGACAGCGCGTCGAAGAAGCTGGCGCTCAGCCCACCAAAGCGTACACCGATGAAGACGATGCTCGCCCCGTGCAGGAGCGCAGCCAGATAGGCAATGGCTGGCGCGCGTGCGGCCGGCCTGTGGTCGCTGCGCAAGCTTCGCCAAAGTTGCCACGCCGCCAGCGCATAGCACAGCACACCGGCGATACTGGTGACCTGTAACATGATCTGCACGGCGCTGGGCATAGGGGGCTCTGCCAGTGGGTATGCGGTTGTGCGGCTGCCGGTTGGGCGCCTCAAACCTGAAGTTTGGCACAGGGTGCTGTCGAGGTGAAGCCCTCCATGCGCGGCTATCGACCGGCGGGCGCATGCTCTATAATCGTGCCGCGGTTGCTGGCCTGTCTCCATCCGGGCTTGCGAAGACCGACGACTGAAATCGAGTGAATCCCGTCCATGTTTGAGAACCTTACCGAACGTTTAAACCAGACCCTGCGCCAGGTCGGGGGCAAGGCCCGGCTGAGCGAAGACAACGTCAAGGAGGCGCTGCGCGAGGTGCGCATGGCGCTGCTCGAGGCCGATGTGGCCCTGCCTGTGGTCAAGTCCTTCATCGACCAGGTCAAGCAGCGCGCGGTGGGCGAAGAGGTCTCTCAGAGCCTGTCACCCGGCCAGGCGTTCCTGAAGATTGTTGAGCAGGAGCTCCAGAATACCCTGGGTGCCGAGACCGCGGGACTGGAGCTCGCCGTCAAGCCGCCGGCAATCATCCTGCTGGCGGGCCTGCAGGGTGCCGGCAAGACGACCTCGGTGGCCAAGCTCGCGCGTTTTCTCAAAGATGAGCAAAAGAAATCGGTCATGGTGGTCAGTGCCGATGTCTATCGACCCGCTGCGATTGCACAGCTCGAGACGTTGGCCCAGGAGGTCGGTGTCGATTTCCACCCCAGCAGTACTGAGCAACGCCCCCAGGATATCGCCGCAGCGGCGTTGGCTGCGGCAAAACAGAAGTTGTCTGACGTATTGATCGTCGACACGGCTGGCCGTTTGGCGATCGACCAGCAGATGATGGATGAAATCGGAGAACTGCACAATCAGCTACAGCCTGCAGAAACCCTGTTCGTCGTCGACGCGATGACGGGCCAGGATGCCGCGAATACCGCCAAGGCATTCAGCGATGTGCTGCCATTGACGGGCGTCATTCTCACCAAGATTGACGCCGATACCCGGGGCGGGGCAGCGCTTTCGGTGCGAGCAATTACTGGCGCGCCCATCAAGTTTATGGGTGTGGGAGAAAAGACCGCAGCGCTCGAGGCTTTCCATCCCGAGCGCATAGCGTCACGTATTCTGGGCATGGGCGACGTGATGTCGCTGATCGAAGAGGCTGAGCGCAAGATCGACAAGCGCAAGGCACAGAAGCTGGCGCGCAAGGTCAAGCGCGGCAAAGGCTTTGACCTGGAGGATTTTCGCGACCAGCTTCAGCAGATGAACAATATGGGTGGACTTGGCAGTATGCTCGACAAGATGCCCGGTATGTCGGGTGTTGCCGAACTCGCCCAGCAGCAGGCTGCGCAGAAGCAGTTTGGGCAGATGGAAGCGATCATTAATTCCATGACGCCCCAGGAGCGAAGAAATCCCGAGCTGCTGAACGGCTCACGCAAGCGTCGCATCACCCGGGGGTCGGGTACCGAACTGCAGGACCTCAATCGACTGCTGAAGCAACACAAGCAGATGCAGAAGATGATGAAAAAAATGAAAAAGGGCGGAATGGCAAAAATGATGCAGGGCCTGGGCGGCCTTGGTGGTGGTATGCCCGGTGGTGGCGGAATGCCCGGCGGTCTACCGCCGGGTTTCAAGTAACGACAGGGGCCGGGCCAGAAGCGTATCAGGCCGCGGGGTTCTGCCGCAGACGTTCGATGCGCGCATCCAGCGGTGGGTGGCTGGCAAACATGGCCTGCAGCCCGGCTCTTGCGCCCGAGCCAATACCAAAGGCCTGTATTGCCTCGGGTAACTCATTGGCCATTTCACTCGAACGTTTGAGTGATTCCAGCGCAGCGATCATCGATTGGCGATCGCTGAGCCGGGCTCCACCTTCATCAGCGCGGTACTCGCGAAAGCGTGAGAACCACATCACGATAGCCGAAGCCAGGATGCCCAATACGATTTGCGCGACGATGCTGCTGACGTAGTAGCCAATGCCGTAGCCCCGCTCGTTGCGCAGCAGCACGCGGTCAACCACGTGACCGATGACGCGCGAGAAGAAAATCACAAAGGTGTTCACCACACCCTGGACCAGCGACAGGGTGACCATGTCGCCGTTGGCGACATGCGCAATCTCGTGGGCCAGAACGGCGCGCACTTCGTTTTTATTCATTGTACGAAGCAGGCCCTCGCTCACAGCGACCAGTGAGTCGTTGCGATTCCAGCCAGTGGCAAAGGCATTGGGTTGTTGCGCGGGGAAGATACCGACTTCGGGCATTTTGATATCTGCGCGATTTGCCAGGTCGGCGACGGTATCGCGCAGCCACATTTCATCCTGGCTGCGAGGCTCTTCGATCAACCTTACACCGGCGCTGCGCTTGGCCATCCACTTGGACAAAAACAGCGAGATAAAAGAACCAATAAAGCCGAACGCGGCGCTCATGACCAGCAGGTTGCCCAGGTTCATGTCGACGCCGTTCTGGGCAAGGATGGGCCCACCAAACAGGCTCATAACAATGCCGACAAGGACCAGTACGGCGACGTTGGTCGCCAGGAAAAGCAGTATTCTCATTGATCAAATCTCACGGTATTGGCAGTGTTTGACGGTATGGCTTCCCGGGAGGATATTGTGGCGTTGCGCCGCGTTTTCAAGCCTCGCACTCAGGCCGTTTTAATGCCGGTGTAGTTCTCGGCCGATTGCAACGCCGAGATGCGGTGCACGACCCGCCGCCCCTCATAGTCGACGACGGCGTAGTGCTGCACCGACTGCTGGTCCCATATGACCAGGTCGCCCACCTGCCAGTGATGGCGATAGCCAAACTCGGGCTTTTGCATGTGGCTGATGAGCATTCGCATGATGGCGTCTGCCTCGTTGGGCGGCAGACCTTCGATAAACCGGGTATAGGTTGAGTTGATGCTGAGCCACTTTCTGCCGGTGACGCGATGCTCGCGCACCACGGGGTGCGAATGCATCAGGCCCTTGACCAGTGCATCGCCGACCATCTCGCCCAGCGGTATACCACTGCGCCAGCCCAACTCATAGAGGTGGCCGTAATCGTGGACGGCGGTCAGGCCATCGAGCAATTGCTTCATTTTTTCTGACAGGGCGTCGTAGGCCGCGCTGGCGCTGATAAACGCAGTGTCGCCTCCCGATTTGGGGATGATCTTGCCGTGCAGCAGATTGACCAGCGGCGGTTGTTCCAGGAAAGTTTCATCGGCATGCCAGGAGTCAGCCCGATCGCCATTGTCTGAATCGATAACGGTCAGGTAGGGGATGTTCTCGTCGACGCCGAACTGGTCGGTGGCATTGTTCTCTGGCTCCCCAAAGTGCCGCGCGATCTGGGCATGCTGTTCGGTCGACATGTCGGCTGCGGGGATCACCAGCACCTGGTGCTCGTAGAGCGCATTGGCGATCTGTTCGATGAGGGCATCGCTCAGGGGTTTCGAGAAGTCGATACCCTCAATGCGCGCACCCAGGTTGCCGCCAGTTTTTATCACTTCGAGCGCCATACCATGGACTCCTTAATGCGATGGTTAATTGATAGTGCGGTTGGCAGCGGCTCTGCCTGCCATCCGGCCAAAAAATGTGGCATCGCCAATGCTCATGCCGCTGGCATAGCCGGCGGCGCAGCGTGGCAGACCGGCGCTGTTACGGCCTGCCGCATACAAGCCGGGGACAACCTGCTTCTCGACCGTGAGTACCTCGCCGCTGGGCAGTGTGTCCAGGCCGCCGAAGGTCATGACCGCGTAGATGGCGCCATTGCCGATCGTCAGGTCAAACGCTGCATAGGGTGGCTGGTCGAGCGGCGTCAGGTATTTCTCGTGTTTGTGAAACAACGGGTCCTGCTTGTCTGCGGCAAAGCGATTATAGGTTTCCAGCGTGTTCTCGAGCGTGCCCGCTGGCAGCGCCAGTTCCGACTCGAGTTCGGCAATCGTTTCTCCGGTGCCCGCAACCGGGTAGCCGCCCATCGGGGCGCGTTCGAGCACGTCAAAGTGCCGGCTGTCGATCACCAGGAAATAGCGACGGTCAGGCCTGTCCAGAATCGCACTGCCCATCCTGCCATGGTACACGTCTTCGTTGATAAATCGCTGGCCGGTATCGTCGACAACGATCGCCTCCAGAAACTCCGTCGGGGGGTAAAAGGGCGTGCAGGCGAAACCTTCGTGCATATTGATCGCGGCGCCGCCAGCCCCGATGCCGATTCGGATGCCGCCGCCGGTGTCATTTGGGTTGCCGTTCGGGTAGTTGCCGCGAGCCAGGCGGGGCGCGTATTGCTGCACCATTGCCTCGTTCATGATGAAGCCGCCGCAGGCGAGAACGACGCCACGTTCAGCGCGTATGCAGCGCTCCTTGCCGTCGATGCGTACCACGGCGCCGACGATGGAGCCGTCACTGTGCGCAATCGTCGTCAAAGCCCGGGCATCACAGAGAAACTGCACGCCCTTTTCGCGCGCTGCGCGGATCAGGTTCTCCATCAGTGGAATACCACCATGATCACCCTTGATCTGTGGTTTATGGCCCCGGGGAGCCGGTTTTGCGGCTTCGTTATAGGGCCAGGCGTCCTCGTTGCCGGTCATCATCAGGGCGGCTTCGTTGGGCGTGTTGGTGTGCTTGAGCGGATAGTACTCGGGTTTGAACACCACCCCCTGCGCGGTAAGCCAGTCGTAGTGTTCCAGGGTGTGGTCGCAGTAGAGCCTGACTTTGGCGGGGTCAGCATTGGGCCCTGAAGCCATCATCAGGTGTTTGTACATCTCTTCGATGTCATCGTCGAAGCCACAGGCCAGCTGGGTCGGGGTGCCGCCCCCCATGTAGATCAACCCACCTGCGAGCGCTGTGGATCCGCCGGGCTCTGTTGCTGCCTCGACGACCAGCGCTGAGGCACCGGCGTCGGCGGCTTCGATCGCAGCACTGGTGCCCGCGCCACCGCCGCCCAGTATGAGGACGTCGCAGGAGGCGTACCATTCGTCTACTTCTTGAGCGGCGAGAGGTTGATCGGCGCTGGCTTTACGGGGCATAACGGCTGGAATCCTTGTCTGGATAGAAGTTGCGCGGGTAGCGGGTTGAATTCGCCAGTCTATCAGGCGTGATTGGCCGCCGGGATGACCATGAGTTTCAAAGCGGGTACCACTGCTTGGCTGCGCCCTCGGGAAATGGCGCAGCGATTTATTCAAGTCATTGATTTTAAGAGATAAATTGGGTCGGCCAGGGGGAGGCCGGAGAGCGTGACGTGCGCCGTAATAAGTCGCTAAAAACCGGTTTTCATCGGATAACGCTTAGCGTACAATACGCGCCTTTTTTTGGGGCTGAAAAGTGCCGCCAGAACCGCGCCGACAGGGTGCGAGGCGGGCCCATCCGGATAGCGCAGATACAGGTACTCGAGAATGGTAACAATACGATTGGCACGTGGCGGATCCAAGAAGCGCCCGTTTTACCACGTGGTGGTAGCGGACAGTCGCCGCGCGCGCGATGGTAAATTCATTGAGCAGGTCGGATTTTTTAATCCTATTGCGAGAGGCCAGGAAGAGCGCCTGCGTATCAACCAGGAGCGCATTGAGCACTGGGTTGGTTTGGGTGCGCAGGTGTCTGAGCGCGTCCAGTCACTGGTTAAGCAGGCAGCAAAAGCGGCAGCGTAGTCGCAGGCTTTGTATTTCGCGTTAGCGAAGGCAGCCTGCCGCCGATAATGTTGCCACCAAAGTGTGGCCGCGATGCACCAGCAAAACCGGGTCACTGTAGGAAAAGTTTCTACCGCCTATGGCGTTAAGGGTTGGGTCAATGTGTTTTCATACACCGACCCTCCCGAAAATCTACTGAGCTATCGCGATTGGGTGCTGGTGCACCGCGATGGCCGAGAGCAAGTATTAAAAGTTGTCGATGGCAAGACTCACCGCAACGCCTACGTCGTGCAGTTTGAGGGCATCGACGACAGGGAGCAGGCGAGAACATTGACCAATGCCATGGTCCAGGTGACCAGCAGCGCATTGCCCAGCCTGGCGGACGGTGAGTTTTACTGGCACCAGCTCGAGGGGCTGGAAGTTACAGTAAGTGGCCAGGGCGACAGCCCGCGAAAAGTGGGCAGGGTAAGTTACCTGTTTGAGACTGGCGCGAACGATGTGATGGTCGTCGAACTGTACGAGACAGTCGTCGATGACCAGGTAGCAGGAAACAAGCGCAGCAGCAGAGAATGGTTGGTGCCGTTCCTGCCAGACAGGGTAGTCAAATCGGTCGACCTGGATGCCGGAGAAATCGAAGTCGACTGGTGGATTGATTCGGACTGAGCGTGGTTTGCTGGCCGGGCGGGCAGTCGTGACAGATGCGAGGTGGAACGATGCAAGTGGGTGTTGTAACCCTGTTCCCCGAGATGTTTGCAGCGCTGACCGAGTCGGGAATCAGTCGCAGGGCCTGTGAGACGGGTTTGCTCGACCTGCAGTTGTTCAACCCGCGGGACTACACGACGGATCGTCATCGAACCGTCGATGACCGCCCCTACGGTGGCGGCCCGGGAATGGTGATGGCTGTCGAGCCGCTTGAGAAAGCGATCGCCGATGCAAAGCGACAGCAAGCTGCGGGCAGCAGGGTGATTTACCTGTCGCCCCAGGGGCAGCAGCTGACGCAGGCGGGTGTCGACCGGCTAGCCGCTTGTTCGTCGCTGGTACTGTTGTGCGGTCGCTACGAGGGCGTCGACGAGCGACTGATTGCTCGCTGTGTTGATGAAGAGTTGTCGATAGGCGACTACGTCGTCAGCGGTGGCGAACTGCCAGCCATGGTGTTGCTCGATGCGATTGTCCGGCGTTTACCCGGAGCGCTCGGTCATGAAGACTCAGCGGCAGAGGATTCGTTCGCAGAGCGGCCCCTACTCGATTGCCCGCACTATACGCGGCCCGAGAATTACGCCGGGGAGCAAGTGCCCGAGGTACTGCTCAGCGGTGACCATGAGCGAATAGCGCGTTGGCGCCTGCAGCAATCGCTGCTGAGGACGCAACGGCGCAGGCCCGATCTGTTTGCGCAGCTTGACCTGTCGCAACAGGAGCGGGAGCTGCTCGAGAGTGAAGAAGCGGATTAGTGGTTAGCCTGGCGCGCGGTTTGGCCTGGCAACCGAAGAATAGAGAATTGTGTGCAGCGCGAGCTGCAATGTGGAGAAGAGCGTCATGAGTGGCAACAGCATTATTCAGCAGATTGAAAAAGAGCAGATGGAGAGCCGGGATATCCCGGACTTTGCGCCGGGTGACACCGTTGTCGTTCAGGTGCGAGTCAAGGACGGCGAGCGAGAGCGCCTGCAGGCCTTTGAAGGTGTCGTTATTGCCAAGCGCAATCGCGGTGTGAATTCGGCATTTACGGTTCGCAAGATTTCTCACGGGGTTGGCGTAGAGCGAACCTTCCAGACTTACAGTGCGCTGATTGCCGGCATCAAGGTCAAGCGCCGCGGTGATGTGCGTCGCGCCAAGCTGTACTACCTTCGCGAGCGTTCGGGCAAGTCTGCGCGAATCAAAGAAAAGCTCAGCTGATTGTTATCGCTGGCCAGGCCCGTTGTCTGTCCACGGAGCAATCGCTCAGCGCAGAAAAGGGTGCCGTCAGGCACCCTTTTTTTGTGCAGCCCAGGCTGTGCAGGCCTTACCGCTTCGCAATATTTCTTCCGGAGCTCCGTATTACAATTCGCCCGAATGCGGCCCGGGAGCGGTTTTGGCCCAGGCAACACACTTTTTTGGTTAGATCGGGTGCGTTATGGCTACAGTAATAAGTTGGCTGCCACTAGTTGGTGCTGCAATCATCATGTTGATCGGTGTGATCTGCTTCTTCCGTCCGCAGATGTTGATGGACGCCTGCGGCATCAAAATGACCAGTAATATGGCCATATCAGAGGTCCGTGGCGTGTTCGGCGGTATGAACATCGGCGGTGGCCTAGCTGCGTTTATCTATGGCTCGCCCGATGTCTACCTGGTGCTTGCGATGGCCTGGACTGGCGTGGCTGCGGCGCGCTTTTATTCGATCGTTGTCGATGGAAGTACCGTCAAGGAGTCCATACCCCCAATCGTGCTCGACGGTGCTGTCGCGCTGATGTTCTTCGCTGGCGCCTGCGCTACACCCTAGCGCCTGCCCGGGTGGGGCTGTTCATACGCCTGCTGGCGCAAATGTTGCGGCGCCCGCATTGAGGTGCTTTTCAAAATACAGCAGCTGTTTGACAACCAGTGTAAACGCACTGGGAAACCTGAGGCCATGGCGCCGCGCTGCGCTGCTTAGCGCCGCCAGTTGATCATCGCCTGTCGCCTGCTGGTCAAGCGCGATGAGCTCCCGCAGGTCGGCCTCCAGCTGTGACTTGTCGACCGCGCGTCGGGTCATGCCAATTCGGGTCATAGCGTCTGCCATCGCTGCAAAATCCTGGTTTGCGAGCGAGGCGATAAGGGCTTTTGCCGCTTGCCAGATCGCGGGGGTGAGCTCGCCGACCAGCCCGAAATCGATAAAGGCTATTGTTCCGTCGGGTTGTAGCAGCAGGTTGCCGCTATGCAGGTCGGCGTGGAAGCGCTTGCATCGGCGCAATGAGCGGTACCAGACATCGAAGGCCTCCAACATTGCCATCGGCAGCTGCCGGCTTTCCGGGGAGTCCGGCGCAATGCGGCTGACAGGCACGCCTTTTATTTCTCGCATCGTCAGGACCTCCCGCGTGGAAAACGCCTCCAGCGGCTCCGGAGCGACGACTGAGTGTATGCCCTCGGCATCCAGAAATGACCTGAAATCCCTGAGATTTTCGCGCTCCTTTTCGAAATCACATTCCTCGAGCATCGCGGCATTGACCTGTGCAATGATGTCGTCGACCGCGTCCGATTCGATGGCCGGGCTCAGTAAAGCAAACAGTTTCGCGATGTGCTGTGATACAAAGAGGTCGGTCTGCATGGTCGCCAGCACGCCTGGCTTCTGGATTTTGACAACCACGGGGCTGTGGTCGAGCAGGTGGGCGCGATGCACCTGGGCGATGGATGCCGAGGCGAGAGGCTGTGGGTCGATATCACTGAATATCTCGCTCAACGGCCTGGCAAAGCTTTGCTCCATGACGCGTTTCATTTTCTCGAACGGGACATGCCTGGTATCGTCCAGGCAGCGCTCGAACTCCCGGGTGTAGGCATCGGGTAGCAGGGCAGGTGCACTTGCGAAGAACTGTGCAAGCTTTACATAGCTCACGCCAAGCCGCTCGAACAGTGTGCGCAGCTCGGCGGGTTGCGGAGCCCGACGTTCCCGAAGGCAGCGCAGGGCCGCAGGAGCACTCAGCCAGAATGTTTGTTGAACCCTGAGACTGCTGCGGGTGCCGAGCTTAATCAGCTCAATGGGATTGCTTTGCATATTGGCGAGCCAACAGATGCTGGAAAGCCCTGGATTGTACAGTTTTTCGCGAGAAATAGTGCCCAAGCGACGTGGCGTCTCGCCCCGGAGGTGCATGGGTTGAACTATGCTTCGCAGTGTAAGCATACTGCCGACCTGTGCTTTTTTGGTACATCCCGATGCCCGCAAAATCCAGCCCGAAACGAACGCCTGATATGGAGGCCCCAGGCGTACCAGACGCTGAATACCAGCTCATCGACCGCTATATCGACGTCGTCTGGATGGAGCGCGGATTGAGTCGAAATTCCCTTCAGGCCTACAGGCGTGACCTGGTCGACCTGGCAAAATTTCTTGCGCCGCGGAGCCAGTCCCTGCTGCGAGCGACGGCCGCAGACCTGGAAGGCAGGCTGGCTGAGCTGGCGCTGCGCAATTCAAGCCCGCGCACACAGGCCCGTTGGCTATCGAGTATCAAGGGTTTTTATCGGTACTGCCTGCGCGAAGGATTGTGTGAGACAGACCCCGGTTTGCAGCTGCGTCCTCCACGGTTGCCCCGGCAGCTGCCGCAAACGCTTACCGAGCAGCAGGTTGAGTCACTGCTAGCCGCACCGAGAGCGGATAATCCGGTAGAGCAGCGAGACCGGGCTATGCTTGAGCTGCTCTATGCGACTGGCCTGCGCGTTTCGGAGTTGGTGGGTCTAGAGCTCAGCGCTGTGAATTTTCGCCAGGGCGTGGTGCGTGTGATTGGCAAGGGTGATAAAGAGCGGCTGGTGCCCGCTGGTGAAGAGGCGATGGCGCAGCTCGAGTCCTATCTGGCGCATGTGAGGCCTGAGCTGCTGGGAGACCGAAGTGTTCCCGGCAATAGCTTTTTCCTGAGTAATCGTGGGCAGGCAATGACCCGCCAGGCCTTCTGGTACCGGGTAAAGGTCTATGCCGAGCGAATCGGTCTCAAAACCCCGCTGTCGCCTCATGGGCTGCGCCATGCCTTCGCAACGCACTTGCTGAACCATGGCGCGGACCTCCGGGTTGTCCAGCTGTTACTGGGCCATAGCGATCTTTCCACCACGCAGATCTATACCCACGTCGCCCGGGCGCGCCTGCAGGAATTGCACGCCGAGCACCACCCGCGGGGCTAGGGGTGCTCTCGATGCACAGTCTAATTGCTGGTAGAATCGCGGCTGGTCTGGCACCGCAAAAAGGGGCCAAACCAGGCGGTTCCGGCGCGATTGTTGACGGTCCTGTCCAGCTGGCGGATGGCTTCGATGTAACTAATTACAAGCCAGCGTGTCAAAGAGTGCCCTATTGGCCAAACAGATTTTGAGGTTCGCAATGCGAAGTGATTTTGTGCGTATTTTGATGTCCATGGTGCTGCTGGTCGCTGTAGCAGCCTGCGACAGTGGTTCACCCCAGGCCGGCTCAGAACCGACCGGTTCAGGCAATGACAAAACAGCAGCCGCTGCCGAGGCAGGAACTGCTGAGAGCGCTGGTGTTTCATCAGCGACTGGCGAGCCTGCGGTGCCGATGGCTTCCCGTGAATCGGGCTCTGCCGGCGGCATCGACAAGGTGCTCGCCAAGCTTCGCGATTCGCGACCTGATTTTGAATTCGGAGAGGTGACCACGACGCCCGTGGAAGGCATTTACCAGACCAAGGTACTGGGCGGCCCGATTATCTATATCGTCGAAGGTGGTGAGTACTTTTTTGCGGGCGACATGTTCCTGGTTGAAGAGGACGATATCGTCAATCTTGCTGAGCGTGCAATGGATGGGACGCGGAAGGAGCAACTTGCCAGCCTTAGCACCGACGACATGATCGTGTTCACGCCCGACGATGTCCGCGCTCATGTCTACGTGTTTACCGACGTCGACTGCTATTACTGCCAAAAGCTTCACCAGGAAGTGCCTGCACTCAACGAGCTGGGTATCGAAGTGCGTTACCTGGCTTATCCTCGTGCAGGTGTGGGCAGCCCAAGCTATCGCAAGATCGCGTCGGCCTGGTGCGCCGATGACCCCAATGACGCGATCACCCTGCTGAAGGCCGGAGAAACCATTCCGGACAATGTCTGTGAGCCAAACCCTGTGGCTGCGCAGTTCCAGCTCGGCGGTACATTGGGCGTGACGGGTACGCCGGCGCTGGTAACGGCAGAGGGAAGGCTGGTGCCGGGTTATATGCCCGCGGACAGGCTGGCGCAGGAATTGGGTCTGTAGCCAAACCGGCTAGCCTGGTCGAGCGCAGCTTCGGGCTGCGCTTTTTGCTTTAGTCATGGCAGGCTTAAACGTTTCAAAGGTGACGTTATCTTGAGTGAACTGAGAGTAGGTGTCTGCGGTGTTGGCACGGTCGGAGGGGGTGTACTGGACCTGCTTCGCGACAATGCGCAGGAGGTTGAGTCGCGTGCCGGGCGGCGCATTTGCATCGTGCATGTGGGCGCACGCAGCGATCGACCCGGGCGGGACCTCGAGGGTTACCGCCGCAGTCATGATGTATTTGAGGTTATTTCGGACCCGGAAGTGGATGTCGTGCTCGAACTCATGGGAGGCGTTGATGTCGCTCGCGAGTTGGTTCTCGCCGCCATCGGCGCGGGCAAGCATGTCGTCACCGCAAACAAGGCCCTGATTGCCGAACATGGTGCCGAAGTGTTTGCTGCGGCGGCCAGGCATGGCGTCAGCGTGCATTTTGAAGCTGCTATAGCTGGCGGCATTCCTATCGTTAAATCGCTTCGTGAAGGGCTGGCGGCCAATAGAATCGATTGGCTCGCTGGCATTATTAATGGCACGAGCAACTACATCCTGTCAGAGATGTTCGAGAATTCGCGTGAGTTTTCTGATGTGCTGGTAGATGCCCAGCGGCTGGGCTATGCCGAGGCCGATCCGACTTTCGATGTAGAAGGCATTGATGCCGCGCACAAGCTGGTCATTCTCACTGCAATGGCATTTGGGGCGCCTCTGGACTTTGATGCCTGCTATACCGAGGGTATCACGGCAATCGAGCCCCAGGACCTTGAGTTCGCCGATGAGCTGGGTTTTCGCATCAAACACCTGGGGATAGCGCGCCGGGCAGACAGCGGTATTGAAATGCGGGTTCACCCGACCCTGGTGCCCAAGCAGCGACTGATCGCCAATGTTGATGGTGTTATGAATGCGGTGCTTGTCCATGGCAACGCAGTTGGCCCGACGATGTACTATGGTGCAGGCGCGGGCGCGGGCCCGACAGCATCTGCTGTGGTCGCCGACCTGGTAGACCTGGCGCGTCAGTCCGGCCAGCAGGCTTCGGTGCCGGCACTTGCTTTTTCGGAACCACCAGCGGGCGCCTCAAAATACCTGTCGGTTGACGATGCCAGTGTTGCTTACTATCTGCGTATGTCAGCGCTGGATAAACCGGGCACACTTTCTCACATAACCCAGCTGCTCAGTGAGGCAGATATCAGCATAGAAGCGGTTAGCCAAAAAGCGCGAGGGCAGGGTAGCGAGCAAGGGGCTGATGGCTTTGTTCCGATCGTGCTGATCACCAGTGTGACGCGCGAACATAATTTACGAGAGGTCGTATCGCGCATAGAGCAGCTGGATTCTATCGTGAATGACGTCAAGGTCATTCGTATAGAGTCGCTGTCCTAGTTGATTGTGAATCACCGGATTTAAAAAAGTGAAGTATGTATCGACGCGGGGAAAGGCCCCGGTTCTAGACTTTGAAGAGGTTCTGCTAACCGGGCTTGCAAGCGACGGTGGCCTTTACCTGCCAGAATCCCTGCCACAATTTAGCGCTGCGCAGCTCGCGGACTGGCGGTCGCTGTCGTACCCCGAGCTGGCGATCGAAATCATCGAGCCTTTTCTGGGCGGAGCCATATCTCGCGAGTCGCTTGGCGAAATCGTATCCGATAGTTATCGAGAGTTTGCACATCCTGCGGTCGCACCGTTGATACAGACTGGCCACAACGAATGGGTGCTGGAGTTATTCCAGGGGCCGACGCTTGCGTTTAAGGATTTTGCGCTACAGCTGCTCGGCAGGTTGCTCGATCACATCCTGAAGCAGCGTGACCAGCGTGTCGTCGTGCTGGGTGCCACCTCGGGCGATACGGGCTCAGCGGCAATAGCGGGGTGCAGGAGCTGCGACAACGTCGATATATTTATTTTGCATCCGCATAATCGTGTATCGGAAGTGCAGCGTCGCCAGATGACCACGGTGTTGGCAGATAATGTTCACAACATCGCCATAGAGGGCAGCTTTGACGATTGCCAGGCCATTGTAAAGCAGGGTTTCCGCGACCAGTCTTTTCTACCCAGCGGCAGGCAGTTGGTTGCGGTCAATTCGATTAACTGGGCCAGGATCATGGCCCAGATTGTTTACTATGTTTACGCAGCGCTGGCGCTTGGCGCACCTTCGCGCCCTGTTGCGTTCTCGGTACCTACCGGCAATTTTGGCGATATCTACGCCGGCTATCTGGCCTCCCGGATGGGTCTGCCTGTTGAGCAACTATTGATTGCGACGAATAAGAATGACGTCATGCACAACGTATTGGTCAAAGGCGTATACCATCGCCAGGCGTTGCACCATACGCTCTCGCCGAGTATGGATATCAGTGTATCCAGTAATTTCGAAAGGCTGTTGTTTGACCTCTATGACCGTGATGGCGCGGCAATTGCCGGTCTTATGGAGAAGTTTGAGGCTGATGGCATAACGCTTGAGGAGACTGCGATAAGCAGGATGAGAGCCCTGTTCGGCAGTGGCGCTATCGACGATAGCCAGACCTGCGAAACCATCGCTACGGTATATCAAGAGAGCACCTACCTGCTGGATCCGCATTCCGCGACGGGTTTGGCGACCGCGCGACAGGCGGAGCTGCCGGCAGACGTGCCCGTGGTGTGTCTTGCGACTGCGCATCCGGCCAAGTTCTCTGAAGCCATCACAAGGGCGGGTATCGGCGTATCTGCGCAGCTTCCTGCATCGATGAGCGACTTGCTTGAGCGCGAGGAGGCTTATTCGGTACTGCCTAATAAGCAGCAAGCAGTGAACGAATTTATCGCTGCACACCTCGACCGCTAGCGCGTGGAGGCTACGATCCAGCGTCGCCCAGCCTCGGGTGCCACGGACGCCTTGCTCGAGGCGGAACCCAACCCCCTGTTGCGCAGGGTATTTGCAGCACGCGATATCGTCCACGCAGATCAATTGGACCTCTCTTTATCTGGCTTGCTACCGCCGTCGTTGTTGCTGGGCCTGGATCGGGCCATCGAATTGCTTGCCGATGCCGTGTTGAATGCCGAGCGCATTCTGCTGGTCGGTGACTTTGACGCCGACGGCGCGACCAGCTGCGCTCTTGCCGTTCGTGCGCTCAATGATATGGGTCACGATAATGTCCGTTTCCTGGTGCCCAATCGCTTTGATTATGGCTATGGCCTGACACCTGAAATCGTCGCTTTGGCAGGCCAGCTGTCTCCCAATGTCATCGTCACCGTGGACAATGGCATTTCCAGTATCGATGGCGTCGCGGCCGCCAAAGCGGCGGGTATCAAGGTGGTTGTTACCGATCATCACCTGCCTGGCAGCGAATTGCCTGCTGCTGATGCCATCGTGAACCCCAACCAGCCTGGATGTGGTTTTCCCAGCAAGGCGCTGGCTGGTGTTGGCGTGATTTTTTACGTCATGTCTGCGCTCAGAGCGCAGCTGCGCACCCTCGGCTGGTTCGCAGATCGACCTGAGCCTGCCATGGCAAAGTACCTGGACCTTGTTGCGTTGGGTACGGTGGCCGATGTGGTGCCTCTTGATCACAACAATCGTATTCTGGTTGAACAGGGCCTGCGTCGCATCCGCGGCGGTGAGTGTTGCGCGGGCATCAAGGCATTGTTCCAGGTAGCCAGGCGGATTCCATCGCAGGCGGTCACCTCAGATATCGGTTTTGCACTGGGCCCTCGAATCAATGCCGCTGGCAGGCTGGATGATATTTCGATGGGCATTGCCTGCCTGCTCACTGACAGCTTCGAGCTTGCGCGTGATATTGCGCTGCAACTCGATGCGATTAACAGGGATCGCAGGGATATTGAGCAGGGCATGCTCAGCGAGGCGGAGAGCCAGCTGGGGCAGATGCTTCCGGGTGATGAGCCACCCAATGCGCTCTGCCTGTATTCGGAGGGCTGGCACCAGGGGGTCATTGGTATCCTCGCTTCCCGCGTCAAGGAGCGGCTGCATCGGCCGGTAATCTGTTTTGCGCCGGCGGATGAATCGCCGGATTGTGCGTGGTTGAAGGGCTCTGCGCGGTCTATTCCGGGTTTTCACATTCGCGATGCACTCGACCAGGTGGCCGCAGAGTATCCCGGCCTGTTAGAGAAATTTGGTGGCCACGCAATGGCCGCAGGACTGACGATTGAGCGCGAAAACCTGCAAGGCTTCGAGCGTGCCTTTGCGGCTGTCGCGACCCAGCGGTTAAGCGATGATGATTTGAAGAAATTTGTCCTCACAGATGGCGCGCTATCGAGCACAGAGTTGACACTGGACCAGGCAAGGACAATGAATCAGGCCATGCCATGGGGCCAGGGCTTTCCCGAACCGCTCTTCGATGGGGAATTCCATGTTATCGAGCAGCGACTGGTGGGGGAAAAGCACCTGAAAATGCTGCTCAGGCACCCTGATCATCCGGGAATGTCCTACGAGGCAATCGCCTTTGGTGTAGATGTCGACGACTGGCCGAATCCCGACGTGAAAACGCTGCGAATTGCCTATCGTATGGATATAAATCGCTACCGGGGTAACGAAACGCTGCAGCTGGTTGTTGCGCATATGGAGGTCCCAGTTCAATGTCAATGAGTTCTGAGCTTCCAGCGGTTTTGCCTGGCGAGTATCGCCACTACAAAGGGCCTCGCTATCGTGTACTGTTTACAGCGACGCATACCGAGACAAATCAGCAGCTAGTGGTTTACCAGGCGCTGTATGGTGAATTTGGTCACTGGGTTCGGCCGCTTGAGATGTTCTGTGAGTCGGTCGAAGTGGATGGCAAACGTATTCCCCGGTTTGAGCGAATCGCCGATTGAAGGATGTCGTCGACACATATTAGGAGCGTGCCTGCTGGCGCGCACAAGCGAGACTTTCTGAGGCGAAGCAGTGTCTGATCGAGACAATGCGTCGATGGACGACGATACAATTGATGGCGCGCCAAAGAACCCGCGTTTTGGCACGGGTGTTTTCAGGCGCAGAATTCGACTTAGGCGAGAGGGCGCTAGCGTCGCTGCGGAATTGGAGGACAGCAGCCATGCCTTCAAGTCGCGCCTGACCGTCGCAGATGACCGCGTCACACAGGTAGACGCCGAAGCGATTCGTTACCCGATGACCACGTGCCCCGGCGCACTTGAACCGCTGCAGAAGTTTGTTGGCACGCCCCTCGGGCTGCCTGCAGCAGAACTGGCCTCAAGATTACAGCCCCGCAGCCATTGCACTCACCTGTTTGACCTGAGTGTGTTGGCTTACTGCCATTTCCAGCGTTCAGAGCCCGAAGTCGTGTTCGACATAGAAATGCCCGATGAGCTGGACGCGCCCGTGTGGCTGGAAGTCCGGCGGGACGGCGCTACGGTGTTGCGCTGGCAGATCAGGCAATGGCAGATTTCTGCGCCAGCCGAACTGGCTGGCCGACCGCTGCACTCCGGTTTTAGCCGATGGTTAGCTGATGAGTTTGGTGATGACCAGACGCTGCTCGAGCTCGCCTGGCTGGCCCAGAAAGGCTATCTGGTGGCGCAGGCCAGAATCTACGATATCAACGCGCTGGGCGGTACACGGCGGTTTGTCGGTGGCGATGTGTTAGGCATTTGCCACACTTACAGCGAGGACAACATCGGCGATGCGGTCCATACCTTCAATTCTTTCAAGGATTTTAGTGAGGTGCCTGAGCAGTTGCTGAGGTTCGAGCCGTAGTGCCCGGCCCTGGGGGAGATTGGTAGCGGGGGCTGGATTCGAACCAACGACCTTCGGGTTATGAGCCCGACGAGCTACCAGACTGCTCCACCCCGCATCAATACTGACACTGCCGACCGGGTGGCGCGCTGCACCGCCGGGCTGACAAGGAGCGGCATCATAGAGATTCTTGTCTCTAGCGTCAAGCGCGCTGGAGGCGCCTAATTACCGCAGCAGCCTGCTATTACGCCCCACAGCATTTTTTGTACTTTTTGCCGCTGCCACAGGTGCAGGGGTCGTTGCGGCCTACCTTCCCGGGCACGATTGTCTGGCCGTCGCAGAAAAACCAGTGGTTCGCTACCCGTTTGAAGTGAGAGCGCTCGCAGTGTTGCTGGGTATTGCCCGCGCTGTCGGTGTAGGTGGCGATAAAGTCCACAGTGCCTACTTTGTCCCTGGCCGCGCCGGCTTTGGTGGTCAGGATCTCGAGTCGTTCCCAGGTCGAGCTTTCTGCCCAATCTTTAGTCGCATCAAAATCGAAGTCGTCGCGACTATCCGGGTGCAAGGAGTCGTGAAGGAAATCGATAGCGGCAGTGCTGTAGGCACTGAACCGCGCTCGCATTAACTGTTCGGGACCTGCCGCCGATTGCTGGCCCTCGATAATAGGGGCGCAACACTCATCGAATGGCGCGCTTGCTCCGCAGTGACATGATTGCGTCATAGTTAAGCCTGTCTAACAATAACGGATGGCTATTTGGATTCGGCTGTAGTTTACTTGCTGATCATTGGTGTGCAAAGGCCCAGTTGCAGAAGTAGACTGTGTAGCGCTATCCCGATCTCCCTGAATACGCCGCCGGTTCGGCGCCAGACTATGAAGAACTTTGACGAAATTCGCCCCTACAGCGATGCGGAAGCGGTTCAGGCCCTGTACCGAGTGGTCGCTGACGATGAGTTTCTCGGGCTGCTATTGGCAATGCGCTATCCGCGACTCGCGGACAGCCTGGGTTGGTTGCTAAAGCCGCTGCTCCGGATCTACCTGCGCTTCAGGCTTCGATCGATCAGCAGCGTCGATGACATACAGGCCATCGTGGCGCGCTATCTTGGCGACATGCTCAGTGCGACGTCAGACGGGCTATCTGTGACGGGCATCGAGCAGCTGGACTTCTCCAGCCCCTATCTGTTTTTGTCGAACCATCGCGATATTACCCTGGATCCTGCGCTAACCAACTACGCCATATACCAGCATGGGGGTTCGACGCTGCGAATTGCCATTGGGGACAACCTGCTGCAGAAACCTTTTGCAACCGATTTAATGCGGGCGAACAAGGCGTTTATCGTGAAGCGGTCCCTGACTCGGCCGCGTGAAGTGCTCAAAGCGCTGAGCACGCTTTCTGCTTACGTCTGGCATTCACTGCATGTTGACCGCGAAAACGTCTGGATAGCGCATCGTGAGGGAAGGGCCAAGGACGGGTTCGACAAGACTGAACCGGCAATTATCAAGATGTTGACGATTGCCAAGCCGAAAACGATGCCATTTTCCGAGTACGTCAAGCAATTGCGCATCGTGCCTGTGGCAATCTCATACCAGTATGACCCCTGCGACGCTGACAAGGCCAGGGAGCTCCGCGAGCTTGCCACTTCGGGGTCGTACACCAAATCGGCGCATGAAGACCTGGAGAGCATTGGCAAGGGCATAGCGGGGGTGAAGGGCAAGATTCACCTGAGTTTTGGCACTGCGCTGGGTAGCGGCTTCGAGGCTCCGGAAGATGTCGCTAGCGAGCTTGACCGGCAAATTGTTGGCATGTACGAGCTGCAGTCCAGCAACCTGCTGGCCTACGAGCTACTCAACGGGCCAGAGTCGCTCGTATCCCTGGTTGATGCCGGGCTGATAAGCGCAGCAGCGTCGCACATCGATAGCGTCGATAGAGAAAATTTTTTACAGCGGCTCGCGCATATGCCCGATGAGGATACGCCCTACGCGTTAACGATGTACGCGAACCCGGTCGTCAATTTACTGGCCGAGCGCGGGATCGATGCGTCAATGCTGGCTAAGGGTTAGCCGGGTGACGCAGGGTTTGGTTATGGCAATCAGGAGTGACAAGGATGGCGCTACCCGATGAACTGAAGGCTGACATACAGTCAGCATACTCAACATGGCTTAAAAATAATGAATTCAAGCCACGCAGGGGGCAGCGGCAGATGATTGCCGCGGTGGCAAACTGCCTGTCTGACGTGGAGCTTGACGATGAAGAGCATCGCAGCGGCGATTACGACAGGCACGTGTTATTGCTTGAGGCCGGCACCGGCACGGGCAAGACCATAGCGTATGCCATCGCCGGCATACTGCTGGCTCGGCACTTGAACAAGCAGTTGGTCATCAGCACGGCAACAATCACCTTGCAAGAACAGCTGGTATTGCGCGATTTGCCGAATCTGGCGCTCAGCAGTGACATTGATTTTAGTTTTGCGATCGCTAAAGGTCGGCGCAGGTATCTTTGCCGCAGCAAACTGGCAGGTCATTTGAGCCATGCCGGAGAAAGCGCGGCTGCCCAGCCGTTGTTTCCTGACGAAGAACCCAGTTTGTCCGATGAGAGTTGGCAGCAGCTCAAAGCATTGGACGAGGGTTATCGCGCGAGCGACTGGGATGGTGATTTCGACCGCTGGCCCGGGGGGGTGGCGGGCGAGCACATTGAGCTTGTTGCAGCGGACAGGGCGAGCTGCAGTGGCAGGCGATGCCCCTATTTTTCTGACTGTGCGTTATTCAATGCGCGAGACTCGCTCCGAAAGGCACAGGTCATCGTCGCCAATCACGATTTGCTGCTCGCCGACTTGTCCAACCCGGGCTCGATGGTGTTACCTCCGCCCGAGGACTGTATTTTTGTCATTGATGAGGCTCATCATCTTCCCGAAAAGGCCCAGTCGCGGGCCCGTATGCGTTTGAGGCTTGGCGCCGAGAAAAACCGGGCTTCCCAGTCGGCCAGGCTGCTTGAGAAGCTCTCCCAGCTTTGCAACACCGATGGGGCAATTTCCCGCGAGCTGGATGCCTTCGCCGTCGCCGAGCAGACCAGTACCGCAGCATTGACTGAGCTGGAAATGGCCCTGAACCAGCTGGTGGAAGGCGAGCCGGGGTCGGGGAGTGATGAACGTGTATTGCGCTTCAGTCGCGGTGAAGTGCCTGCGTTGCTGTGTGACCAATTCAGGGAGTACGGCCGCTGCGTTACGGCAAAGTCCGCCAACCTGCAGCGGCTTATTCAGGCCCTGCTGGACCAGTACTCTGGCGAGACCAGTGCGGAGCAAACAGCGAGAGAGTCGCTGCACGGCCAATTGGCAGCACTTTCCGAGCAGCTGCAGGCGGTTGTGGGTGTTTGTGATAGCTACTCATCTGCGGCAGCCGCTAACGAATTGCCCTACGCACGTTGGCTACAGTTCGATGACGATACGGGCGAGCTGTCGGCTCATAGCACGCCGTTGGCGACCGGTGAGCTTCTGCGGAGCGTACTTTGGCAAGATTGTTTCGCCGCGGTGCTCACTTCTGCGACCCTGGCGCCAGCGGGCAGCTTTGCGCCGCTGATTGCACAGTTAGGTGCGGGCAGTGAGCAGGACGCCCATCGTGTACTGGGGGCACTCAATTTCGCGGGGGCCAGTTTTCACGTGCCGCCAATGAGTTCCGACCCGACCAGCCCTGCTCGTCACACAGAAGAGGTGACACAGATGCTGCCCGGGCTTGTTTCCGGTGCCAGGGGGGCACTGGTCCTGTTTGCTTCCAGGCGACAGATGCAGGATGTCTACGCGGGGCTCACAGATCCATTGAAGCAAAAGGTGTTGATGCAGGGCGACAGAGCCAAGCATGTCCTGATTGCCGCTCACCGTGAAAAAATTGATGCCGGCGAGCACAGTGTTCTGTTTGGGCTGACCAGTTTTGCTGAGGGCCTCGACCTGCCTGGCGATTACTGCGAGCAAGTGGTGATAGCGAAGCTGGCTTTTGCAGTGCCGGACGACCCTGTCGAACAGGCCATGGGCGAATGGTGTGAGGCGCGTGGAGGTAACGCATTCCGCGACATCGCGCTGCCTGCAGCGGCGCTGCGGCTGCAGCAAGCTGCGGGCAGGCTGTTGCGTTCGGAGCAGGATACCGGCAGGGTTAGCTTGCTCGATACCCGCATCATCAAGAAATCGTATGGTAAAACGCTGCTCGCCGCATTACCGCCATTTTCGATGGAGCTCGGTTGAAACCGCAACGCGGGCGAGTTTGTGCCCGCACCCAACTGCGGGCCTTATAAAGCGACCCCGGGAGTGATGATTTGCTTTCTGAACGGCAACGCCGACAACAGATTCTTGAATACCTGGTTGAGTTAGAGCAGGAGCTGCGCGTATTGGGTTGGTGGAGCGCCGAAGCCCCATCGGAGGCGCAGCTCGCCAGCCAGTTGCCGTTCTGTGTCGATACGCTCTCATTCGAGCAATGGCTGCAGTTCATTTATATCCCTCGACTGACCGACCTGCTGGTTCGCGGCCAGCCATTGCCCGCGAAGTCTGGGGTTGTCCCGATGGCCGAAGAGGCGCTCGATAAGGGCTTCGGCGCGATTGACGGCATCATCGCCGTCCTGGGCAGAATCGACACCTTGCTGGAGAGTGGCCACTAGTCCAGAAGTGTAAAAATTGGGCTTTTTTGCTCGCCTAATTGCTTGTTTTTGAAGCGATTTGATCCTGTTAAATGTAAAGACATCCGCTACTATCTTGCACGAAGTTAATAAATGTGCAATAAATAGACATAAGAAGCCGAAAGTCTGCCCCAAAACCTTGGTAATCAGAGGTTCTGGCTGTCTCAAGTTTCTAAAACATCGAGTTTTATCGGTAGCGGGGTCTTCCTGGTAGGTCTTGCCCTGGCGTCGAGCATCGCTGTCACCCTCGCTGGTGACGGGCTTCTCGCGTGCAATCCTCCCAGATAATCCCGCCAAACAGCGACAGGTGGTGGCCTCGCTGGCCCGCCTGATGCAAATGGAGGAGGGGTTATTGAAACCCGTTTCTAACTAAATTTCTTCTGGCCCGTCGGTTGGACGGGCTGGCACGCTTTGTGGGTCGTCCTGGTAGACCTTATCCCACCGCCTGTTCACGCGCTTTCTGCGCGCGTGAGGCCGTTCATCAGCTCTTCCAGGACAGCGCCCAATAGTTGCGAGTGCCGCTGGCGTTTACGCCCGCGCATGGCGATTTGATCAAGGCAGGATCCACCCCTGGAGGGCGCTATATCGAACAGCTCTACACTTAAAAATACTCAAAAACTCTAGGTTTTTCATCTAGTTGCGCTTGAAAACCGCTGCTCAGGTTTGCTCAACATTCGTAGCAATCGCCTGCGGTTAATACTGGCTGCATAGCATTGACAGTACATGTTAAAATATCAACATGTGTTTTTGCTTCGTGCAACTGCTGTATATGGAAATACCGCTAGGAATCTGATGTTGAGTTTCATTGTTATGGCTAGCAACTTCGATAAGTTCGCTAATAACTCTTTGTTTTCTTTATGAATGCATTGAGAGGGCTTACTTTGCCTAAAAAAATGTGTTAAAATTAAAAAACTGGTTTTTTTCGAAAAAAAATGTTGACAGCGAAAATTGCGGTGCTAAGATGGCTCCAACTTTCAGCGAGCAGCGGTCGAAGAAGCGTGAAGCCGGCTGGAAAGACCAGGTAGTAGTTCACTCGGGTAATTAGTCAGGTGAACAAAGAAGCTGGGCAGGAGAGTCCGCTCCAAGAACAAATAGAACGAACAATTAAAGCAGTACTTAGTAGTAGGTAAGTTTCGCGGTAATCGCGATCAGACCCAGGCAGGCGCCGCGTCGCAAGGCAAAGAACAAAAGCTGCGACAAAGCCATTGAGATTTGTGGGAACAAGCTCCTCCGTAATGTCGAAGCCAGGGTCATAGCTCAAAAACAGTGTTTCAGTTTACTAACGCCGGTTGAGCCTTGCTGGGCTTCTCCAGGGGCCAAGGGGCAGCAAAGCTCAGCCGGTGGTAGTAAGAGGGCCTTGGCCCTCGACGTAGATTGTTTGTTGTTGCTGGTGCTGGTGGGTATGGGAAGAGAGGCTTATACCAGGCGCCTTCTGACGTGAGGTCACTCGACGCCACCGAGGTTGGCGAAGCGTCTTTTCTCATCTCCGCCAGCAACAGTATCTGTTTTGAGTCGTGATTCGTCGCGAAAAACGGGAAGCCCGAAGAATAAAACGATCAAACCGGGCAGTGGAGGGTGAGTGCCACCTCCCAACAGGATTCCAGTTTACTAACGCCGGTTGAGCCTTGCTGGGCTTCTCCAGGGGCCAAGGGGCAGCAAAGCTCAGCCGGTGGTAGTAAGGACCCATTTGAACCGTTTCCAGTGACTCGCCCACCCGTTATTATTCCGCCTCGCATCACGACTGACCAAATAGGCCGGGGTAAAAGCGCATTGAGCCATACTGCCATTATTGTCGGTCGTGGGGACGTTCGAGCGACGCGCCAGGGCGGCGTTTCCTCATAAGATTGACGGCAGGCGAAGGCAGGGCTGCAAGTGTTGAAAAAAGGCCGGCGAAGGCGTTTTTTTTACGCTGGATCAGCTGGGATGATAAATTTCCAAGTTATTGAAATGTAACACATAAAATCCCGCGCGCGACGGGTTTTTGGGGCGATCGGATCACACCGGGAGGTATGATGAAAAAAACCCCAAAAATGGTTGATCTATCACCATGAAGTGTGTAGTATTCGCGCAAGTCAGTGGGTTTAGCGGCCCGTTGGCGTATAACAACAAAGGTAAATCCAGTTTACTTAAATATTTAAATAAACTAACTGCAATGAATCTCTGATTCATTTTTTAATAAAAATTGGAGTTAACAATGATGATCAAGAAAAAAATCGGCGTGTTAGCTGCTGCTGTAGCCGTTGCTTCATCTGCGCAAGCTGCTTTCGATCAAGGCAACGCGGTTCTGTTTGCCCACAACGCTGCTAACGACAACACCTACTTCATCGATCTGGGCGTTACTGCTCAGGACCTGGCGAACGGTGCGACTGTTGTTACTAACTCTGCTGGTCTGGCTTCATGGCTTGCTGGTAACGCGGGTGCGACCTGGACTGTTGTTGGTACTATCAACGATCCAACTGCCGTTGGTGGTCCTCCAGCTGCTGGCCAGTCTCTGGCTAACAGCGGTATCGTTGGTTCATCAGCCTCTGGCGCGCCAGTAGGTCTGACTGGTTCTGACAACGAAGCTCAAAAAGCTGTACTGAATGCCTGGCTGGCTGACGTTCAAACTGCCTCTGGCGGCGCGAGCGAATTCCAACTGCCTGGTACTGACCCAGCTTCTGCTGACGTTAACCGTAACGCAGGCTTCCTGAACAACAGTACTGCAGCGTTCGACACTGCTACTGACCTGTTCTACGCACAAGCCAACCCAGCTGACGGCGGTCTGCTGTCTGATCCGACTGTCGTAACTGCAGTTGGCCTGCTGGGCGACAACTCTTCAGCAATCTTCAGCAACGGTGACATCAACATCAACGTTCCTGTTCCTGCTGCAGCGTGGTTGTTCGGTTCAGCTCTGGCTGGCCTGACGGTTCTGCGTCGTCGTAAGTAAGTAGTAGTATTGTCTCCAATACCGTGCTCACCATTGAATGATGGTGAGCACGGTTTGGAACGCAAAGACTCAACGCTTGATTGACAATTAGATTAAGTAAAACAATCAATATATCAATGAGGTTATTATCATGAAATTGAAATCAATCATTGCAGCTACAGCTGCGGTTGTTTTCGCCGGTAACGTTGCTGCGCAAGCGACTTCTGGTTCAAACCTGACAGCTGACGCTGGCGGCACTTACCTTGGCGCACTGGCAGTTGGTGTTGTTGCTAACCCTGCGCTGCGTAACGCGCTTCAAGCGGCTCAGCTTGACGCAGTTTGCGTTGGTAACGACAGCAAAACTTGCATGCCTTCTATCAGCACCATCGAAATGGCATCGATCATGCAGGGCTCTTTCGGTCAGGAGTGGGGCGGCTACGGCATCACTGCTTTTGGCACTGGCGCTCTGGCTAGCACCGCAGTATGTGGTGATCTGGCTGACCAGGCTACTCTGGTAGCTGCTCGGCACATCGGTATGGGCTGTAACACTGCAAACCCAACTGGTCTGTTCAACGGCGTTGCTGGCCTGCTTGGTCTGACTCAAGCAGATCGCAACCTTTGCCTGACTCAGGTTGAAGGTGCCTCTGCGGGCGCAATCGGCTTTGCTTCAGCTGACCTGGCTGACGCAAGCTACCGCTTCCTGAAGCTGGACGGTCAATCTCCTGACCTGGCCAACTTCAACGCAGGCAACTACGCAATGTTCGGTGACATCCACGGTGGTTCATTGACTGGCAGCACTACTGCTCAGCCTTTCGGTGACACTGGTGCTGTTCCAGCAGCTAGCAACCCTCCATTCCACTCAGCGGCGGGTTCTACAACCACGTCTAGCTCATGTGGTGCTGGTCGTACCTTCGGTGCAGGTGACCTGGTTAACTAATCACGTCGCATGACCTTAAGCACGATCGAGTCACGAGTTTCGCATTAGCGGAACTCGTGATCAAAAAAAGCCGACCATTAGGTCGGCTTTTTTTATTGCTGCTGTTTCTTGCCCTGCAGCCTGGCCAGTGTGGGTATGGCTTGAAGTGTCAAAAACCCTCGGGTTTAGCGCAACTTGAATTCAAGCAAAGCCTGTTGATCTTCAGCTTGATACTTCAGCGTTACAGTGCCGAACTTTTCATATCGACTGGCAAAATGCGCGACGCGTTCTTTCGTAGCCGGTACCAGCTCAATCAGGTGGGCTCCCAGCTGCAGCGTCTGGTTAAGCAGTCCTTTTGGGTCGGCGCCATTATTGAGCATCGCGTGTAGTTCGGCGTTATAGGCTGGCGGTTCGCCGGTGAACGACTCCATTGCGCCATTGCTCTCAATATCGTATTCGATGTTGCTAAGAATCAGGTCGCCGCGATAGGCCCGGCTCCGATGAATACTTCGTTGTGGCATACCCGCTTTTGGCGCTTTTGCCTCGGAAGTGACGAAACCATAAAAATCCAGCTTCGCCTCGGTGATATTGTCTGGGTTCGGAGTGGTATGGTTTACGATCGCAAAGACCTGCCATAGGATTTGTTCATGGTCTTTACTGCGGGCGATGAAGGCATCAAGCTCAGGGTGCGACACCGAGAGGCGTTTTTTCACGTTGCGGACATCGTTTGCCGTCAAATCGTTCAGGCTGCCATCGGGCTCGGTGGCGCTCAGGTCCAGCAACAACGAGCGTTTGCGAGGCGACTTGCCGCTGGGATCGTAAACCAGTAACACCAGGTCGCCTGAGCCGTCGCCAATCTTTGGGCCGCCTCCGGGTGCGTACAAACCGAGGCCATCGACCGATACGATGTGATCAGTGTCCTCTGGCGTTGGAGCTTGGACGGTGGGCGCGACAGGCTGCGCGACGGCGTTAGTTGTCCATAGCGCCCCGAGCACAGCCAGCAGGGCGGTGCTGGACAAATATGCCGAACGTGTGACAATGGACGGTGATTCCGGTTGGGATCGAGTGCCAAACATGCTCACTAAACTACCTCTGGTTGCCTTTTTGATGGAAATCAGTTCTTTAGACGATAGCTGTATCAAAAGGTTTCAGCCAACCATTATCGCACTACCGTACTGAAATGCCGAGCCAGAAAGTAGACCCTATCCAGGACTTTACGCCAGGGCCAAAATCGCCCTGCGTCTGCGGTGCCAGTCGCCGGTTCCAGGACTGCTGCGGCAGCGGTGATCCGGATAGAGGGCCACCTCGCAGGGTATTGCTAAAGCCGGGTTTTCTCGATGCGGCGCTTTGCGACAAGTTGGTCAGTTATGCACTGGGTCAGGGGAGTAGCGATCTTGAGATCTACGCAAATAGCGCTGAGCCAGGTGCTTCTGTTGAGCGGGCGGTCAACGACGATCGCATCAGTAGCCGGGTCGACCTGGGTGCAAAGCAGGCTACCGTCGACGGGTGGATTTCAAAAATCATGCACGATCTGCTCGCCCCTGTCCTGAAAACGCGTATTCGCGACTATACGCAGCCCGACTTGATGCGCTATGACGTCGGGGGGTACTACAAGGCGCATGCCGACTCGGAGATTTTTGACCCGCAGGCCGGTGAGTGGCAGAAAGTGCTCGACAGGGATTACAGTCTACTGTTGTACCTTAACGACGACTACGCTGGGGGTGGATTGAAGTTTGTCCATTTCAACTACCAGTATCAACCTGGCAAGGGCGACCTGCTGTTGTTTCCTTCCGACAATCTTTACCTGCACGAGGCTGAGCCGGTGACTGATGGCGTGAAGTTCGTCATTGTGAGCTGGGCAGCGACCGGCAGGAAGCCCTGATCGGCGGTATGGTTAAGCAGCTGGTAGTGTTTTTGTCGCTTGTCGCGTTGGGCGCTGGCATCGGTATCTGGTTTGCCAGCGAGCCCGATGGTCCTGAGGCTGGGCAGCCCCCCCTCGAGCAGGGTTTACGGGTCGACAATTTCCAGCTGCTTGACCAGCACGGAAAAGCCCACGAACTCTACTACCACCGGGATGCCAGCGCGATTGTGTTGATGGTGCACGGTATCGGCTGCCCAGTAGTGCGCAATTCCCTGGCAGATTTTGCAGCGCTTTCCAGGCAGTTCGCGCGCGACAATGTGCGTTTCTTTTATTTGAACAGCAATGCCCATGACGATCGTGAGGCGATCGCCAGAGAGGCACAGGAATGGTCGATTGACATTCCTGTGCTCAGTGACCAGGCGCAGCTGATTGGGCCATCGCTGGCGCTGACGCGCACTGCGGAGGTGTTGGTCATCGATCCTGCCACCTGGCGTGTTGTGTTCCGGGGGCCCCTGAACAATCGTGTTTCCTACCAGCGCCAGCAGGAGGCGGCGAGCGAGCATTACGCCAGCGACGCGATCGATGCATTGCTGGCAGGGCATGCGGTCCCCCAGACTGACCGCGAGCTCCAGGGCTGCCTGATCAACTGGCTGGAAGATGACCCGGTGACCTATGCTGAAGATATAGCGCCGCTACTCCAGCGTCATTGCCTGGCCTGTCACAGCGAAGGCGGGATTGCCCCCTGGGCGATGAGTCAGTACGAGATCGTCAGGGGCTTTGCGCCCATGCTGCGCGAGGTGGTGCGGACCGGGAGAATGCCGCCATGGTTTGCCGACCCTCTCCACGGCGAATGGCGCGAGGGACAGGGCCTGAGTGCGCTTGAGAAGCGCCAGCTGGTGCGCTGGGTTGAGGAGGGTGCTCTCCAGGGAGAAGGGCGAGATCCGCTGCAGGAACTGACTGGCGCGTCCCAGGCCTGGCGGCTTGGTGAGCCAGATCTCGTTGTAGAGATTCCCGCCCAGGAGGTGCCAGCCAGTGGTGTGATCGACATCCAGTACCCGGTCGTCCCCAACCCGCTCGATACCCCTCGGTGGATTGTTGCGGCCCAGGTTATGCCGGGCGACCGCAAGGCTCTGCACCATATGTATGCCGGGATCGGGACCGTAGATGGGTCCAGCCAGACGGTACGGGACAGTTTCATTGTGGGTTGGTCGCCTGGCCTGGAGTTGGGAGAGATGCCCGCCGGGACGGGAGTGTATTTGCCCGCCGATGCCGCGTTCCTGTTCGAAATGCACTATACCGCCTATGGAAAGGCGACTGTTGATCGCACGAGGATTGGCTTGTATTTCGCAGAACAACCGCCGCAGCAGCCGCTGCGTTATGGCGAGGTGATCAATCAGCTGATCGATATCCCGGCCAATGCCAGAGATCATATCGAGCAGGCCTACTACGATGTCACGGCCGATATGACATTGCATACGCTGGTTCCCCATTCGCATTACCGTGCTTACGCTACGCGTTACAGCGTTCGATTCCCGGATGGGAGTCGGGAAATTCTGTTGTCGGTACCAGCGTATGACTTTAACTGGCAGCGCAGCTACAGCTTCGCCACACCCAGGCGCATACCCGCAGGCAGCCGCATCGAGTACACGACCTGGTTCGATAATTCCCGGCACAACCTGGCAAACCCCGACCCGGGAAAGCGACTCTTCTGGGGGCTCCAGTCTGAAGATGAAATGGTGCTGGGAGTGTTTTTATACACACTCGACGGCGAGACTGTAGAGCAGCAGACATATCAGCCAAGGCGCGACATGATCGCGCGGCAAATGGGGTTTCTCGATCGCAACCAGGATGGTTTGCTCGAGCGCTCCGAAGTCCCGGCTGCGATGCAGCGCATGTTCTACAAGTTGTTTTTCAAAGGTGATCAGGACGCCGACCAAAAGCTCAGTCTGCGTGAATGGCTTGCCGCCGAGGGGTTTAATTAGTCGGCTGGTTTTTAGGCGTCAACCAGCGGCGGAGTCGCCGGTGGAGCGGCGCTTCTACCCAGAGATAAATCGCGATGCCTGCCAGCGTCAGGGCCCCAAATACCCAGAAGACATGACCTGGCAAGGTATCCTGGTTAATGTTCGCAAGCCTTAGGCCCTCAAATACGACCACGTGCATGCAATACAGTACATAACTGGCCCCGCCCATCTGGAACATAAACGCTCTTGTCTTTTCGCCGGGCTGAAAATCCAGCATTGCCAGCGCGAAAAGCAGCAGCGCAATAGAGGGCACCAAATACAAATAGAGCATGTACTCGTAGGGCAAGTTGTAGTGGCTCAGGTAAGTGGCAGCGTAGACGACGGCCGCAACTGCGAGCAGCAAATAGCGTTGCTTTGCGCTGATTTTGTCGCGGCAGAGCAGGTAAGCCTGGAATAGCACGATGCCGAGCACAAATTCCCAAATTCTCAACAACGGGCTTGTATAGACAGTGGCGCTGATGTCAAACCAGCCGCGGCTATCATCGGGGAGTTTGAACTGGAATACGACGTGCTGTAATGCGATCACGACGACGATCGCGACAAGGCAGGCAGGCAGACTGCGTAGGTACCTGGTAATGGGTACCAGTAGCGGGAAGCACAGGTAAAAAAACATTTCGTTGGCAATAGACCAGAGTGGGGCATTGATCAGGTATTTGGCATGATCACCTTCACTCCACAGCTGCAGGAACAGCAGGTGCTTCCATAGAGACTCCTCCCACAGGTAGTCGTAAACGTGGTGGGGGAGATTGCCCGTCATAATCCAGGGTCGGCCGGACTGCGCGAAATACTCGTTCCCGGCAGCCTGGTAGCCGTAATAGGAAAGCAGGAAGCCTGAGACGACTGCGAGCGCATAGAGCGGATAGATTCTGATAAGCCGACGCAGGTAGAACGTCTTCACCTGCGAACGAGGCAATTCATAATAGCGATAGGTCAGTACAAAACCGCTGAGCATGAAAAAGAATGACAGTCCGCTCCAGGCCAAAATATCGGTTTGGAACGGCTCGGCAAAATAGTACTGGTAATGGATGAGTGCTACACAGAGCGCAGCAACATAGCGAAACAGGTCGAGCAGCGGCATCGTTTTTTATTCGTCCAAAAACTGCTCGCCGTTAGCGTAATACTCATCCCAGAAGTTATTGATATGCGTCATGACGGATTCCTTGTTCCTGGGGCCAAGGACCCGGGCCGGGTTGCCACCATAGACCGTCCAGCCGGGAAGATTTTTGCGTATCAGGGTCATCGCTGCCGTGGTCACGCCCTCTTCAACGGTGACATTTGGCATGATGACGGTATTGGTGCCCAGAATGCTGTAACTCTTGATACGCACTTCACCGCCGATAGGGGGGCCGAGGAATTTCTTGGGTACATTTGGCCCGCCCATATGATTCACGTAGTCATCTGAGGCGGTAATGATGCGGGCACCCGGGGCGCAGCCGGTCAGGTCCTCGAAGACGCATTTTCCCTGTCCGCCTCCGCCGAGGATGACCGAATTTGAGCCAATGTGGCAGAATTTACCGACTTCGAGCTCGGCAGAGATATACGTGAAATCATCGATAATGCTGTTGTCATCGATGCTAACCAGCTCGGGGTGCCGGATGCGCACCGTTTTGCCGATGATGACGTTTTTGCCGACGTATTTCAGGTCTTTCAGGTCAAAAAAGAGGTGTTCCATTGCTTTTCTCGTTGCTATCGGGGCAATGTAGGCAGGACCTCATCCAATGTTAGCAGACAATGGCCCGCTGCTGCTGTGACTATCCACATTTTCGCATTGCGAAGCTATGACCTTCCTGCTAATTTGAAGGGCTGGCTAACGCTGCTCAGGCGGCGTTGGGCGAATTCTGAAAACACCGAATTGACCTGATTTTCGACGTCATTATGGCCAAAGCGAATTACCTGGTTTTCCCTCACCCAACTGTTGGTGGCATGGTGAATCTGTTGCTCGAGCTGGAAATTCGGGTAGCCCTGGCGATGTTGAGCAACCGCACCCTGGTATCGGCCAATCGCTTCCCGGTTGGGCCCCAGCCTGATGACCTCGACTACCAGCGCGTGCGGCAAGCCGACATGCTCGACCTCTTTGATATTCCCGTTAAGCACATTGGTGTCAGCAAACTGCGGAAACTGGGTTTCGAGCGAGAGGTGGAGCTTCCCTGGAAGGGCGATTGCGCGACGCTGGCCTGTTTCGCATTCCCCGGCGCTGATGCCTTTGATGAGCGAACGCTAAGGCAGTTCAAGCACCACCGGCAACAAGTCTGGGAGTTTCCTGCAGACAAAAGCGCTGATGTCTGGACCGCCAGCTCAATCGCCCGGACATTTTCGCACTACTCCTACTTTTTCTTGGCGCAGGACAAAATTCGCAGTCGAATTCGCAAGACGGTTTCCAAAATTACGCCAAAGTCCGAGTTCATTAGCCTGGCAAAAACTATTTCCAGCGAGCTCGGCAGTTACAACGCGATTCACGTTCGCCTGGGAGATTTCAAAGACTGGTGGATCGATAATCCCACGACTGACGATATCCTGGATACGATACGTCCCATTCTGGACCCGGCCGAGCAGTTGGTGATTTGCACCGACAACTCTGCTGATCGAGAGTACTTCGACGGTATTCTTAAAGCCTACCCCAGGGCGGTGTTTATCGACGAGATCATTCTCAATGACTATGCCAGCGAATTTGAGGACTTGCCTTTCAGCGATGCAACCGTGGTCGCGCTGCTGACCCAGCTCATCGCCGTCGAGGCGAATGAATTTTTTGGTACTTTATTCAGTACATTCACTGGCATGATCCACAGGAAGCGACTGCTGCAACGAAATATCGATGCGATGCGATTTATTTTTAACCCTTTCGGTAACGACCAGGTACCCATGAGCGAAGGGGTGTTTCAGCCAGTGAGAGAGGGTATGTTCAGCTGGAACAGTTTTGAATATCCGATCCCGCTTGAGGCCAGGGCATTCTCCTGGTTCAGAGATTGGCCTGAGGCAGCCAGATGAGCGCAGATAGACAGACAGTTAGGGTGATTAGCCAATGAACGATGGTGAAAAGACAGCGGTTGCCAGTGCACAGTCAGGCGAACGCAGGGTGGCCCTGATTACCGGCGTCACCGGGCAGGATGGCTCGTACCTTGGCGAACTCCTGCTAGACAAGGGCTATGAGGTGCACGGTATAAAGCGTCGGGCGTCCTCATTCAACACGACGCGGCTCGATCATCTGTTCAATGCGGGTGATAAATACAAGGGCCGACTGGCGATGCACTACGGCGATTTGACCGATAGCTCCAACATCATTCGGTTAATCAAGCAAATTCGGCCAGATGAAATCTACAATCTTGGTGCGATGAGCCACGTAGCCGTTTCGTTCAACTCGCCCGAATACACTGCCGATGTCGATGCATTGGGAACGCTCCGTATACTTGAAGCGATTCGACTGCTGGGCCTGGAAGAAAAGACGCGCTTCTACCAGGCATCGACCTCAGAACTTTACGGGCTTGTCCAGCAAAGCCCACAAACTGAGCAGACGCCATTTTATCCGCGCTCGCCTTATGCGGTAGCAAAACTCTATGCGCACTGGATAACGATCAACTACCGTGAGGCCTATGGCCTTTATGCATGCAACGGCATTCTGTTTAACCATGAATCCCCAAGGCGAGGAGAGACCTTTGTCTCTCGCAAAATTACCAGGGGTATGGCAAATGTCTGCCTGGGTAACCAGCCTGTTCTCAAGTTGGGTAACCTGAATGCGCTACGTGACTGGGGGCATGCGCGAGATTATGTCGCCATGCAGTGGCTCATGTTGCAGCAGAATGCGCCTGCAGATTATGTGATTGCCACTGGTGTGCAGCGTTCGGTAAAAGAATTTGTTGACGCTGCTGCAACAGAGCTTGGACTGACCCTGGAGTGGCAGGGCAGTGGTGTTGATGAGCGAGCAGTTGTCCTGTCGGTACAGTCGACCTCGCTGTTTGAGCCACAATCAGAGCTGGTTGGCAAAACAGTGGTCGAGGTTGATGAAACCTACTTTCGTCCAACCGAGGTTGAATCCCTGTTGGGAGATGCCAGAAAGGCTGCGAAGGAGCTAGGTTGGAAGCCGGCAGTAAGCTTTGAGGAGATGGTTCATGAAATGGTTGCCCATGACCTGGACCAGGCAAAACGATTTAGAACGCTCAAGGACAAGGGCTTTGACCTCGCACTGACCGATGGCTGGAGCTAGCACGCAATGATTTTGGTAACGGGCGCTACAGGTTTCCTGGGCGGGCGGGTTTGTAAAAAGCTCAGCGAAAGGGGGCTCAATTATGAGGCTACTTCGCTGAGTCTGGGTACAGACCTGCGAGACCCTCAAGCCACAGCGGCGCTTTTTGCCCAGATCAAGCCGCAGCAGGTGATTCACTGCGCGGCTTACGTTGGTGGTATCCAGTTTGGCATGCAAGACCCGGTTGGGTTGTTTAACGACAACCTGAAAATCACCCTGAACCTGCTAGAGGCTGCTCACGCTGCGGGGGTTGGGCGAATTGTTAACCCCATATCAAACTGCGCTTACCCGGCGCAGGCAACGTTGTTCAGGGAAGATGAGTTTTGGGATGGCCCCCTGCACGAATCGGTTATGGTTTATGGTTTCGTGCGCAAGGCGTCCTGGGTTGGCGCCTGGGCTTACGCACAACAGCACGGCCTGGATGTGCTCAACCTGGTGCTGTCAAATATGTATGGGCCGGGAGACCACTTTGATGAACATCGCTCCCATGCCCTGGGCGCGCTCATTATGAAGTTTGTCGAGGCCCATGAGACGGGCGCGAAATCTGTCTCTGTCTGGGGCACTGGCAGCCCTGTGCGTGAGTGGCTTCACGTGGACGACGGCGCCGAGGCGCTGATCCGTGGCCTGGCTGTCGCGCCCTGTCTCGAGCCTTTGAATATTGGTGTGGGCAAGGGCGCATCGATTTTGGAACTCGCGCAGCTCATCAAGGACGAAGTTGGATATCAGGGAGACATTGAGCTCGATGTCAGTAAGCCCGATGGGGCACCCTACAAAACGGTTGACGGCAGTCGAGCGAAGGCCCATTTTTCCTGGTCACCGCAAACAGACTTTATCGATGGCATTCGCGAGACAATCCGCTGGTATACTGATTCTCGTAAGGCGCAAGACGCTCATTGAACGTGCGCCATGGCAGTATTGTCTCTAAGCCCCCAAACAGCCTGTAGCTTATGAGTGGAAACGCTGAAATTGTTGAAGTAACAGAGGGCGATGTGGTGTTAGCGCGCCATATTCCCGAATCAGTGGCCTGGAGCGATAGCTTCCAGTTCTTTTCGCCCGACGAGGATTACCTCCAGGTCGGTACCTGGCACTATCCTGAGGGTAAGGAACTCCTGGCTCATGCGCACAACAAAGTACAGCGTGAAGTGGCCTGGACACAAGAAGTTCTCTATGTGCGTCGCGGCAGGTTGCGAGCGAAGATCTATAACAGCAAGCGCGAGCTCGTTGCGACCTGGGAGGCCAGCGACGGCGATATCCTGGTGCTGCTACGTGGCGGGCATGGCTACGAAATTCTTGAGTCGGGCACGCAGGTGTTAGAAATCAAAAACGGCCCCTATGTCGGGGCGGAGCGTGACCGCGTTCGGCTATTCCAGCCTGACGCTTGATGCCAGAGAGTGCGAACTAAGCCCACTATGCCCAGCTCAGACTTCATTATGCAAATGCAACCCTGGTTTGGGGTCGAGGAAGAACGTGCTGTGTCGGAGTACATGGCTAGCGGTGGTTTTATCACCGAGTTCAAGCAGACTGCGCTGTTGGAGCAGAAGCTCGCCAGCTACACGGGCGCCCGACACTGTGTCGTGGTAAATAATGGCACAGTCAGCCTCTCTTTAATGGGGCTTGCCGCGGGCCTGAAACCGGGTGACCAGGTCATCGTACCCAACTACACGATGATCGCCACCGCGAATGCGTTCAAAATGTTCGGTGTAGAGCCGGTGTTTGCCGATGTCGAGCCTGATACGCTATGCCTTGATATTGGTCGTGTTGCCGACGTCATCACCGAGTCGACCAAAGCGATAGTGCTGGTGACAGCAAACGGCAGGTATCCGGCAAGTGGAATCGATGCCTTCGAAGCCCTGGCCCGTGCGCACGGTATTCTGTTGCTCGAGGACGCTGCCCAATCGCTCGGTTCGTATTTTCCTGACGGTCGTCATATGGGCACCGCCGGCAAGATGGGCAGTTTTTCATTTTCCGCGCCAAAAATAATCTCGACGGGCCAGGGCGGCTGTGTCGTCACTGATGACGATGGGCTGGCTGAACGCCTGCGCAAGCTCAAGGACTTTGGCCGCAGCGGCGGCGGTAATGACTTCCACGATTCGCTGGGTTTGAACTTCAAGTTCACCGACCTGCAGGCCACTGTAGGTCTGGCCCAGATGGAAAAGCTGGACTGGCGGGTATCGCGAAAGCAGGAGATTTACCGGCGCTACCAGAAAAACCTGGCAGGCTGCGACGCCGTAAGCTTTTTTCAGCAGGACCTGGATCACACCACACCCTGGTTCATCGATGTCATGGTCCGCCAGCGCGATGAGCTTGTCGCGTACCTGCGTGATCAGCAAATTGGAACACGCGTGATGTATCCTCCGATCAACAGGCAGCCTGCCTACGATATCCCGGGTGTCCATCCGGTATCAGAGAGAATCGGCAAGGACGGTCTTTGGCTCCCCTCAGCGAGTCAGTTGAGTGATAGCCAGGTAGATCGAGTCTGTGGCGCTGTTCAGGCGTTCTACGATAGCTGACGGCAGGCATTGGGTATGGCTGGACTGTGTTATTGCCGCAGCGGCAAGGAATTTTTGGACTGTTGCGGCGACCCGAATCCCAATCGCAAACCGCCAGTGGGTTTGCATATATACAATGGCCTTTTTTCGAAAACGGATTGCAAGAAGATCGTTCGCCTGGCCAATGAACAAAGCGGTGCCTGGTTGACGTTGAAGGATGAGCAGCGCTCTCGCGAGTTGGGGGAAGTGGTCCAGAAGCGAGACCCTGATCGAGTGGCGCAGGCGGTCGAGATGGTGGAGCATGCCCAGCTGTTGATAGACTGGGTCAATCGAGCTGTTGTGCAATGTGTTGAGCCCGTCGTGGGGCAGCGTGTCGAGTTTTTTGAAGTGCCCCAGCTCCTGCGCTATGGTCGTGGTGGGCTTTACCGAAGTCACGCTGATGCTGAGAACTTTAACCCGGCGACCGGAAGTTGGGAGAAGTGTTTCGACCGTGATGTGAGTTTACTGGTATACCTGAATGACAAGTACCGGGGTGGTGGCCTGCACTTTGCTGGCCTCAACTATACTTATCAGCCGCGTGCTGGCGACGTGGTTTTCTTTCCGTCGGGCAGTCGCTATGTTCATGAATCGGTGCCAGTTACCGCCGGTGTGAAATATGCACTGGTCAGCTGGATGGCCGTAGAAGGCAGTGATCGAGTGGGCTTTCCGGATACTGTCCGCATTGCCCCCAACCGAAATGGTTGAAGCTGCCATGGTTAAAGCCGCAAGCGGCATATACAACAAAGAGGGTATCTCGAGATGCTACTGATTAAAAGCCGTGTTTCAACCGCGTTTGCGTCGCAGATCAGCCGGCCGCTGCTAGTGTTTGTGCCACTCATGCTGATCGGGGCCCTGCTGTCAGGCTGCGCCGCTGTAGACGCTCGCCTGGTCAATCCAGAGGACGGCGAGCACCCTGGCTACAAGGCATTTGCTGCGTTTGAGAAAGCGGCCCAAAAGCATGAGGCGTTTGATGAGCAGGTTATTGCCTATTATTTACCGTCGTTGCGCGAGGGCATCGCCACGTCGATGGGTTGGCATCGACTGGTTTACAGCGCATCACACCAGGCGTTGCGACAGGGGAGCTGCGAAGAGATCTATTTGCAGTCTATTACTGAGAGTAGTGTGCTGGTCAATTGCAAAGGCCCCTTCGAGTTTGTTTCTCACTTTGGCTTCAAATCGCAGGAAACCATGCATTTGCGGACTTATGTCAGGAAGGAAGGCGACCAGTGGTACATTGCCCGATCGGGCCTGTTTCACACCATGGGCGCGGGAAGCAGTGTGCCTCGTTCCATTGGCTTGAAATTTGACTGAGTGGTTTTTTGACGCGCGCTATCTGGGCGTCTTTCCCAGGCAGAGGCCTTAAAGCGCAGGGATGATGGCCAGGCCGCGTCGCAGCCTGGCCCCAGCCCGGGTTAATCCCAGCTCAAAGCGCCGCCCGTCTGGTATTCGATAACACGGGTTTCAAAGAAGTTCTTCTCTTTGCGCAAGTCCATAATTTCCGACATCCATGGAAACGGGTTTTGCACGCCAGGAAACTGCTCCGGCAGACCTAGCTGGGCCAGCCGGCGATTGGCGATAAAGTGCAGGTACTCTTCCATCATCTGGGCATTCATGCCGAGTACTCCGCGGGGCATGGTGTCACGCGCGTATTCGATTTCGATCTGGGTGCCTTCCAGGATCATCTGAGTGACTTCCTGCTGGAAGTCTTCTGTCCATAGATGCGGGTTCTCAAGCTTGATCTGGTTGATGACGTCAATGCCGAAGTTAAGATGCATTGACTCGTCACGCAGAATGTACTGGAACTGCTCTGCAACGCCGGTCATCTTGTTGCGGCGGCCCATTGATAGAATCTGGGTGAAACCGCAATAGAAGAAAATACCCTCCGTGACGGCATAAAAGCCTACCAGGTTGCGCAGTAACTCCTGGTCACTTTCGATCGTGCCGGTGGTGAACGTGGGGTCACTTAAGGACTTGGTGTGGCTGAGGCTCCAGGAAGCTTTCTTGGCAACCGAAGGGACTTCGCGATACATATTGAACACTTCGCCTTCATCCATGCCCAAAGATTCGATGCAGTACTGGTAAGCATGGGTGTGAATGGCTTCTTCGAAAGCCTGGCGAAGAATGTACTGTCGGCATTCCGGGTTGGTGATCAGACGATAGATTGCCAGCACCAGGTTATTTGCAACCAGCGAGTCAGCTGTTGAAAAGTAACCCAGTGAGCGCATAACGATGAGCCGCTCGTCACTGCTAAGCCCTTCGTCAGATTTCCACAGCGCGATGTCGGCGTTCATGTTGATTTCCTGGGGCATCCAGTGGTTCGCGCAACCGTCCAGATACTTTTGCCATGCCCAGTCGTACTTGAAAGGCACCAGCTGGTTCAAGTCGGCGCGGCAGTTGATCATGCGCTTCTGGTCGACTTCGATGCGCTGGGCGCCCATTTCCAGCTCAGCCAGGCCAGGGGCCGGGTCGAGTGCCTCTACCGCCTGGGCGGCCTTGAGCTGTACGCTATCCTGCCCAGCGGGTGACTGCGCTGGCGCGCTCTGGGCGGGCTCTTCTATACTGGCAGGCGCCGGATCCGCAGTCGCCTCTATTTGGGTTTCAGCAGCTTGGGTTTCAGCAGCCTGGGTTTCAGCAACGCTGGCCTCTGCCAGCCTCGCTGCACCCCGGACCACTTCTGCAGGCGCAGGCGTTGCTGTAGTGCTATTGCCCGGACCGATGGCTTCTTCGTTATAGTCATCCCAGCTAATCATGTTGTCATCTCTCGGTAGATCTGCGTATTGAGGTTTTAAGGCGTCTGGTTGTCCAGCTATTTACTGGCAGGCTTCACAGTCCGGATCATCCAGCGAACAGGCCTTGGGTACCGGTGCTGCCGTAACCGCCTCTGAAGCGGCAGAAACCGCATTGAGTGCGCCGGCCTCGGTCGTGGATTTCTCAGTGGACGTTGCGGCCAGCGAGCGCAGGTAATAGGTCGTTTTCAGCCCGCGGAACCATGCCATTCGATAGGTTACATCCAGCTTTTTGCCGCTCGCGTTATTGATGTAAAGGTTGAGCGACTGCGCCTGGTCAATCCATTTCTGGCGGCGGCTCGCTGCGTCGACGATCCAGCGTGGTTCCACCTCAAATGCCGTAGAGTAAATATGCTTGAGATCCTCTGGAATGCGATCGATTTGCTGCACGCTGCCCTCATAGTGTTTCAGGTCATTGACCATGACGCTATCCCAAAGATTGCGTGCTTTAAGGTCGCGCACCAGGTAGGGGTTGATGACCGTAAACTCGCCAGACAGGTTGGATTTGACGTAGAGGTTCTGGTAGGTCGGCTCTATGGATTGCGATACGCCGGTAATGTTCGCGATAGTCGCGGTTGGCGCGATCGCCATCACATTGGAGTTACGCATACCGTTGGCGCGAACAGATTCACGCAGGCTGTTCCAGTCGAGACTCTCGCTGTAGTCAACTTCGATAAAGTCGGCGCCGCGCTCGGCGACCAGGTTTTTGAGAGAGTCGATCGGCAGGATGCCGCGGCTCCATAGCGACTCGTCAAAGCTTGAGTAGCTGCCACGTTCCTGGGCAAGCTGTGATGAGGCTTCTATGGCGAAGTAGCTGATGGCTTCCATCGAGCGATCAGCAAACTCTACTGCAGCCTCAGAGCCATAGGCGATGTGCTGCTTGTAGAGTGCATCCTGGAAGCCCATCAGGCCGAGGCCAACCGGACGGTGCCGGAAATTGGACGTCCTGGCCTGGGGTACAGAGTAGTAGTTGATGTCGATGACGTTGTCGAGCATTCGCACTGCGGTCTTGACCGTTTGCTTGAGCTTCGCGTGATTGAGCCCGTTTTCATCGATATGCTGGGGCAGGTTGACCGAGCCCAGATTACACACTGCGATTTCCTCGTCGCAGGTGTTGAGTGTGATCTCGGTACAGAGGTTCGACGAGTGAACCACGCCGACATGTTGCTGTGGCGAGCGGATGTTGCATGGGTCCTTGAAGGTCACCCAGGGGTGGCCGGTTTCAAACAGCATGCCGAGCATCTTTCTCCAGAGATCCTGCGCCTTGACGCGCTTGAAGGTCTGGATCTTGCCTTCATCGGCAAGCTTTTCGTATTCGCAGTAGCGTGCTTCAAAGGGCTGGCCGTAGAGATCGTGCAGGTCTGGCGCTTCGCTGGGGGTGAACAGCGTCCAGTCCTGGTCCTGGAACACCCGCTTCATGAACAGGTCGGGCACCCAGTTGGCTGTGTTCATGTCATGGGTGCGTCGGCGATCATCGCCGGTGTTCTTGCGCAGCTCCAGAAACTCTTCGATGTCGAGGTGCCAGGTCTCGAGGTAGGAACACACAGCGCCTTTGCGCTTACCGCCCTGGTTGACAGCGACCGCGGTATCGTTGACGACCTTCAGGAACGGGACAACGCCCTGTGACTTGCCGTTGGTGCCCTTGATGTAGGAGCCCAGTGCTCGCACCGGCGTCCAGTCGTTGCCGAGTCCGCCAGCCCACTTGGACAGCATGGCATTGTCGTGAATAGCGCCATAAATGCCATCGAGATTGTCTGGTACGGTGGTCAGGTAGCAGGAAGAGAGTTGTGGCCTTAGTGTGCCTGCGTTGAACAGCGTTGGCGTCGAGCTCATGTAGTCAAACGATGAAAGCAGGTTGTAGAACTCGATCGCCCAGCGGTTCTTGTCTTGCTCGCGTGCGGCAAGACCCATTGCGACGCGCATGAAGAAAATCTGCGGCAGTTCAAAACGCACATCATCCTTGTGGATGAAGTAGCGGTCGTACAGGGTTTGCAGGCCGAGATAGTTGAATTGCAGGTCTCGCTCAGGATCCAGGGCCGCGCCCAGCTGTTTGAGATCGTACTGCGCAAGCTCAGGCGACAGCAGTTCGTGCTCGATACCCTTGCTGATATAGCTTTCGAGCGCTGGCCCGTAGAGTTGCTGCATGTCTGCCTGGGTTGCGGACTCGGTGAGGCCCAGGAATTGCAGCGCCTCTGCACGAATGCTGTCGAGCAGCAATCGGGCGGTCACGTAGCTGTAATTAGGGTCTTTCTCGACGAGGGTGCGGGCGGTCATCACCAGCGAGGTGTTCACTTCGCTGAACGACACGCCGTCGTAAAGGTTTTTCAGTGCTTCATCGAGGATGACCTGCGGGTCTACATCATCCAGTTCCTGGCAGGCCTCGTTAACCACCGTGCGCAGCCGTGACATATCGAGCGGACGGGTGCTGCCGTCATCCATAACGACATTGATCGCGTTTTGCGTGTCTGCGGCTTCTTCTTGCTGTTTCGCGGCGCGCGCGCGAGCCCGTTCTTCGCGATACAGTACGTAGTCCCTTGCGACCTTGTGCTCGCCGCTGCGCATCAGGGCGAGTTCGACCTGGTCCTGGATGTCTTCGATGTGGATGGTGCCGCCAGAGGGCATCCGGCGCTCGAAAATAGCCGAGATCTGGGCCGTCATGTCGGCGACCGTTTCATGAACGCGGCTGGATGCCGCCGCTGTGCCGCCCTCTACCGCGAGAAATGCCTTGGTGATGGCGACAGTGATTTTGCTGGGGTCGTAGCTGACGACTTTACCGTTGCGTTTTATGACCCGAATCTGCCCGGGCGCGGTGGCTGCCAGGTCGATGGTGTCGCTGCCGCTCTCGACCGGATTGGCTGCTGAAGGTGCCGCGCCGGCTGTTTCGGCCAAAACATTGGCATCGGTAGTTTGCATGGTTGCTCCTAGGTTCGCTTTTAGCGTCGTTGTTGTGATATGGATGCGCCGACCTGCTGGCTCTCACTGACATCACCGTGTGCAGCGAGGCGGGGCCAGGCGGTGCTGCAGCTGTCCGGTTGGGTGAGTCCGGGCTAACGACGGGTCGAAAATCGCCGAATGTCGATAGTTTGACGTGAAAAGTACAAATAATGACCAGCTGCGATGCCCTGTATGTGGGTGTCAAAAAGCTGACTGCCGCACGACCGCAAAAAGGTCAGAAAACGCTATATGTTGGGGTCAAACCATGATTTGCCTACAAGATAGTGCGGTTGGCGAAAATATGCAATACCATAAATCGTGGGTCAAGCTGTGAGTTAGCTGTGGATAACTTCGATGTTTGCAGCTACTTACGCCATAGTCTCGGCTGGCTCGGTTCCAAAGTGCCACAGTGGGGATCCCGCCGATAAAAAAACTTTTCTAATTTTTTTTCCGGCCAGGTCGGGCGCGTGCGGGATGCCCTGCTATGGGCTACATTTGGGCTGTGATCAGAGGCCCTGGCAGGGTGGGTGAAGCCAGCGCTTTCGCCGATAACCAGGGCCTAGCAGGAGCCAACATGCCGCATCTTTTAGCGATAGACCAGGGTACTACCAGTTCGCGGGCGATCCTGTTTGACACCCAGGGCACACCGGTCGCCACCAGCCAGCGTGAACTCGAGCTCAGCTACCCGGCCTCCGGTTGGGTCGAGCAATCGGCGCCAGCGATCTGGCGAGATACCCTGGCGTGTTGCCGCGATGTCTTCGCACAAACGGGCCTGCTCGAGGATACCGTGGCCATTGGTATTACCAACCAGCGCGAGACCACGGTGCTCTGGGACAGGCACAGCGGCGAACCCGTGCACCCGGCCATCGTCTGGCAAGATCGGCGCACCGCCGAGCGCTGCGCGGAGCTGCGCGAGCAGGGGTGGGAGCCAGAGGTCAGTCACCGCAGCGGCCTGCTGCTGGACCCGTATTTTTCAGCGACCAAATTAGCCTGGTTGCTTGATAACGTCGAGCGCGCACGCGATCGCGCGATCGCCGGTGACCTGGCCTTCGGCACGATTGACAGCTTCCTGCTGTGGCACCTGACCGGCGGGCAGGTTCATGCAACCGATGCCAGCAATGCCTCGCGCACCGGGCTGTTCAACATTCACACCCAGCAGTGGGATGAGCAGTTGCTGTCAATTTTCGGGATACCCGATGCCGTCCTGCCTGAGGTGCGCGATAGCGCCTGTCACTTTGGCGACACGCTCCCCTCGCTGTTTGGTCGCCCGGTGGCCGTCACTGCGATACTGGGTGACCAGCACGCGGCCATGGCCGGGCAGGCCTGCTTCGAAAAAGGCAGTATCAAATCGACCTATGGCACGGGCTGTTTCATGTTGATGCACACCGGCGAGCAGCCGGTCGCCTCTGCCCATCGCATGTTGACCACGATGGCCTACCGCGTCGAGGGGCAACCCAGCTATGCGCTGGAGGGGTCGATTTTCGTGGCGGGCGCTGCCGTGCAGTGGCTGCGCGATGGCTTGCAATTGTTTTCCGATGCCGCGGACACCGAGGCGATGGCACGGTCGGTGGCCGACGCGGGGGGTGTGTTCTTTGTTCCCGCCCTGACCGGGCTGGGCGCTCCCTACTGGAACCCCGATGCGAGGGGGTTGATTAGCGGGCTGAGTCGCGGCAGCACGAAAGCCCACCTGGTGAGAGCCACGCTCGAGGCCCAGGCATACCAGAGCCGCGATTTGATTGTGGCGATGCAGGCTGATGCTGGGGTAAAGCCGGGCTTGCTGCGCGTCGATGGTGGTCTGGTCGCAAACGATTTTGTCTGTCAGTTCCTGGCCGACCAGCTCGATGCCAGTATTGATGTGCCCGCTGTGGCAGAGGCGACCGCCTGGGGCGCGGCCAGTTTTGCAGGCCTGCAGGCGGGCGTATTCGATGGGCTGGATACGCTGGCAGGCATGTGGCGTTGTGATCGGCGCTACCAGGCCCAAATGCCGCGTGAGCAGGCCGATGAGCTCTACCGGGGCTGGCTTGCTGCGGTGGAGATGCTAACGAATTGATGCGTCTGGGAACGTGATGCGGGCTACTGAGCCAGCAGCAGCTCCAGCAGAGCCTTCTGCGCATGCAGGCGGTTCTCGGCTTCCTGCCATACGACACTGGTCTTTTCATCTTCCAGTAATTCGGCGCTGACCTCTTCGCCGCGATGCGCGGGCAGGCAGTGCATAAACAGCGCATCGGCGTTAGCCTGTTCCATCAGCGCATGATTAACCTGGAAGTCCTTGAAGGCCTCGACGCGCTGTGCCTGTTCCTGCTCCTGCCCCATCGACGCCCACACATCAGTGACAACCAGGTCGGCACCCGAAGCCGCTGCGGCCGCCGACGTGCCCAGCGTGACCCGGTCGCTGTTTGCCTCGAGCAGCTGCTGCATGGGTTCATAGCCCGCGGGTGTTGCGATTTGCAAGCTGAAATCGAACTGCCGCGCTGCGTTGATATACGAGTTGCACATATTGTTGCCGTCGCCAATCCAGGCCACGGTTTTACCCTTTATGTCGCCCCTGAGTTCGACGAATGTCTGGATATCTGCGAGCAGTTGGCAAGGATGAAAGCTGTCGGTCAATGCGTTAATCACCGGAACGCTGGAGTACGCTGCAAAGGTTTCAATGGTGGCCTGCTCAAAGGTTCTCACCATAACGACATCGACCATCGACGAGATGACGCGAGCACTGTCCTGAATGGGTTCACCCCGGCCCAGCTGGGTATCGCGCGGTGACAGGAAAATCGCGCTGCCGCCCATTTGCGCCATACCCGCCTCGAATGAAATGCGCGTCCGCGTTGACGACTTCTCGAAGACCATGCCCAGCACCCTGCCAGCGAATCGATTGCTGACGGGTTGCTGCTTGAGTTCAATGGCTCGGTAGACCAGCGCGTTGAGCTGTTCACTACTGAGATCAAGCAAGGACAGGAAGTGTTGGCAAGCCATGTTGATTTACGCTCCTGGACGAACTTCGGGTGTGGTAACGTGCTGTTCAGGCGCCGTTAACAAAATTGAGTACCAGGCCAGCAACCGTTGCTGCGATCTGTTCAATGTGCTGCATGTCGGCGACGAGCGGCGGTAGCAAGCGAATCACCCGCTCGGCAGTGACGTTGATCAGCAGCTGCTGCTGGAGCGCCTGTGAAACCAGCTCTGAGCAGGGGCGATCAAGCTCGATGCCCAGCATCAGGCCCCGTTGTCGAATAGCGACGACGGCGCTGCAGTCGGCCAGCTGCTCGCCAAGCAGCTCGGCCAGTGCCTTGCCCAACGCTGCGGCACGCGCATCGAGACCCTGGTCGACGATCGTCTCCACCACCGCCAACGCTGCAGCGCATGCCAGCGGATTGCCGCCAAAGGTTGAGCCGTGGCTACCAGGGGTCAGCGCCTGGGCCGCAGCGGTATTCGCAAGGCAGGCGCCTATCGGCACGCCATTGCCAAGGGCTTTCGCGGTGGTCACGACATCTGGCTGTAAATCCAGGCCCTGGAAGGCGAAGTAATTGCCGCAGCGGCCATTGCCCGTCTGGATTTCGTCGAGCATGAACAGCGCGCCGGCGCTTGCGCAAAGCTGTTGAATGCGCTGCAAGAAATCGTCTTGCGCGGGATTGATACCGCCTTCTCCCTGGATCGGCTCGACCAGGACAGCAGCGATATTCGTATGCGTTGAGAAGCAGGCCTCGAGCGCCTCTAAATCGTTAAACGGCAGCTGGACGAAGCCCTCGGGAAGCGGCGCAAAGCCCTGTTTTACCTTGGGGTTGCCGGTGGCCGTGAGCGTCGCGAGCGTCCTGCCGTGGAAGCTGCCGTCAAAACTGATAATTAATGGCGCCTGGATACCACGCCCGCTGGCATGCCTGCGAGCGAGTTTAATCGCAGCCTCGTTGGCCTCGGCGCCGGAGTTGGAGAAAAATACATTGGCCAGGCCACTCACCTCGCATAGGCGGTCGGCCAGTTTTTGCTGGGCCTGGATCTGGTAAAGATTGGACGTATGCAGAAGCTTGCCAGCCTGCTCGTGGATGGCTGCAGTGACGGCCGGGTGATTGTGGCCAAGGCTGGTGACGCTGATGCCGCAGAGCGCATCAAGATAGCGCTTGCCGTCATCATCGAACAGCCACACGCCATCGCCGTGGGTGAAACTCACGGGCAGACGTTGGTATGTGTCCATCAAATGACTGGCCATATTCGGTGCTCAACGTTGTGCGGACAGCTTGCGGGCAGGTGCAGCCTGCCATGAGGCGCGGGTCGGGATTGGCCTCGTTCAGACGGCAGGGGGCGGGCATCCAGGGTCAAAAAGCCGTGCCCTGAAACGCAAAAAGGCAGCCAGCGCTGCCTGTCTGAAAAAGGATATTAGCGCAGCTCCAAGATTCTGGTAAAGCAAAAATGTACCACTATGTGGCCGCTGTGGGGCCTGCGGCGTAGCCATGCGGGGCCGCTGCGGGCTACAATAGCAGGGTCTTATTTTTACGGCAGGAGTACACGCGAATCCATGGACACCATGGCGGCGATTAAAGACCAGATCGAGAACAATCCGATCATTATCTACATGAAGGGCTCGCCCGATCAGCCCCAATGCGGCTTTTCAGCGCGCGCGACCGAAGCGCTAATGCAGTGCGGAAAGCGCTTTGCCTTCGTCGATATTCTCTCGCACCCGGACATCCGTGCCGAGCTGCCCGGTTATGCCAACTGGCCCACCTTTCCCCAGCTGTATATTCAGGGGGAGCTGGTGGGCGGCAGTGACATCATCGCTGAAATGTTCGAAAGCGGTGAGCTGCAGCAAATGATCGATGCCGTCGATGATGGCGCAGCCGGGTAAATGCAGCGGGTTAAACCTCTCCACGCAATTTGACACAACAATACACTGAAACCACATGTGGCCTTTGGTAGGGGCCACCACTGGGATTATTCTGGTATGCCAACAATTACTCTCCCCGACGGAAGTCAGCGTCAGTACGATCAACCGATAAGCATCATGCAGGTGGCCGAAGATATTGGCCCCGGGCTTGCGAAGGCCACCATCGCCGGCGAGGTCGATGGCCAGTTGCGCGATGCCAGTGACATCATTGCGCAGGATGCCGGCCTCAAAATTATCACTGCGCGTGATGACGAGGGCGTCGAAATTATCCGCCACTCCTGTGCCCACCTTATCGGCCATGCCGTCAAGCAACTGTTTCCCGAAGCCAAGATGGTGATTGGTCCGGTTATTGATGAGGGCTTCTACTACGACATCGCGGTCGACACGCCCTTTACGCCTGAAGACATCGATGCCATTGAAGCGCGCATGCGCGAGCTGATTGACCAGGACTACGACGTTATCAAAAAGATGACGCCGCGTGCCGAGGTGATCAACCAGTTTGCTGAACGCGGCGAAGAGTACAAGCTGCGCTTGGTTGAAGATATGCCCGACGAAACGGAAATGGGCCTCTACTACCACCAGGAATATATGGACATGTGCCGTGGCCCGCACGTGCCAAATACCCGGTTTTTGAAGCACTTCAAGCTCACCAAGGTGGCGGGCGCCTATTGGCGGGGCGACTCGCAAAATGAAATGCTGCAGCGGGTCTACGGCACGGCCTGGCCCGACAAGAAGTCACTCAAGGCACACTTGCAGCGCCTGGAAGAGGCCGAAAAACGCGATCACCGCAAGCTGGGTAAAAAGCTCGACCTGTTCCACCTGCAAGAAGAAGCACCGGGTATGGTGTTCTGGCATCCACGTGGCTGGACCCTCTACCAGGCAATTGAACAGTACATGCGTGACGTGCAGATTCGCAACGGCTACCAGGAAATTCGCACACCGCAAGTTGTTGACCGGACTTTATGGGAGCGTTCGGGGCATTGGGATAAGTTTGCAGGCAATATGTTTACCATTGAGTCTGAAGCGCGGGACTATGCTGTCAAGCCAATGAACTGCCCCTGTCATGTGCAGGTTTTCAACCAGGGGCTCAAAAGTTATCGCGATCTGCCGCTGCGATTGGCGGAGTTTGGCTCCTGTCACCGCAATGAAGCCTCGGGCACGCTGCAGGGTCTGATGCGGGTGCGCGGCTTCGTGCAGGACGATGCCCACATATTTTGCGCCGAAGATGCCATCCAGGATGAGGTCTCCGATTTCATCGATTTGTTGTACTCGGTTTACGAGGACTTTGGTTTCACCGACATCCTGGTCAAGCTATCGACCCGGCCTGAACAGCGGGTCGGGGATGACGCGATCTGGGATAAATCCGAGCAGGCACTGGAGTTGGCGCTCAACAATAAGGGCCTCGACTGGGAACTGCTGCCTGGCGAGGGGGCCTTCTATGGCCCGAAAATCGAGTTTTCGTTGCGAGACTGTATTGGGCGTGTCTGGCAGTGCGGAACGATCCAGGTCGATTTCTCGATGCCGGCCCGCCTCGAAGCTCAATACGTGGCGGAGGATGGCTCCCGACAGGTCCCGGTGATGCTCCATCGGGCCATCCTGGGCTCCTTCGAGCGTTTTATAGGCATTTTGATCGAACACTACGAAGGCCGGTTCCCGGCCTGGCTGGCGCCGGTGCAGGCGGTGGTCATGAATATCACCGACAACCAGGCCGAATTTGCCCAAGAGGTGCAGAAACAGCTGCTAAATGCCGGGATTCGCGCCGAAACGGACTTGAGAAATGAAAAAATCGGCTTTAAAATCCGCGCCCACACTTTAGCCCGGGTACCGTATTTGCTGGTGGTCGGCGACAAGGAAGTGGAAGCAGGCGCCGCAGCGTTGCGAACCCTGGATGGCCAGGATCTTGGTGCCATGCCGGTAAGCGATATTGAGCAGGTCATCCTCTCAGCGGTCCGGGAGCGCTCGCGCTCGGTGGTACAGGAAGCCACATAAACCATTGAATTTAAAGGCCTTTCTTTTTTAGAAGGGTGGAGCCACGGGCGCTGGGCACAGCGGCACCGGGCCATGCGAAACAACTCCTTGGAGGGTTTGATTATCAAGCAGATGCAGCCGGGCTGGCTGGGTAACCCAGCATGAAGGGTAAAGACGCCAAGCGTGCGTTAATTAATCAAGCGATACAGGCCAGGCAGGTACGCCTGATCGACGCCGAAGGCGGGCAGGTTGGTATCGTTTCGATTGACGAGGCGCTTGCCGCGGCGCAGTCCGTATCCCTGGATCTGGTTCAGATCGCCGACGATAGCGAACCCGTGGTCTGCAAGATCATGGACTACGGCAAACACCTGTTTGATATCAAAAAGAAGAAGGCTGCCTCAAAGAAAAAGCAGAGGCAGACGCAACTCAAGGAGATCAAGTTCCGTCCCGGGACGGAAGAGGGCGACTACCAGGTCAAACTACGCAACCTGGTACGTTTCCTCGAATCGGGTGACAAAGCCAAAGTCACACTGCGTTACAGAGGCAGGGAAATGGCCCACCAGGAGTTGGGCATGGAACTGCTCAAGCGCGTTGAAGCAGACCTTGAAGAACTCGGAACTGTTGAACAGCATCCGAAAATGGAAGGTCGGCAAATGACGATGGTGATAGCACCCAAAAAGAACAGGTAGTACGGCGCCCCTCGTGGGGGTTGTTACTACGGGTTGAAACTATTGCAGCGAGAGCTCACTGCCTTGCCAGTCGCAAGCCGGGCCGCTGCCAGAATGCGAGTTGATGTTATGCCAAAAGCAAAAGTACACAGTGGCGCTGCAAAGCGCTTCAAGAAAACCGGGGCAGGCTACAAGCGCAAAAGCGCTTATAAAAGCCACATCCTGACCAAGATGACGACCAAGCGCAAGCGCCAGCTGCGTGGCACTTCGTTGATTCACCCGGCTGACAAGCCGCTGATCGACAAGATGCTGCGCAACAATTAGTGCTGCGTGCGTCGTTAATTTTTTCAGGAGAGTCTATCAATGCCTCGAGTTAAACGTGGAGTCGTGGCGCGTCGCCGTCACAAGAAAATTCTTAAACAGGCCAAGGGCTATTACGGTGCGCGTTCGCGCGTATTCCGGGTTGCCAAGCAGGCAGTCACCAAGGCAGCGCAGTATGCCTATCGCGATCGTCGCCAACGCAAGCGCCAGTTTCGCTCGCTGTGGATCGCCCGCATCAACGCAGCTGCCCGTGCCAATGGCTTGAACTACAGTCGATTGATTGCCGGCCTCAAGAAAGCCGAAATCGGTCTCGACCGCAAAGTGCTCGCTGATATCGCCGTTCACGATAAACCTGCTTTTAGCCAGATTGTCGAGACTGCGAAGGCGGCACTGGGCTAGCCAGGCAGACCTGCCGAGGCCCTGATCGGGGTTTCGGCATCCCGCAGTTTCGACAGGATAGGGGAAAGAGCTTCCGCTCTTTCCCCTGTTTGCGTTTGCCCGGCACTCCAGCGGCGCGATCTTGAAAAAGCCCGCAAAAAGGAGCGTTGAGAAAACCGCTCGCAAAGCGATAATGGCTGCCAATTACCGGGAATCCAGCGATGAGCAATGACAGCGATCTAGAGCAAATACACCAGGCCGGCCTGGCCAGCATAGCGTCGGCCACGAGCTTGACCGACCTCGACGCGGTGCGCGTCGAGCTGCTGGGCAAGAAGGGTGAGGTTACCCAGCTTCTGAAGTCCCTGGGAAAGCTGCCCCCCGATGAGCGATCGGCTGCGGGCGCTGCCATCAACGCGGCCAAGCAGTCCCTGCAGGCGGCCATTGAGGCACAGCGTACGGCACTGGAAACCCAGGACCTTGCCCGGCGGCTGGCTGAAGAAACGATCGATGTGACCCTGCCTGCTCGCAGTGACGGCACGGGCAGTCATCATCCGGTATCGATCACGATTCGGCGGATCCAGGCCTTTTTCGAGCAGATTGGCTTCGCGGTTGCCGAGGGGCCCGAAATCGAAGATGACTACCACAACTTCGAGGCACTCAATATCCCGGCTCACCATCCGGCGCGTGCGATGCACGATACGTTTTACATGGACTACGCAGGTGACATTGAATCTTCTGCCGCCTATGTGCTGAGGACCCATACGTCGCCTGTGCAGATTCGCGTGATGGAAAACCAGGCGCCGCCAATCCGTATCGTTTGCCCGGGCCGCGTCTATCGCTGTGATTCAGACGTGACCCATACGCCGATGTTTCACCAGGTCGAGGGCCTGGTTGTCGACCAGGACGTGACCTTTGCGCATCTCAAAGGTGTCGTGCAGGAATTCCTGAAAGCGTTCTTTGAAGCTGACCTGGCCGTGCGATTCCGCCCTTCCTACTTTCCGTTTACCGAGCCCTCTGCCGAAGTCGATATCGGCTGTGTCATTTGTGGCGGTGACGGTTGTCGCGTTTGCAAGCATACCGGGTGGCTGGAGGTGATGGGCTGCGGAATGGTGCATCCCAACGTTTTTGGCTACGTCAATATCGATACATCACAGTACCAGGGCTTTGCCTTTGGGATGGGCGTAGAACGCCTGGCGATGCTGCGCTACGGCGTCAATGACCTGCGACTGTTTTTCGAAAACGACGTGCGGTTCCTCAAGCAGTTCGCGCGACAGGCCTGAGGGCCAGCGCGTGCCATCGGCCACCGATCATCAAGGTAGTGAAATCCAATGAAAGTGAGTGAAAGCTGGTTGCGAGAGTGGGTCAACCCTTCGGCGACAACTGATGAGCTCGTACACCTGTTGACGATGGCCGGTCTGGAAGTCGACGGTGTAGAGACGGCAGCCCCTGCCTTTTCGGGCGTTGTGGTCGGGCGCATCGATGCGGTCGCTCCTCACCCCGACGCAGACAAGCTGCGCGTCTGTGAGGTGTTTGACGGGCAGAGCACGACGCAGGTGGTTTGCGGTGCGCCCAATGCCGCGGCCGGGATGCTCGTGCCCTATGCCAAACCCGGTGCACAACTTCCCGGTGGACTTTCGATCAAGACCGCCAGGTTAAGAGGTGTTGAATCGGCGGGCATGCTGTGCGGCGCCTCGGAGCTTGGTCTGGAGGATGTCGTCGACGGCTTGCTGGCATTGCCCGCTGACACCGCTGTTGGCAGTGATTTGCGCGCCGCACTGCAGCTTGACGATGCGATTATTGACGTTGACCTGACCCCCAACCGTGGCGATTGCCTGTCGCTGGCAGGTGTCGCGCGCGAGGTTGGCGTACTGACGGCAACGGATCTCACGCCGCCCGCTATTGCGGCGGTTGAGCCGGCGGTCACCGATGCCATGGCGCTGAATCTGCAGGCGGGCGATTACTGCCCGCGATACTCCTGCCGGGTGTTGCGCAATGTCGATGCCAGCAGGCCGTCGCCTGCCTGGTTGGTCCAACGCCTGCAGCGTGCCGGGCTACGTGCGATTGACCCTGTGGTCGATGTCACCAATTTCGTTATGCTCGAACTTGGCCAGCCACTGCACGCCTTCGATCTCGACAAAATCGATGGCGATACGGTGACTGTGCGCCGGGCGCAGGCCGGCGAAAAGCTGTTGCTGCTCGACCAGAGCGAAAGCGAGCTCGATGACAGTTTCCTGTTGATTGCTGATGACCAAAAGCCGCTGGCGCTGGCGGGCATCATGGGTGGCGACAGTTCGGCGGTTTCATCCTCTACGCGCAATATTTTGCTCGAGGCTGCGTTTTTCACGCCCAGCCTGCTGGCGGGGCAGGCTCGCAAGCTCGGAATGCACACGGATGCTTCGCACCGTTTCGAGCGTGGCGTCGACCCGATGTTGCAGGCGCGGGCGCTCGAACGGGCGACTGCGCTGTTGCTCGATATCGTCGGCGGTGAACCGGGGCCGGTGACCACGGTTGAGGCAGAGCAGCTGTTCGCAGGAGGGCAGGTTGACCTGCTCGAAAGCCAGATCCAGCGGCAGCTGGGTTTTGCGATCCCACCTGAGCAGGTTGAAGATATATTCACGCGGTTGGAGTTCCAGCCGGTGCGCACCGCAACGGGCTGGCAGATCACCGTGCCCAGTCACCGCTTTGATATTGCGATCGAAGCTGACCTGCTCGAGGAGCTGGCCCGCATCTATGGCTACGACCGGCTTCCCGTAGAGATGCCTGACGTGAAGCTGCAATTCGGCGCTGCGACAGAGTCGCAGGTTGGCGTTGGCCAGCTGGCAGATAGCCTGGTGGCGTGTGGATACCAGGAGGTGATCAGCTACAGCTTCATCGACCCTGCGATGCAGGCGATGTTTTTCCCGGGCGCAGAGCCCCTCGCGGTTAGCAACCCGATCTCCAGCGACATGGCGGTGATGCGCGGCAGCCTGTTGCCCGGGCTTCTGCACACGGCGCAATACAACCTCCACCGCCAGCAAAGCCGCCTGAAGCTCTTCGAGCTGGGGCTGGGCTTTGCACAATGTGATGGCCAGCTTGCGCAAACGCCGCGTATCGCCGGATTGCTGGTCGGCCTGCGCCGCCCCGAGAGCTGGCATAGCGATAGTCGCGATGCGTTTGATTTCTATGACATCAAAGCAGATGTGCAAAAATTAATCGGCCAGGGCGAGGCGGTCTATGCGCCCATCGCCGAGGGTGATGGCCTGGAGGCGGTGTTTCCCTGCAGCGCCCTGCATCCTGGGCAGTCGGCCAAGGTCGTTCGCGCGGGCCAGTGCCTGGGTGTATTGGGCCAATTGCACCCCGTAATCGCCCAAAAGCTGGACCTGGGTCGCGATTGCTGGGTGTTTGAGCTGCAATTGAGCTTGATTTCTGGGAAAAAAGTGCCAGAATTCAAAGAATTATCGAAGTTTCCTGATGTGAGAAGGGACCTTTCGGTAATCGTTGACCGCAAGGTCAACGCCGGGGAGCTTGCAGTGTGTGCCGAGGAGGCAGCAGGGACGATGCTGGTCGAACTGGTAATCTTCGACCAGTACAGCGGTGACGGGGTTGCCGATGGCATGCAAAGCGTTGGACTCGGCTTAACGTGGCAGCACAGTGAGCGCACGTTAAACGAAGACGAAGTCAATGCCCTGAGTGATCAGGTTTTGGCGGCGTTAAAACAGCGGTTTAATGCATCCTTGAGGTGATTACTATGGCTCTGACCAAGGCAGAAATGGCCGAACGGTTATTCAATGAGCTGGGTTTGAACAAGCGCGAAGCAAAAGAGATCGTAGAACTGTTTTTTGAAGAGATCCGTTCGGCGCTTGAATCCAATGAAAACGTCAAGCTCTCGGGTTTTGGCAACTTCGATTTGCGTGACAAAAAACAGCGCCCTGGCCGTAACCCGAAGACGGGCGAAGAGATACCCATCTCTGCACGTCGCGTGGTAACATTCAAGCCTGGCCAGAAATTGAAGCAACAAGTAGAAACTTATGCTGGAACCGAGCAATAACGAAGAACTCCCGGTCATTCCCGGGAAGCGCTACTTCACCATTGGTGAGGTGAGCGAATTGTGTGCGGTCAAGCCGCACGTTCTGCGTTATTGGGAGCAGGAGTTCCCGCAGTTAAAACCGGTTAAGCGTCGTGGCAATCGCCGTTATTACCAGCGCCAGGACGTCATCATGATTCGCCAGATCCGCAGTCTCCTGTACGATCAGGGGTACACCATTGGCGGTGCGCGGCTGCAGCTCAACGGCGAGAAAGCGCGTGACGATGGCGCCCAGTCACAGCAGTTGCTGCGGCAAATGATCGGTGAACTCGAAGAAGTTCTCGAAGTCCTCAAGATCTAGTTCCGACGCGCTGTGAGCGCAACCCCTCCAGTATCCTTCGCCGGCGCCTACCCGCGCCTTGTCTGTTGCCTGTCATGCCCGGCAAAGCACTTCCGTGAACAACGCTGATACACAGGTCCAGTTTCGTGCCAGCCAGGCTGCGCCTATGCAGTCTGCGTCACTTGCACAGGCTTTGCAGTGCGCCAGCCAGCATATTGAACGCGGTGATATACAGCACGCTGTCTATGTCGCGGAGCAGGTGCTCGAGCAGTGCCCCGATTTCGCCCCTTTGCTCTGGCTAAAAGCGTACTGCTGGGAGACGCTCGCTGTGCCTTTGGACCAGCGCCTGGCATTCGCCGAGCAAGCCCTGCAGCTTGCGCCGGAACACATCGAATTAAACCGCCTGAAGGGAGACCTGCTGCGACAGGATCAACGCCAGGCCGAGTCGATAAGCTGGCTGGAGGATGCCTTGCAACGCCTGGGCGGCCAGTGGCAGCTTCACCTGAGTATTGCCCTGAGCCTGCTCGAAGTTGGCGATGCTGAGCAGGCGGCTGCGCAGCTGCGCCTGGCGCTGAAGCGCAACAAGCACTGTGCCGCCGCCTGGTTTAACCTCGTAGACCTGGTTGAATTCAGCCGCCAGGACCTGACCGCAATGCAGGCAAGCTATAAGAAAAAGAACCTGGCTTTGCGTGACAGGGCCCAGCTGTGCTTTGCGATAGCCGCGTACTGGCGCGCCCAGGGCCAGGCTGAAACCGAGTCCCGGTTTTTGCATGAGGGCAATCGCGCGCTCGCCCAGGAACAACCCTTTTCCATCGAGCAGGATAGCGCGCTGGTCGCGCAGCACATCGCGACCGTCAATCGTGAAAGCCTGGACAAGCTGGCAGCCCCGCAAGCGGATACCGGGCCACGCGCAATTTTTATCGTGGGGATGCCGCGTTGTGGTTCAACGCTGCTCGAACAGATGCTGGGCTGCCATGGTGATGTGACCAGCACCGGAGAGAGCTGCCAGCTTGAAATCTCTCTTGGGCAGACGGATGCCCGCCGCTCGCTACAGCCACTTCGCCCGTCGATGCTGCCCGCGCTGGATGACCGGTCACAGGCGCAGTTTCTTCAGCACTACCAAAAATCCATCGCAGCGATAAGCACGCCGGTGTATACCGATAAATCGCTGGACAACCACCGGGTCATCGGGCTGGTCCATGCATTGTTGCCCGGCTCAAAGATTATCAATGTGCATCGCGATCCGCTGGATGTGATACTGAGCTGCTACCAGCGGGCATTTTGGGGGGTGCCTTACACCAACGACTTGCTGGCGCTCACCGAGTACTACATCAATTACCGGAAGATGCTCGATCACTGGCGGTCGCTCTACGATACGGCCTACTACGAGCTGCGCTACGAGGCTCTGGTGGAGCGTGCTGAGGAGGAGCAGCGGCTGCTGTGCGACTACTGTGAGCTCGAATGGGAGCCCGCCATGCTGGCTTTCGATCGCTCGACTGCCACGGTCCAGACCACCTCGCGATCACAGGTGCGGCAAGGCCTGTACACGCACTCGGTCAAGCGCTGGCGGCCGTACAGGAAGCTGCTGCAGCCGGTCATTGCCCGGCTTCGTGAGGCTGGGTTGCTCTAGCACAGTAACGCTTGGTCGGCGCTGAACTTGCCGGTATAATGGCGCGCCTTTCGGGGCGTAGCGCAGTCTGGTAGCGCACCACACTGGGGGTGTGGTGGTCGTAGGTTCAAATCCTGCCGTCCCGACCAAATCCAGTGACAACCACGATTCCCGCTGGTTGTCCCTCACCATCGCTCATGCATTGCATCCGACGGGGCCAGGCATATGGCGGATGACAAAGCCAGCGGATATCGCTGGCTCGACGACGGCTTCAATGAGGTCGATTTTGAGCAATCCTATCCCATCGTCCTGGCCCAGGTGCCCGGCGCCGAGCGCCTGAACCCGCTGCTTGCAAGGGTGATTCGGCAGGTTGGCGACGAGCAGCAGCGCAAATCCAACGTCAAGGCCGATATGACCAACTGGGGCATGTTTGATGATGCCCAGCCCGGGGCGGAGTATTTTCGCGAGTTGTGCAACTTTGCCTGCCAGCTTGCGATGCAGCACTCGCCGACACAAGAATGGTATCCAGCGGTCAAGCAGTGCTGGGGAGCCCTGTATCGAAAGGGCGAGCATACGATTGACCACAACCACTGGCCCGCGCTGTGGAGCTTCACCTACTACGTCGAGGCCACGGCAGGCTGTGCGCCACTGTTATTTCCCAAGGCCGGGATTGCGGTCAAACCCCGGCCTGGCCAGATGTGCCTGTTCCCCGGCTGGGTCAATCATGGTGTGCCTGAGCAGCAGGCAGACGCTGAGCGCATCATGGTGGCAGGCAATATCGTCGCGCGCCACTGACGCCAGTCGCCCGGGTCATTTGGCGGCCAATTGACGTCGTTGATCCAGCCGTTAGAATCGCACCGCTGTGGCCGATCAGCTACACTGGTAGTTGAGAAAAAAACTGCGTGAAAGCAGTGCCCAAAGTCCATGTGTGAGGTGATATCTTGAATAGCGAAAAATCCGCAAGCGGCCGGTTTCTCGACGAGTACGGTGATGCGATCGGCTTTATCGGCATTGCGCTGCTGGTGTTCGCGGTGCTGCAGCTCGTCTATTTCCAGTTGTTCCTCCAGTCGCCGGCGTTTTTCGCCTACCTGACGTTCCTGGCCAAATTATCTGCAGGCTTGCTCCAGCTGATCGGTGAGCAGGTCACCCTGATTGAACAGACCCTGCTCGCTCCCTCTGGTGCCACCGTGACGGTCGCGGAGGGCTGCGATGCACTGAGAATTTTCAGTGTATTGGTCGCTGCGATCGTTGCCTTCGAGGCGACGGTGGGCCAAAAGCTCAATGGCCTGGTGTTTTGTATTGGTGTGATGTTCATTTTGAATATCCTGCGTATCAGCGGGCTGTTGTGGGTAGACATCTACTACCCGGAGCGCTTTGACCTCTGGCACGAAACCTTGCTGCCGATTGCGCTTTGGGCTGCGGCAATGGGGTGCTTCTTCATCTGGGGTAGTCGAGTGGTCGCTACCGCGACGGCGGACGACTAGACGCCCGGGCTTGCGAGCAAGACCAAGCGCTGGAGCGAAGCGGGCTGGCCGACAATGACTGACAAGCCATTCAGGCCCATTTTTATTGGCGGAGCGGGGCGTTCCGGTACGACGTTGCTGCGCGCGATGCTGGCCAGCCATCCGCAGCTTGCCGGCACCAGCGAATTCAAATTTTTGCCCAATCTTGCCGAGTTGTGGCGCAATCTCAGCGCCTATGATGAGGTCACCAGCGCCTACCAGCTGAGCCAGGCGCACATTAACGCCAGCTTTGCCCAGTTTGCGCGTAGCCTCTTCCAGCCCTATCTTGCGTCGGTGGGCGATCGACGCCTGGTAGAAAAGACGCCTCACAATGTGCTGGCGATCGATTTCCTGTCCCAGGTGTTCGCCGATGCCCGGCATATCCATATCATACGTGACGGTCGAGATGTGATAGGTTCACTGCGGCAGATGGAATGGTACGGCCCCGACGGTAAGCGGCTGTGGTACACCGAGTCGGTCGAAGGGGCAGCAAACTATTGGTGCCAGGTTGTCAGGGGGGCGATGCAGCAGGCCAGTCAGCTGCCCGATAAATCCCTGTGCCGGCGCGTGCGTTACGAATCGCTGGTCGCAGAGCCCGAGTCAGTGATGCGCAAAATTCTCGAATGGCTCGGTGAAGACTGGGACGACGCCGTGCTATCCGACGAGCAACGCCAGGCCATGGCTGTGGCAGAAGTCGTCGAGTCGAGTAGTGAGCAGGTCTCCCGGTCTATCAATCGCGACAGCGTGGGCCGCTGGCGAAAAGCATTCACAGCAGCAGAGCGGCAGGTCATCCATACTATTGCCGGTGAGCTGCTGATCGAACTTGGCTATACCAAGAACGACGGCTGGGTAGAATAATGAGCATGATTGGCTCTCTGGGGCCTGTTCCTGCGATGCAGACAAGAGGTGAGGTGTATGTATAAATTTATTGTTGCGCTGGTCGCTATCGTGGCGCTGCTCCTTTACTTTGCCGAGCAAAAGCCGGCGCCTGTCGCTGTCGATCCGGCACTCGACCCGGTTATCGCCAAGGCAAAGGAGCAGTCTCGCATACCCAGGCACCGAAGAATCGATTGCGATGAAGCGCCGGAGCCAGCGGTCACGAATGATGACCTGGAAGAATCCCAGTTGCTGCACTTTTCCGTAGAGTGCTATACCTACGGTCATGTGGTTGGCGCGCGTTCAGGTTATATATGGAACCTGCAAACCGAACGGCACGGCGAGCATTTTATTCCCACACCCCTGACGCTGGCGGCGCGCCAGCCTGGCAGTGGTGAGCGGCGGGGTGGTACTCCGATTGTCAATCATGATGCGCACTTTACATCAATTGCGCATCGAATGATGGAGGCCGATGAAGTCGAAACCCTGCTCGATACAATCGGCAAGACGTTTACCACCATGCCTCAACCGCAAGATCCCAGTGGTGTCGAGATTCTCGCCGTCAATAACGCCGGTATCGAGCAGCGGGTATTGATTGCCAATATCACCGAGGATCTCAGCGTGGGTTACGGCTGTCGACCTGAATGCGAGCCGGGCAGGCTGTTTACCCTCACTGAGTGGAAAACCTTCTGGAGTGTCTCGGAGGAAGAGCGGCGAGCCCTTGACGTGTCAGCACCGGGCGCTGCAGAGTAGTTCTGCCTAGTCGCCCGGCCCAAGGTCAATCAATTGGTGTGCGCCAGCCAGGTGGTTGGCCCACATCTGCTGGTAGGCCCGCTCGAGCTGCCGGGTGTACGCTGCACTGTCGAACAGCGCTGAGCTGTTGAGCTTGCCAGCCAGCTTTTCTTTGAGTGCCTGTCGTTTTTCGGTGGCTGTTCCCAGCTCGATGGCCAGCGCGACATAGTCAGCCCGTTTTTTCACGACGCATTCTTCCAGGCCTGCAGCGCGCACGATGCTGGCGGCAACGCGATTGGCGAAACTTTCCCCCTCACAGGTAATAACGGGTAAGCCGGCCCATAGTGCATCGCTTGCAGTGGTATGAGCGCTGCAAAAAAAGGTGTCCAGGAACAGGTCTGCACAGCACTGTCGGGCCAGGTGCTCGGTAGCCGGCACACGGGGCGCGAAAACCAGCCTTGATGGATCTATGTTGGCTTCATTCGCGCGCTGCCTGAGATTCTCTTCCATTTCCGGCCCGTCACTCACGAACCACAGGACCGCGCCCGGAACCTGCTCCAGGATCTGCATCCAGCAGTTGAACACCTCGGGTTCTATTTTGCGGCCAATGTTGAAGCAGCAGAAAACCGTGTCATTTTCCGGCAAGCCCAGCGCTTTGCGGGCGGGCGTTTCAGGTTGTGCCAAGGCGCGGAAGTTGTTGAACTGGTAGCAGCCTGGCATGCGCACAACATGCTCGAGAAATTCCGCCTCGGCACCTATGGGCGTGACGGTGTGATCACCGATGATGTAATCGATCCAGGGTGCGCCCATGGTCCCGGGAAAACCCAGGTAGTTAACCTGTACGGGCGCCGGCCGGTAAGCCGCGATCATATGGCGGTTGCTCTCGATATGACCGTCAAGATCGATCAGGATATCAATGCGATCCTGCTGGATACGCAGAGCAGCGTCGCGGTCTGAAAAACCGCTCAGGTCTGTCATCCGGCTGTGACGCTGGATGGATTGCACCTGTTCGTGATTGAGGTCGGGCGCCGTGGCCGCATAGGAGAAGAGTTCGAAGTGGCTGGTATCGTGTTGCGCGAACAGCGAGTGGGCGAGGTGGCAGGTCGCATGGGGTCTAAAGGCGCACGACAGGTAGGCAATGCGCAATGGCCGCCCAACCGTTTCCGGCGATGACGGCTTGCGCGGTGCCAGCTGCTCGACCTGCGCCGCTTTCCGGGTCGCATAGCTCTGGAGTATCTCGCGCAGCTGCAGTCCATTGATGCGCATAAACAGTGCCGAAAAAGGCGCGATATGCGTTGCCTGCCCCTGGCGAATACGTTGACCCGATTCAGCCAGCAACTGCGCTTCGCGCTCATCAATGCCGGACCAGTCGCAAAGCGTTCGCTGGGTATAGACCAGGGCGCTGAGCGCATCCGGTATCGCCGGGTCGATCGCCAGCGCCTTTCGATAGCTATCGCGCGCCTCGCGCCATCGGTTCAATGCCAGGCAGGTATGGCCCAGATTGTTGTGCGCCAGCGCCAGGCGCTTGTCCAGGCCTATGGCTTTGACCAGGGCCTTCTCTGCGTTGGCGTAGTCCTGGTGCTGGTAATAGACAAAGCCCAGGTTTGACCAGGCTAGCGCGTTGCGCGGGCTGAGCTTGATGGCGGACTTGAAGTACCGGGCGGCCTCGGCGAGTTTGCCGAGATTGGAGCAGCAGCTGCCCGCATTGACCAGCACGTCGATATTGCGCGGCTCGATCGATAGCCACAGTTCGAGATAGTGGAGTGCCTTTGCAAAGCGGCCCTGCGCCTGCAGCGCCATCACGATCAATTGCAGCGACTGGGTGTCGCGCGGGTTATTGGTGAGCAGGGGTTCGATGAGGCCTATTGCTGCGACGGGATCCTGGCTCTGTAGCAACTGGTAAGCTTGCTGTAGCACCTGTTCGCGATTCATGACTGTACCGGTGCCGCGCGCTTAAAGCGCACGCTCTGAAAGCGCGTTGCAGTGTGCCGACTCGCCGCGATCTTCCAGCCAGCGCTTTGCCGCCACGATGCTTTCTGCCAGCTGTTCTCGAAGCTGCGACTTTGCCGCCAGTCGGTCGGCGTTGCTGAAGTCGCTCGCATTGGTTTTGGCATGACGCGTAAACAGCTCTCCTGTCGTAATAGCTTCGATTTGCGGTTTCTTGACTGGCTGTTGAAACAGGCGAAAGCTACGTGCCAGTGAGCTTTTGGGTTTGGCGAGCCAGGTTTCAAAGTCGAGGCAGGCGCGATTTTCGCCGTCGCAGTGCTGTTCGAAGAGGCGGATCTGGGCAAGCCAGATGCAGGCCGCGGCCTCGGCGTCGCTCAGGCTGCCGCGCTGGGCTTCACTGGTACCCAGTGTACGGTCGATACCGGGGCCCATTTCCTGCAGGATGCGCCTGACCCACTCGATATGATTGTCACTCTTGAGTACCGCGACCAGGTAATCCTCGAGTTCGGCATACAGGAACAGGGCCGAGTCAGGGCCATGAGTATCTTCAAGCATGGCCTCGAGCATGAAGTTGACGGGTACATTCGCCTTGATGATAACCGGGCCTGATTTCTGGAAGCGGCGTGACAGCAGTGCAAGCGTGGTGGATAGTAAAGCCCTGGGGTCCTCAGGTTTATCACCGGGCCACTGGTCACTGCTAAGACCAACGGCCAGCTGCCTTAGCGACAGCGGTTCGCGATAGACCAGGTTGCGCGATTCCACGTCCAGCGCGCGTGCCAGTAACGTAGAGCCGGTATAGGCCATATGAAAGATAACCCCGGTTGGGCCCGCCGTGGTTTTGCCATAGCGTGTTTGCGCCTCGAGTAGCTCTGCAATCGGGACGCGAACGATCTCGTCATTGGCAGCCTGGATCCGTTGGTCAGTGAAAACGGAGGCGGCAAAATCGCTACGGCGCATATTGATGAACAGCGCATCATTGCCATCGAACTGCCAGAGATACATCTCGGGGCTGGCAAACAGTTTTTTCCAGAAGCTGGAGGTGCGGTTCGGGGCTGTTTGCATATAGGTGGCTCAGTAACTACTATATTTGCTGGTTGCGCCGGGGTGCCGTGCGTCGCCCGGGCCAAAGTACCTGATCAACTAACCGCGAGCTGCCGTTCCCAACCCCTATGGCTAAAGCGTCCTTCTACGACCAGCACCGCCGCCTGATGGTCGTCTCGCCGTCATTTCGCAAAGAGACTATCGACGACCTCGGGCGGGATGCAATTATAAAGCACTACAAAAAGCGCGGTGCGATACTGTTGCGGGGTTTTGACCTCGATCTCAACCAGTTCGCTCGAATGACCGATGGCTTTTGCCAGACCTCGGTCTTCAATAATAGTGCAGGGCGAAACACGCTGGATTCTTCGCGCAATATTCAGACAGTCAATCTGGGGCAGGATGCCTTTTCCCTGCACCCTGAACTCTCACGCGAGCCCTGGCGGCCAGACGTCTGCTTTTTTGCCTGTCTCTCTGCGCCCTCAAAAGGTGGGGAGACCCTGGTCTGTGATGGTACCGGGGTGGTTGCCGGGATGTCCGCCGAGCTCAGGTCACAGTTTGAGGGCCGCAAGCTCACCTACACGCAGGAGGCGACGCCGGAGGAAATTCGCTACTGGTACCAGTGCGAGCAGTATGACGATGCGACCTTCAGCCAGCAGCCAGAGAGTTCGCCCTTTACGTTTACGCAGCGAAACGGCGCAGTGTTGCGCTCGTTTACTGTGCCTGCGTTGTACCAGCCCATGTTCAGCGAGCGGCTTGCGTTTGGCAACATGCTATTCTTCGCGCGTTATATGCGTGGCGTGCCTGATTTCCCTACCTACGAATCGGGCGATATCGTCGATGACGCTGTGCTTGCCGAAACCCATAGCCTGGCAATGGAGCAGGCCGTCGCTGTGCGATGGCAGGAGCGCGATTTATTGCTGCTCGACAACAGCCGGTTCATGCATGGCAGGAACACGATCCTCGACCCCGCCGAACGCCTGATCATCTCGCATTTCGGCTTCCTCGATTTTGCCGAGCGCTACTCACTCTCCCACAGTGTCGAGCCCTGGCGAGCGCAATCCTGGGGCGCGCTGTTGCCCACCACGATGGAAGGTATCGCGGGGAAGTCTTCAGCGCTCTAGCAGCTCCTGCTGCCGTTGCTCTCGCTTGCTACGGCAATATGCACGCTTGCCCCATCGCGGTGCCCGGTCTAGGGTAAAAAAGTACCTGAGACAGGGCGGGGGCTTGGTCGGTGGGCGCCAGATGCTGGAGTCATCTGCGCGTAGCGGCGGAACTCATTGTTTTTACTTGATTTTTTGCTTGTCTGGTCGATGCGCGCAAACAGGGGTAGCTGTGACCCCCTAACTGCGCGCGATTTTTGGTTTCAAAATGACCGGATGTGTGGTTTTATTGTACGTGTGTACGAGCATTGTCGTCAGCTGCCTGCTTGAGAAACAGCAGAATAATGATCCAGGCGCGAACATCGCTCTTTCACTGTTCAGTCGCTGCACACTCATAAGTAAAAACGGCGCAACAATCAGTACACAAAAAACAAACTCTAGAGGATACGTGTAATGAAAAACTTGCATAAATCGGGCCTTACACCGCTATTGGGCGCAATTATGGCGGTCTCGGGTTCATCGGTTGCGAGCGCCGCGACCTATGAAGTCAGCCTGTCAGGCTTTGCGCTCAACCAGTCCACGACAATCCAGAACGTACCTGGTGTCCCGACTGCTGCGTCACCACCACTTTATCAATTGCCGCGCTTGGGAGCCTTTGGTCCTCCAGGCTGGCCTGGACTGCTCGAGATCTCTATCGACGCCACAACAGGCGAGGTTGTCAATTTCCGTTCTGAGAACAATTCTGGTGGCCTGTTTGGATCAGGTGGACCACAGAATAATGCGCGTGGCAAGCGTTTGACGTATACCGCAGGCACAGCTTACCTGTCTCAGTTCACTGGCGGACCCGCGGTGTGCTCGGTCGTTAACGGCGGCAATGACGCTGACGGCGTTCTCGAGTACGAATGCCCAGACGTGACTAACAGCTCGAACTTTGCCAACGTTGATGTGAACGGTGTGCTTTGCGCGACTGACAAGCCTTCTACGCTGGCGCCAGGTGCCAACGGTTGTGGCGCGCGTTGGGGCGGCTTCCCTAACGGTTTTGCCAACCCCCAGGTGTCTACTCGTGCAGGCCTTTACGTTCCAGCCAACCATTCAGTGGGCGGTGTTTCGGTATCGCTGACAGGTGTTAACCCTGCCTGGTACATCTCCCTGGATCACGTCCAGAACACCAACAGCTATGGCGTCCAGGAATTCCAGGGCGTTCGTTCTGGCGGTAACTTCACGATCAACCATACCGGCACGCTTGCCGGTGGCGATTTTGTGGTAACCGACGTTGACTACACGCACCGTAGTGATATCGCCTTTGTTATCGCGACTAACCCTCCAGGTGTCCTGGGCGCTGCCCAGTCGTTCACTTCTTGGGACTTTGACACCGTGATTTCACAGGAATTTGTCCTGGATAATGGTGAAGCGAAAGCTGTTCCTGCGATGGGTACCTTTGGTCTGGCTGCATTGTTTGGTGGCCTCGTAGCGCTGGCAGCGCGTCTGCGCCGCCGCGTTAGCTAAGCTGTCCAACGAAACGAATACAAGAGGCTAGAAACTCATGAAAAAATTAAATCTAACCCCGATGCTGGGCGCCATTGTTGCGGTGACTGGCTCTTCAACGGCTTTCGCTGCGTCGACATACGAAGTCAGCCTGAGCGGTTTCGCGATTAACCAGTCTACGACGATCCAGAACGTACCTGGTGTCCCGACTGCCGCGTCTCCACCACTGTACCAACTGCCACGACTGGGCGCGTTTGGTCCTCCAGGCTGGCCTGGCCTGCTCGAGCTGTCGATTGACGCCGAGACCGGTGAAGTCCGTGACTTTACCTCTGAGAACAACTCTGGCGGCCTGTTCGGTTCGGGTGGCCCGCAGAACAATGCGCGCGGCAAGCGCCTGACCTACACGGCGGGTACTGCGTTCAAGGCCCAGTTTACTGGTGGCCCTGCAGTCTGCTCAGTGGTGAACGGCGGTAACGATGCTGACGGTGTACTCGAATACGAGTGCCCAGACGTCACCAACAGCTCGAACTTTGCCAACGTTGATGTGAACGGTGTGCTCTGCGCGACCGACAAGCCTTCAACACTGGCACCGGGTGCCAACGGTTGTGGCGCGCGCTGGGGTGGTTTCCCTAACGGTTTTGCCAACCCGCAGGTGTCAACACGTGCTGGTCTGTATGTTCCTGCGAACTACTCGCAAGGCGGTGTTTCGCTGTCTTTGACGGGTGTTAACCCGGCCTGGTATATCTCTACCGACCATGTCCAGAACGCCAACAGCTACGGCGTCCAGGAATTCCAGGGCGTGCGTTCAGGCGGTAACTTCACGATCAACCACACCGGTACGCTGGCTGGTGGTGATTTCGTTGTGACCAGTGTGGACTACACACACCGCAGCGATATCGCGTTTGTTATCGCGACCAACCCGCCGGGCGTGTTGGGTGCAGCCCAGTCGTTCACATCGTGGGACTTTGATACTGTGAATTCACAGGAGTTTGTCTTCGATGCCGAGACTGGCAAGAACGTACCGATGATGGGTGCGTTTGGCCTGGCCGCGCTGTTCGGTGGCCTGGTGGCCATGGCAGCAAGGCTGCGTCGCAAAGTCGGCTAATCCAGCGACTGCTGCAATAAAGAGGGCTCGCATCGGTGGGCCCTTTTTTTTGCCTGCTGTTCTCCTCGATTGCGCAGAATTGTGGCTAAATGCGTCATATTGAATGGCATAATACGCCATGGTGCAGTTTGCCCCCAGGGGCAACAGCCGGGCCTGGTCACGCCTGTGATACGACAATTTGGCGATATATTGCCCAAGTCCATGATTTGAAACGCAGAGTTCTGACGGAGGGTATCACCCATCGGCCCTGAGGCTGCATATAACAAGCGTACGACAAATTGCGGGTAGTGCCAGTGGGGGTAGCAAGGTCCCCTTAGGTCACCGGCAGGAATTGTTTGCAAGACCTCCAAAATGTGTTTTTATTGACCCGGGATCGTCGTCGTCGGGCCACGGCCCTGGTGAGTGCAACCAATAATCATTAAAGCTGGTTTCACCCGCTAGCGGATCTGCCGCCCGAATGCTCTTAACTAACAAGTAAAAACGGCGTCACGGTTCCCAAAAACAAACTCTAGAGGATATGTGAAATGAAGAATTTGCATAAAGCGAGCTTCAATCCGCTACTGAGCGCGATCATAGCGGTGACAGGCTCTTCTGTTGCTAGTGCAGCAAGCTACGAAGTGAGCTTGTCTGGCCACGGCATCAACCAGTCAACCACGATTCAAAACGTGCCTGGTGTACCGACTGCGGCTTCGCCACCACTGTATCAACTGCCTCGCCTGGGCGCTTTTGGCCCTCCAGGTTGGGATGCCACGATGCAAATGACCATCGATGCGTCTACCGGTGAAGTGACTGACTTTGAATACAACATGATGGCCGGCGGCTGGTTCGGTTCAGGCGGCCCTCAGTGGGACATCCGTGCTGACGAGCGTATCTACACGCCAGGCCCGGGTTACCAGGCCCAGTTCAGCGGCGGTGCATCGCTGTGTAGCGTCACCAACGGCGGCAACGACGTCGACGGTATTCTTGAGTACAGCTGCCCACCTGTGACCAACGGTTCAGACTTTTCTGCGCTGAACGCAACAGGTGCGATCTGTGGTACTGACAAGCCTTCAACGCTGGCACCGGGTGCCAACGGCTGTGGCGCGCAATGGGGCGGCTTCCCGAACGGTTTCGCTAACCCACAAGTTGCCAATGGCGCTGGCCAGGTTCTGCCTGCAAACGCCAGCATCGGTGGTACTTCGGTATCGCTGACAGGCGCTAACCCTGCGCTGTACCGCTCTGTTGACCATTCGCAAAACACTGCGGGTATCGCAGTACACGAATTCCAGGGTGTACGCGCTGGTGGTACGTTCACTATTAATCACACGGGCACGCTGGCAGGTGGTGACTTCGCGGTTACCGACGTGGATTTCGTCCACAACACTGACATCGAATTCGTTATCGCAACCAACCCTCCGGGCGTTCTCGGTGCTGCTCAGTCATTCACATCGTTTGACTTTGACACTGTAGAGTCGCAGGAATTTGTGTTCACCAACGGTGAAGGCAAAGCGGTCCCAGCGATGGGTACCTTTGGCCTTGCGGCATTGTTCGGTGGCCTGATTGCGGTTGCAGCGCGTCTGCGACGCCGCGTCAGCTAACCCAGCACAATCCAATCAACACGATAATCAAGGTGTTATGTGATGAAAAAATTAAATCTTAATCCTCTGCTGGGTGCGATTGTTGCGGTATCCGGCTCGTCGGCGGCGTTTGCTGCTTCGACGTACGAAGTGAGCCTGAGCGGCTTCGGTATCAACCAGTCTACGACTATTCAAAACGTACCTGGTGTTCCCACAGCTGCCTCTCCACCTCTTTACCAACTGCCACGTCTAGGTGCTTTCGGTCCTCCGGGCTGGGATGCGACTATCGAGCTGAGCATCGATTCGCAAACCGGCGAAGTCCGTGACTTTGAGTACAGCTCAAACTCCGGCGGCTGGTTCGGTTCAGGTGGCCCTCAGTGGGACATCCGCGCTGATGAGCGTATTTACACGCCTCAGGCTGCCTACCTTGCGCAGTTCACTGGCGGTGCTTCGATCTGTAGCGTCACCAATGGCGGTAACGATGCTGACGGCACGCTCGTGTACGACTGCCCACCAGTAACGAACACTCCCAACTTCTCACAGCTGAATGCGACCGGTAACCTCTGTGGTACTGACAAGCCTTCAACGCTGGCACCGGGTGCCAACGGCTGTGGCGCGCAGTGGGGTGGTTTCCCGAACGGTTTTGCCAACCCTCAGGTTGCGAACGGCGCGGGCCAGACCCTGCCAGCAAATGCCAGCATCGGTGGTACTTCAGTATCGCTGACCGGCGCTAACCCTGCGGTTTACACCTCGCTGGATCACTCGCAAAACATGGCGGGTATCGCGGTTCACGAGTTCCAGGGCGTACGTGCTGGTGGTACTTTCACCATCAACCACACCGGTACCCTTGCGGGTGGTGACTTCGTTGTAACTGACGTCGATTTCGTCCACAACACGGACATCGCGTTTGTTATTGCGACTAACCCTCCAGGTGTCCTGGGTGCAGCCCAGTCATTCACGTCGTTTGACTTTGACACTGTCAATTCTCAAACCTTCGTGTTTGATCCTGAAACGGGCAAGAACGTACCTATGATGGGTGCATTCGGCCTGGCAGCACTGTTCGGTGGCCTGGTTGCGATGGCGTCGCGTCTGCGTCGCCGCGTCAGCTAAGCACCACCAGCTGAAGCTGTATAAAAAGCATGGGCCTTTTGGCCCATGCTTTTTTTATGCCCGTCGAAAAAGTCGTGAAGAGCAGGGCGGTTAGCTTCTGTGGGTGGCGCCCCAGCAAACGACGACGTAGCGAATACCTTCGGTGACGATAGTCGCCTCGTGCAGGTATCTGTGATCGGAGGGAAACAACACCAGGTCGCCCTTGCGGGGCTTGTACTGGTAGTTGAAATAATGAAATTTGAGTTCGCCGCCGCTGTAGTCATCATTGAGGTATAGCAGCAGGCTGATATCGCGGTTTACGCGCCGTTCCCACTGGCGTGTGGCCGGGTTATAGATTTCGGAGTCGGCGTGTGCATGGTAATAGCCGCCAGGCTCGTAACGCATCAGCATCGGGTAGGTCATTTCCTGCAGCTCCACACCGTATTCGGCCTGGGCGGCCTGTCGAAACAGTCGCGAGACGCGATCAGCCAGTGCCTGGGCTTTGTCGCCGAGGTCAACGGCGGTCGACTCCCGCTCGAGCGAGGCCACCTGGGTACCTTCTTCCTTGCCGACCAGTAGTTTGCGGGCGGACCGTTTGTCCGCGTAGCGAACCAGTTTGTCGCACTGTTCTGCGCCGATCGCTGCCCGTTTAATGACCACTCCAGTGGGTGGCTTGCGATTGGGCTTGCGGCTGCCGCAGCACTGCCCGAAGCGCTTGTTCTTGCCGCAGATGCACGGTGCACCGGGGCCGGGTATTGCGGGGCTTGGAAAATCGGAGGTGGACATTGTTTTGCGCTGTTACCGGGCGTTGGTAAAGACCCGCCGGTGTGGCTCTGTTGTGGCTCTGTGTAGTTGGATAAAACAAGCGCTATTGTAGCAGCCGCTTGTGTGCTCCGGGCAAATGTACGATCATAGGCCCGGCGCTGGAAGGCCGATAATGATCGCCCCGGACAGCGCTGGCAGAGGAGAGAATGGCGAGACCCGGAGCGTACAAAAAAGCCAGACCAGGGTGCTCGCATACGCGCTATCAAGTTGAATTTATCTGCAATTTCAATTGCTTGGTTATTCCATTATTTTCGCGCCTTTGGTCTGTCCAGTGGCCAATGAACTCCGCATAACTAGAACACTCGACGGGTATTCACAATGCTTCTTCCGTTTCGCTCATCCCAGCTTCTGATTACCCTCCAGATGGCGCTGCTGCTTGGCCTTGCGTCAGGCGCGCATGCGCAGGACATCGAGGAGGTCATCATTGAGGCGGTCCGCCAGGACGACTCAACGCTGGATGTGACAGAGTCAGTCGACCTGTTCGATCTTGAAGATCTCGAAACGAAGCAGATCAAGGGTTTCGCCGACATAGCGAATAACGTCCCTGGCCTGACCGGGTCTCCGTCAGGAGCGCAGGGTCTGCGCTTCACACTGCGCGGCATCGGTGCTCGCGACAGCCAGCTGGGTATCGAAAGTAAGGTGGGTCTCTATGTTGACGGTGCTTTCCTTGGGCGCGCCAGCGGCCTGGTATTCGACATCGTCGACCTGGAAAACGTGGAAGTGCTCAAAGGGCCGCAGGGTTTTACCTATGGCCGTAACGCAATCGGTGGCGCGATCAACCTGATCACCGCCAAGGCCAAGGTCGATGAGTTCAGCGCGCGCCTCGAGACCAAGCTGGGCAACTTCAACCGACGCAATGTCACCGGCATCGTCAACGTACCGATTTCCGAAACGTTTGCGCTGCGTGCCGCTGCTTTTATCAACGACCAGGATGGCTGGGTTGAAAACACCGGTCGCGGTGAAGACTGGGGTGGTTACAGCCGCAACGGTTTCCGGGTCAGTGGTCGCTGGTACGCGAGCGATACGGTGACGGTCGACTACTCCTATGACCAGGCCGATTTCGAAACGCAGCCCGTGTTCTACCAGATGCAGTACCGCGAGGGCGAAGACAGTTTCGATCGAAACGACTATGAGCGTGTTGCGGCCAATATCGGTATTTTTGGGACGACGGATGACTCGACCCGCCCGGCGCTGTTTACCGGCGCGATCGGCCCCGACAGGGTCGAAGAGGGCAATGCCTCGATTCGCGATATTGAGCTGAGCACCACGGAGGCCGATGGCCACTCGCTGGTCGTTGAGTGGGCCTGGTCGGACGCCCATACCTTCAAGTTTATCGGCACACACCGGACCTCGGATGTTAACGATACCTTCTACTTCTTCCCGGAAGTGTCCAGCCAGCCCGCTATTGCCGAGGCGATTAATGCCTTCGCACCGACGATTATTCGTTCGATCCAGGGCGATGAACTGTTCTTCCCCGATCCGGATCCCGCCACCGGGGGCGATACCTGTTTGCCCAATGCGCTGGTCATGCCGCCCGTTGTGGGCTTCCTCAATCTCTCGCTGCTGGGCATTTCCGAAGGGGTAGGCACCGCGGCGGGCGCGCTGTATAACCAGCAGTTGCGCAACGCGATTGAAAACCCTCTGGAAGGCCCTCCGTTTGGCTGTGCCGCCGATTTTGCACTGACGCCGAACCTGTTTACGCTGGTTGGCGCGGCCGGTGAGCCCTACCGAATCCGCAACCAGCTACAGTCGGCGTTCTCCAGCCCCCCCGGAGGGCTTGCTTCGCTGCGCGATCACAAGCAGTTCAGCCTTGAGTTCCAGCAGTCGGGCAGCTTTCTCGATGATCGCCTGACCTACCTGGGCGGTCTTTACTACTTCAACGAGCGCACGGGCAACGGTCGACCGCTGGGCATTGGTTCTGACGGCGTTCTCGATTTTGAGACCGACCTGTATCTGGACTTTATCGAATTCCTGGATTTTGGCGCGGTGAGCCAGGACCCGGATGATCTTGAAAACTTTGGCTTCAGTTTTGTCAGTATCAATGAAATCGATACCGACCACATCGGTGTGTACACCAACTGGACCTATACACCGCTCTGGTTTGATGAGCGCATGGAATTCGATTTCGGCCTGCGCTATTCCTACGACAAGCGCAATCTGTTCCGCCAGGGCCTGCAGGCGATTGCACTGGTTCCGCGAGGCGCACCTGAGCTTGAGAGCGACACCTGGGAGAGCCTCGACCCTCGGATCAAGTTGTCCTACCAGGTCACTGAAGAAATTGTTGGCTACGTCAGCCTGACCAGCGGTTACCGAAGCGGTAACTTCAATGTGGATGCACGTGAGGTGCCGACGCAGGCGGGCTTTGCCACCAACTCCAACTCAATCAAGTTCGAGGCAGAGAGCCAGATTGCCTATGAAGTCGGCGCCAAGGGTTCACTGCTCGATGGCCTGGTAGAAGCTGAGCTTGCCTACTTCTATTACGATATCAAGGATGGGCAGGAGACGGTTATCTTCCCAACCTGTCCGATCTGTCGCGCCGTTGTTAACGCTGATGGTTTTGCCTACGGATTCGAGTCAGATTTCAAGTTTTACCTGACTGAAGAGCTGACGCTGAGTGCGAGTTACGCACTATTGCGATCTGGCTCAGACGAATATATCAGTCCTTTTGGTGTAGACGCCAGCGAGATCGTCGCGGACCTGGGTCGTCCACTCGACCCGGTGCTCGATACGGATCTCTACCGACGTTTTGTACTGCCTTGTTCGGGCGGCCTGCGAACGCCGAACTTTGAGCGCGGGCTGTGTCTTGAGCGCAAGAGTAACTTCGGCGCGCCGGTCAACTCCTGGGATGTTGGCCTGGAGTACCGTCTGCCCACCGATTTTGGTGAGCTCTACATGAACCTTGGTTACAGCTACAAAGATCCGTTCTTCGTCAACGACACCTTGAAAGTAGACGCCCGCAATATCTGGAACCTGCGTGTCCAGGCCCAGTTTGAAACCAACGCCGGTGTGGCCAGGGTCGCCCTATGGTCGCAGAACCTGTTTGACAACGAATACCAGCTACAGAAGTTTGAGCTCAATGCTACAGCCATCGACATCGCTTCGTACGGGCCGCCGAGAACGTTCGGCATCGATATTATTCATGAATGGTATTGATTGGCCCAGACGCTAAAGCATCAAGATGAGCCGCTAATAAATCGAGCTTAAAAATAGAGTGATTCGCCCATGATACGTTTTCTTTCGCCAGTCCTTCGCCGGTTTGCGGTTGTCCTCGCAGCATTGTTAAGCCCCCTGGCCATGGCACAGGGCTACTTTGCGCTTAATTACGACACAATGTTTTACGAACAGCCCGATGTCGAGATTGCTGGCCTGGGCCCGGAAGTGCCCCCCTTGCTGCTGATCGATCCTGAGCCTGCGGATGATCCCTTTGTGCGCGAAGACCCGATCCGGGATCTGGACCTGACGCTGCAATCGGTACGTGTGAAGTACGGTTATTCTATTTTTAGCTGGTTGTCGGTAGAGGCCCGTTCGGGGATAGGCGCCAGCAAGCAGACACTTAAGAACTTTCGTGAATTGCCTCGCGTCACCACACTCCAGGTGCCCAACCCCGATTTTGGCATGCCCGGGGAGCCACAGTTCCTGAACGGTGCGCAGGTGTTCGTCCGTCAGGCCGACGCTGAGATTGCCTTGAAGTATCACATTGGCGCTTACGTCAGGCTGGGTGGTAACTTCGACTCGATTATTTCGCCCTACCTGATCTGGGGCCGATCCAAAGGTTTCTATGAGGTGACTGCCAACGTGGGTACCGGCGGCGGCCGTGTTTCCAGTGCGTCGTACGGGGCAGGTTTCAATATTCGCCTTTGGGAGCGAACTTATTTCAACCTTGAGTATATGGATCTGTTCGACACCGAGGAAATCGAGGTCCAGAACTGGAGCGGTGGGTTCGAATACCGCTTCTGATCACTCAGGGTCGGCCAGCTTAAGCAGTTGCTTGCCCTGGTTGGTGCCCTCGAACAGTCTCAGGAAGGTTGCCGGAATATTCTCGAAGCCTTCCTGTATATCTTCTTTCCATAGCAGTTGGCCGGTTGAGACCCATTCAACCAGATCCGCCATTGCCGTCTCTACCTCTTCCATGTAGTCGAACATCACGAAGCCCTGCATGCGTATTCTGCGGGCGATTAGCTGGAACAGGTTGCGCGGTCCGGGGGTAGGCTCGCTGTCATTGTAGCCCGCGATTGCGCCGCACATCACAAAGCGCGCATGCTGTGCCGCATTTTCGATGGCGGCTTCGAGGGTCTCTCCACCGACGTTGTCAAAAAAGACGTCAATGCCATTGGGGCAGGCGTTGGCGATCGCACTGTGCAGGTCTTCAGACTTGTAATCAATCACGCCGTCCAGTTTGAGTTCGTCGCGCAACCAGGCGCACTTCTGGGCACCACCGGCGATGCCGATAACGCGGCAACCCTTGAGCTTCGCAATTTGCGCTGCAGCGGAGCCTGTGGCACCTGCCGCGCCAGAGACCAGTACGGTATTGCCCGGCTGTGGGTCGCCAATTCGCAACAAGCCGAAATATGCGGTCAGGGAAGTGGCGCCGAGTACGCTGAGCGCGATGTTCGGTGGCGTTCCCTCGGGCAGGGGGTTTACCGGGAAGAGTGCGTCGGGGCTCGCCACCAGGTACTCCTGCCAGCCCAGCAGGCCCTGCACCAGTGTGCCAACGGGCAGTTGGGGGTCATTGGAGGCAATGACCTGGCCAACCCCCGAAGCGCGCATCGGTTCTCCCAAAGCCGCAGGCGGCAGATAGCTGGGGCGATCATCCATCCAGCCGCGCATTGCCGGGTCAAAGCTCAGCATCAGGTTCCTGACCAGCGCTTGACCGTCCGCCAGGGCGGGAATGTCACGCTCGACCAGCTCAAAGTCGCTGACCTTTACCATGCCGCTGGGACGGCGTTGCAGTAGCCATTGTCGGTTGATCATTGGGAATTGTGCTCTCGGTGCGGATCGTTTTGCAGGCGGCACAGCGTATCGTGAATCGCGAAAACGGGGCAAGTGACGCGTCGGTTAGGCGGCTGGCTGGCCAGTTAGCTATCGCGCTGGAGTTTGCTGAGCAGTGGCACGGCCATTGAGGGGTAGTCGGTAATGATGCTGTCGACGCGATGTTCAAACAACCACTCGATGCGACGGGGGTTGTTGACGGTCCAGACTGACAGGTGCAGGGGTTGCTCGCGTGCCAGCTCGATAAACGATTCATCACAAATGGAGTAATGTACGCAAAGGTACTCACACCGCAGCGCCCTGGCCGTATCGATAACATCCGCCTTGTAGCTGATGGCGCCGATGGCCTGCTGGGGGCGACGTTCTCTCAGTTGCGTCAGCAATGCATAGTCAAACGAGGTGACGACCAGTTCCTGTGGGCCCTGGTACGCGTCGAGAAAGGCGAGTAGCTGGGTGAGCAATGGTTCGCGCGGTGAATGCTCGTCGCTTTTCATCTCGAGTTGCACGGTACGAATGCCGGGGTTGGCTGCCAGGAAGGTGTCGAGCGTTGCTACCGCGCAATCGCCAGCCGCCTCCCACCGCGGCCCCGAGGCGTTCGCCTCCAGTGCGGCGAGCTCGGTGGCACTGCAATCCCCGACACGCCTGTCTATGCCTGCGGTGCGTACCAGGTCGTGGTCATGAATAACGACCAGCTGCTGGTCTGCGGATAAACGCAGGTCGATCTCAATGGCTTCGACGCCACGCGCCAGCGCATGGCGCACGCCCGCAATCGTATTTTCCGGTGCTTCTCCGGCCGCGCCCCGGTGACCAAAAATACGCAATCGTATTCTCCTGTGTGGGTACTGCATCGCAGCGGATGATGCGATGCAGTACCCAGCTTAACAGCAGCGCTGCATTGCCAGCAACGCCGGGTCAGCGGTGAGTGCGGGACGCGGGCTAGTGGCGGTCGCGATCCCTGTGTCGTCGGCGATCGTGTCGATCGTGATCGCGGTCGTTGCTGTAGCGGGGCGTTACGTAACGACGTCGATCATCTTTCCAGTGATGTCGGTAGTGGCGATGATGGAAGTCGCGATGGTAGCGGCGGTGCGGTTTATAGTGCCCGCAGTACCGGTTGTGGTGGTGCCGGTAGTGCCGCTTGTGCTGGCGATAATGACGCCTGTGGTCGCGGTAGTGCTTGCCATAGTGGATGGTATAGGGGCTGTAGTAGTCACCGTAGGTGATACTGAAGCTGACGCGGTCGCGGTCGCGATGGTCGGCCAGGGTGGTTGAGCTGGCAGCCAGCAGCGCCATCGCCAGGGCGGCGGGCAGCCAGCTGTTTCGGCTGGGTATTGAGCGTAAAAACATGATGATCCTCCGGTCTCGTTGTTGTGGTGGCCAATTTCCACCTCGAGCGGGATCCGATTATCCAGCGCTGGCCTGAATCCAGCCTGAACGGCAGTTTGGTTTGAAAAGTGCTTTTATTTTAATGACTTAGGGTCGGCAGCGAATGCGGGGGAGGGCTTAGCTGAAGGCGGTGCTGGCCAGTTCGATCTGCTCATTGATATCTTCGCCCTCCATGCTCTCGATATCATGGCTCAGGCCCAGGCGTTCGAAGGCAGTGACCTGGCTGAGATCGACGTTTGAGAGCGTGTCACCGGCGCCCTGCGCGCATTGCAAGGTGGCGATGGTCACCAGGTCCGCATAGTCGGCCACCTCGGCCTGGCGGTCAAACTGCAGGTAATTCAGGGGCACCTCGACGAGTTCGTCGGGGAAGTTCCAGGAGCGCAGGATTTGCGCACCGATTTCGGGGTGAAGGGCGTCGATGACCTCGAGCAGGGTGTCCTGGTTGCCCAGCAGCTTGCGGTGCTCTTCGGCAAAGGTCAGTATCGGCAGCACGCCGATGCGATGCACCAGGCCTGCGAGGCTCGCCTGCTCGGGCTTGAGCCCGCTGCAGTAGTGGGCCAGGGCCATGGCAACACCGGCAATTTCGGTGGCCTTCGACCAGTTCAGGCGCAGCAGGTTATCAATCGTTTCGGTCGTAGCCTGGAACATCTGCTCCATCGCAAGGCCAGTGGCGAGGTTGCTGGTGTAGTTGATACCCAGTCGCGTAGCCGCCATCCGCAGGTTCTCGATGACATTGTTGCCCCTGAACAGCGGGCTGTTGGACACCTTGATAATCCGGGCCGTGACCGCGGCGTCGCGTTCTATGACACCGCAGAGGGAGGTCACCGTGGCGTTGGGGTCCGCGGCTGCTTCACGCACGTTGAGCGCGACTTCCGGGAGTGTCGGCAGTGTTATTGCGTCAGACTGGATGGACTCCATTAACTGAAGTCTGACCTGTTCAATGAGTTCGCTCATCGCAATTGCGGAAGGTTGGAGCGCCGGGAATCCCGGCCTTATCGTCTAAGTCTAGTCCAAAGCGGGCGCCTTAGCGCTCGATTTGCAGGCTGGTCGTGGCGCCATCAACGTTGCTGGTGAGTGCTTGGGCGGGGGCTTCGGCGACGCTGGTTTTCACCACGGCCAGGCCCGTAGCGGCCGCATCACTGTGCAATACTTCAACGATAATGCCGGCCGACTGGCCGCTGCTGGTGCGCAGCTCCTGGCCTGCAGCGAGCTCGGCTGCCTCGCCCGAGCGGGTCGAAAACCGGTAGCAGCGCCGTTTGACTTCGCCACGGTACTTGAGTCGAGCGATGACTTCCTGCCCGGTGTAACAGCCTTTCTCAAAGCTGATACCACCAAGCATATCGAGATTGAGCATTTGCGGGATGATCTGCCCGCTGGTAGCGGCGCGAACAAAGCCAATGCCCGCGAGCATTCTCTGGTGCTGCCAATCTGTGCTGTCGCGCCACTGTTCGGGTGTCACCTGCTCGAGCAATGCCTCCAGCCGGGTTGCGGGGGCCCAGGCGAGGGCATCCACCGGCGCCTGCAGCTTGACCGGGATGACATCGTCGATACCTGCCAAAGCGGCCGTCGCTGGCCCGCTAAAGGCGGCATAAGTTTCTGAGCGATCGATAATGTCGACTTTTGAGAACACCGCGTATTTTTGCAACGCGGCCAACGCAGTGGGGATGTTGTCGCGGGGCAGGGTCGCAACAATCTGGTCGGTGCTGACCCGGGTGAGCAGGAAATTCGCGTGCATTCGCCCCTTGGGGTCGCAATGCGCCGCCAGCACAGTCTGCCCCCGGGGCAGGCTTTCCACGTCGATAGTGAGCTGGCCCTGAAGAAATGGGTCAAGATCAGAGCCGGTGATTTCCAGCAGTCCCAGCTGTGCCTGTGGGCTTATCGCCTCGGCCGGATCGCTGTTGTGACCGAAATAGCAGTGGCCGTGCTGCCAGCTGTGCCCGGGCAGTTGACCCAGAAAGCCGGCCCAGGGTGGCAGCTGGCTAAAATCTTGTCCGATGGCTGGAGTGCTTGTCATTTACGGGCTATCCGGCAGCGCTGCTGTGCAAAAGTCGGCTTGAACGCCTGGGTGGTCGGAGCGCATGTCACGAGTGCATGGAGTATGATGGCTATTGTAATCGAGCTCCGAAGGGGCCGCCATCGGCGCAGCGCCAAGCGCCTGAGAGAGATGAACGCATTGTCCGAAACGGATCTGACCGAAGCGCAGCGCATCGCATTCAATCGCATCATCTGGCACAGCCGGCGGGGCATGCTCGAGCTCGATATCCTGCTGGAGCCGTTTGTGAAAAAGCGCTACCTGCAGCTTGACGAAGATGCGCAGCGCGCCTACCGGCAGTTACTGGACTGTGAAGACCAGCAGCTGTTCGACTGGCTCCTCAACAAGCGCGAGCCTCGCCCTGAGCTGGCGGCCATCGTTGCGGATATCCTGCACTTCGCAGCCGCTGCCGCGCCCTAGGCGGCACGGAGTGCCCCCCCCATGCAAACGGATGAATTGCACCTTGACCTGGGTTTCTCAATCCTCGGGGCGATGCTACTGCTGTTCACCTGCCTGGGCTTTTTGCTGGCCCTGGCGCTGAGCGCTGTGCCATCGCTGCTTGGCGGGGTTGGTGTGATGCTGGGCATTGCCCTGGCCATACGTGAATGCCGTCGCAGCCTTTGGCCGGGTGTCGTGGCCATTCGCGGCGGCGCAGGCGGTTGGGCTATCCGCCTGCACGGCGCGGGTGGCTGGCAACCGGTGAGTGCGTTGCGGCTCAAGCAACAAACGCCTGTGTACTGGGTGTTGGTCATCACGCGCGGCGCGCCGAACGAGAGCAGTGAGCTGGTGATCTGGCGCGACCAGCTGTCGGCAACCATGCGCAGGCGACTGTGCGCATGGTTGGCCCTGCAGGCCGGTGGCTAATCGCTGCGTTTGATCGCTATGAGCGGTGATCGACGTCGCGGTACTTGGGCGGATACAGCACTGTGTTGTGCGCAAACTTGTTGGGCTCCGGGTAATCCAGCGTGTAATGCAGGCCGCGGCTTTCATTGCGTGAAAGCGCAGAGCTGATGATCAGCTCGGCGACCAGAGCCAGATTTCGCAGCTCGATTAGATCGTTAGAGACGCGGTAATTGCTGTAGTACTCGGCAATTTCACTGCGCAGCAACTGCACCCTGTGCTGGGCTCGTTCCAGGCGTTTGCTGGTTCGCACAATGCCTACGTAATCCCACATGAAGCGCCGCAGCTCATCCCAGTTATGGGAAATCACCACGTCCTCATCCGAGTTGGTGACTTTGGATTCATCCCAGTGGGGTGGGGCATCGTGCCATGGAGTTGCCGCCAGTTCGCGGTCGATTGCGGTCGCCGCTGCGTGTGCATAGACGATGCACTCGAGCAGGGAATTGCTCGCCATACGGTTGGCGCCGTGCAGGCCGGTGCAGCTGGTCTCGCCAATGGCAAATAGTTTGTCGACATCGGTCCTGCCGTCGCGGTCGACGATAATGCCGCCACAGGTGTAGTGTGCGGCCGGCACGACGGGTATCGGTTCGCGGCAAATATCGATGCCCAGTTGCAGGCAGCGATCGTGAATGGTGGGAAAGTGAGTACGAATGTAGTCTGCATCCCGGTGACTGATATCCAGGTAAACACAGTCGATGCCCAGGCGTTTCATTTCATGGTCGATCGCGCGAGCGACTATGTCGCGCGGCGCCAGCTCAGCGCGCTCATCAAAGGCAGGCATGAAGCGTTCGCCACTGGGTAGTACCAGGCGTCCACCCTCGCCGCGAACCGCCTCTGAGATAAGAAACGACTTGGCCTGTGGGTGATACAGGCAGGTCGGGTGAAACTGGTTGAACTCCATGTTGGCAATGCGACAACCGGCGCGCCAGGCCATGGCAATGCCGTCGCCGCTGGCCCCATCCGGGTTACTGGTATAAAGATACACCTTGCTGGCACCGCCTGTTGCGAGCACAACGAAACGTGCCTGCATAGCGATGACCTGGTCCCGCTGGCGATCGAGCAGATAGGCCCCGGTGCAGACGGGCTTCGGCTGGTCGCGGTCGATGACCAGGTCGATGGCGACATGCTGTTCGAATATTTCGATATTCTCGCGCAGCAATACTTGCTGAACCAGCGAATTGGAGACGGCCTTGCCGGTGGCATCGGCCGCGTGAATGATACGGCGGCTGCTGTGACCGCCCTCGCGGGTCAGGTGTAATTGTTCGACGCTGGCCGGTTCGCAGTCGGCGGTCTGCTCGGTATTGGCCGGCCCCTGGTCGCGCGTAAAGTCGACACCTTGCTCAAGTAGCCACTCAATCGCACGGCGGCTCTGTTCTACCGTAAAGCGCACGGCATCGGCGTCACAGAGTCCGGCGCCGGCTGTCATCGTGTCGGCACAGTGGGCGTCCACACTGTCGGCGGCATCCAGCACAGCGGCAATGCCGCCCTGGGCGTAATAGGTGGAGCCCTCGGACAGTTGCGCCTTCGAGATAATGGCCACACGGCTGGTCTGGGGTAATGATAATGCCAGCGTCAGCCCGGCGGCCCCGCTGCCAATAATGACCACGTCAAAGCGTTCGAAGTTGCTCATCTGCCTGGATTTGATGCTCGCTGCTCGAGAGTGTCGGGGCGGGCTCTTGCCATGCGGCGCCCCGGCGATGCCTGGTGGGGAACTCTATGGTATGGTTGATGGTCGAACCAGCCTCAGAAGCCCCGTTGAGGCGGACTGCGGCCGGGAGCCCGGAATGCGAATTGTCGCAGATTTCAGGCCATCGGCAAGCCTGCAGCCAGCTCTGTATGGGCCAGCCCGGCAGGCAGCCACTGAACGACCAGGATTACCGATTGTTTATTTATCACTCATCGCGCTCACCTTCCGCTCCCGGCCAGCGCCCGGGCAGGGCGCTGCGGCGTTCTTCTTGCCGGAGCCTGGCTGCGTATGAGTGATGTCGATGCCCAACTGGTCGCACGCGTCCAGAACGGAGACAAGCAGGCCTTTGACCTGCTGGTGCTCAAGTACCAGCACAAGATCCACAGCCTGATCTCGCGCTATGTGCGCGATCACGCCGAGGTCCAGGATGTGGCCCAGGAAGCGTTTATCAAGGCCTACCGTGCCATTGGCAAGTTTCGCTCCGACAGCGCGTTTTATACCTGGATGTACCGCATTGCGATCAATACCGCCAAAAATCACCTGGTGTCGCGGTCTCGCAGGCCGCCTGGTTCGGATATCGACGTTGCCGAAACCGAGGATTATGCCGGCGCGAATGTCCTGCAGGATATCCAGTCGCCCGAGAGTCTGCTGCATGGCGAGGAAGTCGCTGCGGTCGTCCAGCGCGCTTTGCGGGAACTGCCAGACGATTTGCGCACGGCGGTAACATTGCGCGAATTCGATGGTCTCAGCTACGAAGATATCGCTGAGGTGATGTCCTGCCCGGTCGGAACCGTGCGCTCACGCATTTTCAGGGCGCGAGAAGCGATTGACAGGCAGGTGCGGCCGATGCTTGAACGCACCCCGGTTGGCGACAGCCTTATGGTTTAGCCAGCCTGTTTGACTGTTTAACTTTATTGACATGGCAAATTGAAGATGAACGACCAATTCAATGAATCGATATCGGCGCTGGTTGACGGCGAAGCAGATGACCTTGAGCTGCGCCGCCTGTTAAACCAGCTCAAGCATGCAGCGCCAGAAGAATCGCAGGCGCTGCGCGGTCGCTGGGCATCGTATCACCGGATGGGCGCGGCGCTGCGCGGTGAAGCCGGGGCAGTACCGGTCGATGAGGGTTTTTCGGCGAGCGTCGCGGCGGCGATCGCCCAGCTTGATAACGACCCGCTCGAAGCGGGGCAGTCGGCTGCCGTCGCGGGCGCAAGCCCTGCTGTCGATGCTGCCGCGGAGGCTGCGGTACTGGCTCCCGTGCCTGCCTGGAAGCGCTTTGCCGTGGCCGCCAGTGTTACGCTGGCCGTACTGGTGGGTTACCAACAGCTCACGCCCGATCTCGCCGGCACTGAGCCTGCTATCGCTATCGCGGAGCCGCCCATTGGCTCAACGGCCGGCGCGGTGGACCCGGCAGCGATCGCAGCCGTCGCTGACACCGCCTCGCCTGAGCAGGCCGCGTTGGCCCAGCAACGGCTCAACGAATATTTATTGCGTCACACCAGCCATGCCGCCCAGCAAAGTGGGCAGGGCATGATTCCCTTCGCCCGGCTGGCGAATTTCGAAGAAGAATAATGCCCACGGCAATTCTCCCCGGAATGTTCCAGCGCGCGGTGCTGCTGTTGGCCCTGTCGGTCGCATTGGCGCCGCTGCCTGCACTCGCACAAAGCGCACAGCAGTGGTTACTGCGAATGGAGTCGAGCGCGTCTGACCTCACCTACCAGGGGGTGCTGGTTTACAGCCAGGGCGCGCGAATGGAGACCTTGCAAATCTACCACACGGTCATCGAGGGGGTGCAGCGCGAGCGACTCGTCCACCTGACCGGCCAACCGCGCGAGATTATTCGCAATGGCGACAAGGTCATCTGTGTACACCCCAAGAGCGGTGTGATGCGGCTCGATACCGATGTGCCGGCGGGCCCCTTCGCGCGCAATTATGCGGCCCGGCTGCGCGAGCTCGATGAGCCCTACAGCGTGCGGGTAGGCGGCAACGGTCGGGTCGCTGGCCGCCCGGTGGTGCTGCTGGAAGTGAGCCCAAAGGATGCGTATCGCTATGGATTTCGCCTGGCACTCGACGAGGCCAGCGGGTTGTTGTTGCAGTCCTTGATGGTCGATCACAAGGGTAACGTGCTGGAGAGGTTTGAATACACGGCCATTGAGATTGGTGGCGACATCGACCAGGCACAGCTGGCGCCCAGCTTTGACCAGGATCGCGACCGCCTGTCTGTGGTCGATATCCGCTCGGGTCGCGCGGTCAGCGCCGGCGGCGAAGACGGCGACGCAGACCCGCAACCTTCGCAGTGGCGCGTCACCTGGATGCCCGCGGGTTTTGCGATGTCTGCTGCGGCCCGCGGAGGCCAGCCCCCCGGCCCCGAGGCAGCCGAGGAAGACAGTATGATGTATTCTGACGGACTGACAGCGTTCAGTGTGTTTGTTGCAAGGGGCATCGATATGAGCGAAGTGAGCGCACAAAGCGGCGCCACGGTTGCCGTCTCCAAGGTCAAGCAGGATGAGCAGGGCCTGTATTCAGTCACTGTGGTCGGGGAAATCCCCCGCGTTGCGGCACAACGAATTGCCGGTTCTGTCGAGCGCGTCGGCAAGTAGCGCAGTCGCGAGCGAGCAGGATAGATAAGCATGTCTCCAGAATCCAAAAGCAACCCGGCTGATAGCGGCCTGCTGGCCAGTAGCGCAGATATCCCGCGTGAAGAGATGACGGTTGAGCGAGCGCGGGTCATTGCGGTGGGTAGCGACCCGGCGCAGCCTGATTCGGTCTGGGTGGAAACCCTGCAATCGTCGACCTGTGGCAGCTGTGCGGCGCGCAGTGGTTGCGGCCAGGGCGTCATGCGGCGCTGGTTGAGTCGCGATTCGCTCTGCCTTGAACTGCACAGGGCCGATGGCGATGACACACCCTACGCAGTCGGCCAGTGGGTCGAGATCGCGATCCCGCAGGGCGTCGTCGTCAAGGCGGCGCTGCTCGCCTACCTCTTACCCATTTTCATGCTGATGTTGGGCGCCGCGGCGGGCAGTTCGGTGTTTACCGGCGAGCTGGGCACCCTGGTTGCCGCGCTCCTTGCCTTTGCAGGCGGGATTGTGCTGGCGCGACGGCTCGAATCGCGCTACCTGGGCCAAAGCGACTGCCAGCCCAGGCTGTTGGGCCTGTCGCACTGACCGGGCGGCCACGGCAAAACGGGCCAAACTCCCCCCGAAACCATAGCCTGCCAAATAGCTTCAGATCCTGCCTTGATATACAATGGCGCGCCTTTAAAACCAGCCAACTGATCGCAAGCCGGAAGGCCCGCGCGCCCGTTCTTGTTGCCAGTCCACACCCGATCGCATGGACTACTCACAATCCCGTATCAGAAATTTCTCAATCATCGCCCATATCGATCATGGCAAGTCGACGCTGGCTGACCGGTTCATCCAGCTCTGCGGCGGGCTGAGCGACCGGGAGATGTCCGAGCAGGTGCTCGATTCGATGGATATCGAGCGCGAGCGCGGTATCACGATCAAGGCCCAGAGCGTCTCGCTCAATTACCAGGCCCAGGACGGCGAGACCTATCAGCTCAACTTTATCGATACCCCCGGCCACGTTGACTTCTCCTACGAAGTATCGCGATCGCTTTCGGCCTGCGAGGGAGCGCTGCTGATTGTCGATGCTGCGCAGGGTGTTGAGGCACAATCGGTTGCCAACTGCTACACGGCGATTGACCAGGGTCTCGAAGTGCTGCCGGTGCTCAATAAAATGGATCTGCCGCAGGCCGAGCCTGAGCGCGTTGCCCAGGAAGTCGAGGACATTATTGGCATAGACGCCACTGACGCTTGCCTGGTGAGTGCCAAGTCGGGCCTCGGTATTGCGGATGTGCTCGAGCGAATTGTCGCCTCCGTGCCCGCACCATCGGGTGACATCGACGCGCCGCTGCAGGCGCTGATCATCGATTCGTGGTTTGACAACTACCTGGGCGTGGTCTCGCTGGTTCGGGTGGTCAATGGTTGCCTGTCGAGTCGCGACAAGATCGTGGCGCGTTCGCAGGGCCGTGTGCATGTCGTCGACCAGGTGGGTGTGTTTACGCCCAAGCGTGAAAAGACCGGGGCACTGCGAGCAGGGGAGGTCGGTTTTGTCGTCGCGGGTATCAAAGATATCCACGGGGCGCCGGTGGGTGATACCTTCGTCCATGCAGCGGCCTCAGAAGTCGAGGCTTTGCCGGGCTTCCAGAGGGTCCAGCCCAAGGTCTACGCGGGGATGTTCACGGTCAGTTCGGATGATTACGAAGCATTTCGTGACGCGCTGGCCAAGCTTACCCTGAATGATGCGTCGCTATTCTATGAGCCAGAAACCTCTGATGCCCTGGGCTTTGGATTTCGTTGTGGCTTTCTGGGAATGCTGCACATGGAAATCATCCAGGAGCGCCTTGAGCGCGAGTATGACCTGGACCTCATTACGACAGCACCGACTGTTGTCTATCAGGTACAGACCACACAGGGCGAGCTGATTGAGGTCGACAATCCATCCAAGCTGCCCGATGTGGGCAGTATCGATGAGATGCGTGAGCCCATCGTCAAGGCCAACATACTGGTTCCGCAGGACTATCTGGGTAATGTGATTACTCTGTGCGTTGAAAAGCGCGGTACACAACTGGATATGCAGTTCATGGGCAAGCAGGTAGCACTGACCTATGAGTTGCCAATGAACGAGGTCGTGCTGGACTTTTTCGACCGCCTGAAGTCCTGCAGCCGTGGCTATGCGTCTCTGGATTACCAGTTCGAGCGCTTCGAACCTGCCAAGCTGGTGAGGCTCGATGTGCTGATCAATGGCGATCGGGTTGACGCGCTCGCTATCATCGTGCATCGCGACCTGGCTGAGTCACGTGGGCGGGCGCTGGTCGAAACGATGAAAGGCCTGATTCCCAGGCAGATGTTTGATGTGGCGATCCAGGCTGCGATAGGCGGCCACATTATTGCGCGGCAGACCGTCAAGGCCCTGCGCAAGAACGTGACGGCAAAGTGTTACGGTGGTGATGTCACGCGCAAGAAAAAGCTGCTGGAAAAACAGAAGGCCGGCAAAAAACGCATGAAGCAAGTGGGTAGTGTCGAGATTCCGCAGTCTGCGTTTCTCGCTGTGTTAAAGGTGGATGGGTAGCCGACGCGCTGCCGGGCTACTGTAGAGAGAAACCAGGTACTCAATGGATATCAACTTTCCCCTCATTTTGCTCTGCCTGGTCACGGCCGGTGCGTTAATCTGGATCATTGACGCCATCTGGTTTGCTAGCAAGCGTGGTCCTGACGAAAGTGATCCTGCGCTGGTTGAGAATGCCAAAGCCCTGACGCCGGTGCTGGCCGTGGTGTTTTTTATTCGCTCCTTCCTTTACGAGCCCTTCCAGATTCCCTCGCCATCGATGGAGCAAACCCTGCTCACTGGCGATTTTATTGTCGTCAACAAATATACCTACGGTATCCGCTTGCCGGTCTGGCGCACCAAGATCTTCGATGTCAATGACCCGCAGCGAGGCGACGTCATGGTGTTCTTCCCGCCACACGAGGATCGCTATTTCATCAAGCGCGTGATTGGTCTTCCTGGTGACCTGGTTGAGTATCGTGACAAGGTCCTTTACATCAATGGCGTTGAACAGGTGCAGCAGCCTGTCGAGGGGCCGCGGCGCGCGCTGTTCCAGCAGTACACCGAGAGCTTCGACGGGCAGGAACATTTGATCCAGCGGCACCTGGGCGCGCCGGCGCTCAATTTCACGCAGAAAGTCCTGCCCGGCCACTACTTCATGATGGGTGACAATCGCGATAAAAGCATGGATAGCCGCAGCTGGGGCATGGTGCCAGAGGAGCGTATCGTCGGTAAGGCCGTGGCTATCTGGATGCACAAGGAGCCCGGCTGGAATTTGCCCACTTTCTCCCGGGCCGGGGGCTTTGACTAGCGAGTCGGGCGGGGCGCGTGGATATGTTTTGCGCTAGACTTAAAGAGTCTATTGTCGGTCTCGATTGGTCAAACTATGAACAGAATTAGCAGCTCTTCCACCCCGATGGCCCGGCCCATGCCGGTTTCTGCCCAGGTGATGCGAGGCATGGGCACGATTAACCTGCTGGTTGTTCTTGCGGTTGCAGCGCTGGCACTCACCTGTGTCCTGAAAATGCTGCCGGTTTACATTGAAAACCGGAGCCTGCTCGCGATCCTCGAGGGTATCAAGGAAGAGCACCTGGCGGCGAACCAGCCGACCACGCGCTCCGAAATCAAACTCAAAATCGCCAAGCGATTTAATATCAACCAGATCGATTCGATTTCGGCGAGCGATGTTGTTGTCGAGAAAACCAAGGAGGGTTATACGATTACTGCCAATTACGAATCGCGCGTGCCACTGATCGGTAACGTCGATGTGGTTATGAAATTTGACAATAACCAGGTCCAGCTTCCCCATCGCTAACCTGGCAGCGCACCTGTATTGTGCCGGCCGATGATCCGGCAATCGACGTACGTTAGCCAATGACCCAGATCAAGAAAAAGTTACTCGAGAAGCTACAGCACGACATTGGCTACCAGTTTCGCGATGAAAACCTGCTCGAGCTGGCACTCACGCACAAGAGTGCCGGGCAGCCCAATAATGAGCGGCTGGAGTTTCTTGGCGATGCCATGCTCAACACCATCGTTGCCGAGGTCCTGTACCGACGTCATAGTGATGTCGCTGAGGGCGTGATGACCACCGCGCGTGCGCGATTGGTCAAAGGCAAGACGCTGGCTGAAATGGGCCTGCAAATGAGCCTGGATGAAATGATGATTCTGGGCCTCGGTGAGCGTCGCCACGCCTCGCCGGTCAAGCATTCGATCGTCGGCGATGCTGTCGAAGCGCTTATCGGCGCTATCTATATCGATAGCGATTTCGTTACCTGCCAGCGCATTGTTAGCCAGTGGTTCGCTGAACGCATCGATGAGACTTCGATGGAGCCCGAGTACAAGGATGCCAAAACCCAGCTGCAGGAGATCATGCAGTCAAAACAGTTGCCTCTGCCTCACTACGAGCTTGTGAAAGTCGAAGGCCCTGGTCATCGCCAGCATTTTACCGTCGAATGCAGCGTCGAACTGGAATCGGCTACAGCGCAGGGAGAGGGCTATAACCGCCGCGCGGCGGAGCAGCAGGCCGCCAAGCGTGTACTGGCCAAGCTGGATACGGCTGCGAGTTAGCTTTGGATACTCAACTGTGTGGTTACGTGGCTCTCGTTGGGCGACCCAACGTCGGTAAGTCGACCCTGCTCAACAGGGTGCTGGGGCAGAAGGTTAGCATCACCTCGAGTAAACCACAGACAACGCGTCACCGAATTCATGGCATAAACACCCAGGGCCATATCCAGACGGTTTATGTCGATACACCCGGTCTTCACTCCGTGCAGGCCAACACGATGAATCGCTACATGAACCGGGCTGCGAGCAGCGCGATACTCGATGTCGATGTCATCGTTTTCCTGGTCGATCGTCTGCAGTGGACTGAAGAAGACGATTACGTCGTCGAGAACCTGCGAAAAGCGAAAGCACCCATTATCCTCGCGATCAATAAGGTCGATCGCATCGTCGAGAAGCACAAGCTGCTGCCGCATATCCAGGAGCTCTCGAGCAAGCTGCAATGGGCCGATGTCGTGCCCATATCTGCCAAGTCGGGGCACAACCTCGATGCGCTGGAGCAGGCGATTGTCAAACGCCTGCCCGAGCAGGGGCATCACTTTCCCGAAGACCAGGTCAGTGACAGGAGCGAGCGATTCCTGGCGGCAGAAATGATTCGTGAGAAAATCATGCGCCAGTTGGGCGCCGAGCTACCCTATCGTGTCGCCGTGGAAATTGAAGCCTGGCGACAAGAGGGAGCAGTCGCCCATATCGATGCCAATATCTGGGTTGAGCGAGACGGCCAGAAAAAAATACTGATTGGTGCCGGGGGGCAGAGGCTCAAGCAAATCGGTATGGATGCCAGGCGTGAGATAGAAACCATGACGGGCTCGAAGGTCATGTTGAAGCTCTGGGTGAAGGTCAAGCGAAGCTGGTCTGACGACGATCGTCTGCTGCGCAGCCTGGGCTACGAAAGCTAGTTGATGAACGAATCCTCACTGGTCTACCTGCTACACCAGCGCCCCTATCGCGAGTCGAGCGTTATTGCCGACTGCCTTTCCGAAAATAGGGGTCGGTTTTCAGTCGTCTGCAAAGGGGTAAGGGGAAGTGGCAGGCGCGCCAACGAATTGCGAAGTACCTTGCAACCTTTCGCGCTGCTCGATCTGGCGTGTTACGGCCGCGGCCAGCTAAAGAATTTGCGCAGTGTCCAGGTCCGGCATCCCGCGCCACGCTTTGCGGGTCGACAATGGTTCGCCGCGCTGTATCTCAATGAACTGCTGGTCAGGGTTGCAGGGCGTGAAGAGGATTGCGGAGAGCTTTTTCACGAGTATCGGCGCGCGATCCTGGGCTTCCAGCAGCGGGTGGACGACGAAGACAGTCACGTAGAGATCATCCTTCGCGAGTTCGAGCTGGCGCTACTGCAGCTTACCGGTTTTGAGCTCGACTTCAGCTACGCTGCCGGCTCCTCGGAACCTATCAATGAGCAGGCGAGTTATCAATTTGTCGCGGGTGAAGGGTTCAGGCGAACCACAACGCTGCCGGCGAGCGCCAAAGCGGGCGATACAAACGCTATCCAGGGCAGCCTGTTGCGACAAATTGGCGAGCGCCAGTGGCAGCAGCCGGGGGTCCGGCAGGCCGCCAAGCGAATCTTGCGTGAGGCACTGCTGCCTCACCTGGGTGGGGGAGAGTTGCAAAGTCGCCGGCTTTACCGCGAGGCACGCAGCAACCGCGTGCCTGGCCGCTAGTGACCTGCATCATCGCGACCCTGCAGTGCGCCACCGTAATGCTGGTGCCACTGCTTCAACGCGCGAGCCTGCGTTTCCAGTGCGCGCCACAGCGAATCCAGCTCTAGCCGCGGCGTGGCAGAGTCTTTCAGACCCGATTCCAGCCTGTCGAGTGCGGACTTGACCGCAAGCGCTCCGGTCATCGCGGCGCTGCCGTTGACATAGTGAACCCGTAGTGTCGCCTGTTCGCGGCCAGCGTCCAGGTCAACACCCCGATTCAACAGTTCGTCGAGTTCTTCGAGCAGCCGCTCCAGGTTGCGTTGGGCGAGTGCCCGGCGATTGACCGTGCGGCTGAGCGCATAATCGGTATCGAATACCACAGGGGTGGCAGGGCGGGGCGTCTCTTGCGGGTGTTGTTGCGGGTCGGCATCGGCCAGCAATGTCGCCAGCAGGCTGATATCGACGGGTTTATGCAGCACATGGTCGAAGCCTGCATCCTGCAGTGCGCGAAACTCTGCATCACTGCTGTGCGCCGTACAGGCCACAGCGGTTGCATGGGGTTGTAGCGACTGCCTGTGAATGGTGGCCAGCAGCTCCATGCCGTTAACGGGTTGCATCTTCAGGTCGATGAACAGCCATTGGTAATTGCGCTGCTCAAGCTGGGGCAGCGCGGTGGCCGCAGAGTGTGCGGTGTCTGCCGCTATACCCAGGTCATTCAGCATCAGGGCGAGGACTTTAAGGTTCGACGGGTTGTCGTCAACCAGTAGCGCGGTGGCGGCGCCGACTGCCTGCAGATGACCGGCTGTGGGCCCCGCGTCGCTGGCAAGGTCATCGGCATGCAGCAGTTGGCGTAGACTGGCAGGACTGGGCCTCGATAGCCCGGCAAGTGGCGCAGCAGGCTGGATCGTTGTTGGCCGCAAGATACGCAGAGGATTCTTGAGCTGTGCCAGCGCAATGCACCAGGGGTGTGAATGCTCGACGGCCCATTCAGTGTCTGGCGCGGTGAGGTCCATCAGCAGCAGCTGGTACTGGTCTGCCTTTTCCAGCATCGCCGGAACACTTGAGCAGTGCTCTACACGGCGCGTATAGGGGCGTGCCCGGTTGGCGAGGTTGGTCGCTGTGGCCGGCGATGCGCTGTAAACCAGCAGGCTTTGGACGGCGGGTAGCTCCGGGCCGGGCGTTGTTTCGAATTCCGCAACGGGGAGCAAAACCCGGAAGCTGCTACCCACCTGCAGTTCGGACTCCAGTTCAATGCTGCCACCCATCTGCGAAACGATACCGTTGACGATTGCCAGCCCAAGGCCGAGGCCCTGGCCCGGACCACTGTTCTGCTCGCCGAGCTGGTCTCTTTTGACCAGTGCAGAGAACACCTGCTCCCGCAGTTCCGGTGGCATGCCTTCGCCGGTGTCCGAAATGGTTATGTCGAGGCGGTGATGATGATCGTCTGTCTTCGCCAGTTGCGCGGCGACCAGCACGTGTCCTGCACTTGTGTAGCGAATCGCATTGACCAGCAGGTTGGTGACGATCTGTCGCAGGCGCACGGGATCGGTCTGTACGCGCATACCCGCGAGCGTGTCGAAGTCCGTCAGCAGGCTCAGCTGCTTGCTGTGGGCGTCGAGCGAGAGTACCTCGCAGACCGACTGCAGCAGCTCGCCAACGTCGCAAGACTGGTATTTGAGCCTGGGGTTGCGATCACCGTGCAGGGCAAAATCCAGCAGGTCATTGGTGAGCGCCGTCAGGTGTTGCCCGCTATTGCTGATCTTGTTGACGAAATCCTGTTGCAGCGCACTCAGCCCCGAGGTCTTCCCGAGTAGCGTTGCATAGCCGACGATGCTGTTGAGTGGCGTCAGCAGCTCGTGGCTGGTGTTGGCAATGAGCTCAGACTTGAGCCGACTTGCTTCCAGCGCCGAGCGCCTCGCCAGCGCCAGCTCGGTTTCGGCCAGTGAATCTGTCGGCTGAGCGCTCGAAGTAAACCGCTGCGACGTAGTGCCGTCCAGTTGCTCTGGCTGCTGGCTGGCAAGGGAGTCGCGCGCCGTTGCCGTATTTGCGCTCGCTTGTCTGCCAGCGCGCGCATGCAGCGCAATGAGCACTGCCAGCAGCGCGAATAGCGTCCAGGTCACCGGGCTGGACAGCGTGGGGCTGCGGGCGATGCCAATGGTTAGCTGCGCTGGGACAGGTCTTGAGTCGGGCGTTCTTTGCACCAGCACCGTGCGTGTGGAGAGCATATACGCGCTGTCCGGTTGCGCAAGCTGCGCACCCCGCAGGTCGAAGGCCTGCGGGTCCTGATCGGCGTAGACTAGCGAGATGCGTTCGAGTTGTGCGTAATAGTGTGTAGCATCCACCAGCCGTTGCAGGGAATCGAGATCGACCGGGGCCATGGTCTCGAGCTGCACAGCCAGGTCGCCGCCGATGGCGGCCAGCTGCCTGGCCTGCTGGCTGGGCTGCAGCCAGGCGCTGAAACCCAGCCATAGTAGTGTCGCGAACGCTGCCAGCAACAGGATCGGTCTGGTTTGCTGTTCGCCGACAGCTGTCAACGTGGATGACGAGGTATTCACAAGGCCCCGACTCCGCGCCTGAGCGCGGGAAATGATGGTGATCTTTGGTATGATACACGATCAGTTTTTCGCTCGGCACATACCGCTGGAATTGCTCCGTTGACCTACCCCACGATAGAAGACTGTGTTGGCCAGACGCCACTGGTGCGTTTGCAGCGCCTGTACTCCGGGAACAACACCCTCCTGCTCAAGCTCGAGGGCAACAATCCCGCAGGCTCGGTCAAAGACAGACCCGCTCTGAATATGATCGCCCGCGCGGAGGCGCGTGGCGATATTTCACCAGGCGATACCCTGATTGAAGCGACCAGCGGCAATACGGGTATTGCGTTGGCAATGGCAGCGGCGATCAAGGGCTATCGCATGCGCCTGATCATGCCCAGCCATATGAGCAAGGAGCGCAAGCTGGCGATGTCAGCGTACGGCGCTGAATTGATCGAGGTGAGCACCGAACAGGGAATGGAAGGTGCGCGAGACCTGGCCAAGGAAATGGAGGCGAACGGCGAGGGCAGGGTGCTCGACCAGTTCGGCAACGCCGACAACCCCGATGCGCATTTTTCGGGTACCGGGCCAGAGATCTGGCAACAGACGGCAGGCCAGATCACACATTTCGTCAGCTCCATGGGTACGACGGGCACCATTATGGGGGTGTCCCGTTACCTCAAACAGCAGAACCCGGCGATCGAAATTGTTGGCCTCCAGCCCGGCGATGGCGCCAGCATACCGGGCATCCGTCGCTGGCCGGAAGCATACCTGCCGCAGATCTTCGATGCGGCCCGGGTCGACAGGGTCATCGATATTGGCCAGCAAGACGCCGAAGACACGATGCGCGCGCTTGCCAGGCGCGAGGGCATATTCTGTGGAGTATCGTCTGGCGGGGCGGTGGCCGGTGCGCTGCAGCTGGCAGCACAGGTCAGTAACGCTGTGATCGTTGTCATTATCTGTGATCGCGGCGATCGCTATCTGTCGACCGGTGTGTTCGACGAGTAAGCCAGCCTTCATCGCTGGTTAATGCAAATGAGTCATGGTTCAGGTTAGAGCAACATATCCCAGGCTTGCAGACGGTACGCTGGATCGCGATGCGTGGATTGCGCAGCTCCCGGGTTTTGAGGATGAGAGCGACGCGCGGCGCATGCAGCGCGCCTGTGCGCTGTCGCAGGCATCCCAGCGCGAGGCCAGCGATAACAAAAGCCCTATAGGCTGCTTCGATGCGGGTCTTGAGATGGCGCGCATCCTTGCCGACCTGCACATGGATGAAGATGCACTGATCGCCGCCGTGATTTACCGCGCAGTTCGTGAAGCCCGGGTTGAGCACGCTCAGGTCGTTGAGGATCTTGGCGATACGGTGGGCAAGCTGGTTGAAGGCGTTTTGCGCATGGCGGCCATTTCGCAGTCGCGCACGGAAACTCGCCCGGTGCTGGGACAGGGCAACCCCCAGGTCGACAATATGCGCAAGATGTTGGTCGCGATGGTCGACGACGTCCGCGTAGGGCTCATCAAGCTGGCTGAGCGGACCCAGGCTATTCGCGCGGTCAAGAATCACCCCGACAAGAACAAGCAGCAGCGCGTTGCGCGTGAAGTGTTCGATATCTATGCGCCGTTGGCGCACCGACTGGGCATTGGCCATATCAAGTGGGAACTCGAAGACCTGTCGTTTCGCTACCTTGAACCGGATGATTACAACACGATTGCCAAACTGCTCGATGGCAAACGGCTGGATCGGCAGGAGTATATCGAGCGGGTGGTCAATGAGCTCAGTGGCGAACTGAGCAAGGCGGGTATCGACGCTGAGGTTAATGGCCGCGCAAAACATATCTACAGTATCTGGCGAAAGATGCGTCGCAAGGGCGTGTCCTTCGACCAGGTTTACGATATTCGCGCGCTGCGCATCATGGTGCCCCAGTTGAAGGACTGCTACGCCAGCCTGGGTATCGTCCACAGCCTCTGGCGCAACATCGCGCGGGAGTTTGATGACTACATTGCCAACCCCAAAGACAATGGCTATCGCTCTTTGCACACCGCGGTGATCGGGCCAGATGCCAAGGTGATCGAAGTCCAGATCAGGACCTTCGATATGCATGAAGAGGCCGAGCTGGGCGTTTGCGCCCACTGGTTATACAAGGGCACCGACACCCGTAATCGCAGCACCGGTTATGAAGAGAAGCTCGAATGGCTACGGCAAGTGCTCGAGTGGCATGAAGAAACCGGTGGGAACGTTGATATCGGCGAGTTTGCCGGTGAGTTAACGCAGGACTTTGGCTCAGATCGTATCTACCTGTTCACGCCGGAGGGCGATGTGGTCGACGTCGCCTTCGGCTCGACGCCGGTCGACTTTGCCTACCATATTCACACCGAGGTCGGTCATCGATGCCGCGGCGCAAAAGTTGATGGCCGTATCGTGCCGCTGAGCACGGTGCTGCGGAATGGACAGAAAGTCGAGATATTGACAGGTTCCGAGGCGGCGCCCAACCGCGACTGGCTGCGCGGCACCCTGGGGTTTATCAATTCCTCGAGGGCGCGCTCCAAAGTGCGCGCCTGGTTCAAAAAACAGGCGCGCGGAGAGAACATTGCGGCCGGCCGCTCACTGCTGGAGCGTGAACTCAAACGGATGGCGCTAACCAGTGTCGATTACAAGGTGCTTGCAGAGAAACTCCATTACGCCAGCGTCGATGACATGTATGCCGCGCTGGGTGCGGGGGATGTTTCCGCAAGCCAGGTCATGCGCATTGCCGAAAGCATGTTCGGGGATTCACTCCAGACCAATGTGGTTGCCCCGCTTACCCGCAAAACCGCAGACAGCGGTGGTCATTCGATCATGGTGCGCGGCGTTGGCAACCTGCTGACCCAGATAGCAAACTGTTGCAAGCCTGTCCCTGGTGACGACATTGTTGGCTATGTCACGGTGCAGCGCGGTGTCACGATCCATCGCAAGGACTGCGCGCACTTTCTGCAAAGCAGTAGCCGCAACAACGAACGGGTTATTGAGGTCGACTGGGGGCAGGAGGAAGAGGGCCGCTATGCTGTGGATATCGTTATTGAGGCCTACGACCGAACCGGGCTGCTGAGCGACATTTCGGGCATGCTTGCGCTGTTGCACGTCAACGTCACCAACCTGAACACGCATTCTGACAAACAGACCAGTACGGCCATCATGCGGTTCACACTGGAGGTGCGCTCGATCGAAGATCTGGTGCGGGTCTTGGCCAGGCTTAACAATTTGCCCAATGTAATTTCTGCGGAGCGAGTGAGCTGATGTCGGGCTACCAGATCGATGATCTGCTGCAGTTGATGCGCAGGCTGCGTGACCCGGATAGCGGCTGCCCCTGGGATCTCGAGCAAACACCCCGGTCAGTGATCAACTATTCGATTGAAGAAGTTTACGAGCTGGCTGATGCGATCGAGCGTGATGCCAGCCCGGATATCTGCGATGAGCTGGGCGATGTGCTGTTCCAGGTCGTGTTCCTGGCGCAGTTTGCCAGTGAGAGCGGTGATTTTACCTTCGCCGATGTCGTCGATGGTGTCACCAGAAAGCTGCTGCGGCGGCATCCCCACGTATTCCCCGATGGCCAACTCAATGCCGGGGCCGACGGAGCCAGCGTCGCTTCGCTGGATGCGGCGGGCGTCGCTCGCCAGTGGGACGAGATAAAAGCAGGTGAGAAAGGTCGCAGTACAGCGGGTAGTGCCATGGACAGTGTGCCCGCCGGTTTTCCCCCGCTGTTGCGCGCACACAAGCTACAAAAACAGGCCGCAAAACTGGGTTTGGACTGGCCCGATACCGACGGTGCTTTTGACAAGCTTTGCGAGGAGCTCGAAGAACTGCAAGTCGCAAGATCCGGTGGTTCAGCCAGCCGGGCGGCGCTCGAGGAAGAGCTGGGCGACTTGCTGTTCAGCTGTGTGAATGTGGCGCGCAAGCTGGGCATTGATGCGGGGCAGGCGCTGGGTCTTGCCAACCAGAAGTTTGCGAGCCGCGTACGCGCGGTGGAGGCCGCTGCCGGTGACGACATTCGTGAACTCTCGGCCGCCAGCCTCGACAGGCTCTGGGAGCAAACCAAGGCCAAAGAGTAAGCGCCAGGAATTGGCCGGAAATTTTGGTGTTGTGTCGCATTGGCTTGTTTACCGCCAGCAGCCTGTGTATCGTGCGATCCAACGATAGCGGCTGCATTCAAAGCGGAGCACGCTGCAACGCCTTGGCTTTTTAACCTTGTGAGGTCGAAGAATGAGAATTATTTTGTTGGGCCCCCCGGGCGCCGGTAAGGGTACGCAAGCTCAGTACATTATGGATAGCTACGGCATTCCACAGATTTCCACGGGCGATATGCTGCGCGCGGCGGTCAAGGAAGGCAGCGAACTGGGCAAACAGGTGCAGGAAGTGATGTCCTCGGGCGGGCTTGTCTCTGACGATGTGATCATCGCCCTGGTCAAAGAGCGTATTGCCAAACCTGATTGTGCCGGTGGCTTTCTGTTCGATGGATTTCCACGCACGATTCCACAGGCGCAGGCCATGCTGGATGCGGGCGTCTTCGTCGACAACGTGCTCGAAATTGCTGTCTCTGATGAAGAGATCGTCCAGCGGCTTGGTGGGCGTCGTGTGCACGAAGGCTCGGGCCGCGTATACCACGTTGTCTATAACCCGCCGAAGGTTGAAGGTGTGGATGATGAGACCGGCGAACCTTTGATCCAGCGTGAAGATGACCAGGAGGCGACGATTCGCAAGCGACTCGCGGTCTATCATGAGCAAACCGAAGTGCTTGTCGGCTTTTATCGCGACATGTCTTCAAGCGATACGCTGCGTGATGTCGCACCTGCCTATCATCGTGTGGAGGGCGTCGGTGGCGTCGAAGAAATTCGTGATCGCGTGCTTGCCTCTTTGAAAGCCTAGCCCTGTGAACTTGCATCAAAAAAGGCCCTCATCGGGCCTTTTTTGATGGTAGCGATGTAAAGTTTTTCGACTATCGCTGACACCACTTTTGATAAATTACTTTAAGTTGGAATCTGCTTTTATCCCACTGGGTTTGTGATGAACTAAGGAATCGTGTGCGGCGTAATGCGCACGCGCCAGGCCCTGTGTTTGAAATAAAAAATACTGCACTAACAAAAACAAACGCGTTGCAATCAAACTAAAAGCAACGAGTAAGCATGTTTTTATGAGATTTCTATTCAATTTGGCGATAATAATTTAATTTTTCACAAAAAAAGCCTTGCAAGCGCGTGAATTTGGTTTAGTTTTTAACTAAGATTGATTCGTCATTGTTAATGTTGACGTTGTTGTATCGTGCAGTTGTAACTTGCAGTTAACAACACCTCACGGAAAGCGCTTACATTGGCATTTGATCGATAACCGCGATTATCAACTGTGTCTAGACATGTAACTATCTGCGAGGAGACTCCACATGGCTATGGTAAAGAAGAAAAAGGCCGCTGCTAAGCGCAAGGCCACGAAGAAGAAGGTTGCTAAGAAAAAAACAGCAGCCAAGCGTAAGACAACCGCCAAGAAGAAAGTCGCTAAGAAGAAAAAGGTAGCCAAGAAGAAGGTTGCCAAGAAGAAAGTTGCTCGAAAAGCGACCAAAAAGAAAGCAGTAAAACGTAAGGCGGCCAAGAAAAAGGCCACCAAGAAGAAGGCGGTAAAACGTAAGGCCAAGAAGAAAGTCGCCAAGAAAAAGGCGGTAAAACGCAAGGCGAAGAAGAAAGTTGCCAAGAAAAAGGCCGTAAAACGTAAGGCGAAGAAGAAAGTCGCCAAGAAAAAGGCCAAAAAGAAGGTCGCCAAGAAAAAGACCGTAAAGCGTAAGGCCAAGAAGAAAGTCGCCAAGAAAAAGGCGGTAAAGCGTAAGGCGAAAAAGAAAGTCGCCAAGAAAAAGGCCAAAAAGGCGCCAGCCAGGAAGAAGGTTGCGCGTAAGACCAAGGCAAAACGCCGCGGTCGGCCCAAGAAGCGCTAAGCGAGCTTAGCTCATCGAAAAAAGCCCCTCTCTTGAGGGGCTTTTTTTTGCCCGGAATAGGCAGGCAAGCGCACTATATTCTATTTAGTTATTTTCTCCAGGCTTTTTAATTGCTCTAGATCATTAACATTGGCGAAGCAGCTGGGATCATTGTTCAGTTCAATGCTCACGGCGCCCAGCGTGTTTAACCAGCCTTGCACGGACGTTGAGCGTGACGCGGCCGGTGCCTCGCGGCTGAGTTGTTCCAGTGATGCCGTCGCGGCCGCCCGATCGAGCATCAGCAGCAGATACTGTGCCCTGCCTGCGCCAACGGCGTAGGCTGCGGCCGGCTTGTTTCGATCCAGAGTGTTTGCAAGGCTATCGATCATGGCGCTTGCGATCAGCGGCATGTCGCAGGGGCAGACGAACACCCGGCTGGCCGTGCAGTGCTGTATCGCGGTATGGATGCCGGCCAGCGGGCCCCCCAGTGCCGTGTCAGCATCGGCAACGCATTGGCGCAATTTGCCGCGAGGGTTGTACCCGTCGTTGCCAAGGATGCGTTGATAGGCAGGCAAGTTGCGGTTGCAGCTTATCAGCAGCGAGTCGACGGCCGGGGCAATTGCCCGGATAACGTGTTCGACCATGGCTTCGCCGCGGAACGTCTGCAGGCCTTTGTCGAGGCCGCTGAAGCGGCGCGCTTTGCCGCCGGCCAGTACCAGCCCATCGATGTCACTGTCTCTTTGCATTCTGGCTATTTATGACGTGATTAATGTTTGCCGAGCCCGTGGTGAATGGTTAGTCTGGCGCCTTTTCAGCCGCGACGGCCGGATTGTACTGATAGTAGGGCACAATGCGAATGTTTGTAGTGGGTATCTGGAGGCAATGGTGGCACATATCCTGGCGATAGATACCAGCGCCGAGTATGCCAGCGTTGCGCTAACCATGGCCGGTGCAATCGTGGAACGCAGCGCTCCGGTTTCGGCGTCTCACTCCCAGCAGCTGCTGGGCCTGGTCGACACAGCCCTGGAGGAATCCGGATTGTCGCTCGCCCAGCTTGATGCGATTGCGGTATGCCAGGGCCCTGGCTCCTTTACCGGCTTGCGTATTGGCATTGCCGCTGCCCAGGGTTTGGCCTTTGCTGCCGAGCTGCCGCTGTTGGCCGTCTCCTCGTTAGAGCTGGTTGCGCTCAGGGCAATCGCTGCGCTGCCTGCGCAGGACCCATGCCCGGTGCTGGCAACCCATGACGCCCGCATGGATCAACTATACTGCGCCAGCTTTCACTGGGACGGGCAGGCATTGCAACGGCAGGGCGATGAAGTGGTTTGCGACCCGGGCGAGATACTGGCGACGCTGTCGGTTGCAGAAGCAGCGGGCGCGTTCCCTGGGGTCATCGCCGGCAGCGGTCTCAACTATATAGACGCGTTTCCGCCTGTGCTGCAGGGCCTGGCAGACTGGCAGTACCAGCCCGACTGCACGCCTGCGGCAGCGGCGATGCTGACGGTGGCGCAGGCGCAGCTGGAGCGCGGTGCCTGCCTGCAGCCCGAGGCCCTGCAGCCGGTGTACCTGCGCAACCCCCGTTACCGGCGGGTTGATGGCGGCAGCGATTAGCACCGCCCGGTTAGCGCACTTTTCTTACAAACCCGGTGTCTGGTAACAGCCTATGGAATTTGTTCAAGCTCTGATACTGGCCCTGATCCAGGGCATCACCGAGTTCCTGCCTGTCTCGAGTTCGGCGCACCTCATACTGCCAGCACAGTTGCTCGGTTGGGAAGACCAGGGCCTGGCCTTCGATGTTGCAGTGCACCTGGGTACGTTGGTCGCTGTTGTCGCCTATTACCGCCTCGATCTGCAGGCGATGATTATCGCCTGGCTGCGCGAACAGCAGGCGCGTTTCAACGCTGGCGTTGATATTGATCCTGACCAGGCGGTGCTCGCCCGGCAGGCGTGGATGGTCGCTGCGGCGACCCTGCCAGCGGTGCTGGTCGCCGCCCTTGGCGGCGATTTCATCGAGGCCAATTTCCGCTCGGTGACGGTCATTGCCCTGGCGACCATTGGTTTTGGTTTGCTGCTCGGTGCGGCTGAACGGGTCGGCAAGCGCAACCCGCAGGGCAGGACCCTGAGCTGGCGCATTGCGATGCTGGTGGGTCTCGCGCAAGTCTGCGCGCTGATTCCTGGCGCGTCGCGTTCCGGGGTAACGATTACTGCGGGAGTCCTGCTGGGGCTGTCGCGGCAACAGGCAGCGCGGTTTTCCTTCCTGCTGTCTATACCGATCATACTTGCCGCCAGCGTCTACGCGCTGGGCAAGTTGCTGGCTGAACCGGTCGGGGTCGACTGGGGTCTGTTGGCGGTTGCCGTGCTGGCCTCCGCACTGAGTGCCTACCTGTGTATTGCCGCCTTCCTGCGGTTGCTCGATCGCGTCGGTTTCATGCCCTTTGTCTGGTATCGCCTGGTGCTCGGCGCCGTTTTGCTGCTGTTTTTCGTGTAGCCTGACGGCCAGATGGCGTGTCATTCCCAGTCTTGGCAGTGCACCGGCTTTCGGGCTATGCTTAGCGCTCACAACCTAGCTTGCAGCGCTACCAGGGCCTGAATGCGTGCCTGTCACTAGCACTACCGGCAATATTGCCAATTTACCACTGCTGTCTCGCGACGCGCGTCTGCGAGCGTCGGTCGCGCCCGTGCAGGAGCGGGCAACGCCCGAAGGGCGGGTCGATGCGCAAGCTGCGCAAAATGCCGAGCGCACCGTCGCGCCGGGCACCGAGGCACCCGCACGCGATTCACTGTTGCGACGACTCGACCCCACGGCGCTGGACCTGCGCTCCGCCCCCGAGCTTGACGAGCTGCCCACTGCACAACGTACAGCGATTCTTAGCTATCTTGAGAACGCCAGTTTTGGCGCGCCGAGCGCCGCAGAGGGCGCAGAGCTGCTGGTTGGCGTCGATACCTTCGTATAGTTCCTCCATTCGCCTCAAACCATAGACCTGGTCAATGAATCACGACAACGACGTTACTGCGTTTAACCAGCGATTGTGCGAGTTCATTAACGCCTCGCCAACGCCCTTTCACGCCACAGCGCAGTTGGCGCTGCGGCTGGAATCGGCGGGTTTCACAGAGCTTGATGAAACCGCGAGCTGGCAGCTTGCGGCGGGCGAGCGCTATTTCGTGCGTCGCAACCAGTCTTCGCTGATCGCCTGGATCCAGGGCGAGCAGTCTGCGGCCAACGCAGGCTTCAGGATGGTCGGTGCGCATACCGACAGTCCCTGCCTCAGGGTCAAGCCGGCGCCGGATTTGCACGACGCAGGCGTCTGGCGGCTGGGTGTCGAAGTCTACGGAGGTGCGCTGCTAAACCCATGGTTTGACCGCGACCTGTCGATTGCCGGCAGGGTGCATTACCAGCAGTCGAGCGGCAATATTGCAGCCCGACTGATTGATCTTCGCAGGCCGGTTGCGACCATTCCCAGTCTCGCTATCCACCTGGACCGGGAGGCCAACAGTAAACGCTCTGTCAATGCCCAGACCCAGTTGCCCGTCGTGCTCGGGCTCGAATCTGCCGATTCAGGAAGCGAGGAGGGCACTGCGCGGTTTGCCGGCTTATTGCTGGAGCATATCCAGCAGCGCGATCCGGATGCCAGTGAAGTCCTCGATTTTGAGCTCTGCCTGTATGACACCCAGCCGGCATCACTGCTGGGTATCGATGCAGAGTTTATTGCTACCGCCCGGTTAGACAACCTGCTCTCGTGTTTCGTCGGCTGTGACGCGCTGTGTGACCTGCCAGCGGGTTCTTCCTGGTCGATGCTGATCTGCAGTGATCATGAAGAAGTGGGCAGTGCCTCGGCGGCGGGTGCTGCGGGTCCTTTCCTCAAACAGGTACTGTCGCGGCTGTTGCCCGATCCCGAGGCCTTTGCGCGCGCGATGCAGCAGTCGGTGTTGTTGTCGACCGACAATGCACACGCCCTGCACCCCAGTCATCGCGACCGGATGGACCCACAACACAGCCCCCTGATAAACGGCGGCCCGGTGATCAAGGTCAATGCCAATCAGCGCTATGCCTCGAACAGCCAGACCCAGGCGCTGTTCAGGCGTCTGTGTAAACTGGTTGAGGTGCCGGTTCAGAGTTTCGTGACTCGCAGTGATATGGGCTGTGGAAGCACGATAGGCCCTATCACGGCTGCTGAAATTGGTGTGCAGACGCTCGACGTCGGTGTGCCGACCTGGGGGATGCACTCGATTCGTGAACTCGCCGGTAGTCGCGATGCACGCTATCTCAAGCAGGTGCTCGAGCCTTTTTATCGCCGCGACTAGGCGCGCTGCTCATGAAGATCCTGCTGCTGTCGGCCTATGACGCGCAGAGTCACCGCCACTGGCGAGAACTGCTGGTTGACTCGCTTCCCGAGTTTGACTGGCAGGTGCTGGCGTTGCCAGCGCGTCATTTCAACTATCGTTTGCGTGCAAACCCCCTGAACTGGCTGGGGAGCGAAGCGGCTGCCCTGGATCGTGACTACGACCTGGTGATCGCAACCTCAGTGGTCGACCTGGCAACTTGCGCGGCCTTTGCCCGAAGCTTGCCGCTACCCCTGCATGGCTGTACTGCCACGAAAACCAGTTTGCCTATCCCGATAACCCGGGGCAGAACGTACCAGAAGCACATCGACTGGCCGCGCAGATGGTGTTTGTTTACGCCTGCCTCTCGGCGCAGGCGATCAGCTTTAACTCGGCGTGGAACCGCGATAGCGCCCTGGCAGGTATCCGCCAGCTCTCCAGGCGCTTGCCTGAACCCATTGACCATCGGCTGGTGGAACGCATTGACCGCCTGTCAGGGGTGTTGCCGGTACCGGTTGACCTCGCGGGCGGGCAAGAGCGCTCGCCACGAACGCCGACTGCACCGCTGCGCATTGTCTGGAACCATCGCTGGGAGTTCGACAAGGGGCCGGAGCTATTGCTCGCCATCGTTGAGCAGCTGGTCACTCGGCATCTGCGTTGCGAGCTGGCGATCGTGGGCCAGCAGTTTCGAAAGCGGCCGGACGCGTTCGATGCCATTGAGCAACGACTGGCGGCGTGTGCGGGCGAGGGCGAAACCCGGTTGGTGGAATGGGGTTTTGTCGAAGCGCGCGAGGATTACCGGGCATTACTTGCGCGCACCGATGTTGTTCTATCGACGGCCTGGCATGACTTCCAGGGGCTGGGTGTTATCGAGGCGGTTGCTGCAGGTGCGGTACCGCTGTTGCCCGACCGGCTCGCCTACCCCGAATTCTTTGCGCCGAGCTATCTTTACACCGGCGGGGACGATATCGCGTGCTCCGCCGCCAGCGCCTGCGATCGCTTGCTCGGCTGGCAGCAACAGGGCTTGCCCGCGGTACCTGAGGTGAGCCAGTTGTCTGCGCAGGCGTTAATACCGCGCTATCGCGAGAAAATCGTTACGCTTGCTCATTAGTGGAGGCGATTTACGATGCCAGGAGCGCGAGCAGGTAGGGGGAAAACACTACCAGCCCCAGGGCGGCTGCAGCAATCGCACAGCTAAGTACCGCGGCCGCGGCGAGATCTTTCACCCGCTTAATGGCCGGGTCGTGTTCGCTATTCACGCGGTCCGCGAGTGATTCGATGGATGAATTAAACGCCTCCGCACTCCACACCAGTGCAATCGCGATAAGCAGCACACACCATTCCCAGCGCTGGATGCTGAAACCCCATCCCAGTGCGACAACCGCGAGCGTTGCCAGCGCGTGGATCCAGCTGTTGGGCTCCTCTTTCAGCATCAGTGCCCAGCCCGCGAGCGCATGTTTAATGCTCTGCCAACGTCGTTTCGGGTGTAAATCGCTGAGTCTGCTCATGCCTGTGATCCATTGCCGCCGGTCAAAGGCCGCGGTGGGGGTGCGCAGCCAGCCGCTATTATCGCGTGAACGCTGCCAACGCGCGAACACCCTGGCTATGGCCTGGCAGGGGTTAAATGCACCACGGCGCGGGCGAACAGCCGGTTTGGTCATTGAAGCTGGCAGGTGGGCATGGCAATCTGCGCCGCTGTTTGCATTGTTTTTCAACAAGTTAGCCTAGGTGGCGCATCGCGTGACGACTCAATCTACCCCGCAGCAGGAACTGGCATCCTTTCAGGCGCTCGTTGCCCGTCGGCGCTCGGTCAGGGCCTTCAAGCCAGCGCCGGTGCCCGAGTCTGTGCTGCATTCGGTTTTTGAGCTTGCCCAGGCCGCGCCATCGAATTGCAACACCCAGCCCTGGCGGGTTGCCGTAGCCTCGGGTGATGCGCTGGAATCGCTGCGCAAGCAAGTACCTGAGGCGATGATGCAGGGCGATATCAGCTGGGATATACCCTACCAGCCCAATTACAGGGGCGTGCATCGCGATCGCCAGTATGCAGCAGCCAATGCACTGTATTCGGCCATGGGTATAGAGAGAAGCGATAAAGCTGGCCGCGATACGCAGTTTTTCAAGAACTTCGAGTTCTTTGGTGCACCGCACGCCGCGTTCCTGTTTCTGCCGCGTTGCTTTATCGATGAGAACAATAGCGGCATCCGGGAATCGGCTGACCTGGGCATGTACGCCCAGACGCTGATGCTATCGATGGTGGCGCACGGACTGGGTTGCTGTCCGCAAACGGCATTGAGCTTTACCGGCCGGCAGATTCACGAGGCCTTCGATATTGGCGATGATCACCTGCTGTTGTTCGGTATCTCCTTTGGCTATGAAGATCCCGATCACGCCTCGGCGAATGCGCGCACCGAGCGCGCAGCCATGCCCGATTGCGTGAGCTTCCACAGTTAACAAATAAGAGGCTTTCCGGTGCGGGCGCGTCCCGGACAGCCGAAACAAATGGTAATGAAATCAACCATACGCGTTACAGAGCAGGCGGTAGAATCCCCGCCACTTTCCTGAAGAGGTGATGTTATGTCGTCCCAAACCCAAGTTGCCGGAGATGTCGAAATTCTTCGACAACCCTTTACTCTTGGCTACACCTATACCCGTTCAACGGGGCCCATCGTCGGTCGCTTCCTGACCGAGTTGCGCGCTGGCAAAATCGTCGGCACCCGCGGGTCTGATGGCAGGGTGCTGGTACCCGCCACGGAGTACGATCCCGTTACCGCCGAAGCGCTGAGCGAAATAGTCGAAGTCAGTGATGTTGGCACTGTTACCAACTGGTGCTGGGTCAATGAGCCAACCGAACACCACCCACTGGACAAGCCCTTTGCCTGGGCCATGATCCAGCTCGATGGTGCGGACACCTCGATGATCCATGCGGTCGATACCGGGGGCGACGCCGCCGCAATCAGCGCTGGCACGCGAGTGCGTGCGCGCTGGAGCGAGCAGGGCGTTGGCAACATCAAGGATATCGCCTGCTTCGAGCTGGGTGACAGCAGTTCGGGCAAAGCGCCCAGCAGCGATGCCGATGAGCCGCTGGAGATTATGGAGGCCCCGATTTATCTCAACTACAACTTTACTGCGGGCGACGCGACGACACGTTTTCTGCACCAGATTCGCAGAGGCAAGATCGTCGGTCAACGATGTCCGTCGTGCAGCAATGTCTACGTGCCTCCCAGGGGATCCTGTGCGGCCTGTGGTGTAGCGACCACGGAAGAGGTTGAGTGCAAGGACACCGGTGTCGTCGAGTCGTTCACGATTGTGCATATCCCCATCCCCGGGAACCCGATCCAGCCGCCTTTTGTGATTGCCAACATCGTTGCCGATGGTGCCAATATTTCATTTATTCACCTGATGAGCGAATGCAACAACGATGAAGTAGAAATCGGAATGCGTGTGAAAGCGGTCTGGAAGCCCGAGTCCGAGTGGGGTCATGCGATGGACAACATCAAGTACTTCAAACCGCTGGATTCAGCCGAAGGAGGTCAATAGCATGCGTGATGTAGCGATTATTTCCTTCGTCCAAACCGATTGCATACGCGACGTAGGATCAAAGAACGAAGTTGAGCTGGTGATGCCAGTGATCGACAAGGCCCTGGCCGATGCGGGCTTTAGTAGCGCACAGGAAGTCGACTTTACCTGCTCGGGTAGCTGTGACTACCAGCAGGGCGCGGCGTTTGCGTTTGTCATGGGTGTTGATGCCCTGGGCGCTGTGCCGCCCATCAAGGAGTCGCACGTCGAGATGGACGGCGCCTGGGCACTCTACGAGAGCTGGCTGAAAATCAAGATGGGCCAAGCCGATACTGCGTTAGTCTACGGTTTTGGCAAGTCTTCGCCGGGCCAGCTCAGTAACGTGCTGTCGAATCAGCTCGACCCTTATTATTACGCGCCGCTGGGCATCGACACGATCAGCCTGGCTGCAATGCAGGCGAGGGCAATGCTCGAAAGTGGTTCGATCAATGAGCGCGATATGGCTGAGGTGGTGGCCCGCTCGCGTGCCAATGCGAAGTCGAACCCGCACGCACAACTTTCGGGCGACTATACCGTCGACCAGTTGCTCGATGCGCCAATGACCTATGAGCCACTGCGTATGCACGACTGCTGCCCAATCTCCGATGGAGCGGCAGCGATGGTGATCTGCTCGGTGGAAAAAGCCAAAGAGCTGGGCAAGCCCTATGCAGTGATTCGCGGTGTTGATCATCGTATTGAGACGCACCAGTTTACATTGCGTGACCTGACCCAGTCGCCCTCAACCGAGGCTGCGGCGAAGGGGGCTGGCGTCGCAAATGGCAAAGTTGACGTCGCTGAAATATACGCGCCGTTTTCGCACCAGGAAATTATTGTCTCGCGAGCGCTTGGGCTGGATGACAACGTACAGATCAACCCCTCGGGCGGCGTGCTTGCCGGGCACCTTTTCATGGCCTCAGGGTTGGCGCGCATTGGTGAGGTTGCGCGTCGAATTATCGCGGGCAGTTGTGAGCGCGGTGTTGCACACGCGACCAGTGGTTCGTGTTTGCAACAGAATATGGTTATGGTGCTGGAGGGCGAATAATGGCTGAATTAGCTGCAGTAGTAGGTATTGGGCAAACCAAATACCAGACCAAACGTACCGATGTATCTATCGCAGGCCTGTTGCGTGAGGCCGCGCAGAATGCGCTGAACGAGGCGGCGTTGACGTGGAATGACATCGACGCCGTCATTATCGGAAAGGCGCCAGACATGTTCGAGGGCGTGATTATGCCCGAGCTGTATCTGACGGATGCACTTGGCTGCAATGGCAAGCCGATGCTGCGTGTGCATACCGCGGGTTCAGTCGGTGGTTCTACGGCGATTGTTGCGGCCTCTCATGTGCAATCGGGCGTATTCCGACGCGTGCTGACGGTGACCTTCGAGAAACAATCTGAATCGAATGCGATGTGGGCACTGTCCAATCCGCAGCCCTTTTCGCCGCACCTGAATGCTGGCGCTGGCGGTTTTTTTGCGCCGCTTATGCGCAAGTACATCAAACGCAGTGGTGCGCCATACGATGTCGGGATCAAGGTAGCCACCAAGGATCGGTTGCACGCAGTCCGCAATCCACTTGCGCACCTGCAGCTGCCTGATATCACGATGCAGATGGTCGAAGAGTCGCCAATGCTCTGGGACCCGATTCGTTTCCTCGAGTCCTGCCCCTCGTCGGACGGCGCCTGTGCGATGGTCATTGCCCATGAAGACCTGGTGCATGAATCGCCCGGTACACCGGCCTGGATTCGCGGCGTTGCGATGCGCTCGGAGCCAACCATGTACGCTGGTCGCGAGCAGATCAACCCCCAGGCGAGTGTAGACTGTGCGAAAGACGTCTATTCCCAGGCGGGTATCACAAAGCCGCGCAAGGACTTTGACGTGGCTGAGATCTATGTGCCGTTTTCCTGGTACGAGCCCATGTGGCTTGAGAGTCTGGGCTTTGCCCCCGAGGGTGAAGGCTGGAAACTGACGATGGAGGGCGCAACCTCGCTCGATGAAAACGGCGACATTCCCTGGAATCCCTCGGGTGGTGTACTGTCGTCGAACCCCATCGGTGCATCGGGCATGATCCGCTTCGCCGAGGCGGCGCGCCAGGTGCGCGGTATGGCTGAGAAGCACCAGGTCGACGGTGCCAAGCTGGCGATGGGCCAGGCCTATGGCGGCGGTGCCCAGTTCTTTGCAATGTGGGTGGTAGGCTCAGAAAAGCCATAGCACCTGGCCACAACTCTGGTAGCCGGTTGGGCAATACCCGACCGGCTTTTTTTTTGCCCAGCGGCTTGTTAGTGGGAGCGGCGCCGGCTAAACCAGGCACGCACGTCCTGTTCTGACTGGCCAGGAAAGTCCTTGATGCTGTGGATAATGGCGTAGTCGCGTGCGACCAGTTCGTCAGGCGATAGTCGCAGCTCCTGGAACCACACGCCAAAAACCTCGCCCGGATGATTGCAGTCCATCAGCTCGAAGCCCGCTGCCTTGCACAGCAGCGCGCTGGCGACGTCCTCGCCGATGCCGGTGGCATTGAACATATCGACGCTGCGCGGCCACTGCCGCTTGCGCAGTTCGCCCAGCAACGCCGCTGACACCGCGTAGCCGCCGCCCTGCACATGTTGCGACCCAAAATGACCATGCTGGCGCGCGGCCTGCAATAACTCGACCCGCTCGCCCTGGGTCGCGGCAATCCGTTTGCGAAATGCCTTGTTGGCACCCTGGGGAACCAGGTCTGGCGCGGGGTTGGGCTGGGCGCACTGGGCGACATGCTGGCCCATCGTGAAGTTTCCAGGGCGCAATTCACCGGAGGGGAAGTGGATATGCGTGCCGATGAGCCCGGCTCGGGGATAGGCCGCGAAAAATCGGCCTATCCGCTCGACGAAGGGGTTGATGACCAGTGCGTCGGTATCGAGTTTGAGTACGAATTCGTAGTCGCGTTCACGCAATTGTGTCCAGGCGGCATAGGTGCCATTGATATGCCTGTCCCAGACTCGCTCGCTCACGCCATGGCCTGGGTTGGCAAAGACATGCATGGCATTGAACTGCTTGCGCAGGGCTTTGAGCGGCGCCAGAGACTGGTTGCCGTCGTTGGCGATCCAGACGTCGCAGTGCTGGCATGCATCCGGTTCGTAGTGGATCAGGGAGGCGAGCAGGTCGGCCATGCGCTCGCTCTCGATCGGGTCTGGCCCAGCAGGACAAATACGGCAAAGCTCACGTCGTTTTTCGCACTCGCACGGGTTCAAGTACAATGGCCGCCATCGGGAGCAGGTGTTGCGCCAAGACGTTGGAAACCTGAAGCCCCCAGTGTCGCGTAGATCGGCTATAGGGTCAAATCGGCGCGCAATCCGCAGAACAGGAACCTGGTATGAAATTTTGCATCGTTGGCACCGGTCGCTGTGGTACGAGTTTTATGCAGCGGCTGTTGAACGCCCACCCCGACTGCTACACCTTCAACGAGACGCACGCGCTGCCAACGATGTACGAACGTGTTGGTATGGGCGCTGCACCCTCGGCCTCATTGTTGCAAATGCTGCTCGATACCCGTTTTATCACCGGTGACTGTGTGTTGATGAACAACGCCACCGCGGCAGGATTCAGTGAGCAGGCGTTTCTTGCGCAGCTCGAGGCGCTGGTCAAGCGCCAGCCGATGATGAGTTTGCGCGAGTGCTGGGATGCCATCGCCGGGCTGTTGCTTGAACAAAGCGGCAAACGGTACTGGGGTGACAAGACGCCAGACTATGGCGCCTATATGGGCTTGCTGGAACAGCTGTGGCCTGACGTGGTATTCATTCACATGGTGCGCAATGGCGTGCCCACCGCATCCTCGATGATGGGGCATGCGGGGTTTAACGAAATGGTCAAACGGGGCCGCGATTCCTGGGCAACCCTGGCTGTGGGCAGCTGGCAGCCCGGGCCCGCGCGACAGCGCGAACCGACTGTGCATGACTTCTTTGCGCTCTGGGCTCGCCGGCTGGCCAGGGTAATCGACGAATCGACGCGCTTGCGCAACGCAAGCTACCACGAATTTCGCTACGAGCAGTTGCTGTCGGCGCCGCGTGAGACGCTGGAATCGATCTGTGCGGCGATCGGGCTTGAGCCCGATGCACAGTGGCTTGATGAAAGCGTCGGCCAGGTCGACCCGGGCGCAGTCCAGAAACTGGCCCAGCTTAGCTACGATGAGGCCTCGCTGGGCTCGCGGGACGAACTGGCACTCGGCCTGATGCGCAAATACGGCTACCTGCCCAGCTGACAGGCCCGATGACTCAGGGCGTGTACCAGATCGGTGACGTGTAGGCGCGGTCCTGCAGTTCCCGCGGGGTGTCCTCCGCAGGTTCAAAACCAAACTTGATGCGATCAAACTCGGTCCAGCGGGGGGTCGGGATCTCGAGCACGCGCGCGTAGTAAAACGCAGCCACCGCGGGGTCGAAGTCGGGATCCTCCCACACGGTGGCCAGCTGCGCAGCCCCGACCGTATTGGTATAGCTGACGGTTTCCAGGTCGACCGTCGAGCGCACGGGCTTGACGCTGCCATCGCGACGTATCCTGCGCTCGGGCGAAACCGCGACGTTGTAGACTTTTTCAGCGCGCTGGCCATTGGCATCGATCCAGCCCTTGACCACCTGGATGCGATCGAGATTGGCACCGTCGATATCTTTTATCGCGGTCAGCAGGAACCGGGGTGCGCCCGATGCCTCGCTTCGCGCGGGCAGGTCACCGCCCATCGGCACGCCCTTGTGATAGCCGATACGCGCGCTGTCAGGCCGATGTGCATCATCATCCGCGTAGTCCCAGCCGCCGAAGAAGCGCACCGTCATTCGCGAGCCGGTCGTTGCATAGACTTCCCGGCGTTTCATCGCCGCGAACAGGGATTCGCGGGTATTCTGCTGTGCCCAAACCGCTGCGTAGCCCGCTGCAACCTGCTCCCAGGCATAGGTCGGCTCCTTTTCAGGGCTGGCGGGCGCGAAGAAAATCCCCCGGCTGCGCTCGCTGCCGGGTTCGGTGGCCGACGCTTTACCCCAGAAATTGCTCTCGCCAGCCGTGGCCAGTGAGGTGTGCGCATCGGTGCTGCCGATCATGCCAAACTTGAAGGGGTTGGTTCCGGTTTGCTGCTCGGCCTGCAGGCCCAGCTGCAGTGCGGAGCGCGCGTACTCATAGACCAGCATGTCGTCGGTCTTGGGCACCTGCGCATAGGGGCTGAGATTGCCCTTGTCCCAGTTTTCGAAATCGGCGAACTCATCATCGGGCGACAGATAGGGGTGTGATTCGCCGTCGCCCTTGATCTGGGTGACTTCGACGATGGGCTCCCAGCGCTGTCGCAGCTGTGTGTACTCGGGGCTGAAGGGTTTGCCCTCTGAGTCGACCATTGCAAACATGAGTCCGTTACTGGTGTTGGCATTGTGGGGTATGGCGAGGATCTGGCCGCCGGTTTGGTCCTCGTAGTTCTGCATAAACGCCCACAGCTGCTCGGGGCGATTGCCGTCGATGGATGAAAACGGCGGCATGGCGGCGGCTTTGTCGGCGCCATCCTGGTAGACCACGACGCGGTGCAGGTTGTCGCCGCCGGGGAAGTAAGTCCACTCGTAGCCGATGAGCGGCGTGAAGACCCCTGGCTGATAAAAATCATCGGCAATCTTTGCGCTGCTTTTCCAGGTGTCATAAGACAGCGACTGGCCGCCAAACCGGCCATCGCTATTGATGAACGCAGCGCCGAGGTTGGCGACAAATTCGAAAGCAGACTGCGGCCCCTGCCGGATGGCAGCGAGAATATCTTCGCCCCCGTTGAGTTGTGCCAGTGCTCGGTCGCCTTTGCGAAAGCGATCCATAATGCCCAGGTACTCCGCGTGATCCGAAATCACCAGGAAGTCCAGCGGTCGGTTCAGGCGCACGGGCTCTCCGCTGTTGGCGGTCAGCTGTTCACCGCGCGCAAAGCGGTAGGCATCGACCGGTGAGAGCGATTCATTGCCCGCAGAGTTGGCATCGACGCTCATTGAGCTATGCAGGTGTGTATCGCCCCAGAAAACCTGCATGGGCAAGGCCTCGTTGTAGGGCGAGTAATCGCTGCCGTCGATCACGTCGCGCCGCTCCACGGCATCGGCGAGCAGTGGACTTTGGGCCCGCAGCGCCTCCATATCGAGTTCGCCAGGGTCCTGGGCGAGCGCTGGCAGCGTCGCCATGGCCTGGATCAGCAGGGCCATGGAGGTCGTGATGCAAGGCAGTGTTTTCATAGTGTTCTCGTCGACGGTGGGTAACGGTAGAGTGCCAGGCGCCCTAGTCAGGATGTTGCAGGTAAAAATGAACGGCGTCGTGGATGCTTTCCTTGATGGGGCGGGGCTCCCAACCCAGTTCCTCGCGCGCTTTGCTGCAGTCCATTTCATTGAATACGTGAGATAGCAGTACGGATTCCGTATTTAATGCGATGCGTTTGCCAAAGAGCTTGAGAATGTTCTCCACGACAAATGCCAACGTCCATATTGCGCGAACAGACAGCTTGAACTTTGGCGGTTTGACGCCGGCGACTTGCGCTGCGTACCAGAACAGCTCTACCTGGTTGGCGTGCTCGGCGGCGATGATATAGCGCTCGCCAACGCGGCCGCGGTCTGCCGCCAGTATCATCGCCTGCGCTGCATCGCGAATGTCAACGACCGGGTTTTCACAGTCGATCGGCAGTGAGGTTTGTTCAAGGGCCACCGCCTTGATCAGTCCGCCGTGCGGCGTGGGCTGGATATCGCCAGGGCCGTAGGTGTTGGCCACACAGAGTGCGATGGCTGGCAACTGTCGCTGCCGGCAGTAGTCGAAGACCATGTCCTCGGCCTGGGTGCGGCACAGCACGTAGTCGGGTGCCTTGCTCGCCCAGTTAAAGCTGTCTGCTTCGGTGGCGACGCCCGATTCGTTCAGGCCAATGGTGACGATGCTGCTGGTGAAGATAAAGCGCTCGATATCGCTCTCCACGGCGGCATCGAGCACGTTGCGCAGCCCATCGATATTGGTACGCCACAGCGGGCTGGTATCCTTCAGCCAGGCGCGGGTATCCACAATACAGTAGAAAACCACATCGCAGGAAGCCAGGGCCGGACGCAGCGTTTCCGGCGCCATGACATCGCCGTAGAAGGTCTCAAGGCCCAGTGCGTCGATCGTACTGGTATTACTGGTTTCGCGGACAAAAGCGCAGGTTTCGACACCAGCGGCGACGAGCTGCTTGCAAATATGGCTGCCCAGAAAGCCGCTGGCGCCCATGACCAGCGCGCGCTTGTTTTGCATATTTATCATTCTGGTTATCTACAGCGGTATCGGTGTTGTGCAGGCGCACGCGGTACAGCGGCGCATTCTAGCAATTTTGTGCCGCAGCCGGGCTGCAGGCGGCTGTGGGCATGCAAAATCGTAATCTAGATGCTATTGACCGATTTTCGCCCTGCGCTTAAATTTTCGTTAATGCGGATGCCGGCGGTATCCGGACTGCCCACTTCATTGGAGACCTGCCAATACATGCAAGCCTGTGACACATTGATCAAGAATGCCCTGGTATTCGATGGCTATGGCAACGCGCCCAGACTCGAGGATGTCGCTATCAAGGGGGGGTTAATCATTGCCCGTGATAGCCAACTGGCTATGGAGGCTGCCGAGGTTGTCGACGCCGATGGTTATTGGCTCATGCCTGGCCTGCTCGACATTCATACCCATCTTGACCTCGAAGTCGAGCTCAATCCGGGGCTTGGCGAAGCGGTGCGCCACGGCACGACCACGGTGCTGGTGGGCAACTGTTCGCTCGGTACCGCGTTTGGCGCCCAGAAGAAGGATGGCGAGGAACCCATCGTCGACTGCTTTACCCGGGTTGAGAACGTACCCAAACCGGTGTTGCAAAAATGTGCCAGTGCGATGACCTGGGACAACACCGAGGACTACCTGCGCCATTTTGAGGATATCGCACTTGGGCCCAATGTGGCGGCCTTTTTGCCGCATTCGATGCTCCGCGTTGAAGTGATGGGGGTTGAGGATTCTATCAGCCGCAAGCCCACTGAGGCGGAAAAAGAAAAAATGCTCTCGCTGCTTCGCGACGCCATGGAGCAGGGATACCTGGGCCTGTCGACAGACCAGATCGTCTTTCACTACCTGGCCAATGACCCCCACAAGGACAGTCGCATTCCGGCACACTTTGCCGATGACGATGAATTGAAGCCGCAGATGGATGTCGTGCGCGAGTATGGCAGGGTGTGGCAGACCAATCCCGATGCCGAGCAGATGGGTCGCACGATCAAGCGATTTTTCTGGAGCGCAGGCTGGTTCTACCGAAAACCCCTGCGGGTGTCGGCGCTGACTGCGATCGATTTCGTCAGCACGCCGGGTGTCTGGAAGGCCATGCTCGCATTGTCCAGCGTCATCAATTCGTTCATCTGTCGCGGCAAGATTCATTTCCAGGCGCTGGGTGCCAATTTCCGCATGTGGTCCAACGGGATCATCGCGCCCATATTCGAAGAGCTTGAATCGACACGTGAGTTGATTGCCTGTGAGGAAGAAGACCGTGAGTCGCGCCAGGCCCTGTTGAATGATCCCGCATGGCAGCGCCGCTTCCGGGAGGATTGGGCCAAGGTCGAAAAACCCGGGAAGCCCGGTGGCCCCCTGTCGAAAATGAACAAGCCCGATAGCCAGGCGACCTTCCAGATGGATATGGATGAAATGTTTTTCGATGATACGCCAGTGGCAGCCTGGAACGGTTGCTCCATGGCCGAGGTTTATGCGCGGCTCAGGAAGTTCCAGGCCAGCAATGGCGCCGAAGGCGCGACGGATGCGCAGGAGGCAGAAGCCTTTGGCCGGTTCCCGTCCGGCATCGACAACGAAACCGAGTTTTTCCTGCAGGGCCTGATCATGTTCGATACGGCGTTTCGCTGGTGGTTTGACTCTGCAAATACCGATGAGGACATTGTTGAGGAAATCCTGTTTCACAAGCAGGCCATGCCCGGATTCAACGACAGCGGTGCGCACCTGACCAACCTCGCGTTTTATGATTGCAACCTCAATACCCTGCGCCTGGCACAGCGCTCCGGAGTTCAGCGGGTCTCGCAGGCGGTACGACGGCTGACGACCGAGCCTGCCGAGTTTTTCGGGCTGGATACCGGCACGCTGAACGTCGGCGCCCAGGCTGACCTCGTGCTTATCGATCCCGAAGCCCTGAAGACGCACGACGTCAACGCACGCCGCGAAACCATCTGGAACGACAAGTTACAGCACGATGTGATGGTCAATCGCTCTGATGGCGTGGTCCAGCAGGTCTACATCCGCGGCGAGCGCGTCTGGGAGGAGGGGAATCGTTACACGGAAGCCTTGGGCAGCAAGACCCTGGGCCGGGCGCTGCGGGTGCAGCGCCGGGCGTAGACTGGGCTGGGTTGAAACGCCCTACAGGCGCAGCTTCATGCGCACGCCAGCGGCGCGGCGTGGGCCGATAACGGCCGTGGTGCCGTCTGAAAACGAGGCTTCTTCAAGCGAGGTGAAATAGGCCTTGTCGCCCACGTTGTCGACCCACAGTTCAGCTTCCCAGTGCTCGGCCTTGAGGCCGGTTTTGAGGTTGCCAACCGTGTAGGACGTTGTTTTCGTGTCCGGGTTATTGCTCGGCGCGCCGACGAAGTCATCACGGAAAATCGCTTCGGCGTAAGCGAACCAGTTGAGCTGCTGTTTGCCCCACTGGAAGTAGTCGCTTTCGTAGAGTAGCCCTACATTACCCGACCAGCGCGAGCTGAGGTTCAGCCGTGTATCGCTCAAGTCCTGCGAGCAATTCAGGAAGTTACCAACGCCGGGCGTTGCGGCCAGGGCTGCGATCTGGCCCGTGGTGCACAGGCCATTGCTGTAATCGTCATAGCGCGCATCGATATAGGCGAGCGTCGCGTTCATGGTCAATCCGCTGCTCACCAGCCAGGTGATATCCGCTTCAATACCCTTCACAACGACATCGGCGTTTGAAATCAGGTTGGTGCCGGTGGTCGCATCCGGGATCTGCACCTGGTAGTCGTCGTAAGTCTGCAGGAAGATCGCGCCGTTGCTACGCAGTCGATTATTAAGGAACTCGGATTTCCAGCCCAGTTCGAAATTCAGCGTTTCTTCTTCGTCAAACTGGCGCGTTGCCGGGTTGCTCGAAATGCTGGGAGAGGCGGCACCATTGAAGCCGCCGGCCTTGTAGCCCCGGTCGATGCCGCCGTATACCGTCATATCATCAGTGAACTCGACGCTGAGGCGAACGCCACCAGTGATCGATTCAAAGGTTGTCCGGTCGTCAAAGGCAATCGTGTCACCCGACGGGATGACCAGCGGCACAACAGGGAAGGAAAACGTGCCGCTGCTGCTGTTGGTCGAGGCCACTGTCTCTGACGAATAGCGCAGGCCAACGTCGAGTGTCACGTCTTCAGACAGGCTGGCGGACAGGTGGCCAAAGGCGGCGCGGACAAAGGTGGAGTAACGATTCTGCAGGTCCAGGTCGGGAACCAGTGTGAACTTCATTAGCCCCAACAGTTCGTTGGTCTGCGCGTTGACTACCCCCAAACCCAGGTCTGTCAGTGCAGTAATGAAGTCGCCAGGACCGCCGCCGCCATTGAAATTAACGATCGCATCGTCGTTAACGGCGAGGCCATCGGCACCCGCACTCAGCACGGTGGGATTGCGCTGCTTGATATCCGCATAGTACAGGCCTGCGATCCAGTCCATTGATTCATCGCTGTAGCGCAGCTGCAGTTCGTGGCTGTTGTTGTGGTCGAAGTTGTCTGCGCGGCTGACGTTAAACAGATCCAGTGGCGAGGTCTCGACCTCGCCGGTCAGCGCATTGGTGAAAGCCTGGTAGCCGCTGATCAGTTTGAGCTCGTAGTGATCGTTCAGCAATAGCGATGCATCGAGAATGGTCGTCTCTGTGGTGGAGCTGAATCGCGCCGCGTTGTCGCTGAAGCTGCGGTTGTCGAAGGCGTCGGGCATATCCAGAGTCACGCCAGCTCTGGCGGCCTGGTCGAGAATGCTGGCGCCGTAGCTGACCCGTTCGCGGGCGGGGCGGGCCTCGATATCGGCACGCTCATAGCTCAGCGAGATATCCAGCGAGTCGGTCGGTGTGAAGCGCATTTTGACACGGCCACCCTCGCGGTCTGAGCTATTGGTTTCATCCACTGTGACCAGGTCAATAAAACCATCGTTGCGATCGCGGAAGCCGCTTACGCGCACTGCCAGCAGGTCTTCAACAATCGGTATATTGCCGATGGCAACATGCCGTTCGATACCGTCACTGCCGACCACAGTCCTCAGCTCGCCACTGAGAAGCACAGTATCGACTTCGCGCGTAGTTACCGTGATTGCGCCAGCTGGCGCGTTGCGACCCCACAGCGTGCCCTGCGGGCCTCGCAGGACTTCGACCCGTTCAATATCGAGAAAACTGGCAAAGGCGGTATCCAGGCGGGGTTGGGCAATGCCGTCGATAATGATCGCGACCGAAGGCTGCAGCGTCAGGCCGAACGCTTCCTGGCCTACGCCGCGCACGCGCACGGTGCTACCCAGGCCGTTGCCGATGTCGACGACCGAGAGTCCCGCAGCGAGCCGATTGAGGTCAGAAAAATTGGTGATGTTGGAGTTGGCCAGCGCCTGCTCGGAGTAGGCGACGACTGAAACAGGCACGCTCTGGGCATTTTTCGAGCGCTTTTGCGCGGTGACGATGATCTCATCGAGAATCAGGTCGTCATCGAAGTCGTAGGCGACAGGCTCCAGCGCCTGTACCCCGGCCGAGACGGACAGCAGGATTGCAGATGCACCCAAAACCAGCCCGGAGGCGCGTTTTTTGTGTTCGGCTTTAGTCGTCATGATGATCACTGTCTGGTTGACGGTGGAACCCAGTTAACTGCTCAATTTTTCTGCTATCTAATCAGGCACATACGGCGGCACCGTCGAAAGAGAAAGCATCGAGCTAAGCATAGGTCAGCGTGGCAGGACTTGCCGTGTGAGGCCGGCAAATCGGGGCGGAGAACGTAAAACTTTGAAGGGCTTCCGGAAAGCCTGGGCATTCCGTGAGCGATATGGTCAATTCGCTTGCAGTTGCCTGCCGGCGGGGCTGCAGCTGGAGGTTAGACCTTGCGCTCGTGGTTCTCCCAGTACGGGTCCCTGAGCCGGCGTTTATAGAGTTTCCCGTTGGGATCGCGCGGCAGCTCATCCATGTAGTCGATCGACCGGGGTAGTTTCATCCGCGCGATGCGCGCCTCGAGAAAGCCCATAATCTCGGCCGTCAGGGCCTCGTCACCCGAGACGCCTTCGATCGGCTGTACGACAGCCTTGATCTCTTCACCCCAGTCCGCGTGCGGGATACCGAAAACGGTGCAGTCGGCGACCTTGTCGTGCAGGATCAGCTGGCTTTCGATTTCGGCCGGGTAGATATTTGCGCCGCCCGAGATAATCATGTCGATCTTGCGGTCGGACAGGAACAGGTAGCCCTCATCGTTGAGATAGCCAACGTCGCCCACGGTAAAGTAGTCGCCGAGCCGCTCCTTCTCGGTTTTGGCCTTGTCGCCCTTGTATTCAAAGCGCATATTTTCCGACAGCAGCATGTAGATTGTGCCCACTTCGCCAGTGGGTAGCTCCACGCCCTCGTCGTTAAAGATCCTGACCTCGGCATTGGGCCAGGCTTTGCCGACCGTGCCCGGGTATTGCAGCCACTCCTCGGGTGTGACCAGCGTGCCGCCCCCCTCGGTAGCAGCGTAGTACTCGTAGATAGAGGGCCCCCACCACTCAATCATCTGGCGTTTGATTTCGACCGGGCAGGGCGCGGCAGCGTGGATCATATGGCGGGTACTCGAGCAGTCATATTTCTCGCGCACAGCCTGCGGCAACTTCAACGCCCTGACGAACTGGGTGGGTACCATATGGCTGGTTGTCACTTTGTATTTGTCGATCAGGTAGAGCATGCCCTCGGCATCCCACTTGCTCATCATCACGACCTGGTGGCCCAGGTGCAGTGAGTTGCCGGCCCACACCAGCACGGCTGTGTGGTAGAGCGGAGAGCCAGTGAAATGCACGTTGCCGTTGTGCGGCTCGATACCGAACATCATCATGAACATTGAGTGAGCGACACCCATATCACTGGGATGGATACCGGAGAGCGCCCGTTTGACGCCCTTGGGGCGCCCTGTCGTGCCCGAGGTATAGTTCATCACGGCGCCGGCGGTCATGTCCGCTGGCAGTTCACTGCTGTGGTCAGCGAGGAATGCTTCCAGCGGCCTGAAGCCCTCGAGCGCGCCGGTCGCAAAGCAGGCGTCGGCAGGAAAACCAGCCTCGCGCACGGCCTGCACCGGTGCACTGCCGATTGCTTCATGGGCAAGAAATGCCCTGGCTTCGGAGTCCTGCAGTATGTAGGCGACTTCGGGGCCGGCGAGGTGCCAGTTGATCGGCACCATGTACAGCCCGATCGATGTGCAGGCCAGGTAGCAGACCAGGAAGTCCTTGCCGTTGGGCATCATCATTGCCACGGTATCGCCGACGCCCAGGCCCATGGCCCGAAAGCCGTTGGCCATCTGGTTAGCTTCGGCCAGCAGTTGGCCACGGCTGAACGCGACTTCATCGGGGTCGATCAGTGCGATAAAGTCCGGGTCGGACTGAGCAAGGTTCCAGAAACCCAGGTCAGACATGGTGTCTCCTTGAAATCAGTGCAGGTACTTGATCGCGACAAAGCCGCCGATCAGCAGTACCGTTGCCACAATCGTCAACAGGTTGAAGTAACGATCGATCCACTCGCGAATCGTCGGTCCAAACCACATGATCAGCGCGGCCAGGATGGCGTAGCGAAGTCCGCGCGAGACGATGGATGCCAGCGTAAACATCAGCAATGGTACTGCAGCGGCGCCCGCGGCGATTGTGAAGACCTTGAAAGGAATCGGCGAGAACCCGGCGGTAAAAATTGCCAGGAAGGTGTTGTCCGAAAAGCTGCTGGCCAGTGCTTCAAAGCCGGCGCGCTCGAAACCGGGAATGTACCGGTAAAAGAAATCGTCCATTGCGCCCCACAGGCCCCAGCCCATCGCATAGCCTGCCAGTGCTCCAAGCACTGAGCCTGCGGTGCAGATAACGGCAAAGCGCAGCGCTTTGTGTGGTGCGCCCATGGCCATGGCCAGCAGCAACACATCGGGCGGAATCGGGAAAAAGGACGCCTCGGCAAAGGCGATGACAAACAAGGCGACGCTGGCCTGTGGGTGTTCTGCCCAGCCCAACACCCAGTCATAGAGTCGTCGTATCGCGTGCGGTTTATCGTCCTGGCTGGCCGGGTTGTCGGTCAGGTTGCTCATGGCTTTTTGTTCTCACTTCCGGTTTGTCGCCCGCTGGATCGAGCGGGCTCATTGTATTCAGGTGCGGGGACGGGGCCGAGCCGATATAGAGAAATATTGCACATATAATGGCCGGCCTTATTCTAAAGTCTATTGAAATCATTATATTAGCCGCAAGAATTAAGAAACAACTTAATTGATTGCGTGTAATTCATTCAATCAAGGGTATGCCCGGAAATGGCTCGAACAGCGATAACAACAGGACAGGCGGGGGGCTCGGCGCAGTTTGCGCGTCGGCTGCTGCTCACGCTGTGCTGTTCGCTATTGCTCGCCTGCGAAGGCCCGGGTCATGTACCGGTCGTTGAGCGGGCCCAGCCGCCGACCGAGAAAATCAACCACCACTGGGTGGCACGCGGCGAAACCCTCTACGCGATTGCCTGGCGCTACAACCTCGACCCCGTAGCGCTGGCGGCCAGCAATCGTATCGCGGCTCCCTACCAGTTGAAGGTAGGCCAGAAGCTCAGCCTGCTCACCCACACCCGTGCTGCCGGTGAGGCGACCCGCACAGCGGCGCCGGCCGGGAACGCGGTGCGCTCGGTTACCCGGCAGCCTGCGATTGCATCGACCGTTGCCGGTAACTGGCGTTGGCCTGCAGACGGCAAACTTGTGACGCGCTACTCGGCCGCAGGCAATCGCGCTCACAGCGGCCTCGACATTGCTGGCCGCACTGGGCAGCCGGTTCGCGCTGCAAATGACGGTGTGGTGGTCTATGCCGGTACCGGGTTGCCGGCTTATGGGAAGTTACTGATTGTGAAGCACGACCAGCAATACCTGAGCGCCTACGCCCATAATAGCCGCTTGCTGGTCGCCGAAGGTGAGCGAGTTCGCGGTGGACAACAGATAGCGGAACTGGGCAGCACCGGGGCGCAATTCGCGCACCTGCATTTTGAGTTGCGGCGCAATGGCAGGCCCGTTGATCCCCTGACCCTGCTGCCAAAGGTATAACCTTGAGTGCTCTGGCCCGAGGGCCTGAGCAGACCAGACGACGAGAGGCACGAAGTAATGATCGCAAACGCAGAAGAACAGGTCGAAATGGATGAGTCCGAGCTTGCAGCCTCCGATGCGACGCCAGATACCGCAGAGCCTGAGTTTGAGACGATTGCCGGTAGCATGGATGAGCGGCGGACGCCCTCCGAGCGCATCCCCAAGTCGCTGGATGCGACCCAGATGTACCTCAACGAGATCGGCTTCTCGCCGCTGCTGACAGCAGACGAAGAAAAGCACTATGCTCGCCTGGCCCTCGATGGTGATGAGGCAGGTCGCAAGCGCATGATTGAATCCAATCTGCGGCTGGTGGTGAAGATTTCACGTCGCTATCTCAATCGTGGCCTGTCGCTGCTCGATCTGATCGAAGAGGGCAACCTCGGTCTCATTCGCGCGGTCGAGAAATTCGACCCCGATCGTGGTTTTCGCTTTTCAACCTATGCGACCTGGTGGATAAGGCAGACCATCGAGCGCGCGATCATGAACCAGACGCGCACCATTCGGCTGCCGATTCATGTCGTCAAGGAACTCAACGTTTATCTTCGCGCTGCGCGTGAGCTGAGCCAGAAGCTGGATCACGAACCCAGCGCCGAGGAAATCGCCAATCTGCTCGAGAAGCCGGTCGACGATGTCAAGCGCATGCTCAAACTCAACGAGCGGGTTACTTCGATAGACGCGCCGCTGGGTCACGATTCTGAGCGCACAGTAGTAGAGACTATCGCCGACACGCGCGTCTCCGATCCCGCCGAGCTGCTGCAGGACAGCAACCTCAAGGCGAGCGTCAACAAGTGGCTCGACGAGCTGTCAGAGAAGCAGCGCGAGGTCATCACTCGCCGCTTCGGTTTGCGCGGTCATGAGACGGCAACGCTGGAGCAGGTGGGTGCCGAGATCGGCCTGACGCGTGAGCGGGTTCGACAGATCCAGGTCGAAGCGCTGCGCCGCCTCAAGGAAATCATGCGCAGTGAAGGCTTGTCGAGTGACTCAATTTTCACCCGCTAGCGCCGGACGCTACTTTCGCGCATAAAAAAAGGCCCTAACAAGGGCCTTTTTTTTTAACGGTTGCTGGCTAGCGCTCAAGCATCTCGAGCTTATTGGGCACGCCGTTCCACTCTTCTGCATCGGCCGGGGCATCTTTCTTCTCGGTGATGTTGGGCCACTCTTCGGCCAGCTCAGCGTTGAGTTCGAGGAATACCTGCTGGTCTTCAGGCAGCTCGTCCTCCGAGAAAATCGCATCGGCAGGGCATTCGGGTTCGCAAAGTGCACAGTCGATACACTCATCCGGGTGGATAACGAGGAAGTTGGGGCCTTCGTAAAAGCAGTCTACCGGGCAGACTTCAACACAGTCAGTATGCTTGCACTTGATGCAGTTTTCGCCGACAACAAAAGTCATTAGAGCGGGTTCTCCTAAAAAGCGAGCGCGGAGTCTATCACGGGTATCGACCAGTGCAAGCGCTGGCGGCTAGCATAAGCTGGCCCGGGGCTGGCAGAGGCGACCTGTTTTGCCAGTGAGTGCTGGCTTGAGTGAGACCAATACGCTGCCGCGCGACATTCAGACCTCTATAGGCACTGTAGTACAGCATTTCGCGCTGGCAAGTCACTGCAGATCCTTGAGTCGATAGAGCCACTCAAGGGCCTGTCGGGGCGTAAGCTCGTCGGGATCGAGATCATCCAGGGCCAGCTCGATAGCCGATGGCGGGCTTGCGAAGAGGTCAGCCTGGGGTGGCTGACTGTTGCCAGCCGGCGCAGTGGAGGAAGCGGGCGGCTGGATGAGCGCCTGTTTTTCCAGTTCCTCAAGCCGGTGCCGCGCATCGGCGATCACCGGGGCGGGGATCCCTGCCAGCCGCGCGACCTGGATGCCGTAGCTCTGGCTCGCAGGCCCTGGCTTGACGCTGTGCATGAAAACGATCGAGTCGCCGTGCTCGCGCGCACTCAGGTGCACATTGCCCACCGTCGAGAGCGATTCAGGCAGTGCAGTCAGCTCAAAGTAATGGGTGGCGAACAGGGTGAAGGCCTTGACCTGCTCGGCCAGCTGGCGCGCACAGGCCCAGGCCAGCGAGAGACCGTCGAAGGTGCTGGTGCCGCGACCAATCTCGTCCATCAGCACCAGGCTGCTTGCCGTTGCGTTATGCAGGATATGCGCGGTCTCGGTCATTTCGACCATAAAGGTCGAGCGCCCGCCCGCAACGTCGTCGGCTGAGCCAATCCGCGTAAAGATCTGGTCGACCAGACCAATCGTTGCCGATTCCGCCGGCACATAACTCCCCATGTGGGCGAGTAAAGTGATCAGCGCAGCCTGTCGCATGAAGGTCGATTTACCGCCCATATTGGGCCCGGTGATGACGAGCATGCGTTGGCTGGCATCCAGCTGCAGGTCATTCGGGACAAAGGGCTCGGGGGAAAACCGCTCGACCACCGGGTGGCGCCCCTGTTTGATTACGATGCCAGGGCGCTGCTCGAGCTTTGGTGCGCTCCAGCCCAGCGTGTCGGCGCGCTCGGCCAGGCAACCGAGCACATCGAGCGTCGCGACGGCTGATGCTGCCGATTGCAGTGCCTGCAGTTGCTCGTTCAGGGTGTCGAGCAGGGTTTCATAGAGCAGCTTTTCACGCGCCAGCGCCTTGCTTTGCGCTGAGAGCGCGCGGTCTTCAAAAGACTTTAGCTCCGGTGTAATGAAGCGTTCATTGTTCTTCAGCGTCTGGCGCCTGATGTAATGCTCTGGCGCCTTGTCTGACTGGCCCCGGCTGATTTCGATGTAATAGCCATGGACGCGGTTATAACCAACCTTGAGCGTGCTGATTCCCGTTGCTTCGCGCTCGCGCTGTTCGAGTTCGACCAGGTAGTCATTGGCGTTTTCGCTCAGTCCACGCAACTCGTCGAGTTCGGCATCATAGCCGCTGGCAATGACGCCACCGTCACGGATGGTCATGGGCGGCAGGTCTACCAACGCACCGCGCAGGTGATCGGCCAGGGCCTGGTGGTCTCCGAGTGAATCGCGCAACCCATCCAGTGTGGCATCGGCCTGCGCTGCGTCGATAGCGGACTGCAGGCCAGGCAGCGCAAGCAGCGATTCGGCGAGCCTGGTCAGGTCGCGGGGCCGGGCCGAACGCAGGCCGACGCGCGTAAGAATGCGCTGCATGTCGCCAACCGGTTTGAGCCTTTCGCGCAGTGGTTCGAACTGGAACTCGTGCAGCAGCGAGGTGACAGCCTGTTGCCTGCCATGGATCGCATCGAGCCCGGCCAGGGGCTGCGACAGCCACTCGCGCAGTCGTCGCGAGCCCATACTGGTCACCGCGCTGTCCATGACGCCCAGCAGGCTTTGACGACTGTCGCCAGCCAGGGTTTGCTCAAGCTCAAGGTTGCGTCGCGAGCTGGCATCGATACGCAGGTATTCGCTGCGATCGACGAGCTGCAGGCCATGGATATGGGGCAGGGCTCCAGCCTGGGTGCCGCGCGCATAGTCAATCAGCGCGCCCGCAGCGGCGATGACCGCCGGTTTGTCAGCGATATTGAATACCCCGAGGTCGTCGCAGCCAAACTGTCGCTGCAACTGCTCGGCACCGAGTGTCGCCTCGAACTCCCAGGGCGGGCGTTCGCGCAGCTGGCCGCAGTTGGCCTGTTCAAGTGAGGCGGGCAGCTGCGCTTCGGCAACCAGCAGCTCCGCGATAGGTAGCTGTTCGAGCTGTGCCGCCAGCTCGATTTCGCTGCCGGACTCACAGGCGGCAAACTGCCCACTGCTCATGGCCAGCCAGGCGGCGGCCCAGCGATCGCCTTCACGGTGCACAGCTGCCAGCAGGGGCTCGCTTTTTTCATCGAGCAGCGCCTCGTCGGTAACGGTACCCGGTGTGACGACGCGCTTTACCTCGCGCGCGACCGGGCCTTTGCTCGTGGCCGGATCGCCAACCTGCTCGCAAATCGCCACCGACACGCCGGCTTTGACACACTTTGCCAGGTAGGACTCGGCCGCGTGATAGGGCACGCCGGCCATCGGAATGGGGTTGCCCGCCGACTTGCCGCGACTGGTCAGCGTGACTTCGAGCAGCTCGGCGGCGCGTTTTGCATCGTCGTAGAACAGCTCATAGAAATCTCCCATTCGGTAAAACAACAGGGAATCGGGGTGTTGCGCCTTGATTTTGAGGTACTGGCGCATCATCGGCGTGTGTTCTGCCGTGCTGTTGTCGGCGGCTGCGAGGGTGCTGGCGTCTGGCATAGTCGGGATGTCGGATTACTGCGAAGCGCGTTATCGGTGATTGTTGGCGCAGCAAAGCGGCAAGGATACCAAATCAGCGTGGTGATTGTCATACGCCGGGCGGTCAGATCACCGCTGCAATGAGTTGCTTGAATCGGTAAAAAATAAATAATATTATTTATTTTTTTTGCAATTCACGGACCCTGCGTTTTGAACCCACTCTTGCCGTCCTTTCAAGCCTTCGCCGCGTGCTGGCGGGTGCTGGCCGTTCTTCGGCCACGATCTTTCGCGAACATCCCCACTCGGCGGGGCTGTACCTGGTTGGCGCTGTTGGCTGTGATCCTGGTGAGTTATCACAGCGCCGTGATGGCGCTGCCAGCCTGGCGCGACCTGGCGGTGATCCAGGTCAATACAGAGCCGGCTCGCGCCAGCTTCGTACCCTTTGAAACGGTGGCATTGGCGCAGGCAAACGAGCCTGCACAATCGCGTTATGTCCATTCGCTCGATGGCCGTTGGGCGTTCCGCTTTTCCGGATCACCGGCTGAGCGTCCGCCCGGATTCTGGCGCTCCGACTATGACATCCGTGACTGGGCAAGCATCGAGGTGCCGTCGGTGTGGGAACGGCAGGGCTATGGCTACCCGGTTTACGTCAATCATGCCTACCCGTTCCACGCCCAGCCCTTTGAGGTGCCCGATGATGAGCAGAATCATGTGGGTTCCTATGTCCGCCACTTTGAGGTGCCAGAGCACTGGGATGGCAGGCGCATCTTTATCCACTTTGGCGCCGTGAGCTCGGCGTTCACCGTCTGGATCAATGGTGAGCAGGTTGGCTATAGCTAGGGCAGTCGTACACCGGCCGAGTTTGATGTGACCGGCTTTGTGCGCGTGGGTAGCAACCGTATCGCAGTCGAAGTGATGCGGTTCAGCGATGGGAACTGGCTTGAAAACCAGGACGCATGGAGCCTGAGTGGTATTTTTCGCAGCGTATCACTCTATGCGCGCCCGCAGTCCTACATTGCCGATATATTTGCCCGTGCCTCGCTAATAAAAGGCTATCGCGATGGCGCGCTAAGGCTCAGCACCTCACTGGTCAACAAGGCGGTTGCCGCCAAATCCGGTTTGCGCCTGCGTTATTCGCTGCACGACAGGGGTGTGGTGCTCGACAGCGGTGAGCAGGCGGTATCGCTGGCCAATGGCCATGCTGAGCTGGAGGCCACGCTGGTGGTCAGGCATGTAGAGGCATGGTCGGCCGAAAAGCCCTACCTGTACGAGCTGCTTATCGAGTTGCTTGATGATACCGAAACCCTCGAGGTCGTCCGGCTACAAACCGGGTTTCGCTCGGTGGAATTGCGCAATGGGCGAGTGCTGGTCAATGGCCGTGCAATCACGTTCAAAGGTGTCAACCTGCACGAGTTTCACCAGCGCCATGGTTACGTCGTCGATGAGCAGACCATGCTGCGCGACTTCCAGCTGATGAAAGCGGCCAATATCAACGCGATCCGCACCGCGCACTACCCACAGCAGCCGCGCTTCTATGAGCTGGCGGATCGCTACGGTTTCTACGTCATCAATGAAGCCAATCTCGAGACTCACCTGTACCGGAATGACCCCGAGTTGGCGCCAGCGAGAAGGCCTGAATGGGCCGGGCAGATGCTCGATCGCAGTCGCCGCATGTTCGAGCGCGATAAAAATCACCCCTCGGTTGTGATCTGGTCTCCGGGTAACGAGTCGGGCATGGGGCCCAACATCACGGCGATCTACCGCTGGCTAAAACACAGCGACAAAACGCGCCTGGTGCAGTACGCCGATGATACCTACGTCGAAAACGCAGGTGTTCGTGCGCTCCAGACGCGCTGGGAGTTTGGCCAGGCCTCTGACTTCCTGTCGGCCTTCTACCCGTCACCGTGGGAGTTGAGTGAGTTTGCGCATACCCGCAGCGATGAAACCTGGATTATGGGGGAGTACTGGCATTCGATGGGCAATAGCCTTGGCAATGGGCGGGACTACTGGGAGCTGATCCATAGCCACAGCAATTTGCAGGGCGGCTTTATCTGGGATTGGGTTGACCAGGGCTTGCTTGAGCACGACCAGCGCGGGCGGCCCTGGTGGTCACACGGTGGCGATTATGGGCCGGCAAGCGCGCCTTCAAGCGCGAATTTCGTCCACAACGGCCTGCTGTTTCCCGACCGGACACCCAAGCCGGCCTATCATGAGGCCAGGCGTGCCCACCAGCCTGTTGATTTCAGTGACTTCGATCGAGGCAACGGGGTACTGTGGGTGCACAATCGCTTTGATTTCACCTACCTGGATGAGTTTACGCTGCACTGGCAATTGCTTGCCGATGGTGTAGAAGTCGATTCCGGCCAATATGCGTTGCCTCGCGTTGCGCCGGGTAGCAGCGCCAAAGTGTCGTTGGGGCGACTCAAGCCAAGGAGTCTTGCGCCGGGCGCGGAGTACCATCTCAACCTTGATGTGCGGCGCAACCGTGCTTCGCCGCTGCTGGATACCTCGCATAGCTACGCAGCCGGGCAGTTCGCCATGCCCTATGAGCGTTCACCGTCAGAGCGTGAGAACCACTGTCGGTCGACGGTCGAGATCCTTGAGGATGGCGATGACCTGCTGTTGGCAGCCGGTGCTCACCGCATCGCGTTTTCGCGCTCGCGGGGTGTCATCACCGGCTATGAGTACCGTGGCCACGAGCTTCTGGCCTCGCCGATAGAGCCGTCGTTCTGGCGCGCGATGACCGACAATGATTACGGCCAGTTCTACCCGAACAATTATGGTTATAGCCCTGCCGTCTGGGAGCAGCGGTGGCGAGGTGCGGGCCAGCGAAGGGAGGCCATGCGATCGCATGTGCTCGCGCAGCCCGATGGCAGCGTGATACTTTCGGCAGACTTCGAAATCCCCGCCCAGCCGGACGGGTCAGCTGGGCCGATGGCCAGCCTGTCAACCCGCTATCACGTCTATGGTGATGGGCTGGTCGTTGCCAGCCTCGCGTTTGCACGCAATGCTCAGTACGCGATGCCGCCACGGCTGGGTATGCGGGTCGAACTCGACAACGCGCTCCGAGAATTGACCTGGTTTGGGCGCGGGCCACATGAAAACTACCGCGATCGCAACTGGTCAGCGCGGGTTGGCAGGTATCACTCCAGCATTTCCGACCAATACGTCCCTTACCTGCGGCCGCAGGAAAACGGTCACAAAACGCAGGCGCGCTGGTTGGCCATTTCAGGTCGGGAGCACCCGACTCTCGTGTTTGCCGGGTTGCCACTGGTCGGCTTTTCGGCCTTGCCGTATCCATTGGAGGCGCTAGAAGCCCCGGTGGAGCAGGTGCTTGTTGATCCGTCAACGCTGCGCGATCGTTTCCCTGTGCATGCGCATGACCTGCCAGCAACCACGGGCACGTATTTGCATATCGATGCTTTCCACGCGGGGGTGGGCGGCGACAACTCCTGGGGAAAACGCGCATACACAGGCCATGTGCCCGGTGAGCTCGAGTACCGATTCGAATTCGCAATGATTGCGCAGTCCAGTCGAGCTGGCCTGGCAGCTCAGCTCGCCCGGTCTATCCGCCAGACGCCTGAAAGCTTTTGTAATCAGATAAAATAATACATATAATAATATAAATGCGGCAGGCGAATGACGCGTGTGGTCACCTGTCGCCGAGCCTCGCGAGGCGAAAGACCTAGCAAAGTAGCGTGTAAAGGGGTTTCACAATGATCAAAGATTCGCCATTGGCCGGCAAATCGCCCGAGTCAGGCAAGCGGTTGAGGCCGGTTGAAGCCGCAAACAGCGAGGCTGCGGCAGCGGGGCTGGATGCCTACAGCTTGCTGGAGGGTCATGCAGAGTTACCCGTATACAACGACCTCTGGGGCACCAATGTGTTCATTACCGGCGGCGGGTCTGGCATAGGCGCCTACCTTGTGGCGGCTTTTATGTTGCAAGGGGCTCATGTCGGCTTTGTCTCGCTGACGGAGCGGGTTGCGCACCAGCTTTGCGAGCGTGTAGCCGCCCAGTGTGATGACCGGGCGCCTGACTTTTTTCCGTGTGATATCCGCGACATCGATGCCTTGCACGCATGCATGGAGAATTTTCAGGCGCGCCACGGCGCGATCAACGTCCTGATCAATAATGCCGCCAGGGACACGCGCCACGATATCGAGAACTTTTCCGTCGAAGAGTGGGACGACGCACTGAATACCAACCTGCGCCCGCACTTTTTTACAGCCCAGCAAGCCGCTGGCGCCATGCGCAGTGCAGGGGGCGGCAGCATCATTAACGTAGGCTCAAATTGCGCGTTGCTGGGCCTGGCAGGTTACCCGGCTTATGTTGCCTCCAAAGCCGCGATCCACGGTTTGACAAGGGCGCTGGCCAGGGAATTGGGGCCCTTTGGTGTACGTGTGAATTCGCTGATCCCCGGCTGGGTGATGACCGAGCGTCAACGCGCACTCTGGGTCGACGAAGAGTCACTCAAGCAATGCCTTGATGCCCAGGCATTGAAGTCGACGCTCTCGGGTATCGATATTGCGCAGGCAGCGCTCTACCTGGGTTCAAAGGCGTCGTCGATGATGACCGGTCAGGCACTGGTTGTCGATGGCGGGCGAGCGTAGGCGTCGGCCTCCTTATGGCAGCGTTGAAGACAGTCGCCGGCTCGACACCGCTGGTTTCGCGCATCGGGTGCAGTCGCCTGATGCGGGTGTTTGTCGGGCTTTTGTTGGCCGCCATCGTGTCATCGCCGGTCACGGGCGCGGGTGAAAACGCAGAGTTTGTGTTCGGGGTAGACCTGTCCTACGTCAACCAGATGGAAGACTGCGGTGTCAGGTATGCGGACGAAGGCCAGGTGCTCGATCCCTTTACCATTTTCCGGCAGCGCGGCGCCAATCTGGTTCGGATTCGCCTGTTTCACAATCCACAATGGACGAAGTACAGCACGCTCGATGACGTGCGCCTGAGCATTCGCCGCGCCCGCGCGCTGGGGTTTGCAGTGCTGCTCGACTTTCACTACTCGGACAACTGGGCCGACCCGCAGCGCCAGCATATTCCCAGTGCCTGGGAATCGCTCGACAGCCTCGATGAGCTTGAGAACGCCGTTTACAGCTATACATTCGATACTTTGAACGCACTACATGCAGAGAGACTGCTGCCCGAGATGGTGCAAATAGGCAATGAGACCAATATTGAAATGATGCAGCCAGTTGGCGAGCAGAAAACACAGATCGACTGGCGCAGGAACGCAACACTACTGAACGCGGGGATCCGCGCAACCAGACACGTCGCTGCCCAAACCGGCAACGCTATCGAGGTCATGCTGCACATCGCGCAACCTGAGCACGTCGAAGAGTGGTTTGCAAGTGCCGTGCGTCACGGCGTTGTCGATTTCGACATTATCGGCATGAGTTACTACTCAAAATGGTCGAGCCAGTCGATGCGCGAGATGGCACTTACATTGTTGCGCGTCCGCCACCGTTTTGCGCGCGATGTCATCGTCGTTGAAACGGGGTATCCCTGGACGCTCGCATACAGTGACGATGGACATAACCTGCTCGGCAAGGACGCGCTGGTTCCCGGTTTTCGCGCCTCCAAAAGAGGCCAGAAGAAATACATGATCGAGCTGACGCAAGCGGTGATTGCCGCCGGCGGCAGGGGTCTGGTGTATTGGGAGCCTGCATGGGTGGGCAACGACTGCCCTACGCAGTGGGGCAGGGGTTCTGCCTGGGAAAACGTCGCCCTGTTTGACTTTGCCGATCCGCACCGCGCCCTGCCTGCGATGGACTACCTCTCCCATCCCTACGCGTTTCCACAGCCGGTTCAGTTTGAGTTTGAGGCGGTTGGCAGCGCAGCGCCAGCGACGCTCTACCTGTGGGGCGACTTTATCGGCAGTAACCGCTTCGTCATTCCGCTCAAACTCGAGCGCGGGGCGTATCGCTTGCAGACACGCGTAATGGCGGGAGAGACCTTTCGTTTCCAGGTCTATGCCGACCAGAGGCTGCAGATGCCCTTGCTGGACGGCGATGGCGTCGAAGCGGGCTTTGCCTCGCACAGGGTGGAGCCCGAGCCCCAAACGATCCGTCGCCAGCTCGATTTCAGTGTCCCCTGAGCCTTTAGATCTGCGCCGGATATCTATTCACAACTGAGACAGGAGTACAGTCGTGCTGTTCACAGTCAACAACAGCCAATCTTTGCGCCGCTTTGTCGCCCTGGGGGCCCTGCTTCTTGTGGCCCTTTTCTCGGCGGCGACACTGCAGGCGCAGGAGGGTGGCGGGGAGTCATCGCCCGAGGACACCAGCGGGGCGATAGAGGAGATCGAAGTGTTTGGTGTCAGGGAGAGTCTGCGCAAGGCGATCGAAGTGAAGCGCTATGCCGACACCGTGGTGGACAGCCTGCGTGCCGAGGATATTGGCAAGCTTCCCGATGTGAGTATCGCCGATGCGCTGGCGCGACTGCCTGGTATTACGGTTGAGCGTGATCGTGGCAACGGCTCGACGGTGTCGGCGCGCGGCCTTGGCCCCGATCTTGTTGCATCGTTACTCAATGGGCGAGAGATCGTTACCGCAGAGCGAAGCCGGATACCCAATTTCCAGCAGTTTCCTGCCGAGCTGATCAACGGCGCCGATGTTTTCAAGTCGGCCGTTGCCCGCCAGGTCGAGGGTGGGCTTGCTGCAACAATAGACTTGCAGACCGTGCGGCCACTCGAGGTTAGCGGTCGAATACTCACGATCGGCGGGCAAGTGTTGGCCAATGATGTGGCAAGGGAGCTCAATGGTGAAGACGATTTTGGCGAGCGTTTACAGTTGTCCTATATCGACCAGTACCTCGACGGGGCGCTGGGCCTGGCCGTGGGCTACGCGCGTCTCGACCAGCCCGTGGGTACTGTGCGCACCAGCGTGTACCCCGCACTCACCAGTTTCGTGGATACACAGAATGGCAATGCGCTGGATCCCACCGGGGGTGATTTGATCCCGGAGGGCGTCGAGTACTCGGTGCGCACGGGCAAGGACATTCGCGACGCCGCGACTCTGGTACTGGAGTGGTTACCCACGGACAACCTGACGCTCTATTATGATGCGCTGTATTCATTTACTCGCATTCGCGATGAGCAGGTCCGGACCGGTATTGTCGACCTGGTGTTTGGCAACGACTTCTCGGGCGTTATCCTCGATAGCCAGCGGCGAGCGACCCGGCTAAACGCGACGTCGACGAACGTGGATTTTGGCGCCAAGGCCCTGTCGCAAACGGAGCGTTTCACGCGCCGCGACGAATTCTTCGCCAACGGACTCAATATTGCCTATGCCACCGAGCGCTGGCGGCTTGGTCTCGATATTGGCTACTCGCGTGTATTGCGCGACGATGTCTTTGCGCAGATCCAGATAGCACCGGCCAACCTTGCATTTGTTGATGAAATCAATAATCCGTCCCTGCGCACTGGCCTGATACAGGACCGTGCGCAGACTGTCTCATTCGACACGCGAGGCCTGTTTCCTGCGTTCACGACGAACCGCGACCTGACGGATCTCGATTCCATCTTTATCACCCAGGTGAGCGTGCCCGAGTCGGATGCCAGCGGGATTGAAGACGAGCTGGGCGCAATCAAGTTTGACTTTGACTACTTTGCCAGCGATGTCAGCACGATCAGTGCAGGTTTCCGGGTATCCAAAAGAAACAAATCCAGCCAGTCGCGATCGCAGCTGATCGAGCGCCAGGAATTTCTGGCGGCGGGCGGCCAGGCCAGCGTCCGTGATGAGTGGATTGCCAGTGATATCCTGGGCGACTACAACGGCCCGCTCGACGGGATTGCCAGTTTTCCCACGCTCGATTTCGATCGCGTACTCGATGACCTGGGTATCGAAATCAACCCCGGTCGGGGAAGCAATACCGACGATGGACGAAATACCTGGTTCATCGAGGAGGACAGTTTTGCCTTTTACACCCAGTGGGATTTCGAGGCGGAACTGGGTAGCGTATTGCTACTGGGCAACGCTGGTTTCCGGCATGTGCACACGCGCCAGTCCATCCGCGGGTTCGGGCTGGATTCACTCAACAACAGCTTCGACGATGCGGTCACCACATTTTTCGAAGTGCGTAAAAATCGCAACCACTTCCTGCCGGCCATCAACCTGAACCTCATGCTGTCTGACCGCCAGCAGATACGCCTGGCGCTGGCCAAAACGATTAGCCGCCCTCCGCTGGATGATCTGCGGCCGGGGTTGGGTGTCTTCCAGACGATAGAAGGTGTCGCCAATGACGGCAGCTTTGCCGGAGCGGGATTTGGCGGCAATCCCGATCTGGAGCCCTTTGAGGCTGACCAAATCGATGTGACCTACGAGTACTATTTTGCCGATGAGTCAGCGGTGACCTTGTCGGCATTCTACAAAGAGCTCGACACGTTTATTATCGATTCGTTCGAGCCATCGGCATTTGATGCAGATGCAAACGGTACGATTGAGGGTGCGGAGCAAAATCTCATCGTAGCCAGGCCGACCAATGGTGAGGGAGGGCAGGTCAGCGGTGTTGAGATACTCTACCAGCAGCCCTTTGATATCCTGCCGCGCAGCTGGGGGCGTCTGGGCCTGTATACCACGTATTCGTACACCGACAGCAACGCTGAAATCGAGCAGAGTCCAGGGGGCAACACTGCGCCGGTCGTCCAGCGGATACGGGGCCTGGCGCGACACGTCGGTGTGGCGACGCTTTGGTTCAATCGGGGGCGTTATGAAGCCAGTGTCAGCTATCGCGCCCGCAGTAGCTCCAGCATTCGTTCAAATGAGACGGTCCAGATTGGCGACTCAGAGGGCATACTCCAGGTCCAGACCAGCTATACGCTGCGCAATGGCCTGTCTGTCTTCGCCCAGGCATCCAACCTCACTGACCAGCGATTTGAAACCTACTACCAGCGAAAGTCGGCGCGCGCGCGGACTGAGGACTTTGGGCGATTCTACTATCTCGGGCTCAAGTATCGCTGGGAAAGTTAGGTCATTAGCGGTCGGCCCGCAAATAAAATAATATAAAATAACAAGGATATTCCTGAAAGTTCTAAGCGACGCTGTTGATTTTGTCGCCAATTCATTAAATAATATAAATATAACCTAACAAGACGGCGCGGACGGCCAGATGTGACCACATGCGCCTTGCCGGCGACAAGCCACCTTCAACTTACCAAAGCTGTTCTTAGCTAGGAGGGTCAATGTACGACTTAACACTAACAATTTGCGAAAAGCTGGCCAGGCACACTCGCCGCTTGTTGCTGGTCACTGCCTGTGCAGGCTCTGGTTTTGCATCGGCGCTGAGTTTTGATGCAGGCCCTACGGAGTTTGACGGTGCCTGGGGCTCTGGCCACCAGGGCCAGGCGTTCACGCCGGCAGAGAACGCCGACCCGGCACCCACCGGAGGCGTTGCCTACCTCCAGCAGATGGAATTTACGCGGGGAGGTACGGTCGATGCGAATACCGGTGATGTCGAGACCTATGTCGATATCTACGAGCCCACCGGCGCTACGCTGGCAACCTCTACACTGATCGGCTCCTCAATCACCGCCCAGGATACGACCGACACCGTCGACGGTACCATCTATACCTTCCAGTTCGACAACCTGGCACTCGTCTCGGGCACCACCTATGTCGCCGTGTTTCGCAACGCAGCCGATGCACTGGTACCACTCAACCTCCGTCAGTCCTTTGAGCCAACGGTGGCAGCCAATATTGGTGGTCCCTACGACTACGTCGGCGGCGGCGCGGTGTTTGACTACGACGTCTCAGGGTGGGCGAGCGATACCAACCTCGACTTTACCGCTCTCTATTCTGACCTTGCGCCGACTGCCGCGGCTACATTCACCGGCAGCGTGACGCAGCTCTGGGGGCAGTGGAGCACAGGTATCCAGGGTCAGGCTTTCGTGCCCCGCACCAATGCAACGCCCAACCCTGTTGGTACGCCGTCCACGGTGTTCCTGCAAAGCATGCGCTTCACGCTGGGTGGTTTTGACATCAACCTGGGCGACAGCGCCACGACCCTCGACATTCTGCTACCGGGCCCAACGCTGGCCACATCCACGGTAGTGGGCTCCTCTACCAACGTGATCGACACCACTAATCCCCCGGGTGACGAGGAGGACGACTTTGGCAATCCGCCTATCCATTACCTGTTCGAGTTCGACGATCTGGAGCTGTTCTATAACGCAACTTACCTCGCAGTATTCCGCAATGGCAGTGGGCAGGTGATCGCGCTTGATGTCGAGCAGGGTTTTGAAGGCAATGATCTATTCCCTGGTGACGTTCCCCGCACTGTGGGTGGTGGAGGTATTTTCGACTACGACAGCTTTGGCTGGGCAGAAGAGACCAATGCGGACTACGTCGCGACCTTCGCTACAGCGTCAGTGCAAGCCAATGTCCCCGCGATGGGGTGGATCGGGCTGGCAGTGCTAGGCGCATCACTCTCACTCGCTGCCTGGTCACGACGTCGGGTTTACTGAGTTTAGCTACGGTCGTCAGGCCGAGGCTAGGCCGGGGTCGCAGAAGCGCAGGATGCGCTTCGCGCCCAGAACATATTGAGAGGTTCGGCAATGCCCTTCGGCCCCTCCGAAGACAGTGCCTGCCACTCGCAACCATGCAATAACGAATGAATAACCTGGAGTTTTCTATGAAGTACTCAAAATCTAAACAGATGTTAGTGATCGCGGCACTGCTTGGCAGCACATCAGCGTCTGCAGCCCTGTTTACGGCTGGAAATAATGGCAATGGCGGATTCAACGGTAGTGACTTCACCGAGGACGGGGGGGCTACTTACCCGTTCGCCGGTTTCGGGGGAGGCTGGGGAAGCGGTTATGGCATCATCGGCCAGGCCTTCGCCGCTAACGCCAATTCTGAACCCGATCCCTCCCTGGGCGAGTTCGACACGGTTTACCTGCAGGACGTCACGTTTTACCTGGGGCCTGTAGACAGCGCCAATGACGGCTCGGCGAACACCCAGCTGAACGTCTACGAATATACCGGTAGCGGCATCAGCCTGCTGGGATCCTCAGATATTGTCGATACCTTCGACAGTGATGGTGGTGCCACGACATCGCACGATCCGGCATTCGACACCATCTTCACATTCAGTTTTGACAATGTCGCCCTGAGCTATGGCACCACGTATCTGTACCTCTTCGAAGACGCGGTAACCGGGGGAGAAGTGCGACTGAATCTCTTTGAGGGGTGGGAGCTTGCCGACTACGTGCTCGACGTACCCAACGGCGGTGCGGTTTACGATGGCACTAGCTGGGCCGAGGATACCAGTACTGACTTCACGGCGACGTTTGCAACCACGCCCGTGCCTGTACCGGGCGCAGCATGGTTGTTCGGTGCCGCGCTATTACTGGGTGGAGTCACTCGCGCCAAGAGCTAGTTTCTAAAATTTTGTTGGATTGTTCTCCAACTTTTGCCCGGCCACTGACAATAGCGCGTAGGTGGCCGGGTTTTTTTTATGGGGAGTGGTAACGTGATCAAAAATGCAAGTGCTCGCACAAAATTCCGCCAGTTGCTGTGGCTTGGTCCTGCGGCTTTCCTGCTGGCCACACAAGTTGCTTTCGGTGATGCCTTCTATCGCGGGGTTGATCTTTCCTACGTCAACCAGATGGAAGACTGCGGGGTTGTCTTCACCGATTCCGGGCAAGCGAAGTCTGCCTACGAAATCATGACTGATCGTGGCGCCAATCTTGTACGAGTCAGGCTCTGGCACGACCCGCTGGCCTGGAGCAATTTTCCCTCGAGTTACTCCTCATACACCGATGTCGAAGAGGCGATTGCACGCGCCAGGGCGCAGGGCGCCAGTGTGCTGCTCAATTTCCATTACTCTGACACCTGGGCTGATCCGGGCAAGCAACATATTCCCAGTGCGTGGGCGAGCCTTATCAATAATACCCCTGCATTGGCGGATCAGGTCTACAGTTATACATACCAGGTGCTTAGCGATCTTGCAGCCCAGGGTTTGCAGCCGGAGTTCGTGCAGGTAGGCAATGAAACCAACGGCAATATCTTGAACAACCTGGGCCTGTTTCCTATCAACTGGAACAGGCAGGCCACACTGTTTAACGCTGCAATTGACGCGATCAGGGATGTCGATGCCGCCAACGACGCCAGGACAAGGGTGGTGCTTCATGTGGCCAACCCGGCGCACGGTGGCTGGTGGGTCGAAGATGCCAAGCTCAACGGCATTCTCGATTTCGATGTGCTGGGTTTGTCCTACTACCCGCAATGGCATGGCAGCACCGTGGCAGCGGTGGCAGCGACGGTGGCTCAATTGAGAGATACCCACAACCGCAACGTCATGCTGCTCGAGGTGGGAGCGCCCTGGACGAGCAGTGGCAACGACAGTGCCAGTAACATTCTTGGCAGTGCGGTGGCCGGTTATCCGGTCAGCCCACAGGGCCAGCGCGACTGGCTGGTCGACCTCGCCGACGCCGTCCATGCCGCCGGAGGCCTGGGTATCGTCTATTGGGAGCCGGCCTGGGTAAGCAGCAACTGTGGTACCGAGTGGGCCGCACAGGGCTCGCACTATGAGAATGCTACTTTCTTTGATTTCAACAACGCCCTGATCGAGCATGGCGGCGTGGCCTTCCTGGCCCAAACCTATCCGCCGGTTGATGCATTCACCGCGTCAGTCCCCGACTTCGGGCAGCAGTCTGGTACGGTCATCCAGGGCCAGGCGTTTACCCCGGAGGAAAATGCCGAGCCGAACCCGGGCTACCCCGACGGGGTCTTTCTCGAGCAGCTGGTGTTTATGCAGGGCGCGAACAATAGCGCGGTTGCCGGCGTGAGCGTTGATATCTACGAGCCTGCTGGTGCGACGCTCGAGAGCGCGACGTTTATTGGCAAATCAACGAACACCATCGATACCGTGGCATCAAGCGGTACCGAGTACGTTTTCCACTTTGACCGCCTGCCGCTGGAAATCAGCACCACTTATCTGGCGATCTTCAAGGACAGCAACGACCAGCCGGTGGGGCTGGGTTTGATGCAAGGCTGGGAGGGTAGCCCGGTGGTGGCCGATTATGAGCGGGGTGGCGCCATTTTTGATTACGACCAATGGGGCTATTCCAGCGATACCAACGCCGATTTCAGCGCCGTGTTTTCAACGGTTGTACCCGCTGTCAGGGTTCCCTCCCTGGCAGGGCCGGGCACGTTGTTACTGGCGCTGTGTCTTGCGAGCATCGCGAAAGCCCGCAAAGCCCGCCAGGGCGCTGGCAAATAGTATCAGGGCTCCCGGAGCGGGAACTGGCTGGATATCGATATTGTCGATAGCAAAGTAGGTCGGTGTGTTGATACCAAACTGGCCAACATCTGAAGAACTGTAGTCGAACGACAGGCCATGCACGCTGCCCAGCGCGCTAAGGTCCACGAAGGTCCATTCGTCTACCAGGTCAGTGCCCTCCGCCAGCGAAAACAATACGCTACTGATGATGCCGCCGCCGCTGTCGAGGCCGTTAATCGTCAATCGAAAGAAATCGCCAGCCTCAAATTGCTTCGCGAACCCATCGCCATTGAGCATGGAAAGATAGGCATAGGTCGTGTTGGTCAACTCTGCGCTGTTGACCAGGGTGGACTGACCAAAGTCGATATAGGCTCCGCCACCAAATGAAACGCCGTAGTTGTCCTGTCCCGCGCCTGCGCCATCGCCGGTAATCGCGCTGCGATCGTTGGTAAATCCTGCCGTCGTGGTGTCAGTGCGGTTCGAGTAGGTAAAGTTGCCCCAGCAGCAACCGAAGTTCCAGGCGTGATCAAAGTTCACGCCCTGGCTGGTGAAGCTGGCGGCCGCTGCGGGATTAAAGAAGGTGTCAGCTGCCAGGGTGTTGTCATCGAAGTCGACCACGAGTGCCTGGGTACTGCTGGCGGCTGTCAGCAAAGCGGCTGCCGTCAATGTGGGTAGGGGCTTGAACATGTGAATACCTCTTGCGATTTCAGTCTGTGTTTTCAGGTTGGCTGGCGCCACTTGCTTGCGCTGATAACGGCGCAGGCGAGCAGCAACAACCAGGGTAGGGCGGCGGGCAGTGGTACCCGCACGTTGATAACCGGTTCGGCTACATGAAGCGCGGCGACGGCATCGAGATCGAAGCCGCCGCTGCCTGTAGTGGGAAACGGGTCGTAAATAGGGTTGGGGCCGGCCGGAGGATCGACGTCGTCGTTTTCGCTGCCGTCGCCAATCACATCGGTAATGCGTACGTGGGTAATCGCATTGATATCGAGCCCGGCGGTGCCCGCGAGCGGGGATAAATCAAAGGGTGTACCGAAGCCGCCCCGATACTTGCCTGCCAACTGGTGAATATCGGTCGGATCGATGTTGCCAAAGGCACCCACGGCGTTGGGCGTCAGTGAAACCGCGTCAAAGCCCACAAACAACGCGCCGTCGGATGACACCTCAACTCGCGCCAGCTCCAGGAAGTTATCCGAAAAGCTGTTCTCAAACACGGCAAAGTCAAAGCCCTCGCCATCGCGAATTGCCGGAGAGAACGTCAGCGTGATGCTGCCCGCATCGCCCAGCGAGACGATATCGAAGGTGAAGCCCAGGTTATTGCCATCGGCGTTGCCAGCCGGGCCGAGCGCCAGTTGCGGCGTCTGGAACTGGGCGTCAACGTTGCTACCGGGCGAATAGCTGGCAACGGCGCTGGCCCAGCCCGCTATGTCGGGGCTGCTGTCGGCTACCGCGGTTGAGCCGGGCTGTCCGGCCGCAGGCGGAAAGGGGCCGGCGGTGGCACTTGCTGTAACGAGCAGCGTGCCGAGAAAGGGCGCAAGTCGTCTAGGGAAGGTCATAGCGGACTCCAGCGTAAACATTTCGGGCAGGGGCGGGGTAGACGCTCTGGCTGTAGCCAATATCGCTGTACTGTTTATCGCCGACGTTATTGATCCCGGCATACAGTGAGAGCGCTTCGCCGCGATATCCCGCCCTGATATTGTGAACGGTATGGCCGGGCAGCCTGGCTTGCGTGTTGTCAAAGTCGTTGCCATCGCGCCGTGGCCCTGAATAGCGGCTGCTAAAGCTGATGAAAGTGTGTTTGCCCGGTGCCCAACGCAGCGTGGCGCTGCCGTTGAATCGCGCGACCAACGGTAACTGTGTGTTGCGCGCCTGCAGAGAGGCGTCGGTGTAGCCCAGCTGCAGATCCAGTTGCCAGCTTTCGCCAAGCTGCTGTGCCAGCTGTAGCTCGCCGCCGCTGCGGACCAGTGGCTCGTCCAGGTTGAAGTTGGCCTGTTCGCCCGATTGCTCGGTGAATACGATTTCCCGTTCGCTGCGACTGAAAAACGCCGCCAGTTGTAGCTCTGCAGAATCCAGTTGGGCGGTCAGGCCCCATTCAAACTGGTCGGTAACCTGGGGTTGCAGCACCGGGCTGGCGTTGAAGCCGGCGTCGGTCAGCGCAAGTTCATCGGCATTCGGGTTCCTGAAGGTTTTTGCTGCACTGAGCCAGCTGTTTACGCGCACACCCAGCGACAGGTCGAGCTTGAGCTCGAAAGCTTCGTTTTGCCAGCGCCGCCGCTCGCGCAGCACAGGTTCGCCAGCCAATGGACAGTTCTCAAAATTGGTAAACGTCATGCCGGCCACCGTAAAGTCCACACGATCGCACTGGGGCGAGGTTTCATCTTCGGTAAGCTCGTCGATGGCGAATGCAAGTGTCGTTGTGTCGTGGCGATAACCCATGCTGAGGCGACTGTTTTGAGTGGGGCTGGCGGCCAGCATCAGGTAGCTGGCCCGGGTGTCGACTTCAATATCGTAGCTAAAGGCGTTGAGCGAACGCTGGCCGCCCTGGCTGCGCAGGTAGTCAACGCGCCTGTACTCGAAGCCGCTGAGTATTTGCAGGCTGTGCGTTTGCGACTGCCAGTCGAATTCACTGCGAAGTATGTGGTCAGCTTGCTCGATGATGTCACGGCCGGACGGTGTGGAGCGGTGGAACAGGGCGTTGCGAACGAAGCTGTTGTTGTCCTGACGCACGCTGCCCTGTAGGCGAATTGAAAGGCCATCAGTTGTGGCGTGCTGCAGTTGCGCAACCGTCCAGCGGCGTTGCGATTCGCCCGACTGGTCAGGTGCGTTGCCGGCGGCGCGGCGGGGATCGCGCTGCGCAAGCTCGCGCGACAATGGCCCTGGCAATTGGTAGGCGTCTTCCTGCCACAGTGATCGAATCGTCAGCTGCAATGCGTCTGACGCCTGCAGCGCGTACTGCACACTGTTTTGAGATTGGCGGAACCGGCTAAACCGGCGATAGCCGTCGCTATCCTCATAGCGGCTGTCTACCGCGAGGTGATGCCTTGCGTGCGTTGACGATCCGCCCACACTCCCCTGGGTGCGGTTGTAGCTGCCATGTTCGGCATGGCTCCACAGCCGGGGTTGGTCACCCGGCGCTTTGCTCTCAATCGCAATCACCCCCTGGTTGGCGCCACTACCATAGCGCACGCTGGCACTACCGCGTGCGATCGTGATCGAGGCCACCTGCTGGATGTTGACCGCGCTCAGGTCGGCAGCGCCCAGCCCCGCGCTATTCATCGGGATGCCGTCTACCAGCACGAGCACGTTGCTGACGCTGGTGTCACCTGCGCCGCGCAAGTCGATTGCGCTGAAAGTACTGTTGCCCGAAAAAGACTTGCGCGCCAGGTTGGCCTGCTGGGCGAGTAGCTCGCTGATGTCAGCTGCGGCCGCGGTTGCAATCTGGCTGGCGTCGATTCGCGTCGTGCTCTTTTCGAAAAGCTGTGGCGAGTAGCCAGCGCGGCCCGTGACTTCGATCTCCTCGATCGCAGCCGATTTGGTGCTTGCTGCCGTCAGGGGCGCGTGCGCACAGCACAGCGTCACTGCTGCGATGAATGACGCACGCCTGCGCAGCGCAGCGCGGAGCCGTTTCATGCCCGTTGCCGAACGTGGCGCTAGTGGACGAGGTGCGGTGCGTGCAGGCCGGCCGTACTAAGGCCAGGCGGCGTCGTGCTATTCAGCCTAGCGAACACATACAGGTAGGAGTCGGTGCCTATGCACCTTGGGAGACTTGCCATATCGCCCTCCGCGATGGATACAGGGGTTGGCAGGCCGGTTCCGGGCTCGTGCGAAAGCACTTACCGTTGCGGGGGCAGCTTTGGCATTGCCAGCGAGAAGCAACCTCGCCGGTTCACCAAATTCCCGATTAAGTCTGCGCTGCGGGCCAGTTATGGCCAGCTTGGCAGCAGACACCTGACAACACGTTGTCTGGAAACTATTGGCACGATAACAAACCGTCGGCTGATCGGCAAGTGAACAAATGATCAGTCGAGAAACAGCGTATGTTCAAACTGCTCTGCAAGCTCATGACCGTGAGACACAAACAGCACGGTGGTGCGCCCCGAGGCCATCAGCGCCTCGACGATGGCGCCGACGCGTGCAACGCCTTCAGCATCGAGCCCAGAGCAGGGTTCGTCGAGAATCAGCAGGGCAGGTTGCTTGATCATGGCCCGCGCGATCAACACCAGCCTTTGCTCGGGAAGTGACAGCTCAATGAAGCGACGGTTTGCGCAATCGGGCATGTCGAGTAGTTGCAACCAGCCCATGGCGCAATCTCGATCGGCAACGTCATCGGCGCCGTGGACACCCACGCTGTCGTACAGCCCATTGATGATCACGCTGAGTGCGGTACCTCCGCCGCCTCGCTGGTGCTGCCAGAAAATCTCGGCGTTCATCGCGCCAATGCGCTGCTTGACCTCCCATATCGATTCGCCGCTGCCTCGGCGCATACCGAACACAGTGATGTCATTGCGATAGCACTGCGGGTGATCACCGGTTACCAGCCGCAGCAGGGTCGTTTTGCCCGACCCGTTGGGGCCGCGAATCGCCCAGTGCTCGCCAGCTTGCACCCGCCAGTCGAGCGCGTTGAGGATGGGATCTGGCTGATCGACGTATTGCACGCTGACATTGCGCATTTCAACCAGTGGTTGCCCCGGCTCAAGCGCCGGCAGGCGATGAAAGGGGTGCTGCTCTGGAATGGTTGGCAGCGCGAAGCGCCTGGCCCTGGGTGGAGGACGCAGGTACTGTGTTGCCGATTCGCCAGGGGCTATGACCTGATGCTGCCACCGGCCGCTCCACTGCCAAAGTTGTTCCGTGCAGTCGGGCAGTGTGCTGGCCTGGCGATACAGCTGTATGCTGGTGCAGTCGTGTGCGGCGGTATACCGATCGATCGCGCTCACCACGCTGGCAACGCTGCCAGGATCGAGGCCATCGAGCAGGTTGTCGGTCAGCAGCTGCCGTGGCTTGCCCGCCAGCGCCATTGCCGTCAACAGACGCCGGGTCTCGCCGGTCGAGAGTGCCTCAAAGGGCCGCTGCAGCAACGGTTCCAATGCCAGCTGGGCGGCCAGCGCCTCGCAATGCGCGGCATTGTGTTGGCCTGCCTCGAGCAACAGGTCCTGGACTGTGCTGCCCGTAGTGAACTGGTCCGCCATGCCAATACGTGCACGCTGTCGCTCCGCGTCGACCAGTTCAGCCTGCCGCTCAAGCGAGATTTCGGCGCAGTCGCCCAGCGCGTTCTTGCAAAACCGCAGCAACGCCGACTGCGCCTGTACCGGCAGGCCGACGATGGCCCAGTGCGCGCCTTCGGCAATCGCAAGGTCATGCGACCAGGTCGTGTCCCAGCTGGATAGTAAAGCCTGGGGGAGTGTCAACAGCGTGTGGTTCATTGCCTGGCCCGGTTAGCGACGCCTGCGCACCGTCCGACGGGGTGCGCCAGCGCGTATGATATGCTGCGCTCACCGTATCCGGCAAAACAATGCCGGAGCACTCTCTAGCAATAGCCCGGAAAGTACAGTAATGAGTGATGACTCTGGCAGCGCGCGAGCCGACAAACACAACAAAGCCATGGAAAAACAAAAGGCCAATGTTGATGCCGGTATCGCTGCGGCGCAGGAGCAGCGTGGCGTGGCAGTTCTGCTCACCGGGGACGGCAAGGGCAAGTCGAGTTCGGCCTTTGGTATGGTGATACGCGCACTGGGCTATGGCCAGTCGGTGGGTATTGTGCAGTTCATCAAGGGTGAGCAGCTATCGGGCGAAGAGCTCTTTGTGCGCGACCAGCTACCGCAGGTCGAATTGGTGCAAATGGGTACGGGCTTTACCTGGGACACCCAGGATTATGAGTCAGACAAGCGAGCCGCTGAGGAAACCTGGGTAGCGGCCGAGCGTATGTTGGCCAATAGCGACCTTGACCTCGTCATTCTGGACGAGCTGACCTATATGCTCGCCTACCAGTATCTCGATGAGCAGCGCGTGCTCGATGCTATTACTGCGCGTCCCATGGAACAAAGTGTCGTGGTCACCGGTCGAGGCGGCGGCAGTGGGCTGCAGGCCATCATGGATACGGTCTCAGAGGTCAAGGACGTCAAGCATGCGTATGCAGCGGGCATTATGGCGCGGCGCGGCGTCGACTATTAATTCTCTTACACCGACGTCAGCATGCTTCGCCCCGCTGTTTTATTCGCGCTGTTGGTGCTCGCAGCACCGCTGGTGCTGCTGCTCGCACTGCTCAGTGGCACGGTGCCCGTTACGCTGGCTGACCTGCCGCCCGCGCTGGGCTTTGCTGCAGCCGATGGCGCTGCGACCGATACCGTTGCAGTGACTGTGCTGCGTGACCTGCGCGTACCCCGTGTGGCACTGGCCTGCCTGTTGGGCGCTGCGTTGGCAGTGTCCGGCGCAGCGATGCAGGGCCTGTTTCGCAATCCGCTGGCAGACCCATCGGTTATCGGTGTTAGCAGCGGCGCTTCGCTTGGCGCGAGTCTGGCGATTGTCTTTGGCAGTGTGATATTCGCCGCAGCACAACCCCTGTATATCGTCACTGCCGGCGCATTTTTTGGAGGGCTGTTGGTGACGTGGCTGGTCTACTGGCTGGCGGGTCGGCAGGTCAGCGCTGCTGATCAAGGCGTGTCTATCGTGACCTTGCTATTACTGGGGGTCGCCATCACCGCGGTGGCGGCGGCAATAAACAATTTGCTGACGGTGTTTGCCGACAATGAACTGCTGCGTCGCATCAGCCTATGGAACATGGGGAGCCTGGGTGCTGCAGATTATTCCCAGCTACTATTGGCCACCGTTTTGCTCGCCCCCGTCATGCTGCTGACCTGTCGACTCGCCGGCTCACTCGATGCCCTGCTGCTCGGTGAGGTCGAGGCAATGCAGCTGGGCGTGGATGTCGACCGGCTCAAGCGCTATGTCATCGCGCTGGTGGCAATGGCGGTTGGTGTGGCCGTTGCATTGGGGGGTGTCATCACCTTTGTCGGCCTGGTTGTGCCCCACATTGTGCGCCTGCTTATCGGTCCATCGCATCGCTACCTGCTGCCGCTCAGCCTTATCGCTGGCGCCTTGTTGCTGGTATTGGCCGATACGCTGGCTCGCTCCCTGCTCGCGCCTGCGGAGATTCCGATCGGGGTGCTGACAGCCTTGCTTGGTGCGCCAGTTTTCGCCGTGTTGCTACTGCGCAGGAACGACTATGTGCTGCGCTAGGCGTTGTGCGAGTCATCGCCCGCGGCTGGAGCGCCTGCGATGATCACCCGTGTGCAGGTGTCGGGGCTGGGCGTACGTCGCGGTGAGCAGCTGGCGCTGCAGGGCGTCGACTTGCAGCTGCGCGAGGCTGAATTACTGGCGATTGTTGGGCCTAACGGCGCAGGCAAGTCGACGCTGTTGCAGGCGATTGCCGGACTGTTGGTGCCTGCGTCGGGTGCAGTACTGGTCGATGGGCAGCCACCCTCTGAGCTGCCAGCGCAGCAACGTGCGCGCTGGCTGGCCTACCTTGCGCAGCACAGCACGCTGGCGTTTCCGTTGACTGTCGCGCAGGTTATTGAACTGGGCCGCTTTCCACACAAGGAAACCGCAGCTGAATCGCGCGCGATCGCGCAGGCCATTGCCGAGCGCTTTGAGTTGACCGGGCTGTGGTCAAGGCCTTACACGCGTTTATCGGGTGGTGAACAGCAGCGGGTGCAAAATGCGCGCGCGCTCTGCCAGCTCCTCGCTTCAGCTGGCGAGCTGCGATGCCGTGAAAAAAGCCTGCTACTGCTCGATGAGCCTATTGCTGTGCTCGACTGGTCGCACCAGCTACTGTTAATGGAACAGTTGCGATTGCTGGTGGCCGAGGGGCTCAGTGTTGCCATCGTCGTCCACGATTTGAACCTGGCGGCGCGCTTTGCCGACAGGGTTGCCTTGCTCGATGGCGGCAGGCTGCGCTGTTGCGACGTGCCCGCGCTTGCGCTAGATAGCGATGCGCTGAGCGATATTTATCGCGTACCGGTCAATGTCATGCCACACCCGCGGTTGGATGTACCGCTGGTTTATCGCTAGGTATAACGCCATGGTGACTCCCCAGCAGTGTGGCATCTTGCAACGCGCCTGCTATGCCAGCGCATTGGTCCTCCTGCTTGTTTGCGGCACCGTTGCAGCCAAAGAGGTGGCTCCGACTATCACGGTGCACGACTTTTCAGGTCGAGCCCTGGTGCTGGATCAGCCCGCCCGGCGCATCGTTGCCCTTGGCCCCAACCTGGTCGAGATTCTCTTTGAGATTGGTGCGGCTGGTCGGGTTGTCGGTGCTTCTGACTATGCGGATTATCCCCCCGCGGCAAGGGATATAACCCGGGTTTCGCGGGTCAATATCGTTAACTTCGAGCTATTGCTCACCCTCGAGCCCGACCTGGTGCTGGTTTGGGAGTCTGGCTTCCCGGTCTCGACGGCCGCCCGCCTGGCGCAGCTGGGTATTCCCTATTACCTGGCTGAGCCCAGTGCGCTGGCTGATGTCGAGCGCTTGATGCGCGACCTGGGTAATCTCGCGGGAATGAGCGATCGCGCGCGCGAGGCTGCCGATGACTTTGCAAGGCGCCGGGCGCAGCTGGCGAGTCGTTACCAGCGGCGGGAGCCAGTGGCGGTGTTTTACCAGGTCTGGCACCAGCCGTTGCAAACCCTGAACGGAGCACATCTGGTGAGTGCAGTCATTGAATTGTGTGGGGGTGAGAACGTGTTCGCCGAGTTGCCGGCGATCGCACCGCAGGTCAGCGTCGAATCGGTAATTGACGCCAACCCGCAGGTCATTATTGCCAGTGGGTCGGACGGGCGTCGCCCCGCGTGGCTGGATGACTGGTTGCGTTGGCCAATGATCGACGCGGTGCGCGACGCGCAGTTACATTTTGTTCCGCCAGATATCCTTGTCAGGCATTCGCCGCGCATCATCGAGGGAGCCGAGCGCGTTTGTGCGATACTGCAGGGCGCGCGCGATATGGCAGGGGCAGCGGAATAGTGGAAGAAAACGACGACAATCGTGGCAACCTGATAGGCACCGCGACTGCGGCCGAGCCGCCTGCAGCGGCTGGCCAGCAGCCTCATCCCTACGACGCGCTGACGCCCGACGTGGTCATTGCTGCGGTCGAGTCAACCGGGCGTTTGTCGGATGCGCGTATTCTCGCACTCAACAGTTACGAAAACCGTGTGTACCAGGTGGGGATCGACGAAGGCGAGCCAGTGATTGCCAAGTTCTACCGGCCCGCCCGCTGGAGCGATGCCCAGATTGCAGAAGAGCACCGGTTCTCTCAACAGCTGTACGATCTTGAACTGCCCGTAGTGCCGCCGCTGGTCATCAATGCGGACGCCGACATCGACACGCTGGCGAGTTTCGAGGGCTTTCGCTTTTCCCTCTATCGCCGCCAGGGGGGCAGGGCGCCCGAACTGGATAATCTCGAGCATTTGTACCAGCTTGGCCAGTACATTGGCCGCATTCATGCGGTTGGCAGCGACACCGTGTTTGAACATCGGCTGTCCCTGTCGATCGAGCACTGGGGTCAGGCCAGCCGCGAGTATCTGCTAGCCAACGATTTTATTCCGCCCGACCTGTCAGAAGCCTACGCCTCTGTTAGCCGGGATGTGCTGGCCGTTGTCGCCGAGAACGACCCGGCCGATGCGCGCTATGCGCAAATATCATTGCATGGCGATTGCCACCCTGGCAACGTCTTGTGGCGTGATGACAGGCCGCACTTTGTCGATTTCGACGATGCAATCGTGGGCCCTGCGATCCAGGACCTGTGGATGTTGCTGTCAGGCTCGCGCGACCAGCGCCAGCTGCAGCTGCTTGAAATTCTTGAAGGCTACGAGGAGTTCTGCGCGTTCGACCTGGCCCAGCTGTCACTGATCGAACCGCTGCGCGCGCTGCGGGTTTTGCACTACAGCGCCTGGTTGGCTCGACGCTGGAGTGACCCGGCGTTCCCGCTGAGTTTCCCGTGGTTTAACACTGAGCGATACTGGGCTGAGCACATCCTTGAATTGCGCGAGCTGCTGGCCAGCCTGCGTGAGCCGGTGCTGCAGTTACCCACGCCGCATTGAGCCCCCGGGGGCGGTCACTCAATCGACAGATTGTGACCTAAAATGGCGCCATACGCGTATTGTATGGGCTAAATACGTCAAGCTAAAATGCCCTGTCCGGGCGCTGATTAGCGCGCTCGCGACCGGCCGTTCCATATGTTTAAGGTGATTTGAATGAGTAGCACGAACCAGCAGGAAAAAGACGCCATTGCCGAAAAAATGTTGCAGGACATCATTGCCCTGCAGCCGAAGTTCCGCGAACGAGCGCCGCAGGCGAAGGCAGAGCGGCAGGTGCCGGCCCAGTCCATCCAGGAGCTGCAGGACATCGGTTTCTTTTTGGCCCTGCACCCCAAACGCTACGGCGGCTACGAACTCGATCCGCAACACTTTTTCAAAATGAGTATGGCCATTGCCGAAGGCTGTATGTCGACCTCGTGGGCGGCGGGCATTATTGCGGTGCACGCGTTCCAGTTGGCGCTGATGCCTGACCAGGCCCAGCAAGATGTCTGGGGCGATGATATCCATACCCGCGTCAGCTCCTCGTACGCGCCGATGGGTAAAGTGGAGGTCGTTGATGGCGGCTTCAACTTCAGTGGTCGCTGGGGCTGGAGCAGCGGCTCGGGCCACTGCACCTGGGTGCTGCTGGGTGGTATCGTTCCAGGTGAAGGCTATCGCACCTTTTTGGTGCCCAAAGGCGATTACGTTATCGAAGACACCTGGAATGTGATGGGGCTTGAAGGCACGGGCAGTAACGACATCGTTATCGAAGGCTGTTTCGTCCCTGAGCACCGTACCCACAAACAGATGGACGGCTTCAACCTGACGAACCCCGGTTACGCCGTTAACGAAGCGCCGCTGTATCGAATTCCCTGGGGGCAGGTATTTGCCCGCACCGTCTGCACACCAGCAATCGGGGCCTGCAAAGAGGCCCTGCGCCTGTATCGCGACCTGGTCCGTGGCAAGGCCAGTGCCGACCCCACCAAACTTGTCGGCGATGTTGGCACCAACGAGCGCATTGCCCATGCGCGCAATGGCATCGACGAAATGGAGTGCATCCTCATGCGCAATTTCGATCGCATGATGGCCTGCGTCAATGCCGGTGAAGAGATCCCGATGGATGAACGTATTCTTTATCGCTATCAGTCATCATTGATTATCGAGAAGAGCATGGATGTGGTCGACACGCTATTTAATGTCGCCGGTGGTGGGTCGGTGTTCCTGGGCAGTGATATCCAGCAGAAGTTCCTGGACATCCATACTGCGCGGGCGCACGTTGCCAATAACCCAACCAGTTTTGCCCGCAACCTGGGTGCGACCCAGCTGGGCGTCGATAATTCCGACGTTTTCCTGTAGTCGAGCAGGCCTTTACCAGCGAAGTACCCAGCCAATAAACGAGTCGTAACCGTAAAAGAGAGAGCGATCATGAACAGCCCAGACGTTGCATCCACTTTGCAAATCCAGTTTACCCAGATGAAGCAAAAGCAGCTTGCCGAGGGCATTCCCAGTGCCGCGGTCCGCAAGGACCGGCTGCAGCGTTGTATCGACTTGCTGGTTGACAACAAAGGTACACTGCCCGATGCGCTCAACGAAGATTACGGTGGTCGTTCGCCAAACCTGACGCAAATGTCCGAGATCATGCAGGGCATTGCCCACTACAAGCACGCGCTGAAAAATATCGATAAGTGGATGAAGGTTGAAAAGCGCCCCGCGCCGTTCCCGATGGGACTACTGGGCTCGCGCACCGAGATTCGCTATCAGCCCAAGGGCGTCGTGGGTATCATGGCTCCCTGGAACTTCCCGATGGCGATGGTTTTCAACCCGCTGTGTAATGCACTGGCGGCGGGTAACCGCGCGATGGTCAAACCCTCGGAATTCAACCCGAAAACCGCGGCCCTGATCGAAGAGTTAATCGGCAAGTACTTCAGCCCTGATGAAGTCTATGCCATTAACGGTGGGCCCGAAGTGGGTGCAGCATTTAGCGCCATACCGTTCGACCACCTGTTATTCACGGGTGCGACCACAATCGGCCAAAAGGTGATGGAAGCTGCTGCGACCAACCTCACGCCGGTTACTCTGGAGCTGGGTGGTAAGTCGCCGGTTATCATCGATAGCGAGTACGACATCACACTGGCTGCAGAGCGTATCATTAACGGCAAAATCATGAATTCCGGCCAGGTCTGTATTTCACCTGACTATGTGTTCGTGCCTGAGTCGGGGCTCGAGGCGTTCATCGATACAGCGCGCAGCACCTTCGCGACCATGTTCCCGACGGTTCTCGGTAATCCCGACTACACAGCAGTGGTCAATGATCGCCACTATGAGCGCATTACTGGCTACATCAACGAGGCCCGCAATGCTGGTGCCCGTGTAGAGTCGCTGGGTAGCGAGGAGCTGCAGGCCGGCGATCGTCGAGTGCCGGTGCATCTGGTCGTCAACCCGGATGACCAGCTTGGCGTCATGCGCGACGAAATCTTTGGGCCCATTCTGGTCGTGAAAACCTACCGCGACGTGGAAAGCTGTATCAACTATATTAATGCGCGTCCCACGCCGTTGGCCTTTTACTACTTCGGTGAAGACAAGGCCAAGCAAAATCATGTGCTCGATAGCACCCTCTCTGGTGGCGCTACGGTGAATAACGTGACGATGCATGTGGGCAGCTGCGACCTGCCCTTTGGCGGGGTAGGCAAGAGCGGTATTGGCAACTACCACGGTATCGAGGGCTTCAAGACGTTCAGCCATGCCCGCAGCGTGTTCCGCCAGGGCAAAGTCGACCTGGCCAAAATCGCCGGTACGCTGCCGCCTTACACGGATAAAATTGAAAAGATGCTTGCCGGCCAGATCAAGAAGTAGCTTGCCTGCGAATTTTTTTGCGCTGTGACTTGTAGAGTGCGTTATGAGGCTGGTCAATGAGTGATTCCCCGGTTTACCTGGTAGCGAACCTGCATATCGAAGATGCCGACGAGTATCGCAAGTACGAGAAAGGGTTCTTTCCGATTCTCAAAAAATACCAGGGCTCGTTCATCACCTATGATGACAACATCGAGACGCTCGAGGGGCTTTCGCCCCGCGAGGGTCGTATGGTGCTGTTCAGCTTTCCCTCTGAAGAGCTTGCCAAAAGCTGGTTCAACGACCCTGACTACCAGGCGCTTTCCGAGCATCGTCGCGCTGGTGCTCCGCTGCAGTTCCTGACACTGCTGCACTCGATACCGCCGCGCTAGCGCTACCAGGCCGGTTCGCTATTAACGCCGCACACGATTTCGATGCAGAACATCTCACTGCCTATCTGGCGGCGAGCATCGACGGGTTTGCAGGCCCCATAAGCTACAGGAAATTTTCCGGCGGACAGTCGAACCCCACCTTTTTGATTGATGCTGCCAGCGGGCAGTACGTCTTGCGCCGCAAACCGCCGGGCAAGCTGCTTAAATCCGCCCATGCGGTAGACCGTGAATTTGCAGTGCTGAGTGCTCTTCACGGCACGGCTGTGCCGGTGGCAACACCTTTTTGCCTGTGCGAAGACGACGGTGTTATCGGCAGCATGTTCTATGTGATGAGTTATGAGCCAGGGCGTATTTTCTGGAACATGGCGCTGCCGGAAGTCGATATCGCCGAACGCACTGCACTGTTTGAAGAGTCGATTCGGGTTTTGGCGGCGATTCATTCAATCGATGTCGAGGCAGTTGGGCTGGCCGATTATGGCAAGCCGGGCAATTACTTTGCGCGGCAGCTCGATCGCTGGACGAAGCAGTACCGTGCCTCGGAGACCGAGGCCTACGCCGACGTCGAGTCGCTCATTGCCTGGCTGGATGCCAACTTGCCGGCGGACGATGGGCAGGTGAGTCTTATTCACGGCGACTATCGCTTCGACAATATTATTTTCGATACCGACCAGCCTGCGGCCCGTGCCGTGCTCGACTGGGAGTTGTCGACCTTAGGCCACCCCCTGGCGGACCTGGCCTATCTGTGTATGTGTTTGCGCCTGCCTAACGAAGGTTTGATCCAGGGTCTTGGCGGTCTCGATCGAGCCGCATTGGGCGTGCCTGGCGAACAGGCAATGATTGCCCGTTATTGTGCGCACCGGGGTATCGCCGGGGTTGATAACTGGACGTTTTGCCTGGCCTTCAGTTTTTTCAGGCTTGCGGCGATTGCCCAGGGTGTTGCCAAACGCGCGATCGAGGGCAACGCGTCGAGCGAACAGGCTCACCTGGTGGGTGCCGTAGTGCCTGCGCTTGCCGGTATGGCTGGCGCGATGATTGCCGAACAGTCTTGAGCAGAGGTTGGTGAAATGAGTAATACCGCACGCGAGTTTGATGTCGTTGTCTATGGTGCCAGTGGGTTTACCGGGCAGCTCGTCGCTGAGTACATGCACGAGCGCTACCCGCAGGGCGAAATTCGCTGGGCGCTGGGCGGCCGCAACGCCGACAAGCTGGCCGAGGTTGCTGCCCAGTCGGGGTTGCCGGCCGATACCCCGGTCGTCGTCGCTGATACTGGCGATAGCGCAGCGCTTGATGCCATGGCTGCTCGCACTAACGTCATTTTGACCACGGTGGGCCCGTATCAACTCTATGGTACTGCGCTGGTAGAAGCCTGCGTAAAAGCGGGCACCGACTACGTCGACCTCTGTGGTGAACCCAACTGGATGCGAGCGATGATCGATCGCTTTGAGTCCCAGGCAAAGCAAAGTGGTGCACGCATTGTGTTCTCTTGCGGCTTCGATTCGATTCCCTCGGATCTTGGCGTATTCCGTTTGCAGCAAGTGGCGCATCAGCAAACTGGCGGGCCTATCACGGCGGTGAAGGGCCGCGTTCGTGCGCTGCAGGGTGGCGTATCGGGCGGCACCGTCGCCAGTATGCACGCGACGATGGCTGCGGCTGAAAAAGACCCCAGTGTTGGCGAGCTGTTCCTCAACCCATTTTCGCTCACGCCCGGTTTTGAGGGCCCGGCCCAGCCCAATGGCGGTGCGGCCTGTTACGACGACGACATCGACAGCTGGGCGTCGCCCTTTGTCATGGCGGGCATTAATGCTCCGAACGTCCACCGCAGCAACCGGTTGCTTGGCGGGCGCTACGGCGATGATTTTACCTACAGCGAAATGATTTCAACCGGTCCGGGCGAGCAGGGCGAAGCCCTGGCCAGGGATATGCCCGACCTGTTCTTTGGTGGTGGCGAAACTCCGCAACCTGGAGAGGGGCCAAGCCGGGAGCAGCAGGAGACTGGCCACTATGAAATGGCCTTCTTTGGCGAGACTGTTGACGGTGAGCGCATGACGGTGGTGGTCAGCGGTGACCGAGACCCGGGCTATGGCTCGACCAGCCGCATGATTGCCGAATGCGCCGTTGCCCTTGCAGTTGACAGTCTGGACACCAAAGGTGGTGTGTTGACGCCTGCGGCGGCTTTTGGTGACAGGATTATCGAGCGCCTCACTGCGAACGCTGGAATGACTTTTATTTCGGAGTAAGCAATGGGCTACGTGTATCTGGCGGTTGCCATCGTTGCCGAAGTCATCGGCACAAGTGCACTAAAAGCCTCAGACGGTTTTACCCATTTTTGGCCCAGTGTTCTGGTGGTATTGGGCTACGGTGCTGCCTTTTATTTTTTGGCGCTCGTTCTCAAAACGATTCCCGTGGGTGTTGCCTACGCAATCTGGGCTGGCGCCGGTATTGCCCTGATAGCGATAGTGGGCGCGGTTCTGTTTAGGCAAGTTCCGGATCTTCCGGCCATTATTGGCATGGCTTTGATCGTTTGTGGCGTCGTTGTCATCCAGTTGTTCTCAAATATGGATGTAAACTAGGCGCCATAACAAAGGTTTCCAGCATAAGGGTGGAGCCCGCTGTATGACTGCCAGGTTAAAGGGCAAAGTAGCCATTATCACCGGTTCGGCGCGGGGCACTGGCGCGGCGACGGCAGAGTTGTTTGTCGAGCAGGGTGCAAAAGTCTGTATCGCCGATGTGCTAGAGGCCGAGGGCAGGGCGCAGGCCAGCAAGCTTGGTGAGGCAGCATTTTTCCAGCCGCTCGATGTGCGCAGTGAAGCAGATTGGCAATCTGCAGTAGCAGCGACACGAGAGCGCTTCGGGCCCGTGAGTGTGCTGGTTAACAATGCGGCGATCCTCGATGTCAGCCCCATTGCAGAACTCGATGTACAAAAAGCCCGGGATATCCTCGATGTAAACCTCGTGGGGCCAATGATCGGTACCCAGGCTGTGCTCGAATCCATGCAGGCTGCCGGCGGCGGCGCGATCATCAACATCGGTTCAATCGATGCGATGGAAGGCATGGGTTGGGTTGCTCCCTACGGTGCCTCGAAATGGGGGCTGCGCGGGTTTACCAAATGCGCGGCGCTCGAGCTGGGCCAGTATGGCATCCGCGTCAACATGGTGTGCCCTGCCGGGGGCAGCCCGGAACTCACGCAGGGATTTGTTGATAACCTCGAAAAGCGTCGCCAGGCCGGCGAAAAAATTGCACTGCGTGGCCTTGAGGGTGGCGTAATGGGTAATCGATTACAGTCACCGCGCGATGTCGCCAACGTCGTACTTTTTCTTGCATCCGATGATGCCGGGTATTGCCACGGCGCGGAGTATCTCGTCGATGGCGGGCATACTGCTGGGCACATCTGGTTTGCTACCCACGAAGACGCTTGAGTTGTTGGTGCAACGATTTAGCTGCCGGGATCAGCTCCGTTCAAGATAAGGCGTTGCATTCCGGTCAGCTCCATCCTGCAGTATCATTTCCCGTTTACGGTGTTAAGGAGCGTGTATCTTGGAATTAGCATTTTTCACAGCCTCTTTGGTCAACCTGCTGGTCAATCTTGGCTACTCCATTATCGCGATTGTCGTCAGCGTCTATGCGTTGTTCTGGGTCGACAAAAAACTGCTCAAAGAGATCGACATTGAGGGTGAGCTCGAGAAGGGCAATGTCGCCGTCGCGATATTCGCCTCGGCGATCCTGATTTTTGTGGCGCTGGTGATTGCCTTTGGATTCAAGGGGTGAAGGCACTGGTCGCCTGGCTGCTGCAGGCACTGGCCTGGCTGGTCTTTGCGTTATTGGTGGCCGGTTTTGAGGCCTGCTCGCAGCAGTTACGAGACGGTGATTTGCGTGTTGGTATTGAGCAGTCGTTAGAGGCTCTTGAGGGTAGCGAGCTCGATATCGATGCGGTGGGCGTCTCGCTCGATGTGCTCGAGATCGATGTGCGACTGAAGCCCTATCGCATCGCGAGTATGCTTGAGCGCGACAACGACTATGAAGGCGTGTTGGTGTACTCGACGACCGGTGCTGAAAACTACGCGATGTCGGCGCAGGGCGTCGATCGGGGTCGCTATCTGGTCAATACCTTCCTCGAGGGCTACCAGCCTTTCGCTGTCGATAATATCGCGTTGCCACTGTACGTACTCGCCCAGCGCAAAACCTATATGCTCGATGCAGACCAGTACGCGAATCGCCCTGAAGTCTGGCAGTCGAGTCGTGAGGCATTTCTTTATACCCGGGGCGACTGTGAAGATCACGCCATCGCATTGGCCGACTGGTTGATTGAAATGGGCGAAGACGCCCGTGTTGTGCTGGGTGATCACGCCGGCGAGGGTCATGCCTGGGTCGTCCTGTTTCGAAACGGGCAGGAGTTCCTGCTCGAATCTACGCAAAAATCGGGCGTCGGGCGCAACAGGCCTTACCCGCTGGCAAAGTTGCACACCGAGTATCGGCCGCAGTTTATGTTTAATCGAAGCTATTTCTGGGCCAACCAGGGCAGTAAATACACGACGAGCTACAGTGGCTCGCAGTGGGCGCGCAAGAGCCGCTATAACCGGCCAGAGTCGAGCTGAGTGAGGGAGGGTTTGCTTATGTACCTGCCTGTTTTAAACGACGCGGTGCGCCAATGACTTACCCGGCGTACGACACCGACCTGGCTGCTATCTATCGCGCAGAAGTGATGGGCGAGGCCTTGTTTTCAACCACAGCGGCGTTGACCTTCTCGGCGAATCGCGGCAAGTGGCGTAGCCTGGCGGCGCTTGAGCGTCAGACCAAATCGCGCTACCTCGATTTTGTTGGCGGCGCTGATCAGGCCGCGCGTTTCCCGCTGGGTTCGATGCTGTTGGGGTACGTGTTTGGCGTCCTGTTTGCCCTGTTACCCTGGCGGCGCGCAATGGGCATGTTACTGAGCGGGACGCCGCCACTGATCGAGGTCTTTGCGCGCCTCCAGCAGCATGCCGCTGACGACAACCGGGCCTTCTTCGACTACGTACTGCGCCATGAGCAGGCCATCGAGCAATTTGCCCGTGCCGAGCTTGCGGGCGAAGCCGGTGCGATTGCCTGCGTCGAAGCCTTGCTCGACCAGGCTGGCGGCTGATAGCGACCGTGGTCCGCCCGGTGTTGCACGGCCTGCTGCTACTGTTGGTGACGGCGCTGCTGCTTGCCATCTACCAGGCGTATTCACTGTTGTCGGCACCCAGCTTCGCGGTATATAACGGCACGCACGAAGTGCTGGCTGTCACCGTGTCCTGGGAGGGAGGCCAGCGGCAAATCGGCCCGCTTGCGCCCGGTGCTGCGCGCGCGATCGATATAGCGGGTGAGGGCGCTGCGACCTTTGTGGTGCAGTCACCGGCAGGCTCAAGACGCAGTGAATCGCTGTACTATACCAATGGCAGTAGTGTCCGGCTGTCATTCTATGCACACGCTGTACATGCCAGCTACGCGACCGACAGCCAGTGGCTTGCGCCCTTTACTAGCGATGGCTGCAGTGCCTTTCCCGATGGCACGCTGGCCCAGCAAACGCTGTGGCTCGATTGCTGCACCGCGCACGACCTGGCGTACTGGCGGGGAGGCAGTTACGATCAGCGTTCCACGGCCGACCTTGCGTTGCGCCAGTGTGTTGCCCAGGTGGGTGAGGAAGAAATCGGGCTGCTGATGCTGGCCGGCGTCAGGGCAGGTGGCTCACCGCTGTGGCCTACGGCATTTCGCTGGGGCTATGGCTGGCCCTACCCGCGATGGTATCGTGAGCTGAGCACTGCTGAACAACGACAGGTTGCCGCCGCTAGCGACCGCATTGCCAGTGCGCCGCCAGTAATGATAGAGCAGTCTAGCCAGGCACCGGGTGACAGATATGAGTAGAGCACACACTGATTTAAGTCCCGCAGAAGTGGCCGCGCTGGGCGCGCGGCACGTCGAGCGTGAGGGCGCCTGCGATCTCGAGGCGTTGATGGATACGCTGAACGATGACCCGCTCTACGATTACCCTGCGCTGCGAAAACGGTTCCGGGGGCGCGATCGGGCGCGGCGCTTTTACGAGTTCTTCTTTGCGCACTTTTCGCCGAACGTCGTCGATACAGTCCTCATCAATGAGTGGGCGAATGCGACGAGCGTCACCCAGGAATACGATGTGACCCTGAGTTTTGACGGTGTGGAAGAGAAACACCGGATCCTCGGTGTGCTGTTCGTCGTGGGTGACAGGCTCGGTGGTGAGACGGTCTATGCCAGCGAAGCTACGGTGCGGCGAATGATTGGGCCCATCTTCGATGAGCTCGAGAGCTACTAGCCCTGGCAGCGCCCGTTAGAAGAATATCAGGTAGAAGATCCCGCCAAACAGGGCCCACTTGACGACATAGTACAGCCGCTTGTTGAAACGCTTGAGGCGCTTGCCGAGCAGTCGCACCTGGTAGAGATAGTGAAACGCCTGGTTGAGCAGGCCAGGTGACTCGGTGGCCTCGTTGCGTGATGATGCGGCGGCCAGCACGATACGGCCGAACAGTTTGTTGATGTACTGCGCCACTACGTTGTTCATCGGGCGCTCGATATCGCAAAACAGGATCAGGCGGTTCTCTTCGCTCTGGTTATGCGCGTAGTGAATATAGGTCTCATCAAACAGTACCGCTTCGCCGTCGCGCCAGTAGTATTGCTGGCCGTCGACGTCGAGAAAGCAGCGCTTGTCATTGGGTGTTTGCAGGCCAAGGTGGTAGCGCAGTGAGCCTGCATAGGGGTCGCGGTGTTTGACCAGCTTGGCATCTGGCGGCAGCACGACAAACATGGCTGCCTTGATGCTGGGGCAGCGGTTGACCAGTGCCAGTGTTTGCGGGCAGTGCTCTTGTGCAGAGGGGAAGCTCTTTTTGTACCACTTCAGGTAAAACCGCGTCCAGCCAGTTTTAAAGAACGAGTTGAAGCCGATATCGTCCAGTTGCTCTGAGCGCTTGATATTGCCAGCGCCCTGCAGGGCGAGGCCTTCGTCGCGAATCGCCTCCCAGTTGTCGCGCAGCAACTGCAGTTCGGGCACCGAATCAACGGGCAGGTAGGGCTTGTTGCTCACGCCGGAGAACAGGTACATAAAACAGTTGACCGGAGCCATGATGGTCGAATGGTCAGAGAGCTGGCGGCCAAATTTATGCCGTACCACACCCCTGTGATGCACATAGACGGCAGAAACAATAAACAGCAGCAGGGCGATCAGGCTACCGGTTGAAATGGGCATGGTTGCAGGCTCGTTGGTGGCTATGGCGCGCATAATAGACAAATATCGCCCGGGGCAACAGCATCAATGCTGTGCCGAAGTACCCCTGGCGGGTGCATTGACCTAGTGAAAATCGCGCGATGGCAGCAACAGGCCATCAAGATGCTGGCTGTTGTTTTCGAGTACCCCGGCGATGACGTGAATCACCGAGTCCTTGCGTTCCATAACGCCCTTGACCAGTAGCAGCCTGGACTTGAGCAGTGGCTCACGATAGCGCTGTTGCAGGTCGCGCCAGACGACGACGTTGATATTGCCCGTCTCGTCTTCCAGGGTCAGGAAAATCACGCCCGAGGCCGTACCGGGGCGCTGTCTGCCAGTGACGATGCCAGCGACCTGCACATAGCGGCCGTGGTTGAGGTGCTGCAGATCGGCGCAGCGCTTGCAGCGATTGAAAGGGCTGCGTTCGCGCAACACCAGCATGGGGTGGCGGTGCAGTGTCAGCCCGGTAAAGTTGTAATCGGCCTGGATGGCCTGCATTTCGGTGGGTGCTGGCAGGGCGATATCATCATTGAGCGCCAGGGCGTCATCACTGTTTGTCGTGCCAGCGATATCGCCTGCCAGTACATGCCCTGGCCGGGTTATGGGTGTGTCATCCCAGTCGGCGGCAAGGTTCTGCCAATGGCTCTGGTGGCGATGCCCTGACAGTGAGGCCAGGGCATCGGCGCGAACCAGTACCTGTCGATCATCCCTGTTCAGCTTGGCCCGCCGTACCAGTTCGCCCAGGTCGCTGAACGGTCGACGGCGCCGTGCACTGCTAATTCGCTCGGCAGCCTCCTGACGCAGGCCCTTGGCCAGTCGCATGCCCAGTCGCAGGGCGCGCTGCTGCTGCGGTTGCTGGCCCGAGTGCTCGAGGGCTTCCAGCGTACAGTCCCACTCGCTGTAATGAATGTCGATAGGCCTGACCACGACACCATGACGGCGTGCGTCCTGCACCAGCTGTGAGGGCGAGTAAAAGCCCATGGGCTGGCTGTTGATAATGCCGGCATAAAAGGCGGCCGGGTGATGTCGCTTAAGCCAGGATGAGACATACACCAGTAGCGCAAAACTGGCAGCGTGGGATTCGGGGAAGCCATAGGCACCAAAGCCTTTCATCTGGTTGAACACGCGCTCGGCAAACTCACTGGCGTAGCCACGTTGTTGCATGCCGCGTAACAGCTTTTCCCTGAACTGTAGCAGGTTGCCATTCTTGCCCCAACTGGCCATTGCCCGGCGCAGCTGGTCGGCTTCGCCGCCGCTGAAGCCGGCGGCAACCATGGCCAGCTTGATAACCTGCTCCTGGAAAATGGGTACGCCCAGCGTGCGTGACAGTACCTGGCGAATGTCTTCGTTGGCGTAGTCGACGGCCTCGCTGCCCTCACGGCGACGCAGGTAGGGGTGGACCATATCGCCCTGGATAGGGCCGGGGCGCACAATGGCAACCTGTATCACCAGGTCGTAAAACTCCCGTGGTTTGAGTCGCGGCAGCATGGAGATCTGTGCGCGCGATTCGACCTGGAATACACCGACGCTATCACCGCAGCTGAGCATGTCGTAGGTGGCGCGGTCGTTATCGGGGATGTCGGCAATGCCGATCGGCTTTGGCAGGTACTGGCTTGCCAGCGCCAGCGTCTTGCGAATCGCGCTGAGCATGCCCAGGCCGAGCACGTCGATCTTTAACAGGCCCAGTGCCTCTATCGATTCCTTGTCCCACTGGATAACTGTTCGGTCGGGCATGCTGGCATTCTCGACGGGTACCAGGCGACTCAGTGGCCCACGCGAAATAATGAAACCGCCAACGTGCTGTGAAAGGTGTCGGGGGAATCCGAGAATTTGCTGTACCAGCTCGATAAATAACTGGATCAGTGGCTTGGCTTCGCCCTGGCTGACAGCCTCGCCGGCTGCGAAGATGCCGGAGGTATTTTGAGCTTGCAGCGTGACGCCAAACTCGCCGAGGCGTTGCTCGAGTTCTTCGCGGCTGTGCCACCAGCCCAGGGACTTTGAAAGCTTGAGAGTAAACTGCTCGTTAAAACCCAGTGCCTTGCCGACATCGCGAATTGCACTGCGGGTGCGGTAGCTGATAATGGTGGCAGTCAGTGCAGCGCGCTCACGGCCGTACTTGCGGTAGATGTACTGGATAACTTCTTCGCGGCGTTCGTGCTCGAAATCGACATCGATATCAGGGGGTTCATCGCGCTCTTTGGAGATAAACCGCTCGAATAGCAGCTCGGCACGGGCCGGGTTAACCTCGGTAATGAACAGGCAGTAGCAGACCACCGAGTTGGCGGCTGAGCCGCGGCCCTGGCAGAGTATGCCCTGTTCACGCGCGAAGCTGACGATGTCGTGAACGGTCAAAAAGTAGTACTCGTAGTTCAGCTCACTGATGAGCTGCAGTTCTTTTTCAATACTCTGCTGGATATCGACGGGCACATTGTTGTGCCAGCGCCTGCGGGCACCCTGTTGCACCAGCTCGCGCAGGTAGCGTGGTGCCGTGTACTGCGGGGGGATGATCTCATCGGGGTACTGGTAGCGAATTTCATCGAGCGAGAACTTGCAGCGTTCGGCAACGTCGAGGGTTTGTGCGATCAGTGGTTCAGGGTATAGCGATGCGAGTTTTTTCAGCGACCTCAGGTAGCGTTCGGCGTTGCCCTGCAGGCCCTTGCCCAGCTGGTGAATACTGCGGTTGCAGCGAATGGCTGTCAGGGTGTCCTGCAGCATTTTTCGCTGCCGGCTGTGCATGTGCACATTGCCACAGGCAATCATTGGCTTGTCGAGCTGGTTGGCGATGCGATAGCACAGCTGGTAGCGCTGCTCATCGCTACCGTCACACAACCGGCTGAAGCCTACCCATAGTTGTGGTTGCTGTGCCAGTGCGGCCAGCCGCGCTGATTTGCCCGGCTCGTCGCCTGCAGCGGGAATATAGATAACCAGGCAGTGTCTCAGGTGAATCAGCAGGTCGCTGTCTTCTACCCGGTACTCGCCCTTGTTACAGCGCCGTCGGCACAGTGTGATAAAGGCTGACAGGTCCTGGTAGGCGGTGAGTGTTGGTGCCAGGGCAATGATTGTTTCCTGGTTGGGCGAGTCGTCTGCGCTGAGCGAAAACTCGCTGCCAACAATGAGCTTGAGGGTGCTGCCCTGGGCCCGCAATTCGCGGTGCTGGCAGTAGGCTTTGACAACGCCAGCCAGTGAGCACTCGTCGGTGATTGCGATAGCGCGGTAGCCCAGCCTGTCGGCCTGCTGCACCAGTTCTTCAGGGTGTGAGGCGCCGCGTAAAAAAGTGAAATTGCTGATGCAGTGCAGTTCGGCGTAGGCGGGCAGGTGTTGCCCTGGTACGTCGGTTTCAGAAAAGGCCATGCAGGTACCACTGCCGGTCTTTCCGGTTGTAGTAAATCCAGTAAAAGGCCGTAAAGGGCTGCTGGTTGCTGCCAGGGATGTTGCGCTGCGCAGCATTGCCCGGCTGGGCGCTATCGCATTCGCCAGCGATAAAGTAATCGCGGCAGATCGCCTGCTGCCACCAGTAGCCCTCGATGCGCTCTGGCCCCTTGAGCAGTTGCAGTGGTTTTTGCCGGCGGTAAACAGACTGCTCGACCTGCCGCAATGGCTCGGGGTGTTCGAGCATCCAGTAGGGTCGATCGGCAGCTGCATCATGCAGTTCATCGCCTGCAGGACTGGCTGTGCCAGCGCTGCTCGAGCAGCTCAGGTAGCTGTAGCCACCGGCCAGTGATTGCCCGCTTGCGGCCTGTGGCTGCAGGCTGGCAGGCCTGTTTGACAGCTCGGGCAGGTGCTCGCTGTATTGCTGCAATTTGTTCAGGTGTTGAGGTGCGATCCTGGTGGCGAGAATATCGGTGATCAGCTGGTCTTCAATTGTTTTGCTGGTCTGCTCGAACAGGTCGCGCTCGGGGGCGCTGAGTGCGATAAAGGCATTGGCTTCAAGGCGTATCGATTCCACCGGTGAGTCAAGCGGTAGCTCATTCAGTTTGAGCAGGCTGAGATTGAGAAAATTGTCGAGTTGGTACTGGGCTTTCGAAAAAGCCAGCGTAATGCGATGTTGCTTTTTGCTAAAGCGCTGGAATACCCAGCTGATGGACTGGCATTTTTGCTGTCGGTCGCGCAGGTAGCGACAGAATTCACGTAGCAGTGCATCGATGGGCCTGGCCAGGTCGTCGTGGCTGCGCAGCCCGTCGATATAGTGCAGTTCGCGCCTGAAATACGGTGGCAGGGTAATGCCCTGTTGTGGGTCGGGCTGCTGGCCGACTAACTGGTCGAGGTGCTGGATAAAGGCCGTGTTAAAGCGTTTGCGCAATGCAGCCCTGGGCAGGGCCAGTAGTTCGCCCAGTTGCTGCAGCCCAAGGTCGCGGCACTGCTTGAGTGTTGCCGCCGGGCAGTCGAGCAGACTGACAGGTACGGCTTGCAGTGCCTCGTCATGACTTATGTGCTCGGGTTTGACGGTGTCACTGGCAGTTGTTGCCTCACCGTTGCCGCACAGCACCTGGTGGTGCTGGTGCCGGGCCAGCAACTCGGCGGCTTTGGGTGTTTGTGCCAGTTGCAGGTAGTGTTCGAACCCGCTGCTGGCCAGCGGGTGGTTGGCAAAGCAGTAATGGATTGCGTTGAGCAGATTGCCCAGTGTTTTAAACAGTTTGATGCTGCGGCCGACCTCGAGCAGTATGCTGTGTTGCTGGTAACGGTTGGTAAAGGGGACGACGATAGAGCTGAAGCTGTAACAGGACTCGGCCAGGTGGCGCAGTACCTGTTGCTCTTTTGCCAGGTTGCGCTCGATGAGCTGCAGCGTTGGACACAGTGCCGTGGCGGTATTGCAATCGATACCGCTTTCAACACCCTGCTGCAGCGCCAGCTCATTGGCCAGCAGTATGCGGTGGTTTTCACTGATCGCCAGTGCCGGCGGTGGTTCGCCGCTGGCCTGGTTGACAATTTGCAGGGGCAGCAGGGGCAGGTGTAGTGAGAGCCAGAGCATAGCGTGAGGGGCGTAGTGCCGTTTACGAGTATTTTGAGGTGCCCGGTGCGGGGCGCGTGGGCTGCGGGTAGTGACCGCCGGTGTTATTGGCCCAGTGCTGGTTGCTGGGCTGGTAGACAGGCCATTGCTGTGCCGATAGTGATGCGCCCTGCCAGTGGCTGTACCAGGGCAGGTTGATGCGTTGCCCGGCCCAGTTGCCGGGTTGTTTCAGGATATGCAGCTGCAACTGGTTGCGCTGTTGTCGATACCCAGTGCCCAGGGTAAAGCGCAGTGGCGCGGGCGAACTGTGCTGTACGGCCTGCGGTTCGCGCATTAAAAAGACCAGGCAGTCGCTGTGGCTGGCGGCCAGCTGCAGCTTGCGCAGCGCGATCGGCCTGATACCCGGCTCGCTCAGCCAGATGGCCAGTGCACTGGCGCAGTTGCCCAGTAAAATTTGTTCGGCGGCCCAGAGTTGCTCGGCCAGCCCAGGTGGGTTGACCAGCCACAGCTGTAGCCTGGTGCCAGCCTGCTGTTGCCAGCGGTACAGGCAGGGCGTGTAGGGGGGTGCGACCAGTGTCACGGGCCGCTGCTCACCCGGCGCGGTCGACGACTTGTGCGCAGCTTGCAGGCCTGCCAGTGCCGCAGTGATTAGCGCTGGTTCGGCCTGCGACTGCCCAATGCACTCAATGAGCTGGCCCAGTGGCCAGCCGCCGTGCTGCAGCGCGGTGTTAAGCGGCTTAAAGCCGGTATCGACCACGGCTGGCTGGTGTTGGCTGCGGTGCTGCTGCGACACCTGCCAGATGGCGGGGTGCTGAAGCAGGCCCTCGATGCGTTTTTGCCGCTCGCGGGTTTGCCCTGTATCACGCTGGCCAGGCCGGTCTTGTTGTGTGGAATTATTGTCAGCCTTCATACTGTATAAATATACAGTATTGAGGTTTGACAGGCCAGCGGTTTTTTCCGGCTATGGCTATTTGCGGTGACCAAAACGCAAAACGCCGGCACAGGGCCGGCGCTTGCGAGCAGGGGGGGGCTAGCCTGCGGCGGCTAGCGGTGCCTCTGGCGTATGGATCCGGGCCTGGCTGCGACCGCCTTCCTTGGCCGCGTAAAGCGCAATATCAGCCTGCTCGATCAGTCCTTCGGTGGTTTGTTCATGGACGGCATCAAGATTGAACGACGCCACGCCGATGCTGGCCGAAAGCCGGCCGTAGGGTGACTGCTCGTGGGGAATGTTCAGGTCGCTGATATGGTTGACCAGCCGCTGGGCCACACCAAAGGCATCATCACCCTGGGTTTCAGGCATCAGCAGCAGCAATTCTTCGCCGCCATAGCGGTACAGCCGGTCGACATTGCGGATCGCATCCTTCAGGCAGGCTGCGGTTTGCTTGAGTGCATCGTCGCCACTGCGGTGGCCATAAAAATCGTTGAACTTCTTGAAGAAGTCGACATCGATCAGCGCAATGGAATAGGGGCGGCTGTAGCGCGTCGACAGTTCGTGGGTTTGCTTCAGGTCGATTTCCATCGAACGCCGGTTGCCGATATCCATCAATGGGTCGGTCAGCGTCATTTCCATCAGCTGGGCATTGATCTCATCGGGGCATTCGCGGTCGCCGAGCAGCGCGGCCTGTTGTTCGATCTGCGCAAAGTTGGCGTCGACCAGGTCCGAGTAGGTGATCAGGCCAGCCAGGTGCATTTCATCGTCGACAACGGCCAGGTGTTTAATGCGCTGGCTGCGACACAGTACCATCGCTTCAAACAGTGAATCGTGCTGCTTGATAGTGACCAGCTGCGGTGGCATCAGGTCACGTGCTGCAACGGTGTTCGGGTCGACGCCGTAGTGATCCGCCAGGTAGTGGACGATGCAGCGCTCGGTAATGATGCCAACCGGAATATCGTTTTCGAGCACCATCACGCAAGAGATTGTGTTCTGCTGCATGCATTGGGCAATGGGAAGGAGTTTTTCATCGACATCGACCGAAGTGATGTTCGAAGACATAAAGTCAGAGACTTCGAGGTGCTTAGCCATTATGTTTCACGCCAGGTTTGAGCAAGTGTCGTAGTGGCACCTTTATCGAAGTGCCTGATATTCAAAGTCTAGAAGAGATTGGCGAGCGCGCAGGGCGCAATAGGCGCTTTTGCGAAGTGGCGCAGTGATCGGTAAGCTATTGAAATTTCGGGTGAAAAGCCAGCCGCTGCGATTAAATGCAGCCGCTGGGCGGTGAATCAGCTAGTTATTTTTGGCGCCCTGGGCAATCCATTGATACAAGGTATCGCGCAGCGGGCCGCGCACACCGATCATCACCGGCATTTGCCAGCCCTTGCCGCCGGCCTCAACGTGCTGGTTGGTCGCCTTCAGCCACAGGTAGCTGCGATCGGGGTCGCCAGGTTCGACCCGGTTCATCGACGGCAACTGGTAAGAGGGGATGCCGACGATGGCCTGGTAGGTATTCTCTGCATCGATCACCAGGTAGCCGTGCCGGTCGTAGCGTTGGTGGCAGATCGAGCATTGCTCTATCAGCCCGGGCAGTACGTCCCCGCTGAAACTGATCTCTTCGGCGGCATAGGCATGCCCGGCAAGCAAAACGCTCAGCGCGATAATCCATTTGCGAAGCTTCATACTGTCTCCTCACCGGCGTTGCGCGCGGCCGCGTGCTCGCCTGCAATCTTGCCAAAGATAATGGCGTTGCCGATGGTGGTGCCGCCACCCCAGTAGGCGTTGGCCGATGCGCTGGCAATACAATTGCCCGCGCCGTACAGGCCGGGAATGGGTTGCTCGTTGTAATCGAGTACCTGGGCGTGCTGGTTGATCACCGGGCCACCATTGGTGCCAATGCAGCCTGGCAGCAAGATGATGGCGTAGTAGGGGCCCTTGTCCTGCAGCGGGTGCATGGTGCTGTTTTTTGGGTTAACGGCCTCTGGCCAGCGCGGGTCGGGTGGGCTGCGCTGCATATCGTGCCATGCCCGGTCGTATTCGTAGCTGCCGCGCGCGAAATCCTGGTCGACGCCGTCGCGCGCCATGGTGTTGAAGCGCTTGACGCTTGCGATCAGCTGCTCGGTGAAATCGTCAGCCAGCGCAAGGTTGCCGGTGTGTTCGCTTTGATCCTGAAGGCGACTGGCCAGGGCGTCGCTCAGTGCCTCGAGCGTGTCGGCTTTGATCAGGTAGTCAACCGAGTCGTGCGATGGAATCGGGTAGCGACCACCGTAGCGATCGGCGCAGCGCTGGTCATAGATCATGAAGTTGACCAGGTTGGGGTACTCGCAGCGATTGGCATCCCAGAAATAGAGTTCGCGCGTGCGGTCATTGTAGTTGCGCTTTTCATTGATGAAGCGCCGGCCGTATTTGTTGACCATGAGCATGCTGTCGCCGATAGGCCAGAATACTGACGTGGGCGTTGACACAAAATCAACCGCGTGATCGAGCACAACCTGGGCACGCCAGGCGCCTGAGAGGTTGCCCAGTTGGGCGCCGATGCTGCCGGCGATTGGAATGAAATCGCCCTCATTGCTGGGCACGCCACAGCCGCCCATGACAGGGTGGTTCTGGTACTGGTTTAAAAACTCGCGATTGGCGGTGTAGCAGCCCGAGCCAAAAATGACCCCGCGCCGGGCGCGAAAGTTGCGCGTCACACCTGCGCGATCCAGCGCGGCTACCCCGATAACCGTACCACGGTTGTCGCGGTGCAAGGCTGTGACCCGAAGCTCCATCCTGATCTGCGCACCCTGTTTGCCCAGTGCGTCGCGGTAGCGCTGCATCGTATAGCTGCCGGGGTGCCAGCGCCCGCTGTCATCGACCAGTTCGACACTGCGGCCGACCGGGGCCCGGTTCCAGGGTGAGTTTTCGTTGTAGTCGACTGCGGCGATGTTATCCATGCCCAGCGTTGCCACCTGGTAGTTGCCGATGCCCCATTCACGCAGGGTCTCTATCGTCGTGGCGGCCTGGTCGAAATAGGTTTCGATCAGCGCATACTGCCGCGGCGTCAGGCCCAGCGTCGGGCTGTCGCTGTCGAACACATGGGGAAAGGAGTGATGCGCCATAAAGCGCAGGCAGTGATAGCGATCATCCTGGTAGCCGGCCGCGTGCATGGCATTGTTGTTGGGGATCCAGATGTGAAAGCCGCTCTTGGCCGAGGTACCACCCCACACAGCGCTTTTCTCGATGACCAGCACACTGGCTCCGGCATGCGCTGCAGCCAGCGCTGCGGTGCTGCCAGCTGCGCCTGAACCGCAGACAACGATGTCGACCGTCGCGTCCCAGTCGATCTTGCTGCCGGGACTGGTGGCGAGCGTCGTCGTAGGCAGTGCTGCTGCTGCCAGGCCGGTTGCCGTCGCCTGCAATACCTTGCGGCGGCTCAGCGAGTCGGTGGGATTTTTCTTGCCTTTGGAGCTGCTCATAGCAATCGTCATCAATAGCTGGCCGCGCAGCATAGCGAAGCTGGCTGACAATCTCGATTGCGAAATATAACGGTTTGGGAAAATGCCCCGCAGGGGCGAACGCAGTTGCTAGTCGCTGTCCGGGTCGGCCAGCTTCTCGTAGTAGGTCGACAGATTCTGGTAGCGCAATTTTTCTTCAAATTCGCAAACCCGATCGACGACTTCGGCGTAGATTCGCGCGGTTTCAGCGGGGTGCTGCTCGGCCAGCTGCTGGGCGGCCGCCACCAGCTGTTCGAGCGAATGTGTTTCCATGTCCAGATCTGCGAGCATCTGCGCCATACCTGCCTATGCTGTCGAAAATCAAGCTACGCCGTTTAAGCATGGCTTGCCAGGCAGTGTTTTGCGCGCGCTTGCTGACCAGCGGTGCCAGCAGGGCGACCAGTGGTCGATTTAGCCGCCCCGCAGCCGCTCAATCGCTTGCTGGGCCAGCTTGTCGTTGGCAGGATCATCGGGCATCGGGAAGCTGATACGCCGGGTCAGGCCCTGGTAACGCTCGATCAGCACATCGGCGATACCGTCGTAGGTTGCGCGCGGCACGAACTCGGCGAGCATCTCATCGGTGAGGATATTGCGCATATTGTCCCAGTCGCCATTGCGGGTCATATCCAGCAGTTGCTGGCCCGTGTCTTCCCAGCCGAACAGTTCAAGGCTGGGCCAATAGGCGGGCGTCGAATACAGGAAAGCGAGCATGGAACGCAGGCGCTCCCATTCCTCGGCGACCTTTTGTTCGTCCTTGCCGGTTGCCGTCAGTGGGCCCAGCACGAGCTTGAAATCGTCACCGCTGCGCTTGCCGCGCTTGAATCCGTCCTCGAGACGGGGCAGGCAGACCTCGCGGATATAGCGCGGCGGGGTATTGGTGGGGTGGGTGATCATGCCATCTGCTATGGCACCCACCATGCGCGTCATTGCGGGGCCGACCGCACCGGCCAGGATGGGAATATCGGGGTGTTCGATGGGCCCGGGGTTGAAAAAGGGCTGAAGCTTGGTGAACTGGTAGTGCTCCCCTTCAAACTGGAGTTTGTCGCCGCTCTGGAAGCTGTGGAAGATCGCCCGCAGCGACTGCATGTATTCGCGCAGCTGGGGCACTGGCGAGTCCCATCGCGCGCTGTAGCGCTTTTCGATGTTGCCCTTGACCTGGGTGCCGACACCGATTTCAAAGCGGCCGTTCGACAGGTGTTGTAAATCCCAGGCGGCAACGGCGACGGTCATGGGCGAGCGTGGGAAAGCGACCAGTACACCGGTCGAGACCACTAGCGTTTCGGTTGCATTGAGCGCCAGCGCTGCCAGCAGCAGGCCGTCGTGCACGGCATCGGGCACCTGCAGCCCATTAAAGCCCATGGCCTCGGCCCGTTTTGCGTGGGCGCCAATTTCGGCGGGTGACATTCTCTCGGGCGTGGTGGCGAACACTTCGAACATGGCATCTCTCGCTGGGGCTCCCGGGCGTCACAGCCGCGGGCTTGTGTAATTACTAAGGCGGGCTTATTATAAGCATGTCTTAGTAATGAGGGGAAGGCCTGTCGGGCGGATCTCTCCGTTTTTTCATGGGCTGGAGCCTGCGGTATCGATGATGAATGAGCGCATAGAGATCGGCCAGTTGCTGATGCTGGCGACGCGCGATTTCCACCGCCGCCTGGCGGCGGAGATAGCGGGTGCGGGCGTCAGCGAAATGTCCGCGGCGCAGGGCGCCGTGCTCAGCCATCTCCACGTCAACGGCCCCAGTCGCATGTCGGGCATAGCCCAGGCCAATGGGGTGCGCGCCCAGTCCTTGCTCAAGGTTGTCAATGAACTGGAGTCGCGTGGATTTATCCGCCGTGACGAAGATCCTCAGGACTCGCGGGCCAAGCGAATCGTCATGACTGAGCGAGGCTGCGAGCATATGCAGTACCTGTCGGAGGCGACTGAGCGCGTCTGGCAGCAATACGCGACACAGTTGGGTGAGGCCCGCATGCAAACGGTCGCCACGGCGCTGCGAGATATGTTGCCCGAGTCCGATGGCAGCGAAACGCAGCCAGTGGCGGCGGCCAACAAACCATGATGCCCGGCCGCTAAGGGGCCGTGCTGTCAAACCAGGGGGAAGTTGATGAGCAAGAAAGTGGCGTTTATCACCGGTGCAAGCCGGGGCATTGGGGCCGAGACCGCGGTTGCACTCGCGCAGCAGGGCTGGGATGTGGCGATTACCGCGCGCACGCTCGCCGAGGGCGAAGCGCAGAATTACACCGTGGGTACCACCGCGTTGCCCGGTAGCCTCGAAGCGACGGCTGCGGCGGTTCGCGCGGCGGGGCGGGAGGCCTTGTGTCTCAAGGGCGATATTCTCCAGCAGCCTGAAATGATCGACGCCGCGCAGACGGCGCTGGCACATTTTGGCCGGGTTGACCTGCTGTTCAACAATGCGGTTTACCAGGGCCCGGGTAACCAGGAGTCCGTACTCGAGGTGAGCGATGAGCAATTGCAGGCGATTTACCAGGGCAACGTGTTCACGCCGCTGGCATTGATCAAGCAGTGCCTGCCGGCCATGCTGGAGCACGGTGGTGGGTTGGTACTGAACATGCTCTCATACACGGCGTTTAATGACCCGCCAGCCCCGGCAGACAAAGGCGGCTGGGGCTTTGCCTACCCCTCGTCGAAAGCTGCGCTGGGGCGCATGGCCGGTTCACTCCGGGTCGAGCACCCCGACAGCGGCCTGCGGGTTTACAACATTGAGCCTGGCACAGTATTTACCGAGGTCATGAAAGCGGCAGGTATCGATGAAGAGGTGATGAAACGCTTCAAGGCCTGTTCGCCCCAAAGCATTGCGGCCGTCGTGGCCTGGCTTGCCGATAACGAACCGCCAGAGAGCTGGCAGCCCAACGACATCCTGCGTGGGCCGGCGATCGCCAAAGAACTGGGCTTTTTGAAACGGCCTTCGCTGCTGTAAACCCCATCCCGGCGCTGAGTTCGCCAGGACACTGAGATTGATAACAGGTATACCCATGAACAAAGTACTGCTCGAGAAACACGATGGCTACGCAATCCTCACCTTGAATCGTCCCGAGGCGATGAATGCGATGTCGCGTGAGTTGCGCGAAGATTTTACCGCGGCATTCGCCGATTGCAGTGCGGACCCTGCGATTCGCGTCGTGATTGTGACCGGTAGTGGCAAGGCCTTTAGCGCTGGCATGGATTTGAAAGAGCTGAGCGACCCCGATGCGGGCAGCGCTGATGAGACTGGCGACAATATCATGGCGCGTGCGGTCGAGGCCTTCGAAGGCCCGGTCATTGCCGCGGTCAACGGCCATGCGGTGACTGCAGGTTTTGAGTTAACGCTGGCCTGTGATGTGATTATCGCGTCGGAAAACGCGCGGTTTGCCGATACCCATGCGCGGGTGGGCATACTGCCCGGCTGGGGATTGAGCCAGCGATTGCCGCGCCTGATCGGCCTGTCGCGCGCCAAGCAGTTGTCCTTCACCGGCATGCCACTGTTCGCCGAGCAGGCCTGTGATTGGGGCCTGGTCAACTTCGTTGTGCCTGCAGAGCAGTTGCTGGAATCTGCCCAGGCGCTGGCCCGGGAGATGTGTGCCTGTGTGCCCGATATCCTGGTGCGCTACAAGCGCCTGATCGATGAGGGTTACAGCATGCCGCTCAACGAGGCGTTGCCCTGGGAAGAGGCGATTGCGATCGCATCGGCCAGCGAGGTTGGCGCTGATCTGGTCGCACAGCGGCGCGAGGGCATCTTCGGCAAGGGTCGCAGCGAAAAATCCGAATAAAATCGACAACTTGCTGAGCGTTCTCGCAATTCAGGCAAGGGCGCCGCGCGTGATATAATTGCCTGCCACACCGCGCCGCCCATTGGGCTGGGTGAGCGCCGGGCACGTCTGGCAGGAGAACTCCACGATGAAAGTGAAAGTAGCGATTATCGGCTCTGGCAATATCGGCACAGATTTGATGATCAAGATCATGCGCACCTCCGATGTCCTGGAGATGGCCGCAATGGTCGGTATCGACCCCGAATCCGATGGCCTGGCGCGAGCGCGCCGGCTGGGCGTCGAGGCAACCCACGAAGGTATTGATGGGCTGGTTAAACTCGACTGCTTCAAGGACATTCGCATCTGTTTCGACGCGACCTCGGCCGGTGCCCACCGCCACCATAACGAAGTGCTGCAGGCTCATGGCAAACAGGTCATCGACCTGACGCCGGCGGCGATTGGCCCCTATACGGTGCCGGTGGTCAACCTCGAAGAGCACCTCAACGAGCCCAATGTGAATATGGTCACCTGCGGTGGCCAGGCGACGATTCCGATGGTCGCTGCGGTTAGCCAGGTTGCCGAAGTGCACTATGCCGAAATTGTTGCGTCGGTATCATCGCGCTCTGCCGGGCCGGGTACCCGCGCCAATATTGACGAATTTACCCAGACGACGGCGCGTGGCGTAGAGGTCGTGGGCGGCGCGAGGCGAGGCAAGGCGATCATCATCCTCAACCCGGCGGAGCCGCCGATGATCATGCGCAACACGGTGTTTGCATTGTCTGCACCGATTGACGAGCAAAAGGTCATCGACTCAGTGAATAAAATGGCCGAAGGCGTGCAGTCCTATGTGCCTGGCTACAGCCTCAAGCAGGCCGTGCAGTTCGAGCACTATGGCCAGGATGCGCCACTGCATATTCCCGGTTACGGCGATTTCGTTGGCATGAAGTCATCGATCTTCCTCGAAGTTGAGGGCGCCGCGCACTACCTGCCTGCCTATGCGGGCAATCTCGATATTATGACATCGGCTGCATTGGGCACGGCAGAGCGCCTTGCACAATTGAAATACGCGGCAGCGGCCTGAGGATAGCGTCATGAGCATTAACCCTGAAAAAGACAAGCTGTACATCCAGGATGTGTCGTTGCGTGATGGTATGCACGCTATTCGTCACATGTATTCGATTGATCATGTCAAGGCCATCGCCAGGGCACTCGATGAAGCCAAAGTCGATGCGATTGAAGTGGCTCACGGCGATGGCCTGTCGGGCACCAGCTTCAACTATGGGTTTGGCGCCCACACCGACAAGGAGTGGATCGCTGCGGTGGCCGAGGTGCTCGAGCACGCCAAGCTGACCACATTGATTTTGCCTGGCATCGCGGTCAAAGAAGACCTGCAGTGGGCCTGGGATATGGGCGTCCGCTCGGTGCGCGTTGCCACCCACTGTACCGAGGCAGATGTCTCAAAACAGCATATCGAATTTGCCCGCGAGCTGGGCATGGACACGATCGGCTTCCTGATGATGTCGCACATGCAGACGCCGCAGGGCCTGGCTGAACAGGCCAAGCTGATGGAGTCCTATGGTGCGCAGTGCGTGTACGTCGTCGATTCTGGCGGTGCGCTGAATATGCAAGATGTCGCCGACCGCTTCAAGGCGTTTGGCGATGTGCTCGATCCGTCGACAGAGCGCGGCATCCACGCCCACCACAACCTTGCCTTTGGCGTAGCCAACTCGGTGGTGGCGGTGCAAAACGGTGCTAACCGCGTCGATGCCTCGCTGGCGGGAATGGGTGCGGGTGCCGGCAATGCGCCTCTGGAAGTCTTTATTGCGGCCGTTGAGCGTATGGGCTGGAACCACGGCACCGACCTGTATAAGTTAATGGATGCCGCCGACGATCTGGTGCGACCGCTGCAGGATCGCCCGGTGCGTGTCGATCGCGAAACGCTGTCGCTGGGATATGCCGGGGTGTACTCGAGCTTCCTGCGCCACGCCGAAAAAGCCGCAGAAACCTATGGGCTTGAAACGCGTGACATCCTGGTCGAGCTAGGTCGTCGCAAGATGGTGGGCGGGCAGGAAGACATGATTGTTGATGTGGCGCTCGATATGATCAAGGCCAATGAGCTGGGCATGAGTATCGAAGACTACGCCGCATCGATAGACAAGCGTGATCATAGCGAGGCCAGGGTCGCCTCGGGATAACGCGGGTTCAATCGCTGCAGGCGCGGTTCACGGCGGCTGCATGCTCAGTAATATTCAGCCGGCAACCAGTCGGCAGGTAAACCGCCACCCCTTCCGGGTGGCGGTTTTTTTTCAGGCCCAGTAATGGTGCGAACCTGCGGCCGGTATATTGACTTTCTGACATGTAAATCTCGTTGAGGAGTGGTAATTTAGCGCCTTTGTGTTGCCTGGCATCAGGATGGCCCGTGTTCGAAAAATTTTTACGACGTTTGTTTGTCGCCATTATCCAGCGTCCGCGTCGTGTGACAGCCCTCGGCCTGGCTGTCATTGTTCTTTTCGCTTCGCAGCTCCCGAACTTGACCAAGGATATTCGTTCGGATGCCTTCCTCTCTGATGATAACCCTGCGCTGCTTTACCGTGAGAAAGTGCGCGAGACTTTTGGGCTTAGCGACCCGGTCGTCATTGCTATCGCTGCCCAACAGGGCATTTATACCGCGCCGGTACTGAACTTTATCGCGGGGCTGTCGGAGTCGCTCCGCGATATAGAGAATATCGATGCCGAGGCGATTTACAGCATCGCGACCCAGAACAATATTACCGGCAGTGAGGACGGGCTTGATGTCGGCCTGTTTTACGAAGCGCCGCTGGATGCGGGAGATGTCGATACCCCCGCCCGGGTGCGCGACGCGATTCGCGATTTTCCGCTGTATCAGGGCGGCCTGGTCTCCAATGATGAGACGGCAGCGCTCATTGTGCTTGAACTGCTTGATACCGAAGCTGCGCCGGCGACCTACCAGTCGATTCTGTCCCTGATCGAGGCAACGCCGACGCCAGGGGAGCTTTCGATCTATGTTGCCGGTGAGGGGGCCGTGACCGGTTTTATTGGCGACTATATCGATGCTGACGCCCTGCGGCTCTACCCGGTGGCGGGCACCGTGATCCTGTCGTTGGTTTTCCTGGCATTTTTGCGCGGCGCGGTGGCTGTGTCTGCGGCTTTTCTTATCCTTGCCTCAGTGGTGCTGACGGTGGGTTCCATGGCCGGCGCGGGCATCCCGTTTTTCGTCATTACCAACGCTTTGCCGGTCATCCTGATAGGTATATCGGTGGCCGACTGTATCCATATCTACAGCGAGTATTTCGACCACCGGCGGGAAAACCCCGGTGCAGATATCGAGCAGAGCATTATCGAATCAATGATGGCGATGTGGCGGCCGATTACCCTGACGTCGCTCACGACGATCGCGGGTTTCCTCGGCCTGGCATTTGCGGCACACATGCCACCGTTTCACTATTTCGGATTGTTCACTGCGGTTGGGGTGGCGGTTGCCTGGTTGTATTCATTGCTGGTGCTGCCTGCGGTCATGATGCTGTTGCGAACCGAAGTCGCTGAGCGGCATCAAAGGCAGGCGGATAGCACGGTCAGCGATCGCCCGGTCGCGCTGATGCGCAAGCTGGGCAAGCTGACCTGGAACAGGCCTCGCGCACTGGTGAACTCAGCGGCCGTCGTAGCGGTGATCGGGGTCGCCGCAGCTGCACAGTTGCAGGTCGACGGTGCACGCATCGATACCTTTCACCCGAGTACTGACATTTACCAGGCGAACGAGCTGATCAACCAGCGTTTTAATGGCAGTAACAATATCGACATTGTGATTGAAGCGGCGGAGGCTGATGCCTTGCTGAAGCCGACTTACCTTCGGCAAATGGAGGCGTTGCAATATTATGCCCAGAGCCTGCCCGATGTGACGGCCAGTGTTTCAATCGTCGATTATCTCAAGCAGATGAATCGTTCGATGCGCGGGGGAGGGGTCGAGCACTACGTTCTGCCAGACAGCGAACAGTTAGTGGCCCAATATCTACTGCTTTATTCAATGTCGGGCTCACCTGCCGATTTCGAGCAGGAAATTGACTATGACTACCGGCTGGCCAATATTCGGGTAACGCTGAACGAAGGGTCGTTCCAGCGCAATCGCGAGGTGATCCTGGCGCTGCAGACCTATATCGACGAGCAGTTCTCGGCGCCTGGGCTCGATGCCTCGCTCAGTGGTCGGGTCTACCTCTACTACCACTGGATAAAGGACCTGGCACGCAGTCACTTTATCGGTCTGTCGATTGCGCTAATCGCTGTCTGGCTCGTGGCATCGCTACTGTTTCGATCGCTGTATGCCGGGCTATACGTGGTCGCGCCGGTGCTGACGAGCGTGTTGATGGTCTATTCAGCGATGGTGGCCCTGGGCATCCCGTTGGGTATCGCCTCGTCCATGTTCGCGGCTATCGCGATTGGCCTGGGCGTAGACTTTTCGATCCATACGGTCGACAAATTTCGCGCGCTCTATGCGCAAACCGAAGACCTGGAGGAGACCTTCAGGCGTTTCTATCCGCTCACGGGGCGTGCTTTGCTGTTTAACCTGTTGGTTGTTGCCCTGGGGTTTGGCGTTCTGGTGAGTAGCAATGTGGTCCCTCTCAATAACTTTGGCGCACTCGTTGCTATCGCCGTCGTCACCAGCTTCATGATTAGCATGACCCTGCTGCCGGCGATGATAAAGGTGTTCAGGCCCCGGTTCATTGTTGCGCCGGCGCAGCCCTTGCCCGCCCCTTCGATTCTTTCGCAAGAGCATTAACTTATGGTTGTTTGGCGATTGATTTGTCGCTATCTATTGATGACGGTGGCGCTGGCAGTTCCCCCGGTAGCCCTCGCGGCTGAGAGCGGGTCGTCGACGTCGCTGGATGCGGTGGCGATTGTAGAGCGTGTCAATGCAGTGCCCGAGTGCGACAATCTCAGCCGCAAGCTGTCGATGACGATGATCGACCGGCGCGGCAAGGAGCGCCATCGTGAGACGCTCAGTTTTCGCAAGCGCAAGGATGGCCAGAAGAATATGGCCCTGTTCTATCTCGCGCCGGCCAACGTGCGCGATACGGCGTTGCTGACCTATGACTACGAAGATGCGAGCCTTAGCGACGACCAGTGGATTTACCTGCCTGCGCTGCGCAAGGCGCGGCGGATATCGGCGGCCAATCGCGGCGACTATTTCCTGGGGACTGACTTCACGTATGAAGACACCAAGAAAGAGGGCAAGATCGAGGTGTCAGACTTCAATTTCGCGCTGCTAGAAAGTGACTCGGCGGGTGAACTGCTGATCGAAGCAATCCCCCGCAGCGCAGCGATCGCCCGGGAGTTGGGGTATGGCAAGCTCCACATTTGGGTGGATCCTGCCACCTGGCTGGTCAATCGCGCCAGTTACTGGGATACCAAACTCAAACCGCTTAAAGATATCAGTTTTTCCGGTGCTCGCCAGGTGAATGGCTTTTGGGTCAGGGACGGCATTTTAGCAACCAACCACAAAACCGGGCACCGAACCGAGTTCAGTTTTTCGGATATCGATTGTGAAACGCCGCTCGAAGACACCCTGTTCAGCCGACAGTCGCTGGGGCAGGGCGCGCCGTTCTGAATGATCAACTCACCTTTTCGCTTGCCCGGGAGAATCGCCTGGTGAATTGCCTGAAAGAGACAAAGCCCATCCAACTGGCGGTGTTAGTGCTTTCGCTGCTGGTGTCTGGCGCTGGCGCCGCCCAGTGGAGTGCCGAGCTGGAGGGGCAGTGGTCGCTGACCAGCGACAGCGGTGATATCGACCAGCAGGAACTGCAGCTTGATATTCGCTTTGAAGACAAGTTTGCTGGCGGCAAGCTAGGTATGATCGCGCGATTGCGCGGTGATTTTGATGATGCGCTGAATCCGCCGGACAGTGCGCCGCTGACCAGCTATGCCGATATCAGCAGGCCTTTCGCCAGCGGGCCTGACGGTCAGGCGGAGCTCAGGGAACTTTGGTGGCAGCGAAACTGGCAACACTGGCAACTCTCGCTGGGTAAGCAGCAAGTCGTCTGGGGGGAGGCAGACGGTATCAAGTTGCTCGATGTGATAAACCCGCAGAGCTTTCGCGAATTTATTCTGGATGATTTTGAAGATTCTCGCATTCCGCTATGGATGGCCAACGTGCGCTACCAGTTTGGCCCCGATTTGCAGCTGCAGCTGCTGTTGATTCCCGATACCACCGTTCACGAGCTGCCGCCGGCCGGTTCGCCCTTTGCATTCAGTGCGCCCAGCCTGGTGCTCGATCGCAGCGCACCCTCTCCATTGCCCGTTGATATCCAGTCGGCCGATGCGCCCGGCGACGGCTTGCGCAATGGTGATGCGGGCCTGCGGCTGTCGGGCTTCGCCGGGGGCTGGGACTACTCGCTGAGTTACCTGAATCATATCGTGGACTCGCCGGTGTTCCGTGGTCGCGTTGACGCAGGGCGCCTGGTGATCAGTGAGGAATACCTGCGTTCCAACCTGTGGGGCGTCACCGCGAGTAACGTGCTGGGTGATGTCACCCTGCGGCTGGAGCTCGCCTATGAAACCGATCGCGAGCTGAGGGTCGACTCGGCGGTGCCAGGCACTCTCGACTCCGACCTGTTTCGTTCGGTCATCGGGCTGGACTGGCTCGGGCTTGAGAACCAGCTTTGGTCGCTGCAGTATTTCCAGACAACGGTGGTCGACCATGAAGACACCATGTTCGACGAGCAGCGTGAGGATATCGTCACGCTGCTGTGGCGGTACTCCGCGCTCAACGACACACTGGGTTTCGAGTGGCAGCATATTTATTCGACCACCGATGCAGACAGTCTTGCGCAACTGCGGGTTGACTATAACTGGAGCGATAGCCTGGACCTGTTTATCGGTGCGGATATTTTTTCAGGTGACAGTCCCGGCCTGTTCGGGCAGTTCGATCACGCCGACCGGGTGTCGACCGGTTTCACACTGGCCCTGTAGCCGGACTGCTGGTGACAGTTTGTTTAGGCCTGCGGTATAAGCGCTGATAAATCAGCAATATGCGCTGGTGATATAACCGATATACACAATCGTTCTAAGCTGGGGCTCGTTGGCTTTGGTATGTTGGTATTGCAGTTTTCCTGGGTGAAGCCGTCCAAGGAGGTATGCAATGAAACGCCTTTACTACCTGACCGAGCGGGTCGACGTGGCCGAAGCGGCGTCGAACCTAATCCACAACGAAGGCATCACCGACCGGCACTTCCACGTCCTCAGTCACGACGAGGCTGGGCTGCAGCAACATCATCTACACCCCACCACCCCTTTGCATGAACTCGATGTGCTTCGCCTCGGCGAGCGCGGACTGCTCTGTGGTGTGGTCGCTGCTATCGTGCTGGTTGTACTCACCGACCAGTACAGTACCTGGTTCGACCAGTTTGGCTGGATTGGGGTGTTGGGCGTCACGCTGATCGCTATGGGTTTTGGCGCCTGGCTCGGTGGTTTCATCGGTGTGCAGCGCGAAAACTACAAGATCCGGCGCTTTCACGACGCGATCGAGGCGGGTGGCTACCTGCTGATGATAGACGTCGACGCGCGCGACGAGCAGCGCGTGGTTGATGCGCTGGCCAACCAGCCCGGCCTGCGGCGGGCCGGTGAAGATACGCCGCTGGTGCTGCCCTTCGACCAGGTCCGCAGTGGATAGCACCTTTCCGGTAAGTCATATTCTCCTTTAGAGTAGCCGGGTCTCCCGGCTTTTTTTTGCCCGGCGCTTTTGTCATTGTTCCGTCGGGTTCTGCGGCATACCATCTGTTGCCTGTCTGCAAACTCAGCGAAGCCGGGAATACCAGTATGTCCGCACTAGATTACGAGAGCACCAGCCGAATCGTCGATGGTCGAAACGGGGCGATTCACTACCACGAGGCGGGTTCCGGGGAGCCATTGCTCATGATTCACGGATCCGGGCCCGGCGTTATGGGTTGGGCGAACTTCGAAGGCAACCTGCCGCTGTTTGCCAGTCACTACCGCTGCCTGATTATCGATTTGCCCGGTTACGGCAAGAGTGCGCCGGTCGAGGGCAATCCGGTGATGGGCTGTGTCGAGGCCTGTCTGGAGCTGCTCGATGCGCTGGACATCAAGGCAGCCAATATTATTGGCAACTCGCTAGGTGGTATCGTTGGTGGTTTCATGGCTGCCCAGCACGCCGACCGCGTATTGCGACTGGTCACGGTCGGTGGCCTGGGTATGAACCTGTTTTCGCCATTCCCGACCGAGGGTCTGAATTTGCTGACGGAGTTTTGCGAAGACCCGACGCGCGAGCGCATGGTGCAGTGGCTGCGCTCCATGGTGTTCGACCAGTCGATGGTGACTGAAGAGCTGATCGAATCGCGCATGAAATCGGCCACCGAACCTGTCACGCTGGCAACTAGTCGGGTCATGTATTCGCGTGAGTCCCAGCAGGCCATGTCAGCTGCATTTCGGGGGCCCGATGCGACGTCACGGATCGCCCACCTGGCATCAATCACGACGCCGACACTTATTACCTGGGGGCGGGATGATCGTGTGAGCCCCGTCGATATGGCGCTGATTCCGATGCGTATTATGCCCAATGCGGAGCTGCATATATTTCCTAATTGTGGACACTGGGCGATGATCGAGCGCAAGCAGGAGTTTGAAAGCGTCGTGCTCGCCTTCCTGCAACGGCAGAATTGATGAGCGAGTCTGCAGCGCAAGCAAACCCTCAGCTGGTTGAAGCCGACGAGCGTGACGCCGGGCCCGGCGCCCGAAAGCCGCGTCAGCTGGTGGCGTTGTTCTACCTTCTGGATTATCTCAAGCCCTATAAACTACGCTGGATTGCCGCAATGGTCGCGCTGGTATTTACCGCGGCCATTACGCTGGCGCTGGGCCAGGGTGTCAGGATCCTGATCGACAGCGGTTTTGGCGAGGGCTCGCTCGACTTGCTCAACCAGGCGGTATTGATCCTGTTTGGCATTACGCTGCTGATGGCGCTGGGTACATTCGTGCGCTTTTACCTGGTCTCCTGGCTGGGAGAGCGGGTCAGTGCGGACCTGCGCAGCGCAGTGTTTGCGCATATCGTTACGCTGCACCCCAGCTTTTTCGAAACCAATCGCAGTGGCGAGATCAGTTCGCGCATCACGACCGACACCACCCTGTTGCAAACGATTATCGGCAGTTCGTTTTCGATGGCGCTGCGCAGTGCGCTGACAACGGTCGGAGGCCTCGTCATGCTCCTGGTGACCAACCTGAAGCTGACGCTGGTCGTTATCGCTGCTGTACCCCTGGTGCTCTTGCCGATGCGGCTGATTGGCGCGCGCGTCAAGCGGCTTTCGCGCGATAGCCAGGATTCCATTGCCGATGTGGGCAGCTATGCCGGCGAGATTATCCAGAATATCAAGACTGTACAGAGCTTTACCCAGGAAGATAGCGAGCGAGCGGCGTTTTCTGCCCATGTGGAGCGTGCTTTCGTTATCGCACGCAATCGCGTCAAGCAGCGCGCAATCCTGATGACGGTGGTGATGCTGCTGGTGTTTGCTGCGCTTTCGGCCATGCTCTGGGTTGGCGGGCGCGACGTCATATTGGGAGTAATGAGCGCAGGCGATCTCGCGGCTTTTGTGTTTTACGCATTGATGGTCGCGATGGGCGTCGCCACGGTCTCCGAAGTCTACGGCGATCTGCTGCGTGCGGCGGGCGCTACCGAGCGCCTGGTTGAACTGTTAAACGAAACGCCGGTGATTGCGGCGCCCGGGCAAGTGCGTGCCAGGCCTGCGGATCTGGCCGCTGGCTTGCGCTTTGATAACGTGACATTCCATTATCCGTCTCGCCCGGAGCAGGCCGCACTGCGCGATTTTTCGCTACAGCTGCAAGCCGGTAAAAGCCTGGCGTTGGTCGGGCCATCCGGTGCGGGAAAATCAACCGTGTTTGAGCTGCTGCAGCGCTTTTACGACCCGCAGGCAGGCAGTATCGCGTTGGGTGGTGTCGATATTCGCGATCTTGACCCTCGGGGCCTGCGGGCACAGCTGGCCGTGGTTGCACAGCAGCCCACGCTGTTCACGGCTGATGTGTTGACCAATATTCGCTACGGCAAGCCCGATGCCAGCGAGGAAGAAGTGATTGCCGCTGCAAAGGCGGCTTATGCGCACGATTTTATTGCCGATTTGCCAGAGGGCTACCGCAGCTTCCTGGGCGAGCAGGGCGTGCGGCTCTCCGGCGGGCAGAAGCAGCGAATTGCGATCGCCAGGGCGATTCTCAAGAATCCGCGCATCCTGTTGCTCGACGAGGCAACCAGTGCACTGGACAGTGAGAGTGAACGACAGGTACAGCATGCACTCGAGCGGTTGATGCACGATCGCACCACGATTGTCATCGCCCACCGGCTGTCAACGGTATTGCATGCCGATGCCATTGCCGTGCTCGATCAAGGCCGGTTGCTCGCACAGGGAAGTCACCAGCAGCTGTTGGCGGAATCCGAACTCTATGCCAAACTCGCGGCATTGCAATTTCGGGAGGCCTGATCTCGACACTCGCCAGGCGCCCTCAACGATGGTTACCGGAGAGTAAAAACATGGATACGTTTTACTGGCACGACTATGAAACCTGGGGTATCGACCCCGCACAGGACAAGCCCTCGCAATTTGCGGGCGTGCGTACCGACGAAGACTTCAACATCATCGGCGAACCACTGAACCTGCTGTGCCGACCGGCTCTCGACACGTTGCCTTCGCTCGATGCTTGCCTGGTGACCGGGCTTGCACCGCAGCGCGCCGCCGAGGGCGTCAGCGAGCGCGAGTTCTTCGCGCAGATTCACGCAGAGCTATCCACACCGCGTACCTGCGCTGTCGGGTACAACAGTATCCGCTTTGACGATGAAGTCACGCGCTATGGACTGTACCGGAATTTCTATGACCCCTATGCCCGTGAGTGGCAGCACGGCAACTCGCGGTGGGACATTATCGACATGCTCAGGCTTTGCCACGCGGTTCGACCCGAGGGTATTGAGTGGCCTCGCGGCGAGGATGGCACGCCCAGCTTCCGGCTGGAAAAGCTGACCGCGGCGAACGGGCTGGCGCACGAGTCGGCGCACGATGCGCTTTCCGATGTCTACGCGACGATAGCGCTCGCCAGGCAGGTCAAGCAGGTGCAGCCCAAACTCTACGCCCATGTGCTCTCATTGCGGGCAAAAAAGGCGGTTGCTGAGACGCTGCGTGTCGGCTCTGGACAGACTGTGCTGCATATTTCGTCCAAAATACCTGCCCATCTGGGTTGCGGCACGTTGCTGTTGCCTGTGGTCCAGCACCCGGTCAACAAAAACGAAATTATCTGCGTCGATTTGCGACACGCCCCCGACATCCTGTTCGAGCGCGACGCCGAGGCGCTGGCTGGCTTGCTGTATACACCGCGTGAGCAGCGTGGCGAGGATTACCAGGCAGTGCCCGTTAAATCAGTGCACCTCAATCGCTGCCCGATTGTACTGACCCCCCGGCTGGTCGATGACGCTGTTGCACAGCGCCTGCAGCTCGACATGGAAGCCTGCAAACGTCACCGGCAGGCGTTGCTGGCGCAATCCGGTCTTGCCGACACGCTGCAGCAGCTTGTCAGTGTGAAGCAGTACGAGGGCGGGGAGCGCGATGTGGAACAGCGTCTGTACGAGGGTTTTCTGTCCAATAGTGACAAGCAGCTGTGTGCAGAAATCGTCGCGGCGAGCCCCGAAACGCTGGCGCGCAGCGTTTACACGTTTAGCGACGAGAGGCTCGGGGAGCTGTTGTTTCGCTATCGCGCCCGTAACTTTCCCGACAGCCTGAACGCCGAAGAGCAGCAGCAGTGGCTCGAGCACTGCTGCGCGAAATTGCTTGGCAGCGGCGAGCGCAGCATGGATGCCTGTGAAGACTACGCGCGGCAGCGCCAGCAGATGCAGAACAGCCCGAAAGACGCCGGGCTGATCGAGCAGTATCTCGCTTATCTTGCCGACAAGCGCCAGCAGCTGGCGGTTTGAAACTGTGATCCAGCGCACAAAACGCCGGTGAATTGATTAATACTTAGCCAGATCAGCTAGAGTGAAACAATAGCTCGCGCATTTGCAGCAGGGGCTGCAAGCAATGGAAAGGTGTTTCTGGCATGAACGCGTTCAAACTTCGTATGTACAACATGGCATCCATCGGGATTTGCTTCTCTATTTCGGGTGCCATTTTTGCCCAGGTGTTGCTGGGCTAATTATTGCGCTGGCGGGCGCAGGCTCGCCCGCACAGACCTCACCGCGAGCCACCCGGCTCGATGGCAAGGCGATGACCCTCATTGTCCAGCCAGTCCTCGGCGCGCTCACGATCCGCGCAAACACGCTCTACCGTATTCCAGAAAGCCCTTGAGTGATTGGGGTGGCGCAGGTGTGCTACCTCATGGGCAACGATGTATTCGATGACGTAAAGTGGTGCCAGCATAAGCACCGGGTTGTACTGGATAACGCCGTCGCTGGTGCAGTGCCCCCATTTGCTGCGGGTACGCCGAAACCGTACCGCGCTGAGCCTGTCCGCCAGCCCCAGCTGCAGTGCCAGCCGCTCGCTCAGCGGCGTCATGGTGTCGATGGCCCGCTGTTGCAGCCAGCCTAGCAACAATCGAGTTGCCCGCTGCTCAACAGCTGCCGGATCGCCTGCTGGCATTTTCAGTAACAAGACCTGCCCGTCGAGCCGGGCTGTTGCGCGTTGCACCGCCTTGCCGCTCCGCGGGCAACGGTGTTGCCAGCGCAGGGTGATCGCCTGCCCGGCGACGGGCAGGCAGGCGCCGTCGATGGCCCGGTAGATCTCGGTCTGCTGCCGCCGCTGCAGGTCGACCTGCTGTTCGATCCAGCCCCGCTTTTCGTTGACGAACTCCTCGATTATCGCCCGGGACAGGCGCATCGGTGCCCTGACCTTGACGATAGCACGATCAACACTGATGGACAGTGTTCGCCGCCGCGAACGCAGCAATTCGAAGGTGGGCGCCTGGCCTTGCCGGCCCGGCGGTTCGATGATGGTTGGCTGGGCGGCCATCGGCTGCGCAGGAACCGGCTCTGCGTCGACCAGGGCCAGGGTGAGTTGTTGGCTTGGAGACTGGGGCATGGTGTCTAGTGCGGCTTGTCGCGCTGATTGCCCGGTTGCCCAGCATCGCTCGATGCGGGGAAGCGGTGCGGCGCCAACTGCACGCTCTGCGCCGTGTTGCCGTGCATTTCGACAATGCCCTGGTAACGCTCATCGCCGGTGGAGGTGAATTCGAAGCAGTACCAGCGCCGGAAGGCCAGCAGGGCGCCGCCAGGCTGCAGCCGGGTGCGTTGGCAATAGATGGTCTGGTCAAGAAGCTGGACGCCCATTGCCCGGCAGTGATGCCGCGCGGCAACCAGGGCGATTTCCCGCGTGTGCAACGACTGGTAAAACAGGATTGCTGCTGTCGCAACAAGCACAACAAACGCGAGCAATGGCAGGGAGAGTGTCATGAATAGCAATCGGTCCGATCCGGTCGTCACATCTTAGCGATATCCTCGCCCGGGAGCCAGTCGTTACCCGCGTAACGCGCACTTAATCCCAGCGGCGAGAAGCTGCGATATACTGCCCGTCCCGTGTCACGACCCCTGGAGTACAGCCGCTTGAACGACCTATCTACCGACCTTGACAGCGGCAAGCTACTCGATGAAGTGGTTGCGCAGTCGGGGCTCGAGGACTTTGGCGACGAGAGTTTTCGCCAGCCCTTCACTTTGCTGGCAGAGGATCTCGATAAGTGCGCGAGGCTGTCTGTCGCCGGTCGCATCGGTGCGAGAATGCGCCTTGTCTCGCACCTCCAGACGCGCCTGAATGTAGAGGCCTACTATACCCGCTACCCCGAGATCGAAGACGAGCCGGTTGATGTGGCTGCGGTGATTGTTGGCCTGCCGCGTACCGGGACGACAATGCTGCACCGGGTTCTCAGCAGCGATACCCAGTTCCTGGTTCCCAGGTTTTTTGAGTCGCGATTTCCAACGCCGCCGTTGGACTGGGATTTTTCCGGCGAGGACCCGCGTATCGCCTGGATCCAGGCGGAGATCGACGCGACGCTGGCAGCCAGCCCGGAGCTGGCTGCAGTGCATCCCTTCCAGGCTACCGGGGCCGAAGAGGAGCTCATGATGCTGGAGCACTCATTCTTCAGCACCGTGCCCGAGGCCTATTACCGGGTGCCAAATTACGGCCGTTGGCTTGAAGCCAATGACAACGCGCCGGGCTACCGCTACCTGGTGCGATTGCTCAAGCTACTGCAATGGCAGAAGCGACGCCGGGGCGAGGCCGCCCGCAAATGGCTGCTCAAGACCCCCCATCATTTGCACCATATGGATTTACTGCTCGATACCTTTCCCGGCGCCCAGGTGATCCAGACCCATCGCGACCCGCTGCAAACCATTCCCTCTATTGTCAGCTTTCATCGCTACCTGTGTGGCATGGGCTCGGATGATGTTGACCTGCCAGAGCTGGCCGTGTTGTGGCGCGACAAGTTTGCGGCGGGCATGCGTAAAACCCTGGCTGCCCGTGATGCCCGGCCAGAGCGTTTTATCGACGTGGATTTTCGCGACACGGTCGGTAATCCCGATGCGGTCATTGGCGCAATTTACGAGGCGATCGACTTGCCGTTAACCAGCGCCGCGCGAGCGGCGATGGACCAATGGAGAGCGGAAAATCCGCGCGATGCCCGGCCGCCTCACGAATACAGTCTTGCCGAGTTTGGCTTTACCGAGGATGCGCTGGCCGCATGCTTCAGTGAGTACCGACAGCGTTATATCGTTGCCGGTGCTTAGGTATTTGTTGTAAGAGGATGGACAGGCCCATGACGAAAGAACAGAGCACACAGCTTGAACCGGGTGAGGCCTGGGCACGTTTTTGTGACCAGCTCAAAGACGTCGGGCGGTTGCTTGATGCACCGGGTTGCCCGCAGGATAGCCTCAATCGGGCGCTGGGTTTTCGCGCGATTACGCACTGGTTGCGCGCTGGGCTCGAAATGGGGGTCGACTACTCGAACCCCAGTTTTCCGTCGTTTTATCGGCTGGCCGATGAAACCAAGAAGATGGGCAACGATAACCCCGATAATATTTACTTCAATTGCGTGATAGACGGCGAGCTGGATTACATCATCCGGGGTAATGCCGGAACCATTGACTGGTTCAGCATCAATGCCAAGGCCAGTGCCGCTGAAATTGGCGGTATGCGCGATACCGGCTCAATCGATTCCACGCGTCTTGATATCGCGGAAAACGGCGACTTCCTGCTGCACATCTCTGCCAGCCCCAAGCCGGGGAACTGGTTGCAGGTAGCACCCGACAGTCGACAGCTGATTGTGCGCCAGACCTTTGGGGATCGCGCTGCAGAGCAGCCGGCGACGATGGAGATCAGCTGCGAAAACCCCCGGGTACCGCACAACACACCCGATGCGGAGGCGTTTGTTGCCGGCCTTGAGCAGGCCATGACCTTTGTTCGCAGCACCACGGAATGGACCAACGAGTGGATGGACATCTTTCGTGGTCACTCGAACCAGCTGCCTGACGATGACCAGTTACGCTGCATCCAGTCCGGTGGTGACCCGGATATTCGCTATTACCAGAGTCACTGGTCGCTGGCGGAAGATGAAGCGCTGGTCATTCGACTGCGCGATATCCCCGAGTGCCATACCTGGAACTTCCAGTTGTCCAACTACTGGATGGAATCGCTCGACTACCGGTTCTTCCGGGTTTGTATCAATAAACACACTGCCCACTACGAGGAAGACGGCTCGGTAACGATCGTTGTCGCCGGCCGATCGCCCGGACCGGCCTATCCGAACTGGCTCTATACCGCGGGTCACGCCCAGGGCAGTATGCTGGGCCGGCTGGTCAAAGCCCGGGAATTCCCCGGGTATTTTGCGACCGAGGTTGTTAAACTCGACGCTTTACAGGCATAACAGTGCGCCGGTTGGCGCCAGAAAGGTAGTGATAATGACAGAGAATGTGTTGGTCGATATTGACCAGGGGGTGATGACGGTAACGCTGAATCGACCCGAGAAAAAGAACGCGCTGACACTGGCCATGTACGAGGGCATTACCGCGGCGATCGAGCAGGCAGAAGAGGACATCGCTATCGCCCTGATCGTGATCACCGGTGCCGGTGATTTTTTTACCTCCGGCAACGATATCGCCGATTTCCTGTCGGTTCCGCCAGATTCCGAAGACAGCCCGGTCGTCCGGTTCCTGAAGGCAATCAGCAGCACAGATGTGCCCATCATAGCCGCGGTAAACGGGCCGGCGATCGGCGTGGGCACGACCATGCTGATGTACTGTGAAAAGGTGTACTGTACCGAGAGCACTTCATTCCGCACACCGTTTATCAGCCTGGCTGTTGTTCCCGAGGCGGCCTCGTCGCTGCTGATGCCAAAGTCCATTGGTTACCAGCGTGCCGCGCAAATGTTGCTTTTCGGCGAGCCCATGGATGCCCAGGCGGCGGTTGCCTGTGGACTGGTCAGCCAGGTTTGCCCCGCAGACACGCTGCAGGCTACCGTCGCCGCCGACGCTGCCCGTATTGCCGAGCTGCCCCGTCGCGCATTGCGCAATGGCAAGCGCTTGCTGAGGCGCGACGAGGAGCCGGTCGCCACCCGAATTCGGCACGAGATGGAGCTGTTTGGTGCCGCGTTGCAGTCGGCCGAGTCCCAGGAAGCGATGTCGGCATTTATCGAAAAGCGCAAGCCCGACTTCTCCGGGCTGGGCTAGCCTGTTGCCTGGCGATCCAGTAACAGCCGAGCATGGCACCGCGGCCGGCACTGCGGCGCGCGGCCCGGGTGCGGTACACCTGCTGCGCACGGCAGAGCGCCTGTTCGCCGAGCACGGTGTCGAGGCGGTTTCGACGCGTCAAATCGCTCGCGAGGCGGGGCACAGGAATCACTCCGCGCTGCAATACCATTTTGGCAATCGCGACGGCCTCATCGAGGCCATCCTCAACGAGCGGCTGACGCCGATCAATCGCGAGCGCTTGCGGCGATTGGAGCAGGCGCGCAGGCAGGGCCTCAAACTGACGGTAAGACGGCTGACGGCGATTTTCGTTGAGCCCTTTGCCGAAGAACTGCTGAAGCCGCTTGAGGAGTCCTGCTACGTTTCGCTATTGGCGCAGCTCTATGCCTACCAGCGTGGGCGTGAGCTGTTCCAGAATAATCGTGAACGCAAACGCGCTCTGCATGAAATCACCTCGCAGATGATCGTTGCATTGCGTCCACTGCCACTGGTAGAGATACACTTCCGGCTGCAGTTGATGGGGCGACAGACAATGACGGCGATCGCGGAGTGGGACGAAGCGCGCCGGGCCCAGAGCATAGAGCTCGATGCTGATGCCCTGCGTTGGCGCATCGAAAACCTGGTCGAGTTCCTGGTCGGTGGCCTGCAGGCGCCCAGTGCCGGTTTTGACAAATCAAATGGGGCGGGAAGCTAATGGATATTGCGTTGTTGCTCACCGGCAACGAGTTAATGTCAGGTGACACGATAGACTCGAATTCTGCGCTGCTTGCGCAGCAGCTGGCCGACCAGGGTTTTAACGTGGCGCACAAAGTCACGATTGGCGATTCGCTGCCGCTGTTGGTGCGCGAGATGCGCGCGCTGGCCGAACGCTATGCTGCGGTCATCGTCAATGGTGGGCTGGGTCCCACGATCGATGACCTGACCGCCGAGGCGCTTGCCGAACTCGTCGGTGAGCCCCTGGTGGAGCACCCCGACGCCCGCGAGCACATCGTCAAATGGTGCGGCGAACGCGGCGTGCAGGCCAATGCGGCGAATCTCAAGCAGGCGCTGTTGCCTGCCAGTGCCAGCATCATTGCCAACCCGGTCGGGAGTGCCGTCGGCATCCGCTGTGATCTCGAGGGCAGCGAGATATTCTGTACGCCTGGTGTGCCCAGCGAATTGCGTGCGATGCTCGAGGGCGACCTGACGGCCCAGTTATCGGCGCGCTTTCCCGGGGCGAAAGCCCCGCTGATACGACGCCTGCGCTTGTTTGGTATCGGCGAGTCTTCGCTGCAGCAGTTACTCGAGGATAGCTTCCCGGACTGGCCTGACGCCGTAACCGTAGGCTTCCGGGCCGGAGCGCCGCTGCTTGAACTCAAATTACAGGTCATGGCCGAATCTGACCTTGCCCTGCGCGATGAGTGCGAGCGACAGCTGACGGCGGCTATCAGTGAGTACCTGGTTGGTTATGACGACGATACGCTGGCGACTGCGTTGGTGGATACCCTGCGCGACCAGGGCAAGGTCGTCGCGCTGGCTGAGTCCTGTACCGGTGGCCAGATTGCTGCGCAGATTACAGCGCTGCCAGGCGCTTCAGAGGTCTTCCACGCGGGCATTGTCGCCTATGCCAACCCGATCAAACAGCGGGTGCTGGGTGTCGATGCCGATGTACTCGACCAGCGGGGTGCAGTGAGTGAAGAGACGGTACTGGCGATGGCGCGGGGGGCGTTGGCGCAAAGCGGTTCAGATTGCGCGATCGCCGTATCGGGAATCGCCGGCCCCGATGGTGGAACTGATGAAAAGCCTGTGGGAACTGTCTGGGTTGCCTGGGGCGACCGGGACGCCATGCTGGCGCACCGCTTTTTTTACCCGGTTGGCAGGTCGCTGTTCCAGACCATGATCAGCGCGGTCGCGATGGACCTGATGCGCCGCTTCCTGGAGGGAAGCCGGGACGTGCCCGGCTATTTCCAGCGCGATCGTCGTTAATCGCGCGGCGGATGGCTACTGCAGCGTTATGCTGACCGGCGCCAGGAAGTCGCTCACCCTGCCAGCGGTATCGACCGTTGCAATCGAGAAGAAGTAGCTGCCCGGCTGCAGACCATTGATCGCATGGCTGTTGACCATGTTGCCGGCGCCATCCACTGCATTGATCGTGACAGTCTGCCCATTGTCCAGATGGCCGCCCTCGGTGTAGTAGTAGATTTCATACGATGCCAGTTCTGATGTCGGCAGCGCACTACCGTCTTCACGTGCCGTCGGAATGCCCCACTGCAAGGACACGTTGACCAGCTCGGGCTCGGCTTCTGGTGCAACGCTGATGCTGATCGCGGCGGTGGCACTCAGGTCGTCACTGTCGGTGCAACGCGCGAGCAGCGTGTAGCTGCCGGCATCCAGTGATTGCAGTGCCGTATCGTCAAATCCTGAGCCCATGCCAAACTCGTAAGGTGCGTCATAGGCGCGGCGCACCAGGTTGCCGTCCAGCATCAGGTCGCAGAACGCAACGTCACCATCACTGTCACTGGCGCCAATTTCAATCGCCAGGGCATCGCCTGCGTCCAGCTCAGTGGCCGAAATACTTGCGATCGAAACGCTCGGGGCGACCGGCGCAGGCTCGACGACAACGGCGAACTGGTCGCTGCTTGAGAGGTTGCCATTGTCGGTACAGGTGACTTGCACCACGTACTCGCCCTCTGCGAGGCTTTGCAGCTGTGGGTCGTTGACGCCGTTGATGCTGCCCCATTGGTAGGGCGCCTGGTTTTCCTGGCGAACCATCTGGCCATTCATGCGCAGCACGCAGTGGGCGATAGTGCCGTCGGAGTCTGTGGCCTGCACCTGGACGTCGAGATCGTCACCCGCTTGCAGTGTCACGTTACCCGACGGTAGCTGGATCAGCGTGACCGGCGCAATGTTGCTTGGCTCAGGGTCGGGGTCGGGCACAGGGTCCGGATCTGGTTGCGGATCGGGGTCGGGCTCAGGGTCCGGATCGGGCACAGGGTCGGGGTCGGGCGTCGGCGGCGCGGTGACCACAACGATGATGACATCGATGCCATAGTTGCCGGCATCATCGTAGCACTTGGCACTGATGCCGTAATTGCCTGCAATCAGGTTGTTCAGGACGGCGTCGCTGTGGCCTGAGCCCACGCCCCAGACAAAGGGCGCTTTGTCGTCGATGCGCGCAGGCAGGCCGTTGACATACATTTCGCAGTGGTCGATCGAGCCATCGGCGTCGCTCGCATTCACGCTGACAGTGATGCTGCTGCCCTCGGTGAACTGCGCTTCGTTACCCGGTGATGCGATCGCGACGACCGGTGACTGCGCGTTTGGCTGGGGCTCTGGATCAGGCTCGGGCTGCGGCTCTGGCTGGGGTTTGGGTTGGGCATCCAGCGTAGGGTCAGGCTTTTCAAGCTGTGGCTTTTCCAGTTCAACGGGGGGCAGCTCGGGCTTCAAAGCCTGCGTCTCTTCGCTGAGCAGCTCATCCATTTCGGCGATGGTGTACTCCGAGTCGGGTACCTGCAGTTGATCTGGCTCGACATCAAAGTGATCGGCGATGTCGTTAGCGGCGCCGAGCTCGGCCACGGGCAGGCTGTCCGCCTGGCCGTCGAAACTGCCGTCACTGAAATCGACCGCCAGCGAAGCGAGTAGCGTATCGCCACTGACTGCCGAGCCGTTAGACATTGCATCGGCCTTGATATTCTCAACGATGGCCGCGAACACTTCGTTGGCGATGCGAAGCGCAATCGTCTCGTCAAGGTCGCTACCCTGTTCGACTACTGGCGGCGTAGTGAAAAGATCAATCTCTTCGTCCAGTACGCCCAGGCCAAGCGATTGTTTGATTTGCTCGCCACTGCTTAGCAGCGCGTCCATGAATTCGTCCTGGTCGACCGTGCCGTTGTTGTCACCGCTGAGGCCAACGGTCACCGGGTCGATGGCATCGTCGGGGCGGTCTGCAATCTGCCGCGCGTGCGCTATAGCCAGGCTGCTCAGCGGTGTTGCGTAGACCGGGGTACCGGCAAGCAGCTGGGCGGATGTCATGACCGTTTGTAGTGATTCGATGGCGGGGATGTTGCCGTTGCGTTCGGTGCCATTGCTGTACTCGATCAGGAATGGGCCCAGGTTGGCGGCATCGCCGGGTACTGCAAGTTGTAGCTGCGCATTCGCATCCGTTGAACCCAGCGCGACAACGGCGCCCTTGAGGTCTGCCCGTTCGGGGTCGAGCCGGTACATGGTGACTTGCGCGCCAACCAGAGGACCTTTGACACCCGCACCATTGGCGATGATGTCTGAAAAGCTGCTACCGCTGCCTGTGCTGCCTCCGCAGGCTGCAAGCAGGGCGCTAAAAAAGAAAACGGCGGTTAGTCGTGTGAAGGCATTCATCGTATCGGTTAGGCTCTGTTTGCTCACTTTTTAGCTGCCCGAATAAAGCTGGCGCTTGCGTGTTCATTTAATGATCAAAAGCTTGCTGAATTGTAGGGTTCTTGAGTCGGTGAATAAATGCACGCTTTGTGGAACTGTGATGTGGTTGACTTTTGAGCCTGACGAATGGGCACAATTTCACTTTTTTCCTTGCGTAACGGGCATTTATCTCATTCCCGCTCGGGGGAAGCGGCGCGCTGGCGTGGTGAAAAAACAGGCAGGTAAAGCGCTTGCTCCTGCGCCTGGCGGGGTAGCTGCAGGCGACCGGAAACGCACCGCCGGGCAAGCACCAGAGGCGTTGTGCAAAATGGGGGCAATTAACGGGGAAGGGTCAAAAAAAGAGCGCCGAAAGGGCGCTCTTATGAGAGGTTATGTAGACCTGGATCAATAGCTACGTCGAATAAAACTACTGCCGCTACATATCCCACACTAGCACTTCCGGACGGCTAAACAACCGTGTTAGTTACATATTCGAACAAGATTACTCACTGGTAATTGGTATCGCTTTATTGTTAATTGGTTTTTGATCATGACTATATTCCGATATCTACTCAGTGAACTGGGCAAGACGACGCTGGCCGTTATTATCGTGCTGTTGTTAATCGTCAGCAGCGGCAGGTTGGCCAAGTACCTGGCCGAGGTCAGTACCGGCGGTTTATCCGCCGATGTCGTTTTCTGGGTCATCCTGTTCCGGATGCCAGACTTCTTGCCGCTTATCGTTCCGCTGGGTTTGTTCGTAGGTATCCTGCTCGCCTACGGTCGACTGTATGTCGACAGCGAGATGACGGTGATGAGCGCCTGCGGCATCACCAAAGCCAGGCTGTTGGCCACTACGCTGTTTGCTGCGCTAATTGTGTCGGTGTTAGTCGCGTTTCTCACGCTGGCTGCAGCGCCTGCAAGCCTGGCAAAGGTGCAGTCCCTGCTCGAAGATCCCGCCAATACCCAGGCGCTGGCCATTCTGCAGGAGCGCAGGTTCCAGGCTGCCGATGATGGTCGCCGCGTCAGTTATGCGCAAAGCCTCAATAGCCGCAGGGACGCTGTCGATGATGTCTGGCTGTTCGAAAAAAGAAATGATGGCTCGCTAATGGTTATCAGCGCGAAGGCGGGCAGGATCGACGGCAATACGCAGACGGGGCATTTCTACTTCACGTTAGTCGACGGTACTGCCTATGAGGGCAGGGTGGGTGAGCGCGACTACCGGATCAGCGAGTTCGAAACCTACGGGCAGAAGATTTTCAAAGACGAGAATACTGAAAAGATCAAGCTCAAGGTCGATGCCATGCCCACTGTGGCATTGCTTGCGTCAACGCAACCCAGGCATGTCGCTGCCCTGCATTGGCGGTTTTCGTTGCCCATCGCCGTGATAGTCGTTGCCATCATGGCCCATGCGCTGAGCAAAACCAGTCATCGCGCAGGTCGCTTCACCAAAATGTTGCCGGCGATCATGCTCTATCTGCTCTACATCATGGCCATTAGCGGGCTGCGCAACGCGATTGCTTCAGGCGGTGCGTCCCCGGCGCTGCTCTGGGTTGGGCATGCAGGATTTTTGCTGTTGGCTATCGCATTGCTGCTCTATGAAGACCTGCGGCGCAGGTGGCGGCCAATTGCCACGGGCACGGGAGCCTAGCTGATGCATCGACTGAGTCGCTATATTGGCAGGACGGTGGGTTGGGCAATGCTGGTTGTCCTGCTATTGATCGTTGGGCTCGACGCGATTGCCGCGACGATTGACCAGGCCGGTGACATGAGAGCCGACTATGGCTTTGCTGAATCGCTGGTTTACGTATTGCTCACGTTACCTGGTCGCATCTATGAGTACATTCCGCTGGCGGCGCTGGTAGGCAGCCTGGTCGCAATGGGCTCGCTATCGAGCAGTAGTGAGCTGATTGTCTGTCGTGTCGCGGGTGTGTCGCTGTGGCGGCTGATCTGGTTTGCCTGCAAGCCTGTTATCTGGCTGATCATTGCCTCGCTGTTAATCACGGAATATATCTCGCCCCTGACGGACCAGTGGGCGCAAAGCTACAAGGACCTGGCGCGTTGGGGGCAGGAGCGCTCCATCGCTGCAGACGGGGGGCTGTGGCACCGCGAGGGCGATCGCTTTATGCACTTTAATGCCGTGCAGCCGGGCGGCGTGCTGTACGGTGTGACGGTCTTTGAGTTTGATGAAAATGCCGGGCTCAACAGCGCGACCTTTGCCGCCCGCGCCAGCTACCAGCGCGACAGCTGGTTGATGGAGTCGGTGCGAACCACAGACTTTACCGGTGAAAGTATCGCGAGCGACAGCAGCAATACCCGGGCCTGGGAAACGCAGCTGACGCCCGCACTGCTGGGCTATATTTCACTGGCAGCTGAAGACCTTTCCGTTACCGGCTTGCACCTCTACGCCAACTACCTCGAGGCGCAGGCGCTGGATAGCGGGGAATATCGACTGGCCTTCTGGCAAAAAGTCTTCCAGCCCCTGGCGGTGGTGAGCCTGGTGCTGATCGCCATGTCGTTTGTATTCGGGCCATTGCGCGAATCAACCACAGGCTATCGGCTGTTCGTGGGTGTCATAGTCGGGATTGCCTTCCAGTTCATGCAGAACCTGCTGGGGCCAAGCAGTCTGATCTATGGCTTTTCGCCGATTATCGCGGTGTTGTTTCCGGTAGTGGCCTGCCTTGGGCTCGGTGGTGTGCTGTTATCGCGGGTGCGCTAGCACCGCGATTAGCCACCGATGTAGCTCACCCGGGTGCCAGAGAGCTGGTCGTGCCAGGTCGTATCGACACCCGGCAGCAAAAGTACCCAATAGCCCAACCCCGCACACAGTAGTGACAGTGACGCTGCAAAAAATCGCCCGAGCGCTCGCCACAGCGTGACCGCTTCGCCGCCGCTGGTTTCCAGTTTTAGCTTCCACACCAGCATGCCCAGCGTCTGTCCGGTACGACACCAGAAGTAGCAGAAAAAGCCCACATAGGTCAGGGCGAGCGTTGGCAGGAACAGCGGGCCAAGCTCGGTGGGCTCAAGCTCGGTAATGACATCGCCAGTCTGGGCCTGTGCAAAGCCCTCCGGGGTTGTGCCTGCTACCAGCGTAACGACGGCGGTGTACAGCAATGCCGTGCAAACCAGCAGCGCGAGTAGCAGTAGCGCGTCGTAGAGCATAGCGGCAAGTCTGCGAGTCAGGCCGGCGGCCGGCGCGTGTATCGTGGCGTTGGTGGAATGAGTGTCAGGCACGACTGCCGTTCGCTCCGTACTGTGGGAATCGTCATGGAATGCGGCCAGAGGCAGCGCAGCGACGCAGTGTATCGCGCCGCCGGAAGTCACGCCATACTAAAACGCGGTTTCCATTTTCAGCTGGACATTGTCGCCCGAGAACTTGAACGAATAGTCAACGTCCAGGTCGCGATTGATGTTGGCCGAGCCGCTGGTGGCGGACTGCGCGCGGTTGGAGATCTGCTGGATCTGGTTGTCGCTGCCGGCCTCCCACCAGGACTTCAGGCTCATTTTCAGGATCTGTCCCAGCGCCGAGCTACCATCGACGTACTGTTCATCGGGTTCGTAGTCGTCGCGTTTGCCATGCATGCGCGAAGCGTTCCAGCGCAGCAGCGCATCGGCGTTGAGCAGTGAATCCTGCAGCGAGCGGTACTCGCTGTCGCCGGCCAGGCTGACCTGGGATCTGCGGTTATCGCCTGTCAGCGTTGTCGGCGAATCCATGCAGCGGCTGGGTGCGAGGTAGACCAATGAGAAGCGCAGCTTGCCTGCGCTTTGCCCGTCATTGTCATCCAGCCAGCTGTTTTGTTCGCGGCTGATGGCATCCCAGGCAGTCTCCGGAAAGTGCTTCGTGAGCGAGGGTGGCTCCGCCAGGCAGTGATTGCCTGTCCACAGGTCGTCATTGCTTGCGGTATAGGCGGGAAGCGTGGCGATAGATTCTGCTGCACAGCCGATGCTGGCCAACAGGGCGCACAGCGCAAGCTGCAAACGGTATGTGCTCAGGGCAGCGTGCGTGCGGCCGGCAGCCGCGCGGCCTGTGGGGCCACGGTATCGGGTTGTTACAGTTCCAGCTTGCTCCAATCTCTTCATCGATTGTTACCTCCCGCTGAAAGCGCGCCGCCCGTCGCTGTTGTGATGCGAAGGGGCAGGTTCTGGCATCGCTTTTCGTGACTATCGTTTCCGGTCAGCTCCTCGCACAGGTTGGCTTGCTTTGGATCAGGCATCGATCCGCTAATGAGTGGTACCATTGATACCAGAACAGTTAGTTATTAGGTAGTGTGCAATTCGCCATACAAGTTATAAGCGCAAGCTATTGATTATTATGGATTTTATGTCAATTCGGCGCGCTAACTGACGAAAAAAAGCTCAAAAAACGAACAGCTGTAGCGTTGCAGCGGCTGCCGGAGGATGCGACAAGAAACCATGCATATTCTGCTAATTGAGGATGACCAGAGTGTTGCCAGCTTCGTCGAGCAGGGCTTTGTTGAACGTGGCCATGTGGTGACCCACTCAGCGACCGGGGTGGACGGCCTGGGCCAGGCCAAGGATGAAGAGTATGACGTGCTCATCGTCGATCGCATGCTGCCTGAAGTCGACGGGATGACCATCATTGAGGCGCTGCGCAATGAGGACAATACCACCCCGATCCTGGTGCTCAGTGCGCTGGGTGAAGTCTCGGATCGTATCGACGGCCTGAAGGTCGGTGCCGACGACTACCTCGCCAAGCCTTTTGACTTTGAAGAATTGTATACCCGCGTTGAAGTACTGGTGCGACGGCGCGAGATCGATGCGCCGATCACGCGCCTCAAAGTCGCTGACCTCGAACTCGACCTCTTGGCGCACGAGGCGCGCAGGGCCGGGCAAAAGCTGCTGTTGCAACCCAGGGAGTTTCGGTTGCTGGAGTACCTGATGCGGCATGCTGGGCAAATTGTGACGCGAACCATGTTGCTGGAAAACGTCTGGGACTATCACTTCGATCCGCAGACAAATGTTATCGATGTGCACATCAGTCGTTTGCGCCAGAAGATCGACAAGGACTTCGATACCCAGTTATTACAGACCGTCCGTGGTTCGGGTTACGTGTTGAACGATCCCGACAAAGAAAGCTGACCTGCGGGTCTGGCCGTTGTCTGCCACACCGGCACCGGCATCGCGCCGATAGCGTTGAGGAGTACCTCGCGTGGTTCTAGCGAAGATACTGGCAAGTTATACCTTCCGTTTTGCGTTCGCGGCGGTTGTTGTGCTCAGTATGGTGGTCATGTTCGTCATGGTCATTGTCTACGGCGTGTTTTCCTACAATTACTTCCACGATGTCCACCAGGGCCTTTCCAAAGAACTGGGCGAGTTTACCCGTGCCTACGAAGCTGGCGGGCTTGAAGGCGCGCACGAATTCATGGTTGAGCGCGATGGCCGCTTCAACACAACGCGCTTCGCGTACATGGTGGTCGATGCCGATCACAACAAGCTGATTGGCGATCTCGATAAATGGCCCGAGTTCAGGCAGTACGGCGATGGCTGGCTTAGCTTCGAGCAGGGGATCTTGCTCGGAGGAGGTGGCTCTGAAGAGCACGACTTTGTCGCCCGCTCGCACCAGTTGCCCGATGGCAACCAGCTGTTGGTCGCGCGCAGCTACGAAATTGTACTGGGCTACATTCGTTTCGTTGTTGGTATCCTGCTGCGTGGGTTCATCGTCACGGTATCGATGGGTGCGTTTGGTGCGTTCTTCCTGGCCTGGGGTTTGCAGCGCAGGCTGGATGACATCAACCAGAGTATCCAGCGCATCATGGCAGGTGATCTCAATGAGCGACTCGCCGTTGCCGATTCAAACAGCGAAATCGAGCAGCTGGCGGCCAACCTCAACTTTATGCTTGACCGGATCCAGGAGTTGATGGACGGCGTCAAGCAGGTCTCCGACAATATTGCCCACGATCTCAGAACGCCGTTAACCCGTTTGCGCAACCAGCTGGTGGAATTCGAATCGCAGTGTGATGAGGCCCGTCAGCAGGATGTTCGGGCGCTGATTGATGAAGCCGACAACCTGCTGGCGACCTTCAATGCGCTGCTGAGGATCGCACGTATTGAGCTGGGCGAGAGTCGCAAGCTGCGCGAACAGGTGAGCCTTGAAACACTGGTGCGCGATGTCAGCGAGCTCTACGAGCCGCTGGCTGCCAGCAAGGATATCGAACTACAGCTGAAGGTAGCGCCTGCGGATATCTACGCCGATCGCAACCTGATTTTCCAGGCGGTGGCCAATCTGGTCGACAATGCGATCAAGTACACGCCCGATGGCGGGCGGGTAGCCGTCGATCTGCAGCCGAGGGCTACTGTCCACCAGCAGGGCGTCAGCGAAGTCCTGTGTCATCGCCTGCGCATTGCCGATACAGGCTGCGGGATAGCCGCAAAGAACCGCGAAAAGGTTTTCCAGCGCTTCTACAGGGAGGAGGGGAGTCGCAGCGTGAAACCAGGCAATGGGCTGGGGCTGAGCCTGGTTGCCGCAGTGGCCAAGATTCACCGCGCGCACATAGCGTTGCACGACAACGTGCCAGGACTGATTGTAGAAATAGACTTTCCCGTCTATCAGCCTGCCCTTGCGACGGGCGCCCTGTCTCAGGAGGCGCCGTCTATCAGCGCCAGTCCTGAAGTATCGACCTCAACCGCTTCCTGAACCGGCCGCTCTGCCTCATCCAGCAGATAGCCCTGCTGTTGCACCAGCGCCAGTTCGGAACTGATAGCGACCGCGGCCGGCTCGGGGGTTTGCATCTGTCCAAGCAGGCTACCAATCTCTGCCAGTGTCCAGCTTTCAATATCGGGAAGTTCTACGATTTCGACATCGCCCGGGGGCGCGAGCAAGACACCGGGCTCTGCCAGGTCAAAATCGGCAGCAATCGCCCCGGCCTGGTCGACACCGATATCCAGTGAACCATCGTCCGGGCTTAGAAACGGATTGGGTTTTTCCAGCGACAAGTGGCTGACGTCGACGTCTCGCTGCGCCTGGGTAGCGCGCTCCTGCGGGTCGAGCAGTGGGCTGCCCGCCGGCAGTGTGTCCAGTTCTGCTGCACTGCTGGCCATGGCTGGCCTGGCCTGTTGTTCGTTGGGCTGCTGCGCTTTGCTATCGCCGGAAGGTGATTCTGTGCTGTCGACCTGGTGTAGCACCAGTTGGATCTTCGCGCCCGCTTTGGTCAGGGCGGTCTGGTACTGTTGTGCGCTTTTGCGGTCGAGCCCGCGCTTGATGGCGACCGGCTTGCCGCAAAAGATCCTGTCTACCTGTTCGTCGCTGAGTTTGAACAGTGTCTGGACGTTGTTCTTCACCAGCGATACATCGTGGCCGTTAATTACGCTGCCATCAAACAGAATGTCAAATCGTCGTTCGCTCATCGCATTGCTCCCGGGCATGCTGCCCCGTGCCGGCATCTAAACGGGCCAGTAACCAGTATAGTGGACGATGCCGGCCCCGTTTGGGGCCGGCTGCGGCGGCCTGATCGCGCGGGATTGATCGATTCTGGCAGCCGCTCGAAATCCGCCCGGCCTTGCACTCATATGCTATTGAGATACAGGGTATTTTCGCTAGTCTTTGCCGTCCTTCGCGGGAGCTCGCCCGGCCTCATGGGCTGGTCGGCACGCTCCCAGCCCCGCCGGTAAAAACGCGGCGGGCAGTCCTCTTCAATGTCTTCAACTGGAACCGTTATGACCAAAGAAGCTTTCATTTACGATGCGATTCGCACGCCGCGGGGTATCGGTAAGCCCGGCAAGGGAGCGCTCTACGAAGTCAAACCCATTGACCTGTTGACCAACCTGCTTGAAGCGATGAAGTCGCGGCACGACCTGGATACCAGCCAGGTCGATGATGTCGTTATCGCGACGGGAGATCCGGTCAACGAGCAGGGCTCTAACATCGCCAAGACGGCGATCAACTATTCCAGCTGGGATGACGTTACCACCGGCTCCCAGGTGCATCGCTACTGTGCGGGCGCGCTGGATGCCGTCAACCTGGCCGCAGCCAAGGTCATGGCCGGCATGGAAGACATGGTCTGCGGTGGTGGTGTCGAATCGATGTCGCGGGTTGGCATGGGTGCCTCGGGTGGCGCGGTGACCGACCCCTGGGTGCAGATGAAAAGCCTGTTTATTTCGCAGGGCCTGGGCGCCGACCTGCTGGCGACGCTGGATGGTTTTACGCGTGAAGACGTCGACCGCTATGCGCTTCGATCGCAGCAGCGCGCTGCGCAGGCGCGCGACAACGGCTATTTTAAATCACTGGTTCCCGTGGTTGACCTCAATGGCGTCACGATCCTCGATCACGACGAACTGATCCGTGAAACCAGCATGGAAAAACTGGCCGCCCTGAACCCCAGTTTCAAGATGTTCAATGACTTTGGTCACGGTGATGTGGCGCGTTTGCGCTACCCGCAGGTCGAGGAGATCGCCAACGTACACACGCCCGGGAATTCTTCGGGCATTGTCGATGGCGCATCACTGGTGCTCGTCGGTAACAAAGAGGCCGGCGATGCACAGAACCTCAAGCCGCGGGCGCGCATCGTCAGTTTTGCAACCACAGGAACTGAACCCACCATTATGCTGGCAGGTCCAGGGCCCGCATCGGCAAAGGCACTCAAGAAAGCCGGGATGACGATCGGTGATATCGACCTTGTCGAGTTGAATGAAGCGTTCGCCTCGGTGGTGCTGCGCTTCCAGCGAGAGATGGAAGTGCCCGATGACAAGATTAACGTCAACGGTGGCGCTATCGCCATGGGTCATCCAATCGGCGCGACCGGTGCAATGATCCTGGGTGTGCTGCTCGATGAACTCGAGCGCCGCGATTTGCAGACCGGCCTGTGCACGCTCTGTGCCGCGGGCGGTATCGGTATCGCCACAATTATCGAGCGCGTGTAGAGCACGCCTGGGCCAAGAGATTACTGTAGAGAATACGACAATGGGCTATATCACTTTAGAGCAAGATAGCGACGGTATCGTTGAGCTGATCTTTGACCAGCCTGGCAAGAAGGTCAATACGATGGGCAGCGACTACCAGGAGGCGATGGCAGCGGCGATTGCCGAGCTGAAACAGCGCGTCGCCGATGGTGGCGTCAAAGGTGTTTACGTGCGTAGCGGCAAACCCGGCCAGTTCTTCGCCGGTGGTGACATCAAAGAGATGCTGGAGATGGATCTCAATATCGATGTTGCCGAAAAGCAGCGTATGTACGAGGAAATGATGGAGACCAAGCAGCCATTGCGCGACCTGGAGCTATTGGGCGTGCCAGTAGCGGTGGGTATCAATGGTCCGGCAATGGGCGGCGGTTTTGAGATCGCCTTGTCCTGCCACTACCGGCTCGCGCTGCACGGTGTGCAGGTCGGCTTGCCCGAAGCGCAAATTGGCCTGATGCCGGGTGCCGGCGGCACGGTGAGGCTGACGCGCATGCTCGGCATGCAGAACGCCTTGCCGCTGTTAGCCCAGGGTAAACGGCTGAAGGCCGCTAAGGCGCTGGAGACCGGCTTGCTCGATGAGCTTGCCGACAGCGAAGAGGAGATGGCCAGCAAGGCCAAGGCCTGGTTGCTTGCCAACCCCGAGGCGAAACAGCCCTGGGATACCGAGGGTTACCAGATTCCCGGCGGAGGCCCGGATGATCCGGCCAACCAGGGCTTCACCTTTTTCGGTCCGGCTGCAACGATGGGGCAAACGAAAAACCTGATGCCGGCGCAGAATGCGATCTACGCCTGCGTAACCGACAGCGCCCGCGTTGACTTTGATACTGCGCAAAAGATCGAGGGTCGATACTTTTTAAGTCTGCTGCTTGACCAGACGGCTCGCAACATGATGACGGCGTTTTTCGTGCAGATGGAAGCGCTGAACCGCGGCGCCAGTCGCCCTGCGGATATCGAGCGCAGTCGCTTCAGCAAGATTGGCATTCTTGGTGCGGGGCAAATGGGCGCCGGTATTGCGACGATGGCGGCGCAGCAGGGTATTGATGTCGTGCTCAAGGATATCAACCAGGACAACGCCGACAAGGGCAAGGCCTATGCAGAACAGGTCTATGCCAAAAACAAGCGCATCGATGAGGCGAAGGCAGCCGAGTACCTTGGGCGCATTCATGCGACGGATAACTATGCCGATCTCAAGGACTGTGAGCTTGTGATCGAAGCCGTGTTTGAAGATCGCGCCATCAAGGCCGCGGTCACGGCAGAGACGGAAGCGGCAATTGCCGCAGATGCGGTCTTTGCATCCAACACCTCAGCGCTGCCCATTACCGAGTTGGCGCAGGCCAGTGGGCGCGCCGAAAACTTTATCGGTATGCATTTCTTCTCGCCCGCTGAGAAAATGCCGCTGGTTGAAATCATCTGTGGCGAGAAAACCTCTGACGAGACCCTCGCAAAAGCGTTTGATATGGCCCAGCAGCTGGGCAAGGTGCCCATCGTCGTCAACGATGCGCCGGGCTTCTTCACCTCGCGCACGATAGGCACAACGGTTGCCCAGGGCGCGACGATGGTGACCGAAGGTATCAACCCCGTATTGATCGAGTCGGCAGCCCGTGACAACGGATCACCCGTTGGTCCATTGGCCGCCATTGATGAGATCTCCCAGGAGACGGCCTACAAAAACGGTCAACAGGCGAAAGCGGATGCCGAGGCCCAGGGCAAAACCTGGGAAGATAACCCGGTCTCCCAGCTGATCGATCGCATGGTCAATGAGTGGGGTCGTCGCGGCAAGGTCTATGGAGCAGGGTACTACGAGTATCCCGAAGGTGGCCGCAAGCACATCTGGCCAGGCCTGGCCGAGGCCTATGCGCCCAACGGGTTTACCGAGATTCCCTACCAGGATATCAAGGATCGGCTGCTGTTCTGCCAGAGCCTTGAGGCAGTTCGCTGCCTCGAGGAGGGCGTGCTGCGGTCCGTGGGCGATGGCAATATCGGTTCCATAATGGGAATCGGCTTCCCGGCCCAGACCGGTGGCGTACTGCAGGCGATCAATGCCTATGGGCTGCGCGAGTTTGTCGAGCGCTCCCGTGAACTGGCCGCCCGTTACGGCGAGGTCTTTGAGCCGCCACAATTGCTGGTCGATCGTGCCGAGCGAGGCGAGCTGTTCAAGTAGCGCGATCTTGCCCTGCGAAAAAGGCCGCTTTTGCGGCCTTTTTTGTCGGTATTGCCAGTTTGCGGGCGCGCGCTGTAGTCCGGTGCTTAAAATGCCCCGTTGATTTCGCTAACATGTGGTTCATTCACGTGTAGCGCACACCTTCGGAGACGCTTTTGAACGCCGCAGCCCGCAACGATATGCAGCAGATGATTGAAACCCGCCTGGCCGACGGGCTGGCGCCCTCCTACCTGCACGTCGAGAACGAGAGCCATATGCACGCCGGGCCTGCCGATGCGCAAACCCACTTCAAGGCCGTGGTCGTGTCGGGCGCGTTCGCAGGCAAGCGGCTGGTGGCGCGCCACCAGCAGGTCTATGCGCTGCTCAAGGAACAGCTGGACGGTGAGCTGCACGCACTGGCGCTGCACACCTATACCGATGATGAGTGGGAACAGCATGCTCACCAGTACCCGGCGTCCCCCAGTTGTCTCGGCGGCAGCAAGCGCGAATCCGCTGGCCACCAGGGCCCGATCCAATAACGATGGATAATCCAGCTCACACCGATCCGGCACTGCCAGTGGTGGTTGCTGCGCTGTACAAGTTTGTCGCCTTGCCCGACTATGAGCAGCTGCGCGATCCGCTGCTTGCGCTGTGCACCGAACAGGGCGTCAAGGGTACCTTGTTGCTGGCCCAGGAAGGCATTAACGGCACGATTGCCGGCAGCCGCGAGGCGATTGATGCTGTGCTGGCCTGGTTGCGCAGCGATGCCCGCTTTACCGATCTCGAGGTCAAGGAATCGGTCGACGAGCGCATGCCGTTTTACCGTACCAAGGTCAAACTGAAGAAAGAAATCGTCACGATGGGTATCGGTGGTATCGACCCCCGCAGCCTGGTTGGCCACTATGTGGAGCCGGAGCAATGGAATGCGTTGATCAGTGATCCCGACGTCACGTTGATCGATACGCGAAACGACTATGAATGCGAAATCGGGCAGTTTCAGGGCGCGATCAACCCCGATACGACGACGTTTCGCGAACTGCCCGAGTACGTCGATAAAACGCTGGATCCCAAAGTCCACAAGAAAGTCGCAATGTACTGCACCGGTGGTATTCGCTGTGAAAAGTCGACGGCCTACCTGCTGCAGCAGGGTTTTGAAGAGGTCTACCATCTCAGAGGCGGTATTCTCAATTACCTCGAAAAGGTGCCCGCCGAGCAAAGCCTGTGGCGTGGCGAGTGCTTTGTCTTCGATAACCGGGTGACGGTTGACCACGATCTCAACCCCGGTTCCTATGACCAGTGCCATGGCTGCCGCTTTCCGATTACCGAGCAGGATAAGGCGAGCCCCTATTTCAGCCAGGGTGTTTGCTGCCCTCGCTGCTACGACAAGCTCAGTGCCGACCAACGTGAACGCTTTGCAGAGCGGCAGAAACAGGTTGAACTGGCCCGCGCGCGCAATGAGGCACACATTGGCGCACCGCCTCCCCAGCGCCAGCGCAGTGCCGGGACCGAGGGCGACGCCGAGAGGGGAAACAGTTAGTGATGCCCGGTGAACCTGGTGATGCGCAGCAGCAGCTCGAACGAGAGCGCGCAGCGCGACTGGCGCAGCGTCGCGAGTGGGAGCAGGAAAGAACGCTGCTGCACCAGACCCTGGCTCGCGTAGCGGTCGCGGCGCAGGGCCAGGACAGTACGCTCGATGCAGCGCTGGGCGCACTGCGCAAAGCCCTGCGCGATGATGCGGGCGCCGATCACCTGCCGGTCCAGCTCGAGGCACTGCAGTCGCGCATCGTCAGCTTTGACCAGCAGCGCAGCGAGCGCAACCAGCAGCTGGTCGCCCAACTCCAGCGACTGGTCGACCGGGTGCAGCAGCAGTCCCCCGAAGAGGCACAGCCGGCGCTGCGCGGCCTGGAGAAGCAGTTGCGCCGGGCGCAGCGCCAAAGCGCCGACATGTCTGCGGTTCTGGGCTGGCTGGAGCAGCTGAATGCCATTGAGTCGCAGCCGGGCGAGGATGCCGGGGTCCCAGGCGGCAAGGCAGCCGGTTGGATGCAGCGCCTGCTTGGCCGCGCGATCGCCCAGCCCGCCGTCGAGGCTGAGGCCAGCAAGCGCATCGCGGATGAGCGGCCCGCGGCGCCGCTGGCCGAGAGCGAGGAGCCAGCTGAGTCTGCTACCGAACACGACCAGCCGATGTCGCAGGGCTCGGTCCTGCAGCTGGTAGCCAGCGATGAGGGGCTGGAGCGCAGGCCGCTGGGTGAGGAGCTCAGCGCCGAAGTCTCGGCAGTGCTGGTCGAGTTGCTCGCTGAAATCGACATACCCGAGGTCGTCCGGGAAGTGGCGGCCGAACTCTACCAGGATCTGCAAGATGGCCTGGTCGACAGTGAGCTTGTCTCGGTGCTCGATCGCACGGTCACCGTGGTGATTGCGGCGCTGGGCCGTGACCAGAATGATTTTGAGCAGTTCCTGCAGCATCTCGACCGGCGCCTGTTGGCTGTCAACGAGTTTTTGCTACGCGTCGACCACGACCAGGCCCAGCTGGGCGAGCAGCTCAATGACATGCAGCTCGTGGTGCGCGAAGAGCTCGATCAGCTGGGCACGGTATCTGCGCTGCAGGCAGACGGTGCCGAACTGCAGTCGATGCGGCAGAAAGTCGAGCACAGCGTTGCCGCGATTGCCGATTCGGTTGATGCATTTGCGCGTTTCCAGGGCGAGCAACGCCTTGCGCTCAATGAGCAAATCGAGATGCTCGCCGCGAGAATTGCCGAGCTTGAGGGGGAGGCTCGCGAGGCGCAGGAGAATATTCGGCAGCAGCGTGAAAAACTACTGCGCGATGTGTTGACCGAGTTGCCCAATCGCGAAGCTTACAACGCGCGTGTTGAGCAGGAATATGAGCGCTGGCGTCGCTATCGGCGCCCCCTGGTGATGGCGATCGCCGACATCGACTATTTCAAGCGGATCAACGACAGCTATGGTCATGCCGCCGGGGACAAGGTCTTGCGTCTGGTGGGCAGGACCTTCAAGCAGCAAATGCGCACTACCGATTTTATCGCGCGGCTGGGCGGCGAAGAGTTTGCGCTGATTTTTCCCGAAACCGATCTTGCATCGGCCACGGTAGCGCTGGATAAACTGCGGGCGAAGCTGGCAGACTGTCCGTTCCGCTTTGGCGAGCAGCCGGTGCCGATTACTGCCAGCTTTGGTGCCGCTGAGTTCGCAGCTGATGACACGATTGCCGAGGTGTTCGAGCGCGCGGATGCGGCGCTCTACGCCGCCAAGGAAGCGGGGCGCAACTGTGTGCGATGTGCGGATGCAGACTCGCGCTAGCGCGCGGCGATAATCGCTTCAGCGGCGTCCAGTTCGGCCATGTCAGCTGTGGCCGGTACCAGCAGCAATTCGTCTGCCCCAAGCGCCTGGATATCGTCCAGGCCCTTACGGATCGCATCATCGGTATACATGAAAGCGCCTTCAGCGACCATGGCGGCAATCTCCTGACCCGCTGAGCCACTGACGTACTCGGTGATGTAAGAGCGCAGTTTTGCCTGCGCATCGTCGGCGCGACAGTACCAGAATCCCGCCACCTTCTGGGGTGCCCGGTCGCGGCCGGCTTGCTCCCAGGCCTGGTCGGCCATCTCGAACAGGCGCTGGATTTCATCAGCGCTGCCGCTCATTGACCAGGCGTAGATGCCGTCGGCCCACTGTGCGGCGCGGGCCATCGCCTTGGGCCCCATCACGCCGGCGAGGATGGGTGGGCCACCCGCCTGGGCAGGTCGACAGCCCACAGGGTCGGCGCCCTCTACTGCAGGCTCGCCAGCCCACAGCCTGCGCATTTCGGCTATCTGTTCGTCCATGCGCGGATGGCGGTACTTGAATGAGGCACCGACCGACTGGTAGTCCTTCTCGCGACCACCGACACCGACGCAGATCGTTACCCGCCCATTACTCAGCCGGTCGAGCGTCGCGACTTCCTGAGCGACCCGCGCTGCAGAATGCATTGGCAGGACATACAGCGAGGGCACAATCCGCGCTCGCTCGGTAATGGCGGCGGCGAAAGCCAGCGTCACCCGCATGTCGAGCGTCTCCTGCGGCCCGGTGATGCGCTCGCCGCAGCTGATCGTTGAAAACGGCCCCTGGTCCGCGCGTTGACACCACTGGGTGACAATTTCGCGTGACAGGCCATTCTTCATGTAGGGAAGGCAAAGACCAATATCCATCGTCATACTCCTCGTCTCACCACGGCTTCGTCGGCTTATCCCGCGTGACCGGTAATGTGTTTTGCCGCCTGGTAGGCGAAGGTCATGGCCGGGCCGAGTGTCGCACCGGGGCCGGGATAGTTCGGCAGGATGCCGCGCGCATTGTTGCCGCAGGCGTACAGGCCGTTGATAGCGGTGCCGTTTTCATGCAACACCTGGCCATTGTCATCGATCGACAGTCCGCCGTGAGTGCCGAAGTCGCCCGGATCCTGCTTCAGCGCGTAGAACGGTGGTTTCACAATGGGCGCCAGGCAGGGGTTGGGCGTGATCGAGTGATCGCCGTAGTAACGGTCGTATTCGAACGAGCCGCGGCCAAATTCTTCATCGACGCCGGACTCTGCATAGCGGTTCATCGCATCGACCGTCTCGCGCAGGCCTTCGGGATTGATGCCGGTTTGTGCGGCCAGGTCCTCGAGGGTATCGGCCTTGTACAGGAAGTCCTCTTCAAACCAGTGCTTGGGCAGTGACCAGTCGGGCATGATGTTGCCCACGATGGGGCCGACCAGGTAGCTGTCGCGGAAGCGTTTGTCGAACACCATGTACGCAGGTGTCGATGGGTTCGCGTCACTGTGCGATTTGTGCCAGTTGGTCTGGTAAGCCATGTAGTTTTCGGATTCATTGGCGATGCGTTTGCCCGCAGGATTGACCAGTACGTTGCCGGGCATCGACTTTTCCATGATGCTCAGCCGAGGGCGCTCTTCGCCGGGGACCATGATCGTCGCACACCACCAGGCGCCGTCCATCATGGCGGTTTGTGCGCCGATTTCCATGCCGGCGCGGATCGCATCACCGGTGTTGCCGTAGTGCCCCGCGCTCCACTTGGCGTTGGTGGGCTGCGGCAGGTATTGCTCGCGCATTGCCTGGTTGTGTTCAAAGCCGCCGGCCGCGAGCATGACGGCATCGCGGGCCTCGACGCGCAGCGTCTTGCCATCGCGTTCAATCACCGCACCGATGACATTATTCTGGTCATCTGTGACCAGCGATTTCAGTTCGGTGTTGAGCCACAGCGGCATATCGCGATCCTGCATCGACAGTCGCAGTCGCCCAATACCGGCCATGCCGGTTGCAACAATGCGCGAGCGTGAGGATTTGAACCACCAGGGGATGTCGACGATGTACTGCAGCATCAGCTTGATGACCAGCTTGATCCAGCCCGGCGCGCGCGCGGCCAGGATGGCGGCTTCGACCTGGTTGTAGCCCACGCGATTGAACAGCCACATCATATGGTGACTGTGTCGCAGGTTTTTCCATTCATCATCCAGGTCAGAGATTTTGATGCGTGCCGGCTCCATCGAGCGATGGCCCGGGCGCGCACCGGGCGCGTCAGAGTAGTAGTCGGGGTAGTGCTCGAGCGTCTCATAGCGCACGCGCGTGTGGTTGTGCAAGAAATCAACCATTTTGGGTGCGTTCTGCAGGTAAGTGTCGATCAGGTGCTCGGGCACACTGCCCTCGGGTATCACAGCATCGAGATAGGCTTTGGCGTCTTCCAGCGAGTCCTGTGCGCCGGCCTCCCGGGCATAGCGATTACAGGGCACCCACACGCCGCCGCCGGAAATCGAGCTACAGCCGCCAAACTTGTCCGATTTTTCAATCGTCAGGACGTCTTTCTTGCCCATTTCGTAGCAGCACAGCGCGGTCGTCAACGCGCCATTGCCCGAGCCGACGACTAACACGTCAACCGATTTGTCCCAGTGCTGGTTACTGCTTGCAGACATAGCTACCTCTTGTGCATGGCCCGGCGCCCTGAACTGGTCGTTCGGGCAATTGAACATCCGGGCATGGCTTGCGAAAATTGCACCTCAAACATGGCGAGCGCGCATTGTAGTGGATAGTTTGCCGCTTTGTAATTGGCCATCGCAGTCGAGATAATGGGCGAGGGGTGGATGAGTTTCTGGCGTAAAATAACCCGCAGCCAGGCCGGCGTGGCTGGCCTGCTGATGGCGCTTGGACTGGGCTTCATGAGCCCCGCGCTGTGGGCCTGCACCGGCGATTGCGCCGGTGGCAACCAAACTGAGGAGAGAGCAATGACGGCGACCACACCGCCCCCTGAGGGGCAGTATGCGACATTGGAAAATGGCCGCAAAATCCACTATCTCGACCATGGTGAGGGCCCCGTGCTGGTCTTCCTTCACGGTAGTGGGGCCGGTGCCAGTGGCCACAGTAATTTCAAGGGCAACTACCCGTTTTTCGCGCAGGCCGGCTATCGCGTTATCGTGCCCGACCTGATCGGCTACGGGTATTCTGAAAAGCCCGATGATGTCGAGTACCCGCTGGCCTTTTTCGCCGAGAACGTCACCCTGTTGCTCGAGCACCTGGGCATCGATGAAGTGGTGCTGGTGGGCAACTCGCTTGGGGGTGCCATTGCGCTGCATATTGCACTGCAGCAGCCCGCGCTGGTCACCCGCATGCTGTTGATGGCGCCGGGCGGCATTGAAGACCAGCCTGCCTATGCAGCGATGCCCGGCATGCAGATCTTCTTTGATACCTTTGCGGGCGAGCCCAGCAAGGATAATCTGCGACGCTTCCTGAGTGAGGCGTTGGTGCATGACCCGGCCTTTGTCGATGACCAGTTGCTCGATGAGCGCTGGCATATCTTCCAGCAGCAGAACCCGCAGGCGGTCAAGACGATGCAGGTGCCGAATATGTCGGCGCGACTGGGCGAGCTTGCCATGCCCGTGCTGGTGATGTGGGGCCTGAACGAAAAGATTATGCCCTACACCGGGGTCGACACCCTGGCCCAGGGTATTGCCGATGTCAAAGTCGTGCTGGTTTCAAACTGCGGGCATTGGGTGATGGTCGAGCATCGTGACTATTTCAATCGCATGCTACAGGACTTTCTCGAAAACGACTGAGCAGGCTTCGGTGGCGCGCCGCGTGCCGGCCGGCGGTACTATCTGAGAGTTAGTGATATCTATGGACAAGCAAACTATTGAAGCACTGGGTGATGAGCTGTACCAGGCTTTGCGTGAGCAGCGCACCATTGCCCCCCTCACTGATCGATACAGCGAGATTACGATCGACGATGCCTACTATATTTCGCTGCGCATGCTTGAAAATCGCCTGCAGCGCGACGGCGAGGCCGTGGTAGGCAAAAAGATCGGCGTGACCAGCCTGGCGGTGCAGGAAATGCTCGGCGTTTTCCAGCCTGACTTTGGCTTCCTGACCGACGCCATGTTCTATCCCGAGGGTAGTGCAGTCAGTATCGCCAGGACCATGATCCAGCCCCGAGCCGAAGGCGAAATCGGCTTTCGGCTCAAGAAAGACCTGGTGGGCCCCGGCGTGACCGAGCAGGATGTGCTCGATGCCACAGAGACCATCATGCCCTGTTTTGAAATTGTCGATTCGCGCATTGAAAACTGGAATATCAAGATCCAGGACACCGTTGCCGACAATGCCTCCTGTGGCGTTTATGTGCTGGGCGAGCAGGAAGTGAATCCAGCCGATTTCGACCTGCCCAACCTGCAGATGACGGTCTACAAAAACGGAGAGAAACTCAGTGAAGGGCTCGGTTCTGCGGTGCAGGGCAACCCGCTGACGGCGGTTGCCTGGCTGGCTAACACGCTGGGCGAGTATGACATTCCCTTTAAAGCAGGCGAGGTTATTCTCTCGGGCTCGCTGGTGCCGCTTGAGCCGGTGGTCGCCGGTGACACGATGCGGTTGGAGTTGCACGGTATTGGCGAGGCCAATGTCAGTTTTGTGTAGGCCATCCCTTGCGGCGACGCGGCCAGAATGCAGTGGCGTTGTTGTGAACGTGGTGTTGTTGTGAGCGTGGTGTGTTGAGGCAGTATGACGATGGAATTTGAAGGCGGTTGCTACTGCAAGGCGCTGCGCTATCGCGCGGTGGGAGAGCCTTTATTCAAGGCGCTTTGTCACTGTCGCCAGTGCCAGTACTTTTCGGGTGGGCTGGCGGCGCTGTTGATTGGTATGCCGCGAGACGGCTTCACCTATACCCAGGGCGAGCCTGCGATCAGTCACAATCTCTATGCCAGCGAGACGTCATCGCGCGAATTTTGCGGCAAATGCGGTACGCATATTCTCGCAAGCACCTCCTCGAGTCCTGACCTGTTATCGATCAAGGTGGGCACGATGGATGATATCTCTCTCTACCCCGGCCCTGATATGGCCCTGCAGATGGCTGATGCCAATGAGCATCACATCGTTCCCGAAGGCGTTCCCAGCTTCGAGCACTGGCCCTGGTCGTAATTGACGGCCGCAAGTGTTTGGGTGAATGGGGCGCTGCCCCCTCAGATTTCCTGCTTCAAAATAGCGGCCATTGCCTGCTGGTTGTCGTTGTCAAACAAAATGATCTGGTCTGCAGGCAGGTCGAGCCGGCGAGCCTCATTGGGCCCGGGCGCTTTTTCGCTGACCACATAGATCGGGGGAGGGCTGTGCTCGCCATTGCCCAGTTCGCTACGGAGCATGGCGAGGATATCCACGACGCTGTCGACCGGCATGCCCAGTCCCAGCAGCACCAGGTCCGGCCGTTTGTGCTGCAGTCGGTCGGTGGCCTGGGCCCGGGTTGACGCCACCAGGCACTGCCATGCTTCATCGGTCAACTCGGTAATCAGGCGCTCGCGTGTTTCTGACTCGGGTGCAACGAGCAGTGCGGTGCCACGCCGATCGGTTGGGTTGAGCTGGCGAAGCACTGTGGCCATCCGCTGTCGGTCGACCGGTTTGGGCAGGAATTCTGCGGCGCCAAGATCCAGCCCAAGATGCTGCTCGTCGAGCATCGATTGCAGTATGACCGGGATATGCCGCGTCGTCTCGCGTTCTTTCAGCACTGAAAGTGCGGTCCAGCCATCAATATCGGGCATCATCAGGTCGAGCATAATCATATCGGGCTGCTGGCGTTCGGCCAGCTCGATGCCATCTTGCGCGTTATCGGCCTCAATGGCTGCGTAGCCTTCCTTTTCGAGATGCCGCAGCAGGAGCTGGCGCGCACGCGGATCATCGTCGATGACCAGCACCAGGCCCAGCTGCCCGTCAAACTCGGGCACCTGGGCCGCTGCTTCCTCGACCGTAAGGCCGAGCTCTTGCTGGTTGGCGTTGGGAATCGCGCCGTGTCGCACCGAGACGGCAGCCTGCGCCGGCAAGCTGATCGTGAACGTAGTGCCGACGTCCTTCGCGCTGCTAACGTCCATCGTGCCTTCCATCAGCTCGACGAATTCCTTGCAGATAGCCAGCCCAAGACCGGTTCCGCCATACTTCTTTGAGGTGGTCGAATCGGCCTGGACAAACGCCTCGAATACGCGGTTGAGTTGCGCCGGCGTCATCCCGATGCCCGTGTCGCTGACGTGGTAAACGATCTGACGCAGCTGTTCGTTATAGCCCACCAGTACGCTGATTTTGCCGTCGTGGGTGAACTTGCAGGCATTGCTGAGCAGGTTCAGGAACACCTGCCGGAACTTCACCGCATCACTGTACAGGAGCGGGATGTCATCTGACTGCTCGAGCACCAGCGTGTTGCCACCCTTGCGAGCCGCAGGATCCATCGTGGTTAACAGGTCTTCCAGGATCTCGACGCTGTTAAAGTTCTCCTTGAATACCGTCATGTTACCGGATTCGATTTTGGCCAGATCCAGCACATCGTTAATGAGTTGCAGCAGGTGGCGGCCAGAGCTGAGTATGCGCTGCAGATCGTCGACCGCCTGCTCTTCGTTGAGCGTTTTTTCTTCGCGATAGTCCTCGATGATCATCTCGCTATAGCCAATGATGGCGTTCAGCGGGGTGCGCAATTCATGGCTCATATTGGCCAGGAAATTGGTTTTTGCGCGGTTGGCCTGGTCGGCTTTTTCTTTCGACTGTTGCACCTGCGCCATCGCGTTGCGCAGCTTGTCAGACATTTCATTGAAGGCGATGGCCAGATCGCCGATTTCATCATCGCTGTTGACCGGGATGTGATAGTCGAGATCACCACCACCGATCCGGACGGTGCCGATATTCATCTCGCGCAGTGAGCGGTTGGTATAGCGAATCAGCAGAAAACCCAGGCTGATGGTCAGCACAATCGCAAACAGGAAAACAGCCTGGGTGACGGTATCGGTGAACCGGTCATTGCGCTGCAGTTCGCGGGTTTTCTGCTCTGCTGCCTGGATCTCCTCGGAACCAAACTGGTTTAGCTGTTGCAGTGTTGCGCTGTAGGCCGCTTCGATCTCGGCCGCGGGCGGGGTATTGCCCTGGGCATACCCGGCGTAGAAGCGATGCCAGAGATCCTGGAGCTGCTGGTGCCTGGCCAGCAGGTCATCGTAAGTAGGGCGAGCGCTCTGGTAGACGTAGCGATTGAGTTGTTCCAGTTCCAGCGACAGGTCCAGCAGATCTTCCAGTCGCTCCTCGATTTCGGCTTCGCTGATGCGCTCCTGGTCACTGCCGCGCAGTGCATCCAGCACCAGTATCTGCTGTTGCTGTTTCTCCAGCTGTTGGCGGACATCGACCGAGGCAAGTTGGCTGGCGACCGCGTTTTGCAGGTTATCCAGCCGCAGTTTGCGGTTGTCACTGCTGACCTGGTAGGTGATATTGGTCAGCGTGAACAGCAGGACGATGGCGACGATCGATAGCGAGAGCCTGAGTCGGAGCGTGAGCCTGGGTAGTTTGGTCAATGCTGTGGTCTTCGTTAATTGGCCGGGTCAGCGGTAAGCTTGAGCAGCTTGTTGATTTTGGCCAATAGCAGCGGAAAGTCGATGGGCTTGGTCGTGTAATCGTCGCAGCCTGCATCGAGCGCCTTTTGCTCGTCTCCCGCCATCGCATGTGCGGTCAGCGCGATGACCGGAATTGCGCGCGTCGCCGGGTCCGCCCGCAGCGCCCGGCAGGTCGACCAGCCATTCAGGACGGGCAGGTTCATATCCATCAGGATCAGGTCGGGGTGTTGCTGCGCCACCATCTGCAGGGCAGCCTCGCCATCGGCCGCCGACTCAATCTTGAAACCCTTGCGCTCCAGCCGGCGGGTGAGCATGTCGCGGTTCAGCTCATTGTCTTCGACGAGGAGTATCGTGCTCATCACTGGGCCTGGCTGGTGGTCTGGGCAGTGGGCTGATCGCTGGCTATACCAACGACCTCGCAAACCTGCACGCTTTCAACGACCCCTTTGGGCTGTAGCTGCAGGGATCGACCCAGCAACAGTTCCCGCTGGCAGCTGTCGAGCGTGGACTGGGCGGCGAGGATTTCGCCGGCGGCAGTCTGGTCTTCGATCCGCGAAGTCAGGTTGACGGCGTGGCCCACGACGCCGTATTTGGCGCGGCTGGCTGAGCCTATGTTGCCGGCCACCACTTCGCCAGTGTTGATGCCAATGCCGATACTGATCTCGGGCAGGCCCTGTTCGCGGTTTTCGCGATTCACTTCGGCAATCTGCGCCTGCATCTCCAGCGCGCAGGCAATGGCGCGATCGCTATCGTCTTCCTTGGCAACCGGGGCGCCAAACAATGCCAGGATGGCATCGCCGATGAACTCATCAACCGTGCCGTCGTGGGCCATGATGACATCGGCCATTTTGCCGAGATAGTTGTTGAGCAGGGCGACGACTTTCTGAGGGTCCAATTGCTCGCTGATACTCGTGAAGCTGCGGATGTCCGCCATCAGGATCGTCACGGTCTGCAATTGGCCACCCATATCGAGGCCGTCGGGTTTATCGAGCAGGTTGGAGACAATTTCGGTCGACAGGTAACGGCCAAAGGTGTTTTTGATAAACCGGTGGCTCTTTTCAAGCTCGTTGCTCAGTTCGCGCTCCTTGTCGACCCAGCGCTTGCGCTGCAGGCCGGCCTGCAGGCGAGCCTGCAGCAGCACCCGGTTAAATGGTTTTTGCAGGTAGTCATCGGCGCCCGCCTGGATACAGCGGATGACCTCGTTCTGGTCGCTCATCCCGGATATGACAATGACGGGGATGGCCCGCCACAGTTCCGAGGCCTTGAGCCGGGCCAGCACATCGTGGCCGCTGACTTCGGGCATGACCAGGTCGAGCAGGATCAGGTCGATATCCTGCGAGCGCAGCACGTCGAAGGCCTCACCGGCATTGGCGCAGGCGATCGAATTCAGCCCCAGCTGGTCGATCTGGCGCGTCAGCAATTCGCGGTTTGAGGGTTCATCGTCGAGGATCAGGATCGTGCCCCGGTAGCCGGGCTGGACTTCGGCGATTGCCGCCGGCTCCAGCGCGCCTGCGGGCTCGACGGAGCCGCGAGCGCGCTCCAGCGTGGCAATGGTCTTGACCGACCACAGGACGATCTTGTCGAGCAGGTTGCTCAAGGTCGCAGAGGGCTGTTCAGCACTGTCCTTGATGAGTTCGGCATACCCCTTGGTAATGCCGATCGCATTGCGAATATCGTGGCGGGTTTCGGTGCTGGTGATGCGATCCAGGGGCTGGCCCAGTAAATTGAGGTCGTCAAGACGGCTGACGCTGTTCTCAAGCGCTTCGTAGAGCTTTTCCAGGTCTTCCTTTAACGCTGGATCCAGCTTGTTCTTGACTAAAAGCTGGCCGACTTTGACCTGCAGGCCCTGAAGTCTGACGAGCTCCCGTGTGGGAACGGCATTGCCCATGGCAACTGGGTATCTGGTTGAATGTGGCCGGTAGTATAACGGTATGGCTGGCGTGGAAAACCCCTTTTTGACAGGCTGGGGAATCAGTGTCGCCAGCATCCGCCCAATGGCTTGTGGACGGGCCGGGACATGGCCTGCCAGGTCGCTTTCGACATCGCGCGCCGCCATGCCTTTCTGCACCTAAATGAAAGTGCTATATTGTGCGCCAAATTGCGGTAGCGCCTTGAAAAGCGCGGCCAAAATCGCAGAAAATAGCCGGGTTCGGCGCCAGCCCGACGCAATAACCTGAAAACTACGACCGAGAGCATTGGAGAACCCCCTAGTGAGTGTGTTGAAAAGCGTTGAGATCTTTTCCGGTTTGTCAGACGCAGAACTGTCGGCGCTGGAGGAGTCCAGCATCCGCCGCAGCTACCCCAAGAACACAGTCATCATCAACGAAAACGATGTCGCCGATTCGCTCTATGTGATCGAGTCGGGCAAGGTCAAGGTCTACTGCAGCGACAAAAACGGCAAAGAGTTCATCATGAACACGCTCAGTGGTGGCGATTACTTTGGTGAGCTGGCGCTGCTCGATGACGATCGCCGATCAGCTTCTGTCCGCACAATGGAGAAGGCCGACTTCTGCATCATCTACAAGCAGGATTTCAACCAGGTGCTCGACCAGCACCCCAATATCGCAAAGACCCTGATTCGCAATATCACCCGCAGGGTGCGCGCGCTCACCGAGAAAGTCAAAAGCCTGGCGCTGCAGGATGTCTATGGCCGCGTCACCAAAGTGCTCAATAGCCTGGCGACAGAGCGCAATGACGAATTCTATGTCGAGGAAAAGCTTACCCAGCAGGATATCGCTGACCGGGTGGGCGCATCACGCGAAATGGTTGCGCGGATCCTCAAAGACCTGACGATTGGCGGTTACATCAGTTTTGAAAACCGTCACATCGTTATTCATCGGCGCCTGCCTGCGAATTACTAGCCAGTTCACGGCCTGTTACCTCCAGCTTCAACTGGCCCCGGCTCAGGCGGCCGGCGAGCTGCTGCCCGATTTCCACTTCTTCCGCGCCTGAAATCACGGCGCCAGCGTCCGTCTGGATAATCGCGTAACCCCGGTCAAGTGTGGCCAGCGGATTCACCGCGTTTAACGTGCTGGTGCATTGCAGCCAGCGCTGGCGCCGCTGGTGGAGTAGCTCGAGTGTCACCCGGCGCAAGCGCGCAGCCAGTTGCTCAAACTGCGCCATCTGGCGCGCGATGCTGGCGGCGGGCGAATGCAGGTGCAGTTTGGCGCTGGCCTGGCCAAGCCGCGCTTCGGTGGAGCGCATGCGACGTTCCATGGCCCGCTGCGCGCGCAGATCGAGCTGGTCGAGTTGTTGCGCACGCTGCTGTAGGGTCTCGCCAGGGTGTCGCAGGCCGCGGCGCAAATGCCTTAGGTTGACCCGCTCCAGCTGCAGCCGCCGCTCAATCGCCCGGTGCAACGTTGCCGTCGCATTGGCGAGCTGCCCTGCGAGGGCCCGCTGGTCCGGGCTGAGCAGCTCGGCGGCGGCCGTCGGGGTAGCTGCGCGAACATCGGCTACCAGGTCGGCGATGGTCACGTCCGATTCATGACCAACTGCGCTGACCACAGGCAAAGCGGAGTTGGCGATGGCCTCGGCGACGACCCGTTCGTTAAATGCCCAGAGGTCTTCCAGTGAACCGCCGCCGCGCCCCACGATAATGGCCTCGGGTTGCCAGTGTTGCTCGCGCCGCGCGCTGTCGGGCCTGCTGGCCAGTTCATTGGCCCGGCGGATGCCTGCGGCAATACTCGCCGCCGCCTCACTGCCCTGTACCTGGGCCGGGATAACCAGCAGCCTGGCGCCTGGATAGCGACGCTTGAAGGTGATGACGATATCGCGAATGGCGGCGCCCTGCGGCGAGGTGACGATTGCGACCTGGCGGGGCATCGCCGGCAGTGGCCGCTTGCGCTCGGTGGCGAACAGGCCCTGGGCCTGCAGTTCGGCCTTGACCTGCTCAAAGGCCCTTTGCAGCTTGCCCACGCCGGCCGGCACCATCGTGCTGGCGATGAGCTGGAAGCTGCCGCGCTGTGGGTAGAGGCTGAGTTTGCCGCCCAGTTGCACGGCCTGGCCATTCTCGGGGTTAAAGCGAACGCTGCGATTCTGGTAGCGGAACATCGCCACGCGCAGCTGGGCATCGGCATCCTTCAAGGTGAAATACCAGTGCCCTGAGCGATGCTGCAGCAGGTCGGAAATTTCGCCCTCAACGCTCACGGCGCCAAATTCCGTCTCGAGCATATCGCGAGCCAGCTCATTGAGCTGGGATACCGACCAGACGCTGCCGGCGCGAGAGGGTGTGCTGTTGCGTGCCATCCGCACATTGTAAGCAAGCGATCCGCGCGGCACCAGTTTGCCCATTTACCCGGCGCGGGTGTGGCTCTATAATCGCCGGTTTATCGCGCTGGCCTGTCCCGCATCACCTGCTTCCCTCGCACTGCCAGCGCCCGCCACCGGAATGCTGCCATGCCGCGAATCGCCTATGACGCCCTGACTTTCGATGATGTCCTGCTGCTGCCCGATTACTCCGAGATCGTGGCCCGAGACGTCAATCTGCAGAGTGACCTGACGCGCGATATCAAGCTCAATATTCCACTGGTCTCCTCGGCGATGGATACCGTGACCGAGTCGAGGCTGGCGATTGCGCTGGCCCAGGCAGGCGGTATTGGCATCGTCCACAAGAATATGTCCTGGGAAGAGCAGGCGCGCGAAGTGCGTGCGGTCAAGAAGTTTGAAAGCGGGGTGGTCCGCGACCCGATCACGATCGATGCCAGCGCAACGGTCAGTGAGCTGCTCGAGATCAAGCGCCAGCATAATATTTCCGGTGTGCCGGTCCTGAGTAATGGCAACCTGGTCGGCATAGTCACCAGCCGTGACGTTCGCTACCAGACCGATCTTGATTCGAAAATCGAATCCATCATGACGCCAAAAGACCGCCTGGTTACCGTGCTCGAAGGGACTGAAGCCAACAACGTCAAGCTCGTGCTGCATGAAAACCGCATTGAGAAAGTGCTGGTGGTGAATGAGGCCTTTGAGCTTCGCGGCATGATTACCGTGAAGGACCTTGAGCTGGCCCAGCGCTACCCCAATGCCTGTAAAGATGCGCGAGGCCAGTTGCGGGTCGGCGCGGCGGTCGGTGTTGGTGGGGATACTGACGCGCGGATAACCGCGCTGGTCGAAGCCGGCGTTGACGTACTGGTGGTCGATACTGCGCACGGTCACTCGCGCAATGTTCTCGACCGGGTAAGCTGGGTCAAGGAGCGGTTTCCACGTACGCAGGTGGTTGGCGGCAATATCGCCACGGCCGCGGCGGCGCGGGCACTGGTCGAGGCGGGCGCCGATGCCGTCAAGGTGGGCATTGGTCCCGGATCAATCTGTACGACGCGAATTGTGACCGGCGTCGGGGTGCCACAGATTTCAGCCATTGGCGAGGTGGTCGCTGAAGTGGGCGACGAGGTGCCGGTCATTGCCGATGGTGGGATTCGTTTTAGCGGCGATATCTCGAAGGCGATTGTTGCCGGTGCCCACAGTGTCATGATTGGCAGCCTGCTGGCTGGCACCGAAGAGGCGCCCGGCGAGGTCGAGCTGTACCAGGGCAGAACCTACAAAGCCTATCGCGGGATGGGCTCTATCGGCGCGATGGCGCAAAAAGATGGCTCCAGCGATCGCTACTTCCAGGACGCCAGCGCTGGCACTGAAAAACTGGTGCCCGAGGGCATAGAAGGTCGTGTGCCGTACAAAGGGCCGGTCAATCGTATTATTTCCCAGTTGGCAGGTGGCCTGCAGTCGGCCATGGGCTACACCGGCTGTACCGATATACCCACAATGCGCACGAAGCCGCAGTTTGTTCGGGTCACCTCAGCGGGTATGAGCGAGAGCCATGTCCACGATGTCAGCATTACCAAGGAAGCGCCCAATTACCCGGTGCAGTAAAGCACAGTGGCAGCGCCGTTTGCTGCGACCCTGTTGTCATTAACCCACATAACGTTAGTCAGGCGATGAACGATAATATTCATGCGCAAAAGTTGTTGATCCTCGATTTTGGGTCACAGTACACGCAACTCATTGCGCGGCGCGTCCGCGAAGCCGGGGTGTACTCGGAAATCTTGCCCTGGGATATCGACGCAGACACGATCAGGGCGTTCGACCCCAAGGGTATCGTGTTGTCAGGCGGCCCTGAAACGGTCACCGATTCAGTTGCGCCCACCGTTGCCGATGCGGTCTTTGAGCAAAATGTGCCGGTGCTGGGTATTTGCTACGGCATGCAGGCTATGGCGGCGCAGCTAGGCGGTAGTGTCAGCACCTCGGACAAACGCGAATTCGGCCATGCGCCCTTGTCGATAAACGCCGCCGCGCCCTTGTTGGGTGCTGCAACTGGCGGTGCAGAATCATTGAATGTATGGATGAGCCATGGTGACAAGGTAGAGACCCTGCCTGCGGGCTTCGACGTGATTGCTGCGAGCCCCAATGCCCCCATCGCGGCCATGGCTGATCCATCACGCAACCTTTATGGCGTGCAGTTTCACCCTGAGGTCACCCATACCGAGCTTGGCCAGCAGATCATTGAGCAGTTCGTCCGGCAGGTCTGCGGTTGCGAGGGACTTTGGACGGCAGCCAATATTGTGGACGATGCTATTGAGCGGGTTCGCGCCGAGGTGGGTGGCGAAGCGGTAGTGCTCGGCCTGTCAGGCGGTGTTGACTCGTCGGTCGTCGCCGCGTTGCTGCACCGGGCGATCGGTGACCAGCTCACCTGCGTGTTTGTCGACAATGGTTTGCTAAGGCTCGACGAAGGTGACCAGGTCATGGCGATGTTTGCCAGCTCAATGGGCATCAAGGTCATCCGCGTCGACGCCGAGCAACGCTTCCTGGGCAAGCTCGAGGGCATTGCCGACCCCGAGCAAAAGCGCAAGATTATCGGCAATACCTTTATCGAGATCTTTGACGAAGAGGCCGGAAAAATTGAATCGGCGCGCTGGCTGGCCCAGGGCACCATCTACCCGGATGTCATCGAGTCGGCGGCCTCAAAGCATGGCAAGGCGCATGTGATCAAGTCGCATCACAATGTCGGTGGATTGCCCGAGCAGATGAACCTCAAGCTGGTCGAACCCCTGCGTGAGCTGTTCAAGGATGAAGTCCGTAAAATCGGCGTCGAGCTGGGATTGCCCCCTGAAATGGTCTATCGGCATCCATTCCCCGGCCCTGGCCTGGGTGTGCGAATACTCGGTGAGGTGCGCAAGGAATACGCCGACATACTGCGCGCGGCTGATGCCATTTTCATTGAAGAGCTGCGCGCTGCGGGCTGGTACGACAAGACCAGCCAGGCCTTCGCCGTTTTCCTGCCGGTCAAATCCGTTGGCGTGGTGGGCGATGCCCGGCGCTACGAGTGGGTGATCGCATTGCGCGCTGTTGAGACCATCGACTTTATGACGGCGCGATGGGCCCAACTGCCGCCAGAGCTGCTCGGCACGGTGTCAAATCGCATCATGAATGAAATAGAAAAAGTATCGCGCGTCGTCTACGATGTTTCCAGCAAGCCGCCGGCGACAATCGAGTGGGAGTAGGCAGCGTTTGTGTGTCCAGGTCGGTAGCGTGGTCTGAACAAAGCGCTTAGTTGGCCTGCCTGCTTCGCCGGTCAATCGTTGGCACCGCTTCGGCAATCATTTCGATAAGCATCGCCGAGCCAATATCGCTCAGGTGGTCGTCATCGCGATAGAAGGAATTTTCTGTGTCATGCGTGACACAGCGGCCTTCGATCGCGGTATTGCAAAACAGCGTATGCGGGTAAATGCGCACAATGTTCGTGTGTGCGATGCTGTCCAGCAGCTCAAAGCTCTCGCGGTTGCGCTCGGTGTAAACGGCATAGGATGTCGTTATCGGGTAGCGCTGTAGCATCTCTTCGATTCTTTCTTCCGGCAGCCGGCTGATCATACGCTTGATGGCGCGTGGTACGTGCCAGCCCACTTCGGGCACCGGGTATACCAGTACGACGGTGTGCCCGTGCTGTGCCAGTTCAAGCACGCTGCGTCGGTAGCTGTCGATGATCGCCCGCTTGCGTTTTGCAGCTGTATCCAGCGAGTTGGCCGGGTCTTGCATGTAGTCGCGCATATAACCCTCGTCGCCACCTTCGCGGTTGTTGAAACGGTCCTCGCTCAGCAGCAGCGGCAGCCGGCCACCGAGAATAACGACGCCGGGTGGCGCTGACAGCAGCAGGTCACGGCGTTTACGTTGCGCATCGGTGGTGCAGTATTTGTCGAGCTTGTGGGTGCTCTTGTCGACCCGGTTGAGGCCCAGTAGGTACTGACACCCTTCGATATTGAGCAGGCTCAGGGCAATGTCGCTTTCGCGGCTGAATGTCAGCAACGGGGGCTCGAGTGCGATCATATGCGAGTCGCCCACCAGGTAAATATGGGGTGTGGCCTGCTCATTGAAACTGCAGAAGGTGGTATCGAGTGGGCACTCAGAGACTTTCTGCAGGTTGGTTTCTATATTGGCGATGATTTTCGGCTGCTTGGCCAGTACCCCGTTTTTCTGAATCAGCGAGGCGCAGAGGGCCAGTATCGCCAGGGCTGTCGCCAGTACGGTTATAAGCAACGCGCGCTGGCTGACCCGTTCGCGATTCCTGAAAGGCTTTTCGACCAGGTAGTACGCCAGATACGAGAGCACAAATGTGAGCGCAACCAGTGCAAGCTTCTGGGCGTTGCTCGGCTCGCCCAGGTGAATGCGCGCAAAGGCCAGCACCGGGTAGTGCCAGAGATAGAGGGAATACGATACCAGGCCGATGCTGACCATGGGCCTGCTCGCCAGCACGCGGGTCACCATGTCGCCGCTGTTGGCGAACCAGATCACCAGCATGGTGCCGGCCACAGCCGGCACGGTGACCAGGCCGGGGTGGTGGGAGTGCTCATCGACCAGCAGCGTTGAAAGCACGATGAGCAACACACCGACGCCTGGCATTACGACTGCCAGTGGGCCGCTGGCAATGTCCTGGCGGCCACGCTCGTAGTGCAGCGCCAGCAAGCCACCGGCCAGTAGCTCCCAGAACCTGCTCACCAGCATATAAAACGTCAGGCTGTCATCGATACCGGTGTAATGCTCGGCGAACGCAAGGCTAGCGAGCAGGGCCAGCACCAGGAGCAGCGTGAGCTGCGCCCTGGCAAAGCGATGCAATGCGACCAGCAGCAGCGGAAACAACAGGTAGTACTGTTCTTCCACCGCCAGCGACCAGGTGTGTAAAAAGGGTTTGAGCAGGGCTGGGTCAGTGCCGTACTCCTGCAGATCGGTGTACCAGTAAAAGTTTGAAGCGAATAAAAGCGAGGCAATGATTGACTCACAAAACTCGATCAGCGCCTCAGGCAGCATCAGTTCGATAGCGACGGGTATCGAGACCAGGGCGACCAGGAAAAGCGCGGGCAGCAGTCGCCGGGCCCTGCGCTCATAGAAGCTGGCAAACGAAAAGCCGTTGCCCAGCTCCAGCTCGGCCGCGATGAGCGAGGTTATCAGGAAGCCAGAGATAACGAAGAAGACATCGACACCCAGGAAGCCGCCAGCTAGCAGGGTGTTCCCGCCCAGTACGAATTCAGCGTGGTAGATAATGACCGACAGGACGGCAATCGTCCTCAGGCCATCTATTTCGGGTCGGTATTGCATCGGCGTGGTTACTGGTGCCTGGCAGTAACCAGGAACGAACCGATAGCCAGCGCGTCGAGGCTGCCCAGCGTATAGCCCCTGATGGCGTCGCCGGGGCTGCATACAATCGGCTCTTCATGCATATTGAAGCTGGTGTTGATCAGCGAGGGAACCCCCGTGAGTTTATGGAACTCGGCAAGAATATCGTAGTAGCCTTCGTTAATCTCGCGACGTATGAGCTGCGGCCTTGCGGTCCCGTCGACGTGTACCGCTGCAGGACAGTGTTGTTTCATAAATGGCGTACAGTCGAAGGTCACTGTCATAAACTCTGCTGCATGCTCAGCACCATGCAGGTTGTGGTAGCAGCGATCGCGCTCTTCATAGAGCGTAACCGGCGCGAAGGGCATGAACTCGGTACGGCCCAGGCGCTGGTTTAGCCATTGGTTGATCTCGGGTTCCTTTGCATGGTACATGATACTACGGTTGCCCAGCGCGCGAGGGCCATATTCCATCCGCCCGCTAAAGCGCGCGACAACCTTGCCATCGTTGATGAGTTGCGCAACCTCCCGGGCAAGATTGTCGGGTTGGCGATAATCAAGGCCGGCCGCTTCGAGTTCGGCGCGGATTGCCGCATCGGAATATTCGGGGCCGAGATAAACCGAGTCGAGTGAGCCGACCTCGCCACTGGGCGTGGTGCGCAGCAGGGCAAGGCCGGTGCCACAGCCGCCATCGCCCATGTTGGGGTAGACGTAGATTTGCCGAACGCCCGGTATCTCAAAGATTCGCTGGTTCATCTTGACGTTTGCGGTGACGCCACCGGAGAGCACGACGTGCTCGGTGCCGGTTTCCTTGAGCCAGTGTGCAATCCATTCCTGGACAATCACTTCAAGCACATTCTGGTACGCGGCCGCGACGTCGATCATCGGATACCGACTGGCCAGGTGGCGTGCCAGGAAGACGTTGTCAGCCTGCTTGAGAAAAAACTCGCCCGGCCTGCGATCGAAACAGGCCAGCAGGGCTTCGCTCAGTCGGTCGGGGTCGCCATAGGCCGCAAGGCCAACGATCTTTCCGGCATGCCTGCTGGGATTGAACCGCAGGGCCGAAGTCACCATTTCGTAAAATGTGCCCAGCGAATGCGGGTAGGGCAGGCGCGCCAGCCGCGTCCGCTTGCCGCCCTCGCCAAGGCTGATCGACCCGGCCAGCCCGGTGCCATAGCCATCGATCGTCACAATCAGCGCGCGTTCAAATCCACTGGTCAGGTAGGCGTTTGCCGCGTGGCTGGTGTGGTGATCGTAGCGCTTGAGTTTGCCCGCAAGGCCGAGCGTGGCAAGGCCCGTCTCGAGATCCTGCTGCCAGTGCTGGTGCGCAGCACGCGCTGCGTTGGCCCACTTGCGCAGCAGGTACTGGCTGGCAGTGCGTGAGGCCGTGGTATTGAGCGCCAGCAATTGGTAGGCCAGCTGTTTGAGCGCACTTTTTTCAACGAGCTGTTCGGGGTGATCCAGTCCGTGCACGCTGCCCGGCCGCCTGGGTTGATACCGATCGGCGGCTTTAAGCAGGCGACGGAATTCGGCGGAGTCCAGGTCGTGCAACAGTTCGGTGTCTGCCTGCAGGCAGTCCGTGATTCTGGCGGTTTCGCGATCCCAGCTCAGGAACGGGTAGCTGACTTCATCAATGTCCTCGGGGCGCGTCCCGGTAAGATCCAGGCCGCAGGCGATCGCTTCGTAAGGAAAGCCCGCGTGCTGTTTGCTGCGGCTGAATCGCTCTTCGCCTGCCGCATAGAGCACCTGGCCATCGTCCGCGATGGATGCGGTCGCATCTTTATCCAGCGGCGATATACCGAGAACTCTCATTGCCCAGCAGGCTCCTGCAGATGGACATAGAGCTCACCCGGTGACATCGTGATGCCATTGAGTTCGCCAAAGAAATAATCGAAGTAAGCCCGAAACTGGTCGAGGAAGCTGCGCAGCTCACGCTCGTTCTGGACATACGGCGTACAGCCTGGTTTCAGGCTGGGACTGTGGAAGCTGTAGCTGAAGACCCTCACGCCGCGGGCCAGCAGCCATCGCGTGAGCTTGATATTTTCCTTCAGGCTGTAGTTTTCATTGCTCAGGTTCAAGCGGTCTGCGAGACCAATCCGTGACAGGACACCCGGCAGTCGCAATTTCAACAGCGCAGGATGGTTAGCGGTGGACATGGCCTGCAGGCGGAGACGCTCGCCGGGACCCACCACGCTGGCGGTGGAGGGTACTGATAACAGGCGTCGTGATTGCCCGAACCAATAGGGGCCCGCCGGGTAACCGCGAAAATCGGGGCCACCATCAGCTGTCAAATCAAAATCGGTGAAGATGCTCAGGTCAACATTAAAGCCCTGTTTCTCGAGCAGCGCACCGGTGTTCGGGCCGACGCCGTAGCGCCCTGCCTTGAAAGTCGTTGCGGGTTGTCCAAATACGCGGGCGATAGCCTCGTTGAGGGCGACAAGCTTTGCCTCTTCCAGGGCAGCGGGCAAGTTGCCAGCGTAGGAATTAACCGGGTTAATGGCTTCCTGCTTGGGCGGGGTGACCCAGGGGTGCAGGTGTGCGCCAATCTCGCAGCGCCCGTCCTGGTATATTTCGATCAGTGGCCGGGCGCCTTCGGGCTGATTGACGACCGGGTAGTCGGCGACGTAGCAGGGCTTGATGTTGTACTGGTCGAACACCTGCTGGCCGCGCGACAGCTGGGCCATGGCGGACACCGCGGTATTGTGTGGACTGAAGCCATCGCTCCAGGGAAATTCTTCCTCAGTGTCGCAGACAACGAGCAGAATCGGGCGTTCGCTAGCTGCGATCTGTGCCAGCTGGCTTGCGGGGATGTTGCCGGTGAGCGGGCCGTAGCCGACTGCTTCAGACATGGTTCTGTGCTGGCACTGGGGTTTCTGGTTTATCCGCTGCCTGTGAATCGCATCACAGTGTGGTGCCTGGGGCGCCTGTGCAGTCGGCCTGCTTGAGCGAATCGATTACTGCCGACGTTTCTCGAGAAATCGAGCCAGTCGATCTATCGCATCCTCAAGGACGTCAAAGGTGGGCAGAAACACGATTCGCAGGTGCTGTTTAGAGTCTAGATTAAAAGCGCTACCTTGCACCAGTAGCATCTTTTCCTCACGCAGCAGGTCAAGCACAAATTGCTCATCGTCCTCGATGGGATAGTGATTGGGATCGAGCCGCGGAAACATGTAGATAGCGCCCTGGGGTTTGACACAACTGACCCCGGGTATTTTCTCCAGTTTGCTGAAAGCGATATCGCGTTGCTTCCCCAGTCTGCCGCTTGGCAATACCAGGTCGTTGATACTCTGGTAGCCGCCCAGTGCGGTCTGGATCGCAAACTGTGCGGGGACGTTTGCGCACAGGCGCATTGAGGCGAGAATGTTCAGGCCTTCAATAAAGTCGCCACAATCGCCCCGGTTGCCGCTCAAAATCAGCCAGCCAGAGCGAAAGCCCGCCAGTCGATAGGACTTGGAGAGACCGTTAAACGTCATACACAGGAAGTCGCCCGCCAATGAGGCGAACGGGATATGCCTGGCACCATCGTAGAGGATGCGGTCGTAAATTTCGTCTGCGCAGACAACCAGGCGATGTTTTTCCGCCAGTGCAGCGATTTGCTCGAGCACTTCCTGGCTGTAGACTGCGCCGGTCGGGTTGTTGGGATTGATAATGACAATGGCCCGGGTGTGGGGCGTAATCTTTGCTTCGATATCGTCTATCGAAGGCTGCCAACCATTTTGTTCGTCGCAGCGGTAGTGCACGGCGTTACCGCCGCACAGGGATACCGCTGCCGTCCACAGCGGGTAGTCCGGGCTGGGTATCAGCACTTCGTCGCCATTATTCAGCAGTGCCTGCATCGCCATGACAATCAGCTCGCTGACGCCATTGCCCAGATAGATGTCGTTGACTTCAACGTCGGGCACATTGCGCAGCTGGCAGTCCTGCATGATGGCCTTGCGCGCGGAATAGAGACCTCTGGAGTCGCAGTACCCCTGGGCATCTGGCAGGTTCTGGATCACGTCCTGGAGAATTTCGTCCGGCGTCATCAGCCCGAAGGGGGCGGGGTTTCCAATGTTGAGTTTGAGAATGCGCTGGCCTTCTTCCTCCATGCGCGTGGCTTCGCGCAGCACTGGCCCGCGAATGTCATAACACACGTTCTGGAGTTTGTCGGATTTATTCAGCGTGACCATAATTGAGCGCGTCTGGAGCCATCGATCGCCGGGTCTGTTCCCGGGGACAGGTTGATTACATTATAGACTTACGATTAGTTTGCCGGGCGTGTAATATCCACAAATGCCTGCCGGTGGCGGGCCCCCATCACCAATTCATGGAGGCAGCATGGTCAAGATCGTCAAAACAGATGAGCAGTGGCGCGAGCTGTTAAGCGAGGCGGAGTTCCAGATCACGCGCCGGGGCGGCACCGAGCGTGCGTTTACCGGTGTGTTCAATGACCACAAATTGCCCGGCGTTTATCTGTGCAAATGCTGTGGTCACAAGCTGTTCGATGCCGGGACCAAGTATGATTCGGGTTCGGGCTGGCCCAGTTTTTACGCGCCGATGGCCGATGAGGCGATCGATGAGCACGCCGATAGCTCGCACGGCATGCGCAGGATAGAAGTGCGATGTTCAAAATGCGATGCGCACCTGGGTCACGTGTTTCCCGATGGGCCAGCGCCCACCGGCATGCGCTACTGCATCAATTCTGCGTCGCTCGATTTTGAGGGAGAGGGAGAGAATGAGGGCTAGCGAGCGCCGGGGTAGCGCGCCATTTCTACGAAGGGGTGCAGTGCCAATGCGGCGCCCTCTTCGATATAACTGCTCTTCCTGAGAATTTTTTCGCGCCGGACAAAGCGACCATTGCCAGTACGGGTGTCGATTTCGCGACTGACTTCCAGGCCACCAACACTTTTAAAGAGGTGCTCGCCATTGATCCGGTAAATGGTGACACTCAGCGAAATCGCCGGCACGGTCTGCGACCAGTCGAAGCCTTCTGTCATCGTGCGGGCAGCGCCTTTGAGCCTGACTTTTCGTGTGACGCCGTCCCAGTGTGCGTCGCGTTTACCGCTGGCGCCAAAGGTGACAGAGCGTTCGATCAGGTCGGTGAAAACGACGGCGTCGACATTGCCCTGCTCGCGTAGCTCGGCCAGCGTGGTGATCATGACCCGCTGGAAAGCCGCGGGATTCAGCTGCGAGGTATCGGGGTTATAGGGGTGACCATACTTGCGCACTGCCTTGCGCCAGGCGGCCCGGAAGGCATCGTTGGGTATAACCTCGTAGCCCTCGCTTTCGAGCATGCGGATGACGGTACTGTCGATTTTGCTGCTGTGTTCGCGCAGGTAATGCTTTGAAGGTGGGCCGAAGTTGACATCCGCAACCAGGAGTTGTTTGATCGGCGCCTGGTCGTAGATCTCCTGTTCGAAGATATAGGGAAACGTAGAGTCTGTACTGCTTACGCTCTGGCAGCCGGCAATGACCCCCAGCAGCAGGCAGGTAGCGAGCAGCTGGCGAGGTATGAGTGATGTTATATAGGCAGGCAAAGCAGCATCTCCAACGCGTGGTAGCACCCGGCGCTGCCGGTGCAGGAAGCCAGTCGAGGCGCGCAGTTTAATATGGCTGGCTTGTATTACCAAGAAAGAGGCAGCGGCGCGGCCGTGGTGTTGCTGCATGGCCTGTTCGGCAGTGCCAAAAATCTCACCAGCCTGGCCCGTGAACTGCAGTCAGATTATCGGGTAATCAGTTTTGACCTGCCTGGACATGGTCGCTCCGCGGCGGGCGGCGAACTCTCGCTGCCGTCAATGAGCCAGGCGATCTGGAATGCCCTTGATGAACTGGGTGTCGATAGCGTGCGGCTTGTGGGTCATTCCCTGGGGGGCAAGGTGGCGATGCTGATGGCGCTAGAGCGCCCCGGTGCCGTGCATGCTCTGGTTGTCGCCGATATCGCGCCAGTGGCATACCCGCGCGGCCATGACGCCATCATCGAGGCACTACTGGAGGTTGCCCGGTTGCAGCCTGACAGCCGTGGCAGCGCGCGAGAGCGATTGGCAGCGCGTATCCAGGGGGAGGGGGTGGTCGACTTCCTGCTGCAGTCGCTGGAGAAGACGGACGAGGGCTACCGGTGGCGAATGGATGTGGCCGGCATCGCCCGTCACTATGATGCGCTGCGGGTGGGTATCGCTGCTGGTGAAGCCGGGCGCCGCAATCCCGACGATATCATCGCGCCGGGCCGATACGACGGGCCAGTCACCTTTATAGGCGGCGGCGAATCGGACTATATCCAGCCCCAGCACGAGGCGCAGGCCCGCGCACTGTTTGCCAATATGCGCTATCGCGAGATCGCGGGCGCCGGTCATTGGCTCCATGCCCAGGAGCCCGCACTGTTTGCCCGCCTGGTGCGCCGGGCGCTGCGTTGAGCATTATTTGGCCGCTCGGGCGATAATTTCGCAGTTTTTTACAGACCCTGCGCGGGCTGGGCTGGCGGCCATTTAATCCAATAAAAACAATAACTTAGCAAGAAAGCTATTAAGCAGGGCAGGGTTTTACGTCCATTTGATCAAAAAATAGACGATTGACAAGATATCCCACCCCGTTAATATGAACCTCCCCCTTGGTCCCTATTGCGAATAACACAGGGCTGCAGTACTGGCCGGATAGCGCAATAGAGGGCACCAGCGACTTGAATCATGCCCTGGGCATGGCAGGTTGCGCCCCTGAAAGCACCGACGCGTAGCGGTGGCCTCCATTGGCCGCGGCTGGGCAGTTTGGTGACCTGTTGCTATCAAGCCACCTGTACTTCAGCGCTACCAAGCGATTGAGGACATTGGTGTGTACAGACAATTATTAGTTTCTGCCTTGGGTCTTGCAGCGATAGGTGCGCAAGCGGCGTTCGTCACTATTACAACGCCTGCTGTAACCGGCACCAATCCGTCGACTGGCAACGATACTTACGTGGTGGGTGGCCAGAGCTATGACGTCTATGTCAACGAAGAGAATAATGAAGCGCTCGGCAGCGCTGCCTATAACCAGCGTCGCGATGATTTTGGGCTGGTCAATGCAGCTGACAACGCCAACAGCGAAGAGTTGATTTTTCTTGGCGCGCACGAAAACATCGACCATTTCAGTACGGGCGGCGCGAGCAACGATGTCTCCGTGCAACTGAACAATATCAATGCGGGTAACGCGGCCACCGGTGATGTTTCACTGGTCATTTCAGGCGCCGAGGCGCTCGACTGGAATATCACGCTTGAGGCCGGTGGCAACATCAACCTCAAGACCATCTATGTGTTTGGCCTAGAGCCGCAGTCGCTCACCATTAACGGCGAGAGCCTGATGAGCGATGCCATGGGTGAGTTCTGGAATAGCACGCGTATCGAGCGCTCGCCGGTCGCCGTTTGCGGTTACACGCTGCCCGCGAATGACCAGGGCTGTAATACAGACCGCATCCTGGGCATTAATCGTACAGGCACCGACATGTTCGGCTTTCCTACCAATACCAATGCCGGTAATGACAACTTCCTGGCAGACCTGGTGGGTCCTGGCGGACCGCAGCTAACCAGTTTTAATGGGTCAAATTTCGCCGATGGATTCATTGTCGATATCGATTCCATTGTTGTACCTTTGCCCCCGGCAATGGCACTGATGGGCCTGGCGCTCAGCGCGCTGTTTGGACGTAAATGGATGCACGGGCGCTCTCGTCGCAGCTGATCGGCACCGCTCGTCTTAATCCTGGTTCCCTGGCGACGGCAGCGAATTAATCGCTGCCAGCCTGCCAAACAGTGAGTTTAATCGTGATGCATTTTTCCTTTCGCCCTGTCGTGACCCGCGTCTCGCGCGCACCCCTGGTGCCTGCCGCAATGCTGGTGTTCTCGCTGGTACAGCCTGCGATCGCGCAGCCAGATGGCCAAAATTTGCCTGGCGCTGTCGAGCCTGAGCGTCCGCCCCAGCTGTTGCCTGAGCAAGTGGACGATATCGTCGAGCTGCCTTCCCTGCAGCAGCGCAGTGAGCCTGCTAACGCCGACCAGACGATCGTGATCAACGAGTTTCATGTTCGCTACGATGAGGCCAGCGCCGTGGCCGCGAGCGACCAGCAGCGTGTTGCGCAGATTCTGGAATCCTACCGCGCCCGATTGTCCGGCGAGTTGAATATCTCCCAGCTCGACCAGGCTGCGGCGACCGTCACTACTGCGCTGCGCGATGCCGGTTATATGCTGGCGCAGGCGATCATACCGCCACAGCAGGTCGAGAAAGGTATTGTGCTGGTGCAGGTCTATGCGGGCGTGCTGGGGCGCGTATCGGCGCAGGATAACCAGCTGTATTCCAGCGAAGACCTGACGCGACCCTTTGCGCGGCAGGTCGGCGCTGTCGTCAGGACCGCTGACATCGAATCTGCGGTACTGCGGGTCAATGACTTGCCGGGTGTCGACGCGGTCGCCGTGTTTGCGCCTGGCGATGCGGTTGGCGAGACGCGACTTCGCATCAGGGCGAGCGAAGAAGACCCTATGGCGTTTTACGCCCAGGTCGACAACTACGGCGTCGAGTCGACCGGTGAGGTCAGGTTGCTGGCGGGTGTGCAGGTCAACAACATCACCGGGCACAGGGACAGGCTGCGCGTAGACGGGGTAAAAACCTTTTCGCCCGGTGATTTGCGCAATGCGCGAGTCAATTATGAAATTACCCATCGCGATCTCGTGCACACACTGGGCTTTGGCTATAGCCAGACCGAGTACGACGTTGAGGACACGGGCGACATCGAGGGCGAAACGGAGATTGCTGATATCTATCTGCGCTCCAGCTGGGTGCGCGGGCGCAATTTCAATTTTTCGACGATTGCGGGGCTTGCCAGCAAGCGTGCCGAGGTCGACTTCAGGGATTTTGATTTCGAACAGGGCATCGATCACCTGACGGTTGCTGAGGCGACGCTGGTTTTCGATGGCTACGAGGGCTGGGCCAACGCGCTCTATCGCGGCAGCATCAGTTACTACCGTGGTTTTGATGATTTCCTGGGCTCGATGGATGATCGCGGCGATTTTATGAGCCTGGGTACGGTCAATTCGCAGCAGCAATTGCCCGGCGACTTCGATAAGGTTGTTTTGCGCTACAACCGGTTGCAGGGGCTGGTCCGTAACCACGCGCTGTTGCTCCGAGTTGCCGGACAGTACACCGATGACCAGCTGTCTTCACTTGAAAAAATGAGCCTCGGCGGCCCCTACACAGTGCGTGCCTACCCGGTGGCAGAGTACGTGCGCGAGACCGCCGTGTTTGGCAGCCTGGCCTGGGTGGTGAATGGGGGCGCACTATCAACGGCAACGGTCTATGACGAAAAGACCTGGGCCGATATCCTCAGCCTGTCACTCTTTGCGGATTATGGCTGGGGCAAGCAGATTGATGGCAGCGACTCCTCGATCGTCGACAGGGTCGACCTGTCGGGCTTTGGCCTGGAGGCCGAGTTGAATTTTGACGAGGTGGCCCCCGGTACTGACATGTACTCGCGCATTGCGATTGCGCGGCCATTTAACGGCGAAGACGCAATGAATGGCGAGGATTTCCAGTACTGGCTCAGTCTCGGGGTACGGTTCTAAAGCGATTGTCGGAACCCTTTACAACATGCGGCCGCCGGGCCGGTGTAAACGTTTGTAAATCGCTTCAGGGTATTGAAATACATAGAAAATCCAGGTTTGGCAAGGTTTTCGCGTGAATAATGAAAACGGCACGCGAGTCGAGCCCGGGAGGTTGCAATGAGCAAGGCAATGAAAACACACAGCGGCGCAGCTGCGCCCTTCAGGCCACGGGCTGGTAGCGCGCTGGCGATCGCGATCGCAATGCTGCAGGCAACGGCGGTGTATGCGCTGCCGCAGGAGGCAGACTTTAACGCGGTGAACGGCGACTCGACCTACGGCGTGTCAGGTTCCGAAGGTACGCTGACGATTACCAATGACAACCGGGTCGTAGAGTTTGACGGTCAGGGGGTAAACCTTGCCAACGGAGAGACCCTCAACGTCACCCACAGCGGCGGCAATAGCAACTGGTCGGTGCTGGTGCGCGATGTCAACAACAGCAGCAATGCCAGTAATATCGATGGCCTTCTCAATGCTGACGTCAAAGTGTTCCTGGTCAACGCCAATGGGATTGTATTTGGCCCCAACGCCACCGTTAACCTCAATAGCCTCGTCGCATCGACGCTGGACGCCCCCAACTTTGGAAGCGGCGACTACACGTTCTCCGAGACCGGTACCAACGCTGGCATCGAGGTACAGGGGCTGCAGGTGTTGCAAAACGGCGCCCAGATCGCGCTGATATCACACAACATTGAAGTCGACGGAACGGTGAGCGTGCCCGCCGGCGAACTGGCAATGCTTGCGGGTAACGAAGTTGTCGTGACCATGGGTGGCAACAACCAGCTGCAGTTTGATATTACCCAGGCACTGGCCTCGGCAACTGCTGATGGATCAATTCGCGTCACCGCCAACGGTGAGCTGCTGGCGGGCAATGTCGAGTTGCGCGGCTGGCTGAACGACCCGCTCAGTAATGTCGTCAATAACCAGGGCCTGGTGCGCGCGTCCGGTATCGACCTGTCGACACCCGGCGAAATTCACCTGGTCGGTCGCGGTGCCACGGTCGTCAGCAGTGGTACGCTCGATGTCAGCGAGGCCAGCGGCGACGGCACCATCACCACCAGCGCCGGAGCGGTGCAGTTTGCCGGCGACATCGAAGGCGGCGCCGGCGATATGCAGGTTACGATCGGCCATGACACGGCCTTTGGTCGCTTCGAAATAGTTGAGGGCAGTGCGGTAGAACTGGGTAGCATCGATATCCAGGGGCAGGGCGATGTCAACATCATCAGTGGCCTGGGCAACTACACGGTCAGCGGCCTGAATAGCGGTACTGCGGCATACTTTGGTGTGGGTGGCAACAGCTGGGACAACACCGGCGCCATCAGTTTTTCAGGCGTTGGTAACCTGTTTGCCAGCTCTGCTATCGACAACATCATTACGATCGAAGCCGGCGGCGAGTTGCTCGAGAGTTTCGGTACGAACGATTTCGGGATTATCCAGGGTGGCGGCCTCGACGATACGATCCGTATAGCGGGCACAGTGCAACGTGCCAATGGTGCTGCGGGCGACGATGTGTTCGAATTGATCGGCAGCGGGGTTGTTGTCCAGGAAATTAACGGCGGAGAGAACTTCGATACCATCATTTCGGCGATTGACCCGGTGCGCACCAATGGCCAGGGTCTGCCCGACCCCGATGGCATCAATGGCAGCGCAGGTAATATTGCGAGCTGGACCAATATCCAGGTCGTTGAGCCGCGTGTAGACCCACCGACGCCTCCCGTTGTAACTGATCCAACCGACCCAACGCCGCCGACCATCGTACCGCAGCAGCCAGTCGTGCCGCTGGTCGACCCCACGGCCGTGACACTGGGTTTGGTATCCGATGATGCCAACCTGCGGTTGCCCTGCGGCTTTGGTGGCCGTGAGCGCGATGATGAGGACCTCGACGAGTTCGATTCTGAAGAGCAATGTCTCAAGCGTTATGGTGGTGCCGAGTACCAGCAGCTGATCTCCAGCCTGATTCACTTTGACAACGACAGCCACGCGATCACCGCAGCCTCGGCGGCTCGCCTCGATCGCATCGCTGATTTTTACCAGCAGACCGACCTGTTCGCTCGCGTTGTCCTCTCAGGGCACACCGATGACAACGCATCGGAGTCCTACAATATCGGGCTGTCACAGCGACGCGTGCTGTCGACCGATGAGTACCTGCGTAGCCGGGGGATTTCCGGAGAGGATATCGAGAGCCATTACTTTGGTGAGTCGCTGCCGCTGGTACCCAATACCTCGGACGAGAACCGGGCCATCAACCGTCGAGTGCACATCGAACTCGAGCGCTAGTGGCGGCGCCGCGATTGATCGCATAAGAAAGCGACAAAGCGCTCAAATATCCCCCAAAACGGTTGATATCCAGCCAATCTCAACTATGGTTAATAAATAACCATATTTTGGGGCTGGCTGGATGCTCTCAAACGCATCTTCATACAAATCAACGAGTTACCGCGCATTGATCGGGCAGCTGTTGCGCCTGCCTGCGCAATGGCGGGTCAGGCATGCCTGGCGTCAGTCCCTGGCGCGGTGTCCTGGCCCTGACCCGTTGCTCGATCCGCTGATTCCCTGCCTGGTCTCAGGAAGAAAGACGCTCATTGTCCCGGCTGAGCTGGGCAGCGCCGACTATCGCGCCCTGGCCCAGCGCGTGGCGCGTTTGTCCGGTGACTGGCAGCTACTGAGAGACCGCCGCAGCACCAGCCAACCGGTTGCCAAAGAGCGCCGCGCCTGGCAATTGGCTGCGCTGTTGCAGGGGCTGCTCGGCTTTGCCTTGCTACCACTCCAGGCGGGTGCGCAAGCCCAGTCTCTGGAACCGGTTGCGGGTCAACCCGTACCTGCGGTTGCCGATGATAGCGCCCATCGCTCCCTGGCGCTGGTTGCACCGACCACAGGTGTCGGTCTGGCCGAAGAGCACCAAAGCCCGTTTTCTCCCTCCCGATACACGGGCAAGCAGGCGCCGCTGGTCATTGATGAGCAGCGCCACAGCCAGCGCAAGCAACAGGTGCTGCAGGTGTTGCAGAAGAAGTGGCGGGCGAAGCGCTCTGCGCCGGAATTTGTCGCGGATGACATCGACAGTATTGCCGACTATATCGCCGCGCGTGACGAGGCCTATACACTGGTGATGCAACTCAGGCGCCAGCCATGGAACATGGTGTACCGCGCTGGAGAGTTTCGTTCTGAGGTCAAGGGCAGCCGGCTGGGTGTCAATTCCGTCAGCGTCTATTTTGATACGCGCTCGGCAGCGAGATTCGCAAGCACAGGTCGCTGCACTGCACCGGGCTCTAACCCTGGTCACGCGCATGGGGCCCAGGGGCACTGTGCGATCACGCCGGTTGATGCGCTACTGCATGAATTGCTGCATGTGCGCGCCGCATTGATGGATACCCGCGCGTTCTTGCGCAGCGGTGCGATGGCGGGGGGTGGTTACCCGCACAAGCATGAGCAGGCTATCCTCAGCCAGGAGCGCGAGCTGTTCGCGGCAATGTCCGCTCGCGATGCCATGCCACGCCCGCAGCGCAACCGTCACAGTGGCCAGATTGTCGCCGCAGCGTGCGTTACCTGCGTCGGAGGTTGACGGCCCCGCGCTGCCGGTAGCTACTTAGCCGCGTCGCTTTCCAGTTGCGCCTGAATGACTGCGAGCCAGTTCTCGTGCTCGGCAGCCGGAATTTGTCCCACCTGTTGCATCAACACTTGCTGATCAGCATCCAGTAACACGATGATGGCCTGGGCCTTGGGAAGCGACCAGGCCGCAGCAGCTGCGCTGGTCTTGTCGTTGATCATTACCGCCTGCGGGTGCTCGACCTTGTTCTTCTTTAATTCGCGTTTGACGAATCCGCCCATCAGCGAGGGGATGCTATTGGTGTCGATAATCGTCACCGAGGCAATGCGCTGGTCGCCGCCGAAGCGGTTCTCGAAATTATCCAGAAAAGGCATGTTGATATCCGCCGCGCTCTTCGATGCCTTGAGAATCTGCAGCAGCGTGAGCGGTGCCGTCAGTTGTTCAGTCGACCAGGGCTGGTAGGTGGATTTGTTGTTTTCAACCGCGAGCTCTCCGGCTCGGTCAATCGACAGCGGTGGCAGGCTTTGCCCCGTCTCAAGCGCCTGTGCACCCACTGCGACAAACAGCGCAAGCAGGCAGACAGACAGGGTCGCCTGCAGGCGATTTCGGTTGGGTCTTGCACAGCTTGATGTGGTCATACGCTAGTCGAATCCGGGTTGAATTGGCTGAATATTGATCGATGCCTGCCGGCGGCAAGCGCCGGGCTTGGACTACACTTTTTGATAGGGGTTCGAAGAGTGTGCCACAGATCCGGCGCGCGAGCAGGTGCGATGGAAAACCTTGAACAAAAGTTAAAAAAGCGCGTTGAGGCGGGCGAGCTGTCGATGCCGGCTTTGCCCACGACGGCGATAAAAGTTGTGGAGTTAACCCGCAGCGAAGACTCGGATGCGCAGTCGCTGGCAAAGTTGATCCAGACCGACCAGACGCTTGCCAGCCAGGTGATGAAAGTTGCCAATTCGGCCGCGTTCAATTCGGTAGGCCAGATCCAGACCTTGCAGCAGGCGATCGCCAAGCTGGGCATGCAGCAAATTTCTCAGATGGTGCTGGCCGTGTCGGTTGGGCAAACGGTGTTTGGCGCCGACGCCTATACCGAGACACTGACAAGCTACCTGTGGCGACACTCACTTGCCAGCGCAACCTGGGCACGCGAGATTGCGCGGCTTAGCAAGATCAACACCGAGGTGGTATTTCTCTGTGGCCTGTTACACCAGATTGGCAAGCCGGTTGCGCTGCATGCATTAATGGAGCTGGCAGACGACGAAGAATACTCGCTCGTCGATATGCTCGCCCTGGTCGATCAGTACCAGCGCGTGATTGGCGTGTCGCTGGCCCGTCGCTGGAATCTGCCCGAGCCCGTCGTCGAGTCGATCAACTATATCGATGATTTTTATGCCGCGCCGAGCGCACGCGAGGAAGTGATGGCGGTCAATGCCGCGCGGCTGCTTGCAGACCTGCGCTTTGGTGTCCGCTTCGATTCGCCGCAGTCCGCCATTGAAGACATGAATCTCGTTGAGTCAATGCGCGATGAAGCGGTGTTTGTCGAGCTGAACTTCTACGACGAAGACCTGCAAATGCTGCAGGACAAAGTGGAGATGGTTGAATCGACCATCCAGGCAATGCTGGTCTAGGGATGGGTTTGCGAGACTGACATGAGCGCATACGATTTTGATATTGTAGTGATTGGCAGCGGCCCCGCTGGCCAGAAAGCCGCTGTTCAGGGCGCCAAGGCGGGCAAGCGCGTCGCCATGATAGAGAGTGACAAGGTCGTGGGTGGACACTGTGTTCATCGCGGCACGATACCGAGCAAGACGCTCCGACAGAACGCGATCAGGATTTCGGGTCTGCGGCACCACGCCCAGCTGATGTCCTTCAGCCTGCGTGAAGACGTTGCAATGGCGTCGCTGATCGAGAACATGCACAGCGTAATCAGGTCGCACGACGGCTATATCAATCGCCAGCTCGAGCGCAACAACATCGAGTATATCCATGGGCGAGCGCGTTTCGTGGATGCACACAATCTTGAGGTGCGCAGCCCCGGCGGTGCGAGTCGGGCATTCAGTGCCGAATACGTCGTCCTTGCCACCGGTTCCTATCCGCGCAAGGCCGACCAGGTGCCGGTTGACCACGAGCATATCTACGACAGTGACTCCATCCTCAGCCTCGTTTACCTGCCTAAAACGCTGACGGTGTTGGGTGGGGGCGTCATCGCCAGTGAGTACGCATCGATTTTCCAGGCGCTCGGCGTACAGGTGACGATGATTGACCGTTATCCACGGCCATTGGGTTTTCTCGACAGTGACCTGACTGACAAATTCGTTGCATCGTTTGAGTCGCGCGGCGGGCGCTTTCTCGGCCAGACCGAAGTCGAATCAGTGGCCTGGGACGGGCTTGATAGCGTCATCACAACCCTGTCCAGCGGTGAGGAAGTTCGCAGTGAAAAACTGCTCTCTGCCGCCGGCCGCATCGCGAACGTCAAGGGCCTCAACATCGAGGCTGCAGGACTGGCGCTTTCCGAGCGCGGTGTGATCGACGTCGATGCGAGCTGTTGCACGGCAGTGCCCAATATCTATGCCGCCGGGGATGTCATTGGGCCACCATCGCTGGCCTCGGCATCGATGGAGCAGGGGCGACGTGCGACCTGCGGCGCGCTGGGGATTGACCTGGGCGAGATGAACCAGACGATGCCAATGGGTATTTACGGTATTCCCGAAATGTCCTCTGTGGGCCTGACCGAGGCACAGGCCCGCGAGCAGTATGGTGATGTGCTGGTTGGACATGCGCCGTTTGAGGAGATCGCTCGTGGCCAGATATCGGGCATTACCGATGGCATGTTGAAGCTCGTTGCCGACGCGGCAGGCGAAAAGTTGCTGGGCGTCCACATCGTTGGCGAGGGAGCGACCGAGCTCATTCATATTGGCCAGATGGGGCTGATTTACGGCGCCACAATCGACAGCTTTGTTGAGAACATTTTTAATTTTCCTACGCTTGCCGAGACCTATCGCGTCGCCGCGCTCATGATCGTCGGCCAGCGCCGCTAGCCGCCCTGCAAGGCCAGCGCTCGCTGGTCAATCTTGACCGCCAGGTCGAAATCTCTTTGGCTGACCGCTTTGCAGTCGTGCGTAGTCAGTCGTATCTCCACCCGGTTATAGACATTGAACCACTCTGGGTGATGGTCAGCTTTTTCAACATCCAGCGCGACTGCCGTCATAAACGCAAACGCCTGGTTAAAGTCGGCAAAGCGGAAGTCGCGCTGTAGCGATTCATCGCGGTACTGCCAATCGGGCACAGCGGCCAGTTGCGCTTCTATCTCGCTTTTGCCAAGGGCAGTAATTGCCATCGTCACACTCCTGAAAGTCGTTGCGGGGTCAGGGTTTCTTTCTCAGTACCACACCACATTCGCAATGCGCGGTATATGGAAACTGGTCAAACAGGGCATTGCTGTAAATCGTATGCGTGTCCTGCAGATGCTGCAAGTCGCGAAGCAGCGTCTCCGGGTTGCAGGAAATATAAATGACCACCTCAAAATTGCGTGCCAGCTGCCGGCTGGCATCATCGAGCCCGGCGCGCGGTGGGTCGACGAGCAGCGTACCCAGTCGCAGTGCCTCCAGATCGATATCTCGCAGCCGCCGAAAAGGGCGGTCGCCGCGCAGGGCCTGGACAGTTTCTTCACTGCTCAGGCGCACGAAATCGATATTGTTAACGCCATTCAGCCGGCAGTTATCGATGGCAGCGGCGATCGAGCGCTTGGAGATTTCCGTTGCCAGCACGCGCCTGAAATGCCTGGCGAGGGGTATCGTGAAATTGCCATTACCGCAATACAGTTCGAGCAGGTCGCTGGCAGCTACAGAGGGGGCTTGCTGCAATTGTTGATCGACCCAGCTGATCATTGCGCGGTTGATGCCGGCGTTCGGTTGCGTGAAGCTGTTCTCAGGCTGGATGGACTGGAAGTCGGTGCCGTTGACCGGCAGGGTTTCGGTGACAAAGTCCTGTGACAGTACCAGCCGTTGGCGTCGCGCCCGTCCAATCAGGTGTATATCGAGCGCGCCAGCCAGTGCCCTGGCCGCCGCTTCCCAGTGCTCATCGAGCTGGCGGTGATAAATGAGCGTGACCAGTACTTCGCCCTGGCTGCTGCACAGATACTCGACCTGGAATAGTTTGTGTTTGAGTACCTCGCTGTCGTTGACCGCCGCAAGCAGTTGGGGCATGAGTTGCTCAATGCTGTGGTGGGCGACGGGGAAGTGCTCGACGGGTACCGGCTCCCTGGGGGCCGCAGGGTCAAACATCACATGCTGGCACAGGCCGTTGTCGCGGTCGTGCCAGATACGAAACTCTGCACGCATCCGGTAGTTTTCGGGGCTGGATGCGAAGACCTCCAGCTCGGCGTTCGATAACTGTGCAAACGCGCGCGCAAGACTGCGGTGCTTATCCGCCAGCAGCGCCTCGTACCTGGCCGGCTCGAAAGGGTTGGCAGGAATGTTAAGAACCTCGGTCACGGCTGGGTTTCGCCTGCTCGCTGGGTCCACGCGTCGGGGCTAGCGCGTTGAACTTTGCTAAACTGTGTAAAGTGATCGGAAGAGTTGCCCGGCTTGCGTTAGCATAACAGCTTTGCTGTGGTACGCATGCCCAAATTCGAATTGCGTGACGGATACTACCCCATGCCCCATATTCTCGTTACCGGCGGTGCCGGCTTTATAGGCAGCCATACCTGCGTCGAACTGCTCGACGCAGGCTACGATATTACGGTGGTCGATAACCTGCTAAACAGTTCGGAGCAGGCCCTGGCCCGGGTAGAAGCCATTAGCAAACGCAGCCTGGCATTTGTTAAAGCCGATATTCGCGATGCCGCTGCCCTGCAGGCTGTGTTTGCCGACAATACCTTCGATGCAGTCGTGCACTTTGCTGGTCTAAAGGCGGTAGGCGAGTCGGTGGCCGAGCCGCTCAAATACTACGATCACAATGTCCATGGTTCCAGGACGCTACTGCAGTGCATGCTGGACAACAACGTGGGCAAGCTTGTCTTCAGCTCTTCGGCAACCGTCTATGGGGACCCGCAGACAGTCCCGATCGATGAGTCGGCGCCGCTGTCGGCAGTCAACCCCTACGGGCAGACCAAGCTGATTATCGAAAACATGATCCGCGAGCTGGGCGCTGCGCAGCCAGGGTTCAGTGCAACGCTGTTGCGCTATTTCAACCCGGTGGGAGCGCACCCCAGCGGAATGATCGGGGAAGACCCCCAGGATATTCCCAATAACCTGATGCCCTACATCGCCCAGGTGGCGGTGGGCAAGCTCGAGAAACTTCGGGTCTTTGGCAGTGACTACCCCACCGAAGATGGCACCGGCGTGCGCGATTATATTCACGTGGTCGATCTGGCGCGTGGCCATCTCGCGGCACTGAAAAGACTCGAGGCTGCGCCGGGCGTGGTCGCTTATAACCTGGGGACGGGTATCGGCTATTCGGTGCTGCAGATGCACGCCGCTTTTGAGCGCGCATCAGGCCGCGAGATCCCCTATGAACTGGTTGCACGCCGGGGAGGTGATGCCGCAGTGTGTTACGCCGATGCCGCACTGGCCCAGCGTGAACTGGGCTGGCGCGCTGAGCTCGATCTGGATGCGATGACCCGCGATGCCTGGCGCTGGCAGCAGAACAACCCCAACGGCTATAGAAGCAGCGCTGGCCAGGCATAAAAAAAGCCCCGCAGTCGCGGGGCTTTTTTGTGTCTGTGCTGGTCGGTCTTACTCGTCCATCACGCCAAGCAGGTGCAGCATTGACGTGAACAGGTTGACGATGCTGATGTAGAGCCCAATCGTCGCCCTGATGTAGTTGGTTTCACCACCGTGAACGATGCGGCTGGTGTCGTAGAGAATAAAGCCAGACATCAGCAGGATGATCGCTGCCGAGATCGCGAGTGATACCGCGGGCACCGCGAAGAACAGGTTGGCGACCAGTGCCAGCAATACCACGATAAAGCCGACCATCAGGAAGCTGCCCATAAACGAGAAGTCCTTGCGGCTGGTGAGCGCGTAGCCGGACAGGCCAAAGAACACAATTGCCGTGCCGCCGAGCGCCTGCGCGATCAGGGCCGGGCCATTACTGGTGGCGAGATAGTGATTGAGCAGCGGCCCAAGCGATGCGCCGAGCAAACCGGTGATCGCGAACACCGTGACCAGGCCCATCGCCGAATCCTGCGTGCGCGGCAGTGCGAAAATCAGCAGGCCCATGGCCACCAGCCACATACCCAGCGACGCACCGTGACCCAGGCCTATGGCCATGGCGCCGACTGCGGTAACCGCGCTGAAAAGCAGCGTCATCGACAGCAGGATGTAGGTGTTCTTGAGGACTTTGTTGGTAGCGATAACCGAGCTGCCAGCAGCCGAGGTATCGTACAGGGTCTTCTCTTGCATGGTGTATCTCCGTTGCCTGTTAACAGGTAAGGCCGGCCAAAGTGGCTAACCACAAGCCCTTCGAGGGCTATTGCAGGTTAATTGTAATCACAATTAGCCAGCCTGCAAGCTGATAAAAATTGACATGAAATCAACTACTTTGGAGCTTTGAGTCGGGCCCGGGCGGCTAAGTTCCCGGCGCTAGACCGGCCTGCGGCGGCAGCTCCGGGCGGGCCGTCGCGGAATTATCGCCGATTGCCGGGGTCGTAGACCCGGCGCTGGCCCGGGGAATGGGCAAAATTCAAGGTTTTAGATCAGGCGCACATCGCAAGCCGTTGAAATAACATAGAATTTAAACTGCCTTCAGGGAGAGCCCAGTGCCCCTGGCGCACCCCTTTCCTCCATTGACGTCGAAGCCAGCATGAGTCAACGCCCGAATCGCCAATGCTTTGAACTGTCGCTGCTGCCACTGTTGGTAGCGCTCCTGGTCGGGCTGCTCGCCGCCGTGCCCATCGCCCAGGCCGGTGCCGGCGTATCCGGGCCCTACCAGGGCAAACACGCAGTGGTTTCCCTGCACGCCGAGTACCCCGAGTTTGTACCGGGTAAGCCCTTCCAGCTGGCGTTGCGAATCCAGGCCGAACCTGGCTGGCATACCTACTGGAAAAACCCCGGGGATACCGGCCTTGCGACGCGGATCAACTGGGATCTGCCCGATGGACTGCGGGCCGGTGAGATCGAATGGCCAACGCCGGAACGCATCGACTACCAGGGAATGATCAACCTGGGTTACCACGGCGAGGCCTGGTTGCTCACCACGCTGATTGCATCGCCCGTGCAAACCTACGGTGAGTCGCTGGATATCACGGCCGAGGCGCGCTGGCTCATTTGCCGCGAGGTCTGCATACCGGACAAGGCGACGTTCCAGCTCAGTTTGCCCGTCGCCACTGCGCAGTCACCGGCGGATCCGCGCTTTGCACAAGCACGCGCAAGGCTGCCAGGCCTGATCGTCGATGAGAGCGCACAGTTCGGGCGCGATGAGCAGGGTATATGGGTTTCGCTTGCAGCCGATGGCATGCCTGTCTGGCAAAGCCAGCCCACTGTGTTTTTCGGTGAGAAGGGCATCGTTGACAACCTGCAGCCCGCCCGACTGGAGATTGCCGACGATCGCCTGCTGTTGCGCGCGGTACCGGATGCCTACCTGGAAAGCCTGCCATCGTTCCTGGCCGTGACACTGGCTTCCGCCGCGCAGGCGGTGGAAGTGGTCGCACGCCAAAGTGACGCGGGTGCGCCGACGTCAACGCCTGCGCCGCGCGCCGCCGCTCCCGACGTGACTGCTACCGTGGAGCAACCTGGTCTTGCGACGGCGCTGTTGTTCGCCTTGTTGGGCGGGCTGGTGCTCAATGCAATGCCCTGCGTGTTCCCCGTCCTGTCGCTGAAAGTGATCAGCCTGGTCGAGGCTGGCGCCCACACTGCTGCGCAACGCCGTTCACATGGCCTTGCGTATACGGCCGGTGTCATCAGCAGCTTCCTGTTGGTGGCGGGGCTGCTCATTGCCCTGCGCGCTGCGGGCGAACAGATCGGTTGGGGTTTCCAGCTGCAGTCGCCGGCCTTCATCGCTTTCCTGGTCTACCTGCTTGCGGTGCTGGGCCTGTCATTATCGGGCGTCGTTGAGTTGGGCAGTTCGCTGCAAAACCTGGGTGGCCGCTGGGCTGCGGCAGGGCAGCAGCCATTGCGAGGTTCGTTTTTTACCGGCGTATTGGCGACTGTGGTGGCAACGCCCTGTACCGCGCCATTTATGGGTGCAGCGATGGGTTTTGCGCTGAGCCAACCTGCCGCGGTCTCGTTGCTGGTATTTGCGGTGATGGGCTTCGGCCTGGCGCTGCCGTTTGTGCTGATCGCCTTTGTGCCGGCGCTGGCCGCGGCGCTGCCCAGGCCGGGTGACTGGATGGTCAGGCTCAAGGAGTTCCTGGCATTCCCGATTTACCTGACGGTCGTCTGGTTGCTTTGGGTTTTCGCAAGGCAGACCGGTAGTGATGCGGTCGGGCTGTTGCTCGCAGGCCTGGTCCTGCTGGCACTGGCCCTGTGGATTTGGCGCCACACCCAGTACCGGGAGGATCTGCGTTGGCTGCAGGCCGCCGCGCTGCTGTGTGTCGTACTCGCTGTTGCGGCGGTTCCCGCAGCGCTGCGCTCCGCACCGGCCCAGGCGGCAAGCGAGCCGGCTGGCAGTGTTGAGTCGCAGGATGGTGCTGTGGCCTGGTCGCCTGCCGCGCTGCAGGCTGCGCTCGATGGCGGTGCCCCTGTATTTGTCAACATGACCGCAGACTGGTGTATCACCTGCAAGTTGAATGAGCGGGTTGCACTGGCTACGGACTCGGTGCAGTCGCACTTTGCAGCGCTGGGAGTGAAGTATTTAAAGGGCGACTGGACGCACAGTGACCCGGATATTACCGGCTACCTGGAGTCCTTTGGGCGCAATGGCGTGCCACTCTATGTCTACTATGCCCCGGGGCAGGCGCCCGTTATCCTGCCACAGTTACTGACGCCTGAAATCGTCAGGGAACACGTGCAATAAATACCGCAGGCAAAAAAAAACGGCAGCTCGCGCTGCCGTTTTTTTTTGCACTCCCTGTGCAACGACTTAACTGCCATTGGCCGTCCATGAGGTTGCCATGTTGCGGCCTGATATGTGTGCGACACGCACCTGGTACTCGGTGATCCACGCGTTGTCGGCGGCGAATTCCTGCAGGTCATCGCCTGAGTAGCTAACGCGGTAACCCGTCTCAGCGGTAGTCTGGGCCTGGTCGAGCACCTTGAAGGTTTTGCCGTAGCGAACATCCCACTCGCCGATATAGTTGACCGTGCCTGGCTCGATGACCAGCGACTCTTCGCCGTCTGTTGGCAGGCGCTCGGCGTCAACACTGCGATAGCTCGATGAGAGCAGCAGGTGTTCTGGCGAGTAAATGCCGGCCTTTACTTTGACCAGTTGTACGCCGCTTTCCTTGGGTACCTGCATCTCGTAGCCCACACTCTCGCCGGTGAAGCTCAGTGACGACACATACTGTCGCAGTGCGCCGTGCGTATCCATTTTGACCAGTACGTAGGCCTCGTCGCTGGCAAGTGGCTCGCTCGCCTGGGGTTGTTCAGCAAACGCGATTGAAGAAGTCATGCTAATGGCAACTGCAAGGGTAGTGAGTGTGCGCATGGTTATCCGTTCCTGTGTTAAGTCGTTTTTCAAGCTGTCTTGCGGTGGCGGTAGCCGCCGCTCCAAACTGCTCAATATGTGAGCTGGTTGTTTAAAGCGTAGACGAGGTTTGCAGGAAAAGCGTGAGCCACTTCACACTTTTTTGATGAAATGAACAAAAAATGAGCGCAGGAGCGCGAATCTCAGGTGATCTGGTGCCGCAATCTCACCCGATGCCACCGGGCTTTGGGTGAGAACTACCGGGCAAAGGCGGCCAGAGTGACTGCTAAGTCGCTGTTTTTATGGGTGAAATGGCAAAAAAGGGGCGGGCCTGGCGCAATCAGCGCCCGATGAAGGGGGCAACCCTGTCGCGGTACAGTGCCAGCGTGGCCCAGGCCTCATCCAGTGGGACGCCCCCTGCAAGGGGGTGGAAAACCAGCGTCGATCGCGGGTTCTGGTCGAAGCGCTCCAGGCACTGGGCGGGGGTGATGATCTCAAAGCGGCCGGATCGCCTGACCTCCTCAACCGAACTCACTGGTGCCTCGCTTGGCCGTTTGACGCCATCGAGCTTCCAGCTGCTGTACTCCTGCATTTCCTGCAGGAAGCAGGGCCCCAGTGTTTCCCAGCCCTGCTCAGGCTCTTCGTGCAGGAAGGTCATCGCATTCTCGGCATCCGGTGCATAGTAAAAGCCGGTATTGCCGTATTCCTCGAGCGCTTCAAAGTAAATGGCCTCGAGATCGGGCCTGGGCATCGGCGGGTAAAACGGCAGGCCAAAGCGTGCCGCTCGCCGCGCAGCCCTGGCGCTCATGCCCCCGACAAAAAACGGTGGATGAGGTTGCGAGTAGGGCGTCGGGGTGATGCGCAGGGTTTGCCCCCGGTATTCGAAGGGTTTGCCGCTCCAGGCTTTGAGTAGCGTGTCGATCAGCCTGTCCATTGCCGGGCCACGATCCGACCAGTCTTTATCCAGCGCGTGGTACTCGATCGGGCGATAGCCCATGCCGGCGACAAAGCTGAAGCGCCCGCGCGCGACCAGGTCGATGACGGCGATATCCTCGGCAAGTCGCACAGGGTCGTACAAGGTTACCAGCAGTGCTGTAACGCCGATACTGACACGCTCGGTGCGTGCGGCGATCATAGCGGCCATCGTTAGTGGCGATGGCAGCCAGCCATTTTCTGCGCAATGGTGCTCTTCGAGACTGACGTGATCAAAGCCGTTTTGTTCGGCAAAATCGGCCATCGCCAGCGCGGCTGCGAAGCGATCGGCGTTGTCCGCGCCGCAGGTGGTGGGCGATGCGGTCATGTTCAGGCGCAGTGCAATGGTGATAATCGTACTCGCTTTAGCTAACTTGAGGCCTTACACTGCAGCGATTCTAGCGATGGACCCCCCGCCAGGGCAATGGCCGAAGCAGGCGCGGGCAGGGTCCAGTAATCAATCAAACGATAACAGGAGAACGCCGTGAATATTAAATCGCTAAGCACTGCCATCACCCTGGTTTGTTCTGCCAGTCTTATATCGGGTACAGCAAGCGCCTACCAGTTCGAAGTAAGGGCCAGCGGTTTCGATGGTTCAGTGGATGGAGACTCGTCGCGTGCGGACCTGGAAGGTTTTGGCCTTGGATTGTCGGTGTACTTTCCCGGTGTCGATGACAGCGAGGGCCCGCTGGCGGAGGCTGCGTTCCTGCAAAGGGCGTCGAGTATTTCGGTGGACTACTTCGAAGATGAAGACGCAGAGAGCGATGACCAGACCCTGAGCGTGATTAGCGGGCGGATTGTCGATGCAGACTCCGGCTGGACCGCTGGCTTGACGATATCCAATCTCGATGCTGACAGCAATGAGTCGGTGAACTACCGGCTGACAATGGGCAAGTACCTGTTCGAGAATACCGAGGTCCAGATCGGTATTGAGCGGGTGGAGCTTGAGAGTGAGCTGCTGCCTGATGATGAAGACGACGCACTCAACAATGCCGACGTGAATGTGCGGCACGTATACCCCTCCGTTGGCCTGGCCATCGCCTTGCACTATGGCGTTTTCGAGTTCCAGGGCGAAGAAGAGGTTGAAGATGAAAACACCTACGGTGGAGAGCTGACTTACTACCCCTCCAATAACCTCGGCATCAGCGTGTTCTATGATGAAGTCGAGGGCGATGAAGATATTAACTCGCTGGCAATTGAGACAGAGTACTTCATCACCAATGCTATCGCCGTGTCGGTCGGTTACGCCGAAAGCGAAGCGGGTGATGTGGACGCAGATGCGGTAACTGTTGGCGTGCGTGGCCGTTTCTAACGTGAACGTGCCTGCTGCGAGGCAGTAAAAAAAGGGGGGGTTGAGCCCCCCTTTTTTGTTTAGTGGCCGCTGTGCTGGCCAACGGCATACTGCCAGCCAATGGTGGCGACCCAGTCTGTCTCCAGTTGAGGTCCTTCCAGGTCCTGGCTCAATGGCGTACTGATTTCCACGCCCATCTGGTGCGGACTGCCGGGGAGCAGGACATTGAGTCCAAGGGCAAGGTCGATACGTTCGAGGCCTTGTCGATCCGGGTCGGCGGTCTGGACGGGCAGGGCAATCTCATCGTCAATGCCATCGATATTGCCGCGGTAGAGATATGAGAGTCGGGCCGAGAGGCTAATATCCCTGTTGATGGTGTTGCTCAGCCAGCCCTGCAGCATGTGTTCATCGCCCAGTGAATAGCCCTCATCGTTGCGCTCGGTTCGCAGCGTTGATTTCCACTGGGCACCCCAATCGAACGGGCCGCCATGCGCTGTGTAGCTCAGGCCAACAATCGCATCGTAGCTGCCCGAACCCAGCTGCATCGGGTACGGCAGCCTTACTTCTGGCCGCGTTCCCATCGGCGTCAGGATCGTATCGCGCTGTTCGACATCACCAGTCGGGATCGACACACCCAGCAGGCCGGTCCATTGTGAATGGTGGCTGTCTCCCAGCGCATAGAGTGCGGTCAGCTGGGTGTCGCCCAGTCCACCGCTATCGGTTCTGAAATTTCCCAACTCGGTATCGCCAGCCATACCCATGAACGTGACGTGGTCCATATCCTTTTCGAGGTAGTTGGCCATGAGCATCACCGTCAGCCTGTCGGTGAGGCCGTACATCGCACCGAGCATGTGCATATCCATCGACATTTCGGTGGGGACAACGCGCAGGTTGGCCGGAGGCGCAAAGCGGTTGGCTTCGCTGGTGACGATGTTTCCTGAGGAAACGGATGAGTTGCCATCGCGGCTACCTTCCATCTCCATCGTCATGAAACGATAGGAGAACATCCATTCACCCTTTTCATGAGTGTGATTGCCCATGACGCCAATCGGCGCCTGGGGGTTGTGGTGCTGCGCGAATACGGGCGCACAGCACAGCAGCACCGCCAGGGTGCAGAATTGCTTGAACATAATCATTTCCTGTTTGAACGCTTAAAGAAACGGGTGGTGGTCAAACAGTGGTTGGCGGGGCGCGAATGCGGTAGTTGTGGGTGAGGTTGCGCAGCGCGAACGCCTGCACATGAATCGGGCCTGTGCTTGCGGGGCCCGGGTGTGCGGCCAGCGTGAGCGCCGACGTGGCTGCATCGAGCGACAGCGCCTCGCCAAGCTCGCAGTCGGCGACGACGCTGTGGCTATCGCCATGATGCTGGTGGTGATGGTGATGCGCATCGCCCAGTAGCGCTGCCATGACCTGGGGAGACAGGCCTTCCGGGCACAGCTGCAGGAACTGGCCGTCGCTGATGCGCCCAGGCATAAACCCGGCGGGTACCAGCGTTTGCGCGAGCAGGGCCAACAGCAGCAGGTGCTGGAGGGCGGCGGAGCGCAGGGAATGGGGCAGGAATTTCACGGCGCACATTCTAGGGCAAGCGCCGGTACAGGTATAGCCGTTGTGCACTAATTCGTCATGACCAGTTCGGCTGCTTAACCGTTTGGACAGACAAAGCGCGGTGAATTTGGGTTCTAATTGCCCGCGTAACCAAAAACGCAGAGCATCCCGCAGAGGAGCCTTGCCAGGAGAAAGCCACATGTCCAAGCCACAACAAACACGTATTGCCAGGGCCATCCTGGCAGCCAGCATTGCGCTGGCACCGGCGGCCCAGGCCGCATTACAAGAGGTCATCATCTCGGCACGAAAAGTCGACGAGCCGCTGCAGCAGGTTCCCCTGTCGGTCAATGCGCTGGGCGAGCAGGCGCTTGCGAATCGCGGTGTTGCGAGCCTCAAGGATCTGACCTTGAGTGTGCCCAGTTTACAGGCCTACGATTTTCCGACCACGACGACCAACATTTCATTGTTTATGCGTGGCTTTGGTAATACCGATTCGCAGACGCTGACAATCGATAACCCGATTGGGGTTTACCTGGATGGCGCTTACCTGCCACGGACATCCGGGGCGACGATTGACGTGCTCGATCTTGAGCGGGTTGAAATCCTGCGAGGCCCGCAGGGCACGCTGTTCGGACGCAACTCCTCAGCCGGAACGGTGCAGTTCATTACCCGCAAGCCTGGCGATGAGTTTGCTGCCAAGGTCAAAGTCGGTGGTGGTAATTTCGGTGCCTGGGACTTCAACGCCTCCGTCGACCTGCCAGTGTCCGACGTGCTGAGCACCAAGGTCTCCTACTTCCAGTCCAACTTTGACGGATGGGTTGAGAATAAGGGTCCCAATTCGGTTGGCGACAACGATGCAGAGGATTTTTACCTGAAAGAGCAGGAGGCCTATCGGGCGGCGCTGCGATTCCAGCCTCACGATGCACTGACAATTGACTATGCCTACGACTTTTCGGAAGTGGACTCTGCGCCGCTGTACTACCAGGCCGATGCCAGTGAGCGGCAGGAAGAGACCAGCAATGTGCTCGTCGGCGGCGGGGCCTTCGAATACGTGCTGCCACTGAGCAACAATGAGTCGGAGGGACATAACCTGACGATTGATGTCGCGCTGACCGATACCCTGTCTGTGAAATCGATAACCACCTATCGGGAGCTTTTTGAGTCCGCGATACAGAACTGGTCCGACACGCTGACTTTTGGTACCGAGTTGGAATACGATACCGAAACCGTCACCCAGGAGTTCCAGCTGACCGGCTCAGCCAAAGATGGCCAGTTGAACTACGTGGCGGGTGTTTACTACTTCAAGGAAGATGGCACCAAGTCCGAGACGCAATCGAGCAACTTCGATGGCATGATGATTACCTCGCCCGATGTTTTCATCGGCGGCTTCAGTCTGGGTGAGAACAGTTTTGAGACCGAGGCTGAGTCTGTGGCGGTCTACGCCCAGGCGTCCATGCGCTATGACAGCGGCACGGGTGTGACGGTTGGCCTGCGCTATACCGAAGATGAGCGTTCGGCCGAGCGAACCCCGGATGCAAATCCCTTCAACCCGTTTGCAGCAGGCAGCAACGATCTTGACTACGAGCAGGTAGACTGGTTGGTGACGGTAGACCAGGACATCGCAGATGACGTTAACGTCTACGCCCGCATAGCGACGGGCTACCGCGCAGGTGGTTCCGCGGAGCGTGCCGAGAACTTCAGCCAGACCTTTGATCCAGAGGAAGTTATCAGCTACGAGCTGGGCCTCAAGTCGGAGTTTCTCGACAATCGCCTGCGGGTCAATGTCGCAGCGTTTGCCTCGATTTACGACGATTTCATCCTCACCATCAGTGGCCTGCCGCCGCTGGATGCCTCGAAAGTCGAAGTATTCAACGCGGGTGAAGCTGAAATTATTGGTCTGGAACTCGATGTGCTTGCCCAGTTCACTGACCGGACAACGCTCTCAGCAAACTATGCCGCACTGGATACCGAACTCAAGGACCTTATCGTCCCTGAGACCTCGGAGCTTCGTGTCGACCTGCGCGGAATGGATATCTCCGATGACACCTTCGTCGCTTTTGCGCCCAAGAATGCGCTTACGGTGGCGATCGATCACAGCGTCCCGATGGATTTTGCCGAGCTTGACGTGCACCTTAACTACGCCTGGCGTGATGAGCTGTTTTCACAGCCTACTGCCGGCTTGCCGGTCGATGAGCTGGCGCTGGTTAATGGCAGGGTAGGCTTTTCGGGCCTGGCCATGGGTGATGACATCAAGCTCGATGTTCATCTGTGGGGCAAGAACCTGCTCGATACCGAGCGCGTTGTCTACAACCTTTCCGGTTTCGGGTTCCAGTTCAACCAGCCGCGCACGTACGGCATCAGCATTGCCGCTGAGCTTTAGTCGCGGCGATTGCAGCGAGCGTTGAGGAGATTGATATGACTGCAGCGACCATGCCGCTGGTGCAGATACACGGCGTCGATGACGTGCGGATTGACCAGGTAGGACTTCCGGTATGTGGTGACGACGATGTCGTTGTCGCCGTGCGCCAATGTGGGATATGTGGTTCCGACCTGTCGTATGTGGCGATGGGTGGGCTGACTCCACCAGGGCAGCCCATGCCCATCGGCCACGAAATGTCTGCCGAGGTGATCGAGCGTGGTGCGAATGTCTCGACGGTTGCCGTCGGTGACCGCGTCGTGGTCAACCCGACTGCGCTCGACCCGCAAATCGGCAATGGCGGCACTGAGGGAGGCTTTGCGCCGTACCTGTTGGTACGGGATGTTGCCCACTATCCTCATGCGGTGCATAAAATTCCTGACACGATGGACGATCGCACCGGTGCGCTGGTTGAACCGATGTCAGTGGGTATGCACGGTGTGCACCAGGGCGAAGTGACGGCCGAGGATCGAGTCGTCGTGTTTGGTGCCGGTACGATTGGCCTGTGCATTACGTTTGTGTTGCAGCACTATGGCCTGAAAGACTTTGTCGTGGTCGATACCTGTGACGAGCGACTGGCCATTGCGGCTGAGCTTGGGGCGCACACGTTTAATCCTGCTGCTGGCGACCTGGCTTCGGCATTGCGCGAGTGGCACGGCGATAGCACCTACTTTGGCATGCCGGTGCCGGCAACCGACGTCTATATCGAGGCGACGGGCGTCGGCGCGGTGTTCGAGCAGATGGTGTCGCTGGCGCGAACCAATGCGCGGCTTGTCGTTGTCGGAGTGCACAAGGCGCCGGTGTCGCTCGATCTGGTCACGCTACTGTCGAAAGAGCTCAGCATCCGGGGTTCGTTGGCATACCCGGAGGAGTTTCCGCAGGTCATAGAGATGTTTGCAGCGACGGATAAAGACCCAACCTTCCTGATCACGCACGAGTACCCACTGGCCGAGTTTCACGAAGCCTTTGCGATGGCCAAAGACGCGAAACACTCTGTGAAAGTCATTATCGACTGCCAGGGCGCCAGTTAGCTCAAATCAGGCGGCCCGATAAACGGCTTGCGCTGCCGCAACGGCCCGCGCGGCATCGACCGCGAGGCCCTGGTCGCGCAGGCAGCATGCCAGGGCGGCCAGGCAGTTGGCCACGTTGCGCGGGTTTGAGCCATAGCCCATCAGGCCGATACGCCATACCTTGCCAGCCAACGCGCCCAGTCCTGCACCAATTTCAAGGTCGAAATCCTTTAGCAGCTGCGCACGAATGGCTGCCTCATCGATACCCTCTGGAATGCTGACCAGGTTGAGCTGGGGCAGGCGACAGGCTTCATCGACGGGCAGGGACAGACCGAGTTCTTCAAGGCCTGCTTTCAGCGCGCGGTGATTCAGAGCGTGGCGCTGCCAGCTCGCCTGCAGACCCTCTTCCCTGACCATGCACAGTGCCTCGTGCAAGCCGTAGAGGGCGTTGATCGGCGCCGTGTGATGGTAGGCGCGGGCACCACCACCCCCCCAGTAACCCATCACCAGGTTCAGGTCGAGAAACCAGCTCTGCACCGCTGTCTTGCGGCCTTTGATGGCCTCGGTAGCGCGCGCGCTGAATGTGACGGGCGATAGACCTGGCACGCAGCTCAGGCATTTCTGGGTCCCTGAGTAGACCGCGTCGGCGCCCCAGCCATCAACATCGACTTCGATGCCAGCCAGCCCGGTGACGGTGTCCATGATGCTCAGCATGCCCGCATCAGCCGCCAGCTTGCACAGAGCTGCCGCATCGCTACACACGCCGGTGGATGTTTCAGCATGTACGAAGGCCAGGGCCTTCGCCCCGGGATTGCTGGCAATAGCGTCGGCCACTTTGGCCGTATCAATCGCCTGGCCCCAGGCGTCTTCGACCATGACTGCGGTCGCGCCAATGCGCTCGACGTTCTCGCGCATGCGGCCACCAAACACGCCGTTCTGGCAAACGATAACGGTATCGCCCGGTTCAACCAGGTTGACGAAGCAGCACTCCATGCCCGCGGAGCCGGGCGCGGATATGGGCAGGGTCAGCGCGTTGCTGGTCTGGAAAGCGTATTGCAGCAGTGCCTTGATATCGTCCATCAGGGCGATGAACTGCGGGTCCAGGTGACCAATCGTCGGGCGCCCCAGTGCCGACAGCACCCTGGGGCTAACGTCGGAAGGGCCGGGCCCCATCAGGGTGCGCTGTGGTGGGTGAAAACTCATTGTTTGCTCCATCAATAATCGACCGGCAAGTTTAGCGGCTGCGGGTCAGCGCCAGCATTCGTCTGGCCAATAGTGTTTATTGCTACGGCAAATGTAAAGGCTGGCGGTAGCGCAAGTTGCCGCGATTAAGCTGCTTTACGCTGCGAACACCCATCAGTTTCATATCGCGTTCGATCTCATCGCGCATTAAGCCCAGCGCCCGTTCAACACCTGCCTGCCCCGCACCCGACAGCGCGTAGAGATAGAGGCGGCCGCCCGAGCAGGCACGAGCGCCAAGCGACAGCGCCTTGAGGACGTGACTGCCCCGGCGGATACCGCCATCACAGATGACCTCGATGTCATCGCCAACGGCATCGACGATTTCTGCCAGCTGGTCGAAGGGCGCGCGCGAGCCATCGAGCTGGCGACCGCCGTGGTTGGATACCATGATAGCGGTAGCGCCGATATCGACAGCGCGCCGGGCATCTTCGACGGACATGATGCCTTTGAGGCAGTACGCTTTGCCCCACTGCTGGCCAATCTGCTCGGCAGTGTGCCAGTCCATCGACTGGTCGAGCATGGTATTAAAATAATTGGCCACCGATAGCGTGACGTTGGTCCCCTCGTCGACGTAGTCCTTTAGCTGTGAGAGCTCAAAGCCCTTGCCAAAGAGGTAGCGTATGCTCCAGTCCGGGTGGGCTGCGAAGCTCAGCAGGCTGCGCGGCGTGAGCCGGATGGGTGTGGTAAAACCGGTGTGCAGGTCACGTTCGCGGTTGCCGCCGACGATGGTGTCGACCGTCAGGGCCAGGGCATCGAAATTGGCGGCCTGGCAGCGCTCGATCATGTTGCTGGTCAGGCCCTTGTCCTTGTGGACATAGAGCTGGAATATCTTGGGTACATCGTAGTTGCTGCCGATCTCTTCGATGCTGGTGGTCGCCAGCGAAGAGATGCCACAGTAGGTTCCGAATTTTTCGGCAGCGCCGACCACCGCTCGTTCAGCCTCGTGGTGAAACAGTTGCTGCAGCGCGGTCGGCGAAAGAAACAGCGGCATCGCAATCTGTTTGCCGAGCACCGTTGTGCTCATATCAATCGTTTCAACGCCGCGCAGCACATTCGGCACCAGGTCGCATTCCTCAAAGGCCTCGGTGTTGCGCCTGCAGGTCACTTCATCATCGGCAGCACCGTCGATATAGTGAAACACAGGGGAGGGCAGCCGTTGCTTTGCCAGCTGGCGAAAGTCATCGGTATTGTTGCAGTCCTGCAGGCGGTAACGAAGGCGGCGCAAGGTCTTTGATTCCTGAAATCGCTGTGGTCGGGGTTTATCGCGTCAGCGGGTAGTCGGCGGGCAGGTATTGTGCCGCCGTGGTGCCCGGGGCATTGTCATCGACTGCGGGAAATACCTGTTCGGCAAGCAGTCGAATGCTCTCCCAGGCCACCGCAGGATCCAGGCCCCCGAGCAAGGGTTTGGTGTAAAAGATATTGCTGTTGCGCAGGTAGTCGATCGCCTGTTCGGGCGTAAAAATCATGTAGTCGCTGCTGGCTTGGCACTCCTCCCAGGTGGCGGGCGCAAATTGCTGGGGCACCCCAAAGTGCGCCATCCACTGCCAGTAGGTGTCAAGGTCATGTTGGGCGTGGGGGCGGATCTTCTCCCAGGCAGCGGCGGGGTCTTCACTGACGTGAAAGTACTTATAAGGTGGTGGCTGGCAAATCTCCCCCGGCGTGCGGCCGTATTCCTCGCAGTACTGCAGGTACTGCGGGACGGATTCATTCATCATTGGCATGAAGCCATCGCCCAGCTGTGCAGCGCGGCGCACCGCAGGCTCCGCCATGCCGGCAATAAAAATGCGAATGGGGTCCTGGACGGGTAACTGTTTGAGCTGGCCCTTGCGTTCGCCCCAGGTAAATGGCTCGCCGCGCCACGCCGTGCGCAGCAGTTCAATCAGTCGCGGCATCAGCTGCGCCGCAGGCAGCTCTCGCGGGTACATGTCGCGCTCGGCTGGGTCGTAGCCCCATGCCAGGGTCAGGTCACTGCGGCCATTGCTCACAATGTCGAGCAGCGCGGTTTGCTCGGCCAGGCGCACGGGGTCATAGTTGGCGGCAACGGCCGACTGGATCCGAACCCTGCAGTGCCGGGTGCGAGCTGCGACCGCATAGCCGAAGGGGATGGGATCGGTCATGTAGGTCGCCATGTGGTGTTCGGACAGCACCGCGGCATGCAGATCAATGCGCTGGTCGAGGTACTCGACGATGTCGAGCGCCTCGGCATACAACCTGGCCGGCGTGGCGGCGCCAGGCTGGTTCATCATGTCAAAATGAAACTGGATCATCATGGTCCTAAATACTCTCCCCGCAATACTTGCAGTGCATTGCGTCCTGGTCGTGGCCGGCGCGGCCGCAGTTGTCGCATTTTTTGCGGCTTCTGTCGAGCCGCATTTCATTGGCAAGTTCGGCGGTGATGATACCGGTAGGAACGGCAATGATCGAATAACCCAACACCATGACAAAGGCTGCGATTGACTTGCCCAGAGCGGTATTGGGGGATATATCGCCATAGCCGACCGTTGTAATCGTCACAATCGCCCAGTAAATGCCTTGCGGGATGCTGGTGAAGCCATTTTCGGGGCCTTCGATCAGGAACATGAAGGCACCGAAGATCGTTGCGATGACCAGCACGGTAAACAGGAAGATCTGGATTTTCCGGCGCGACTGCCAAAGCGAACGGATCAGGATATTGGCCTCTCCCGAGTAGCGGAACAATTTGAGCACCCTGAACAGGCGCAGCACGCGCAGCAGCCGGACGATCAGGAAATACTGCGTGCCAGCCAGGAAAATCGACAGGTAAGTCGGTAATATCGACAACAGGTCTACGATGCCATAAAAACTCCTGGCGTAGCGCAGGGGGTGAGGTGCGCAGTAAAGCCGGGCAATGTATTCGATCGTGAACAGGATCGTGAAGAACCACTCGAGTGAGCGCAGTAGCGCGTGGTGCTGTTGGCTGTAGACGTTGATCGAGTCGGCCAGCACCACGACGACGCTGGCGAGGATCGCAAAAATCAGGAACAGGTCGAAGGTTTTACCGGCGGGCGTTTCGGTGCCAAATATGACTTCGTGGAGCTTGTTTTGCAGACGGTTACGCATGGGTTGTTAATGTTATTTGACGGTCTTGAGAGCTTTCGCTGCCGGATGGCTGCATTCAACCATAGCGCGCTGCGAACGACAAATTGTCGTAGCTGGCCTGCCGCTCAGGACTGGCAGTGCTCCGTTACGCTGATCATTGCATCGACAATGTGCTGTAACTCATCGGCAGTGCATGAATAGGGCGGCATGGTATAGACCAGTTTGCCAAACGGCCGCAGCCAGACGCCGGTTTCGGGAAGCAGCGCCTGTACCTTGTTCATATCGACCGGCTTGTGCGTCTCGATAACGCCGATGGCACCGAGCACCCTGGCCTGGTCGACCAGCGGGTGGTCATTAAAGGGCAGCAGCTGGGCCTGCAGGGTGCCTTCGATGCGCTGCACGTCCTGCTGCCAGTCGTTGTCGAGCAGTAGCTGGATACTGGCGCTGGCGACCGCACAGGCCAGCGGATTGGCCATGAATGTGGGCCCATGCATAAAGGCCTTTGCTTCGCCATCGCAAATGGTCATGGCGATGTGTTCACGCGTCAGGGTTGCCGCGAGTGTCAGGTACCCCCCGGTGAGGGCTTTACCCACGCATAGGATGTCGGGCGATACGCCTGCATGCTCCGCTGCAAAAAACGGCCCGGTTCGGCCAAAGCCGGTGGCAATTTCGTCAAATACCAATAACACGTTGAAGCGATCGCAGAGCTCGCGAAAATGCTGCAGATACTCGGCCGAGTAGAAGTACATGCCGCCTGCACCCTGGACAATGGGCTCGACAAACAGCGCAGCGATTGTGCCGTGGTGCTGTTCGAGGCAGCGTTCAAGTGCGTCAAGGTCGCGCCGGTCCGCTGGCTCGCCGAACCTTGCCCGCGGTCGCGGCAGGAAATGCTGGCGATTGAGCACCGAACCAAACAGGTGGTGCATGCCGGTGTCCGGGTCGCACAGCGACATTGCGCCCAGCGTATCGCCATGATAACCACCGCGCAGCGCAATAAACTGCTGCTTCCCGGGCAGTTGCCTGGCTTGCCAGTACTGCAGTGCCATTTTCATCGCAACATCGACTGCGACCGAGCCTGAGTCGCTGAAGAAGACGCGGTCCAGCCCGGGCGGTGCCAGCGCTACCAGTTGCCGGCCCAGCGCAATGGCCGGGTCATGGGTCAGGCCGCCAAACATGACATGCGCTACGTCGCGAAGCTGGTTCTCTATCGCTGCGTTGAGTACCGGATGGTTGTAGCCGTGGATCACCGACCACCAGGAGGCCATGCCGTCAATGAGTTCGCGTCCATCTTTGAGTCGCAACCTTACACCGCTGGCGCTTTCAACATGCAGCGCCGCAATCGGGTTGCTCAGCGAACTGTAGGGGTGCCAAAGGTGCTCGCGATCAAAGTCGATCGTATCGTTGGCGGCCATGCGTGATTCCCGGTTGGGTGCTACTGCGCAGCGCGCTGGTCGCTTGCGGCCAGCAGGGGAGCAAGCACTGGCCAGACATTATCGAGCAGCAGGGGCTGTGCTGCGGCGGTGGGATGTATGCCATCGGCCTGCATCATGCCCGGCACCGCGGCGACCCCGTCGAGGAAAAAGCTGACCAGGGCCACATCGTTGCGCGAGGCCAGCTGGTGATACATCTGGTGAAACTCATTGGCATAGCGCGGGCCGTAATTGGGTGGAATGCGCATACCCAGCAGCAGCACGGTGCTGTCCGCCGCGTCCAGCGCATCGATCATTTCTTGCAGGTTGGCCTCGACGCGGTTAACGGGGGTGCCGCGCAAGCCATCGTTGCCGCCCAGCTCGATCACGGTAATGGCAGGCTGCCAGTTGTCGATGGCCTGGGCGAGCCGGCGCAATCCGCCGCTCGTGGTCTCGCCACTAATACTGGCGTTGATCACCTCGTACTGCGGGTGTGCGGTGGCCAGGCGATTGCGCAGCAGCTGCACCCAGCCTTCGCGTTCGGCGATGCCATAGGCCGCGCTCAGGCTGTCACCAAGCACCAGTAAGCGCTCGGCGCCAGTGGTCTCGGCCCGGACCGCAGTGCTGTACCAGGCCAGCAGCATGCAGGCGATGGCAAACGGCAGTATGACCCGGCGCGAGAACGCCAGGGTGGTCTGTAACGTGTTGCGGAGCGTAATAATGGTTTGCTTCATCGTGGATGGAGGCCAGGCGTGCTGGGTACCTTACGAATTCGTGTGTTTAGGGCATGCCGGGCTTGGTACCATGCGCGGCGCAGCGCACAATCAGCTCGTAGAGTACCCCAAATTGGTAGACCCCAACAGTCGTAATTATGTTCCTCCCGCCGATGAACCGGCTCCCGTTTCGCTAGTCGCCAGTGGCATCGTCAAGACCCTGGACTCGGGCCAGTCAACGATCAGGGTGCTCAGCGAACTTGAGCTCGAGGTCGACGCCGGCAGTAGTTGTGCCATTGTGGGAAGCTCCGGCTCGGGGAAAACGACGCTGCTGAGTATTCTCGCCGGTATGGATCACGCCGACCAGGGGTCTGTGACGTTATCTGCTGGCGCCTGGCAGGCGTCATTGCTGAGTCTGGATGAAGACCAGCGGGCGTTACTGCGTGGCCAGATGATGGGTTTTGTTTTCCAGAATTTCCAGCTCATCGCCGATATGAGTGCGCTGGACAATGTGATGTTGCCGCTGGAGCTGTCGGGCAACAGCGCACGTGAACAGGCGCTTTACTGGCTCGACAGAGTGGGTCTGGCGGGCAGGGCGGGTCACTACCCGCGGCAACTGAGCGGTGGAGAGCAGCAGCGCGTTGCGCTGGCGCGAGCGTTTGTCAACCAGCCGCGATTGCTTTTCGCCGACGAGCCCACCGGCTCGCTGGACGAGCGTACCGCCGAGGAAATGGTCGAACTACTTTTTCAGCTGGTTGGCGACCACGCGGTGACGCTGGTGCTGGTCACGCATGACCTGCCGCTGGCCGAGCGCTGTGACCACGCATTCCAGTTGCGCAATGGCGTACTGCAGCCGATGGTTGGCGGGCACCTCAGTGACAGCTAGGCCAGGCAGGCAAGCCGCTTCAATGCGCAGCGGTTGCACTGATGGATAGGCCGGCCGCGCGCCATAGTTCGCTGCGGCTGGCTCAACTGCTGTTGCGCAAAAAGCCCGCTGCACAGCTGTGGTTGTTCCTGGTCTGTCAATGGCTGGCGATCTCGGTGGTCACCGGTATCCTGCTGTTTACCGATCGCATAGCGCAGGCTGTGTACCAGGAAAGCGCCGAGATGTTGGCCGCCGACCTCGTTGTCGAATCCTCCCGTCCCGTCCAGCCGCAGTGGCTTGAAGAGGCCCGCTCGCGTGGTGTGGGCCAGGTGCAACTGGCGCGCATGCCCTCCATGCTCTACCGCGCCGATCAACAACAGTTAACCGACATCACTGCGGTCACTCTGGGGTACCCGCTGCGCGGGGAGCTGACGGTGGCCGCAGCGCTTGGCCAGCCGCTCGTCGACGCCTCGAGGTTTGCGCAAGCGCTGCCCGCGCCTGGAGAGCTCTGGCTTGATGAGGCCGGGGCTATTGCCCTGGACGCGGTGCCAGGTGATGTCATTGAAGTGGGTGCGACAAAACTGGTTTTTACACGGGTGCTGGGCGACCAGCCGGGCAACCTGTTGCCCAGCTTTGGTATGTCCGGTCGTGCGTTGATGCGCTACGAAGACCTGCCGGCCTCGCAGCTGGTCGCGCCAGGCAGCCGCGTCCTCTACCAGTGGTTGCTCGCCGCCGAACAGGCGCAGCTATCGGGTTTTCGCAGCTGGCTTCAGCCCAGGCTCTCTGAACATGAGACCCTGCAAACGCCACAGCAGGGCACGGAAACTACCGAACAGATCATCAGCCGGGCCCTGAGCTTCCTGAACCTGGGCGGCGCTGTGGCCGTGTTGCTGGCAGGGATCGCGGCAATGATTGCAGCGACCTGTTATATGAACGAGCAGGTCGATGGTATGGCCATCATGCGTGCGCTGGGTGCAAGGCAACGGCAGCTGGTGCTCGCCTATATGTTGCAGCTGGGTTGCTATACCTTGCTGGCCCTGCTGTTGGGTTACTGCACCGGCTTCGCCGTGCAGGCGCTGGCGTTTTCGCTGATTGGCGACTGGCTGGCCCTGCCGCCGCCCACGCTGCCTCTCGCTGCTTTCCTCGCCGGATTTGCTACCAGCCTGTTCTGTTTGTTGAGTTTTGGCCTGCCAACATTGTTGTCGGTAGCGCGGGTATCCCCCATGCACGTGCTGCGCAGCGCCTCTGCATCGCGCAGCAATCGCAATGGGACGGTATTGTTCGCGCTCGGTTTTGTGCTGTTGCTGTATTTCTACAGCGGTAGCTGGGAGGCCATGGCGATGGTCGTCGGTGGCATCGCCATGCTCACGGCCCTGGTCGCGCTGGTCGCCTGGCTGCTGCTCGCCGCGATCGCGAGAATGCGTGACTCGGTCGAGGCTTCAGCCAGCTCCGGCGTGATGTTGCGCGCGCTGCTGGTTGGCAGTGCCGCATTTTGTCGGCAGCCGGCCGCGACGCGGCTGCGAATCGTCGCGCTGGCTGTAACGATTGCCTTGCTCTGCGTCATCATTTCACTGCGTACCAGTTTGTTGCAGGCCTGGCAGGCGAGCTTGCCCGATGATGCGCCCAATTATTTCGCGCTCAACATTGCGCCAGAGCAGGGCCAGGACTTTGCCGACTGGCTGGCGCGCGGCAATGCGACCAGCCAGCCGCTGTACCCGGTCGCTCGTGCGCGGCTGCTGGCTATTAACGGCGGCAGCTTCGCAGCAGCTGGCGTCACCGATCCCGGCGCGCTGGCTGAGCTCGAGCGCGAGATGATGCTGACACAATCGGCGACGCTGCCGCCTGACAACGAGGTCCTGCAGGGGCGCTGGGATGATCCGGGCGAGCCCGGGCTACAGGTATCGGTAGAGCGCAGTATCGCCGACGAACTGCAGATCGAACTCGGCGACAAGCTGCACTTCAGTTTTGCGGGTGAGGAAATCGTTGTGACGGTTACCAGTGTTCGCAGCCTCGACTGGGAAAGCATGCAACCCAACTTTTATTTTGTGTTGCTGCCGCCTGCGATGGAGGCCTTTCCCTATACCTACATGACCAGCTTCTATCTGCCGCCCAGCCAGGGCAGCCCGATGTCCCCGCTGCGCAGCGCTTTTCCAACCGCGATCGTCGTCGATATTGGCGCCATGGTTGAGCGCGCTGAGCGCATCCTCGATAGAGTGGGGCTTGCGGTGGAATCGGTTGCATGGGGCACCGCGCTGGCCGGCCTGCTGGTGGTCCTGGCGTCGTTGCAGGCGACAATGCTGACGCGGATGCGGGAGACGACCATTGCCAGGGCGCTGGGTGGCACGGCGGCACTGTTGCGCACGGCGCTGGTTGTCGAGTTGCTGCTCAACGGGCTGGTGGCCGGCGCGGTCGGCGTTTTGACCGCTGCCGTGCTGGTCTACGGCTTCGGCGAGCTGGTGTTCGACACGGCGATGTTGCTGTCTGTGCAGGTTGCCGTATTGATGCCCGTGGTTACGGTGGTGCTGGTGCTGGGCACCGGCCTGTGGTTGCTGCGACCGGTGACCCGTCAAAGCCCGAGTGCCATTTGGCGACAGGCCTGAAGCCATAGCTGCGATAATGCGCCGTCGAAATTTTCGGTGTTATTCATTATCCGCAGGCGTGTTCGCTTCGGCCGCTGGTATAGCGCCTGCGCAAATGTCATACTTCGCGCATTCGTGGCTGTGCAGCTGGGCCCGCAAAGCGTAGCGGCTGCTAACACCACGCGGCTGGCTGAGGGCCTGGCCCATCTGTTCAATAAGTAGACTAAAAATACATGGAACCGTCTGAGCGTGTGACTACGGCGCCTGAACCGCTCGCGCCCGATGCCCGGCGCTGGCTGTGGCTGCGCCGCATGCTGGGCCAGCGCGAACGCGGGTGGCACCTGCCTTTTGCGCTAAAAATCGGTGTTGCGATCAGTGCGATGGCCCTGTTGGCCGCGATTCTGCTGGCCTACCTGGGCGTCAGCCAGAACTGGAAACTGATGGAGCAGCAAAGCGAGGCATTTGGCCAGACCATTGTCGAGCAACTGGCCGGCAGCCTCGTCGAGCCTGTGTTTACCGATGATCAACTTGCACTGCAGCTGCAGCTCAATCAACTGGCAAAGAGTCGTGCGGTCTTTGGCGCTGCGGTCTATCTGCCCGATGGCAGCCTGATGGCACAGTCGGGCACCGTCGGGGAGCAATCGGACCGCACCCGTATCGGCGGCTACGAGCCCGATGCGAAAATCAGCGCCATGGTCCGGCTTGAAGTGGGTAGCCTGCCGCCAGGGCATCATATGGCACCGATTGCCTTTCGCGATGCGACCGGTGCTTTTGCCGTGGTCTCGGTCAATCGCTCTACGCTCAGCTCGGTCTTTAATGCCTCGTCGCGCGACCTGATTCTCGCTGTGGTCGCCGTGTGTGCGCTTTCTATTCTCGGCGCCTATGGCTTCAGCCTCCTGCTGTCACGGCCGATCTATCGATTGCTTGCCATCAGCAAGGCCGCGCGCGAGGGGCGAGTCGACGATTTGCCGGCGGTTTCCGATGCCCATGGCGACTGGCGCAATGAGTGGGCCGATATTCTCTCGATCTATGCGCAGCTTGGTCGTGAGGTCAATAACAAGCGAGAGGTAGAGCGCCTGTTGCAGCGCTTTGTCGCCAGCGATGTCGCCGACCAGTTGCTGTCGGGTAAAGAGGTGTTGCAGCTCGGCGGGCAGAGCATTGAGGCTTCAGTATTGTTTGTCGACATCGTCGAATACACGCGGATGTCAGAATCCATGCCACCTGCTGAGGTGGCCCGCATGCTCAACAAGTACCTGTCGATTTTCACCTCTTGCGCCAGGGTGTATCGCGGTACCGTCGACAAGTTTATCGGCGATGCAGCGATGATCGTGTTTGGGGCGCCCAATGAAGACCCCGACCACCGCTTCCAGGCGATGGCCTGCGCGGCGACGATCCAGACCATTGCCCGACAGATCAATATCAAGCGTGCAGGGCGCGGCCTGGCACCCATTAACCTGCGCGTCGGCATCAACTCGGGCCTGATGCAGGCAGGTATTCTCGGTTCAGAATTCCGGATGGAATACACCGTGGTTGGTGATGCGGTCAATCTGGCCTCGCGACTGTGCGATGCGGCGCAGGCCGGTGAGGCACTGATTTCCGAGTCGGTTTACAACGACAATGCCTATCCGGCGGTCAAGGTAGTGGATGCTGGCTGCCTTGAGGTCAAGGGCAAGGCCGAACTGGTCAATATCTACCGGATACGCTCCGTCAGCGAGCCAAAAAGCTGGATGATTGCCAACCTGATTGACGACCTGGTGTCGGCACATTAGGGCTCTGGCATCGTGATCCTGTTGTCGATACGCCGATGCGCGACAGTCTTGCTGGTTGCACTGCTCGCCGCCTGTGCGGGCGTCGATAGCCTGCTGAGCTCAAAGGAGGCGCGCGCAGAGCGCTGGCTTGAGCAACAGCAGTATGCGAAAGCCCTGGCGCTTTCGCAGCAGCAGGTCACTGCGCTTGAGGCCCGGGTTGCTGCGGCCGAGCAGCCCACTGCCAAACAGCTGGAGCGGCTCGAGCTATGGCGCGCGCTGGCGCAGTCTGCCAGTACACGTGCCGCCGACTTCCAGGCGCAGGCGCTGGCTGACCTCAAATCCATGGTGGAACGCAACCAGTGGCTCGATGCGCATGCGCTGGTGATAAAGATGCGTGACATCCTGCCGCCGAATGAGACCTTGACCGCACAGCTTGAAGCCTTCGAACAGCGGCGTTCGAGTTATTCTGCAGCGCTGGAGCGCGCCCTGGTGATGCGTGAAATCAAATCACTGCCGAAAACGCTGAGCCTGTATCAACGCATCTACCAGGCCGACCCTGACAACGCGGCTGCCTACGCGCGTTGGCAGCAGGAACGGGACAAGAGTGATCGGGTCGTTGCCGCAATGTTGCAGTACATTGATGAGGCCAAGCAGGAGCACGAGTACGGCCTGGCACTTGAGTACCTGCGCGCAATGCAGCGGCTCGAGGATACCCCCGAAGTGCTCGAGCATATCAAGCAGGCGCGTCGCCAGCTGGCCGAGCAGCAGCGTCGCAGGATCTCGGGTAAAGATGGCCAGCAGATACTCACCGAGAAGCAGCAACAGCAGCTCAACGATTACGGCGCAGCACTGACGCGTGAAGACTGGCTTGCCGCACGGCGCGTGCTCGATGTGATGCTGGCAGAGCGGCCACTGGATGCCGAGCTGTTGGCCCAGGACCAGTACCTCAAAGAGGTATTCGCCGGTGAGGTCGCCAGCGCCAAAGAGGTGGGTGAGCGCTACTATTCTTCGGGCAAGATTGAACAGGCGCTGGCGCTTTGGCGCGCGGTGTTGCCGATGGCGCCGAACGACACCCAGCTCAGCGCCAATATCGAGCGAGCCCAGCGGATTCTCGACAAGCTCGAAGCCCTGAAAAGCAGCCAGTAGCCTGGCTGCAGGCAAGTACTGAGCGACCGGACAGCTCGATGGCCCAGCGAATATTCTCATTGCGCGACGTGCCGGCTGATGAAGCCGACGATGTCTTTGCGCTGCTCGATGAGGCCGGCATCGCCTGGTACCAGACAGCCCCCAGTGTCTGGGGGCTTTCAACCCCGGCCGTTTACGTCTACGCAGCGAGCGATGCCGAGGCCGCCAGGGCACTGATCGACAACTACCAGCGCGAACGCAGCGCCAGGCTGCGCGAGAGTGGGGCGCTGCAGCAGCGTGGCGTAGCTCAGCTGCTGCGCAGCCTGGGCCAGGACTGGCTGCAGCGGCCAGTGCGAATGACTGCGCTGCTGGTGATCGTTGGGCTGGTCTTGTATTTCAGTATCAAGCCGTTTATGTTGTTTCTTTGAGCGCCATGTTCATCGTTCACTAGTCACCCCCTGTATTCTCCATGCCCGCTTCTCCCGTCAGTCCCAGCACAGCCCCGGCGTTGTTCGGTTACCGCAAGTACTGGGCGGAGTGCTTTGGTGACGCGCCGTACTTGCCGATGAGCCGCGCCGAAATGGATGCATTGGGCTGGGACAGCTGCGATGTCATTCTCGTGACTGGCGATGCTTACGTCGATCATCCAAGCTTCGGTATGGCGGTGATCGGGCGCGTGCTTGAAGCACAGGGATTCCGGGTCGGTATTCTCGCCCAGCCACCCTGGCAGCAGGGGAGTGATGCCACTCGCGCTGCATTCGCCGAGTTGGGTGCGCCCAACCTGTTTTTCGGCGTGACCGGCGGCAACATGGATTCCATGATCAATCGCTACACCGCTGACCTGCGCATGCGCAGCGACGATGCCTACACACCGGGCGGCGAGGGCGGCAAGCGGCCTGATCGCAGTGTTATCGTCTACAGCCAGCTCTGCCGACAGTATCACCCGGGCGTTCCGATTGTAGTGGGCGGTATTGAGGCCAGCTTGCGCCGCATTGCCCAGTACGATTACTGGAGCGACAAGGTTCGCCAGTCGATCCTGGTCGACAGTGGTGCTGACCTGTTGCTTTACGGTAACGCCGAGCGCGCTATCTGTGAGCTTGCGCATCGCCTGGCGGATGGCGACGCAGTGGAATCGCTGCGCGATTTGCGCGGTGTCGCATTGATGCTTGCGGCGGTGCCCGATGGCTATTGTGAAATCGATTCGACCCGCATCGACTGGCCGGGGAAAATCGATGAGCTGGCCAATCCCTACGAGTATGATACCGCCTGCGAAACCGGTGCCCGGGAGGCGCAGCCTGCCGATGATGGCGCCGAGCCAGTGCGTATTGTTCCGATGCCGCTGGCCACCAAGGTGTTGGCCGAACACGATATCAGTGCGCAGCACGCCGTGGTACGGCTGCCGTCGTTTGAAAAGCTGCGCAATGACTCCGTGCTCTACGCCCACGCGTCCCGGGTTCTGCACCAGGAGTCCAATCCACACAATGCGCGTGCGCTCGTCCAGCGCCATGGCCATCGCGAGCTGTGGGTCAGCCCGCCGCCCATACCGCTGACCACCGAAGAGCTCGACCAGGTTTTCGCCTTGCCCTACCAGCGCCAGCCACACCCAAGTTACCAGGGTGCACCGATTCCCGCCTATGACATGATCAAGACATCGGTCAATATCATGCGCGGCTGTTTCGGGGGTTGTACGTTCTGTTCGATCACAGAGCATGAGGGCCGCATCATCCAGAGTCGCTCCGAACAGTCGGTGCTCGATGAAATTGAAAAGATCCGCGACCAGGTGCCGGGCTTTTCGGGCACGATCTCTGATCTGGGTGGCCCGACCGCCAATATGTACCGGCTCAATTGCAACGATGCAACGGTGCAGGCCAACTGCCGACGTCTCTCCTGCGTTTATCCGACGATCTGCAAAAACCTCGAAACCGATCACCGGCCCACGACCCAGATGTATCGCAAGGCGAGGGCAATCAGCGGTATCAAGCGCGTCATGATCGCCTCGGGCCTGCGCTATGATCTGGCGGTGCTCGATGAAGAGTATGTGCGCGAGCTGGTCACCCACCATGTGGGTGGCTACCTGAAGATTGCGCCGGAGCACAGCGAAGACGCGACCCTGTCCAAAATGATGAAGCCGGGAATGGGCAGCTACTACCAGTTCAAGCGCATGTTCGAGAAATTTTCTCGCGAGGCGGGCAAGAAACAGTACCTGATCCCGTACTTTATCGCCGCGCACCCGGGTTCAACCGACGAAGATATGCTGAACCTCGCGTTGTGGCTCAAGCAGAACGATTTCCGGGTTGACCAGGTCCAGACCTTCTACCCCTCGCCAATGGCGCTGGCGACCGCGATGTATCACTCCGGCCGCAACCCGCTCAAGAAGCTCATGTACAAGCGCGGTGAACGCGTATTTGTGGCACGCAAGCTGAGCCAGCGACGGCTGCAGAAGGCGTTTCTGCGCTATCACGATGAAGCGAACTGGGATGTGCTCAGAGAGGCACTGGTCGCCATGAATCGGGCAGACCTGATCGGCAGTGGCGACGGTCAACTGGTGCCCGCCGGTAAGGGTGGCAGGCGGGGACGCTCCCAGCCTCCGCGGCGCGGTCGCAGGAAAACGCGCAAGCCCGTCAATCGGGCCCGGGGTTCGCAGTGGAGTGCGCCAGACTGAGAGAATTAGCACTCGCGCAGCTGGTTGCATTCAGCTAAGGTGTCAGGCTGAATGAGCGATTCGCTCCCCAGCGTACAGGCAGTCAAATGATCGATCTACACATGTGGCCCACGCCCAACAGCCTGAAAGTGACCGTGCTGTTTGAGGAAATTCGCCAGCTCGATCCGGGCTTTGAGTACCGTGTTGTTCCCTGTTCCATTGGTACCGGCGACCAGTTCAAGGAATCATTCATCCAGATCAGCCCCAACAATCGCATGCCCGCGATGGTCGATCACGATCCGCTGGGCGGCGGAGAGCCGATCAGCATTTTCGAGTCGGGCGCGATGATGCTGTACGTCGCCGAGAAGACCGGTTATTTCTGGCCGCAGGAGCCCGCGCTGAAATACGAAGTCATGCAGTGGGTGATGTGGCAGATGGCCAACCAGGGGCCCAAATTTGGAGAGGCGGGCCACTATCGACGCCTTGACCCCAAGCACGGTGATCAGGCCTATGCCAAACAGCGCTATGCCGACGAGGTCAATCGCCTCTACGGGGTCATGAATAACCGACTCTACGACCGTCGCTATATGGCGGGCAGCGAATATACGATAGCCGATATGATCTGTTACCCGTGGTGCACCTATCTCGAGGCGCAGGGCGAGAGTATCGACGACTTTCAGTACTTCAAACGTTGGTGGGAAGAGCTCAGTGAGCGTCCCGGGCTGGTCGCTGGCATGGCCGTCGCCAAGGATCTTGAAATCGACGTGAGCAAGTACAGTGAAGAAGAGCTCAATCGCCTGGTTGGCATGCTGTTCAACCAGCGGGCGCGCCCCGCGCCTGAAACCCCTGTGCCACTGGACTAGCGATGCTCGCCAGTCGCGCACCCGCGCGGGTGCATTGTCTTACCCTGCAAATCGCTGATGGCTGACGCCCCCCAGGCCGATCACACCCGGCGCAGCGGCTATCGTGCCGATATCGATGGCCTGCGCGCGGTCGCTGTGCTCGCTGTGGTGGTTTACCACCTGTTCGACGAGCTGCGTTTTTTTGGCTATATCGGCGTTGATATTTTCTTTGTCATTTCCGGTTACCTGATCACCGGCGTCATCTACCAGCGCGTCAGCGAAAACCGGTTCTCGCTGACGGACTTCTACCTCAGCCGTATCAAGCGCATTATTCCTGCGGTTTACACCGTTGTTGTCGCAACCTTTATCGCCGGGCTGCTACTGATGCTGCCCGAGGACATCAACAACCTCAGCAAGTCGGTGTTTGCCACTGTTTTCTCGGCGTCCAACATTTACTTCTGGTACAGCAACGATACCGACTACTTTGCCCAGGCCAGTGAACTGGTGCCGCTGCTGCATACCTGGTCACTCGGGGTCGAGGAGCAGTTCTACTTTATCTGGCCATTGCTGCTGCTGGTGTTTGCCCGCTGGCTCAAGCTCACGGGCTTGCTGCTATTCTCATTGCTGGTGATCCTGCTGTCCTTTGCCTATGCGGAGCACATGATCGGCGTCAACCACGCCTTCGCTTATTACATGCTGCCAACACGTGCTGGCGAGCTGATGCTTGGGGCGCTGGTATGCCTATGGGAAGCGCGGCGCGATGGCGCCCGAAGTCTGCCGACCTGGCTGGTCGAAGCACTAGCGATAGCCGGCTTTGGCCTGATGTTGCTGGGCCTGTTCGTCATTGATTCGAGCAATCGATTTCCGGGTATCAACGCGTTTTGGCCCTGCCTGGGCACTGCGCTGGTCATCTATAGTGGTGGTCTGCGGCAGACCTGCATCGCAAGGTTGCTGGCGCTCGGGCCGATGGTATTCATTGGCCTGATCTCCTATTCCCTGTATTTGTGGCACTGGCCGGTGCTGGCGTTTACCCGTTACCTCTATGTCGACATCGACGGTTTCAAGGCGCTGCTTGCGACGCTGGCATTTACCGCGCTGGCTTACGGGAGCTATCGCTGGATCGAGCGGCCGCTGCGACTGCGCAAGATTTCCTTTGCCCAGGCCTTCACCGTGTATTTTGCGCTGCCGTCGATTGTCCTGGCATCGGCATCATTTTACGTATACCGCCAGGACGGGCTGGCGGACTGGATTGCGGTGAACACCGCAGGCTTCGCCGAAGCCTCTGCACGCAGCGAGCGCGAGCTGCAGCCTGCGTATGACTACCCGGGCGTCTGCCAAAGCAGTGGTTATGTTGAGGATAACTTCGACAGCAGTAAATGTGTGGTGAGCTCCGGGGCGAGCAGGGCATTGCTGTGGGGCGATTCAAACGCGGCACACTTTGCAGGTTTTCTCGGTGCGCTGGCTGGTCAGCAGGATGTTGAACTGCGCAATGTCCAGGTGGGGTTCTGTCCACCGGTATTTCGCCCGGACATCGATTACGGTATCTATGAGCACCGTGATGCGTGTCGTAATTTCAGGCTGCACGCGCAGCGAGTAGTGGCAGAGTACGACACGGTTATCCTGGCCGGGGTCTGGGAGAGCTATGCGGAGCACCCGTCCTTCATGGCCGATCTTGAAGCGACGGTCAGCCGGATTACTGACCAGCAGGTGCGGGTCATCCTGATGGCGCAGGTACCGATCTTCAGCAATTTTGATCGCCATTGCGCGCTGCGAAATTTCCGTGCGCTGGAGGTCGATTGTGAGCAGCGGGTGCAGTACCAGCGGCAGGCGCTAACACCCGCGCAGCAGCAGATTCGAGCGATTGCGCAGCGCAACGAACGGGTCGATTTTTATGACCTGGCTGAGGAAATTTGCCCGGCGGGGTTATGCAGTCCCTACGCCCGGGGAAGGGAGCTCTACTTCGATCCCTGGCACTTGAACATTCCGGGCTCGCGCTACCTGGGAGAGCAATTGCTCAATAGCGGCAAGCCCGTGCTGAGGCTCGATTAGTCTGCGCTATCAGGCGACTTCATTGGCCTGTTCTTCCTGCTCATTGAGCTTCTGGCGGTATTCACCCGGCGTCATGCCGGTCCACTTCTTGAATGAACGGTGAAAGACGCTCGGCTCGTCGTATCCCATCAGCGCCGAAATGGCGTTGATTTTGAGTTCGGGCTGCTTGAGGTAGTGAATGGCTGCGTCGCGGCGCGTCGTATCCTTGAATTTCTGGTAGGTGGTATTTTCCTTGTTCAGGCGGCGACGCAGCGTCGATACTGACATGTTCAGCAGGCCGGCCATTTCTTCGACCGATGGAAAGTCCTTGGTGAACTCGCTGCCGATATGCTTGCGCATGCGGGTGATGATATTGTTGGTGGAGCTGACTTCCTCGGCGAGCAGGGCATAGGGCGCATTGCGCAGGAAGGTCTTCAGGCTGTCTTCGTTTTGTACGACGCGTGCTTTCAGGTAGTGACTGCTGAACTTGAACTGTGCGTACTCAGCGCCAAAGCTGATCGGGCAGTTAAACAGTTTCTGGTAGCGGGGCGTGTTCTCGGGTACGTCGCCGGGCAGGCTGACCTCAACCAGTTCTATCGTATTGCCGATCAGCCACCCGCAGAAGCGGCGCCAGGCCGAGAGGATGTGCGCGCTCGCCAGGATGCCATCGCTGGTCAGCTCGTTCTTCATGTTTTCGTAGTGAGGCAGCTCAAGCACCGCGACGTCGGGCGTCTCGGTGTAGAGCCGGCGTTTTTTGGTTGGGGTATGGCCGATGAGCGCCTGCTGGAAGTCGCTGAATTCATTCGCGCGCGCCATCGCATCGCCCAGCGTATCGCAGTGGACGATCATCAGGCAGGTCATGCGAAACGAGCCCAGCGGCGATTTGATTTGCGGCAGCATGCCGAAGGACTCATCCTGCAATGTCCACATGATGCGCTGGTACAGCCGGTTGTAGAGGTCTGCTGAAATGTACTCCGGCAGGTCTTCATCAGGTACCCTCGGGTCGAAGGGCATTTCGGCGGCTTGCAGGATCTTGCTGATGTCGTGACCTTGTTCTTCGGCGACGCGCACCATTGAGCGGGCAAACTTGGTCGGGATGATGGCACTGCTGATCGAATTCATGGTTTTCCTCATGCTGCTGGCCGGCTGCCTGGCCCGAGTCGACGCTTTGCCAGTGGCGCTAATCGTCACTGGTAAAAGCTGTCAGGGGCGCGTTGCCGGGGCGGGTATTTCGTTGTATCCGGTGTAAATCTGGGATCCTGCGTCGGTCAAAAAAGTTCAAATTGACCGCGAAATGAGCGAGCAGTCTAACAGCAATGCCGTGCTGAGGCTAGCAAAAAGTCGCGTTTGTCGTAAAAAACTGGCGTCTTATCGCAGTTGTGGCGCTCGAAAGTCTCAGCCTGCCTGGTGGGAATCGCTTTCAAGTAATTGAAATAATTCAACAAACTGTTGTGTGAGCTTGTGGGTGGGTGCAAAGTGTACCAGGGGCTGGCGGACAAAGTGCGACTCTCGCATTTTGACCGAATTGTGCAGGAAAACATCGAGAATAGGCATCGATTCCAGCCTGAGCTGTTCGATCAGTTCCCCCGGAAAGCGCGCCTGGGGGTTGAACTGATTGACCACGATCCCCTCGATGGCCAGCTCGGGGTTGTGGTCTTCCTTGAGCTCCATCATGTTTTCAATCAGGTTGTAGAGTGACTGTCGTGCAAAGCTGTCGCAGTCGAACGGGATCAACACCCGCTGCACGGCGATCAACGCTGACTTGCTGTAAAAGTTGAAGCTGGGCGCCGTGTCGATATAGATCCGGTCGAAGTGTTGATCGAGCAGCTCGAGCGCTTCGCGCAGTCGATAGATCTTGTAGCGGCTCTCCAGGTCGCGCTCCAGCAGCGGCAGCTGCGGCGATGAGGGCAACAGGTAGAGGTTGTCGAACCCGGTCTGGAAGTCGTCGGAAACGAGGAAGTCATGGTTTTCCAGCCACGTTTTGTAGCCCTTCTGGAACAGCGGGGCAACGCTGCAGCTGTCGTCGAATTCACGGCGGTTGTTGTCTTCGACGCCGTGGATATCAATGCCCAGGTAGGCACTGGAGTTACCCTGCGCATCGAGGTCGATCAGCAAGGTTCGCAGACCCTGTTGGGCGCTGATTGCCGCCAGGTTGCAGCTGATACTCGATTTGCCAACGCCGCCCTTCTGGTTGAATACGACTCTGCGCATGGTTTTGCCCGATGGTCCCCCTGGGATGATGGCTAATGGGCGCTGGCGGCCAGCAGCTGTCGAGTGTATTCGTGCTCCGGATCGCTGTACAGCGCTTCTGTTTCGCGATATTCGACGATCTTGCCGGCACGCATGACCGCGATGCGATCGGCGACGTAGCGCACGACGGCGAGGTCGTGGGAAATGAAGATCATCGACAGGTCGCGCTGTTTGGCCAGCTGCAGCAGCAACTCGAGGATCTGCGCCTGGATGGTGACATCCAGGGCGGATACGGGCTCGTCGGCGATGACCAGGCGAGGTTCCACGGCGAGTGCCCTGGCGATGGCAATGCGCTGGCGCTGGCCACCGGAAAATTCATGCGGGTATTTATTGGCCCAGTTGGGATCCAGGCCCACCTCGCTCATCAGCTTTAGAACCTGCTGCTTCAGGTCGGCCCTGTCGCGCGCCAGCCCGTGTAGCTGTATCGGCTCGGCGAGCGTCTTGAACACTGTCATGCGCGGGTTCAGCGATGCGTAGGGATCCTGGAAGATCATCTGGATGTCTTTGCGTTGCTCACGCAGGCCAGATGCATCGAGCGTGCGCAAATCGATCGCGCTGCCCTCGCCACGGGTACCCAGTTCAATGACCCCGCTGTCGGCGTCGACCAGCCGGATGATGCTCTGTGAAAGCGTGGTCTTGCCGCAGCCGGATTCTCCTACCAGCCCGAGTATCTCGCCCTGCTGAAGGTCGATGCTCACCGAGTCCACAGCCACAAAACGCTCGTTGCCGGCCGCATAGCTGACGCTCACCCGGTCAGCGCGCAACACGGTGCTGGCGCCGTCGAGCTCATTGCGCAGCGAGAGGGGTTTTGGCCCGTTGGGCACTGCCGCGATCAGTTCGCGCGTGTACGCGTGTTGTGGCTGAGAGAACACCTGGGCGCTGGTGCCGCGCTCCACGACTTCTCCGCGGCGCATCACGAGAACCCGGTCGGTGACCTGGCGTACGACATTGAGGTCGTGGGATATAAAAATGACGGCCAGGTTATGGCGCTGCTGCAGTTCCTTGATGAGCGTGAGGATCTGTGCCTGGATCGTGACATCCAGTGCAGTCGTGGGCTCATCAGCAATCAGGACTTCGGGGTTGGTGATCAGCGCCATGGCGATCATGACGCGCTGGCGCATGCCGCCGGAAAATTCATGCGGATACTGGTCGATACGCTGCTCTGCATCGCGGATGCCCACTTCGCGCAGCAGATCCAGGGTTTTTTGCCGGGCCTGGGCGCGGGTCACATCTTCATGTAGCAGCAACGGCTCGGCGATTTGTTCGCCAATGCGCATGAAGGGATTGAGTGAGGTCATTGGGTCCTGGAAAATCATGCTGATGCGTTTGCCGCGCACGGCGCGCAGTTCGCCCTCGGACATTTGCAGCAGGTCGCGGCCGTCAAACAGTGCCTGGCCACTGGCGATGCGACAGGGCGGCGAGGGCAGCAGCTTCAGTAGCGAGTAGCAGCTGACCGACTTGCCAGAACCTGATTCTCCAACAATTCCCAGCGTGTCGCCGCGATCGATTTCAAAGGAGAGCCCACGCACTGCATTGACGACGCCATCGCGGGTGTCGAAACAGACCGAGAGATCGTTGACCGAGAGTAGTGCCATGAGTGCGCCTGTTCGCTAGTCGGTGGCCGAGCGTGGGTCCAGTGCGTCGCGCAGGCCATCGCCGAGAAAATTCAGTGCAAAGAGCGTGACCGACAGGGCAATGCCTGGAAACACCAGTAGCCAGGGGTATTCTTCCATCGATTCAACGCCGCCCGATATCAGCACACCCCAGGAGCTCTGCGGGGGCTGGATGCCAAGGCCAAGAAAACTCAGGAAGGCCTCCAGCAGCATGACGCTGGGAATGGTCAGCGTGACGTAGACGATGACCGGGCCCAGTACGTTGGGTACCAGGTGCCGGTAAATGATTTGCCAGTGACTGAGGCCAGTGACAATCGCTGCGCTGACGAATTCCTGCTTGCGCAGGGAGATCACCTGGGTACGCACAATGCGCGCCATCGTCAGCCATTCGATCATGCCTATGGCCAGAAACAACAGCACGAGTGAGCGACCAAAGACGACCATCAACAAAATGATAAAAATCATGAACGGTAATGCGTAGAGGATATCGACAATGCGCATCATGATGGTGTCGGTCAGGCCGCCGACATAGCCTGCAACGGTGCCCCACAGCACACCGATCAGTAGCGCCACCGAGGTTGCGGCGAAGCCAACCAGCAGTGAAATGCGCCCGCCATACATCAGCCGAGTGAGCAGGTCCCTGCCGTGCACATCGGTGCCGAGCCAGTGCTGGGCAGAGGGCGGTGAGGCGCCAAGCTCGAGGTTCTGCTCCTCGTAGCCGTAAGGTGCCAGCCACGGGGTGAGGACGGCAATGACCACCATGAAGCCGATAACCCCGAGCCCGAACATTGCCAGGCGGTTCCTGGCCAGTCGTGCCCATGCGTCCTGCCACAGCGAGCGGCCCCGCTCGAAACTGGCAAGTTCGTGGTTGTCGGCTACAGCGGCGAGTCTGTCGTTCATCTTCGCACCTAGCGTTGCCGGTCGAAAGACAGGCGCGGGTTGAGCCAGACTGCCAGCACATCGGCGAGCAGGTTGAGCACGATGATCAGCGTGCTAAGCAGTACCGTGGTGCCAAGAATCATCGTGTAGTCGCGATTGAAGGCCGCTTGCACGTAAAAGCGTCCCAGCCCGGGAATCTGGAAAATGGTCTCGACCACGAAAGAGCCGGCCAGCAAGCCTGCGATGGCGGGCCCAAGAAAGGCCACGACGGGCGCCAGACCACCGCGCAGTCCGTGGCGGGTCACCACGGCAAAGGTCGACAGGCCCTTGGCGCGCGCGGTGCGGATATAATCTTGCGACAGGACTTCAAGCATGCCGCCGCGGGTCAGCCGCGCGATATAGGCTGCATAGGTTGAGCCCAGCGTTATCGCGGGGAGGATTTTATCGCCGGGTGAATACCCCCAGCCGGACACGGGCAGCCATTGCAGCCAGATGCCGAACACCAGCACAAGCACGGGCCCCAGCAGGAAAGAGGGCATGCAGATGCCGATCATGGCCAGCGACATGGGTACGTAATCCTGGGCGGTGTTCGGTCTTAGCGAGGCACAGATTCCTGCAGCGATGCCGATGACCAGCGCGATCATGATCGCGTAGATGGCCAGTTCGAAGGTGATCGGCAGGCCCGAGGCGATCATTTCCGTGACCGAGCGATTGGCATAGCGAAATGAGGGGCCAAAATCGCCGCGCAGCACGTTTGCCAGGTAATCCCCGAGCTGAACCAGCACCGGCTGGTCGAGATTGTAGCGCTCGTTCAGCTTGGCAATGACTTCCGGTGGTAGCGCCTTCTCGGCGGCGAAGGGCCCGCCCGGCGCAATGCGCACCAGCAGGAAGGTAGCGGTAATGACGATCAGCAGGACGGGGATCGCCTGGAGCAGCCTCGAGAGAATAAATCGCAGCATCCGTTACTCGCTCTCGGCCAGGTAGACGTACTTATAGGGGTGAATGTCCTGTACATTCGGATACCAGCCCTGCAGGTGAGGATGCCGTAGCATAATGCGTGTGTAGGTATACACGGGGATGATCGGGCTGCCATCCATCAGCAGTTCTTCTGCGCGGGAAAATAGTGCGTAGCGTTCTGCCTGGTCACGCGTTGCGGCAGCGCTCTCGATCAGGGCGTCATACTCGGCATTTGACCAGCCGGTCTCATTGTTGGTGCCGGCTGTCACGAACATGTCGAGGAAGGTATTGGGGTCAGGGTAGTCGCCGATCCAGGAAGAGCGGGCGATCTGGTAGTCCATCGAGTGGATGCGACTGAGGTAGACCTTCCAGTCCTGGTTCTCCAGCTCGATATCGACATTCAGTGCCTGTTTCCACATTTGCTGAACCGCAACGGCAATCTTGCGGTGGCCCTCGCTGGTGTTGTGAACCAGCGTCAACCGGGGGAACCCCGCGCCATCCGGATAACCTGCTTCGGCGAGCAGGGCGCGAGCGCGCTCGACATCATAGCGAATCGCGGTTGCCGGCGGAAAGTAACCCTGGGTGTCGGGCGGTGTGAGCGCGTAAGCAGGTATCTGCCCGCCTTTGGTGACCGCACGGACAATTGTCTCGCGATCAATACTCATCGACAGCGCCTGGCGCACGCGCTTGTCTTCAAGCCCGGCGACCGTCGTGTTCAATTTGTAAAAGTATGTGCCCAGGTAGGGAGCGATGTAGAGCAGCTCGGGTTGCTCAGCGGCGTAGGTGGCGATCCGGTCGGTGGGCACTGAGTTGGTAGCGTGCAATACACCAGTGCGAAACATGCGCTCTTCGGTTTGCTGCTGTTCGATAGGGTAGAAGCGAATTTCATTCAGCCGGGTTGTTTCGGCGTCCCAGTAGCGCGGGTTCCTGGTGACGCGGATGATATGGTTCAGTCGCCACTCTTCCAGTGAAAAAGGGCCGTTGCCGACCAGGTTGCCGGGCCGTGTCCACAGCGTGCCCGCTTCGTCGATGGCGCCGTGCCTGAGTATTGTGGGTGGATGTACCGCATAGGTACTGTAGTGGGCCAGCAATGAAAGAAAGTAGGGCGTCGGGTTTTCAAGTTCGACTTCGAGCGTGCGTGGGTCGATGGCTTTGACGCCGACCTGCGAAAAGTCATCGAGTTCGCCGTGGTTGAAGGCCTTGGCGTTTTTTAGCGTAAACAGCTGGTAGGCAAATTCGGCCGCCAGGTTGGGAGAAAGCATGCGCCGCCAGGAAAACACAAAGTCCTCAGCCGTCACCGGGTCGCCATTGGACCACTGCGCGCCAGCCCTGATGGTAAACCGGTAGCGCAGCCCGTCGTCGCTGATGTCCCAGCTTTCGGCCAGGCCAGGCTCGGGCGCCAGGGTTTTGGGATTCAGGCTGACAAGGCCCTCGAACAGCGCTGATATGATGTTGTGTTCGGGGACGCCCGTGACGGTATGCGGGTCGAGGTCCTTGGGCTCTGTGCCATTGCCCAGGTGCAGTATCTGCTGCTGCAGGCCGACTTCAACGTTGGATGGCCCAAGATCGCAGCCTGCGATCAGTGTGGCAAGCAGCAGTGCCAGTATCCGTGTCGACCTTCTACTCATCGAGCTGCTTCACAAATGCGTCGTAGTTGAATGGCCGGCCGAGGAATGCCTCGATCAGTTGCAGGGCATCGCGTGATCCACCAGGGGCGAGTACCGCTTCGCGATAACGCCGGGCTGTGGTCGCATCGAGCAGGCCGTTTGCACGAAATTCACTGAACAGGTCGGCAGCGATAACCTCCGACCACATGTAGGTGTAGTACCGCGCGTTGTATCCAAACAGGTGCCCAAAGTTGGCGTAGAAGTGTGTCCCTTCGATATACGCAAACGGTGAGTACTGTGACTGCAGCTCGATCATCGCCGCTTGCAGGTCGAGCTCACTGGCGGGGGCGGAATAGTAATGCAGTGACAGCGCAGCGTAGAACATCTGGTGCAGGGTGCGTGCACCGCGATTGAAATTGCGTGCAGCGCGCATCTTCTCGAACAGCTCGTAGGGCAATACCTCACCTGCGTCATTGCTGGCAAACCGGGCGAGCGTTTCGTAGTTCCATACCCACTCTTCGAGCAATTGCGAGGGCGCCTCTACAAAGTCGCGTTCGGTGCTGATGCCCGATAGCGTGCTCCAGCGTTGCTGCCCGGCCAGCAGGCTATGCATCAGGTGGCCGAATTCGTGCAGGAAGGTCTCGACCTGGTTGTGCTCCATGAGTCCAGGCCCCTCGCTGCCGGGGAAGTTGCAGATCAGCGCCGATACCGGGAGCTGCTGTCCGGCAACGCCGGGCCGCACCGGGAAGTGAGCGGCGTGCTTGTACTTGCCAGGCCGTGGGTGCATGTCGAGATAGAAGAAGCCCAGGGTCTTGCCGCTGCGATCGCGCAGCTCGTGAGCGCTGACCGTGTCGTGCCAGGTGGGCTGGTCCCAGTCGACGATCTCGACATCAAACAGCGCGCGCGCCAGTTCGAACATGCCCCGCTTGACCTTGTCGTAACTGAAATACTGCCGGACCTGCTGGGGTTCATAGGCGTAAATCCGTTGCTTGGCACGCTCGCGCAGATAGGCTTTCTGCCAGTTGCCCACGTCGGTGGCTGCTGGCTGGTCGCGGCGCAGCTCATCGACCAGCTGCTGGTAATCGCGCGCGGCGCGCTCTGCGGCCAACGAAGTGATGCGCTCGATAAACTCGCCGGCCTGGCTTGCCGAGCCAATCATCGCGGTTTCTGTCGCGTAGTCGGCGAAATGCCGGTAGCCCAATAGCTGGGCCAGCTGTTCGCGCAGCTGGATAATCTGTAGCAGTGTTTCCCCGTTGGCGGGGTAGCCGCGATTCAGGAACTCGATATAAATGCGTTTGCGCAAGGCATCATTGTGCGCATAGCGCAGCAGTGGGAAGAGCTCCGGATAGTCGGTGCTGATTACCCAGTTATCGTTTTCGCGTGCCAGGCTGTCGATATAGTCATCGGGCATGCCTGCAAGTTCACTGCGCTTGCTAACCTCGACGCGGCGCACGTCCTCGCGAATGTTCTTTGAGAATGCCTGGCCAAGCGCATTGATCTGGTCGTTGAGAGAGCGGATCTGCTCGCGTACCTCCGCGCTTTGGTTGACGCCCGCGCGGCGATAGTCGCGCAGCAGCTGCTCGTGAAATCGGCGGGTGTCGTCGAAGGCGTTGCCGCTTTCGATGTTTTCAAGCTGCGCGAAGATCTCGGCGGAGAGCGTGAACTCGGTAAAGCGGTTACCCAGTGACTGCTGGCATTGGCTGGCGCTTTCGCGCAACGCAGGCTCAGGATGTACCTGTGCATAGAGCTGCGAGATGTTATAGCTGTTGCCCAGGTCGAGCAGGAACTGGTCAACCTGTCGCAGGTAGGCAATACCGGCGTCCTGTTGCGCAGCCAGCCGCAGTAATTCGCGATCGAGTGCCTCGAGCGAGCGCTCACAGTGTTGGTCAAAGTCGCCGGGCGTACTTGCCTGGTACATCGCCGCCACCACAGGGTCTGGCGAGCGCGTGGTTGCAGTGCCATCTGCGTCAGGCTGCAGATGGCCAGTGGGGGCGCAGGACCACAGCACGGTGACCAGCACAAACGGTAACAATCGCTGAAGGAATGAGAAGCGCACGATGGCTGCTCCGGTGGCCAAAACGTCGCCGATGGTATGTAAACGCAGGGCGGTTTTCAATCGGCTGCGTCGCTTATTGGGCATAGTGCGGGCGATCGGTGTGTCAGTGTGAGGGCGAGCGCTAAAAGTTGTCCTTCCAGCGCCTGATTTCTGCAAAAACGTCATCTGCGGACTGTGCACTCTGGTTGCGCTGCTGCGCAGCGGCAATGACGCCCGGTTGATCGAAACGTAAAAACGGGTTGGTCGCCAGCTCGATGTGGAGCTCCGAGGGCACGGTCGCGATGTCCTGCGCGCGCTGCTCGCGCACTTGCTCGACCCGCGCCTGCAGTGTGCTGTTGTCCGGCTCAACCGCAAGCGCGAACTTCAGGTTGGCCTGCGTATACTCGTGCGCACAGTAGACCAGCGTATGCCCGGGGAGTTGCATCAACTTTGCCAGCGATTCACGCATCTGCGGGAAGCTGCCCTCAAACACCCGACCGCAGCCGCCCGCGAACAGGGTGTCGCCACAAAACAATCGCACACTCGCCCCCTCGTCGAGGACGTAGGCGATGTGATCGAGCGTGTGCCCGGGCACAGTGAGCACCTGCCAGTCGCGCCCGAACAGGCTGAACTGTTCGTTGTCGTTAAGCTGTCGCTCGACCTGGGGGATGTGGGGGCTCGCCGGCCCCAGGATATCGCAGTCGTATCGATCCTTCAGCGCTGGCAGCCCGCCGGTGTGGTCCGGGTGGTGGTGGGTGACCAGGATGGTAGCCAGCGTCAGTCCGCGCTGCTCCAGCGCTTCGTTCACCGGGCCGGCATCGCCCGGGTCCACGACCGCTGCCTGGCGGCCATCGTCGATCAGCCAGAGGTAGTTGTCGCTGAAAGCGGGGATGCGGGTGATGCTCAGCGCTGGCGAATCGCCGGTGGATTGAGTCTGGCTCACGATCTCGATATCCTGTGCTCGATGCTTGGCTAGGTAACTGGCGATTCTACACTAGACTGGAACCTCTCTATCGATGAGGCTGTTTTCTTCTCCGTCCAAGGCGCCGCCAATGGCCGTCGCCATGAGCGATTTCGATCCCTTCCTGGGGTCGGCGCTGGGCGCCGCGCTACTGGCCAGCGAGCGCCGTGCCGTCGAGTGCCAGCTGCCCTCGCTTGCCGGCTACAGCCTGTTGCAGCTAAGCGTCCAGCGTGCTTCGCCACTGGCGGCAAGCGCGCGCGTTGGCCAGTACATCAGCATGGGGTTCGCGCCTACCCTGGAGTGCGAGCACAGCGATAATCTCTGGGCCGACTACCAGGCCTTTCCCATTGCCAGTGACTGTATCGATATCGTGCTGCTGCATCACGTGCTCGAATTTTCCATGCAGCCGCAGCAGTTGTTGCGCGAGGCCGACCGCACCCTGACAGCGGGTGGGCATATGCTGGTTGTCGGCTTCAACCCGCTGAGCGCCTGGTCGCTGTACCGCCGGATGAACAGTCGCAAGCTGCGACTTGCCGCGCAGCACCGGCCAATGCGCATGCCGCGTTTGTGTGACTGGTTGTCGGTATTGAATTATGATGTTGTCCACCAGCGCAGTTATTTTCATCGCCTGCCGGTCAACAGTGCTGGCCTGTTGCAGAAGTTTGAGGGGGCAGAGCGCCTGGCTGACCAGCTGCACTCACCCTTTGGCCTGTTCTACCTGGTCGTCGCGCGCAAGCGCACGGTCCCGGTCAATGTGATTCGCAACCCCTGGCCACGACGCTTGAGACGCCCCTCGACAGCGCGCCAGGTGCAGGCGCGGGGCGAGTTGCACCGCTGTGCGTAATGTATTCGCTGTGAGACTGCGCGTGCCCGGTGGTGCGTGCCGTTTTGTGGCAATTGACGGAGAATCCTGTGACCACCGAGTTGTATACTGACGGCGCCTGTCGAGGCAACCCTGGCCCGGGTGGTTGGGGCGTGCTGCTGCGCGCCGACGGCGAAGAGCAGACGTTCTGTGGCGGTGAGCCGAACACCACCAATAACCGCATGGAGCTCCAGGCGGCCATCGAGGGCTTGAGTCGCGTCGTTGATGGCGCGCAGGTCCTGCTGGTGACCGACTCGGAGTATGTGCGTAAAGGCATCACCGAATGGATTATCAACTGGAAACGCAACGGCTGGCGTACCTCGGCGCGCAAGCCGGTGAAGAACGCCGATTTGTGGCGCGAGCTCGATGCACAGGTCGGGCGCTGCGACGTCGAATGGCGATGGGTCAAGGGCCACTCGGGGCATCGTGAAAACGAGATTGCCGATGAGCTGGCAAACCAGGGCATAGATAACTTAACGGCTTAGCGATGCGACAAGTTGTACTCGATACAGAAACAACCGGACTGGAGACTACCCAGGGGCACCGGATCATCGAAATTGGCTGCGTCGAGCTGGTTAACCGGCGGCTCACCAGCAATACCTACCACCAGTACATAAACCCCGAGCGCGACATCGATGCCGGGGCGCTGGAAGTGCATGGCATTTCCAATGATTTCCTGGCAGATAAACCCGTATTTGCACGCATCGCAGAGGATTTCCTCGCCTTTATCGACGGCGCTGAGCTGGTTATCCACAACGCGCCATTTGATGTCGGGTTTCTCGAGCATGAATTGCAGCTGCTGGGGCATAAAACCCAGCGGCTTGCCGAGGTCTGTACGGTCGTAGACACGCTGAAGCTGGCGCGCGATAAGCATCCCGGGCAGAAGAACAATCTCGATGCGCTGTGCAAGCGCTACGAAATCGACAACTCGCGCCGCAGCCTGCATGGCGCGCTGCTCGATTCCGAAATCCTGGCAGATGTCTACCTGGCGATGACAGGTGGACAGACCAGCCTGTTATTGGGCGGCGAAGACAGCAGCACCGATGATGACACTGCCGCTGCCAGTCAATCGCAGCCTTTGCAGCGCGGGCAGGGGCCACTGCCTGTGGTTGCGCCCAGTTCTGAAGAGCTGCAGGCCCACCAGCAGATGCTCGAGCGGATCGATCAGCAAAGTGACGGTCACTGCGTCTGGCGCCAGGCCGAGGCGACGCCGGCTACCGTCTAGCCGTCAGTGCGTTTGTACGGAGAGCGCTGGCCCTGCGGCTGTTTGCGAAAGCGCTTGTAACCCCACTGGTATTGCGCGCAGTCGCTGGCGATTGCCGTTTCGACCATGGCGTTCAGCGCGGTAACCGCAACGAGCTGGTCGTTACTGTATAGCGCTTCGGGCGCTGCTTTGAAAATGGCCCTGAAGCCCTGGTCTTCGCGCAGCGCGTATCCCAGCACTGCGCGACACCCCGTTTTTTGCATCAGGCTATGAATCAGCGTCATGGTCAGTGCGGGTTGGCCGAACCAGGGTGCGAATACGCCTGAGCCTTTCGCGGGCACCTGGTCAGGAAGAATACCCACCATCTCACCTTTGCGCAGGGCCTTCAGCAGTCCGGCGATGCCTCGCTGGTTGGTGGGTACAACCCGCGTGCCCGATTGTTCGCGGCCGCGCTTTACCAGTTCCTCGAGCTCGGCCAGGCGCGGCGGCTGGTAGAGGCAGGTGAGCGTGCCCAGCTGGGGCAAATAGCGGCCGAGGAACTCCCAGTTGCCGATATGCGGGCAGACAATAATTACGCCGCTGGACTGTTCGAGGGCATCGCGCAGTACATCGATACCCTCGACCTGTAGCGGCAGTGCCGCGACCCAGTCATTGTCGTGGTGCCATAGCGCCGTCATTTCAAGCGCATTGATGACCGTGTGCTCGATGCAATCGTCAGTGAGTTGTGACAGCGCCTGTGCGTCCATCGCAGGGTGGGTGAGCTGCAGGTTGATGCCGATAGTCCGGCGCAGGTCCCGCGCCGCCAGCCGGATCAGGACGCTGAGCCCCTTGCCAAGTGCGCGGGCGGCGCCCAGCGGCAGGCTGCCGAACAACTTCAGTGTGCCGCGAATCGCGACGCTTTTAAGCGATGTCATCGTTGTCGTGTCAACCGCAATGGCGACGCCCCGCAACGGTCAGTTGCAGGGCGCGCGGGTTCACCCCGGCTCTCGGCCGGTTAGTTAGTGATGATCGGGAGCGGCGTGGTCAGCCGTGGGGTCATAGGCTGCCGGGTCGGAAACCAGGCCACTTTCGATCATGCTTTCGGTGGCATCATAAAGCAGGAAGTTCACGCTCAGCAATCCGACGATGGTCATCACGATGGTGTAGGGCAGTGCCTTGTAGACCATGGTCATGTAACCCAGCCTGATCAGTGGGGCCAGCGAAGAGGTGAGCAGGAAGAGGAAGGCTGCCTGGCCGTTGGGTGTGGCCACCGACGGAATATTGGTGCCGGTATTGATTGCGACGGCCAGCAGGTCAAACTGTTCGCGGTTAATCACGCCATTGGTCAGCGCCTGCTTGAGTTCGGTGATGTACACCGTACCCACGAATACATTGTCGCTGATCGCCGAGAGCAGGCCATTGGCCAGGTAAAACATTGGCACCTGGACGTCGCGATCCATCTGCAGCACGGAATCAATGATGCCCTTGAACAGGCCCTGTTTGTCGATCACGGCAACAATCGCGAAGAACACCACCAGCAGTGCGGTAAAGGGTAGCGCTTCTTCGAAGGCGTGGCCGAGCGCGTGCTCATCGGTGATGCCATTGAAGGCGGTGGTCAGGACAATCACTGTCAGGCCAATGATGCCCACCTCGGCGAGATGGAATGCGAGCCCCACCACCAGCCAGAGTGCGACGATGGCCTGGACGACGAGCGCCATTTTTTCTCGGGTGGTGCGCTTTTCGTCCTGTTCGCGGGCGTCATCGACAAGTACGGCCCTGACATTGTCGGGCAGCTGCCAGCCATAGCTGAACCATTTCATTTTCTCGACCAGTACGACTACACAGAGGCCACTGAGCAGCACCGGCAGGCTAACCGGCGCCATGCGAATAAAAAACTCGCCAAAGGTCCAGCCCGCCTGGCTGGCGATGACCAGGTTCTGGGGCTCGCCGACCTGCGTGCATACGCCGCCCAGCGCAGTACCGATAGCGGCGTGCATCATGAGGTCGCGCAAAAAGCCGCGGAACTGGTCGAGATCTTCGCGGTGCAGGTCGTGGATGTGACTATCGTCATCGCTGGCGCTATCGTGGTTGTAACCCTCGATCGATACCACGCGCTGGTAGATGGCGTAGAAGCCTGTAGCGACGCTGATGATGACCGCGATAACCGTCAGGGCATCGAGAAACGCAGACAGGAATGCCGAGACAAAACAGAACAGCAAGGACAGCTTGGTTTTGGACTGGACGCTGGTGAGTAAGCGGGTAAAGGTGAACAGCAGCAGGTCCTTCATGAAGTAGATACCTGCAACCATAAATACCAGCAGCAGGATAACGGGCAGGTTCAGCTCGATTTCATGGAGTACGTCTGCGGGGCCGGCCATACCGAGCACGATCGCTTCTATCGCAATCAGGCCGCCACTTTGGAGTGGGTAGCACTTCAGGGCCATCGCCAGCGTAAAAATAAATTCGATAATCAGCAGCCAGCCCGTTACATAGGGGCCGACGGTGTGGAGCAATATCGGGTTGGCAACCAGGAAGGCGAGAATCGTGAGTTTGTACCAGTCCGGGGCAGTGCCCAGGAAGTTCTGGTACAGCGCCTGCGTAGGTGAGACGGTTTGCATAGTGATTTCCTTTTATTTCAGCGCGCCCGATTGCGCTGGAGTACGGGTTGTCATGGACGCCATCGACGCCCGGCGGGGCCGCTTCTCCTCGACTCGAAAAGTATAGCTGCTAATACCCGAAGCAACGGCCCTGTGCACTGTATAATCGTTTACAAAACAGTCGCTTAACGGGCATCGCTACCACGCTGCCTGTAATTGTTCAGAAGATCGGCAGACACGGCTGGCGGTGCTGTCGCGCTGTTCATTTAGGCAGCGATTCGGCTGTTTTTTGATTCAGTTCACAACTCGATCCTTGCCCGGGACCTGCCTATCACTGCGGCGTGCGCCCCGGGCTGGCCTATCTATACTTTTTAGAAGTTAAAGAAATAGCTGGAATACCCGTCGTGCGCCCGTTGACACGCGGACTGCCAGCTTCCGCGCCCGCCTGCGGGCACCATAGATGAGAGTTGTAAACGTGACGCAATCGCTAGCCACATCGCCATCGGGCCAGGCCACCAATCAGCGCTATCCGCAAAGCACGCTGGACATGATCGAGCCTGAGTTGCTCGAGACGTTGTCCAACATCATTGCTGAACTCGATACCCTGGTCGACCAGAGTGTCAACGACCAGACGCCGGCGCGCCAGTTGGCAGAGCGGCTGTCTACCCAACTGGGTGAAGTCAGCGGTGCCTTCACGATGCTCGAGCTGCCAGTGGCGACCGCGCTTGCGGACCAGCTTCGCGAGGCGGTAGGCCAGGTCTGCGAGAGTGATCGCGCCATCTGCGAGAAAGAGCACCAGGCACTGTTCAAAAGTGCCTACCTGCTGCCAAGGTTCTTCGAGTATGTCTGCGATACCGGTATCACCTCGTCGCTGTTACTGGCTCCCTGTTTCTATTCTCTGGCCAGCGCCGGACTATCGCCATTCGTCAGCGAGAGCGAGCTGGCAGGTTTCGATTTCCAGCCACAGGTCGACAGCGAGGAGGCCGACGCACTGGGCGGCCCCGTCGCGCTGGGTAGCGAGGAAGAGCTCGCGCTGACCTTTCGTCGGCTGCGCCATATGTACCAGACTGCCCTGGTCGGGATGTTGCGCGATGAGGATGTCAGCAGCAAGCTGACACTGATAGAGCGCGTCGCCGAACGCTGTGTGGGACTTTGCGCCGCCAATCGGCAGGGCCTTGTCTGGCGGCTGCTAGCGCGTCTGCTCGCGGCTATTCGCAGTGGCGATCTTGAACTGACTGCGCAGCGCAGGCATTTCTTCGCCCGCTTTGATCGCAGCCTGAAATTACTGGTCAAGGATACGGCTGCCGGTTTGAGCGCATTGCCCGATGCCGCGGTGATGCGTGAACTGGCATTCCTGCTGGTGCTTGCGGACCCTGACTGCGCCAACCATGAAGACCTCCAGGCCTGCGGCCAGTTTGCGCCTATCCACTGGCGTGATGTCGAGCTTGTGAAGCATCGCGAGGCGATGGAGCGCAGTACCCACAAGGCACTTCGCACCATGCTTGAGGCCATCCGGGAGGAACTGGACGCCGCCAAGCGCGGGTTGGACCTGATGTCGGAAAGCGGACTGTGCAACGAAGAGGACGTCGCGCAATTGGCTGAGGCCTGTGACCGCATCGCATCGGTGTTATCGATGGGAGGCTTTGATGCAGCCGCCCAGGCCATTCGCGAATCGCTGGACAACATCGCCAACTGGACCAGTTGCGCGCCTGAAGATGAAGACCTGTTGGCGGTTGCCAACATGATGCTGTTCGTCGAGAGCACCCTGCTCACAGGGGGGTTCGTCGACCAGGGCATGCCAGAAGACCAGCAACATACGGTGGCGAAGGGGCTTTTACAGCAGGCACAGCAGGACCTGTTTGACGAAGCGCGCGCCAACATCGGTCTTGCGAAGCGAGCGGTGAATGCCTACATCGAGTCGAGCCACGAGCGCGAGCACATCGCCAATATGAACAGCTGCCTGCTGGCCATCGCCGGGGCGTTCGAAATGGTCGAGATCGACAATGCCTGCGGCCTGATGAAGAGCTGCGCGCGATTGCTTGAAGCGATTTACCAGAACGAGCAGGATGTTGACGAAGCTCTGCTGGATAACCTTGCAGATGCGCTGGTGACAACCGAGTACCTGCTTGAGGAGCTCGCGGTTGGCCGTGGCCAGGATGCGAGCCTTGCCCAGCTACTCGACGAGAATCTCGCCGTACTGGCCGCTGCCTAGGCGTCGCTGCCCGCGGACACTGCACCATGCAACTCATTCTTGTCGCGCTGCTGCTCGCTGTCGCTGCGCTGGCGATCAAACTTGCCCTGTTACTGCTGCGCGAACCACGCAGGTCGCTGCTGACCTGGTTTCGCTGTACAGCGGGTATTGCCTGCCTGGCGACTGCTGTGGCACTGGCTTCGGTAGCCACTGACCTTACCGGCTATGCAGCATCGAGTCTGGCCGACCCCGTTTTATTCGTCGAATTTACCGAGCTTAACGAGAGCGAGCGCGTCGCCAGGCTGTCAACGACATCCGCTGAATACGGCAGCGTTTTGTTTACCGGGGATGCCTGGTCTGTGGAAGTCAGGGCGCTTCTGCGCCAGCGACTGCTGGGCGGCAGCGATGCCACTATGCTGATGCGGCCTGCACGTTTCAGCACGCGCCACTTTGATATCGCCAGGGCAGGCCAGCACAACGACCGGTCGCTCAGTGATGTCAGCCGCAGGATCCCCGCACCGATCGATAGTTGGCCATGGTTACAGCGATTTGCGTCGCCACTCGATGCCGTGGGCGTCAGGCCTGTGGCTTTGCAATCCGCCTATTTGCCGGTCGCGCCCGGCGCACGCTTTGCGGTCTATGCCGATCGCTCGGCACTGCTCGTCGAGCCGGTCAACCAGTTAGCGGCCGATGCGCTCCAGGGCCTGGAGCTGGTGAAGCGCTAGCCACGCTTTCTGGACAGTGTATTGAAATGCGTGTTTAATTCGCACCACTTTCACAGCCGCCAGCTTGCCCCGATCGGGGTGGATACGACAGCTAATCCCTCAATCAGGAATACAATGTGTTTATAGAAATTCTCGCCGACTATGGGCTATTTTTCGCGAAAGTGGCGACCATCGTAATTGCCATCGTCATCGTGATTGGTGCAGCAGTGGGCATGAGCCAGCGCGGTGGCGGTGAGGGCCCCGAAGGCCGTCTCGAGGTCAAGAAGATCAACGACAAACTGCGTGATCTGGCGGACACCCTGCGCGCAGCCGTGCTGGATGAGCACGCCTACAAGCAGCAGCAGAAGCTTGAAAAGCAATCGCGCAAGCAGACGGACAAGGCGGCGAAGAAAAGCGCCAAGCAGCAGCCTGCGGGCAATGACTCCGCTTCGAGCCCCGCAGATGGGACGCCGGGCAATGTCTACGTGCTGGCCTTTGATGGCGATATGAAAGCCTCTGCCGTGGAGCACCTTCGTGAAGAAATTACCGCGGTGCTGACGCTTGCGACCAGCAATGACGAAGTGGTGGTCAAGCTTGAGAGTCCCGGTGGCCTGGTGCATGCCTACGGGCTGGCCGCGTCACAGCTGGTGCGATTTCGCGAGAACAAGATTCCGCTGACCGTCTGTGTCGATGCCGTTGCCGCTAGCGGCGGCTATATGATGGCGTGCATCGCCGATCGCCTGATTGCGGCGCCCTTTGCGGTAATCGGCTCGATTGGTGTTGTGGCGAGCCTGCCGAATTTCAACAAAGTGCTGAAAAAGAATGACGTCGACTACGAATTGCTTACGGCGGGTGAGTACAAGCGAACACTGACGATGCTGGGCGAGAACACCGACGCCGGCCGCCGCAAGTTTATCGAAGACCTGGAAGAGACGCATACGCTGTTCAAGGATTTTGTCAATGAGTACAGGCCCTCGCTGGATATTGCCAAAGTGGCAACCGGTGAGACCTGGTACGGGCAAAAGGCGCTGGAGCAGGGACTGATTGATGAACTGGGTACCAGCGATGAGTACCTGATGCGCCGCGCCGAGGCGGCATCGGTATTCCAGGTCAAGTACGTCGAGAAGAAGAACTGGCAGGAAAAACTCGGCATGGCCGCACAGGGTGCATTGCAACGTTCGCTCGACGCTGTGGTGTCGCGCGCACTGCAAAGCTGGAACACCCGGCACTAACCGACCGCACTGTTTTTTGGAGCACTCCCCTGGACGTTGCCGGTTCTGCAGCTGACCGCTGCCTGTTACTTTACTCCAGGGCCGATTGCGAGTTGTGTGACCACGCGGTGGTGATGCTGGAGGAGGTGCTGGCAGGCTCTGGTTGGCACTACCAAACGGTTGATATCACCACTGATCCGCAGCTGGAGCAGCGCTACGGCTGGAGTATCCCCGTGCTGCGATGCCCGGCCAGCGAAACAGAGCTGGCGTGGCCGTTCACGCCATCGCGCATTCGCAAGCTGCTGGCTACTGCCTAGCCGAGCCGAAATAGCTGGCGGGCGTTGGCGCTGGTCCGGTTTACAAGCTCCTCTTGTTCTACATCATACAGCCTGGCCAGTTCACCGGCGATCGCCGATAGTGTCCACGGCTCGTTGCGACGCGGCTGCGCCAATTGCGCTTTGATGCCTTCTTGTTGTGGCACCAGGTAAGGCGCGTCGGTTTCGATCAGCAGGCGATCCAGCGGTATCCGGGTCACAATGTCTCGCAGCGTCGCGCCGCGTTTGCGATCGCAAAGCCAGCCGGTGATGCCAATGTACAGGCCCATATCCAGGTAGTCCTCAAGCGCCGCCGCAGAGTCGGTAAAGCAGTGGACGACCGCGCGCTCACAGGCACCGGGTTGTGCGGATAAAACCGAACGAAAGGCCTCGTGCGCATCGCGCTGGTGAAGAAATAGCGGCCGCTTGAGCGTGCACGCCAACTCCAGCTGTGCGGCAAACGCAAATAGCTGTGATTCGGGTGAGGAATAGTTGCGATTGAAGTCGAGGCCGGTCTCGCCGACGGCAACCACCGACGGGTCCTTGTGCAGTGCCGTGAGGCTGGCGATGGTCGCGTCATCGAACTGGCTGGCGTAATGGGGGTGAACGCCTGCCGTGGCATACAGATAGCCTGGATGCTCCGCCGCCAGGGCCGCTGCTGCCGTGCTGCTTTCAACGTCAGTGCCCGTAACGATGATGGCTTCGACCCGCTGTGCCCTGGCGCGTTCCAGTACCTGGGGAAGATCGTCGGCAAAGCAGCGCTGTGCCAGGTTGGCACCAATATCAATCATCGTCTGCCAGCGGTTTCACAATCTGCTCGCCGTCACGCAGCAGGGCGGCCGGGCGCTGCAAGTCATTGGCCAGCGCTGTGCCTTCACCATACAGCAACTGGTAGATCAGGCTGAAGCTCAACACGTTCTGCACGTACTGGCGCGTTTCATTGAAGCGAATGGTTTCGATCCATGCGTCGGCCGGCAGTGCAGTTTCAAGATCCTCAAGCCAGCGCTGGACCCGGTGTGGGCCAGCATTGTAGGCGGCGGAAGCCAGCGCGCGTTGACCGAAGCGTTCGTGCAGTTCTGCCAGGTAATAGCTCGCCAGGCGTATCGAGTGCGCGGCCTCAAACAGCTGCTGCGTTTCGTGCTCAACATTGTTTGCAGCGGCCACCTCCCTGGCCGTTGTCGGCAGCATCTGCATCAGGCCCAGCGCACCGGCTGAAGACTTTGCGTGCGTCGCCAGCGCGCTTTCCTGGCGGGCCGTTGCATAAATCCACGACAGGGGCAGGGCGTGCTGGAGCGCAGCTCGGGCGAAGTCATCGCGATAGATATTGGGAAAGCGCAGCGGATAGTGTTGCCAGGCGCCAGCGGCGATCGCGGAGTTGATGGCGGGGTTTTGCCAGCCCAGGTTGCGCGCCAGATAGCCCGCAGCCAATTGCTGCTGCGCGCTCAGCTGGCGGGTGGCCACATGCCACTCTGCGTGCGCGCTGTTCGGTTCGTCGTGCAGCCAGTGTTCGATGGCCCGCTGCAGCGCCGGCCGCTGCAAAAACGCTTCGGTGTCAGGCTCGGTGGTAAGGCCAAATTCGGGTGCAAAGGTATAGTCGCGTTGCAATAGCGCAGCACTCATGAAACCGTAAAAGTTCGCTTTGCCTGCCAGCGCATTCATCGCCTGTAGCTGCCCCTCATCCAGCGGGGCCTGCAGTTGCGCCGCCCGCAGCCGCCAGTACTGCCAGCGCTCTTCGTCCGCAATGTCGGCGGGCAGTTCAGCCAGCGCCCGTTCCAGCGCTGGCCAGTCGGCTGCGGCAATATGCGCGCGCAGAAGCCAGCTGTAGGCCTGGCCGTCATTTGTGATCTGCAGGGTTTGATACAGGCCGGGTACGTCGCGATAACTGGCCAGCGCCGCGCGCGTTAACAGGTAGCGTTTCAGCGCGGGCGCGAGCGGATCCTCGCCCATTTGCCGCGCCATCGCCACGGCAGCATCGCTGTCGGCACGCGCCAGTCGTTTCAGCAACTGCAGCAGCGCAGCGTCCACCAGTGACCGGATGTCGGTTTCGCCAGGCGTGAAGCCGGCGGGCAGCAGCTCGCGAGTCTCGCGCAAACGCGACCAGTTTTCAGGGACACCGGCAGGTTTTCGGTACAGCGCGAGCAGCTGTTCAGCCTGCTCGCGGGTACCCTTGTCGAGGTAGCGAACCAGGTACTTGGCGAGCTGGATTTCGCGAGCGCCATAGCTGAGCAGAAATCGCTGCCAACCGGCGGTGGGGCTGACACCCGGGCCATTGATCATGCGCTTGAATAGCGGGTCGCAGTCTTTTGGCAGAGAGCTGGGTGACAACCACAACAACTCAATTTCCGGCAGCAGGCTGGGCAGCAATCCGGTATCTTGCTGCAGGCGTCCGCGCAGGTAGGCACAATGCAAGCGGGTGTTGGCCAGTTCCGGCTCGTAGTGTTCGACCAGTGCGTCCCAGTCGCGCTCGCTTGCCAGTGTTTGCAACCACTTGCGTTTCAGGTATCGCGTCAGGCGTGCATTGCCGTGGCGGTTGTCAAAATCGGCAAGCGCAGCGGCATCCAGTTGCTGGGGGTTGCGGAGCAGGAAGCGATAGTCCAGGTAGCCTGCCAGGGGGTAGTTATCGAGTCCGGCCCTGAGCTGCCTGAAGCGCTTGTACTCGCGCTGCTCGAGTGCGGTGCGCGCCTGGCGGTAGTCATTGCGCAGGTCTCCAAGTTCGCGACTCGCCCATTGATCAGTGCCTGGCGCCAGCCAGTTTGGCCCGGCCTGCGCGGGGCTGCCTTCAGTGCCGGCTTCGTTGGCAGCGCTGCTCTCGGCGGCCAGCCTGCCGGACGCCAGCACTGCCAGCGCCATGCAAATGGCCATGAGCAGGGCATGAAAGAGACGGTTGGGCGTGTGGATAAGGTAATTCACAGATCTGTTTGCGAGGAAATTGCCGTAACCGGTGCGCTTCCGGGCGAGTGAGAGGCGACAGTATAGAGCATGCTCCACCGGGCGGTGATTTTGAAAATATTTCACCTATGACTTGACCGGCTGGTACTTGTTCCTTATATATGTCGCCCTTTTGGGGTGCCTCAGGGCGCAATGGCGGCGAAGCAGCTGCCGATCGCTATCGGAACCGGCTTAGTATGGGTAAATCCCTCGTCATCGTCGAATCGCCAGCCAAGGCCAAGACGATCAACAAGTACCTGGGCAAAGACTATGTCGTCAAGTCCAGTGTGGGGCACGTCCGCGACCTGCCGGTCAGCGGTTCGGGCAAGCCCGTTGATCCCAAAGCCCGGGCTGCCGAGGCCGCCAAGACGCGCAAGATGACGCCGGCCAAAAAGCTGGCTTACAAGCGCAAAAAAGCGCGCACCCAGTTGGTCGCCCGTATGGGGATCGATCCGGACAAGGGCTGGAAACCCAACTACCAGATCCTGCCCGGCAAAGAAAAGGTCGTTGACGAGCTGCGCAAGCTTGCCAAAGACGCAGATTCCATTGTGCTTGCAACGGACCTTGACCGAGAGGGTGAGGCCATAGCCTGGCACCTGCGCGAGATCATCGGTGGTGATGATGACCGCTTCCAGCGCGTTGTCTTCAACGAGATCACCAAAAAGGCGATCCACCAGGCCTTTGAAGATCCCGGCAGTCTCGATATGAGTCGCGTCCAGGCGCAGCAGACGCGACGCTTCCTCGACCGTGTGGTCGGTTTCATGGTCTCCCCACTGCTGTGGTCGAAAGTCGCGCGGGGCCTGTCGGCCGGTCGCGTCCAGTCGGTTGCGGTCAAGTTGATCGTTGAGCGTGAGCGCGAGATCCGGGCATTCATCCCGGAGGAGTACTGGGAGGTGTTTGCCGACCTGACAGGCGCGGCGGGCGAGCTGCGAATGCAGGTGACTCGCGCAGGCGAAGACAAATTCCGGCCGACCAACAAGGCCGATTGCGATGCCGCGCTGGCGGCGATGCAGCAGGCAGATTTCGCGATCAGCAAGCGCGAAGACAAGCCAACTACGACGCGCCCCAGTGCCCCCTACATTACATCGACGCTGCAGCAGGCGGCCAGCACCCGTATGGGCTTTGGCGTCAAGAAGACCATGCTGCTGGCGCAACGGCTCTATGAGGCCGGCTACATCACCTATATGCGTACCGACTCGACCAATCTCAGTGCCGATGCGGTCGCTGCGGCGCGCGACTATATCGTCGGTCACTACGGCGAGGAGTACCTGCCCGAAAAGCCGTTGCAGTACAGCGCCAAAGAGGGTGCGCAGGAAGCTCACGAAGCGATTCGCCCCTCATCGGTTGAGGTCATGCCCAGTGACCTGAAAAATATCGATCCCGATGGCGTGCGCCTGTACGAAATGATCTGGCGCCAGTTTGTCGCCTGCCAGATGACGAACGCCCAGTTCACCAGTACCAGCCTGGTCGCCACTGCGGGTGACTACCAGCTGCGCACACGCGGGCGCGTCGTGCGCTTTGATGGTTACACGCGCGTGCAACCGCCGCAGTCCAAAAAAGAAGAAGATCGCGTGCTGCCTGACTTCAAGGAAGGCGACGCACTGCGCCTGGCCAAGCTCGACCCCAGCCAGCACTTCACCAAGCCCACGCCGCGCTATAGCGAGGCAAGCCTGGTCAAGGAGCTTGAAAAGCGCGGTATTGGCCGGCCTTCGACGTACGCGGCAATTATTTCGACGATTCAGGAGCGCGGTTACGTGCGCACTGAAAATCGACGTTTTTATGCCGAGAAGATGGGTGACATCGTCACTGAGCGGCTCAATGAGAGCTTCGCAGAGCTGATGGACTACGGCTTTACCGCCGATATGGAGGCGAGGCTCGACCAGATCGCTGAAGGCGAGAAAGACTGGAAAGCCGTGCTGGATGAATTCTATAGCGACTTCACCGGCAAGCTTGAAGCGGCCGAGGCCGAGCCTGGCGACGGGGGTATGCGGCGCAATGAGCCAACGACCATCGAGGCGGTGAGCTGCAGTAGCTGCGAGCGGCCCATGCAGATCCGGACTGCCAGTACCGGCGTGTTTCTCGGCTGTTCAGGCTACAGCCTGCCGCCCAAAGAGCGCTGTAAAGAAACGGTCAACCTGGTGTCGGGTGATGAAGTTGTCAGTGTCGATGAGGATGAAGAAGCCGAATCGCGCGCGCTGATTTCCAAACGGCGTTGCCAGCTGTGCAATACCTCAATGGATAGCTACCTGATTGACGAGGCCCGTAAACTCCACATTTGCGGCAATAACCCCGACTGCCCGGGCCATGAAGTAGAGACTGGGCAGTTCAAGATCAAGGGTTACGATGGCCCGGTGCTCGAGTGTGACAAGTGCGGCGCGGATATGCAGCTCAAGACCGGCCGTTTTGGCAAGTACTTCGGCTGCACCAGCGAAACGTGCAAAAACACGCGCAAATTGCTGCGCAATGGTGAGGCAGCGCCTCCGAAAATGGATCCGGTTCCGATGCCTGAGCTCGCCTGCCAGAGGGTAGACGATACCTATGTATTGCGTGATGGTGCCGCCGGTATTTTCCTGGCCGCCAGCCAGTTCCCGAAAAACCGCGAAACGCGCGCACCGTTTATCGACGAGCTGCTGCCGCACAAGGATGAAATCGATCCCAAGTACCATTTCCTGATGACAGGCCCGGTCGAGGATCCTGACGGCAACCGCGTGCAGGTGCGCTACCAGCGCAAGACCAAAGAGCAGTACCTGATGACCGAAGTCGATGGCAAGGCGACGGGCTGGCGCGCCGATTTCGTCGACGGTGAGTGGCAAATAACGGCGAAAAAGCCCAAAGCGAAAGCCAAGGCAAAAACCAAAGCCAAGGCCAAGGCTAAATCGAAAAGTAAGGCAAAGGCCAAAGCCGCAAAAAAACCGGCAGGTGACGGCGACGACTGATGGCGGCTACAGCGCACCTGGCCAGTCATCGGCAAACGCTGTATTTCGCCAGCCTGCACTGCCAGCGCCTGGCCGAAACCGGTTCCGGGGAAGCGCTTGCCGCCGGCGCGCCACTGCAGATGCGGCAATGCCTGCTCGAAGCGGCAACCGAGTGTCTCTATCGTAGCGGCGTGTTCCTCGCCCAGCACCTGCTTGACCAGTCGGCCGCGCGCGGTGATGCCGTCATTGCCGATGGCCCAGGTTTTATCGGCTGGTTATCGCAGGCAAAACTTGCGCCCGCGGCCGATCCGGCGCTACAGCACCTGGTGCAGGCATTTACCGCACCGAATTCACTGGCCGAATTGCTCGTCGCCTACCAGGCGCTGTGGCAACCCGTCAACGCCAGTCCACGTCCTGCGGATCACCTGAGGTTGGTCGATACCAGCGTCTCTTTGGCCCGGTGCACCGAGTGGCACGGGTTGCTTGAGCGCCTGGCGGCTGAATGTATTGCCATGCAAAGCGAGTTTTAGTGCGAAGCAGCTGACGTTTTATCCGCATTGACAGCAAGAAACATGGCCAAAAACAAGCGCTTGAGCGGGGCTGCCCAGCAGGGGCAAAAAATGCTAGAATGACGCCTCACTTTCCCCGCGGAGTTCCCAGTGTCTTCATTTCTCGAAATCGTTGAGCTGATCAATGGCGATATCGTTTTACAGCGAGCCGATGGTGATGGCGAGGCCCTGATGACGATTCGTTTTTCAGACGAGTCCAAGTCCTACATGCCCAACGGTCGTCTGGAAGTGGCACGCGCGATGATTCACGCGGGTATTGAAACCGCATCGCAAATGCACTTCGTCAATACCGACGCGAATGAAGATAGCGACGAAGAGCTGGGTGATGAGTTGGCGGGCAGTTTCGATGAAGCCGATGACTTCGATGATGCTGACGCGCCGCGCGTGTTGCACTGAGTCGCGGCGTTAATCCAGCGCCCACCAAACCCTGTCAGCAATCCAGGCAGTAAATTCAGGCAGCCAATCAGTTAACCAGCCAGGTTGCTACGCCTTTCAGGTAGCTGCCTGTTCATGGTGCCTGTCATCGGGCTAGCGGCGAATCACGCCGACGCTCAGTCCCTCAATCGCAAACTGCTGGTCTCTCAAATCGACTTCGATGACGTCGAACTCGGCGTTTTCTGGCTCGAGCTGGACGACATGGCGGCTGCGGGTTTTCCGCAGGCGCTTGACCGTGACCTCGTCATCAACGCGGGCGACGACGATATCGCCGGTTTGGGCCTGGGTGGTTTTGTGGACGGCTAGCCAGTCGCCGTCGAGAATGCCGATATCCTGCATACTCTCTCCCACGACCTGCAGCAGGAAATCGGCCCGTGGGCGGAAGAAGCTGGCCGATATGTCGCAATAATCTTCAATGTGCTCTTCGGCGAGAATCGGGCTGCCCGCGGCCACGCGCCCGATCAGAGGTAGCCCCTCGCTTTGCTGGTCGACCAGCCTGATACCGCGCGATGTGCCGGGGATCATTTCGATGGCGCCCTTGCGCGCCAGCGCCTTGAGGTGTTCTTCAGCGGCGTTGGCAGATTTGAAGCCCAGCTCCTGGGCGATGTCGGCCCGCGTGGGCGGGAAACCGGTGTCATCGATGTAGGTGCGAATAAGCGAGAGGATCTGTTCCTGCCGGGCAGTGAGCTTCATGGGCCAAATACCTGTATTTATTTACATGCTGTGATTATATCCAGTTATTACGGTGCTGCAAGCCGTCTTGAGTTTCGGGGCGCGAAATGCGAAAAAGTTGTCCGGCATGTTTCGCTGCCGGTCGCTGAAGTGTATGAAAATTGTCAGGTTTTTCGCGCGCTTCGCCAACGGGCGCCTGCGCGGCGGTGAGCTGGCCTTGCGGGTGCTTGCACCAGCACAGGGCGGGCCGTGAATCATGTATAATTAATGATCAAAATAACAGCAGTCCCGTCGGCACGCGGGTAAATGCTTTGGCAGTCACCCGGGACAGGGTGGCCTCAACAAGCGCGACCGGATGCGTCTAATGAGAGCGTAAATCGCGACATTTCGCGCCAGGGTGCACCGGCCATTGGTCGGGCTACTTGCGCGATGGCCATGTCGCTGAATCGAACAGCTGTATGTCGACCCAGTCATTGCTCCGCTTGTCGGGGCGAATCGTGTGCATTGCTGCCCTGGCAGGCGTTTGCCTGCCAGGGCGCGCAGCCGTGCTCGATGACCTGGGCTATACCGCACTGCTGGCCGAACTGGGGAGCATGCCCGATGCCGCGGCGGTGCGCGTCTTCCAGGTCGAGGGAGGCAGCAACTGGTTTCCCGACACCGCGATTGCCGAGTTCGCGGGCAAGAGCATCAGCAGTGCGAGCCTGATCCCGTCTCCAGGACCCTCAGCGCATGCCTCCTCGGTGGGGCAGCGCTTCTATGGCAGTCAATCGTCTGTCGCGCAGTCGCTCTCGCTGGTGTCCGTGCATAGCCAGCAGTCCTGGGTGGCCAACCAGCTGGGTATCTACGGCATCTCTCCGCCCGCGCCGGTGTTGCAGCGGGTCGTCAATCACAGCTGGGTGAGCAACGGGCTGTTGAATGGGGAGGGGCAGTTTTCCCCGCAAGATACCTCGAGGTTGCTGCGCTATGCCGACTGGCTGAGCAATATCGATGAGGTGGTCCAGGTCTTTGCGTTAAACAACGGCAGCATTGAAGTGCCGGTCATGAGCGGTGCGATGAACGGTATCAGCGTCGGTCGCTCTGATGCCTTGCACCCCTGGTCGACGTTCGCCCTCGACAGCCTGTATACCGCTGATCGTTCTGCAGCAGACCTCGTCGTCCCCGAGTCGGCCACCAGTTACGCAACGCCCTATGTCGCCGGCGCTGCGGCGCAGCTGATCGCGGCAGGGCTTGCCAACCCCGGCTGGTCCGAAGCGGCCACGTCCACGCGTTTTGGTCTGCCGGTCAGGAACGCCGAGCGCAGCGAAACGATCAAGGCAGCGCTGATGGCCGGTGCCGCCAGGCGCACGAGCAACAGCGCCGGGGTCGATATTGCCGATTATCGCGTCAGTGTGTCTGACCAGACCAGCAACGGGCTCGATCGCCGCTATGGTGCCGGCCAGCTCGACCTTCGCCAAAGCTACCAGCTGCTCAGTGCCGGGGAGTCCGCCAGCCAGCAGGATGGCGGGCCAGCCGAAGTCGGCTTCGACGGCTTTGACCATGACCCCGAATTTGGCGGGTTATCAGGCAGCAACGCCGTGGGCAGCTACCGGGTCGGCAAGGCGATCCAGCAGGTCGAGCTGGCCGCAACGCTGGCCTGGCACGTCGATGTCACCGGCGGCACACCTTTTGACGAGACGGCATCGCTGTATGGCCTTGAGCTGGTGTTGGTGGATGAAACCGACGGCGTTGATGTGGTGATCTCGGCGAGCGCGGCCGACAACAGCCAGACCGTCTGGTTTGAACTGGTGCCGATGCACAGCTACCGGCTTGAGGTCAGGGTCGCCGCCTCACAGCCGGCCTTTCTCTGGGATTACAGTCTTGCCTGGACCACGCGACCGGCACCGGTCCAGGATGCGGATGGCGACGGCCTGATGGACTCGGTAGAGTCTTTCACCAGCGACCTGGACAAGGATGGCAAGCCGGATTACCTCGACAGCGACAGCGACAATAACGGCATGGCGGATGCGGTTGAGGCGATCAGCGTGTACTTTCCGTTTGATACCGACGGCGACGGGATTCCGGACTACGCCGATCTGGACAACGACAACGACGGCGTCCATGACATCTTCGAAATAGGGAAGGGCACCTTCGCCGCAGACCTCAATAACAACGGCCTGGCCGACTATCTCGAATCCACCTACTTCTCGCCCCAGTACGACCTGCCACTGCCGCGGGGCACCGCCGGGGTGCTGCTGCTGCTGTTCACATGGCTCGGCTATCGAGCCCGACCGGGCCACTGGATTTAGCGCGCACGACGCCCCCTCGGGATTGACCGAAGCTGCCATAATCGCCGCTGGTTCAGCGATATTCGACAACTAGTTTGCATTGTGCTTGAACTTGGCTCGGGCAAAAAATACCATACACAGGTTTACTTGCTGTATCAGTGCGCAGGCTGGATTTGGCAGCCCCGCGCCGCTGGGCCCCGACAGGACAAACCGTTGAAACCTACGGATACCAAAGACCCCGAATACTTCCACAAGGTGGTTGACTGCCAGTACGCCTGTCCGGCGCACACCCCGGTGCCCGAGTACATTCGCCTGATTGCGGCAGAGCGCTATACCGATGCCTACATGGTCAACTGGGAGTCGAATGTCTTCCCGGGTGTGCTGGGTCGCACCTGTGACCGCCCCTGTGAGCCGGCCTGCCGGCGTGGCCGCATCGAAAGTGACGAAAACGAAGAGCCCGTGGCCATTTGCCGCCTCAAGCGTGTTGCCGCCGACAACAAGGGTGATGTCAAAGACCGCATGCCAGGGCGGGCAGAGCAGTCCAATGGCAAGCGCATCGCATTGATTGGTGCCGGCCCCGCTTCGCTGACCGTCGCTCGCGATCTTGCACCGCTGGGTTACAGCCTCGACCTGTATGACGACCAGATCAAGGGTGGCGGTTTTATGCGCAGCCAGATCCCGGCGTTCCGGCTGCCGGAATCTGTGCTCGATGAAGAAGTGCAGTACGTGCTCGATATGGGCGTGACAACCCACTTCAACCAGTATGTCGATAGCCTTAAATCGATTCTCGACAAAAACTATGACGCGATCTTTGTCGGTACGGGTGCGCCGCGCGGTCGCGATCTCGAGGTGCCCGGTCGCCAGGAAGCAGCCGACAACATCGCCATCGGTATTGACTGGCTGTCGAGCGTGGCCTTTGGCCATGTCGAAAAAATCGGCAAGAAAGTGATCGTGCTGGGCGGTGGCAACACCGCGATGGATTGCTGTCGCACCTCGCGGCGGCTGGGCGGTACCGATGTCAAAGTCGTCGTGCGCAGCCCCTTTGGTGATATGAAAGCCTCGCCATGGGAAAAAGACGATGCCATGGCCGAGGACATCCCCATTTTTGACAACCACGTGCCCAAGGAATTTGTGCTCACCGACGGCAAGCTCAGCGGCATGATGTTCGAGAAGGTTGAAGCGGTTTACGACGAGAATGGCAAACGCTCGCTGGTGCCTACCGGTGAAGACCTGGTGCACTTCGAGTGTGACGATGTGCTTATAGCGATCGGCCAGGAAAACGCCTTCCCCTGGATCGAGCGCGACCTGGGCATCGAGTTTGATCGCTGGGAGTGCCCCGATGTCAACCGCGAGACCTTCCAGTCGAGCCTGCCCAATGTATTCTTTGGTGGTGACGCTGCTTTTGGCCCGGAAAACATCATCACGGCGGTTGCGCATGGCCACCAGGCGGCCGTTTCGATCGACAAGTTCTGCAATGGCCAGGACGTCGCTGAGCGCCTGCCGCCGCGCACCAATCTGGTGTCGCAGAAAATGGGTATTCACGAGTGGAGCTATGACAGCCCGATCTCTGACGATGATCGCTACAAGGTACCCCATGCCCAGAAAGAGCAGGCGCTAACCGATCGCAAGCTCGAGGTTGAACTGGGTTTCAGCGTTGAAGATGCTTACAACGAGGCGATGCGCTGCCTGAATTGTGACGTGCAGACGGTGTTTACCGAAAACCGCTGCATCGAGTGCGATGCCTGCGTCGACATTTGCCCGACCGACTGTATTACCTTCATCGAAAACGATGAAGAGGATGCACTGCGCACCAGGCTCTCGGCGCCGGCTAATAATCTGGCCCAGGATCTCTACGTATCGGAGCTGCTGCCCACCGAGCGAGTGCTGGTCAAAGATGAGAACGTTTGCCTGCACTGCGGCCTGTGTGCCGAGCGCTGTCCAACCACCGCCTGGGATATGCAAAAGTACCTGTACAGTGTCGCCAAGGCCACTGAAATAAAAATCGCCTGATCGCGCCCTGAGAATCACCTATGTCCAGCATTCAGTCCGTCAACGAATTTGTCATCAAGTTCGCCAATGTGAACGGCACCGGTTCGGCCAGCGCCAACAACCTGTTCGCGAAAGCGGTATTCCGTATGGGTATACCGGTAGCGCCAAAAAACATTTTTCCGTCGAACATACAGGGTTTGCCTACCTGGTACGAAGTGCGCGTGAGTGAGAGCGGCCACCTGGGTCGTCGCGGCGGTGTAGACATCATGGTCAGCGTCAATGCCCAGAGCATGACCGACGATGTCGCTGAGGTGGATCCCGGCGGCTACTTTATCTACGACAATACCAAGCGTCTTGATCCTCGCCTGCTGCGCAAGGACATCACCTTTATCGGCTTGCCGCTCACTGAAATTTGCATTCGTGAGTACAGCGATCCCAAGCAGCGCCAGCTGTTCAAGAACGTGCTCTACGTCGGCGCCCTGGCCGCACTGCTCAACATGGACTTTACCGTGCTCAAGGACCTGGTCGCCGACCAGTTCAAGGGCAAGGAAAAACTGATCGCGCCCAATATTCATGCCTTGGAGCTGGGCTATCAGTACGCGCAGGATCACTACCAGTGCCCGCTGGGTATCCAGGTCAGGGCCAGCGACAAGACGGGCGATGCAATCCTGATTGACGGTAATGCCTCGCTGGCATTGGGTGCGATCTATGGGGGCGCGACCGTGGCGGCCTGGTACCCGATTACGCCATCGACCTCGGTCGTCGATGCCTACAGCAAGTACTGCAATCGCCTGCGTATCGATGCGGGCACCGGCAAAAAGAACTTCGCGATTGTCCAGGCCGAAGATGAACTGGCAGCCATTGGCATGGCCATCGGCGCAAACTGGAACGGTGCGCGGGCCTTTACCGCAACCAGTGGCCCTGGCGTATCGCTGATGAGTGAGTTTCTCGGGCTGGCCTATTTCGCGGAGCTGCCGGTTGTGCTGATGAATATCCAGCGGGCTGGCCCCTCGACGGGTATGCCAACCCGTACCCAGCAGTCCGACGTGGCGATCTGTGCCTACGCATCGCACGGTGACACCAAGCAGGTGTGCCTGTACCCCTCGACACCCCGAGAGTGTTTCGATTTCGGCGCGACGGCTTTTGACCTCGCCGATCGCCTGCAAACCCCGGTGATCATCCTCAGCGATCTTGACCTGGGTATGAACGACAATATGTCCGAGCCCCTGAGCTGGGACGAGTCGCGCGAATACGATCGCGGCAAAGTGCTCGATGCTGAGCAGCTCGAAGCGCTGGATGGGCGCTTTGGCCGCTACCTCGATACTGATGGCGACGGCATTACCTACCGGACCTATCCGGGCACTCACCCGACGATGGGTTCGTTCTTCACCCGCGGCACCTCGCGCGATGAGTACGCCATTTATACCGAAAACGGCGCCAAGTACGTCGAAAACATGCAGCGGCTGGAGCTCAAGTGGGAGACCGCCAAGTCAACCGTGCCCGCGCCGGAGATCTACTCACAGGGTTCGTCGGTCGGGGTTATCTACTACGGCACCAGTCACTACGCCGCCCACGAGGCGCTGGAGAGCCTGCGCAAGCAGGGCCAGCAAATCGACGCGATGCGAATCCGGGCCTTTCCGTTTAACGAGCAGGTGCGTGATTTCGTTGAGCAGCATGATGTCGTTTATGTGATCGACCAGAACCGCGATGCGCAAATGCGCAGCCTGCTGATCAACGAGCTTGAAGTCGACCCTGCCAGGCTGGTGGCGCTGCGCCACTACGATGGCATGCCCATTATGGCCCGTTATATCCACCAGTTTATTGTTGATCACCAGGCCGAAGGTTCGGTCAAACAGGACGCTGGCTAGCCCGCGCGATAGAGCATAACCATGTCATTTATCCAGCCCAATTTTCGCCACCCGGACCTGCCCGTCAACTCGGTAGGTTTCACCAAAAAGGACTACGAAGGCAGCCTCTCAACGCTGTGTGCCGGCTGTGGACATGACTCGATCAGTGCTGCATTGGTGCAGGCCTGCTTTGAGCTGTCGATTGAGCCGCACAAGGTTGCCAAACTCTCGGGTATCGGTTGTTCCTCCAAAACGCCGACCTATTTCCTGGGCAATTCGCACGGCTTTAACTCCGTGCATGGGCGCATGCCCTCGGTGACCACCGGTGCGGCGCTGGCAAACCGCGACATGATTTATATCGGGGTGTCTGGTGACGGCGATACCGCATCGATTGGTATGGGCCAGTTTGCCCACGTAGTGCGGCGCAACGTCAATATGCTGTACGTTGTCGAGAACAACGGTTGCTACGGCCTGACCAAGGGCCAGGACTCCGCGACTGCAGATGTGGGCTCCAAGTCGAAGGCGGGCGTCGCCAATATGTATGCGCCCATCGACCTGGTGAGCGTTGCGCTGGACCTGGGGGCGACCTTTGTTGCCCGCAGTTTTTCGGGTGATAAATCCCAGCTGGTGCCATTGGTAAAGGCCGCGATTGCACACTCGGGCTTTGCCTTTATTGACGTCGTCTCACCCTGCGTAACTTTTAATAACACGCCGGCCTCGACCAAGTCCTACGAGTACGTACGCGAGCATCTCGATGCCAGCGGCACATTCGATTTCGTGCCGATGGAGCAGGAGATCACGGCACAGTACCAGCCGGGCTCGTCGGAGCAGGTGCATATGCACGACGGCTCCGTTTTGAACCTCCACAAGCTCAACCAGAGCTACGACCCGCGCGATCGCCGCGCTGCGTTTGAAGCCCTGCACGATTCCAAGGCGCGCGGTGACGTGCTTACGGGCCTTATCTATATCGACCCCGACACGCAGGATCTTCACGAGATGCTCGAGTCATCGGGTAAGCCGCTCAGTCGGCTGGTCGAAAAAGACCTCGTGCCCGGCAGCAAGGCGCTCGAAGAAATTAACGACAGCCTGCGCTAGGCAACGCGTCGTTCCGGAACGGGCCAATCGTGCAAAAAACACTGTTGGTCGTCTATCACAGCCAGTCGGGCAACACCCGGCAACTGGTCTCGGCGCTCGCAGAGGGCGCCGCGCTTGAGCCCCAGGTGCAGCTGCAATCTGTACCGGCGCTGGAAGCCGGGGTTGCAGATTTGCGCGCTGCCGATGGCGTTGTGTTTGCCAGCCCCGAAAACCTCGGCTACATGTCCGGTGCCCTGAAAGATTTTTTTGACCGCACCTATTATCCGGCGCAACCGCTGCAGCTGGGTCTTCCCTATGCACTGGTCATCAGCGCAGGTAACGATGGCCGCGGGGCGGTGCGGGAGATCGATCGTATCCTGCGTGGCTACCCGATGAAGCCGGTGACTGAACCGATTATCGTGCGCGGCGAGGTGGATGAGGCGGCACGCGAGCGCTGCCGGGAGTTGGGGCAGGCGATGGCTGCCGGCATCGATATGGGAATGTTCTAACGCGGCATCTGGTATTGGTCGGCCAGCGACACGTTATGCTGTTTTGCGAACGCCGCCAGCGCGGGCGCCAGTCTTGACAGTGACTTGTAGCGTATCACCTCCGGCTCGAGCTGATTCAAGGCCTCAAGTAGCTGCCGGGCAACGGGTGCCTCGCAGCTCAGTGCCTCCAGCGCAGTGAGCTCGACGCGAATCGTAAAGGCCACCGCGCCGGTGTCGGGCAACTTGCGCAGACTCTGCCGCTCGACGCGCAGGAATAGTGGCTGATCGGCACCGACGGGGGCCTGCCTGCTTTCAAACTGGGCGAGTTGTTCGCTGTCGGTCAGCGTCCAGTTGCCGCGCTCCAGCACCTGGTCTGCGGCCAGTTTATCCAGTGTGCGGTTGATAACGGCGCCCAGCTTGTCCTGCAGTCCTGGCACGGGTGCGTGAATCGCTTCCAGAGGCCGGCCAATTTTGTCGCCCAGCCGCCAGTGGCTGGGTGCACACAGCGACGCGGCGCACAACACCCAGCCGCGCTGTTCGCGTTGCAGCAGGCAAATGTCATCGGCAATCCACAGGCTTGCGTGCCATAGGGGGTCGACCTGTGCGCTGAGTGGTGCCTGTAGCTGGAGCGGATCAATTGCCAGCTGTTCACCGACGCGCCTGTAGTGATGGCTATGTGCCTCGCAAAGATGCGCAGCCAGCAGCTGCTGCAGCTCGTGCTGCGCCGCTTCACTGCCGGCACAGCTGCGATAGACCTCCCTGTGCTGTGCCCTGAGTGCCAGTTTGTTCGCGTGATAGCGCGCGAGCTGCCCGGTGTCGCCAACCCACTGTGCAACAGGGACAGGCTGCGCCCCCAGCGACAAAAAGCCAGGCTGGTCGAGAAACGGCAGGTAGGCGCGCAAGGCTATTGGCGGCGCTGCGCCCGGCTAAAGTTGCTGTTCACTGATACCCATTTGCTCGCACAGGGGCTGGTATTGCGCCGCCTCGCCGCTGTGCGTGACGATGCCGATGCTGGCCTGCTCGGGTTGCAGGTAGCGCTCGGTCACGCGTTTCAGGTCTGCCTCCCGCACGTCGAGCACGGCGTTCCGGAATGCCGCCTGGTGTTCGATGCTGCGGCCAAAACGCTGGTTGTAATAATGTTGCTTGGCGGTGCCGGCAGGCGAGGAGGGTTTGTCCAGCGCGCTGATCACGCCCAGTATGGCCTCTTCAATTACCTGCCAGCTGTGACTGGATGACAGCAGCCAGTCAATGGCCTGGTCGAAGTCTTCCAGCGTGCCGGTGATGCGCGGGTCGCGATACGAGTAAAAGCGAAACGCGGCGATTGAGGAGTCCTGGCTCGCGCCACCGCCGTAGGCGCCACCCTGCTCGCGAATCGCGGTGTGCAGGTAGCCATTGCGCAGCAGCCCTGCGAGCACCGTTAGTGCCGGGGCGTCGGCATGGCCTGCGGGAACCGTCGGGTACGCTTTGGCGCAGAAATTGATTTGTGTGTTACAGGTCCACAGTTCGCGACTGCGCTCGCGGCAGCCGGCGAGCGACAGGCCTGCTGTGCCCTGTTCGCGAGTATCTCCCTCTTGAACGCTGGCGACCAGCGCCTGGAAAATCGCCTCGTCGCCGATGACCAGTTGTTCGTAATCGGCGGCGCAGATCTTTTCGTGCAGATGCTGCAACCGACTGGCAAAGGTTGCCAGCGCGCTGTCGTTCTCGAGCGAGTCGTCGAGTGATTTGAGGCGCGAGATGCCCAGCATGCCGCTGCGGCTGTGATTGAGCCGCGCCACCGGGCTGAAGCCCTGGCAGGCTATCGCCATGGCCAGGCCATGGCCGTTGCCCGTCAGTGACTGCTCGGCGCGCGCGCGGGACTGGGCAATAATTTCGCGCATGCGCTGGTGCTCATCAAAACGCAGCTCGCCGCGGGTCGCCTGCAGCAACTGGTCGATCCCAGCGGCATGGGTATTCAGCCCCTTGGCAGAGAAGGTGAACAGGCCCTGGGCGGACTGTTCATCATCCAGCGCGCTGCGGACACTGGCAAAGGCAGAGATGCCCCCACACACCGAGGTGTGCCAGTTCTGCGTCGCCAGGTAGTCACGCTCCCCGACCCCAAGTTCGGTTGCAAGCTGGCTGTAGTGGCCGAGCAGGTGCATTTCGTCATCGTCCAGCGAGGGCAGCGGCGATACCAGCTGCTGGTAAACCAGGCCGTTGGTGCCCTGCGGGTAAAACACCCGCTCGCGACCGGCGTGCTGTTCGCGCCGGCACTCAGGGACTTCGATCTCGGCGGGAATGTCGCCAAGCTCGACCTTGGGCAATACCCCTGGGTCATCCTGCTGGGCCTGTCGCTGTTGCAGCGCTTCGGCGGTGTCGATGATGGCCTGTTTCTGTTCATCGCTCAGCGCGGCCTGTATCCCAGCCAGGCGCTCTGTCTCGGCCTGTTGCATGGCGTCGGCCAGGCTGGTGTCGGGTGCCATCACCAGCGTCATGCGGTGCGGGTTATCAAGCAGCAGGCGATGGACCAGCTGGCTGACGAAATCGGGTTCGGCGATTGCCGCGCGCAGTTGTGCCAGCACCGGGTCCAGGTCCAGCGCAGCAGCGGGGTCACCACCGTGCAGGGCCGTGGGCAGGCTGGACAGCATTAACTGCAGCCCGTAGGGGTAGCTGTCGCCGCTGATCTCACGCTGCTGCAGCTCTATCTGGTCGAGTAGCGCCTGCAGCTGCGCGTGGTCGGGCGGGTTGTCGCAGCAGTCCTTGAGCGTGCCGGTTATCAACGTTTCAAAGGCCTCGCGATGACTGACTTCGCTACCTTCGATACCGCAGACGAACACCATTTCAAGGCCGGTGTCGTCGACCCCACAGAGCGGTGAGGGCGCGCTGCCCAGTGAGGTTGTTTCAAGTGCATGTTGCAGGGGCGAGGCGCTGTTTTGCAGCAGGATGCTCGATAGCAAATGCGTGGCCAGCAATTCGACCGGATCCTTGATCGTGCTTAGCTTCCAGGCCATGAGCAGGTGCGTTTTGCCGCTGCTGTCACCCGCATCCACCAGCGGGTAGTGCGATTGTTCGAGGATGGGTGCTGTGAAGGGCGCCTGCTCGGCGACACTGATGGTGGTCTGCTGGGGCTTGAAGTGGCGCAGGGCGAGCGCTTCAAACTGCTGCTGGTGTCGCGCCGCAGGAATGTCGCCAAAGGTCATGAATACCGCGTTGTCCGGATGATAGTGAGTCTGGTAAAACGCCAGCAGCTGTTCGTAACTGAGGTCTGGAATGGCCGCCGGGTCGCCACCACTGTTATGACCATAGGTGGTGTCGGGGAACAGGCCCTTGCCGACCTGCTGCCAGAGCTGGGAACTGATTGAGCTCATCGCGCCCTTCATTTCATTGAACACGACGCCCTTGAATTCGAGGGGGCTGCTGGCATCCGCCGGTTCGCTGAACTCCATGCGATGCCCCTCCTGGGCAAAATCCAGCGGGTCGAGACGGGCAAAAAAAACGGCGTCGAGGTAAACCTCGAGCAGATTGTCAAAGTCCTTTCTGTTCTGGCTTGCGAACGGGTAGGCCGTCCAGTCGGAGCTCGTAAAGGCGTTCATAAACGTATTGAGCGAGCGCCGGATCATCATGAAGAAGGGGTCGCGCACCGGGAACTTCTTGCTGCCACACAGGCTGGTGTGCTCCAGGATGTGGGCGACGCCGGTAGAGTCTGTCGGCACTGTACGCAGGGCAACCAGGAAGACGTTTTCCTTGCTGTCACTGTGCAGGTGGATATGCCGGGCGCGTGTGACCAGGTGCTCGTATTCTTCGTAGCGCAGGTTGAGTGAGTCGATATCAGTCGACTTGATGCGTTTAAACGTACTTTGCTCTGCGTTCATTCAATGCCTCGGGTGCGTTTCGCGATGCTGTGTGTGTTCCCCGCGATGGCGCGCGGTTCAGGGTCTTAACCTGATTTCATAGAGATTGTGCCAGTGCTTGCCGGTGACGTAGAGGTGCTGGCTGTCGCCATCGAGCGCGATGCCATTGGCAACACCAATACCCTTGCCATGTGCGAGCACCTGCTGCTGCATGAGTTGCTGGAGGTTGATCAGTGCTTTCACGTTGCCTGTGTCCGGGGCAATGACGGCAATGACAGGTGCCTGCCAGATGTTGGCGAGCACGCAGCCATTGACCCATTCGAGCTCGTTCAGTTTCTTCAGCGGCCGGCCCCGGTAGCTTACTGCTACCCGGCGTTCCACGGCCAGGGTCTCGGGGTTGCGGAAGCTCAGGAACTGCGAGCCATCGCTGGTCACCAGCTGGGTCCGGCTGGCAGTGATGCCCCAGCCTTCGCCCTCGATGGACTGTGTTGCGAGCAGTTCAAGATCGCTGCGCCGGTAGCGGAATACCTTGCCCGATTTCCAGGTCAGCTGTATGAGTTGATCGCCCCAGCTTGCCAGCCCCTCGCCAAACAGGTCCGGATCGAGCCTGTGTTCGGCGCTGGGCTCACTGCCCGGTAGCTTGATGATCTCGACACTGGACCCGCCATACTGGCCGTTGGAACGATACAGGGCGCCGCCTTCATACAACAGGCCCTGCGTAAAGGCACTGTAACGGTTTGGCAGCGTCCGTACGACCTCGAAAGGCAGTTCTCGCGGCCGGCCGGAAGACTCGCCGGCGGTGCATTGGATGGCACTCTCGACTGCCGGCGATTCGCCGGCGACGGGCTGGCAGCACAGGGCCAGCAGCAAAAGCATGACACTGTGTGGTGCTGACAGAAGGCGGTGCGGCGACATCAATGGAGCTAACTGTATTGCAGGTTACCCGGCACTGGATGAGAGAATCGGCTTCCCCCTGACCAGTGCTCGCAACAAGAACCGGGCCGGGGCAACCGCTTGCCGGATTCTATCACCGATCGGTAGCGCTGTTCCGTCGATCTGGGCAGCGAGCATCGCGCTGGCAAGGGGAGCGCTGGTGAAGCCGTGTGAGCCAAACCCCGCATTAACGAACAGGCCCGGCAGCAATGGCGGTGGCGTACTCACGGCCTGCCGGGCGTTGTCTGCCAGCGATGCATAGCGTCGCTCGAATGCCGGGGCATTGACCATGGGCCCGCACACCGGCAGGTAGTCGGGGCTGACGCAGCGCACGCTGCAGCGGCCATCGAGTTGCGGCAGCTGGTCGAATAGTGCTGCCAGCTCCTGGTACGCGGGGCTCTCGGGGTTGAGGATGGCCAGGAGTTTGCCCAGGTTTTCCCGGTGGCCCTGTTCGCGCCGGGCCTGCGCTGCGGCCTCATCACTGTCGAGCAGGTAGGTCGCGCCGATTTCGAGCTGGTCTCCCGCCGGGGCGAGGTAACCTTCGTGGCAAATGCTGGCGCGCAATGATGACAGCGCCGCAACCATGGGTACTGTGGTGGTCTGGCCGGCAATACCGCGCAGCGGCAGCCAGCTCGCCGGTTCAGCGTCCATGGCGGCAAGCGCATTGGCCAGCACGAGTACAGGTGCGTGGTGCTTGCGACCGTTCTGGTCGATCAGCTGCCAGTCATCGCAGTGCCGGGTGATGTCCTGCACGTTGCAGTGCGTGACGAGCTGCACCCGTTCGTGAGCGAGCAAGGCAGTACAGGTCGCTGCAGGATCGAGCCAGCCTGCCGCCGGGTACCAGCTCGCATCCTGCTGAGCGTCATCAAATACGGAGGGCGGCAGGCCGCACAGGCTGGCGAGCGCTGCCTTATCGACGTGCTTGCGCGACTGCCATTGTGGGCAAAAGTCGCGTGCCGCTGCGCCCAGTTGCGCCATACCGCAGAGCCCTGAGACCAGTGAAGGGTCGATGCGGGCGTAGTAGTGCCCGGCGTAGTGGCTGGCAGCTTCATGAAAATCGGCCAGTGGCGAACGGGTTTTCGCAGTGCGCCCGTAAAGCACCGCCCGGGTGTTGCCGGAGGCGCCTGCCGCTGGGCGGTCTGCGCGCTCCAGCACGGTGACCTCCCAGCCGCGTTCCGCCAGCTGTCTTGCCGTGCAGCAGCCTGCAATGCCTGCACCGACGACAATGGCGCGTCGCTCGGCGGCAACGTCAGCGGCGCCGCGGTAATAGCAGGCACGATGATCCCGGCCTGGTCTCGCGGCGGGCGCGGTGAGAGCGCTGGCATTGCTTTGATCATTGCGACGCGCGACCAGCCTGTGTCGCTTGTTGCCGAAGCCGGCGGCACGTTCAACGCTGAATCCCGCAGCACTGACGACATCGCGCACCTGCCGGGCGACGGAAAAGCTCGCTGCGGTCGCATCGTCACTGCTGCAGGCGCGCATCGTCTGGCTCAGCGCATCACTCCACATCGCCGGGTTTTGGGCCGGCGCGAACCCGTCCAGAATCCATGCGTCGATCCGACCCGGGCGCCGAGCGCCGGGCGGCGGCAGATCGGGTGTCGCCAGCGCCGGGTATTGTTCCAGCCGCGCCAGTGCCTCGGCCAGCTCGCCATAGAGCAGTACCAGCACGACCGGCGCACCCAGCGCATGGTCGAACTCGATCAGGTAGTCGCCGCCGATCGGGTCGGGGTAGTTTGCCAGCAGTTGCTGGCCCAGTTGGTGGTGTTCGCCGTGTGCCTTGAGACAGAACGCCAGCGCCGGATGCGTCAGTGGAAAGCCTTCGATGCCGTAATAGTAGAGCGTGGGTCGCTGCGGTGGTTTGACCTGGCGCATCGACTCGCGCCACAGCTGCCAGCAGCACAGGAAGTTCAGCCCGCTGCCAAAACCGGTCTCGACCAGGTGGAAATCGCTGTGCCCGCTGGCGCTGGGGCTATCCGCCTGTTGCGCCAGCGACTGCCAACGTGCTGCCAGGTTATTGCCGGCAATGAATACCTGCTCGGTTTCGGCGCGCCCATGGCCAGGATAAAAATAAATATCGTCAAACCGCTGCGAGCGAAGCGCGCCATGCTCATCGATCGACAGCTGTTCGAGGCGCGTGCTCTGGATGTCGGGGTAGGGGTCCTGGCTCATTGGCTGGGCGGGTTCGCGTTGCCGGGTCGGTTTTTTTGCGGCCCTGAAGTCCGCTGTTGTTGCGCGGCAGCTTAGCAATATCCCGTGCAAATACCTAGGTCAAATTTGGTGACGCCAAAGCGCGGTGTTCGGCCCTGGGCCTGCGATTGACGCGCTTGGACAATCGTGCGGTAACGGTTTGTTAAGCAATTGCCAATCGTCCCTGCGCCCTTATCTGCGATAATGCACGGTTGATTTGCCGTGCCTTTGCGGGCCGGGCAAATGACTGGACGTATGATGGTAAATGAGCGGTGCGAATGAACTTTGACAAGCAGGTTGACTGGCTGGTGGCAGGTACCGGAGCGGGGGGGATGACCGGTGCGGTTGTTGCCAGCGAGCTCGGTGGTGATGTGCTGGTCGTCGAGCGCGCCGGCGTCTACGGTGGTACCACGGCCCTGTCGGGCGGTGTGGCGTGGATTCCCGGCAATCACCTGCAGCAAACCGTTGGCATCGACGACTCGATCGAGGAGGGGCTGCAGTACCTCAACAGCCTCATCGGCGACAGCGTGCGACCTGCGCGCATTCGCGCCTATGCTGAACGCGCCGACGAGATGCTGCAGTTCATGCATCGCCATAGCCATGTGAGCTATGAGCCGCTGCCAAGCTACATGGACTATTTTGAGGAGCACCCCGGCGCCAAGCATGGTGGCCGGTCGATGGACCCCGGCAGTTTTAGCCTGCGCAAACTGGGCAAAGAGGCACAGCACATGCGCAGGAGTTCGCTCGAGGGCCTGGGCTTTCCGTTTTCGATTACCGTGCGCGAAGGGCGCAAGTTGATGGAAATGACCTGGAAGTCTTACCTGCTTGGCGCCAGGCTAATGCTGCGATACTACCTCGACCTGCCGTCGCGCTTGCGTGGCATGCGCGATGCGCGGGTTGCCGTGGGCCAGGCGCTGGTCGCCAAGCTGCGCTGCTCTTTGCTCGATCGCGACATTCCGCTCTGGCTCAATGCCCCCGTGGTAGAGCTGATCAAGGAGGGCGATGCCGTGGTCGGTGCCGTCGTGGAGCGTGAGGGCAAATTGCAGCGTATTGCTGCGCGCAGGGGTGTGCTGCTGGCGACTGGCGGCTTTGGTCAAAACCTGGAGATGCGTGAGCAATACCACAACCACCCGATCAGCACCGACTGGACAGCCTCTTCACCCGACTCGCAGGGTGATGGTATACGGTTGGGGCAGAGTATCGGTGCTCGCCTGGAGTTTATGCACAGTGTCTGGTGGTCGCCGTCGTACGTGCTGCCCGATGGTCGTGCGATTTCACTGATCGCGGGCAAGTCCAATCCCGGGTCGATCATGGTCAACGGGATGGGCAAGCGCTTTGCGAATGAGGCCCAGCCCTATGAAGAGCTGGTGAAGGCCCAGTATGCATCCCACCTGCGGGGGGAGCAGGCCATTCCCTGTTACCTGGTGTTCGATGCCGAGTACCGCCGCAAGTATGCCGTGGGTCACCTGCGCCCGGGCACCGTTGAAAACGATATTATGATTCCCAGGGCGTATTTTGAGTCCGGGCTGCTGACCAAGGCAGACAGCGTTGCTGAACTTGCGCAAAAGTTGGGTATCGATGCTGCCAACCTGGGGCTGACGATTGAAAACTTCAACCGCCACGCGGTGCTCGGTGAAGACCCCGAGTTTGGCAGGGGTGAGTCCCTGCACGATCGCTACTATGCCGACCCCAAGGTCAGCCCCAATCCTTCGCTGGCACCGCTGGTCAAAGCGCCGTTCTATGCGATGCGCATAGAACCGGGCGACCTCGACACCAAGGGCGGGCTCGATTGTGATGAGCACGGCCGCGTGCTCGATGAAGCAGGTGCCGCGATACCGGGCCTGTACGCGGCGGGTAATACCAGCGCCGCTGTCATGGGTGACACCTACCCGGGTGCGGGTGCAACCATCGGCTCATCGATGACCTTTGCCTATATTGCCGCGCGCCACGCTTTTGGCGCAGATTGATGATTGCGTTCGCTGGCTGGCCGGCGAGCGACGTATTTTGCAGGAGTGATTGCAATGAGTGAGTTCAAGTACGCCTTTCAGCGGCCCAACAGTTTTGCCAGGGGCTGGCACATCGTCATGTTCTCCAATGAACTGAAGGTGGGTGATATCAAGCGCCTGCATTATTTTGGCAAGGATATGGTGCTGTTCAGGGGTGAGTCGGGCAAGGCTGCAATTGTCGATGCCTATTGCCCCCACCTGGGTGCGCACCTGGCGAGTAATGGCGGGCGCCTGAAGGGCGACTGCATAGCCTGCCCTTTTCATGGCTGGACCTACGATGCCAATGGCACCTGTGTGGATATTCCCTATGCCAGCACCATTCCCGAGAAGGCGGTCAATGCCCTCTATGCCTGGCCTGTCATCGAGCGCAACGGCTTTATTGCCGTCTGGCATGATCCGGCCCGCTCGGGTGAACCCGATGACTACCTGCCCGAGATTCCCGTATGGGGCAACGGGCCGGAGCAGTGGGGCGACTGGAGTTTCCATCGCTCCACCGTGAAGTCCAAAGGCTGTGACGTGATTGAGAACATCGTCGACAAGGGCCACTTCGGCTTTGTGCACGGCGGCAAAGTGCGCGAATTTGAAAACCGCTTCACCGATTTTACCGTCACCCAGATTTCGAAAGTCGATCGGGATCCGGATGCAGACATGATCATCCCCACCGGCCTGGACTTCGATCTCAGTGAAGTGGCTGCACAGTCGCTTGAGATGAAGGCCGATGCCTGGGGCGATGCGACTTACCATGGCCCGGCAATCATGTATTTCTACACCGAGTCACGCAGTGAGGCATTCAGTTACCAGAGTTGGTGGGTCAACTATCACACGCCGGTCAATGATGAAGAGCTCGACCTGTGTTCGGGCGTTATCGTGAACAGCCTGACTGATGAGCCGCTGCCTGATGATTTCCTGGAGCAGTATCCGAAAACGGCGCACGCTGCGTTCTGGCAGGATGTGGAGGTCTGGCAGGACAAGATTTACGTCGCCGACCCGATCCTCTGCGATGGCGACGGGCCAGTCAATAAACTGCGGCGCTGGTACGAAAAGTTCTACCTGCCGCGTTAGCTGCCCGTGCTGGCGCTCAACACGGCGACGCTGCCGTTTTCACTGAGCAGGTAAATATCGCCCGAGGGCCAGAGCTTGACATCGCGCAGGCGCATTTGCTGGTCTTTGAGCAGCCGCTGGTCGTTGCCAAGTCGGGTTTGCCCATCGCCGGTTGTCACCGTCAAATGGCTCAGGTCGAGTGAGCGAAGCCCGGTCACAAACAGGCTGCTGCTGGCGACATCTGCCGGGTTGCCCGCGCTAAATGCCAGGTTACCCACGCCGATGGAAGGCACGTAGTAATGGTAGGGCTGCTCCATGCCTTCTTTATGCGTTCCTTCACCGATCTTGCCGCCGCCGTAGTGCTCGCCGTAGGTAATGACCGGCCAGCCATAGTTGGCGCCGGCGATCAGTAGATTGATTTCGTCGCCTCCCTGCGGGCCGTGCTCGGCGACCCATAGCTCGTCGGTGCCGGGGCGACGCACCAGTCCCTGCGGGTTGCGATGCCCATAACTGAACAGGGCGGGGTTGCTGTTCGCAAACGGGTTGCCAGCGGCGGCGCTACCATCGTCATTGAGCCTGAGCACGGCACCCAGGTCATTGTCGCGCAGTTGGGCCGTGTCGGGGTTGCCTCGCTCGCCTACCGTCATGTACAGGTGTTGATCGTGGAACAACAGCCTGCCGCCGAAGTGGCGACCACTCTTGAGTGCCGGCTGTGCGGTGTAGAGCACTTCGAAGCGATCGAGTTGCATCTGGTCGAGGTTCAGCACTGCCCGCGCCAGACGGGTAGTGCTCTTGCCGTCGCCAACGGCCACCGCGTAGCTGATATACACCAGGCCGTTCTGCGCGTAGGCCGGGTGCAACGCCACATCGAACAAGCCTCCCTGGCCCGCATAGTGAACCTCGGGCAGGCCACTCACTTCCTGATACTGGCCGTCTGCCAGCGATAGCAGCTGCAGCCTGCCCACGCGCTCGGTGACCAGCGCCTGGTCATCGCCGAGCCGGGTGATGGTCCAGGGCAGTTCAAAGCCGTCGGCGATGACGCGCAGCTGGTAATCGCCGCCGCCATTGCCACCGCTGTGCGCGACAACCACAGGGCCCGAGTCGACATCGGGCGCATCGAGCAGTTTGACGCCGTATTTGACCATCAATACCTGCCAGTCGACGCGTTGGTCCAGTGCGACAAACACCAGTGCCAGGGCTGCGGCGATCGCCGCCAGGGTTTTCAGGATCGACATGACGGCCTCAGTTTTTCATGCTGGCGATAAAGGCATCGGAAGAATCAATAGCGGCGTTCATGTTCGCAATCAGCGTGTCGATTTCACGCTTGATCGTCTGGTATTCGCCGCGCAACGCGCCAATAGCCTGGGCGTTGAGGTTGTGCTTGAGATAGAGCACATTGTCTTTCATGTTTGCCAGCACCGGCTGCATCGATTGCTCTGCCTTGCGCAGCGACTGTTCGAGTTTGGCGTAGCGCTGTCGTGTTTCGCGCAGCTGCGAGGTGCTGCTGCGCTTGAAGTTCGGGTTGGTGTACTCCTGGATTTCGTCTTCCCACTCTGCAAACAGCGCGTTGGCGACGCTATCGATGCGGGCGATTTTTTCCGAAACGCGCTGCGCCGCACCCTGGCTGTCTTCGTATTCGCTGTTCAGGCGATTGTAGAGTTTCTCGAGATTGCCGCCGTCGAAGTCGACGACGCTGGAAAATTCCTCGAGCGCCGAGCTGAACGTCTCCTGGGCATCTTCCTGTGCATCGCGAGCGCTCTCGACGCGATCAACCAGGATGTCGCGCTTTTCTACGCCGAGCGATTCCCAGACGTTGTAGTAGACGCTCTGGCAGCTGGCGATGAAAAGCAGGCTGGAAGCGAGCAGGGCATGGGCTAGTTTTTTCATAGTGCGACTCTTTGCGTTGAAAACTTGTCAGTGGATAAAACGTTGCCAGGCAATCGTGAGGTAGGAGATGCCAACCAGCAGCAAGCTGATAAACACCGCGGCTGAACCCATGTCCTTGGCGCGGCCTGACAGCTCGTGAAATTCTTCACCGACGCGATCGACGATGGCTTCAAGCCCTGAATTGAGAAGTTCTGCAATCAGTACCAGCAGCACAGTCGCAACCAGGAACAGTTTCTCAACCGGCGTCTGTCCCAGCCAGAGACCCAGGGGGATGAAGAACAGTGCGAGTGTCACTTCCTGGCGGAAAGCGCTCTCGTTCCTCCAGGCGGCGGCGAGGCCCTGCACTGAACACTGCGTCGCGCGCCAGGCGCGCATCAGGCCTGCGCCATTGGCCATGGGGTGCTCAGCCATAGCGGTAGTCGACTCCCTGCACCGTGATCGCCGGCAGTTCAATCGCCCCGGTCTCAACGCGATCAGCGGCGACGATCACTTCAGCCTCGCCACTGGCGACACGCTGGCCCTCCTGGTTGGCGACTTCGCAGGCGAGCGTGACCAGCCGCGCGCGATCGCGCTTGGCAGTGACAGTCAGGGTGATATCCAGTATATCCCCGCAGAATACCGGTCGCTGGAACTTGATATGCTGGCTGCGGTAGATGCTGCCAGGGCCGGGCAGGTGCGTCGCGATGGCGGCGGAAATCAGCGCGCCAGTGAGCATTCCATGCGCAATTGGGCGGCCAAAATCGGTGGTTGCCGCATAATCGGCGTCCAGGTGCACCGGGTTGCAGTCATCGCTGGCAGCTGCGAATAACGCAATCTGCTCCATCGTTATGGTGCGCTGCAGCGACAGCGTTTGATTGATTGCGATGCTGTCGTAGCTTAGACTTTGACGTGGTGTCGATAGTGCCACGGCCGGTCTCACGTGAGGTTGGGTCGAGCGGGCATTATGCCCAAGCCCCCCCTGCTTGAACAGGCGTGGCGGCGGCAATTACCAATAATATAAGCCGTGGTACAGGCCGTTGCCTGCCCCACTCACCGTCCCCTTTGAGAAGAGAAACTAGCGTGCAAGTCGATCAAGCCATAGCGGCGCTGCGTGAGCGTGTCGGGATAAGCCAGCAGCTGGAGCCGCCGGTCCACGCCAGCATCCCCGAAGTTATCGATGCGGCCTGTGCCGAGGTGCCTCACCTTCCGGCCTTCACCTGCCTGGGGCATACCGTGAGCTACGGCGAGTTAGGCCAGGAAATCACTGCATTCGCTGCCTGGCTGCAAAACCACACCAGCCTGGTGCCGGGCGATCGCATCGCCATCCAGATGCCCAACCTGATCCAGTATCCGGTGGTGATGTACGGTGCGCTGAAGGCCGGCTTGACGGTTGTGAATACCAACCCGCTGTACACCGAGCGAGAACTTGTTCACCAGTTCAATGATGCCCAGGTCAAGGCCGTTGTCGTGGTTGCCAATGTCGCGCAGCAGCTGTCGCGCGTCTTGCCGCAAACCTCCATCGAGCATGTGGTTGTCACCGAGCTGGGTGACATGCATGGCCTGGCTTCGCGGTTGTACATCAATCTTGCGGCGCGCTATATCAAGCGCATCGTGCCTGCCTACTCGCTGCCTGATGCAGTGCCATTGCGCCAGTGCCTTGCGCTGGGCAAGCGCGCAAGCTTCTCAGCTGTTGATGTTGCCGCTGACGATCTTGCGTTGCTGCAATATACCGGTGGTACAACGGGCCCATCAAAGGGGGCAATGCTCAGCCATGGCAATATTGTCACCAATACCCGCCAGTCGCAGGTGATGGTGCAGACCTTCGAAAAATTTGCGCAGGATCCGCTACCCGGCGAGGCATCCATATTGCCGCTGCCGCTATACCACGTGTTTGCCTGCACCGTCTGCGCACTGCTCATGCGCTTGCACCAACATACCGTGCTGATCCCCAACCCCCGTGACTACGCCGGCTTCGTCAAGACGATGTCAAACTGGAAGGTCACCAACTTCTGGGGTCTCAATACGATCTTTGTATCACTGTGTGATCGCGAGGACTTCCGGGCACTGGATTTTTCATCGATGCGAATCACCGTGTCGGGTGGCATGGCGCTGACCAGCGACGCCGCGCAGGTCTGGGAGGATGTCACCGGTGTCAAAATCTACGAGGGCTATGGCCTGACCGAAACCTCACCGGTGGTCTCTATTAACGTGGGTGACCCCGCAGGCAATGGGCGCAAGCTCGGCTCTATTGGTGTGCCGGTCCCCTCAACCGAGCTGAAGGTGGTCGGCGATGATGGCACTGCGCAGCCGGTTGGCGAGGCTGGCGAGTTGTGTGTGCGTGGCCCGCAGGTGATGCGAGGTTACTGGAACCTGCCGGAAAAAACGGCTGAAGTCATCGATGCTGAGGGCTGGTTTGCAACGGGCGATATCGCGATGATCGATGAGCAGGGCTTCCCCCATATCGTAGATCGCAAGAAGGATATGATCATTGTCTCGGGCTTCAACGTCTACCCGAATGAAGTCGAAGATGTGCTGAGCTCGCACGCCAAGGTGCTCGAGTGTGCCGTTGTTGGCGTGCCGGATGCCCGTGCAGGCGAAAAGGTCAAAGCCTATGTGGTTGCCAAAGACCCGAGCCTGACAGAGCAGGAAGTGATAGATCATGCGCGCGATAACCTGGCCGCTTACAAGGTGCCCGTCGCGGTAGCGTTTATGGATGATTTGCCAAAGTCGAACGTGGGCAAGATCCTGCGCAGGGAGTTGCGCGACCCGACTGCATAGCAGCGATGAGCTGTTCGCAGCGGCGCAAGACCCGTCGTGTTGCCCGAAGTTCCTGATCTGCTGCAGGCTGTCAGCGAGGTTGAAGCCTGTCTCGAGCGTTGCCTGCTCAGCGACCAGCCGATGCTGCGCTCGAGCTGGCGGAAACTGCAGCGCCGCGCCGCCGAATCGAAACCCTGTGATCGCGATGCCGCCCGGCTGCGCGCTATGCTCGAGCAATCGATGCACAGCGTGCAGCTGCGGCAAACTGCGGACATGCAGCTGTCCTATCCCGCGTCATTGCCCGTAGCCAGCTGTGAGCCCGAGATTTCGGCGGCGATTGCCGCTCACCCGGTGACAATCATCGCCGGCGAAACCGGCTCCGGTAAAACCACCCAGATACCAAAGATGTGCCTGGCGCAGGGCAGGGGCCTGCTTGGGCAAATCGGGCATACGCAACCGCGGCGCCTGGCTGCGCGCACGGTAGCCGATCGCATCGCCAGCGAGCTCGAGGTGGAACTTGGCAGTACCGTGGGTTACCAGTTTCGCTTCAGCGACAAAACGTCTGCCTCAACCCGCGTCAAGCTCATGACCGATGGCCTGCTGCTCGCGCAGATCGCCAGCGATCGGCAGCTGCTGCAATACGACACGCTGATTATCGATGAGGCGCATGAGCGCAGCCTGAACATCGACTTTTTGTTGGGGTATCTCAAGTTACTGCTCGAGAAGCGCGATGACCTGAAGGTCGTCATCACGTCGGCCACGATTGATGTAGCGCGCTTCGCCAGCCATTTCGGCGATGCCCCGGTGATCGAGGTGCCTGGCCGCAGTTACCCGGTGTCACTGGAATACCGTGAATGGGACAATGCGGCCAGCCAGGAGGCATCTGCGCCGGACTGGTGTGGCCAGGTCGAGCAGGTACTTGCTGAAATCGAATGCGAGGATCCGGTGGGTCGCAAAGGTGGCCCAAAAGACGTGCTGGTATTCCTGCCGGGCGAGCGCGAGATTCGCGATCTTAGCAAACACCTGCGCGGCCAGGCATCGACGCTCGACGTTGTGCCGCTCTATGCACGCCTGAGCCAGGCCGAGCAGCGGCGTGTGTTTACCACGCGCGCCGCAGGTTCGGCCAGTCGCCGCGTAATCCTTGCGACCAACGTCGCTGAAACCTCGGTCACCGTGCCAGGCATTGGTTACGTCGTCGACCCGGGCCTGGCGAGAATCAGTCGTTACAGTGCCCGCAGCAAGTTGCAGCGCCTGCCTGTTGAGGCGATATCGCAGGCCAGTGCGCGACAACGTGCCGGGCGCTGTGGGCGCATTGCGCCCGGCGTCTGTTATCGCCTCTACAGCGAGGCCGATTGCGAGAGCAGGCCCGCGCATACCGAGCCTGAATTGCTGCGAACCAACCTGGCGGCGGTCATCCTGCAGATGAAAGCGCTCAACCTCGGCTCGATAAAGCGTTTTCCATTCCTCGACAGGCCCGACGAGCGACAGGTTCGCTCCGGGCTCAAAACGCTCGAAGAGCTCGGTGCGCTGGAGCGCGATGGCCAGCTCAATACGATGGGGCGGCAGCTCTCCCGACTGCCCGTCGATCCCCGGCTGGGGCGCATGTTGCTGGCGGCCTGCCAGCATCACTGCCTGGCTGACGTCCTCGTTATCGTCAGTGCAATGGCCGTCCAGGATCCGCGCGAGATGCCGGCCGACAAGCGCCAGGCGGCAGAGCAGATGCACCGAAGGTTCTGGCACAAGCGCTCTGATTTCCTGGCCTGGCTTGGCTTGTGGGATTACCTGGAGACCCAACGCCAAAGCCTGTCGGATAGCCAGTTTCGAAAGCTGTGTAAAAAAGAGTTTATCGCCTACATGCGTGTGCGCGAGTGGCGCGAAGTCCATCGCCAACTGAGCCTGGTGATGCGCGAGATAGCCGAAGGCAGGGCAGACAACACCCTGCAGCGCGCGCTGCCAGCTGCCGTGCCGACACCGGGCGTTGAGCCGATGGCCACCTCAGCGCTTGCCGCCACGGTAAGCGCTGCCGAATACGAGCAGATCCACTGCGCGCTGCTGTCGGGCCTGGCGAGTAACATCGGTGTTCGCCAGCGCAAGTCCGAATACCTGGGTGCCCGCAATCTCAAGTTCAATATCTTCCCGGGTTCATCGCAGTTCAAACCGGCGCCCAGGTGGCTGCTGGCAGGAGAAATCGTCGAGACCCGCAAGGTTTATGCACGTGCGGTGGCTGCTATCGAGCCTCACTGGGTGATCAGGGAGCTTGCGCACCTGGTCAAGCACAGCTACCACGAACCCCACTGGGATACCGGGCGTGGACAGGTTGTCGCATACCGCAGCAGCCAGCTCTATGGCATCAATCTCGCCACCCGGCAGCGGGTTGACTACCAGAAGGTCGATCCCGAAGTGACCCACCAGGTCTTTGTCGAAGAGGCGCTGGTTGCGCGCGCGCTGCAGCCGGACGCGCGGCTCGCCAGCCTCGCCGGGTTCTACGCGCATAACAATGCCCTGATCGACGAGGTCAGGCGGCTCGAAGAAAAAGTGCGTCGTCGCGATCTGCTGGTCGATGAGTCGGTGGTGTCAGCCTTTTATCGCGAGCGACTACCCGCTGAGGCCAGCAGTCGAAACGCGCTGGCTGCCTGGCTTCGAACAGCACCGGCGGATCAAGTGGCTGGCCTGGCGCTGCAGCGCGAGCAGGTGTTGATGGTTGACCCGGGTGAGGTGCTTGGGCAGTTTCCCGATCACCTGCAACTGCAGGGGCACGAGATTGCGCTGGATTATTGTTTCCTGCCAGGGGATGAGCGCGATGGCGTGACTGCCCGTATCCCGCTGGGTTTGCTCAGCGCGCTGCCAGGCTATGCCTTTGACTGGCTGGTACCCGGGCTGTTGCGTGACAAGTGCATCGAGCTCATTAAATCCCTGGCCAAGCCCCTGCGACGTCAGTTGGTACCGGTACCCATGGTGGTCGATCGCCTGCTCGAGCGGCTGCAGTACGCACAGGCGGTCGAGCAAAACCGGATGCTGGTTGACGCATTGGCCGAGCAGATCAACATATTTCACTCGCTCGCGCTCGACCCGGTCGAGTGGCGCCAGTCGGCCGAGCCGGCGCTCGATGATTTCTACCGGATGCGCTTTGTCATCATCGACGCCAGCGGTGAAGTGGTCGATCAGGGTCGTGATTTTTTTGCGTTGCAGCAGCGCTGCCAAAGCACGCTGCAACAGAGTGTTGCCGACTATGACCAGGCCCGGTTTCGCCAGCGTGGGCTGAGCGACTGGAGTTTCGGTGAGCTGCCTGCGAGCCACGATTACCAGCACGAGGGTGTCAGCATCAGCGGGTTTCCGGTGCTGGTCGACAATGGCGACACCGTCGACCTGGCGCTGGAGACGTCGGCTGCGGCTGCGCTGGTGCAAACCCGCCGCGGCGTTGTGCGGCTGCTGAGGCTGGCGCTGCGAGAGCCGGTCCGCTACCTGCGCAAAAATCTCTGTCGCAGGGAGGCGCTGTTACTGCCCTACGTGCGCTGGGGCAATCGCGAACTACTGGTCGAAGATCTGGTCGACGCTGCGATCTACGACTGTGCCCTGCGTGATGGCCTGCCCACTGACCGGCCAGGCTATGAGCGCTGCCTGGCGCAGTGTCGCTCAGCATTGGTTGCCCGCGCCACTGACGCTGAGCGCCACCTGTACAGTGTTCTCGAGGAATACCAGCAACTCGTGGGTCATTTGGAGCGTCGTCGACCCCATTTTGCAACACAGTGTGCCGATATCGATGCGCAACTGGAGCGGCTGCTCGCCGCCGGCTTCATGTATCGCAGCGGACTGGATCGGCTCGCTGAACTGCCGCGCTATTTGCGGGCCGTGTCGATCAGGCTTGACCGGCTTAGCGGCGGCGGCGAGCGAGATCGTGAATATTGTGAAAAGTTGTCATCCCTCGAGCAGCCGCTCCTCGATCTGCTATATAAGTACCCTGAAGCGCTGTTTTCAGACGAGGCAGTTTCCCGATTTCGCTGGTTGATCGAGGAGCTGAGGGTCTCGCTGTTTGCACAACAACTTAAAACGAATGAACCGGTTTCCTTTCAGCGAGTCGCCAAAGCGTGGAATCAGATCAGTTTGACGCAGTACCCCAATCTTCATCGTCCCGAACAAGCGGGGTAGCGCCTGGCTCCGGGCGGCGGGCGACAGACCGCATCGAATCCACTGAAGAGCAGTTTTCTTTCGACCTTGACTTCGTCGAGGCTGAACCGTCAGCGGCGCAAGCCGCCCCCGTTGTCGACTACGCGAGCGATATGCCTGCGCGCAGGGCTGACCGGGTGTATGACAGGCATGCGCACGACCGGTTTGAGTCCAGCACCGCATTCGAGGCGACGGCGCCTGAGCAGGCCTATCCGGAGCAGGCCTATGCTGTCGATGCCGACATAGCTGCGCTGGATGATGTAGCGTCGCTGGATGAAGCCGCAACCGATGCCCCCTTCAGGGCGGAATCGCGCTGGGTATCGATGAGTAATGGCGAGCAGCTGCATCTTCGCCATTTCATTCCAGCGCAGGCAGGCCCGCATACCGAAAGCGTATTTATGCTGCATGGCGAGGTCGAGTGCGGGCGCATCTTCTACGATGACGGCAACCGCGGGCTGGCCAACTTCCTGGCAGCGCAGGGTTTCGAGGTATTTGTCGCTGATCTTGGTGGTCGAGGCCGGAGCCTGACGGTCGAGGGGCAGTGGAGCGCGCTGAGCGTTCATGCACTGATTACCGAGGCGATCCCGCGATTGTTGCAGGCCGCCAGCGACGCCGCCGCTAGTCAGTCGCCGCCAGGCATCTGGATGACACACGGTTTTGGTGGGGTGTTGATGTCTGCTGCGTGGGCGCGATTGCCCGAGGCGCTGCGCACAGCCGATCGCATTGTGATGTTTGGCAGCCGCCGCAAAGTGGTCGGCGCCAGTCGACTTGCCAGCTGGTTTGTCAAACTGTTATGCCACCCCCTGACCGCGCGTTGGGTCAACTGGCGGCGAGTGTTCCCCGCTACGCGGCTCAAGGTGGGCTCAGCCGATGAAAACGCGGACTGGTTTCGCGTCTACAGTCACTGGTTGCGCAGTGTCGACTGGCATGACCTGGAAGACGGCTTCGACTATCGACAGGCGCTGGCCGACAATCCCCTGCCGTGTTCGCTCAGCGTTGCAGCGGTAGGTGATGGTGTCTACGCCTCGCCGCTCGATGTCCGTCACTTTGTCGAAGAACTGGGCTGTCACGATGCCCGACTATTGCTGCTCGACAAGAAGTCCGGCGGCCGTGAAGCGTATAACCACCTGACGATGTTGCTCGATAGTGCTGCGGTGGGTGATGTCTTCGAAGAGGTCCTGGACTGGCTCTGGCTCAAGCGTGATGAGGCCGTGGCGGCCGAGCGCAGCGGGCTGGCAGAGACCTGCGACCAGGACCAGGTAGCCGCCTGACCCCTCCTGTGACGGTGCGCGCTGCGCCGTTTTCCATTCTTTTGGCCCAAAAACGGGCCATTTCTGGCGCTTCCTGAGCGCTTCTGCCGCTTTTTTTGGGCAAATTCCGCCTCATTCGGCCAAATCGTGAATTTTTCAAGATTTTCTGCAGATCTGCCCGAACTCTGGCTCAGTTTTTTCTGTCATAGTCGCCGTACCTTGCCGCAGTTGCTTCCCGGGGTTCCCGGTGCGCTGCCGGCGATTGCAGCGGTTTTTTTTAATGGCGATAACTCATTAAGGAGTCAACATGTCCAAGTTCAAATCTAAACCTGTCACAGCGGCCCTGGGCGCAGCTTTCCTGGCTACAGCGATTGCGCCAGCAGTCCACGCTGACGTCAATCCGTTCTCGGCGACACCGCTGCAGGGTGGTTATGACCTCGTCAATGCCGAAGAGGGCAAGTGCGGCGAAGGTAAATGCGGTGAAGGCAAATGCGGCGGCGAAGCCAAGGGTGAAGAAGGCAAGTGCGGCGAAGGCAAGTGTGGTGAAGGAAAATGCGGCGGCGAAGCCAAGGGTGAAGAAGGCAAGTGCGGCGAAGGTAAATGCGGCGGCGACAGCAAAGGCGAAGAGGGCAAGTGTGGCGAAGGTAAATGCGGCGGTTAATCCACTGGCCATCGTTGTCTACCACATTCAATGGCGGGGTTTCCCGCCATTGTTTTGTGGGCTGCTAACACAATGACCACAACAAACTGGTTTGACCGCTCGCACCAGGCCGGGCTGGGCTTCCGGCGCGGGCTGATCGATACCTTTGCCGATCTTGAGGATGAGCACGTCGACTTCCTCGAAGTCGCGCCTGAGAACTGGATTGGCGTCGGTGGCCGCTATGCGCGCCAGCTTCGCAAATTCAGCGAGCGATTCCCGATTACGCTGCACGGCCTGTCACTCAATATCGGCGGGCCAGAACCGCTCGATGTCGAGTTGGTGAAATCGATTGGTGAATTTATTCGGCAGCACGATTGCCCGTTCTACTCAGAGCACCTGAGCTACTGTGGCGATGCCGGCCATCTCTATGACCTGATGCCGATACCTTTCCAGCGAGATGCTGTTCGCTATGTGGCCGAGCGCGTCATGCAGGTACAGGATATTTTGGGGCGCCGCATTGCGCTCGAGAATGTGTCCTACTATGCTGCGCCGGCACAGCAAATGACCGAGCTGGAGTTCGTCAATGCTGTCATCGACGCGGCGGATTGCGAGCTGTTGCTCGATGTGAATAACATCTACGTCAACAGCGTCAATCATCGCTACGATCCCCTGGCGTTTCTCGCCGGATTACCGGGTGATCGGGCGCGTTATATTCACGTCGCAGGCCACTACACCGAAGCTGAGGACCTGCGCGTCGATACCCACGGCGCGCCGGTGATCGAGCCCGTCTGGGCGCTGCTGCGCGAAGCCTATCGCCTGTTCGGCGTCAAACCCACGCTCGTCGAGCGCGATTTCAACTTTCCGCCGCTTGCGGAGCTGCTGGGTGAAGTGGACCAGGTAAGGGCGATACAGCGCGAGTTTCCAGAGCAGGATGCAAGCGGTGCAAGCCAGCGCCTGCAGGCGCAATCCGCGGGCGTTCACTCTGAAACCGGCTGGACGGGTTGAGTGGCCTATGGACAAAATGGAGAGACAGTTCCAGACCGTGCAGCGCGAATTTGCCGCGCACATGCGCGATCCTGAGCGCGTGTCACCGCCAGCCAACATTGAAGATCGGCGTTTGCAGATCTATCGCGACCTGATCTACAACAATATTGAGGGCTTCCTCAGCAGTGGCTTCCCTGTCATTCGTTCGCTGTATGACGATGAGCGCTGGCACCAGATCGTCCGTGACTTCGTTTCTCGTCACCAATCTACATCACCCTATTTCCTGCAAATCAGCGAAGAGTTCCTGGCATACCTTGAGCAGGAGTTCGAGCCATTGGCCAGCGATCCGCCTTTTCTACTCGAGCTTGCGCGCTACGAGTGGTGCGAACTGGCCCTGTATGTCGACGAGCACGAACTGCCGCTGGTCGACAAGAATGCACCGCCGCAACTGGGCGACGCCATCGTTTATCTTTCGCCACTGGCCTGGCGCCAGATCTACGCGTTTCCGGTTCACCAGATCGGGCCGGGTGTTGAGCCTGACGAGCCTGGCGAGCAACCCACCAGCCTGGTGATCTACCGCAACCGTTCAGACCGGGTCGAGTTTATGGAGACCAACCTGGTCACCGCGCGGCTGCTCGAGCTTTGCGATGGCAATACCACGCGGACCGGGGTCGAACTGCTGGCGCAAATCGCTGAAGAAATGGCACATCCCCAGCCTCAGGCCGTGATCGACGGTGGCCAGGAGACGCTGGCGCAGTTATTTGATCTCGATATCCTGCTGTGCGCCTGACAGTGAAATATTTCGTCATTTTCACCCTCCGTGCGGCGCTAGCTCGCTGACCTGAATATCGCTTAGAATTCCTGCTGACAATTATTTCGCACCATGCGCAGCAAACGGCGTTGCGCAAATCAGGCAGGACAGGGTATGGCATTTCTCAACAGGCAGGCCAGCCGCATGGCTATCGTTCTCGCGTTGGTAGTGAGTGTTTCACTGCCGGTCAGTGCCAGCACCAATGATCCCTACGAGTCGGTCAACCGGCGCGTATTTGCTTTCAACGAGTTCATGGATCGCTGGCTGCTCAAGCCTGTCGCTCAGGGCTATCAATGGGTGACGCCAGAATTTGTCGACCGGGGTGTGACCAATTTTTTCAGCAATCTTGGCGAAGTGCGCAACCTGTTGAACAGCACGCTCCAGGGTGATTTTCGCCAGGCGGGCTCGTCCACCGGGCGGCTCCTGACCAATACCACGGTCGGCCTTGGCGGTTTGGTCGACGTCGCCAGTGAAGTGGGTATTGAGTACCGGCGCGAGGATTTTGGCCAGACCCTGGCTATCTGGGGCGCCGGTGATGGCCCCTATGTCGTGCTGCCGTTCCTGGGCGGCAGTTCGCTTCGCGATGTTTTCGGCCGGGTACCGGATGTCGCCATGTCGCCGCTCACCTACGTCGATGATGTGGCCTGGCGAAACGGCCTGCGCGCACTCGACCTGATCGACACGCGTGCCGACTTGATCGATTCAGAGGCGCTGATATCGGGCGATCGTTACAGTTTCCTGCGCGATGTGTACCTGCAGCGCCGGGAGGCTGCCATACTCAATGGTGCGCCCCCCGAGAGCGGCGATGACTTTGACGACGAGGACTTTTAGCCAGTAATCAGGCAGCAGCCATCGTGGAAATACCCGTAAGCAGCAGCGATATGGTCAGGGTTCTCATCATTGACGATGATGAGAACGTGCGCCATTCCATCGCCTCCTACCTGAAAGATTCCGGCTACGAGACTCTCGAGGCCTGCGATGGGGAAGAGGGCCTGGCCCTGATGGCCAGCGACAAGCCCGAGTTGGTATTGTGCGACCTGCGCATGCCCAAGGTCGATGGTATCAACGTCCTGAAAGTCATCGCCGATGCCTATGTGCATGTGCCCATTATCGTCATTTCCGGTGCGGGCGTTATGTCCGATGTCGTCGAAGCCCTGCGGCTGGGTGCCAGCGATTACCTGATCAAACCCATTCTCGATCTTGAAGTGCTTGAGCATGCGATTGAGCGCAGTCTCGAGCGCTACAGTTTGCGCCGTGAGAACCTTCGCTACCGCCAGAAGCTCGAGCAGGCAAATTCCGAATTGCGCACCAATTTGGCGGTGCTGGAGCAGGACCAGCAGGCCGGCCTGCAGGTCCAGATGAAAATGCTGCCGGTCAACCCGATGCAAAAGGGTGCCTACCTGTTTCATCACCAGATCGTACCGTCGCTGTATCTCAGTGGCGACTTTGTCGAGTATGTCACTGTGGGTACCGACCACACAGTGTTCTTTATGGCCGACGTGTCCGGCCATGGTGCATCGTCTGCCTTCGTCACCGTGCTGATGAAAAATCTCACGGCGCGGATGCGCAGCGACTACAATCGCCATGGCAATGACGGCATCCTGCACCCCGCGCAGTTCCTCGAGCAGGCCAACGCCGAGTTGCTGGATACCGGTATTGGCAAGCACGCGACGCTGTTTTATGCGGTGCTCGATAACCAGCGCAACCACCTGACCTACTCAGTGGCCGGGCAGCTCCCCCTGCCGCTGTTGCTGCATGACCAGGAAGCGCGCTACCTTGAGGGGCAGGGTGCGCCGGTCGGCCTGTTTGAGGCGACGCACTACGATGAGATTTCGCTGGAACTGCCCGACAAGTTCCGCATCATCATGTTTTCTGACGGTATTCTCGAGGTGTTGCCCGAAGAGAGCCTGGCGAAAAAGGAAGCCATGTTGTTGGAGGCAGGCCCTGAATTGCGCGGTGATATCGAGTCGGTGTTTCGCCGTCTCCACGTCGACTCCAGCCAGCAGTACCCGGACGATATTGCCGTCCTGGTTGTCGATAAACTCTAGCGAGCCCCCAACCGATCATGCAATCCGGAAAAGTCGAAGTTGCGCTGGAACCTATGGGTTTCTACCTGCGGCTGCAGGGTGATGTCCGCGTACCCTGGTGCGTGAGTCTCGAATCGTTTTGTGAGACGGCAATAAAACAAATAGGGGACGGGCAGGTGTATGTCGACCTCGCCCTGGCAGAAAATCTCGATAGTACGACATTGGGTGTGCTCGCCAAGGTCGCAGTGATGGCCTCTCGCGATACGCATCATCGCGCCATGTTGCTGTGTGACGACCAGGATTTGTTGCGGCTGGTGTTGAGCATGGGCTTTGCGCAGGTCTTTGAAATCTGTTCGGCCGAGAACCAGGCGCTGGACGACGTCAACTACCGCGAACTACCGCTGGTTGATTGCAGCGACGGTGAGATGCATGACGCAGTCATTGATGCGCACCAGACCCTCATCGATATGACCGAAGACAATCGCCAGGCTTTTGAAGGGCTGGTCGATGCGCTGAAGGAGCAGCGCAAGGACTAGTTGCCGGCCTGCTGCTCGCTGACCAGCAGTTTGGCGCGGATAAAATCGCTGTGTTTTACGTAGATCAACTCGGCGACTTTGCGAATCAGGTGATCTTCGTACCTGTCTAGCCTGCCATCGGCATAAGCCACCTGCCACATATTCTTGATGAGCTGGAACTTGCCGGCTTTATCCAGTTGCTGGTTGAGCACATCGGTAAACTCATACAGCGATATCGCCTGCTCGGTGGACTGCCTGGCATCGCCAAGCAGCAACTGCGCATCATGCTCATCGAGGTCGAACTGGGTCTGCGCCGCCGTCATGACAGCACCCAGTTCCTGCTCATCGATCACCTGGTCGGCGCGGCACAGCTCGACCAGCAGTGCGGTTGCCGCCAGCGCAACGGCGCGATCGCGCTCTTCTGGCGCATCGTCGCCACCGCTGGCGCCACCTTGCAGTGTCTGTTCCAGCGATTGCAGGAGTTTTCGCAACATGCGCCTGGCGTCGCCCGAATTACCCGAACTTGCCCGCGAGCAACTGTTCCAGTTTGACCTGGTCCTCGGCAAACTTGCGAATGCCCTCGGCCAGTTTTTCGGTGGCCATCGCATTCTGGTTTAGCGACCAGCGGAAGGCGGTTTCGTTCTCAACCAGCCTGGTGTCTTCACTGCTTGCACCTGGTTGAAGCTGCCTCTCAAGCGCACCACTATCGGCCTCGAGCTCCTCGAGCAGGCCCGGGCTGATCGTCAGGCGATCGCAGCCTGCCAGGGCCTCGATTTCGCCGGTATTGCGAAAGCTCGCGCCCATGACGACGGTTTCATAGCCGTGCTGTTTGTAGTAGTTGTAGATTCGGGTGACAGAGACCACCCCGGGATCCTCCAGCGGCGCGTAGTCCTGCTGCGCAGTATTGGCCTTGTACCAGTCGAGAATCCGCCCGACGAAGGGGGAGATCAGGAATACGCCAGCATCTGCACAGGCCGCCGCCTGTTCAAAGCTGAACAGCAGCGTGAGGTTACAGTTGATGCCATCGCGCTCCAGTTCCCGGGCTGCACAGATGCCCTCCCAGGTGGACGCGATCTTGATCAGGATACGTTGACGGTCGATGCCAAGCGACTCGTAAAGCTCGATGAGCTGGCGCGCTTTGGCAATGGTCGCCGCCTTATCGAAAGAGAGTCGGGCGTCGACTTCGGTCGAGACCCGGCCCGGGATGATCGACAGGATTTCCTGGCCGATACTCACCGCAAACTTGTCGCAGGCCAGTTGTAACTGGCCGGTCGACTCGCCGCCGGTCGAGGCGGCCCAGGCAACGGCATCGTCGATCAGTTGCTGGTAGTGTGGCAGCTGCGCAGCCTTCAAAAGCAGCGAAGGGTTGGTTGTGGCGTCGAGTGGCGCATAGCGTCTGATCGCCTCTATATCGCCGGTATCGGCGACGACGTCAGTCATACTGCGCAGTTGTTCAAGTTTGCTGCTCATGGCTTCTCCGCTAGCTGCGATAAACAATGTGTTCCCGGTGCTGGCCTGTGCCTGCCTCGAAGCGGCTCATAATATGCGAGACGGCCTCGCGAGGCCAATGTCGCTGAGGTCAATAGTGCGGTATCTCGATGAGGGGGCTCACTGGCGGGCGACTGTGTCCACACCCCTGATTTGCTGCAGCGCCTCGTGGAAGACAGCAAGCCCGGCGCCGGGTTTGCTGGCGTGCTCACTGAGGTGGCGTCGATAGCCGCGCGCCCCCGGCAGGCCCGTGAACAGGCCGAGCAGGTGGCGGGTCATGTGGTGCAGTGAGGTACCGGTGTCAAGCTCGCGTGCCAGGTAGTCGGCGTAGGCCAGTGCGACGTCCATCGGCGATGCGAAAGGACTTGCCGCTTCCCCAAAAAGCGCGGCATCGACCTGGCTCAACATCCAGGGGTTCTGGTAGGCCTCGCGGCCCAGCATCACGCCGTCGACCGCTGCCAGCTGCTGCTCGCAGGCTGCGATCGATTTCAGGCCGCCGTTCAGGATGATTTGCAGATCCGGAAACTGTTGCTTGAGTTGGTGAACGACGGGGTATTTCAGTGGCGGGATCTCGCGGTTTTGCCGCGGGCTAAGGCCGCTCAGGATCGCCTTTCGCGCATGCACGATAAAGACCTTGCAGCCGGCCTGCCGGTTGATATCAATGAAGCGGATCAGGGCTTCGTAACTGTCGTTGTCGTCTACGCCGATCCGGCACTTGATCGTCACCGGAATGGCAACCGCCTCACGCATTGCATCCATGCAGCGCGCCACCAACTCGGGGTCATTCATCAAGCTGGCACCGAACCGCCCCTTTTTCACGCGGTCACTCGGGCAGCCCACATTCAGGTTGATTTCGTTATAGCCGTAGTCCTCACCCAGTCGCGCTGCCTGGGCAAGCTCCGCCGGCTCGCTGCCGCCCAGCTGCAGCGCAACAGGGTGTTCACTCGGGTCAAAGGCCAGGTGGTAGTGGGCATCGCCATTGAGCAGGGCGCCGGTGGTCACCATCTCGGTGTACAGTCGCGCGCGCCGGCTAAGCAGTCGCCAGAAATATCGACAGTGCCGGTCCGACCAGTCCATCATCGGCGCGATACAAAAGCGATGGCTTGCTGCTGGCAATTCCATGGTGTTCCAGGGCGTGGAGCGCCGTCCTGGCAGGCTCAGCTTTCGCTGAGGGAGGCCACGATCAGGTCGGCCGTCGATTCATTGTAGGCGTGGAGAATGTCGTACAGCGTGACCAGCCGGATCAGCGCCTTGATATCGACGTCGTGTGGGTGGGGTGAAAGCGGGTCGATGAAGAACACCAGCGCGTCAAGCCTGCCCTCGCATATCATCGCGCCCAGTTGCTGGTCGCCGCCCAGTGGCCCGCTTTTCAGCAGCTCTACCTGCAGGGACTCACAGCGCTCCATGACGCGTTGCCCCGTTGTGCCTGTGGCGAACAGTGCGTGCTGGCTGAGCACCGCGGTATGCCGCGCAACCCAGTCGACCAGCTTGTCTTTCATTTCATCGTGGGCGACGATTCCAATATTCAACGCTCAACCCCGGGCTTACTTGCGTCGCGCTCGCTTCTTGCGAATCGGTTTTTTGGCTTCCTTGGCAATGGCCTTGTTCATTAACTCCAGCGCATCGCCTATCAGGGTCTCGACCGCGCGTTGCGCCGCCGCCGGCTTGCCCTGGATGATGGCGCGATAAATTTTGCGGTGATCATCGGTGCTGGCCGTCTTGACGCCCTTGAACTGGTTGGTAAAACGAATACTGAAGCGCAGCGCAGTTTCAATCAGGTCTTCAAACTCGCTGTAAAAGCGGTTCTCGCTGGCATGGAGGATGGCGATATGAAAGGCGATATCTGAAGCCAGTGGATCGTCTTTGCCGGCTTCTGCCGCTTCCATTCGATCCAGCGCGGCTTCCAGCGATTGCTTGCTATCGGTGTTGATGCGTTCGGCGGCGAGCTTGGCTGCAGCGGGTTCGACGGCCAGGCGAATTTCAGTAAATTCGACCAGCAGTTGCAGCGAGAACTTGCGCTCTAACAGCCATCGCAGGACATCGGGGTCCATCAGCGCCCAGTTGGATTCGGGTTCAACGCGTGTGCCCTGGCGTGGCCGGGCGCTCAGCAGGCCCTTGGCCGTGAGCATTTTTACGGCTTCGCGCAGCACGGTGCGACTGGCATTGTACTGCTCGCACAGCTCGGCCTCGATCGGGAAGGGGTCTTCGGAAGTGAACTCGCCCGAGACAATGGCAATGCCGAGATCTTCGACGATGCTTCGGGTCAGGTTATAGCCACGGCTCATAAGGTGGTATCCGCTGGTTGCTCTGTTCGTGTTTCAGCTGGATAAGGCTGGCGCCCTATCGGCCTTTTACGTTTAGATCGCGGGTTTGGATCGGCCAAAAACGGGCTCTGGAAGTCCTTTGCCATCGATATCGTAGACAAACAGATTACCAGCAAGCGGCTCGCGCGCCAATTGCTTTTCGGTCAATCCCTGGCGTGCAGAGGTGACAAAAAGCGTGCTGAAGCCTGGGCCGCCAAACGCGACACAGCTGGGCTGGCTGACCGGCATGGCGATCCGTTCGCAGGCAATACCATCGCTATTGAGCGCCACTACTTCAGCGCCGCCCCACATTGCAGACCAGTAGCGCCCTGCCTGGTCAGTAACGGCACCGTCCGGCGCAACACCTCCCCGCGCCCGGTACCAGGGCTGTGGCTGCATGCCACTGGGCACGGTCGCAGCCGGTTTAATGCGATAGATCACACCTTCGCCGGAGTCAGCGTAGTAGATTATTTTTTCGTCGTTTGAGAAGCATATGCCATTGCTGATCTCGAGGCCGGACACGACGATCGACAGTGCTTCATCCGCGCCCAGCCGGTACACGGCCCCTGAGGCCGGCCCGGCCAGTGTTGCGTCGGTCACCATGGATCCGCACCAGAACTCGCCGGCAGGGGATACGCGGCCGTCGTTCAGTCGCCGCCCGGAGCCAGCGGCTACCGCATGGGGGCGGGTGATCCAGTCGATGGCCTGGCTGCGAAAGTTGTACCAGGCGAAGCCCTGCTCAAAGGCCGCGATCAGCACCCCAGGATCGCAGGTCAGGCCAAATGAGCACAGGCCAAACGGGGTGTCGAAGCGCTCCAGGGCGCCGCTGGCCGGATCCCAGCAGAACAGCTGGCACGAGAGAATGTCGGTCCAGAGCAGGCGATCGATTCGATAATCCCATACCGGGCATTCACCCAGCTTATTTTTGCAATCAATGACGCGTGATGGCTGCAACGCTCTGCCCCGGTTGGGTGCCTACCACCAGGTCAGGTACAGTGCAAACAGGATCATGCACAGTGCCGCGCTGGCAATATTGAAACTCTGGCTGGTACCAAAGTCGATACCCTCGTGCATGGACGCAGTGTCCTCGACGTGTTGCTTGCGGGCGAGCGAGTAGCCGACCGCGAGCGCAATACAGATGAGGAACACCAGGCCGACGCGATCAATAAACGGCAGTGAAGGCCAGGCGAGCTTCAGCGCGAGCGACAGCACGGCGGAGCCCACGGCTGCCAGCAGCGCGCCGCCCGTGGTCGCACCTTTCCAGAACAGTCCCAGCAGGAAGATCGCAACGATGCCGGGGGTGAAGAAACCGGTGAATTCCTGGATGTACTGGAACGCCTGGTCGAAGTTACCCAGCAATGGTTGGGCACACAGTGCGGCAATGGCCAGGGCAATGACGCCGACAATCCGGCCCACCCAGACCAGTTGCGTTTCGCTGGCCTGCGTGTGGCGCTCGGCGTAGAGATCCAGTGTGAATATCGTCGATATGCTGTTCACCATCGAGCCCAGAGAGGACACGATGGCAGCCAGCAACGCAGCAAACACCAGTCCGAGAATGCCTGCGGGCAGCAACTTCATGGCCTCGGGATAGGCCTGGTCTGGCGTGGCGAGGCCGGGCGTAAGCACAACCGCCGCAATGCCAGGCAGCACGACAATGACCGGCATGAGGATTTTCAGGAAGGCGGCGAAGACAATGCCTTTTTGCGCTTCGGCCAGCGATTTCGCGGCCAGCGCGCGCTGGATGATGTACTGGTTGAAGCCCCAGTAGGAGAGGTTCATGATCCACATGCCGCCGACGAGCACTGAAATACCCGGCAGACTCGCGTAGTGAGGATTGTCGGGCGAGAGAATCATGTCAAATTTTTCGGGCGCAGCCTGCGCCAACTGGGTAAACCCGGCCAGCGCCCCGGCGCCCTGCGAAATCGTGTCGAGGCTGATGTAAGCGATGAACAGGCCGCCAAATACCAGCAACGTCACCTGGATGATGTCGGTCAGTGCAACGGCTTTGAGCCCGCCGTAGAGCGCATAGGCGCCGCTAAACAGGGCGAGGCCGGCGAGGCCGGTGCTGAGGCTGGCTCCGGTAATGGAGTGAATGGCTAACGCGCCCAGCCAGAGAATCGAGGTGAGGTTGACGAAGGTGTAAACGCCGAGCCAGAAAACCGCCATCACGGTTTTGACGCGGTGGTCATAGCGCATCTCAAGGAACTGGGGCATCGTGTAGATGCCGTGCTTGAGAAAGACCGGCAAAAAGAATTTGCCGACGATGATCAGGGTCAGTGCGGCCATCCACTCGTACGAGGCGATCGCCAGTCCCAGTGCATAGCCCGAACCGGACATGCCAATGATTTGTTCAGCGGAGATATTGGCCGCAATGAGCGAGGCGCCGATCGCCCACCATGGTAGCGCCTGGCCGGCGAGAAAGTAGTCGCTGGTGTTCTTCTGGTGCCCTTGATGCTCGCGACTCACCCACTGTGCCAGGCAAAATATGCCGACTGCGTAGACAGCGATAACCGTGATATCGAGAGAGGAAAGAGTCATAGCGGTAGTTCCGTGTGTGGCCGGGTTTATTGTTGGTTTGTAGCGCCACTGACCGGCGCTGTGCCCGTCGCGGCAGTGTGTTTTATAACCGCGTGAACCGGTCTTTTCCACCGCGGCTATTGTCCGCGTTTTTGCGAATTATGCTGCGTATCTGCGACAGCTTGTCGCCGACCTGCGATGCCGTGTCGCCGGGGTGGTAAATGTCTGAGCCCATGCCGTAGCCGGTACAGGGGCTGCCCAGCCAGGCAGCCAGGTTGCCGGCGTTGATACCCCCTGTCGCGATTAGCTCGACGTGCCCTGGCAGGATCGTTGCCAGCGCCTCCGCGTAAGCCACGCCAAGCGCGGCGGCGGGGAACAGCTTCAGGGCCTGCGCGCCGGCATCGACAGCGCGCAGCGCCTCGCTGGGTGTTGCGACACCCGGCACAACCGTCATGCCGCGTTCTATCGCGTAGGTGATCAGGTGCACATCGGTATGGGGTGACACAGCGAGTCGTGCGCCAATGTCGAGTAACTGGTCGATCTGCGTGGTGCGGGTCACGGTGCCTGCGCCACACAGGCAGCTGTCGCCGTAGTTTTCGACCAGTCTGGCGATACTGCGGAACGCCGTTGGCGAGTTGAGTGGCACCTCGATGATTCGGCAGCCCTCCGTGAAGAGTGCATCAAAAACGGCGAGGTCATCGCGGCTGTCGAGGCCCCGCAGTATCGCGATCAGCGGGAGCGCATCGATGGCATGGCTGAGCGTGAATCGAGTCATGGGCTTAACCGTTGGAGAGTCGAAAGATGTGATGCATCGCGGCACGGTAGAGCTCATCGCCGTCGAGCACAAGGGTAGTGAAGCCGGTGTGGGTTGCCGCGCGATGATAATGGGCGGCAATCGTACTGCATCCGATGATGGTCATCCTGCGTTCGGCACTGAACTGGGTAAACAGCCGGGTCATTGCGGCGACATCCCTGCCGATGAGCAGCCCGCTCAACCAGGAGCGGGATTGCTCGGGGCGGATACTGCCACTGAGCTGCCTGCCGCGCGCTTCAAAGAGCAGGTGCAACAGGTCTGCATCGGGTAGCTGCTGGCTGCGCGCGACACCGGCGTCAAAGGCAGCGGCGTCCGTCTCGCCGGTGCCGGAGTTTGCCACCAGCACGCTGTGCTTGCCAAGTACCGCAAACAATTCGCCGCTTGGCGCACTGGTAAAGCCCAGTACTGTGCCGTCTTCGAGCCAGGCCCACTTGCAGTGCGTGCCGGGCAGGCAGACAAGGTGCCTGCCCTCGCGAAGCCGGGGTTCGCTGATTACTGCGCCCAGCATCTGTACCTCCTCACCGCGCATATAGTCGGGTGCGGAATAGGGGTTGGTGCAATGCAGCCCCGGCATGATGGCTGCGCGCCTGAAGTGTTGCACGCCCGGGTGTGGACTGACCGCCTGGAGATTCTGCGGCAGTTGCTCGAGGCTGACAGGACAGTCGAGGTAACCGGTATCGACCCAGCCCAGGCTTGAGCCTACCATGCCGCAGAGCAGCACGCTGTCGATGACCGTGTCGCTAAGCTGGCCGACCAGCGCATCGATCACGCGGGTTGCCTGGCCCGGTTCGATACGGCCGATGCCTGGCCCGTGCAGCGACGCCAGGGCGTTGCCGGTGCATGCGTCCATCAATGACAGTCGCAGCCTGGAGGTGCCCCAGTCGCCGGCAACGTAACAGCGCCTGCCAGCGTGTGCCCGCTGCATTGTTTCGAACCCGGCCTGTGCGTCCATCAGTGGGATTCCCTGCCAAATTCTGCGCCGCTGGCACCCTGTAGAAAGTCAAAGTCGCAGCCGAGGTTTGCCTGCATTACGCGTTCGCGGTACAGCTGTTGGTAGCCGCGCAGTGTCGAGTGTGGCGCCTCTGCGCGAGCTTCATGTTGCTGCCTTCGCTGTTCGAGAACGCCGTCATCGACCAGCAGTTGCAGTGAACGTTGGTGCGCATCGAAGGCGATAGTATCGCCCGTTCGCACCAGCCCCAGTGGCCCGCCCGCGGCAGATTCAGGTGCAACATGCAGTACGACTGTGCCATAGGCCGTGCCGCTCATGCGCGCATCAGAAATGCGCAGCAGGTCGGTGATGCCGCGCTCGAGCAGCTTGCGGGGCAATGGCATATTGCCCACCTCGGGCATGCCAGGGTAGCCCCGTGGGCCACAGCCAAGCAGTACGAGTACGCTGTTCTCATCGACCTCCAGCTCAGGGTCGTCGATACGGGCCCTGAAATCTTCGATGTCGGTGAACACAATGGCTCGGCCGCGGTGCTGGAGCAATTGCGGTGAGGCCGCGCTGGGTTTGAGGATGGCACCGTCGGGGCAGAGATTACCGCGCAACACCCAGGTGCCCGCGACGGGCTTGATCGGCTTGTCGAGCGAGCCGATGACAGCGGGCGCGTGGCACTCGGCGTGTTGGTAGTAGCTCGACAGAGGCTGGCCCGTGACCGTCAGGGCATCGCGATCCAGCAGGCTGTCGATGGCTGCGAGCAGCGCGGGCAGGCCGCCGGCGTAGTGAAAATCCTCCATGAGGTACTGCCCCGACGGTTGCAGGTTGAGCAGCAGTGGCACCTCTTTGGTTAGCGTGTCGAAGTCATCGAGGCCCAGCGGCACGCCCAGTCGACCGGCGAGCGCCAGCAGGTGTATGACCGCATTCGTCGAGCCACCAAGGGCGGCGTGCACGCGGATAGCGTTGTCGAAGGCTGGCCGTGTGGCGATGTCGGCGAAACAGGTATTGTCATGTACGCGGGCGACAATGGTGCGGCCGGCCAGGTGCGCTATTTTTTGCCGCTCGGCGTCGACGGCTGGTGCGCTGCCATTGAAGGGCAGGGCGAGGCCCATTGCCTCAACGATGCAGGCGAACGTTGAAGCGCTGCCCATCGTGTTGCAGGTGCCCGCGGAACGCGACATGCCCGATTCAACCGCAATGAAATCGTCCATTGGCATGTCGCCGGCGCGAACCATCTCACTAAATCGCCAGACGTCCGTACCCGAACCGATGGGCTGGCCGCGATAGCGACCGTTGAGCATGGGGCCGGTTGAGACGACAATGGTGGGCAGGTTGACGCTGGCCGCGCCCATCACCTGCCCGGGCGTGGTTTTATCGCAGCCACCCAGCAGCACGACGCCATCGATCGGGTTGGCGCGAATCAGCTCTTCGGTCTCCATCGCCAGCAGGTTGCGATAGAGCATTGCCGTGGGACGCATCTGGGTTTCGCCCAGCGACATCGAGGGGAACTCCAGCGGCAGGCCGCCCGCCTCCCAGACGCCTCGCTTGACGTGCTCGGCGATGTTGCGCAGGCCGACGTTGCAGGGCGTCAGTTCAGACCAGGTATTGCTGATGCCAATGACGGGCCGGCCATCGAACATGTCGTCCGTCAGGCCCTGGCTTTTCATCCAGCTGCGGTGGATAAAGCCATCGCGTGTTCTCGGGCCATAATTTTGCTGGCTGCGCAGCCGGGGAGGTGGTGTGGGTTTCAATGCAGTGACGCCGGGTTCAGGATCTGGTCAGGTCACGCATTATAATAATATAAATAAAATAAAACAACGACGAGCCGCTCGCGGCCTTGCGGCCGGAGCCGCAGCCACGCGGCGGACCCGATTGACGGCTTACGCCATTGCACCCTCACACTGACATTAGCACCATGCCCGCTTGTCGCCGCACGCGGCAGGCATCGCGATCACATCAACAGAGACAGTGCGTATGGGCAAGCAAGACGTAGGAGACCTGGAAGTTATCCGCCAGAAACTCGAGGCCTGGATTGGTAACCGGCTGGGCGCAGGTGATGACTTCACGTTGGGCGAGCTCAATTTTCCCGAGGCCAGCGGCGAGAGCAGTGTCACGCTGATCGTCGAGGCCAGCTGGCAGCAGGGCGGGGCGCCCCACAGTGAGAAGTTTGTCCTGCGCATGGCGCCTATCGAAAGCCAGGTGTTTGAGTCTCACGACCTGAAGCTGCAGTTCGACCTGATGGAGATCATGCATAAAGAGGGTATCCCTGCGCCCCCACTGGTGGGTTACGAGCCCGATGCCTCGCTGATTGGCAGCGACTTTTACGTGATGCACTTTGTCGACGGCGTGATTCCACCGGACAACCCGCCAATGGCGTTTACCGGCTGGGTCAGCGAACTCAGTGCCGATGAACGCGCAACCATGTGGAACAACGGGCTTGAAGTCATGGCGCGTATCCACCAGATTGATATCACCCGGTACGACCTGCCGACGCTGCCGCGCTCGAAGCCGGGTGAGCCACCCGTTGCCCATGAGATCGCCCGCTATGAAGGCATCATGGGTATGGGCATGCGCGACAACGCCGACCCCATTATCCTGGAGGCCTGGCAGTTCCTTAAAGACACGATTCCGCAGTCCGGCCCACTCAGGCTGTGCTGGGGCGACTCTCGGCCGGGCAATATTATCTGGCGTGACCTGAAACCGGTCGCCATGATTGACTGGGAAATCGCCGCGATCGGCGACCCGTTAACGGACCTGGCCTGGTACTTCTGGATCGATCACTGTAACTCGGTTGGCCTGGGTGCGCCCAAGATGCCGGGCGTGCCCGATTACAACGACGCCTATCGGCACTGGCATGCGCTGACGGGGCTGCCGATCGACGATATCGCCTGGTACGAGTTGTTCGTGCTGGTTCGCTTCTGCATCATCATGGAGCGCAAGCTGGTGTTCATGGTTCGGCAGGATCCGAATTTTGCCGACATGGTCAGTCACCCGGTGCAGTTTGTTCAGCCCCTGATGGATGCCGTCAAACGATAACACTGCCTACCAGAAACTGTTCTCGGCTTTCAGGCCAAGCGATGCCCACTCGCCGGTCACGACCGTCTGGATATTGCTGACGCCAGAGCCTCCGGCACTGTCGTCAATGCGAACGATACAGTCACGAATCTGGTGAATGCGCTCAGCGACCTCGCGCTGTGAGCAGTCGGCCAGGTATTCGCCCTCGACGTTGAGCTCGCCGCGCCACTGTCCGTGATGTTTGCCATCGAGCCCGAAGTACAGGCCGGTGCCCAGGTGAAACCCGGTATCCGAAACAACCTCAAGGCTGAGCGTGCGCGCTGAACCATCCTGCATCGACAGATGCATCTCACCGCCCAGCAAGCGCCGGTTACTGGCATCGTAGCGCAGTTGGCTGTCGATACTGTCGATAAGCAGCTTGCTGCCATCCGGCTGCTCGACGCCGCCCTGGCAGACCTCGGGTACACCGGGAATGCCCATGCGCATGTTGAAGTGATGGATGGCATAGGGAGCGCCGTCCGGCTGTTCCATACGCATCGGGCTCCAGGAGAAATTGATCGGCATCAGTGCGCTGTCAATGCCGGGCATGATGTCGGTGGGTTCGTCACCCACCCCGTAGCGCACGCCCCAGGAGTGATCGCGAGTACAGTACCAGTTGCTCTCATCGATCGTGTGGCGCTTCCCTTCGACTTCCAGCCATCCGCTGGGCAGGCCCACCTGGTGATAGCGGACCAGGTCGTTGTCGACACGATAGCCGCCCAGTTGCCGCCTGAATTCATGCTCCTCGAGAAAGGCCGGGACCTCGCGACAATCGAGTACGACGTCAAAGGCAATTGGCTGCGTGTCGTTCTTCTCAAGTCGCAGGCGGATCTTGCGCAACGGTTCGACGATTTCGTAGTGAATGGGTCCGGCGGCGTAAACGTCTGGCTGCGGGCTGAGCATGCGGCTGGCACGCACGGTCCACTGCTCAACGCCGCGTGATATGCCCGCGTAACAATCGAGCACATTGCGATTGGTGTACTTGCCCATGCCAAAGCCGATTTGTACCGAGCCATCTTTGGCGCCCACGCTCAGGCACACTTTCTCGGTCCAGCTGCGGTCGCTTTGCAGGACGCTGGCAAAGGTGCCGGTAATCTGGTGATTCATGTACTCGTCCATCGGCACGAGTACCGCATCTTCTTTGAACATGGTGCGGGCCCCCTCAAGTGTTGCGGCGAGTATACTGACTGGCCAGATCGTACAGATGATTGAACGGTAATGTTGCTATTGCGCGCTCGCAAAGTTGATTAGACTGCCCCTAGCCAGTTTCGACGGGAGAGTGTGATGTCTGATGCGTTTAAAGAACAGTATGGCCCCTGGGCGGTCATCGCCGGAGCCTCAGAGGGTATTGGCCTGGAGTTTGCCGACCAGCTTGCAGCGCAGGGTATTCATCTGGTGCTGTTGTCGCGTAGCCAGGGCAAGCTTGATAAAGCCGTGCAAGCGCTACAGGCACGGCACAGCGTAGAGGTACGAACGATAGCGGCTGACCTGACGGACGATCGCTTTATCGACAGCGTCAAGTCATCTACCGAGGATATCGAAGTCGGCCTGATGATTTATAACGCCGGTGCGGTGCACCAGGCGGAGTACTTTCTCGATCGACCTGTCGATGAGTGGCTTGGCCTGGTCGACCTCAACTGCCGCGGCCCGGTGCTGCTTGCCCATCACTTTGGCCAGGCCATGCGCGAGCGCAAGCGCGGGGGCATGATCTTCCTGTCGTCGATGGCATCGTTTGGTGGCGGCTCCTACATGGCGACCTACGCGGCCACCAAAGCCTTTGATGTCATCCTGCCGCAGTCCCTGTGGCATGAACTCAAACCCGACAACGTCCATGTGCTGTGCCTGATTGCCGGTGCGACCCGTACGCCGGCGATGGCGGATGCGGGCCTTGACCTGTCGCAGGAGCAGGAGGGTGGCCCGGCGATTATGGATGCCGCCGATGTCGCCAGTGAGGGTCTTGCCCAGCTGGCCAATGGCCCGGTGTGGATTCCCGGTGAAGGCAATCGCGCAACCATGGAAATGCTCAAGGACGTGCCGCGCGCCGACCTGGTCGAGGCGTTGAGCCTGTCAACGGCCGAGTTGTTTGGCAAGCCGCACCGCTCGGTGATGGGGTAGTGGCGATGGACGAACTCAAGGTCCTGGTGCTGCTGGCTGCACGCACCGGCAAGCTCGAGCAGATCGAACAGCCGCTGCTGGATGCAACGCGCAAGCTGCACGCAGCGATTGACGGCGAGCAGGTGCGCGCCACCGCTATGCTATCGCTCGCCAAAGACAGCTTTCGTTTCAGCGCCGCCCCGGTGCGGGCCTACGATGCGACGATTGAACTGCGATTTTGCGCGCAGGACGCTGCCGCGCAGCTGCCAGGCTTGCTTGAAGGCCTTGCCGATCGCTTTGATGAGTGGGCTTATGCCGATCTCTCGGCGCTACTGGTCGGTGAAGACAAGGCCTTTATCGACAATCCGCCGGCGCCGATTCGCTACCAGTACCTGATGCGTCGGCGCCACGACTTTACTGAATCGCAGTACCTCAAGCGGTATGCCGACATTCATTCACAATTCGGTTTCAAAACCGGCGGAATCGTTGGCTATCACCAGTTTCACATCGACACTGCGCTGTCGCGGCAGGCTTGCCTGGCGGCAGGCTTTGGCACCTGGGATGTCAGCAGCGTCTCCGAGCTGCATATCGAAGTGCTCGATGATTTCCTGCAGGCGGTTGCCAGCAGTAACACCGGCGAAGAGGCGGCAGCTGATGAAGAGCTGTTTCTCGACCGGCCCAACTCGGTGATGTTTACCTCGCGCGAGATCCTGAACCTGGGCTACTAGCTGTCGCCCTGTTCCCGGGCTTTGTAGTGTTCGCTGAAATCCTCGTGCCAGCGCGACAGGGGCGGGCGCTGCTCGATGATATCCTCTGCGCCCCAGCGGATACGCTGCGCATCCATCGCTGGCGTCACATCGTTATCGGGGCACAGGATATAAAAATGGCCCTGTGCGAGTGCTGCGAGCATGAAGTCGACGACCTGCTGCGGCCACCAGGCGCTGTCGGGCTTGTCGGGTAACCACTGGCTGACCATGCCACTGTAGGTAAAGCCGGGTACCAACAGGTGTGCACTGACCTGGCAGTGCTCCGTATTGCGCAGCGTGTGCTGCAGCTGTTCCGTAAAGGTCTTCAGCGCTGATTTGCTGATGTTGTAGGGCGTGTCGCCTGGCGGGCAGGTGATGCCCTGTTTCGAGCCGGTATTGATAATCACCGACGGGCTGTCCTGCGCGATCATTGTTTCGGCAAACTCGCTGACGGCGTTGATCGCGCCCCAGAGATTGACATCGAGTACCTGCCGCCACCGGTCGAAGTTATTCCAGCTCTCGCCACCACCGGGTATGCCGGCATTGTTCATCAACCAGTGCACGGCGCCGTAGCGATTGAGCACGGCGGCTTTCAGCGCGGCGAAGGCGTTGCGGTCTGACACATCGAGGGGGTGCACCAGCATGCGTGATGCATCGCCATCCAGCGCAGGCAATACGACGTCAGCGGCCTGGCGCTCGAGTTTTTCGGCATCGATGTCGACCAGGCACAGGTTCATGCCGTGCCTGGAGAGCGTCTGCGCGGTAGCAAGGCCGATGCCGTCGGCGGCACCGGTAATGATGGCGGTGTTGCCAGGCTTGATGACGGCGTGGCTCATCGCTTAGCCCATATAGGCCTGGCCACCGTCAATCGCGATACTTTGGCCCGATACATATTTCGAATCAGCAGAGCACAGTGATGCGGCAAAGCGGCCTATGTCCTCTTCGCAATCGCCGATGCGCTTCATCGGGATCGTCGCGATAAAGGCGGCGGCTTCATCGGGGTTTTGCTCGATCCAGCCCTTCAGGCCTGGTGATGTTGCGTGCGGCAATATCACGTTGGCGCGAATGTTGTCGGGGCCCCATTCGCTGGCAGCGCCGCGGGTCAGTGCACGCAGCGCCTCTTTTTCTGCGGCATAGAGGCTGTAGAAGTTCATGTCCCAACGTTTCGCGGCGGTCGATGCCAGGTTGATAATACTGCCATCGCCCTTGAGGTGCGGGTAACACAGTTTCATCAGTCGCAGCGCGGCGACCGGCCCGGCCTCGAGCGCTGTCATAAATGCGGCGTCGTCACTTTGCAGCAGCGTCGACAGGTGCGACTGGATGGCGTTATTCACCAGCACGTTCAGCCCGCCGTAAGTTTCCACCACGGTGTTCACCGCGTTTTCAAGGTGCGCGGTATTCTTGACGTCACATTCAATGGCGATCGCCTGCCCGCCACGGCTAACGATTTCATCGCGGGTTGCTTCGCACTTTGACAGGGTGCGGCCACTGACGCCCACTTTGGCGCCACGCGCGGCCAGCGCAAAGGCGATACCCTGGCCCACACCCTGGCCTGCGCCGGTAATAAGTGCAATACGATCAGAAAGGTCCTGGTTGCTCATGGTGATTCCTGCTGGTCAATTAAGCCAATGTGGCCTGGTAGTCGGTGAGTTTCATGACGCGCCACTCGACATCGGGGTGTTCCTGGGCGCCAATCCAGCGCCAGCACATCGTACCCATGTTGTGCCCGGCGGTCTCGATCCAGTTCGGGTGGCCGGGGTCGGTGTGCGAGATAACGACCTGCACGCTGCCATCATCGTTGTAGTGCGCGGTATGTTTGTTGACGTGAATCGTGTGGAAGCGGTAGTCCAGCGATTCCATCCACCAGTTATCCAGCTGGAAGTTCCAGGTCTGGCACTCGGGGATTGTTTTGGCATCGATCACGAAGACTTCGTCATCGGCCAGCTCCCAGGCACTGTGGAAGTAGTAAATGTTCGGGTCGCCGCCCAGTAGCTGGCAGTAGGCCTGGTCGGCCGGTGGCAGCTGGTTGTTGATCGGCAAAAAGCTCTCTGCCCAATCCTCGAACAGCTTGGCGGTTCGGGTCACAAACCGGGCCGCACCCTGCAGGCCGCGATCCAGTGCTTCTGCGGTCAGCGGAGCAGGCCGGTCATCACTCGCGCCAATCCTTTCAAGGTGCAGGTCGGCGGCGATTTCGTTTTTGCGGTCCTGGAAAGTCTGGCGCACATTGACCGAGTTGGTTTTGTCGCTCATCGGTAGCCAGTTGCCGTCGTGGGGTTGCTGGCTGAGAATCAGCTCAAAGCTGCCGTCGTCATTGATCTGCATCTCGCGTGCGTCGATGTACCCGGTGGTTTCCATAGTGCCATCGATCGAGTAGCGGTTGTTGACGGTGCCGATACCCAGGTAGTCGACGGTACCGCGGGTGCCGCTTAGCTTGTAGTCATAGACCGGGTTGATCGAAGCGCTCTCGTAGCGATTGTCGGGGTTGTCCGCGCCGAGCTTGATCGTCGTGTGCGCGCCGCTGCGCAATACCGGGAACAGTGGGTCGCGATGCTCAAGAAAGCTCTCGAGTCCGCCGCGCAGCAGTCGCGACAGGTAGCGATAGCCCTCTGCCTGGTTAAAGGGGTCTTTGGGGGCTTTTTCGCTTTGTACGATCTTGCCCGCTTCCTTCAATGCGTCGCAAAACTCTTCCCAGGCTGTGCCGTCGACGACGCGTTGTTCTGATTCAGTCAGTGCCATGTTTGTCTCCTGCGGGTTATCGCCCGCTGATGTGAATCTGCTTGATTGAGCGTTATCCCATTGCCAGTTGGTAGCGCTCTACGTAGGGGCCAAAAAGCTGGTCAATTTCCTGCTGCTCTATACCGTAGTCGGCGATGTCGTACTCGTGCTTGCCGTGCTTGCCCTGGGGGTTGTCATCGAGCCACTGCTGCATTGCCATGCGCCCCTCGTCGCTGAGCGAGGTGCCGCAGGCCGTGTATATGGCGTTGATATCGGGCCATGGGTCGCGCACGAAACTGTCGTGGTAGATGTCGATAAACTGCGATTCGCGACCCGGCTCGAGCAGCGCGCGATTTTTTTCGAACGACGTCGAGTAGATTTGCAGCATATCCATCCAGTCACGGCCAATGATGTGGTTGTCGTTGATGTGTGAGCCGCTGCCGCGCACCATCTTGCTGAAACTGCAGCCGGAGCCGATGATCTTCAGCGGAGCCCGGTGCGTCTGGACGATAATCGCATCGGGGTAGTTGGCAAAAATGGCGGGCAGGCCAAGCTGGTGGAACGGCGTTTTCAGTATCCAGCGGCCTGATTTTTTATGCTGCAGAACCAGCAGCTGTCGGCGATGGTAGGCATAGGAGTCGGTCAGGTCCTGTGCGTAAAGCCAGTTGGCATAACTGGGGATGTGGAACTGGGCCGAGTATTGCACTGACATAAAGTTGTGCGCGAACAGCAGGTGGCACTCATCGGGTGCTTCGGCCTCCATCAGGTGCGTCGTAAAAAAGCCGGGCATGAACTGCTCGGTCATTTTTACCGCTTCCTTTTGCTGCGCAATGCGCGGGTCTGTCAGGTAGGTCGCATCTTCCGGCGGTGGAATAGGGTTGTTGCCCTCCCACAGGCGCAGCGTGTGGTTGGCGGTGTCCACATTGAGCATATGGTGCAGTGCGGTTGTTCCGGTGCGAGGCAGGCCCGAAATAAACACGGGCCGGTCGATGGGCTGATCGAGCAGCCCGGGGTTTTCCCGAATGTAGTTTTCAATCAGCAGGCGGTTTTCAAGACCCTTGTTGATACTCATTTCGACCTGGAATTTGCCGATCTCGTTGAGCTGGGCCTCGGTGTTCAGCGCATTGATCAGGATCGTCAGGGCTTCGATGAACTGCTCATCGCCATAGTCCTGTAGTCCGGTTTTTTCCCGGGCCCGGGCTAAAAACGCATCCAGGGTATCGACCTGGACGGGAGTGTTGGAGGTGTCGTTCATTGAATGGGCTCTGTGCCTGCTAGACGTGTCAACTGCGCATTGTAGCGATTCGTACGGCGGGGAAAATGACCCTTCATCCACACCTTTTTGACGCACAGATGGCATTCGGGGCCGTTGGCAAGATGACTGCTTCGTAAACGGATACCCGGGCCGGGATTCTGGCCAGCAACAGCGGCCTGTTCTATGATGCCTGCGCATAGTTTTACTGCGCAATGGCGTTGCCGCGTTCACGGAACAGACATCATGGTCAAACCCTACAGCCTGTTACATCGCCCGCCCCAGCCCGAGACGCCTGCATCGGACGCGTTTACGATTCATCGCGCCAGGGTCGCAGACGACCTGGCGCTGGGTTTCGTGCGAGAGGGTATAGGCGGCTACCCCTTGTTGCTGCTGCACGGCTATCCCGAGACCATGCGCATCTGGTGGCGCAACATCAGGCCGCTCGCGGCGGCCGGATTTGAGGTCATCGTGCCCGATTTGCGCGGCTACGGTGAGTCGGACCTGTCGTCGCGTGATGAGTACGACCTGGTGTACTACGCGCGTGATTGCCATGCGCTGGTCCACGATGTGCTTGGTCACCGTTCCTGCGGTGTCATCGCGGGGGATGTGGGTGGTTCGGTCAGTTGCGACATGGCGAATCGTTTTCCGGGCTTTGTCGATAAGCTGATCTTTTTCAATACGATCCCACCGATGATTATTGAGCAACCGCAATGGTATGAAGAGCGCGGTATGCCGATCGACCCGCTCGATGAACATCCCACCGGTGAGTATCGTTTTCGCCAGGGCAGGGATTGGCGTGAATTGCTTGAGGAGCTCGACACGCCTGCGCGCAGGCAGCGTTACGTGCGCGATTTTTACGAGCACCGCCTGTTGGCATCGCCCTACAGTTTTACCGAGGCCGACTACGCGTTTATGACCGAGCCCTTTGCCGATGCCGAGCGGCTGGCGGCGAGCTGGGCGCCCTACCAGCAGGCCTTTGAGCGACCCATGACTGAAATGCCGCTGGTGCTCCAGCCGGTCGAAACACCGACCATGATTCTCTACGGGCCAGATGACGAAATCGTGCCCAAGGATTTTGCCAAGCGCTGCGAAGTTGCGTTTCCCAATCGGGTCGGGCCGCTGGTGATACCTGACTGCGGGCACTTTGTGCAGTGGGAGCGAGCGGATGTACTGAACGATCTCGCCTGCCTGTTTTTTGCGGATTGCCGCGAGGCTTGAGTCCGGCTGCAATGCGAACACTCCTGTTTTACGAGGTACCGAGTAACCACCATGAGCACAGCTGACCCCGTTGCCCGCGCTCACGCGATGCGCGAACTGATTGAGTCCCAGGCCGACGCTGTCGATGCCGGCTGCACGATGACCGAGCCGCTGGTCGAGGCCTTCGATGCCAACAACCTGTTCAGGCTGCTGGTGCCCGCTGAACTCGGTGGCTATGAGGCCGATGTGCCAACCATTGCCGATGTCTGTGAGGCCATTGCCTATGCCGATGGTTCGGTGGGTTGGGCCTATGCGCAGAACATTGTGGTGATGTCCTACGCCGCCTACATCGACCCCGATCTGGCGCAGGACTATGCCAACATCCGGGCGGCCGCGGGGATGTTTGCCCCCATCGGTACAGCGGTTCGCCAGAACGGGGGCTACCGCGTCAGCGGGCAGTACCAGTTTGGCAGTGGTTCAGGGCACGCCGACTATATTGGCGGTGGCGCCATCGTGATGGACGGCGAAGAGATGGTCATGCGCGACAACGGCATGCCCGAGATGGTGGCCTATGTGGTGCCCGCGAATAATGCCCGCTTGCAGGGCAACTGGGATGTGATGGGCCTGCGCGGCACCGGCAGCTATGATTTTGAGATTCCCGCACAGGATATCGATGCGGGTATGGTCTTTCCGCTGTTTGATGCGCCAACGCGCACCGGCGGCAAGCTATTCGGGCTCGGCGGCCTGACGCTGGGTACCATCAGCTCCGCAGCCTGGGCAGTGGGTGTAGCGCGCAGGGCAATGGATGAAATTGTATCGATCGCCAAAGCGGGGCGGGCGCGACTGGGTTCGCTACCGCTGGCAGAGCAGCAGATCTTCCAGCGCGGGCTGGGCGAGCACCAGACTGCGGTGAAGGCCGCGCGCATGCTGCTGGTCGATGAATACAGTGCGGGCGTCGAGGAGATTGCCGCGGGCGATCCGCAGCGCGTGCAGCGCCAGGACCGGGCAATGAAGGCAGCCGCAAGCTACACGATAGAAGTCTGCAAACATGCAACCCGGTTCGCCTGGGAATCATCGGGCAGCGCAGGTATCCGCAACCCCTCTGTCCTGCAGCGCTGCTATCGCGATATGTGCGTGGGCGGTGGTCACCAGGTGTTTGATGCGCGCAATTTCGACGACCTGGTCAAAGAGTCTTTGGGCCAGGCGCAGCCGCTGTTCTAGCGGCTGTCACCGGAAAGCGTGACGTGAGCGCAGTCGGGATAGCAGGCGGTACGGCCGATGTGCAGGTCAGCGACCTGATTTCGCACTATTGCCTGACGCTGCTGCGCATAGCGGGTGATCGTGGCATCACGCTGCGTTCACTGCCCGGCAGCGCCAGCGGCCAGAGCCCCGAATCGCTGGTCGATTTTGACTTTACCCCGGAGCATCACGCCGGCCTGCTCGCGGAGCTGACGGAAGCGCTGGGCGATGAATTCATTGGCAGTGCCGCCTACCGCTGCAAGCCGGGTACCTACCAGCAGATCTTTGAGATCCTCACGCGCTGCGAGACGCTGGGTGATGCGATTGAGCAGTGTTTCGCAATCTATGCCATGATCACCGATGACATCCAGTTTCTGTTGCATCGCAATGGCCAGCTTGCTGTCGTTGAAACGCGCGTCTCGGGTGATGACACCGATCGCTATTTCTACACGCGCGAGTCGATGAATCGCGGCTTTCACCGGCTTTTCTCGGCGCTGATTTCCCAGAACATCCCGCTGCACGAAGTGCGCTTTACGCATGCAGCCGCGGTGCCCGTCATTGAGTACACCCGAGTGTTCCACTGCCCCTGTTTCTTCGAGCAGTCGCAGCAGTTTTTCAGTTTCGATGCGCAGTGGCTAACCCATCGCGTGCGCATCAACCAGAATCGCTGGCATATCATCTGGCAGGGCACACGCGATCGCGTCGACTGCGTCAGCCTGCCCGAGACGGGCAGTATCGCCGAGCTTATCGAGAAAGAGGCGGCCACCATTTTTCTCAATCGCCAGCAGTTTCCCACCCTGGAAGAGCTTGCGGCCAATCACCACAAAAGCGTGCAGACCTTGCGCAGGGTGCTCAAAGCCGATGGCCTGAGTTATTCCGAGATCAAGGAAAAGATTCGTCGCGATGTCGTGCTGCGCTGGATCCAGAACGAATCGGTGAGCCTGGCCGAGGTTGCCGAGATTGGCGGCTTTGCCGAGGCCACTGGCCTGTCGCGCGCCTTCAAACAGTGGTTCGGGGTCAGCCCCTCGGCTTATCGCAAAGACTATTTCGACAAGCGCTGAGCCATGCTTTGGAGCTGGCAAAAAGGTTCATCGCCGAGCCTGCGCGTTGCGCGATGGCGAAAAACAGCTTGACCGTCCTGCCCTTGTAACGGCCCGCCAGCCCCGTCGTTACTGTGTAACTAAACGAAACAGCCATTCTTTCGAATCGGCGCTTGCGCTAAACTGGGCCGCTTGACCTCAGCGGCCATTCTGCCTGAATTTTGTGCAAAATCCTGGCCCTGCGGGCACTTCGCCAGGTACGACGCCTGGCCCGGTAATGATTCCCACTGAGAACGGTGCATGAATAAAACGATGTCGGCCAGCCAGGCCATTGAATCACTCGCCGATGGTATGACGATCGGCATTGGGGGTTGGGGTCCAAGGCGCAAGCCGATGGCCCTGGTGCGAGAGCTACTGCGCTCAGACCTCAAGGACCTGACGATAGTCGCCTACGGCGGAGCCGATGTCGGCATGCTCTGCGCGGCGGGCAAGGTCAGGAAGGTGGTCTATGCCTTCGTCTCGCTGGACTTTATTCCGCTGGAGCCTTACTTCCGCAAGGCACGCCAGCAGGGCAGCATCGAAACCTTTGAAATCGATGAGGGCATGATGCTGTTGGGCCTGCGCGCTGCAGCCTGGGGTTGCCCCTACATCCCCACGCAAATTGGTATCGGTACCGACATCCTCACCGTCAACCCGCAGCTGAAAATGGTAGACAGCCCCTACGATGATAAAGAGTGGGTAGCGATGCCGGCACTCAAGCTCGATGCGGCACTCATCCATGTCGATCGCGCGGATGAGCGCGGCGTTTGCCAGATCAAGGGCCCCGATCACTACATGGATGACTGGTTTGCACGTGCTGCCGAGAAGACCTTCGTCTCCTGTGACGAGCTGGTCGATACCAGTGCGTTCAACAGCCCCGACGAGGCGCGCTTTGTATTCTGGGAGCGCAGCCAGACCACGGGTGTCATTCCCATTCCCGGCGGTGCACACCCCAGTTCCTGCAACCCGCTGTACGGGTTTGATGTCGCGCATTTCAAGGAATATGCCGGCAGCGCAAAAGAGGGCGGCTTTGAGAGCTACGCCGAAAAATATATTTATGGCAAGAGTGAGGCCGACTACCAGCAGCTGGTAGGCGGGCTTGATGCCATTAAATCGCAGCCTCTGCCCACCTATTAATCGCGCGAATCGGAGAGACACACCCATGACGACTGCGACTGATTACAGTCTTGCTGAACTAATGATTTGCGCCAATGCTGCGGCATATGCCGACGATGGCGAAGTGCTGATCACAGGGATTGGCGTACTGCCACGTATCGCTGGCAGCCTGGCGATGAAAACCTGTAATACCGACATCATGATGACGGATTCCGAGGCCTGGTTGCTGGCCGAGCCCAATCCACTGGGCAATCGTGGCGCCGACTTCGTCCAGCAAAACGAAACCTGGATGGGTTTTTCACGCATTTTCGACAATGTCTGGAGTGGTCGTCGGCACATTACCGGCGGGCCTACCCAGATCGATCGTTTCGGGCAGGCCAATATTTCCTGTATTGGTAGCGACTACAGCCAGCCCAAGGTACAGATGCTGGGAGCGCGCGGCTTTCCCGGCAACTCTATCAGCCACGCGAATTCCTTTATGGTGAACGACCACAACGCGCGCGTATTTGTCGAGGGCGAGTGCGACATGGTCTGCACGATCGGCTACAACCCCGAGCGACTCACCAAAGGGCGTAGTCTCGACGACGTTGATTTGCGACAGATCGTCACCAACCTGTGTGTCATGGACTTTGGCGGGCCCAATCACCAGATTCGCGTGACCAGCCTGCACCCGGGTGTCAGCCTGGATGAGGTTCAGCAGAACACCGGTTTCGAGTTGGCAGTGATCGATGGCCTGGCTGAAACCGCAGCGCCCACTGAAGAGCAACTGGCGATCATTGCCCAGATTGACCCGCAAAATACGCGCGCCAAACAGTTGAAAGACAACCCGCCCGGCGTGCGCGGTTAAATCCATCGCCATTCCACGATTCCGCAGGAACTAGTTTATGTCACAGCCCTACGGCACTACGGTTCACGACAACGGCGTCGCCGAACTGATTTTCAATCACCCTCCGGTCAATGCCTTTGACAGTGCTACCTGGTTTGCGATAGCCAATGAAATTGAGCGCCTGGGCAACGATGATGCGGTGCGTGCAATTATCATTGCCGCCGAGGGCAAGGGTTTTTGTGCCGGCGTTGACATCAAGGAGCTGGCCGCCGACGGCAGCAAAATTGTCGACGTCAATCGCGGTAACTATGACACCTTTAAGGCCATCCACCTCAACCCCAAGCCGGTGATCGTTGCGCTGCATGGCTTCGTATTAGGGGGTGGTATTGGTATTAGCGGTGCCGCCGATATCATCGTCGCCTCTGACTGTGCGCGCTTCGGCGTCCCGGAAATCGACCGTGGCGCCATGGGCGGTGGTGCCCACCTGCAGCGCATGTTTCCGGTGCAGAAGGTTCGGCACATGTACTTTACCGGCGAATTCATCGATGCCGCTGAGGCCTACCGGCTGGGCGCCATTGAAAAGGTCGTCCCGCTTGAGCAATTGCGCGATACCGCGCGCGGCATTGCCGACAAAATCGCCGAGAAGTCGCCCGCTATGGTGGCACTGGCCAAGGAGGCACTGACTGGTATCGAAGATGGCTCGCTGGAGGACAAGTACCGCTGGGAGCAGGGCTTTACCTTTGAGGCCTATACCACTGAAGACTCGCAGGAGGCGCGCGATGCCTTCGTTGAAAAGCGCGATGCGAAGTTTGATGAATAAACGCTCCGTGTAAATTAACAAGCCAGAGACGAGCGAATATGCAGTTAGCCTATACCAACGAACAGCAGGCGTTTCGCGAAGAAGTGCGCAGCTGGCTGGCAGCCAATGTGCCGGCAGAGCCATTGCCCAGTTTTGATACGGAAGAGGGCTTTGCCGCTCACCGCGAGTGGGAAGCCAAACTCTACGAGGGCCGCTGGGGCATGATTACCTGGCCAGAGGCGATGGGTGGCCGTGGCGCCGACCTGTTGCAGTGGCTGGTGTTTGAAGAAGAGTACTACGCCGCAGGCGCGCCACTGCGCGTCAACCAGAACGGCATCTTCCTGCTGGGGCCGACGCTGATGGAGTACGGCACTGAAGAGCAGAAGCAGCGTTTTTTAACCGGCATGGCGACCGGCAAGGATATCTGGTGCCAGGCCTGGTCTGAGCCCAATGCCGGCTCCGATATGGCCGCGATCCGCTCGCGCGCCGAGCTCTCAGCCGATGGCTCGCACTACATTATCAACGGCCAGAAAACCTGGTCGACCCGGGCGGTGTGGGCAGACTGGGCCTTTGGCATGTTTCGCACCGACCCCGATTCACAGCGCCACAAGGGGCTGAGTTTTATCCTCGTACCGCTGGATGCCGAGGGCATTACCGTGCGGCCCATTCCCCAGCTCGACGGCTTGCCCGGTTTTGCAGAAATCTTTTTTGATAACGTCGAGGTGCCGGTCGACTGCCTGCTCGGCGAAGTCGGCCAGGGCTGGAGTGTCGCCATGGCGACCGCAGGCTTTGAGCGTGGCCTGATGCTGCGCTCGCCCGCGCGCTTCCAGGAGACGGCAAAGCGGCTGGTCAACCTTTACCGTGAGAACCAGGCGAGCGCGGATCGCGATCCGACCGTGAAAGATGCCGTCCTGAAAGCCTGGATGGATGCCGAGGCCTATACGCTGACGACTTACCAGACGGCCTGTCGCCTGATGAAGGGCGGCAAGATCGGTGCCGAGTCATCGACTAACAAGATTTTCTGGTCCGAGCTTGATCGCGACATGCACGCCACGGCAATGAGCATTCTCGGTGCGCGCGCCGAGCTGTTGCCGCACGCGCCGGCCGCTGCAGGTGTCGGCAGCTGGCTCGACGGCTGGCTGTTTTCACAAAGCGGCCCGATCTACGCGGGCACCAATGAAATCCAGCGCAACATCATTGCCGAGCGCATGCTCGGCATGCCGCGCTGAGGGAGGCGGTTATGGACTTTACCTTTAGCGAAGACCAGCTGCTGTTCCAGGAATCCGTCCGCGAGTTCCTCGTCAACGAAGTCACGCCCGAAGCGCTGCGCGCGCTCTGGGAGCAGGACACCGGGCGCAGCGATGCACTGTGGGGCCAGCTTACCGAATTGGGCCTGTGCGGGATGACAATAGCCGAGGAGCACGGCGGCCTTGGCATGAACGAACTCGATTTTGTCCTGCTTGCGCAGGAGTGTGGTTACGTTGCACTGCCAGAGCCACTGGTGCACAACGCGCTGGTTGCGGCGCCATTGCTGGCAGCACTGCCTGAACTTGGCAATGCGTGGCTACCAAAAATCGCCGCGGGCGAGGCCCGTGTGCAGGTGGCCATCGGTGATGACGCGTTGGTAGAAGACGCGCATATCGCCAGCCTGCTTATTCTCGAGCGCAGCGGCGCGCTCTATGCGGTTGACCCTGCGCAGTGTGAAATCGTGGCCAACGAGTCGGTCGATCCCTCGCGCAAGCTGTTCAGCGTCAGCTGGGACACGGCGAACGCAACCCGGCTTGCTGAGGCAGAGCAGGCGCAGAACCTTATCGCGGCTACGCGCAACCGGGGCGCGCTGTCGCTGGCGGCGCAAAGCCTTGGCCTGGCGCAGCGCATGATCGACCTGGCGGTGACTTATACGGCTGATCGCCAGCAGTTCGGCAAGCCGATTGGAAGCTTCCAGGCCGTCAAACACATGATGGCCAACATCGCCTACAAGCTCGAATACGCCAAGGCGCCAGTGCATCGCGCTGCCTGTGAGCTGGCGCAGCAACCGGTCGATGCGCAGCGGGCGAGCGATGCGCGCATTGACGCGCTCGTGAGCCACGCCAAGCTGGCAGCCTGCGAGGCCGCACAAATCGCGGCGCAGAATACGATTCAGGCGCATGGGGCAATGGGTTACACCTGGGAGGTTGACCTGCACATATTTATGAAGCGTGCCTGGGCTTTCAACAACAGCTGGGGTGATGCTGCCGAGCACAAGCAGCGTGTCGCCCGGTTTGTGCTGGCCGATGATGCCGCAATTGGTGCGGGCAATACCTTCGCCTGATGCCAACCCCCTGGTAGAGCCATACTGGAGTAGAGCCAATGCCTGAAGCTTATATTGTCGATGCCGCGCGCAGCCCAACGGGCCGTCGCAAGGGTGGGCTGGCGGATATTCACGCCGCCGACCTTGGTGGCCATGTCATCAAGGCGATTGTCGATCGCAATGCTATTCCTGCCGACGAGTACGATGATGTGATTTTTGGTTCGGTGGATACGATCGGGCCGCTGGCAGGTGATATCGCCCGAACGGCCTGGCTGGTCGCGGGCCTGCCCGACTGCGTACCCGGCACGACGATTGACCGGCAGTGTGGCTCATCCCAGCAGGCCGTGCACTTTGCCGCCCAGGCAGTGATGAGTGGCACGCAGGATGTCATCATCGCCGGTGGCGTGCAGACCATGACGCAAATCCCGATCAGTTCAGCGATGACCGCGGCCGAGCCGATGGGTTTCTCGGATCCGTTTACCGGCTCCAAAGGCTGGGTCGAGCGCTACGGTAACGAGCCGCCAACCCAGTTCAAGTCGGCGCAAATGATTGCCGACAAATGGGGTTTTAGTCGTGAAGATCTCGAGGTGTACTCGCTCGAGTCGCACAGGCGAGCGCTGGCGGCCATCGAGGAGGGCCGTTTTGATCGCGAGATCGTGCCCTTGGCCGGCGTCACCCAGGATGAGACCCCACGGCAAAGCTCGCTTGAAAAAATGGCTGAGCTCGATTTTCTGTTTGGCTGTGACAAGGTCACCGCAGCCGTCTCCAGCCAGACCTGCGATGCCAGCAGCGCAATGCTGATCGTCTCTGAAGCGGCACTCAAGCGCTACAACCTGACCCCGCGGGCACGTATTCACCATTTGAGTGTGCGCGCCGAAGACCCGATCTGGATGTTGACCGCCCCCATCCCCACGACTCAATACGCGCTCGACAAAGCCGGAATGACGCTGGCCGATATCGACCTGGTCGAAATCAACGAGGCCTTTGCGTCGGTGGTGATGGCCTGGTTGAAAGAAACCGGGTATGACCATGCACAGACCAACGTGAATGGTGGCGCCATCGCACTGGGTCACCCCCTGGGCGCAACGGGCACCAAATTGATGACCACCTTGCTGCACGAGTTAGAGCGCACCGGCGGTCGCTATGGTCTGCAGACCATGTGCGAAGGCGGTGGCCAGGCGAACGTCACGATTATTGAGCGCCTGGGCTGATTCACTATTCAAATTTAGAGGGCAATGTCATGTCGTTGGAAGAAAAAATTACCGCTGCGGTGAACACTTATATCAGTGCCTTTGGCAAAGGTGATCTCGAAGCGATCATGGGTATCTATGCCGATGACTGTACGGTTGAGGATCCGGTGGGCACCGACCCGCATGTGGGCAATGACGCAGTGCGCGCGTTCTACCAGGGCGCAGTTGGCATGAATGTCACACTCCAGCTCGAATCCGAAATTCGTATTTCGGGTAACGAGGCGGCTTTTGCGTTCAAGGGCGAGTTTGAAACACCTGATGGCAAGATAACCTTTCGCCCCATTGATGTCATGAAGTTCAACGACGATGGCAAGGTGGTGTCGATGCGCGCTTTCTGGGGCCCAAGTAACCAGGGCGTGGAATAGCAGCACATGACTGGCGGCGGCTGCCCGTTCCACGTTTTGGCGCTGCGCTATGCGCAGGCCTCCGACCGGCGCGATGGCGATGCGCTGTTAGCCCTGTTCGATAGCCAGGGTGTTATCGAGATGCCTGGCATGCGGCTCGAAGGCCATGAACAGCTGGCGAGCGTGCCGGGCATTCTGGCGAACATGTTTGTCGCAACCCAGCACAAGGTACACAACGTGCTGGTCGACACCGACGGTGACCGGGCGCAGGGCGAGGTGTATTGCACGGCCAGTCACCTGCGCGAGAACGAGCAGGGCCTTGAGGTCGAAGACTGGGCGATCCGCTACCAGGATGAATACATCCGCGAGGGTGAACAATGGCGCTACCTGCGCCGAGAGCTGGTCGTCGACTGGGTTGAGCGCCGGCCCGCAGAGAAAATGGCAGCGCCCTGAGCGCAGTCCCGCCGCCAGGCCCCCACATAACTGTTTAATTGACGTATATTTTCAAACAAGCTGGAGAAAACGATGGCTGGAATTTGTGACAACCGGGTAGTGATCATCACCGGTGCCGGCGGTGGGTTGGGAGCGGCGCATGCCCGTTCATTTGCCGCCGAGGGTGCATCGGTTGTGGTCAATGATATCAATGCCGAGGCGGCCCAGGCTGTGGTTGATGAGATTACTGCGGCAGGCGGTCGCGCTATCGTCAACACATCGGATATCACCAATTACGAAGATTCGGCCAACGCAGTGCAGCAGGCGCGCGATGAATTTGGCGATCTCCATATCGTCCTGAATAACGCCGGCGTCAACCGCGACAGGATGTTCGCCTCCATGAGCGAGGCCGAGTGGGATACGATTATGGCGGTCCACCTGAAGGGCCACTTCTGCATTACCTCGCATGCGGTGCACTACTGGCGCGACCAGGCCAAGTCGGGCGCCGAGGTCGACGCGCGCATTCTCAACACCACCTCAGGTGCTGGATTGCAGGGCTCCATCGGCCAGTCCAACTACGCAGCAGCCAAGGCCGGTATCGCCGCGCTGACGCTGAACCAGGCCGCAGAACTGGGCCGTTACGGTATCACCGCCAATGCGATTGCGCCGGCAGCACGCACCGGCATGACCACCGCGGTAGAAGCCATGGCAACGCGGATGGCCAAGCCAGAAGACGGCAGCTTCGACTACTGGGATCCGGCCAACGTATCGCCGCTGCTGGTATGGCTCGCTTCCGCTGATGGCCGCCGCATCACCGGCCGCATCTTTGAGGCAGAAGGTGGCAAGATTTCGATCGCAGACGGCTGGCGCTCGACAGCGGGCGTGGACAAAGGCGATCGCTGGGCGCCGTCGGAAATCGAGGGCGCCATCGACAGCTTGCTGGCATCCGAAGTGCCAGCCCAAAACGTATACGGTACTTGAGGCAGAGGTTGGCCTCTCAGAGCTTATAGAGGGTTGGGGAACCATTTCCAGGTGCGTTAGCGCTCTCGCGAAGCGAGGTTAGCGTCTCACCTGGAAATGGTTACCGAACCCTCGAAGGGTCCTGAAGACAGCAAATCATTAAGAGGCGATAAATTTGGATTTCGCATTTACAGAAGAGCAGGTAATGATCCGCGATACCGCGGCGTCATTCCTGGCTGACGTTTCTGGCTCCGAGGCTGTGCGCAGCGCGATGGCCACTGAGCGTGGTTACGATGAAGCATTGTGGCAGCGCATCTGCAGTGAGATGTACTGGCAGGCGATCCATGTGCCTGAGGCCTATGGTGGCATGGAGCTTGGCTATGTCGAATTGGCGGCGCTGCTTGAGCAAATGGGCCGGCAGCTATTGTGCTCGCCGTTTTTCTCCACCGTATGCCTGGGCGTTAATGCTTTGCTGGTTGCTGGCAACGACGCGCAGAAAGAACAATGGCTGGCGCCGCTGGTCGCCGGTGAAAAGACCGCCACGCTGGCCTATACCGGCGCCGCAGGCCGCTGGGATGCCGAAGCGGTAACGGCCCACTGCGAAGCGGGCGAGGGTGGCTTCAGGCTGAATGGAACCCTGCGCTATGTGCCCGATGGCCATACCGCCGATGTCCTGGTCGTTGCTGCGCGCAACGCCGGCTCTGCGGGTGAAGAGGGCATCAGCCTGTTTGTTCTCGATGCAGAGACGGCAGGCGTATCGCGCAACTGGTTGCCCACTGTGGACCAGACGCGTAAACAGGCCGAGATTACGCTCGACAATGTCACCGTTGCTGCCGAGGCATTGCTCGGCGAAGCCGGGCAGGGCTGGTCGGCACTGCAGACGATCATTTCACTGGCGCAGGTGTCGGTGGCGGCCGAACAGCTCGGCGGCGCCGAGCGTGTGCTCGAAATGGCCGTTGAGTATACCCAGGAGCGCGAGCAGTTTGGTCGCACGATTGCCAGCTTCCAGGCGATCAAGCACAAGGCGGCAGACATGATGCTCAAGGTTGAGGTGGCGCGTTCGGCGGTCTACTACGCCGCCTGTGTCGCTGAGGAGGTGCTGCGCGCCGACGGTGACGCCAATGTTGCAGCGGAGCTGTCGCAGGCAGCCAGTATGGCCAAAGCCTATTGCTCGGACAGCTACTTCTACAACGCGGGTACGGCCATCCAGTTCTTTGGCGGCGTCGGTTTCACCTGGGAATACGATTGCCACCTGTACTTCAAGCGCGCCAAGTCCTCCGAAACCTTTCTGGGTAATGGTGCCTATCACCGCGAGCTGATTGCCCGCGAGCTGCTCGATTAGAGCGTGTCTTTGAAAGCGTATTGAGTGTAATTGATGAAACTCAGTTTTAGTGAACAGGACGAACAGTTTCGCAAGGAGATCGCCGGCTGGTTGGCCGACAATCTCTGCGGCGAGTTCGAGGAAATCCGCTACCGTGGCGGGCCGGGTGATGAGCACATGTTTCCGGCCGAGCGTCATCGCTGGGAGAAAAAACTCGCCGCTGGCGGCTGGACCTGTATAGGCTGGCCCACCGAACATGGCGGTCGCGCTGCGACCATCGAGCAACAGGTTATCTTCCATGAGGAGTATGCCAGGGCCGGTGGCCCCGGGCGCGTGGGCCATATTGGTGAGGGCCTGGCGGGCCCGACCATCATCGCCTTTGGCACCGAAGCGCAAAAGCAAAAGTACCTGCCGGGCATCGTGAGCGGCGACGAGCTCTGGTGCCAGGGTTATTCCGAACCCTCTGCCGGTTCCGACCTTGCCAATGTGAAAACGAAGGCGGTACTGGGTGATGACGGCAAATGGCGCATCAGCGGCCAGAAAGTCTGGACCTCGCTGGCGCATGAAGCGCATTGGTGCTTTGTGGTGGCGCGCACTGATCCCGATTCCAGCCGGCACAAGGGCCTGGGTTTCTTCCATGTACGCATGGACCAGCCCGGTGTCGAAGTCAGGCCGATCGAACAGCTTACCGGCACGTCGGAGTTTAACGAGGTGTTCTTCGATGACGCCGTTGCCGAAGATATTATTGGCGAGCCCGGCGAGGGCTGGAAAGTCGCGATGGCCCTGCTGGGCTTTGAGCGAGGCGTGTCAACGCTGGGCCAGCAAATGCTGTTCCAGAACGAACTCGATGAAATTATCAAGGTTGCCAAAGCTAATGGCGCCTCACAGGACCCGCTGTTGCGCCAGCGCATCGCCGAAGCGCACACTGGCTTGCGGCTGATGCGCTACAACGCAATGCGAATGCTGTCTGACAGCAGCAGCGGTGAGCTCGACAAATCAGCCCTGGTGTACAAGCTGCACTGGGCCAGTTGGCACCGCAACCTGGGCAAACTGGCGATGGACGTGTTGGGCCCCGAATCTGAAATCTGCGAGGCGGGCCCGTATGAGCTGACGCGCTTGCAGTCGATGTACCTGTTTAGTCGCTCCGACACCATCTATGGCGGCACCAACCAGGTCCAGCGCAATATCATTGCCGAGCGCGGCCTGGGTATGCCGCGCGAACCCAAAGGCTGAGACCATCATAAATACAGAGAGACAGGCGAGTGAGTAAAGAGATTCCCAACTACGTTCCCGGGCACAACCTGCTGGCAGGCAAAACGGTACTGATTACCGCTGCGGCCGGCGCTGGTATTGGTTTTGCGGCAGCAAAAAAGGCGCTTGAAGAGGGCGCCAGTGCGTTGTTTATCGCCGATATCCACGAGGGCAGGCTGGCCAAGGCGGCCGAGGCCCTGGGCGATATCGCCGGGTTTGAAGTCCATAGCCAGCTTTGCAACGTGACGGTCGAAGACGATGTGCAGTCACTGGTGAATAACGCGATTGCCAAAATGGGCCACGTTGACGTACTCATCAACAACGCGGGCCTTGGCGGTTCGAAGCTGTTGGTCGATATGCAGGATGACGAGTGGGACCGGGTGATCGATGTGACGCTCAACGGCACAATGCGTATGACCCGCGCGATGATGAAACACATGCAGTCGCGGCGCAGTGGGGTGATTGTCAACAACGCATCCGTGCTGGGTTGGCGTGCGCAGGTCGAGCAGACACACTATGCGGCGGCCAAGGCCGGCGTTATGGCCCTGACGCGCTGTGCCGCGCTGGAGGCGGCAGAGTACGGTGTGCGTATCAATGCGGTCTCACCCAGCATTGCGGTGCATGAATTCCTGAAAAAGACATCATCGGAAGAGCTGCTGGCTGATCTGGTCAAGCACGAGGCCTTTGGTCGCGGCGCCGAGGTCTGGGAAGTTGCCAACGTCATGATGTTCCTGGCCAGTGACTACTCCTCTTACATGACGGGAGAGATTGTCTCCTGTTCGAGCCAGCGTTCCTGATCTATTCCTTTATTATTTGCCCTTAAATACCAGGTGGTAGCACTATGCGTGAAGCAGTCATCGTAGCAACAGCCCGCACCGGGCTGGCCAAATCCTTTCGCGGCAGTTTTAACGACACCGAAGCGCCGGTGATGGGCGGTCATTGCGTCCGTTCAGTCATCGAGCAGGCGGGTATTGACCCGGCCATGGTCGACGACTGCCTGTTTGGCGCAGCGGCTCAGCAGGGCACCCAGTCGTATAACCTGGGCCGGCTTTGCGGTATCGCGGGTGGGTTACCGGAAACCACGGCCGGTATGGCTATGGAGCGGCAGTGTTCCTCGGGCCTGATGACGATCGCTACTGCCGCCAAAAGCATTATGTGCAATGAATACGATGTAGCCGTTGCCGGTGGCGTCGAGTCGATTTCGCTGACCCAGAACAAACACAAGAACACCTATCGCAGCCAGTCCGAGGCGGTCAAGGCGATTGATGAGACGGCCTACATGCCAATGATCGAGACCGCAGAAGTCGTGGCCGAGCGCTACGGTATTTCGCGCGAAGCGCAGGACGAGTATGGCCTGCAGAGCCAGTTGCGCACTGCCGCGGCGCAGGAGTCAGGCATCCTGGATGCCGAGATTGTCCCGCTGAAAGCGCGCAAAGCGGTATTCAACAAGGAAACCAAGGAGACCACCTACGAAGAGGTGATGGTCGACAAGGACGAATGCAACCGCCCAAATACCACGCTTGAAGGTCTTGCGACACTGGAGCCGGTCTGGAAAGACGGCCAGTGGATACAGCAGGGCAAGTTCATTACCGCGGGTAACTCTTCGCAGCTGTCTGATGGCGCATCCGCAAGCCTGGTGATGGATGCCAAACTCGCCGAGCAGCAGGGGCTTAACCCACTGGGTTACTACCGGGGGCTTGCTGTTGCCGGCTGCAAATCCGACGAAATGGGTATCGGGCCGGTGTTTGCCGTGCCCAAACTGCTTCAGCGTCACGGCCTGTCGGTTGGCGACATCGGCCTGTGGGAACTCAACGAAGCCTTTGCCTGCCAGGTCATTTATTGCCGCGACAAGCTGGGCATCGATAACGACAGGCTGAATGTGAATGGGGGCGCGATCGCGATCGGCCACCCCTTCGGTATGAGCGGTGCTCGCATGGTCGGTCATGCGCTGCTAGAGGCCAGGCGTCGCGGCGAGAAGTACGTTGTCGTGACCATGTGCATTGGTGGCGGCATGGGCGCGGCGGCACTGTTTGAGGCCACCGCGTAAACTCCTGACCCGGATACGCCCCGGAGCGACCAGCTGATGCGCCTGCTCGGAGCCTTACTGGGTTTCATATTCCTCGGCGGTTTCTTTGGCGCGCTGATCGGCTTTTTTGTCGGCGGCTTTTTCAAAGCCGGCGTGCGCGAATCGCTGCAGCAAAACTACCAGCGCTACCAGGACAGCGGCGAGATCTTTTTCTCGACGCTGTTCGGCCTGCTCGGCCACATGGCCAAAGCCGATGGCCGGGTCAGCGAGGATGAAATTGCCCAGGCCGAAGCGCAGATGGCACAAATGGGTATCAGCGGTACCCGGCGCAGCGAGGCCATCGACCAGTTCAAGCGCGGCAGCAGTGCCGACTACGACCTGCAGGCCGAGCTGCGGATCTTCGCCGACGCCGCCCGCTTCAAGCCCGATCTCAAGCGCAATCTGGTGACCTTCCTGGTCGAGATGGCGATGGCCGATGGCGTGTTACACGGTAACGAAGAGGCCATGCTGCGCCGCGTCGCCGAGGCGATCAATATCGAGATGCGCAGTTTCGAGCAGATGCTCGAGATGCTCAAGGCGCAGCACAGTTTCTCGGGGCGCTCGGCGCCGGCTTCTGCCGATACGCTGGCGCTTGCCTACCAGGCGCTGGGGGTCGAGCCCTCGGTCAGCGACCAGCAGCTCAAGCGCAGCTATCGCAAACTCATGAGCCAGAATCACCCCGACAAGATGATAGCCAAAGGTGTGCCCAGGGAGATGATCGACGTCGCAACCCAGAAAACCCAGGAAATACAGACGGCCTACGATACGATCGTCAAACATCGAAAAGGGTAAAGCCATGTTACGTCCACGCCATACCGTCCTGCTCGCCACACTGATGCTCGCTTTGGGCGCCTGCAATACGACCGAACCGGGAGCCGGCGATCGCTACCACGCACAAATCCACCGCACCGCCGGGGGTATTCCGCATATCGTCGCCAGTGATATTGGCAGCATCGGATTCGCGACACTGTATGCAATGGCCGAGGACAACGTCTGCATCATGGCGCGGCACTACGCCAAACTGGGTGCGCGGCAGGTCGAGTTTTTTGGCCCCAGCGCAGAGAACCTCGCCAACGACTGGTATTACCAGCTGCTGATTGATCGCGGCCATGGCGAAGAGCCCGCGTCGCCCGAGATCGATGCGCTGTTTGCAGGCGGAGCCGCGGGTTACAACCATTTCCTGGCACAAACGCCTGTCGATGCAATCAGCGACCCGGACTGCGCCGGCCAGCCCTGGGTGCACCCAATCGATGCTATTGACGTGCGTCGGGTCTCGCGCACCGACCTGTTTCTCGACTACATGCGGCCGATGATGGTGGCGGCGCAGCCGCCGGAGCCAGCCTCAGCCGACGCGGCGGAATCGGCTGCCGTGGATGTCGCTCACTTTGTCGCGGCTGTTGATGCCTTGCTCGAGGCGCCAAAGGAGGGCGGCAGTAACGCCATTGCGATCGGCGCAGATGCCAGCGCCCACGGCGGCGGTTTGCTACTGGCAAACCCCCACATGCCCTGGAACGAGCCGTTCCAGCGCTTTTACCCCATGCACCATATTTTGCAGGGCGAAAGTGCCGACGACCTGCAGTTCAATATCATGGGCGCCAACCTGATTGGCCGGGCCCGGGTTGGTTTTGGTGTCACCGAGCACCTGGCCTGGACCAACACGGTATCCAAGGCCAATCGCAACAGTTTCTACCGTCTTGAACTTGTGCCGGGCAAGCCCACGCACTACCTGTTTGATGGCGAGGAGTATGCGATGACCCAGGAGCAGGTTGTCGTATCGCACCGCAATGACGATGGCAGCGTCACCGATTACCCGCACACCTTTTATTCAACGCACTTCGGTGCGATGCTGGTCAAGAGCGATGTCTTCACCTGGACGGACAGGCACGCCTACGCGCTGCGGTTTATCGACACCGGCTGGCGGGGCCAGGTCTCGACCTTTGAGCAGTATGCCGCGCGCACCATCGAAGAATTCCTGGTGCTGAATGCGCGCGAGCAATTCATGATGGTCAACCTGATTGCAGCTGACAGCGCGGGCACAGCCATGTACGCAGACATCGGCCCGCTGCCGTTGTTGTCGGATGAGCAACTGGCCGACTGTGCCGTCATGGGCGGTGCAGCGCTCGATGGTTCGCGCAGCGACTGCCAGTGGGATAACCACCCCGACGCTGCAGCACCGGGGCTATACCCGGCGAGTGCCTTGCCGACACTGCTGCGCCGCGATTACGCGCTCAACTCCAACGACAGCTATTGGGTGAGCCATGCCCGTGCGCCGATGACGGGCTACCCCTCGATCATTGGCCAGACCCACAGCGAGCGCACGCTGCGCACCCGCTCGGCGCTGACGATGGTGGAACGCGAAATCGCGCACAGCGAGCAGGGCCTGTCGCTTGAAGACCTGCTGGCGCTGACCTTCGCCAACGAAAGTTTTACCGGGCAGGTGATGCGCGATGACCTGATCACACTATGCCGGGCACAGCCTGCTGCCAATGCCAGCGATGGTGAGCGCATCGACCTGACGGCGGCCTGTGATGTCCTCGCGCGATGGGACCTGCGCGCCGACAATGACAGCCGTGGTGCACACCTGTTTCGCGAAATGCTCTTCGCCGCGCATGGCGGCGAGTACATCCGCTACTACCCCGAGAGTTTCGTGCCCGCGATCGCCTTTTCTGCCGAGCTGCCGGTCGCAACACCCAGCGGACTGGCCGAGGAAAACCCGGCGGTGCTGACGGCCCTGGCCGATGCGGTGCAGAAACTGCAGCGCGATGGCACTGCGCTGGATGCAGCGCTGGGCGATATACAGTATGTCACGCGCAACGGCGAGCGCATCCCGATTCACGGCGGGCAGGAGATCAGTGGCGTGTTCAACAAGGTCGAGGCCAACTATGTTGACGGTGCTTACCCCGATGTCACGCGCTGGAGCTCGAGCTGGATCTGGGGCGCATCGCTGGGTGCCGGAGGGCCACGCATCAAGGGCCTGCTGAGCTATTCGCTGTCGGCCAACCCGAACTCACCGCACTATGCCGACCAGACCAAAATGTACGCCGACAAGCAGTGGCTCGACATCCCGTTTACGCTGGAGGCGGTGCGCGCCGCCAGTGAGCGAAGCTATACATTGTCTGCACCGCGCCAATAGACCACTGGTAAATTCATGACTTCACAATCAAATGACAACAGCGCCCGGTCGCTCCAGGCGATCGAGCAGATAATCAGCGACCTGGCAGGCCAGGATTACATTGCCACCAACCAGATTGCCACGGCCGTCCACGTAGCCCAGGCGCTGGAAAAACCCATCCTGGTCGAGGGGCCGGCGGGCGTGGGCAAGACCGAGCTGTCCAAGGCCGTCGCCCAGATGAAAAACCTGCCATTGATTCGCCTGCAGTGCTATGAAGGGCTCGATGAGAGCAAGGCACTGTACGAATGGAAGTACGGCAAGCAGTTGCTCTATACCCAGATTCTGCGCGAGAAGCTGGGCGACGTGTTGCAGGGCGCCCAGGGCCTGGCTGAATCCATGCAGCGGCTGCACCAGTACAGCGACGTGTTTTTCGATCGCGAATTCCTCGCGCCGCGGCCACTGCTGCAGGCACTGCAGTCCGATGACGGCGCCGTGCTGCTGATCGATGAAATCGACAAGGCCGACTACGAGTTTGAATCGCTGCTCCTCGAGGTGCTGTCTGACTTCCAGGTGAGTGTGCCGGAGCTTGGTACCGTGCGCGCGCAAACCCGGCCGCTGGTATTCCTGACCAGTAACAACGCCCGGGAGCTCAGCGATGCGCTCAAGCGGCGCTGCATTCATCTCTACATTGACTTGCCCGATTCCGCACTGGAGGCCCGTATTGTCGCCAGCCGTGTGCCGGGCGTGCCCGACAAGCTCAACGCTGAACTGGTGGGCTTTGTCCAGGCGCTGCGCCAGTTGGAGCTGAAAAAGCTGCCGGCAATCAGCGAGACCATCGACTGGGCGCAAACGCTGTTGCTGCTCAATGCCGAACGGCTCGATCGCGCGCTGGTCGAGAACACCCTCAACGTGCTGCTGAAGTTCCGCGAAGACATTGAACAGGTCGAAGAGCAGTTGCCGACCTTGCTCGCTGGCCCCAAAGGCACGCGCCACTAACGATGCAAGCGGTACTGCTCGACTTTATCGCCGCGCTGCGGCTTGCGCAGCTGCCGGTATCTCCTGCCGAGACGCTCGATGCGAGCAGGGCCGTTGCCGAGGTCGGCCTGGCCGATCGCCAGCTGCTGCACGATACGCTCGCGGTGTTGCTGGCCAAGACGGCCGATGAAAAGCAGCGCTTCGATCGCTGTTTCGAGCTGTTTTTTGAGCGTGAGTCGCATCGGCTTGAAGCACCGGGAGCCGATGGCGAGGCGGCCGAGCCCGATGCGCAGACGCCGGCGGGGCAGAGCAGTGATGCTGCCGCAACCCAGAGCGACTCCAACGCAGGGCGGATGCGCTACCGCCGCCAGATCGATGCCGATGAAGACGAATTACCCGACCAGGGTATCGGCGGCAGCCGGCTGGCGGGCTCCGGGGGTACCAGCCCGCAACAGCTGCTACAGCGCGCCGGGGTGGATGCGCAGCAACCCCTGTTGCGCGCCATTATCGACCGCGATACTGCGCGGCTAGCGCTCGAGGTCCAGTCGGCTGGCCGCGGTACCGGTGTCGATCGCATCCGCTATGCGACCCAGCGATCGCTATACAGTTATCGCCTTTTACAGGCGCTGGGCCTGCCCAGTATTGACGAGGCGATTGAGGCGCTCAACCGGTTGCGCACCGAGGTCGATGATCTCGAACAGGCCGATATTGACCAGCTCATTGCCGAGCTTGAAGCCGGCCGCGAACAGTTACAGCAACAAGCGGCACAACATGTCGATGAGCAGTTCGAGCTGACCGACAATGCCGCTGCCCAGGAGATTCGCGAGAAGTTACTGCGCGAGGCGAATCTGTCGCAGATCGAGCAGCGCTACTTCTCGACGATGCAGGAGCTGGTGCGCAAAATGGCCAAGGCGCTGGCGGCAAAGCATGCCCAGCGCCGGCGGGTAACCCGCCGTGGCCAGCTCGATGTGGGTAAAACAATTCGCCGCAATATGAGTAACCAGGGTGTGCTGTTTAACACGTACTGGAAGACCCGGCGCAAGTCACGCCCGGATATTTTTGCCATCTGTGATGTCAGTGGCTCGGTCAGTGCGCACGCCAAGTTCCTGCTGATGTTTTTGTATTCGCTGAGCGATGTGTTGCCCAACACGCGTTCGTTTGCCTTCTCGTCGAGTCTTGGCGAGGTGACCGACCTGTTCCAGGCACAGCCGGTGGCGCGCGCGATCGAAGAGGTCAACCAGCAGTGGGGGATGGGTGCAACCAGCTACGGCGACTCGCTCGACCACTTTGCCGAGCTGGCGCTGGATGATGTGCGCAGCAACAGCACCGTGATTATCCTGGGCGATGCGCGCAACAACGGGGGTGACCCGAACATTGAGGTCATGCGCACCCTGTACAACCGCGCCCGCTCGGTGATCTGGCTGAATCCGGAGCCGCGGCTGTTCTGGTCGGTCGGTGACTCCGAAATGCGCCGCTACCTCAGTTGCGTGCACCGGGCGCAGACCTGCCAGAGCCTGCAGGACCTGGAGCGCTTTGTCAGCCATCTACTGCGTATCAATGATTGAGCCGTTGTCGGCAACCGGGCGTGATTTTACTCGTACAGGTGTTTCGCAGCGGCAATTATGCGATTAAAATGGGCGGTTGACAGGCGATTTGCTGTCGCCGCGCCAATGAGAACAAGAATTAACCGGTGTACCGAGAGGTGTAGCCTTGGCAAAAATAGTTGATCACGATGAGAAGCGCCGCGAGATCCAGGAGGTCACGGCGCTGCTGATTGCCCGTGAAGGCCTGGATGCGGTGACGACCCGGCGCATCGCCAGTGAAAGTGGCTGCTCGCTGGGTATTCTCTCGCATTACTTTGCCAACAAAGATGAAATCGTCGTCTCGGCGCTGAACTGGTGTGACCTGCGTTTTATCGATGAGCTGGCTGTGCTCTCAGCGCAGGAGTCGCTCGACCTGGACAGTTTTTATTTTCTTATCGATATGCTGTTGCCCCTCGATGAGCGCTCCGACGCCGAATGGCGCGTGCGGGTCAATCTCTGGGCTTACTCGCTGACCCACCCTGAACTTGCCCAGGCTCGCCGTGAGGCCGCCGAGTTTGGCTATGACATGGCGCGCAAGTTTATCGGTCGCCTGCAGGAGAAAAACCAGATTCGCGAAGATATCGAAACCGAAACGCTGGCGATCATCGCGGTCGATGCCATCGTCGGCTTTTGCCAGAACCTGATTAACTTTCCGCTGGAAGAGCGCATTGAGCGCAAGGCCTACCTCTACGCCAACTTGCCGCTGTTGTTTGTACCTGAAAAATAGGGCGGAAGCCGCGTGCCGTCGCTAGCCGAGCCCGCTGGCGTTAAGGTAGCTTTCATTGATGGCCGGGCCCCAGACCAGGGCGATCCAGCCTGCCGCAGCGAGGTAGGGGCCAAAGGGAATCGGCTTGCTGGCATCCTGTCGGCGTGTAAGCACCAGCGCTATGCCCACCGCAGCACCCACCAGCGAAGACAGCACGATGATCACCGGCAACATTTGCCAGCCCAGCCATGCGCCCAGTGCCGCGAGCAGTTTGAAGTCGCCATAGCCCATGCCTTCTTTACCAGTGGCCAGCTTGAACAGCCAGAACACCGACCACAGCACCAGGTAACCACCGGCAGCGCCGAGCACCGCATCGGGCAGGCTGACAAACAGGCCGTTAACATTGACCAGCAGCCCGGCCCACAACAGCGGCAGCGTAATATTGTCGGGCAGCAGGTAGGTGTCGTAATCGATACCGGTCAGCGCGACCAGGCTCCAGGTCAGGAGCAGCGCGGCCAACACCAGTAGTGGGTCGCCCGCCAACTGCCAGGCCACCACGGCGCTCAGGATGCCGGTGATAAACTCGACCACCGGATAGCGCAGCGAGATCTGCGTGCCGCAGTTCGCGCATTTGCCGCCCAACAGGAAGTAGCTGAATACCGGGATGTTCTGCCAGGCCCTGATCGCTGCCCCGCAGTGACCGCAGCGCGATGCCGGCGTTGCCAGGTTAAAGGTTTCCTGTTCAGGGTTGTCGAGCTCGAGCATTTGCCGGGCTTCACTTTGCCAGCTGCGTTCGAGCATGACCGGCAGGCGATAGATCACGACGTTGAGAAAGCTGCCGACCATCAGGCCAAGCAGGAAGCACAGGCTGGTCAGTAACTGGGGCTCGCTGGCGAGGATCTCGGCAATCGCTGGCATGTGACAGGTCTTTACTTTCGCTAAATAAAAAGGGCGCGTAGTGCGCCCTTTTTGCTGTTGCCCGGTTTAGACCACGGCACCCAGCTGGAAGATCGGCAGGTACATGGCGATCATCAGGCCGCCAATCAAAATACCCAGTACCGACATGATCATCGGCTCGAGCAGCGAGGTCAGGCTGTCGACCGAGTTGTCGACTTCGGCCTCGTAGTGCGTGGCCACCTTTTCAAGCATTTCATCGAGTGCACCCGATTCTTCACCGATCGCAACCATTTGCATCAGCATGGTCGGGAACAGGTTGGTGTTGCGAATGGCCAGGTTCAGCGACAGACCGCCGGTGACCTCGTCGCGAATATTCTTGATGGCTCGCGCGTAGACCGCGTTACCGGCAGCGCCTGCAACCGAGTCGAGTGAGTCGACCAGCGGCACACCGGCGGCGAACGTTGTCGACAGCGTGCGCGCGAAACGGGCGACAACGGCCTGGTTGAGGATGTCGCCCACAATTGGGGCCTTGAGCATGGCCGCGTCGACGTTGTCAGAGAATTTCTGCGAGCGCTGCCTGGCCTCGCGGAACGCGAAGAAGGCGGCGGCCATGATGCCGGCGATGATCCACCAGTTGGCCTGGGCGAATTCGGACAGGCCGACGACGAACAGCGTGAAGGCCGGCAGGTCGGCGCCAAAGCTGCTGAAGGTCTCGGCGAACTGCGGCACCACCTTGACCAGCAGGATACCGGTGACGACGATCGCCACACAGATAACGGCGATAGGATAGGTCATCGCCTTTTTGATCTTGGCTTTCAGCGCTTCGGTTTTTTCCTTGTAGGTGGCGACGCGATCGAGCATGGTTTCGAGCGCACCGGACTGCTCACCGGAGTTGACCAGGCTGCAGAACAAATCGTCGAAGTGCTGGGGGTACTTGGCCAGCGAATTGGCCAGGCCACCACCGGCGGCGACGTCGTTCTTGATGCCGTAGACCATCTCTTTCATGGTCGGGTTTTCAAGGCCCTCGGCGACGATGTCGAATGACTGTACCAGCGGTACACCGGCTTTCATCATCGTGGCCAGCTGGCGCGTAAAGATCGCGATGTCGGCGGGCTTGATCGGCTTCTTGCGCTCGCTGAACAGGGGCTTGGGCTTGCGCTTGACCGACTTGATGACGATGCCCTGCTTGCGCAGCTGTGCCTTGGCCTGCGCCTGGTTGCTGACTTGCAGCTCGCCCTTGGTGGTCTTGCCCGAGCGGTCCTTGCCTTCCCAGACGTAGGTTTGGATTCTGACGGCTTGTGTGGCCATGGTTTCTCTCAGTTACGACCGCGCGACCTGCTTGCCGGCGGTGTGGTTCAGTGAATAACGGTATTCGGACCTAGTCTTTGGTCACGCGGTTGACCTCTTCGAGGCTGGTCATGCCCATTGCAGCCTTGCGCAGGCCGGACTTGCGCAGGTTGCGGTAGCCCAGCTCATCGGCCATTTCTGCCAGCGTCAGCGAATTGGCCTGCTCCATGATAATACGTTGCAGCTCGGGTACGATGCGAACAACTTCATAAATACCGACCCGGCCCTTGTAGCCCTGGTTACATTTGTCGCAGCCGACCGGGCGCAGGATTTCGGCGGTTTCGAGGTCTTCTTCGGTAAAGCCCTCGGCCAGCAGCGTTTCCCGGGGTAGCTCGGCCGGTTCTGCACAATGCTCGCACAGGCGCCGCGCCAGTCGCTGGGCGATGATCAGGCTCACCGAGGTGGCGACGTTAAAGGCTGGCACGCCCATGTTCAACAGGCGGGTAATGGTCTCGGCTGCGCTATTGGTGTGCAGTGTCGACATAACCATGTGACCGGTTTGTGCAGCCTTGATCGCGATTTCGGCGGTTTCAAGGTCACGGATCTCACCGACCATGATGACGTCGGGATCCTGGCGCAGGAAGGAGCGCAGCGCCTCGGCAAAACTCAGCCCGACTTTGTTGTTGACGTGGACCTGGTTGATGCCTTCCATGTTGATCTCAACCGGGTCCTCGGCGCTGGAGATGTTGCGCTCGGGCGTGTTGAGAATATTCAGGCCGGTGTACAGCGATACGGTTTTACCCGAGCCGGTAGGGCCGGTCACCAGGATCATGCCCTGCGGTTCGTGCAGTGCGTCGAGGTAGAGTTTTTTCTGGTCTTCTTCGTAGCCCAGTGCGTCAATGCCCATCTGGGCGCTGGACGGGTCGAGGATACGCAGTACGATTTTTTCGCCGAACAGTGTCGGCAGGGTGTTGACCCGGAAGTCGATCGAGCGGGTCTTCGACAGCTTCATCTTGATCCGGCCGTCCTGCGGAATGCGGCGCTCGGAAATGTCCATTTGCGACATCACCTTGAGGCGCGCGGCGAGCCTTGGCGCAAGATTGTTCGGTGGCTGCGTGACTTCGTGCAGGATGCCGTCGGTGCGAAAACGTACGCGATAGTTCTTTTCGTAGGGCTCGAAGTGAATATCCGATGCGCCGCCCTTGATGGCGTCGATCAGCACTTTGTTAACGAAACGCACGATGGGCGTGTCATCGACGTCTGAGGAGCTGACGTCCTCATCTTTGCCATCTTCGTCAACCGCCTCGATGTCGAGGTCTTCGAGCCCGGCTTCATCGAGGTTGGCCAGCTTGTTGCCGAAGGCCGCTTCTTCATCGTCGAGGTACTTGGCAATGGCGTGGCTCAGGGCCGTGTCTTCAACCAGGATGGCCTCGGTGCTCAGGCCCGTGTGGAACTTGATCTCGTCCTGCGCGCGCAGGTTGGTCGGGTCAGAGACGCCGATATAAAGCCGGTTGCCGCGCTTGAACAGCGGCAGCGCGTGGTGCTTGCGAATCAGCTTGGGGTCGACCAGCTCGGTCGGCATCGAGTCCTTGTCGAGGCTGGCCACGTCAAAGACCGGGGTACCGAACTCATCGGCGACGCTCAGTGCAACCTGGGTGCCCTCGGCCAGGCCGTTTTGCACCAGGTACGACACCAGCGTAATGCTCTCTTGCGCGGCGCCCTGCAGGGCTTCCTGGGCCTGGTTCTCGTCGATAATGCTATCGGCGATCAGGCGGCGGGCGACGCCTGACAATGGCATAACTACGCTGGCATTCATCTTGGCACGTCAATCTCGGTTGGGGGCCTGGGCACAGGGCTCAGGGCCCTGTAGCTATCCCAAAAAGTATAGCAATCCTATGCGCTTACCGTGCTCTATATAGAGACAGGTTTACCTCGGCTGTGTAAATTGTGAGATCGGTAGCCTGTGGGCCCGCTAGCGGCCTCAGGGCTGCAGCAGCTGCTGTACGTCGATTGCGCGATCTGGGCAGGATCTGTCGCAAGCTGACAAATTTTGTCAGCCAGCGACAGCCTTTGACCAAATTTTGCGCACCTCGTCACGGTTCGCGGATGCCAACGATCGCTAACATTTGCGGCAAGTGCCTGAGCTGCCGTGGGTATTTGTAAAAACGCGACGGTTGGCACGCTTATTGGAAGTAATCCTGTGCACACGATGAGAATTGTGTCTATCGTTTTAGGGTCGGAGTTTGAAACGAATCCCGGACGTCACTAAACACTTACTGGAGTATCTACACGATGAAACAGCAACTGCAAAAAGGTTTTACCCTGATTGAATTGATGATCGTTGTCGCGATTATCGGCATCCTGGCGGCGGTAGCACTGCCTGCCTACCAAACTTACACTGAAAAAGCGCGCTTCTCTGAAGTCGTTCTGGCGGTGTCTTCGGTGAAAGGCGCGATCGATACTTGCTACCAGACGCGTGGCGAGAACGACCTTGGTAACTGTGACACTTACGCCAAAGTGGGAGCGGTACAGGCTGACGCTGAAGCAGGCGATGAAGTTAACAGCGTGACGATTACTGCGAGCACTGCGGTTGTTACGGGAACTGGTGAAGATGCAAACAACTCTACCTGGATCCTGACGCCAACTGCAGCTGGCGGCAACAACGGTACGCTGACCTGGGCTGAGACTGGCACTTGCATCGCTAACGGTGTGTGCTAATCCGGCATAACCGGTTAGGAAAAAGCCGCCTTCGGGCGGCTTTTTTTTGCCTTGAATTCGGGGGTCGCTGATCTATATTTTTAGCGATATGGTCTTGTTTCAAGGCCTCGGCCACAGTATTTTTGCGAATGAGGTTGGATTGCAATGTCTTCACTGGCAAGTGCGTCGACGAGTTCACAGATGACCGGTTCAAACAGCGCGATTGCGCCGCAGCGCTTTCGACTCTATGCGGTGTTGATTCATCTGGCGGTGAGCGCTGTCATTATTGCCTCGGTATCGGCCGTGGCGCTGCTGTCCTGGTTTCCGTACCCGCTGTTTTTGCTCGACGGCACCTGGGTGGCCGTGCTGACGCTGGCGGCAGTCGACCTGGTCTTGGGGCCCTGCATTACACTGATTGTCGCTTCGAGTAAAAAGCCCGTTAAAGAACTGGTGTTCGACTTTAGCGTGGTGCTGGCAGTGCAGATCGCCGCGCTCGCCTTTGGTCTTATGCAGATCAGCACACAGAAGATCGTCGCCCTGGTGCATATCGAAAACGACTTTCACCTGGTCGCCGATGTGCGTGCTAGCGGTTTTGATGATGAGAACAGCTTGCCCGAGTTCAACGGCATTCGCTATGGCATGCTCGAGCAGGCAGATTTTACCGGCCTGACCAAGAGCGAAATTGAACTGAAAATGTTTGACCCCAATGCCTACCACGCGCTGGATACCGATACGATCAAGCGAAAACTGTTTCCCGCTGAACTGGTCGATGAGCGCCTGCTGGCGCGCTACGGCGATGGCTATTACTTCAAGGCGATTGCCGGTAAGCGACGTAATGGTGTCGCCGTTCTCAATGAACAAATGGAAATCGTTGCGTTTGGTCTTACCAGCGAGAAAGACTGACGCCCGCCGAAAGCACGGTTATTCGGATAAAAAATGAACAGCGCGCCGCCAGCCTCATAGGCTTAGCTGCGGTAGCGGTGTCTTGACTTCAAGTATTTCCTCGGGATAACCTCAACGATACGATTACTGCAGGGAGCAGTCCAACTCGCAGCTCAGCGCCAAGCTAACCTCATCTTCAACGGTGACGCGATTTGAGTAGCGCCGCTCGATTGCATAGGCTGTCAGGCCTCCTGCCGTATATTGTCCGCTTCTGGTCAGGAGCAGGGAAGAGATATGGATAGGGGGGCATTTGTGCTGCAGAAATACCTTACGCTCTTTAGCGCTTACGAAGTTGTCCGGTCGTATCAGCTTCAAATAAAAAAAATAAGGCCTTCAAGATTTATTTACCTTTTTGCTTTGGCGGTGTCTATCGCGCCCGTTAACGCGGATTTCGCCCAGTACCCCATGTACCATGGGCCAGAGGGTAAGCACAGCAGCCCATCTGAAGCGGGAGCAGCCAAATGTGCTGCTCAAGGGAATGGGTTCGACAGAATTGATAATCCGAATACTGGTGATCCCCCTGACTATGAACTCTATTGCTCAATGCCTGATGGACAAGGCGGTACCATTGTGTTCCGGTCAGGTGGCGTAAGCGGCGCATATTTGTGTCCCGATGGGTATGCCCGGAATAATCTCGAGGGAACTTGTTTTCTACCTACTATCCGAAGAGACCCTCCTGTTCCTCCACTGCAATGCCCCGCCGCCGGTAATCCTGTTGCCATTCTAACTGGAGAGAAAGTCCAGACTGAGGTTGATTACCCAGGCACGGAGTCTGGAACTTTGCCAATTATCAGACACTACCGCAGCCAGTCTGTACTTGCCGACGGCCATCTGGGGGCTGGATTTTGGCAGTTGGAGCGATATCAAACGAAGGTTTTCTCGAACTATAATCCCGGATCATCTACGCCACTCACGATCCCCCGGTGCGGAAATGGTTTCTGGTGGGGTTATAACGCGCTGTACTATAAAGTTGGCAGGTGCCAAAGCACCATAGAACACGGGCTGGACGTTGTCGTGGCCGATGTTCAGCGTTGGGACGGTCGTAGAGTGCGTTTTCAGCGCGTCAACAACGAATGGGTAGCGCCTCCTGATCATAAAGGTTCCTTGGTAGTGCAGCTCGATGCCCAGAATAATATTGCGGGCTGGAAGTACAGTGATAATGAAGATTCTAGTTTCTCTTTCGACGCAAGTGGGCGATTAGTCAGCCTGGAGTTGCGTTCAGGAGTAGCCGAAACGCTCGAATATGATCGCGCTTCAGGTGCGGGTGGGGACGATGACTCAGATACGCTGGATCGCATAACGGATAATTTTGGTAGGTACTTAGAAGTGGTTAGTGAGTCGACGGGTTCCGGTGTAAGCAGAATTACATCGATAAAAGACCCAGACGGCAATCTCTACGAATACAGCTATGACTCCCATGGAATGCTTGATGAAGTCACCTATCCAGACGCGAATGCCGTGGCAACTGACAACCCTAAACGCATTTACCAGTACAACTCAGTTGGCCAATACAGCAACTACTGGTTGCTTCGGGGGATAACAGACGAGCGTGGTGTCAATTTCTCTAATTGGAACTACGACGGGTACAGTGTGACCGAATCCTACCGAGGCCAAGTGGGTGGCGATATCGATCGAGTAACTTTTGATTACTCCGATGTGGATCGATATGCGCAAACCGGTAGCGTTCAGGTTACTAATGCATTGGGCAAAGTAGAGACCTATCACTATACGACGTCCCATGGTGTCCGTAGGCTTACGCATATCGAGAGAGATGCGTCAACCCATCCAACTGATGCATCAATTACTTGCCCAGCCGCAAACGAGTATACGACCTACGATGCGAATGGCTTCATAGATGAAGTCACAGATTGGGAGGGTAATGTCACTGATTACGACCATGATGCCCGCGGCCTGGAAATCCAGCGCATCGAAGGAAAGGGGAGCGCTGATGAGCGCACTATTACGACCGAATGGCACCCGAGCTTACGATTGGCCACGCGCGTTGTAGAGCCTGATCGCGTCATTGATATGACCTACGACTGCGATACGGGGAGGATGGAGACGAGGAAGGAGTATGATCCGCTCAGCGCTCCCGTGTACTCGCCCCCGGCTGCTTGCCCCTGAACTGTGTAATGAATTGTTGATCCTGGCGTAGCGCATGGTTTTTCGCGCGTTCGATGAAAGGGTATGGAGTATCTATGAACGCATTAACGCATATCAAAGTCGCACTATTTTCTAGCCGGGCCGGCTCCACGAGTCTGGCGGTCGCTGCGCTCGTTGCCTTTCTGGGTGGGCTGGTATTTATCGGCGCTTGTGGCGGCGGTAGCGCTCCCACTGCGCCGGGGTACTTGCGCCTGGCCAACGGGTTAGATCTGCCTGCCGTTGATTATGACCCGTCATCAACCACCCAGGTGCTGACCTGGCAAGCAAGTGCCGGTGCTACGAGCTACGAGCTCGAAGAAAGTGCCAATGGTGGTGCATGGGCCAATGTTGCGACAACATCAAATCGTTCGGCATCATTTACTCAAACGGCGGCTGGCTCTTATGCGTACCGTGTAAAGGCCTGCGATGCTACCAACGGTTGTGGTGGCGAGAGTAGCGTCTGGACGGTGCGAATCGCAGCCGCGCAAGATGAAACTGCACCCTCACTGCGAAGCGGCATCAGCGAGACAACGTACTCCTATACCTACCATGATGCGGGCAAGACCCAGCTAGCCACCGAAACAATGGATGGGCCGCGCACTGATTTGCCTGCGAATGGCGAAGATGAAACGGTCACTACCTACGACGTCAATGGCAATATGCTCAGCGTCGAAAATGCGCTCAGTCAAACCACGGTAATGAGCAACCACAATTCACGTGGCCAGCCTCAGACCATCACGGACGCCAACAACGTGGTAACGCAGCTAACCTACCACCCACGAGGATGGCTAACGAGCCGCACCGTTGTTGACCCTGGCGGCAACCCGACGCTTGATGCGACCACGACATTCGGCTATGACGCGGTGGGCCAGCTGACTCAAGTCACTTTGCCCGATGGTTCCTTTCTGAAGTACGAGTATGACGACGCTCGCCGTCTGGAGGCCATAGAAAACACGCTCGGTGAGCGCATCGAGTATACCCTCGACAACGCAGGCAATCGCACGGTTGAAGTGATTTGTGCGGCGGGAACAGGCGGCGATACCGGTGTGGCCTGTGACATCCAGAAAACGCAAACGCGGTTGTTCGACGCGCTAAGTCGCCTGCGCAAATCGGTAGGTGCCGCCAACCAGACCGAGCGCTACGATTATGATGCCAATGACAATCTGGAAAAGACGACCGATGGTAAGGGTAATGAAGCCGTACAGGCTTTTGATGCAATCAATCGTGTTGCGACCCAGTACGACCCAGACGATACGCCGCTGGATTTAACCAACAACTTTAAAGTTTCCTATACATACGATGACCAGGATCGGATCGATACGGTTACCGACCAGCGCGGCCTGGTGACCGATTACGATTACGATGCGTTTGGTGATTTGACTCAGGTGCTTAGCCCCGATACAGGGCTCACAACCTACACCTATGATGACGCAGGCAATCGCGTTAGCCAGACTGATGCGCGGGCCCAGGTAACCTATTACCGGTACGATGCGCTAAACCGGCTGACTGAGGTGGTCACTGTCGGAAAGCCCCAGGAGAACATTAAGTATACCTATGACGAAACCACTGGTGGCAACTACGGCGTCGGCCGCTTAACCAAGATCGTCGACCAGAGTGGCACCACAGAATACAAATATGATCACCGGGGTAACGTGATCGAAAAAACGTCGACGGTCATGGGTCAAGTGTTTTCCACGTCCTACGAGTACGACCTTGCTGACCGGATAACGAAGATCGTTTTGCCAGGCCATCGCGTGGTGGAGTACACGCGCGATACTGATGGTCGGATCATTGATGTGAAGTGGGCGGTCAGCGACGTTGCAGCCCGTACGGATGTTATACATACGGTTAGCTATAAGCCGTTTGGCCCGGTATCCGGTTACACCTTTGGTAACGGTATTGCGCGCTCCATCAGTTATGACAACGACTACCGCATAGTCGATATCGATGATGTAAACCCCGGCGGTTACGAGCTCGATTTGAACTACACCTATGACCTGAACAACAACATCGACCTGCTGAATAACCACGGCGACGCCAGCAAAAACCAGGATTTTGATTATGACAAGCTTGACCGTCTGGAAGCTGCAGATGGAGATTACGGGAATATAGACTACGACTATGATGGTGTCGGTAACCGCACTTCAAAAGTACATGTCGAAAACGGCGTGACAACGACCGAAGTATACAACTACGAAGCCACCAGTAATCGTCTTGATGATATCGATTTCATAGAGAATAGCTTACCAGTAGGTACGAGGGGCTTTGGCTATGATGCGTCAGGGAATACTATTCAGGATGTGCGTACAGACGGTACAACACTTAATCTGGATTATAACGGCGCGAACCGATTTGGCGGTCTCAAGAAGAACGGCGCCACAACATCCGTCCATTTATATAACGCGCTGGGGCAGAGGGCGATGAAGGCGACCACCTCTGGGTTGAAGTATTACCACTATGACGAGGCGGGGAGAATTATTGGCAGCAGCGAGCTTGAAGCCGCTACGACTCTGCGGGCTTACTATCTATTTGCTGACGATAGGCGAGTTGCGCAGGTTGACGCCAGCGGTACGATTCAGTACCTGCATAACGACCATCTTCGACGGCCAGTGGCGATTACAGATGGCGTGGGTTCTAAATTGCTGGAGCTTGAGTATCTGCCCTTCGGCATGGTAAAGATAGTTTCGACCGGTATTTCCCCTACCGAAATCTTTGGTTTTCCCGGTCAGATTTTGGATTCTGAAAGCGGTTACTTTTACAATTATTTTAGGGATTATGACCCCAGTACGGGAAGATTCGTACAGTCTGACCCTATTGGGCTGCGAGGCGGGATTAGTACATACGGGTACTCGAATGGGAACGCAGTAAATTATATCGACCCCACGGGAACGGTTGCCGTGGTCGATGACGTAGTTATTCTGGCTGGAGCAGCGGCGGTTGCCGCAGGAGTTGCGTGCGCTTCCACAAACTGTGGCGAAAAAATTGCTGACGCAATTACAGAAGGTTTTGATGCTGTTAGCTCGTATTTGTCTCAGCAAGTTTCTGCAGCCAAGAAGAAAGGGGTCGAAAAGTGGAACAAAAACCCTCCTGCTGACCCAGGTAGTTACTCCTGCAGGTATGTGGTATATTTTTCGCCAGATGAATGCAAAAAGGGTTGCCCTTTGTTTGCTACGGGTAGAGGCTGGGGCAGTACATTAGGCACAGCTATGGCTCAAGCCCGACATGAGGCACAAAACAAGATACCCCCTGGATGCTCTCACCAACATCATGGTCAGATGTGGTGTCGCTACGGGTCCAACCCTCCATTTATGCCTTGATGTGTGGGTGACCATTTCCATCAATGATTGAAAATGCTTAGCTTGGCTGAAGTCTTGGAGGATGCCGCGCAGTCTCCAGCGTTTGAAGGCTTGAAAGATATACAGATCCATTCGCGAGGGAAGAATGATGAGACCCCGTTACATTGGATGGCGACATTAGGTGATGAACATGCAATTCGCTTGCTAGTCAGTCAAGGTGCCGATGTGGATGCGCAGGATCGAAATGGAGACACTCCTCTTCACGAGGCTATAAGGCTAAGACATAGGTCCGCAGCGATGGCGATAATGGAAGTGGGTGGAAGAACTGACATAAAAAATACTCAAGGAATTACGGCACTCGCGCTTGCCGATCTTGTTGGACTTGAACTCGATTAGTTGGGTTCGGGCCCAAAAGTAGCGCTGCCTAGAAAACATATGCTAGAGGTTTGGTTAGTCCGCCGCCGCCAGTCCTGCCTCAGCCGTTTTCTTTCGGCGCTGAGCTGCCGTGTCGCATTATCTCGAATGCCATAAGCACGGCCATTGCTCCGACACTCACAATGGCCGAAGTGGTTAGCAGGTGAGCTATAAACGGCTCGCGCTGGGATTCCAGAACTGCCTTTAACCCCTCATGCATAAAGAGGTAAAGCAGAAGTAACTGGCCGTTGTACTGTCTGTAACGGCTGTACCAGGCCAGAAACAGCACCACGCTCAGCGAGGCGAGCATCATTAAAAAGTGCAGGGGGAGTACAGGCAGGCTAACAACAGCATCGGCGGGTATCAAGCCCTGGCCCAGCTGCTGCTGGAACACGGCTGTGCCCCCAGGGTAACTCAAGCAGTAGCTCGCATCGCAATGGCCGCCGACGCAGCAGCCATTGAAATAACAGCTAATGCGCCACAGCGCGACTTCAAGTCCAAAGACCAGTGCCAGTGCATCGAAATAGCGGAGTGTTGCAACACGGGGCAAAATCAGCCGCCTGAGCAGCGGTAGCAACACGATAATGGCGATGAGTGCGCCGGGGTAGCGCCAGCCAGTGCTCAGCTCGAGGCTTGCGGGTTCAAGCAGCTGCCAGTCGCGCACGTACAGTGAAAAGGCCTTGGCGCCCAGTAGGCCAATGATGCCAAAGCAGATCTGCATCCAGATAATCGCGGCGGGCGAGGTATCCTCATCGCGCAACTGCCAGATCATAAAGCCGATGCCGATCAGGACGATCAGCGGAATCAGATAGGGATGGTCTGTGCCAGCGACGTGGCCCTGTGCAAGATTCATTCGCACGCATTCCTTTGTAACCAGACGATACCGCCAGTTTACCCAACTGGCCCGTGCTTGAGTACCGTTTATTTCAGGCGCATCGAGAGATCGATCGCGCGTAGGTGTTTGGTCAATGCGCCAATCGAAATAAAATCCACCCCGGTTTGCGCCATTGCCAGCAGAGTCGCTTCGCTGACGTTGCCCGAGGCTTCGAGTTTGGCGCGCCCCGCGTTGCGCTCAACCGCTGTGCGTAAGTCGGCGTTTTTAAAATTATCGAGCATCACGATATCGGCGCCTGCCTCCAGTGCCTGGTCGAGCTCGGCCAGCGATTCCACCTCAACTTCGACGGGTTTACCGGGTTGCTGCGCCCGCGCCGTGCTGATGGCCTTTGCAATCGAGCCGCAGGCGGCGATGTGGTTTTCCTTGATCAGGTAGGCATCGAACAGCCCGATGCGATGGTTGTGGCAGCCACCGCAGAGCACGGCGTACTTTTGCGCGGTGCGCAGGCCCGGAATCGTTTTGCGAGTATCGAGCAGTTTCACGTCGGTGCTGGCAACGATATCGGCGTACTGGCGGCAGCGGGTTGCCGTGCCCGAGAGCAGCTGCAAAAAATTCAGCGCGGTGCGCTCGGCCGTTAGCAGGCTGCGAGCGGGGCCGGTCGCGGTAAACAGCAGGGCATTAGCCGCAACGCGCTCGCCATCGGCAGCCTGCCAGTTCACATCAATCGCTGTATCAACCTGGCGAAAGCTCTCGTCAACCCAGGCCTGCCCGCAGAGCACCATTGGCTCGCGGGTGATCACCGTCGCACTGTAGCTGAGATCTTCTGGCACCAGTTGGGCGGTGATGTCACCGTCACCCAGATCTTCGGCCAGCGCGGTGGCAACGGCGCGTTCTATATCGTTCTGGCTTGCGGGAGCAGTCATGGGCATCAGCGGGTAATGAGAGAGCGCACGATTATAAAGCCGGGCAGGGTGCTGGCAATTGCCTATCAGGGCTAGCGCATCACTGCTTCAAAATCAGCTGCCCATCGCGCTGGGTAAACTCCAGCTGCGATAGCGCACTCATGCCGAGCAGGATCTCGTTCATACCATTCATGCCGGGGTTGAGGTCGGCATCGACGTCATAGAGCACAATGCTGCCCAGCTCGAGCTGGTCGATGGTCGTGCGGTAAACGGTGACGGGCCCATTGGCGGTGTAGGCGGTGCCCGCAGGCCCGCGTTCCAGGCCAAGCTTGTCGCCGAGGTCTGCCAGCACCGAAACCAACGTGGCGCCGGTATCCAGCAGCAGCGTCGTGCGCTTGCCGTTAACCCGGCCGGTTACCACGTAGTGATCATGGCGATTGGCCTCCAGCACCAGCACATTGCGCTCGCCTTCGCTGTAGGTCGCAGGGTCACGGTTGGGGTTGATGCGCTCGGTTTCCTGCTCGTTGAAAAAGGCGATGAACAGCCCCAGCAGAATCAGCCAGGCGATCACGGTCATGCCCAGGCCCGTCCGGCGTTGTTCGGACTGCGCCTCGCGCTCCAGCGCGTTGTTCGCGGGGTGCTCGTCGTCAGGTCGTTGGGGTGCTGGCAAGGTCTTGGTCCGGGTTCAGGCGCTGGTGAGGCGCCGGTGCAATGTCGACTGGGTCACTGTCCTCGGCATAGGGCTGGTTAAAATGTGATCTATTTCACCTGTGCCCGCTTTGCCGATCTACTCGAGATAGGTCGCTGATTATACTGAAATCAAGCCGCAGTAGATCGATCCAGAGGCCCTTGGCGGGGCCCAGCAGTAGGGCAGCATCAGCGTGAGTAAAGACTCCAACATCGTACCGCTAAAGACTTCCACCCCCTCGGTGCAAGACGAGGCGACGACGGTCCGGCCTGGTAGGACCTCGTTGTCGCGTTTTAATCGCCGCATGAGTGCGCCGCTGATCCAGCTGCAGGAAAAAACCCAGCGCGAACTGCTCAAGTACACGCACAACCTGTTCAACAAAATTGATGACGCGCTGTTCGAGATGGCCGAAAAAGCCCTGAGTAACAGCGAGCAGAACATCTTCTTTGAATCGATGCGCGAGATACGGCTGAAGCGCATGGACATCGAAAAGCAGTTTGGCGAAGCCTACTGCCACGGCTACGTCGAAATGTTCCGCGCCCAGAGCGAGGCGCTCGATGAGCCTGCTGAGCCTGAGGCCGATGACGATGGCCTGAGCCTGATGGCCGATGACACCGTCGAAGAGATGGTCGCGGTCGAAGCCATGGTGGGCAAGGCCGAGCGCCAGTTTGCCTCACAGCTCGACGCGCTCGAGGCGCGTATCAGCCACGCTGCCGAGGTGGCGATCAATCGCGAGAACAACCCGCTGGGCCCGAAAAAACTCTGCGATATCTTCTGCGATGCCTGCCTGCTGTTATCGATCGATATCAAGGCGCGCCTGGTCGTGTTCAAGCTGTTCGACAAGCTGGTGATCGACCAGCTCGATCGCCTGTATGGACTGGCCAACGAGCAGTTGATCGCGCACAAGATCCTGCCCGACTACGAGCGCAAGCAACGCCGCAACCGCACCCCGGCACAGCAGCCTGCAGCCGCGGCCGCCGCTGCGACCCCGGGCATGCCTGCGCAGCAGGGCGAGGGCAGCTCGCTGGGCGAAGAGATTTACCGACTGCTGAACCGCCTGAGTGCCACCGAGCTTGCCGCCAGCCTGCCGGCCATGCAGCCATTGGCCGGCGCCATCCAGCGCCTGCCAGTGAGCACCAGCCCGGCCATTGGCCAGGATGTGTTGCTGCAGCTGTTGACGAGTTTCCAGCAGGACCCGCACCGACTGCCGGGCTACAACCCGTTCATGGTCGATAACAGCGGCCTTGAGCAGCCAACGATACTGATGCCGGGGCAGTTCACGCTGTCTTTGCAGCAGTCGCTCAGTAACCTCGCCGAAGGCCACGATCATTCCATCGGGCAGGGCGATCGCGACGTGATTAACTTCGTCACGATGCTGTTCCAGTTTGTACTTGATGACCGTTCGCTCGCCGAGCCGATGAAGGCGGTGATCAGTCGGCTGCAGATCCCTGTGATCAAGGTGGCGATCTGCGATGCCAGTTTCTTTGGCCAGGACAGCCACCCGGCCCGGCGACTGCTGAACGAAATGACCGCCGCGGCACTGGGCTGGACGGCTGAGGGCGATTACGAGAGCGACCCGCTGTACCAGTCGGTCTGCGAGGCGGTCGATCGCATTAACGATGAGTATGTCGATGACACTGCCGTGTTCAACGAGGTGCTCGCCGACTTTATCTCCTTTGTCGAGAACGAGCGCAAACGCGTTAGCCTGCGCGAGAAGCGCATCGTCGATGCCGAGGCCGGTAAAGACCAGTCCGAGAGCGCCCGCACCTACATCGGTGAACTGGTTGCCGAGCGCAACATCGATGCGCGTTACCCCGACTTCGTGCGCCAGATGATAGAAGATGCCTGGCAGAACGTATTGTTCCTGACGCTGGTCAAGGAAGGTGAAGAGAGCAATAACTGGCAGCAATCGCTGCAGGCGTTTGATGACCTGCTGTGGACGGTTAGCGCAGAGCGCTGCGCCGAAGATCGCGCCAGCATCATGCAGCGCATACCCGGTATGCTCAAAGTGCTGCGCGAGGGGCTTGGCCTGATCAATTATGATGCCTACGCCGCGGGCGATTTCTTTGCGCGGCTCGAGCATTTGCACATCGACGTCATGCAGCGCGGCGCGCCACAGACGGTGGATATCCCGACGCTCGCCGATGTTGAAGAGGCCGCGCCAGAGCCAGCCGAAGCCGCCCCGGTGGTTGCCGAAGACAGCCCTTACCTGGCCCGGGCAAAAATGCTGCCTGTCGGGCAGTGGGTGGAGTTGATCGAGGGCGATCGCAAAACGCGTTGCCGGCTGGTTGCCATCCTGCGCAATAGCGGCAAGCGTATCTTCGCCAGTCGCACCGGCGCCAAAGCCGGCGAGTACAGCGTCGAGGAGATCGCGCTGCGCATCGAAGATGAGTCGCTGCTGCTGCTCGAGGATGCACAGCTGTTTGACAAGGCCCTGTCGTCAATTATCGACAACCTGCGCCAGAACCGCGAGGCCGCCCAGGCCTGAATGCACGAGGGCCGCCTGGCCCTCGCAACGCTCGCTTTTTCTGTACCCTCACTCGGGTTATTATCGGCGATTCTTCCACATCGCAGGGCAGGTGCGTGAGTAATCCGATCGTCGATGGCCGCTGGCTGCAGGCCGAGCAAATTGCATCGCCCAATTGCGATGCGCGGCCAGACCCGTCCGACCTCAACCTTATTGTTATCCACTGCATTTCATTGCCGCCGGGTGAATACGGTGGCGATGCGATCGAGCGTTTCTTTTGCAATCGGTTGCCTGCCAGCGAGCACCCGTATTTTGAATCCATCGCCACACTGACGGTCTCGGCACACCTGCTGATCCGGCGCGACGGCGGTATCCAGCAGTTTGTGCGGTTTGATGAGCGCGCCTGGCATGCCGGGCAGTCCTGTTACGAGGGGCGTGCGGCCTGCAATGACTTTAGCGTGGGTATTGAACTTGAAGGGCTCGATAATGACAGCTTCACCCCGGCGCAGTACCGTTCGCTGGCATCGGTCTGCGCCGGGCTCATCTCCCATTACCCGGGGCTGAGCGCCGAGCGGATCACCGGCCATGAGCACATTGCGCCCGGGCGTAAAACCGACCCTGGCCCGGGGTTCGACTGGCCGCTTTTCCGGCAGCTGCTGGCTGCCGAGCAGGGCGGCGAGGCGCCTGCTTGACAGGCCCGCCGGCTTCCGGTGAACTAGCCGCATCGCGATTGGAGCCTCGATATGATCATCTTTGTCACCCTCGTCAGCTGGGCGGTCCTGCAGGCCTGGGGCACAGCGGTCGCCGTACAGCGCGACAGTTACTTCTGGAACTGGTGCGACTGGGTGGAAACCACCGTCGGCGAGTCGCTGGGCGAGTTATTCACCCGCATCCTGATCCTGCTTGGGCCAGTGCTGCTGCTGGCCGGGGTGTTGCACCTGTTCGGTGGCTGGCTGTTTGGCCTGGTGGGCGTCATTATTTCGATTGTTGCGCTGCTGTATAGCTGTGGGCGCGGGCATTACCGGGGCGACCTGTTGCTGTACCGCGATGCACTCTCGTACAGCGACGACGCCGGTGTCTGCGATGCCGCGCAGACCTATCGCCAACAGCTCGGTAGTGCAGCGGGCGATGAAGCACTGGATACTGGCGATGCCCACGATGCCGTGCTGCGCGCTGCCGCATACCTTGGCTACCAGCGCTGGTTTGCAGCGCTGTTCTGGTTTGTGCTGCTGGGCGCGCCGGCCGCGGTGTTCTATCGCTGCTGCCATTTGCTGGCCTATAGCCCCCAGGGGCGTGGCGGCGTGAGTGGTGATGAACAGCAGCGCTCGGCCATCGCCCTGATTGGCTGGCTCGACTGGGTACCGGTGCGCCTTTGGGGTTTTGCCTACGCGCTGATCGCCGACTTCGGTCGTGTTTTCGAGCGGCTTCAGGCAATGCTGGGTGGCCAGTACAGTGCCATCGACGTCATCGCCTCAGTGCAGGGTGCGGCAATCGATAGTGGTGTTGCCGACGCCGGCGACGGCCATGCCCGCGGTGCACAGATCGCCGAGGTTGACGCCATCATGTCGCTGGCCGGTCGGGCAACCGTGGTCATGCTGGTGGCGGTCGCCATTCTGGTGCTGGTGGTCTAGCGCAGCCATGGACAATCTCTTACTGATTCTCGTCCTCACCTTTGCCGGCGTCGCGCTGCTGGTCGTCGTGCTTGAGCGCACCGCAAAACCGATGGACGAAGCGCAGCAGTCGAAACTCAGTGGCTGGCTGTACATCGCTTTGTTCCTGCTCATGATCGGCTCGCTGGTGCGATACTTCGTCGGTGGATGAGCGTAGCGGCCGATACAGTCTTGCTCGTAGTGGCAAACGCCGACGCCCTCGATGCCGGGCAGGCGGAGCATTTTGCCGCCGGGCTCTCGGCGCAGGAGCGTAGCCGCAATCAGCGCTTTCGCTTTGATGCTGACCGGCAGCGCGATCTCTGCGCCCGGGGTCTGCAGCGCAACGTGCTCGCGGCACAGCTGGGGTGTCGCCCCGCCGAGCTTGAGTTTGAGCGCGGCGAGCATGGCAAGCCTGCACTGGCCGGCGAGTTTGCCCGCTCGGGCCTGCATTTCAATCTCTCTCACGCGGGCCAGCGGGTGATCCTGGCGGTGGCAAGGGTGCCGGTTGGCGTTGATATCGAACACACCCGCCGCAGCAACGACGTGATGGCGATTGCAGACCGGCATTTCTACGGGGTCGAGCTCGATGAGCTGCAGGCGTTTGCCGAGCACGAGCAGCGCGAACGTTTTTTTGATTACTGGACGCTAAAAGAGGCGTACATGAAAGCGCGCGGTGAGGGCATTGCGCTGGGCCTGCAAAATTTTGCCTTTACGCTGGCCGGCAGCGAGCAAATCCAGCTGCACCTGTCTGCGCACATTGACGATGACCCTGCGCAGTGGCAGTTCCACAGTAACACACCCGAGCCTGAATACCGGCTGGCGCTGGCCTATCGCAGTTCGCGCCCGCTGCGGGTATGCTGTGAACCCGGTCTTACCGGCCAGGCGCTGGCGCCGGGCTGGCAGTTACAGGCCGGCTAGCGTGTTAAGGGCCATTTTTTCTCAACTCTGGCGACGTACTATGTTAGACAAGCAAACCATGATTGATCCGTCCCGGGCTTTGCCAGGCCGCAGTGACGCGCTGCGCGTGGGCGCGCACTTTGTTAACGGGCGGGCGCTGCAGGCAGATGATGCGTCACTACTCGTTCCCGACAACGCCGAGCAGGCCATGTTTGGCCTGGGCTGTTTCTGGGGCGCGGAGCGCAAGTTCTGGCAGGCCGACGGCGTGTTGCACACCGCGGTGGGGTACGCGGCCGGGTACACGCCCAATGCAAGTTACGAAGAGGTCTGCAGTGGGCTGACCGGGCACAATGAAGTGGTCGCCGTGGTCTATGACCCTGCGCAAATCAGTTATCGCGCCTTGCTGGCCGTGTTCTGGCAAAGCCATGACCCGACCCAGGGTATGCGGCAGGGCAACGATCGTGGCACGCAGTATCGCTCGGGTATTTACACCTATGGTGATGCGCAGCAGCGCGAGGCGGAGGCGAGCCGCGATCACTACCAGCAACAGCTCAACGCTGCGGGGCGCGGGCAGATTACGACGGAGATTATCCCGGCGCCGGCATTTTATTTTGCCGAGGACTACCACCAGCAGTACCTGGCCAAAAACCCGGGCGGTTACTGTGGCCTTGGCGGCACCGGCGTTGCCTTTTATTGATCGACAGCGATTGATCAGCCGTCGCGGGTGATACCCAGTCGCCCGACAATCAACGGCACAACGGTTTCGACCCGGTAAATGCGCGGTCCAAGGCGCCAGTGCGCGCAGCCGGCATCGAGCAGCCGTTGCACTTCATAATCGATAAACCCGCCCTCGGGGCCAACGACCACGGTTAGCGCATCGCCGCCGTCGGTCTCATCAAACGCTGCGCCCGGCTGGCCTACTGCTTTGGGGTGCGCGAGCACACAGCGATCGCTGCCAACCAGCGCCGCGAAATCATCTTCGATGAAGGGCTTGAAGCGCTGGTGCAGGGCGAGCGTCATGCGCTTGCTGTCGCGACTTTGTTCCAGCCCCAGCCGCATGGCCTGCTCAATGGCATCGTGCTCCAGCAGCGGGCTTTGCCAATAGCTTTTTTCAACGCGATAGCTGTTGATAAAGTGCAACTCGCGCACGCCCAGTTCGGCGCAGCTTTGCACCAGGCGGCGCGCGACTTTGGGGCGGGGCAGGGCAATGATCATGCGCAAGGGCAGTTTGGCAGGACTGCTATCGCTCATCGATGTGTCCAGCAGCTGCAGTGTTGCGGTGTTCGTCGTGCGGTCGCAGTGCGTGACCCGGGCGCGACCTACCGGCCCATCGACCAGGCCCACGTTCACTTCTGTGCCGATTGTGGCGCCCAGTACGGTAATCAGGTGGCTGGACTGGCGCGCGTCCAGTGCGACGATGCCCGCGTTATCGCACTGCGCGCGGTCGAGCAGGATCAGGTTCACGCTTGGCCATAGAGGTCGTAGTCATCGGCATCATCAATCGTGACATCGAGCCAGTCGCCGACCGCCACGCCATCGCGCGGTGCAACGTACACCAGCCCATCGATCTCGGGGGCATCCGCCATCGAGCGGCCGATGATGTGCTGGTCGTCAATGGCATCGACAATGATGCGCTGGGTACTGCCAATTTTTTGCTGCAGCCGGCTGGCGCTGATAGCCTGCTGCGTTGCCATAAAGCGCTCCCAGCGGGCCTGCGCGACATCGGCGGGCACCGGGTTGGGCAATGCGTTGGCGGCAGCGCCGTCCACCGGTGAATACTGGAAACAGCCAACGCGATCGAGCTGCGCGACTTCGAGAAAGTCGAGCAGCTGCTCGAAGTCCTCGTCGGTCTCACCGGGAAAGCCCACGATAAAGGTACTGCGAATCGTCAGGTCCGGGCACTGTTCACGCCAGCGCACAATACGCTCGAGCGACTTTTCGGTTGCGGCGGGCCGGCGCATGGCTTTAAGAATATCGAGGCTGGCGTGCTGGAAGGGGATATCGAGGTAGGGCAGGATCTGCTGGTCTGCCATCAGCGGAATCAGTTTGTCGACATGCGGGTAGGGGTAGACGTAGTGCAGGCGCACCCAGACCCCGAGTTCGGCCAGGCACTCGCACAGTGCCTGCATGCGCGTCGAGACCGGGCGGCCCTGCCAGAAACCGGTGCGGTATTTGACATCGACGCCGTAGGCGCTGGTGTCCTGCGATATGACCAGCAGTTCTTTAACGCCGGCATCCACCAGGCGTTTGGCCTCGTCGAGCACATCGCCAATGGGTCGGCTGACCAGGTCGCCGCGCATCGAGGGAATAATGCAAAACGAGCAGCGGTGGTTGCAGCCTTCTGAAATTTTCAGGTAGGCGTAGTGCCGCGGCGTCAGCTTGATGCCCTGCGGGGGCACCAGGTCAGTGAACGGGTCGTGATCGCGCTGGTGGGGCAGGTGATGCTGCACGGCCCCGACAACCTCCTCGTAGGCCTGCGGGCCGGTGACACTGAGCACCTTGGGGTGAACGTCGGTAATGGCGCTGGCATCGGCACCCATGCAGCCGGTCACGATCACGCGGCCGTTTTCGCTGAGGGCCTCGCCAATGGTCTCGAGGGATTCCTGCTTGGCGCTATCGATAAAGCCACAGGTGTTGACGATGACCAGTTCGGCCTCGTCATAGCTGGGCACGACCTCGTAGCCATCGACCTTGAGTTGGGTCAGGATGCGCTCGGAGTCGACCAGTGCCTTGGGGCAGCCGAGGCTGATAAAACCGACTTTGGGAGATGCTTTGCTCATAGTGAAATCGTGGGCCTGTTGCCCGCCATTATCGCAATTTTTCGGTGAAAAGGGTGTGGGGCTAGAGGCCGCGGCGTTCGACCTGCACCCAGCCGGCCAGTGCCTGCATCAGCGTATCGGCATCGGCGCTGTTGAGAAATTCGCCGATGGTGACATCGCCGTCGGCGCCGCCTGTAATGGTCAGTATCGGTGCTTCCCAGTCGTGTTTCGGCGGTTCGGCGAGCAGGCGAATGTCGTCGGTTGACCAGCGCCAGCCGCTGCGTGGACGGTACACCCCCTTTTCAAGCTGCAGGCTGTCGCGCCCGACCTTGAGCACCTGCCGGTAGCTGAGTTTCCAGGAGACGTAATAAAGCGCGCTGGTTAGCGCGAGGACTTCGATGCCCGCAAAGGGCAGCATGACCCAGGTGCCGGCGACCAGTGTGAAGCCGACGGCAATGCCCATGCAGACCCCACCGAGTGACCAGATGACCCGCTTGTTACCCTCCCAGTCGAGTGACCGGTCGGGCGCGAGCACGATCGTCAGCTGCTCGGTATCGCCGTGTTCGTTGCTCTTGCGAAGAATTTCGATCACGGCGCTCAGCTGCTAACGGGCCTAGCTGGCCTCGAAATCGACGACCAGGATGTCGCCGTCGGCGGGTGTGGGCTCGGGCAGTTCCCAGTCCCAGACCTCATGGGTAAAGTGGTCATCGAGGCGCGCGCACAGGTCGATAAAGGGTTGGCGCTGTGGGTCGGCAATGACCGCCTTTTTGACGCCGGCTTTGCGCGCGCGCTTGAACAGCTTGAACAGGATGTCGTTCAGCTCATCCCAGAAACAGATGTCACCGCCGATAATCAGGTCGTACTGCGACAGTATCTCGACGTTGAGCTTCTGGAACTTCTTGCACAGCTTGTCGATCTTGACCTCGTTCAGTTCGGCGTGGGCATCGAGGTAAGGGAAGACATCGGGATCGGCGTCGACGCCGGTGACCTGGCAGCCGAAGGTTTTGGTGCAGTAGATCGCGGTCAGGCCCCAGCCGCAGCCAATTTCGAGGATGCGGGTGTCTTTTGACGGTGGGTTGTCGTTGAGGTAATCCATCAGCAGGTAGCTTGAGCTCCAGAACTTATGGCCATGGATCGAAGTCGGGTGCTTTTCCTTGAGTTTCTTGATCGCAGGGTGTTTTTGCGTCATGCGCTTCACGCCCAGTTCTTCTTTGATGTTCTTAGACGGATCTTTACTCATAGTCTGGCAGCTCAAAAGGCAAATGAAGCGGCACATTATAGTGACCATTGGGGTCACCGCAGGTGCTTTTTTGTTCGATTATTAACAAAAAGCAGGTCGTTCCAGGGTTTAGTAGGATCATTCTAAAAATAAAGCCTAAAGTTCGCATCAAGTGCCGGGAATCGTGTTTGTTCGAGCCCGGTCATCGGTATCACACACTGAGGGTCAGATGATGAGCCAGGCAGCAGCCAAGAAAACCACCGCCAAGAAAACACCCGCCAAGCGCAAGCCTGCGGCAAAGAAAAAGCCCGTTGCACGCAAGACCAAAGCCAAAGCAACGGCGAAGAAAGCAGCTAAAAAAGCCGAAAGCCCGGTTGCAGAGCTGTTCGACAAATTCCAGGAGCGTGCCGAGCAGGCGCGTGAAAACGGCAAGAAAGCAGGCCTGGCCTACATCGGCATGTACGGCGCTGCCTTTGACTTTGCCAAGTCACAGTATGAGAAAGCCGTTGATGCCAACGAAGGCCGCTTTGACGAGTGGGTCAAGCGTGGCGAAGTTGTGCAAAAAGATGCCAAGGCACGTATCGACGATATGGAGCTGCCCGAGTTTGACGCCGACAAGATGAGTGAGTCGGTCAAGCAGCGCATCGAGTCGATGAAAGAGCAGGCTGAAGAGATGTTCGATTCGGCGAACAGCCGCTTCGAAGAGCTGCGCGAGCGCATGGCGCCCGGCAAAGCCTAAAGCGTTTTACCATCTGGTGGCCTGCTGCGCCACCGGTGGCAGATGTAACCTCTAGCAGCGTTTGTTTTCGATGCAGTTTTTGTGTCTCCTCGCTTATAGCTCTATATAAGCATCTCAGGCTCCACCACCCAGGTGGAGCCTTTTTTTTCGCCGCGTGATAAGCTTGCCAGCCGCCGTTTGCCGCGCCCCATTGCAAGCTGAGTGCCCGACACCGAACCATGTATTCTCTCGCCAGGCCACTGTTGTTCCAGCTCAGCCCTGAGCTGGCGCACGATGTCACGCTCACAGCGCTCAAGCTCGCTGGCCAGCCGCCGCTGCTGCCGCTGCTGCGCGCGATGCTGCCGACACCGGTGGACGACCCCTTCGAGCTGTTCGGCTGCCGCTTTGCCAATCGGGTGGGCCTTGCCGCCGGGCTTGATAAGGACGCTGCGGCCGTGCCCGGGCTTGCCGCGCTGGGCTTTGGTTTCGTCGAGGTCGGCACCGTAACGCCGTTGGCGCAGCCCGGTAACCCCAAACCTCGCATGTTCAGGCTTGCAGAGCACGATGCGATTATCAACCGCATGGGCTTTAACAATCACGGCTTGCTGGCGCTGGTCGCCGCCGTATCCCGGCACCGCCAGCGCGGTATCGATGTGCCGCTGGGCATCAACATTGGCAAGAACAAGCTCACGCCCGCCGAGCAGGCTGCCGATGATTTCGTGCAGTGCCTGTTGATGGTGGCGGGCCTGGCTGACTATGTCACCGTTAACCTGTCATCGCCCAATACGCCGGGGCTGCGCGACCTGCAGTTTGGCGAGCAGCTCGACAGCCTGCTGGCAGCGCTGGGCCAGGCTCGCCAACAGCTGCGCGAGTCGGGCGCCGATGTGCCGCTGCTGGTCAAGCTCGCACCCGATATGGCGCGCGATGACCTGCTCTCGGTTGTCGATCGCCTGGTGGCTGCGGGTATCGACGGGGTCATTGCCACCAATACCACGATCGAGCGCGACGCCGTGCGCGGCGCAGCGCATGCCGATGAGACCGGCGGGCTTAGCGGCGCGCCGCTGGCGGAGCGCGCCACCGAAGTCGTGGCGACGCTCGCCGGGCACCTGCAGGGTGCGATCGCAATTGTCGGCGTGGGCGGCATCGACAGTGCTGAGCGGGCGCTCGAGAAAATCCAGGCCGGCGCCGACCTGGTCCAACTCTACTCTGGCCTCATTTACCAGGGCCCTTCGCTGGTCGGCGCTGCGGCGCAGGCCATTCGCGATCACGGCCAGGGCTAGGCCATGCTCTCGCTCCTGATTACCTGCCCCAAAGGGGTAGAAAACCTGTTGCGCGATGAACTCGAAGCGCTGGGCGCCGACTCCGCGCAGGCCTCGGTGGCTGCCTGCTACTGCGATTGCAGCCTGGCGACGGCCTATCGCATCTGCCTGTCTTCGCGACTGGCCAACCGCGTTGTACTGTTGCTGCTGCGGCAGGACATCGAGGACAAGGATAGCTGGATCGATGCCATCGCGGCGCAGCCCTGGAGCGACTATTTTTCCAGTCAGCAGCGTATTGCCGTCGACTTTCACGGCAGCAATGCCGAAATCCGCGATCGCCGTTACGGCGCGCAGCTGGTCAAGGACGGTATCAACCAGCACTTTACCGCTGCTGGTTACCAGCGGCTCGAGGTCGATACCGAGGCGCCCGACATCTGGCTCTATACGCGGCTGTTCAAGCGCCGCGCGCAGGTCGGTATCGACCTGGTGGGCTATTCACTGCATCGGCGTGGCTACCGCTCCGGCGCTGCACCGGCACCGTTAAAAGAAAATCTCGCGGCGGCACTGTTGGTGCTTGCCGGCTGGTCGCGCGCGGCCGGTGATGGTGCTGTGTTCGTCGACCCGATGTGTGGTTCGGGCACGCTGCTGATCGAGGCGGCATTGATGACAATCGATGTGCCGGCTGCCTGTTTGCAATTGGAAGCCGGGGATACCGACGAATGGGTGCTGACACGACTGGCCAATTTCGATAGCGATAGCTGGAACGCAGCCTGCAGCGCTGTGCGCGGCCGCTATCTCGCCGCCTGCGATGCAACGGCGCCACGGGTATACGGCTTTGACTGTGACCCAGAGGCCGTGGCCAGTGCGCGCCGCTCGATCGAAGCGGCCGGTTTGCAGAACCTGGTTAGCGTTGAGCAGTGTGCCCTGGCGCAGTTGCAGTTACCGCCATCTAACGCTGGGGGTATGTTGCTGACCAACCCGCCCTATGGCGAGCGACTCGGTGAAGTCGATGCCCTGCGTGCCGACTACCGCCAGCTGGGTGAGCTGCTGCGGCGCGACGCCCAGGGTTGGCAGGCGGCTGTGTTCACGGGCAACGCGGAGTTGGGCTGGGAGATCGGCCTGCGCAGTTTCAGGCAGCACCGCCTGGCCAATGGCGCGATTCCCTGCCAGCTGCTGCGCTACCGGGTCGATGCCGACAGCCAGCCTGCGCCGCGCGAGCGCAAGGCGTCGGCGCTACCCAGGCTCGATGAGCTCTCTGAAGGCGCGACCATGGTGGCGAACCGGTTGCAAAAAAACCGCCGCAAGCTCAAGCGCTGGCTGTCGTCGATGGGGGAGGGCTGCAGCTATCGCATCTACGATGCCGACCTGCCCGAATACGCAGCGGCCATCGACTGCTATAGGGCGCATGGTGATCGCGAGTTGCCCGGGGCCGAAATGCACCTGCATATCCAGTCGTACAAGCCGCCGGCCTCTATCGATGCGAACGCCGCCAGGCAGCGCCTGGGCGATGTGATTGCCGCAGCGCAGGCAGTGTTTGAGGTGCCGCGCGAGCGGCTCAGCGTGAAGCGTCGCGAACGGCAGCGCGGCAAGTCGCAGTACCAGAAGCGTGAGCCCGACAGCCCCGACCTGTGGCTGGATGAGCAGGGTCACAGGCTTAAAATCAACCTGGGGCGTTACCTCGATACCGGCCTGTTTCTCGATCACCGGGGCGTGCGCAGGCACCTGGCGGCGTTTATCCGCGATGCCAGCAAGCGCAGTGACTATGTCAGCTTCCTGAACCTGTACAGCTATACCGCATCGGCAACGGTCTACGCGGCTGCCGCCGGTGCCAGTGAGTCGCTGAGCATTGACCTGTCTAACAGTTACCTTGCCTGGGCGGCTGAAAACTTTGCAGCCAATGGCATGGACGAGACCCAGCACCGGCTGGCCAGGGCAGACTGTCGCGAATGGCTTGAGGGTCATAGCCGGCAGTTCGACTGTATCCTGCTCGACCCGCCGAGTTTTTCCAATTCAAAGAAAACCAGCGCGACGCTGGATATACAGCGCGATCACGCCAGCTTGATCGCGCTGGCAATGGCGCACCTGAAGCCGGGCGGCAGGCTGTACTTCTCCACCAATAAACGCGGCTTCAAGCTCGATGCCGACCTGGCGGGGCGCTTTGACCTGCAGGAGATTACCGAACAAACGCTCGATGCCGATTTCGCCCGACCGCCGCCGGCGCACCGCTGCTGGCAGCTGGCGCATCTGGCCGACGTTCACGGTTCGGGTACCGAAAAGTAGCTGACGCTCTGCCCCCTGCGGGCTACACTACGATAAATACCGGTGCCCGGGCCCGATAGCCGGGCATGTGCACAGTCAGTGGATACCGCCGTGGAACACAGTTATCGCCTCGTGATTGCCTGCCCCGACAAGGTCGGGATTGTCGCCCGTGTCAGCGAGTTTATCGCCAGCTACGGTGGCTCGCTGCTCGAGGCCAGCTATCACAGCGACCGCGACACGGGCCAGTTTTTCATGCGCAATGAAATTGCCGCTGACTCACTGGCCATCGGCCTGCCCGAGTTTCGCTCGGCGTTTGAGTCACTGGCCGAGGCGTACAGCATGGACTGGCGCCTGCGCGAATCCACCGAGCGTCGCAAGGTGGTGATGCTGGCAAGCCACGCCTCACACTGCCTGGCCGACCTGCTGCACCGCTGGCGCAGTGGCGATCTCTACTGCGACGTACCCTGCGTTATTTCGAACCATGAAAATCTTCGCAGCATGGTCGAGTGGCACGGCATACCGTTTCACTATGTGCCTTTTCCCAAGGCCGGTGAAGACAAGGCCGACGCCTTCGCGCAGGTTGCCGGGTTGATCGACCAGCACAGCGCCGACACCGTTGTGCTCGCGCGCTTCATGCAAATTATCCCCACGGAGTTATGCGAGCGTTACCGGCATCGCATGATCAATATCCACCACAGTTTCCTGCCATCCTTTATTGGCGCGAACCCCTACCAGAAAGCCTATGAGCGCGGCGTGAAACTGATTGGCGCGACCAGCCACTATGTCACCGAGCAGCTCGATGAAGGCCCGATACTCGAGCAGGATGTCGTGCGCGTCGGGCACAAGCACGATCGTGATGACATGGTGCGACTGGGCAAGGATGTCGAGGCCAGGGTGCTCGCGCACGGCCTGCAGTATCACCTGGAAGATCGCGCCATCGTCTACGGCAACAAGACCGTCATCTTCGACTAGCCCCGTACCACCCCCACGCTTCGCCGCGCCGGCTGGCAAATCGTGTCAGGCGCAGCTGTCGACGCGATGGCTGGCAGTAAATGCCAGTCGCATTTTCAATGACTTAGGTATAATTCGGACGTACGACCAATAAACCATCAGCGTCGATGGTTGCGTATCTGATACTCCTGACTGTGCGGATGCGCGGATTTTGCATAAGTGGCCTTTATTAAGGGGTGAGGGCGCCGCTGGAGCGGTGCCAGCACTGGCCGCGATACATTGCGGGTGGCATTCGGCTGTACTGATTTTTGCTGCTAACCGATAACCGTCATCCCGCAATGGTGCTCCCGGAGCCTCTTTGGGCCCCGGGAATGCACTGTTCGCCTCCGCACCTTTTTTCCCTTTGTATGACCTATCCCCGGCTGGGTTTTGCGCTCGCGGTAGCAGCCAATCTCGCTGCTTATGCTCTTGGTATTTGCCCGGCAGCTGGTTTATTCTTCGCGACCCCGCGGGCTTTCGCTCGCTCACGCCTGTATTGCACTCACTGGTTACCAGGGTTTTGACTATGACGCCGGAAGAACGCGAAGCTTTCGAAGAAAAACTGTATAAATTCGTTGGCAATCCCATCTATGACGGCCCGCGCCGTGCCTATGATGACGTTAACGAGGCGATGATTCGCCACTGGTGTGAGGTGATGGGTGAAAAGAACCCTGCCTACACCGACCCCGAGTGGGCGGCCAACAGTCGCCGTGGTCATACCATCTCGCCGCCGGCAATGATGTACGCCTGGACCCAGGAGGGCTATAAGGTTGCCAGTGAAGGGCGACCCAGCGACGGCCAGGTTGAAATGGTCAAGTTCTTCGATGCCCACGGCTTTCATGGTTCGCTGGGCACCAACGTCGACCAGGAGTACTTCGCCGAGGCAAAGCCTGGCGATGTGATCTACGAAGAGAGTGTGATTGACTCGATCACCGAACAGAAGTCCACAGCGCGCGGCATTGGTTACTTCTTCGAGACCTACGCGAAGTTCACCAACCAGGACGGTGAGTTGATCGGCACGCAGCGCTTCCGTGTGTTCAAGTTTATTCCGCCCGAGCAGCCGGCCGCAGCGCCAGCGGATGACAAACTCGAGGTGCCCACCCGCACCGCGTCACCGCGCGGCCACGACAATGGCTGGTGGTGGGATGCCTGTGACGAAGGCAAGGTCCTGATCCAGCGCTGCACCAACTGCCAGACGCTGCGCCACCCGCCGCGACCGATGTGCGGCGAGTGCCAGTCCACCGAATGGGATCATATCGAGTCGACCCTCGACGGCGAGGTGTTCAGCTTTGTTGAAATGCACCACCCCAAATTCCCTGGCTACCAGTACCCGCTGATTGTCGGTGTCATCAGCCTGGCCGAGGGCACGCGCATCGTCGCCAATATTGTGGGCTGCGAATCCGAAGACGTGCACATCGGCATGAAGCTCAAAGGCAGGGTCGAGCAGGTGGATGAAAAAACCATGCTGCCCCAGTTTTATCCACTGGCCTCCTGAGCCGCCCAACCGTTTTTATAAGAGAGCGATACGATGAATACGCTGAACTACGCCGATATCTCTGTGGGCGACAAGCTGCCGGCACTGGATATCCCGATTACTGCTTCATTGATTTCCTGCGGCGCGCTGGCCACCCGTGATTTTGAGCCCTGTCACCACGACAAGGCCGTTGCGCAGGGCATGGGCCTGCCCGATGTGTTTATGAATATCCTGACCAGCCAGGCGCTGATGGCACGCTTTGTCACCGACTGGTCTGGCCCTGAAGCCACGCTCAAGGCACTCAAAGTCAAGCTGGGTGCACCGAACGTGCCGGGCATGGTGATGACCATCACAGGCGACGTGGCCGAAAAGAACGACGATGACAAAAGCATCAGCGTCAACGTGACTGGTGAGAACAATATCTGGGGTATGCACATGACCGGTTCAGTGCGTATCGCGCTGCCCGAGTAAGCAGGAGACTACGCATGCCTATTAATGTTTCTGGCGAAGCCGCCATCGCCGGCGTTGCCAACACTGAATTTTCCAAGAACTCGGGTGTCTCCGAGCTGGCGCTGGCCAGTAACGCGGTGCTTGCCGCGATTCGCGACGCGGGCCTTGAGCCATCGGATATCGATGGCATGACCACGTTCACGCTCGATGCCACCGATGAAATTGAAATCGCCCGTGCCGTAGGCATTGGTGACCTGACGTTTTATTCGCGTGTGCCGCACGGAGGTGGTGCTGCCACCGGCCTGCTGCACCAGGCGGTCATGGCAGTGGCCACCGGTATGGCCAAGGCGGTGGTGTGCTACCGCGCGCTCAACGGGCGCTCGGGCTTTCGCTACAGCTCCGGCGTCTCGGGCGACATCATCACCTCCGATACCATCCACTGGGGCTGGTACACGCCCTACGGTTTGATGACGCCTGCCAGCTGGGTGGCAATGTATACGCAGCGCTACATGCACCTGGCCAAAGACGTGCAAGATGCGATGTTCGAAATCGCCTACACGCAGCGCCAGTACGCGGCGAAGAACCCGGCCGCGTTTTTCTACGAGCGTCCCTTCGACCGCGCCGAGTACGATGAGTCGCGCATGATCGTTTCGCCGTTTCGCATGCTCGACTGCTGCATGGAAACCGACGGTGGCAGCGCCGTGGTTGTGACCCGCGCCGATATGGCGAAAGACGGGCCGAATCCACCGGTCATCATCAAAGGTGTAGGCCAGGCTGCAGCGGCCAACATGGAGTCGATGACCAGCTTCTACCGTGAAGAGATTGCCGCGATCCCGTCGATGGATATCGCCGCGAAAGAGGCCTACAAGCAATCGGGCCTGACGCCCGATGATATCGATGCGGCCGTCATCTACGACGCATTTACCCCGATCGTGCTCTGGCAGCTCGGCTCCTGGGGTTTTTGCGACCTGCTGGAAGCGCCGCAGTTTGTGCTCGATGGTGCCTTCCGCCCCGACGGGCGCCTGCCTGCCAATACCCACGGTGGCCAGCTCAGTGAGGCCTATATCCATGGCGTCAACGGCATCGTCGAAGCGACTCGACTGGTACGCGGTACCTCGGTCAACCAGCCACCGAAAGATGTGCACAACGTGCTCGTCACCTCCGGCGTGGGTGTACCCACCGGTGGTGCCTTGCTCGGCCTGCCCGATTAATCGATAGCGAGTTCATTTCATGTCAGAGAAGCAACGTTTTGCCGGTAAGGTCGCCATCGTCACCGGCGCCAGCCTCGGTATTGGCCGTGCGACTGCACTGCAGTTGGCGCGTGAAGGTGCTTTTGTCGCAGGCTGCGCGCGACGCAAGCCAAAACTCGATGAGCTGGAGGCCCGCATCATCGAGGAGGGCGGCAAGTTCAGCGGTCACGCGGTCGATGTGAACGATGCCGAGGCGGTCGAGGACTTCGTGCGCGGTGTGATCGCCGAACACGGCAGGCTCGATGTGCTGGTCAACAACGCGCCTTCAGTCAAGGGTGGCATGATTCCCGATACGTCGCTCGATGACTGGCAGGCCAACTTCAAGGCCTCGGTCGACAGCGTGTTTATTGCCTGCAAGGAAGCGCTGGCCGTCATGTACAAGCAAAAATCCGGATCGATTGTAACCGTATCATCGGTGAGCAGCCTGCGCGCAGGATTGGCAGCCGGCGGTTACTCGGCCTCCAAGGCAGCGATCAATCACTTTACCGCCTGTGCAGCCATGGAGGCGGCGCCCTACGGTGTTCGCCTGAACGTGGTTGCACCCGGTTCGGTAAAAACGCCCGGCCTTGATGCGGCAACGCGCAAGAACGAAGCGATGCTGGCAACCATTGCGGGCTCTATTCCCATGCGCCGGCACGCGGACGCCGAAGAAATTTCCGAGGCGATCTGCTTTTTGGCCTCTGACCAGGCCTCGTTTATCACCGGCGTTACGCTGCCGGTTGATGGCGGCAAGACCCAGCAGATGTATATTCCCGATTTCGATATTACCGCGCTCGATAATGCCGCTGCGGTGAAGAAGTAAAACACTATGTCGACACCCGCCCCCTCGCGCATCAAACCCGTCCTTAGCGAAGACAATGCCTGGTGGTGGGAGCAGGCTGCCCAGGGCAAGCTGGTTATCCAGCGCTGTGCCAGTTGCGGCGCGCTGCGACATCCGCCGCGGCCCATGTGCGATCAATGCCAATCGACCGACTGGGATTTTATCGAGAGCAGCGGCAAGGGCACTGTGTGCAGCTACACCGTGCTGCATTACCCCGAGTTTCCCGGCTATGAATACCCGCTGGTGATCGTGTTGGTCGACCTCGAAGAGGGTACCCGGATTACCGCCCAGCTGACTGGCTGCGAACCCGACCAGGTTGACTTTGGTATGGCGGTCACCGCCTATTCCCATGAAGATGCCGATGGCTTTCGGCTGCCGATGTTCCGGCCCGCCTGAGCGTTCGACGAGACGATTGCCCCATGACGATAAGCCTGAAAGACAAAGCTGCGGTAGCCGGGATCGGCTGCACCGAGTTCAGCAAAAAATCCGGCCGCTCCGAGCTGGCGCTGGCCAGTGAGGCGGTGCGCGCCGCAGCAGAGGATGCCGGCCTGCCAATTGGCGAGATTGATGGCCTGGTGAGCTACACGCTCGACTCGACCGACGAGATTGAACTGGCGCGCAGTGTCGGTGCGGGCGATTTGACCTTTTACAGCAAGATCAACTACGGCGGCGGTGCGGCTGTTGGCGTCGTTCACCAGGCAGTGATGGCCATTGCCACTGGCCAGGCCAACAACGTGGTGGTCTACCGCGGCATGAACGGGCGCTCTGGCCGTCGCAACGGGCAGGGCGTTGCAGGCGATATCGTTACCAGCGATTTGGTGCATTGGTCCTGGTACCAGGTGTACGGCATGCTGACGCCCGGTTCATGGATCGCGATGATCGCGCACAAGTACATGCAGCGCTATGGCGTGACGGCCGAAGACCTGGGTCGCGTCGCGGTGGCCCAGCGCAACTTCGCCTGCAACAACCCGCGCGCCTTTGGCTACCAGAAGCCGCTGACGATGGAGCAGTACCTGGAGGGCAAGATGATTGCCTATCCGCTGCGGCTTTTCGATTTTTGCCAGGAGTCCGATGGCGCCGTGGCGATCCTGCTGACCAGCACCGAGCGCGCGCGAGATCTCAAACAAAAACCCGTCGTGGTGCGCGGCATTACCCAGGCCTCGAGTCGTGGCCAGGAGCAGATGACCAGCTTCTATCGCGACGAGATCGACTCACTGCCTGAAATGGAACTGGCCGCCCAGCGCGTTTACGCAATGAGTGGCCTGGGCCCTGATGATATCGATGCCAGCTGTCTGTACGATGCCTTTACCAGTGAGGTTGTCATGCAGCTGGAGAGCTTTGGCTTTTGCCCGCGCGGTGAGGCCAAGGATTTCATTCGCGATGGCAATCTCGAACTCGATGGCCGCCTGCCTAACAATACCCATGGCGGCCTGTTATCCGAGGCCTATATCCATGGCCTCAACAACGTCGCCGAAGGGGCGCGGCTGATTCGCGGCACCTCGACCAACCAGCCTGCCAAAGCCGAGCATGTGCTGGTGAGCAGTGGTGTGGGTGTACCCACCGGCGCACTGATATTTGGAGCTGACTGATGCAACGCCGTGAGCTGATGCAGTTTGCGACCCTGGCACTGGGTGGTATTGCATCGCCCGGCCTGCTTCGCGCTGCCGCCTCTGGGGGGCTTGAACAATCCAGCCCATCGAAGAGCCTGCTTGATACCGAGCAGCGCAAGCTGCTGGCGACGCTGGCAGAAATTATTATCCCCACGACCAATACACCGGGTGCTATTGCGGCCGGTGTGCCAGCTTTTATCGAGACCATTCTGGCCGAGTGGTATACCGATACCGAGCGCGCAATTTTTATCGCCGGTTTTGCCCGGTGCGACAGTTACTGCCGCGAGCAATTCCAGGCGCCTGCAGCTGATTGCAACGCCGAGCAGCTAACGGCCATGCTAGCAGACTTTGAAAAAGACGCAGCCGGGTACACCAGCTCCAGCGGCATGTCGATGTTTCCCGGCTCTGCAAGCTCTGCCGATGAAAACACCCCGTTCTTTACCAAGCTCAAGGAGCTGACCGTTGTCGGCTACTTTACCTCGGAAGTGGGTGTCACCCAGTCGCTGGCCTACAACCCGATGCCGATGGAATACAACGGCGACATCGCGTTGGCCGATGTCGACGGCAAACAATGGGCACAGTACTGAGGGATGGCTATGAACGGTGACAGTGCAGCGCAGGCCATCGACTTTGATGCCGTTGTCGTAGGGTCCGGTATTAGCGGGGGCTGGGCGGCGAAAGAACTGGCCGAAAAGGGGCTGAAGGTCCTCGTGCTAGAGCGCGGGCGGCTGATTCGTCACGGCGCCGATTACAAGACCGAGCATATCGCGCCCTGGAAGATTCCCTACGGGGGCAAGCCGCTGCGCGATCTCTATGCCAGCGATTACCCGATCCAGAGCCAGAACTTTATTTTTAACGAGACCACGCGACATTTCTTTTTGAATGATCGCGAAAACCCTTACCTGCAGGAAAAGCCCTTCATCTGGACCCGTGCAGGCGTGCTCGGCGGCAAGTCGCTGCTCTGGGCGCGGCACGTCTACCGCTGGAGTGACCTCGATTTCGAGGCCAACAAGGCCGATGGCCATGGCATCGACTGGCCGATTCGCTATGACGATATCAAGGGCTGGTATGACTACGTCGAAGACTTCGCAGGCGTGAGCGGTGAGAAGCTGGGCCTTGATCACCTGCCCGACGGTGTGTTCCAGAAGCCGATGGAGCTGAATGTCGTTGAGAAAGCGCTGCGGCAGTCGATTCACGATAACTATGATGACCGGACCCTGACGATCGGCCGTGTCGCCGTCCAGACTGAGCCCAAGAACGGTCGCGGTGCCTGTCACTACTGTGGCCCCTGCGAGCGCGGTTGCTCGGTAGGTGCCTACTTCAGTTCGCTCAGCTCGACGCTGCCGGCGGCCGAGAAAACCGGCAATCTCACCATCATGGGTGATGCGATCGTCGAGCGGCTCGAGGTCGATGAGACGACCGGCAAGGTCAATGCCGTCAGCCTGGTTGATGCCAGCACCGGCGAGCGCAGGCAAATTCGCTGCGGCATGGTGTTTCTGTGTGCCTCCGCCATGGCGAGCAACCAGATCATGCTCAACTCGCGCTCTGAGCGCTTCCCCAATGGTATTGCCAATGGCAGTGGCACGCTGGGTCACTACATCATGGATCATTTCGGTGACGCAGCCTACGGCATCGTGCCTGGCTTCGATGATCGCTACTATTCGGGCAATCGCCCCAATGCGTTTTATATCCCGCGTTTTCGCAATCTGCGCAACGAGACTGACCAGCACGACTTCCTGCGTGGCTACGGTTTCCAGGGCATGGCGGTGCGCACGACCTGGAGCATGATGGCCTCGCAGGTGCCCGGCGTTGGCGCGCGACTCAAGCATGCATTGATGCGCCCGGGGCCGTGGATCATGTTTATGGGTGGCTTTGGCGAGCAGCTGCCGCGTTTCGAGAACAAGGTCAGCCTGGCCTTCGACAAGCCCGATCGTTATGGCATTCCGCAAATCAACTTCTCGGTAAGCTTTGGCGATAACGAGGCCGCGCAGCGCAGGGATATGGTCGATACCGCCAAAGACATGCTCGAGAAGGCCGGCTGCGTCAACATTGGCTCGGCCTCGCACAATCGCTCGCCGGGTGATGCCATTCACGAGATGGGCGGTGCGCGTATGGGGCATGACCCATCGCAGTCGGTGCTCAATGCGCATAACCAGGCGCACGAAGTCTCTAACCTGTTCGTTACCGATGGCGCCTGCATGACATCAAGCTCCTGCGTCAACCCCTCGCTGACCTACATGGCGTTGACCGCGCGCGCTGCCGACTACGCGGCACAGCGCTACCAGTCGGGCGCGCTGTAGCGGCGGGCGATCGAGCCGATGCGAATACCCCGCTGGATTCTCTGGCCGCTGGTCTTGCTTACGCTGGCGGCACTGGCGCTGTATGTCTACGGCCGTTCGGTGCAGAACTGGCTGGAAGAAAACCAGCCGCAGATGTTTGCCGAGCCGGTCTATGAGACTGATGACTTTGCCATTCCCGATGCCGTGCTCTCTGCCGGTGAGCAGCCGGTGGTGCTGCTGTTCACCAAAACCAACGGTTTTCGTCACCACGAAGCGATTGATGCGGCCAAAACGTTGTACGCCGAGTTGGCGCAGCAGCATGGCTGGGTGCTGGTGGCCAGCGAAAGCGGCGCGGCCTTTACCGATGAGTTCCTTGCCCGTGTGGCCGTGGTGGTCGCGGCGAACGCCAGTGGCCCGCTCTTTACCGGCCAGCAACAGCGCGCTTTTCGCCGCTACCTCGAGGCTGGTGGCGGCTATCTTGCCCTGCACGCCGCTGGCGATGGCTCGCACGCCGGCTGGCCCTGGTACCAGGATGAAGTCATTCGCGCGCACTTTACTGGCCATGGACAGTTCCCACAGTTTGCAACGGCGACAGTGACGACAGAAGACCCGCTGCACCCGGTGATGGCGCACCTGCCGCCGCAGTGGCAACACGAAGATGAGTGGTACTGCTTCACGGCCAGCCCACGGCCGAACACCAATGTGTTGACCTCTATCGATGAGGCCGACATCAACTGGTGGGGCATCGATCACACCGATGGCGTCAAGCTGCGCAACCTGGCGATGGGTGAGGATCACCCGGTCATCTGGCATCACCACGTGGGGCAGGGGCGGGTGCTCTACATCGCGCCCGGACACCAGGGCAAAACCTACCAGCTGCCGCATTTCCGGACGCTGGTCGAGCAGGCCACAGTCTGGGCCGGCAGGCTTTAGCAGGCGGAGAAAAAAAGATGAGCGAAGCACAACGATTTGCAGGGCAGGTAGCGATTGTCACTGGCGCAGGCACCGGTATTGGCCGGGCTACCGCGGTGTTGCTGGCCTCAGAGGGCGCCACGGTGATTGCCTGTGGACGCACCCGGGCGACACTCGATGACACCGTAAGCGCTGTCAGCGCCGCTGGCGGCCGTGCGCAGGCGGCAGTGCTCGATGTGACCGATGAGGCGGCATTTGCCGCAGTCGTCAACCAGGCCAATGCCGACCATGGCCGCGTCGATGTGCTGGTGAACAACGCCGGCTATGTGGTTAACGGCATGATCGATGCACAGTCGGCCGCAGACTGGCGCGAAAATTTCAGTGCCTGTGTCGACGGCAGCTTTTACGGCACCAAGGCGGTGCTGCCGATTATGCAGCAACAGGGCGGTGGCGCGATCGTCAACGTGTCTTCGGTGTGCGGCATGGTGGCCTGTATGGGCACGGCGGCCTATAGCGCGGCCAAGTCGGCGGTGATTGCGTTTACGCGCAATACGGCCATCGAAGGTGCGCCCTATAACATCCGCGCCAATGTGGTCTCGCCCGGCGTGGTCATGACGCCGGCGACCGAGGCGGCTATTCCCGACAAGGCCGCGCAGGATTTCACCGCCAAATCGGTGCCGCTGCAGCGGATCGCTGATTCCGAGGAGTTGGCCAAAGCGATTGTGTTCCTGGCCAGTCGCGATGCCAGTTACATTACCGGGGTTAACCTGCCGGTCGATGGTGGGCGCACCGCTGAGCTGGTGATTGGGGCGGCCGATTTTACCGAGTGATGGCTTTTGGGCCGATAGAATAACGCGTGGGTCCGTGGGTTCGCTTTCCGTATTCTGGATGAGTGAATCGCTTTTCGGCATCCATGCCCGCTCGACGGCCGCATCCATGCGGCCGACGTTCACTCATCCAGAATACGGAAAACAAACCCTCGATTACTGCGGTGAAATTCGGATCTACGGAATCACGCGCGGGCTAAAACACTCAGCTACCCGTAGCGGTATACCAGATCGGTGAACTCCAGGCGCGCTCCTGGATCACGGGCGAATAGAACGACTCATCCTCTGCCTTGATGCAGCACTTGCCATAGACATCGCCTCGAGCACCCAGCTCGTGCATTTTGGCAGTTTGCTCCGCCGCCTGGTCAGCACAATTTTCAGCGAAGGGGTTCACGCCTGCGGCCTGGCACTGCAGGGTCGACCAGCGACAGGTCGGGTTCTCGAGCACGCGCAAATAGTAGAACGCATTTTGCGTGGCATCGAAGTTCTCGTCTTGCCAAACCGTACAGACGTTGGCGAGCCCGGCGCCGCGCGGTCGGCATGAGTTGGGGTCGACCGTCGCGCCATTGTCGGCACTGCCGGCAACATCGATGACCTGCTCATGTGATTGCCCCTCGGCGTCGACCCAGCCCTTGATGACCTGTACGCGCTGGATGTCGGTACCGCTCCAGTTTTCAGGGAAGCTATCCTTGTTCACGGCGACCAGGAACTTGGGTGCTTCAACATCATCCGGTGCCCTGGCCATCTCGCCGCCCATGGGTACGCCGCCGGCGTAAGCCTGCTCGATGCGATCGGGTGCATCGCAGATGGATTGCTCGTAGTCCCAGCCTGCGAAAAAGCGCAGCGTCGGCCGCGTGCCGCTGGTCGCGTAAGTCTCCCGGTTGCGCATGCCCTCGAAGATACTGTCGCGGCTGTTTTCTTCGGCCCAGACCACGGCCAGGCCGCCGGGGTTGGAGTACAGGTGGTCCTGCACGTTGCGGTACTCGGTATCGCGCATGCCCAGGTGGCCGGGGTAGTTGTTCTCTTCAGCGCCGCCGGGTAGCGCGCTGTGCGTGTCGGTGGAGCCAATAAAGCCGATCTTGAACGGGTTGAGCGCCTCGCTCTGGCCCAGCTCAAGGCCCACCTTGAGCGCGTTGCGCACCATGTTGCGCGGTGCAAAGTCATCGATCGTCACCGGCGCTGCGCGTTCGGTCTGGACTTCGCCGTGCACGCTGCCCAGCATCGAGAGGTTGTCCGTTGGTGTCTGTTCAAAATCGCACTGCTCGTCGTTGGTCAGTACACCGCGGCCGGCCAGCCGGTCGAATCGACACTCTGAGGCCGCCTTGTGCTGGATCAACTCGACGATGGGCTCGAAGAACAGGCGGTCGCGTGCCTGCTGGGGTGAGTCGGGGTTGGGAAACATCAGGCCGCCGGCCAGGTTGGGGTTGTGCGGTATGGCCAGCACATCGCAGCCTTCTTTACCATCGATGCACTGTTCGCGCAGCATTGTCCACAGCTGCGGAAAGTTATAGCTGCCGGTATCGAAGGTGGTGATCGGGTAATCGGTGACGTTGTCGTTGCGAAAAATCACGTTGCGGTGCATGTTGCGACCGTCGGGGGCGTCGGTGTACTCGTAGCCGACAAAGGTGGTAAAGGTGCACTCGCTGCTGCGATCGTAGTGATCCTCTGCAGCGGCCTGGATGTTTTGCCACAGCTCCTGGCCTGCGGCGTCGCAGTCAGACAGGGCGCAGGCGAAGCTCTCGGAGCGATTGCCGTCCATCACGTTGATGCTCGACCACCAGCCCAGTGTGCCCATCGACACATAGTAGTTACTGGAGCGCGTGCCGATACACATCGGCCACCAGTAGCCCAGCCGGCCGGGGTTGATCGTGCACACGCCCATCTGGCCCATGGTCTCACCGTGATCGGTCAGTGCCGTGAAGTCCAGTGGCCGCTGTATCTGTGCGCGGATGGTTTGTTCGCCCTGGGCATCGGGCAGTGTGATGGCCTCGCCCTTGGCGTAGCGATAGGCCTCCCAGGGGTCGTTGCGCTGGTTGGAGCCATAGGAGTCGAACGAGTAGCTACTGTGTACGTGCAGGTCGCCAAACATCGGCTGTTTGGTCGCCGTGTAGTGATCGCAGGGCTGGCGCGGCTCGGTGCGCTCGAAGGCGGTCTCGGCCTGGCCGGGGCCGGCGAGTACCAGCAGGGTGGTGCAGAGCATGAGCTGAGGCAATGAAAGCCGGCGGCGAGCAGGTGTACAATTTGAAGCGATTGGCATTGCGTGGGCCCTGTAAATGCATAACGTTGGCAGGGCCGCATTGTAACGTTTGCGGTGCGGGCTCGCGAGGCGATTTTCGCCAGCGCGTGGTTGGCGTTTTCGTTCAGCGCGGGTGTTGCCTGTGCGCCAGTGAGTATCAAAAAAAGGGTTTGGGAAAAAGGGCGCAGACCCAATACGCGGTGTACCACAAACATCTCACGGCGTTACAGCAGGGCCTGCTAAATCGTCACCATTTGCACGACAGGGTAGCAAGCAAATGGGAATGGACACCGGCAAGAAAAGCAACAACATCGAATCGAGCAACGACGGGTTAGGAGCAACCATGCAACGACGACTTTCCTGCGATGACAACTGCAGTATAAAGTTTTCGTTAGGTTCGAAAAGTGTTTGTGGCCCCTTGTTTTCAGTGTTTTACATTGATGCTGTTTAGTCATCCAGCTTCGTAAAAGGTTCCTTACATTTGCCTGTTTTTCCGTTTAGCGATCAAGTTTCGTTCGACCGTTGGTACTCTGACATCGCGGCTCAGCGGCATCGCGCGGTGCTGGTCGTCAGCGGCAGTAGCACCTGGGTTCAGTCTGCCGCGAAACAGCTGTTGGCGGCGTCGAGCAGTGGCGAGGGCTTTGCGGTAAGTGATCCCGCGTCGCACGATCGACCCCGTGTTGTCTGGTTGGGCGCTGATCGCGCGCTGGCCGAATCGCTCAGCGGTATCGAACACCACAGCGCAACGCATTCCGGACGACTGACCAATTTACTGGGCGGCGATTGCGATGCGTTGGTGATCGATTGTTATGCAGGCTTTAACCCCGATGTGCTGGCACTGGCCTCGGGCACGCTCGCTGCCGGCGCGTTGTTGCTGTTGCTGACCCCGCCGCTGGCGCAGTGGCCTGCCTTTGCCGACCCCCATAACGCACAGATGTTTTCGCTGCGGCCGGGGCCTGTGCGATCGAGCGGCCAGTTCCTGCGCCGGTTTGGCACCGCAATGGAAGCGCTTCTGGGCGAGGGCAACTGCGCCTTGCACTGTGCCCAGGGCAGCGGCGATGCCGTGCCCAGCGTTAGCGCCGGCGCCCTGTTGCAGGCACGCGCAGCGCAGCGCGCGCCGCAGCCCCTGGTGGCTAATACGCAGCAGCGCGAGGTCATCGCGGCGACCGGGCGGCTGGCCTGTGCAGATGTCGGAGCAGTGCTGGTGACGGCCGCGCGCGGTCGCGGCAAAAGCGTTGCACTGGGCCTGTCGCTTGCCCGCTTCGAAACCCTTGAGTCGGTCGTGCTCTGTGCACCGCATCGCGCCAACGTCGACAACCTGTTGGCCGCACTGGCGCCAGCACAGCGTGAGCAGCTGGGCTTTACCGCGGTCGATGCCTTGCTCGAGCGGCAGCTGCGTGGCGATGCGCCACCCTGCGACTGGCTGTTTGTCGATGAGGCGGCAGCGCTGCCGCTGCCGGTGCTTGACCAACTCGGTAGCATCGCCCGGCGGCTTGTGCTGGCGACCACCACCGATGGCTATGAAGGCAGCGGGCGCGGGTTCGTGCAGCGCTTTAACCGCCAGCTTGCGCAACGCTTCGCGCAGTTCGAGCACATCCAGCTCAGCCAGCCCTGCCGCTGGGGTGAGGGCGATCGCTGGGAGTCGTTTGTGCATCGCAGTTTGTTGCTCGAGGCCGGCGCGGGCCCGGCGCGCCAGGCGTGCACGGCAACCCGCCTGCAAAAAGTCGATGGCCAGTGGCTGGTCGATCACGAAGCCCAGCTGCAGCAGTGTTTTGCCTTGCTCGTCGATGCCCACTACCAGACCCGCCCCAGTGACCTGCGCCTGCTGCTCGATACCCCATACCTGCACACCTGGCTGGCGCTCGATGCCGATGAGCAGGTGCAGGGCGTGCTGATGGCCTGCGAGGAGGGCGGCTTTGGCGATGCGCAAGCGGGTCTCTGCGCCGATATCGTGGCCGGTCGCCGTCGGCCGCAGGGCAATATGGTCGCGCAACTGCTCGCCAACCACAGCGGTGATGCGCAGTGGTTGCAGCATCGCTCGCTGCGCGTGATGCGCATTGCAGTCGATGCGCGCTGTCGGCGGCAGGGGCTCGGGCGGCAACTGATTGGCGCGATGGAGCAGACGGCTCGCGAGCAGGGCGCAAGCTACTGGAGCAGCAGCTTCGGCCTGGCACCCGGGCTGTTGGCATTCTGGCAGGCCAGTGCTGCGCAAGCGGTTTACCTTGGCCTGCGACGGGACCGTGCCAGCGGTGAGCACAGCGCCGTGGTACTGCGGGCGCTGGATCCCGGCATGGATGCCGCCGTGCAAACCCAGGCCCGGGTACTGGCAGCTGACCTGCCGCTTTGGCTCGACCAGCCCCTGCTGGCGCTGGCACCTGCGGCGGCCCGGTCTCTGGGCGAGGTATTAACAGGGGCCGGTGCCGAGACCGGCGAGGCGGCCCAGGCGCGTGATCGGCGCAACCTGGCCCGCTTTGCGGCCGGTGAGCTGCCGCTGGAGCGGGTCTGGCCCGGTCTGTGTCGCCAGCTTGTGCGCTTACCCGGGGCCCAGTGCCCGGTTGCGCGCCAGGCGCGGCAGAGACTGCCCGGTTGGAGGGCGCTGGCCGCTGCCACCGGGCTTGCCGGCCGGCGCAGTATCATTGCGGCAATAAGGTCAGAATTCAGCGCGCTGGATTAAAATTCCCCGGCCGGTTGGTTATAATTCGCCGCCTCAAAATCAGCGCATTGCAGCCCAATGCCCCTACCCACCCGAACACCAGGAGCCCACAGTGTTAGAAGCCTATCGCCAGCACGAAGCTGAACGCCAAGCCCAGGGAATCCCCCCCAAGCCATTGTCGCCAGAGCAGGTCGCCCAACTGGTCGAGCTGATTAAAGCGCCACCGGCAGGCGAAGAGGCGGCCCTGGTAGAGATGCTGGCAACGCGGGTTCCGCCCGGCGTTGATGAAGCCTCGTATGTCAAAGCCGGTTTCCTGTCGGCGCTGGCCAACGGTGATGAACAAAACGCGTTGATCAGCCGCGAGCAGGCGGTTGAGATGCTCGGCAAAATGCTTGGCGGTTACAACATCGCCACGCTGGTTGGCCTGCTCGATGATGCAGGCCTTGCGGAACTGGCCGCCGCACAGCTCAAGCAAACGCTGTTGATGTTTGATGCCTTTCACGATGTTGCCGAAAAAGCCAAATCGGGCAATGCGGCTGCGCAGTCGGTGCTCGAGTCCTGGGCCAACGGTGAATGGTTTACCGATGTGCCGGCCGTGCCCGAGTCGATCAAGGTGGCTGTGTTCAAGGTAAGCGGCGAGACCAACACCGATGACCTGTCGCCGGCGCCCGATGCCTGGAGTCGCCCCGACATTCCGCTGCACGCGCTGGCCATGTACAAAATGGCGCGCGAGGGTATCGAGCCCGATGTGCCCGGCGAAATCGGCCCGATCAAACTGATTGAAGAACTCAAGGTCAAGGGCCTGCCCGTGGCGTTTGTTGGCGATGTCGTCGGTACCGGCAGCTCGCGTAAATCGGCCACCAACTCGGTGCTGTGGTACTTCGGCGATGACATCGACGGCGTACCCAACAAGCGCAGCGGCGGTATCTGCATAGGCGGCAAGGTCGCGCCCATCTTCTACAACACGATGGAAGACTCTGGCGCGCTGGTGTTCGAAGCGCCGGTCGACAACATGGGCATGGGCGATGTCGTCGAAATTCGCCCCTACGATGGCAAGATTCTCAACGAAGCGGGCGAGACCATTAGCGAGTTTGAGCTGAAGTCGGACGTGCTGCTCGATGAAGTGCGCGCCGGTGGCCGCATCAACCTGATTATTGGTCGCGGTCTTACTGCGCGTGCCCGCGAAACGCTGGGCCTGCCGGCTAGCGACCTGTTCCGCAAGCCCGAAGAGCCCGAAGCCACCAACGCCGGTTTTACACTGGCGCAAAAAATGGTGGGTCGCGCCTGTGGGCTACCCGAAGGGCAGGGCGTGCGCCCTGGCACCTACTGCGAACCGAAAATGACCACGGTGGGCTCGCAGGACACCACTGGCCCGATGACCCGCGACGAACTGCAGGACCTGGCCTGCCTGGGCTTCTCGGCCGACCTGGTGATGCAGTCGTTCTGCCACACGGCGGCCTACCCCAAGCCGGTTGATATTGAAACCCAGCACACACTGCCCGACTTCATCATGACCCGTGGCGGCGTATCGCTCAAACCCAAAGACGGCATCATCCACAGCTGGATGAACCGCATGCTGCTGCCCGATACCGTCGGTACCGGCGGCGATTCGCACACGCGCTTCCCGATGGGTATCTCGTTCCCGGCAGGTTCTGGCCTGGTTGCCTTTGCGGCGGCCACCGGCGTCATGCCGCTGGATATGCCCGAGTCGGTGCTGGTGAAATTCACCGGCACGATGCAGCCGGGTGTCACCCTGCGCGACCTGGTGCACGCGATCCCGCTGTATGCGATCAAGGAAGGCTTGCTGACCGTTGAGAAGAAGGGCAAGAAGAATATCTTCTCGGGGCGCATCCTCGAAATTGAAGGGCTTGAGAACCTTACGGTTGAGCAGGCCTTTGAGCTGTCTGATGCCTCGGCCGAGCGCTCGGCAGCGGGCTGTACGATCAAGCTGTCGAAAGAAACCATTGCCGAGTACCTGCGCTCGAACATCACGCTGCTGCGCTGGATGATCAGCGAGAACTACCACGATCGCCGTACGCTCGAGCGCCGCGCGCGCAAAATGGAAAAATGGCTCGATAACCCCGAGCTGCTTGAGGCCGATGCCAACGCCGAGTACGAGGCGACCATCGAAATCAACATGGATGAAATTCTCGAGCCCATCGTCTGCGCGCCGAACGATCCCGATGATGCGCGCACGCTCAGTGACGTCGCAGGCGACAGCGTCGACGAAGTCTTTATCGGCAGCTGCATGACCAATATCGGCCACTTCCGCGCGGCCGGTGAAATGCTCAAGCAGTTCGATGGCAATATCGATACCCGCATGTGGATCGTGCCGCCCACGCGCATGGACGAAGCACAGCTGATGGAAGAGGGCTACTACAACATCTACGGCCGCGTCGGTGCACGCACCGAGATTCCCGGCTGTTCGCTGTGCATGGGTAACCAGGCCCGCGTGGCCGATGGCGCGACGGTGCTATCTACCTCAACGCGTAACTTCCCCAACCGCCTGGGCAAAGGCGCCAATGTCTACCTGACCTCGTCAGAGCTGGCGTCGGTGGGCGCGATCATGGGCAAGATCCCGACGCGCGAAGAGTACATGGAGTTTGCGAAGAAAATCGACGCCATGTCGGGTGAGATCTTCCGCTACATGAACTTCGACCAGATGGAACGCTTCCAGAAGGGCGCGGAAGAAGGCGAGCGCATCGCCGCGATTGAAATCGAAGATATCGCTGTGTAAATCAAGCGCGGGGTCAGCGTGATCACGCTGGCCCCGACTTCCCCTTCTCGCACAACCTTAAGGCAGTGGCTGCCACAGCCGCTGTCGCTCTACCTCACAACCCTCCAGGTCATTGCCCTTGTTGCGACAGGGGTGGACCAGTTCGCCCACCAGTTTATAGCGGCGCGGAAAGGCAACGCCGTTGTTGGTCAGCACCGCTTCGCCCAGCGCGCGCTTGCCGCCCGGCGCCTCGAGCACCCAGGGTGGAAAACCATCGGCCAGTGCATCGGCCAGCGCCAGCTGGGCCACATCGTCGGAGCCTTCCTTGCCGCCCAGTAGCCAGGCCCGACCCGGTGGCCGACTGCCAATGAGCAAACTGGCGCCGGGGCTGTGGCCGGTGATATCGACCAGCAGTTCGTAGCGGCTATCAAACCCCTGTTCGAGCGTGTACTGGCGCAGCAGCGTCACGTACTCGCGCGTCGCGGCATCGACGTAGATGGTGCCGCCATCGATCGCCAGCGCCTCGTTCTGTGCATACAGCGGCGCAGCGAGCCGGTAGGGGTAGCGCAGCTCTTCGATGACACCCCACAGCAGCACCGGCAGCAGGAACAGGGTCGCCCAGTTATCGGCATTGACGCCGGGCGCAGCAACGCACAGCAGGCGCGTGGCCAGCAGCAGGTTGGCGGCCAGAAAGGCCATGGCGGCGGTGGTCATCATCGCCGGGCTGATATCGGTGCCACAAACGAAGGCCATGGCAAGGGCGATGTTCAGCACAAAGTACTTCGCGGTATCGCGCAGCTGTGCCGAGTAGGCGGCATCGAGCCAGAGCATGGACTTGATGATGCACAGGCCGATCAGTGTGAAGTTGACGATGGCCACAATGCGCGCGAGCTTCTCTTTATCTTCATGAATTTCGCCGTAGAAGGCCGCTGCGCCAATGATAAGCAAGGTGCCCAGCAGCCAGCGCGTGCGCCCGGCAAAGCCGTCGTGCGATGCCAGCCCGCGCGAGCGCCAGTCGATGGCAAAACCCAGGCCCAGCAGAAGCAGCACGCCAAGGCCAATGCCGAGGCTGTCGAGCCAGAAGGTTGTCAGCCGGTCGATGATGCGCGACGCACTGTGGTTATCGCCAATCTCGTTGGTGTGGCCCAGGCCTGCGCCCAGGTAGTTGAGGTATGAGGCCGGGCCATCAAAGATCACAAACACATGCACGCCAAACAGCAGGGCGCAGCTGCCGGCCGCCGCCAGCGCAAACAGCCAGCTGCGCCGCTCACGGTTGACGAAGACAAACCAGCCCAGTGCGATGATGGCCAGCACGGCAGCTGCCGGTGGCTTGGCCATGAAGGCAAGAAAACCGGCCAGCCCGATGAGCACGCCCGCGGCCAGCATCACCCCGCGCGTTTGCGCCTGCGCATAGCGTAGCGCACCACAGCAAAACAGCAGGCAGGCAATGAGGTTGAGCCAGTTGTACGACGGCGAGGGGTACCAGCGCCAGAAGTAAAAATACAGGCAGGCGATGACCAACAGCAAAAAACTCACCCAGCCGCTATCGCTGCTTGCGGCGTGCCTGGCGTCGAGCGCCGCTTGCGCCTGCACCCAGCTGCGGGCATAGAACACCGCGACAAGCCCCAGCAGCAGTGCGCCGCTATAGCGAAACCGGGCAATGTCAAAGTCGCCCCAGGCATAGAGGTAGTGTGTGTAAAAGAAGAAGTGGCTGACCGCCTGGTTAATGGATTCGGGGAAGCGGGCGTTCAGCAGGTAGAAGCTGTCATCGGTAATGTCGAAGCCGTGGGGGAGTAACCACGCCAGTAGTGCGAGTAGAACAAGCAAGCCGAAGCTGCTGAATAGAGTGGCAAAAAACCTGGTGTTCATCTGGCCCGCACTATCGATCAGTTGCCACTTGGTTAGCTGGCGTCAATAGTCGATATTGTATGCGGGTTATATTCGTTTGTGTGCCGTTAATACGAGGGAATAGTCAGGTGAGTGTGGTAGCGTGTCACCCTGTTACTTGATCCGGGCCAACAACCCCGGGTCGAGCTTGATCATCGCCAAAAACTTGCGCCGCTCAATACGCTGCACCACGCAGCTGCTGCTGGCGATAATCGATGCATTGCGCTTTGCGCTGGTCAGCGCTGCGATGGCGCCAAACACATCGCCGGGCTTGATCGTTGCGATCACATCGCCCGACTTGAACACCTTGGCTTCGCCGGCAATGAGTTTGCAGGCGTGGCGCGATGAATCACCTTGTTTGATGATGGTCTCGCCAGCGGCATAGTACTCGTGTTGCTCGTTCTCAACGGCGACTTCTATGCTGGCATCGATGACTGGGCGTTCTTCAATCGTGTCCATGGTTCACTCCCGCGAATGTTGGGGCGTGAGTCACGGCTCTGGCCCCTTATTCTTATAGCGTAGACGGGAATGCTGCGGGCAGCGCTCTGGGCCTGGCCGCTGCATGATCGATGCGGTTATAAAGTAAACGCTTTGGGTGAAAAGTCGTCGATCATCGCCGTGCACTTGGCCGGATCGACGGCGATGGGCGTGATCATCACGGTGTTAACCCCGGCGGCGGCATCGCGGCGCAGGCGCGCCTGGCAGGTGGCCAGGTCACCAATGACGGCGATTTCGCTGACCAGTTCGCTGGTCATTGCCGCTGCGGTGCGCTCGCGGTCCTTCGCGGCCCAGCCGGCGTTAATCTCTTTGGCGACGTCGCTATAGCCACACCACTCAAGAAACTTGTTGTACACCGGTGTGGCGTAGTAGGGGCCGTAAAAGGCGCGGAACATATCCATCTCGGCGCTGGTGTCATCGGCACAGGCCAACTGGTAGCGCACGACGATATCAATATCATCGAGGGTCTTGCCGCCGCGCTTCGCGCCAATCTCGATATGCTCGAGCATTTTCGGCAGCGCCGACTCGGGGAACAGGTTCAACACCACGCCGTCGCCGATTTCAGCGGCCAGCTCCAGCATCTTGCCGCGCAGTGCCGCCAGGTAAATGCGCGGCGGTTGCTCGCAGGGCTTGATGCGAAAGCCCTTGCTCTTTAACAGCGCGCCGTCAAAGTCAGACTTCTCACCGGCGAGCATGCTGCGCAACAGCGTCACGGTCTCGCGCAAATAACCCAGTGGTTTTTCAAAGGGCAGGCCGTGCCAGTTTTCAATCATGCGCTGGCTCGAGGAGCCCAGCCCCAATATAAAGCGCCCGTTCGAAATTTCATTCAGCGTGGCCGTACTGCTGGCCAGCACCGCCGGCGTGCGGGTGTAGGCGGGTACGACGGCAATGCCGATATCGACTGACTGCGTCGCTGCAGCGACCTGGCCGGCGAGGGTCAGCGGGTCGGGATAGCCGGTATCGGCGAACCAGACCGAGTGATAACCCAGCTGCTCGGCCTTGACCGCTTCGTCGATGATTTGCTGGCAGTCGCCCGAGGTGGGCGCCAGGGTCAGGGCCATATGGGCGGTCATGGCCTAGCCTGCGTTGCTGATGCCGGTCTTGCCGTCGTTGTCGGGCAGGTAGGTCTTGAACATGGTGCCCAGCTCATCGTCGGTGTGCTTGGGAATACGGTAGTACGTCCGGATCGCCAGCGAGCCATCGGGCTCAAAGCGATAGGTCTCGATGCTCGGCTCCATAAATTCCTTGCCGTTGTTGGTGATGATGTTGTTCATCACCCAGGAGACTTCATTGCCCAGGATAAACAGCGTCTCGCGCGGGATATGGAACTTGACGTTGGGCTGGAACAAATCGTAAGAGTCGATGCAGCAGTGCTGGAAGCCAAACTTCTCGGGCGTTGCCACCGGGTCAAACATGCGAACGGCGTCGGTTTTCAGTACCGTGCGGTAGTTGTCGATCCAGCCCTGGCGATCGCCGGCGGTCCACAGCTTGTCGTAGTTGGTTGCCCAGTTCCACAGTTCTTCTTTGGTCGGTAAAAACATGTTGGCCTACCTGTCTTTTGTGCATTGTTTTCGGGATCTGCGAGCGATTATAAGTGTCCCAGTAAAACGCCAGCAAGCCAGTGCAGGCGCCGCGGCATTGCAGCTGCTTCACAATGAGCGCAGATGCCAGTCGCAGCCTGCGGGCGGGGCGAATTGTGGTAGTTCTCACTGTGAGCGCTGCCCGGTCTGCGCTACACTCATTGGCGCACTACCCGCAAGCCGTCATCAAGGAATGCCAGCATGTCATCATTCGGTAACACAGTGCAGGTGCTGCTCTTGTGCAGCCATCGCCTGCTTCAATGTCTTCTTCCGCTACTGCTTGTGTTTGGCAGCGCCGCTGCCAGCGCGCAACTGGCCGAGGGCGTCGATATTCCCTTCAGTCGCTTTGAGCTCGACAATGGCCTGACACTGATCGTCCACGAAGACAACAAGGCCCCGATTGTCGCGGTTAATATCTGGTACCACGTCGGCTCCAAAGACGAAGAGCCCGGCATCACCGGTTTTGCCCACCTGTTCGAACACCTGATGTTCAACGGCAGCGAAAACTACAACGACGAATGGTTCCTGCCGCTGCAGAAGGCCGGCGGCACCGACCTCAACGGCACCACCTGGTTTGATCGCACCAACTACTTCCAGAGTGTGCCGGTACCGGCGCTCGATATGGTGCTGTGGATGGAGTCCGACCGCATGGGCCACTTCCTCGGCGCGGTGACGCAGGAGCGACTCGACGAGCAGCGCGAAGTCGTTAAAAACGAAAAACGCCAGGGCGACAACCGGCCCTATGGCAAGGCGGGCTACCTGCAGCTGGAGGGCATGTTCCCCGAGGGCCACCCGTACCGCTGGAGCACGATCGGCTCGATGGACGATCTCAACGCCGCCTCGGTCGATGATGTCAAAGACTGGTTCCGGCGCTACTACGGTGCGGCCAATGCGGTGCTGGTTGTCGCCGGTGATGTCGACCCGCAAACGGTGTTTGAAAAAGTGAAGCTCTACTTTGGCGACATTCCCTCAGGGCCTGCGCTGAGCAAGCGCGAGCGCTGGGTGGCCAAGCGCAACGAGAGCTCGCGCGATGTCATGTTCGACAAGGTACCCCAGGCCCGGCTAACCAGGGCCTGGAACACGCCGCCGTTTGGCGACATCGAAGACTTGCAGCTCAAACTCGCCGCGGCGGTATTGGGGCAGGGCAAGAACTCGCGCCTGTACAAGCGCCTGGTCTACGAAGAGCAGCTGGCAACCTCGGTGTCGGCCTCGCAAACCGGCTTTGAAATTGCCGGCATCTTCGAAGTCGAAGCCTACCTGAAGCCGGGCGTTGCGATGGCCGATGTCGAGGCCATTATCGAGCAGGAGCTCAGGCGGTTTATCAAAGACGGCCCCACGCGCGATGAGCTCAAGCGCGTCAAGACCCGCATTTTTGCCTCGCAGCTGCGCGGCCTTGAAAAAGTCGGCGGCTTCTCGGGCAAGGCCCAGACGCTGGCGCGTTACCAGACCTACCTGGGCGATGCCGGCCTGTTCCGGCGCGACCTGCAGCGGCTTGAAGAGGCCAGCGGCAAAGACATCCGTCGCAGCGCGGCGAAGTGGTTGAGCAGCGGTGACTACAACCTCGAGGTCTACCCCCAGCCTGAATACCGTGTGGCCAGTGAAGGCGCCGATCGTTCGGCCTTGCCAGACCCCGGCCCCGCGCCCACGCTGGTGCTGCCCGATCCGGTCGAGCGCAGGCTTGGCAACGGCCTGCGGGTGCTTACCGTCGATCGTGGGCAGCTCCCCATTACCCATATGGCGATGGTGTTCGACGGCGGTTACGCCTCCGATGCACCCGAGCAGTTGGGGCTGGCGGCCATTACCGCGACCATGCTGGATGAAGGCACCCAGAACCTCGATGCGCTGGCCATTGCACGCCGCGCCGAAGAGCTGGGCGCGGTTATCTCGGCGAACGCCTCGCTCGATTCGACCACGGTGAGCCTGTCGGCGCTGAATGCAAACCTGTCGCCGTCGGTGTCACTGTATGCCGATGTCATCCGCCGTCCGGCCTTTGCAGAGCCCGAGCTTGCGCGCATTAAAAGCAACTGGAAAGACCGCATTGCGCAAGAGAACAGCTCGCCGTTTTCCATCGCGCTGCGCCGCCTGCCGCCACTGCTGTACGGCGAGGGGCATCGCTATGGCATTCCCTTTACCGGTTCGGGCTTTGTCGAAACGGTCGAGCGCATCGACACCGACGCACTGCGCGCCAAGCACGCCAGTACGATTCGCCCGGGCAACGCTACGCTTGTCGTGGTCGGGCCCATCGACTGGCAGGCACTCAAGCCGGTGCTCGAGCGCTACTTTGGCGACTGGCGCGACAGCACAGATGCCGTTGCCATCGATAGCAGCGATGCCGATGCGCCGCCTGCCGAGCCTGCCATTTACCTGATCGATAAACCCGAGGCACCGCAGTCGCTGATTCTCGGTGGCCAGCTGGCGCCGCCCTCGGCCTGGGCCGATGGCCACAAGCTTGAAATGGCGGTCGATATCCTGGGTGGGTCGTTTACCTCGCGGGTCAATATGAACCTGCGCGAAGACAAGGGTTGGGCCTACGGTGCACGCGTGATGCTGCCCGATGCACTGGGCCAGCGGCCGATGCTGTACTACGCGCCGGTGCAAAGCGATAAAACCGTGCCCGCGCTGATGGAACTCAAACGCGAAGCCCGCGAGTTTGGCGGCGAGCGACCAGCCAGCGATGAAGAGCTGCAGCGCTTCAAGTCAGCGTTCGAACGCGCACTGCCGGGTAACTTTGAAACCAACGGCGCCTTGCTCTCGGCGTTGTTGTCGATCGTTGAGCTGGGCCGGCCACTGGATTACCTGCAGCAAAACCAGGCTCGGGTAGCGTCACTGACGGTGGATGATGTCAGCGAAGCGGTGCAAGCGCAGTTGCAGCTTGACCAGACCATCTGGCTGGTCGTTGGCGATCTTGCGACGATTGAAGCACCGCTGCGCGAATATGCCGACGCGGTGGGCGTGCCGCTGGTGGTGCTGGAGCCCGGTGGCGACTAGCCGCCATTCCCGCCGCCGTTACAGCGCGACGGCGAGGCCTTTTTCGACGTAGTCTTTGAGGGTGATGTTGAAGCTGCCGTCGACGTGATCGTGGGCGATCAGGTGGTCATCGCCCAGACGGCCGCTTTCGATGTTCGATAGGTTGACGACGCGCTCGGCGCAGACGCGCTTTTGCTCATCGCGCACGACCATGACCTTGGGCAGGTGCTGGTACTTGAGGTTGCGGCTGATCACGATGCCGACGCAGCCATTTTTCAGCTCGACGATACTGCCCGGCGGGTAGACGCCGATCATACCCATAAAGGCATCGACCAGTTTCGCATCGAAGTGACTATCGCGCGCATCGTACAGGCGCTTGAGTGCGGCCGTGGGCGCCAGTGCGCGATCGTAGCAGCGGTTGGCTGTCATCGCGTCGTAGGCGTCGCAGATCGATACCATTTTCGCGTACTGCGAGATGCCGGCACTGTCGAGCCCGCGCGGGTAGCCCGTGCCATTGACCTTCTCATGATGCGAGTAGGCCACATCGACCGCGCCGTGGTAGATACCCTTGGCCGACAACAGTATATCGCGGCCCTTTTCCGCGTGAGACTTCATGATCTCCCACTCGTCTTCGTCGAGCGCGCCAGGCTTGTTGAGGATGTGGTCGGGAATCTTCATCTTGCCCACATCGTGAAACAGGCCGCAGATACCGATGTGGTTCAGTTCGAGCTGGTTGAAGTGCATGGCTCGCCCGAAGGCAATGGCCAGCACACAGGTATTCATTGAGTGTTCGGTGGTGTACTCGTCGTACTCGCGCATTTTCACCATCAGCATCATCGTGTCCGGGTCGGTGATGATGCTCTCTACGCAATTCTTGACGGTTTTTTTGGCCTCTTCGGTATTGATGGCCGAGCCCAGGCGAATGTCCTGGTAGATCTGTCGGGTGCTGGCATGTGCCGCTGTGTAGACCTCGCGGGTCTTGGCAATCTGCTCGTTGCTGGCAACCTTGTGAATCTTGATCCGGGCGTTGCCGCTGGTGCGCAGCGTAGAGTGGGCCGAGTAGCCCTGTTTTGACTGGGTGTTGGCATCGACCCAGACGTGTTCGCAGTGCTCGCACAGCTGGTCGATATCGGCTTCCGTCTCGATCAGGAAGCCCTGCAGCAAAAACGGCGTATCGAGCCAGTCGCAGTCGAGTTTCGATACATACATACCGACCTGCAGCTGCGATACGTGCAGTTCAATGCTGTTGCCTGTGCCGTTCGAATCCATTGCGCGTCGACAAATCGTCAGTGAAATCAGTACCAGGGGGGAGGGTCTGTGCCCTATCCCGCCCCATCATTTTTAGCCTAGCCCAGTCAGTGCGCCGGGCCCGGTTTTGAAGGTTAATTTCTGATCATTTTGGGGCGCGCGGTGGTGGGCCTGTGACCCAGTTCCGCGCTGCTCGCAAAGGCCCTGGCTGAACCGGCTTGCCACTCAAAATTGGCGCTCCTGCTCTGGTTCGCTGCGGGGTGGACTCCTACAATGCCCAGCCTGCTCGCATGTAACCCGAGGTCAACACGACGATGTCCGAATCACACCTGCACGATCCTCCACAGCTCGCTCACCTGATTATCGACGGCCTGAATCGCTACGACGACGAGCCCTGTATGTTCCTGGGCGATACGGTGGCCAGTTACCGCGACGTGCGCGAGCGCACCAGCCAGTATTCGCAGGCGCTGCAGTCATTGGGCATCGGGCCGGGCACCCGCGTGGCGGTGATCTCGACCAACCGTCCCGAAGTGCTCTACAACATTGCGGCGATGCAGGTTTCCGGCTGCTGCGGTACCAGCCTGCATCCGTTGGGCTCGCTGGATGATCACGCCTATGTGATGAACGATGCGCAGATCGAAGTGCTGATTTACGATGAGTCGGTGTTCCAGCAGCGCGCGGCCGAGCTGCGCGAACAGGTACCTTCACTCAAGCATATCCTGGCCTTTGGTGATACCGAGGTCGGTGAGAACTACGGCGCGCTGGCCAGCACCTTCAGCCCGTTGCCGCTGGTGGCACCTGTCGTTGACCCCGAAGGCATTTCATCGATCATTTACACCGGTGGCACCACCGGCAAACCCAAGGGCGTGATGCAGACCTATCGCGGCTCTGCCTACATGACGATGATCCAGATGATCGAGTGGCAGTGGCCCGAAGAGCTACGCATGCTGATCGCCACGCCGCTGTCGCACGCGGGTGCTGCCTTCTTCGTACCGGTGCTGCAAAAGGGCGGTTGTATCTACGTGGCACAGGGTTTCGACCCGGCCGCGATCTTCAAGATGATTGAAGAGCACCGCATTACCGCGACGATGCTGGTGCCGGTCATGATTTACATGCTGCTCGATGCAGCCGACGATAGCGATGCCGATATCTCCAGCCTCGAGACGATTTTCTACGGTGCCTCGCCCATGGCGCCGGCGCGGCTCAAAGAGGGCATCGAGCGCTGGGGGCAGGTGTTCTACCAGTTCTATGGCCAGTCAGAGTCGCCGATGGTGCTGTGTAACATGCGCAAGGAAGACCATGACCTGGCCAAACCCGAACGCCTGAGTGCCTGTGGCCGGCCCACGACCTGGCTGCAGGTGGCGCTGCTCGATCCAGACAACCAGCCGGTCGCCCAGGGCGAGCCGGGCGAGATCTGCGTGCGCGGCCCGATCAATATGCGCGAGTATCTTGGCCTGCCCGAACAGACGGCCGAGACGCTGGCAGGCGGCTGGCTGCACACCGGTGATGTCGGCCGGATGGACGAAGAGGGCTTTATCTATATCGTCGATCGCACCAAGGATATGATCGTCAGCGGCGGCTTCAATGTGTTCCCGCGCGAAGTCGAAGATGTGATTTCAGCCAACGCGGCGGTGGCCCAGGTTGCTGTGGTCGGCGTGCCCAGCGAGCAGTGGGGCGAAGAGGTCAAGGCCGTTGTGGTGCTGCGCCCGGGCAATACGCCCGATGACGCACTGACCGCGCAGATCATCGACGAGGTCAAGCAGGCCAAGGGCTCGGTGCAGGCGCCCAAGTCCATCGACTATGTTGAGGCGATCCCGCTGACCCCGGTTGGCAAGCCCGACAAGAAACAGGTTCGCGCCCAATATTGGGAAGGGCAGGAACGTTCCGTTTAACCGCAACACCGGGTAACCACCATGACAGACAGTTTTAACGCCTGGGTGATCGACCAGGCCGATGACGGTACGCAGCGCAGTGAGCTGCGCCAGCTGACACTGGCCGAGCTTCCGGACCAGCCTGTGCTGGTCGACGTCGACTACTCCTCGCTGAATTACAAGGACGGCCTGGTCGTCACCGGCAAGGGCAAGGTTGTGCGCCAGTTTCCGATGGTCGCAGGTATCGACCTGGCTGGCACCGTGGCCGAATCGGCCGATGCGCGCTTTGCCGCGGGCGACAGGGTCGTGGTCAATGGCCATGGCCTGTCCGAAATGCACTGGGGTGGCTACAGCCAGCGCCAGCGCCTGTCGGCCGACTGGTTAACCCGCCTGCCCGATGCCTTTACCACCGAGCAGGCGATGGCGATTGGCACGGCGGGCTACACCGCCATGCTGTGCGTGATGGCGATCACCGACCACGGCATCAAACCTGGCGCAGGCCCGGTGCTGGTCACCGGTGCGGCGGGTGGGGTTGGCTCCGTTGCGATTTCTCTGTTGGCGAAACTGGGCTACCCGGTCACAGCTTCCACCGGGCGGGTCGATAGCACCGCGAACTGGTTGCGCGAGCTGGGCGCCAGCGAGGTGATCGATCGCAGTGAGTTCGAAGGCGAGGGCAAGCCGCTGGGCAAGGAGCGCTGGTCGGCGGTGGTGGATTCAGTCGGCGGCCAGCCGCTGGCGAATATTCTTGCGCAAACACAGTATGAAGGCCTGGTGGCCGCCTGCGGGCTCGCCGCGGGCATGGGCCTGCCAGCCACTGTTGCACCGTTCATCCTGCGTGGTGTGACGCTGCGCGGTATCGACTCGGTAATGGCCAGTGCCGAGCGTCGTGAACGCGCCTGGGCGTTGCTGGCCGATTTGATGGACCCTGCGTCGCTGGCCAACACCTATTCGGTGGAGCCATTGGCTGCGCTCGGCGAGCTCGGTGGCCAGATTTTGCAGGGCCAGGTGCGCGGGCGTGTGGTCATCGACGTCAATGCCTGAGCGCGGTGTGCGCCGGCCACCCAATTGCAACAAAACTGAAATTTTTGAAAGGTTAGTGATAACTTGGGGCAAGCCTGCGAAAGCTGCGTTGTGTGGATAAAAAGGCGGGGCTTGAAATTCTTATTCACATGCTGTCGGACTTTGTAAAATCGCAGGCGGTTCTCGTGCAACTGTAAGAGAATTTAAAAAAGACCGCTAAGTCATTGATTTTAATGTTAATAAATCGATCAAATAACAAACAATTTGTTGCAGCCCCGTTATTTAAAGGCCGGAACGAGATATGCCAGTAGTTTTCCACGCAGTTATCCACAGTTTCTGTGGATAGCAGGGCGCAGGGGCGCTGCGAGCTGTAAGGGCATACAGTAAATTTTGATGTTGCACACAGGAGACGGCGCGATGACGGTTTTTGATCCGCAAATGATGCAGGGCAAAGTGGTGCTGGTGACCGGCGGCGGCACCGGTATTGGTAAAGGCATTGCGCGCCTGTTTGCCGAGCACGGTGCCCATGCGGTGATTTGTTCGCGCAAGCAAGACGTACTGCAGGCGACCGCTGCCGAGTTGCACGATGCGGGCCTCGCCTGCGACTATCACGTTTGCGATATTCGCGACTACGCGCAGGTCGAGGCGATGATGGCGCGCATCATCGAGCAGCGGGGCAGCCTCGACGTGCTGGTTAACAACGCGGCGGGCAATTTCCCCGCGACCATCGCGCAGTTGTCGGCCAATGGCTTTCGCACCGTTGTCGATATCGACCTGAACGGCACCTTCAACGTCAGCCGCGCGGCCTACAGTGCCTGGCTGGCTGAGCACGGTGGCGCTGTGGTTAACATCACCGCGCCCTTTGCCGGCTGGGGCGTTGCCTACCAGGCGCATGCGGCTGCGGCCAAGGCCGGTGTCGACTCACTGACGCGCACCTGCGCCGTGGAGTGGCGCAACAAGGGTATTCGGGTGAATGCCGTCGCACCGGGCAGCGTGGCCGATACCGAGGGGCTGGCGCGGCTCAGCGAAGCACTGACCGGCGATGCCGAGCCCGAGCTGCAGTGCCAACCTGGCGACATCGCCAATGCGGTGTTGTTCCTGGCCAGCGATGCGGCGCGCTTTATCAGCGGCGAAATTATCCGGGTCGACTCGGCCACCGGCGTTGACATGCTCAACATGCCGGTCGAATAGTCGCGCCGGGTCTTACCAGCGGCACGCCTTGCGTGCTTAAATACCGCGCACGGTCACCCTTTACTGAGCCCAGCCATGAAGCAACAGGTTTTGACGATGCTGTCGATGCAGGACAGCATGAACCAGAAAGTCCACCCCCAGTGGATCGCACAGCAGTTCGAATGGTATCGCGCCGTCTGGATCGAGTGCGCCGAGCTGATGGACCACTACGGCTATAAGTGGTGGAAACAACAGCAGCCCGATATCGAGCAGGTCAGGCTGGAAATCGTCGATATCTGGCACTTCGGCATGAGCGCCCTGTTTGCACCGGGGTTGTCGCTGGAGGCGCTCGCCGAGCGTATCGTCGCCGACATCGATTCGGTCAGCGGCAGCGGGCAGGGCGTGCGCGAAGCCACCGAGACGCTGGCCGAGCACAGCCTGCGCAGCCAGGGCTTTTCGGTGGCGCATTTCTGGCAGCTGTTGCTCGCCGCCGATATGGACTTCGATGCGCTGTACGTCGCCTACGTGGGCAAGAACGTGCTGAACTTCTTTCGCCAGGACCATGGCTACAAAGACGGCACCTATATCAAGCAGTGGGCAGGCCGCGAAGACAATGAACACCTGGTCGAGATTACCGCTGAACTCGATGCCGGCGCCGATGACTTCCGCGACCAGGTCTATGCGGCGCTCAGTGACCGCTACCAGTCGCTGTGCGAGCCGGCCAGCGCGGTCAATTAATTCGACAGCTTTTCGCCAACCAGCAGGGCAGCCCGATGACAGCTCATATCGACCCAACGCAAATGATTTTCGAAACCTTCCCGGTTGGCCCGCTGCAGTGCAACTGCTGCGTGATTGGCGATCCGGTCAGCAAGCGTGCGATTGTCATTGACCCCGGTGGCGAGGCCGACAAGATCCTCAACACGCTGGCGCTCTACGACCTGCAGCTGGTCGACATCATCCACACCCACGCTCACCTCGATCATATTCTCGCGGCCGGTGAGCTCAAGCAGGCCACCGGCGCGACCATTCACCTGCACAAGGAAGACCAGCCGCTGTGGGACATGGTCGAACAGCAGTGCGCGGCTTTTCGGATTCCCTACCAGCCGCTGCCTGACCCGGACAAGTGGCTCCACGATGACCAGGCACTGAGTTGCTGCGGCGGCGTCGCGCTGCATACGCCGGGTCATACTCCCGGCTCTATCAGCTTCTGGTTCGAGCGCGACAACCTGTTGGTGGCGGGCGATACGCTATTCAATCGATCGATTGGTCGCACCGACTTTCCCGGCGGGGACTTCGCGACAATCCAGCGCTCGATCCAGCAGCGGCTCTACACCCTGGCTGAGGACGCCCTGGTGATTACCGGCCACGGCCCGGCGACGACGATTGGCGAAGAGAAGCGCGAAAACCCCTTTGTGACGGCCTGAGCATTTAACTGCCTGAATTCCCAGTGGTTTATCGCTGCCAGGGCGCAACTTAACCCGCCTTTACACGGCGGCGTGCCCGGTGCAGGTGCACAGGCGCTATACTGAGCAATACGACAACAATAAAGGGTCGGCACAGGCCGGGCCACAGCGCAAGCATCCGTCCAGCACAGCCACGTTATGCCACGATTCCTGCACAGACTGAACAGCGCCATATTGCCTTCGCGATCGCTCTCGCGACGGTTCCTGCGCACGCGCGCAGTGCTGCTGGCCAGTCTGTTGCCCGCGTTCGCCACGGCGCAGGTCTCGGTCCAGCAGGATGTGGGTTTCAACGCCCTCGAGGCCCAGCTGGGCGCGGTGCCCGATGGCGCCGGCATTGCCGTGATGCAAACCGAGGGCAGCGCCGTTTACCTGCCCAACAGCGCGGTACCTGAATTTGCGGGCAAGAGTTTTACCGACCTGAACGCGACCCAGGATCCGGGCTTGAGCTCACACGCCACCGAAGTAGGGCGCAATTTCTACGGCACGACCGATGCGATGACACCGGGTGTCACCGATATCGGGGTCTACACCTCCATACCTTTTATTCTGGAATTTTTGCGTTACGGCAGTGGCCAGCCGCTGGACAGTGAGCGCCGCGTTAACAACAACAGCTGGGTGGGCGGCAACCTCGTCGACATGCAGGGCTCGCCGCTGCCGAATGAAACCTCCAAGGTATTGCGGCGCCTGGACTGGGTGATTGCCCGCGATGAATTTATTCACGCGGTGGGTACGATCAATGGCTCGGTTGCCCAACCGCTGTTATCGACGGCCTACAACGTGATCACCGTTGGTCGCACCGACCTGGTCCACGCCCAGAACACCGTGGCGCTCGACAGCCTCTACGTCGCCGGGCGCAAGGCCATTCACCTGGTGGTGCCAGAGACCACCACCAGTGACGCGACCCCCTATGTCGCCTCGGCAGCGGTGTCGCTGATTGATGCCGCCAACGCCAACCCCGGCTGGTCGCAGGGAAGCCTCAGCAACCGCGATGGTGCGACGATCTACCACGCCGAGACCAGCGAGGTTATTCGCGCGGCCTTGATGGCCGGCGCGAGTCGCTTTGCGGTGAATACCACGCCGTTCCGCGGCAATGTGCTCGACTATGGCGCGGCGCCGCACCAGGCTGCCAATGGCCTGGACAATCGCTACGGCGCCGGGCAGCTGAATATCTTTAACAGCTACCAGATTCTTGCCGCTGGCGAGAAGGCCAGCACGCAGGACGGTGGGCCTGGCATCGTCGGCTACATGGGCTTTGATTATGACGGCCAGTTTGGCGGCAGCTCGGGCAGCAACACCCAGGCCGATTACGCGCTGGGTACCGCCAGCCAGGACCAGTTGCTGGCGGTCACGCTGAGCTGGAACCTCGATGTCGATGGGCCCTTTGGGATTACTGGTTTTAACACCAACGCAACGCTGCACACGATGGAGCTCGAACTGTTCGATGTGACCGGCGGTGGCAGTGTCTCGGTTGCCTCATCGACTACGACCATCGACAGCACGCAAACGATCTGGGTGCCGTTGCAGGCAGGGCGCGATTATGCGCTGCAGGTACGCAACGCCGGCGGCAATTTCCTCTGGGACTATGGCCTGGCCTGGTCCGGCTATGCCTTCACCGACTTTGATGTCGACGGCGAGCCCGATCATATCGATACCGCGCCGCTGGACCCCTGCGTACCCGATGCGACCGTGTGCGAGCCCTTTGAAGTGCCCATTACCTACCCCGCGCTGGCCGTGCTGGCCGCGCTGTTGCTGACGGCGAGCCGCCGCCGCAGCTAAACGCGCTGCGCGGCCGCCCCGGTTGCGCAGTTCCGCCATTGCCATTTCCCGCCCAGTAGCTACCATCGCGACTCAATCTTCCGCGGCCATTGTCGGCTGCGGTGTTGTCAGGCCGCAGGGCCGATACGGGGGGAAGCATGGCTCGTCTTGAAGGTAAGGTCGCAATCATCACAGGTGCGGCGCGCGGCATGGGTGCAGCCACTGCCCGGTTGTTTGTCGAAAACGGCGCCAGCGTGGTCATTGGTGACTTGCTCGAGCAAGAGGGCGAAGCGCTGGCCGCGGAACTCGGTGAGCGCGCCTGCTTTGTGAAGATGGATATCAGCCAGCAGGCTGACTGGCAAAACGCCGTAGCGGCCGCCGAGCGCTTTGGCCCGCTGACGGTGCTGGTCAACAACGCCGCCATCCTGCACGTTGCATCGATCGTCGACACCAGTGAAGAGGACTACCTGCGCGTCATCAGGATCAACCAGCTGGGCACCTTCCTGGGTATCCAGTCGGCCATTGCGCCCATGAAAGCGGCGGGCGGTGGTTCGATCATCAACGTCTCTTCGATCGATGGCCTGCAATCGAAGAACGGCCTGATCGCTTACTCGGCCAGCAAGTGGGCGGTGCGGGGCATGACCAAGAGCGCCGCGATTGAGTTGGGCCAGCACAACATCCGCGTCAACAGCGTGCACCCGGGTGGTATCAAAACCGAAATGGGCGGTGGTGAGGATACGCCCGATGAGATTGCCAACGAATTCTACGCCTCGCACCCGCTGCCCCGGGTGGGCAAGCCGCATGAAGTGGCCTATGTGTCACTGTTCCTGGCCAGCGATGAGGCCTCTTATTGCACCGGCTCTGAGTACGCGGCCGACGGCGGCTGGTTTGCCGGCCTGCGGCAAGCTATTATGCCCAGTTCCTGACCAGTGCCGTTTGCTTTGGCCCGGTCACTTTGTGAGAATACCGGCCCGGCATCGCGCTGCCAACCCGAACCGATTTCGCGACAGTACCCGACAGGAAACCACTATGAAGCACAACAAGAACAAGACCATCAAAACCCTTGTGGCGGCCGCCGCAGCACTGCTGATCGCCGCCCAGGCGAGCGCGCGCGAGCTTTCCTACAACTACGTTGAGGCCGGTTACAGCCTGGCCGAAATCGACGGCGAAGATTTTACCGGCGTCGATCTTGAAATCGTTTGGGCCATTAATTCAGACATCTACTTCGTCGGCCAGACGGCATCGCTCGATGGCGATGGCAGCGACGTCGATGATATCGAACTGGACGCCTGGTTCCTGGGCGCCGGCGCGCGATTCGGGCTGGCCGAAGATCTCGACCTGGTTGCCGAATTCGGCTACATCGATCGTGACGAATTTGATGACGGCGAAGCCAAGGGCGAAAACGGCTTTGGCATGAACGCCGGCCTGCGTGGCATTGAGGGCCGCTTCGAATGGGATGCCGAGCTGTCGATTGGCAGCATCGATGAGAGTTATGAGACGGCTATTCGTGCGATCGGTCGCTACTACCTGCTCGAGGCCGTTGCCGTCGGCCTGGGCTATGAGTGGCACGACTCTGATCGCGATGTGATTCGCGCCAACGTGCGCATCAATTTTTAGGCCGGGCTGACTGGCGGGAGCTGACTGTGGCGATCTTTCAACGACTGGACAAAATTGACCAGGGCAGGCGGGTGCTGGAGCTCAAGAGCCCGGTAACCCTCGAGCCCATTGGTGAAGTCACCTGCGCCAATGCCGAGGACGTTGCCGCCGCGCTGCAAAAGGCGCGCAGTGTGCAAAAGGCCTGGGGCGAGAAGAGCGTCAAGCAGCGGGTTGCCGCGGTCAAACAGTTGATACCGGTGCTGCTGGCCAACGCCGATGGCATCGTCGATACCGTCGTGCGCGAAACCGGCAAGGCGCGCACCGATGCGCTGCTGATGGAAGTCTACGCGGCGCTCGATTCGGTGTCCTATTACTGCCGTCGCGCACACAAATACCTGAAACCCGAAAAGCCCAAGGCCCATGGCCTGATTGGTCTTGCCAAAAAAGTCGAGCTGCACTTCAAGCCGCTGGGCGTCGCCGGCATTATCACGCCGTGGAACGGGCCATTTATTCTCGCGCTGAATCCGACGGTGCAGGCGCTGCTGGCCGGTAATGCCGTGCTGCTCAAGCCCTCGGAAGTCACACCCGAATCGGGCCGCTGGCTCGAGAAGGTCTGCGCCGAAGCGGGCCTGCCCGATGGCCTGGTGCAGGTACTGGTGGGCGACGGTGAGACAGGCGCTGCGCTGGTCGAGGCGGGCGTCGACAAGATTTCCTTTACCGGTTCGGTGGCCACCGGGCGGCGCATTGCCGAGGCCTGCGGGCGCCAGCTGATTCCCTGCACACTCGAGCTCGGTGGCAAGGACGCGATGATCGTCTGTGCCGATGCCGACCTGGAAGGCGCAGTCGCCGGTGCGATTATGGGTTCGTGCATGAACACCGGCCACTACTGCTGTGGCACCGAGCGCATCTATGTCGTCGAATCGATTTACGATGAATTTCTCGAGCAAGTCATCGAGGGCGTCAAGGCCCTGCGCCAGGGCAGTGAGCTGGGCTTTAGTGAAGATGTTGGCGCCGTGTTCTGGGACCAGCAGATGGCGATCATCGAATCGCAGGTCGAACAGGCGGTCGCCGAGGGTGCCAAGGTGCATGTGGGCGGCAAGCGCAATGAAGAACTGGGCGGGCTGTATTACTGCCCCACCGTCATGACCGACCTGACCCACGATATGGCGATCATGCGCGATGAGAATTTTGGCCCCATCGTCTGCGTGGTCAAAGTCAAAGATGAAGAAGAGGCGATTCGCCTGGCCAACGATTCAGAGTATGGCCTGCATGGCAACGTCTGGACGCGCGATAAAGAAAAGGGTATCCGCATCGCCCGCCGCATTGATACCGGCGGTGTGAGCGTGAACGACATGGCCGTGGGCTATGGCGTGCACTCGGCGCCCTTTGGCGGCGTCAAGGCCAGCGGCGTCGGGCAGGTCAACGGCAAAGTGGGCTTGCGCGGGTATTCGTATTGCCAACCGGTCATCAGTGACAAGGGCGCAGGCAAAAAGTCGCCCACCGGTTTCCCGCGGACCGAAGAGCAGGCCGAGACCTATCGCAAGGTCATGAAGTTTCTCTGGGAAAGCCCGTTTGGCAAACTGTTCTGGTAGCCCGGCACAGTACCGATCCCCGGTGATGCGCTGCAATACGGCGCATCGCTACGCTCCTGTTAGCACCGTTGTAGTGGACACACATGTCTGTCGATAAACCCAGTCATCGGCTCGCCGAGCAGTTAGGCCAGTTGCACGTCAATGCACTGGGCCTCACATTGCAGCAATGCGGTGCGCAGTTTCACGCCGGGGCAGGTGAAGCACTGGAAGTTGTGCTGCCCTTCGCGGCTGCGGGTATTCACGCGGCGCTGCGCGAGCAGCTGGCCGGTGAACTTGCCACGCTCGACGCTGCGCTTGCGCAACAGCCGATCGACATCGTCCAGCGAGTGCCGGCGCCGCTCGATCGGCCCGGCGATGACACGCTGGTTGAAGCCGGTCATATTGTTGCGATCGCCTCGGGCAAGGGTGGGGTGGGCAAGTCGGCCACGGCGGTCAACCTGGCGCTCGCCCTGCAGCGTGAAGGGGCCAGCGTCGGCATTCTCGATGCCGATATCTACGGGCCCAGCCAGCCGATGATGCTGGGTTTGCCCCCTGAGCAAAAGCCCGAAGTGCGCGACGGTAAATTCTTTGAGCCGGTGATTGCTCACGGCCTGCAGTCGATGTCGATGGGCTACCTGGTGACCGAGCAGACGCCGATGGTCTGGCGCGGGCCGATGGCCAGCGGCGCACTGACCCAGATGATCCGGCAAACGCTCTGGCAGGGGCTGGACTACCTGCTGGTCGACATGCCGCCGGGCACCGGTGATATCCAGCTGACACTGGCGCAGCAAGTGCCGGTTACCGGGTCGGTCATTGTGACGACGCCGCAGAACATTGCCCTGCTCGATGCCAAAAAGGGCATCGAGATGTTTCGCAAGGTCAACATTCCCTGCCTGGGTGTGGTCGAGAATATGGCGACCCATATCTGCAGTAACTGCGGCCATGTCGACCATGTGTTTGGTGCCGACGGTGGCCAGCGCATCGCTGCGGAATATGAGGTGCCGCTGCTTGGCTCGCTGCCGCTGGACCGCGAAATTCGCGAGTCGCTCGATCGCGGTGAGCCAACGGTAGCGATTGACCCCGATGGTGCGCTATCGCAACAATACCGGCATATTGCCCGTCGCTTTGGTATCGAGTTGGCGCGCAGCTGCGCCACCGAGCGGCCGCGGGCGCCGAAGATAACCGTAAGCGACAGCTAGTCGCTGCGCTGTATTTTTTTAAACGAGGTAAGCATGACGATCAAATCTGATCACTGGATCCGCCGCATGGCTGAGTCAGAGGGCATGATCGAGCCCTTTGAGCGCGACCAGGTGCGCAGTGTCGATGGCCAGCGGGTGATCTCCTACGGGACATCCAGCTATGGCTACGATGTGCGTTGCTCGAACCACTTCAAGGTGTTTACCAATATTCACTCGACCACGGTCGACCCCAAGGCCTTTGATGAAAAAAGTTTCGTCGATATCGAGTCCGATACCTGCATCATCCCGCCCAACGCCTTTGCGCTGGCCAGTACCGTCGAGTACTTTCGCATTCCCCGCAGCGTGCTGACGGTTTGCCTGGGCAAATCGACCTACGCGCGCTGTGGCATCATCGTCAATGTGACGCCGCTGGAGCCGGAGTGGGAGGGGCATGTCACGCTGGAGTTTTCAAATACCACCAACTTGCCCGCGAAGATTTACGCCAATGAAGGCGTGGCGCAAATGCTGTTCTTTGAGTCTGACGAGGTATGCGATGTCAGCTACGCTGACCGCGGTGGCAAGTACCAGGGCCAGCGTGGCGTGACCCTGCCGCGCGCCTGATCGCCCGTTAGCTAGAAGTCATCGTCGTCGCGCGCACCTTCGTCGGCGGATGGCTCGTCGGTTTCACTTTCGCTGTATTCCATCGTCGTCGCCTGCGTCTGCAGGGCGGGGTTCAGGCGGCTGACGCGCATGGCGCTGCGATCGGTCGGTGGGTCGAAGGCGGTCCAGCTCTTGATCGCAATCACCGAGCGGCGATCATCTTCTATCTGTTCCACCCGCACCGGCAGGTAGTACTGCTCGGGTGACAACCAGATCTCGATCGTTTCATCTTTTTTGGTGCGCATATAGACCAGGGTCGGTACATCGCCCAGTGCAGTCTCGATGATTTCCTCGCGCTGGAAGTTGAAGCGATAGGTTTTCAGTCGGTCGTGGTTGGCGACGCGGTAGACCAGCTCTTCACGCGAGGGTGAGCGCAGCATATCCATCTGCATTTGCACCTCGTAGGAGAGGCGGTCGAGCGTACCGGGTTCCAGCGCGTACTGGTACTCTTTCTTGCCTTTGCTGCCGTTGACCTGCATGGTCTCCCAGTCGAAGTAAATGTGAATGGGGCGGTCGGTGCCGAGGCCTTTGCGCGTGTAGTGATAACTCAATGGGCGAATGGTCGTGCCGTCGACGACTTCAAACTCCGACCACTGTTCCAGTGCCATCCAGAGCTTTTTTGCTTTCCAGCTGATGCGATAGCGATTGTCGGCGATGTGCTCGAACTTGCGGGTGCCCTTGATATTGACGCCGCGAATTTTGGTCGTGTAGCTGGCTTCGTAAGGCGGCAGCGTGGTCGAGGTGCAGGCGACCTGGGCCAGTAGCGCGCAGCCCAGTACCAGGCAGCGCAGGAATATGTCAGTCATTCGTCGCATCATAACCTTGAGCGTCCAGTGGTTGACCGTCGAGAATGGCCTTATTGTCGGCCAGTTGTAGCCGCCCCTCAACCATCCAGTGCACGGCGAGGGGGTAAATTTTGTGTTCCTGCTGCAGTACTCGCGCAGCGAGGCTCTGTGCGTCATCGCCTTCGACGATGGGCACGCGAGCGTGCACAATCGGTGGCCCGCCATCGAGTTCTTCGGTGACAAAGTGGACCGTTGCGCCAGCCTCGCTGTCGCCAGCGTCCAGTGCGCGCTGGTGGGTGTGCAGCCCTGGGTACTTGGGCAGCAGCGAGGGGTGGATGTTCAGTAAGCGGCCGTGGTAATGGTTGACAAAACCGGGGGTCAAAATGCGCATAAACCCGGCCAATACCAGCAGGTCGGGCCGGTAAGCGTCAATTTGCTCGATCAGTGCAGCATCAAAGGCTTCGCGCGAAGCAAAGCCCTGGTGCTCGATACAGTGTGTGGCAATGCCTGCCTCGCTGGCGCGTTCAAGGCCGCGCACCCCGGGCTTGTTGCTGATGACTGCGCTGATACTGGCCTCGTAGCCGGGGGCCGCGCAGCTGTCGATAATGGCCTGCAGGTTGCTGCCGCTTCCGGATATCAATATGACCAGGCGCAGGGAGGGCATGGGTCAGGCGATGGTCACCGCCGGCTCGCCGGCACCCGCGTCGGTCACTTCGCCAAGCAGCCAGGCCTGTTCGCCGTTGTCATTCAATACCCGAAGGGCGCGCTCGCACTGCGCCGGTGGCACGACGACAACCATGCCCACACCGCAGTTAAAGGTGCGATGCATCTCTTCATCTTCCACCCGGCCAGCCTGCTGCAGCCAGCGAAACACTGGCGGCAGTTCCCAGCTGTCGCGACGCAGCGACACGCCGCAGTGATCGGGCAGCACGCGAGGAATATTCTCGAGCAGTCCACCGCCGGTGATATGGGCGATGGCATTGACCTGGCAGTCGGTGAACAGCGCCTGCAGTGCGCGCACATAAATGCGCGTCGGTTCCATCAGGACTTCGGCCAGCGGGCGCGCGTCGTCTGAGCCGGGCAGCGGTGCGGCAAGGTCGGCACCGCTGACCTCGATAATCTTGCGAACCAGCGAATAGCCATTGGAGTGCGGGCCCGATGATGCCATCGCGATGACCGCATCACCCACGCGGGTCTTGCTGCCATCGATAATCTCGCTTTGCTCTGCCACGCCCACGCAGAACCCGGCCAGGTCGTAGTCGCCGGGCTGGTACATGCCGGGCATTTCGGCGGTCTCCCCGCCAATCAGTGCGGCGCCCGCCAGTTCGCAGCCGGCCGCAATGCCTTCGATTACGGCCGTTGCCGTGTCAAGATCCAGCGCGGCTGTTGCGTAGTAGTCGAGAAAGAACAGTGGTTCGGCGCCAGCGACAATAAGATCGTTGACGCACATGGCAACCAGGTCGATGCCCACGCCATGGTGCAAGCCGGTTTGCAGCGCCAGTTTGAGTTTGGTGCCAACGCCGTCGGTGCCGGCGACCAGCACGGGTTCGCGATAACCCGCCGGGATTTTGCACAGTGCGCCAAAACCACCGAGGCCACCCATGACCTCGGGCCGTCGCGTTTTCGCGGTGGCGGATTTGATGCGATCAACCAGGGCGTTGCCAGCGGCGATATCGACGCCGGCCGATTTATAGGTCAGTGGCTGTTCGCTGCGGGATTCGGGGGTGAGGGCGTCGGATTCTCGGCTGCTGGTCATTCGTTTTTTGCTTCTCGAGGTGGCAGGCGCCATTGTACTCCATTTGCTATCATGCGCGGCAACCGGGGGTCGCAGACAGCGCCGGCCCCGTCTCAATCGAGAAGCCGATTTGCACGCATTCACCACCTACCGAGTCGCCAGCTGGCGTCGCCTGCTGGCTTTGCTGCCGGTCATTGCCGGGCTGCTGTTCGCGTCGCAGGCGCGGTCTTCTGTCGAGATAGACCTCTACCGTATCGAGCAAGCTGCGCAGACGCAATCGGCAGCCGAGCGCCAGAAGCTCGTGCGACGTTCGCTGGCAGCGCTCTATGTGCGCCTGACCGGCGAGGAGGATGCGCTGCGCCGCTATCCCTCGCTGCGGACCTCGCTCGACCAGGCATCGCGCTTTGTCTCGAGCTTCAACTATGTCGATGTCGATGTGCCGCATGAGCGCGCTGGCAGTCGGGGCACCCAGCGCATGACCTACCTGCAGCTGGTCTTTGATGGCCGCGCGGTCAACCGGCTGCTGGCCGAGGCGGGCGCGCCGCTGTGGGGTGCAGTGCGGCCCCAGGTGCTGGTCTGGCTGGTCGAACAGGATGCGGGCGAGCGCCTGATTGTCAGCCCGGAGAACCGGCCACTGCGCAGTGACCAGCTCGAGCGCATGGCGCGGCGGCGCGGCGTACCGCTGCTGCAACCTCTGCTCGATCTTGAAGAGCGAACCCGCATCGATGCCCAGGCACTGTGGGAGCGCGACTGGGTTGCCATCTCGCAGGCCTCCAGGCGCTATCGCCCGGCGGCGATCCTGGTGGGCAAGCTCGGTCGTGGCAGTACCGCCAATTCGCTCGACAGCGGCGGCGCGAGTGGGCGTTGGCTCGGCCAATGGCAGCTGCTGTACCAGGGCGAGACGCTCTCGAGCAGTTACCAGGGTGAAGATCTCGATGCATTTTTCTCTCGCGGGCTGGCCCTGGCGGCCAGCCGCTTTGCCAGCCAGTACGCGGTGGCGGGGCAGGGCGCGGCCAACCAGGTACGGCGACTGATCAGGGTCAGTGGTGTCCAGAGCCAGCGCGATTATGTGGCGCTGAGCGCGCTGCTGGGCCAGGCCCAGGGGCTGAGCGCAGTGCAGCTGCAGCGCGTCGAGGGCGACCAGTGCTGGTTCAGTTTCGAGTCGACGGCAGATCGGCGCCAGCTCAATGCGCTGCTGACGCTGGATGCCAGGCTGCGGCGTGGCGCCTTTGCCGGTGCCGAGCTGCATTATGACTGGCAATCCACTGAATAGGAGTTCACTGTGAGCGTCTCTCTTCCTCGCGCCGTGTTCTGGCTGGCTATCATCCTGACCGGGCTCTTGCTCGTGCACCTGCTCAAGGCGGTGCTCGCGCCCTTTGTGATTGCGGCGCTGTTTGCCTACCTGGGTGACCCGGTTACCGACCGGCTTGAGGAGCGCGGGCTCTCGCGCACGCTCGCGGTCTGTGTCGTGTTCGCGATCATGACCTTGCTGGTGCTGGTCTTTGCCCTGCTGCTGGTGCCGATGATTGGTGCGCAGCTGGCTTTGCTGCGCGATGTGATCCCGACCTACCTGCAGTGGATACAGTCGCAGGCGCTACCGGCGCTGCAGATGCTGCTTGGCGTCGATGAGACCGCGCAGCTGTTCCAGCGCGTGCAGCAGGCGCTGCAGGAAAACTGGCAGCATGCGGGCGATTTCGTGGCCCAGCTGATCGCAGGGATTACCCGATCAAGCCTCGCCATTCTCGGCTGGTTGGGCATGGTGGCGCTGATTCCCGTCGTCACCTTTTACATGCTGCGCGACTGGGATAATTTTCTGGAGCATATCTACCAGCTGTTGCCGCTTGAGTCGCGCGATACCTTTGCCTACCTGGCAAAGGAGTGTGACCTGGTGCTGGGGGCATTCCTGCGCGGGCAGCTGCTGATCATGTTGTTGCTCGGGGCGATTTACGCCACGGGGCTTGCCATTATCGGCCTGGACCTTGCGCTGCTGCTGGGTATGTTAGCTGGCCTTGCGAGTATCGTGCCCTACCTGGGCATCATCGTCGGTATTCTTTCATCGGGTATTGCCGCGGTGGTCCAGTTCCAGGACATCATTTACCTGCTGCCTGTGCTGCTGGTATTCGGTGTGGGTCAAATGCTCGAGGGCATGTTCCTGACGCCGGTGCTCGTGGGCGACAAAATCGGTATGCATCCGGTGGCGGTCATTTTCGCGGTGCTGGCAGGCGCACAGCTGTTCGGGTTCGTCGGTATGCTGCTTGCGCTGCCGGTTGCGGCGGTGTTGATGGTGTTGCTCAGGCACCTGCACCACAACTACCGCAGTTCGGTCTTTTACCAGGGTGAGCAGGGAGAGCAGGGTGAGTTGCTGCTTGCCGGGGGCGGTGCAGTGCCGGTCGCTGAGGCCGCGGCCGATGACGCTGCAGATGAACTGGCGGATGACAGCGCCAGTGATCAGGCGCCGCAGCAGGGCGAGTCGACCGCTAGCGAACAGGCCCCCGATAAAGAGCACTGAACGGTGTCGGCGCCTCAGCAGTTTCCTTTAGCGCTGGCACTCGACCAGCACGCGACCTTCGACAATTTCTGGCCCGGGCCCGACGGCCAGCTGCTGGCTGCGCTGCAGGACATTGCCCGGCAGCCGCAGGCGGGCGACGCTGCTCGCGCGCGTTGGCATTATGTCAGCGGCGCTGCGGCCAGCGGCGTGAGCCACCTGCTGCAGGCGACTGTGGCAAGCGCCCAATCGGCGGGCTTTGACGCCATCTACCTGTCGCTGGTCGAGCTGGCCCAGCTGCCGAGCGAAGACTGCTTTGCCGGCCTGGAGCACAGTGCACTGCTGTGCATCGACGAGATCGAGCAGCTTGAACAATGCCCGCAGCTGCAACAGCCACTGCTGTTCCTGCTTGAACGCAGCAAGGCCGCCGGGGGCAACAGTGTGGTGTTTGGCGGCAAGCCTGCGGTGGCACAGTTGGCGCTGTCGCTCGCAGACCTGCATTCGCGGCTGGGCAGTGCCACCCAGTATCGCATCCAGTCGCGCGACGACGAGCAGCTGGGTGCTATCCTGCGGTTTCGCGCTGATCGCATTGGCCTGGCTATGCCCGATGAAGTCGCGCGGTTTGTGTTGTCGCGCTGTTCGCGTTCACTGCGCGATCTGCTGCAGTTACTCGATGAGCTGGATCGCCTGGCGATGGCGCAGCAGCGGCGCCTGACCATTCCTTTCGTCAAAGACTGCCTGGGCATTTAATTGTTCGGAGAACGATGGTGACAGATCACTCCCTGCGTCCGCGTCGCTCGGTGCTCTATATGCCGGCCATCAATGCGCGGGCCATGAGCAAGGCCACACAGCTGGATGCCGATGCGCTGGTGTTTGACCTGGAGGATGCGGTTGCGCCTGCGCAGAAGCAGGAGGCGCGTGAGCAGTTGGCCACACAGCTGTCCGCCAATGACTATGGTCATCGCGAACGTATTGTGCGCGTCAATGCGGTCGACACACCCTGGTTCGCCGATGATGTTGAGGCGGTCGCGCGGCTTGATATTGAGGGCGTGGCACTGCCCAAGGTCGAGTCGGCTGCGCAGCTGCAGCAGCTTGCCGATGCGCTGCAGGCGGCCGGCGCGCCCGCATTGCCACTGTGGCCCATGATTGAAACGCCGCGCGGTGTGCAGCAGGTCGAGGCCATCGCGGCGGCCGGGTTGCCGCTGGCCTGCCTGGTGATGGGCACCTCGGACCTGGCCAAGGAACTACAGCTGGGCGAGAGCGAACAGCGACTGGGCCTGCAGTATGCGTTGTCGCGCTGTGTGCTGGCAGCGCGTGCGCAGGGCCTCGACGTGCTCGATGGTGTGTGCCTTGCGATAAAGGACGGCGAGCAGCTCGAACGCGATGTGCGCCAGGGTGTCGCGCTGGGTTTTACCGGCAAGACCCTGATCCATCCCTCACAGCTGGCGATCAGCAATGCATTGTTTGGTGTCAGCCAGGCGCAGGCCGAGCAGGCACAGCGCGTCATTGACGCGTCGCTGCAGGCTGAGCGCGAGGGCAGTGGCGTTGCCGTGCTCGACGGCAAGCTGGTTGAATCATTGCATGTGGTGCAGGCCCAGCGGGTGCTGGCCCTGTTTGCCGCGATTAGCGCCCGCGGTTATTAGCTGCCCAGGTTACGAGCCGCCGAGGTTACGGGTCGCCGATCAATCGCCGAGGTTGTCCAGCAACCGATCCTTGGCGCGATTGATGCGACTGGCGAGATAGGCGTTGCCGCCGCGGTCCGGGTGCAGCTTCTGGATCAGTTGCCGATGCGCGGCAATAATGTCCTCGCGACTGGCACCCGGCGAAAGCCCAAGAATCTCCAGCGCCTCGGCCACCGACAGCTCGCCGTCACTCGCCGTTGCCCGGCCCGCACTGTGCGGTGGGTTTTGCTGGCGTGCGGCCAGCCATTGTTGCAACAGGGGGAATGCGCGCACCAACAGCGGCAACATAAAGCGCAGGCCCGCGAGCAGGCTGGCTGCGACCGCGCCAAGCCAGTGAACGCGGCCGGTGAACGCCAGCGCGAGCATGGCGACAGCAATCGCCACCAGCGTGGCCTTGATGACGAAGGGCCGGCCGTGCAGCCGCGACTGCTGGCGCAGCCAGCGCCAGAGGAAGTAGCCGAGCACGCCCGCTGCGATGAGAATGAAAAGCCTGGACATGGTTCTGCCGCCTGCACGTCGTTGAGCGCCAGCTGTAAGTAGCCGGGCTAAGTGATTGATTTAATGTAACCTATTTGCACTATTTAGCCAAGATTGTCGCGCCCGCCGGGTGCCAGCGGTAATTTAACCCGCACCGCTTATCGAATAGAATGCGCGCCCCAAGCACGGCCGGGGCGGCATGGCCCCTGATAACCAACCTGATACGCACGAAGGCAAAACTATGGTGGAACAGAAGGCGACCAATGTAACCTGGCACGAGGGGGATATTACCCGCGAGCATCGCAACGAACTGCTGGGTCAAAAAGGGGTAACCCTGTGGTTCACGGGCTTGTCGGGTAGCGGCAAAAGCACCGTTGCCGTCGCGCTTGAAGGCGCGCTGTACGAGCAGGGTCGCCTGGCCTATCGCCTCGACGGTGACAATGTGCGCCTGGGTATCAACAAGAACCTGGGTTTTTCTGCCGAAGATCGCACCGAAAACATTCGCCGTATCGGCGAGATCGCCAAACTGTTTGTCGACACCGGTGTCATCGTCTTGTCGAGCTTTGTCAGCCCCTATCGCGCCGATCGCGATGCGGTGCGCGCGCTGCATGAAGAAGCCGGCATGACTTTCATTGAAGTCTTTGTCGATGTGCCGCTCGATGTTGCCGAGAGTCGCGACCCCAAGGGCTTGTACAAAAAAGCACGCGCCGGTGAGATCAAGAACTTTACCGGGATTGATGATCCCTACGAAGCGCCCGAGCGCGCCGAGATCGTATTGAACAGCCACGAGATGAGCCTCGAAGAAGAGGTCGATGCGCTGCTGGCGATGCTGCGCGAGCGTGGCGTCCTGCCTGCCTAGCGCAGGGTCGGACCAGGCACTGATTTTTCGGCCAGCTCGCAGGCTGGCCCAACCCGTTCCAGGAGATACCGCATGATCAAGCCCCATGGCGCCAGTGAACTCAAACCACTGTACGTGAGCGATGCCGCCGAGCGCGAAGCGCTGCAGGCTGCCGCCGAGCAGATGCCATCGATTACCGTCAGCTCTGCTGCGGCCGCCAACGCCGTGATGCTGGCGGGCGGGTATTTCACACCGCTGGCGGGCTATATGAACCTGGCCGACGCGCTCAGCGTTGCCGAATCGATGCACACCAGCGACGGCCTGTTCTGGCCTGTGCCGGTGCTCAACCTGGTTGAGGACGCCAGTGGCATCGAGGTTGGCCAGCAGCTGGCGCTGCGCGACCCCAATGTGGAGGGCAACCCGGTGCTGGCGGTGATGCAGGTTGAGGGGATCGAGCAGGCCAGTGCCGCGCAAATCGATACGATGGTGCAGCAGGTATTTGCCACCGACGATCCGGAGCACCCCGGTGTGGCGGCGTTTCGTGCCCAGGGGTCGTGGTTGCTGTCCGGACCCATCCAGGTGCTTAACTACTCCTACTTCAGCCATGACTTTCCAGACACCTTCAAAACCGCGGTCGAGATTCGCGGTGAAATGGAGGCCATGGGCTGGAACAAGGTTGTCGCCTTCCAGACCCGCAACCCGATGCACCGCGCGCATGAAGAGCTGTGTCGCATGGCGATGGAAGACATCGGTGCCGATGGCTGCCTGGTACATATGCTGCTGGGCAAGCTCAAGCCCGGCGATATTCCCGCCGATGTGCGCGACGCTGCGATCCGCAAAATGGTGGAGCTGTACTTCCCGGCCAACAGCGTGCTGGTGACGGGCTACGGCTTTGACATGCTCTACGCCGGGCCGCGCGAAGCGGTACTGCACGCGGTGTTTCGGCAGAACAGCGGCTGTACCCACCTGATTGTGGGTCGCGATCACGCCGGTGTGGGTGATTATTATGGCGCCTTCGATGCGCAAACGATCTTCGATGACCAGGTGCCGGCTGATGCGCTGGATATCGAAATCTATCGCGCCGACCACACGGCTTATTCGAAGAAGCTGAACAAGGTCGTCATGATGAAAGACGCGCCGGATCACAGCAAGGACGACTTCGTGCTGCTGTCGGGCACCAAGGTACGCGAAATGCTGGGGCAGGGCATTGCGCCGCCGCCAGAGTTCTCGCGGCCTGAAGTGGCGCAGATCCTGATGGATTACTACCAGTCCATTAACGCCTAGCGCGCTTTACGGCGAACGAGCACAACACAGGCCAGAGTTATGGAACACCGCAGCTTGCCCATCGATGAGCAGACCCAGACCGAGATTGAAGCCGCGGTCCTGCGTCGCCTGCTCGAGCACCTCGAGGCCCACCCCGAAGTGCAAAATATCGAATTGATGAACCTTGCCGATTTCTGTCGCAACTGCCTGTCGAAGTGGTACGTCGCCGCTGCCGGCGAACGCGGTGCCGAGGTCGACTATGACCAGGCGCGAGAGCGCGTCTATGGCATGCCCTACGCGCAGTGGAAAGCGCAACACCAGCGCGAGGCAACGCCGGAACAGCTGGCGGCATTCAATGCCGCTCGCGAGGGCAAATAGTTCGCGCTACATAATGGGGCCGTTTGGCAGGAAGCGATTGTCGCTGTTGCTGCGGATCCATTGCAGTTGTTCGGTAGAGAGTTTGCCGCCGCGGCGTTTGAGTTCGCGGTTCAGGTAAATGACCGGTGACTGCGCACCGGCCTGCCAGCCCGGCAGGTCGCGTTCGGCAACCGCAAAAAACTGCATCAATGCGTAGAGCGCCTGCTCATCGTAATCGCCCAGTATCGCCTGCCAGGGCGATTCCTCCAGCTGCATGATGCTGTGCTGCGACAGCGCTTCTTCATCCAGTACCGTGGCCAGCGCATCGAGTTGCCCCGACGCGACCACATCCAGGGCGCGTTGCAGGAAATTACGGTCGATCGATGCGGTATTGCCCGCAGGATCCCAGGTGCCAATGCTCATTTCAATTCAGTTTCCCGATGACAGTGGGGCCGGGGTGCACAGTAGTCCAAATGGCTGCCCGGCACGTACCCGACGCTTGCAAATTGTAACAATTTGACCGCTAGCGTGTGGGCGGCTTTTGTTACACTGCCGGTTTGGATCACGAGTCGCCTGAATGCTAGGAAAGAAGCTAAATCCGCTGGTTTACATCGTGACGGTGCTGCTTGGCGTGCTGGTCTACTGGATTATTCTCAGCAGCAGGCCAGCGCCGCAGCCGCGGCCGGTTGTTGTCCCGCCCGCACCCCCTGTCGATGTATTGCGCGTAGAGCCTGCCAATCACCGCGTCTGGCTGTCCAGCCAGGGCATTATCAAACCCAAGACAGATATCGAACTGGTCGCACAGGTGAGCGGCCGGGTGATTGCCGTTGACGAGCACTTCGCAAGCGGCGGCGTGTTTGCGGCCGACCAGGCACTGGTCACGCTGGAGCAGTCTGACTACCGTATCGCGATCAGCCAGGCCAGGGCGGAGCTGGCTCGTGCCCAGCAGCAGTTGGCCAGCGAGCGCGGCGCGGCGCGACAGGCCAGGCGGGAGTGGCGCGACCTGGGCGACGAAGAAGCCAATGCGCTGTTTTTGCGCAAGCCCCAGCTTGCCAGTGCGGAGGCCGGCGTCGAAGCGGCGAAGGCGGCACTGCAGAAAGCGGAGCTCGACCTTGCCCGAACCATGATCAGTGCGCCGTTTTCCGGCAAAGTGCTGTCGCGGGCGGTGGGGCTTGGGCAATACGTGGTCGCGGGGAGTCCGGTTGGCCGGGTGCACGGGACGGAACGCGCAGAAGTCAGGTTGCCGTTAACCGCGCGCGATCGGCAGCTGCTGACGCTGGGCGAAGATGCCTCGCCGGTGATGCTGGTGGCGAACTACGGTGATCGTGAATTCATCTGGCCTGGCAAGCTGGAGCGCGTCGAAGCGGCACTGGATAGCCAGAGCCGGCAGTTCTACGCGGTTGCGAGTATCGAAGCGCCCTTTGTCGATGCGGTTGCCGAAGAGCCTGGTTCGACACGGCCGGCCCTGCTGGTCGACCAGTTCGTCCGCGCGCGCATTGCCGGCGGCTACCAGTCGGGCAGTCTGTTGCTGCCCCGCAGTGCACTGCGCCAGCCGCAACGGATCTGGCTGCACGAGGCCGGCAAACTGCGTTTCGTCGATGTCGATGTGATCCAGAGCGACAGCCGAGAGGTGCTGGTGAAGCCATTGCAGTCCATGGGTGCCGGGCCGGTCGATGTGATCGTCTCTGAGTTGTCCCTGGCGCTTGATGGCATGGCCATCGCCCTGCGCGATCGCGAGCAGGGGCCACTGTTGTCCCAGTGGGGCAGTCCACCGCCGGTTGATGCCGAGCCTGCAGCGCAGAATTAAGGTGGCCGACTGATGCGCTCCGTCGTCTCCTGGATTGTCGACAATCCGGTCGCCGCCAAGTTGATGATGTTGATCATTGTCGTCGCTGGCGTCATGACCTTCCCGCTGCTCGACAAGCAGTTTTTTCCGCAAACCGAAATTGACCTGATCCGTGTCTCGGTGGATTACCCGGGAGCCGGGCCCGCCGAGGTTGAAAAACAGATTTGTGCGCGGATCGAAGAGGCCGTGCAGGATCTTGCCGGCATCGAGGAGATTCGTGCCACCGCGCGCGAGGGCTACGGTGAGGTTGTCATCGAGGTCAGGCCCGAGGTCGACACGCAGCGCCTGCTCAATGACGTCAAGGCCAATGTCGATGCGATTAACACCTTTCCGTCGCAGTCCGAACGACCGCAGATCGTTGAGCTGCGCTGGAAGAATACAATGATGCGCCTGCAGCTGGCCGGTGATATTGGCGAGCGCGAGCTCAAGGAGCTGGGTGAACAGATACGCGAAGAGCTCACGGCACTGCCCTGGGTTGCGCTGGTCGAGCTCCATACCCCGCGTTCCTACGAGGTGGGCATCGAGGTCTCCGAGCTTGCGCTGAAAAACTACCAGCTCGATTTCGACGAAGTCGCCCAGGCGATTCGCGGCTATTCGCTCAACCTGCCCGGCGGCAAAATCCGCGCTGCCGGCGGTGATATCGCCCTGCAAACCCGGGCCCAGGCCGATATCGCGATCGATTTCTCGCAGATTCCGCTGCGCAGCAATGCCGATGGTTCGGTGCTGCGTGTGGGCGATGTCGCCACCATCGTCGATGGTTTTGAGGACGATGACGTCTACAGTGCGGTCAACGGCATGCCATCGCTCGAGCTATGGATTCGCAACGAGTCGCGGCCGCAGATCCTGCGCACCAGCGAGGTGGTGCGCGACTATGTCGAGCGCAAGTCGCGCGAACTGCCCGACTCGGTGCAGCTGAGCATCTGGGCCGACTCGTCGATCAGCTACCAGGGTCGACTCGACACCCTGATTTACAATGGCTCGGGCGGCCTGTTGCTGGTGTTTGCCGTGCTGGTGGTATTCCTGCGTCCCTCGCTGGCATTCTGGGTCTGTTCCGGTATCGCGGTCGCGTTTCTCGGCGCCATCTGGACGCTGTCGCTGACGCCCATATCCCTCAACATCATTTCAATGTTCGCGTTCATCATGATCCTTGGCATCGTAGTTGATGATGCGATCATCGTCGGTGAGTCGGTGTTCAGTTACCAGCAGCGCCTGCAGTCACAGCGCGAGGGCGCCATTGCCGGCACGCTCAATGTGATGGCGCCGGTCTGGTTTGCCGTGGTCAGTACGATGGTGTTTTTTACGCCGTTCTTTTTTATTGGCGATGGTCCAGAGCCTGGCAACCTGGCGACGCCAGTCATGCTGGCCCTGATATTTTCACTGTTTGAATCACTGTTGCTGCTGCCTTCTCACCTGGGTAATGGCAGCGCAAGCGGGGCGAGCCTCGCCGGTGGCATGCTGCAGCGCTATGCACCCGCGCTGCACCGAAGCCTGGGTGCGCTGGAACAACGTCGCGAGCGCGTGGCCGCCACCTTGCCGGCCTTCGCTCATTCGCACTATCGCAATTTCCTGCTCAGGGCGCTGTCGAACCGGCGGCTCACCCTGGTCGTATTTGGTTTTACGTTTTCCTTCGCGGTGGCGACAGTGCAGGGCGGCTGGCTGCCGTTCAGTTTCTTCCCCAGGGTGAGTTCGGACTACATCTCAGCGCGCGCAACCTTGCCCGAGTCGGCCTCCTTTGTGCAGAACCGTGAGGTGCTGGGCGCACTTGAACGCGCCGCGGGTGCCTTGCGCGATGATATCAATAATGAATATGGCTACGCCATGCTCAAGGATATCCACGCGACGACCTATGGGCAGACAGCGCGGGTATCGATCCTGCTTGAGGATGGCAACGACAGGCCCCTGAGTGCCCAGGCGCTGGCGCGACAGTGGCAGGAAGTCATTGGCGAGTTGCCCGGGGTCAAGGAGCTGGCCGTCAACTTCACGATTTTCGAATTGCCCAAGCCGATGGAGTTTGTGCTGCGCAGCGAATCCCAGGCTGAACTGGAGGCTTTTTCTGATGCCTTGCTGCAGGCACTGAAGGGTATCGACGGGGCCTTTAACGTCGGCTCCAGTCTCGAAAACCCATCCAATGAGATTAACCTGGTGCTGAGGCCAGAGGCGGATTCGCTGTCAGTCACGCTGCGCGATGTATCGACGGCGGTTCGCCAGGCGTTCTACGGTGAAGAGGTCCAGCGTATTCCCCGGCTGCGCGAAGACGTGCGCGTGCTGGTGCGCTACCCGCGCGATGAGCGCGGTTTTGAAGAGTCGCTGCGCGACATGTACGTTGCCAACCCCGTTGCCGGCCAGCAGGATGTACCGCTCACCAAGCTGGTTGACCTTGAGTACCGGCCGGCCTATAAAAAAGTCGAACGCCTCGATCGCAAGCGGGTCGCCCGGGTGAGCGCCGATGTGCAGCGCGGTTTTGCGCCCGCTGCAATTATTGCGCAGGTGCGGCAAGATCACCTGCCTGCGCTGCAGCAGGCCTATCCATCGGTCGATGTTTCGCTGGACGGCGAGCAGCAGGAGAACGAAGAGTTTCTTCGCGAGGTATTGCTCTACCTGGTTATTTCGATGCTGGGCATTTTTGCCCTGATGGCCATCATGTTCCGCTCCTACTGGCAGCCGGTGCTGGTGCTGACCGCCGTACCGTTTGGCTTTATGGGGGCAATTTTTGGCCACGTCATCGCCGGGGTGGGTTTGAGCATGTTCTCCATTCTCGGAATGATGGCCTGCGCCGGCGTGGTCGTGAACGATAACGTGGTCATGATCGACCGGATCAACCAGCTGCGCGCCGCGGGCAATAGCGCGCGCAGGGCGGTGGTCGATGGCGCCGTACAGCGCTTCAGGCCCATTGTGCTGACCTCGGTCACAACCTTCCTGGGCCTGACGCCGATACTGCTCGAGGGCAGCGTGCAGGCCCAGTTCCTCAAGCCCATGGTGGCCTCGCTGTCATTTGGCGTGCTGTTCGCGACCTTTGTCACCCTGTTGTTTGTGCCGGCGCTGTACCTTACGGGTGAGTCAGTCACTCGCCGGTTGCGCAATCTGCGTGCAGCGCTGCTGCCCGCTACGGAGTCCGCGCCCGGCCGGTAATCGACCCGGGCAGGCTTCTCTCTGTTACAATCTGCACCCTGAATGCGGGGGCTGCCAGCGGCGCCCGCTGTCGGCCGAACGCTTATCGGAACTGCTAAATGAACCCGAATTACCTCGATTTTGAACAGCCTATTGCCGAGCTCGAAGTAAAAATTGAAGAGCTGAAGTCGGTCAGTGCCGACAATGACCTGAACATTGGCGACGAGATTGCCAAGCTCAGTGAAAAAAGCGCGAAGCTGACCGACAAAATCTATGCCTCGCTGACGGCCTGGGATATCGTTCGCGTCGCGCGGCACCCGCAGCGTCCGTACTCCACCGATTACATCGCCCGCGTGTTTGACGAGTTTGATGAACTGCACGGCGATCGCCAGTTTGCCGATGATGCAGCGATTGTTGGCGGCCTGGCGCGATTGGCCGGCCGGCCCGTGATGGTCATTGGCCAGGAAAAGGGCCGCTCGGTTAACGACAAGGTCGCGCGCAATTTTGGTATGCCAAGGCCAGAGGGCTACCGCAAGGCTCACCGCCTGCTCGAGATGGCCGAGCGCTTTTCGCTGCCGGTGATTACCCTGATCGACACCCCGGGAGCGTACCCGGGCATTGATTCTGAAGAGCGCGGCATCTCGCAGGCCATTGCCCAGAATCTCGCAACGATGTCGCAGCTGCGCACGCCCATTGTCTCGGTGGTAATCGGTGAAGGCAGCTCGGGTGGGGCGCTGGGTATTGGCGTCGGTGACCGGCTTGCGATGCTGCAGTATTCAACCTACTTCGTGATATCACCCGAGGGCTGTGCGAATATCATCTGGAAGACCTCTGAAAAGGCCCCGGATGCGGCCGAGGCGATGGGTCTTACCTCAACGGTGCTCGAAGAGCTGGGTATTGTTGACCACACGATCGAAGAACCCAAGGGCGGTGCCCACCGCGATCCTGACCTGGCTGCACAGCGCGTGAAGGATTACCTGATCGAGCAACTTGACCAACTCCAGCAACTGGACATCGACGAACTGCTCGAGCAGCGCTACGCGCGGTTGATGTCTTACGGAAATGACTGAGCCGGCGAGCCAGCTTCGCAACCAGCACCTCACCACACTGCAGCGCTATTCGCGCTGGGTCGTCGCATTCAGCGGCGGCGCAGATTCCAGCGCCCTGTTACACCTGCTCGTCCAACTGCGCAAGCAGTGGCCCGATGATACGTCGCCACCGGCGCTGGCCGCCTTGCATATCAACCACCAGCTACAGACCCAGGCCGATGACTGGGCAACACACTGCGAGCAGTTCTGCGCGCAGCTGGGCGTTGCCTGCGAAGTCGTGAATGTCACGGTCGATGCGCAGGGCAGCGGGCTGGAACGCGCTGCGCGCGAGGCGCGCTACGCGATCTTTGAGCAGCGCGTTACTGCCGATACCTGCCTGTTGATGGCACACCATGCCGATGACCAGGCCGAGACCCTGTTGCTGCGCCTGATGCGCGGCAGTGGCCTGCGCGGCCTGGCGGGCATCCCGGTGCAGCGCAATATCGGGGAGGGCCTGCTGCTGCGCCCGCTGCTCGATTGCAGTCGCAGCGATTTGCAGCGCTATGCCGATCAACACTGCCCCGGGTATATCGATGACCCGAGCAATGCCGACGAGCGCCACGATCGCAATTTCCTGCGTCACCAGGTGATGCCGCTCCTGGCCCAGCGCTGGCCCGCCGCGGTGGAGGTAATCACCCGCGCCAGTGCACATGCCGCTGAAGCGGGGCAGCTGCTCGATGCGCTGGGCAGCGACGACCTCGACACGCTGGATCCGTGCCGCGACTTCTGGGGTCACAGTGTTGACCAGCTTGCGCTCGCCGCGCTGGAACCTGCCCGCCAGCGCAATGTGCTGCGCTGCTGGTTGACGCAGCTGGGTGAGCCATCGCCGTCGACCGCAGTGCTTGGCCAGATCTGCCAGTTACTGTCGGCCGAGCAGTGCGATAGCAACAGCGGGCTTGCGCAGGTCAAGAGCGGGGCTGTGAGTTTGCGCCTGCATCGCAAGCGGCTCTATCTCGTCGATGACCGGCGCTGGCAACAGCTGCATGAACAGCTTGCCCGCAATCTGGGCTGGCAGGTGGGCGAGCGCTATGCGCTGGCAGGTTTTGGTGAATTGCGTTCAACAGCGGTCGACGGGTCGCCGTCGGGTCCAGTGGTCGCGCTGCCGGCGGGCCTGGCGCTGGTCTGGGGCGGGCGGCGAGGCGGCGCTGCGCTGGTTGAACGGGGCGTCACCCGCAGTCTCAAGGCTTTCCTGAATGAGGCGGGGGTGCCGGCCTGGGCCAGGGATTCGTTACCGATACTCTACACCGCGGATGGGCAGCTGGTCTGCGTGGCTGACCTTGCGGTCAACGAGCAGTTTTCGCCAGGCGCAGCGGCGCAGGGACTGTCGCACTGGCAGCTGCAATGGCAGCGCGAGGCGCTATAGGGGCGCCTCGGCATTAAACGCCTCTGAGGCCTGCTCGAAGCGCTCGATGCGTTCACGCGTCGACGGGTGGGTAGAGAGCATATCGACCAGTCGCTCCCATACGCTGGTGCTGTCTGGCTCGAGGTCGAGTGCCTCTTCACCGTCGCCGTGTTGCTCGATCCAGCCGGTCTGGACATAGGCCATGCGCGACATGATCTGGGCAAAGGCGATAGGGTCTTCATCGCGCGCCAGCATTTGTTCCAGCGCGTAAGTATCGGACTCCCATTCAAACTCCTGCGAATACTGCGCCTGCACCAACACCGTGGGCATTAACAGGATCAGCGAGCTGGCGGTACCCACATCGCCCGTGACTGCGACAATCAACGCGGCGAGTCCGGCCTGGCGCACGGTATTCTGTACCGCATGCCGGTGTATGACGTGGCCGATTTCATGCTGCATGATGGCAGCGATCATCGCCTCGGCTTCGGGGTTGGGCGTGCTGTCGTTAGTCTCATCACCCGCAGAGTCTGGCTGCGACATCGATTCATCGTCGCCCTCGTCATCGTCCGGCTTCCTGCAGCCGTCCGCGGGGTGGCGGCCTGCAAAGTCAGCAGGGTTGTCGAGGTAGGCGAGGTTGACCAGGTCGTCGGTAAAGACGATCGTTCCATCGGGCAGTGCAATCGCGTTGGCGCCCAGTTGATCGCTGCGGCGAAACAGCAGCTGGAAGTCGCGGTCGATACCGGCACTGAGAGATTCGAATAAAACCTGCAGCTGTCGCTGCCGCTCGGGGTGCAGCTCGCTGGGCGAAAACAGGCTGGCGTCGAGTTGTTCCATCGCCTGGCTTGCCATTTGCTCATCGAGGCTGGTGGGTAGCCACTGTGTAACCTGGGCGCTGATGGCCGGTATACCGAACATCACGAACAGGAAGCCGCCGGCGAGCAGGCCGGCAATCGAGGCCCAGACGATTTTCAGGTTGTGTTCCAGCCGGTGCGCCAGCGTGCGCCGCGAGGAGTGCCAGTCATCGCTGAGCTGGTCGACAGCTTCGTTATCCGCCATCTCGAGTATGCCACCACCGGGCAGCTGAATCGTGCGCGCCGTGTTGCCAACCCGGTCGCTGATGTTCAGTCGCGAGCAATGCGGGAGCGGTGGTAGCGCCAGCGCCTGTTCGCCATCGTTAACCAGTGTGCTGTTGCCATTGGCGTCGACACAGAGAATGACCCTGTGTTTTTGCGAAGACTTGCCATCGAAATAGACCGCCTTGATTCTGGCTGGACGCGGCATCTCAGACACCCAGGTCGATATCGAAAATGTCGCTCATGGCATCGCCGGTTGCGCTGCTTTCGCCTTCGGCCAGCGCGGTGAAGCTGTCGAAGTCACTGGCGTAGAGTCGGGTACACTCCGCGCGATAACGTGCGACGCGCACCATCGCCCAGGGAATCAGCAGGCCCAGGCTCACCAGGATCGCCGCCGTGTTGCTGACGTAGTACCAGGCCATGCGACCGGTTTTGAGCTCACTGACAAAACCGACCCGCTCAATCATCAGGTTGCCGTAGACGATATTGGTGCGACGCGTTTGAATGTACGCGGCTGTGTACAGGTAGGGCACCATGATCAACAGCAACGCCGGGGCCATGGCCGGCGGGAAGACCGCGGCAAGGATGCCGATGATGGCGCCAATCCCCAGCATCCAGCCCACGAAAATGGCGGCCGCCGCTGCGTAGATCCCGTAAAACTCCATCGGGTGCAGGTCGATATGAAAACCGCTACGGCCATAGCGTGTATGGTTGCCGATAAAGCTGTAGTACAGCTTTTGCCACCAGGGGTAGAGCAGAAAGCCCAGCGTGGTCAGCAGGCTGACCAGCGTGAAATACTGCTGGAGCTCGGGCGATATTTCTGGCGTCTCGGACTCAGCGCTGGCATCGATTGCAGCCTGGTCGATGCCCAGCAGCAGGGGGCCTGCAATCAGCAGTGTCAGCAAGAGCAGCGGCGGCAGGAACACCATGTAAGCCGAGCGAAAGTCGCGGGCGAAACCAAACTCTATACCGCGCCAGCGCGAATATTTCATGCGAAATGTAAACGCCATGACGACGATGACCGGCAGCACCAGCCAGAATATCGCCAGGCCAATGGTGGCTGCGGTCGAGCTGAAATACTCCAGCGCCGTGTAGCCGATGAGCAGCAACACCGCGAGCACCCGGCCGCGCAGGATCTTCAGCGGCTCGGCGGTGTACTCGAAAGTCGAGTTGTCCAGCGCGGTGTGGCCATAAAAATAGCGCATCGTGCGGACCTTGGCCCAGGCCGAGTAGATCCCCAGCGTCACGATCGTCAACACGATGTTGACGATCCAGATCTTGAAGTACTCCGTGGCCTGGCCATGGAATTCGAAGGGGTAGTACTGGCGCTTTGGGGCGACTGCCTGCTCGCCCTGTACTTCGCCAGCCTGGTTGCCTGCTGTGGGTGCTGCCAGTGGATTATTGTTTGCACCTGGCTCGCTGCTATCGACCATGATGATTCCTTGTCCGGTGACGACCCGTTGCTACCAGGTCGCTACGATGGCGAATGGTGGTAATCTAACACAGCTTGTCACCGGACCAGAAACCAGCCGCCAGCGGTTGCACAGCGAGTCACCAATGAGCGAGAGCACGCCAGCCCGGCAGCGCTGGAACCAACGATACGCAGCACGCGATGTGCCCGGAGAGGCGGCCATTGTCCTCCGCGATAACAACCACCTGCTGCCGCGCAGTGGTCGCGCGCTCGACCTGGCCTGTGGCCTGGGCGCCAACGCCCTGATGCTTGCAGGCCATGGGCTTGAGGTCGATGCGGCGGATTGCTCGGATGTTGCGCTGGAAAAACTGGCGGGCTTCGCGCGTGTCCGGGGGCTTGCGATCAACACGCTGCAGTGCGATATCGAGACCGACCTGGAATGGCCAGCGCGCTACGCAGTGATTGTCGTCAGCCAGTACCTGTTTCGGCCGTTGTTGCCCAGGCTGGTTGAGATGCTGGAGCCGGGAGGGCTGCTGTATTACCAGACCTTCAGGCGCGACAAGCTCTCAGCCAACGGCCCCTCCAACCCGGACTACCTGCTGCGACGGCATGAGCTGCTCTATGCCCTGCAGCCCCTGCGCTTGCGCTACTATCGCGAGGACAGCGTTGCCGCTTGCCCCGCCGCTTTGGCCGAGCCAACCGCATTTCATGACCTGGCCTGTTTTGTCGGTCAGAAAGCGTTGGCTGACCAGTGACAACAATGCCAAAAACTGTAACAGTGACAGGCGTTTAAGGACCCGGGCTTACCCTCATGCAGCTGCCGTCTGTGACCACCGCGATCCAGCTTCGCTTTAGCGATGTCGACATGCTTGGCCATGTCTCCAACAGTTTGTACCCGCGTTACTTTGACCTGGGCCGAATCGATTTCTACACGGCCATTGAGGACGATGGCCCCAAACCCGTTTCAGTGGTGCGCACCGTCAACTACGAAATGTTCCACGAGGTCAGGTTGCAGGACGCGCCTGAGCTATTGACCTGGTGTCGCGACATCGATGGCAAGCGCATGTATATTGCGCATGAGCTCTATGTCGGTTCAACGCTGTGCACCCGTGGCGAAGTGCTGTCGCTGGGTTTTGATACGGCATCGCGAAAAACCTGCCCTTTTCCTGCGCACTGGGAACCGTCGGCGGAACCGCCGCGTCCCTGAGGCGAGCGGTATCACTTCAAAAACGAGGTAATGTATTGTGAAAACAGTGGATCAAAAAGTTGCAGTTGTCACCGGTGCAGCCAGCGGTATTGGCAAGGCCATGGCCGAGTGTTTTTTGAATGCCGGCATGCAGGTCGTCATGGCCGATGTGGAAACCGCAGCGCTGGAAGCAGCGGCGGCGGAACTGGGCAATACCGATAACGTGCTGGCGGTAACCGCTGATGTCAGCAAGCCGGAGTCGGTGGATGCGCTGGCCGCTGCGGCGGTCGAACGCTTTGGCAAGGTACATGTGCTGTGCAACAACGCGGGTGTCTTTTCAGCCGGTGCCAGCTGGGAGGCGACCGACGCCGACTATCGCTGGCTGCTCGATGTCAACGTACTGGGCATCGCCAATGGCCTGCGCAGTTTCGTGCCCGGCATGATTGCCCATGGCGAGGAAGCCCATATCGTCATCACCGCGTCGATGGCTGGTATGACAACGATGCCGTTTTCTTCGGTGTACTGCATGAGCAAGTTCGCGGCCGTAGGGCTGGCCGAGTGCCTGTACAAGGAGCTCGAACAGGTCGCGCCACAGATCGGTGTGTCGGTGCTATGCCCTGAACTGATCAACACCGGCATCGGTAAAGCCGAGAGGAACCGGCCCAAGGCGTACTCAGGTAGCGGCGATGTGACCGACACCGAGCTGGCCCAGATGACCACCCAGGCGCTGATCGACAGCACCGCGGGCGGTCTTGACCCGATGGTGATGGCCGAGCGGGTGCTCAAGGGCATTCACGATCGCAAGTTCTACCTGCTCGCTGAAGACTTCTGGAAAGACATTGCCTGTGTGCGGCTCGACGAGGTGCGCGCCGAGACAAACCCCAGTTTCAAGTTTCCCGAACAGGCCTAAAACTGCTTAAAAATTAACCACTTGCCTGTCGAGATTCATTACAAACTGCCGATAAATTACTCGTAATGTTTGATTTTTTTACACGGTCATTTAACTTTAACATTCATAAGTGATTGAAAATAATAACTATATTCGATTTATTGCCTAAGTGATCATCAGCTGGCGCGATTCTTGCTGATATAGAAACGTCTGTCTGTTGAAGTTCTGGATTGCCCGGGGAAGCGGCAGGCAGGCAGGGCGGTCGGAGCATCGCCTTTAACGATAATGGCGGCTACATGGGGAGCAACAGGTGCCGAAGAGCACCGCGGTAAAGGCCAGCACGGTTTTATCGCAGTTCAGTCACAACAAGTGTACGCCGTCCAGTTTCACACTTAGGAGTTAACTCATGAAACTTAAACTCGCAACTGGTTTTCTCGCTGCGGCTGCAATGGTTGTTTCAACCGCTGCATCAGCTGCGATGATTACCTTCGACCTTCGGGGCCATGGCGGCAACCTGGGTGGTCACGAGCAGTTTACTGCTGGTGGCGTAACCATGGATGCCTACGCGCTCACTAAAAGCGGAGGTTGGAACCACGGTGGTACACTGCGTCAGCACTCTAGTCGCGGTCTCGGTGTTCACAATGGTCACTGGTTGGATGGCAGCAGCATCGATGGGCTGGGTACCGATGAAGGTATCGAGTTCAGCTTTGGCTATGGCGTCAAACTGACTGGCCTGAACCTCAGTGGTTTTAACCCCAACTGGCCTGGCTACGATGACTACTGGCTCGACGTCTACGACGGCGGCAGCTGGACCAGCGTCAAGGCAGGTGAGGAAAGCACTAACCTCGGCGGCGGCTACTACGGCAGCAAGTTCCGTATTACGGCCCGAGGCAGCAATGACGATTTCCGCGTCAAGAAGCTGACCATTCACCACGAGCGTGACCAGGGCCCAGGCCCGGTCGCAGCCAGCGAGCCAGCGACCCTGGCACTGCTGGGTCTTGGTGCTCTGGCACTGGGTTTCTCACGCCGCAAGGCTTAAGAGACCGACCTCACCCGGGCCTGCTCGCAGGCCCAGGAAAAAGCCAGCTACTCCGGTAGCTGGCTTTTTTTATGCCCCGATGGCGCTCGGCCGGGCCAGCCACGCCGCTCGTAACGCCCGAACACACCGTGAAATCGCGTCGAAATAGCTTACAGATAGGCTATTTCGGTCAGCCATATTGGCTTTTACATTCTCCGCCTGTCAAAAAATACGGCTCGCAAGCCACTGATTTATCTATAAAAAGAATAATAATTGTGTAAAAAGCGATCAATTGGCCTGTCGATTGCACCTCCCTGTATACCGACGCATGTGGGCTCATCCGTACGCAGGGTGCAGCTTCCCGCAACGCGTCGGGTTAACTCAGTAACAGGAGCAGGAACATGAAAATCAAACTTATGACATGGTTGGCCGCTCTCAGCACTACGCTGGTGAGCACTGTCGCCGCCGCTGCAATCGTGACCTACGATCTGCGTGGCAATGGCGGCAGCATGGGTAACCAGCACACCTTCAGCGCAGGTGGCCACGACATGCTGGCTACAGCCAAGGTTTGGGGCGGCGGTAACTGGAATTCCCAGGGTTCGCTTTACCAGGCAGGTGGTTGGGGCATGGGCGTCAAGAGCCACTGGGGTGATACCACCCAGCTCGACGGTTCTAACAACAAGGAGATGATCGAGTTTTCTTTTGACAAGACGGTCAAGCTGATCGGTGCCTGGTTTACCTCAATGGGTTGGAGCGATGACTACGACCTGACGGTATACGACAACGGTAGCTGGACGAAGAAGAAAAACGACGCCCGCTACTTCTCTGGCGCATACACAGGCAGCAAGTTCCGCTTCTACGCGGATCATTCCAGCGATGACTTCTACATCAAGAAGCTGCGCTTTCACATGCCTACAGCGGTTCCAGAGCCTTCTTCACTGGCCATTCTCGGCCTGGGTATGCTCGCACTGGGCATCGGTCGACGCAAAGCACGCTAAGCGTGCCAGGACCTGAAACGATTAGTGACGTGGGACGGTCTGGCGCGCAATAACAATAACAATAGCGCGTCTAATCGTCTCTTAGGGTGAATAGCCCAACGGGCGCAATAACAATAACAGCCCGTCGCATTATTTCTCTGTACGCTTATTCCCTGATCCAGCTGGCCATCGCCGCGTCGCGTTCTGTTTTGGGCCGGCGGGCCAGCGCTTTCATTTCCTCGATGTAGGCGCTCATTGCCGCTACGCAGTGCGCAGGCCCCGGTGAAGCCGGGCAGCGCTGGGCAGACCAATACGCAAGCCGGGCGTTCATCGCTGGCAGGTCGCCATAGTAGCTTTGTACTGGCGCCAGCCGCGCATTGTTCAGCTGCGAGCCCCACTGCCGGTAGTGCTGCCGCGAGGGCGATGACTGCGCGAACTGCTCAATGGCCTGTGCCAGGTCCTGCAGGCGGCTGGCTTTGCCGGCGGCCAATGCATCGGGGGCGGCGTGCTGGTAAAAGTGGGCGAGTTGCTCGCGATGCTGGCTGATGAGCTCGACAAAGGCCAACTCATCTGCCAGTCGTTGCTGGCGTATGGCAAGCGCGCGTTCGCGCTGCTGGCTGTCGACGCGCCCTGCCAGCCACAGGCCAACCGCATAGTGTTCGATACTGGTGGCAAAACTCTCGTTGAACTGGGTATCGCCCCTGACGTAGAACAGGCGATGGGCCAGCTCGTGAAACAGCAGGGCGGCCAGTGCGGTCTCGTCGTCGTGCAAAAAGGTATCGAGCACCGGGTCGGCGAACCAGCCGAGCGTTGAGTAGGCGCGCACACCGCCCACCCAGGTGTCGTAACCCCGTGCACTGAGCTTTTGTGCATAGGCGCGGGCATCACTTTCTGAAAAATAACCCCGGTAGCTGGCGCAGCCGATTAATGGGTAGCACCAGGTCCTGGCTTCAACGCTGTCCCCAGGCGCTGCGAAGACGTTCCACACGATCGCCCGCTGCCCGGTCTCGACATAACTGGCGTAGGCCCGGCCGACATCCAGCCCCAGCGTATCGCGAGCGAAGCGGCGTATCTCGTTCACGGCCTGCAGCTGTCGCGCGGTGGCAGGTGCCAGCGCGCCATCATCGAGCAACTGGTCGATCGGTTGGCGTTTTGCGAGCAGTGAGAGCTGGCCACCCATCGCCTGGCCGTAGTAATCCAGCGTTGTACACGCACTGCTCAGGGCGAGCAGGGCCAGCAAGAGCCACGGTGCGATGCGCAGTGCGGGTTGGGCCCGGAGGGTTTGATCAGTCATTGCAATGGCGCGGCTTTGATGATGTCCTGTGTGTTATCGATTTATCGCGCGTCGCTGCGCGCATGGCACTGAGTGACACGAGGTTTACCAGGTGTACAAACTGATTATCTGGGGCACGGGCCTGGTCGGCAAAGCGGTTATCCGTGGCCTGCTCGATCATCCCAATTTTGATATCGTCGCCGTGATTGTCAATGACCCCGCGAAGGAGGGCAAGGATATTGGCGCCCTGGTGGGGGCTGGCGATGTCGGCATTGTTGCGACACGCGATAGCGCAGCGGCGCTGGCCATGGACGCGGATGCCGTGGCCTATTTCGGCCCCTCGGCAATTCATGCCGATATCAACATGGCGAATATCACGGCGGCGCTGCGCGCCGGCAAAAACGTGCTCGATACGACGATGGGTGTATTTGAGAACCCATCGCGCGCGCCTGCCGAGCTGGTCGAACAGATCGAGTCCGCTTGTCGTGCGGGTAACAGTTCATTTTTCAGCGGCGGCATTGACCCGGGTTTTGCCAATGACCTGTTCCCGATTACGCTTGCCGGCCTTTGTGCCAGGGTCGATACGATTCGCACGATCGAGTTTATCGACGCAGGCACCTACCCCGACCAGGACAGCATGATTGCACTGGGCCTGACATCGCGCGAAGACGATGAATGCGTTCTGGATATGCCCGGTATGATGACGGCCGTCTGGGGTGGGCCGCTGTATATGATTGCCGAGGCGCTCGGCGTCGAGATCGAATCGACCAACGAGGTCTATGATCGCTGGTTCGCCACCGAGGCGCGCGAGTTCGCGATGGGCCGGGTCGAGGTGGGGCAGTGTGCCGCCCACCGCGTCCAGCTACAGGGCGTGGTGGCCGGTGAGCCACGGATTTTTGTCGATCACTATCACCGCCTGTACCCGGAGGCCGCGCCCGACTGGGCGCGCCCGCAGAGTAATCCGGTGCATGCCAACCGCATCGAAATCGAAGGCCAGCCGCGTATCGTCCAGGAGACGGTGCTCGAAGACCCGATAAGCGGCGACGGCAACGCGGGCACCTGCCTGGCGACCGGTATGCGGGCCGTTAACGCGATTGAGGCGGTGTGCTCGGCTGAGCCTGGTATTCTCTCGACACTTGGCCTGCCGCTGATCGGCGGGCGCGGTGCCATGCGCTAGCGCGCGGGTTGGAACCATCACAACGACAGTTTTCTTTCACGAAGCAAGAGGATAGACGCATGAGTCTGGTTAGTCTGGTCACAGTATTGTTACTGCTTGAGTATTTTGTCTTCGTTATCATGACGGGCGCAGCGCGGGTCAAGGGGGGCGTTGACGCGCCCGCGGTTGCGGGCGATGAGCTGTTTGAACGCACCCTGCGCGTGCAGCAAAACACGCTTGAGCAACTTATCATCGTGTTGCCAACGATGTGGATTTTTGCCCAGACTGTGAGCCCGATGTGGGCGGCCATCCTCGGCGCGGCGTTTTTCGTGGGTCGCATACTGTATTGCATCAGCTACCGCAAGGAACCGGGCAAGCGTGCAGCCGGATTCCTGATCGGCATGCTGGCGACGCTGGCGCTGCTGGTGGGTTCACTCATCGGTGCGATCCAGAATCTCGCCTAGCTGTCGATGCGCGGAATCAAGCTGCTCGCTTGCCTGGGGCTGGCAACGTTAATCGGTTGTTCACTGTTGAATGAGGGCAGTGAGTTCAGGCAGCATCGCGAGTTTGTCCGCGACAATCTTGAAGATAACGCAGCGCTGCGTCGCGGCCTGCTGGCCAGCGACAGCGTGCCGCTGCATTATCGGGTGTTTGGTGAGCCGCGCGAAGCGGTTATCGTCTGGGTGCATGGCACGCCGGGCAGCTGGACCGATGTGGGCAAACTGTTGTTTGATGAGTCTGCGGCCGGGCGATTCCAGTGGGTGCTGATCGACCGACCCGGTTGGGGCGAGTCGCTGCCAGACCCGGCGGTAGAGGTGCAGGGCTCACGCTATGGCGGGTACCCGGCCTTTGACCAGCAGTCGCGGTACATCAGCCCCCTGATTCAACAGCTGCGCGATGCTCACCCGCAGACACCGCTGTTGCTGGTGGGTCACTCCTGGGGCGCTTCGCTGTTACCGACCCTGTTATTCGACAACGCCGAGCGTGTTGACGGCGCACTGCTGCTGGCCGGTGGGCTGTCACCTGATCTTACCCAGCCACGCTGGTACAACCGCTGGTCGCGGCACTGGCCGGTACGCGCCCTGATTGGCGAACAGCTGCGTGGTTCAAATGTCGAGATGCTGGCGCTGTCTGGCAACCTGGCCGACATCGAGCAGCGCTGGTCGCAGATCGCGTCGATACCCCTGGTGGTGATACAGGGCGGTCGCGATCCGCTGGTCTCCCCGGGTAATGCCCGGTTTGCCAGTGACCGGTTGATCGCCGCCGCAGGCGGCCCCAACCAGCGAGTGTTGTATATGGAAAGTGCCGGGCACTTGCTCCACATGCAGCAACAGGCGCTGGTGCTGCGCTGTATCGATGCGGTGCTGTCGGGCCAGCTCGATCATTGTCGCGAGCCCTGACAGCCCGCGGCCCATCACTGAGGAATCTGGTTTATGGCCTTACAACGTGAGACCTTCACGTATTCCTGCGAGGATACGGAACTGCAGGCGCATATTGCCTATGACGATACCATCGACAAGCCACGCCCGGCGGTACTGATTTGCCACGACGCCATGGGCGGCAAGAGCGACTTCGAGCACGACCGCGCACAGGCTATCGCCGAGCTTGGCTATGTGGGCGTTGCCATTGATGTCTATGGCGATGGCGTGTGGGCAAGCAATGGAGAAGAGGCCTATGCGCTGATGAACCCCTTGCTTGAAGATCGTGAGCTACTGCGCGAGCGGCTGGCAGCAGGGCTGGCGATGGCGCGCGAGCGCGACTGTGTCGATGCGGGCAAGCTGGCGGCGATGGGTTACTGCTTTGGCGGCTGTTGCGTGCTGGAGATGGCGCGCGCGGGGTTTGATCTCAGGGCGGTGGCCAGTTTTCATGGCAACCTCGGCGCGGACCCGGGCCTGGCTACAAAACCCATCGTGGCCAGTGTGTTGGCGATGCATGGCTGGAGCGACCCGCTGGTGCCCGAGCAACAGGTCATCGACTTTACCCGGGAGATGACACAGGCCGGTGCCGACTGGCAGCTCATTGCCTACGGCCATGCCCTGCACAGTTTTACCAATCCTGCCGCGAACGCGCCGAAGATGGGTATTGGTTACGATGAAAAGACCGAGCGCCGTTCCTGGCAGGCGCTGGAGCGCCATCTGGCCGAGGCCTTTGGCCCCGGCTAGCGAAGGAACTGGTCGCGCAGCGTGGTATCGCGCTTGAAGCGACCACCGTAGGCGCTGGTTTGCGTTTGCGACTCGCTGTCCATGATGCCGCGCGCCTTGACGCAGTAGTGTGTCGCTTCAATCTCTACCGCAACATCGTCGGTATCCAGCAAGGTCTGCAGTGCGACCAGCACCTGGCCGGTCAAGCGCTCCTGCACTTGCGGGCGTTGCGCGAAAAACTGCACAACGCGATTGATCTTCGACAGACCGATGACTTTGTGGCGCGGCATGTAAGCCACGCGCGCATGACCATCGATGGTGACAAAGTGATGTTCGCAGGTACTGAGCAGGCGAATGTCGCGCACGCGGACCATTTCATCGGTCTGCATTTTGTTGTCGATCAGCGACACTTTCGGGAAGCGGCTGTAATCCAGCCCCGAAAAAATCTCGTCGACATACATTTTCGCGATGCGGTGAGGCGTCTCTTCCAGGCTGTCGTCGGTTAAATCCAGACCCAGTGCGTCGACGATGTCGGTCATCGCCGCGCGAATGCGCTGGTACTTCTGGTCGCGGCTCAGCTGCTTGCCGCTCAGCGGCGTTTCCAGGCCCGCTTCGACCAGCGCGTCTCGCACCATCAAGGCGTGAGGGCTTATGCCGGTTTCAAGGGGGATGGCTTCGGGTGTTGCGATGGCAGTATTTAGCATATGTCGGTTACGGCTCCCGTATTTTGCTTTCAGTTGACTGCAATGGGTGACAATACGCGCGAATGATCCCGGTGGATCAATTCGCGTTGAAAAGCCGTATCGCGCCATGTGGTCATGAATTAACAAAGCGTAATTGAATGCGGCTTTATCGTGCTGTCGTAGCGAGAGCGGCGCAACAGCAAGGTAAAATGCGCAGCTCACAATCACTTTTGCGCACCGATACGGCGCATCGCGACTCCGGACACCTGCCCATGAAGCTCTCTGCTGTCACCTTGTTGTCACCCACCCGCGCGGTGTTGCTGGGATTGCTCATCGCTCTGGTTGCCTGTTCCGGTGAAGATTCAACCAGTGCTGCCGAGGATCCGGAGGCTGCGCAATCGGGGTCGGGCGCTGCCGCTGACAATGCGAGCGCTGCGCCGACCGAGCCGGTGGTTGACCGCCGGTATCGCGAGCCACCGGCCGGGCCAGTGCAGGGTTTTATCAGCAGTGCCGGCGCATTGGCCTGGCAGGGGGTGCCTTTCGCGAAGCCACCCGTTGGCACACTGCGTTGGCGAGCACCCCAGCCGATGGCAGCCTGGACTGAAACCCTTGATGCGCGTGCGTTTGGCTCGCCCTGTGTGCAGTTGCCTGTCGACATGGAGGGCACGGGCATCGATCCCGATGCACCCTATGGTGATGAAGACTGTCTTTACCTGAACATCTATCGACCCGATACCGCCGATAACCCGGATGCGCCACTGCCCGTGATGGTGTGGATTCACGGCGGCGGCAACAGCATTGGTGAGGCCTCGCAATTTGATGGTTCGCACCTGGCGATCGCACAGGATGTCGTGGTCGTGACGATCAACTACCGACTGGGGCCACTGGGCTGGTTCCTGCACCCGGATATCACTGGCGTCGGTGAGAGCGAGGCCGATCGCGCAGGCAATTACGGCAACCTCGACCAGGTCGCTGCGCTGCAGTGGGTCAGGGACAACATCGCCAGCTTCGGTGGCGACCCGGGGAATGTCACGATTTTTGGCGAGTCGGCCGGTGGGCGCAATGTCATCACGCTGCTGCTCTCTCCGGTGGCCGAGGGGCTCTTTCACCGGGCGATTGCGCAAAGTGGTTACAGTTACTTCCCCGAAGCGGAGGTGGCCGAGCAGCTGCACCCTTATTCGTCATCGCGGGTGGTCAATGCCCTGGTCGACAGTGGCAAGATCGCCTCGGCGGCAGCGCTGCGCGATTATGACGCGCACGCATTGTTTGCGGCCTACCAGGGCCTGAGCTTTGGCAGCCTGCCGGTGCTCGACTTCCCGAATACCTTTCGCGATGGTTACGTGCTACCGCTCGATGCCGGCCTGCAGGCCTTTGCCAAAGGCAGCTACAACAAGGTGCCCGTTATGTTGGGTACCAATCGCGATGAGCAGAAGCTGTTCATGTTTATGGAGCCTGGCAACGTCGGCAAGCGACTGTGGTTCTGGCAGCACCTGGAAGATCCCGAGGCCTATGAGCGCGAAGCCTATTACATGAGCCTGCGCTGGCGGATTACCGGCGCGGAGGCACCCGCTCGTGCGATTGAGGCACCGGTGTACGTGTACCGCTTCGACTGGGATGAACTGGCAACGCCATTGGGGATGGATTTCCCCGCGATGATTGGTGCAGCGCATGGCCTGGAGATGCCCTTCGTGCTCGGTGAGATGTCGATGGGCGCCTTCGATCAGCTGTTGATGACCGAAGAGAATGCGGCGGGCAGGGCACAGCTGACCGAGTCGATGATGCGCTACTGGGGTAACTTTGCACGCAGCGGTAATCCCAACCTGGGCGCTGAAGTCCCAACGCGCTGGGAGCCCTGGGCGGGCACCGAGCAGTATATTGTGTTTGATACCGAGGCCGATGGTGGCATCAGGATGAGTACTGATACCACCACCTTCCAGTCACTGATGGCCCAGTTGAAGGCCGATGAGCGCTTTGAGACCAGCGAGCAGCGCTGTTCGCTGTTTTTGACGATGTCCCAGGCTTTGCCACCGCTGCTGCCGTGGAAGAAAGACCTGGGCTGCTGATGCGCGCGATGACCGACAGGGGTGAGATGACGCCATGAAGCCAATCGAGATCCAGCGCGTGGTGCATGTGAATATGAATTGCCGCGACCAGGATGCCAGTCGCGACATGCTGGGCCTGTGCGGTTTCGCCTCGGCATCGCGGCTGCATGCCGCGCCGCAGGACGGTGCCGACATGGGTTTTGATGGCCAGGTACAGTGGGATGGGCACGCGATGACCGGCCCCCACGCCTGGGACTCACCGATGATCGACTTGCTCAAGTTCTGCATTCCGCCAGCCTCGGGTGAGGCCTATGCCGATCTTGCCCATACCGGGTTTTCACGCCTCAAGATCACGGTCGATGACCTGGCGGCGACGCGTGCAGCGCTGGTTGAGTCCGGGCAGGTCGCAAGTCTTGGCGAGCCGGTGACGCAAGACGGCGTCGATGGCTTCAGTTTTGTCGACGGCAATGGTGTGTGGTTTGATATCGATGCCATTTCGCCACAGCATCCGCGGGCAGGCCTCAGTGGGGTGGTTGTTAACTGTCGTTCACTGCAGCTAACTAGCGACTGGTACCGCGACAATTTTGATTTGCAGGTCGATGTGCCCGGGGACAGTGCCGTGCTCGATACCGCGCGCTATCCGGGCGTCGAATCGATCGCGCTGCAACAGCAGTCGCTGGGCTTGCCGCAGGGCGGCGATTTTCGCGTCTACCTGCAGCAGCCAGATGCCGTGCATGGCAGCCCCTACGCGAGCCCGAACAATATTGGGCTCTACCGGCTGGCATTCGCTGTGGCGGACATCCAGCAGTGCTATCAACAGCTGGTCGCCAACGGGGTAGACTGCCCGCGTCCACCGGTTTACCAGTACATGGGCGAAGATGTCGGGGTCGAGGGCGTCTGGGCGCTGTTTTTCTTCGACCCGGATGGCAGCTGCGTCGAACTGATTGAAACACCGAAGTTTTAACTGGGTATTGCAAGGGGTAATGTATGACTGACAACGTTCAACAGCGCGCTGGTCGCGTCGCAATGGCAGCCTGTATTGGCGTGGTTTCGTTTGTGCTGGCAGCCTGTGCCAATAACACGAGCACGGGGCAGGAGGTCGTCGAATCGGTGGCGGCGTCTGCGCCGCTTGCTGATGCGATCGAGGCGGCAGCCAATGGCGCTCATCGCAGCGACAAGAATATTGCGCGCAATGCCTATCGCAACCCCGCGCAGACCCTGTCGTTCTTTGGCCTGCAAAAAGATATGCGGGTGATCGAGATCAGCCCGGGCGGGTTGTGGTACGCCGAGATCCTGGCGCCGGTATTAAAGGATGAAGGTGCTTATATTGCCGCAGGCTACGACCCGGCCGTACCGGACCAGCCCGAGTACCGCTACAAGCAGGTTGAACATATGAACGCGCGCTTTGCCAGTGAAGCGGTCTTCTCGGCTGCGCAGACCGTGCCGTTTTCACCGCCTGCAAGTACAAACCTGGGTGAGCCCGGCAGCGCGGACATGGTGGTGACCTTCCGCAACACCCACGGCTGGGTGCGCGATGGCAGTGCCGAGCAGGTGTTTGCTTCGATCTACGATGTGTTGAAGCCAGGCGGCGTGCTCGGCCTGGTCCAGCATCGCGGTGACCAGCGCACCTTGCCCAACGGCCGCATTACCGGCTACCTGAGTGAAGCAGCGGTCATTGGCCTGGCCGAGCAGGCGGGCTTTGTGCTCGAATCGCGTTCACAGATCAATGCGAACCCGGCCGATACGGCCGATCATGCTATCGGGGTCTGGGCGTTGCCGCCCTCGCTGCGTGGTGATGAGGCAAACCGTGAGGCGATGCAGGCCATTGGTGAGAGCGACCGGATGACCCTGCGGTTTCGCAAGCCCGCGGCGTAACCGCAACTATTCTTCGAGCAGCACGAACACGCCGTCAAAATAGGCGGCGACGTTTTTCGGGTCGGCAAGATCCGGCAGCAGGTGCGCGGTCAGCGATAGCGAGGTTTTGCCGGTCTTTTCGTAATGGGCGAAGAAGCCATCCCACTGCCGCGCAATGGGCTTGCGACAGCGGGCCCGTAATTCGGCTTCGCCGTATTGCTGGCGGTAGCGGATCTGGCCATCGCGCGTCAGGATATTGGGCTGTGGCCCGACGATATCACTGTGCTCGCGGCATTCCAGCCACAGCGTCCCCCAGCAGGCCATCTGCATAATGGTGTAGATAGCGCTGCCAAAGGCCTTGTCGTGATCGTTGTGGTTCAGCGTGAGTGGCGCGGCGAGAATCAGTTCGGCCTCATTGTCTTCGACCACGCGAATGCCACAACTGTGGATGGATGGCAGGTGCTCGGCGATAAAGCAATCGAGCGGGTGTGAGTCTGTCATTCGCGGAAACTCCTCGCAGCTTTGGGCAATGCGGTAAATTGTTCTCAGCCCCATGCCAACCGCGATACCTGTCGCGGGGGCGGCAGTATACTGTATTCCGGTTGCGCTGGAACGGCCAGCCAACCGGCATCGACCTGGCGCAGCCCGCGCCCGGTCACACTAATCCAAGAGTTTCGCGATGAGCCCGCAACCGGCTGGCAGTATTGGTCCCGCGGCTGGCGTGCGTTTTCGTACGGAGGCCAGTGCGCTGTTGCGCCTGGCCGTGCCGGTGGCGTTGTCGCAGCTGGCGATCATGGGCATGGGTACGACCGACGTGTTGCTCGCCGGGCGTGCCGGCACCAGCGAGCTGTCGGGCCTGAGCCTGGGCAACAATATCTGGCACTCGATTATCCTGTTTTTCTTTGGCATCGGCAGCATCACCCAGGCGCTGGTGGGCCGCTATCATGGCGCGCGTGACTGGTCATCGATCCGTGAGCAGCTGGTCCAGTCGCTGTGGATGACCTTTGCCCTGGGCCTGGTCGGCGTCATCGTGCTGTTGCTGGTGGCCGAGTTGATCCTGCTCGGGCCCATTGAGCCTGCGCTATCGGGCAAGGCCTCGCAGTATTTATACGCCATTGTCTGGGGCGCCTTGCCGATGACGATGATGCCCGCGGTGCGCGGTGCGCTGGAGGCCATGAACCTGACGCGCGCCGTGTTGTGGATCAATCTCGCGGCGTTCCTGATCAATATCCCGCTGGACTATGCATTGATCTTTGGCCTCTGGGGTTTGCCCAAGCTCGGCGCGGTGGGTTGTGCCTGGGCGACGGCGATGCTGCTGTGGGCGAGCCTGTTGGCTTACATTCTGCTGCTGCTGTTCCACCCGGCGCTGCGTACTGCACGCCTGCTGCGCCAGTGGCAGGCGCCCGAGCGCAAGCGCCTGGCCAGCACTTTTTGGCTGGGTCTGCCGATCGGGTTTTCGATCGTCATTGAAATGAGTATGTTCTCGGGCGTGGGCATCCTGATTGCCATGCTGGGTACGACGGCAACGGCCGCCCACGCCATTGCCCTGAGCATCGCCTCGACCTCGTTCATGCTCTACATGGGGCTGGGGCAGGGCATTACGATTCGCGCCTCGCAACACCTGGGCGCGGGTGACGCGGCTGCGGCGCGCTACGCGGTGGGCGTTGGCATGCGCATTAACCTGGTGCTTGCGCTGCTCATGTCTATTGTGTTCCTGCTCAGTCGCGAACCGCTGGTGGCGCTGTTCAGTGGCGATGCCGACGTCGCCGCGCTCGCAGTGGGCTTGATGTTGTTTGCTGCGCTGTTCCAGTTGGGCGACTGCCTGCAGATCACGGTGCTGTCGGCCCTGCGCGCCTGGCACGATACGGCCAGCCCGCCGCGCTACCAGATGATTGCGTTCTGGGGTATCGGCCTGCCAATCGGCACCGGGCTTGGCCTGTACAACTGGTGGCCGGCGCTGGCCGGGGCCCCGGGTTTCTGGCTGGCCATGGTGCTGGGCCTGTTTATTGCGGCCGGTTTGATGTACCGACGCCTGCAGGTTGTTATGTATGCGGACCTTAACGCAGATTAATCTCCAATAAAAACAGTCATTTACCGGCATTTATTGCATAAGATTCTAAAGCCGGTACGGCGATATAGCGAATCCGTTTCAAAACTGCCTGCCAGGTACCCAACGTGCCTTTCCTTTTGCGCTACGCCATCGCACCATGCCTTCGCGATCTTGCCTGGAGGTATCCGTAATGAATGAACTGACTCAAGCAAGCACACGTCTGGTTACTTTTAATTCTGTAGACACTGAATCTGCTCCGTTTTCCAACTCACTGTCACACGGCCTGCGCACCTGGCTCAACATCGCCATGTCGGCGACTGTCTACGTGGCAATGCTGATTGCCTTTATGTTGATCGGCCTGGTGCCCCAGGCCAAAGCCGATAGCAGCGTGCGCTTTGACAGCCTGTCCAGCGCCGCCAAGTGCGCCTACGCAGCAAAGATTGCCGTGCGCGTGCAGTTTGCCAGCATTGAAGACCTGCGGCTGTGTTCCCATGCCATCCGCACCGAGGCACTCAGCGAAGAAGATCTTGCCAAGACCTATATGAACCGCGGTGTATTGCGCAAAAAACTCAACGAGCGCACTGCGGCACTGCGAGACTACTACATGTCGCGCAACCTGCATCGCGATGAGCCGGGCCTGTATGTCAATATCGGCAACATCTTTTATGGCTCAAGCGACTTTGACCGCGCGATTGACTACTACGACCGCGCGTTGGCGATGGGTGAGCCCAGCCTCGCGGTACAGAATGCGGCGTTCATCAACCGCGGTCTGGCCCACGAGCAGCTGGGTGATGTCGATGCCGCGATCCGCGATTACGAGCGCGCACTGGAGCTCAAGCCCGGCCACCCGCTGTCGACGGATCGGCTCGAAGCGCTTGAGAGCGGCGCAACGGCAGGCGCGCCGGGTCTGCTTGAAGAGGCGATAGCGGGGCTGTAGATAACGTTTTTTTAGCGGCGGTTCGCAAACGACTGCATCGCTTGCCCTTCGGGGTGGGCGGTGCTTTTTTTTGTGTGGTGGGTTCCGTAGCCCGGCGGTCGCCATAGGGGCTGCCGGGGGTCGCTTTTCGGCATCCGTGCCCGCTCAACGGCCGCATCCATGCGGCCGATGCCCCCCATCAGCCCCTATGGCGACCGCCAGGCTTCGGGACCTCTGCGGGCTGTGAGTGTTGAAGGGCATGGATGCCGGCAAGCGATTCCCTGACGGGTATATCCCACGCCAGGGCGTCATCAACAAACCTACTAACTTACCAATCGCAGTCCATAGCAAAGTCAGTCAGCGCGAGCCCGGAAGCGCTGGCTGTGATCATCCAGCCGCGTTCGTCCCAGTCACCCAACACATACCGCTGGCGCCCATCACCCAATTCATGCACCGCTGGCCGATGGGTGTGCCCGTGAATCATCTGTCGAACGCCGTATTCGGCGAAAATGGCGTCTACCGCCTCGGGCGAGACATCCATAATGTCTTCGGCCTTGGTGGCATTGGCACTTTTCGACTGGGAACGCAGCATAGCGGCAATGTCGCGCCGTTCCTGCAGCGATTTTTCGAGCAGCATGGCCTGCAGGCCCGGGTCGCGAATCTGCTCGCGAAACGTCATGTATTCGGTATCGCCGGTGCACAGGCTGTCGCCGTGCAGCAACAGCGTCGCTTCACCGTAGAGGTCGATTACCATGGGGTCTTCGAGTAGTACGCACCCGGTGTCATGGGCAAAGCGCTCACCGAACAGGAAATCGCGGTTGCCGACCATCAGGTAGACGCCGATGCCAGCCGCCACCAGCTTGTGCAACTGCTCGCGCAGCAGTGTGGCGATGGGGCCGTCGTCATCATCGCCGACCCAGGCATCGCTGATGTCGCCCAGCAGGTAGAGCGCCTGTGCCTGTACCGCGCGCTGCTCACAAAACCGCGTGAACGCCGCGCAGATATCTGCCCGTTCTGCCGACAGGTGCAGATCCGAGATAAACAGGCTGTGGTTGTCGCTCGCCATGCGGCTGTTCGTTAGCCGTCGACGACCTGCGCCGATTCAATGACGATGGCTTCGCGGGGGACATCCTGGTGGGGGCCGTGAGAGCCGGTCGCCACCGCCTTGATGGCCTCGACAGTGTCCATGCCGCCAACGACCTTGCCGAAGACCGCGTAGCCCCAGCCCTGTGGGTTCTTGCCACTGTGGTCGAGGAAATTGTTGTCGGTGACGTTGATGAAGAACTGGGCGCTGGCTGAATGCGGATCATTGGTGCGCGCCATGGCCAGCGTGCCGTTGAGGTTTTTCAGGCCGTTGTCGGCCTCGTTTTCAATCGGGTCGCGCGTTGGCGCCTGGTTCATATCGGCGTCGAATCCACCGCCCTGGATCATGAAGCCATCGATGACGCGGTGAAAAATCTTGCCATCGTAAAAGCCGTCTTCGACATACTGCTGGAAGTTGGCAGCCGTTTTGGGTGCGTTGTCGAAGTCCAGTTCGATGTCAATGTCGCCTTTGCTGGTTGTCAGTTTGATCATGATGAGGGCCTTGCTCCGGGCTGTGTGCTAGCGGGTGAATGTCTGAAAATTCCCGCTCCGGGCCGCTTTGGGCCGGGCGGGCAGGCGCTATAATAAGCGGTTTGTACGAGCCTGAGTAGGGCGGGTATTACCCATAGCCCTGCTGCCGGCGCGAATCGCCAGATGCGACGACCCAATGTCCGACACAGAAACCGCCACCACTAGCGCGCCTGCGCACTTTTTGCAGCAGATTATCGACAAGGATATTGCCGGTGGCTCGCTCGATCAGCTGGTCACGCGATTCCCGCCGGAGCCCAACGGGTTTTTGCATATTGGCCACGCGAAATCGATCTGCCTGAACTTCGGGCTGGCCGAGCAGTACCAGGGCCTGTGCCGGCTGCGCTTTGACGACACCAACCCTGAAAAGGAAAGCGAAGATTACGTTCGCGCGATTATCGATGATATTCGCTGGCTGGGCTTCGACTGGGAAGGCGAGGTGCGCTACACCTCGGGCTACTTTGACCAGCTCTTTGACTATGCAAAGCACCTGATCGACCAGGGCCTGGCCTATGTCTGCGATCTGTCGGCCGAGGAGGCGCGCGCATACCGCGGCACGCTGACGGAGCCGGGCAAGAACAGCCCCCACCGCGAGCGCAGTGTTGCCGAGAATCGCGATCTGTTTGAGCGTATGGCCGCAGGCGAGTTCGACGAGGGCTCGCGGGCACTGCGCGCCAAAATCGATATGGCCTCGCCCAACATGAACATGCGCGACCCGATTATCTACCGGATTCGCAAAGTCGCACATCACCAGACGGGCGACAAGTGGTGTGTCTACCCCACCTATGACTTTGCCCACGGCCAGTCCGATGCCATCGAAGGCGTCTCACATTCGATTTGCACGCTGGAGTTTGAGGATCACCGGCCGCTGTACGAGTGGTTCCTGGCCAACCTGCCGGTGCCCGCGCAACCGCGGCAGTACGAGTTTTCGCGACTCAACATTAATTACACGGTGACCAGCAAGCGCAAGCTCAAGCGACTGGTCGATGAGTCGGTGGTTGAAGGCTGGGATGACCCACGCATGCCCACGCTCTCGGCCATGCGTCGCCGTGGCTATGCGCCGCAGTCGATCCGCAATTTCTGTGCGGCCACCGGCGTTACCCGGGTCAACGGCATCGTCGATTTTGCCATGCTCGAGTTTGCCGTGCGTGAGCATCACAATGTGCATGCACCGCGGGCCATGGTGGTCATGAACCCGCTCAAGCTGGTGCTGACTAATTACCCCGAGGGCAAATCGGAACGGCTCGATGCGCCCAACCATCCGCAGAACGACGCGATGGGCTCGCGGCAGCTGCCCTTTGGCAGGGAGCTCTACATCGATCGCGATGATTTTCGCGAAGAGGCCAACAAGAAGTACAAGCGCCTGGTGCTGGGCAAAAAGGTGCGCCTGCGCAACGCCTATGTCGTGTTGGCCGAGTCGGTCGTCAAAGACGACGAGGGCAACATCGTCGAGGTGCATGCCAGCGTCGATCTCGACTCGCTGGGTGTCGACCCGGCCGATGGCGTCAAACCCAAGGGTGTGATCCAGTGGGTGTCTGCCAGCGAGGGCAAGGCGATCAATGTGCGGCTGTACGACCGCCTGTTTAACGCGCCGGACCCCGAGCGCGATGCCAATGGCGAGCCGCAGGACATGATGGCGGCGCTCAACCCCGACTCCTTTGCGTTGATTGAGGGCTGTATTGCCGAGCCCTCGCTCGTCGATGCGGCGCCCGAGCAGGTTTACCAGTTTGAGCGCGAGGGCTATTTTGTTGCCGATCGCTACGATCACTCGCCGTCGACGCCGACCTTCAACAAGACCATCGGCCTGCGCGATAGCTGGCCGAAAGAGGCGGATGCCGCCTCATGAGCCTGCAGCTGTACAACACCCAGGCGCGCGACAAGCAGGCTTTCGAGCCGCTGGACCCCAGCCGCGTCACGATGTACGTCTGTGGGCCGACGGTTTACAACCGCGTGCACATTGGCAATGCGCGCCCGGCCGTGGTGTTCGATACGCTATATCGCGTGTTGCAGCAGCTCTACCCCCAGGTGGTTTACGCGCGCAACATCACCGATATCGATGACAAGATCATGAAGGCGGCCGATGAGCTCGGCGAGCCGATTGCGGCGATCAGCCAGCGCTTTGCCCAGGCTTATTTCGAGGATATGGCTGCGCTGGGCAACCTGACGCCCACGCTGCAGCCGCACGCCACCGAGCACCTGCCGCAAATGATCGCCATGGTCGAGAAGCTGATTGCCGCCGGCCATGCCTACGAGGCTGAGCAACACGTGCTGTTTGCCGTCGAGTCGATGGACGACTACGGCAAGCTGTCGAATCGCTCGCTGGAAGACATGCTGGCCGGGGCTCGCGTCGAGGTGGCGCCCTACAAGCGCTATGCCGGCGACTTTGTGCTGTGGAAGCCCTCGGCCGATGATGAGCCGGGCTGGGACAGCCCCTGGGGCAGGGGGCGGCCTGGCTGGCACCTCGAGTGTTCGGCCATGATCGAGACCCACCTGGGCGAGACGATCGATATTCACGGCGGTGGCCGCGATCTGGTGTTTCCGCACCACGAAAACGAAGTGGCGCAGAGCCGCTGTGCGCATGGCGGCAAAGACTTTGTGCGCTACTGGATGCACAACGGCTATATCAACATCGACGGCGAAAAAATGTCGAAGTCGCTGGGCAACTTCAAGCTGGTCTACGACCTGTTGCAGCACTACGCCGGCGAGACGCTGCGCTTCGCGATACTGAGCGCCCAGTACCGCTCTGAACTGAACTTCGGCGTCGACCTGCTCGACCAGGCCAAGGCCACGCTCGATACCCTTTACGGGGCCCTGCGCAGTGCCGAGGCAATCGAGGCCATAGCGCCAGACAGCATTGCCGCTGAACCGGCATTCCAGGCCCTGCTGGATGACCTGAACACGCCGGTGGCCATCCGCGAACTCCACGGCATGGCCCGGGCGCTGCACCAGGCCGAGGGCGAGGAGGCCGGTCGGCTCAAGGGCAGGCTGCTGGCCTGCGGCGAGGTCATGGGCCTGCTGCAGCTCAGCCCGCAGCAGTGGTTCCAGCAGGCCGCCGGTGCGGGCCAGATCGGGGCTGAGGCCATCGAGGCATTGATCGCCGAGCGCCAGCAGGCCAAGCTCGACAAGGACTATGGCCGCGCCGACGAGATCCGTGCGCAGCTGGCTGCCGAGGGCGTGGTGCTCGAGGACAGCCGCGAGGGCACCAGCTGGCGGCGGGAATAAGCCCAAAATCGCCTGCAATCAATGATTTGACGCTGGCCGGCAAGGTCAGTAGAATCCCGCCTCCTGTTTTCGCAGGGACGGCCATGGGCCGCTTTTTCGCCGGGGTGTTCAACTTCGGCTATAGTAAAAGCAGGTCGCCCAGAGCCAGTCCTGGCGAGGCGGGTGACACCACATATCGGGGATTAGCGCAGTCTGGTAGCGCGCCTGCTTTGGGAGCAGGATGTCGGGGGTTCAAATCCCTCATCCCCGACCAATTTCTAGCTTTAAAATGGTGGGCGTAGCTCAGTTGGTAGAGCGCCGGATTGTGATTCCGGTGGTCGTGGGTTCAATCCCCATCGTCCACCCCATTTTTCTCCTCTCGCTTAATTCCTCCTTTTAGCATCCAGGTAACCGTGCCGGCTAAACGCCTGCGCGTTTACCGCGCTCATGCGCTTTTTCTCTCCCTTCGGCCTCAGGGTGCCCGGGGGCAGAGGAAAAAAAACCGCTGTACACATTGACCCACCCCATAAGGCGTTGATTGCAAATAAAAATTCGGAGGCGTATATTTTGAAACAGGGACCCAGAACTGCGTCTGCAAACTGGGAAGGATTCTCGCTTTCACCGAGTAAAAAATGGACGAAGGAATATAAACCCATGAATCCAAACCGCTTTTTGGCTTCGGCCGTCCATTCGCCCCCTACAAACCAGGCCCGGTGTTACCGAGACCCATTCTCGGTAATTAGCTGTTAAGTGTATATGCGAGCTTTGTGCCTACCACTTTTGTTGGTTCTTGGTGGCTGTGTAATGGCGTCAGGCGAGTGTAGCTTGTCGGCATCTGATCGGAAGTCTCTGCAGGCGGAAATCAGCGCAAATTTGTCTGAGTCTGTGGATGATCCATGCAGAAGGCGTATATTACGAAGCTCATATCATGAATCGGAAGAGTTCCCTGGGTATTGCATAGTCTTTGCAGAGACTCCTGTTAATCGCCAGTGTTCTCCGCGCTTAGATTCGCCTATAGGTTTCTTGGTGAATCCTAGGACATTGAGTGTCGTGTCAGGCCCGCCATGGCCTAATTCGCCACCTGGGAAGTCTGAGTAAGAGGTAGTAGATAGTAATGACACTTAACAAGGCCAGGCACGCCCCTTCGGGGCTGCGCAGCTGTGCTGCTTGGACTCGCTGCTACGCAGCTCGCCCGTGCTGGCGGCGTTAGGCAGCCTATAGCTTATGATCAGGCGCGTTGAAGCCACAGACGGTAAGGTTGTTCGAGATCTGCGCCTTGAGGCTTTGCGGGAATCTCCAGACGCCTTCGGTGCTTCCTACGAGGAAGAGGTGGCGCTACCCGTGTCCCATTTTGATAGTTTCGTATCGGAGAGGGCTGTTTCAGATAAAGACGCTTTTTTTGTAGCACTGAAGACTGGTTCGGTGGTGGGGATGGTAGGTGCGTTCTTTGACAACGCAAGCGGCGAGCCATATGTTTGTTCAATGTGGGTCACACCTCAGCATCGTCGCGGTCGGATAGGGCTTGGGCTGCTGCGTGAGGCGGTAGGCTGGCTAGAGTCTCAAGGTGCCCAACATGCGAATGCATGGGTAACATGCTCTAACTCAAAGGCTATCGCATTCTATGAGTCAGCGGGTTTTCAAGCTACAGACACTGTTCAGAAGCTCCCTTCAAATCACGCGTTGCAAGAGAGGCTTTATGTGCGTATGGCATCGGCAGCCTAACCAGGCCAGGCAAGCCGCTGCGCTGGACGCCAAACCTGCGGTTTGCCGCCCATGCTGGCGGCGTTATGTGTCGGTGTAGATATGAAGTTAAGGGTAAGCAACAGCGAAAAGGGAAACATCATTGTTATCCTAGAACCGTGGGCAACAGAGTTTACTGTAAAGTCAGGTGACTTTATCGAGTTCGTGTCTGACACAGAAATTCCGAAGGGGGCTCATTGGTTAACTGAGTACAGCCAAGGAAATATAGTGGTGTGGCCTGAATGGGAAGGGGGTGTTGTAAGTGCGTATGATTCGTCTGGTAACCTTCTGGACTAGCAATCTAAATGAAAAATTGTGCCAAAACACATAACAAGGCCAGGCACGCCCCTTTGGGGCTACGCAGCTGCGCTGCTCGGACTCGCCGCAGTGCGGCTCGCCCGTGCTGGCGGCGTTATAACTCTAAGGAAGATCGTGTATATACCTAAGCATTTTGAAATAACTGACAAAGATGAGATATTTGCTTTTGTTGAAGCAAATGCTTTCGGTCAGCTTATCTCAAATGCAAATGGTAGGCCTTTTTCTACTCACCTACCATTTTTACTCTCAGAAGATCGCTCAAAAATAGTTGGGCATTTGGCATTACAGAATCCTCAGCACACCGACTTAGATGGGCAGGAAGTTCTTATAACGCTTGAGGGTGCTCACGACTATATATCGCCTTCGTGGTACAGCAGCCCAGGAGTACCCACCTGGAATTACCAGGCCGTTCATATTTACGGGAAATGTACCGTGTTCAGAGAGGTTAAAGACCTTCAGAATCTTGTCACCGCCCTAGCCAATAAATATGAAGCTGTATTTGAAAAACAGTGGAAGCCTGAATATGAGCCTTCAATGCTGGGCGCTATTGTTGGTGTTGAGGTCACAATCAATGAAATTCAATGCAAGTATAAGCTCAGCCAAAATCGGCCGCTCAATGATAGGTTGCAAGTAATTAAACAGTTGAGGTCTGTAAGTTCTCATGGGTTAGCGGAGGCAATGGAGCGCAATGAGTTATAACAAGGCCAGGCAAGCCGCTGGCGCTGGACTCCGCAACCTGAGGTTGCTGCGCCCATGCTGGCGGCGTTATGCGTAGACCCTGGAACTAGAAATGAGTGAGCATGAAAAATTAGATTACGTAGAGTTTCCCGCGAAGGATATACCTTCTACAAAGGAGTTCTTCGTGAACGCTTTTGGTTGGACGTTCCAGGACTATGGCCCAGAGTACACTGCCTTTTCTCGGCAAGGCTTAGAAGGCGGTTTTTTCAAATCTGATCAGGCGTCGCAAACCAGCCACGGTTCTGCTTTGCTCGTTTTTTATAGTCAGGACTTGAAGTCAACCTTATCTAAGGTTGAGGCAGCAGGGGGCTCAATTGTACAGTCAATTTTCTCGTTTCCTGGAGGTCATCGTTTCCATTTTACAGAGCCAAGTGGCAATGAATTTGCAGTCTGGTCAGATACATACGCATAACAAGGCCATGCAAGGCGCTGCGCTGGACTCGCAACAAGTTGCTCGCCCATGCTGGCGGCGTTATACGCACTTGAACCAATGAGCATTGTGCAGGAAATAGCGAAGTCCTGGGGTTGGATCGGTATTGATCCCGTAGAGGTTGTGGGGGAGAACGACTTCGGAAACCTCATGATCAAAGATGTACGAGGAGAGTACTGGCGGCTTTGTCCCGAAGAGCTTAGCTGTGAGGTGGTTGCAAAATCAAGAGAAGAGCTGGACCAGCTATCAGCCGATCAAGAATTCCTGAGTGACTGGTATATGCAAGCACTTGTTAAGGTGGCCATCGAAGAAAACGGGCCGCTTGCCAGCGATAAGAAATTTTGCTTTGCCATCCCATGCGTTTTGGGAGGCAAGTACGAAGCGTCTAACATCAAAACGGCCTCCTTGTTAGAAATGATCCGGTTTTCTGGGGATGTCGCGTTACAAATCAAAGACCTTCCTGACGGTGAGAAGGTTCAACTTAAGGTGTTAGACTGAGTGCGTATAACAAGGCCAGGCACGCCCCTGCCGGGGCTGCGCAGCTGCGCTGCTTGGACTCGCTGCTGTGCAGCTCGCCCGTGCTGGCGGCGTTATAAGGCATTATTGCATCGATGAAAGCAATTCCAAAGGGCGTAGAAGTTTCTTTCGATAAAAGAACTGGGGCTGACGTTATTGAAGATGTTAACTTTCATAGAGGTCGCCTGGATGTCCTAACCTATGCTTCGATACAAGCCGAAGTTACTGATACCGAAGTCAGGTACAAATTTGAATACGTTGAAGGAATGCTTCTTTTAGATGAGGGTAATCTGATCACTCTCTGGGAAGATGGGACGTTTCAGACTGGCCATATCCTTTATGAAATAGTCGAAGGAAGTGTCTTTGAAAGAATATCATCAATACCGGGGATCTTGAGCGTTTCCCTTCCACGTGAGAGATTGGGTGATTTGAGGGAGTTTCTTATATCATCACAAGATGATTGTCTTTTAGTTTTGACTCAGTGTGAGCCTGAGGTAACCGCCGGAGAGTATCATGCCTTATAACAAGGCCAGGCACGCCCCTTTGGGGCTGCGCAGCTGTGCAGCTTGGACTCGCTGCTGTGCAGCTCGCCCGTGCTGGCGGCGTTATGGGGCTCTATGAGTATCGAGCATGGTGGTAACGAGTCAAAGAGATTTCGAATCAGAGGCTGATGTCGTATTCGCCTACCTGACTGACCCCGAGAAAATGCAGCGCTGGATGCGGGCGAAAATTGCCCCCAAAGACCCTGAGGCAGAGCTTTTCGGGCTCGGTTCGGTTCGCCGTGTAAACACCGGGCTAATGTCGTTCGATGAAACGATCACCGCCTATGATGCACCGCATCTTTGTGAGTACACGGCTGCTACGGGTTGCCCCTTCAAAGAATACAAAAGCAGGTTTGAGTTAGAGGGTGCTAAAGGGTCGTGCCGTATTACATGGCAGGTCACTGTCAGAACCCGCTATCGCTTTCTCGACACAATGGCTGCTTTCGTGATTCGTAAGTTCACACTCTCCGCTTTGAACAAACTGGGCAACAGACTCGCTTGAGCCAGGCGAAAGTTTGGTGCCTGGATTGCACCAAAGTGAATTTCTGAGCCGGTTCGTGCGATTTACAACATCGCGCACGAGCTTGAAGGCTTCGTAGAGGAAATCGACTTTCCAACCAGGTTAAGGCATAGCTTTGGCTGTTCGACCTGCCTCTTTGAGCTTTCTCGCCATTGCATGCATTGATTTTACATTCTGGGGCAATTGCGCTTCGCAATGGGGTGCCAATCGCCTTTGAATTATGAAAAACTGTATTGCTGCAAGGAATACTTGAGTCATTCGCATGCTCGATCGTTATCTGGCTAAATTGGCTGTAGTCGTTGTTCTGCTCAGCCAGCCGTTCGCGCTATTCGCTGCTGTTCACACTGATGCTAACGACCCACTAACCGAAGGTTGGGCAATCAGCTCAGGCGATGATGGCACAGCGGCGCTTACCGTTACAGATACCGATTTCACACCGTCAGTCCTGGCCTGGGAGATAAGCGAGTTGGCAGCGTCTGGGGCGGCGGGTCGTTTGCGCTACGAAATCGATGGGCCAGCCCCGGGTATAGACTGGATGCTATCAGCGACGTTAAGGGTGGTGTCCGACTCGGCATCGCCCGGGCCCGATGCGGGGAGTCTTATTGAGGTCGCCAATGGCGCTACGCGCTACGCGCTTTCGTTTGGCCTTGACGCAGCCTACAACACCCTCGTTACCGTGGTCGATGGCTCTTTCTCTGAGCCGGCGGATTTCACTGTACCTGCGATTGTTGCCACCCCCCAGAATCACAGTGACTATATCACTGTTGTCATGAGCTACAGTGCCCTCGATAACAGTGTCGCCATAACGGTAAAGAACAGCTCTGGCACCTTCGATCAAACCTACCCAACCGCGTACAGCGGTTTTGCGGATGCAGGAATAGACCGCGTTAACTTTGGTGATGGTTCGGGTACGGCTAGTGCACAGCAGCGATTCGCACAGGTGGTTTTCGGAATCGATAGTGACCTCGATGGTTTGCTCGATCCCGTTGAGACCAATAGCGGCTCGTACACGTCAGAAGTAGATACCGGGAGTAATCCGGCGCTACCGGACACAGACTCTGATTACGTCGGCGATGCCGATGAGGTCTTCAAAACCAACACAGACCCCAGTATCGAGCAGCTCTTCGCCGACCTGATCGTCGTTGATCGCGGCAATGACGCCGTGCTGAGCGTTGAGCTGGAGACCGGTGGCTTCGTGGTGCTGTCAGATGCAGCGACAGGCACAGGCCCCGCGCTGGTAGACCCGATTGGCCTGGCAATAGAGCCCGGCGGCGACATCCTGGTGAGCGATCTGAGCCTCGATGCGGTGTTGCGCATCGACCCGCTAACCGGAGACAGGGTCGTCGTCAGCGATGCGTCGCAAGGCACAGGCGATCTGTTCGATATTCCCACCGGTCTTGTGCTCGAGAGCGGGCTCTCTTTACTGGTGGCCGATCAGGGCGCTACCGATCGCCTGTTTCGGGTAGATCTTGCAAGCGGTGATCGCACGCTGCTTGTTGATGGTACGGCAAATGCCGGCCCGATATACATGGCGCTGGAGTCTGCCAGTTCACTACTGGTGGCGTTCCAGGGCGGTGAGGTGGCGCGCTACAGCATCGATAGCGACGGCGGCCTGACGGATATGGGCAATGTCATCACCGGGTTGACAAGCCTGGCGGGAATAGCGGTTCAGCCCGACAAGCGCATCGTCATCAGCCTGGCTGGCGAGGTTCGGCTGTACGACTCGGCCGGCAATATGCTCGCGGGTGTCACCACGCCGCTAAACAGTCCACGCTCTGTGGTGGCCTCCTACAATGGCGGCGCGCTGGTATCGAACTGGGATGGCGCAAACCTCGGCTCGATAGGTCTTGTTGATTTTGCCAGTAACAGCCACGCATTAATCACGGACGGTACCCCTGGCGATATCCTGTTCCCAGAGGGTATCGCGCTGCGATCGTTGCTGGACAGCGACGCTGACGGCCTGGGCGATATAGAAGAAATTGCGCGAGGCTATTCTCCTGTCGATGACGATAGCGACAACGACGGATTGCTCGATGGCTTTGAGTTTGGAGCCGGCCTTGATCCAACCAACCCCGATTCGGATGGCGATGGCTTTAGCGATGGGGCCGAAGTGAGTTACGGCTCGGACGCTAATAACGCCCTCGAAAACCCGTTTGAAAACAAGTTGCTCGCGAGTGACGGCGCCTCTGGTGATCGGCACGGCGAGAGCGTTGCCATTTCCGGCGATACCGCTGTCGTCGGAGCCCCGTTTGATAGCGACGTATTTAGTGATGAAGGCGCGGCCTATGTCTATGTGCGCAATGGCAGCGTCTGGTCGGAGCAAGCAAAGTTGACTGCCAGCGATGGCGTCAATCAGGATCTCTTTGGGTATAGCGTGGCAGTCTCCAACGACACCGTCGTGATTGGTGCATACGGCGACGATGATGGCGGGAGTTTTTCGGGCTCTGCCTACGTATTCACGCGTAACGGTACCCTCTGGAGTGAGCAGGCAAAATTAACTGCGAGTGACGCAGCCTTGGGGGATATATTCGGGTTCAGCGTTTCCGTCTCTGGCGATACAGTGGTAATAGGTGCGCCAGATGACGACGACAATGGCGGCGGCTCGGGGTCCGCCTACGTGTTCGCTCGCAGTGGCGGCACCTGGACAGAGCAGCAAAAGATCACTGCCAGTGACGGTGCCGCCGATGATCGATTTGGTAATGCGGTATCAGTTTCAGGCGACACAGCTTTGATCGGTGCGCACCACGATGATGACGATGGTAGTTTTTCCGGGTCGGCCTATGTGTATGAGCGCGCTGGAGGCATCTGGAGCGAGCAGACCAAGTTAACCGCCAGTGATGCAGCTGCATCCGATTTTTTTGGCTTTAGTGTGTCATTATCGGGTGATACAGCGGTGATCGGCGCGTACGGCGATGACGACAATGGCGGTTTCTCAGGTTCCGCCTATGTATATAAGCGCAGCGGTAGTAGTTGGAGTGAGCAAGCAAAGTTGACTGCCAGTGATGGTGTCACCCTGGATCAGTTTGGCTATAGCGTATCGGTATCTGGCGATATTGTTGCGGTAGGTGCCTGGGCCGATGATGACGATGGTAGCTTTTCGGGCTCCGCTTACCTCTATTTGCGCAGTGATGATCAATGGGCTCCAGTGGGCAAATTATTAGCCAGCGACGCAGCTGCCAATGATCATTTCGGTATTGCCATCGCTGTCGCAGGTAATACAGTCGTGGTCGGTGCTCGGCTCGACGGCGACAATGGCTCATCTTCGGGTTCGGCGTACGTATTCGACCTTGACCCTGACCGCGATGGCCTGCTGAGTACATTTGAGCTTGATAATGACTTTGATCCTCTCGTGGGTGGTCAGCAGGCCCTCGATCCGGATGGCGATGGGCTTGATAATGCGCAGGAGCAGGCTGCCGGTACTGACCCAAACAACCCTGATAGCGACGGCGATGGTATTAACGATGGCGTCGAGCTGAGTTATGGCACTGACCCCAATAACGAGTTCCAGAACCCCATTGTTAGCAAGTTGACGGCCAGCGATGCGCAGGATGGCGATAATCTGGGCATTAGCGTCGCGATATCAGGCGACACCGCCGTCGTGGGTGCCTACTTTGATGATGATGAAGGCGATAATGCGGGCGCAGCCTACGTCTATGAGCGTAATGGCAGCGTATGGGTCGAGCGGCAGAAGTTGCTGGCAAGTGACCTCAATACCGATGACCGGTTCGGTTGGAGTGTTTCTCTATCGGGCGATACCATCGCAGTCGGTGCCACTCGACAGGGTAGCAGTAGCACCGGATCCGTCTACATGTATGTGAAGAATGGCGGCCTCTGGAGCCTACAGCAAAAGCTCAAATCATTTGATGGTTTTCTCGCGCAAGAGTTTGGTCATAGTGTGTCGATCGATGGGGATACACTTGTGGTTGGTGTCGAACTTGGTTTTAACGGCGTGCCGCAGGCCACGGGTTCGGCCTTCGTTTACCAGCGAGTTGGCAGTGTTTGGACCGAACAGCAAAAGCTGCTAGCCAGCGATGGCAGCGTCCTAGACCGCTTTGGATCCAGCGTGTCCATAAACGGAGAATCCATTGCGGTCGGTGCCTTACACGACGATGACAATGCGAGTGATTCGGGGTCGGTTTATGTGTTTGTGCGTAGTGGTTGCCCAGCGAGCTGCAGCTGGGCAGAACAGCAAAAGATTACTGCCAGTGATGCGGCCCAGAATGACTTTTTTGGTAAAAGCGTCGCTTTGTTAGATGATACGCTCATCGTGGGCGCTTACGGCGATGACGATGGCGCCAGTGCGGCGGGTTCGGCTTATGTGTATACCCGCGGCGGTTGCCCTTCGGGGTGTGTCTGGTCAGAGCAGCAGAAGCTCACTGCCAGTGACGCCGCTGCCGATGATAATTTCGGTTGGAGCGTATCCCTGGCGGGGAACACGGCGGTCATCGGTGCGCTGTTTAACGACGATAACGGTGTAGCGTCCGGTTCGGCCTATGTTTTTGCGCGCAGCGGCGGGACCTGGGTCGAACAGCAACTACTGCTGGCCGATGATGGCGCCGCTGACGATCGTTTAGGCTGGAGCGTAGCGATATCGGCCGATACCGCGATTCTGGGCGCTTATCGAAACGATGGCGTGGTTAACGATGCGGGCGCAGCCTATGTTGTTGATCTTGATGCCGACAACGATGGTTTAGCTAACGTGCTAGAAACCACCACTGACCCGTTTAATGCCGACAGTGACGGTGACAATCTGCTCGATGGCTTTGAAGTGACGTATGGTTTTGATCCCATCGCTTCGGACGAATCACTGTTAGACAATGATAATGACGGCCTGAACAACCTGGCTGAACAAAGCAACGGCACCGACCCGACCGCCGCTGACACTGACGGCGACGGGTTCAATGATGGGTGGGAGGTGAGCGCAGGCTCCGACCCCAACGATCCCTTGTCCCTGCCTGAGGTGAATGTTTCGTACCCACTTTGGTTCTTCGTAAGTTTGTTACTGGCGTTGGCCTGGGTTTTTCGCCTTCAGGCGGTATATCGTGAGCGCTGATTGTTGCGACGTAATGCATTTGTTTGAGGCGGGCAAGGGTTCGGGATATTCAACATAGCGCTCTAAAGAGAGCGTTAATTGCAATTAGGAATTCGGAGGCGTATATTTTCCGAAAGAGGTGGCTCAGAACAGCGCCTGCAAACTGAGAGGGATGCTCGCTTTCGGCGAGCAGAAAAATGGACGGCGGATCGTAAGTCAATGAATCAAAGAGGCTTTTCGGCGTACGCTGGCTTTTCTCTTCCTGCAAGCTGGGCCAGGTATTACAGAGAGCTTTCCTCTGTAATTGGCTAGTACTTATATCTTGGGGCCGCTTCGTGTAAGTTGGCCTCGTTGGTCTGTGCACTCCAGTGACTCTGGCGAGGACTTGGTGAGATGAGACGGTTCTATAAAATATTGTTGGTTTTGGTCGTGCTGAATCTGAGTGCGCCGGTTGCCGCAGAGCTGAGGTATCGGCTCACTGAAGGCAGTACTGTTACAAATCTCTTGTCCGGAGAAGTAGAGGTGCTAGGGGGAAACTTTGTATGGCGAGAGTTCCTGGTCAGGGATGATTTGGCGCTTTTTACCCAGGCCAGTCTTGAATTTCAGGGGGAGAGTGTTTCCCTGCTTAATGATACTTCGCAAGCTACCCCTGTGGGGTCGGCAGTATGGCTGGAAGATGATCCAGAGCGGTGTTTGATATCAGTCTGTGCTACGTCGTTCTCTGCCCAGGTCACTGTTTCAGGGATTGACAACGATGCGCCAGAAATCGTACTTTCTGGCTTTGGAAGTTATGAGGGCTTATATACGGCGCCGACCTCGATCTCGTACGAGAACTTGCTTCTTAGTGGTTCAGAGGGGCAGCGCTACGCCAGGGTAAATCTTAATGCTGTGCTTATCCCGCTACCGACGGCTTTCTTCTCATTCCTTTGCGGATTAGCATTTCTTGCGGGGGTGAGAAGCCGACGAAAGAGGTTGTAAGGAATCTTTGTTGGCCGGATCGTAGGCTGGACAAAATTTCGCTCTCAGCTACTTGGACTAGTCTTGACTAATCTGCACGAATGAAAAGGGACGCATTATCTACGCAATGAACCTGTACGACCTGAGAGAGGGTATGGAAGATAGCTACCGGGAGTACACGATGAAAAGGCGGGGATTATTGCTGATCTCGATGCTGAGCCGGTTGCCTCGGGCCACACGCCGGTTAAAACGATGACGGGTGAGCCTCGCTCGCATTTTGTCATTATAAAGTTTGACAGCCTTGAGGTGTTCGATGCGATGATCGAGCGGCAGAATCAGAATCAGAATCAGAATCAGAATCAGAATCAGAAGCAGAAGCAGATCAGCCTGCTGCGTGAGTCATCGACCGAAAGCTACATCTGGACCGTGTATGAAGACTGGGACATCGCATCCTGGCTAGTAATAGCGGTGATCGAGTATCGTCGCCCATGCCTCGCCATCCCGCTTGATAGGCAAAAAACCTGAACAACATGCCCACCGGCTCGCCCACAGGCGCGCGACACACCTCTGAGGGGTGATCGAAACATCCTTGACGAACGCTACAAGGTGATCGTCATCCCCTCACTGCGTACCCATCGGTAGCTATTGCTGTCGAGGGTGTCGGCATCGAGCTCAACAATCAGCAGTTCATCAATATGCGCCATCAATGGCAGGTCAATCTGCAGGGTATTGCCCGGCAGCTGCCCTGTGTGAACCCAGGTTTTCAGCAGGCAGTCGTTGTAGTCCGGCTGCCGGGGGTCGGAGGAGGGCAGGCAGACCGATATATGTCGGGAGCCCGCATTCGCCGGTAGTGTGTAGCTGAAGTCGAGCGTATCGGTCGATAAGAAGTCGACGCTGCTCTGGGCCTGGAGGTCTGCACTGGAGCTGGCTGCCGGCGGCGCTGGGGGGCTGGGCGGTGCCAGCGGGGTTGCTTCGCTGCTGCTGCTCCCGCCACCGCCTCCGCCGCAGGCGGTTGCCAGCGCCAGTGCGCCGGCCAGTGTTGTACGCTGTAGCGTTTTCAGAATCGTGTTCATGGCTCTGCCCTCGGGGCGCTGTGATCGCGCCGCTATGTTTAGTCAGAAAAGGTATTTTTGAGTACGGCGTTGTCGGCCGCGTACCAGTCGCGATCCTGCTCGCCACCAGACTGGATATAGGATTCAAATTTCGGGTAGGCGTAGAGCACGTCCATGTATTCCAGCGGATGGCGCCATTCTTCACCCACATTGATCACCCAGGGCATACCTTTGCTGTTCTCGTAGTAGCGCTCAAAGGCGGGGTTGCTGGCATCATCACCCCTGCCAAAAAAGTCTGTGCGTGCTGCTTCTGTCGGCGCCATGCCCTTCATGTGTATCTCATAGGCCCGGCCCGGCGGCATGCCAAAGACGTAGTTGCGGGCATGGCCCTCGGTCGCGAACACAAAGGGGTCAAACGGCACCGCAGGCAGTTCAGCGGGCCGCTGGTCGGCATGAAACGATGCAGTCATCGCAAAGCTCATCTGGATAGAAGAGCCACAACCGGCTTCGGTGCGATAGTACTTGCAGCCCTCGCCGGGTGTGACGTAGTCCCACAGATCGTCAGCGACAACCAGTATCATTTCGTCCCGGCCCGCCTCCAGTGGTGAGGCCTGGGTGCGCGAATTGATCTGGAAGCGGATCGCGTCTTCATTGACCCAGCTGCGTGCTATGCCGGGGAGCCGGAATGCAAGGCCGTTATGAAAGCTTGCGCCCAGCGCGGCGATCTGCCCTTCGATGCGCACTCGCGAGTAACTGGTTTCGCCAGAGTCCGGGTCAACGCGCTGGTAGAGCGCGATACGGTAGTTGACGACCAGGTCAGTGAAGTCGTAGTCGCCGACCAGCGGCCAGTTATCTTCGAATGCCAGGGTTGCCCAGCCATTTTTTGAAGGGTAGTGAACAACCGTGGTATTCGGTTCGCTCAGTACAACCGGGTAGTCCTCAACTTCGCCATCGCTGACCCCGCCAACCGGGCCCAGGTCGCGTTCCGAGCTGAGCCTGAATCGCGCCCAGGTTTCACCGGCCTCCGCCCAGGCGGGAATCGAAAAGCGCAAGCGGTTGCTGCCTGTTTCGACGCGGCTGTTGGCGATGGTGAGTTCGTCATCATCGAAGCGGCCATTGCCATCGAAGTCGATCCATGCGTTCAGGTACCCGGTCGCCGAGCTGTTCACCTCAACGATGCCTAGCTGGTCGACTTCGAGTGTCGACAGAAACGTGACGCCGTCGTCATCGCTGTCGTCCTGCAGGCCATTGGCATCGGGTTCGCCGTCGACCCGATTACCGAGGAAAAGCGATCCGACAGCAATATCGTGCCGTGCGCCGTTGTCGGCTGCCAGTGTGCCGTAGCTGGCTGGCGCGTCGCCAAAGTCGACGGTCTCGGCATCTTCGGGAATGACCGGAGCCATCGCGCAGCGTGCGCCGTCGTTGTTTGACGAGCTGGGCCCAAAGGCGAACAGCTCAGCGCGGTTATCGGCCGCGCCGAGCCTGATGCGGAAAATGTGTCCATCACTGTTGCGGCTGATGTAGAGGTTTTCCTCGACGTCGAAATAGACCGCACCAAACGTACCGGATACACCGGTATTGCCCAGCAGCTCCTTCCTGCCGGTGGTATCAAAGCGATACAGGTCGCCGTGTTTGGTGACCGAGTAGGCCCAGCCATTGGTGGGGTGGAACGCCATGTCGAAGATGTCCAGGGCCAGCAGTTGGTCGTCCACCACCTTTTGGGTGACCAGGTAGTCGCGCTGGCTTTCGTCGAGTCCTACGCGGTACAAACCGTATTTTTTGCGGTACATGTAGTAGGCATTGTCGTTGAGCGCAACGTCACCCACGTAAAAGGACAGCCCGGGGTTGTTGCTGATGGGCAGCGCCTCGATCTGGTAGTCAGCGCCAATCCTGGCGACACTCTGGTGCTCATAGGTCCAGCCATAGAGGTAGTTGTCGTGAAAGCTGAATCCCACGCCGTTGATCTTGTTCGCTGTGCCCATATCGTTGGACAGGCGCTGGTAGTAGCCCGTAGCCAGTTTGACCCCGAATATTTCGGCGATCTGGTTCTGCACCAGGAAGGCCTCCGAGGGGCAACTCGAGAATGGCGTGGCCTGCGCTACTTGCGTGCCGGCCATCAGTGCGGTCGAAACAACAATACCTGTGACGAGTGATTTCATGGCGAAGCTATCCTGGAATATTGGCTGAAGTGTCTGCTGAAAGAGAGGCGCCGCGTCGCAGCCACTCGCGCTTGAGTCGTCCAAACTCGATCAGGGCGATTGCGCGTAGCCGTGACACCGGCTTGAGGCGACAGCGCGGATCGTCGATCAGTGCGCGAGCGGTGTCGATGTTGCCGATCCTTGCGTTGCGGCGCGCCAGGTCAATCAGGTGTGCGGCGGTGTAGCGCAGGATGTCCTGGCTGAATTCTGGCGCCAGCGAGCGGTTCTTTGCGATCAGTGTCAGTCGCTGGCTGAACGGGCACTCACGCCCGGGTGCAATGGTCTGGCAGGCGCTGCCAGCGATATCGCGACGGTAGAAGCTCAGTGCGCGTGGGCTGTAGGCAATGTCGCATTTCATCGAGCATCGCGCCCACAGGCATTGATCTTCGCCCATCGGTTCGTTTTCGGGGAACCGGGCGACGTCGCCCAGCACGGCGGTATTGAGTACGACCGATGATGCATTGAAGGGCAGGTCACCCGCAGCGGCCACGGCGAAGTAGTTGGTGAGCAGGTGGCCATGTAGATGCTTTCGCAGGCCCCGTATTCGCGGCGTGCGGTAGCGATCTGCTGACTCCTGGAACTGGTAGGCGGTGGCATACAGGCCCGCGCCTGGCGAGCGCGTTACCAGCTGGTTTATCTCCTCCAGGAAATGCGGGGCCCAGGTGTCGTCGGCGTCGATCAGCGCAACCAGCGGGTGGCGTGCAGTGGCGATGCCGAGATTGCGCGCTGCCGATACGCCACCGTTTGCGGTCTGGATAACGTTAACGGCACTGCCAAATTTAGCCCTGACCAACTGGCCACCGCAGTCGATGGAGCCATCGTCGATGACGATAATCTCTGCCGGCCTGATCGTCTGGTTCAGGACGCTCTGCAGCGTTTCAATAATTGTCTCTCGCGCGTTGTACATCGGTATCACAACGCTGAACGGGCGGTCGTGATGTGTTGCGCTGGTTGCGTTACTGGCTACGGTGTGCATCGTCATTACCTCGCGCTGTGAGTGGGTCGGTGCCATTGAAAGCGTGGCTGCTGCGTCCTGAAGACCCTGCTGGCACGCCGGAAGTTGATCGAGGCCCGCATCTTTGCCTCGCTGGGGCGCATCGTTGCTGCCGCAAAGCCGTTGTGCAGGCCGTCAATGACGGACGTTGCCAGCACTGATGATGAAAAACAGGTCGCGTCGAGTCGATAATCGGCCGGCATGCCAACCTGCTCGCTCCAGCCTTCGCATTTGCTGTGGTAGGCCAGCGAGATGACCGGCGTATCCGTCATGAAGGCGAGAATGCTGCCGTGCAGGCGCATCGAGACCAGGGCTTTAAGCCGGCCCAGCCGGTTCATCACGCGCAGCGGGTTGGGGTCGTAGGGCAAACTGAACACCGGCGTATCGGCGGGGATCAGGCTCATCAACCGGTGGTTAATGCGCTCATCGCCCAGTGTTGCGTGCCCGTTGAGTCCGAACAGGAAGATGGGCTCGCCGGTCTGCACGTAAATCTCGCGCAGTGCGCTGGCGATTTTGGCCAGCCGCGCGTGTTCGATTTCGTCGTTGCCCTGCAATGACTCGACGGGGCACAGGGCGACACCAATGCCCCTGCGGCCTACCGTGTCATGCGCATGCTCTGCGCTTTGTGGCTGTTTCAGGTCCGGGCCGAGCATCGGTGCAAGATCAAAGGTCAGTTCAATAGCGGCATCAGGCGCGAGATCCTGTGCGATCGCCAGGCTTTGCTGGTCGCGCACGCCAACGAAAGCGCAGGTCTGCAGAAACTTTTTGCACTCGCGTTCGGCCTTGGTTGATGCGAACGGTCCGACGCCCACGCCCAGTGCCAGATGAGGGCCACGACCCGCCAGCTTCATCATGAGCCGTTTGGTCTGGATATCGCGCGCGCAGTGAAGTACCGAGCCGCCACCAAAAATGACATGCTTTGAACCTAGTGCCGAGAAGCATTGGCGGAACCGGTTTTCGCCACGGAAGCTGGGTTCGGCGACCAGTGTCGGCTCGAAGGCCTGCATCTCGGGGAGCTTGATTGGATTGGGCGTGGTGACCGTCAGGGTTTCTGCGCCCAGGTATTGCCGTGCGCCGCGGGCGGTTGCCAGCAGCAGCGCATCGTCGCCGCTATTGCGCATGCCGTAGTAGCCACAGAGGTTGAAGAGCTTTGCCATCGTCGGTTTCCTGCCTTTGCGTTTTGCGATCCAGGGGGCTGTTTCGCCTTGTTACTGGTTATATTGCAACCACTGTGCCAGCCACAGAAAAAACCTAAATAGGTATATAAAATAATGACTTGCGTGATTTTTCTCAGGCGGGGAGATTCGCAAAATGCGAACGGGTCGAGGTTTTTCCAACCGCCTCGGCGGGCGGTTTGTCGTCGGCGATCGCGCGGGGGTTCAGTGCCGCGCCCAGCCATATCAGGGCGGGCCAGTAGAGGTAGGCAAGGATCTCGAGGTTTTCGAAAAAGCTGAATAGCGCCATGACCAGTAGCAGGCCCAGCGCTGTGACCGCTGAACGTGCCTGCTGGCTGTGGATCGCGAGGTAGGCCAGTGACAGTGCCATGGGTACGGCCAGCGCGAGCGCGCCGACGATGCCTTTGGTGAATAGCAGACCATACCAGCTGTGGTGGGTGCCGATCGGCATAAACTCGACTGCTTTGGGGCCGCGCTCGACAATACCGTGCCCCCAGATCGGCGCTTCGTCCTGCCAGCGCTGCAGCGCGATGTCGGCCAGCGCATCGCGAACCCGGGTACTGCCGGGCCGTGACTCGCGCACCTGTTGCGCAAACTCCTGCAGCCACTCAAATACCGGTGTCCCGAGCAACACGATGGCCGGCAGTGCAACAATGGCAAGCACCGCGATCGGCGCCAGGCGCAACCACTGCAAGCAAAGCACCAGGGGAGTGACCAGCAGCATCACGGCGATGCCGGCGCGCGACTGGCTGGCCAGGCAAATGGTCAGGCAGCCGAGGATCGCAAGCGCGCGCAGTAATGGCTGCTGTTCGTGCATCACGATCAACAGTAACAGGCAGCTCAACAGGCCTGCCGCGGGCGCCCAGGGTGTAAAGAAGAACCAGCGCGGCAGGCCGGTCTCGGGGTTGGTGCCAAAAAGACGCAGCTCAAAAAATTCAGGGCCAGGGCCGCCAACGACCTTCAGCGGTGAGGTGAACACCACCTCCGGGCCGCCAACCAGGTAGGTCGCTGCACTGATCGCCAGAAAAGGCAGGGCGCCAATCGCGGTAATCGATAGCGCCCTGACCAGCTGTTGCTGGTGAATTGGCAGCAGGCTGCCCAGCACAATTGCCAGGCCAATCAGCCCCCAGCCTTTCATCCAGCCAATCGTCGACTTGATCGTCTTGCCGATACCCAGTTCAAAATTGCTGTGGCCCACCCACAGTGCCAGCAGCATTACCAGCATTGCACCCAGCCAGATGAGCGCCAGTGGTGAAACGCCGCGGAAAGCACGCTCGCCTTCAACCAGCCAGCGCAGCGCAACCAGCGCGGCAACCAGCCAGCACAGCAGCGAACCGGCGACGTACAGCCCACCCAGCAGGTAGATAGGCCAGTACGCGGCGCAGGTCGCGACGATCAGCTTCTCTTCAAGAGTGCTGTGACGATGCGTTGACGATGCCATAGTGTGACCAGCAAGGTGGTAAAGGCGAGCAGGCTGAATACCCCGATGCCCAGGCCAATGGCCAGGCGTGGGCCCACAGCGCGCTCGGGTTTGTGGGGTTTTTCGAGCAGCTGGGCGATCGGGTAGCTGGCGAAGCTATCGATGCGGCCCGCTTCGAAGCGCGCGGCAGCTGCGTTGTAGATGGCCTCGGCGCGTTGGTGCTCGCGCTCGAGCCGCTCAAGTTCAGAGGCCTCGCGCGTGTAGACGCGCAGTTGGTCATCCATGTGCAGGACTTCGCGCTGCAGTTGGTCAATCCTGGCTTCACTGGCCTGCAGATCCGCCGCGCTATCGAGCAATTGTGAGAACAGCTCGGCGGTTTGTGTCGAGCCGCCGAGGTTCATGCTATACAAGACCTGCGCGCTGCTCAGGCCGACCAGTTCTTCACTGCGCTGGGCAAGACTGGCAATCACGCGATTGAAGCGTTGTTTTTCGGCGACAACTCGCGGGTGCTGCTCACCCCATTGCGAGGTATAGCGGCTAAGCTGCGCGGCCGCCTGGTCCAGTTCGGTCATGAAGCCTGCAAACTGGGCATCGGACTGTAGCGTCAATGCGCTGCCCGCCAGCGAAGGCGATACGCCCAGGTCGAGCGACAGGCGCTGTAAAAACTGTTCCTGCGACCTGGCCTCTGATTTGGCGATCGCCAGGTTCTCGCGAAAGCGGGCGAGCGTTGCGGCCATCTGGTCGACCTGTGAGGTCGCTACCAGCAGGCTGCGCTGCTGGAAAGCCAGGATTTTCTCGCGGGTTTCGACCATGCGCTGCTCGTGGATCTGCAGGGCGGCCTTGGCGCTGTCGTCGTGTTTGGCGATTTCATCCTGGCGCAGCCGCGTCAGCTCTTTTTCAAAGGCCTGGTAAAGCGCCCAGGCTTGCGCCTGCGCTGCTTCAGCGCTGCCTGCCCGCGTTTTCACTTCGATAATCGATGTCTGTTGCAGGACCCTGACTTTTGGCTGCAGCGCAGATTTCTGGCTGCCTGTGATGTCGGCCGCTGCCTGCCTGACGTTCTCGCCCTGCAGGATCTGTTTGTAGTTTGATAATGGGCTGAACAGGCTTTTTGCCAGGGTGGCGTTGGAGGATTGCGAGACCTGGCCAACATCTTCAAGGGCAACACGCGCCGAGCTGTTGGTGCCGGGCAAGACCAGCGCAAAGTCGCTTTGGTACTTCGCCGGCTGCAGCAGGTAGGCGAGCGTGCAATTGATGATGACGAAGCAGCCTGCCAGGAAAGCGATGCCGTAGCGTCGGCGCGCCGCCTGCTGGGCGTTCGCTTCGGGCCGGTTGCTGTGCGCTTGATGAGTCAGGTTCATAGCCATGGTCTCGCTGCAAACGTCGCCGTTAGATCAGGCTCAGTGGGCGCAGGATGTCCGCCAGCGAGCGGGCGACATCGCGCAGGTTGGTGACGTCGGAGTCGTAGCAGGCCACTGCGTCGTTGGGCATCAGGTAGGGGTTCATCAGGTCGTTGTGCGCCTGGCGGACCAGCTTTTCGACCGAACGCTCGATGACCTGGGTTTTGCCTGTCAACGGGTTGCGGCTTGCCAGCAGCACCTTGCGCGGCGCATTGGTCCAGGAAGTGCCGCCAACGCAGTTGGCCGATACAGCCGCCTGCAGCAGTCGCGCGCCATAGGGCAGGTTGCTACTGAAGCGGCCTACAGCGGCGTTCGAGTTGCTTCCCGCTGTTTCTACCAGGTTCGACAGGAATACCCGAAAGCCGCGTGGGGTAATTTGTGAAGGCTTGACCAGTTCGTGCTGGAAGCAACCGGTGGTGCGAACGATGATATGGTCGCCCGCGATCAACGGGATGTCATCGCTGGGCTGGCCCAGCACGATGCCGGACAGGTCCAGCTCCATTTGCCAGCCGTCGCGAATCAGCAATACCTGGTCGAGCTTGGCATCGGGTCGCACACCGGAGGCGGCACGCAGTGCTTCAGACAGGTAGCGCGATGGCGCGAAGTCGCCAAAGGCGGCGATGCGTTCTTCGAGCAGCTGTTCAGGCAGGCGATCGTTGATGCGCACGCGGCCCGGCTCGAACACCGCGCCACTCACGGTAACTTCAACCGGCGCCCACTGTTTGACATGAATGCTGGCGCGTGCAGTGGCGGGCAGGAAGAGTTTTTCCCGCACCAGGGCCAGCTCGATTTTTTCGGCCAGCTGGGCTTCATCGAGCCCGGTGGTATCGACCGGGTCGATGTGGGGGATGCGCACCCGGCCATCGGGCTGGATGACGTAATCTCCGGCAAAGCCTTCGCCGTTGAGCAGTTCAAGTTCAATCAGGTCGCCCGGGCTGAGCGGCTGCTGGCGGTTGTTGGCCAGGTGCACGGGCCGGTTGAGATGCGTTGTATCCAGTGGCCGGTCAGCGCGGTAGTTGGCCGGCAGGTTGAGATAGTCCAGGTCCGTGCAATCGAGGCTCGCGCTGTAGCTGAAGCGTGCCAGTTCAGCGGCCTCAGTATTTTCGAGCTGGCTGGTCTGGTCCGGATTGGCCGATCCGTAGAAGGCCTGCTCCTGGATCAATTCAGAGTCGAGCGCGTGGTACTGGGTGCACGCTGGCAGCACTGTCGCGATGGCCAGTACCAGCGGCGCTCGCAGGGTGCTGCAGATCGACGGGGCTGTGTTCGGTGCCAGGTTGGAAATCATCGCCGGGGCTCCATTGCAAAATGCGAATCAGTTCTCACTAGTACAGATAATGCACAGCCCGTGCCAGCACCGCGATCACCGCCAGGTCACTGAAAAATAGGCAGAAAAAAATGCCAGGCCGCTTCGCGAAATGCGATTTGGCCTGGCCAGGAGCCATGCTCAAAGGTGCTGTCGGCGCTTAGTAGGCGCCGCGAGCCAGCACGACGGCGGGAATGGTTGAGAGGAGTATCCTGAGATCCTGCCACCAGCTGTGCTGGTTGACATACTGCAGGTCCAGGGCAATTTGCTCTTCGAAACTGGTGTCGGCGCGGCCGGACACCTGCCACAGACCGGTCAGGCCCGGCAGGACATCAAAGCGCTGGTACATGCTGTGCTGGTAGTCATCGACCTCACAAACCAGCGCCGGCCGTGGGCCAATCAATGCCATATCGCCCAGCACGACGTTGAGCAGTTGCGGCAGCTCGTCAATGGAGTACTTGCGCATGAAGCGCCCGACCGGTGTAACGCGCGGATCGTTGGTGAACTTTTTGCAGACGCCATCGCGGTCGCTCTGCAGTGTGTCAGGATCCACGTAGCGAGGATCGTTGGCCATGTACATCGAGCGAAACTTGTAAAACCGGAACCTGCGTCCGTGCTTGCCAACGCGCACCTGGCTGTAAAACACCGGGCCTTTGCTGCTCAGCGCGACCAGTCCGGCAAACAGCAACAGCATGGGCGCGATAAGCATCAGGCCCATCGTTGCGGCGATTCGCTGCAGGCCAAACGACAGGCCACTGCTGCGGCGTGCGGCGCGGGCGGCGACGCTGTGCTTCGCCTTCGCAGTAGTACACAGGCGCAGCAGGTATAAGGGGTTGCCCACGACGTAGCGTGAAAACTTGGCCCGGGGTTCCTGCAGCAGGCGCCAGACCCATTCGATACCGCGAGCGCGCATCCAGCCCGGGGCACGCGGAATATTCCCCGAGAGGAAATCCAGCAGTCCACCCACGGCGAGTACGCTATTGGCCTGCAAGTCGTGGCGATGCCGCGCGACCCAGTCTTCCTGCAGGGGCGAGCCAAAGGCAACCAGCACGATGGCGGCGCCAGAGGCGTTGATCCTGTCGATAAGCTGCTGATTTTCTTCGCCATTCCTGTCGAAATAGCCATGCTGGGTGCCGCTGATAACCAGTTTCGGGAAGGCCTTGTGCAGGGCGCGTGCCGCCCTGGATGCGACCCCCGGCTTGCCACCGAGCAGGAACACACCCTGACCAAGTTCAGCCGCGCGCTTGCACAGTGGCTCCGCCAGGTCGGTGCCGTTCACGTTGTCGCGTAGCGTCACGCCAAGGCGTTTAGCGCCTATCCTCACGCCGCTACCATCGGCAAACACCCGGTCGGCGTCGTTGATGGCGTTGACCAGCGCGTTGTCGTGATAACCGAGATTGACCGAGTTGACGTTGACGAAGACCGCGGTTTCGGTTTGTGGATGCGGTGTTGTCGCCCAGTGGACAGCATCGGCAAGCGTGTGGTTGTGAATCTTTAAGCCAAACAGTTCGAGGTCGTGAACGTTCGTGGCTGGGTCGTTAACGCGTGGCGATTCGACGTTTTGATTGTTGCTTGCGTGGACAGGTTGCATGGTAATTCCTCCAAGTATCTGCGGGGAGGAATTGCAAGCACCATGCCAATCGTAGCGTACTGCTAAGGTGTTGTTCTAAAAGCCATTTGCCATTTGCATTATGCGAATAGCCAGGGTTTTACGCGGCCGCGTTATGCGTCTTGTTGTACGTCGTAAACAAAAATATCAAACTTTTTGCGTTCAACTTTTTCAAAGCTCGAAATTTTTCCGATCACCTTATCGGCCAGCTCGGTGCCCCTGGCCAGCAGGAACAGGCCTTCTGGCGTAAACAGGTCGCGCGACAGGACCATGCCAGGGCGCAGCTGTGAGGACTTGACGAAGATCTCCGCCTCGGGCTGTTCGTCATCGACCGACATCTCCAGGGCGTGGAAGAATGCATCCACCACATTGCTGTGATAGCGCACGCCGCGCTGCGAGTGCAGGTAGTCACAAATTTGACTGGAGCTTCGACGCTGGACTGTGAGTACGCCACCCAGCAGGTCCTGGTAGTCGCTGACGATGCCCAGTACCTGCGCTGCCAGGGAAATTTCATCGGCCCCGAGCGACTGCGGGTAGCCGCGGCCATTGATACGCTCCTGGTGTTGGCCAATGATATTGGCGGCCTGTTGCAGATTGTCGATAGATAGCAGCAGTGTCTGGCCAACCGCGGGATGCCGTCGGTACGCTTTCTTCTGCTCGACATTCATTTTCTCGACCGGCAGGCACAGGATCTCGTCGGTCAGCGTGAGCTTGCCCAGATTGCGCAGCATCGCGGCATAGCCCAGCTGGTCACGGGTTTCTTCATCCAGGCCCAGGAACTCGCCCGCCAGCCGGACGCGCAGTGACAGCTTCTCGATGTTCGGCGAAATGCGCGCATCCCTGAGCTGGATGAACTGGGCGAAAACCCGCACGAATGACGCGTAGGAGCTCTTTAGCTTGTTGTGTGCGACTTCAAGCGCCTGCATCGAGTCGTGCAATGCCTGGGTGCGCTCCGCGACCTTCTGTTCGAGTTCTTCGTTGAGCGATTTGAGGTCTTCGTTTTGCTGCTCGGTCAGCGCGACCAGCTGCGCATACTCTTCACGAATCTGGTACTCGTACAGCGCCTCGTTGATCGCCGCTTTGAGTTGGTCATTGTCCCAGGGCTTGGACAGGTAGCGGCTGACGCGACCGTTGTTAATGGCCCGAACCGTGGCCTCCATGTCCGAGTAGCCTGTCAGCAGGATCTGCTTGATCTGCGGGTGTTGCTCGGTAATCTGCGAGAGCAGCTCGGCGCCGTCCATACCGGGCATGCGCATGTCGGTGACAATGACGGCAGGGTTTTTCTCACCGACAATTTCCAGTGCCAGCTGCGCATCAGAGGCAAACTCGATGTCCCAGGCTTCCTTGCGCGCACAGCGTTTTAGCGCGTTGAGAATAGCGGGTTCGTCATCGACAAACAGTACGTTACAGTTCTGGCTCATAGCCCAGCGGCCTCCTGGATTTCGTTTGTCTCGGCATTGGCGGGCAGTACAATGGAAAATGTCGTGCCCACACCGGGTGTGCTGCTGACAGTAATGCTGCCGTTGTGGCTGGTGACAATGTCCTGGACAATGTGCAGGCCAAGGCCGGTGCCCTTGCCCACATCCTTGGTGGTGTAAAACGGGTCAAAGATCCGCGCGATTTTTTCCTGCTCGATCCCGCAGCCGTTGTCGCTGATTTCGACGCGCAGGTCCTGTTGCTCGATCCGTGTGAGCAGTGTGAGCTGGCGTTTATCGGTGTTCGCTTCCATTGCGTGGATCGCGTTGATGATCAGGTTGAGGAACACCTGGCCCAGCTTGGCGCCGTTACAGTAGATAGAACAGCCATCACCAAAGTCCTGGACGATGTCAATATCGTACTTGAGCTGGTTTCTCGCCAGGTTCAGTGTTTTCTCCAACAGCTCGTTGATGTCTTCCTGGACCTCGTCGGGGCCATTAATGTGCGAAAACTCAGACAGGTCAGAGACGATCTGCTTGACTCTTGCCGCGCCGTCCAGTGACTCGGCAACCAGGGAGCCAATGTCCCCGACGATGTAGTCGAAATCGATATCGCGACGTATAGCGCCGACGGCGTCCTTGATTTCGCCAGCGCCCGGGGTATTGGCCAGCAGGGCGTCGATCCTGCCGAAATAGTCGTTGAGCTCTTCGATATATTCCTTGAGCGTCGCCAGGTTGCTGGAGATAAAACCCACCGGGTTGTTGATCTCGTGGGCGATGCCTGCAGCGAGCTGGCCTACCGAGGCCATTTTTTCAGACTGGACCAGCTGGGACTGGGCCTGTTTGAGCCCATTGAGCGATTCCTCGAGTTCCTGGTTTGCGAAGTAGAGCTCCCTGGATTTGTCTTCGAGCAGGGTTTCCGATTCCTTGCGCGCAGCACGCTCGCGCTGCATGGCGCGCTCCAGGCTTTGAACCTTCTTTTCAAGATCCATCGTATGCGGGCTTGGGGTTAACGGGTGATGACAATTTTGCAGTGATCGCCGCCATGCTCGGTGCAGACCGGCATGTCGATATTCACGGTCTCGCCAAACATTTCGGCGGTGCCTTCGATCAGCCCGATCGCCAGGTGGCAGAGCTGCTTGGGCGAGCGGTAAGCCAGCGAAAGCTGGTTTTCGTCCTGACTGATGACCGACAGCTCGGGCGTTTCGGCTTCGCTATCGAGCTTTTTGACTTCCACGTGGATGATGGTGTCGACACTGGCGAGATAGTCAAACAGGTTGCCCGGAAGCTCCAGCGCGTGCTGGATGCTGCCGTGCAGGCGACTAAAGAGATACTTGCCAAAGCTGCGCAGCAGTTCGCTGGCAGGCGCACCGGTGTGCGCTGAGAGGGCGCCGACCAGGGCAATGGCTTCGGCGTCGTCATAGGTTTTCGAGGAGGTATAGACACCGCCGCTGGGAAGATCGCAGGACTCGATCAGCTGGTCCCAGACCTCAAAGCCCATGCTGTCCTCGACCATTTCCTGGAGGTTGGTAAATATCGCGCCTTTCATCGTGTTTTTCCCCGAGCTGGCAAATGTGATGTGCGTCACGTTTTCGTTGAGGCTATCGCTACCCTGAGTATAGACACCGTGAGCGCGTGGCCAGCCAGCGATTCGCGCTTACCAGCCAGGTGCGGGTGCGGGCGATAAGGCGCAACTGGCTGTTTGCTGTGCTAGTCTGGATAGATGTGAACCTGACCGGGAAGAGTCATGAATCCAGCCGATCGCCAGCTCCCCAGTATTCTGTTTGTCGATGATGAGTCGGCAATCCTGAGTGCGTTGCGGCGGGCAACCCGAAAACTGTCGGCATGTTGCTTTTTTGCCGAGAGCGGCGAGGAGGGCCTGGAGATCCTCGAGCGCGAGGCGGTTGATATCGTCGTCTCGGATATGAAGATGCCGGGCATGTCAGGCGTCGAGTTTCTCTCTGCCGTCGCTGTGCGTTACCCAGAGACCATTCGTTTCGTCCTGACCGGGCACGCCGAGTACGAGCTGGTCATGGGCGCGGTCAATGATGCCAAAGTCTATGGCTACCTGCACAAGCCCTGGGTCAATGAAGAGCTGCAGCGAACGCTCGAAAACGCGCTGCAGGTCCGTGCTTTGTTGCTGGAGAGGTTGCTGTTGCAACAGATGCTCAGCAAGCATGAGCGCTTCAATCGCTCGAGCTACCACGGGTTCATTGGCGATTCCTCGCCGATGCAGCTGGTTTACAACACCATCGAGATGGCAGCGCCGAGCAATGCGCCAGTATTTATTACCGGGCCAAGCGGCACCGGCAAAGAGGTCGCTGCACTGGCCATCCACGCGGCCTCAAAACGTGCGGACGCCGAGTTTGTCGCGATCAACTGCGCCGCTATACCCAGGGACCTGATTGAATCCGAGCTGTTTGGCCACGTAAAAGGCGCGTTTTCAGGTGCCGTACAGAATCGCGAGGGCGCGGCCAGCAAGGCCGATGGCGGGACCCTGTTTCTCGATGAGCTGGCCGAAATGGACATCGACCTGCAGGCGAAGCTGCTGCGGTTTATCCAGACGGGCAGTTTCCAGAAGGTCGGCAGCAATGAGCTGGAGACCGTCGACATTCGCTTTGTCTGCGCGACCAATAAGGAACCGGAGCTTGCGATCGACAACGGCGCGTTGCGCGAAGACCTTTATTACCGGCTGAATGTCATCAATATATCGATGCCTGCGCTCAGCGAGCGTGACTGGGATACCCTCATGTTGGCCGAGCACTTTCTCGACCTTTATGCCTCTGCCGAGCAGAAAGTTTTTGAGGGTTTTACCTCGGAGGCTGAGAAGCTGTTGTTCCACTACCATTGGCCCGGGAACGTCAGGCAGTTACAAAATGTCATCAACAGTGCGGTTATCCTGTTGCCGGGGCCGGTCATTTCGGCGCTGGAGCTGGGGCGTTTGCTTAAGCTGGGCGATGAGGAGCGCGAGGCACTGGTGTCTCAACCTTTGCCTTATGTAGAAAAGGCCGAACTGCACGTTGAATCGCCGGCTGAGACCGGTGATGCGGCGGCTGGCGCTGCAGCGCCAATGGCGACGGCGGCGCTGCAAATCAAGCCGCTGGCAGAGATGGAGCGCGACATCATCGAGATTGCCATCGACCAGCAGGACGGTAACGTCGTAGAGGCCGCTCGCCAGCTGGCGGTCAGCCCCTCGACCTTGTACCGTAAGATCCAGTCCTGGGAAGGCACCTAGCAGGGCGCGGCCGCGCCAGAACCTCTGGCTTTCGCATTCTGCGAAGCCAATTTTCTTCGTCAATTCAATAAGCTACGAAATTTCCGAATTTGGCACGGGACTTGAATTGTCCAGTGTATGGATACTCTTTTTCGCAAGCTGCAATGGATCGGCCTGCCGGCTACCGGCGAGGGCCGGTTGCTGAGCAATACCGGCTGGCTGCTCGCCGGGGAGGGTGCGGCGCGCGGTAGTCGCCTGGTGACGGTGCTGGTGATGGCCGCCTGCTTGCCGGTCAGTGATTACGGCATTGCGATGCTTGCGCTGGCAACCCACGAATTGATTCGTACCCTGACCCGGCTGGGTGCCGGTGGGCGCATTGTCCAGTGTGAAGAAGAACGGCTGGCCCAGATAAGCGCCAACGTGCAGTCGCTCAACTGGCTGATTGCCGCGTTGATTGCGAGCGCCCAGTACGCAGCCGCCCCGGCCCTTGCGCGATTCTATGATATGCCATCGCTGGAAGGCATCCTCCAGCTGATGGCCATCGCCTACCTGTTGTTTCCGGTGGTGGCGGTGCCTGCCAGTGTACTCCAGCGCCGGCAGCAGATGCGGCAGTACAGCGCCTGTAACGCATCAGCCGTCATCACCGAAAATCTTGGCACCGCTGCGTTGCTCATGGCGGGCGCGGGGCTGTGGAGTATTGCGCTCGCGAAGATCGCCGGCGCACTGGTCTGGGTTTTTGCTATACGACGCCTGGGTGTTGCGCGCGTTCGCAGCCGCTTCGATATCGCGGTACAGCGCGAGCTGGTGCATTTCTCATCGAGGGTTATGGTCGCCGACTTGCTGCGCGCAATGCGCGGCCAGATTGACGTACTGTTGGCCGGTCGCATGCTCTCTCCGGAGCTCTTCGGGTTCTATAGTTTTGCGAAAAGTGCGGGGATCGGCCTGTCGAACGCGCTGGGCAATGCCTACGCGGCGGCGATTTACCCGCGACTTGCCCAGGGATTGCGCCAGAATCGCTTGCCACAGGTCGCAAGGCGTTGCCTGCAACTGGGTGTGTGTCTGTCAATGCTCTTTGTATTGCAAAGCGCGGCTGCACCTATTTACCTGGAGCTTTTGTTTGCCGAGCAGTGGCACAGCGCGGGCGGACTGGTGGCGCTGCTGTGCCTGGTCGGTGTGCCGGCGATGGTGCTGGATTGTGACTGCCTTGCGCGGCGTGTCAGTCTGCAGCTTGGGCAGGAGATTGTCCTGCAGCTTGTGGCAACGGCCAGTATCGCTTTGGCAATCATCCTGTTGATGCCCGCCGATCCGATGGCGTTCGCGCAGGTCGTTGTGTTTGCATCGCTGTGCTGGGTTATTCCCGGTCGCTTTGGTTTTGGAAAACGAGGAGAGTAACAATGAATACACCCAAACAGTGCCAGAATGCGCCGTTCATCTCGGTGGTGGTGCCCATGTACAACGTCGAAAAGTACATTCGCACCTGCCTGGATTCGATTTTGGCGCAAACCTTTGACGACTTCGAGGTGATCTGCGTCGACGATGGCTGCAGTGACAACACGGTAGCGATTGTCGAGTCCTACACCGATCGCCGGATACGGATTGTTGCCCAGCGCAACCGGGGTCTTGCCGCTGCGCGCAACACCGGCATCAATGCGAGCAGTGCGCCGTTTGTCGCTTTGCTCGACTCGGACGATTATTGGCACCCGGAGAAATTGGAGAAGCATTTCCGCCACCTCTGCGACAACCCGATGGTTGGCGTCAGCTACTCAAGCTCACGGTTCGTCGATGAGGAGGGCAATGATATGGGGTTGGGGCAGTATCCCCAGACCCGGGAAATCGACGCAAAGCAGGTGCTTTGCCGCAACCCGGTCGGCAATGGCAGCGCGCCGGTATTGCGCAGGTTGGCGCTGGAGCAAATCGCCTTCGAGCAAACTGTCGATGGCGACATTCGGCGTGCCTATTTTGATGAGCAGCTGCGCCAGTCAGAAGATATCGAGTTGTGGACACGGATGGCCCTGAACACCCAGTGGCGGTTTGAAGGGTTGGAAGACGCGTTAACCTTTTACCGGGTCAACGCCTCCGGGCTGTCTGCAAACCTTGAAAAGCAGCTGGCCTCCTGGGAGGTGGCCATGGCGAGCAATCGGCAGCGTCACCCCGCATTTTTTGCCAGTCACTACTCATTGGCCAAAGCCTACCAGAAGCGCTACCTGGCGCGCCGGGCCGTGCAGTCGGGTAACCCCTCGGCGGCAATGCGCTTTTTCACGCAGGCGCTGGCCGAAGATGCGCGTATCCTGCTTGAGGAGCCAGGCAGAACCCTGGTCACCGGGGCCTGTGCGCTGCTGGTGGCGATCAGCGGGCGGGCTTATCCTGCACTGCAGGCGGGCTACCTGAACTGGGCAGCGGCCCGCCAGGCGTGAGCACGATGAATCGGCAGCAAGCCATCTATTCGCCGCAGTGTCTTGAGCCTGTTGGTGGGCCGTCTGCAAACCTGGCACCTGAGTGGGTCTTTCTCTATCCCGCGGCGACGCTCAACGACGGTGGTCAGCTGGCGCAGGAGCGATTCGGGCAGCTTTTTGCCTGTACACATACGGTCAGTAAGGCCGTTTACGAGGCCAGGGATGCTGAGCTGCCACACCTGGATGATCTGTTCGCGCAGTGTTGCGCTGCGCAGGATGATCGCATCTACTGTATTCACTACGGGCCACATGTTTCAACGCTTGCTCGCAAGCTCAAGGGTCGCAGGGTGGTTTACTTTGCCCACAGTACGGGCTGGCGAATTCGCTTGCCCCGGCACGTGCCCATCGTTTGCGTCAGCCGACACACGATGGCCTACTGGGGGCGGCACGCGCCCGAGAACCCGCTCTTTTACCTGCCCAACGTGCTGGATGCTGCGTTTCGCTACGATCGCTACGACTACCCGCAGCGTGCGCATGATGTCCTGATCGTAGCGCGGAAGATGTCGCGGTATCTCATGAAGACACTGCTGCCAAAGCTCGAGCAACACTGTCGCGTTCGTGTGGTCGACAGCTGGGTGCCCGACCTTGCTCGCGAGTACCGCAGCGCGCGTGTTTTTCTCTACGACAGCGCTGAATACTGGCGAGGCAGGGGGGTAAGCGAGGGCTTCGGGCTACCACCACTCGAGGCCATGGCCAGCGGTTGCACGGTGTTCTCGAGTGTCAACGACGCGCTCGCCGATTATGTGCTGCCCGGCGTGAATGCATACCAGCTTGGCGCGATCGGTCCCGATTATGATATCCAGCGCATTTTGGATGCTGTAAAGGGCGGTGGCCTTGCTTATCCGGCGGCGCTGCTGGCGCAGTATTCTGTCGACGCTATCGCCCGACAGCTCGACGCCATGATGTCAGACCTTTGCGCAGCAGTTGCGGCTGCGCCGCGCTGACAGCTAGCCAGGGGTGCTAGCCAGGTGTTGGCGTTTAGTGCGGATAGTGTTGCAGTGATGGCGCCAGTTTGTTGATCAGTGGCGCGAGGAATGGCTCATAGTTGCGCCACTGGTCGACTCCGCTTTGGTAGATCGGTTGTCGCACCTGCTCGGAGCTGGCCGTGCGCACCGCACGTGCGGTTTTATGGAAGGCCAGGCAGTTCTCTTCGAAGGGCAGGCCACAGTAATCGAGAATGCGCCGAACCTGTGCCTCGAGGTCGGCCGTTACCTCTTCATAGTGCACGCGCAGTACCGCGCCGGGCATCTCGGTATCCCAGTGGTCCATCAGCGTCACGTAGTCGTTATAGTACTGCGCGATGTCATCAAGGCTATAGGTAAATTCCTGGCCCTCGGCAAACAGCTGTTTGAATCCGCTAAAGCAGCAGCCCACCGGGTGGCGGCGGGCGTCGATGATCCTGGCGTTCGGCAGCAGCATTTTGATCAAACCCACATGCCGAAAGTTGTTGGGCATCTTGTCGATAAAAAACGGCGCGCCCTGGCGGTGAATGCGGGTTTCATCGATATACCGTTGGCCAAGTGCCTGCAGCTCGCTGTCGCCCAGGGTCTCAATGACCTCGGGGTAGTCCGGCACTTTGTTACTGCGGCCCTGGCGTCGCAGCCGCTGCGCGATGGTCAGCATATTGGGCAGTTCGAGTGTGCCGTCGACCTGGCTGTGCGATGACAGGATCTGCTCGAGCAGCGTAGAGCCTGCACGGGGCAGGCCGACAATAAAAATGGGCGAGGGGTCTGTACAGCCTGCTCGGGCTCGGCGCGCGATGTTATCGCTATTGAAGTAGTCGCGCTGCGAGAGCAGCTCCTCGGTCATCTTATCGGCATCGTAGCTGCTTTGCTGGCGGTTGATAAAGTTGCCGCGCTCGTAGTGCTCGAATGACGCTTGCCAGTGTTGCTGGTCTTCGTAGGCTTTACCCAGTGCGAAGTCGATGTGCATGCGAGCGCTGGGTGCGAGCGAGTCATCGGCCAGCCTGGCAAGCATTGCGTCGATCTCGCTGTCGCTGAACGTATAGGTTTTCAGGTTCGACAGCGCATACCAGGCCTCGCCATGCATCGGGTTGCTGGCCAGCGCCTGCCGGTAGCTGTCGATCGCCTCGGCCTGTTTGCCCCAGGTTTTCAGCGCGTGGCCGCGCGATGTGAGCGTAATGGCGTCGTCAGGCAGTCGCTCCAGCACCTGGTTGAACAGGTCTACAGCAGCCGCATAATCGCCTACCTGCATCTTTTCAATGCCCAGCAGTGAGACGAACTGCGGGTTATCGGGGTGCTGCTGGCGGAGCGTTTCGGCTGCCGCGAGCGATGCGCTGAACTTCTGCCGACGACGCAAGACCTGTACATGGTCAATCTGGAGCTGGGTATTGTTGGTACTGAACTCCAGCGCGCTCTCGAGCAGGAACTCGGCTTCATCCATTGCGCCCAGGCGTTGGGCGATGTCGGCCAGCAACCGCATGCCTTCAGCATGGGTGGGCTGGGTCTGCAAAAACTGTTTGCACAGCGCCTCGGCCTTGAACAGTTTGCCCTGGCCAATCAGGTCGGTGACCGAGAGCAGGGCCTTTGGCAGCGCCTGCAGGCGCTGCACCTGCAGGGCGGCCTGCTGTGACTGCGCGCTATTGCCGCGCGCCGACTCGATCTCTTGCAGCGCTTTCCAGCTTGCAAGCAGTGCCGGGTTCAGCTGGCAGGCAGAATGGTAAGCCGCCACGGCGGCCGCGTCCTGGCCCTGGGCGCGAAAAAGATGGCCCTGTTCCTGGTAGACCCTGCCGCGATCGATCGCATTGCCCTTGAGGGCGTCGAGGTGCTGCTGGGCCTGGCTGTGGTTGTTCTTATACCGATGGCACACTGCGGCCAGATAGTTGGCGTCGGCGTGCTCGGGGTCCTGCGCCAGCGCCCGATCGAGTTGAGACAGTGCAGCATCCAACTGGCCCTGGCCGATCAGGCGCTGCAGGGCGGTGATATCAACAGGTGGACTGATAGTGCTCACGGGCTTGTTCGTCGCATCAAAAAAAAGGCCCCACCATTATAAGGGTGAGGCCCGGTTTTGTGCGCGTTGCAAGGCGCACGTGCTATTCGATGCCGTAGGAAACCCTGACGCCGATGGTTCTGGGCCGCACCACGGTAATGCGATCGCGGTTGAAGATTGCGTTGCCTGAAATTTCGGCGCGGCGGTCAGTCAGGTTGTCGACAAACAGTTCCGCCGACCATTCGTCGTTGCTCAGGCCGGCGGTTACACCGACCAGTACCCAACTATCGATCATCGTGCGGTTGGGAACGACGATGTCGGTTGCCGCTTCATCAGAATAGCTGATATGCGGCATCACGTGTGCGGTATTGCCGCCGTCGACTTCCCACTCGTAGCGGGCCTGCACATTCGCCTGGAGTTCAGGGGCGAAGGCCAGTTCATCGCCTTCTTGTACAAACTGGGTAACGAAGCTCTCGGTGATTTCTGTATCGAGCGCCGAGAAGCCGCCGCTGATGGTTAGGCCATCGATGCCAGGTAACCACGTCACTTCGCCTTCGATACCTTTGACTTCGGCATCGGCTGCGTTATCGGCGAAAAAGAGGTTAGTGATGCTGGGATCGAAGATGCCGACCTGAAGATTCTCGATCTCCACGAAGAATATATCACCGTTGAAGCGCAGGTTGCCGTCCAGTAGGTCGAGCTTCCAGCCCAGTTCGTAGCTGGTGACTTCGTCTGTGTCGAATGAGAAGGGCACGGTGTAGTCTGCGTTGCCTGCGCCGCCGGGCCGGTTCAGGAAGCCTGGGCGAAAACCCTCTGACCAGGTGGCATAGTAGAGTTGGTCGTCCGTGGGTTTCCAGGCAAAGCTGACCTTGCCGATCACGCCCTCTGCTTCGGCCTTGTCGTTGTCGCCGCTGAAGATTTCATCGAGGTTGTTGCCCGCGTTGTTATCGACCAGGGCGCCCTTGTTGCCAAAAGAGCCGGCCGCGCTACCTTTGAGGTCGACTTCAATATCGTAGACGCGGGCGCCGACGGTCATCTCAACCTGCTCGGTGAGATCGACGCTCAGTTCGCCAAAGAAGCCGGTTTGTTTGTCTGTGCGCAGTACATCATTGCGGAAGATAACACCTTCGGCCCATTGGCCCGGGTCGCGCACCGATGCGCCGACGGCAGAAAAATTGGGGCCAAAGCTCTCGGCGCCCAGCAGCTCGGAGCCTGGGTAGGTGAACTGGTTGTCTTCACGCAGTTCAAGGTCGCTGTAGAACGCGCCAAAGGTGCCGCGTACTGCTTCATCCTGGTTGGTAGAAAAGCGAATTTCGTGGGTCTGGAATTCGCTTTCAACGAAGCTGTCGACGAACAGGTTGGGTGCCTGGCAGGTGCCGCCGGCGGGTAAAAGGCCGCCGCCATACACGTCGGTAGTACAGATGTAGTAGGGGATATACTCGCCTACGAACAGGTAGTCGGTGTAGTCGACCTGCTGGTTCACTTCGCGCTTGGTAAACGCGCCTGTGTATAGTGCGTCGAGGGCGCCCAGTCGGCCTTCGACAGTCCAGTTGACGTTGGTGAACTCGTCTTCGCTGGTATCGTCCTCAAAGCGCTGGATCTCGAGTTCGTCAAGTTCCGGGTCCTGGTAGAACACACCTTCGGAATCGATGGTTTGCTGCATGACGCCGAGTAACAGCGACCAGTCATCATTAAACTGGTACAGGCCCGTCAGCCTCGCGCCCGAATAGGTGACTTCGTTGAAATCGTCTTCGACCTTGGCGCCATTGTCGGCAGCGACGAAGGTGACGTTAGACAGGTCTGCGCCGGGCTGGAAGGGCGAGCCTGGCTGGAAGCGGGCGCTTTCGGCGGCTGTGCGCCGGCCCGCAACATTATCGATGTAGCCGCCCTGGTTATCGACGTAGACAACACCACGTACCGTGAGACTGTCGCTCACCGGGATATTGATCATGCCCTCTGCTTTATTGCTGGGTTCGCCATCGTGCGTGAACGACGCACCGAGTTTAACGCGGCCGGAAAAACCGGAAGGGTCGGGTTTGTTGGTGATCAGCCTGACGGTACCGGCCTGCGAGCTGGCGCCAAATAGCGTACCCTGCGGGCCCTTGAGCACTTCCACGCGCGCCAGGTCGGCGGCATAGACATCGAGGTTGCGGCCGGGCTGGGACAGCGGTTGCTCGTCGAGATAGAGTGCGACGTTCGGTGCAAGCCCCGCGACACCCGAGCTGGTCAGGTTGGGCGTGGTGGATGCCACACCGCGAATGTAAATCGTATTTTGCCCCGGGCCTACACCGCCGGCGGTGACGCCAGGCATCTGGATCAGGTAATCGCTAAAGTCCGACACGCCCATCTGGTCAAGTGATTCCTCATTGAGCGCGCTGACGGCCACTGGAATATCCTGGGTGCTGGATTCCTGCTTGGTGGCGGTAACAATAATTTCCTGGATCTGGGCTTGAGTGCCCGATGCGACGAGGATGGCGCTGAGCAAGGCATTGCGCTTGAACATAAGGTTTCCCTGATATGGATAACCCGGCGCCAGGCCGGGTTGAAATTGACAGAAAAGAATAATTTACAGTACTAACGATATTACTCGGGTTGCTGGCCGCATATCAACGCAATTATCGGTAATTTCGTCAAAAACTGGGTGCAATCAGGTCAAAAACGTTCACATGCAAGTACTTTTCGGAATTTGGAATGTATTGTTCTCTATGATTTGAGCGCATGTTTGGCTACAGTTGCCGGCGGAAAATAAATCGAACAGTAAATATGTTCACAAAACACTCAATTTTGCAGCCCCGATCGCGGACGATGCCATGACCGAGCGCTACCAGTCAGACTACGAAACCGGTGAAGACAATATCCAGGTGCTGGGCCTGGATATCCACAACCCGGTCTTCCTGGTCAGCGCCAGCCTGATCATCGCCTTTGTGGTCGCGGTGCTACAGTTCCCCGAGCAGGCGAACGCGGTGTTGTCGAGCGTGAGGGCCTGGAGCCTGGCAACCTTTGATAGCTTCGTCATGCTGGCGGTCAACGCCATCTTGCTGCTGTGCCTGTTCCTGGTGGTCTCGCCATTGGGCAAGGTGCGTATCGGTGGCGATGGGGCATCGCCGCAGTTCAGTCGCCCCAGCTGGTTCGCCATGCTGTTTGCAGCGGGTATGGGCATAGGCCTGATGTTCTGGGGTGTTGCAGAGCCCATGGTGTATTTCACCGGCTGGTCGGGCACACCGCTCAATGTAGAGCCCTGGACGCCGGAGGCGGCAGAGCTTGCGATGGCGGCGACGGTGTATCACTGGGGCCTGCACGCCTGGGCGATCTACGCTGTCGTGGGGCTCGCGCTGGCCTTCTTCACCTATAACTGTGGTTTGCCGCTGACGTTGCGCTCGGCGTTCTATCCATTACTGGGCGAGCGCTGCTGGCGATGGCCGGGGCATGTGATCGATACCTTTGCCGTACTGGCAACGATTTTCGGTCTTGCCACCTCGTTGGGCCTGGGTGCTTCGCAGATCAATGCGGGCATGTCTATGCTGTTTGGCGCCGATGATGCGCTGAATACCAAACTCTCGATCATTGTCTGCGTCACATTCATTGCGATTATCTCGGTGGTTCGCGGGCTCGACGGTGGTATCAAGCTGTTGAGCAACTTCAACATGGTGCTGGCTGCGCTGCTGCTGGTCTTTATCGCGCTGCTCGGTGCGGCGGGCGATGTACTGGGCTGGGTGTTTGCGACCAGTGGTGACTACCTGTCGCATATGGTGGCGCTGAGCAACCCCTTTGGCCGCGAAGATGATGTACAGTGGATGCGTGACTGGACCGTATTCTATTGGGCCTGGTGGGTCAGCTGGTCGCCTTTCGTCGGGTTGTTTATCGCGCGTATTTCACAGGGGCGTACGGTGCGAGAGTTTATGCTGGCCGTACTGCTCATACCGACGCTGGTCACGATTATCTGGATGAGCGTGTTCGGGATGAACGCGATCGCCCAGGCGCAGGCGGGCGTGGGTGAGCTGGCTGATGGCGTGAGCTCAATCAGCCTCGCGACCTTCCAGATGCTGGACAACCTGCCGCTGGCCGAGTTTACGACGCTTGTCGGTATTGTGCTGGTGTTGATATTCTTTATTACCTCGTCTGATTCAGGGTCGCTGGTGATCGACAGCATCACCGCAGGTGGCAAGCTCGATGCGCCCGTGTCGCAACGCATCTTCTGGGCCGTCATTCAGGGGCTAATCGCCGCGGTGCTGCTCTATGGCGGCGGCAAGCAGGCGCTCAATGCCTTGCAGGCAGGCACGGTGGCCACAGGCATACCCTTTACGCTGGTGCTGGTGTTTATCAGCATTGGCCTGTTGAAAGGGCTGCGATCAGGCGCGCCCGGCGGCAAGTAATGTCGCTTGTCTAACTTGCGCAACGCCTGGCTAACTGGCGCAACGTCTGGTTAAAGAGAAACGCTATGCAAAAAGTTGATCAAGTGCTGGTTGCACTGCGCCGTATTATTCGCGCGACGGACTTGCACTCGCGATTTTTGGCAAAGAACACCGGCTTGACGGCCCCCCAGATGCTGCTGCTGCAAACGCTGCGCAACAAGGGTGAAGACACCGTGGGCGGCCTTGCCAAAGAGATGAACCTCAGCCAGGCCACGGTCACGACGATACTCGATCGGCTCGAAAAGAAGAGCCTGGTGATTCGCGAGCGATCGACCTCCGACCGGCGCAAGGTGCTGGTTTTCCTCAGCGACAACGCGCACGAGGTATTGAAAGATGCGCCCATACCGCTGCAGGATCAGTTCACGCGGCAGTTCAACGACCTCCAGGACTGGGAGCAGCTGATGATTATCTCCTCGCTCAGTCGTATCGCCCAGATGATGGATGCGCAGCACATCGATGCGGCACCGGTGCTCGATGTGGGTACCCTCGATCGCCAGTACAGCAGCAAGGAAGAGAAGGAGCCATGAAGTACCAGGGCGCCTGCCACTGCGGGGCAGTGCAATTTGAGGTAGAGGCGGGCGAGGTGCTCGAGGCCGATGACTGCAATTGTTCTATCTGCAAGAAGTCGGGCTTCCTGCATTTCATTTTGCCCCGCGATCACTTTCGCCTGATCACCGGTGAGCGCAGCCTGACGACCTACACCTTCAACACGCACCAGGCAAAACACACGTTTTGCAAGATCTGCGGCGTAAAGCCGTTTTACGTGCCGCGCTCGAATCCCGATGGCATCTCAGTGAACGTCAATTGCCTGGACGTGCCCGACGCTCGTGTGAACGTTACGCCGTTTGATGGGAAAAACTGGGAGCAGCATGCGCACCGGCTCGCTCACAAGAGCGACCCGGGCGGATCGCCCGGTTAAGCGACCGGCGCGTCCTGCGCAGCGTTGCCCAACTTACTGTTGTTTTGAGCGTTTTACCGTTGCCGGCGCAAGCTCTGCTCGCCAGCTCGACAGCCACTGGGCGTTGTTTTGCTCGGCGTCATAAAACACGCTGGCGGTGAAAAACACCATCATCAGTAGCGCAACGTGGGCGAGGAAACTGGTGCCCAGAAACAGGACGCTACCAATATACAGGCCGAATGCAATGCACCAGCACCAGGCCAGTACCGTCATGATCCAAAAGCGCGACACCGGGTCGGGAACGCTCTTCAGCGGGTTCTGGTCGGCATCCATCACCGCGTTGTAGGTATCGTAAAACCACAATAATAGTTTTTTGGTCAGCATCTTGATTCACTCCACGTGCCATATCGCAAGGGATGTTGCGATGATGGCTTTTACGCGGGGTGATCGAGCCCGGATCAGGCTGCATTGGCTATGCCAGCCTGGCCTGGCTGGCTTGCGCGAAAAGGGCAGGGGCAAAGGCTGGAACCCCTAATCCATAGTGTTACACTGCGCGTATAACACAGCTTGCTCCTACCCGATCATGGTTTCAAAACGCTCAGAAATTGCCAGGACACTGCAAAATGCCGAGGCCAGCTGCCAGGCTGCAGGGGTGCGTCTGACGACCAAGCGGCAGCGCACGCTCTCGATCCTGCTCAACTCGGAGTCGCCGATTTCGGCCTATGAACTGGTCGAGCGCTACCAGGCCAGCTACGGCGAGTCGCTGACGGCGATGTCTGCCTACCGGATGCTTGGGTTCCTGGTCAAAGAGGAGCTGGCGCACAAGCTGCAGTCGGTCAATAAATACACAGCCTGTCGTCATATCAACTGTGATCACAGCCATGAGTTGCCGCAGTTCCTGATCTGTGATGCCTGTGACGCAGTCTCTGAAATCGGGATTCGCAAAGACACGCTCAGCAAGCTTCGCGACGGCGTTGGCGATACCGGTTTTCGGCTGAACGAGCAGCAACTCGAGCTCCATGGGCTCTGCAAAGCCTGCCAGCAGTAACACTCAAGCGATTATTAACCATTTTTTAGCCAGGGAGCTGTCCAGCTATTGAACGCCAGAAATGTTATGTTGTATCATTTCCATGAAACGATACATCATAACATCAAGTCTGGCGGTGCCGACCCCACCTGTGCACGGCCATGACGCAACACCGATCACCCGGTGATCGAACCTGGAGTCATGAGCATGATTAAAAAGATAGTGGCAGTTGTGGCAATGTCGGCTCTCGCCGTCAGCGCCCAGGCGCAACACGCGCACAGTGATATTGAGGTGCATGTTGATGGCGGCGCACTCGAGATCGAAAACGGCATCTTGCTGACCAGCGGCGCCAAATTGTTTGAATCGGAATTCGGCGAGTTGCTGAACCCCTATGAAGCCGATGAGCCTGGCTTTGAGGCGGATGACGGCATGTTCATGCCGAATGAAATCCTGGGCTTCGAAGCGCTGGGCACGTTGCAGTACTGGAATGGCCTGGCCTGGGGCTCGACGCTCGGTGGTGAAACGCTGACGCTGATCGATACACTCGGCTCAACGGCCGACACGATTGTGTCGTCGACCGGTGTGACCAACGGTATTGGCTTTATCGGACAGGCCGACGCCGGTGGTGGTGTGCACGACCACTTTGACTTTGAGATTGGCAACGGCGGCGGTACGCCGGCTAATGGTGCCTACCTGCTCGAACTGCGTGTGCGCGGCTTCAGCGATACAACGTTCACCACCGATCTCTACACGCCTTCGGACTCATTCTTCATCGCCTTTAACCTGGGCCTTGAAGAGTCAGCGTTCGAAGCATCGATCGATGCACTGGGCGTCGCTATCCCGATCCCGGCAGCCTGGTTGCTGATGTTGTCGGGCCTGGCGCCGCTGTACCTGGCGCGTCGTCGCAAGTAAGATGCGCAACGCCTGCCGCGGGCATCGCGGCAGGCCAGTGCAAAAGACCAAGCCCGAGACATCGCGTCTCGGGTTTGGTCGTTTTTAGATGGTTGTATTCAGCCTGGGCCTGGCGCCCGGGCGTGCGAGTTTTTGAGGTGTTTGGCAATGAAATGGTCTGTTGGTTTGCGTCGCAGGGTGTTCCGCATCTGGCCCACGGTACTGGTATTGGCCTGCTTGCCGTTGGCGGCGAGCGCCCAGCACACGGATATCTGGTTGATCGCGAATGGCACCCAGATTGCCGTCTCACCGACAGACCTGAGCAACGGCAATCCGAATCTGGTTGATGCAACCACTGGCAAGTACCTGTTTACTGGTGATTTTGGTGATCTCTCCTTCGGCGCCGAATCTACCGATAACCCGGGCTTCAATTCCGCCTCGGGTACCTTTCCGTCGGGTGATCTCTTTAATTTCCGCGCCGTCGGTGAGCTCTGGTTCTGGAATGGGCACAGCTGGGTGAATGATGTGCCCGACGCGGAGCGTATTAGTATTGAAGATGGGCTGAGCGCGTTGACCTACATTGACGTTAACGGTGTGACCAAGCCTGTGGGTCCGGTCAATTTCGTCGATAGCTTCGGTGAAATCCACGAGCACCAGAATTTCACTGTCGACAATACACTGGGTACCGGCAGCCCGGCGCCAGGCGCCTACATGATCGAGCTTGAGTGGTTCCTCAGCGATGGTATCGGTGGCCCCGAAACCTACGGCAGCTTCGAGTCGGCGCGCATCGCGTTCAATTACCAGCTGTCCAATGCCGAGTTCGACACCGCGATCGCTTTCCTGACCAATCCGCCATCGTCAGTGAACGTGCCATTCCCGGCGCTGTTTTTACTGCCGATGGCGTTCCTGCTCGTGGCAATCCAGCGCCTGTCCCGTCGCGCTTAAACTTTACCCGCAACGACATTCTGCCGTTATGCGCGTTTTGCTTCGTGTGCCTGTGAATAAGATCGTGGCCACAGTGTATTTGCTGTTGCTAGCGGGGCTGCTGGCCTCCTGCGGCGGTTCGGTCAGTGGTGGCGAGCAGACCATTACCCGCGATACCGCGACCGCAGTGGGCGCAGTGCTGCGGGTCAATAACGTCACGGGCTCGGATGCGTCTGACGGCATCAGCCAGCCCTTCGAGTCGCTGCAATTTGCGCTGGATCAACTACGCCCTGGCGATCGACTGGTAGTCGAGAGCACCGCTGTGCCCTACAGCAGCAACGCGCTTGTCGCCGAGCTGTTCGATGGCAGCGGCAACACGCTCAAAACCCTGCGCGGATTTGTGCTGGCCACCAGTGGCACACCCAGCCAGCCCATCACGATTGAGGGCGAAGGCGCCATGCGGCCGGTTATCGACCAGGGGCAGGGCAGCAGTGTGCCCGGTGATGCGGTGCTGGGCCTGTATCTCGATTGCGTCAGCCATATCGTGATTCGCGGGCTTGAGATTCGCAATGTCAATGAGGCCGGCATTACTAGCCCGATCAATGGGTTTTGCCAGTCGCAGGGCATTACGATCGAAGACAACTATATCCACTCGGTGACCGGCGAAAAGTATGTGGCGGGTATCCGGATGATGGGCGTCAGCGAGTTGCTGGTGCGCAACAACCAGCTGGACAATATCACCAGCAACGAGTCCGTCGAGGATGCGGTGTTCGGCTACGGTGGTGCTGGCCTGGATGCTATCGTCGTTGAAGGCAATGCATTCAGTGGGCTCGACGTGGGTGTGCTGGTCAACGCCCAGGGGCTGGGCAGCAGCAGCTATGGCGGCGCCGAAGAGCCGGTATCTGGCGTGCGTATCGACGGCAACCGCTTTACCAATGTTGTCGATGGCGTGCGCCTGGTGGCGCAAGCGGCCGACGCGCTGCTGGGTGATGAGTCTGCGACGGGCAGTTTTCATGATGTCGATGTGCTGGGCAATGTGTTTGATACCGTGGACTCTGCGCTGGATATGCAGCCTGGTGCGGGCGATTTCGTTTCAGGCAGCACCTGCTTTTTCAATAACACGGTGCTCGATGCCAGCGGTGCTGTTGTCGAGCTCTCTGCGGTTAATGATTTTGAGTTTTTCAACAATATCCTGGTCCGGCCTCAGGCAGACACGCTGCTGAGCCGAGCGCCGGCCAATGTCCTGCTTGGCAACACCATTGCCTACAGCGATAACAACCTGTTCTGGGATTTCGTCGCGCTGGACTGGCAGCTGGCCGTCGGTGGGGCGGATGCAGCATCCTTTGCCGGTCTTGCCGCCTGGCAAATGGCCGGCATGCACCCGGAGCTTGCGTCTAACCCGGATATTGCGGCGATCAATAACGACCCGCTGTTCAGCAATGCCGCGATGGCCGACTATTCGCTATTGCCCGGGTCGCCGGCGGCTTCCAGCGGGCGGTTCGCCATGTCGTTAGGCGCCGACTTTGTATTTCCTGCCAATGCGGGGGCGATCGTCAACCCCTGTATCGAACGCACGCGTTGAGTACCCCGGCATGGTGAGCGTTCCTGCAAAGACACTGTCATTCCTGGCCGCGCGCGCAGCCAGTGTGTTGCTGGTGCTGGCTGTGCCGGCCTGGGCAGAGCAGTCGGTCCAGGAAGTGATCGTAGAGGGCGAGGCCAAGCAGGAGCTCGACGAGCTCGGCGCCAGCACCGTTTCGCTGTCGGGTGAAGAGCTCGTGACCCGCATGGGCGCCACGCTGGGTGATACCCTCGCCAACGAGTCTGGCGTCCACAACGCCTCTTATGGCCCCGGTGTTGGTCTGCCCGTACTGAGGGGGCTTAGCGGGGTTCGGGTGCGCCTGAGCGAAGATGGCATCGGTGCCTGGGATGCCTCGGCGATCAGCCCCGATCACGCCACGGCGATCGAGGCTGCGATCGCAGAGCGAATCGACGTGGTGAAGGGGCCAGCGACCGTGTTGCACGGCAACAACGCCGTGGGTGGTACGGTTGAGGTCAGTAACGGCCGCATCGCGACCGCGCTACCCGACCAGCGGGTCAGCACCTTGCTCGAAGCGCGTCGGGAGATTGTCAACGATCACGACCGCCAGTCCTATGTCGGGAAAATCCGTGCCCACAGCCATAACCTGGTGCTGCAGCTTGACGGCTTCTGGCGTGACGCCAACGATATGAGCATTCCGGCGCGGGCGATCGATGAAGAGGCGATTGGCGAGTTATTCGGCATTTTCAATTCCGACAATACCTTTGGTACCGTGTTGAATACCGACTCCGAGGCGCGCAGCGGCTCAGTGGGTCTGAGTTATGTTGGCGAGCAGTTTTACCTGGGTGCTTCGACAACGCATGTCGATAACGAGTACGGCATCCCGCCGGGCGCGCACACCGAGCCGGCGGACTCGCCCGGTCATAGCCATGTTCACCCGGTGGGCGAGAGTATCGTGCTGCAGGCGCGTGTACGGATCGATCTTGAGCAGGAGCGAAACCAGCTCAAGCTCGGTGGCGAACTGGATGGCGACCTGCTCGACGCGTATCGCGTGACGCTTGGGCAGGTCACGTACCGGCACCGCGAGTTTGAGATAAACCCGGAGACCGGTGTCGCCGCCAACGCCACGCTGTTCTTCAATGATGTTGTCGAGTTCAAGGCAGAACTCGATCACCATTGGCTGCGCGCGCTCAACAGTGAGCATGTGGGGACCTTTGGCGTACAGTTTATCGATCGCGAATTCAGTGCCAAAGGCGAAGGGCCTGGCGGGGGAGAGAATTTTGTCCCCGCGACCGACCAGCAGGTCGCAGGCATATTCCTGTTTGAGCGGCTGCCCTACGATTGGGGTAGCCTGGAGTTCGGTGCGCGCTATGAGTACCAGGAGATCGTGCAGCAAGAGGCCACAGCGCCATTATTGCCGGACAACCTGCGATTTTCCTATGCGCCGCTGCGCTACCAGACCTATACCTTGTCGGGCTCATTGCGCTACGAGCTCAACGAGCAGCATGCGCTGATCGCCAACCTCAACTCAGCGCAGCGCGCGCCGGATATCCAGGAGCTGCTGTCGCTGGGCCCGCACCTGGCGACCCGCAGCTACGATATCGGCCTGTTGGTGGGCGCGCAGGGGCGAGACCTGCCCGAGCCTGAGCAACACACGGGCGCGGAGCTGCGCTGGGAGTGGCGGGGTGACTGGGGAGATATGACCAGCGCTGTGTTCTATACCGACGTCAGTGATTTCGTGTTCCAGCAGAACAATGGCTTCGTTTATGATTTTGGTGACGAGCTCTTTCGCACGAGCTGTGTGCGTCTTGAGGAGTGTATCGGCGTCTACGACTATGTGCAGGACGACGTGACGCTGGCCGGCTACGAGTGGCAGTGGTTCTCGCCGACCGTTCCCGCCTTTGAAGGCGACGTGGGCCTGGAGTTGTTTGCCGACTACGTGCGCGGCAAGCTCAAGGATGGCGGTGACCTGCCACGGATGCCGCCCCGGCGACGCGGCCTGGGCCTGCAGTGGGAGCGCGACCAGGTCACTGCCGAGATTCGTTACAGTTATGTCTCTGAGCAGGATCACGAGGGTGCCAACGATGTTGAGACAGATGCGTACAAGCTCCTGAACTTTCGCCTGACGTATACGCATCACTTTGAAGGCGATCCGCACCGCGATTTGCTGCTGTTTTTGCAGGGCAAGAACCTGCGCGACCAGGAGATCCGCAAGTCGACATCGTTCCTGCGCAGTTTTACGCCGGAGCCGGGTCGCGAGTTTTCAGTGGGGCTGCGTTTGCAGTTTTAACATGCGCATTTATCGATTTTTCATAACCTTGTTATTGCTTGCGCCGGTGCTTGCACAGGCGCAGGGCGCGGCGTTTGATACCTGTAACAACTTTGGCCATTTTGATCTCTTTATCGATGTCGATCCGCCAGCCAGTGATGGCTCGGCGTTTGCCATCGATAATGCCGGCGACTTTCCGGTCGAGGCGGGAACCGGGCGGACGATCGTGCCCGCCGATTTTGGCGATTTCCCCGGTGGGCCGCATAAGACCGATGACCCTGGCTGGGTGGTCAGCGCCGGTGACATGCTCGGCGGTGAAATTCTCTGGTTCCGCGCGCTCGGTTCGCTCCGCTTCTGGGATAAAGACCTGCAGCAGTGGCTGGATAACCCGCCCAATGGCGAGCAGGTGCGCTTTTTTGGCGCGATTCCCCCGGATGTCATCATCGGTGGCACGCCGGCAGAAAACGCCTTTTATGCCGGGGGCACGATCTGGTCGGGCAGTGGTGTCTCAGGCCCGCTCGAGGCTCCCATTGAACAGGCGGTGACGGTGGCCATCGGCGATGCGATTCATGCGCACCTCGACTTCTGTGTCGAGGACCCGACCGGGGATTGCACGATCGGCGCCATCGGCAACACCGGCTCGCCCAGCATTGGGGCCTACCTGATCGAAATCCAGCTGTTCTCGGATGCGGTTGCCAGCAATGGCGTGCAGCAAAAGTACATCGATTCGCCACCGATCAAGGTGCTGCTTAACAATGGCCTGGTCGCCAGTGAGTGCTCTGCGGCCGTCGCTGCGCTGGTGGTGCCCGAGTCCGTTGTCGATGACTCCCCGGCGCTGCCCGCGGCTGGCGTGCTGATCATGAGCGGGCCCTGACGCCGGCCCAGACGCGTACGCCCTGGCAGGTGACTTTGGCGCCGACTTAGGGGCTATAATCAGCTTCCTACCTCATTCCGGAGCAAGCCATGTTTCCACGCACCCTTTTCAGCAACGAACACGAACAGTTTCGGGACAGCGTCAACCGGCTTTTCAGCAAGAGGCCGTGCCCTACCACGAGCAGTGGGAGGAGGACGGGCAGGTCAGTCGCGATATCTGGCTCAAGGCCGGTGAGCAGGGCATGCTGTGCCCCACGGTACCAGAGCAGTACGGTGGCGTCGGCACCGATTACCTGTACAACACCATTGTTACCGAAGAGCTGGGCCGCATGGGCCTGACCGGTATGGGTTTTACGCTGCACTCTGACATCGCGGTTCCCTACATCATCAATTACGGCACCGAGGCGCAAAAGCAGAAGTACCTGCCGCCGGCCGTGACTGGCGAATTGATTACCGCTATTGCGATGACTGAGCCGGGCACCGGTTCCGACCTCCAGGGCATTGCGACGACCGCCGAAGACAAGGGCGATCACTACCTCATTAACGGCGCCAAGACCTTCATCACCAATGGCATTCTGTCTGACCTGGTGATCGTTGTCTGTCGCACCGATAAAGACCCCGAAGCGGGTTCGCGCGCATTCAGCCTGTTGCTGGTTGAGACGGGAACCGAGGGTTTCGAGAAGGGCAAGAATCTCAAGAAGGTGGGCCTCAAGGCGCAGGATACCGCGGAGCTGTTTTTTAATGATGTCCGCGTGCCCAAAGAAAATCTACTGGGCGAAGAGGGGCAGGGCCTGATCTACCTGATGCAGGAGCTGCCGCAAGAACGGCTCAGCCTGGCCGCCGGTGCTGTGGCCAGCTGCGAGGGCGTGTTGTCGCTGACGGTGGATTACGTCACCGAGCGAAAGGCGTTCAATAAGCCCATTGCGGCGTTCCAGAATACCCAGTTCAAGCTGGCGGAGCTTGATGCCGAGCTGACCGCGATGCGCGTGTTCGTCGATCGCTGTATCGAGCTGCATGTCGAGGGCAAGCTCGATGCGGTCGGCGCATCCAAGGCCAAGCTGCTGACGACCGAGTTACAGGGCAAGCTGATTGACGAGTGTGTGCAGCTGCATGGTGGCTACGGCTTCATGTGGGAGTACCCCGTCGCCAGGGCCTTTGCCGATGCGCGCGTCCAGCGCATTTATGGCGGCACCAGCGAGGTGATGAAGCTGATCATTGGCCGGGCATTGCTGCGTTAGCCGGTGCTTTCACGGCACAAGTTCCCAATACCCGTGGCCTGCGTTGAAGGCCCGTCTCTACCTGCATACAATGCGCCGGAATGCTTCAGGCGCCCGTAGCTCAGCTGGATAGAGCAATGGCCTTCTAAGCCATCGGTCCCAGGTTCGAATCCTGGCGGGCGCGCCAATTAAAAAGCCACCTGTAAGGTGGTTTTTTAATTGGCCGTTTGAGAAGGCTCGAACTGTTGAAGGTTCGACAAAAAAATCGCCACAGCGATTTTTTGGACAGCCGTAGGCTGCCCCGAAGGGGTGAGAAAACCGATAGGGTTTTCGAATCCATCCTGGCGGGCGCGCCAATTAAAAAGCCACCTGTAAGGTGGTTTTTTAATTGGCCGTTTGAGAAGGCTCGAACTGTTGAAGGTTCGACAAAAAAATCGCCACAGCGATTTTTTGGACAGCCGTAGGCTGCCCCGAAGGGGTGAGAAAACCGATAGGGTTTTCGAATCCATCCTGGCGGGCGCGCCAATTAAAAAGCCACCTGTAGGGTGGCTTTTTTATAGCTCGAATACGACTTTGATAGCGCCCGCTGCACGATCATTGGCCGTGGCGAACGCCTCGCTGGCGCCCTCCAGTGGGAATCGATGCGAAACCAGCGCGGTCGCAATATGCGGGTTATCGGCGAGGACATTGCCGGCCTCAACAAACTCGCGTGCATCGTGCTTGCACTGGTACATCATCGCGGCGCTGATCGACAGTTCCTTCACAGTAAATTCCATCGCAAAGTCGACCGGCTCCCAGAAACTGCCCACCATACCAATGTGGCCCAGCGGTCTGGCCAGTTGGCAGGCTTGCTTTAGCGAGGCGCTGCTGCCGACCGCATCGAACACCACGTCGTAATGCTCGCCGATATCGAGTCCCGCGCCGAGTGATTCGGCTGCGCGTTGCTGGTGGCGATGGCGCGCCGACAGGTCGCAGCGAATCCCGCGCGCGGCCAGTGCCGCTGCCGTCATCAGCCCCACCGGCCCGGCGCCGATCACCAATGCACGGTCGTTGCCCTTGATACCTACCCGGTTCAGTCCGTGCAGGGCGACAGCCAGGGGCTCAATGAGGCAGGCCGTTTGCAGGTCGAGCCCCGAGGGTAGCGTGACCAGGCTGTGGGCGGGCACTTCGACATACTCGGCCATGCCGCCATCGAGCGTGACGCCGAGCAGCTGGTAACCGTTGTTGCAGTGTGCGTGGTAGCCGCTGTCACAATAGTGGCAGCTATTGCAACCACTGACGGGCTCGACAGCGACTGCGGTGCCGTCGGGGGTAGTGCCCGCAAACTCGTGGCCGAGCACGCGCTGTTCTGCCCAGCCGCGCTCGATCATGTGCAGGTCCGAGCCGCAGATCGACGTCGTGGCGACTTTGATAAGCACGCCTTCACCGCTCGGCGCCGGCAGGTCAACCAGCTGTGGTTGTTTGTTTTCGATGCGAATGGCTTTCATCGTGGGCTCGCAATCCGGGTTGGCAAAGCGCCATTGTAGGCACAATGCGCGCGGTGGCAATTGCCATTGCCAAGTGCCACCTGGCTGGCCAAACTAGCGGCCTTTATTTGCCCGCTCGCTGGCGGGCGCCAGGACCTGAAAAACCATGTCTGATCTGGCCGAATTCCAACAACACGTCCATGACTGGCTGCAGGAAAATTGCCCGGCATCCATGCGTGTGCGCCCCACCCAGAAAGACAACGTCTACGGCGGTCGCAAGTGGCAGTGGGATAACGACGATGCCCGGGTCTGGCTGGAGCGCATGGTCGAGCAGGGCTGGACCGTCCCCGACTGGCCAAAAGAGTACGGTGGAGCGGGGCTCGACGCCCAGCAGGTCAAGGTGCTGCGTCGTGAAATGAACAAGCTCGGCTGCCGCAAGCCGCTCATCGGGCACGGCATTTCCATGCTGGGGCCTGCGCTGCTTGAGTACGGCACCGACGCGCAAAAAGCCGAACACCTGCCGAAAATCGCCCGTGGCGAAATCCGCTGGTGCCAGGGCTATAGCGAGCCCGGCGCCGGCTCTGACCTGGCCAGCCTGCAGTGTCGTGCTGAAGACAAGGGCGATCACTTCATTGTGAACGGCCAGAAGTCCTGGACCACCGACGCTGATAAAGCCGACTGGATGTTTTGCCTGGTGCGCACCAACCGCGACGTCAAGAAGCAGGAAGGCATCAGCTTCGTACTGTTCGATATGGACACCCCCGGCGTCACCGCACGGCCCGTACCGCTGATCACCGGTGTCTCTCATTTTTGCGATACCTTCCTGGAAAATGTGCAGGTGCCAAAGAGCAACGTGGTCGGTGGTATCGACCAGGGCTGGTCTGTGGCCAAGGCCCTGCTGGTGCACGAGCGTAAGCAGATGGCTGACCTTGAGTCCTCGATGCCGCTGCCGCGCTACACGGTGGTCGAGTACGCGAAGCATTTTGCCCAGACCGATGCGGCTGGCAACATCAGCGACGCCCAGCTGAGAAGCCGGCTGGTCGATCACCTGATGCGTAAGCGCCTTATCGACCTGAGCGAGCGACGCGCCTTTGAGGAAGGCATGGCGGGCACGCTCGACATGCGCATGACAACGATGTTCAAGTACGCGGGCACCGAAGAGCAAAAGAACAAGGGCGAGCTGGTTGTCGACCTGCTGGGTATGGCGGGAATGGAGTGGGACCCGGAAACCAGCGACGAAGACATGCACCGGGTCACCAGTGAGTGGATGATGTCAAAGTCCTACACGATAGCGGGTGGCAGCAGCGAGGTTCAGCTGAACCTGATCGCCAAGAAGTCACTGGGCCTGCCCGATCATTGATGGCCCAGGGCTGAGTGTATTAAACCGGAGAACCGAGCGAATGAGCGATTTCAAGAAGTGGGAGTGCGTTATCTGCGGCTTTATCTACGATGAGGCCGAGGGCTTGCCCAGTGAGGGCCTGGCTCCGGGAACCCGTTGGGCCGATGTGCCCGAAGACTGGGAGTGCCCGGATTGCGGCATCAGCAAGTTTGACTTCGACATGATGGAGGCGGAGTAACCGGCCCCATCAATGGCGCCCGTCGTCAGGACTCTGGCAGCGACAGTGCCTTTTTGGCAATCAGGTTCAGCTGGACTTCCGAGCTGCCGCCGGCGATCGACAGGGCCTTGCCACTCATCCACTCGGTTGTGCGCGCGCGCTCATCCTCATTGAACTGATCGTCGTCCCAGCCCGCGCCGGTGCTGCCCATCATGTCGATGATCAGCTCGTCCTTGATTTTTTTCTGCTCGGTGCCTGCGTATTTGAAGATCGAGGCGACGCGCATGTCGAATACGCCGGCCATGCCCTCTTCAAAAGCGCGTTGTTGGGCAAGTTCAATGGATTTCTGGCGCATCAGGTGATCGACCAGCCGGCCGCGTAATGTGGCGTCTTCAACCTTGCCGCTGTCGTCGGCGGGCAGGTAATGGCGCGCGTAGTCGACGGGCGTAAACTTGCCCTTGGGCATGTTGCGCTCCATCTCCGACATCATCTTGCGCTCGTGCACCAGCAGGGCCTTGGCCACCGACCAGCCCTTGTTGATCTCGCCGACAACGTTCTCTTTGAGAACCTTGACGTCGGTCAGGAAGGTATCGCAAAAGTGGCAGTCACCGGTAATGAGCGTGACCGGTCGCACTTCAACGCCCGGGGTTTCCATATCGAACAGCACGAAGCTGATGCCTTCCTGCTTTTTGCCGGTGTCGCTGGTGCGCACCAGGCAGAATATCCAGTCGGCCTTGTCGCCATCACTGGTCCAGGATTTCTGGCCGTTCACGATGAAGTGGTCGCCCTTGTCTTCGGCGCGGCAACGCAGGCTGGCCAGGTCGGAGCCGGCACCCGGTTCGCTATAACCCTGGCACCAGCGGATTTCGCCACGGGCGATTTTTGGCAGGTGCTCGCGCTTTTGTTCTTCGGTGCCGTACTCAAGCAGTGCGGGCCCGAGCATCCAGAAGCCATGGCCGGTAATCGGTTTGCGGCAGCCCAGGCGCTCCATTTCCTGCTGGAGAATTTTTGCTTCCTGGGGGTTCAGGCCAGCGCCGCCGTACTCGGGCGCCCACTCGGGGGCAGTCCAGCGCTTTTCGACCATGCGTTCGAACCAGACTTTGGCATCGTCATTGGTCCAGACCCATTTGCGCCCTCCGTACACGCCTTCGGCACGCTTCTGTGGTGTGCGCATGCTGGCGGGGCAATTGGCTTCGAGCCATTCGCGGGTTTCCTTGCGGAAGGTATCTAAATCACTCATGGGCGTCTTTTCGCAGTTGGAGAGTAACGGCTAAAAGCCTTGCAGGGTGGCGTAGCGGTCTTTGTGGTAGCCCGTGCTGCCCAGGCTGTTCATCGCCACCCGACAGCGTTTGAGGTAAAAGCCGACGTTGAGCTCGTCGGTCAGGCCGATACCGCCATGCATCTGTACCGCTTCATCGGCAATCAGCCGGAACGTTTCGTTCATGCGGGCCTTGGCGAGGCTGGCCATGAGCGGCAACTCGTCGCTGTCTTCGTCGATGGCAGACAGCGCCGCAGTGATGCCCGAGCGGGTGAGTTCCAGTTCGGTGTACATCTCGGATGCGCGGTGCTGCAGCGCCTGGAAGGAGCCGATTTTCTGGCCGAACTGTTCGCGCTCCTTGAGGTATTCAACGGTTGTATCAAACGCCCACTGGGCGCCACCGAGCATTTCGGCAGCCAGGCAGATGCGGCCATAATCGAGCAGTTTGGCCAGGGCGTCGCCGGCAGCGCCAGGCTCGCCAAGCAGGTCGTCTGCGGCGATCGCCACGCTATCGAACTCGATCTGCGCGTAATTGCGCGAGTCAACCATGGCGACCGGCGCGACATTGATGCCGCTGCGTTGACGATCGATCAGCAACAGGCTGACTTTGCCCGGGTCGGCATCGGGCGCGTGAACGGCACTGACAACCAGGTAGTCGGCATTGCAGCCCTCGGCGACAAAGCGTTTGCTGCCCTGCAGGATCCAGCTATCGCCCTGCGGTTGCAGCGTGCAGGCGATCCCCGACTCGCTGTGGTGATTGCTCTCATCGTGCGCCAGCGCCAGCGTTATTTCGCCAGCGGCGATGCGAGGCAGCCACTGCGCACATTGGGCTTCGCTTCCCGCCAACTGGATGGCAGAAGCGCCCAGCACCACGCTGCTGAAAAACGGTGAGTGGGCCAGGGTCTTGCCCATTTCCTCGAGAATCGCCCCGGCGCCCAGATAGCCAAAACCCAGCCCGCCGTGCGCTTCGGGAATGGCGACCGCGGGCCAGCCCATTTCAACCATCTGCTGCCACAGCGACTCGGAGTAGCCAAGCGGGCTGCCCTCATCGCGCAGTTGGCGCATCAAGTCGACCGGCGCATTGGCCTGGATAAATTCTTTCGCGGTGTCACGCAGCATGCGCTGCTCTTCGTTGAGCACTAACGCCATGTTAGGGACTCTCCTGATGGTGGGATGCATGATCTGGCGCAGTATCTAGCGGCAGGTGCGGTACGGCGACGGGCGCCCATGCGCGGCGATTAAAAATCCAGCGCAGAATGCTAAGGCATTGAATTTTAACAGCAATGACAATTCGCTTCAGCACCGGGCAGGCGCTGGAGCGATCGACTATCGAAGGTAGGTGCGACGGCCCCGATTAACCGGCGTCGAAGCCTTCCAGGAAGCGCTCAATACGCTGCGCATTGGCACCCAGGTCGCCGCGGCCGACCCGCGATACCGAGCGCAGGTCGATGATGGTGCCATCGGCAACCGGCGTGATGCGGATCACCACATCATCGATAAAGCCCCACAGCCGCGTCTTTTCGTAGGCCTCGATGCGACCATTGGCAGGGTCTGCGTTATAGACCGTCCACCCCAGTTCGGTCGCAACCGCCAGGGCGCGTGCAAAGGCCTGCTCGGCATCGAGTGCGCTGGGCAGTGGTTGCAGCTGTGGATAGGCCTGTTGTTGCGCAGCAATCGAGTCGGGCTTGATCGCCAGGGTGTTGCTTTCATCGCCGCGCATCGCCGCCGCTTTGTCAAAGCGTGGCACCTGCTCGGTATCGGTAGAGACATCGTGGATGACCGGTTGCGGGCCGCGCATCGACATGCTGATGAGAAAAGCCGCAACCAGTGCTGGCATGACGCCTGCGAGCAACATGGCCTTGCGCAGGTTCTGGCGGCGGGCCTGGTTGTGACTGCGCACGTAGATGATGGCCGAGCACAACAGGATCGTCACCGAGGCCAGCAGGCACAGTGCCAGCATGGCCGTTGACACCGTGAACCCCCACAGGCCAAATCGATGACCGGCGATGGCCAGCGGCAGTAATAGCAGGGTCGGTCCCGCAAGGCGCGTGCCCAGCGTGCCGTTTTCCAGTGTTGCAATCATACCCGTTCAATCCAGCGCTGCTGGCTATGGCCGCGCGCCGTGGCTTACTCGTTATCGTACTGATACTACCACTGGCTCAAAAAACGACCGCTTACTATCCCGTTAGGAATTACCTGTGCAAATTCCCCGGTAATAACGCGCCGATGGCTGTTCTTCGCTCAAAATCGCGCTGCCAGTGTTGGCGAATGAACTAAAGTAAATCTATAGGGCCGAAGTTGTCCCCAGGCCGGTATCTGCAGCCCCCATCGCCGTTGGGCTGGATACATTTTGTGCGTTATAGGGGTTTCCTGTCATCCCGCGCGAGAGCGCTTTGCCATCAACAGAGGGATAGTGATTGTGGGTAGCACAATGAAAGCATCAGACCTGTTTGTTAAATGCCTTGAAGAGGAAGGCATCGAGTATATTTTTGGCGTACCCGGTGAAGAGAACGCCGACTTCATGATGTCGCTTGAGAAGTCGGACAAGATAACCTTTGTACTGACGCGGCATGAGCAGGGCGCGGCGTTTATGGCCGAGATCTATGGTCGCCTCACTGGCCAGCCAGCGGGTTGCCTTGGCACCCTGGGCCCGGGCGCCACCAACCTGATTACCGGCGTTGCCGATTCGAACATGGATCGTGCGCCGATGCTGGTGCTAACCGGGCAGGGCGCATCGACACGCCTGCACAAAGAGTCGCACCAGGTGATGGACGTGGTGGGTATGTTCGAGCCTGTGACCAAGTGGGCGACCACAGTACTGCACCCTGACAGCATCCCAGAAATTATCCGCAAGGCGGTACGCCTGGCACGCACCGAAAAGCCCGGCGCCGTGCATGTTGAATTACCGGAAGACATTGCCAAACTCGAGACGGACGCCAAACCCATAAGCGTGCAGAAGTTTCGTCGCCCTGTCCCGGCAGACAAAATCATCGACCAGGCTTTTGATGCGCTGAAGCAGGCGAAACGCCCCGTCATCATTGCCGGCAATGGCTGTATCCGCAAGCGAGCCAGCAAGCAGCTGCGGCTGTTTTGCGAAAAGACGGGCATTGGCGTCGTCAGTACCTTCATGGCCAAGGGTGCCGTCGATATGGATGCCGATTACTGCCTGTACACGATTGGCCTTGGCACCAAAGACTATGTGTCGATGGCCATCGATGAGTCGGACCTGGTGATCACGCTGGGCTATGACATGGTCGAGTATCACCCCGCGTTGTGGAACGGCGGCAAGCAAAAGAAAGTGCTGCATATTGATTTCCTGCCCGCCGAGATCGATGAAAACTATCACCCCGAAGTGGAGGTCGTCGGCGATCTGGCGCATTCACTGTGGATGCTCAACGAGCGCCTGGATGCCGGTGACGTCGGCAGTTTTGACCTCGACTACCAGCGCACCGTGCGGGCACAGATGTGGGAAGAAATTTGCGAACACAAAGACCAGCAGCCGGGTGACAGCATTTCGCCACAAAAAGTGCTGTGGGATGCACGCCAGGTGATGGGGCCAGAGGACGTGCTGCTATCCGATGTGGGGGCGCACAAAATGTGGATCGCCCGCCAGTACCAGTGCCATGAACCCAACACCTGCCTGATCCCCAACGGCTTTTGTTCCATGGGCTTTTCATTGCCCGGCGCCGTGGCCGCGGCGATGGTCCACCCGGACAAGCGCATCCTGTCGATCAGTGGTGATGCAGGGTTCATGATGAACGTCCAGGAAATGGAAACCGCGCGCCGCCTGAACAGCAATTTCGTGGCCATGGTCTGGGAAGACAATGCCTACGGCCTGATTGCCTGGAAACAGGAGAACGAGTTCGGGCGCCACACAGAGCTGTCTTTTGGCAACCCTGACTGGATGCAGCTGGCCAGCGCCTTTGGCTGGTCCGGGCACTATGTCAAAGACAGCTCGCAGCTGCAGTCGGTGCTGGAGCAAGCGTTCAATGAGGACGGGCCCAGCCTGGTGGTGGTGCCGATCGACTATAGCGAAAACATGCGGCTTACTCGCAAGCTGGGTGAAATTACCTGTTCGATCTAGTCGAAGAGAATGTCGCGCTGCTCGGAGATGGTTGCAGTACAGTGGGCGGGGAACGTCGGCCGCATGGATGCGGCCGTCGAGCGGGCAAGGATGCCGAAAAGCGTTTCCCTGCCCACTGTGCTGCAACCATCCCCCGTAACGCAGATCCTCTGCGAATCAATGAGACACTGTTATGAGTACTGAGCATTTTGGATTGATGCTGGCGGGCGAATCTGCCGAAGCCGGGCAGCTGACGGTCAATTCGCCGTATTCCGGTGAGCCGATTGCAACCGTTGCACAGTGTGGTGCGGCTCACATCGAGGCGGCGCTGGATGCCGCGTTCAGCATTAGCCGCGATCGCCGCCAGTGGCTGTCGGTGCCAGAGCGCACGGCCATCCTCGAGCGTACCGCTGAATTGATGCAGGCCCAGCGCGAGGCATTGGCGCAGGGCGCCGCTGCCGAGGGGGGCAAGCCGCTGGTGGACTCGCTGGTTGAGGTGGATCGCGCGATTGCCGGTGTCAAGATGTGTGCTGAGCATATCCAGGCGCATGCCGGTGAGGTTGTACCCTTGCAGGAGCCCACACCCAACACCTTGCGTATGGGCTTCACGCAACGCGAGCCGATAGGTGTCGTCGTTGCTGTCAGTGCCTTTAATCACCCACTGAACCTGATTGTTCACCAGGTCGGTGCCGCGATCGCGGCCGGTTGCCCGGTGATCGTCAAGCCCGCTGACGATACACCACTATCCTGCTTGCGCTTTGCCCGGCTGCTACACGAAGCGGGCCTTGACCCGCAGTGGTGCCAGGTTGCGCTGCCAGACTCGCTTGAGCTTGCCACCGCACTGGTGGCTGACGCGCGTGTCAGCTTCTTTTCATTTATTGGCAGCGCTCGCGTGGGGTGGATGCTGCGCTCCAGGCTGGCGCCGGGCACGCGCTGTGCGCTGGAGCACGGCGGCGTCGCGCCGGTCTTTGTCGATGCCAGTGCGGATCTTTCGAAAACCATACCCTCGCTGTTGAAGGGTGGCTTTTACCACGCCGGGCAAGTTTGCGTTTCGGTGCAGCGCATCTTTGCGCACACGTCGGTGCTCGATAAGCTGGTGGATGGGCTGGTTAGCGGTGCTTCGGCCCTCAACGTGGGCGACCCGCTGTCTGGCGACACCGAAGTGGGCCCACTGATTCGCGCTGCCGAGCTGGAGCGCGTGCATGACTGGGTGGGCCAGGCAGTCGATGCCGGTGCGTCCAAATTGTGTGGCGGCCAGCTGCTGGATAACAACTGCTATGCACCCACGGTGTTGCTGAATCCTCCGGCCGATGCGATGGTCAGCACGGCAGAAATTTTCGGGCCTGTGGTTTGCGTGTATAGCTACGACGATGTGGACGCCGCGCTGGCGCAGGCCAATGCGCTCGATGTGGCCTTTCAGGCGGCCGTGTTCGCGCAGGATATCGACCGCGCGATGTACATCTATCACAACATCGCCGCGTCTGCGGTCATGATCAACGACCACACAGCCTTCAGGCAGGACAATATGCCGTTTGCCGGCTTGCGACATTCCGGGCTTGGTGTTGGCGGTATTGGGCATACCATTGACGATATGCAGACTGAAAAACTGCTGGTGTTGAAGTCGTCGCTTTCCTCTTGAAGCCTTTGCATCCTGTTTGAGTGCGTTGCGGGGTCCGTAGCCCGAGCCTGTGTTTCACCCGGCCGGGAATCGTTTTTCGGCATCCGTGCCCGCTCGACGGCCGCGTCCCTGCGGCCGACGTTCCCAGCCGAGTGGAGCACAGACTCCCGTTTCACTTTTGACTAAATGCTTTTAGCGCCACTGTTGGCGTTGTCGCTTTCTTCGTTAGGTTGTTTGGTAGGGGATCCGTAGCCCGATCCTGTGTTCCACCCGGCCGGGAATCGCTTTTCGGCATCCGTGCCCGCTCGACGGCCGCATCCCTGCGGCCGACGTTCCCAGCCAGGTGGAACACAGGCTCCGGCTTCGAGTTCGCTGTGAATTTGAACGATCGTTTTTATCGTTGGTGCTGGATTCGAGGCAGGGTTGGGTCGATGGGTATGAACCCTCTGTACAGGGAGCATCGGCCGCATGGACGCGGCCGTTGAGCGTACACGGACGTATTCACAGCGGTTCCCTGCACAGAGGGTTTATGCCCGGCGACAGGGAGGGCCAGCGAAAGAGTCTGCGTTATACGGATTTAAGTACGTTGATCGCTAACGAACGATAGCGTGCTTCGGCCGCTAGAGGTCGGCGACGGTCTGGCCCTGTTTCTCGTTGAGGTAGCGAACAAACTGGTTGTTCTCATCGACCAGTATCGTGGTGGGTTCGAATGGCTCGCTGGACAGCGTAAACGCCATGATGATGACTTCGTCACCGGGGTGGATCAGGTGGGCGGCGGCGCCGTTCATTTCGATATCGCCACTGCCGTATTCGCCTTCAATGATGTAGGTTTCAAGGCGTGAGCCCGCCGTGTTGTTGACCACTAACACACGCTCGTTCTTCTCCATGCCGGTCAGCTCCAGCAGTTTCTTGTCGATCGTGATGCTGCCGATGTAGTGCAGGTCGGAGCGCGTGACGGTCGCGTTGTGGATCTTGGCAGAGAGATAGTTTTTCAGACGCATGGTTTACCCTGGATAGCGGCGTGGCGCTAGCTTAATCGAAGAGCCCCGAATTGCAAGGCCGGGTTCAATCGCTAATTGTGGCTGTGCAGTGCTTCGTTAAGCTCGATGGCGCTGCGATTGGTTTTGCACTCTACGGCGCCGCTTTGCGAATTGCGCCTGAATAACAGGTCCGACTCGCCGTTCAGTTCGCGCGCTTTGACCAGTTTGACAAGCTCATTGTTGTCATCGAGCAGTGCGACCTTGGTGCCAGCCGTAATGTACAGGCCCGCTTCCACCGTGCAGCGATCACCCAGACCGATGCCAATGCCGGCGTTGGCGCCGACCAGGCAGTTCTCGCCGACCGCGATAATCACGTCGCCGCCGCCAGAGAGTGTGCCCATTGTCGAACAACCGCCGCCCAGGTCAGATCCTGCGCCCACGAAAACACCGGCTGAGATGCGGCCCTCGATCATGCCCGGGCCCTCGGTGCCGGCGTTAAAGTTGACGAAGCCTTCGTGCATGATGGTGGTCCCTTCGCCGAGATAGGCGCCCAGTCGCACGCGCGCCGTGTGCGCAATGCGCACGCCCGATGGCACGACGTAGTCGGTCATGACCGGGAACTTGTCGACACACTTGACCGCGAGCCAGTGACCCTGCTTGCGGGCCTCGAGCTGCCGATGGGGCAGGTCCTCCAGCGCGATGGGGCCTTCGTTGGTCCAGGCGTTGTTCGGCAGCACCGCGAAGATACCGGTGAGATCGATACCGTGCGGCCGGACCAGTCGGTGCGAGAGCAGGTGCAATTTAAGGTAGGCTTCGGGCACCGTTTGCGGTGCGCTGTCACTTTCGAGCACAGTCACAATGGCCTGTCGCTGCCCGCCAGCCAGTGACCGCGCCAATCCAGCGTGGTCGTCAAGTTCGCTGCCGTTCAGTGAGGCGGCGATTTTCTCCAGCTGCGCATCATCGAGTGCAAAGACTGCATTGCCACCACCAAACGCGATACCCGCTGCCTGCAGTGCCGCGTGGGCGGCTTCACAGCCTGTGGCCGTGAGGTTGATCGTTGGCGATGGATAATACGCTTCGAGATAACCACCCTTGTCATCGCTGGTGGCCAGTCCAAGGCTAAAGCTGAACAGAGATTGCATAGTGTTTTGACCTTTGGGGTGTCGCTGTGTTTAGAGCAGACGCTTGCTGTAGGCAGCTTCGTTGAAGCCAATTTCCTGCAGTGATCCGTCGACTTCCAGTAGTGGCCGTTTCAGTAGCGTGGGCGTGTCGAGCGCGGCTTTGATCAGGGCACTATAAGCCGACCCACCTTCGAGTTCTGCGTTGATGCTATCGCGCTGCTGTTCACTGAGCTGTTTCCAGCTGGTGCTGCGGCGATTGAGCAGTGCGCTTGCGTCTGCGGCATCGAGCCAGGCCTGGAGCTGCTTGCGCGCCAGGCCATCGGCGCGAACGTCGTGAAACCGGTATTCAAGTGCGTGCTGTTCGAGCCACTTGCGCGCGCGGCGCACCGTGTCGCAGTTGCTGATGCCGAATAGAGTGATCAGGGAGGGCTACTCTTGTCTGCAAAAAAGGCGCGCATTCTAGCAGTTTGCTGGCCGATTTGGACAGTGCGCGAGCGGGATATTGCACGCGATTGCACCGCTGGGCAGCAGCGCCCGGCTGCTACCATGCCCGCTTGAACCCCTGTTGGAGCCCAGTGCGTGCCCGATCCTGAACCCCCGGTAAGTCCCGACCCTGCTGCGGTGAGCGTCACAGGGCAGGGCGTGCGGCTGGAGATATCGGTTGAGGTCAGCGACCCCGGGCAGCGCGCGGCCGAGCTGCTGTCCCGGGAAAGCGGCCTGAGCAAACTCAAGGTCAAGGATGCGATGCAAAAAGGCGCGGTCTGGCTGCAGCGTACCCGGGGCTCGGCAAAGCAGCGCAAGCGCACCAAACCGCGGCGATTGCGTCGGGTGACCGCCACGCTCCAGCCTGGCGACACCCTGCACCTGAATTACGATGAGCGGGTGCTCTCGCAACAGCCTCTGTCCGCGCTGATGGTTGCGGACCATGGCGAATACTCCGTCTGGGACAAACCCGCGGGCATGCTTTGCCAGGGTTCGCGCTGGTCCGATCACACCAGTCTCCAGCGTTGGGTTGAGCAGCAGCACGCGCAGCGGCAGGTCTACATTGTGCATCGCATTGACCGAATGGCCTCTGGCCTGGTGGTGCTGGCGCACAGCCAGGCAATGGCGGCGGCCCTTTCCGGGTTGTTTGCCCGGCGAGAGGTCCACAAGCAGTACCGGGTGCAGATCTATGGCCAGCTGACGCAGGCGCTGCCGTTTGAAATCGACAGTGCGCTCGATGGCAAAGCTGCCCTGAGCCGTGTGTTGGCGAGTAGCCCGGTGCCGGCAAGGCCCGGTGACAGCGCGTTACTGGTGGAAATTGAAACCGGCCGCAAGCACCAGATCAGGCGGCACCTGGCGGGCATCGGCCATCCGGTGATCGGTGATAGACTGTATGCCGCCGAGCGGGTAGCTGGAGAAGACCTGCAGCTTCGGGCCATCGTGCTCGCTTTTGCTGAACCGGGTACCGGCAGCTCGCGGCGTTTTACGCTTGAGGAGAGTCATGATGGCAGAACCTGACAACGAAACCCTGGGGGGCAGCTGTCTGTGCGGGGCAGTCCGCTTCGAGGCGCGTGGCCCGTTCAAGCTGTTCCAGTACTGTCACTGCTCGCGCTGCCAGAAGGCGACCGGTTCGGCGCATGCGGCCAACCTGTTTGTGGATTCGGCGCAGTTTGCATGGCTGGCGGGCGAGGACAGCCTGGTCCGCTATCGGCTGCCCGGTGCCAAGCACTTCGGTACGGTGTTTTGCCGGGACTGCGGCGCCAGCCTGCCCTGGCAAACGGCGGACGGCGCGACGACGCTGGTGCCTGCAGGCAGCCTTGACCAGCCGCCTGCCGAGCGGCCGATCCAGAGCATACACTGGGCCTCCAGGGCTGAGTGGTATCTCGACCCGGCGGATCTGCCCCAGCACGATGCACTGCCTGTGCGGCCCAGGTAGCGGGCGCGGGGCCGGGACTGGCCAAAACCGCCAGACTGTTTGTTATTTGGTCGATTTTGGCGAAGGGATTCATCAATTTCAGCTGGCGCAATCCGTCATATTTTGCCTGCGTTTGGAGATGTCTCTCTTAAGGCCTCGTTTCTAAAGCACTTTTCCTGTATAGTGGCGGGCTCCCTGATATGGAGTCAAAACCAGATGGCAACTTCGGCGCGAAGCGCTAAGGCAAAAGCGGCTAAAAAACCAGCAAAAAAAGCCGCTGCAAAGAAAAGCGTAGCAAAATCAAAAACTTCCAGCAAAGCCGTCGCGACCAAAAAAGCGGCACCCAAGGCTAAAGCGAAAGCAGGCACTACCGCCAAAAAGGCAGTGGTGAAAAAGGCTGCGGCTAAAAAAGCGGCTACCAAGAAGCCAGCTGCCAGGAAAGCGGCGGTGAAGAAGGCGGCTCCCAAAAAGAAAGCGGTGGCCAAAAAGGCAGTAGCCAAAAAGGCAGTAGCCAAAAAGGCAGTAGCCAAAAAGGTCGCGAGCAAAAAGCCGGCGGCCAAAAAGGCGGTCGCGAAGAAGGCGGTCGCGAAGAAGGCGGCGGCACCGAAAAAGGCGGCCTCCAAAGCCAGGGCGGCGAAAGCGCCCGCGGCAGAGAGCAAACCCAAGGCACTGACTGTCCAGGCCGCCAAGGCCACGCGGGTCAAGTCAGCGGGTAATTCAGCCAGCAAGGCCAAAAGCCAGGTCGTCAGTCGGTCCAAGCTCAAGGGCGCCGACAAAAGTGCCAGCAAGCTCTTTGTGCCCAAGCCCAAGGTGACGACAAACGACGAGCACAGCAGCGAGGGCATTGCTGAGCAGGTCGAGAAGTTCCTGGCCACCGGCAAAAAGATCCAGGAAATCCCTATTGGCACCAGCGGTATCACCCATACCGGCGGGACCAAGCACATTACGATCAGCCGCAATAAAAACCACAACCAGGCCTCGCGATAGACGGGCGGGGCCGTTTATGCCACTGCGCCGGGCCCCGGTTGCCGTGGCATAATCCGTGGCATGGCGCTTCCACAGCAGCTCAACGAGGCCGCGATCGCGGCTTCTCTCGAACACTACTTCCAGGCGCTTGCGGCGGGTGACGACCAGTCGCCGGCGGAGCGATTCAGGCTCGAAGGTTATCTACTGGCTGCCGTGCAATCGGGCCAGCACGAGCGCGAGGCATTGCAGGCGCTGATCGCGCAGCTGTCATCACGCTACCTCTCTACGACCACGATTGTCGCAGACACGACCCGCCATCACCCCGACCCCGGCCTACAACTACCCTGGTGTATGCATCGTGCGCCGGTTGTGCCGACCACCGCTGAAGACTAGAGCATTGCAATGACTGCCACGACTATCGAACATACCCTGCCAGACGGTACCGAAGCCTGGATCGAATCAATCACGGGCGAGCAGCTTACCGGGTTATCGCGCCATGTCGCTCGGCGCGAAGCCTGGGTTGTCGATACGCAGACATCTGCCGGCGAGGCGGGGCAGTATTTCCTGCGGATCGATCGCAACGGTATCAAGGGGCACGGTGGCCCCTGGAGCCTCGAGCGCGAGACCGCGATCATACAGTCGCTGATGCCGACCCCGGTGCCCGTGCAGCGTATTGTCGGCTGGAACGGTGATCTGCACCTGGCGCTGCAGCAGATGGTGCCCGGTGATGGCGAGCTCAATCTTGTACCTCGCGAACAGCAGCACGCGGTATTTGCCGATTTCTGTGAAGCACTGGCGCATCTGCACAAACTCGACCCGCGCGCGCTGGGGCTTGAGGATCACTGCCAGTGGCCGCAGGATGCCGCAGCCCACGCCCTGGGTGAAGTGCGCATAATCGAAAAACTCTGGCAACGCATGCCCGAGCCTGCCGAGGTCGGCAGCCTGTTTACCGCGTTTGGCAAGCGTTGGCTCGAAAACCACGTGCCTGCGCAAACGCCGCATACCGTGTTGGTACAGGGTGACACCGGGCCTGCCAACTTCATGTTTGAAGGTAACGCGGTCACCGCGTTTGTCGATTGGGAGTGGGCCCATATCGGCGACCCCATGGAGGACTGGGGCAATATTGTCGTGCGAGACTTTTTCTATCCCTCAAGCGGCGGTGACATGCGCGAGTATTTCGCGCTGTACGAGCAGCACAGCGGTATCGAGGTTGATGTCGAGAAGGTTAAATACTACACCGTACAGCAATTGCTGCGTTCGGTGATGTCGCTGCTGTATACCGTGCGCACGCTGCACTGGCGCGATGAAGTCGCGATGAATATGGGCTATGAGATGAATTGCCAGCGTGCCATGTGCGATGCCATCGCCCGGGCAATGGGTGTCGACAACGCCGTTGCCAGCCTGCCGGACAGCTGTCTCGACAGTTCAGGCTCAGCCAGCGGCGATGCCATGCAGCGCGTGCTGGCCAATAGCCAGGCCATTGTCGGGGAGCAGTTGTTGCCAGCACAGGATGATCGTTACCTCACACACCGCGCCAACAGCGTCAACGAAATGCTTGAGTATGGGCTGCGCCTGCAGCGTTACGGCGCGGGCCTTGACGCGCTGGAGTGCCAGGCTATCGAAGACTTGCTGGGGCAGGGCTTTGGGAGTTTGCCTGCAGCCGAGCAGGCGTTGCGGGAACGTATCGACAACATGGAGGGTCGTGATGATGAACTGGCGATCCTGCGTTACCTGCAGCAACGCGCTTATCGACTCGAGGAGCTGATGGAGCCGCTGCTGCGGCGCTTTGCCAATCGCTCGCTGGCGCGAGTCGACTAGCGGCCCGCGCCCGCCAATTCTTCCAGTTCGACCCAGCGACTCATCAGCTGCTCAAGCTGTTGCTGTGCCTTGCCAAGCGATTCGAGTTTGGGCTGTGTGACATCATAGTCCTGGTCAAAAAAGCCCTCGCTCGCTATCAGCGCTTCAAGCGCGTCGATGTCTTCCTCGAGGCGGTCGACCTCGGCGGGTATGCCGTCAAGCTCGCGCTGTAGTTTATAGCTGAGCTTCTGCGCGCTGCGCTGGTTGCTAGCCTGGCTGCTCGCGTTATTTGCCGGCCGCGGACTCGCGTCCATATCGTCGACGACCTTGAGCGATTTTTTATGGCGTAGCCAGTCGCTGTAGCCGCCCACATATTCGTGGATTTTGCCATCATCCTCGAACACCAGCACGCTGGTGACGACATTGTCGAGAAAGGCGCGATCGTGACTCACGAGGATCATGCTGCCCTGGTACTGGACCAGTCGCTCTTCAAGCACCTCGAGCATTTCGATGTCCAGGTCATTGGTCGGCTCGTCGAGCACCAGGAAATTGTTCGGTTTGGTAAACAGCTTGGCCAGCGCGACGCGATTGCGCTCGCCACCGGAAAGCAGCTTGACCGGTTCACGCGCGCGCTTGGGGCTAAACAGGAAATTCTGCAGATAGCCAATAATGTGCCGCGGTTTGCCGCCCAGCTGGATGTATTCCTTGCCAGAGCCCACGTTGTGGGCGACCGACTTGTCCGGCTCCAGTTCGCGCTTGATCTGGTCGAAGTAACCCAGCTGTATGTTGCTGCCTAGCTTGACGCTGCCGTGGTCGGGCTCGATCTGGCCTAGCAGGATTTTGAGCAGGGTGCTCTTGCCGACACCATTGTTACCGATCAGGCCAATGCGGTCGCCGCGCATAATCTTGATCTTGAAGTTGTCGATCAGCAGCTGGTCAGCGTAGCCATGGCGAATTGAGCGCGCTTCACAGACTTTGCGTCCCGACTGCTCGGCATCTTCAACGTGGATCGTGGCCTTGCGCTGTCGTTTTATGCGCTGGGCACGTTCGCTGCGCATCTGCTGCAGCGCCCGTACCCGGCCTTCATTGCGGGTGCGGCGAGCCTTGATACCCTGGCGGATCCAGGCTTCCTCTGTCGCGAGTTTTTTGTCGAACTGTTGCTCATGCTCCTGCTCATCGAGCAGGGCCTTTTCCTTTAGCTTCAGGTAATTCTGGTAGTTGCCCGGCCAGCTCACCAGCTTTGTCCGGTCGATCTCGATGATCCGGGTGGCGGTTTTTTGCAGGAAGTCGCGATCATGGGTAATAAACACCACGGTGCCCCGATAGGCATTGACCGTGTGTTCAAGCCACTTAATGGTGTCGATGTCGAGGTGGTTGGTGGGTTCATCGAGCAGCAACAGGCCGGGGTTTGCCACCAGCGCCTTACCCAGCGCAACGCGCCGGCGCCAGCCGCCAGACAGCTGTGCCATGGTTTTTCCTGCGGGCAGATCGAGCTGGCTGATAATTTTGGCGACCTGTCGCTCACTGTCCCAGCCGCCTGCAGCGTCGATCTCTCCCTGCAGCTGGGCAATGCGGGCCAGTTGCTGGCGGTCGTCCTCGCCGGCTTGTTCTTCTACCAGTTGGTGGTAGAGCGCGACTTTCTGCTGCACGTGAGCGAGCCCCTGGGCCACGACCTCGGCGACCGTCAGCGCGTCGCTATCGGGCAGGTCCTGCTGCAGGTGCGCAACGGTGAGCCCGGCACTGCGATGGATCTCGCCGCTGTCGATGTCCAGCTCGCCGGCGATGATCTTGAGCAGGGTCGTTTTGCCCGCGCCATTGCGCCCGATCAGGCAAATGCGCTCCGAAGCTTCAATGGACAGGCTGGCGTTTCGCAGTAGTGGCACGCCACCGTAGGAAAGGTTGATTGTGTCGAGTCTGAGCAGGTTCAAAATGCTGGGTACTGAATGGGGTGCCGAGACGACAGTTTATAGCAGTTGACGGCTGACGCGGCGGCCGATGCCGGTAAACAAGGTGTAGGGTATCGTCGATGCGCTGCGCGCTACCGCTTCTGCGGGTACCTGTGCCCCCCATAACTCTGCGGTATCGCCCACCGCAATGGCGTGGCCCGACGCAATATCCGTGATATCGACACACAGTGTATCCATCGATACGGTGCCCACGAGCTTGCCAACCTGCCCGCGAATTGCGACGGGTGTGCCCGAGATGGCGTGCCGTGGATAGCCATCGGCATAGCCGGCGGCGATCGTCGCGATGGTACTGGGCCGGCTTGCGCGCCAGCGCTGGTTGTAACCGACAGCATCGCCGCTGCGGATCTGGCGAATATCGATGACCGGCGCGGCAAAGTGCATGGCCGGCCTGAGCCGGGTGCGATCATCGCGTACTGCAGGCTCCAGTGGGTTGGCGCCGTAGAGCATGATGCCAGGCCGGATCCAGGCTTTTGCGTTGAATCCTGTTGGCATGCCCGCCAATAGCTGTTGGTGCTGGCCACGCAGTATCGCCGCTGAGTTCGCCACTGACAGGCGGGTGTCCGCGCGTGGCTGCAGCGCGATGAGCTGCTGGCAGAACCTGTTCATTTGCAGGTAGATGCCGTTGTCCTGCTGCTGCTCGGCGCTGTGAAAATGTGTCATCAGCGTCTCACACAGGCCCGAGCCTATTGCGCCGGGCGCCATGCCTGCCGGGTCGCGCAGGCCTAGCCGATGAAAGCCGCTATCGAACTTGAGCCAGTAGGGCAGTGCCTGTGCAATGCACTGGTCGAGCTGCTCGGCCAGCCGGCTGGCCGCAAACAGTGTGGGTGTGATGCGATGCTCGCGGCAAAGCCGGGCGGAGTGTTCGTTCCAGACCGGGCTCAGCGCCACCAGTGGCAGCGTGACGCCAGCCTCTCTGAGCGCGATGCCCTCTTCGATGCGGGCAACGGCAAAGCCGTCGGCAATATCGGTCAGCGCCTGCGCGGCGACGGTTGCGCCGTGGCCATAGCCGTCGGCCTTGATCACGGCCAGCAGTTTGCTGTCGGGGGCCAGGGCGCAGGCTATCTTTGCGTTGTGCTGCAGTGCACCGCGATCGATGAAAACCGTTGCGCCGGGCAGGCGCTGTTGCAGTCGTGAAGCCGGTGCCTGTTCGAGTGCTTTGCCCTGGCTGCTGCTGGAGGGTTGTTCAGGCATAACGTGAAATGGTGGACTGGACCTGCTCGAGGTAGCTGCTGCCAAACAGGTTGAGGTGATTGAGCAGGTGATAGAGATTGTATAGCGGCATGCGCGAGCGCCACTGCGTCTCCATCGGCCAGGCTTCCTCATAGGCCAGGTAAAACTCGTGCGGCAGACCGCCAAACAGCAGAGTCATGGCAAGGTCAGCTTCTCGCCAGCCGAAATAGATGGCCGGGTCGATCAGGGCCGGCAAACCATTGCTGTCGACCAGGATATTGCCCGGCCACAGATCACCGTGCAGCAGCGATGGCGGCTGCGCGGGAATCAGCTCGGGAAGTCGCTCGCATATCGATTCGATGTGGATGACCCAGGGCGATTCGAGCAGGCCTGCATCGAAGGCGCGCCGCGCCTGCAGCAGTAGCCGCTGCTGGATAAAAAACTCATGGCCATCTTCGAACCAGCCATTGCATTGTACCGAGCTGCCGCAGAAATTGTCGTAGGCAAGGCCGAACTCGGTGCCATCGCCGGGGGCGGGCTCGTGGCGGTGCATGTCGGCAAGGCCGCTAGCAAGCAAGGTCCAGTAATCGCTGTGCTGCAAGCTCGCCTCGAGATGCTCGAGGATGATGGCCTGCTCATCGACGTACAGAATCTCTGGCGTGGCGATGCTCTGGGTATCAGCAATATGCTGCAGGCCGTCGGCCTCCTTGCTGGCGCCACCGGCTAACTCGGCGGGGTAGAGTTTGACGACGACGCGATCGCTCTGGGTATTGCCAAGCAGGTAACAGCTGGAGATGCTGTCGCCACCCAGCGCGCGGCATTCCTTAAGCTGCTCAAAGCCATTCGCGTTGAGCCAGCGCTGGGTGGATTGGTCGACGGGCGGGGAGAGCGTGGGCATTATTCTCGATCCGCCAGGGTTAAAGCCCCGGAAGCCATGATTCGATCACCATATTCGTAGCGTTCAATGCTATCACGTTCAAAACTGCGCTGCGCGCCATGGCCTGCATGTGTTAAGGTCGTTATATGAGCAACGATTTTGCCAACAAGCTGGTGATCGCGATCTCTTCGCGGGCGCTGTTCGATATGAATGCCAGCCACGAGGTCTATCGCAGTGAGGGCCTGGCCGCCTATTCGGCCTACCAGATTGATCGTGAAGACGAGCCGCTGGAGCCGGGCGATGCCTTCCCGATGGTGCGCAAGCTGCTGGCGATCAACGAGCGCGTCGAGGGTGATTCGCGCGTCGAAGTGATCCTGCTGTCGCGCAACTCGGCGGACACCGGTCTTCGGGTTTTCAATTCGATCCAGCACTATGGCCTGGACATATCCCGCGCCGCGTTCTGCAGTGGCGAAAGTCCCTATCGCTATGTGCATGCCTTCGGCTGCCACCTGTTCCTGTCGGCTGACGCCGAAGATGTGCGCTCGGCGCTGGCCAGCGGGGTGGCCGCGGCAACCTTTTTGCCGGGGCCCAGCCGGGCTAACGCCAGTGAACAGCTGCGCTTTGCCTTCGACGGCGATGCGGTACTGTTTTCCGATGAGGCTGAAAGGGTCTACAAGAGCGCAGGTATCGATGCCTTTGCGGCCAGTGAGCAGGCGGCGGCGAGAACGCCGCTATCGGGCGGACCCTTCAAATCGTTCTTGCTGGCGCTGCAAAGTTTGCAGCGCGAGTTCGATGGTGACGATACGCCGATTCGCACGGCACTGGTGACCGCACGCTCAGCGCCGGCACACGAACGCGTTATACGTACGCTGCGCGAGTGGGATATCCGGATAGATGAGTCAATCTTTCTGGGCGGCCTGCCCAAAGTCGATTTTCTGCGCGCCTACGGCGCCGACGTGTTTTTTGATGACCAGCGCGGGCATTGTGACCTGGCGGCCGAACATATTGCGACGGGGCATGTTCCCCACGGTGTTGCCAACCCTGTTAAAAAAGTAGAGACTGTCGATCGCTGACTGGTGTCACCGGCGCCAGCGCAATCCTGGGGAAATGTTATGAAACTGCAGCAGTTGCGCTACATTTGGGAAGTGGCTCACCACGATCTGAATGTCTCGGCCACCGCGCAGAGCCTTTACACCTCCCAGCCCGGGATCAGCAAGCAGATCCGCCTGCTCGAAGACGAACTGGGCGTCGAGATTTTCGCGCGCAGTGGCAAGCACCTGACCCGCGTAACGCCCGCTGGCGAGGCGATCCTGCAAACCGCCGGTGAGATCCTGCGCAAGGTCGAAACCATCAAGCAGGTGGCCCAGGAGTTCAGTGATGAGCGGCGGGGCAGTCTCTCCATCGCCACGACTCATACCCAGGCGCGTTACGCCCTGCCCAGTGTCATCGAGGGGTTTATCGACAAATACCCCGAAGTATCGCTACATATGCACCAGGGCACCCCGATGCAGATCTCGGAAATGGCGGCCGATGGCACGGTCGACTTTGCCATAGCGACCGAAGCGCTGGAATTATTTTCGGACCTGCTGATGATGCCGTGCTACCGTTGGAATCGCTGTGTGGTTGTGCCGCGTAGCCATCCGCTGGCTGAACTGGACACGCTAACGCTCGAGGATGTCGCTACCTACCCCATCGTGACCTACGTCTTTGGCTTTACGGGCCGCTCCAAGCTCGATGATGCCTTCTATGAACGCGGCCTTACGCCGAAGGTTGTTTTCACCGCGGCCGATGCCGATGTCATCAAGACCTATGTGCGTCTGGGCCTGGGTATTGGCATTGTCGCGCGCATGGCCTTTGATGATGAGGCCGATGATGACCTGGTCGCGCTCGATGCCAGTCACCTGTTTGCACCCAGCATCACCAAAATCGGTTTTCGTCGCGGCACATTCCTGCGCGGGTATATGTTCGATTTTATTCGTATGTTCGCACCCCACCTGACCCAGGAGCTGGTCGAGCAGGCTTACCTGCGCAGCAACAAGCTCGAGGTCGAAGAACTGTTCTCGACGATAGAACTTCCCACTTACTGACAATAACTCTGGTACAACTGAAGCGAGGTTTATGTGGAACTGGCCTGTCTTGACCTGGAAGGGGTCCTGATCCCGGAGATCTGGATCGATTTTGCCGAGCGCACCGGTATCGAAGAGCTCAAGGCGACGACGCGCGATATCCCCGACTATGACGAGCTGATGCAGCAAAGACTGCGCCTGCTCGACCAGCACAATCTCAAGATCGATGATATCCAGCAGGTGATTGCCGACATGGCACCGCTGCCTGGCGCGCGCGAGTTTATCGACTGGCTGCGCGAGCGCTTCCAGGTCATCATCCTGTCGGATACGTTCTACGAGTTTTCGCAGCCGCTGATGCGCCAGCTGGGCTGGCCCACGCTGTTCTGCCACCGGCTGGAGGTCGATGGCCAGGGCAGGGTGACCGATTACAAACTTCGCCAGGTGGATCCCAAGCGCAAGAGCGTCGAAGCGTTCCAGCAGCTGAATTACCGGGTCATTGCGGCGGGCGACTCCTATAATGATACGACCATGCTCGGCGCTGCAGAGGTTGGCATCCTGTTCCATGCACCACAGAACGTAAAGGATGAGTTCCCGCAGTTCACCGCAGTCGATAGCTACGCAGATCTGCAGCAGGCGTTTCTCGATGCCAGCGTTCGCGAGCTGCCTGCCTGATCGCGCCGTGCAATGATACAGCCACTTTCCTGATAAACCGGAGGACCGAAACCGTGCAACACCCGCATTCCCGCCTTGATAACACTGCGTACCTGTTGCGAGCTGGCCTGCTGTTGCTTATGCTGCCGCTCGCGTTGCTGGGCTGTGATCCGGGTGATCCGGCGCAACGCAAGCAGCCGCAGTCACGCGCAATTGTCGAGATCGACACCTCGGGGTGGACGGCAGAGCAGCTGTACGATCGCTGGCAGGCGGCACTGGTTGAGCGCGACTGGGATACCGCGTTTGCGCTGGTCACCGAGACGACGCAGTCGCAGTTGCTGACGTCGGTGCGGGTCATGGTAAAGCGGATCCTGTCGAACCCGCCCGAGACGCTGAAAGATGAGATGTGGGTGTACTTTAACCCGGGCGAAGCCCTGGCGTTGCTCGGTGAGCAGAACGATGAGATGCGCCAACTGTTAATGACGCCGGACTACGCACTCGTCGGCCGCAATGTTCCCTACGAGGGGCTGGTTGTATTGTCGTACAGCTATACCGGTGCCGATGGTGAGGCGCGAACCCGCAATGTGCGTGTCGTAACTGGCGCACAGGGGCCGCTCATTGATTTCCTGATCAGTCAGCCAGATGGCTGATCGCCGTTGCTGACCCGGCTCCGGCGGTTTGCCGAAGCGTCCGGGCCAGCGCATCAAGCATGATCGCAACCTTGTCGATCGATTCCTGGTACTCGTCTTCCCAGCCTGAGTCGGCGACGATACCGCCGCCTCCCCAGCAATGTATCGCGCCGCGCTGGCTGTCTTCGCCGTCGCGCTCGAGCAGCAGGCTGCGGATCAGGATGCTCGAATCCATATTGCCCTGGGCTGTCAGGTAGACGAGATTGCCGCAGTAAATGCGTCGGATGCAGGGCTCGAGCTCTTCAATAATGTCCATCGCCCGGATTTTGGGTGCGCCGGTGATCGAGCCGCCGGGCAGGCAGTCGAGCAGCACGCGCAGGGCTGAGCGCACCCCGGTGCCGGGCAGTCTCGCGGTGATTTTGCTCGACAGGTGGTGAACATTGGCGTGGCTGTCGAGTTTGAACAATTCGGGCACCGCGATCGAGCCGGTCTGGCAGCTCCTGCCCAGGTCATTGCGCAGCAGGTCGACGATCATCAGGTTCTCAGCGCGGTCCTTGGTTGAGGCCGCCAGTTCCTGCGCCAGCCGCTGGTCTTCGCTGTGAGTATGGCCCCGGCTCCGGGTGCCTTTGATCGGGCGCGTCGAGACCTTGTCGCCGCGCACCGTCAGGAAGCGCTCGGGCGAGAGGCTGATGACGGCGCCGCCGGGTCCTTCGACAAAGGCGGAATAAGGCATGGGGCATTGAGCGCTGAGTTTCTGGTAGGCCGCCCAGGGGTCGCCGCGATAGCGGGCGCGGAATGACTGGGCAAGATTGACCTGGTAGCAATCGCCTGCGCTGATGTAATCCTTGATGGTCGCGATTTGCCGCTGGTAGCTCGCGCGGCTGGTTTGCGGCTGCCAGGGTGTGAGTTGTTCAAAGCCGGCAGTGCGGTCTGCATCCTCGCCTGCGTAGCGCACACGTTGCTGTAGCGCCTCCCATTGCTCGTGATCCAGTTTGGGGTCGGCGACCAGTTGCACTGATCGTTGCTGGTGATCGACGACAATGGCCCACTGGTAAATCGCGATGTGTAGTGCAGGCCAGCTAGCAAGTTGTGTGTCTCCGGGGTTCGCGGTGGGCTGGCCAGCGGACGCTGCGCGTTGCAGCGCGCGCCCGGCTTCATAGCTGAACAGAAGCACAACGCCAGCAGCAAACGGAATATTGGCAGGGCAGGGTATGTCACTGGTGCAGCTTTCCAGGTCGCTGGCGATCTGTTCGATCAGCTGTGCCTGGCGTTGATCGACCTGTGCCTGGCTATGACTTTGCAGTTGCTCGAGCGCTATCGCGTGCTGGCGCACGGGCCCGGCAGTGACAATATCGAAGCGTCCACCGGTATGCTGTGCATGGCTATCGAGTAGCGTTGCAAAACCCAATTGGCGAACCCGCTCAAGGTAGCGGTTGCTACTTTCGAAGTAGGGGAGTTGCAGCGACCTGTAAGTCGCTGATTCAACAGACGAGTTCACGATTTGCCATTCTTAAAACGGTCGCCAGCCAGCGCGTCGGCCGTTTTGGTCAATTGACATAAGTTATTAATTCCAATAGAGTTCTTCGGTTTTTTGCGGTCGTATTTTAGCCCGCAAATGGTGGTGCGGCAAAGTGCTGCGCCGCTCCGATTCCAGCCAGTGTTCTACCCAGACATCGTTATTGCAAGCGAGAACTTATGAGTAAGCCTCCCGCCAAGCCCACGCTCGAAAATCCGTTTGAGAAATCGCGCGAGATCCAGTTCACCGTCCCGGGCCAGATTTCCTACGAGCCGGGCCTGTATGAAGAAAAACTCCGTGAAGGTTTTGACCTGATCCAGCGGCCTTTCACGGCCGCCGGCGAGGCCAATACCCGCAAGCAACACGCCAAGAACCGGATGACCATCTGGGAGCGCATTGGTGTGCTCTCTGACAAGCCGCCGACCATCCTGTTCCAGAACTGGGGTGAAAACCTCGACGGTGCGTCGCTGGTGACCGCCATCGTCAATATTGACGGTCGCGATGTCGCGCTGTACGGCCATGACTTCACCGTGCGTGCAGGCTCGATGGACGCCACTAACGGCAAGAAACTGGCGCGCCTGTTCGAGCTGGCCGGGCAGCGCAAGATCCCGCTGGTGGGCCTCAACGACAGTGCCGGCGCCTATGTGCCAGCTGGTGTAGGCGGGCTCGACGGCTATGCAGAGGCATTCACTGCCTTGCGCAAGATCAATGGCGTCGTACCCAGCATCATGTGCATGTTCGGATTCAATGCCGGCGGTGGTTCTTACCTGCCGCGCCAGGGCACGTTCATGATCCAGCCGCGCGATACCTTCTTCGGCCTGACGGGCCCGGGCGTCGTCAAATCGGTGCTGGGTGAAGACGTCACGCCTGACGAGCTGGGTGGGCCCGGTGTACACAGCCAGTCGGGCGTTACCGATTTCGTCGTCGATGACGAGGTCTCGGCGCTGTTGAAAGTGCGCGAGTTGCTCAAGTACATCCCCGACAGCAATGCGGTGGCACCGCAGTTCCAGCCCAACTCGGACCCGGTTACCCGCAAGACCTGGGATATTGACCTGCTGTTGAAGAAAGCCTTCAACTCGCCCACCGGGATGAATACCCCTTTCGATATCAGTATTGTTATCCAGCAGCTGTGTGATCACGGCGATTATTTCGAAGTCCAGGAACAACGCGCGCGCAACACGATTACCGCGCTTGGACGCATGGGTGGCAATGTCATTGGTTTTGTTGCGAATAACAGTGCCGTCGCATCGGGGCAAATCGATATTGATGCCGCCTACAAGAACGCCCGCTTTATTCGTTTTTGCAACCTGTACAACATCCCGATTATCTTCATGGAAGACACCACGGGCTTCCTGCCCGGTAAAGACCAGGAGAGCCGGGGTATCGTCCAGGCGGGCCGCGCCATGCTCGATGCGATTATCGACCTGCGGACACCGCGCTTCCTGGTGATTATCCGCAACGCCTTTGGTGGCGCCTATGCATCCTTCAACAACTACCCGACCGGTGCAGACTTCGTGGTCGCCTTGCCGACGACGCGCGCTGCGGTGATGGGGCCTGCCGGGGTCGAGTTTGTCTACAAGCCGGAACTGCGCCAGATTCGCGGTGCTGTGGCCGGCAAGATCGCCGAGGAAACCGAACAGCGTGTGGCCGCCGGCGAGTCGGCAGAGCAGGCTGCAGCTGGCGCCAAAGCGGCGGTGGATGCCTGGGTCAAGGAGCAGGAGGCGGAGCTTGCGCTTCGCTACGAACGCGAGTTAATGAACCCGAAAGAGGCCCTGAGCCTTGGTTCGGTATCGCAGATTGTCATGCCTGGCGATTTGCGGCAGGTGTTGGTCGAGAACATGGACTTCCACCTGCGCCATTACGAGCCTGGCCCGATGACGGGCGTGCAACGCGAATTCCACTAGTCAACTGTCTGAGCTGCTAAGGGTGCGCATTTGCGCAAGCCCGGGGACTAAAGAGTGACCGAGAACAATTATTACCTGAACAATCCACTGATTCATGCCGACCGTCGACTTGGCCAGAACGCTTCGGCGTGGGTGCGCTCGTTCTGCTGTAAGGATCTGCGCCCGCTGATTATCTGCCGTGGCCCGATTCGCAAAGAGGCGATGGATGTCTTTGAAGAAATGGGTATCGATGGCTATGGCATCCTGCTGTCCGAAAAGGACTCCATTGTTTACCCCAATGCCCTGTCGCCAGAGCTTCGCCAGTTGACCGACCCTGACCGCATCCATCGCGTACCCGATTACACCGGTGCCAGCAAGGAAGAGCGGCAACAGCGTATCGCCCAAATTATCAATATCGCCAAACAAAACCGTTATGACTCGATTTTTGCCGGCTATGGCTTTATGGCAGAAGACGAGGAAATGGTTGCGGCAATGGAAAAGGCCGGCCTCAACTTCATTGGCCCCTGCTCGCATACCGTGCATGCCGCTGGCCTGAAGGATGAGGCCAAGCGCACGGCGCTCAAGGTAGGGGTGAGTGTTACGCCGGGCATCGACAACGCCACTGCATTGACCTTGCTCGAAAAGCACCCCGACGTGGCGGCACTCAAGAAGCTGGTGGCCGATAAAGGCCTGCCGCTTGATACGGCTGAGCTCGACAATGATGATATCGAACTGGCAGACAAGGCCGACCTGGTGCTGGCGGCAAGTTACGATGCGGGCATCGACCTGTATACGGTAGAAGAACTGCAGGCGCAGATCGAGAAGTCGGTCGCGGCGATGTACCGCGACTACCCGCAAAACCGTATCCGCCTCAAGGCGATTGGCGGTGGTGGCGGTAAGGGCCAGCGTATTCTCGCGGCGCCCAGTGCCTATGAAGGTTCAGATGAAGAAAAAATTGCGCAGGCCGCTTCGCGGGCGCCCGAGCTGGTGCTTGAAATCCTCAACGAGGTAAAAACAACCGGTGTCGGTGACAACAAGAACGTGCTGGTCGAGTTGAATATTGAGACCACGCGGCACCAGGAAATCCAGGTCATCGGCAACGGCGACTGGTGTATCACGCTCGGTGCGCGCGACTGCTCATTGCAGATGCATGAGCAAAAGTTGCTCGAGGTCTCTTCAACGGTTGAATCCATTGCCCGCTCTATCGACGTCGCGAAGCAGTCGCTCAAGAACGGCTCGGGTTCCGAGGAAGAGGTCGCAGCTCTCGAGCAGGATCTCAAGACCCTCGAGGTGATGGAAACCGAGGCGGCAACCTTTGGCGCGGCAGTAGGCCTGGACTCGGTATCTACTTTCGAGTGTATAGTCGATCGTTCCAGCCACTTCTTTATGGAGATGAACACGCGCATCCAGGTTGAGCACCGCGTCTCGGAGCTGTGCTATGCGATGCGCTTTACCAACCCCGATGATGCTGGCGATAGCTTTGTGGTCGAGTCACTGGTCGAGGCGATGGTCTTGCTCGCCGTCCACGGCAAGCGCCTGCCCCGGCCGGATCGCCAGGTGCGCAAGAACGCCTCGGTGGAGGCGCGATTGAATGCGACCAATGCGGCCTTGCAACCCCACGCGGGCGGACAGATCGGCTGGTGGTCTGAACCCATTGAGGGTGAAGTGCGCGATGACCAGGGTATTTCCCTGCACAATCCCGACACCGACGTGTTCATGAAGTACCGTCTTGCTGGCGCCTATGACAGTAACATTGCGCTGCTGCTGACCCACGGTGAAGACCGGCTCGACAGCTATGAGCGCCTGGTCAAGATCCTCGGCCGTACCCGGTTGATTGGCGAAGACCTGTGCACCAACCTCGAGTTTCACTACGGCCTGACCAACTGGTTTATCGGCAACCATATCCAGGCCAGGCCCACTACCAAGTTCATCGTTCCCTATCTCACTGCGGTGGGGCAGCTCAAGGAGCTGGGCAACAACCTGGATCTCGATTACTGCTTTAACCAGCTGCATCGGCGAGCGGTTGCCGCGGCCGGTGATGACAAAGCGATTGCCGCTGCGGTCGGCGATGTGATAGCGCGCAAACAGACCTTGCTGCTGCGCCCGATCAAGCGCCTGATCGACCAGCCTCATGCGCTGGCAGGTTGGCTTAGCGTGCACAAGCAGGACTTCGAGTTTGCCGCCGCCGGTGACGATATTAACGTCACACTGCGCTGCAACCCGCTGCAGTTGCTGGATGATCTATACCACTTCCTGGATATGGCGTACCGCGATGGCGAGCCGGCGCAGGACATTATCTGGGATCACGATTTCAAGATCCTGTTCGACGGCCTGCAGTTCTACGAGGAGTTGGGCAAGGCGCTGGGCGAAGATGACTTCCAGGCGCTGGATACGCTAATGCAACAGGAAGCATCGCCAGCCAGCTCGATGGACGCCGATACCTGGGCGGCGGCGCGTGCAGCCCACCATGGTTTCCAGGCGGGTATGCAGCTGCTGTCGATTTTGCCGTATATCGCAGCGAAAACCGATTTTTATGCCCTGCGCGTCAATCCGGATCTCAGCATCCACATTCCCGAGGCGCTGCTCGATGAGAGCCTGCAAAAGCGCATGGAGAAAGTGCTGGTGCCACCACCGGCTGCCAAGTCGGATGAAATCCTGGCGGCCAGCGGGGGTATGTACTATCCGCGTGAGGCGCCAGGTACAGAGGCCTACGTATCCGAGGGCGATCACTTTGAGGCCGGCGATGTACTCTACATTGTCGAGGTCATGAAAATGTTCAACAAGGTCACTGCGACCTTTGCCGGTACGATCGAAAAAGTACTGGTCGAAGAAGACGGTGTCATCATCAGCAAGGGCCAGCCACTGTTCAAGGTCAAGCCCGACGAGGAAATCATTATCGAATCGCCCGAGGAGATTGCTGCACGCAAACGCGTCGCCAGCGATGGTTTCCTTGCGGCTAATGCCTAAATTCGGCCAACGGGCCCAGGTTCAGCAGGTACAGTAAACATGGCAAGCCAGTCAGATAAACCCTATACCGCCCCATCTGCCAGCGTAGAAGAATGGCAGGCGCTGGCCAACAAGCAGTTGGGCAAGTCGGGCAAGGATCTCGATGACCTGGTAACCGCGACACCTGAGGGCATAGGCCTGCGGCCGCTGTACACCCAGGCTGACCTTGCGTCGCTTGAGTACACCGACACCATGCCCGGCATGGAGCCCTTCATACGGGGCCCCCAGCCAACCATGTATGCCGGTCGGCCGTGGACCATTCGCCAGTACGCCGGTTTTTCGACAGCCGAAGAATCCAACGCCTTTTATCGCCAGGCCCTCGCCGCTGGCGGCCAGGGGGTCTCCGTCGCCTTCGACCTGGCCACGCACCGGGGTTATGACTCTGACCACCCGCGCGTAGCCGGCGATGTCGGCAAGGCCGGTGTTGCGATCGATTCGGTCGAGGACATGAAGGTCCTGTTCGATGGGATTCCGCTGGACAAGGTATCGGTGTCGATGACAATGAACGGCGCGGTGCTACCGGTACTTGCCGGCTATATTGTCGCGGCCGAAGAGCAGGGCGTTGCGCCCGAGGCGCTGTCGGGTACGATCCAGAACGATATCCTCAAAGAGTTCATGGTGCGCAACACCTATATTTACCCGCCGGCCCCATCGATGCGCATTATCGGCGACATCATCGCGTATGCGTCAGAGCATATGCCCAAGTACAACACGATTTCGATCTCCGGCTACCACATCCAGGAAGCGGGTGCCGACGCGGCACTGGAGCTTGCGTACACGCTGGCCGACGGCAAAGAGTACATTCGCACGGCGATTGCCTCGGGCCTGGACATTGATGCCTTTGCCGGCCGCCTGTCCTTTTTCTGGGGCATCGGCATGAACTTTTATATGGAGATCGCCAAGCTGCGCGCCGCGCGCTTGTTGTGGGCGCGCATCGTCGACGAGTTCAACCCGAAAAACGCGCGCTCGAAAATGTTGCGTACCCATAGCCAGACCTCGGGTTGGTCGCTGACCGAGCAGGATCCTTACAATAACGTCGTGCGCACGACGATCGAAGCAATGGCTGCGGTGTTCGGCGGCACCCAGTCGCTGCACACCAATGCGCTCGATGAGGCCATTGCACTGCCCACCGAGTTTTCCTCGCGCATCGCGCGCAATACCCAGTTGATCATCCAGGAAGAGACCGGCATCACCGGCGTCGTTGATCCCTGGGGTGGTTCCTATATGATGGAGTCACTCACGCAGGACCTGGCGGATCGCGCCTGGGAACTGATCGCTGAGATCGAAGAGCAGGGCGGCATGGCCAAGGCCATCGAGACGGGCATGCCCAAGCTGCGCATCGAGGAGTCTGCTGCGCGCAAACAGGCGCGTATCGATCGGGGTGAGGACGTGATCGTTGGCGTCAACAAATATACCCAGGCCGAGCAGGACGACGTCGAAGTCCTCGAGATCGACAACGAAGCGGTGCGTGATTCGCAGATCAAGCGGTTGGCAGATATTCGCGCCAACCGTGACGAAGCGCGGGTAGAAGCGGCGCTTGAAGCGATTTACCAGTGCGCCGTTACCGGTGAAGGTAACCTGCTGGCGCTGAGTATCGAGGCCACGCGGGCACGCGCCAGCGTAGGAGAGATATCCATGGCAATGGAGCGAGAGTTCGGCCGGTTCAACGCCCAGGCCCAGACGGTGTCTGGGGTCTACGGCAGCGCCTACCAGAATGACGAAGACTGGCAGGCCATTGCCAGCGACATCGATGGTTTTGTCGAAAGTTTCGGACGGCGGCCGCGTATGCTGGTCTGCAAGATGGGGCAGGACGGACATGATCGCGGCGCCAAGGTGATTGCCACCGCGTTCGCCGATGTCGGTTTTGATATCGATCTCTCACCCATGTTTTCGACCCCCGAAGAAGTTGCCAAGCAGGCGATCGAAAATGACGTGCACGCAGTGGGCGTCTCTTCGCAGGCCGCCGGCCACAAAACACTGGTGCCGCAACTGATCGAAGAGTTAAAGCGCCAGGGCGCTGACGATATCATCGTCATTGCAGGCGGCGTCATTCCCCAGCAGGATTACGCGTTTCTCGAACAGGCCGGTGTCAAAGGTATCTTTGGTCCCGGCACCAAAATTCCGGTCGCCGCGAAAAGCGTGCTGGCGGCAATCCGCGAGTCCGCCAGGGCTTAACCTGCCCACTGGATGGCGATCACCCCCGAACAGATTATTGCAGGCGAGCGCCGCGCGCTCGCCAAGGCGATTACGCTGGTCGAAAGCCAGCGCAGCGAGCACATCGAGCAGGCGCAGCAGTTGCTCAACGCCCTCTTGCCCCATGCGGGCAACAGCGTGCGACTGGGCATCAGTGGTATTCCCGGCGTTGGCAAGTCAACCTTTATCGAGGCCTTTGGCCGCTACCTGATCAGCCAGGGCAAGCGTGTGGCCGTGCTTGCGGTAGACCCCAGTTCGCCATTGGCCGGTGGGAGTATCCTGGGCGACAAGACCCGTATGGAGCAGTTGGCGCGTGAGCCCAATGCGTTCATTCGGCCATCACCGACGGCCGGTTCGCTCGGCGGTGTCGCGAACAAGACCCGCGAGTCGATTGTACTGGCCGAGGCGGCCGGTTACGACGTGATCCTGGTCGAGACGGTTGGTGTGGGCCAGTCGGAATACGAAGTGGCCAGCATGGTCGATTTTTTTAGCGTGTTGATGCTGCCCAATGCCGGTGACGAACTGCAGGGTATCAAGAAGGGCATTATCGAACTGGCCGACGCCCTGCTGATCAACAAGGCAGACGGCGATAGCCTGCAGCAAGCAAAACTGACCCAGAGGCACTACCAGAACGCCTTCCACCTGCTCCAGCAAAATACGTTCTGGACGCCGCAGGTCATGCCGGTCTCGGCGCTTGAAAACGACAATATCGACGCGGTATGGGGCATGGTGCTCGACTATGTCAGCAGGGCTCGCGAGAACGGCAGCTTTGCCAGCAAACGTGCGGCGCAAAACCAGCGTTGGCTCGACCGCCTGATTCGCGACATGCTGGAGCAGCGCCTGCGGGCCAACCAGCAGGCGCAGGCGATGTGGCAGCAGCTCGAGCAGCAGGTGCTGGATGGCCAGTTGACCCCCTTCGCCGCGGCCAGCCAGATAGTCGAAACCCTGTAGCGCCCGCGGGCAGGGTGGACCACATTGGTAATACTGCGGCAAGTCCGCCGCGACCCAGCGGATATACTGTTTCTATCCGTCCCACGATGCCGGGTCATGGTAGCCCCGGCCTGTTGCTGAGGCATTTTATGCGCCCGCTGTTTGCACAGCCTGCACACCGAGATTTCCAGACGCGCCGGCGTTGGCGAATTATGGTGTTGGCGCTGGGCCTGCTGCTGGCGACCCAGGTGCAAGCGCTGCGGCTGGGCGAAATGACAGTCAGCAGTGCGGTGGGAGAGCGATTTTTCGCGGTCATCCCGCTTGAGGATACGCGCGGTCTCGAGCCGCGCCAAGTGCTGGTCAGCCTCGCGCCTCGGTCGATCTACCAGCGTATGGGAGTCGACTGGGAATACTTCCACACTGCCCTCATTTTCGATGTGCTCGCTGACGAGCGCGGCGACATCTATTTGCGCATTGTCAGCAGCGATGTCCTGTTCGAACCCTACTTGGACTTTGTTATCGCGGTGCGCTGGCCCCAGGGCTATATCTCAGAGCAATACACGGCCCTGCTCGAAATGCCGCTGATGCCGGCGACACCTGCTCCACGCGTCATAGAACCCTCTGCACCGGCCACGGTTGTCACGCCAGTGCCTGAGCCTGCGCCCGTGGTACGCAGCGAGCCGGCGGTGATCGTCGAGCCGGAACCGCCGCGCAGCGCTGAGCCTGAACCTGTCGCCGAGCCCGAGCCCGAGCGGGTAACCGATGTGAAGCCCGAGCCGGTGGATGAGCCAGCGCCCGTCGTCGAACCCGCGCCGGTGATTGCAGTGGAGCCCGAGCCTGTCGCCGAGCCTGAGCCCGTCGTTGAAGTAACGCCTGAGCCGGTGGCCGAACCCGAGCCTGTGGTTGCAGTGGAGCCTGAGCCTGTCGTCGAACCCGAGCCTGTGGTTGCAGTGGAGCCTGAGCCTGTCGCCGAACCCGAGCCGGTGATTACAATGGAACCCGAGCCCGTCGCGGAGCCTGAGCCCGTTGTTGAAGTAGAACCTGAACCGGCGGTCGAGCCCGAGCCGGTGGTTGCGGTGGAGCCAGAGCCGGTGGTTGAGCCAGCGCCAGTCGCTGCGGTGGAACCTGAGCCCGCCGTCGATCCCGAGCCCGAGCCAGTTGTCGCAGTAGAGCCTGAGCCGGTGGTCGAGCCCGAACCAGTTGTTGAAGTAGAACCCGAGCCAGTGGTCGAACCCGAGCCAGTGGTCGCAGTGGAACCAGAGCCTGTCGTTGAGCCAGAACCTGTCGTTGAACCCGAGCCCGTACAAAGCGCAGCATCAAACGCCGGCGAAGCGCTGTCCGCCGATGAGCCAGCCTGGCGCGGTGCCACGGTCGCTGGCGATAATTTGTGGAAGATCGCACGACAGATCCGCGCTGAAAATGGCGGCAATTTACGCGAGATTGTCGACACCCTCTACGAAAACAATCCACAGGCGTTTATCAACAATAATCGTGACCTGTTGCGCGTCGATGCGCAGTTGTCGATCAGTGTCGCGCAAATGCGCGCGTTGAACCCCGCGAACGAACGCTTCGCGCCACTCGAGCAGCCCGCTGTCGCCGGGGCCAGCGATAGCCCTGGCAGCGATGTCGCGTCAGCTGATACGCCGCTCGTTGCAGATCCGGTAGTCGCGCCGGCCGAGGAGGGTGTGCTGTCGCTGGTCACAGAGGCCGACCCGTCCTTGCCGCTGTCCCCCGAGTCCGCTGCGCTCACTGAGCGCGCGGCTGAGTTGGGCCAGCAAATCGAGCAGCGGTCGGCGCAGGCGGGTGCGCGCGTTGAAGATATGGAGGCGCGGGTCGATAACCTGCTGGCGCAGTACGATGCGCTGTCCGAGAAAACCCAGCAGCTTAAATCGCTGGAGCAAACATTGAATCGCCGCATTGCTGAACAGGCACAGCAAACCCTGGCCGCGGACGACGGGGTCCAGCCCGGAGTTACGGTGCCGGTCGAGCCGCCACAGCTCCAGGGCGCGCAGTCGACAGACAGCGTGCCAGAAGAAAGTGCTATTGCCCTGTGGCAAATACTCGTGGCTGTGCTGGTGTTGCTGGCCATGGCCGTGGCGATGGTGTTCTGGTTGCGTCATCGTCAACAGCAGCAAAGCGCCTGGCTTGCGTCACAACTCGAAGCGCGTGAGCGTCGCCAGCAGGCACTGTCGACCCCGGGGGAGGGCGTAGAACAGCCTGACCTGCCACCTGCCTTTATCGGCAGTCCGGTCGTCGAAGTTGACCAGCCCGCAGAGGGGCAGGCGGAACTCGAAGCCAGTGTCTACATTGCCTATGGCCGCTATCCCGAAGCCCAGCAGTTGCTCGAGCAGGCCCTGGCCCGGGATCCCGATAACAAGGCGCTGCAAAACCAGTTGCTCGAGGTCTACTCGCTGAGCAAGCAGAACCAGGCCTTCGATGAACTCGCCAGCAAGATCAACGACAACGGTGACGGGCCTTCGAAAAACATCAACATCATTCGCCGTATCAAATAGCGCTCACCGGCCTCCCATCCCCAACCGGCGTATAGCGGTTAAAAAACGTACGGTTCTGGCGAACTATACTGAAATGACAGGCACTGCCACCCACTGTCGTTTCTATGCAAAAGCTCGATCTGGTCAAACTTTACAGCACCCGGCGTGCGCTTATCGTGGACAGCTACCCCGATATGCGCGCGTCTATCCGGCGCATGCTGAAAGTGGCCGGCTTCGAGCACATCGAGCTGGCCACCGATGCTGCCGAGGCGTTGGGGTACTGCCGAGAAGTCAGCTTTGACCTGATCATTTGCGACTACGCCCTGGGCGATGGCAGGAACGGGCAGCAGCTGCTCGAGGAGTTGCGTCATGATGAGTTGCTCTCGCCCAGCGCCGCCTACATTCTGGTGACCGCAGAGACCACTCGGTCAATGGTCTACGGGGCGCTCGAGCACAAGCCGGACGACTATCTCACCAAGCCCTTTACCCAGGCGGTATTGCAGGCGCGCATCGACCGCATCATGCTCGAAAAAGCCTACTTCGACCTTGTGCACGTGGCGATGGAACAGGGTGAATTCGAGCGCGCGGCGACGCTGGCTGCAGAGCTTGGCGAAAAGACGCCGGCCTACCGGAAGTCAGCCCAGCGGCTGCAGGGCCAGGCATTGCTTCGAGCGCGCGAGTTCTCCGCTGCGCTGGAGATCTATCAGCAGCAAATGGCAAGCCGCAGGGTTGAATGGGCGTGCATCGGCGCAGCGCAATCACTGATGGGACTGGAGCGCTGGTCAAAGGCGCGCGAGATTCTCGAAGAGCTGGTAGAGCACGGTAGCCAGAACCTGGATGTGTTTGATGCGCTGGCGCTGACCGAACTGGTGGACGGACGGCCTGAAGTCGCGCAGACCCTGCTCGAGCGTGCGGTTATTGCATCGCCGCAGGGCATCGATCGCCAGTCGCGGCTGGTCCAGGTCGCGTTAATGAATTTCGATCTGGTGGTTGCCGAAAAGGCGGCGAGAAAAACCCGCAAACTTGCGGCCAGGTCGTGCAAGGATACTGCCGAACCCGATTTTGCCGTGCTGCGTTGCCTGGTCAAGAAGGCCCAGCTCGAGCCTGAGGCGGCAGAGGAATGCATGGATGAGCTCAAGTCCGAACTGCCCTTGATTCGCAAGCGCTATGCGGCCGATGAACAGGTGCAACTCCAGGCCAGTCTGTTTGAAGTGCGGCTCAAGATCGAGCAGGGCATGGCCGAAGATGCGCGCAGTCTTTGCCAGCGGCTGTACAAGAGCTATTGTTCGGCCGAACCCATGTCGGCGGCCGCAGGGCTCGATATGGCGGCGACCTGCATCAGCGTGGGGCAGCGCGACCAGGCACAGGCGGTGCTGGCAGAGCTTGCCGAGCGCTTCGCCGATGACCCCGCGATCCTGGCCTGCGTTGATGCACTGGCCGATGAGCCCGTGCGAGAACGGGCGCGCGTCAATGCCTCGCAGATCAACCGCCAGGGCAAGGCCCTGTTTGAAAGTGGCGCATACCCGGGTGCGATCGAACACTTTCGCTCAGCGGTGTTGCGCTACTCGAACAACGTTGCCATTCGGCTGAATCTGGTGCTGGCTATCTACAAGGAACTGCAGGAGCGTTTCGATACCGAATTGCTTGAAGAGGGCCAGCAACACCTGCAGTCGCTGGCATTTGTCGATGAGCGGCACGAGGCCTATCCGCGTTTCCAGTCGCTGTACAAGGCCCTGCAAAAACTTGAGGCTGCCGCCTGAGCGCCAGTCGCTGCAGGCAGGAGGAGCGTATGAAACTGATCGATGGCAACCTGGCGCTGGCCAGCACGCAGGCGGACGATAACTACGCGCTCCACCTGTCCTCTACCGTGCGCGATGTCAAAAATTCGCTGGGCATTATTGTCGCTTTGCTCGAGGCCCAGCAGGCTGCCAGCGGCAGTGCGGCAACCGATGCAGCAGATACCCAGATGCAGCGTGAAGTCCAGCGGATTGATAATGCACTGACGCAATTGCTGTACAGCTACCAGCTGGCACAGGGCCATATGCAGGTCCAGGGTGAAGAGGTGGATGTGCGCCAGTTTGTCGACGACCTGGTGCTGGGCTGTAAATACGCCTGTGCCGACCGCACGGTGCGCATTGACTGCGACGAGCAAAGCTATCCGCTGGCGTTCTTCGATCGGGCGCTGGTGCGCAGTGTCATGCTCTCGACCTTGTTGTCAGCCATTCGCTACGCGCATGATGACGTCGTGCTGCACATTGAACAGCGCGAGCGCACCGTCGAGCTGCTGGTCAGTTACCAGGGGGAGCCTTACCCGCAGGAGCTGGTGGGTGGCGTGGTGGAAAACACTCTGTGTTCACCCGATGCAGAGGCAAGTTCCCCGGCCGCGATTGCCATGCAGTTTGCTGCCAGGGTGGCCTGGCTGCACCAGCAGGCGTTTGGCGATGTCTCGCTCCAGGTGGGCAACAATGAAAGCGGCGGCTATTTCTGTCTTTGCCTCCCCGCTGCCTGACGACTGCCACAGCACGCCAACGCCGCGATATCCCAACGCTACCAAACCCCCATCACTACCTGATTGCACTGCGTTCGAGCGCGGTGCAGTGCTTGCTGGCCAGAGTCTGGCGCGCTACCTATAATCGGGGCTGCTTTCACGCTGTAATGCCAGGAGTGTGCAGGATGGACAAGTTGATGAAGTGGCTGCTGGGCAGCCTGCTGTTGGTGCTGCTGATTGTTATCGTCGCAGTTTTCGTGGTCGCCGCTAATCTTGGTTCGCTGGTCAAAACCGCGATTAACGAGCAGGGGCCCGCCATGACCGGTATCGACCTGTCGGTGCAGGACGTCGATGTCAATTTGCTGGGTGCGCAGGCCGCCGTGCAGGGGCTTCGCGTGGGCAATCCGCCAGGCTACTCGGAGGGTGACGCGCTTGAGTTGGGATCGGTGTCGCTGGCGCTTGATCGCGACTCGCTGCAGCGTATCGCCCAGGCCGGTTCACTGTCTGCGGCAGTCATCGTGGTTGATGATATCCGTATTAACGGTGCCAGGGTGTTCGCCGAGCACAAGGGCAACAGCACGAACCTGCAGGCCCTGCAAAAGCAGCTGGCTGCGGTGGGCGGTGGTTCGAGCAGTACGTCGAATGCCGGAAAGGGCGAGCCGGCAAAGCTGGCGATTCGGCGCTTTGAGTTTAGCGACGCGCAGGTCAGCGTCAGCTCTGACCAGTTTGACGATCAACAGGTTGAGGTGCCCGCGATTGTGCTGACCGATATTGGCAGTCCGGAGCAAGGTGTCACCGCCGCCAATGCAGCCCAGGCGCTGCTCAGGCCCGTGTTGCAGGAAGTGATTAAACAGGTGCAAAAGCAGGCGCTGGATAAAGTGATCGACAAGGAGATCAACCGGGCGCTCGACAAGGCACTGGGCGACAAGGCCGGTCAGTTGAAAGAGGGGCTAAAAGGCCTGTTCAATCGCTAGCGGCCAGCCCTGCGAGCAACTGCGGCTGGCTAAACCCCATTTGCTCAAGCGCCGCAGGCAAAGCCGAATCGAGAATCGCGCCTGCGGTAAACCAGCACTGCGACTCGGGGGCGATGCTGCCGTCGGCTGGCAGGGTGTTGAGCAGCTCACCAAGGCGTGCCGCTATGGCCGGCCCGGAATCGATCCACGACCAGTCGGGAGCGGCGGCCTCGAACAGCGGCCTGACCAGGGGGAAATGCGTGCAACCGAGCACGACGGTATCGATGTTGCCCCGACTCTCGCGCGCAAAGCGCTCGACAATCTGCTCGACCAGCGCGGTCGGTGCAGCGCCACCCTGGAGGTGGGCCTCTATTGCCCTGACCAGTTCAGCGCTGCCGATGCGCAGCACCGTGTGTTCACTGGCAAAGTCTTCGATCAGCTGGGCGGTATAGGCCCGGCGCACTGTGCCCGGTGTCGCCAGCAGCCCGAACACGCCGCTGCGGGTTTCCGCCGCCGCCGTCTTGATGGCGGGCACCACGCCGATCACGGGTATCGGCAGCGCGTCGCGCAACGTGGGCAGGGCGATGGTGCTCGCTGAGTTACAGGCGATGATGACGATGGCGGGATCGATGTGTTTGACGGCGGCGAGCACAACTTCGGACGCACGTGCCAGGAGTTCGGCTTCGGTTTTTTCGCCGTAGGGAAAGCCGGCGTTGTCGGACAGGTAGTGCAGTGCCAACGAAGGCATTTGCCGCCGGATATGCTGGCAGATGCTAAGGCCGCCAACCCCTGAGTCAAACACCAGCACTCGATGAGTCATCGCATTCATTGCGCTTACTCTCGCAGCTTGGCCGTGCTTTGGCAATCAATTATTACCTGCAAATCCGCAGCTTCCCTAAGCGCGCTATGGTTTAATGGCCGCGCCCCGGGGCCGGCCAGCGCCCCGGCCCGGACACCAACACAGGTTTTTTACGCACCATGCGAATCATCACCCTCAACCTGAACGGCGTGCGCGCCGCGCAAAGGAAAGGATTCTTCGAATGGCTCGACCAGCAGGATGCTGATGTCGTCTGCCTGCAGGAGACCAAGGCGCAGCTGCACCAGCTCGACCCCGAGATCTTCTGCCCGCCGGGTTACCACTGCTATTACTACGATGCCGAGAAAAAGGGCTATAGCGGCACGGCGATTTTTTCGCGCGAGAAGCCCAAAAAAGTCAGCAGGGGGCTTGGCTGGGAGCCCTGTGATTCGCAGGCGCGCTACATCCAGGCGGACTACGAGGGTATCAGTGTCGTGTCGATGTACGTGCCATCAGGCTCATCATCCGACGAGGCCCTGGCGCGCAAGCTCAGTTTCCATGACCAGCTGTATCCGCATCTCAAGTCGCTGCGCCGCAAGCGGCGCGAATTTGTCATCTGCGCCGACTGGAATACCTGCCACAAGCCGATCGACCTGAAAAACTGGAAGGCCAACCAGAAAAACTCGGGCTTCCTGCCTATCGAGCGAGAGTGGCTGGACAGCCTGTTCGAGGAGCTTGGCTACGTTGATGGCTTTCGACTATTGAACCAGTCGGCCGATGAGTACACCTGGTGGTCCAACCGGGGCCAGGCCTGGGCCAATAACGTCGGGTGGCGGCTTGATTACCCGCTCATTACACCCGGCCTTCGTGAGCGGGCCCGATCGGTGTCGATCTATCGCGAGGAGCGGTTTTCCGATCACGCACCGGTTATTTTTGACCTCGACTGGTAGCAGCCCGGCTGCGGCCGGCCCAGGGCACTGGTAATTTGCTCGCCTGCGCATTTTGTGGGCGGTTTTTCCATTGTTCGTGCCCGCTGATCTGTTGATAATTGCGCGCGTCCGCTGTCCGGTCTAACCTGAAATAACGACCGGTTACCGCAGCATTCATCATCACTGCACAGAACATGAGATACCCAGCATGAGCCCACCCGAAGAGCGCAAACGCGAGCGTCCCGACGACTACTTTGCCGACTGGAAAGAACGCGAGGCCCTGGCCGAGGGCATGATCCCGCTGGTGGGCAAACTGTATCGCCGCAACAATGTAAAAACCTATATCTACGGCCACCCCCTGGTGAATCGTTCCGTCATCGAGATCATGCAGGACCATCGCCTGGTCCGGCAGATCGAGAGCAACGAGCTCTCCGAGTTCGAGACCTTTCCACTGCTCAAGTCGCTGGCGGCACTGGATCTGGGCCATGCCCACATCGATATCGGCCGTATGGGCGCGCGCTACTACTTCGAGGGCGACAATGTCGATGCCGACGGCAACCCGGTGTCTATTGACGATTACGTGCGTGGCGAAGTTGCCGAGCTGATCGGCAGCAGCGAGAAGCCCCTGAGCCAGCCCCAGGACGTGGTGCTCTACGGTTTCGGCCGGATTGGCCGGCTGATGGCCCGCCTGCTGATCGAGAAAACGGCCGGCGGCGACAATCTGCGGCTGCGGGCAATGGTGGTGCGCAAGGGCGGGCCAGACGACCTGGTCAAACGCGCCTCGCTGCTGCAGCGCGACTCTGTCCACGGCCCGTTCGACGGCACCATTCGTGTGGATGAAGAGCGCAACTCGATTGTCGCCAACGGCAACGAAATCAAGGTGATTTACGCCGACTCGCCTGACCAGGTCGATTACCGGGCCTATGGCATCGACAATGCGCTGATCGTCGATAACACCGGCAAGTGGCGCGATTTTGAGGGTCTTGGCCTGCACCTGAAGTCACCCGGTGCCAGCAAGGTGATCCTGACCGCGCCAGGCAAGGGCGATATGAAGAATATTGTCGCGGGCATCAATGATGAGCTGGTCGATGAGAGCGATACGATTATTTCTGCGGCGTCGTGCACGACCAATGCCATCGTGCCGCCATTGAAGGCCGTTGCCGACAAGTTCGGCGTGGTCCACGGCCACGTCGAGACGGTTCACGCCTACACCAATGACCAGAATCTGATCGATAACTACCACAAGGGCAACCGCCGGGGCCGCAGTGCGCCATTGAACATGGTGCTGACCGAAACCGGGGCGGTGAAAGCCGTGGGCAAAGTGCTGCCCGAGCTGCTCGGCCGGCTCACGGGCAATGCGATCCGGGTGCCGACGCCCAACGTCTCGATGGCGATTCTCAACCTGACGCTCGAGCAGGAAACCACAGCCGAGGAGCTCAACGAGTACATTCGCAAGGTCTCGGTCCACTCGCCACTGCGCAAGCAGATCGATTTCACCAACTCCCCCGAGGTGGTCTCGACCGACTTCGTCGGTTCGCGCCGGGCCTGTGTGTTTGATGCACAGGCGACGATCGTTAACGGCCGGCACGCGGTGCTCTACATCTGGTACGACAACGAGTTCGGCTACACCTGCCAGGTCCATCGGGTGATGGAAAAGATGACCGGAATCCGCTACGCATCCTTCCCCAAAGAGCGCCAGCAGGTCGTTTAAAAAGTTTCGGGAAAAGTGTTCAAAATCTCCTATCTGGCGACGCCCTGCTAGCTAAGGCCGGGCGCGGCCTCTATAATTTCGCGCGAAATTCCGTGATGCCAGCGGCCAGAATCGCCGGCATCGCGTGCGTCCGTGTGCGGTGAAAAACCGTACGGCGAACCCCAATCTACCGCGAGCTGAGCGACCCTATGTACAAGATTAAGCGTGGCCTTGACCTGCCCATCGCTGGCGTGCCCGAGCAACGGATTGACGATGCCGCCAGGGCCCGTTCGGTTGCCCTGATCGGCTTTGACTATGTGGGTATGAAGCCCACGATGGAAGTGCAGGAGGGCGATCGCGTCAAACTGGGCCAGCTGCTGTTCACCGACAAGAAAAACCCCGGTGTTCGCTACACGGCGCCTGGCGCGGGTCGCATCAGCGCGATCAACCGCGGCGAAAAGCGGGCGCTGCAATCGGTCGTGATCGAGCTTGAAGGCGAGGAGGCCGTGGGCTTCCAGGCGCATGAGGCCAGCGCGCTGGGCCAGCTGGGTGCCGAGCAGGTGCGAGCCACGCTGGTTGAGTCCGGTACCTGGACGGCGTTGCGCACCCGGCCGTTCAGCAAAGTGCCGGCCGTCGATTCGACGCCTGCGGCTATTTTTGTCACCGCCATGGATACCAATCCATTGGCCGCTGACCCTGCCATTATTATTCGTGAGCGGGCCGAGGACTTTACCCACGGCCTGACCGTGCTGGGCCAGCTGGGTGCCGGCCAGCTCTACTGCTGTGTGGCCGATGGCACCATCGTTGATGTGGGCAATTCGGGTGCCCAGCTTGAGTATTTTGCGGGTCCCCATCCGGCGGGGCTGGCGGGCACGCACATCCATATGCTGGCACCGGCTTCCAGCGGCCGAACTGTCTGGACAATCAACTACCAGGATGTGATTGCAATTGGCCGCCTGTTCGTTACCGGGCAGATCGATGTGGAGCGCATCGTCGCGCTGGGTGGCCCTTCGGTGAGCCAGCCGCGCCTGCTGCGCACCCGTCTGGGCGCCAGTACCGAAGAGATCACTGCCGGCCAGGTCGAGGGCACTGACCTGCGCGTTATCTCGGGCTCGGTGTTCAGTGGCCGCAAGGCCCGTGGCAGCTACGCCTTCCTGGGCCGTTACCACCAGCAGCTCACCGTGTTGCCCGAGGGGCGTGATCGTGAATTCATGTCCTACCTGCGCGCCGGGGTCAACAAACACTCGGTGACCCGCTCATTCGTCTCGGCCTGGATGGGCGCCCGCGAATTCATGTTCGGCACGTCGACCAACGGCAGCGACAGGGCCATGGTGCCTATCGGCAACTATGAAAAGGTCATGCCGCTGGATATCCTGCCCACCCAGTTGCTGCGCGCACTGATTGTGGGCGATACCGAAACGGCCCAGCAGCTGGGTTGTCTTGAGCTGGATGAAGAAGACCTGGCATTGTGCACCTATGTATGCGCGGGCAAGTACGAGTACGGCCCGATCCTGCGCGATAATCTGACACGCATCGAAAAAGAGGGTTAAACCGATGCCGTTAAGGAAATTCCTCGACGACCTTGAGCCGCACTTCACCCGCGGCGGCAAGTACGAAAACTTCTATGCGCTTTACGAGGCGGTAGACACAATATTCTACCGGCCCAGCTCGGTCACCAAGGGCGCTGCCCATGTGCGTGATGCGATCGACCTGAAGCGCATCATGATTACCGTGTGGCTGGCAGCGTTTCCGGCCATGTTTTACGGCATGTATAACGTCGGGCACCAGGCCAATGAAATTCTTGCCGCCGGCGAGATCGCCGCGAACCAGGACTGGCGCTATGTCGCGACCGGCATGTTTGCCGGTTATGACCCCAATAGCATCTGGGACTCGCTGGTCCACGGCGCGATGTACTTTATCCCGATCTACCTGGTGACCTTTATCGTCGGTGGATTCTGGGAGGTGCTGTTTGCGATTCGGCGCGGCCACGAAGTGAACGAAGGCTTCTTCGTGACCTCGATCCTGTTTGCGCTGACCTGCCCACCCAGCCTGCCGCTGTGGATGGTGGCAATGGGTATCAGCTTTGGTGTTGTCGTGGGCAAGGAAGTCTTTGGGGGTACCGGCAAGAACTTCCTGAACCCGGCGCTAACTGGCAGGGCGTTCCTCTATTTCGCCTACCCGGCATTCATGTCTGGCGACGGCGTCTGGACAGCGGTTGACGGGTACTCCGGTGCGACCCCGCTGTCGGTGGCGGCCTCTGGCGGTGTCGATGCCCTGAATGCCCAGGTGGGCTGGATGAACGCTTTCGTCGGCAACCTGCACGGCTCGGTGGGGGAGACGTCAGTGATCGCCATTGGTATCGGGATGCTCATCCTGCTGGCGACCGGGGTTGCCTCCTGGCGAATCATGCTCGGTACCTTTGCGGGAATGGTCGGCCTGACGATGCTGTTCAACCTGGTGGGTGGTGACAGCACCAACCTGATGTTCTCGGTGCCCTGGTACTGGCATCTTGTGATCGGCGGCTTCATGTTCGGCCTGGTATTCATGACGACGGACCCGGTGTCCGCGGCGATGACCAACGCGGGCCGTTTCTGGTACGGCGTGCTGATCGGCGTGATGACCGTGCTGATACGGGTCGTCAACCCCGCCTTCCCCGAGGGCATTATGCTGGCGATCCTGTTTGCCAACCTGTTCGCACCGTTGATCGACCATATCTTTGTCAGCGCCAATATTAAACGGAGGCTCGCTCGTGGCTAAGAAGGACACCGTCGGCAAGACGCTATTGGTTGCGTTTTTGCTGTGTATCGTCTGCTCGGTGGTGGTTTCAACCGCCGCGGTCAGCCTGCGTCCGCTGCAGGAAGCCAATAAAGACATCGACAAGAAGAAGAACATCCTGGTTGCAGCCGGGCTGTACGACGCAGCACTGGACGTTGAGACCCAGTTCCAGGCCATTGAAACGCGCCTGGTCGACCTCGATAGCGGCCGCTTCGTCGATCCTGAAGAGGCCGGCGTCGATCCGCAGGTATTTGACCAGCGCAAGGCGGCCAAGGATCCAGCGACCTCGCGCGCGCTCAGCGGTGAAGACGACATCGCAAAAATCTCGCGCCGGGAAAACCAGGCCCTGGTTTATATCGTAAATGGAGAGCAGGGCTTCGAGAAGATCATCCTGCCGGTGCATGGCTATGGGCTATGGTCAACGCTGTACGGCTTTATCGCGCTTGAGGACGACCTCAACACGGTTGCCGGACTTGGCTTCTACGACCACGGTGAGACCCCGGGCCTGGGTGGCGAGGTCGACAACCCCCGCTGGAAGGCGATCTGGCCGGGCAAGCAGGTCTATAAGGATGGGCAGGTCGAGCTACAGTTATTGAAGGGTGCCGTGATGCCGGGTATGGCCGATGAGGAATACCGCGTCGACGGTCTGTCCGGGGCGACGCTGACGGCCCGCGGTGTGACCAATCTTGTGAACTTCTGGCTGGGCGCCAATGGCTTCCAGCCTTTCCTGACGAATTTTAAAGCCGGCAACGCCTAGTAGCGCCTGTGCATCGGAGTGCCATTTTATGAGTGAAGCCAAAAAGACACTGTTCGGACCGGTTTTCGACAACAACCCGATTGCGCTGCAGATCCTGGGGATCTGTTCGGCACTGGCGGTCACCAGCAACCTCAATACCACCTTCGTCATGTGCCTGGCGCTGACGGCGGTGTGCGCGTTCTCGGGCGTGTTTGTTTCGCTGGTGCGCAACCATATTCCCAACAGCATCCGGATCATCGTGCAGATGATTATCATCGCCTCGCTGGTTATCGTCGTCGACCAGATCCTCAAAGCGGTGGCCTACGAAATCAGCAAGCAGCTGTCAGTGTTTGTCGGGCTCATCATTACCAACTGTATTGTCATGGGCCGTGCCGAGGCCTTCGCAATGAAGAATGGCCCCTGGCCCAGTTTTCTTGATGGGCTGGGCAATGGCCTTGGCTACAGCGTGGTGCTGCTTGCGGTGGGTTTCTTCCGCGAACTGTTCGGCGCGGGCAAGCTGTTCGGCTACGAAGTATTTGCGCTGTCCACCGAGGGCGGCTGGTACGTGGCGAACGGCATGATGTTGCTGCCGCCCAGCGCGTTCTTCCTGATCGGCTTTTTTATCTGGGTCCTGCGGGCCAAGAAACCTGAGCAGGTCGAAGAGGAAGAGTTCCGCATTACCAAGAATTCAACCTTGCGGGAGGCGCTGTAATGGAACATTACCTGAGCCTGTTTATCCGGGCCGTGTTCATCGAGAACATGGCGCTGGCCTTCTTCCTGGGCATGTGTACCTTCCTGGCGATCTCGAAGAAAATCGAGGCGGCTGCAGGGCTGGGTATCGCGGTCATCGTCGTGCTCACACTGACGACACCGCTCAACAATATTATCTACCACAACCTGCTGGCTGATGGTGCCCTGGCCTGGGCCGGCCTGCCGGGTGTAGACCTGAGTTTCCTGGGCTTTTTGAGCTATATCGGCGTTATTGCAGCCAGCGTGCAGATCCTCGAGATGTTTCTCGATAAGTACGTGCCGGCGCTGTACAACGCGCTGGGCGTGTTCCTGCCGCTGATTACCGTGAACTGCGCCATCCTGGGCGCCTCGCTGTTCATGGTTGAGCGCGACTATACGCTCGCCGAATCAGCGGTGTTCGGCGCTGGCGCCGGGGTTGGTTGGGCGCTGGCAATCGTGGCGCTGGCCGGCATTCGTGAAAAGCTCAAGTACAGTGATGTACCCGAGGGCCTGCGTGGCCTGGGTATAACCTTTATTACTGTTGGCCTGATGTCGCTGGGCTTTATGTCCTTTGGCGGCATCGATATCTAATCGCATCGTCTGGCTCGGGAGTGCTGTAGACAATGAATGAGATCCTGCTTGGTGTGGCTATGTTTACCGCGGTGGTGCTGGCGCTGGTCGTCATCATCATGCTGGCCCGCTCGCAACTGGTCAGTAGCGGTAACGTCAACATAGAGATCAATGGCGAGAAAACGTTGTCGGTGCCGGCCGGCGACAAGCTGTTGCAGACGCTGGCCGCCAATAACCTGTTCCTGGCCTCGGCCTGCGGCGGCGGTGGCAGCTGCTCACAGTGCACCTGCAAGGTGCTCGAAGGGGGTGGTTCGCTGCTGCCGACCGAAGAGCCTCACTTTACCCGACGCGAAGCCAATGAGGGCTATCGCCTGTCTTGCCAGGTAGCCGTCAAGCAGGATATGAAAATCGAGATTCCCGAAGAGGTGTTCGGGGTCAAGCAGTGGGAGTGCACGGTTGAATCCAACCCCAACGTCGCGACCTTTATCAAGGAGCTGACGCTGCGGCTGCCCGAAGGCGAGAACGTTGACTTCCGCGCCGGTGGTTACGTGCAGCTCGAATGCCCGCCGCACGAAGTCCGCTACGCCGACTTCGATATCGAAGAGGAATATCGCGGCGACTGGGAGCGCTTCGGGTTCCTCGACCTGGTGTCCAAGGTTGATGAGACGACGATCCGTGCCTACTCGATGGCCAACTACCCCGAAGAGAAAGGCATCGTCAAGTTCAACATTCGCTGTGCGACGCCTCCGCCGAACAACCTTTCGCTGCCGCCTGGCATCATGTCTTCGTGGGTGTTCAATCTCAAACCGGGTGACAAGGTGCGCGTGTATGGGCCTTTCGGTGAGTTTTTTGCCAAGGAAACCGAAGCAGAAATGATTTTTGTCGGTGGTGGTGCCGGCATGGCGCCGATGCGTTCGCACCTGTTTGACCAGCTGCGTCGTATCCATAGCAACCGCAAGATTTCGTTCTGGTACGGTGCGCGCTCCATGCGCGAGGCCTTCTACGGTGAGGAATTTGACGAGCTTGCAGCCGAGAACGAGAATTTCGATTGGCACCTTGCGCTCTCTGACCCACTGCCGGAAGATAACTGGGAGGGGTACACCGGGTTTATTCACCAGGTCCTGTACGACAATTACCTCAAGGATCACCCGGCGCCCGAAGACTGTGAGTTCTATATGTGTGGCCCGCCCATGATGAACTCGGCGGTGATCTCGATGCTGCACGACCTGGGCGTCGAACCCGAGAACATCCTGCTGGACGACTTTGGCGGTTGATGCCGCGGGCGTTCTGCCTGGCTTGATGCAATACCTCCCGACGCTGCAGCGCGGTTTGCTCGCGCTGCTGTCGCTCGTGGCGCTGCTTGCCTGTGGCGAGCCATCACAGCGCGTCGTGCTCAGCGGTGAGACCATGGGTACGTACTATCGCCTCACGCTGCTGCTCGATAGCGACAGCCGCGCCGGGGGTATCGATGCGGCGGTGCTTGAACAGCGAGTCAGCGACCGCCTGCAGTCGCTGAGCGAGACATTTTCCACCTATATTCCCGATTCCGAGCTAAGCCGCTACAACGGGCTTCAGGCCCCGGTCTGCCAGGCCGTCTCTGGCGACCTTGCCAGCGTGGTGGCGCTCTCCCTGCGCATGCACGAGCGCTCTGCCGGGGCGTTTAACCCGGCACTTGGCCCGGTCATCGCTCGCTGGGGGTTCGATAGCGCCGGGCGCGGCCCTGACTGGCAACCACCGGGCGAGCAAGAACTCGCCGGACTGCTTGCAAGCACCGATCTTGGCGCCCTGGCGCTTGGCCCGGACGGGCAGCTGTGCAAGACGCGCGACCTGGCGCTGAATTTCTCGGCGATCGCCAAAGGCTATGGGGTCGACGCGCTGGCCGAATGGCTTGATGAACTCGGCCTTGAGCACTATCTGGTCGATATTGGCGGCGAGCTGCGTGCCCGCGGCAGCAATCCCGATGGCCTACCGTGGCGGCTCGCTGTGGAGCAGCCCGTTGTCGCCAGCGGGCAGGTGCTGGAGGTGCTTGAGCCGGGTAACAGCGCGGTCGCTACCTCGGGTGACTATCGCAACTACATCGATCATGCGGGGCAGCGTTTCGGGCATACGATAGACCCCCGCAATGGCCGCCCGGTTAGCCACGGCCTGCGTTCGGTCACCGTCGTCAGTGACTCGGCGGCGGAGGCGGATGCCTGGGCGACGGCACTGATGGTGTTGGGGCCCGGGCCCGGCGCCAGCCTGGCCCGTGAGCTGGGGCTTGCAGTGCTGCTGGTTGAGGACGATACTACGGCCAGCAGCCCCGATGGCTACCGCCGCTGGCATTCGCCGGCCTTTGAGGCTTTCCGGCCGGCGCGGGGCCAGTGACATTGAGCGCAGTGAGCGCAAGAGCAAGAAGAGTACCAAGCGATGCTTGAATTTCTATTGACCGCAGCCTTCCTGGGTATCGTCGTCGCGGCGATGGCCGTTGGCGTCATCTTTGCGAACAAGCCGATCAAGGGCTCCTGTGGTGGCATGCAGTCGCTGGGCTTTGTCGAGGACTGCGATATCTGCGGCGGCGACAAGCAGATCTGCGAAGACGTCAACAAGGCCCCGCAGGCGCGCGGTGAGTTCTACAATGCCGGCGACAGCCGCCAGCGCTGACTTCAGGCCTTCAGCGTTTTAACGGGTTTCTTCCGCCTCGGGTAGCAGGCCTTGCAGATCGGGCACACCGTGCCATCGCATCCGCGCGCAGAACAAAATTCCCTGCCATAAAAAATAATTTGCAGATGCAGCTTGTTCCACAGGGACTCCGGGAACAGTTTCTTCAGGTCGCGCTCGGTTTGCACGACGTTCTTGCCCGAGGTCAGCCCCCAGCGTTGAGCGAGCCGATGGATGTGTGTGTCGACCGGGAAGGCCGGCTGGCCGAAGCCCTGTGATACCACTACGCTGGCGGTCTTGTGACCAACGCCGGGCAGGGCCTCAAGGGCTTCAATCGATTCAGGTACCTGGCCGCCGTATTCCTCGACGAGGATGCGGGACAGCTCGACGATGGCGCGGGATTTGCGGGGCGCCAGCCCGCAGGGCCTGATAATCGGGTAGACGTCATCGGCGCTCAGGCGGGCCATTGCGCGCGGCGTGCTGGCGCGTTTGAAGAGCGCCGGCGTGACCTGGTTGACCCGCTCGTCGGTGCACTGGGCCGACAGCAGCACGGCCACCAGCAGCGTATAGGCGTCCTTGTGGTCGAGGGGAACCGGGGTTTCGGGGTAACGCTCTTCGAGCATGCGGACGATGAGGTCAGCGCGTTCCTGTCGGGTCATACGATGGGCTTTGGCCAGGGTTGTGGACGCTGGCGCGAATGCCGGCGAGCCAGTAAACTCACGGCCACTATTGTAGCGAATCTTCGCTGCCCGATGTTCATCCATGCAGCTAGCGAAACCAAGCCATGCCCGATTTTCAGGAACTCAAGGAACTGCTGAGCGGTGATAACGCCTGGGTCATCCAGGTATTCATCATTGTCTTTATTACCTTGTTGGCCAATTACATTGCGGTGCGATTGCTCGATCGCGTGCAGCAAAAAATGCTGCTGACCAAAAACCTCTGGGATGATGCGCTGGTCGCAGCGGCACGGCGGCCTGCGGCGTTTGCGATCTGGGTGATTGGCATAGGCTGGGCGGCCGAAATCGTCCAGCTCGAGTCTGATGCGGCGATTTTCGCGGCGATAGACCCGCTGCGCGACGTGCTGGTGATCGGGCTGCTGACCTGGTTCCTGGTCCGGTTTGTACGCGAGGCCGAGGGCAACCTGCTGGCCCGGGTCGGCGAGGATAGCGATGAGGAAGAGCCGCTCGATGAGTCAACGATTCATGCCATCGGCAAGCTTCTGCGTATGGCCATCATCATCACCGCTGCGCTGGTGGTATTGCAAACGCTTGGTTACAGCATTTCCGGTGTCCTGGCCTTCGGCGGTATTGGCGGGATTGCGGTAGGCTTTGCGGCCAAGGATTTGCTGGCCAATTTTTTTGGTGGCCTGATGGTCTACCTCGACCGGCCGTTTGCGATCGGTGACTGGATTCGCTCTCCCGATAAATCGATTGAAGGTACGGTGGAGTACATTGGCTGGCGCCAGACCCGAATTCGTACCTTCGACAAGCGGCCACTGTACGTGCCCAACTCGACCTTTACGCAGATTGCCGTCGAGAATCCCTCGCGTATGAGTCATCGCAGGATCTATGAGACCTTCGGTATTCGCTACGACGATGCGGCCGTGCTCAAGGCGGTAGTGGATGATGTCGAGGCAATGCTGCAGGCCCATAAGGATATCGACCAGTCCCAGACGCTGATGGTCAACGTCAATGCCTTTGCGGAGTCCTCGCTGGATTTCTTTGTGTACTGTTTTACCCATACCGTGAATTGGCAGGAGTACCACCGGGTCAAGCAGGATGTGTTGATCTCGATTCTCGATATTGTCGCGCGACACGATGCGCAGATAGCCTTTCCGACCCGGGTGGTCGAGGTGCATGCTGCGGGCGCGACCGATGATGCCTAGCCAGCGCGTAACGCGCTACGCTCTGGGTGGAGTGGCCTGAGTTGCTCGGCATTATTGGTGGTACCGGGCTTTACCAGCTCGATGGCGTTACGACCACTGCAAGGGCGGTCGATACGGCGTATGGGGTGCCATCGTCGGCGCTGCAATTTGCCGGCGAACAGGCCGTGTTCCTGGCGCGTCACGGTCGCGATCACAGTATTCCCCCGCACCGCATCAATTACCGCGCCAATATCCAGGCGCTTTACGATGCGGGAGTCCGCGATATCTTCAGTGTGAATGCGGTGGGTGGCTGCTCGGAGCGCTTTGCGCCGGGTGAGCTCTTTATGCCCCTGCAGTTGATTGACTACACCTACGGGCGCGAGCACAGTTTTCACGACCGCTTGAGCACGTTTGGCGATCACGTCGATTTCAGTGAGCCTTTTTCAACGGCATTGCAGCAGCAGCTGGTAGCGCTAGCCAGTCGCTGTGAGGTGCCGCTGCAGGTGGCGGGAACCTATGCCTGCACCCAGGGGCCGCGCTTTGAAACCGCCGCTGAAGTGCGGCGGCTTTCGCGCGATGGCTGCGACATGGTAGGCATGACGGTGATGCCCGAGGCGGCGTTGGCGGCCGAGCGGGGGATGCGCTATGCATCGCTTTGCGTGGTCGTGAACTATGCGGCTGGCGTACAGCCGTCTATGCCCGAGATGGCCGAGATCGAGGCCACGATGAACGCTGCGCAGGTCCAGGTGCGCAAGCTGCTCGCCGCGCTGTTGGCATCGGGCTAGCGTCGCGGCCGACAGGTTACCCTGCGTCCCAGGGTGTCAGCTTGATGATGACGCCAAGCAGCGGGTGGTCGAGGTAATGTATCTCGCCGCTGCGCATCCGCCGATACTGTTGTAAGCGAGCGGCCGCCGCGACCTCGGTTGCACGGCTTGCACTGCTGTTTGTCGGGTAGGCGCCGTTGCTCACTTCCGGGTTTTCCTCACTGTCACTGGGCATTTCGCCGGCAAGGCGCTGGTAGCTCTTCTGGTACCAGCCTTCAATCATCCCCAGCAGCGCGAGCGAAGGCGCGGGCGCCGGAGGCAGGGCCAGCGGCGGCTCGGCGTTACTGGCTGTATCGCGCAGCGAGAGCAGGGCGCTGCCGTTCACGGGCGCTGGCGATGGCATCGAGGAGCCGGCAAAATTGCTGCGCCAGAGGTCGGTTGTAATATGCAGATAGCGATCGCGGCTCAGCTTTATGCTGCCTTCAAGTTCATGATGATTACCGTACTGGCGGCCGCCACTGAGTGGCACCCAGGGCGCTCGCTTGCGTGATTCCAGGTGCTGGTGCCAGCTGCCCTGGAACAATATACGGTAGCCACCGGCGCGCCGCAGCTGGCGGGCGTGCTCGGCCAGGCTCGCGGCTGGCGCATTCGCAACCATCAGCTGTGGCAGTGGCGGCGGGGGCAGCTCGGTATCGTTTTCGAGCGCTGCCGCTTCGGCACTGTCGACCGCGGTGGCCAGTGCTTCGGCGCCCGTAGTCGGGGTGCTGGGTGCATCGCCAGGCTGGGCCGTTTGGAAACCGGAAAGGATCGCCTGCCGCTGCTGGAACAGGGGCCTGAGCTGATCCAGCTGGGCCGGGCTATAGAGCATTTGCATCGGCTGCTGGTAGTCCAGTTGCGCAGCGCTGTCGGCAAACAGTTCGCCGCCCGCGCGGCTGCGCTGTCCGGTGCCGTCGAAATTTCCCTGCGCAAAGACCAGTAATTCAACCTGGTAGATCTGCTCGCGCGCCAGGTCGGTCGACTGCTGGGCATAGAGTAGCTGTTCCAGGCTGTCGACTGAGGCCGGCTGGCCGGCGCTGGCCGGGGCCGCCGGCAGGGCCAGCAGTGCGGCCAGTAACCAGCAGGCGAGAGTGCCGCTGACGACCGGGGCGGTGAGTGATGTGAAAGGCGCAGGGTTTGGCATGGCGGTGAGCATAGCTTGCGCTCTGGCTACTGTCGAGCCGGAGGAGCGAGTGATTTGACCAGGGCGCCTACCCAGCTGATGCGCTGCGCCGTCTCATCCAGTGCGGCACTGAAACGCAGCCTGGTTGCGCCGCTCATTCGGTAGGTGTCAGGGTCTGACTGCACCAGCGTCACTATCGTCAGTGGATCGATCGCAGTTTTGCCGGAAAATTCGATATAGCCGCCCTCCGGGCCTGCGTCGATTTTCTCAATACCCAGGGCAATGCAATCAAACTTGATGGGCATAAGGGCAAACAGGTTCCTGATTTCATCAGTGAGCAGGCCGAAGCGATCGATCATTTCGACCTGCAGGTCGCGCAGCTGCTCGATTGAATCGGCATTGGCGATGCGTTTATAAAGCATCAGCCGGTTATGGGTATCGGGCAGGTAGTCTTCGGGGATCAGCGCGGGCAGGTGCAGGTTGATTTCGCCCATGACACTGAGCGGGCTGTCGAGATCCGGTTCCTCACCCGCTTTTAGCGCAGCAACCGCGCGTTCGAGCATGTCGAGATACAGCGTAAAGCCAATGTTCTGGACCTGGCCGCTCTGGTCGGCACCCAGCAGCTCACCGGCACCACGAATTTCAAGGTCGTGGGTGGCGAGCATAAATCCGGAGCCCAGGTCCTGGGCCTGCTCAATCGCCTCGAGGCGTTTGCTGGCATCGTTGGTCAGGGCGCGTCGATTGCGAATGAGCAGGTAGGCGTAAGCCTGGTGATGCGATCGACCCACGCGGCCGCGCAACTGGTGCAGCTGCGCCAGGCCAAAGCGATCGGCGCGGTCAATAATGATGGTATTGGCGTTGGGGATGTCGATGCCCGTCTCAATGATCGTCGTGCATACCAGCACGTTATAGCGCTTGTGGTAAAAATCGGTCATGACCCGTTCGAGCTGGCGCTCTGGCATCTGCCCGTGACCAATCGCAATTTTTGCCTCCGGCACGAGATCGGCCAGCTCCGCTGCAGCGCGGTCAATCGAGTCGACGTCATTGTGCAGGTAAAACACCTGGCCGCCGCGCAACAGCTCGCGCAGCACTGCCTCTTTGACAATGCTGCTCTGGCTCTCATGTACGAAGGTCTTGACCGAAAGCCTGCGCGCCGGCGGGGTCGCGATAATGGACAGGTCGCGCAGTCCGGCCATGGCCATATTGAGCGTGCGTGGAATGGGTGTCGCCGTCAGCGTCAGCAGGTCGACATTGGCGCACAGCTGTTTCAGCTGTTCCTTCTGGCGCACACCGAAGCGGTGCTCTTCGTCGACGATCACCAGGCCCAGCGCCGCGTGGCGGATATCGCGCTGGATCAGTTTGTGGGTGCCGACCAGGATGTCCAGTTCGCCGTTGGCAAAACTGTCGATAACGCGCGCCTGTTCTGCAGGCGTCCGGAATCGCGACAGCGTGTCGATGCGCACGGCCATATCGGCGAAGCGCTCCTGGAAGCTATTGAAATGCTGTTGGGCCAGCAGGGTCGTGGGGACGAGCAACATGGTCTGGCGGCTGTTTGCCGCTGCGATAAATGCGGCGCGCATCGCGACTTCTGTCTTGCCAAAACCAACGTCGCCACAGACCAGCCGATCCATTGCCACGGGCGCCTGCATATCGGCGCAAACGGCTTCAATCGCCTGCTGCTGATCCTCGGTTTCCTCGAAGGGGAATCGCGCGCAAAACTGCGCGTACTCAGGCTGGGGGATGTCAAAGCCAAAGCCGGCCTTGGACTTTCGCCGAGCATACAGGTCGAGCAGCTCCGCGGCGACGTCGCGGACATTGCCCACTGCCTTGCGCTTGGCTTTCTGCCAATTGTCATTGCCCAGCCGGCTCAGCGGCGCGGCGCTGTCCTCGCCACCCATATAGCGACTGATCAGGTGCAGCGACGTGACCGGCACATAGAGCCGGTCGCCACCGGCATATTCCAGGCTCAGGAATTCGGCATCGACAATGCTGCCATCGCCGGCGTCTATCGGCATATGCTCCAGGCCCAGATAGCGACCAACGCCGTGATCGATATGGACGATTGCGGCGCCTGTTCGTAGCTCCACGAGGCTCTGTATGCTGTGCTCCATCGGCACAGCGCGCGTCGCACTGCTGCGCCGGGAGCTATTGCGGCGGTGACCGCCATAGATCTCGGCCTCGGCGACCAGGTGAACGCCAAGCGCAGCCAGGCAGGCACCGCGCTGGATGGGCGCAACGGTGACCGCGACGAGGCGATCGCCGCCGCTGCAGTGTTCGAGAAACGCGTTCCAGTCCAGCACGGGCTCGGCGTGAATACCCTGTTCGCCCAGTTTTTCGACCAGGATTTCGCGGCGTCCGGCAGACTCGACACAGAGCAGGGCATGGGTGCTCGCCTGCTCATCATGGACCAGGGCCTCAAGCGCGGCAAAGGGCCGGGTGCTGTGCTCTTCTACCGTCACCGGCGGATTGGGACTACAGCCAATCGCGAAGATGCCGCGTTCAGGGTTTTCGCCGTCTCCTTCGTCGGCCCGCCACTCGATCCTCGGGTAGTGGCCAAGCCGCTGGCCGAAGTCCTCGCGACTGAGATAGAGCCGGGCAGGTTTGAGCAGCGGGCGGGTAGGGTCTATCGACTGCTGTTCAAAGCGCTCTTGCACTTCGCGATGAAATTCTTCGATGGCCTCGTTAATCGTGTGGCTGCTGACCAGCAGCGTCGACTCGGGCAGGTAGTCGAACAGCGTTTCAGTGCTGTGATAGAACATCGGCAGGTAGGCTTCGATACCCGGGCTGGGAATACCGTTCAAGGTATCCTGGTAGACCGGGCAGATAAACGGGTCCTGGTCGAACTCCTGGTGCCACTGGTCGCGGAAGCAATTGACCGCGTCCTCATCCATCGCGACTTCACTGCCGGGCAGGATGGTAATTTCCTCCAGCTTTTCCAGCGAGCGCTGCGTCTCGGGGTCGAAGCTGCGCAGGCTTTCAACTTCATCGTCAAACAGCTCGATACGCAATGGCAGGGCCGAGCCCATCGGGAACAGGTCGAGAATTGCGCCGCGCACCGTAAACTCGCCGTGCTCGAAAACGGTGTCCCGGTGCTGATAGCCGGCCTGCAGCAGCGTGCCTCGCAGTTCGTCCAGGTCGAGCGTCTGGCCAGCGCGCAGCAGCAGGCTGTTGCGGTTGAGGTATTCCCTGGGCAGCAGGCGCATGGCCAGCGTTGCGGCCGTGGTTATGCAAACGCCAAAGTCCTGGCGCTGTATCTCATACAGCGTACGCAGTCGGTTGGAACACAGGTCGGGGTGGGGCGAGAAGTGATCGTAGGGCAGCACTTCGTAATCGGAAAACAGGTTGATCGCAAAGTTATCTTCGCCTGCGCTGTACAGCGCCAGCAGTGCCTGCCATTGCTCGAGTTCAGTCGGGCTGTCTACGATGACCAGCGCGCTGGCCATTCCCTCACGCTTGCGGCGTTGCACGAGCGCGTTAAACAGGGCCAGCGCCGCTGCTGCAGTCGGCGCTGAGTACCAGCTGCAGGATTGCCCGGCTTTATCCGGGATGGGGGCGTTTTGTATTCGCTCGAGTGAGGACATGCCTTGAGTGGTGTATACGCGTCGGTGAAGGGCGTTGCTGGCGCTAGGGCCGGGCGTCCAGTCGCGCGGTCAGCCCGCCGTAAAAGCTGCGACCGGGGCCGGCCTCAAAGTAGCGCCCGCCGAAGGCATTGAGCCGGTGGTTGGCTACGTAGTCGCGGTCGAACACATTGTTGATGCCCGCGAAGGGTTCTAGCACCAGCTGCTGCCATTGCCAGCGATAGGCCACCCGCGCGTCGGCCAGCAGGTAGCGCTTGGAGAACGCCGAGTTGGCGTTATCCAGCGCAAAGCGATCGACATATCGTGCCTCGAAACTGGCGAACCAGCCATCACCGCCGGATTGCTGGTAGTCCAGCTGCACGCTGGAGAGGTGTTGGGGCGCACCCGGCAGGCGGTTGCCGGCAAAGTCATTGTTATCCTCATCGCGAAACTGCTCGAACTCAAAATCGGACCAGCTGTACGCGGCCTGCAACGACACTGTCTCGTGAAGTTGCGCGGCCAGCGACAGTTCCAGCCCCTGCCGCGAGGACTCGCCAGCGTTGACGAAGAAGCTGTCACCCATCGCATCTTCGGCACCAATGATTTCGTCATCGATGCGGATATCGAACAGGTTGGCGGTCGCTTGCAGATGCTCGCCCAGCGAACCGCGCCAGCCCAGTTCGACACTCTCGGCCAGCTGGGGTTGCAGGTCGGGATTCAAGCCGGTGCTGCCGGATTCGGCCAGCTCTGTGGTCGTCGGCGTTTCAAATGCCGTCGCCGCGCGCAGGTAAAACTGCTGGTCATCCGTCGGGGTATAGCTGACACCCAGCTCGGGGCTGAGCTCGCTCAGGGTTCGCCGGCCAGAGCTGTCGCCCAGTCGATCGTCGACGATGAACTTGACCTCGTCGTAGCGCAAACCCGCGGTCAGCTGCCAGTGGGCCGCCGGTTGCCATCGGCTTTGCAGGTAGACCCCGGCATTGCGCACCGTCTCATGCTGGTCGAGTACCTGGTTGCCCCGCGTCCCGCCGAGATTGGCGAAGCGCTGCCGATCATCGTCCTGCTCGGCAAAGTCCAGGCCCAGTGTAAAGCGCAGCTCGCCGTCATTGCGTTGGTGGTGATAGCCGGCAGTCAGGCCGCGCACCTGGCGCTCGAACTGGATCACGCCGTTGCTGGCCAGCGGAATCCTGCCGTCAAAATTGCGCCACAGGTAGTAGTTGCTAATACTCAGCTCGTCATCGCCAAACTGTTTGCGCAAGCGCAGGCCCAGCCGCGATTGATCCAGCGCTTCGCCGGCATCGAGTGCGACATTCTGGTCGCGGGCGCTGCGCCGATCTGCACGCAACTGCTGGGCGTTGACGCCTCCCGGGTCCTCGGCTTCGGGTTGATCCGTGCGATTGAACACCAGGTTCAGGCGGGTGTCCTGGTCGATGCGCCACTGCAGGCGGGTATTCACCAGTGCATTGCGTGCGCTGCTGTGGTCGCGGTAGCCGTCGCTGTGCTGGTCAACGAGGCTGACCAGGTAGTCCAGGTCGCCACTGCGACCGCCGGCTTTTAACTGGGATTTTCGAAAGCCATCGGCACCGTAGGCAAGCCGCGACTCGACGAAGGGCTGTTCGGCAGCGCTGCCCGATTCAATCAGGATGATGCCGCCGGAAGCGTTGCCGTAAAGCGAGGATGACGTCCCCCGAATCACCTCAATACGCTCGATGCTGGCCAGGTCGAGACTGTCGACGCTGCCCTGGCCATCGGGCAGTGTCGTCGGGATGCCATCGACGATGAGCTTGATACCCCGGATGCCAAAATTGGCCCTGGCGCCAAAACCCCTGATGGCGATGCGCAGATCCTGCGCATAGTTATAGCGATTCTGGAAGAACACGCCGGGGATGGTGGCAAGGCTCTCATCAAGCCCCTGTTGGGGCCTGGCTCGGGTCGCAGTCGCACCGATGACCGTCAGTGGTGCGATAACCTCGGCAGCCGAGGTGGGGCTGCGCGTCGCCTCGATGCGGATCTCTTCGACGAGCTGTGCCGCATGGAGCGTGGAGGGGAGTGATAACAACAGCAGCAGCGCAAGCGCAGCGATGCGTAGAGTAAGCGCGCGGTTGGCGCAGACGATGATCAAGGGTTGTATCCTGTAGTGCCTGTTAGCAGTGTCTGTGAGATAGAAGGTCTTTGAGAAGTGCCTGGGTCAAGTGCCTGGCTGTTATTCCTGGCGGTCCGGGGAGCTGGCTATTTCGCGCAACACCATCAACATCGCCACGCTGCGCATGATGGCGTAGATCAGCAAGCCGCCGGCCGCGCCCCACAGATGTGCGTCGACAACAACGTCGTAACCGATAAAGCGCTGGCTGGTGCTGGCCAGGGGTTCGAGCATCGACCACTGCTGCTGCTCAATGACGAGCTTGCCGACAATCGCGACCAGCCACAGCCAGCTGGCCCGGGCGCGCAGCACCGCATAGATAAACAGGCCGTGCAGGGCGCCGGACATACCGATGCACCAATCGGTCTGCGGGCTATAGAAGTACAGGCCATAGGCTGACACGACGGCGCTGGAGAATAGTGCAAGCAACCACCACAGGGAGCCGAAGGCCTCGCTGAACAACAGGTAGATACACAGCAGCGCAGCGAGATTGACGATGACGTGTTGCAGGTTGATGTGCACCAGTGAGTGGCCTGCGGCTGTCAGCAGTGCCGGCCACTGCCCGCCGTGGAAGCCGCTGCGCTGATAGCCCAGCGTCTCGCCCAGGCCGGGCTGGTAGTGGAGCAAAAGCGTCACGCCAATGAGCAGTACGAGCCCTGCCAGGGAGGCTGGCGAGTAGTCGCCAATCGATAGCATCTGGCGAGCCGGGGGGCTGGCGCTTTCATTGCTCATAGTGCGGGAATCCGGGTCTGGCCACGCGTTGCGCGACTGCAGCAGGGTGCCAGTTTATCGTCGCTGCGAGGGGCAGGCCAGCGGAATATTGCTGGCCAGATCGCACGGCAGGCCAGTTGGCTGTACTGTAAGCACCAACGCATTGTATTGCGCCGCATTACGGGCTATAAAGTGGATCGCAACTTCCAGTCACTGATGCGGAGGCCCCATGCAACAGACGCAGTTTTTGAGCACAGCAGCGCTTTTTAATCACATTTTTTCAGCAGTCCGAGGCCTGTCCCGTGCAGCACTGGCATCGCTGGTGATCCTGGCAGCTCCTGCCCAGGCATTTGATGATTTGAGCGAGGCGCAGCCTGGTGCCTATACACTGGAAAAAACCCATGCCTACGTCGCGCTGTCCTATTCACACCAGGGCTATTCGCGGCCGGTTTTACATTTCAGGGGCCTCGATGCAAGCATCGACCTCAAGGCCGATGTTACCGCGAGCACGGTTTCCGTCAGTATCGACCCGGCGTCGATCGACAGTGGTGTTGATGAGTTTGACATGCACCTGCGCGGCGACAAGTTTTTTGACGTCGAAAAGTTTCCCGAGGCCGGATTTCGCTCGAGTTCTGTGGTTGCCAATGACGATGGCACTTATACACTCAATGGTGACCTGACGGTAAAGGGCATTACCAAGCCGGTCAGCCTCGCGGTGACCTTCAACAAGGGCGGCTCACATTTTCAACTGAAGAAACCACAGCTGGGTTTCTCAGCCAGTGGCGTCATTTCGCGCAGCGACTGGGACCTGGGTTACGCGGTGCCTATCGTTGGCGATGAAGTCACGCTCACGATCGAAGTCGAGTTCCTGGGAGAGTCTGGCGACCCCGCTCAATAGCCAGCGTTAACGGGAATCTGTTTGCCAGGTATGCAGTAAGCGATGGCGCAATACAGGGCAATCCGGGCCACGGGCCTGGTGCTGGGTATCGCCTGGGGCCTGCTCGCCTGCGGTGGCGGAGGCGGCGGGGGCAGTGGCGGCGGCACCAGCTTTAACATCGTCATCAGTGGTTTCGATGAGGTCAGCTCTGACCAGCAATTCAGCTTGCCGCTGAGTATCACAGGTAGCCCCGATGGCGCACAGTTCAACTGGGAAGTGCAGGATGCTGCAGGCGGCAGCGTGCAGGGTAGCCAGCGCGTTGGTGCCCTGGCGACGCCTGTCTACGGCGTCGATGTCAGTGAGCTTGCCGATGGCCCGTTGACGCTGCTGGCCCAGATCGTCGACGTTGCCGGCGCCACGACCAGCTTGCCGGTGCTCGATGCCCTCAAGGACACCCTGGGACCGGCCGCCGTTTTGCTGGCGCTGCCCGCAAGCACCATCGACGCTGCCAACCAGGGGGCGTTCTCTTTCAATTTCACGCTTGCCGACCCGGGTGATACCGGTGGGGACTGGTTCCTCACGGTGCGCGATTCACTGGGTCTTGAGCTGTCTTTCACCGGGGCGGTCGATGCGGCCAATACGTCGGTGGGCCCGTTGGACCTGTCTGCGCTCAATGCAGGAACCGTGACCTTCCTGGTCAGCATCAGCGACCGCGCAGGCAACCCCGGCGCCGAAGCCAACGTGCTGCTTAACAAGAGCATTGCTGCCAGCCAGCCAACTATTAGTGGCAGGGTGACCTTCGACCAGGTTCCCCATCGGGTGGGATCCGCGGGCCTGGACTACGCAGCGATCGAACAGCGGCCGGTGCGGGGGGCGAGGGTGCAGCTGCTCGACAATGCCGGTGCGGCGCTGGCCTCGACCGATACTGACGGCGACGGCAACTACGTGCTCAGCGCGCCGGCAAATACCGCGGTGCGGGTTGAGGTGCTGGCGCATACCCTCGGGCAGCGCGATGGCTGGAGCTGGGATGTCGCCGTCACCGACAACACGATGGGCAATGCGGTATACGCCCTGCAAGGTGCCCTGCTCGATAGTGGCACCGTCGCATCAGTGCGCGACCTGCATGCCGCCTCCGGCTGGACCGGCGCCTCCTATGGTGCAGAGCGCAGTGCAGCGCCTTTTGCGATACTCGATGCGGCCTGGGCGACGCTGGACTACGTCATCGACGCCTTTGCCGTACCCACGGCGCTGCCAGCGATGGAATTTCGCTGGAGTGAGAGCAATACCACGAGCTCGGGTTCGCTTGCCGATGGCGATATCGGCACGTCGTTCTATGACCGTTTCAGCGGCAATGTCTACCTGCTCGGCCGCGAGGACGTCGATACCGATGAATACGACCCACACGTTATCGTGCATGAATGGGCGCACTACCTGGCCCACCGGCTATCGCGCGAAGATTCGATCGGTGGCTCCCACACCATTACCCAGCGGCTGGACCTGCGCGTAGCGTTTGCCGAAGGGCTATCCAGTGCGGTTGCCGGTCGAGTGCTGGGCCCCGCGTACCGCGACACCAGCGGCCCCATGCAGGCGGCTGAGTTCAACTTTACTATTGATGCGCCCATTACCAGCGCCCCGGGCTGGTTCAGCGAGGATTCCATCCAGAAGCTGCTGTATGAATTGATGGATGTCGAAGTCATGCAGGGAGGAGAGACGTTCAGCGGTGCTGCTGAGTTGTATCGCGCACTGCTCAGCGGCCAGATCAATACCCAGGCCGAAGCGGTGGGTATTCACGCGATCCTGGCGCATATCTATGCCGAGGTGCCTGCACTGCAAATTGATGTCAATGCGCTGGCCACCGCACAACAGCTGCGGGTCAGCGATGTGCAGGCCAGCAGCGAAGACAATGACGGTGGCCTGGCCTTTACGCTGCCGGTCTACCGCACGCTCGAGCCGGGTGAAGTGGCCACGATGATGTGCAGCTCCGATATCTACGGTGTGCAGAACAAGCACGGCAACCGGCAGTTTGCCCTGCTATCGATTCCGGCGGCAGGAACCTACCAGCTGCGAGCCCAGCGGACATCGGGGGTGGTGAACAGCGATCCCGACATGGTGCTGTGGCGAGCCGGCGCGCTGGTCGCGGTCGCCCAGAGCGCTGATATCGACGCGGAGACCTGGGTAGGCGACTTGCTCGCCGGGCAATACCTGGTCGAGCTCTACGAGTTCAGGAATACCGACAGCGGCTACGGGGAGGTGTGTTTTGAACTGTCGCTCGATTAGCCCCGTCGCATTGGCCCTGCTGGGTCTGGCGGCTGGCTGTGAGCCGGCGGCTGATGCCCAGCTACTCGAGAGCCAGCATGCTGGCAAGGTACATGCCGGCCATCACGCTGCGGTGAAGCCCGGCCCTGGCCTGATGCTGCTCTCGCCGCAGCGGATGAGCCATGCAGCCGGTGCTGCGCTGGATATTCCGGTGGTGCTAAACGTCGCTGCTGCCGGCTCGCTGGAGCTTGCGCTGTACCAGCCTGGCGTCGAAGGCGGCCTTCCCCTGCAGCAGTGGGTGCAGTCGGTGGTCGCGGGCCAGTGGGTTAACGTCGATTTCACGCTGCCGCCCTTACCTCAGGGCGAGCATACGCTGGTATTGTCGGCCAAACATGCCCAGGCCCTGGGCGATGCGGTGCAGGGCCAACACTGGGAGCTTACCGTGCTGGTTGGCGATGAGCCACCACCGAGCAGTGCGGCCAGGTTCAGTGCGGGCGATGCCGGCAAGCGGGTGATGCCCGCACAGGAAACCGTTAGTACCGCCAGGTGATCTAGCCCCGTCAGGTGATCTAGCCCCGTCAGGTGATAAAGCCGGCCTGGCGCCTTCCTTGCCATTGCAGCATTGCTGAACCTGAAACGAAAAAAGTACGCATAAAAAAAGGGCCGCTCAACGCGGCCCTTTTTCCAGCAACGGGTTGCTTAGCGACGACGACGTGCCGCGAACAGACCAGCGATCGCTGAACCGAACAGCCAAACGGCTGCAGGAACAGGAATAGCTGCGAAGCTCACGTTATCGTAGTAGACGCCTGTGTTTTCGAAGTTCTCAGAAGTGTTGATGAACCCGAATTGCAGGATGTCGCCAGCCATGCTGCCATCGATAGTGATGTCGATGAAGCGAGTTTCCCATGCAGCGTCAGTCAGCGTAGTGCTGTCGTTTTGCAGGAAAACAGTTGTGGCAAAGCCTGAGTCAGGATCAAGGATCTTGATGAACGCTGCTGCAGTGGTGTTAGCACCCAGTGGGGCACCGCCAGGCAGTTTGGCGTCGAACTCAAAGCGCCATACGCCAGCATCACCAGCACCAACAGTCTGCTCCTGGAAGATGTTCGCTTCTACACGATCACCGCCAGGGCCGCTGAAGTGGCCTTCGTTGGTAGTGCCAGCGCCACAACAGTTGTAGTCGCTGTAGGTGTTGATGTACTGGTCAGAAGGTCCGCCAGCGCCTTCACCTGATGCTACCGCTGAGAAGCCAGGGCCGCCGTTAGGTGCATCGAATACGCCGTAACCAAACTTGTAGTTACCTGCGCCGTCGAAAACGTTAGCGAAGATTTTCCAGTTGCCGCCGCCAGCACCAAGTGCTGCGCCGTCTGCTGCGTTCATGGCGTTAAAGTCTTCACTGTAAGTAGTCAGTGCTTGTGACGATGACGCAACGAACAATGCTGCAGCCGCGGCTGCTTTGATCAGAGATTTGTACTGCATAATTATTCTCCAGGTTTATTTAACGATCGTTACTTTTATGTTTTAGGTGCAACTGCAGTTACACCAGGGTTATAACGCAAGGTAGCAGGGGAGCCGCCTTGCGAAATACCTGCGGCAGCGCCCGAAGGCGCTGCCGGCTTAATTAACGCAGTCGACGTACGTAGACGCCAGCTGCTGCCAACAGGCCTGCAAGACCGAACAGGGCCAGTGCAGGAACCGGTACGAAAACGCTAACCGGGCCGCCATCGGCGATCACAGAGATATTGTCGTAGTAGACGCCGGTGTTGCTGAAGTTGCCCGAGAAGCTCTCGAAGCCGAACTGCAGCAACTGGCCTGACAGCAGTGGGTCAGTCAGTGCCAGCTGGAGCTGGTAGCTGCCCCAGGCGCTCTGCGAGATAGTTGTCATATCTTCAGTGAGCAGGTTGGTGGTGTTAAAGCCATTCAGCGGGTCAAGTGTCTTAATGAACGCGTTGGCAGTACAGTTATTTGTGCAGTTGTTGCCAACAGCAGAGCTCAGGTCGCCACCGAAGCCGTCATCGACAAAGTCAGGACGCTTGGCTTCGAATGTGAAGGTCACCGTTTTGCCGATGTCAGCAGCGTCGATAGTGAACTCTTGCAGCACCAGCGCGTTGACTTCGTCAGTGCCGTTGCCGTGGCCTTCTGGTGTGCCACCGCCGAGTCCACAGCAGTTGTAGTCGCTGTAGATGTTCAGGTAGTTCACGCCAACGCCGCCAGAGGTGGCATCGCCCGTTGCGACCGACGAGAAGCCCGGGCCGCCGTTAGGCGCAACGAACAGGCCGTAGAAAAACTTGAAGTTGCCGCCGGCTGCGTCGTAGACGTTTGCGCCAACGCGCCAACCGTCGTTTTCGAGATCCATGTTCATGCCGTTAGGCGTCATGGCTTCAAAATCTTGCGAATAGGTGCTTGGTACAGCTGCGAACGCTGAGCTGCCAGCCAGCAGTGCGAAACCTGCGGCGATGGGAGTAAAAACCTTAAGGCTCTTGAGTAACATTTGACCTGTCTCCGGTAATGTAAGTCTTGTTGTTTATGCTGTTACAGGCGTTACAGCGTTTTTACCGCCTGCGCGATTGCTAAGTGTTTACGTTTTAACCTGTTCCCCGGCTAGCGGGCTATTTTTTATAGCTGCCCGATACCTGGTTGTCGTTTTAATGCTTGGCCTCTGTGCCCCGATACGACACGCGCGGTGCCTTGGTTCAGCGCACATTTCACACAGTCCGCACAATTTTCGATCTTAGAGAAACGCCCTGGTAAGATCTATGCCTTTGCGATCAGAGGGTTACAATATGGGATGAACTGCGTCACGTTACTATTATCTTTTTATATTTCAATAGCTTATAGCTATTTTTCTAAGGGGCATTCTAGCAATCATCGCTAAATAACCCGTCAAAATACCCTGATCAAGCCCTCACCAGGTGCTCGTCGCTGGCCTGACGGGCAATCAGCGCTGATCAATGCAACTGGGTGACCTGTTGCGAGCAATCAATCCGGTGATGGGCATGGGCCGCCGGCTTGATCGCGATATCCGATAGTTCCAGCTCCATCTCGCCCTTGGTCGATAGCAGGAAGGGCGTGTTGATCTCGCTGAGCCTGGCGCCCTGTTGGGCGAAGCACTGCAGGTCCACGGCGACCGTTTGCCATCGCTGCAGCGGCAAGCTGGTCAGCAGTTCAGTAATATCGAGCTGGCCGAAGCAGGGGTAATTGCAGTCCATGCGCAAGGCGACCGGCTGCGCCGGTGGTGTGTCTACCTTGACGTTAAAGCTCAGCACCGCGTCATCGTTGGCCAGCGGGGTGATATCCAGTGTCCGGTCGTACTGGAAGTAAAACTGTCCCAGTGCCGCGGATGCCCAGCGGACCCGACGCGCATCCTCCTGGGTGGCGTTGTCCGAGGCGGTGACGACGACCGTCTCGTTGTTCACTGTGGCGCCGCTGTTGCCCCTGACGCTGACATTCCAGTTTTGCTCATCGCCTACGTACATCGACCAGGGCCAGACGGTGCCCTTGGAGAATATCGGCAGCTCGCCAGCCACTTCGACGTCATTGGCTTCCAGCAGGCTTTCTTCGCGCAGTTGCGCAAGCTCGATCCCGGCGCCGTAGTGCAGGCCAAAACCCACGCTGAACTGCGGCTGCAGCTGATACGCGGGGTAGTTGTTCAGCTGGGTGTGACCTGCAAATTGCGGCCATGAGAAGGGGAGCTTGCCGGTGAAATCGAAGCGGGGCTGGCCGTCACTGCCTGCGACCAGCAGGTCGGCGATGCCGCCGCCCTCAGTGCCCGGCAACCAGGCGACGACGAAGGCATCGCTGGCATTGATCATGTGGTTTACGCTGAGTGGGCGGCCGGTGACCATCACGCTGACGATGGGTTTGCCCTGTGCCTTCAGCTGCTTTTTCAGTGCGTGGATCTGCTGGCTGTCCATCGGCGGGAGCAGCGTTTCAAGGTCGCCCGTGCCTTCGGCGTAGGGGTGTTCACCAAAAACAAACACGGTGGCATCGACTTGTGCAGCAAGTTCTGCCAATTCAGCGGCGTCGACATCATCGCCGCGATAGAGCACCTCGCCACCGGCCGGTTCGATAGCCTGCCTGAACCCTTTGAGGATCGACGTACCCAGCGGGAAGTCCGCATTGCTGTTGCCATCGCCCTGCCAGGTCAGCGTCCAGCCGCCACTTTGGCGCGCGATATCGTCTGCCGCATCGCCGACTACCAGCAGCCGTGCTGTGGGATCCAGCGGCAATGCCTGGTCATTGTTTTTCAGTAGCACCAGCGATTCGCGAACGGCCTGGCGCGCCAGCGCCTGGTTGTGGGTGCGATCGGCTTCATCAAATTCAGCGAACAGGGCGCCGCCGTCGTCGAACAGGCCAGCGCGGTATTTGACGGTGAGAATGCGGCGCACCGCATCATCAATGCGTGCCATGGGGATTTCGCCGGATTCGACCTGGGCAATCGTATTGGCGATAAACGCCTGCCAATGCTCGGGCACCATCAACATATCTACCCCGGCAAGGATCGCCGCAGCGCAGCTGTCCTTGGCGCAGCCTTCGACCTGCGCGTGGCCATTCCAGTCGCCGATGACGAAGCCGTCAAAGCCCATCTCGTCTTTGAGCAGGGTTTGCAGTGCATCGCGATGGCCATGCAGTTTTTCGCCATTCCAGCTGTTGAACGAGGCCATAACAGTCTGGGCGCCTGCATCCAGCGCGCTGCGGAAGCTGCGGCCGTGGATATCGAGCAGTTGTTCCTTGCTCAGCACCGTGTTGCCCTGATCGACGCCGTTCAGCGTGCCACCATCACCGATAAAGTGCTTTGCGGTCGCAATCACGCGGTGGTTGTCGGCCATGCCGCTCAGCTGATCGCCCTGCAGGCCAATCACCGCATCGTCGGCCAGCATTGCGACCAGCCTGGGGTCTTCAGAATAGCTTTCATAGGTGCGGCCCCAGCGATCATCGCGAGCCACAGCCACGGTCGGTGCGAACGCCCATTTGATGCCGGTGGCGCGCACTTTTAGCGCTGTGGCGCTGTAAATATCGCGGATCAGTGCTTCATTGCGGGTTGCGCCCAGGCCGATGTTATGCGGGAACACAGTGGCCATGTAGACATTGTTGTGGCCGTGGACCGCGTCGGTCCCCCACAGCAGTGGCACTGCTGCGCGATTGTCGCTGCGATCGCGCGAGGCGCTATCATAGCGCTGGGCCAGCGCACGCCAGTCTTCAATGGAGGCGTGCTTGTTGCCCTCGGGGTGAGAGCCTCCGCCGTTGAGCACCGAGCCCAGGTGAAAGTCCCGAACCTGTTGTGGTGAGGCGTGCTTGATCTCGGCCTGTACCATCTGGCCGACTTTCTCGGCCAGGCTCAACTGCGCCAGCACTTGCTCCACAAAGGCGCCTTCGTTGGGATCGGTGCTGCGATCGACAACGGTTTGCGCGCCCGCGATAGCCGGCGATTCGAGCGCATCCAGGTCGCCGCGCACGTAGGAGGCGTCAATCAGCTGTGCTTTGGCCGCCGGTGAGTGCCCGGTCGGCTGGCAGCTGGCAAGGGCGAGCAGTGACAGCGCGATAGCAGCGCGGCGCAGTCGAATTCGAATATTGGTGTGTCGTTTAGCAACGCTCATCGTGGGCGTGGGCATTCCAGGTACTTGAATCAATGGGCGGGCGGCCAGTTCCCCGGCTCCCTGTTTCGCTATCTTTTTCAGGGGATTCAAAGACATGCGTTTATTTGATGCACTATCCTAGCGTTTTTTCTGAACAACCAAAGCCAGGATCGATTAACGGGACGGTATAAGCGATGACCGGGTATTCCTCGAGTGATCCACTGCAGCGATTCGGCTCACAATGCAGTATTATCTTGCTGCTTTATTACAACGGTTAGATAAGACCCCAGATTCATGGCGGCGAGCGCAGAAAAAATCAATGTAGACCACACGCAGGTGCAGCCTGTGATGATTTCCATGTGGTTTATGCAAAGCATGTTCTGGGTGATCCTTACGGTGGTCACTTTTTTCAGCCTGACGCTTTGGTATGGGGCAGCGCAGTGGACGCATGTCGCGCACACGCTGTTGCAGGCTGTACTCGGCGTGCTGCTGACGATTCCCATGCACTGGATTTACCGCGCCAACTGGCGGCGTCCAGCAAGGGTGATCTTTGCGATTATCGCGGTCGTTGTGCCACTGTTTGCCGTGGTCTGGTCGGTGATGCGCCTGGGCTCGTTTATCTGGCTGACCAATGAGGGCAGCGAAGTCTGGGCCGATTTTGGCGGCTGGTACTTCAGCGGGTTTTTCATCTTCCTGTGCTGGACGGCAATCTACTACAGCTTGCAGTATTACAGGCTGGCCAGTGAAGAGCGCGACCGTCGCGTCAAACTGGTTGAGCGCTCACGCGCCGAGAAGGTCAAGCGCCTGAATGCCGAGAAAATCGCCGCAGAGTCTCGCATCAAGATGCTGCGCTACCAGCTGAATCCGCACTTTCTGTTTAATACCCTGAACGCCGTGAATTCGCTGATCGTGACCGAACAGCCCGAACAGGCACGCAACACGGTTGAACGGCTCAGTGCTTTCCTGCGCTATGCGCTGAAAGACGACAAGCGCGGCTGGGTCGACCTGGCTGGCGAGATTGAGGCGCTGGAGTTGTACCTGAGTATCGAGCGCATTCGTTTTGCCGACCGGCTCAAGGTCGTCTATGACATCGATGAGTCGGTCAGTAAGTGCAGTGTCCCCAGCCTGCTGCTGCAGCCACTGGTTGAAAACTCGATCAAATACTCCATCAACGCCCAGGAAGAGGGTGGCACGATCTGGATATCTGCGCGTCGCGCCGGCACTCACCTGGAGTTGAGTGTGCGCGATGATGGCCCGGGCATCGCCCAGTTGGCCGATGGCGAACACCGGGTGGGTGAGTTCAGTTTCGAAGGTGTGGGCATGCAGAACATCGTTGATCGCCTGGGCAGTATTTATGGTGATCAGGCTAGCGTTGTGCTGCGTAATCACTGCGGCAAAGGCCTCGAAGTCAGCATACAAATCCCGCTCGACGGGGCGGCCGCGCAGGTTTCGGCCCAGCAAGACGTTGATCCTAATGATGAGTACGATGATGAGCAGCAAGCGTAGCCCCGACATTGACCCGGCACCGTTTCGGGCGGTGGTTGTCGACGACGAACCGCTGGCTCGCCAGTTGCTTGTGACCAGTCTCAAGGCGTTCGGCGAAATCGAGGTGGTGGAAGAGTGCGCAAACGGGCGTGAAGCGATCCAGGCTATCAACACACTGCGACCGGACCTGATGTTTCTCGATATCCAGATGCCCGGGCTGACCGGCTTCGATGTGATTCGTAACGTGCCCGCCGACACCATGCCCGAGATCATTTTTGTTACCGCATACGATGAGTTTGCGATCGACGCCTTCGATGCCAATGCCGTCGATTACCTGCTCAAGCCGATCAGTGAAGAGCGCCTGGCCAGGGCGGTGCGTCGCGCGCTGGCGCATCTGTTTGCCGACACGGAAGACCACAAACGCCGCGAGCTCTACAGTGCCGTGAGCAAAATCGCTGACCGCGTGCGGGTCAAGGCGGAGCAGGCGGACAATGATGAAAAGCCGGCAGAAAAAGAAGAGCGCAAGCTATCCATCAAGGATGGTGACTCGGTGGTCATCGTTCGCGAGGCAGATATCGACTGGATCGATGCGGCCGGAGACTACATGTGCGTGCATGTCAGCGGCGATACCCATGTGGTGCGCTCGACGATGCATGAACTGCTGGGTCGACTCGACCAGGAAATGTTCAAGCGCGTACACCGCTCGACGGTGGTCAATGTCGAGCGAATCGTCAAGATACAGAACCACACCAAGGGTGAGTACCTGCTCCACCTCGACTGCGGCGAGACCCTGAAAGTCAGCCGCCACTACAAATCTGTGATCCGGGACTTCATCGATAACAAGCCATAATCGGCCATTTTGAACCGCATTCGAAGTCCATCCCGCTTATCGGCGCAGGTTGACCGCTAATCGCAATAAATTTGTAATGGCACAGGCCTTGGTGCACAGTGCGCGGGTTTTAATGCCAGTGATTTCAATTGTTTAGCCCGCCTGCAAGGCAAAATGGCGGCGCTGCTGGCAAAGCGGGTCAGGCGCCCGCGCGGACTGGGCCAAAGCGGTCATGTCGCCGGGGCGGATATGGCGCCCCCGGACGTAAAGAGAATTCGGTAAAAGCATAATAGCTATCAGGCGGCGTGATTGAATTGCCGCACTCCAGCGCAGTCACAGCCATGACGACCTGGAGCCATAGAGGTGTACCCATGCAAGCGGCTATCAAATCATTTCGACGATCACTATCAACTCGCTCAGTGCCAGGCTGGACACGGCTGTCGCTGTTCTTCGCGGCGCTGCTGTTCCTGCAGGCCTGTCAGCAGGGCAATACGGACGGTGCCGAGCAGGAGTTAGCTCTGCCCGAATGGCAACTGGTATGGAGTGACGAGTTCGATGGCGCCGCTCTGGACCTGAGCAAGTGGGAAGTCCAGCTCGGTGACGGCATCGCTTACGGTGTCGATGGCTGGGGTAATGGCGAGTTGCAGTACTACACGGCCGACAACATCACGGTAACCGGGGGCAATCTCGAGATTCGCTCGCTTGCTGAAGACTTCAATACGCCTGACCCTGCATTCGGCAACGACCCCGATTACGACTGGACCTCGGCCCGTATCCGCACCCAGGGCCTGTTCGATTTTACCTTCGGTCGCGTTGAGGCGCGGATCATGATGCCCGCCAGCGAAGGGATCTGGAGTGCGTTCTGGCTGCTGGGCTCGGATAACTCGCAATACGGCCCCAACTGGGCTGCCAAGGGCGAGATCGATGTTGTTGAAGCCTACTCGCGCGGTGACCCGGGCTTTGGCATCGACCCCTTTGTTTCGTCTGCGGCACACTTTGGCGGTCCATTCCCGTTCAATACCTTTTTGGCCAAGCGCTTTGACGAGAGCTTCCTGCCAGCCGGTGCGCCGCCGTTCCAGCCGTACAATGATTACGTTGTTTACGCCATCGAGTGGGATGAGCGTGAAATCCGCTTCTTTGTAGACGGCGTGAACTTCATGACGATTCCAGCGCGCTCTTACTGGAACTACTTTGAAGATGCGGTCAACGGTTTTGAGCCCGGTGGCGAAGCAGCGCCATTTGATGGCCTGTTCCACATTATCCTGAACTCGGCGATTGGCGGTAGCTTGCCTGACTCTGTTGGGGAAGTACCCTCGATGACGATGGATGATGTCATGTATGTGGATTACGTGCGCGTCTACCAGTGTTCAGACCCGACTGACGGTGGTTACTTCTGCCGTAACATCCAGGAGCCTGAGGGCGAAAACTACGTCAACCAGTTCCGCCCACTGGAGTGGGAATCGCAGGATGTGTTTTCGATTCTTGAAGATCTTTATGTCGACGGTCCGGGGCCCGAGCGACTGCTCGAGATTCGCGACCTCGACTTCCTGACGGTCAACGGCCTGGTTGCCACAGAAGTGACTGTGGATGGTGATACCTATGTCGATATCCTTGCACCTGCGGCAGCCGGCGCTTCGTCGGTACCGGGCTTCTCGGTTATTGATGCGCTGGGCGATCCCTTCATCGTCAGTGGCTTCAAGCCTGGCCTGGGTGATTTCAAGTTTGACATTTATGTCGAAGGCGATTCGGGTAACCTTAACGGCAACCTGAGGGTCTCAATGGTATCGCCAGGCGCCCGCCAGGGTGTGATCATTCCACTCAATACCCTGCCGGTAGACCAGTGGGAGCGGGTCACGATTCCTATCGATGATATTCTCAATTCACCGGGTATCGGTGTTGTCGATGTGGGTGATGTCACTGAGCTGATTCGCTTTGAATTCTCTGACGCACATGTGCGCCTGGATAACATACAGTTTGCCTGTGGTGGCCAGGTCTGCGGTATTGTCGATGAGATTCCGGTCTACATCGATGGTGTTGAGCCGCTGTGGGATCGGGGCATCGTCGGTGATGACACTGACCAACGCTTTGGCCTGACCAATGGCGGTTTCCCGAACCCCGATTACACCGATGGCACGATGTTCCACGTTATGTGGGATGAAATTACGCTGCCAGGCGAGCCGGCTCGCGGTAGCGTGGTCGAATCCTACTTCGGCACCACCGGAGCGGTAGGCGCGGTTAACTTCATTGGCTCAACCGATCCGGTGCCAGCGATTGCGGCACTGACCAACGGTGAGTTCCGTTTTGACATTCGTGTTGTTTCCAACCCGAACGACGTTGAATTGCTTTTCAAGGTGGATGCCGTCGGCAGCAGCACGGGTGAGCAACCATTGGGTGACCTGCCAGTGGGGACTGCCCCGGGCGATTGGCGAACGTTTACCTGTCCGATTTCGACGTTGGCCCAGCAGGGCCTGGATACTGCCGCGATTGCAGCACCGTTCGTACTGGTTCCCGGCCCACGGGGTGCTGGCCAGGACGTTCGCGTACAGTGGGATAACGTCACCTTTAACCCGCTGAGCACAGGTAGCGCTACGCCGCTGGCCATGCCGCTCATTTTCGACACCTTGCCGGGTTTCTGCCTGCCGATCCAGCCGTTTGCTGGTGGCGCCTGGGCGATTGTTGATAACCCGGGCCCCGACGCGGTCAATGGCAATGGCCGGGTAGGCCAGGTGCGCAAGTTCAGCACCAGTGGGCCCGACGAGGTCTTCGGTGGCGTCGCGATCCAGCTGTCAACGCCTGTGGAGTTTGAAGGGCCCGACGACAACACGGGCAAGGCTTTCACATTGAAGTCTTACTCGCCTCGTGTTGGCCTGCCCATCACCTTCAAGCTGGAGTCCGGTCCGGGTGTCGGCCCAGGCCGCATCTACACGACGACGGTGGCCGACGCATGGGAAGAGTTTACGATCGATTTTGCCGGTGAGGGCAGTGGCTCTTTCGGTACCTTGACGATCATTCTCGACAATGGCGTCGTCGGTGATGGTGGCGATGACTTCACCGCCTATATCGACCAGGTTGTGCAGAGCGACTCGACCAGTGTGGCGGGCGATCTCAGCAACCCGCCAAACAGCTATGACTTTGACCAGCCAAACACGCTCTACCCACTGACCGAGTTTGGTGAGTCGCGTGCAGCCGTGGGTACCGGCCCGATGGGTGATCCTGGCAACAGCGGCAACGTGGGCCAGGTGACGCTCAACGATTTTGCCCAATCGGTCAACGGTATCGTGCTGGGCGGAACCGAGGGTTTCCCGAATGCGATTCCGTTTTCGGCGGGCAACCAGCGTATTTCGATGCGCGTCTGGACCCCGCAGGCGGGAACGCCGGTTGTCATGAAGGTTGAGGATCGCGATGACGCCTTCCAGTTTGACGAAGACGTCCAGATGACCACGGTGGGTGGTGCCTGGGAAACGCTGACCTTTGATTTCTCGGATGCGTTCCTGACCGACACTTTCGAGAAGGTGGTCATCGTGTTTAACCCCGGCTTTGATCACGACGGTGAAGTCTATTACTTTGATGACCTGATGGTCGTGCCCTGACGGTGCATCACACAATGGAAAATAATATGAAGTACGCCACGACCCGCAGCGCACTGGCGCTTTCCCTGGCCTTTTCTGCGCTGGCGGCGACCCCAACGTTCGCAGAGGGCGATGGCCCGGCTATCCAGGAGGTTATCGTTACGACTGAGCGTCGTGAGGTGAACCTGCAGGACCTGGGCGGTACCGCTGTGAGCTTTACCGGTGAAGAGCTGGCGTTGCAGGGTATCCAGGATATAACCGACCTCTCTGAGAGCGTCGTGGGTCTGGAGATCGGTAACGCGCGCGGCAACGTCGAAGTCTGGATTCGCGGTGTCGGTAGCCCGAACAACACGGAGCTGGGTGACCCGGCTGCCGCCATGCACATCGATGGCGTCTATATCCCGCGTCCACGCGGTATTGGTGGCGCCTTCTTTGACCTGGAGCGCGTCGAGGTCAACGTCGGGCCGCAGGGTACGCTGCGCGGTCGTAACGCGATGGCCGGTTCGATCAATGCCATTCCCTGGAAGCCTGGCCTTGATCGCTGGGACCTGCTGGTTGAGCTCGAAAAAGGCAACTACAGCCAGGAAGTGTTCCAGTTCGTGACCAACGTACCGTTGGGCGATGAATTTGCGATGCGTTTCGCCTACCTCAAGCAGGATCATGATTCGTACTTCAACGATGTCGGCCCGTTCGAGATTCGCGCGCCTGAGGCGGCAGACAACACGGCGGCGCGACTGTCGTTTCTGTGGCAACCGATTGACCGACTGCGCATTCTCGCAGCCGGTGACTACCTGACCGAAGAGGGTACCGGCTACACCGGCACCAACTTTGCCAACCCGCTGGGCAATGATGTCGATCCGGATGATATTGAAGATCCTCGCGATGTCTACCAGCGCGGGATTTCGCCGATCCAGGACACCAAGCACTGGGGTCTTAAACTCCAGGTTGATTACGACTTCGATATCGGCACGCTGCAGTTCACCTACGGTCATCGCGACTTGCTCTACGATTACCAGGCATCAACGCCGCTGTCGCCTGATTACCCCGGCGCTGTTGCCAATCTGGGTGGGCCGCTGGGCCTACTCGAAGCAATCGATGACTACTCGCGCTTCCAGGATGTGACCGATTCGGTCTCCGACATCTTTGAGATGCGCTTCTTCACAGATCCGGAGAATGAAGTCTTTTACACCGCCGGCCTGTTTTACTTCCTGGAAGACCAGTACTCCTTCCTCGGTGCAACCGGCGATGGCCAGACATTCTTCCAGGGCATCGAGTTTAACCAGCCCAATACCGACACCGAGTCGCTGTCGTTGTACGGTGATGTCACCTGGAATTACACCGACCAGACCCGCTTCACCTTTGGTCTGCGCTTTACCGATGATCACAAGGACCGCCAGGGTGTTAACGCCCAGTACCGCGTGTCTGCAGGTGGTGAAAACGTTGTCACCGGCGCCAGCACCAGCGGCCTGGGTTTCCGTTTCGGCACCGAGGGTTTCGAGTTTGCCATTCGCGACCGCGAAATCTTTAACCCCGATACCAACAATGATGGCGACGTCTCTGAGCGCGAGTACTTTGAGTTCATTCTCGACGGTATCGGTACGCCCGGCGCGCGTGATAACTTCCATACGGCGCTGCAGAATACTATCAACGGCGTGCCCACACCCTGTATCGATACCCGCCTGTTTGATGACCTGGTCTGTCCGGCGGATGGTTTCTATGACTTTATCGCGGGTACGGCAGCGCGGGTGTCGGTGACACCGCAGCAGGGCGAGATTGATGATAACTTCGTCGACTGGCGGGTGCGTGTAGAGCACGATGTCACTGACGAGAACCTGATGTACCTGCTGATTGCCACCGGCCACAAGTCCGGTGGTTTCAACGACACCTTCTCAGTACTTGTTGACGATCGTGGTATCCAGACGCCCAATCCGGAAGATGCCGTCGGCGTGCGTTTTGAAAACGGTGTCGGTGGCGGAGACAATACCTACGGCACCGAGAAGGTCACCTTCTATGAGCTGGGTAGCAAAAACGAATTTGAAGTGGGTGGCATCCCCGGCACACTGAATGGTTCGCTGTTTTACCAGGACTACACTGACCAGGTGTTCTGTAATGTACTGGGTGTTGGCCAGATCCTGCAGGGCGACACCACTGCAGAGCTGTCCGATTTCGAGCGCGTCTCCCTGGGCGTCAACTTCTGCTTCAACTCTGAAAAGACCGAGATTTTCGGTTCGCAGGTCGAAGGCTCGTTCTACTTTGCGCATGAGTTGACCCTCAAGTGGAGTGCGCTGTGGCTCGAGACCGAGATCCAGTCGGCCGACCCGGTCATCGATAGCCGTTTCCAGGCAGACGTTGACGCAGAAGGCGCCATGGCCGTTGACATTACGGGCAACCGCCTGCCGCGCTCACCGCGCTACTCGCTGAACCTGTCGCTGTCGCAGCAGGTCGAAATGCCAATCGGTTCGCTGGATTACATTCTCTCGGCTTCATGGCGCGACGAGCAGCACATGACGATCTTCAACGGCATTGACTACCAGCAGCCGGACAATCCACGCCGGCGCCTCGACGACCTGGTGAACGGCTACTGGACGTTTGACTTCGGTGCCGGCCTGAACATCGGTGATTCCAAGTTCAGGGTCGAAACCTTCGTCAACAACATTACCGATGAGGTGCGCCCGGCGGCGATCCTGATCGGCCAGTTTGATAACACACGCTTTTATACCCGGCCGCGCACTTACGGTGCCCGGGTGAGGTGGCAGCTGTAAGATCGCTGAACGGATTGAAGCCACCGCTGTGCGGTGGCTTTGCTTTATGGGTTACAACATTACTGGTTAACAGGCTATGAAAAGACTTCTTGTATTGGTTACCTGGTTGCTCAGCAGCGTCGCGATTGCCGAGTCGGTAAGCTGGCCGAAAATCGAGAGCGCGATCCAGGTTGACCCTGCGATCGAGCAGCGCATCGACGAGATCATGGCCGACATGACCCTGAGAGAAAAAGTCGGCCAGATTATCCAGGCCGAGATCAAAAGCATCTCGCCGCACCAGGTTGAGAAATACAACATTGGCTCGGTGCTCAGCGGCGGCGGATCATGGCCCGGTAGTAAGAGCGACAGTGTCGATGACTGGGTGCGAGCGGCCAACGCCTTTCATGATGCCTCGGTCAAGCGACCCAAGAAGCGCGCCGCTATTCCCATCATCTGGGGTATCGACGCCGTCCATGGTCACAACAACGTCAAAGGCGCAACGATCTTCCCGCACAACATAGGCCTGGGTGCTGCGCGCAACCCGATGTTGATCAAGGCCATCGGCGAAGTCACAGCGCGAGAAGTCGCCGTGACCGGCATTCGCTGGACCTTCGCGCCGACCGTGGCAGTAGCCCGTGATGACCGTTGGGGCCGTACCTACGAGAGCTATTCGGAAGACCCGCAGCTGGTTGCCGAGTACGCGGCGGCGATGATAGTCGGCCTGCAGGGTAACCCGGAAGGCGACAACCTGTTTGCAGCAGACAAGGTCATCTCGACGGCCAAGCACTTCGTCGGTGACGGCGGCACCACCGATGGTGTCGACCAGGGCGATACGGCACTCGATGAGAAAACCCTGCGCGATATCCATGCCCAGGGTTACTTCACTGCGCTTGCTGCAGGTGCGCAAACTGTGATGGCCTCGTTCAATAGCTGGAACGGCGAGAAGCTCCACGGCAGCAAATACATGCTGACTGATGTGCTCAAGGAGCAGATGGGGTTCGATGGCTATGTCATTGGCGACTGGAACGGTCACGGCCAGATTCCTGGCTGTAACGATGCCAGTTGCCCGCAGGCGATCAACGCCGGTGTCGACATGATCATGGTGCCCGAGAAATGGGAGGCGTTCTTCAAGAACACCCTGCGCCAGGTCAAGAAGGGACAGATTCCCGAGGCCCGGCTTGATGATGCCGTGCGCCGTATCCTGCGCGTCAAACTGCGCGCCGGCCTGTTTGAGAACGGCCGCCCCTCAGAGCAGAAGTTCGCCCGGCTGGCGCAGATTCTAGGTCACCCCAAGCACCGTGCCGTTGCCCGCCAGGCGGTGCGTGAATCGCTGGTCCTGCTTGAAAACAACGGCGTGTTGCCCGTCAATCCGGGCAGCAAGGTGTTTATTACCGGTGAGTCGGCCGACAGCCTGCCGATGCAAAGCGGCGGTTGGACGGTCACCTGGCAGGGTGACAACATCACCAATGACGATTTCCCTGGTGCGACCACGATTTACCAGGGGTTCGCCGACCAGATTAACGCGGCTGGCGGCAGCGCCGAGCTTGGCAAGGGGGCTGCGTTTAAAACCCGGCCCGACGTCGCCCTGGTGATATTCGGTGAGCCACCCTATGCAGAGATGAAGGGCGACCTCAAAACAGAAGTGAAATTTGCTGGCGAGGACAAGAACCTCGAGATCATCAACAAGCTCAAGGCCCAGGACATTCCGGTGGTTGCGGTGTTCCTGTCGGGCCGGCCCCTGTGGATGAACCGCACGATCGAAGCGGCTGATGCCTTTGTCGCCGCCTGGCTGCCAGGTAGTGAAGGGCAGGGCGTCGCCGATGTGCTGCTGGCGAATGCCGATGGCTCTGTGCAGCATGATTTTGTCGGCAAACTGTCGTTCTCATGGCCCGAGCAGGCCGACCAGACACCACTGAACGTGGGTGATGCGGACTACGCGCCGCGCTACCCCTACGGTTATGGGCTTGATTACTCTGCCGCCGAGTAAGCCGGCGCGCAGGGTAGACGCTTGATCAACACAGCCACCTACAAGAACCTCACTGATAAAGGCATATTATGAACACCACAGCATCGGCCTCACCGCACTCCCAGGATAACCACATGTTCGCGTTGTCATCACTGACTTCGCTGTTCTTCATGTGGGGCCTGATAACCAGCCTCAATGACATCCTGATCCCTCGCCTGAAGTCAGCCTTCGACCTGACTTACACCGAAGCGATGATGATCCAGTTCTGTTTTTTCTTCGCCTACTTTGTCGTGTCTATCCCGGCGGGCGTGCTGGTGCGCCGCGTAGGTTACCAGACCGGCATCGTGATCGGCTTGCTGATCGCCGCTGTGGGCTGTGTGGGTTTCTATCCTGCGGCCGAGTACCAGTCGTACCCGTATTTCCTGGCGGCGCTGTTTGTGCTGGCCTCGGGCATCACGATTTTGCAGGTCGCAGCGAACCCCTATGTCACCGTGCTGGGTCGCCCCGAGACCTCGAGTTCGCGACTGACGCTGACGCAGGCCTTTAACTCACTGGGTACAACCATCGGCCCCTGGCTGGGCGGTATCCTGATCCTGGGCGAGGCGGCCGGAGCCGTCGAAGCCGCCGCTGAAGGTGCCAAGACCGTGCAAATGCCTTACCTGGGCCTGGCGGGCATGCTGGTGCTGCTGGCCGTGATTATGGCGGTACTGCGGCTGCCGAAAGTAGTCGACGAGGACATTGCCACCGAGACGCCGGGCGAGGCTTCGCGTGAGTCTGCCTGGGCCTATTCGCACCTGGTGCTGGGTGCTATCGGCATATTCGTCTACGTAGGCGCAGAGGTTTCGATTGGCAGCTTCCTGGTCAACTTCTTTGCCGAGGAGTCAATCGCCGGCCTTGAAGAGGTAGAGGCAGCCAAGCTGGTGTCATTCTACTGGGGTGGCGCGATGGTCGGTCGCTTCATTGGCGCCGCGGCGATGCAGCGCGTGCCGGCAGGCAAGGCGCTGGCATTTAACGCGACGATGGCAACGCTGCTGGTGCTGGTCACCGTATTTAGCAGCGGCCATATGGCGATGTGGTCGATCCTGCTGGTAGGCCTGTTCAACTCGATCATGTTCCCGACTATTTTCAGCCTGGCGATCAAGGGTCTTGGTCAGCACACCTCACAGGGCTCCGGCATTTTGTGTCTCGCCATTGTCGGTGGGGCCCTGGTGCCGCTGCTGCAGGGCTTCCTGGCGGACACCTACGGCATCCAGCCGGCTTTCCTGCTGGCGGCTTTCTGCTATGTCTACATCCTGTATTATGGCTTGCGTGGCTCCCGTCCCGATCTCGACTAGGGCAAGGCTGGCGAGCTGATACGCACAGGCCGCCGCAGCGCGGCGAGGGCGGTGATAATGAAAATGCCTGGCACCGCAGCAGGCTTGCTCCTGTCCTGGCTGGTTCTCGCCGGCCAGGCACAGGCCCAGTGCGAGCTTCAACAACTCTCCAACCCCAGTTTCGAAGTGGGCTCCGGCAACCTGATGGCGGGCTGGAACCAGTTCGGTAGCGTCGCTGCCAGCACCTCGCTCACATCCCACGGTCTTCGTGCCGTCGCACTCAGCGGCCCCAACAGCGGTGACTGGGGGTTGTCGGCCGTCTGGCAAAAACAGACCTCGGCCCCGGGTGACAGCTGGGAGGTGCGCGCTGACGTGGGCCACAGCGCCGGGTCGGCCCTCAATGGCGCCAACATTTCCCTGATCGTCAACATCGAGTGGCGGGATGCCGCCGATGCGCTCATCAGTTATGACAGCTTCCCGGTGCTGACGCAGGCTTCGCCGACCGGTGTGTCACAGCCTGTTACCGTGACCTCTACCAGCGCGCCCGCCGGCACCGTGTCCATGCACTTGCTGATAGGTCTGCTCCAGAGCCCGGCCCAGGAAACGGGCACAGCGGTTGTCGACAACGTTTTCCTGCGCCGGGTGAACGGCGTGCAGCAAGAGGATTTCCAGTTTGACGATTTCCCGGGCGGTCGCGTTATCCAGTTTGCCGGTCGCGACTGGCGGGTGAAGGGCCCGGGTTACTACGGCCCCGGCCCGAGCCTGTTTTCAGACACCAACAGCACGGTCTGGCTCGATGCCCAGGACCAGCTGCACATGAAAATCCGCCGGCAGGGTGCGGTGTGGTACAGCAGCGAAATCATGAGCGACGAGGTGCTGGGCTACGGCGATTATCGCTTGACGCTGAAGGGTCGCCTGGACAACTGGGCCGACAACGTTGTGTTTGGTTTTTTTCACTGGACCTACCCGTGGTGCTACGACGGCGGCAACCCCTGGAACCTGCACAATGAGCTCGACGTCGAGATCTCGCGCTGGGAGGACCCCAACCGGGAAAACGCGCAGTTCATCGTCCAGCCCTGGTGGGCGGCTGGCGCGGCCAGCCTGTTTGATATCAGTACCGCAGGCGATGAAACGTTGACGACGATAGCCTACCGATGGCTGGCGGACCGCGTTGAGTATCGCGCCTGGGCCGGGCCTGCCGATGCCGAGGCCAGTTCACCGCTGATTCACAGTTGGGTCTATACCGGGCCGTACCTGCCCAGGGTTGACCATACGCGTATGCACTTCAATCTGTGGCAGTTGAATGGGCCGCCGGACAACCTGCAGGAGCACGAGGTCACGATTACGGACTTTGTGTTCGAAGCGCAGGGGGATACGCCGGTTGTGGTGCCGGTACCCTTGCCTGGGTGGGTATTGGGGTTGTTGGGCTTGACGATCATTGTGCTGGTTGCCAAGCGAAAGTTGTCCTGAGCGCAGCCTTGGGCTGGTCGTGAATTGAATCGGCGGATGATCTGACCTGCCGCTTTACCGGCAGGGTGGGATAGTTGAGGGAGGATTGATCGTTGTGGCGATTTTTTTTCGAACCTCTATCGGTTCGAAGCACTCGAAGGGCGCATAAACAAAAAAGCCCCTCAGCGAGGGGCTTTTTTGTTTATGGCGCGCTCGGGAGGATTCGAACCTCCGACCGCCTGGTTCGTAGCCAGGTACTCTATCCAGCTGAGCTACGAGCGCGTATTTGTGCAGGCCGCGTACTATAGTGACTGTACTGCGGCAGGTCAATGGTCGAAAGGCGTTGACCCGGAGTTTGCCTGCTGATTACCATTCTGCGCTGGTTTTCCCCTGTTTTTTACCCAATGAGGAGCTTCCATGTCCCAGCAACCCGTCTGCCTGTTAACCGGTGCGACCAGCGGTATTGGCCAGGCCGCCGCGATTGAGCTGGCGGCGCAGGGTTATTCGCTTAGCCTGGTGGCGCGCAACCAGGACAAGGCCGTGGCCACCGAGGCGCTGATTCGCGAACGGACACCCGATGCCACCATCGACTGGTTATATGGCGACCTGGCCAGCCTGGCGGATGTGCGCGCCATGGCAGGGGCGTTTCTGGACAGCGGCAAGTCGCTCGACCTGCTGTTCAACAATGCCGGTGTGACGATGAACAGCCGCCGGGAAACAGTCGACGGTTTTGAAATGATGTTTGGCGTGAATCACCTGGCGCCTTACCTGCTGACCAACCTCTTGTTCGAGAAGCTGGTCGAGGGCGAGGGGGAGACGCGGGTTGTGACGACCTCCTCGGGTGCGCACAAGTTCGTCAAGGCGCTGAACATCGATGATCTCAATTACCTGCAGGGGTTTAAAACCTTCCCGACCTACGGCAACTCCAAACTGTGCAATATTCTCTTCACGATTGGCCTTGCTGAAAGGCTGCAGCAGCGTGCACCGGGCAAGTCCTGGGCCGTGAATTGTTTTCACCCGGGTTTTGTGGGTACCAACCTGGGTACCGATACGCCCCTGGGCAAAGTGATCATGACGCTGATCCGCCCCTTTGCGCGCAGCGGCTTGAAGGGCGCCGAGACGGGCCTGTTCCTGGCGACGGATCCGTCCGTCAGCGGCAATAACGGTGGCTATTACTACGACTGCAAGCAGCGCAAGCTCGACGCGCATGCCACCGACCCGGCCATGGTGGACAGGCTCTGGGAGCGCAGCGCCGAGATGGCGGGGCTCTAGGCTTTGCAGCTTGCGTTTCAACTGGCACCGCGTGCACGCGGCTTTCACCTGATTACCGACGAAGTCTGCCGGCACCTGCCGCCACTCGAGGGGCTGGGGGAGGGCATCTGCCACCTGTTTATCCAGCACAGCTCGGCATCACTCACGCTGAATGAAAACGCTGACCCGACCGTGCGCGGCGATATGGAGCGTTTCTTCCTGCGACAGGTGCCCGACGATGCGCCCTATTTTGAGCACACGCTCGAGGGGCCCGATGACATGCCTGCCCATATCAAGGCGTCGTTGCTGGGCGCGTCGGTGTCGATTCCCTACGCGCGCGGGGAGCTACTGCTGGGCACCTGGCAGGGCATCTGGCTTGGGGAGCATCGTATTCACGCGCCGGGCCGGCGGTTGGTGGCCACGCTGGGTTGAGTGGCGCAGGTCGACAGCGCGAGCAGGCAGAACTACCAGGTATCGTGCCTGCCCGCGGGTCGAGGTTTTTGCAGGCCGCGCGGCAATGCGGCGCCAGGGCCAGCGACTGCCAATATATCTTTTGTAATCCCGGTTTTTGCGGTCGATTCGATCAAATTATGTAAAATGCGCTCGGCAGTCGCGGGCGTATTGAGCGCTCGAGACAGAAAATCTTTGAGAATTCAGCTACTTACGAGGTGCAGCATGGCGGCAAATGAACGGCGGGTATTGGACAAGGCGGGCATGGGCATCGAGGCCGGCATTGCGCTGGAGACGACCGGCTCCGACCCTGAGTCACTGCGTAAGGATATCCAGCGCCTGATGGATATCGAGGCGATCAAACAGCTCAAACACAGTTACTTCCGTTGCATCGATACGGGCAACGTCGCAGAGCTGGCAACCATCTTTCACCCCGATGTCGATGTGCATTTTATTGGCGGCACCTATGAGTGGAAGCTCAGCGGGCGCGATGAGTACATCAACAGTATCCAGCACTCCTTTCACAAGGAATCGATCGGGCATCACAATGGCCACATGCCCGAAATCCAGCTGCTCAGCGATACCGAGGCCACGGGCATCTGGTACCTGGCCGACAACATGTGGATGCTGAACCACAAGGCCTTCACCACAGGTACCGCCATCTACTGGGATCGCTACCTCAAGGTTGACGGGCGCTGGACCATTCGCGCGACCAACTACGAGCGCCTGTACGAAATTAATGACCGACTCGAAAACCTGCCCAACGTCAGCTCCCACTATCTGGCTGCGCATGGTGCCGATCCGCAGTAGCGGGCACGGTTTCACGGGTCACCCTTGAGCGCTACAATATCCGCGGCCGATCTTGTCGCAGACGCCACCTGGTACCCCTTGCGCGTCGAGTACCAAACGCGTGATATTGTGTTTGGGTCGATGGATCGCGGTGCGTATGAAGCGTCCAGTTTCCTCGACCATCGGACCATTACCAGGGATGACCGCGGGCTGAAGGTCCCCCTGTCGTCGCTGGAGCAGTTGCTTGAGACGGTGCCTCTTCGGCCACTGAACCTGATTTTCCACACTGCGTTTTGTGGGTCTACGCTATTGTCGCGCTGCCTTGACATTGAGGGTAGGTCGCTGGCGTTGCGTGAGCCATTCCTGTTACACCAGCTCAGCCTGATTAAGCGCAGCTTGCCGTGTCGTTTTGGTGTCGAAGGTATGCCAGCCACCGAAGCGGCCCCACTGGCTGTCGTACAAAAATTGCTGGGCAGGACCTTTGGCGAGCGCGAGAAGCCATTGATCAAACCATCTGACGCCTGCGTCAACGTCGCGCCAGACCTGTTGAGGCTTGTCCCAGCATCGCGTGCAATCTTGCTGTATTCCGACCTGGAGTCCTTTATCCTCGCCATGCTGCGACGTGAGGATCGCAGGGAATTCATGCGCAACATGATGCCACGTGCCATTGTTGATTTGCAGGGCTATCCCGGCATTGAACCGGGCCTTCCAGCGCGACTCAAGGATGGCGAGAAGGCAGGACTTCTCTGGCTGAGCCTGATGCACAAGTACCAGGCCGTCCTGGCAGATGAAAGCCTGGACGTTTGTTCATTACAGGACGGGGCGTTGTACGCGGCTCCGGGGGCAGTTGTGGCGCGCTGCGCGAGCTATTTCGATATTGATGTGCCTGACGAGGTCATCGCGGCGCAAGTCGACCGGGAGTTCAACCGTGATGCAAAAGGCAGCTCGGCGCCATATGACCAGGCCAAGCGCGCCGAGCGCCGCGAGCGACAGCTCAAGAGCTTTAGCCGGGAAATCCAGCTTGGTATCGACTGGGTGAGTGCGCATTCCCTGGGGGGGGCTGTGCCGGCGGAGTTGCCCCGGCCGCTCTGATTCGCTTTAACCCGTGGGCTCGGTCAGCGCCGACGATTGCCTGCCTCATTGTCAGATGCCCCTTGAAATATGAGATTTCGGCGCCATATTGCGCCCAGTCCTGGAGACAGGATACTCGGTCGAGGGATGACGCATCCCGAGCTGGCGACCTTTGTTCAATTTTTGCTTAGAGAGGAGCGCATGAGCGAAACCCCATCCAACGAGACACAGACCGCTGGCGAACCCGCCGCGAGCGAGCATAGCACCGTCAACGCGCGCGAGACCCTGGGCTTCCAGACCGAGGCGCGCCAGCTGCTGCAGCTGATGATTCACTCGCTGTACAGCAACAAGGAGATCTTCCTGCGCGAGCTGATTTCCAATGCCTCTGATGCGGCCGACAAGCTGCGCTTTGAAGCACTGCAAAACGATGCCCTGTACGAAGGGGATGCCGAGCTTGCTGTCACCGTCGAATTTGATGAGGAAGCGGGCACTGTCACCATTCGCGACAATGGCATTGGTATGTCGCGCGACGAGGTAATAGCGAACCTTGGGACGATTGCAAAATCCGGTACTGCGGAGTTCCTGCAGAACCTGACGGGTGACCAGCAGAAAGACTCGCAGTTGATCGGGCAGTTTGGCGTGGGCTTTTACTCGGCGTTTATTGTCGCCGATCGCGTTGAGGTCCAGACCCGTCGTGCGGGCGAGCCCGCCTCGGCCGGTGTTTACTGGTCATCGACTGGTGATGCGGAGTTTGATATTGGCTCACTCGAACTGCCGACACGGGGTACCTCGGTGGTGCTGCACCTGCGCGAAGATAGCAAGGATTTCGCCAGCAGCTGGCGCTTGCGCAGTATCGTCAAGAAGTACTCCGACCATCTCGCGATACCGGTCATGATGGAGAAGCCGCCAGCACCGGCCAGCGATGAAGAGGGTGATACACCGGCCGATGCGGCGCCGGAATTTGAGGCTATCAATAGCGCGACTGCCCTGTGGACCCGGCCGCGCAATGAGGTCAGCGACGATGAGTATAAGGAGTTTTACAAGTCCATAGCGCATGACATGGAAGATCCGCTGAAATGGAGCCACAACCGGGTCGAGGGCAAACTGGAGTACACCAGCTTGCTCTACATCCCCGCCAAAGCGCCCTTTGATTTGTGGAATCGCGACGCCAACCGTGGCCTCAAGCTCTACGTACAGCGCACATTCATCATGGACGAAGCGGAGCAGTTCCTGCCGCTGTACCTGCGTTTTATCAAGGGTGTCGTCGATTCCAATGACCTGCCGCTGAATGTCTCGCGCGAAATCCTCCAGCAGGATGCCACCACCGAGAGCATGCGCGCAGCGTTGACCAAGCGGGCACTCGACATGCTCGAGAAAATGGCCGGCAATGCGCCCGAGCAGTACGACGCGTTCTGGTCGGAGTTCGGCAGCGTCCTGAAAGAAGGGCCGGCCGAAGACTTCGCCAATCGCGAGAAGATTGCGAAACTCCTGCGCTTCTCAACCACGCACAGCGATAGCGAAGCCAACGACCAGTCGCTCGAAGACTACGTTGCGCGTATGAAAGAGGGGCAGGACAAAATTTATTACGTTGCGGCAGAAAACTTTAACACGGCAAAAAATAGCCCCTATCTCGAGGTGTTCCGCAAAAAGGGCATCGAAGTGCTGCTGCTCCACGATCGTATCGATGACTGGCTGATGAGCCACATGATGGAGTTTGACGGCAAGCCGCTGCAGGACGTCGCGCGTGGCGAACTCGATCTGGGCGAACTCGACGACGAACAGGACAAACAGGCCCAGGAAGCGCTGTCTGAAACCCACAAGGATCTGGTTGAGCGTGTCAGGGCGGTCCTCGAGCAGGAGGTCGAAGCAGTGCGGGTCACGCATCGTCTCACCGAGTCACCGGCCTGTCTGGTCGTGGGCGAGCATGATATGGGTGCCCAGATGCGCCGGATCATGGAGGCGGCTGGCCAGGATGTCCCCGAGAGCAAACCCATCCTGGAGTTGAATCCCGACCATCCGCTGGTGCAGAAACTCGACGCAGAGCCCGATGAGCAGCGCTTTGCCGAGCTGGGCAGACTGTTGTTTGACCAGGCGGCGCTGGCGGCGGGGGATAGCCTGGATGATCCGGCCAGTTTCGTCGCCAGGCTCAACAAGCTGCTGATTGAACTCAGCCAGTAGTCGCGCCAGGTCAGCAAAGGAGGCCGGGTGCTGGGTATAATGCGCCCGGTTTTCCGATTAGCGGGCGATGAGTCTTATGGCAGCACCTTCCCGACATATTGCCGTGCTCGGCGGCGGCAGCTTTGGCACCGCCATTTGCAATATGGTTGCCGGCAATGGCCACAGTGCCACGTTGTGGTTGCGCAACGCTGAACGTGCGCAGGAGATCAACCAGCACCATCGCAATAGCTACTATCTGCCTGACCTGGAACTCGACCACAAGGTAACCGCCAGCACCGACCTGGCCGCGACCGTGGCCAATGCCGATATGGTCTTCGTCGCCGTGCCCAGTAAATCCTGCCGCGAAGTGGCCGGCCAACTGGCTGCCAATGTGAGGCCGGGTACCTACATCATCAGCACCACCAAGGGCATCGAGCCCGAGGGTTTCCTGCTGATGAGCCAGGTGCTGCACTCGGCGATGCCCGATAACCCGATCGGCGTATTGAGCGGCCCGAACCTGGCCAAGGAAATTGTTGCCCGGCAATTGACAGCCAGTGTGATTGCCTGTGAGCACGATGGCCTGGTCAGTGAGGTGCAGTCCGTACTCCAGAGCGGCTATTTCAGGATCTACGCGAGCAAGGACCTGTTCGGCGTGGAGCTGGGCGGTGCGCTGAAAAACATCTATGCCATCATCGCGGGCATTGCGACTGCGCTGCAGTTGGGTGATAACACCAAGTCGATGCTGATTACCCGCGCGCTGGCCGAAATGAGTCGCTTTGCCGTGACGATGGGCGCGAACCCGATGACGTTCCTGGGCCTGTCGGGCGTGGGCGATCTCATCGTGACCTGCGCCAGCCCGCTGTCGCGCAATTTCCAGGTGGGTTATGCGATCGGTGAGGGCAAGAGCCTGCAGCAGGCCGTCGAAGAGCTTGGCCAGGTGGCAGAGGGCGTGAATACCCTGCGCCTGGTGTACGATAAAGCACAGCAGGAGGGTGTTTATATGCCGTTGGTCAACGGCCTTCACCAGATCCTGTTCGAGCAGGTCAGCCTTGCCGATGCCGTGTCAGCGTTGATGTTATCTGAGCAGACGCACGACGTTGAGTTTACGCTCTAGGCAGGCCATGACACTGCTTGCCATTGTTCGCCACGGCCATGCCGAAGCTGAAGCCCGCAGCGATCGCGAGCGCCGCCTGACCGAGAAGGGCCTGACGGCCGCGCGCCAGGCCGGCGGCTACCTCGCTGCCAGTGCGATCGGCCAGTTGCCGGCGCTGACGATTTTCCACAGCCCCTTCGTACGAACCACCCAGACCGCCCGGCTGCTGGCAGAGGTTATCGCCAGTCGCTGTGCCTTTGAGCCCACGCTGCAGGCTGAACCCATGTTGCTCGGAGAGCAGCGGGTACAGGATGTGGGCCGCTGGCTTGCCGGAGTAGACAGCGAGCCTGCGATCCTGGTGAGTCACCAGCCGTTGGTGTCGCTGCTGGCAGGTTGGCTGGTTGCCGGCGAAGCGGTCAGGAGTTACGGTGAGTTTGGCTTTGCGCCTGCCAGCGTGGCGCTGTTGCAGACAGAGCACGGCGGTTGCGGGGGTTATGAACTTGCCCAGCCGCAGTGGCACTATTGAAGACCCGGCACCCAAATTATGAGTGAAGCAGTAGAGCGAGAATTTCTGGTCAACGACCTGGCAATCCATGCGCGTGAGTATGGCGCAGGGCAAGCAACCCGTGTCATCACCTTACATGGTTGGCTGGATAACTGTGCGAGTTTTCACTGGCTTGCGCCTGAGCTTGAGAACTGCCATGTGATTGCGCTGGATCTGGCAGGGCACGGCCATAGCCAGCACCGCAGCGCGCACGGTTCCTACAATATCTGGGATGACTGCCTCGATGTGATCGCCATCGCCGACCAGCTCGGCTGGCAGGAATTTACCCTGCTGGGTCACTCGCGCGGCGCGATTGGCTCGTTCTTGCTGGCGGCGGCCATGGGCGAGCGCGTGGAGCGACTGGTCTTGCTCGACGGGATTATCGTAGCGCCGGCGGAGCCTGGCGAGGCGGCCAGCCAGCTGGGCAGTTACCTGAAAGACCAGCGCGCGAACTATGGCAAGGCGGCAACACCCATTCCCGATTTTGCGACGGCGCTGCAAAGACGCTGCGAGAAACTGGGCATGGTTGCCGATGACTGCCAGCCGCTGGTCGAGCGCGCGAGCCGAACCGAGCCCGACGGCACGGTGCGCTGGCGACATGACCCGCGCATTTTTGGCGCCTCGGCAGTCAAGCTCGACCAGGACCAACAAGATTCCTTCATCGATGCACTGGCGGTGCCCACACTGTTCCTGCTCGCAGAAAAAGGCTTTGCGCAATGGCAGGAAATGCGCGATCGTGTGGCGCGCAACCCGCATATCGATGCGCGTGAGCACGCGGGAGGCCACCACATGCACATGGAGCGCGAACATGCGGCCAGCATCGCCGGCATCATCTCGCAGTGGCTGGCCGATGGCTGATGCGTCGCGCCGCACCCGGCGGCAGTATCGTTCGCTGCTGATCGGCACGCTTGCGCTGCTGGCGATACTCTGGGGCCTGGTTTACCTGCTCGAAGTGCCTGCCGACATGGTGTTGGCACTGTTATTGGGTAGCGTGATGCTGGTGGGGGGCTTTGCGCTGGCCGCCTTTGTCCTGGTGCTGGCGATCCACCTGGTGAAACGGCTTAGCAACAAGGACTAGCGCATTTCAGGCGGTATCGACGCTCAGGTCAATTTCTACTGACAGCGTGCTCGCTATCGCATCGAGTTTGCGCTCGAGTTCATCGAGGTCGAGTTCGGCGGTCGCCTGCAGCGCTATATCACTGTGGAACAGGCTTTCACCGCTCATCGGTGCGCTACTGATTTCTGTGGTCATCCGGGCGATGTTGAGCTGCGCCCAGACGAAAGCCTGTGACACCTCGTGAATGATGCCCGGCCGATCGATGCCAACAATGCTGACGTGGATGGGCTCGCCGGCAGCATCCTGGCTACCGGCAGGGCTGTCGGCAGCGTAAACCTGGATCTGCAGCTGCTGGTCCGCGAGCGCCTCCAGCGCGCTATCCAGTGCGGCGCGTTCCGATTGCGGCAGACTGACGCGTACAATCCCTGCGAAATGCCCGGCCAGCGAAGACATCGAACTTTCAAGCCAGTTGCCCTGTGCGCTACTGATAGCGCCGGCAAGCTGCTCGACCATGCCGGGCCGGTCGGGGCCAACAAAACTGATGAGGAGTGAGCTGTGCATGTCGCCATCCAGATGCGTGTCGTGGCTTTCCAGTATAGGGCGTCGTGCGCGCTGCTTCCAGCGGGGCAGGCTGTTGGTGAGCTTGTCGGTACAGGCGGTTGTGATATCCTGCGGCGCCGACCGCGGGTGCAAATGAAACCCGTTGCAGTGTGAGTGACCTGTTGTGGATGAGCTACCCACCGACCAGGTGTTATTGATTCCCTGGCAATCACTGAGTGAAGAGGCGCTTAGCGGCGTACTCGAAGAGTATATTACCCGCGATGGCACCGACTATGGTGCCAACGAGCTCACGCTGGATGCGCGACTGCAGCGGGCTCGCAGGCAGTTGCAAAAGGGCGATGTGCAGCTGGTATTCAATAGCGCTGAGCAAAGCTGTCATGTGATAACGCGCGATCAGGCGCGTGAGCTGGAGCCGGTGTGATGGCGGTTCCTCCCGAGGCCGACCGCCTGGTGGATGCCACCGGCCTGATTTGCCCCGAGCCGGTCATGATGCTGCACAATGCGCTCCGCGAAATGCAGGCCGGTGAGGTCGTTGAGCTGGTCTCTACCGACCCTTCATCCGATCGCGATGTGAGGCGGTTTAGCGAATTCCTGCTCCATCCGCTGCTGCATGCCGATATCAGTGACGGTGTGTATCGATTCTGGATCCGCAAAAAAAACCGGAGCGATCGCGCTCCGGTTAGTGATCAAGCCTAGTCGCTGGCGCTAGATCGATAGCAGCTGCTCGATGGCCGCCATTGTCTCAGGGTTTTGCAAGCGGATTTGTTCAGCGATATCGCGCTGGAAGTAACAGCGAAAGTTGGGATTGCTGCAGGCCGCGTACAGGCACTCATCGCCGGGTAGCACCGGGGTTTTTTCAACCGATTCCTCATCGACCAGCATGCCGTGCAGCTCGCCGTCCTTGCCGAGCATCCAGCTGACAACCGGCGTCAGCGTCAGCGAGTTTTCATCATCATTCTGCAGCAGGGCGTGGGTGCCCACCAGATCGGGAATTTCTTCGCAGACGTTGGTTGAGCTGCTGACTATCGCATCTTGCTCAACGCCGTACTGGCCGCCTTCAACCGCCAGCTGCGGCAGTGCGCGACAGCTTGTGTCCTGCAAGGCAAAGCGTGCCTTGACCGTGAGCTGGGCGACGATGGATTCAGGGGCCTCGTAAAAGATGACGTCATTGAGTTCGTCGTAGTAACCTTCCCAGCAGACGTCCATGGCCTCGTCGAGTACCGTGCAGTCGACGATTTCGTTGATCCACGGAACCATGCCAACAATTTCACCGTCGGCGCGCATACCCCAGCACAGCAGCGGTATGGCAACGAGCCGATCGGGATTCGTGGGGCTGGCGTAGAGCATGCGCAGGCCTGTGGTTTCCGGCAGGACATTGACGATCGCCTGGCCCGCAGTATCGGCCAGCGACTTGCCGGTAAATAGATTGATAACGTTTTGGTCGCCGCCGGGAGCGTTGGAGTTGGCCTGCATACTGCTCGATCTCCTATACTGGGCTCGCCGATAAACAGGGTTGGTCGGTAAGCCGCACTGGTCGCTGTATTTGCGGTATTCTTGGTGCAATGAGCGGCGGCAGTGCATTGGGGTACAACGTCATCCGTGCCCATAATTCCAGTATAGACACTGCTATTTACCGCACGTGAGTTTTTCACAAAGGTACAACCGGGTTCAGCCCCGCCGACCGGACAAGTTGATGTTTTTCTTAGGGTTACAGGCTTCACGACAGGCGCCGTTATCGCCGCGGCTCGCCAGCGTTGAGGGGCGGAGTGTGATGCAGCGCACAGTTTTTCCGGCCCGCTTGTGGGTGTCAGCGCCAGGCCTGGAGTGCGACCTGTGCAGTTAGCTACCGCGATTGGCAGGCACCGTGCGCAACAGCTTGAGCAGCTGTTTGAGCAATTGTTCTATGCGCGCTACCGAACCCGTTTATGCGGCGGCGCGGCAGAACCTTATTATCGGCCCGCTGTGCGCGCCGACGATGACCACCGGCTGTTCTACCGCGAAGATTTTTTTGCCAGCGCCTTGCATGAAGTCGCGCACTGGTGCATCGCGGGTCCGGCCCGTCGCTGCCGGCCCGATTTTGGTTACTGGTATATCGATAGTGGTCGCAGTGCTGCGCAGCAGCACGCCTTTGAAGAGGCAGAGTGCAAACCCCAGGCAATCGAGCGACTGTTCTGTGAGGCCGCCGGATTCACCTTCCAGCCAAGTCTCGACCAGCATGACAGTGAAGAGTGCTACGCAGAGCGCGAGGCGCGCTTCGCCGCGCGCGTAGAGCGGCAGTTTGCCCGCTACCAGGCCAATGGTTGGCCGGAGCGGGCCATCGCATTTGCCCAGGCGTTGCGTGAGCTTTACCGGGGTGCAGTGTGAATAGCCCGCTTGCTGTGCTTGCCGATCGCGAATTGCCGGGTCTGGCATCGCTGTCCTGGGATGGCATCCAACTGGAGCTGTTCGAGGGGCAGCCTTCGGCCGAGCAACTGTCGGCAGCCAATGCGCTGCTGTGTCGATCGACGTTGCGCGTCGATGAGCGATTGTTGAGCCAATCGTCACTGGGCTTCGTTGGCACCGCGACGGCCGGTATTGACCATATCGATACCGGCCTGCTCGATCGCGCCGGTATTCACTTGGCAAATGCACCCGGTTGTAATGCCAATGCTGTGGTCGATTACGTGATGTCGGCGCTCTGCAGCCAGTTCGATGACAGTGCCTTGCTCGACAGCGCTTTCCGGATCGGGATCGTGGGTGCCGGTCAGGTGGGCGGCCGGCTGGCAGCGCTGTTGGCGCAGCTGGGCATTGCGACCTCGGTCTACGACCCGCTTATCGACGCAGGAGCCAGCCAGGTCGATAGCCTTGATGCGCTGGCCGATTGCCAGGTGCTCAGCTTGCACGTACCGTTGACCCGCACGGGTGCGCATCCCACGCAGGGGCTGGTTGATACCGCGCTACTGCGCCGTTGTGATGCGCTGGCTCTGTTCATCAACACCAGCAGGGCCGAAGTCCTGGCTGCCGGCGCCCTCGATGCGCTTTGCGATCGCTGCGCGCTGGCGCTTGATGTGTGGCCAGCAGAGCCGCGTATCGAGCTTGCACTGGTACAGCGAGCAACCATTGCAACGCCTCACATCGCCGGGCACAGCGGTGCCGGCAAGCAACGTGGTGTCGCGCAGGTGCTCGCAGCGCTGGCCGATCACTACCGCTTGCCCGCACCGGTGCTTGCGGTTGACAACTGCCAGGCGCTACCCGGGTCACTGACCTTGAGCGCTTACCGGGCGCAGCTTGCGTGCAAACTGGATCTGCTGGCCATGAGCGAGCAATTCGCGACAGCGCTGCAGCCAGCGCAGTCGCTTGGGCACCGTGAGCGTGGCGACTTTATTGCGCAGCAGTTTGCTCGCTGCCGGCGCGATTTTGCCGGCCGCGCTGAATTTGATTATCCACTGCCAGCCTGGTTGCGGAGTTGTGATGCACAGTGACGATGAAAAATGGATGGGCCTGGCGCTGGAGCAGGCAGCGCTGGCGCGTGATCTCGGTGAGGTGCCTGTGGGTGCTGTGTTGGTGCATGCCGACACACTGCTGGCAGCCTCGCACAACCGCATGATTGTCGACAGCGACCCCAGCGCGCACGCTGAAGTGCTGGTCTTGCGCGAGGCGGCCCGGCAGGCGGGCAACTACCGGCTGGGTGGCAGCCGCCTCTACGTGACGGTTGAGCCCTGCGCAATGTGTGCTGGCGCGATGGTGCATGCACGCGTCGATGAACTGGTGTTTGCAACGCCAGAGCCGAAGGCGGGCGCTGTGATGTCACAGCTGAATTTTTTTGACCAGCATTTTCTCAACCACAGGGTCAGCTGGCGGGGCGGGGTGCTGCGCGAACAGGCAGCGGCACTGATGGCGGCGTTTTTCGCCGAGCGGCGTTAGCGGGCGGCCTCGACGGCGGCGTTATCGGCCAGCGCAATCGCGGGGATCAATGGCTCTTCGCTGGCCAGCGCACGGTTTTCCCGGGCGAGCTGTTCCAGCGGTGTTGGTTCTGCCGCGTTGGTGTCGCTGCCACCCAGCGCCAGCGACATGCCGTCGTCCAGCGGCGCCAGTGCATTCCTGACCAGGCGGCGATCGCGGCTGAGGTCTTCCCAGACCAGCACGTGGTGATAGTGGCGCACGTTCTGCACGTACTGCACGGGCTCGTAGCCACGGGCATAGCCGTGTCGCGTTTGCTTATACCATTTAGGCTGCGTCAGCAGCGGTAGCGTCTGCTTGACGTCGTACCAGCTGTCGGGGTCACCGCCGCGCGATTCGGTGAGGCGCCGTGCGTCGAGCAGGTGGCCGTAGCCAACGTTATAGGCGGCCAGTGCAAACCAGGTGCGCTCAGGTTCAACCAGCGTGGCTGGCAGTCGCGCCTTGAGGCGCTGGTAGTAGCGTGCACCGCCGCGCAGGCTTTGTTCTGCATCCAGCCGGTTGGTGACACCCACTTCGCGCGCAGTGGGTAAGGTCAGCATCATCATGCCGCGTACCCCGGTCGGCGATTTGGCCCGCGGATCCCAGTGAGACTCCTGGTAGCTGATGGCGGCCAGCAGCCGCCAGTCCATGTCGAACTCGTCGGCAATCGTGCGAATCGTATCGATGTACTTGGGTAGCTGGCGATTGATGCTCTTGGCAAACTCGTTGGCAGCGACCTGGTTGATATGCGCCGCCTGCCCGAAGTAACGCTCTTCAAGACGCGCCAGCGTGCCGTCATCGCGAATCATGTCGATAAACCGATTGGCTTCGAAGTGCAGCTCGGTGTTCTCGTGGCTACCGGGTAGCAACCAGGCGATCTGTTTCTCTTCCTTGATGGTGTAGGCGCGCTTGAGCAGCGGGAAAAACCCCTGGTGCAAGCTAAACTCTGCTGCATCGATAATCGTGTAGTCGATCTCGCCGGCCTCGATACGGGTGAGCACATCGATATAGTCGGCGCTGGCAAGTTCTCGCCATTGCAGACCCGGGTGATGCCGACGCTGTGCCTGCAGCCAACTGGCGTGGCTGCTGTCGGCCAGCACTACCAGGTCCTGGCCAAGCATGTCTTCAATTTTTCGAGGGCGCTGGCTGCCCACGCGGTAGACCACATATGATTGGGTCGTCAGGTAGGGGCGGGTGACGACGTAGTCGCGGGCCCGCGCAGGGGTAGCGGTCAGGCCTGCGGAGGCCAGGTCGACTTCATTGCGTTGCAGGCTGCGAAACAGGTCGGCAAGGGAGTCGCTGGGGATGATTTCCAGATCGCGGTCGAGATAGTCGGCGAAGCGCTGGAGCAGCGCGTACTCAAAGCCGTTGGGGCCGCGGTCATCCTCGAAATAGGTGGTTGGGCTGACGCGGGTGACGACGCGCAGTGTGTGGTCTTCAGGCTGGCCATTTGCCTGGGCCAGGCGTTGCCCGGTGAGCCAGCGATCGGCATAGAGGCCTGCCTCGAGCAGGGCCACTGCCAGCACCGCAACACAGCTCAGGCGCAGAAACAGGCGCGCAGCCTGCTGCCGGTGCACATTGCGCACTGGCCTGCGGATGATCTTGTCGCCGAGGTGTTTAAGCATGTTGCTCCTGAGCAGTGGCGCCGGGCAGCGAATCCGGGCTGACCGTTATTAGCCGGCCATGGTAGACCCTGCTGTCCGGGCACAACAGCTTGTACCGCACCAGCCCCTGTGCTAAGCCGCCCAGGGTCGCCGTAGACAGTTGAATTACGTGGGGTTTTTACGCAGTGATTCGAGCTTTGGTGAATGGTACTTTTCCACAATTCCGGGTCTGCTGACTTTTGACCGGAATTGCCATGAGCTTCTGTATTTATCGCACCTGCGATTCGACATAAAATGCGCCCGCAGACTGCGCTCGGCAGCCAAACCGGGCCGCCGGCGGCCGATGCGCGAAGGGCCGCTGCCCAGGCGCTGCGGCGCGCGGTTATCGCCTTCGAGGTACCACTCTGTCTACGATCGAAACACTGCACGGTCCGGTGGCGCTGTCGCCGTTTGCTGCGGGCCGCCTGTTGTCACGTCTCAACGCGGCGCGGCCCGAGGGCTTGCCCGCGCTTGAAGCGGTGCACAGCCACTATGTCCATGTGTTCAAATCTTCCCAATCGCTGGCTGAAGCCGAGCGCGCGGTGCTCGCCCGGCTGCTGGTCTATGGCCCCGAGCACCCGGCTGCCGAGGCCGGTACCGCCAGGCTCTATGTGGCGCCGCGTAGCGGCACCATCTCACCCTGGTCGAGCAAGGCCACCGATATCGCGCGCAACTGTGGTTTGCAGTCCATAGAACGACTGGAGCGCGGCATCTGTTACGCGTTTACTGGTGAGGGCCTGGACGAGAGCAGCTGGCAACAGTGGCAGCAGGTGATTACACCGCTGCTGCACGATCGCATGGTCGAGCAGGTCTTCCAGACCGATACCGCGCTGCAGGCGCTGTTCGATACCGCAAGCCCCGCCGCGCTTGAGACGGTGCCCGTATTGCAATCGGGCAGGGCGGCGCTGGAGCGTGCCAACAGCCAGTTGGGGCTGGCCCTGGCCGATGACGAAATCGATTACCTGTTTGCGGCATTTGTCGAACTGGGCCGCGATCCCAGCGATGTCGAATTGATGATGTTTGCGCAAGCGAACTCGGAACATTGTCGACACAAGATATTCAATGCCAGCTGGACGATCGATGGCAGCGAGCAGCCGCACTCGCTGTTTTCCATGATCAGGAACACACACGCCAAAACCGACGGGCGCGGTGTACTCAGCGCCTACTCAGACAATGCAGCCGTGATGAGTGGCCTGCGCGGTGAGCGCTGGTTCCCCGAACCCGACGGTGCCGACGGCCAACGCGCCTACCGCTACAGCGAAGAGCCGATTCACTACCTGTTGAAGGTCGAAACCCATAACCATCCCACGGCCATTGCGCCCTTCGCGGGTGCTGCGACAGGATCCGGTGGCGAGATTCGCGACGAGGGTGCCACCGGGCTGGGCGCCAAACCCAAGGCCGGCATGACGGGTTTTAGCGTCTCCAACTTGCAGCTGCCCGGTTTTGAACAGCCCTGGGAACAGTCGCCCGGCAAGCCCGGCCGCATTGTGTCGGCCTTCGACATCATGATTGACGGCCCGTTGGGCGGTGCAGCGTTTAACAACGAATTTGGTCGACCCAACCTCAACGGGTATTTCCGCAGCTATGAACAGCGCTGCGCCAGCCCCGATGGCGAGTGGGTGCGGGGTTATCACAAGCCCATCATGATCGCTGGCGGTATTGGCAATGTGCGCGATGGTCACGTACTTAAAGGCGATATCGATGTCGGTGCGCGGCTGGTGGTGCTGGGTGGCCCGGCCATGCTGATCGGCCTGGGTGGCGGCGCTGCCTCGTCAATGGCATCGGGCCAGAGCGATGCGGAGCTCGACTTTGCCTCAGTGCAGCGCGATAACCCGGAAATGGAGCATCGCTGCCAGGAAGTGATCGACCGCTGCTGGCAGCTGGGCGATGCCAACCCGATTCGCTTTATTCACGATGTTGGCGCCGGTGGCCTGTCGAATGCGTTGCCCGAACTGGTCAAGGACGGCGGGGTAGGCGGAGTGTTCTCGCTGCGTGCCATTCCCAATGATGATCCGGGCATGTCGCCGCTGGAAATCTGGTGCAATGAGTCGCAGGAGCGCTACGTGCTGGCGGTATCCGCCGACCAGTTGCCGCTGTTCGAGCAGATCTGCGCGCGTGAACGTGCACCGTTTGCCGTCGTCGGTGATGCGGTTGCCGATCAGCAGCTGGTGTTGCGCGATGAACATTTTGATAACGCGCCGGTCGACCTGCCGATGTCGGTGCTGTTTGGCAAGCCTCCCAAGATGCACCGCGATGTGCAGCGTCGGCCCGTCAGCTTTGCCCCCGTCGACCTGGACGGCGTGACCCTGCAGGCGGCGCTCGATCGCCTGCTGTGCCTGCCCACGATCGCCAGCAAACGCTTCCTGATCACCATTGGTGATCGCACTGTGGGCGGCATGGTCTATCGCGACCAGATGGTGGGCCCCTGGCAGGTGCCTGTTGCCGATGCGGCGATCACGCTCAACAGTTTCACCGGCTTTGGCGGTGAGGCTCTGGCCGTCGGCGAGCGAACACCGCTGGCGATTATCGACTCGGCCGCAGCGGCACGAGTTGCTGTGGGCGAAGCACTTACTAACATTGCGGGGTCGGGCCTGGCCAGCATCGAGGACATCGTGCTGTCTGCCAACTGGATGGCCTCGGCTGGCACACCCGGTGAAGATGCCAGGCTCTATGAAGCGGTGCACGCGGTGGGTATGGAGCTCTGCCCGGCCCTGGGCATTGCGATACCGGTCGGCAAGGACTCCATGTCGATGGCCACCCGCTGGCAGGATGAATCCGGCAGTCACGAAGTGATCGCGCCCGTGTCGCTGATCGTCACCGCTGCGGCAAAAGTGGCCGACGTGCGCCTGTCGGTGGACCCGCAAATCAAAACCGATGCTGGCCCCAGCGCGCTGTTGCTCGTCGACCTGGCCAATGGCGCGATGCGGCTGGGTGGTTCCTGCCTTGCGCAGGTGTATAACCAGGTGGGTGATGCAACCCCTGACGTTGACGATCCGCAGCGCCTGCGTGACTTCGTGGAGCTGCTTGGCGCGTTATTGCGCGAACGCAAGCTGCTGGCTTACCACGATCGTTCCGATGGCGGCGCCCTGGTTGCCCTGGCCGAGATGGCCTTTGCCGGAAACTGTGGCATCGATGTATTTGCCGGCGCAGCGCAAGACCTGCTCGCCTGGGCCTTTAATGAAGAGCTGGGCGCAGTGCTGCAGGTGCGGCGCGATGATGTCGACAGCATACTGACGCGGTTTGCGGCGGCCGGCATCGATGCCCGCATCGTCGCGGTACCCAACGATGACCTGCAGCTGCGCGTTTATACCGCGGAACAGGCCGACCCAGCGCAATGCCACTTTGAGGCCGGGATTCACAGCCTGCATGCACGCTGGCATGAAACCAGTTATCGCATGGCCGCGCAGCGCGACAATGCGGACTGCGCACAGCAGGAGTACGACGCGATTGCCCGTGGTGAGCACCTGCAGTTAAGTGCCAGCCTCGCGTTTGACTTGTCGGCGTCACGCGCGCCGGCCGTGAATAGCGGCGCTCGCCCGCGCGTTGCCATATTGCGAGAGCAGGGCGTCAATAGCCAGTATGAAATGGCAGCGGCCTTTGACCGCAGTGGTTTTGAGTGCATTGATGTGCACATGAGCGATATCCTCGAGCAGCGCGTATCGCTTGATGCTTTCCAGGCGCTGGTGGCCTGCGGTGGTTTCTCCTATGGCGACGTGCTTGGCGCCGGCGAGGGCTGGGCCAAGACAATATTGTTCAACCCCGTTGCGCGCGAGCAGTTCAGCCAGTGGTTTGCGCGTGGCGATAACCTGTCGCTGGGGGTCTGCAACGGCTGCCAGATGCTCTCAAACCTGCGCGAGCTCATTCCCGGTAGCGATGACTGGCCGCGCTTTGTGCGCAATCGCTCGGAGCAGTTCGAGGCAAGGCTGGTGATGGCTGAGGTGCCTGCCAGCCGCTCGTTGATGCTGTCTTCCATGGTGGGTAGCCGCTTGCCGATCGTCGTCTCACACGGCGAGGGCAGGGCCGAAATCGCCGGCCCGCAGCTTGCGAACCTGCAGTCTGAACAGCAGGTCGTGATGCGCTATGTCGATAGCAGCGGGCAGCCGAGCGAGCGCTACCCTGACAACCCCAATGGCTCGCCGCAGGGCCTGGCGGGGGTGTGTTCACTCGATGGCCGGGTGACGCTGATGATGCCGCACCCCGAGCGGGTATTCCGTACCGCTCAGCACTCCTGGGCGCCAGCCGAGTGGGGCGAGGACGGTGGCTGGATGCAGATGTTCCACCAGGCGCGCGCGCTGTTTGACTGAACGGTATTAAGCCGGGGCCGGCGTGCATGGGGCAGGCGTTGCCCCTATAATGCCGCGCTTTTGCGCCGGTTCTTCTCACAGGCGTTGAATTTGGCCTCAATGCCTCCATCTCGTCAGGATCTGCCTGGTACGTACGACAACGCATAACGACGACCATAAATAGACTATGAATCGCTACCCGTTCTGGAAATACCTGATCCTGCTCTTTGCGCTCACGCTCGGCGCCATCTATTCACTGCCCAATATTTATCCGCCCGATCCGGCGGTGCAGATTTCAGGCACCAGTTCGTCGCTGGAGATGACCGAGGCCGATGAGCGACGGGTAGGCAGGGCATTGGCTGCCGCCGGCATTACTGCCAAGGCCGTTGAGCGCGAAGAAAATCGCATTCTCGTGCGGCTGGCTGATAGTGCCGAACAGCTGCCCGCCAAGGCCTTTATCGAATCTGAATTGGGTGTTGGCGATTACGTGGTGGCCCTGAACCTGGCTGATACCACGCCTGGCTGGCTCGCCAGTCTTGGTGCCAGCCCGATGAAGTTGGGCCTTGACCTCAGCGGTGGTGTTCACTTCCTGATGGAAGTCGACACGCCCAAGGCGGTGGCCACGCGCATGGCTTCGATGCTGTCGGATTTTAAAACGGAACTTCGGGCCGGCGATGTGCGCGGTATCGTGCGTATTGAAGAAGGCCTGATTGTCGGCCGTTTCAAAACCGCCGAGCTGCGCGATGCTGCATCATCGATCGCTTTCAAGGAGCTGCCCGAGATGCAGCGCCGTTCGCGCAGCCAGGGGGATGAGTACCTGCTCGAGCTGACGCTCAGCGAGGCGGCGATCGCAACGATTGAAGACGAGGCAATCGAGCAGAACCTGATTACGCTTCGCAACCGGGTCAACGAACTGGGTGTCTCAGAGCCGCTGGTGCAGCGCCAGGGTCGCAGCCGGATTGTGGTCGAACTACCGGGTGTGCAGGACACAACAACCGCCAAACGCATTATCGAGAAAACCGCGAACCTCGAGTTCCGTATCGAAGCCCAGCGTGATGCGCGCAACTATGAAAAGGAAGCCTATGAATACGAAGGGCGTGAAGTCTTTCTCGAGCGCGAAATTATTATCACCGGCCAGAGCGTCTCTGGTGCCCGGGTAGGCATCGATGAAAATTCCCAGCCGCAGGTCAACATCGATCTCGATGCTACCGGTGGCAAGAAGATGAACCGCAAAACGCGGGATGCGATCAAGAAGCGCATGGCGGTCATCTTTATTGAACGCAAGGCGCGCCAGGTCGGTGAAGAAATCGGTGAAGACGGGCAGCCTGTGCCCATCATCGAGCGCTACGACGACCGCAGGATTATCAGCCTGGCAACCATCCAGTCGGCGCTGAGTTCGCAGTTCCGCATTACCGGCATTGGCAGTTCGTCCGAAGCGGCGGAGCTGGCGCTGTTACTGCGCGCCGGTGCGCTGGCAGCGCCCATGACCTTTATTGAAGAGCGCACCATCGGTCCATCGCTGGGTGCCGAGAACATCGCCCTGGGCGTGAAGTCGGTCATCATTGGCCTGGCAGCCGTGGTCGTGGCGATGCTGGTGATCTACAAGGTGTTCGGCTTTGCGGCCAACCTGGCGCTGGCCTTTAACCTTGTGCTCATCATCGCTGTCATGTCGATGCTGGGTGCGACGCTGACCTTGCCGGGTATTGCCGGTATCGTACTGACGGTCGGTATGGCCGTCGATGCCAACGTGTTGATCTTCTCGCGCATACGCGAGGAGTTGCGCGCCGGGGCCAGTCCGCCCCTGGCGATCCAGACCGGTTATGACCGCGCGTTCGTGACCATTCTCGATGCCAACCTCACGACGTTGCTGGCGGCCGTGATCCTCTGGTCAATTGGTACCGGGCCCATCAAGGGCTTTGCGATCACGCTGTCGATCGGCATCCTGACCTCGATGTTTACGGCCATCATGGGTACGCGGGCCATCGTCAACCTGGTCTACGGTGGCCGTTCGGTCAAGAAGATACTGATATAAACCGGGGCTGCGCGCAGTCTGTTGGGTGACTAGATAATGCTAACTGACAAAACCATCAATTTTATGGGCCTGAGCAAAGCGGCGGTTGTGCTGTCGCTTGCGCTGCTGGTGCTTTCGATAGGCTCGCTGGCCACGCGGGGCCTGAACCTTGGCCTGGATTTTACTGGCGGTACGCTGATCGAGGTTTACTACGACCAGCCTGCTGCGGTGGCCGTGGTTCGCGATACGCTGGAGGGGGCCGGATTCGAGGATGCACTGGTTGTGCACTTTGGCTCCGAGCGCGATGTATTGATCCGGTTGCCCCAGAGCAATACCTCGGACCTGGGCGACCAGGTGCTGGCAGCGCTCAAGGACGGCTATAGCGGTACTATCGACCTGCGACGCATTGAGTTTGTCGGGCCCCAGGTGGGCGAGGAGCTCAGGGAGCAGGGTGGCCTCGGGCTTTTGATCGCGTTGGTCAGCGTTATGCTCTATGTGGCGATTCGCTTCCAGTTCAAGTTCTCGGTGGGGGCTGTGGCCGCATTGATCCACGACGTGCTGATTGTGCTGGGCATCTTTTCGGTCTTGCAGCTGGACTTTGACCTGACGGTGCTCGCTGCACTGCTGGCGGTTATCGGTTACTCGCTCAATGACACGATCGTGGTCTCGGACCGGATCCGCGAGAACTTCCGGTTGGTGCGCCGTGGTACGGCCACCGAGATCATCAACCAGTCGCTGACCCAGATGTTGGGCCGTACCTTGATGACCTCGTTGACGACCTTGCTGGTGCTGCTGTCGCTGTTCATATTCGGGGGCGAGATCATTCACGGCTTTGCGACGGCGTTGATCATCGGCGTCATCATTGGTACCTACTCGTCGATTTTTGTTGCCGCCAATATCCTGGTGATGATGAAGATCTCCAAGGAAGACCTGATCGTGCCGGTACCAGAAAATGCCGATGCCGAAAACCTGATGCCCTGACGATCTGCTACGCTGTGATGGGAGCTATGCAGAATGAATAACACCAGCAACGATCGCATCGATACCAGTGTCAGTCCCGAGGCCAGCATGGACGTGCTGTCCCGTCGCGAGATTGCCCAGCTGTTTGATGCGGGTAAAACCGACCTTTTCGAGATCTTCCGCCGCTGTGCGCTAGCGGTGCTCAACAGTGGCAGCAGCGAAGACGACACCAACAAGGTGCTCGAGGCCTTTAAGGACTTCGACATTCGCCTGATCCAGCGCGAGCGTGGCATCAAGCTCGAACTCATCAATGCGCCTGCCCATGCCTTTGTCGACGGTGAAATGATCCGCGGTATTCGCGAGCAATTATTCGCGGTGCTGCGCGATATCGTCTTTGTGCACAGCGAGCTCTATTCCAATAACACCTACGACCTGTCTACCCAGCAGGGCACTACCGACGTCGTCTTCAATGTGTTGCGTCACGCTGAGGCCCTGGTGCCCAACCGCGATCCGTCCATTGTCGTGTGCTGGGGCGGCCACTCCATCGGCTCGAGCGAGTACGAGTACACCAAGAAAGTGGGCTATGAGCTGGGTTTGCGGTTCCTGGATATTTGCACCGGCTGTGGCCCGGGCGCCATGAAAGGGCCCATGAAGGGCGCCGCTATTGCGCATCGCAAGCAGCGTTACGGCACCGGGCGTTATATTGGTGTGTCGGAGCCGGGCATCATCGCTGCCGAATCGCCCAACCCGATCGTCAATGAGCTGGTGATCATGCCCGATATTGAAAAGCGCCTGGAGGCCTTTGTGCGGCTGGGCCACGGGTTTATCGTCTTCCCCGGTGGCGTGGGCACGGCCGAAGAGATCTTTTACCTGCTGGGCCTGCTCCTTCATGAGAGCAATGCGGGTATCGAGGTGCCGCTGGTATTCACCGCGCCGGCGCAGTCGGCCGATTACTTCAAAACCATCGATGAGCTGGTCGGTGCGACGCTGGGGCCTGCGGCGCAAAATAAGTACCAGATCATCATTGATGACCCGGCGATGGTGGCAAAAACCATGAACGGCAACATGGCGCGCGTGCGCGACCAGCGCTTGCAGGACAAGGATGCGTTTTACTTCAATTGGGCGTTGTCTGTACCCGAGGCGCTGCAGCAGCCGTTTGAGCCCAGCCACGAAAACATGGCGGGGCTGGAGCTGCACCCGCAGTTGCCGGCGTTTGAGCTTGCGGTGAATCTCAGGGCCATGTTCTCGGGGCTGGTTGCCGGCAACGTCAAAGCCGAGGGTTTGCAGGCAATTGCGCAGCACGGCAACTACCAGATCAAGGGCGATCCTGCACTTATGCAATCAATCGATGCGCTGTTGCTGAGTTTTGCCGACCAGGGCCGGATGAAAATCAACGCAGACCAGTATCGCCCCTGTTACGACATCGTCTCCTAGTCCTGCTTCTCGCTCCATCCTCTTTTTTCGCAGGCGTTCAGTGCTACGGCAAGCGATTGCCGTGCTGTTATCTGATCGCCTGGCTCTGCGCAGTTTGATTTACATGATTGAAATACCGACGTTTTTATCGATCGCTTGATCGACTTTCGGTGCTGCGCTATCGTGGCGGCAGGATGATAACAATGATCCCGGGCAGGACTGACCAATGGGACGCCACTATGCTACACCACGATGCCACGCGCTAAGCATCCCAGGCTGCAGCCGCTGACGGCTGCGGTGCTCGCCGCGAATTGCCATTCGACACCGGCGGTGGCGGCAAGCTATGACGCCAGCTTTACCGGGTATTGGCTGGACTCGATTGTGCAACTGACCAATGTGCCCGGCGCGCCGACGGCACCGCTGCCACCGCTGTACCAGATCCCACGTTTGGGTAACTACCAGGCGCCGGGCTGGCCTGCGACGATGCAGCTGTCGATCGATGCGGTCAGTGGCGCTGTGACGAATTTTCAATACGCCAAAGTGGGCGGCGGGTGGTTCGGTTCGGGTGGTCCACAGGCTCATCTTCACAGCGACGAACTGGTTTATTTACCTGAAGAAGAGTTTCTCGAGCAGTTTACCTCGGGGCCGGTATTTTGCAGTGTGACCAACCCGGCGAACGATGCTGATGGCATTCTGGAATACCACTGCCCGACCGTGGCAAGTACCGCGCGATTTGCCAGATCCAATCACACGGGCACGCTGTGCATCACTGACCGGCCATCAACACTGGCACCGGGCGCGAATGGCTGCGGCGCTACCTGGGGTGGTTTTCCACAGGGTTTTTTGAACCCTGAAGTGGCAGCCGCAGCGGGTCCTGCGGTGCCAGCGAATTTCAGTATCGGTGGCTTGCCGCTCTCGATTGCGGGCGGCAACCCGACCTTTTACCGATCGCTCGATCACGCCCAGAACCAGCGTGGCATCGGGCTGACCGAATTCCAGTGGGTATGGCACGGCGGGACGTTTACGCTCTCGCATCATGGCACATTGTCTGGCGGTGATTTCGAAGTAACGGGGCTGCAGTTTACGCACGACTACTGGGTCATTTTTTTCAATACCGGGCAGGCGCCCTGGGCTGAGGCGACCGCAATCCAGACCTTTGATTTTTCGAGCGTCGAATCGCAGGGCTATGTGCTCGACGCGGAAGAGTCCAGGGCTGTGCCGGCTTTCGGTACTGCCTGGCTGATGGGCATGTTGGTGAGTTTACTGGCCCTGGCCCGGTCAACATTGCGGCAAAGCGGGCGGCAGGATGAAACCGCTTAGGCATCAACTGGCGCCGTTTGCAGCGGCGATCGCAGCCGCTACCCAGTGTCCGGTGGCATCATCGGCGACCTACGTTGTCAGCTTCGCTGGGTTTGCTGACAATATGGATCGCTTTATCAATCTACCCGGTGTCCCCACCTCAGTTTCTACACCCCTCTATCAGTTGCCGCGGATTGCGGGCTTCGGCGTTGGCTGGGAGACGACTGCAGATATCGCGATCGACGCCAGCAGCGGTGCGGTTACCGATTTTGAATACACTATTCGCGCAGCGGGCTGGTTTGGCTGGGGGTCACCCGAGTGGGAGCTGCGTGCTGACGAGCGCATTTATCGGCCGATGCCTCAGTACCGTAGCCAGTTTGCGGGCGGGGCAGCATTTTGTTCTGTGGTTGACGGGGCCAATGACAACAACGGTGTGCTGGTATTTGACTGCCCTCCGATGTCGAATAACCACCGCTTCGCGAAGCTTGATGCCACGGGCCATCTCTGTGGCACGCCGGGGCCATCCTCGTTGGCGCCGGGCAATAACGGCTGCATGCACCATTGGGGTGGCTTTCCTGCCGGCTATAGCGCGCCGCAGGTGGCGACACGATCAGGCATCGCCGTGCCTGCCAATCTCACCGTCGATGGCATCGCTGTCTCCCTGACCGCCATGAATCCGGCTGTCTATCGCTCGCTGGATCACGCCCAGAACCAGGCTGCGATTGCCATGCATGAAGCCGAAGGTGCAAAGTCCGGCGGCCGCTTTGAGATTGCGCATTCGGGCACGTTGCAGGGCGGGGATTTCCAGGCAATTTCATTAAGGCTTGTGGACTGGCGGTTTAATGAATTGCCCAACCCCGATGTACCAGGCGCGACGTACCTGGATGAAACACGGACTGAGTATGTGTTTGCCACCGTGAATGCCCAACAGTTTGTGCTCGAATCCGGCGAGGCCAAGGCAGTACCCGCCATGGGTTTGACCTGGTTTGCGGCCTTGTTTGCCAGTATCACGGCATTGGCCAGAGGGCTGTTGCGCAGTGGGAGGCGGCATGAGCATTCGGCGTGAAGGCCTGAAGCCGCTCACGGCGGCGATTGTGCTGGCATCGGCTGGCCCGTTGGTAAACGCTGCGAGTTATGAGGTCAGCTTTGCGGGTTACTGGATGGACACGGTCACGGTCATTTCCAACGTGCCAGGCGTGCCGACTGCGCCGATGTCGCCGCGCTATCAGTTGCCGCGACTGGGTAATTATCAGGCGCCCGGCTGGCCTGTCACGATGTTGTTGTCGATCGATGCAGGCACCGGTGCAATCACTGATTTTGAGTATGCAATCATCGGTGGCGGCTGGTATGGAAGCGGTGGCCCTCAGGCGCTGCTTTACTCCGACGAGCTGATCCTCTCGCCAACTGATGAATACTACCAGCAGTTCGCGAGCGGGCCGGAGTTTTGCGTTGTTAGCAATAGCGCGAACGATGCGGACGGCGTACTTGGATACGATTGTCCAGAGGTTGTGAATACCGTGCGCTTTTCGAAGGCCAATCACACCGGCACAATTTGCATGACCAATCGGCCATCTACGCTGGCACCTGGTGCCAACGGATGTGCGACAGACTGGGGTGGATATCCACAAGGGTTTTTCGATCCGGAACTGGCGAATGGCGCGGGTCAGGTGCTTCCTGCCAATTACAGTATCGGTGGGCTGGCACTATCAATTACAGGATCTAATCCGCCGTTTTATCGTTCAGTGGATCATGCGCAGAACATGAGAGGCATCGAGGTTATGGAGTTTCAAGGGGGAAGAGGCGGTGGCACGTTTACGATTGGCCATAGCGGAACGTTGGCTGATGGCGATTTCCAGGTAAGCAGTTTGCAGTTTGAAGACGGTTCCTGGATTCAGTTTTACCTCGGTGAGCAAGGAACTGGCAGTGCCACTCTAGCCAATGTCTTCGATTTTTCTACGGTGGTCTCCCAGCAGTTTGTACTCGAACCCGGTGAGGCCAGGGCAGTACCCGCCATGGGTTTGACCTGGTTCGCGGCATTGTTTACCAGTATCACTCTATTGGCCGGCGCAATGTTGGGAGGAGGGAAGCGCAATGATCATCGCTCGTGAAGGCCTGAAGCCGCTGGCGGCGGCGATCGCGCTGGCATCGTACGGCTCGTTGGCGCATGCTGCGAGTTATGAGGTCAGCTTTACGGGTTACTGGATGGACGCCGTCACGGTCATTTCCAACGTGCCAGGCGTACCGACCGCGGCGATGTCGCCGCTCTATCAGTTGCCGCGACTGGGTAATTACCAGGCGCCAGGCTGGCCAGTGACGATGACACTGTCGATCGATGCTGCCGATGGTGCGGTTGTCGATTTCCGCTATGCGATGTTAGGCGGGGGTTGGTTCGGTCATGGTGGGCCACAAAGCTTGCTGTACAGCGATGAGGTGATTTTTCAGCCCGGTGCTGAGTACTACCAGCAGTTTGCGAGCGGCCCGTCATTCTGTAGTGTTACCAACCCCGCTGACGATGTCGATGGTGTGCTTGAATACGACTGCCCCATACTCAGTCCGATCGACTCGGGTATCGGCTCCTCCCGATTTTCGCGCCTCAACCATACCGGGGCAGTCTGTGTCACAGACCGGCCCTCGACCTTAGCCCCCGGTGCCAATGGCTGCGGCGCAATTTGGGGTGGTTTCCCTTCCGGTTTAGTTTTGCCAGAATTGGCTAACGGTGCTGGTCAGGTGGTCCCAGCAAATTTTAGCGTGGCTGGCGTTCCGTGGGCGCTTACAGGTCTGAACCCGGCGCTCTACCGCTCTGTAGATCACTCGCAAAACAGTGTGGGTATCGACATCGTCGAATTCCAGGGTGGCCGTCACGGTGCGAATTTTCGCATTGAACATACCGGGACTTTGGCTGGGGGAGATTTCCAGACAACTTCGCTCCAGTTCGAAGACGAAACATGGATACAGTTTGTTATACCTCATACTTTCCCCCTCGGGGAAGCTGTCAGTACCAATAGTTTCGATTTTGCGACCGTGGTCTCCCAGCAGTTCGTATTGGACGCTGGCGAAGCTAAAGCAGTTCCCGCGGCGGGGCCAGGCTTCATAGTTGCGACACTGATGGGTCTGCTATCGTTGGCAGTAAGGTTTCGCACAGGAGGTGGACGGCATGAAAAAAACTGATCTGCCCCTCAAGCCATTGGCAGCGGCTATTGTACTGGCGTCGGGTCACGCCCAGTTGCAGGCGGCGACCTATGAGCTGGCGTTCAGCGGGCATCTTGTCAATCAGACGTACCAGATCATCAACGTGCCCGGCGTGCCCACTGCGCTGGCGCCGGCGTTATACCAATATCCACGCCAGGGCGCATTTAGCCCGCCCGGGAGGGAAACGACCGCGCTTGTTTCTATCGATGCCGCCAGCGGCGAGGTTGTGGATTTTGAGTATTCGATTCTTGGAGGTGGCTGGCATGGAAGTGGCGGCCAACAGTTGCTGCTTTATCCTGATGAACTGATTTTCACCGCAAGTGCGGGCTTTCATGCCGAGGCCAACATCCCGGGTGGCCGCTGCAGCGTGGTCAATGGCGCAGACGATGTCGACGGCATGCTTGTATATAATTGCCCTAATATCGCCAGCCTGAGTCCGTTCTACATAATCGATGCAAACCTGACTGGCATTCTCTGTGCTACCCAGAGGCCGTCGACTCTGTCGCCGGGCCAGAATGGCTGCGCCATCGCGTGGAGCGACTTTCCGCAGCCACAATTCGCACCGGTGGCGGCCAACGGGGCGGGAATTGCGTTGCCGGCCAATCACAGCGTTGGCGGTGTGCCGGTTTCATTGACCGGTAGCAACCCGCCGTTTTATCGCTCGCTGGATCACCAGCAGAACATGACCAGCGTGTCATGGCTCGAGAGTGATCAAGGGAAGACGGGCGCGAATTTCGTGTTGATACATAGCGGTACGCTTGCCGGCGGTGATTTCCAGGTCCAGTCGATGCAGTTCACAGAGGGCTGGGCGCTCGAGGTCCCGGACCCCAATGACCTGCTCCCAGGCCCAAATTTTATTTTCTATCAGTACCGGTTTTTTGACTATGCGACCGTCAGCGATCAGCAGCTGGAATTTGCGCCTGGTGAAGCCAAAGCCGTTCCGGCGATGGGCTTCGGTTGGCTAGCGGCGACTTTGCTTGGGGTATTGACGCTCGCATCCCGAATGCTGGGCACCAGGAAAGCTGATGGCCCCCTTTAGCAAGTCTCTTAAGCCGCTCGCAGCGGCCATTGCTGTCGTAACCCAGAGTCCGGCGCTTGGTGCTTCGGTTTACGAAGTGAGCCTCGAGGGTGTTGCTATCGACATGCGCCGGACCATCCTCGAAGTGCCGGGTGTACCGTCCTCGCCTTTTCCTCCGGTTTACCAGCACCCTCGGCTCGCAATGTTTGGTGGCCCCGATTGGGATACCAAGGCCTCTCTGTCTATCGATGCAATCAGTGGTGCTGTCGTCGACTTTGAGTACAACATCCGCGCTCCCGGTTGGTTCGGCTTTGGCGGGAATCGACTGGATCTGCGCGCAGACGAACAGATCTATCGAGCAACCGATGAATACCGTGCCCAGTTTACAGGCGGCGCAGTGTTTTGCTCGGTGACCAATGACGCAAACGATGCTGATGGCGTACTGGCGTTTCACTGCCCCAGTGAGCCAGATGAGATGCGCGTCGCAACGCTCGATGCCACGGGCTATCTCTGCGCTACGCCATCGCCCTCAACGCTGGCTCCCGGCGCCAATGGCTGTAGTGAACACTGGGCGGGGTTTCCCGATGGTTTTGCTTACCCACAGGTAGCCAAGCAGGCTGCACAGGTGTTACCTGCCAATGCCAGCGTGGGTGGGCTTGCTATCTCCTTGATTGGTACGAACCCGCCGATGTATCGCTCTGTCGATCATGTACAAAACCAGGCCGGCATCGAAATGCATGAGTTTCGTGGGGCGCGCAGTGGTGCGACTTTCACTGTCTATCACGCGGGCACATTGCAGGGAGGAGATTTTTCAGTGACAGGGCTGGATCTTGACGATGAGCAGCTGATCACTTTTGAGACCACCGCGCCCGGGAATCCCAGCGTTTTACTGGAAACCCGGTTCAGTTTTTCAACCGTTACAGATGAGCAATTTGTGTTCTCGAGCGAACGTGCCAAAGCAGTGCCGGTGCTGACGGGTGTTTCGCTGTGGGTATTCTGCTCGGCGCTTATCGCGTTGGGTGCGCGATTACTGGGCCATCAGGAAGCCCTGGATAGTTAGGCGCGGCTCTGCAGCGGGCGTGGTCTTTGCAACTTTATGAAAAGCGTTGCTCGGGTTCATGACCAGGCGGTTGGGTACCGGTGCCACCCATGCGCCAGTGCCGGTGGCCAGCAGTTTATTCGATACTTCACTGTTATCGAAAGGGGTGGAGCCCAGTTCTTCGTCCAGGTCAGAGAGCATCAGTTCGCCGCCCCATTCGGCGTTCCAGTGGCGGTGCACATAATAGGTGAAGGCACCGATGCGTCCGCCACTGATGCCACCGCCATCGCGATGCCAGGAGATGCTGGTCTGCGGGGGCCAGACACAGGGCGTCAGGTTAACCCTGGTGATCTTCTGGTCGCTGGTGTTGTGCACAAAGAGTTTGCGCACGCAGTCGAGAAACTTCACTAGCGCCGCTGGTGGCGTACCCATCTGAGGGCCCGCCTTGAGCTTCCAGTTGGGGGCGTCGGCCTCCCAGGCGGCACTGCGCAAAATTGCGCCATCGGCCAGGGTCCAGACCTTGAGCCAGGTTTCAGAATCGGTGCGCTGGTACTGCAGGCGATTCATCATATCCCAGACCTCGTCTGCCAGCGATTGCTCGAGGAAGTTATCGAAGATTTTGGCGTTGCCAACGACCTGGTTGGGTTCCATGGGATTGGGTCCTGCGGTGCTGCGCATTTATGCTGTTATGTGCTGAGTTTTTAATGATACCGCAGACAACCCGCCGTTAGAATGTTGGGCACCGTGAATCCGTCAGCCGGGCTGGCTGTGAGGCGCAAGAACCATGGACAATCGACTGTATTTTATTGTGGGCGACCTGCTGGTCAATATTCTGACCGGGGCACTGGTCGGGCTGGTCTGTAACCTGCTCATCGATACCAGCTGGAATATGTGGGTCGCGATGTTCGTCGCCATGGCGATCGGCATGGCGATGGCACTGTTGATGTTTTTCCCGGCGGGTATGCTGTTTGGTGCGATGGAAGTCATGGTGCCGCAAATGCAATCTGGCATGTGGGCTGGCATGGTTGTCGGCATGTGGGCAGCGATGCACCCGCTTGGCAACATCGCGGCTATCGAGGTAGGGGCGCTGTGCGGGCTTGCCGTTATTATCATTATCTGGGGGCTCAACAGTTTGTTGCGTGGCCCGCAGTCACTGGGTGAGGGCTAGGTTATGGACCAGGTCACGATCGACAAGTGGGACAAGGCGGCCGCTACCTTCGACCTGATGGCCGGCGGCGGCGGTGAAAAACGCTGGGCACCGTTCAAGCAGGAGTTGTTCAGCCATATGGATGGCCGCATCCTGTTCCTGGCATTGGGCACTGGCCTTGATATTCCGTCGTTCCCGCCGGGGAAGACCATCGAGGCGATCGATATCAGTGCGAAGATGCTTGAGGTGGCCGAGCCGCGCATTGCCGCCTACGACGGCACGATCAACGCCCGCGTGATGGATGTGCACGACCTCGATTTCGAAGACGACAGCTTCGACCAGATCTATACGTCCTGCACGTTCTGCTCGGTACCCAACCCGGTTGACGGTTTGAAGTCGCTGCGCAGGGTGCTCAAGCCCGACGGCGAACTGCTGATGTTCGAACACACTGGCTCGCGGTTTTATCCGTTCAAGCCGATGATGGACCTGATGACCTTGCTGACCAACAAGCTGGGGCCTGATATGAACAGGCCAACGGTCGACAACGTGCGCGCCGCAGGCTTTAGCATCAACAGCGTCGATCACCTGTTTCTTGATGTTGTGAAGATTATTCGCGCGACCAAAGGCGCCTGATTGGCAGGTGTGAGCTTAACCGGGTTGCGGCCAGGTCAAAAGCTATTCGTCGACCCAGACCCAGCGTAGTGGTTCGCCAAAATCATCATAGATGAGCCGCTTGCGCGGTCGCTTCCTGGCGCTGGTTGCTTTGGGCTTTTTCTGCCCTTCGAGTTTGCGCTTCTCCAGTGCTTCGACCACTTCGGGAATGTACGTCCACTCGCTTTTGCTGCTGTCCATTTGCCAGCGTTCGCGCGGCAATGGCCCGGCCGCGGTATCGCGACTACTGACCCCGCGGGGAATTTCCTGCACGGCGTGGCCGCTGGAAACGAAATCGCGCATCTGGCGTTCCAGTTCCTCGCGTTGCTGTGCTTTGCTGGGCGGTTTACGTATCACGTCAGGTTCCCAATGCCTGCCGAGCGGAAAAAAGCCCGGCAACCGATCATTATAGCAACAGCTCCTGCCAAATTCCCGACAGGCTGTAAACCCGCCAACCACGCGGCCTCGCGGCCGGCGGCACGAAAAATCTGGAGCAATGCGCCGTTGCGAACAGCGCCCCAGGGTCGCTAGGCTAGCGCTTTTGGCAGCCAGCCCCAGGCTGGCCAACCGTTGAAACAGAGGGCAATCCATGTCGCAAGGCATACAGCATGATCCCGCCGTCGCACCGGGGTATTCGTCATCGCTCGCCTCACAAAGTTACGCAGTCTACGTACTGGTGTTGCTGTGGATTGCCTACTTCCTGTCCTTTGTCGACCGGCAGATCCTGGCGCTGTTGATCGGGCCGATTCGCGAGGACTTTGCCATCAGTGATACGCAGTTCAGCCTGCTGCACGGACTCGCTTTCGCGATCTTCTACACCGTGCTTGGGCTGCCGATTGGGCGCTGGGCCGATCGCGGTAATCGCCGCAATATCATCGTGCTGGGCATCGCTGTCTGGAGCTTTATGACCTGCCTGAGTGGCTATGCGCGCAGTTTCGCGGCGCTGTTCCTGGCCAGGGTCGGGGTCGGCATTGGTGAGGCTGCGCTGTCGCCGCCGGCGCACTCGATGCTGAGCGATACCTTCAGGCCCGAGCGGCTGCCCGTGGTGTTTGCCTTCTATGGCACCGGCATCATTCTGGGTATTGGCTTTGCCTCCGTGATCGGTGGTGAGTTGTATACCTGGTTTGACAGCAACGATACCAGTGGCTGGCCAGTGTTTGGCGCGCTCAACGCCTGGCAGTCGACGTTCATTGTGGTGGGGGCGCCGGGTTTGCTGCTGGCGCTGCTCATGCTGCTGACAGTGCGCGAGCCGGCGCGTCGAGGCGTGCCGGAGCAGGGCGCTGGCGATGAGCAGCCGAGTATTCGCGAAGTCCTGCAGTTCTTGCGCGATAACCATCGGGTCTACGCTTCGCTGATTGGCGGTGTCGCCCTGCTGTCGATTCTCGGCTATGCGTTGTCGACCTGGTATCCGGAGTTTTTGCAGCGCAGTTACGGGCTTGAAAAGGCCGAGGCGGGCAGGCGTTTTGGCGGCCTGTTCCTGGTGGCGGGGCTGGTGGGCTCCGCAGTGCTTGCACTGGTCGCCCATTACTTTGCATCGCGTTCAGTGCGCGATATCGGTATCAAGATAGTGACGGCGGTGGCGTTGATTGAAGCGGTGCCAGCTGTGATCGCGCCGCTGATGCCAACGGCAGACCTGGCTTTGCTGACCGCCAGTATTGTCATCGCCCTGCAGTACGGCCATTTTGGTATTGCGATTTCGGCGCTGCAGGTGGTTACGCCAAACCGTATGCGTGCACAGGTCTCGGCGATCCTGCTGTTTTCCACCAATATCCTTGGCCTGATCGTGGGCCCGACACTGGTCGCGCTGTTTACCGACTACCTGTTCGTGGGCGATCAGTACCTCAACTATTCGCTCAGCCTGACATCGCTGCTGGTCGCACCGTTGGCGGCCATCTGGTTGTGGTCGGGAATCCGGCATTACCGGCCAATGCTGGAGCGCGCGGAATCGGCAAATGCCGGGAACCTGTAATCGTTTTTATGGGTTCCCGGCACGGCGGCCAGTGCTTGTTATTCTTTGATGGCCGCGCCCGTCAGGGCTGCTAGTGGGCGTTAATGCGCCTGTTGTTATCGATTATTGGTTACCCGATTGTTATAGGTTGCGCGTGTTATTGTTATTGCGCGTTTTTATGTCGGGCCAGGCGCTGGTTGCTGCTAAATCTCTGTTGTTACTGCGTACACGTCCGCGTTGTTATTGTTAGCTGCGGCGTCCTTAGACGTTCCAGTTTGGATGCCGGAAGTAGAGGACGTTGGTGTCCTCAGCGTCGCTTGCGCCGCTGAGCACGGCCTTGGTATCGATACCATTCTCAAACGACTGCATTTTTTTTATGTAGATCTTTACCGCGTGCTCCGCGATGCGGCGCGAGCGATAGGGGCCCAGCAGGTCCTTTTCGCGGGTGAAGAAGAACCAGTCGTTGTTGACTTCGAGAAACCGGCTCGACTGAGCGGGTTGGCTGAAGGGTGCGTCACCTTTGCGTACTGAAGGCTTTTCACTCATGGCTTGCTTCCGTCGTTATTCACTGTGTTCTGGCGCGCCTCGTGGGCTTGACGCCGCTGTACACGGAATAGACTGCGAAAAACAGGCCTACTTATCGGAAGTTAAATAAAAACAATAAGATACAGGGGGTATGAAGAATTGGTCGAGCTTCAAGTTGAACTCTGTGTACAAAATATCGACAGATTAGCCGGGCGGGCTCGCGGGATCCGCCGCCTCCAGGGCCATTTTTTCCAGCAGCTGTGCGGCCGTTTGCGGGCCCACCAGTTTGAAACCCAACTCGCCATCGGGTGTGAACAGGTAGGTCGTCGGCAGCGCTGCCGGGCGAGCCAGTCGCAGCGCGTCGGCCGGATCCTCGGGTAGTACGTCAAAATCAATACCCATGCGCCGGCTTTGTCCAGCGAGCTCTTCACCCTCGGCGCCATCGGCGTTGACGCCAAGCACTACGATGGACTCGGGCCATTGCTGCGCCAGTTCGTTGAGTTCGGGAATTTCTTTCTTGCACGGTGCGCACCACTCGGCCCAGTAGTTGATCACGACCCATTTGCCCTGGTGTGCGGCAATATCAAAGTGCTTGTTGGCATCACTGTCGGGGCCTGTTTGGTCACAGGCTGCCAGTAACAGCAGGCCAATCGCCAGCAATGGGCGTATCAATGGGTGTCGGTTTTGATTTACATGCATGATGGAAGCTCTGTGCGCGGGCGTGAATGACCGGGGCGCCGAAATATCGCCAGCCGCTATTGTATACTTCGCGCCGCTACGACCGCCAACCTCTAGCCAGGAGACCGTATGACTGATGTCGTGATCTATCACAATCCACGCTGTTCCAAATCGCGAGCCACGCTGGCGCTGCTTGAGGAGCAGGGCGTCCAGCCACAGGTCGTGCACTACCTGGAGCAGACGCCCAGTGAGCGCGAGCTCAAATCGATCCTGGCCAGGCTGGGACTTGGGCCGCGCGATCTGCTGCGGCGGGGCGAGCAGGACTATAAAGACCTTGGCCTGGCAGACACCGCTATCGGCGATGCCGCGCTCATCAAGACGATGTGCGAGCACCCGAAACTGATCGAGCGGCCGATTGTCGTGGTTGGCGATCGCGCCGCCATTGGCCGGCCGCCTGAAAACGTGCTCGCGCTGCTCGATTAGGAAGCTTGCCATGACCGAACAACCCTATGTACTGGTGCTGTATTACAGTCGCTATGGCGCGACTGCAGCGATGGCAGACCAGCAGGCCGCTGGTATCAATGCGGTCGCAGGCGTGCAGGCCAGGCTGCGCACGGTGCCGCCGGTCAGTGACAATCTTGACCAGCAGCGCGAGGCAATTCCCGAGGATGGCCCGCTGTATTGCAGCGCCGACGACCTGGCCGGTTGCGCTGGTCTGCTACTGGGCAGCCCGACCCGCTTTGGCAACATGGCGGCGCCGTTGAAGTACTTTCTGGATAACTGCGGGGCGCTGTGGATGAGCGGTTCGCTGGTCGATAAGCCAGCCGGCGTTTTTACCTCCACATCGAGCATGCATGGCGGCAATGAGGCGACCTTGCTGTCGATGATGTTGCCTCTCATGCACCAGGGTATGGTGGTTGCCGGCGTCAGTTACCGCGAGCCTGCCTTGCATCACACAGCCAGCGGCGGTACTCCCTACGGCGCCTCCCACGTTGCAGGCCAGGACAATTCGCTGCCGTTGACGGATGATGAGATTGCCCTGTGCAAGGCGCAGGGACAGCGTATCGCCCGGCTTGCCCTGGCGCTTGGTGAGGTGAGCTCATGACGATGGCGGCCTGGCGTGGCCTGACGCTGGCAAGCTACGCTGCGCTGCTGGCTGCGTTGTTTTACGGCAGCTGGACACTCGGCCCTGGCGATGTTGCCGCGCGCATCGTGCTGTGGCTGCTGGTCAGTTCTGGCCTGTTGCTCGTGCTGCCAGGGCTGCTCCTGCGCTGGCGACGCAGCTTCCAGTGGCTGTGTTTTATCCTGCTGTTGTACTTCCTGTTCTGCGTGCAGGCGATGTTTGCCGGCCCCAAGGGCCAGCCAACGGCCAGCTGGATTGAGTGGTGGGCGCTGCTGGCGATTGTCATCGCATTCATTAGCGCGATGCTGACCGCCAGGGCAATGGCGCAGGCTCAGGCCTGAACAGGCAGGTGATCGGTAATCAGTTCGCGCATCGGCACGCGCGCTTTTAACTGTCGCGCCAGTAAAAACATGCCTCCCAACTTGCGCTGGACGAACAGGCTTTCGGGCAAAGGTGCCAGCCAGTAAGGCTGCATTTGCTGGTACTGCGCCTGCATGTCATCGATATCAAACGGCAATGCCTCTGTGCCGAAATCGTAATCGCCTTGTGCGAACATCGGCGCCACTGAATCCTTTAGCAGTGCCAGCGCCTGTTGCTTGATTGCGGCGGGCGATTCGGGGTTGATAAAGCGCAGCCGGGCGGCCGCCGCTTCAATGTGCGCGTCATCATCGCGCAGCAGGCCCAGGAGTAACTGGCGATAGCTCTCGACGATAGACGCGTCGATATCGCGGCAGGCGCCAAAGTCCAGCAACACGATGACCGCATCGCCCTGGTCGCTGGCAGGGCGATAGCGATAGTTGGCAAAGTTGGGGTCGGTTTGCATAAAACGCTGTGAAAACAGCTCGTCAAACATCAGTGCGAACAGGGCTTGCATGGCGCGATCGCGCTCAGCCTGGCTGGCCTCAAACAACGCTTCGAGCGGCTCACCTTCGCAGTAGCTCATGGCCAGTACGCCAGTCGAGCTGAGTGCTTCAAGCACATCCGGCATGATGAACGCAGGGTGCTGCGCCAGCAGCGAACGGTAGCGCACGATCATCTGCGCTTCACGCAGGTAGTCGGTTTCATCGTGTAGCTGCTCTCTGGTCATGGCGAGCAGCGGCTGGATATCGAGTTGGGGCGGCAACAGGCCGGAGAGTTTGAGCAGGGCACTCATATTGTCGACGTCGCTATCGATGCTCTCGCGCACGCCGGGGTACTGGATCTTCAGCACGATGTCATCGCCCTGTTGGGTGATTGCCCGGTGTACCTGGCCGATCGATGCGGCCGCCAATGGTGTGAAATCGAAGTGATACAGCGCTAGCTGCCAGTCCTCACCGTACTGTTCAACAAGCACCGCCTCCAGCTGTGCCGCCGGCATGGCACTGGCGTCCTCGCGCAGGCTGGCCAGTATTGCCGTCAGTTCGGCGGGAATAAAATCGCCGGCATCCAGCGACAGCATTTGCCCGAGTTTGAGTGCTGCGCCGCGCATCGAGCGCAGCTCTTTGGTCAACACCTGCGCATTGCGAGAGGTAAGCAGCAGCGACTGCCGGTCGGGTCGTTCGCGCCGGGCCAGATAGCGAGAGCCCTCGAGGGCCGCCCCTGCGCCAATGGAGGCGGCCATTTTTGCAACTTTGCCCAACCGCCGCCAGCGACCGCTGGGAACGGGTGAGCCGTCCTCGCCCTCGGCCAAGGAAGACTGGCCTATTCGCCGAAATGCTGGATGATGTTGCCAGCAATCATGATGCGATCGTGGTCGCACTCCTGCTTGGGCACGTAGTGGGCAACCCAACCGGGGAACATACACATCATACCGTTGCGCGGCTGGATCGATTTATTGGCGTGCGGGAATACAATTGGCGCGCAGTCTTTGGTGACGCTGACGTAGTAGGTCCAGCTCCAGATGGCTGGCCAGTGATCATGTTGCAGGGTGTATTCGCTCTTGTGGTAAACCGCGCCCCAGCAGTCACTGATGCTCGGCTTGAAATGCTCCCTGGCCTGAGGCGGGCAGTTTGCGATAGAAAGCTCCAGTGCGTAACGGCAGATGACCTGGAACTGCTGGTGCGCCGGCTGGTTGGGTTCCCACATCCTGAAGTCGGTCATGTCAGCCTTGACGTTGGTGCTGTGGTTCTGTCTGTCGCCGCACTGCCGGATGCCGTCGGCAAGCGCGGGGTTGAGCGTCTCCCAGTCGGGTATCTGCTCGGTGATGATGGGGTACTTGTCCTTGAACGCTACCGCCCTGGGGTGGTCGCTAAGGCGCGGTGGTTTGCGTGACGAGGGAATAGCCATAGGTTCGATGTTGGTCAGCGATTTAGCGCCACTATAACGTTTTTTAGCAGCCTCGCCAAAACCGCTGGCGGCGCGGGGCGATCAGTCGGGTGTAGGCGGTAGTTCGCCTTTGATCTTGTAGGCAAGCGCAATAATTTGCGCGATGATCAGGTACAGCTCGTGTGGAATTTCATCGCCCAGATCCAGCGCAGCAAGCATGGCTGCCAGTTCCGGGTTCTCGTAGATCGGCACCTCCAGTTCACGCGCCAACGCGATGATGGACTCGGCCAGTTCACCGCTGCCCGTGGCGGTAATGACCGGTGCACGCTGGCCGTCGTACTGCAGTGCCGTTGCCCGGCGGTAGGCATCGACGCCGCGTTGCTGGTGTCGCGATTTGCTGTCGTCTTCACGCATACGCCGATAAACCTTCAGCTTGTCGTGTCGAGCAAATTAAAACTGCCGGGCGTTGCCGGCAGATCGGGAACGCCGGTCTGGCACTGCAGTTTGTGAATCTGCAGACCTTGCTCGAGCAGGGTTTCGCGCAACTGTGTGAGCTGTTCATCGACGCGCCGCGCAATGCTGTCGCGTTCAGCCCAGATCGACGCTGCCATGGTTTTACCGCGCAGTGATGCCAGTGCCAACATGGCACCCCATTGTTCAAAATCGAATTCCAGGCGTACATTCCAGGTGGTGGGGCGTTGTTGCCGCTGCCGGCGTTGGTCGCTTTGCTGCTCCAGCGTCATCTGCACGAGCTGTAATTTCTGGTCTACCCAGATCGGGATTTCGATATTCCACTGTGAAACCTGCTGCGTATCGGCCGCCGTGGTGAGCTGGGTGCCAAGGCTGACCAGCTGGCTTGACTGGGTGCGCCCAAGCAGTCCCAGCAACTGGCGCAGGAGTTGATTGACGACATCGTCGCCGCCTTCCTGCACGCGGCTGGCGCTGGCGCCCAGCCAGTTGGCCACGACGGCGATGGGTTGCGCCGGGTTTTGCTCCAGTGTCGTGTCCGCTGCGCCGCCTGGGGTCGACGGTCGCAACGCGCGTACCAGGCTGAGCAGTTGTTGTTTCTGGTCGCCGCGCAGTTGTTCGGTGAGTTCGCCGCGGCGCGCGGCAAGTTCGGCATCACCCAGCCTGCTGGCCTGCTCATTGCGTTGGCGCAACAGGGCATCGCCCTCTGGCGGGCGATTGGCGGCGGGGTCTGGCGTGGTGGCGCCGGCGGCCGCTGCGGTGCCGGCGGGCGACGGGCTGGCCGTTGCTGCGTTGGCATTGCCGCTCGCCAGCGCAGCGGCATTGGCACCGGGCGCAGGCGAGACCAGGCCAGTGCCGGTGCTGCGCAACTGCTGCTGGTTGACCAACGCGGCCAACTGCGCGAGCCGCGGCTCGTAAAACAGGCCGCTGCGCTCAATCGCGGTGCGAATGACCTGGGCTTGCTGCAATGCATTGTCAGCAGGCTGGACGCGCGGTAGCTGGTCGACCCATTGTTGCAGAATGGCTGCGGCTGGTCGGCCCGCAGCGGCAGGATTGTTGACTTCAGCCAGTGTTTGTCGCAGTGCGGGGCTTGCCAGCAGGCGGTAGGCGGGCAGCAGCGCGCCGCGTTCGAGCTGGCGGGGCAGTGTGTCGCGCAGTGCAGCGTCAATGCCAGCGCGTTGCAGGTCAGTGCCCGCTGTGGCGCCAGTGCCTGGTGCACGATTATCGGCTACGTTCGCTGCAATCGCACGGTTGCCGGCTGCCGCCGCCGCTTTGCTGCTGTCCAGTAGTGGCTGGGTAAGCCCGACCTGGTCGATGCGCACGCGCTGGCTGTCCAGGACATTGAGCGTAAGCTGCTGGCCGATGCGCGGTGCAAGTTCCGAGCGCACAACGATCTGTCGCTCAACCCCCTGGTCGAAAAAACGCAATGTCACGAGGAACTGGCTGGCCGCACTGGCTGCCGCCAGACTCGGCGCGGCACCCGGGTTTGCCGACAGGCCGCCTGAGGCCGCGGGGCTTTGCGCAGCGACGTTAGCGGCGTTGCCGCGCGCAGTCGCCTGGTTGGTGCCAGCGCGCTCTGGGTTACCTGCCGTGCGACCCGGTTCGCCACGCTGGGGCTGTCGCTGGGCCTCGCTGTCGACGGGTTGGGAGAGGGTGCGTACGACCTGGGCTTCGATCACTTTGCCGACGTAGTCGGCCAACACCGACAGGGTCTGTCGACTGGCTGCGGCCAGTTGCAGGCCCAGTGCCCCGGAACCGGGGTTGCCGGTGAACAGATCAACCATTGCCGGCTGTGTGTGTCGCGCGATCGCTGGCCTGCATACTCGCCCAAAGTGTGGATTACTTGGCCTTGGAGAGCCTGAGTTTACTATATAATTGCCGCTCGCACTGCGCGCCCGCGCGCAGCTATTGTGGCCCGAACGAGACCATCACTGGCGTGGTATTGTGCATCGCCAACCCGCCCACTACCGTGACTGCAACCGCTGACCCCAACGTTCTCACCGCACGGCAACTGTGCTGTTATCGCAGTCATCGCCCGCTGTTTGATCCGGTGAGTTTCGCGCTTGCGCCTGGTACAGGTCTGTACGTTGGCGGGCCCAATGGCAGCGGCAAGACGACTTTGCTGCGCGCCCTGGTCGGGCTGTCCGGTGATTACGACGGCGAGTTTCAATGGGGCGGTGTCGATACCCGCCAATGCACCCAGCAGTTTCGCGCAGCACTGCTCTACCTTGGGCACCTGCCAGCATGCAATGCCCAGCTTACGGCGCTGGAAAATCTCGAGTGGTGGGCCGCCCTGCATGCCCAGCACCTGTTTGGCGATGGTCGCGAAGCGGCCTTGCAGCAGTGCGCGTCGGCATTGCGCGCGCTGGAGCTGGGTAACTATCTGGATACGCCGTGCTATCGATTGTCAGCGGGCCAGCTGCGCAGGGTGGCACTGGCGCGACTGCAGCTCAGCCGGCATTCGCTCTGGGTGCTCGATGAGCCATTTACCGCGATCGACAGTGCAGGCGTTGCGCGCCTGCAGCAACGCATGAGCGATCATCTTGCGGCGGGCAACACGCTGGTGGTGACCTCGCACCAGTCGCTGTCGATCGAGGCGCTGCAAGAACTGACGCTGCAGCCGCTGCCCGTCGGCGCGACCGCCAGGGCACAGCTGGGCTAATGGCGATTGCGGCGGACAGCGCGGCGGCGGGCAGGGGGCTGTTAACCGGCTTCAACGCCACGCTGCGCCGCGATCTGCGCCTGGCGATTCGCTCGCGTGCCGCCTGGCTGAACCCGCTGCTGTTTGTGCTGATTGTGCTCACGCTGTTTGCGTTGGGCCTGGGAGCCGGGCAGTCGGTGCTCGCCGAATACGCCGGTGCGATCCTGTGGGTCGTCACGTTATTGGCCATCATGCTTTCGGCCGACGGCGTGTTCCGCGATGACTTTCGCGATGGATCGCTGGAGCAGCTGCTGCTGGTGCCAGAGCCGGTCTACCTCGTGGTGCTGGCCAAGATGCTGGCGCACTGGATTGCCGTTGCCCTGCCGCTGCTGCTCGTGGCACCGCTGTTTTGCCTGATGCTGTCGATCCCGATGTCGGTATTGCCGGCATTGATGCTCGCGCTGACGATCGGCACCGGCACGTTGTGCAGCTTTGCTGCCCTGGGCGCGGCATTGACGCTCAGCGTGAGCGGCGGGGGATTATTGGTCGCGCTGCTGATCCTGCCGCTGTACGTGCCCGTAGTGATATTCGGCACGGCGTTTTTGCAGGAGGCGCTGGCTGGCGAGTTTGCCCGCCAGCCCGTACTGATTTTATTGGCGATGCTCAGTGCGGCACTGGTGATGGCGCCCCTGGCGGTCGTTGCAGCCCTGAAAGTGAGTGCGGATAGTTAAATGATGATGATGCAGCGCAGACGGTCCAATACAGGCGAGGTGAGCTGCGGTGGCTAGCTGGCAGTGGTTCCACCGGCTGGGTTCACCGCCATGGCTGCTGGCGACGATCAATCGCTGGCTGCCCTGGCTGATGGGTGTCAGTGTCGCGGCGCTGGTCGTAGCCTGGGTCTGGGGCCTGGCCTTCACGCCGCCCGATTTCAGGCAGGGCAACAGTTTCCGGATTATCTACCTGCACGTGCCAACGGCGGTGGTCGCACTGGCCGCGTACTATGTCATGGCCATCGCTGGCGCCGTGGCGATGATCTGGCGCATGAAGGTGGCAGGCCTTGCCCTGCGCGCAGTCGCGCCGGTGGGCGCGGCGCTGACTTTCCTTGGCCTGGTCAGTGGCGGCATCTGGGGCAAGCCCACCTGGGGCGCCTATTGGGTCTGGGAAGACCCGCGCCTGACTTCGATGCTGGTGCTGTTCTTTCTCTATCTCGGTGTTATTGCACTCTATGACGCCTACGATGATCGCCGCAACGGACACCGCGCGGCGTCGATTCTTGCGCTGGTGGGTACCGTGAATATCCCCATCATCTACAAGTCGGTTGACTGGTGGTCCAGCCTGCACCAGCCGGCGTCGATCAAGTTCACCGAAGAGTCGACGATTGCGGCAGAGATGTTCTATCCGCTGATGCTATCGATTCCAGCGATGTACGGGCTGTTCGCTGCGCTGGTTTGCCTGCAGTTGCGCAATCTGCTGGTCGACAGCGAGTTGGGCAGTCGTTGGTTGCAGGAGCTCGCCGCGGATGCCAATGCCGCGGATGCGAATAAAGAGGCGCAATAATGTATTTTGAATCCTTTGCAGCGCTGGTCGACATGGCTGGTCACGGTGTATATGTCTGGAGCGCTTACGCAGTCGGCGTTGCTGTACTTGGCTGGTTCTGCGTTGTACCGGCAAGGCAATACCGGCAGCGACTGCGGTCTATCCGCCGCTCGACCGGGGCGGGGGAGTCGTAGTCATGCACCCGCTGCGTCGCCAACGCTTGCTGATTGTCGCGCTCATCGTCGTCGGTGCCAGCGTCGCCGCCGCGCTGGTGTTCACCGCGCTGCGCGATAATATGAATCTGTTCTATTCGCCCGCCCAGGTGGTTGCAGGCGAAGCGCCCGAAGGTCGGCGCCTGCGCGTGGGTGGCATGGTCGTCGAGGGCAGTATCCAGCGCGACCCGAAAAGCCTGGCGGTGCGTTTTGAGCTGACAGACTACCAGGCCACGGTCCCGGTGAGTTACACGGGGATACTGCCAGACCTGTTTGTAGAGGGCGAGGGCGCGGTGGCAACCGGTGTGCTGCAAAGCGATGGTGGGTTTGTTGCCGAGCAGGTGCTGGCCAAACACGATGAGACCTATATGCCGCCCGAGGTGGCCAAAGCGCTTGAAGAGGCCCATGAGCAGGGCGGTGTATCGAATTATGGATCGCAGTAACGGATGCAAACCGCGCAGTTAGTTCCCGAACTGGGTCAGTTACTGCTGGCTCTGGCGATCCCCACGGCGATCGCGATGGCCACGCTACCACTGTACGGCGCGCAGCGGCAACTGACACTGTTCATGCGCACGGCCAGCGCACTGGCTGTGTTCCAGTGGCTGCTTATCGGCGCTGCGTTTATCGTCTTGGCCTATGCCTTCATGACCGATGACTTTTCGGTCAAACTCGTTGCCGCCCATTCAAATACCGCCTTGCCTGCCTACTACAAGTTCAGTGCTGTGTGGGGCAATCACGAGGGCTCGCTGTTGCTCTGGGAGCTGGTGCTCGCCAGTTGGACGCTCGCCGTCGCGATTGGCAGTCGTCGTCTGCCGCTGGACATCAAGGCGCGGGTTATCGCGGTGCTGGGTATGATCTCGATTGGCTTCCTGCTGTTTATCGCCTTTACTTCCAACCCCTTTGAGCGCCAGTTGCTCAGCCAGGTGACGGAGGGGAATGATCTCAACCCCTTGCTGCAGGACATCGGTCTCATTCTGCATCCGCCGCTGCTCTATGTGGGGTATGTGGGTTTCTCGGTGGCCTTTGCCTTTGCCATCGCGGCGCTGCTGGCGGGCCGTTACGATGCGGCCTGGGCTCGTTGGACGCGCCCCTGGACAAACACCGCCTGGGCGTTCCTGACGATTGGCATTGCCCTGGGCAGCTGGTGGGCCTACTACGAGCTGGGCTGGGGCGGTTGGTGGTTCTGGGATCCGGTCGAGAATGCCTCGTTCATGCCGTGGCTTGCCGGTACTGCGTTGGTGCATTCGCTGGCGGCAACTGAAAAGCGGGGCGTATTCCGCAGCTGGACGCTGCTGTTGGCGATCCTGGCCTTTTCGCTGAGCCTGCTGGGTACCTTCCTGGTTCGCTCCGGCATCCTGGTGTCGGTGCATGCCTTTGCCAGCGACCCGGCGCGTGGCATGTATATTCTCTGGTTCTTGTCGATCGTGGTCGGTGGCTCCCTGCTGCTGTATGCGATCCGCGCGCCGTCCATGCCTGGTGGTGCACGGTTTTCACTGCGCTCGCGCGAGGCGGGCATACTCGGCAACAACGTCGTGCTGAGCACCTCGTTGGCCACCGTACTAATTGGTACGCTGTTCCCGCTGGTTGCAGCCGCCCTGGATATGGGGAGTTACTCGGTGGGCCCGCCGTACTTCAATGCCCTGTTCCTGCCCTTGATGGTGTTGTTACTGATCCTCATGGGTTTTGCGCCGACAACGCAGTGGCAGGATACGCCCAAAGCGCGCCTGTTCGGTGCCACACAGCTCAAGATCGGGCTGGCCGCAAGCGGACTTGGGTTGTTGCTGAGCCTGTGGATAGGCGCCCGCTTTGACCATGGTTTTTCGCTATTGGCCTGGCTGACCCTGGCGATTGCCTGCTGGTTGTTGCTGGCGACGGGGCTCGACCTGGTGCGCAAGTGGCAGTTGCGCGCCGGTTCACTGACGGCAAGCTACTGGGGTATGGTCATTGCCCACAGCGGTATTGCGATTACCGCTATCGGCATCGGCCTCACCTCGCTCTACGCCGAGCAGCGCGATTTGCGCATGCAAGTAGGCGACAGCGCTGACTTGCTCAACTACCAGTTCACATTCGCCAGTATCGAGCCGGTGAGTGGCCCCAATTACCGCAGCGAGTATGCCACTGTCGTGGTGTTTGATGCAGGCCAGCGCAACCCGGATGCGCGGCCGATCACCTTGCACCCCGAAAAAAGACTGTACAACGCCAGTCGCAATATCATGACCGAGGCGGGCATCGACGCGGGCTTTACGCGCGATCTCTATGTCGCACTGGGCGAGCGTTTTGATGATGGCAGCTGGGCAGTGCGACTGCATGTCAAACCGTTCGTGCGCTGGATCTGGTTTGGCGCGGGCATGATGGCATTGGGTGGCATGCTGGCGATTGCTGACCGACGCTATCGCGGCAAGAAAACGGTGGAGGTCTCCGTTGGCACTGCGTGATCGTCTGCCGCTGTTTGTGCCGCTGCTGGTGTTTGCACTGCTGGCGCTGGTCTTCCTGTCGTTGTCACAGCGCCAGCTCGCCGGCGACTACGACCCAACAGCCCTGCCTTCGGCACTGATCGACAAGCCGGTGCCGGCCTTTGCGCTATCGGACCTGCACGATGCCGAGCGTATGCTGCAGCGCGATGCGATCATGGGTCGGCCCGCACTGCTGAACGTCTGGGCCACCTGGTGCGTCGCCTGCCGCGTCGAGCACGCCTACCTCAACGAGCTACAAAATCGTGGTGTGCGCATCGTGGGGGTCAACTACAAGGATGACAGGCCGGCAGCGATCGAGTGGCTTGAGCGCCTGGGCGACCCCTACGCGTTCTCGGTGTTCGACGAGCGAGGTGATTTTGGCCTGTCGCTGGGTGTCTATGGTGCGCCCGAAACCTACGTCGTCGATGCCCAGGGCATTGTGCGTTACCGCCACGTGGGGATACTGGACCAGCGGGTCTGGGATCGCCACATCGAGCCATTGGGTATCCAGTGGTAGAGCAGTGGGTATCGGGCACAGGAGCGCGCTACCTGGCGTTGCTGCTGGTACTGCTCGCCGGGGCTTTTCCCGCGTCCGTGCAAGCGGCCACTGAGCCTGCCGCAGCGCCCCAGGAACTGTTGGCTTTTCCCGATGATGCGATGCGCGATCGCTACTACGAGCTCATCGACCAACTGCGCTGCCCCAAGTGCCAGAACCAGAACCTCGCAGATTCCGATGCGCCGATTGCCTCTGACCTGCGTGCCCAGGTGCATCGCCTGCTGCTCGAGGGGCAGGGCGATGAGCAGATTATTGATGACCTGACGGCGCGCTACGGCAGTTTCGTGCGCTACTCTCCCCCGCTAACGGTGGGTACCAGTGTGTTGTGGCTGCTGCCGGCTGTGTTGCTGTTGGTCGGCGCCTCCGTGCTGTGGCGCAGTAGCCTGCGCACGGCCAGCGCGGGTGAAGTCTCCGAAGCGCCGGAAACTGATGATGCGCCTGTGACCATGACGCCAGTCGATGATGGCGCCGGCCGCTGGATGCTGCTGCTTGGCCTGGCGATAGCGATACCCTCTGCCGCCATCTGGTTGTATTCGCCGGCAGGAGGCGGCATTGGAGCCAGTGACCAGTTGGCGTTGCGGCAGGCACTAAGCGAGCTTGAGCAGGTGCCCATCGAGCAGCGCGAGGCCCGGCTGCGTGAAATCGATGCCCAGGTCACGGCCCTGGCATCCCGCAGTGAGCAGCCGGTGCTGCTGTCACTGGGTGCCCAGATCAAGACGCTACTGGCTGATCACCAGGGCGCGGCAGCCTATTACGCATCGCTGCGCGAGCAATTTCCTGAGGACCCAAGCCTTCCGGCGCTGCAGGCGCAGTCGCGCTTCATGCAAAGCGCCGCCGAACAGCCGCCCGGCCGTTTCGATGCCGCGTCACTGCAGGCGCTGGCAGATGCCCTGGCTATCAACCCCGAGGAGCCATTGGCGCTCAGTCTGAGTGGCATGGCTGCCTTCCAGGCCGGTGACAGGACCCTGGCGGCTGATTTCTGGCGGCGGGCGATCGCCGCCTATGGCCCTGGCTCTGCTGAGGCCGCGTCCATAGCCGCAGCGCTGGCCCAGACCGGGATCGAAGTCGGCACTTCGCCTGCAGATACCGCTGCACAGGGTTTGGTGCAGCTGAATGTCGCGGTGTCTGACGAGCTGGCGGCGCTGCAGTTGCCGCCAGAGACGCGTGTTTTCGTGTTTGCGCGCGCTATTGACCAGGCCGGGCCACCGCTGGCCGCGCGCCTGCTCAGGCTTGGCCAGCTACCTGCGGCGCTGTCGCTCAGCGACCGCGATACGATGGCGGGGCAGACCCTGGCAGGTCATTCGGCTGTCGAAGTCACGGCACGTTTATCGCTGTCGGGCGATGCGCGTGCGGCAACGGGTGACTGGCAGTCGGCAGCGGTGAAAGTGCCCGTTGTGATGGGCGAGCAGGGCGGTAGCGGGGCGATGATCCTGATCGATACAGCCCTGTAAAACAGGGGCTTGCGGCGCCGCGTCAAGGGCGTCGATTATGTGCATTTCACAATTGTTATCTGGTCAAGTTCAAGGCATCATATACGACTAATTATTCGTCAGCTTTGGCCAGCGTTAATAACAAAACTTACAGGGTAAACAGGCTTCGATGCGCTTGAAAAACATTAAATTGGCGGGGTTCAAGTCCTTCGTTGACCCCACCAACGTGCAGCTGACCTCCAACATGGTCTCAATCGTTGGCCCCAACGGCTGCGGTAAATCCAACATCATCGACGCTGTGCGCTGGGTTATGGGCGAGTCCTCTGCCAAGAACCTGCGCGGCGAATCGATGGCCGACGTTATCTTCAATGGCTCGACGGCGCGAAAGCCGGTTGGCCAGGCCTCGATAGAGCTGGTATTCGACAACAGCGACGGTACGCTGACCGGAGAATACGCAGGCTTCACCGATATCTCCATCAAGCGCAAAGTCACGCGCGATGGACAGTCGCAGTATTTTATCAATGGCGCCAAATGCCGCCGTCGCGACATCACCGACATCTTCCTGGGCACTGGTCTTGGCCCACGCTCCTACGCCATCATCGAGCAGGGCATGATCTCGCGCCTGATCGAATCGAAGCCCGATGAACTGCGGGTATTTGTCGAAGAGGCAGCCGGGATCTCCAAGTACAAGGAGCGGCGCCGCGAGACCGAAACCCGGATTCGCCACACCCGCGAGAACCTCGAGCGCCTGACGGACATTCGCGACGAGCTCGAGCGCCAGCTGCAGCGCCTGCAGCGCCAGGCCTCGGCCGCCAAAAAATATAAAGTGCTTAAAGAAGAGGAAGAAACCCTCAAGGCCCAAACCCTCAGCCTGCAGTGGCAGGCATTGCGCGATGCTTCGGCCGACCAGCGCGCGGCGATCGCCCAGCACGAAATTGACCTGGAAGAATCGATCGCCAAACAGCGTGCGGTCGATGCCCGCATCGAAGCGCTGCGTGAAGAGCAAACCGGCGCGAACGACAACTTTAACACCGTCCAGGGTCAGTACTACGGCATCGGCGCCGAGGTTGCGCGGCTTGAGCAAAGCGTCACGCACCATGAGCAGCGCGCCCTGCAATTACAGGAAGACCTCGCCGAGACCGAGCGGAACGCCTCGCAAAGTGCGCAGGATCTTGAAGACGATCATCGCAAGCTCAACGACTGGCAGGCGGAGCTTGACCAGCTGCAGCCACAGCACGAGGCGCTGCAGCAGGCCCGGCAGGAGTCGGGCGCCGCGCTCGAGGCTGCAGAGGGGGCCATGCAGGGCTGGCAGCAGCGCTGGGATGAATTCAACACCCACGCCGTCGAGCCGCAGAAAAACGCCGAAGTCCAGCGCTCCCGGATCGGCCAGATAGAAGATGCACTCAGTGGCCTGGCCGCACGGCTCCAGCGCATGCAGGGCGAAATTGGCGAGCTGGATACCCAGCCGCTGGTCGACCAGGAGCGCGCCAGCGGCGAACAGGTGGCTCGCTGCGAGCAGCAGTTGGCCGATCTGCATCGACAGCTTGAAGCCGGCGGTGAGCGCCTGCAACAGCTGCGTGAAGAACACCAGCAGCTCAACACCGATCTCGATGAGCAGCGCGTCTCGCTGCAGGAACGCCGTGGTCGACTGGCATCGCTCCAGGCGTTGCAGCAGGCGAGCACCGATGACGAGCAGAGCCAGCAATGGCTGCGCAGCCATGCGCTGCACACCGCACCAAGGCTGGTCGAGGCGCTCGACGTCCAGTCGGGTTGGGAGCTTGCCGTTGAGACCGTGCTGGGCGAGGCGCTGCAGGCCGTCTCCATCGACAGTCTCGACGCCATCCTGGGCGATGTCGAAAAGCTGGATAACAGCAACCTGAGTTTTATTGAAGCCGGTGCAGGCGGCGTTGCCAGTGGCAGTGTTGCCCTGGATCCGCTGGCCAACTTTGTATCGGGTGAGGGCGCGGGCGCGATGCTCGACGGTATCTATGCCGCCAGCACCCTGAACGCCGCCCACCGCGCGCGGGCACAACTCGGCGCGGGTGAATCTATCGTCACGGCCGATGGTATCTGGCTGGGCCGCAACTGGCTGCGCGTGCTGCGCCGGCAAGACGCGGCCAGCGGCGCCATCGCCCGGCAGCAGGACATCGATACGCTGCAGCGGGATATCGACAGCGGTCAGAAGGCCATCGCCTCGCTCGATGGCCGCCGCGAGTCACTGGCTGGCGCAATTTCTGAAACCGAGCGCGAGCGCGATCGCTTGCTGGGCGAGATCTCGGGTCAGGAGCAGCAATTGGGCGCCAGTCGCGCCGAGAGCAGTGCGCTGCTGGCCAAGATCGAACAGCTGACCCAGCGCCATGAGCGCACGGTCGCCGAGATCGGTATGGCCGAGCACAACCAGCTCGAGCAGCGCGAGGCGCTGAGCGCCGCGCGCGCGCAGCTCGATGAGGCCATCGCCTCGATGGAACAAATTGAAGAGCAGCGCGAGCAATTGCTGCTGGAGCGCGACCAGGTGCGCGATACGCTCGCGGCAAGCCGGGAGACGGCGGCACGCGATCGCGATGCGGCGCAGGCAATCGCTGTCCAGGTCGAGGGCCTGCGGGCGCAAATCAACTCGGTCACCGAAGCGATTGCGCGACTCGAGAAACAACTCGAACAGCTCAACCAGCGCCAGCAGACCTTGCGTGAAAACGCCACCGCCAACTCGGCGCCGATCCAGCAGCTCAAGTCACAGCTTGAGGAGCAGCTGGCGCAGCGCGTCAGTGTCGAGGCGACCTTGAGCCAGGCCCGTGAGGCCGTCGAAGCGCTGGACCAGCAAATGCGCGCCACCGAGCAGGAGCGCAGCACGGCTGAGCAGTCAACCCAGTCGATTCGCAGTGCGCTCGAGAAGCTGCGCCTCGACGGCCAGGAAATGGCTGTGCGTAGCCAAACTATCGAAGAGCAGCTGGTCGAGTCAGGTCACCAGCTTGAAGCGGTCATCAAGTCCCTGCCCGAAGAGGCTGAACTTGAGTCCTGGCAAAACCAGCTGGCGGAGCTTGCCCGGCGCATCGAGCGGCTGGGTGCGATCAACCTTGCCGCCATTGAAGAGTTCGATACCGAATCCGAGCGCAAGAAGCACCTCGATGCGCAGAACGACGAACTCGAAGCCGCGCTGGCGACCCTCGAGACGGCGATGCAGAAGATCGACCGCGAGACGCGCAACCTGTTCAAGGAAACCTTTGACAAGCTCAATGACAGCCTGCGCGATCTGTTCCCGAAGGTCTTCGGGGGCGGCACTGCCTATCTCGAGATGACCGGCGAAGACCTGCTCGACACCGGTATTACGATCATGGCCCGGCCGCCTGGCAAGCGCAACAGCACCATTCACTTACTGTCGGGTGGTGAGAAAGCGCTGACGGCGATCGCGCTGGTATTCTCGATCTTCCAGCTCAACCCCGCGCCGTTCTGTATGCTCGATGAGGTTGATGCACCGCTCGATGATGCCAATACCACGCGCTATGCCCGCATGATTCGCGAAATGGCCGACAAGGTGCAGTTTATTTTTATCACCCACAACAAGATCACCATGGAAATGGCCGATCACCTGATGGGTGTCACGATGCATGAGCCCGGTTGCTCGCGCATGGTCAGCGTCGATATCGATGAGGCCGTGGCGATGGCAACGGCCTGATGTGGCTGGCCTGTGGCTAACAGTCGCCCCGACGAGGTAGCGTAAACGATGGAGTTCCTGACAGAGATAGGCATGCGTGAAGGCCTGATCGGCGCTGGCATTGTGCTGGTGCTGGCGGTGCTGGTCGATGGCCTGCGCCGTATGCGCCGCGAGCGGCAGCAGGGCATCAAGATGTCGCTGGGCCTGGGCGGGGGGTTTCCCGAAGAAGAGGGCTATGGCCCCGAGCTGCCCAACGGCGGCGCGCGCGTGGTGAACCGGCACGACCCCGTCATTGGTGACACTGGCCCCGACGACCTGGCTGACGATGGGCTGGGCCAGCTTGAAGATCCCTGGCAGGATAACGACGGGCTCGCCGCGACGGATGCTGGCAATGAGCTACCCAGCTTCACCAGTGAGCACGAGCTCATTGTGCTGCACGTCAAGGCGCGCGACCCCAATGGATTTACCGGCAGTGACCTGCTCGAGATCCTGCTCGCCTGTGACCTGCGCTACGGCGACAAGGATATTCTGCATCGCCATGAACAGGCTGACGGCCTGGGTTCGCTGCAGTTCAGCGTGGCGAATATGGTCGAGCCGGGCACCTTCAACCTGGAAGACATCAACAGCTTCCACACCCCGGGCGTGACGTTCTTTATGGCGCTGCCTGGGCCCGAAGACCCGGTTGCCGCCTTCGACTGCCTGGTAGAAACGGCCAATTGCCTGATCAAGAACCTCGATGCGACGCTGCTCGATGAAGACCATGAGGTCGCCAGCCTGCAGGTCGTCAATCGCTACCGCGAGCGCGTCTCGCAGTTTGCCCGCCGCCAGCTGCGAGAGACTGCCAGCTAGCCGACCGCTCACTTGTCCCCAACTGCAAAACAGGCACTCACCAAAGCGCTGCAGCTGAGCGAGACGCTGCAACAGCACGATCTCGAGCGACTCAAGGCGCGCCAGGCCGATGAGTACCACAGTGCACTGAGCGCTGTGCTCGAGTACCACGCCCACCGCTATTACGTCCTCGATGCCCCTGAAATTGACGACGGGCTCTACGACCAGTTGTTCCAGTTCCTGTTGGCGATAGAGGCGAACCATCCCAAACTGCGTACCGCCAGCTCGCCGTCCCTGCGCGTCGGCGCGCCGCCGCTGGATGCCTTCAGCTCGGTGACGCACAAACTGCCCATGCTTTCGCTGGACAATGCTTTCAGTGGTGAAGACCTGGAAGATTTTGCTACGCGCATCGAGACGCGGTTGCGAGGCGAACTCGATGATGAAGCCGCTGCTATCGACGGTTTTGTCTGTGAGCCCAAGCTCGACGGCGTCGCCCTCAGCATTCACTACCACAAGGGCGTGCTGGTGCAGGCGGCAACCCGTGGCGATGGCGAGCGCGGTGAAGATATCACCGAGAATGCGCGCACGATCAAGTCGGTGCCGCTTCGGTTGCAGGGTGAGGGAATTCCGGCCGAGCTTGAGGTGCGAGGTGAGGTTTACATTGCGCGCGATGATTTCGATGCGCTGAATGCGGCCGCCGAACAGGCCGGTGAGAAGACCTTTGTTAACCCGCGCAATGCCGCTGCCGGTTCGCTGCGCCAGCTCGATTCACGATTGACGGCCAGCAGGCCGCTGACCTTCTGCGCGTATTCGGTGGGTTTTGCCGCCAGGCGTGCCAATGCGAAAAAGTCCGAGCCGATCAGCGCGCGCCACTCTGAGGCGCTCGAGCAGCTGGCTGGCTGGGGCTTCAAGGTCAACGATGAAGCCCGGGTGCTGGGCAGCATGGCAGAATGCATCGACTACTGCCTGCAGCTCGAGCAGCGCCGCGATTCGCTCGACTATGAAATCGATGGCTGTGTCGTCAAAGTCGATCGCTTCGACCAGCAGGCCACCCTGGGCATGGTGTCGCGCGCACCACGCTGGGCGATTGCCTATAAGTTTGCCGCCGCCGAGGCGACCACGATCATCAATGCGATCGACTGGCAGGTCGGTCGCACCGGTGCGGTGACTCCGGTAGCGAAACTTGAGCCCGTGTTCGTTGGCGGTGTCACCGTCAGCAACGCGAGCCTGCACAACTACGACGAGATCGAGCGCCTGGGTGTCAATCCGGGCGACAAGGTCATTATCCGCCGCGCGGGCGATGTCATTCCCCAGGTTGTGGGCCTTGCCGCGGGCAAGGGCAAGTCACGCAAGACGCGGGTGGTCGCGCCGCAGCGCTGCCCGGTCTGCGACAGTGCCGTGTTTCGCGACGAAGATGAGGCTGTGGCGCGCTGCAGCGGTGGACTGCGCTGCCCGGCGCAACTCAAGGAGAGCGTTCGCCACTTTGCATCGCGCAAAGCGCTCGACATCGACGGCCTGGGCGACAAGCTCATCGACCAGATGGTTGATGCCGGCATGGTGACGAATGTCGCCGACCTGTTCCAGCTGGAGCTTGAAGCGGTCGCTGCGCTAGAGCGCATGGCTGAGAAGTCGGCCGGCAACCTGGTCGCTGCGATCGAGAAGAGCAAGCTGACGACGCTGCCACGCTTTCTCTATGCGCTGGGCATTCGCGAGGTCGGCGAAGCGACGGCCAAGAGCCTGGTGCGCTACTTTGGCCAGCTCGATGCAATTCGCGAGGCGGCACTGGTCTATGACCCTGAGCTCAAGCCTGCTGCCCAGGCCGCTGGCGGCTTGCTCGAGGTCGACGACGTGGGCCCTGTGGTTGCTTCATACTTACATAACTTTTTTAAAGTAGATTCTAACCTGGAGTTGCTCGCCCAGCTGCAGTCGCTGGGCGTCAGCTGGCCCGCGCAGCAGCAGACCCCAGCAAATGAGCAGCCGCTGGCCGGCCAGACCTGGGTCGTCACCGGCACGCTTGAGCAATTCAATCGCGAACAGGCCAGGGCTGCGCTCGAATCGCTGGGCGCGAAAGTGTCCGGTTCAGTGTCAAAGAAAACCACGGCGCTGCTTGCTGGCAGCAATGCGGGTTCCAAGCTCGCGAAAGCGCAGAGCCTGGGCGTTGAGGTGGTCGATGAGGCCGGCTTCCTTACGCGATTCTCATCTGCACTCGATTGAGCCGCGCTTAGACTGCGACACGAACGTCGAAAGACGTTGAACAACACTCCCTTCCCGCGCCAGGAGCGCCGTTATGAAAGTAGGTATGACCTTGCCGAGCATGGTGCATTGCAGCCACTACTCGCGCAGCACCACCCTCGACTGGTGTCGGTTGATCGACGAGGGTCCCTTTGAAAGTATTTCCTGTGGCGAGCGCCACACCTACCACAACCAGGACATTACCGTGCTGCTCTCGGCAGCCGCCGCACTGACCGAGCGCGCAAAAATCTATTCGACGATTTACATCGCGCCCAGTCATCCCACGGCGGTGCTCGCCAAGCAGATGGCGACGCTCGATGTGCTCAGCGAGGGTCGACTAACCGTTGGGCTGGGTGTTGGTGGCAGGGAGCATGACTACCAGGCGGCCGAGAAGCCGTTCAAGCGGCGCTACGCGCGCATGGAAGAGCAGGTGCGCGAGCTGCGTAGCCTGTGGGCCGGGGAGCAACCCTTCGAAGGCGCCGATGCGGTTGGCCCCGAGCCTGTGCAGGCTGGAGGCCCGCCATTGTTTGCCGGCGTTGCGGGGCCCAAGTCACTGGCGCGCGCCGCGCAGTGGGCCGACGGCCTGTTCACTCATAACACGGTCAATCGTGATTACGAACAGTTTGGCGACTATGCAGCGCAGGTCCGCCAGCTCTGGCAGGATGCCGGGCGCGAAAAACCCTATATCACCAGTTGTTTCTGGTATGCGCTGGGGCCCAACAGCAAGCAGCAGCTCGAGGATTACATTCGCAGTTATATGGCGATTCTTGGCCCGCAGGCCATCGACTATGCGCTGGCACACCAGCGTGTATACGACGAGGCCTCACTGCACGAGGCACTCAGTGCCTTTGCTGAGCAAGGCTGCGATGAGCTCATCCTGGTGCCAAGCAGTGCCGATGTCGCTGAGCTTGAGCGCACCGCCGAAGCGCTGGGCCGCTGGTCGGCCTGACCCCTAGCCGGGCTCGACCGGTTCGAGTAGTTGCTGTTCGAACAGGTAGCTCGCCAGCGCAGCCCCGCCGTCAATAGCCAGCATCGCCAGCCAGTCTTCGCTGCGTGGGTAGCGCGGCGAGCAACAGCGAGCCATGAGCGCATCGAGCGCGCCTGGCGGCAACGCCGCCTCGAGTTCGAATGCCATACCATCGATATACACACAGGCACGGGCGCCGCTGCCTTGCGGGGTTGCCGCGCGGTAGAGTAGCCGCGCCGCACCATCGCGATACAGCGAACTGTCGCGACAATCCTCGAGCACCTGTTGCGCCAGCTCGCCATCGCAGGGCAGGGCGCGAGCCTGCGCGGTGTGATAGCGCGGCAGGCTCAGGTGGCGCGCGAGCCACTGTGCAAAGTCCTCGCGATCCGGCGGCTGTTCATCGAGTTGATCGATGATCGACTGGATGTCGCTATTGCTCAGGCGCGCGCCGATATCGAACCGGGTATCGGGTGCTGGACGGAGCAGTCGACCCGGCACTGCAGTGTGAGTCGCATGGCTTTGCAGCCCGTCGTAGCTGGTGAGAATATCCTCGAGTGAAGGGGCACGAAAGCCGACCGACACGGTAATGCAGTCATCATCGAGTGCGGTGCCGCAGTGGCTTTGGTAGGGGGGCACGTAGAGGATATCCCCGGGGCCGACATCGTACTGCTCGACACTGTGGAGCTGTTCGAGTAGCTGCATGGGCTGCTGGGCTTGCAGTGCAGAATCGCCGGTGTTGCTGTCATCGCAACGTTGGCCCAACTGCCAGCGACGGTGACCGGCGACCTGCACCAGGAATACGTCGTAGTGATCGAAGTGCGGCCCGACGCCGCCCCCGCGGTTGGCATAGCTCACCATCACATCATCGCGTTGCCAGCCGGGAATAAAATCAAAGGCCTCAAACAGCACCGCGTAATCTTCAAACCAGTGGTCGACGGCCTGCACCAGTATGCTCCAGCGCTGCTCGCCGAGCCTTGAGAAGCGATCCTCGGGTAGCGGTCCGTGCTCGAGCTGCCAGTGCTGGCCGGGCTCCTCGGGGGTGATGACCAGGCGTGACTCAACGGCTTCTTCGAGGCACAGTCCGGCGATATCTGCCGGTTCGAGGGGATGTTGCCAGTGTTGCAGGGCGCCCCTGAGCAGCAGCGGCTCGCGCTGCCAGTGATCGCGCAGGAAGCGCGCGGGGTCCAGGCCCAGTGTGGGGCGCGGAACGTAGCGGGCCAAACTGGCTACGGACTTTGAGGGCGATGTTTTACCACGCTGTGGATCACGTGCTCGTACTCAAAGAACACGTAATAGTCGCCATACTCCCAACGCGTAATGGGTGGGTCACCGATAGCGGGGCTGCGACTAATGGGCTCGCCAAACTCCTTGAGCACCTGCGCCTTTTCAATGCCGCGTCGCGGCATGGCGGGGAGCTGTTGGCCCTGGCCCTGGCTGGCCAGCGGAATGGCGATGGTCTCTGCGACGGCCACGGCGGGCGTTGCGGTCGCCGCCAGGGCCAGGCAAATGGCCAGGGCGAGGTGAAACAGGGGGCTGGGTAGGGCGGTTGGTTTCATGGCTTTACCTTTTAATGTGGCACTGTGGCACGTGCTGAGCATCACTCATCAAACAGTTTTTTCAGTCGTTGCTGGCGTGCCTGCACCTGCATAATGTGCTTGGCAATAATTTGTTCATCGGCTTCGGGCAGGTCAACAAAGCTCGACGAGATATGGTAGCCACCGTCGATCGCGCGATGACAGGCCACCACCTTGATGTAGGTCGCGAGGCCGAAGAAGGTGCGGTTGAACCAGATTTTCGCCGCGTGGGTGCTGCCTTCATCCAGTCGTTCGCTGTGATTAAAACCAATGCCGCCCGCGCTCAGGTCGACTGACTGCAGTCGGTCACTATCACCGAGCAGGTCTTCGGCAATGGCACGGCCCATCGCGTCAATCTTCTTGTTGATAGCCTGCAGGTAGGCAGCGATGTCCGCGCTTTTGTCATTGATGTTGCGCAGGATGCCGGCGTGGTCGTGTTCGATCGCACGCAGCTCACGCATCAACCTGAAGGTCGACGAGTTGGGGAAGCGCCGCTCCGCCGGCATCGCGGACAGGGCATCGGCTTCGACCTCGATCACCTCGAGAATCGCAGTGTCGTCGATGCGGTACAGCTGGCGGCGGTCGTTGTGTTCGCCAAAGCTGTTTTCGTCACCTGGGGAGCTCATCTTGCCTATATTTACGCGGTAATATGGAAGGGATAGATCACTTTCAGTTTAGTATACTTGCTCGACTAATTCATCGCCGCAGCGGTTACCTGCCCCGCATTAGACCGATTGTCCGGCGTTCTTTTTTCAATCGTATAGCCGGTTTGTTCATATTGTGATCGAGTTAACAACGATCGTCGCATTTGTTCACCGAATTGCCCGCGTCGGTGGAAGCCCCGGGCGATGAGTTTTACCGGTTTTGTTGCTCGCCGTTACAGTAAACCGGCTCGCGGTAGCGGGTTGTCAGGGTTCCTGACACTGGTCTCGCTGCTGGGCCTGGTGCTTGGCGTCTCCTCGCTGATTATTGTCTCCAGTGTTATGAACGGCTTCGAGCGCGAGCTGCATAATCGCCTGTTGGGCCTGCTGCCGCACGCAGAGCTGGTTGGCGACAGCGTGATGGGCGAACCGTCGCAGTGGCAGCCGCTGCTCGATGCGCTGCCCGACCAGGCGGGCGTCGAAGCTGCAGCGCCCTACATCGAGCAGACTGTGATGCTGCGCTATGGCAGTCGGCAAAGTGCTCTACAGCTGCTGGGCGTCGATGTACAGCGCGAGGCCGATGTGTCGGCGGTGTCGGGCCATATTGTCGCCGGTGATTTCGAGGCCCTGGGCCAGCAGCCCTGGGGCATTGTGCTGGGTGCACTGACTGCCCGCACGCTGGGTGTTGCGATGGGCGACAGTATCGAGCTGCTGGTGCCGCGCCTGCAGGTCACGCCCTTTGGCCTACAGCCGCGCAGCAAGCGCTTCACGGTCGTTGCGGTGTTTGAAGTGGGTGCCGAACTCGACCAGGGCCTGGCGATGATTGAACTGGGTGCAGCACAGCGACTGCTGGCAATGAGAACTGCGGTCAGTGGTATTCGCCTGCGGGTTGACGATCAGTACCGGGCACGTCGCACCGGCGAGAGAGCCCTGCAGTCACTGTCATCGCAACACAATACGGCGGCGCTGCGCGTTATCGACTGGCGGGAACAGAACGCCAGCCTGTTCCAGGCCGTGCAAATGGAAAAGATCATGGTCTTTATCATGTTGATGGCGGTGGTCGCCGTCGCTTGCTTTAACATCGTCTCGATCATCCTGATGACCGTGACCGACAAGCGTGGTGACATTGCCGTATTGCGCACAATGGGTGCCAGTGCCCGGCAGATCCAGCAGTTGTTTATCAAGCAAGGGTTGGTCATTGGTACGGTGGGTACGCTGTGCGGGGCGCTGCTAGGCGTATTGGTTGCGCCCAATGTCGGCGCGGCACTGCGTTATGTCGAGCAGGCCTCGGGGTGGCAGCTGTTTGACCCATCGGTGTACTACATTCCCTACCTGCCATCGTCGCTCGACTGGGGTGAAGTTGGCATCGTCGTCATCACTGCATTGCTGTTGAGCCTGTTGTCTACCCTGGTGCCCGCGGGCCGGGCGGCCAGCATCCAGCCGGCTGAGGCACTGAGCTATGAACACTGAGCGAGGCGATACGCGCCATGACTGAAACGGTATCAACGGCGCAGCAGGGCATCGTGCTGCACTGCCAGGCGCTGTGCAAAGCCTATCGGCAGGGCGAGAGTGATATCCAGGTGCTCGATGGCGTGGAGCTTGTCGTGCAGCGCGGCGAGCGGGTCGCTATTGTGGGTGCATCCGGTTCGGGCAAGAGCACCTTGCTGAATTTGCTCGGTGGTCTGGACACCGCTGATAGCGGTTCGGTGACGATCAACCAGCGCAGCCTGGCGCAGCTTGATGATCCAGCGCTCAGCGCCCTGCGCAACCAGGAGCTGGGTTTTGTCTACCAGTTTCACCACTTGCTTGCAGAGTTTACTGCGCTTGAAAACATCGCGATGCCATTGCTCATTGCCGGTGTCGATCGCGCTGCAGCCGAAGCTCGCGCCGCGCAGCTGCTCGACGCAGTGGGGCTTGCCCAAAGGGCGAGCCATCGACCGGCGCAGCTCTCCGGCGGTGAGCGCCAGCGGGTGGCCATTGCCCGGTCGCTTGCCAATAGTCCGGCCTGTGTGTTGATGGACGAGCCTACCGGCAATCTCGATAGCGAAGCCTCGCAGGCTGTCCAGCAACTTACGCGCGATTTGTCCGAGCAGTTGGAAACAGCGTTCGTGATCGTGACGCACGATCCGCAGGTTGCGGCAACGATGGACAGGATTTACCAGTTGGCCGGCGGCAAGCTGGTGCAGGCCGGGGTAGCCTGATGCCAGCGCGTCCGGGTAGCGCCCGCACGTCTGTCAGCCTCATGCTGGCCCTGCGCTTCCTGCTGGGGCAGCGCTCGAGCAAAACCCTGTCGTTTATCGCCTCGGTTGCCGTAGCGGGGCTGGGTATCGCCATCGCGCTGCTGATCATGGTGCTGTCGGTGATGAATGGCTTTGAGCATGAGTTTCGTCACCGCATACTGGGCCTGGCGCCGCATGCGACAATCTGGTTGCGTGAGCCTGTTGATGACTGGGCGGGCTGGGTAGAGAGCATGGAGGCCGATCCGCGGGTGCGCAGCGTGCAGCCCAGTATCGAGCGCAAGGCGCTGGCGGTCAGCGGGCTGGACGGGCACCCGGTGTTACTCAAAGGCGTCGACCAGCAGCGCTTTGGGCCCTTACTAAACCCCTTTCTCAGCGCCTCATCGGCCCCGTTACTGAAAGATAACGGGGTTGCACTGGGCGCGGCACTGGCCGGGCAACTGGGCGTCGAGCCTGGCGATGCGCTGAGGCTGTTGCTGGTCGACAGTGCACAGCCTGGTTCGCGACCGCGTACTGCCAGCTTTGTCGTCCAGCAGCTGTTTGTTACAGGCACCGACCTGGATAACCGCATTGCGATCGCGCCGCTGGCGCAGGTCGCCGCGCTCGGCGAATCGCCAGGGCAAATACAGAGTATCCAGCTGCAGGTCAACGCACTGTTTACCGCCCGGCAAACGGCCATCGCCCTCAGTGCGCAGGAGCCATGGTCGACCAGCGTCAGCGACTGGACCCAGACCTTTGGCAACCTCTACACTGCCATCCAGCTGTCGCGTCAACTGGTTGCACTGTTACTTGCCAGTGTGATCGCCGTTGCCGTGTTCAATGTGTTTATTACCCTGGGCATTGCCGTGCGCTCGCGACAGGCAGACATCGCCATTTTGCGCACAATGGGTATCGAGCGGGGCACATTGTTGTTGAGTTTCGTGTTGCAGGGCCTGATGATTGCCGTGCTCGGCTGCCTGGTCGGTGCCGTCTTTGGTATTGCACTGGCACAGCTTGCACCGGCCGCAGTGCAGGGCTTGCAGTCCTTGCTGTCGGTGGAGTTCCTGCGCACCGATGTGTACCCGATCAACTACCTGCCATCAAAAATTATCGCCAGCGATATTGCCTGGACCTGCCTGGCCGCGCTGTTGATGAGTTTGTTGGCAACGCTCTACCCGGCCATCAAGGCCTCGAGGGTTGCGCCAGCGCAGGCGTTGAGGCATCTCTAGCGTAAACATATAGCCGGGGCGCGACCCCGCCAGGAAAGTAAGGCATGGCATGGAAGCTGGCCTATATCATCGCGGTGCTGCCGTTGGCAGCGGGTTGGCAATTTAGCGCCGCACAGTGCGCGATTATCCTGCTGGTGGCGGCGCTGCCGGGTTACGCAGGCAGGCGCCTCTTTGCTGTCCGCGCCAGTGTGTTGCTGGGCGCGTTTGCAGCAGGGCTCATTCACAGCCAATACCAATTGCACAGCGCGCTCGCCACCCAGCTACCTGCGGGCTACGACGGCGCAACGTTCCTGGTCGAAGGCAGGATATCGGGCCCTGTGACACGCGAGTCGCTCGCCGATGGCCTGCTGCGGCAGCGCTTTGACCTGGCTGTCGAATCGATTGCATGGCCTGGTGATAACGATAGTGCGCTGCCTGCGTTGCGCCGATTGCGGCTATCGCTCTACCAGTCCCAGCAGATGCACAGTGGGGAGCGCTGGCGCATGCAGGTGCGTCTGCGGCAGGCGCGCAATTACGCCAACCCCGGTGGTTTTGACTACCGCCGCTATTTGCTTGCGCGGCGCATCGATGCGCTGGGCTATATCGTGAAGCTTTACCCAACGGCCCAGGCGCGGCTAGCCAGTGCCGGCGAACATCGCCGCAGTGTCCAGCGCGATGCGGTCCTGCGCGCGCTTGACGAGGTTCCGTCCCGGCATTTGCTGGCGGCGCTGCTGCTGGGTGATCGCTCGGGATTTGATGCCGAGCTGCGCGCCTTGCTCGCCAGGACGGGCACCGTCCACCTGTTCGCCATTTCGGGCCTGCACATATCGCTGGCGGCGGGTTTTGGTTACCTGATAGCTCGCTACCTGCCCGCCATTGTGCCCGGCGCGCGACTGGCCTTTCTCAACCTGTGGTCGCCCGCCCAGCTGCGCGCTGCGACGTTGGGCATGCTGCCTGCGCTTTACTATGCCTGGTTGTCAGGTATGGCGTTGTCGACCCAGCGCGCTCTGCTGATGCTGGGTTGCTTTGCGCTGGCCCTGGTGCTGCGCACTGACTGTCGGCGCCATGCGCGGCTGCTGCTCGCAGCCTGGCTCATACTCATGCTCGATCCACTGGCGGTGCTCGATTTCGGTTTTTGGTATTCGGTGAGCGCGGTGGCTTTGCTGCTGGCGATCTGGCGTGAGACCGATAGTGTCCCGGCCGGCCATTCAACGCCCGCTGTCGTTGGCTCTCGCGTCTGTCGTTACGGTCGCGAGTTATTGCGCACTCAGTGCTACTTCCTGCTGGCGATGCCACTGGCACAGCTCGTGCTCGGCCAACCCTATTACCTGCTGTCGGTGCTCGCCAATGCGATCGCCATTCCCGTAACCAGCCTGCTGGTCATGCCCTTTGCCCTGCTGGGCACCTTGCTGGCCCAGTGGTCCCCGGCGATAGCCGCGCTGCCGCTGACGCTTGCCGGTTCAGCGTTATCGATGCTGTTCAGGCTGCTCGAGAGTCTTGCGGCTACTCCGGGGGCGTTCAACCTGCCGCTGGGGCAGGGGCTGCAGCCCCCCGGCCTGGTGCTTGCGATGCTATCGCTGCTGGTAGTGCTGGGCGGGCGCCGGGCGCCAGGTTTCTGGCTGGCGCTGCTGGCATTGTTGGTGCTATTACTGAGCCCCGCGCGGCCAGAGGGTGCAGGCCTGGGCCCGGGTGAGTTCGCGGTGACCCAACTCGACGTTGGCCAGGGTACGGCGATACTGGTTGAAACCCGCCGCTATCGTTTGCTCTATGACACCGGGCCCGGCACGCCCGGCGGCTTTGATGCCGGTAGCGGAATGATTGCACCGTACCTGCATCAACGCGGCATCGACCAGCTTGACGATGTGGTGATCAGCCACGGCGATCTCGATCACGCTGGCGGTATTGACGGTCTGCGCAACGCGATAGCGGTTGAGCGCTGGTTGGCAGCGCCTGGCCTTGCGGCCATTGCACGGCTGCCGCAGTTGCCCTGTCATGCCCAGCGCCGCTGGCAGCGCGATAGTGTGTTGTTTGAAATTCTCTCGCCATCGATCGCCGCCCGGCATGGTCACGGTAACGATCACTCCTGCGTGTTGCGCGTCAGCAGCCTTGATGCGCCGGAGCAGGGCCTGTTACTCAGCGGCGACATCGAGCGCGGCGGGGAGTTTGCACTGCTCGATCAATCGCGCAGCCGGCTTGGCAGTGCGGTCGTTACCGTACCGCACCACGGTAGCAAGACTTCATCCAGTTTTGCATGGCTTGCAGCGACCGATGCCGACATTGCGCTGCTCTCGGCAGGACACAACAACCGCTATGGGCACCCGGCAGCCGACGTTGTCGACCGCTACCGGCAGCTGGGCATCGCCCTGCTCGATAGCGCGAGTCTGGGCGCGGTGCGGTTGGTGTTCCGGGGTGGTGCCTGGCAGGGGCCGTACTGCGCGCGCTTCGATCGCCATCGCGCCTGGCTGCAGGCCAACGGCACCCGGGCGGTTCGCCAGCGCTGCGTCGGCGGCCTGCATTAGTGGTCGGTGAATTGTTGAGCAGTATCACGCTGGTGTTGATCGATGGGAGTTTGTGACGAATGCCATTGTTTGCCACGACGGGGGTAGGCTACATTGTATTGCTGCCGGTGGCTTTCGCTGGCTGCAGAACCCAATCGATAACAATGGAGCGTGGCCTTGTTAGAGTTTATCCGTGCCGGTGGCTGGTTGATGTTACCGATCCTGCTGTGCTCCGTCATTGCAGTGGCAATCTCGCTGGAGCGCCTGTGGAGCCTCAGTCGCTCCCGGCTGGTGCCCACAGATTTGCTGGGCGAAGTCTGGAACCGCCTGCAGGCCGACAAGCTCGATGCCGATGCACTTCGCGAGCTGCGACGCGATTCGGCGCTGGGGCTGATCCTTGCAGCGGGCCTGAGCAACTCCCATGCTGGGCGAGAGGCGATGAAAGAGGCGATCGCCGAGGCCGCCAGTTATGTGATCCACGACATGGAGCGCTATCTCAACACCCTGGGCACGATCGCTGCGGTGACGCCGCTGCTGGGTTTGCTCGGCACTGTGCTGGGCATGATCACAGTCTTCTCCGAAATCATGATTCATGGCACCGGCAATGCGGCGGTGCTCGCCGGCGGTATTTCGGAGGCGCTGATTACGACGGCATCGGGGCTGACGGTGGCGATTCCCGCGCTGATTATGCACCGCTATTTCGTCCGCAAGATCGATACCGTCGTCGTGACGATGGAGCAGGAGGCGACCAAGCTGGTCGATGCCCTGCATAGTCGCCGTGACGTCGAAGCCAGCGCCTGAGCCAGGGTAGAGCCGTGCAATTCAAACGCCAGCAGCAAGCCCCGGTGGATGTCAATCTCACGCCACTTATTGATGTTGTATTCCTGCTGCTGATTTTCTTCATGGTCTCGACGAGCTTTATCAAAGAGACGCACCTGACATTGAAGCTCCCCAAGGCGGCAAACAGTGAACAGCGTGCGCCGGATATTGAGCCGCTCGAAGTACTGATAGACCGCAACGGGTTTTATCGCGTCGATGGCCGCGCATTGGCCGATATCGACACCGACGTGATCGAGAGTGCGTTGCGCAACCTGTCCGAAGGTGATTTCAACCGGCCGCTCACCATCACAGCGGATGCTGATGCGCCCTACCAGGCGGTTGTCACGCTGATCGATACGGCCGGCGCAATGGGTTTTGCCCAGATCCATATCACCACCCAGCCCGACCCCAACGAATAAAACGGCGTGCCTGACTACCGAGTCCACGACACCGGTCGCCTTGAGCAGCGCCTGAATGCACTGTGGTACGACGATAGCGGCGACCGCTGGCTGGGCAGGGTGCTACGACCCCTCGCTTACCTGTATGGCCTTGTCCAGCGCTGGCGCGGCATCCCGGAAAAGCCGGCCAATCTTGGCGTGCCGATCGTTGTGGTCGGCAACATCACCGTTGGCGGTACCGGCAAGACGCCGCTGCTGGTTGCACTGTGCCAGCGCCTGATGGAAAGTGGCGTGCGCGTGGGCATTGTCAGCCGCGGTTACGGCCGCGCGACGCGAGGCCTGCTCGAGGTCAGTGGTGACGGTGAGGCCAGTGACTTCGGCGATGAACCCCTGATGATGGCGCGACAGCTGCAGGACTGGGCGAAGGACCACCAGCTGGAGCAAAGCTGGCGAATGATGGTTTGCGCCCGGCGGCGGACGGCCGTCGACCGGCTGATCGAGGAGTTTTCGCCCGATGTCATTCTCTCGGACGACGGGCTTCAGCACCACGGGCTGCCGCGTGATGTCGAGCTGCTGGTTATCGATGGTGAGCGAGGCTTTGGCAATCAGCGCATGCTGCCCGCCGGGCCGTTGCGCGAACCGATAGGCCGGCTCGCCAGCGCCGACGCCCTGGTGATCAATGGCGAGGTGGGCGCGCGGCTGGCCCGGCAGCTGCCCGCACTGTCGCCGCCGGTCTTCAGCCTGGCGCTGGAGTGGCACAGACTGCTGCCGATCAATGCGTTGGGTGCACAGGTGTTGCTCGACATGGCTGATGCCCCCGTTGGGCGACAGCTACTCGAGCTGGCGCTGGTGCGGCAGCACTGGACACTGGTCGCCGGCATTGCCAACCCGCAGCGCTTTTTCAACGCTGCCCGCGAGCAGATCGACGCCCAGGCGCTGCGCCTGGATACCCAGTGCGTTGCCTTTGCCGATCACCACGCCTTTACCGCTGCCGATTTCGCAGTTTTCCATGAATTGCCGACAGCGGTTATCATGACGGCCAAGGACGCGATTAAATGCCGGCCGTTTGCCGACGAGCTGGCCATGCCCTGTTTTACGATCGAAACAAATTGCGCGATCGAGCAGGGACTGTTGGAGATGATTCTCGATCACTGCCAGCGTTAATCGCCAGCTGTCACGATAACGAGGCCTCGCAAGCGTGTCATTTACCGTCGTCATCCCCGCCCGCTACCAGTCAGAGCGCCTGCCCGGCAAACCGCTGCTGGATATTGCCGGCCAGTCGATGGTAGAGCGGGTCTACCACCAGGCCTGTGCCAGCGCCGCTGCGCGCGTGATTGTTGCTACCGACGACGAACGCATCGTCGAGCACGTTCGCGGCTTTGGCGGCCAGGTGATGCTGACCGCGGATACCCACGAATCGGGAACCGAGCGGCTGCATGAAGTTATCGAGCGTGAGCGCTGCGACGATGGCAGTATCATTGTCAACGTGCAGGGCGATGAGCCATTGATTCCACCGGCGGTGATCAACCAGGTGGCCGAAAACCTTGCCGCAGAAACCGACGCATCACTGGCCACGCTTTGTGAGCCCATCGATACCATCGCCGCCGTGTTTGACCCCAATGCCGTCAAGGTCGTGCGCGATGAGGCCGGCTTTGCACTGTACTTTTCGCGCGCGCCGCTGCCCTGGAATCGCGATTGGCCCAGCGATGGCATGCCGGGCACGCTCGATGCCACCGGCGTCGCGCGCTGGTACCGGCACATTGGCCTCTATGCCTACCGTGCCAGTACCCTGCGGCAATTTGCTGCGCTGCCTGCCCACCCGCTGGAGCGTACCGAGCGCCTCGAGCAGTTGCGGGCCCTGGCGAATGGCCTGCGAATCCATTGTGCCGAGGCGGTCAGTGAGGTGCCTGCCGGTATCGATACCGAGGCAGACCTGGCGGCGGTGCGTGCGCGTATCGGCACGGGCGAGTAAACGGTAATTGCCATGAATGCCTCATCACATCATCGCCAGAGCGTGTTGTTCGTCTGCCTGGGCAATATTTGCCGCTCGCCAACGGCGCAGGGCGTATTTGAACATATCGCCGCCGAGCAGGGCGTGCGCGATGACTTTGTCGTCGACTCCTGTGGCACTGGCGACTGGCATATAGGCCATCCGCCTGACCGGCGGGCAACGGCGGCGGCAGCCGAGCGCGGTATCGACCTGCGACACCTGCGGGCGCGGCAGTTTGAGCGCCGGGATTTCGAGCGCTTTGACACGATCCTCGCGATGGACGCGCAGAACCTGTCAGATATTCGCGCGATGCAGCCGGCCGACTTTGCCGGCGTCTGTGATTTGCAGCTGCGCTTCGCGCCGGCGACGGGCCCACAGTTCAGCGCGCTCGAAGAAGTGCCCGATCCATACTACGGCGGCGACCAGGGCTTTGACGATGTGCTGACGATGCTCGAGCAATCGAGCCAGGCCTTGCTCGACAAGCTGCTGGGTCGTTGAGCCGCTGATGGGGGTCGTGCAGTCCAATGCTGACCTTCAGCAGCACAACCTGTTGCGTTTGCGCGCTGTCGCTGGCGCCTATGCAAAACTGGGCAACCTCGACCAGCTTGGCGACCTGCTGCGTTATGCCCGGCGCGAGCACCGCCAGTTACTACCGCTGGGTGATGGCAGCAATGTCGTGCTGGGCGACTTGCCCGAGCACCTCGTTATTGAGGTTGCAAACCAGGGTATCAAGCGTCTTCGCGAAAACGACAACGAAGTCTGGGTCGAGGTGGCCGCCGGTGAAAACTGGCACCAGTGGGTGAGCACAGCGATTGACAATGGCTGGCACGGCCTGGAAAACCTGGCGCTGATTCCAGGTCGCGTGGGCGCGGCGCCGATCCAGAACATCGGTGCCTATGGCGTCGAGGTTGAACAGTTTATTGATTCGGTCCAGGTTGTTGATCTGGCCGCCAGCGGCGATGCCGGGCCTGTCCGTCTGCACCTGCAGGCCGCTGATTGCGGTTTTGGCTATCGCGATAGCCGATTCAAGGGTGCTGATGCCGGCCGGTTTATCGTATTGAGCGTCACCTTCAGGTTGCACAAACAGTTCGCACCCGCGCTGCACTATCAATCGCTGGCCGCACACCTGTCGAGCCACGCGATCGACGAGGCTGCATTGACACCAAGGCAGCTGTTTGATGCGGTCGTGGCGATACGCACCGACAAGTTGCCCGACCCGGCACGACAACCCAATGCCGGCAGCTTTTTCAAGAACCCGTTGATCGATGCAGAAGCGGTGAGCGAAGCGCTGCGACCAGCCTGCTTGCCGACCGCCGAGACTGGCCGTCAGAAGCTCTCAGCAGCCTGGCTGATTGAGCAGGCGGGGTTCAAGGGCAAGCGCGACGGCAATGTCGGTATGTCGAACCAGCATGCACTGGTGTTGGTGAACTATGGCGAGGATACGCGTCGTGCGGATGTACTCGCCTTTGCAGCGCAGGTACAGGCCGCGGTGCAGTCGCAGTTTGGTGTGGCGCTCGACATGGAGCCGGCTGCCTGCCCCAGGGCGGGGAAAACCGACGCATAACAACAGTAGATAACGTAAGCAGACAACAACAGCGGTTAAAAAATAGCGGTTGAGAACCGCGGTCAAGCACAGGCCAGACGATGACGACTCCTTTCCCTGACAACCCGATCGATACCGAGCAACAGCGAACCCACGAACGGCTGGCCCTGGCACTGTTTGAATCGCAGCGCCTACAACAGCAGTACGGTCAGGTGCGACAGTGGTGGCTCGATGCCGTACAGCCCAGCCAGACGATGCGCGGCTGCTTCGACGCCGCCTTTGAAGAGGTGATGTTTGGCGCGGTGATCTGGGCGCTGAACCAGGATCCGTCTCGGCCGAAGGTCATTACCATATCCCGGTTGGCGCACGGGCTCGACAACCTGCGCATTCCGGGCTCACGGTGGGGGATCGACAACCCGGACAGCGTGTACCGCGTGATTCCGGTCAGTGCCGATCACCGCTACCGGATTGTCGGCCGCGTTGCCCAGCAGCGCATGCTCGAGAATTACTTTACCCTCTGGGATGACAACATGCAGACCCTGGGCCTGCTCTCCGGGCATGACCTGCAGGTCGACGCTGAGGGGCGCTTCGCCATCGAGGTCAACAGTGACAGCAGTGGGGCGGGTAACCATATTCACCTGCCGCCGGGCGCGAAAGAGTTTTACATCCGCGATGTGATCAACGACTGGGCCGGCGATCGCGCGAACGAGCTGGCCGTCGAGCGGCTGGATGGCGATGGCAGCGGGTACGCCTGTGACGACGAGCTGCTTGCTGTCGCTGAGCAGTACATGCAACGCTGGGCAGAGAACACGACGCGCTGGAACAACCAGGCGCTGCACAAACCGGTGAATGCCTTCGATTTTACGATTGATCGCGACAGCGACGGGGCCCTGCGCAACCAGATCTACATCATGGGTCACTACAAACTGCCCGATGCCAACAGCGCGTTACTGCTAAAAGTGCGGCTGGGTGGTGCACAGTACTTCATTGCCCCGATAACCAATGTCTGGGGCACCAGTAACATTATCGATTCGCGCAATGGCAGCCTGAACCTGACGCAGATGCGGCCCGACCCTGACGGCAACTACACGATTGTGCTCTCGCAGCGCGACCCCGGGGTTTACAACTGGCTGGACCCCAGTGACATGGATGAGGGCATACTGACCCTGCGTTGGGCAGAGTTTGTGGATGGTCGCCCCGATGAGACCCTGGGTGCTGATTGTGAGCTGGTGGAGCTTGCGCAGCTCGATGCGATATTGCCTGCGGGTACGCCGAGGATAGATGCGGGTGAGCGGGAGAGGGCTTTGCGCAGGCGGGCTGAGAGTTATGGCTGGCGGCTGGGTTAGTGTGGTGGTAGAGACCGAGCCATAGTGTGATACCCCCTGACAGGGAATCGCTTTTCGGCATCCTTGCCCGCTCGACGGCCGCATCCATGCGGCCGACGTTCCCTGTCAGGGGGTATCACACAATGGCTCTATCACTTCGCACTGAGCTAGGGTGCGTCGATTCCGTTTTTTAACTTTAGGGCTTCGATCATCACGTTGGCAATATAGTCGAAGGCATTGGGCTGGGATTCCCCGTCAGGGGGCATCGGCCGCACGGATGCGGCCGTTGAGCGCGCACGGATGCTACAGCGACCCCCTCACGGGGAATCCCAGCGTAATGCCTACGGAAAAAGGCACAAACCCATGAACGCAAAATTTCATAGCTCTCTAAACTGGCTGATTTCAGGCTGCTCAACAGGTTTCGGCCGCGCGATCGCACTGGCTGCACTGGCACGCGGCCATAATGTTGCGGCTACTGCACGCAACCCCGACTCGGTGGCCGACATTATCGCCCAGTACCCCGACCAGGCGATCGCGTTGCCGCTCGATGTGACCGACGCCGGGCAGGTCGATGCTGCCGTTGCGGCGACGCAGTCGCGCTTTGGGTCGATCGATGTATTGGTCAACAATGCGGGCTTTGGGTACGTCGCAGCGATTGAAGAGGGTGACATGGCGGCGGTTCGCGACCTGTTTGAAGCCAATTTCTTTGGGGCGCTGCAACTGACGCAGGCTGTGTTGCCCATCATGCGCGCGCAGCGTGCTGGCCGTATTATCAGTAACTCCTCGCAGGCCGGTGTGATGGCCAACCCAGGCACCGGTTTTTACAGTGCCTCGAAGTATGCGCTCGAGGGCATGATGGAAGCGCTGGGCAAAGAGGTGGCGCCACTGGGTATCCAGGTCTGTTCGGTGCAGCCGGGGGCCTTTCGCACCGACTGGGCTGGCCGCTCGATGCAGCAGTCAGGCCATCGTATCGATGCCTACAGCGAACAGGTGCATGCTCGCATCGACATGATTGCAGCGATGGACGGCAAGCAGCCGGGCGACACCGAGGCTGGCGCCCGGGTGTTTGTGGATCTTGCCGAGAGCGAGCAGATGCCGCCGACGCTGGTCCTGGGTAAGGGCGTACTGCACAGCTACCGCGAGAAGCTTGCCGAAGTCCAGCAGCGGCTCGACAGCTGGGAGGCGGTGACGCTGAGTGCGGAGCTCGAGAGCTAGCGCCAGGTCGTTAGATACAGATACAAGTCGCTAAATAATATGCCGCTCGATACCGGTGGAGGCCAGTATCCGGGTCGAGATCTCTTCAATTGAAAAGTCGGTGGTATCGATAAACGGAATCTGGAAGCGCTCGAACAGGTCGACGGCCTCGTTGATCTCGCGCTCGCACTGGCGCAGTGAGGCATAGCGACTGTCGGCCAGTCGTTCCTGTCGAATCGAGGTGAGACGCTCGGGGTGAATCGTCAAGCCGAACAGCTTGTCGCGGTACTCGCGCAGCGGTTTTGGCAGCGTCATGCTTTCCAGGTCATCCTCGGTGATCGGGTAGTTGGCAGGGAAGATCCCGAACTGCAGCGCCAGGTACAGGCAGGTGGGGGTCTTGCCTGAACGCGACACCCCGGTGAGGATGATATCGGCATCGCCATAGCGCTCGGTGCGCCCGCCGTCGTCGTTATCCAGCGCGAAGTGAATGGCGGCAATGCGCCGCGAGTAGTTGGGGTTGGCGGTGGCGATCTTGGGTCGGCCGATATTGTAGCTACTGGGTGTACCCAGGGCATTTTCAAGCGGTGCCAAAAAAGTGTTGAGCACGTCGACAAAAAAGCCATTGGCCTCGACAATGATTTCGCGCACGCGCTCATCGATCAGGGTGTCGAAGACCACCGGCTGTTCGCCGTCCTCGCTGGCCGCCAGGTTGATCCGGGCAGCGGCCTGCTGGGCTTTTTCGGGTGAGTCGATATAGGGCAGGGTGTGGCGCTCGAATTCGATGCCCGGAAAGTGCGAAAGCAGGCTCTCGCCCATGACCTCAGCGGTGATACCGGTGCTGTCAGAGATGAAAAAGGCTGTGCGTTTCATTTAATTTTTGCTCGCAATCGACTATTCTATGAGCTCGCAGCCTGGGCCCGCGCCTCGCCTGCGTGATCAGTAAATCACCGGGATTCACACCAGGCTGCCATTATAAGCTCTTATTTCAATAAGCACTTATCGCCAGCGCGCAGCCGCACGATCAAGACAACGCCGTAAACACACGCATTGCCAGTATGGAGAGTAACGCCTTGAGCGACCAGGTACTTTGGTTTAACCAGTTAAACATGGGCGATGTCGATCGCGTCGGGGGCAAAAACGCCTCGCTGGGCGAGATGATCAGCGGCCTGTATGCCAAAGGGGTGCAGGTGCCCGACGGGTTTGCGACCACCGCTGATGCCTACCGCCAGTTCCTGGCCCACGAGGGGCTCGATGGCAAGATTCGCGATGCGCTGGCAGCGCTTGACGTCGACGATGTCGAGGCGCTGGCCAAAACCGGCGCCCAGATCCGTGGCTGGATCGAACAGACGCCACTGCCCGAGGCGCTGCACAGCGCCATTACCGAGGCCTTTGCCCAGCTGCAGTCGGGCAACCAGGATCTGCGCGTGGCCGTGCGCTCTTCGGCCACTGCCGAAGACCTGCCCGATGCCTCCTTTGCTGGCCAGCAAGAAACCTTTTTGAATATCCGTGGCATCGACAATGTCATCGATGCGATTCGCCAGGTCTTTGCCTCACTGTTTAACGACCGGGCGATTGCCTATCGCGAGCACAAGGGCTTTGACCACGCCGGAGTTGCACTCAGTGCCGGTATCCAGCGCATGGTGCGTTCTGATATTGGCAGCGCCGGGGTGATGTTTACGCTCGATACCGAATCGGGCTTTGACCAGGTGGTGTTTCTCACCGGCTCTTACGGTCTGGGTGAAACGGTTGTACAGGGCTCGGTTAACCCCGATGAATTTTATGTGTCAAAGCGGGCGCTGGACTCAGGCCATGCACCGATATTGCGCCGCAACCTGGGCAGCAAATCGCAGAAGATGATTTACAGCGCCGATGCCGCCGCGGGCCGCTCGGTCGAGACCGTGCCGGTCGATGAAGCCGAGCGCCAGCAGTTCAGCATCAGCGACGAGGATGTCATTGAGCTGGCCAAACAGGCGCTGATTATCGAAGCGCACTACCAGCGGCCGATGGATATTGAATGGGCCAAAGACGGCGACGACGGCAAGATCTATATCGTCCAGGCCCGACCGGAGACGGTCAAGAGCCAGGAGCGTGCGACCATGATCGAACGCTACCTGCTGCAGGAGCAGGGCGCTGTGCTCTGCGAGGGCCGCAGTATTGGCCAGCGCATTGGCAAGGGCCCTGTGCGCATTGTGCCCAACGCGCACTCCATGCACCTGGTGCAGGACGGCGACGTGCTGGTGACCGATATGACCGACCCCGACTGGGAGCCGGTCATGAAACGCGCTTCGGCCATCGTGACCAATCGCGGTGGCCGCACCTGCCATGCCGCAATTATCGCCCGCGAGCTGGGTATACCGGCGGTGGTGGGCTGTGTTGACGCCACAGAAACGCTGAAAGATGGCCAGCCGGTCACCGTGAGCTGTGCCGAGGGCGATACCGGCCATATCTATGACGGAGAGCTGGAGTTTGCCGTCAAGCGCAGCGATGTGGGCAACATGCCCGATTTGCCGTTCAAGATCATGCTCAATGTGGGCAACCCCGATCGCGCTTTTGCCTTTGCCTCACTGCCGCATGCGGGCGTGGGCCTGGCCAGGCTCGAGTTTATTATCAATCGCATGATCGGCATCCATCCCAAGGCCCTGCTGAACTTCGATACGCTCGATGCGCAGCTGCAGAAAACCATCGCCAAGCGCATCGCAGGCTACGCCAGTCCGGTCGAGTTTTATGTCGACAAGCTCAGTGAGGGTATTGCCACCATTGCCGCCGCGTTTGCGCCGCAACGGGTGATTGTGCGCATGTCGGACTTCAAGTCGAATGAGTACGCACACCTGCTCGGTGGCAGTGAATACGAACCCGATGAAGAAAACCCGATGATCGGTTTTCGCGGCGCGTCGCGCTACATCAAACCCAGCTTTCGCGACTGCTTTGCGCTGGAGTGCCGGGCACTGAAACGCGTGCGCGAAGACATGGGTTTCAGCAATGTCGAGGTGATGATTCCGTTTGTGCGCACACCCGATGAAGCGCGCCAGGTGGTTGAACTGCTGGCCGAGCATGACCTGCGTCGCGGTGAGCACGACCTCAAGTTGATCATGATGTGCGAGCTTCCGGCTAACGCCCTGCTGGCGGATCAGTTTCTCGAGTATTTCGACGGCTTTTCGATTGGCTCGAACGACCTGACCCAGCTGACGCTGGGCCTGGATCGCGACTCGGGCCTGGTGGCCCACCTGTTCGACGAGCGCAATGACGCGGTCAAGGCGCTGCTGGCGCAGGCTATCGCCGCCTGCAAGGCCCAGGGCAAGTACGTGGGTATCTGCGGCCAGGGGCCCTCGGATCACCCCGATTTCGCCCGCTGGCTGATGGAGCAGGGCATCGACTCGGTGTCGCTCAACCCCGACAGCGTGCTCGATACCTGGCTGTTCCTGGCCGAGCAGTCGGGCTAGCCCGGCGCCTGCGGTCTGCAGCGGCAATACTCGCTTGAAAATCAAGCGCTTGGGCGCGCATCCAGCTGCCAAAAATTAACCAATTCGACGCCTTTTGCGCGCAGAATTGTCATCCCGGGCGACTATACTAGGGGTGGCAGGCAGCCCTGCACCGGGCTGCCCTCAATCGTTTCTGGCAGGTAGCTGTTATGGATCGCGCGCACGAGCAAAAGCCCCCCATTGTCTGGCCGACGACGCTGTTATTGATCATTACCCCGCTGGTCGCGCTGGTCGGCATACCCTGGTACCAGATCACGGTGGGTTTTGAGTGGCAGCACTGGCTGGCCTTCGTCGTGATCGCCGCGCTCAACGGCATTGCCATTACCGCCGGCTACCACCGCCTGTGGGCACACAAAACCTATACCGCCGCCTGGCCGATGCGCCTGGTGCTGGCGCTATTTGGCGCCGCGGCTTTCCAGCACAGCATACTGACCTGGAGTTCGCAGCACCGTCGCCATCATCGCCATGTCGATGACAACGACAAGGACCCGTACTCGGCCAACAAGGGCCTTTGGTTTTCGCACATTGGCTGGATGCTGCGCCACTACCCCAATAACGAAAACGACTTCAGTAACTGCAAAGACCTCGAGCGCGACCCGATCGTGCGCTGGCAGCACAAACACTACTACACGATTGCGATTGCAATGAATATCGCGCCCCCGGCGATTTTGGGGTTTATCACTGGCGACTGGGTCGCATACTTTTTGACGGCTGGCTTCCTGCGGTTGGTGTACTCACACCACACGACGTTTTTCATCAACTCACTGGCGCACTACTGGGGCCGGCGACCCTACACCAGTGAGAACACTGCGCGCGACAATGACATCCTGGCGCTGTTTACCTATGGCGAGGGTTATCACAACTTTCACCACCTGTTCCAGAACGATTATCGCAACGGTGTGCGCTGGTGGCAGTTTGATCCCACCAAGTGGCTGATTCGGGGCTGCTCGTGGCTGGGGCTGGCCAAAGACCTGCGTGTCACGCCGAAGTTCAAGATCCGCCAGGCCATGGTGCAGCGCAAGCTCGAAGAGGCCAGCGAACGGCTGAACGATGCCTCATTGATTGCGCGCATCCGCCGTAGCACCGAGAACGTCGACTACGTGCAGTGGCGCACCACCGCGGAGCAGTTTATCGAGCAGGAGCAACGCCAGCTGGCCCAATTGCTGGCCGAGTGGAGCGAGACCCGCGAGCTGTGGCTTGCTGGCAAGCGCGAGCAGCTGGCCGCTGCCAGCCTGTCGCTAAAAGACCGGCTCGATGCCACCGCGCTCCGGCATCGCCTGCAGTTGCTCGACAAGGCCGTCAAACAGCAGTACCAGCGCGTCAATACCTTCAACCTCGCACTGGCCTAGCGTCTGCTTGCTGGGCCGGCGTTGCGGCGCTGGCCCGACTATCCCTGCTTCGCGCAGGTAGTCCCCTCGATTACCGAACAGTAAATCTCACACGGCCACAGGCCCGTAGAATATTGGGGTCGGAGTCATAGGCTCTGGCTCCATTTTCTCTTTTCCCAGGCAAACACCATGAATAGCTACGATACGATTTTTGTCGACAACGAATGGCGCTCGCCCTCGTCGTCGGCGACGCTCGACGTCATCAACCCGACAACCGAAGAGACCATCGCCACCGTGCCCGAGGGGCAGACGGCCGATGTCGACACGGCGGTTGCCGCAGCGCGAGAGGCCTTCGACAATGGCCCGTGGAAAGACTTTAGCGCCGAGCAGCGCGCCGACTGCATGGCGCAGCTCTCGCAGGCCATCCAGGCTCGCATGGGCGATATCGCTGTGGCGATTACCCAGGAGATGGGCAGCCCGATGCAGTTCTCGCAAACCGGCCAGGTCTTTGCGCCGGTGATGGTGCTCGACTATTACACCGAGCTTGCCCGTGAGTTTGCCTTCGAAGAGCCACGCCAGGGTTTGCTGAGCCCGGTGCGCGTACACCGTGAGCCCGTGGGTGTCGTTGCGGCCATTACGCCGTGGAACGTGCCGCTGTTTACGATTATGTTGAAACTGGCACCCGCGCTGGCAGCCGGCTGTACGCTGGTAATCAAGCCCGCACCCGAAACACCGATTGATGCCTACCTGTTGGCTGAGGCTGTGCTGGATACTGATATTCCACCGGGCGTTGTTAACGTGGTGGCGGCTGATCGCGATGTCAGCGAATACCTGGTGCGTCACCCGGGCGTTGACAAAGTGTCGTTTACCGGCAGCACGATTGCCGGTAGCAAGATCGGCGCGATTTGTGGTGAACAAATCAAGCGCTGCTCGCTGGAACTTGGCGGCAAATCGGCGGCGATTATTCTCGATGACATGGAGCTCGAGCGCGTCTCGACCGAGATTTTGTCGGGCGCGTTAATGAACACCGGGCAGGCCTGTGCTGCTCAAACGCGCATTCTCGCCTCGCGCAAGCGTTACAAGGAAACCGTCGAAGCCCTGGCAGCGTCGGTCGGCGCGATGAAGGTCGGCGACCCGATGGATGAAACCACGCAGATCGGGCCGCTGTTCGCAGCGCGGCAGCGCGAGCGGGTCGAGGGCTATATCGATATCGGTCGCAAAGAGGGCGCCCAGGTGGCCACGGGCGGTGGTCGACCAGCGGGTATCGACAAGGGCTGGTTTGTGGAGCCCACGGTGTTTGGCAATGTTGATAACTCCATGCGTATCGCCCAGGAAGAGATCTTTGGCCCGGTGTTGGTGGTGATCCCGTATGAAGATGAAGCCGATGCCGTGAAGATCGCCAACGATTCAAACTACGGCCTGTCGGGTTCGGTATGGACCAATGATATCGACCATGGTGTAGATATCGCACGCAAGGTGCGCACGGGCACCTACACGATCAACGGCTTTGCAATGGACTTCAAGAGCCCGTTTGGCGGTTACAAGCAGTCGGGCATTGGAAGGGAGCTGGGGCCGGAAGGGCTGCAGACCTTTTTGGAGTACAAGACAATCAACCTGCCGAATGGTTAGGGGTGTTGTGACTAGAAAAAACCGGGCATTGCCCGGTTTTTTTTATGATCAACGACTGTGCCATCCGTTTCTTCACCCTTCTTTGCATAAGCCAGCACCACATTAACGCCCGCCCAGCCTATCCTGCAGGCTATCCAAACTGCTTTCCCGTTCGTGCGACAAGGGCCCCGGATGATTGAAATTTTCGTCGTTCTGTTACTGCTCTTTTTCGTGGTGGCCGCGCTCGTCTCTTTTTCGTTCAGGCTATTCAGGTACCTGTTTATGTCCAATGCCAGTGAAGCAACCAACTCCACCGAAAAACCCACCGGCCTGCTCGAGGGGCCGGGTCACGCGCTGACCCGTCGTTGCCTGCTCGTTGCAGGGCTCACCGTGCTGATGCTGATACCACTCACGATGCTCAGCGGCCTGATCTCAGAGCGCAACTACCTGTACCAGGATGTGCTCAGCGATATTGCCAGCACCTGGGGCGGTGAGCAAACGCTAACCGGCCCGATACTGGTGGTACCGTTTGTCGAGCGCCACACCCACTCTGAAACCTCGCGCGGGCAAGACGGTAAAATGAACACGCGCACCACCGAGCGCTTCGTGCAAAAGCAGGCGATCAGTCTCCCCAAATCGCTGGATGTCGATACCGAGCTGCTCGAGGAGCATCGACAGCGCGGTATTTATAACTCGCTCGTTTACAAGGCGGAGCTGGCGATTGACGGGCATTTTGAGTTACCCGATATCGAGTACCTGTCTGCGCACGTGCACGAGGTGTTCTGGGACAAAGCCTACGTGGTCATCGGTGTGGCCGACAGCTCGGCCATCAACGAAGTGGCGGGATTCAGCTGGAATGACAGTACGGTGGTATTTGAGCCGGGTACCGAGCGCTTCAAGGCCCTGGGCAGCGGCTTTCATGCCAAACTGGGCGATCTGAAGGGCAGCGAAGAAGCCCTGTCGTTCTCAACGACGATGACGCTGAACGGCAGCGGCAGCTACAGCATTGCACCACTGGGCGAGACCACCAATATCGCCCTGCGCTCGAGCTGGCCGCACCCCAGTTTCAGGGGCAGTGTATTACCTGACAGCCACACCACCGATGCCGAGGGATTCACTGCCAACTGGTCGATTCCGCACCTGGCACGCAACTTCGCGCAGAGTTGGGTGGATGGTGAGTCAGAGTACGTGCTCACCGAATTCACCGCAGGGGTTGCGCTGTTCGAGCCGGTCTTCCTTTACACCCAGGTGACGCGCGCTGCCAAGTATGGCTTCCTGTTCATTGGCCTGACTTTTCTGGCTTACCTGATCTTCGAGACGACCACGGGCGTCAAGCTACACATTGTTCAGTATGCGCTCATAGGCATCTCGATGGCCATGTTTTACCTGGTGCTGCTGTCGTTTGCCGAGCACATCCAGTTCCTGTCGGCCTACCTGCTGGCCGCGGGCGTGAACATAGGCCTGATTACGCTTTACACCTATGCAGTGCTCCGGCACGCAGGGCGCTCGGCGATGATCGCCTTTATGCTCTCGGCGCTCTACCTGGTGCTGTACTCGATACTTCAGCTAGAGGACTACGCGCTGTTGATGGGTACGTTGATGCTGACGGCGGTGCTGGCTGTGCTGATGTACGTGACCCGCAACCTCACTCAACGCGAGCAGGGCGATATCGGGGCGCAGGTAGGCCATGGTGCTTGATGGCCAAATATTAAGATGGGGGGGGTGCTACGTGCCCTGGCTGGCGTATAAAAAGCCGGGCAATGCCCGGCTTGGTTGATATAACGGCGTTGTCGATTTGTGCAGTTTATGCCGATTTCCGGTGCCGCACAGTAGTCATCCCCAATAGTGCCGTGCCGAATAGCCACGCGGTTGCCGGAACAGGAATGGCTGTGACATCACCGTCGCGTACTGCCCAAGCGTAAAGGCCAACAGTGGAGCCGTCTGTAGCATGGGTAAAACCTTCGGGCGCACTCTGAAGGCTGAGTGTTTCAAAATACCAGTTCGGACGAGTAGCATGATCTCTTGATTCGGCGAACCAGTAGTCTAAGCCCTGACCGTGATTTTTAATCGTCCGGGTTTCGCCTGTTGTTCCATCAATATACTGGCTTTGATGAGTCAGATTGGTAAAGAACATGTGTCTTAGCTCTGAATTCCAATCATTGTGGCTGTCAAATGGTGGTGGGCTGTAGAGGGAAGGCAGCCGCCAATCATCGAAACCCTCATAAACCAGATTCTCAACCCAGTTTGTCGCATCCTCCCAGGACAGCTGCCCCGCGCGCCTGGGGACGTCGGTTGTGCAAAGTGAACATGGAACCCCCTGCGTGACAGCGTATCGAGCGTCTTCAAGCCATGTCACATCAAGTACATCGTCGTAGATCATGCCGCCGCCGCGATAGTGCAGCGCCGAGTGCGAAAAAGCGCTAGATAATCCGACCGCAAGTGAGAAAATAATCATTAGCGGCGACATTGGCGTGCGTTGACGTCTCTTTGCAGCGCTTGCCGAGCGTGGTCTGGGCATGCCTGTTGCGAATGCCAAAGCCTGAATTGATCGCTTTCTTGAGCGGCGTTTAATCCCTGGATGTGCAAATGCAAGAATACTGGGGAGCTTCATTGTGGGGTACCTCATGAGAAAATATGGCTTGAATTGGTGTCGTTGTTGAGACGGACAAAGCCCGCATTTCAGCGATGGCGAATCTTTCTTCTAATGCTATAAATAATACAATAAATAGTATAAGAAAGAAAGAGTTGATAGGGGCGATTAAAAAATAATTTGAGTGCCTGGCAATCAGGAGGGGTTTCAGCTAACCCATTGAAATAATTGGAATTTCCTGCAAATGTCTTTGCTGGGGTGCGTTTTGCGTCAAATTTCGGCGGCAAACACCTGGTTGGACTGGGGGTCGTTCTTGCCCCGATATACGCACCGGGTTCCGTCGGGATGGTAGATGTAAGCTACGCAGGCGTTGCAGTTGTCGCAGCGCGACTCGCGCAGTTTGCCGCTGCGAAACTGCTCGACCAGGTCGGGGTCGCGAAGCAGGGCGCGAGCCAGCACAACGCAGTCGAATCCATCGGCCATGGCCGATTCCACGTTATCGAGTGACTTCACACCGCCCAGGTAGGCCAGCGGCATATCGACGGCTGCGCGAATTTTCTGCGAGTACTCGCGAAAGTACATCTCTTTGAAGTCGATTTTGCGCTCCGAGGCGGCAGCGACTTTCATCATTATCGAGCTCATCCAGTCACCGGTCTGTTTCATGACCTTGATGATCTCTTCGCGGTTCATATTGCTGCCAAACATAAACCAGGTTGACTCGACATTGCGGCCGCCCGAGAGCACCAGCATGTGCGCGCCAGCTTCCTCGAGGATCTTCGCGGTGACGATCGCATCGTCAACCGTGGCACCCCGGCTGGGGCCATCGGCGACATTGATCTTGGCCAGCACGGCGATATCATCGCCTACCGCCTCGCGAACGGCCTTGAGCACGCGGGCCGGAAAACGCGCGCGATTCTCGGCGCTGCCACCGTACTCATCGCTGCGCTTGTTGTTCATCGGTGAAATAAACTGGTTTAGCAGGTAGCCATGCCCCATATGGATCTCGACCGCATCAAAGCCCGCTTCGCGGGCCAGCTTCGCTGCCTCAACAAACTCAGCAATGACACGCGACATGTCGTCTTCGTTCATGGCGCGCGACAGGAAATTGCCCTTCATGATGCCAGCGGGGTTAAAACCGCCTGACGAGCTGATAGTGCGGCCCCTGACATGCATGCCGGTGACAAAAGAGCCGCCATGGGTAATCTGCGCAGAGATGGCCGCACCCTCGGCGTGCACCGCGTCGGTGAGTGCGCGCAGGTCAGGCAGTATCTCCGGGCGCATCCAGGTCTGGTTAGGCAATGTGCGGCCGATACTGCTGACGGCCAGGTAGGCGACAGTCGTCATACCAATACCGCCGGCTGCCAGCTCGCGGTGATGGTTCACCAGGCCCATGGTCGGGCGACCTGCATTACACATCCCCTCGTTGGCGCCCGATTTGATAAAGCGGTTGCGCAGGGTAATGGGTCCGAGCTGGAAAGGTTCAAAGGCTGAAGGTGCGGTTGTGGCCGATGGTTTTGCTGTATTCATGATGGTCTTATGCGTTGTGGTATTAATCAAACGTGTATAAGCGGGCCAAGCCCGGTTTTGGTTATTGTACCGCTGCTGCCGCCCTACCAGCCAGTCGGCCAAAGAAGGTGGCATCCGCTACCGACAGGCCGCTGGCGTAGCCGGCAGCAGAGCGGGGCAGGCCGCAGGCGTTGCGGCCCGCTGCAAACAGCCCTTTGACGATTTCGCCGGCTTCATCCAGGACATGGCCGTCGACATCGGTCCACAGCCCGCCCAGCGTGAAACCGATATACGGCGCAACGCCGACTGAGCAATCGATCATCGCGTAGGGGCCATTGTCCAGGGGTTTTACCCAGTTGCTCGCTTTATGGAAGGCGGGGTCTTCGCCGTTTCGCGCATGGTGGTTGTAGCGCTCAACCGTGGCGCACAGGCTGCCCCGGGCAAAGCCTACCGCTCTTTCAATATCTTCGATGCTCTCTTCGGTGGCGATATGGTCGAACCGGAAGCTGCCATCGCCAACCATGGCGGCAAATTGGTTAAAGTCGGGCTGTGCGAAACAGCTGTTATCGAGTAGCAACCAGGCCTTGCCATCAGTTTGCCGCATACAGGCATCACCAATGCGCGCGTGGTAGCAGTCTTCATTGATAAAGCGGTTGCCGTGCTGGTTGATCAACAGGCCGTAGGTCAGCTGCTCGGGTGGGTAAAACGGCAGCGTCACGAACACCTGGTCCATATGGATCATCGCACCGCCAGCGGATACGCCGAGCTGGATACCCGAGCCATCGTCGTAGGGGTTGCCGTGGGGTAGTACGGGGTCGGCAATTTGTGGGGCATGGTTTTGCACCATCGTGCGGTTTTGCACGAATCCGCCTGCCGTGAGGATCACACCGCCTTTGGCCCGTAGGGCTTGTCGTTCGCCAAACTGCGAGGCAATGACGCCAACAACGGCATCGCCATCGACAACCAGTTGCTCAACCCGCGTATCGCAGTGTAGGGTGGCGTTGGGTTCGCGTTCCAGTTGGTCGAGCAGCGCGCGCGTGATCAGGTGCCCCGCATCGCCGGGGCCTGCTGCTTTATGGCCCCGAGGCGCCGAGTGTGCATGATCGGTAAAGGGCCAGGCTTTCTCATTGCCTGACCAGATCAGGCAGCGATCGTCGGGTTGCAGCGAGTGGCGGGTCGGGTAGTAACCGTCGTTAAAGGGCACGCCCTGTGCCTCTAGCCACTCGAAGTGCGCGAGGCTGTTATCGGCATACCTGCGGCATTTGGCCTCATCCGGTGTTGGCGAGCAGGCCAGCAGATAGCGGTAGAGGTCTTCGATACTGTCGCTGAATTCATTGGCGCGCTGCACGCGTGTGCCGCCGCCTGCATAAACGTGGCCACTGCACAGGGCGGTGGTGCCGCCGGCCCCGGAAGCGCGTTCCAGCACCGCGACGGAGGCGCCAGCGCGGGCGGCTTCAAGCGCTGCACAGATACCCGCGCCCCCTGCGCCGACAATAACGACGTCGTAATGATTGTGCCAGCGCTCGAGCTGGCTGTTGGGTAGGGCAACTGTCATGGCAGGCATTCTACACGGCTATGACCCTGCGTAGTTTGCTCTAAAACCGATCTGACGCGGGCACCTTACGGGCCCGACACATCTAGCGACACGCGGTGATTTTCGATAAGGTTGCAGGGTTATAACAACAATAAGGGAGGCAGTGATGCCGGGTATTGAAACCTGCGGCCGGGGTAGGCGTCCACTGGCGCCGCTGATTGTTGCAATGGCGGCGCTCGTCCAGGTCGAACCGGTTGATGCGGCCAGTTACGATATCAGTTTTTCCGGCCACGTATATCATAAGCGAGATAGTATTTATGGCGTTCCCGGCGCACCAACAGCGCCAATCACGCCGCAATACCAGATCCCCAGGCTGGGCAGTGTTTCTGCGCCGGGCTGGCGGAGCTCCATGGATGTCTCGATCGATGCGGTCAGTGGTGAAGTCACCGACTTTCGCTATGGTATCGACGAGCCTGTGATTTACGATTGGTTTTCCGCGCTGTTTATCGCAGGTGATGAACAGCACTGGTTGCCTGCCAATGCTTATCATGCGCAATTCAATGGAGGTACGTCCTTTTGCCAGGTAACGAACCCGGCGAACGATGACGATGGACTACTGGTTTTTAGCTGTCCAACGATTGCCGACCTTGCGCGCTTTAGTCGCGCCAATATGACTGGGGTGCTTTGCGCAACATCGCTTCCTTACTCTACGCTCCCACAGGAAAATCGTTGCCAGAGCTACTGGGCTGGTCTGCCGACTGGGGAGAATCCGCCGGAAACCGCTACCATTGCAGGCCGGGTCTTCCCGGCAAATGCCAGTATCGGTGGCCTTGCCCTGTCAGTCTCAGGCACGAGTCCGCCCTTTTATCGCTCACTGGATCATGCGCAAAACCACAGAGGCGTTGGCGTGATCGAGTCGGCGTACGGTCGTGAAGGTGCGCTGTTCCATATTTTTCACACGGGCACGCTGGCAGACGGTGACTTTACTGCGACCGGCATGGACTTTTTCGAGCATGACCATATTAGTTTTGAAATAACATCCACGGGATCTGCCGGGGGCTCTACCGGCACGGTATTTGGCGTCGTTACGTTCCAGTTTGACACTGTGACCCGTCAGCAATTCGTGCTTGCAGCCGGCGAGGCCAGGGCTGTGCCTGCCTTCGGGTTGTTGGCGGTATTGGTGGCTGTGCTCGCTACCGGGGTTGCGCTGAATGGTGGGCGGCGGGTTTAAGGAGTTTCTCGACACCCAGGCTGGTGAAAACCGCCTCAATGGAATCCGAGGCGCCAGTGTACTGGATGGCGATGCCAGCATCCTGCACCGCGTGAGAGAGCTGCATCACCGCACCAAAACCTTGCTTGTCGAGGTGCGAGCAGCCGCTGAAGTCCAGTACCACCAGCTGCGTGGCATTGCGATCGATTTGCGACATCGCCCCGCGATAAAAATCACTGGCATCGTTCCAGCCCAGTTCTCCGCGCAGCCTGACCACAGCACTCGCGGCGTTCTGGACGACTTCAAACGAAAACTCGACAGTGTCGCCGAGCTCCAGCGTGATATCGGCCGTGGCCTGGTCGGCGTGCTCAACAATAAGCTCTAGCGTCTTTTCAGCCAGTGCTTTGAGTGCGGTTAAGTCGGTTATATCGGGACGGGGTTTGCGATCGATAATGCACAACGTGCCCAGCGTAATGCCTTCGGTGAGCTTCAGCGGGATACCCGCGTAAAACTGGATGTTGGGCTCGCCGGTAACCAGCGGGTTGTGCCGGAAGCGCTCGTCCTCCAGCGCATTGCTCACCAGCAATTCGTCGGGCTCCATAATCGCATAGGTGCAAAACGAAATATCGCGAGGCGTCTCGGGCGCCTCGAGGCCGGTGCGTGACTTGAACCATTGGCGATGCGCATCGACGAGCGAGACGAGCGCGATGGGCGTGTCGTAACTGCTGGCCGCAGCCTGGGTGATTTCATCGAATACCTCGCTGGGCGCGGTATCCATGATGCGGAGGCTTTTCAGTGCCTCGAGGCGAGCCGATTCATTCAGTGGTACGGGTATCTTGCGATCCGTCATGGTCGTGCATATCCGATTTTCCTGCGGAGGCGGCCCAGACCCGACTAGCGCTTTCGAGGCATGGCACTCAGCATTCCCTTAAGGATAGTCCACCCATGAGTGACATTGTTAAAGTTATGTGACACGGGCAGAACAGCTGTACGATCCAGCGGTATGAACGACTTTAAAGCTGTGCTCGGCATACAATCGACCACTTGATGGGTTCAACGCGGGGAGAGTAGGGCAATGGCGACTGAAATTTGTACAAAACTGGGCATGGACGTGCCGATTTTTGCGTTTACGCACTGCCGCGATGTCGTGGTTGCCGTCAGCAAAGCTGGTGGATGTGGGGTTCTGGGCTGTGCGGGTTTCACACCCGAGCAGCTGCAAAGCGAGCTCGAGTGGATCCAGGAGAAGGTCGGTGACAAGCCCTTTGGCGTCGACGTGATCATGCCCAAGAGCTATGCGGGCGACGATGTGCCTGACCTGCAGGCGATGATCCCCGAGGAGCACAAGGCCTGGGTGCGCAGCGTGCTCGACAAGTACGATGTGCCCGAGCTGCCGGCGAACTACTTCGACGATGCCGCGCATGTCAGCGGCGAAGAAATTGGCTGGACGCACAAAATATGCCGCGAGCTGCTCGCTGTTGCGCTGTCCTACAGCGGCTGTCGCGTGCTGGTGAATGCCCTGGGTACGCCGCCCGACGATATTCTTGCGACCTGCAAGGAGAAAGGCATTCTGGTCGGTGCGCTCGCCGGGCGCGTCAAGCATGCCATCGCGCACAAGGAAGGCGGTGTCGATTTTATTATTGCCCAGGGGCATGAGGCGGGTGGCCACACCGGCGAGGTGACAACGATGGTGCTGGTACCGCAGATTGTCGATGCCGTCGCGCCGATGCCGGTGCTCGCGGCCGGCGGTATCGGTTCGGGTCGACAGATGGCCGCTGGGCTGGCCCTGGGCGCCCAGGCGGTGTGGTGCGGCTCAGTGTGGCTCACCTCGAGCGAGTCCGAGGTAGAACCCATGCCGCGCAAGAAGCTGCTTGAGGCGACCAGCGAAGATACCGTGCGCTCTCGCATGCTCTCGGGTAAACCAGCACGCATGCTTAAATCGAAGTGGACCGAGGAGTGGGAGAGCAGTGAGTGCCCGGGCTTCCTGCCGATGCCACTGCAGGGCATGCTGGTCGCCGAGGCCAACATCCGCATCAGTCGGGCGGCGCATGAAGCGCTGGCGTTCTACCCGACCGGGCAGGTGATTGGACAGTCCAACCAGGAGACCAGCTGCCGGAGCATCATCCAGGATATGGTCGAAGAATATGTCGAGGCTACCGAGCGGCTCAACGCACTGCTCTCCTGAGGTCGCCCCGTACGGGTCTTTGTAAAAACCGTTCACAGAATGCGCGTGGACCCGGCTCAGCCTATTGACAGAGCGATAAATTGGGAATAAATTCCCAATCATGTTGGCCAAGCCCGGTACAGCGCTGCTCGCCGCAGCGCAGAAAATTCTCCATCCCCTCGTGGCGATACTGCTTCGCAACGGCATCGACTACGGCACGTTCGCCGAAGTTCTGCGCAAAGTCTATGTAGATAAGGCGTTTTCGCAGCTAGAGCAGCAGGGTAGCCGGCCTACCGTTTCAGCCGCGTCAGCGATGACGGGCCTGACCCGTAAAGAGGCGAAGCGCCTAAGCGAGCTTGAAGCGCCCGAGTCTGCTGAAACGCTGCAGCGCTACAACCGCGCGGTGCGCGTGATTAGCGGCTGGCTGAACGATGCGCGCTACTGCAGCGAGCGCGGTGAGCCCAGGCGCTTGCCCGTGTTCGGCGAAAAGCTCAGCTTTGAGAGCCTGGTCCGCGAATTCAGCGGCGATATCCCGGTCTCGACCATGCTGTCCGTATTGCAGGCTTCAGGCAGCATTGCGGTGCGCGATGGCGAGGTCTCCCTGTCGCAAAGAGCGTACATTCCCAACGCTGACCCGGTAGAAAAAATCGCCATACTCGGCAGCGATGTCGCAGAGCTGGTTGGCACTATCGGCCACAATCTGGCCTGCCAGCCGGATGAGGTTCGCTTCCAGCGCAAGGTATCCAATGCCGATATTCCGCTGGCGAAGCTGCCGGCATTCCAACAGTACGCAGCCGACCGTGCGCAGACCTTGCTCGAGGAACTTAACCGCTGGCTGGTTGATAACGAAATTGATCCAGACAGTGATGAAGACAGGCACTACGTTGCGCTTGGCATTTACTACACCGAGCGCGCCGCTGAAACGCAAACGAATCATAACTGAACATGTAACTGAATACTTTGTAGAGGGCGCACTGCAGCGCCGCAACAGGTGAACACTATGAACAGGTCTATTTACTCCGTTATCGCAACTTCATCGCTTGCCGCCGTCCTTGCCGGCTGCAGCAGCAGCGCCGGCGATGGCTCCGCTTCCAACAACAATGGCATTGGCGGCACTGGTGTGACATCCAGCGGCACGATAGACGGGTTTGGCAGCATCTTTGTCAACGGCATCCGCTATGACACCGATGCATCGATCATCACGATCGACGGTGTGCCTGGCACCGAAAACGATCTCCGGCTGGGTATGATCGTCACTGTCACAGGCAGCGTGCAGCAGGCCCAGTTAACGGGTATCGCCGCAACGATCGATTTTGACGATGACCTGCAGGGCCCGGTATCAGCGGTGACCGACAACGGCGATGGCACCAAAACCCTGGCCGTGCTGGGTATTGATGTGCTGGTTGATGAAACCACGACAGCCTTTGACGGCACCAGTTTCGCAACGCTGGGTGTGGGTGACCTGGTCGAGGTTAGCGGGTTTACCGATCCGGCGGGCGATATCATCGCAACGCGTGTTGAGCGCGAGGGCGCTTTCGTCGCCGATGCCAGTGAGGTGGAGCTGCAGGGCACGGTCAGCGGGCTTGCCGGCATGATGTTCACGCTCGGCGGCTTCACGGTTGATGCCACACTGGCGGACCTGTCGGATCTTCCCGGTGGCATGCTGGCCGACGGCCAGACTGTCGAGGTGGATGGCACACTCAATGCGGCAATGGACACGATTACCGCAACCGAAGTCGAGCTGGAAGACGGGCCGTTCGATATTGCCGATGGTGAGGTCGAACTCGAGGGCGTGATTACCAACTATGTCAGTGACGCTGATTTTCAGGTCGCTGGCCAGCAGGTCAATGCAAGCACCGCGTCACTGGAACCCGTCAGCCTCGTGCTGGCCGATGGGCTGCAGGTTGAAGTGGAAGGCGAACTGGTCGGCGGTGTGTTGATCGCCGATGAGGTCGAAGCACGCGAGGGCGACATCGAGCTGGGAGCGACGATCCAGAACCTGGCCATCACCGACGGCGTCGGTACCATCACGCTGGGCTATGTCGGTGGTTCGGTCACGGTCAATGTGAACGGGTTAACCCAGCTGGAAGATGACTCCGGTATGTTCGACCCCATCGCCTGGGATGACCTACGCATTGGCGATTATCTCGAGGTCAACGCGCTGCTCGGCAGCGGTGGCCTGCAGGCGACGGAGGTTGAGCTCGATAGCGCCGATGATGACAGGATCGAGGGGCCGGTGACCGCATTCGTTGCCAATACCAGTGTGTCGGTGCTTGGTGTGACCTTCACCACAGCAGGTGCTGATTTCAGCGATGAGAACGATAACCCGATCACCGAGGGTGCGTTCTACGCCGGACTGGCGCTGGGTGACCTGGTTGAAGTGCAGGATGACCTGGTGGCCGATGGCGTGGCTGATGAGGTCGAACTTGAAGACGACTAGGCTTCGCGGGTACCAATAAGGGCATAGTCCCCGGAAAACTCGACGGCGGTTTTACCGCCGTCGATAACCTCGGCGCCCAGCGTCACCCGTGCAACACCGCGCTCGGCATAGCGCGCGGCAAACGCTTCCCAGTCTACCTCGCTGCTGTCGCAGCGGGCTTCAATCGTCGACGCAGTAACAGGTGCTGTGTACTTGATGCTGGCGCCTGTGACTACGATATCGGGCGCGGGCAGGGCGATCTGCTCGTTGAGGCAGCGCAGGTAAACGCAGCCCCAGCAACTCATGACGGCCAGGCAGTACAGGCTGCCGCCAAAAGCGGTGAGCTTGTCATTGTTGTTGTATGCCAGCGGTGCGCTGAGTACCAGCGTGTTGCCATCGTAGGCTGCGATATCGATGTGCATGGCCCGCGCCAGCGGCAGGTGCTGTTCGACGAAATCGGCCAGCCGGGCGGCCAGTGCCTGCGACTGCACATCGCCAAGCGTGCTGTTCATCGTTTACGCCAGTTTAAGGGGCATACTGCGCAGGCGCTGGCCGGTGGCGGCAAACAGGGCATTGCCTAGCGCAGGCGCCAGCGCCGGTACGGCAATCTCACCGATACCGGTGGGCGCCTCGGTACTGTCGACGAGGTGAACTTCAATTGACCTGGGCGCTTCATGGATGCGTATCACCGGCAGATCGTGGAAGTTGCTTTGCTCAACCGCACCCTCCTTGATGGTAACCGGCTCTTTCATTGCTGCGCTCATGGCATAGATGATGCCGCCTTCGACTTGCGCCTTGACGATATCCGGGTTGATGACGCGGCCACAGTCGACGGCTGCGACCACGCGCTCGATACTGTAGTTGTTGCCATCAACGCGCGCTTCGACCACCATCGCGCAAAATGACTGGAAGGGGTCGCTCAGCGCGATGCCCTGGGTAAGTCCGTCAGCGGGTTTGCCCCAGCTGGCTTTTTCGGCAGCCAGTTCCAGCACGGTGCGCAATCGCGAGTCGCCCGGCAGGTAACGCAGCCGGTATTCATAGGGGTCGGCACCCGCGGCGTGCGCGCATTCATCGAGAAAGCACTCCAGCGCAAAGACGTTGTAGGAATAGCCGACCGAGCGCCAGAATCCGCCCGGCACGCCCGAGTCATACTCGATATTGCCGACCAGCACGTTGTCAAAGTTGTAGAAGGGTTTTGCGCCTTCGGCGGGAATCGGGTCTACACCGGCCAGCATCTTGCCGCCAAAGCGACCCATGGACTCGGCAATCTTGCGCGGTACCCAGCTGGGCAGCAATTGCGAGGCCATGCTGACGGCCATCGTCTTAATAATGCTCGAGGCGACCATCGTATGTTGCCAGCCATCGATATTGCCTTCGCTATCCAGCGCTGCCGAGAGCCGGTGCTCGGAACTGGCGCGGTAGTAGTCGTGCTGCATGTCATCTTCACGCGACCACATCAGCTTGACCGGTACGCCAGGAAACTTTTCGGATATCGCGGCGACCTCGCCGGCAAAGTCCGGGTAGCCGCGACGGCCAAAGCCGCCGCCCATCTGCGTGCTGTGAACGGTGATATCGTCTTTCCCAAACCGGGAGAAATGGGCCGCCACTGCGCGCGAGAGATCCGGTGCCTGCGAGGGCACCCACATTTCCAGCGTCCACTTGCCCATGCGATCGATGTGCACCAGGGCCGTAGCGTTTTGCGGCTCCATTGGGCTGTGGTGGGTAAACGGTGCGCTGTATTCGGCGCTGAGCGTTTGCGCCGCATTGGCGAGGCTGGCCTCGATATCGCCCGCTTCCATTGCCGTGCGCGGTTTTTCAGTGTCAAACAGTGCCCGCTGCTGCGCGACAATGGCTGCAGAGTCCAGCTCGGCCAGCGGGCCCTTGTCCCACTCGACGATGAGCTTGCCTGCGGCCTTGCGCGCCTGCCAGTAGCTGTCGGCGACAATGGCAATACCGCTGTGAATCTCGAATACTTCGCGAATCCCTTTGTCACCGGCGACCGAATCGCGATCCCAGCTGGCGACCGAGCCGCCGAAGTGCGGGCAGCGCACGACGATCGCCACAACTATACCCGGCAGGTCGACATCGACGCCGTAATCCTGCTGGCCGGTAGATTTGGCGCGCGCATCGCGGCGATCGCGCGATGCGCCGATGTAGCGAAAGTCCTGCTCGGCTTTCAATGCGAACGGTACGTCATCGAGCTCAGCAGCTGCCGAGGCCACTTCGTGGTAGGCCAGCTGCTGGCCATCCGGGCCGGTTATCAGCGCGTTTTCGGTGGTACAGCTGGCAGGGTCAACGCCCCAGCGCTGCGCAGCGGCGGCGACCAGCGTCGCCCGGGCCGCGGCACCTGCCTCGCGCAGTACCTGGTAACTGTTGCGGATACTGCTGCTGCCACCTGTCATCTGCCCGCCGTTTGACGGGTCGCTAAAGTCCGGGTGAATACCCGAGTACTGCACTTCGAGGCGGTCGGGGTCGATGTCGAGTTCTTCGGCGAGAATCGTGGGCAGTGATTCAACGACGCCCTGGCCCATTTCGGCCTTGTGCATCTGCACGACATAGCGCCCTTCAGGGGTAATCTGCAGCCAGGCATTGGGGTTGTAACTGCCTTTGATTTTGGCGGGGTAGGGAACGCTGTCATCACGCAGGTTCATACCGACCAGTAAGCCGCCGCCCACGACGGCGGTGCCAAGGATAAAGCCGCGACGTGAAATAGCCATCAGTTCACCTCCGCCGCGTCGTAGAAAGCGGTGCCTGCCGCCTGCTGTGCCGCAGCGCTTTTTATGGCGGCGCGAATCCGGGTATAGGTGCCGCAGCGGCAGATATTGCCCTGCATGGCATTGTCGATATCGCTGTCACTGGGGTTGGGCTTGTTAGCCAGCAGTGCCACCGCCGACATGATCTGGCCCGACTGGCAATAGCCGCATTGCGGCACACCGTGCTCGACCCAGGCGCGCTGCAGTGGGTGTTTGCCCTGCAGGCCCTCAATGGTATCGATGCGCTTGCCCTCGGCTGCGGCAACGGGGAACAGGCAGCTGCGGGTGGGGTTGCCGTCGATCAGCACGGTGCAGGCACCACACATGCCGGCGCCGCAACCAAACTTGGTGCCGGTCTTGCCCAGGTTTTCCCGCAGCACCCACAGCAGCGGGGTGTCGGCATCGACAGAGACAGCGACGCGGTCTCCGTTAAGAACGAAATTGGCCATAGTACTTTCCAGCGGCAGAAACGTGCGTCAATTCTAAGAAATTCGAGGGGTTGTCGCTATCTCAAACTGCGGCCACCCGCGCACGCCTTGCGAGATTGCAATGCAGGGAGATGTGACTGCAGGCCTTGCTAGTCCGGGCGGCAGGCGATCATCACCGTCGAGCGATGGTTCATGACCACGAGGCCATCATCGTCGGTGGCCTGTGCCTCAAAACTGACGATGCCGACACCGGGACGACTCTTCGACAGGCGCTTGTCGACCGTCGTTGAGTTAAATGACAGTGTGACACCGGCGCGCATGGGGTTGGGGTTGTCAAAGGCCGTCGACAGGTTGGCCAGCGCTGCCAGATTGCCGGTGCGAAAAGCAATGACTTTGCTCATCACGGCCAGCATATGGATGGAGGACCCTGTCAGGCAGCCAAACATGGACTGCCGCGCGGCTTCTTCATCGATATGGAAGGGTTGCGGATCCCATTCACTGGCAAAGGCAATGATTTCTTCCTTGTCTACGCGGTAACTGCCCAGCTCGCGAGTGTGGCCGATGACCAGGTCTTCGTAGTAAATTTTTTCGCCCTTGCCATAGGGCGCTTCAAGTTCCTGCGACATCTGCTGCTTCGCTTATTCTTCGACGGCGGTGGCCTCGGCTTCGCTCGAGCCGGCCGCTGCATCGGGTTCTTTATTGTCGAACCTCTCTTCAAATTCAGGCAGTACGGTGTTCGCTTCGCGCTGGCGTTGCTGGGTCTGAATGTTCCTGATCGTGTTGTAGCGCTCGCGCGTGGCATCGGTGGCCATGATCGTGTCATCGATGATGGTCGGCTGGATAAACACCATCAGGTTCTGCTTGCGAATGGTCTCGCTGCTGCTGCGGAACAGGCGGCCTAACAGCGGGATATCACCGAGTACCGGGATCTTGGTGTGGTTGATCGTCGCGCGGTCTTCCAGCAGGCCGCCAAGCACGAGGATCTCGCCATCGTTGACCAGGACGTTGGTTTTAATGCTGCGTTTGTCAGTGACCAGGTCCTGCGCGGCATCGATCTGTTCTTCGCGCACCGACTCGACTTCCTGCTCGACTTCGAGCGTAATGGTTTTTTCCTTGCTGACTTTGGGCGTGATGGTCAGCGTGACCCCGACGTCCTCGCGCTGGATCGTCTGGAAGGGGTTATTGGTTGTCGTCGCCGCCGATACCTGGCTGCCGGTAACAAAGGGGACATTGCTGCCGACGAGGATCTCTGCCTGCTGGTTATCGAGCGTGATAATCGAAGGCGTCGAGAGCACGTTGTTGTTGTTGTCACTGGCGACCGCGTGGACCAGTGCGCGCAGGCTGCCATTGCGGAAGAAGCCCCAGTTGAGGCCAGACTGGAGCAGGGCGCCGGCAGGGTTCTCGGCGGTCACCAGGCCGGTGGTCGTTGTGTTGAGCAGGTTGCCCGAGGCCACGCCACCGCTTTGCGTGGGGCTGGTTGCCCACAATACCTCGAGGCTCTGGGTAAAGGAGTCGGTCACCTCCACGATGACCGCTTCAATGAGGACCTGCGAGCGTTTGATATCGAGCTTGGCGATCACCTGCTCGATCGACTCGAGCAGGGAGGGCGGGGCGGTGATGATCAGCGCGTTGGTTGTCTCGGAGGTTTCAATGCTGACTTCGGCATTGGCCAGCGCCGCATCTTTCTGCTCTTCCTTGATGGAACCGGTCATCCCTTCCAGGATGGGTTTGAGCTCGGTGGCATCGATATAGTTGAGATAGACGACTTTGGTATTGCCAGCGCCCTGCAGCGGCCGGTCGAGCGAGCTGATCAGTTCGCGCACGTGGCGGCGTTTTTCTTCATCGCCAGTCATCAGTATCGAGTTAGAGCGGTCATCGGATGCAAAGGTCACGCTGGCGCGCGGCGCCTGGCCGCTGCCACCTGATCGCTGCGTGCTTTTTATCAGGGGTTTTATGACGTTAATGACCTCTTCGGCCGTGGCGTGCTTCAGCGGGATAACTTCAATATCGATCTCGCCGGTGGCATCGATATATTTGATGAGTTCGGAGAGGCGATTGATATTGTTGGCGCGATCGGCAATGACGACGCTGTTAGAGCTTGGGAAGGCGCCGAGGTGACCGGTCTGCGGTACCAGCGGACGCAGGATGGTAACGACTTCATTGGCAGCGATGTTGTTGACCTTGATAACGTGCAGCACCAGTTCTGCGTTGCCATCTCCACCGCCACCGAATTGCTCAACGATCGGCAGGCCGGCCGAGCGTGCCTGCGCGTTCGGAATGATTTTGACGTTATCGCCCGACTCGACGGCCGCAAAACCGTAGACATCCAGCGCAGTCAAAAAGACCTGGTAGGCCTCGTCCATTGTCATGGGCTGGCTGGAGAGCACCGACATGCGGCCCTTGACCCTGGGGTCGATAATAAAATTCTTTTTGGTCTGCTCGGCGACCCACTGGATCACGGTGCGTATCTCAGCGTTGTTCATGTTGATGCGCACTTTGTTCTGGCCGGCGCCAGGCACGACTTGCTGCGCACTGGCAGATAACGCAAGCACCAGCCCGAGCAGCAGGCACAGCAGGGCGCGCATCGCCGTGCTGGTTTTTCGCTGCTGGATGGGGGTTTGGCTCACGCAGTCGGCCCGCTTATGTGCTGCAGGCGCGACGCTGGAATGCGGCCTGCTGGGAATTCGCTGTGCATCTATAGAGGATAGTGGTGATTATTTAAAATTCAACAACTTAGCAATGATACCTTGTTTGAGTATCAGGGGCACTATCGGCGATTTGGTTAATCCTGCAGCGATAGACAGCAGCCAGCCCATGAGATTCCGGTATCTGGATGATTTACCGCCAAATTGCCCGGCTTTCGTGACGCTGGATCAAACGTTGCAGGGTGGGGCGTGGATCCCCCGGGTCGGGGATTGCAGTCCATGGCGTTCGGGAATATATTTGGCGCCTCCCCCTGATTTCCTGGCATAACGGTGCGTCTGACGCAGGCGTATTGGTGGATCTCAGGAAGCAGCCAATGAAAGTGCTCCAGTCTTTCAAAGACCTCATTGCTTTATTGACAGATGGCAGCTTGCGGGCGGTCGCCACACGGCGCGCGTTCGTCCACATAGCCATATTTGCCAGCTTTTCTGGCAGTGCTGTCAATGCGGCAGTGATCGGCAAGTTCGACCTGAGTGCGCGTTACATCTCCAACGTTATTAGCGAGAGTTTTACCTACTGGGTTTCTGAGTCCTCGGGTACGGCCTGGTTAACCAGCGATGGCAGGCTGACGATGGACTGGTCGGTACAGTGGGCAGGGCTCAATCATCCGCTCGGTGGACCGATCGCGGGCGAGCTAGAGATGGATACTGGTGGTGAATATACGTTCCAGGGCACGCTGTTAAATGGTTCCTATCTCGACGTCGAACCGGGTGTCGTCAGCAACACCACCTGCGCATTATCTGTCGGGACGGGCTACTTCGAGGACTATGGCCAGTACTGTTTTGATCATCCCAGCCCACCTAATCGCGCGCATCTATTGCAGGACCCTCGCGTTGCCGATGACATTCGGCTCGAGCCTGGCCAGACGAGTATTTTCTATATTGTTTCGCTGCCTGAAAATTGGGAGCACGTGCCGTTTGAACACGCTTATACCGAATGGACGCTAACCGCCAGGGAAGTGCCGTTGCCTGGCGGACTGGTTTTGCTGCTCTCTGGCTTGCTATCGCTGACAGGCTGGCGGTGGACACGTGATGCTCTCAACCACTAGCTGGACCAACAAGCACGTCCCTGCACATCAAAAACTACGCATAATGTATATTATGTTAAATTATCGAATGGGCGAAATATTCCCCGTGTCGCGCATGTCTGCTGGCAGCGCTATTGTGCCGCATCGATTGCAGCTACTACGGCATCCAGCGCCAGTGCCAGCCCACTGTGGTCGACATGCGCCGTCACATAGTTGGCAGACGCCTGCACTGCGTCCACCGCGTTGCCCATAGCGATACCGATGCCTGCTTCCTGCAGGAACACTTTATCCGAGCCTGCATCACCCAGGCTCAGCACTGCGTCAGCATGAACGCCGTGATACGCACACAGCTGCGCAAAGCCGCTGCGTTTGTCGGCCTGGGCAGCAACCACTGACGCAAACAGCACCTCTGGATGATCGGCGCCGTGGCCCGCGGCAAAAACCAGCTCGGGACAGTTTTCGACAAACCGCTGGTACACGGCGTTATCCCGTGGCAATTCAAAGACCAGTTGTACCTTGTATATCGGCGCCGTTAGCAAGTCATCATCAAAGCGCGCTACACGCGGCTCAATGCGCAAATATCGCGTGTGCAGCGGTGTAAATTCGGTGGTTTGTTCGACCTGGTAATGGCCGGCGGTATAAAGCTCGCAATGCGTGCCGGTCGCCCTGGCCAGGCTGATCAATTTCTGAACGGATTGGGCCGGAAGTGGGGCGCTCGCCAGTTCCTGCCCGTTAGCCGGGTCAAACAGCAAGGCACCGGTGCAAAACAGCCCCGCGCCGTCGATGTTCAAGGTGTCGATCCAGTGCTGCGCCGCAAACAGTGGCCTGCCTGATGCAATCGCTGTGCGCACGCCGCGTTGCTGTAGACGGGTTATCGCGGTGCGAGCACAGTCGGGCAACTGCGCATTGGAGTCCAGCAAGGTGCCGTCGATGTCAAAGAATGCGAGCCTGATGCGGGCGGCCTGCGCGTTGAAGTGTTCACGCTGCTCCCGGTCGAGCGCTGAAATGGCCAGGCTCATGGTGCAGGATGTCTTTGCGGCGGTGGCGCGGCACCGATTCTCAGCACAATGGCGATAGCGACAACACTCGCTGCAGCAGCCAGGTACCAGCACAGCTGTGGGTTGTCCGCCCACAATGCGCCGCTGACCAACGCACCCAGTGCGCCCCCTGCCCCGAAGCTGGATGCGCTGTAAAGCGCCTGGGCCTGGCCCTGCTGGTGCTCGCCAAAGCTGCGCCTGACCCACTCGACGGCAATCGCGTGAAAACAGGCAAAGCTCAGCGCATGAAACAGCTGTGCGAAAGCCAGCAGCGCAAAGGACTCGATGACATGCGCGATCATCAGCCAGCGCAGTGCCGCCGCGGCCAGTGCGATCAGCAATAAGGCATACAGGCCCAGCCCTGGCATGAGTCTCGGCATGGCGAGAAATAACAGCAGCTCGGCAAATACCGCCAGTCCCCACAGCAAACCCACCTGCTGTGAGTTGTAACCGTAATCGAGCAGGTACAGTGAATAGAAGGTGTAGTAGGCGCCGTGCGAGAACTGTAGCAACAGGCACACGAGCAGGAACCCGGTGACTTCGGGCCTGCGCAGCACATCGAGCAGCCGCGTGCCCTGCCCCTTGGGTTCGGCGTCGTCGCTTTCGCTAATCAGCAGTGTGCTGATCCAGATCATCGCCAGCAGGATTGCCATGACAATGGGCAGGCGGTCGATGCTTATGACAGAAAACAGGTAGCCAAGCCCGGTTGCCGAGCTGATAAAGCCCACCGAGCCCCAGGCGCGCACTCTGCCGTAGTAGCGGTAGTGCTCACCCAGTTCACTCAGTGTGACCGCTTCATACTGGCCGATCACTGCGTTCCAGAAAAACGTAAAGCTTGCGACCACTAACACCAGGTGCCAGAAGCCCTGGCCAAAGAAGATCAGCAGGAAGCTCAAGAGCGATGCCAACGCCGCGCCGCGAATCACCCCTACCCTGCGCTGCGTTGTATCCGCCAGCCACCCCAGCAGGTAGGGGGATATGATTTTGGTGCCCATCATGATCGCGCTGAGATAGCCGATGTGCAGTGCGCTCAGGGCGCTGGCCTGCAGGTACACGTTCCAGAACGGGATGATCGCGCCTAACAGCGCAAAATAGCTGAAGTAAAAGGCAGACAGGCGCCAGTATGGCAAGGCAGGCGGCATTGGCGGCGGCCCCTCGCGTTTACGCTCTGCGTCCGCTCAGGGGCTGGCGGGTACTACCGGTGTCGAAGAGCTGACATCGGCGTTTTGCGCGCGATGGCGCAGCAGGTGGTCCATCAGTACCAGGGCCAGCATGGCCTCGGCGATCGGCACAGCGCGAATGCCCACGCAGGGGTCATGGCGGCCGGTCGTGATGACCTCGACGGATTCGCCATCGCGGTTGATACTTTGGCCCGGCAGGCGAATGCTCGATGTGGGTTTGAGCGCCAGCGTCGCGAGGATATCCTGGCCGGTGCTTATACCGCCCAGAATGCCGCCGGCATTGTTCGACAGGAAGCCCTCCGGGCTGATCTGGTCGCGGTGTTCACTGCCGCGCTGTTCAACCGCGGCGTACCCTGCCCCGATCTCGACACCCTTAACCGCGTTAATGCCCATCAGTGCGCCGGCGATATCGGCATCGAGCCGGTCGAAGACGGGCTCGCCCAGGCCGACCGGTACGTTGTTGGCGGTGATACACAGCTTCGCGCCAATGGAGTCGCCCGCTTTATTCAGGGCTGCCATATAGTCTTCAAGTTCGGGGACCAGTGCCGGGTCCGGGCAAAAGAACGGGTTATCTTCAACGCTGTGCCAGTCGACGGTGCTGATCGACAGCGGGCCCAGCTGCGAGAGATAGCCGCGCACCTCGATACCGTATTGCACGCGAAGGTACTTCTTGGCGATGGCGCCAGCGGCGACACGCATCGCGGTTTCGCGCGCCGAAGAACGGCCGCCGCCCCGATAGTCTCGCACCCCGTACTTTTGCTGGTAGGTGTAATCGGCATGGGCAGGCCGAAAGCGGTCCATGATTTTCGAGTAGTCCTTGGAGCGCTGGTCGGTGTTTTCGATCAGCAGCCCGATCGGCGTGCCGGTTGTGACACCCTCAAAGACGCCCGACAGGATCTTGACCGCGTCGTCCTCGCGCCGTTGGGTGGTAAAGCGCGACTGGCCGGGCTTACGGCGATTGAGGTCGATCTGCAGGTCGTCCTCGCTCAGCGCAAGACCGGGCGGGCAGCCATCGACCACTGCGCCCAGCGCGGGGCCGTGGCTTTCGCCAAAACTGGTAACCGTGAACAAGGTGCCGAAGGTATTACCTGACATTGTCGTGTATTCTATTGCCTGAATTTACGGTGTTTGCAGGCGCAGTGCCCACCAACCTGACCGCGTTAAGCGTCTAATTATAACGAAGAAGATCGCGCCAGATCGGGGTCGATAGCGGAAACTTACGCGAAATACTGGGCTAATTCGGCTTTGCTGAGTACCAGCACGCCGTGCCCCCCGCGCTCAAACTCCGCCCAGGTAAAGGGTACCTGCGGGAAGGCGGCTTCGAGCGCGACCCAGCTGTTGCCGACTTCCATCACCAGTATGCCGTCATCCGCCAGGTAGTCGGCAGCCTGGGCGAGTATCTGCCGGGCCAGATCCAGGCCGTCATCGCCCCCCTGCAGGCCCAGGGCGGGCTCATGCTGGTACTCGGCCGGCATGGTGTTGAAATCGTCTGCATCGACATAGGGTGGATTGGTGACGATAACGGCGTACTGACCCTCGACGGCATCGAACAGGTCAGATTGCAGCAGGTGCGCCTGCGTGCCCAGTTGATGTCGCTGGCAATTCTGGCGTGCGACTTCCAGTGCATCGGTGCTGATGTCTGCGAGGTCGACCTCGGCGCCAAGGTGAACCGCGCAGGCAATACCAATGCAACCACTGCCGGTGCACAGGTCGAGCACGCGGTCGATGGCAGGCGGCGCCCATGGGGCGAAGCCGCGTTCGATCAGTTCAGCGATGGGCGAGCGCGGTATCAGTACCCGCTCGTCAACGGTAAATTGCAGGCCCGCGAACCAGGCGGAGTTGGTGATGTAGGCAACCGGTACGCGGTCGTGACAGCGCATCTCGACCATGCGCATGATGAGGCCGCGCTCTGTCGGGGTCAGCGTAGCATCGAGCAGCCGCTCGTCGTGGTCATCGGGAAGCTGCAGCAGGTGATAAATCAGTGTCACCGCTTCGTCCCAGGCATTGTCGGTGCCGTGGCCATAGTACAGCTGGGCCTGGTTGAAACGACCGATGCTCCAGCGCAGGTAGTCGCGCAGAGTCGTCAGGTGTTTGGTAATTTCGCTGGAGCCATCCATTGGTGTATTTTACGCAGGGTAACCAGCACAGACAAACACGACACTCTACTGCGCAAAAAAAAGCCCGGCATAAACCGGGCATATCACTAGGGGTAATACCTGCCATTGGGCGCTGCAGACGCTCTTTAAGGGCATATGCAGGCTCGCATTGTTTGTCTTCGCTTCAAAGCGGTCGCCTATCGCCGATGACCCTCCGAGCTAGTCCCAGGGGGAAATCTCTGATATCAAATCGGGATTTACGACCAGGTTACGGACCCCGTGGGCGTGGTCTTCATCGAACACGTTATCCTCGCACCAGGTTGCAACAGTCTCGATATCGACTTTTTTGACTTTAGGCCTGACACTCCAGGAGACCTGCAGCGGCGAGCCCTCCTCGTTGTACGATGGGCCCGTGGTTGAACCGGCATACTGCACAGGCGCACCTGTGTCAGCGGGAATATTGGTCGCTTGCCAGTAGCCGCTGGCATTACTCAACTGGGTGAGCGAAGCAAAATCAGCAGCCCTGCGATCATTCACTAATACATAGACCTGGGCTTCGACCCGAAGCTGCGGGTTTCCGATGGATTCCGACAGGCAAGCTCCCAGCGTCGGGCCAGGTTCGATGGCGGCTGTGGTATGGACATAGTGAAGCTCGATGGTATCCCCCACGTCCAGGCCATTGCCTTTGGTGGCGCAGACCTCAGCGCCAAAGGGCTTTGCCTCATGTTTTTCAAGCTTGCCGTCATAGAGGAAGCCAGTGCCAAAACCCTTGCCGTCGCCATTGCCTGCGTAGGTTGTAAATTCGCCACCCCGATGCTCGGCACCGGCATGGAAGTGGATATTACACAGGTTCATCTGCCGGTAGTGCGGCGCTGGCTGGAAAATACGCTGATTGCTACCCTGGAGCTGGTCAATATCACGGGGCGACTGTGGCCCAAAGCCTGCCCCTTCAGTGGCTTCAGCCAGCGCGGCCCGCTGCTGCTTGATGTCGTCATCGCTGGCCACTGGCGAAGCGGCCAGGACGCCGAGAGAGAATGCTATTAGCGTGCCGCCGACGGCGGCTCGCGTGAGATTAGAACCCATTACCCGTGTCATCAATAGACCCCCAAGTTAATTGAAAACCACCGTGGTTACGTTACGCACCACGGTGGCCATTCGGATCACTTATTTGATCCAGTTTAACGCGCTGTTATGCGCCAGTCTCTGGTGGCACTGTTTGATTAAAAAGTGACTTGTATGCGGGTACGAAACTCATCACCTTCATCATCATTGTCATTGCTTTCGCCATCGGTATAGGTCATGCCCAGGCGAATATTGTTGTTGGCGTACCAGTTCAGCCCTACGCCTAATGATTCAGCGTCAACGCCACCGAGTTCGATATCGCCGTAATCGCCATCGCCATCCTCGTAGCGAACGACGATTTCAAACGCACCACACTTCTCGGCGGGCTTGATACGTTTGAATTTGCCACCTTTATAGGGCCGGGATTCGCCGGTGAACACGTAGCCAAGCTGCACGTAATATCCGTCGGCGTCTTCGTCGTCGATTTCAGCATCAATCCACTCGGCCTGAGCATGAAACGGGCCAGCAACGCCCGCTATTTCGACCCCCGTCGCGTTTGAATCGCTGCTGCCATTCTGGTGGGCAAGGCCAAAGTGCAGGACGTTGCCATCGCTGTTGACGGGCGCAAAGGTTACCCGCGCGGCAGCGCCGAAATCATCTTCACTGCCGGAACCTCCAGACTCTTCAAAAGCCGCTACCGCGTAGGTGAAGTCGCCCTTATTACCTGAGAGCTGAACGCCGTCTGCACGGCCAATATCGTAGGCTTCAGTAATTGCGGAACGCTCCAGGAAACTGATGTCGTTGGAGCTGGTCAGGGCTTCCAGGCCAAAGGGCATACGCTGGCGGCCAACGGTCACAACTTTTTCTGGGCCCCAACCGTTATAGCGGATATACAAGTCTTCTGGTGTGCCACCCTCATCAGCCACTTTACCAGTCTCTAGCACGGGCATACCCATGTCGTCTTCGTCGACTTCAAAGTCGCCGCCATCAGCGATATTGAACTGGGCCTTGTAGGAAAAATCCTGGATATCGCCAGAGACGAAGATCCGTGCACGGCGGATATCGAACTGGTCTTCATCGGCTTCGCCATTCTCTTCAGCGCGGTTGTAGTCGTACTGGATACGACCACCGACTTTCACCGAATACTTGCCGTCAGCGGTCTCGACTGACAGGCCGCCCTTGGTTTTGATCTTGATATCGGCGCCATCGGTCGTGACGGTGCCGGCTACTGCCGCAGATGACAGCGTCATGCCCGCCAGGGCGATTGCCGTTGCAAGAGGAGTGAGTTTCATAAGCTTGGCTCTCGTTTTAAGTGTCTTGACGTAGATGTCCCAGGTGTTAGCGCGGTTAGCCAGGCGCTCAACAACAGCCCTTCCCCCGCACCAATTGGGGGAAGTTTATGGCAGCTATATGACAGTAAGATGACAGCAGGCAGCTGTCAGAGGGTGTTGATGCGGTAAAGCGGGATGAAGTGAGACTAGCTGTCTTTGACAGTCTGCGCCATCTGCACCAGGCCTACGTGGCGAACATCATCGCCCTTGACCAGGTAGATCACATGCTCGGCAATATTGCGCGCATGATCACCGATTCGCTCCAGCGCGCGCAGTGACCACATGATACTCATGACCCGTGAAATGCTGCGCGGGTCTTCCATCATGAACGTGACCATTTCGCGAACAGCGGACCCGTATTCCAGGTCGACCGCTTTGTCTTCCTGGGCGACTTTCAGGGCAAGATCGATGTCCTGGCGGACAAAGCAATCGAGCGCCTGCCCAAGCATTCGGCAGACATGCTCGCCAATGTGGCGAATCTCGACATAGCCGCGTGGCGCTCTGCCCTCTTCAGCCAGCGAAATTGCCTGCTTGGCCATCTTATCGGCCTCATCGCCAATGCGCTCCAGATCGGTAGTGGTCTTGATGATACTGAGCACCAGCCGCAAATCGCTCGCTGCGGGCTGCCTGCGGGCCAGTATCAGGGCGCAATCTTCATCGATGGCCACTTCCATATCATTGATCTTGGCGTCATTGGATACGACCTGCTCAGCCAGTTCGCTGTTGACCTCGAGCAGTGACTTGATGGCATCGGCAACCTGGTTCTCTACGATACCGCCCATTTCGAACAGCTGGCTCTTGACTGCGGCCAGCTCCTCGTCAAACCGTTGAGAGATGTGTTGTGATGGCTGATCTGTATTCATGGGTATCATCCTGCGGACGGTAGCGCTGTCTGCAACAGGGCCTCAAACAAGTTTAGCCGAAACGCCCGGTTATGTAGTCCTCAGTCAGGCGATGTGCCGGGTTCGTGAATATGTCATTGGTATTGCCCACCTCCACCAGGTAGCCAAGGTGAAAATACGCCGTGCGGTGGGAGACTCGCGCGGCCTGTTGCATGGAGTGGGTAACGATTGCAATCGTGAAGTTCCTGCTCAACTCATCGATCAGCTCTTCAATTTTCGCTGTCGCGATGGGGTCGAGCGCGGAGCACGGCTCATCCATCAGGATTACCTCGGGGCTGACGGCGATGGTGCGCGCGATACATAGCCGCTGTTGCTGGCCACCTGAGAGGCCAGTGCCCGGCTGGGCCAGCCGGTCTTTGACTTCGTTCCAGAGGCCGGCACGCTGCAAGCTGGTTTCGACAATTTCATCGAGCTTGCGTTTACTGTTAGCCAGGCCGTGTATGCGCGGCCCATAGGCGACGTTATCGTAAATCGATTTGGGGAACGGGTTGGGTTTCTGGAAGACCATGCCAACGCGCGCCCTCAGCGGTACGACATCGAGGTCGCGTGCGTAAATATCCTCGCCTTCAAGCTTCAGCGAGCCCTCGACCCGGCAGCTCTCGATGGTGTCGTTCATTCGGTTCAGGCAGCGCAGGAACGTGGACTTGCCACAGCCTGAGGGGCCAATCATTGCAATGACCTCGTTCTTGGCAATGTCGAGATCGACATCGAATATGGCCTGCTTGTCACCGTAGTAGACGTCAACATTGCGCATGGACATCTTGGGGTTGTCGACATCAATGCGGCCAACGGTCTGGGTGTAGTCAACGCCGGCCTCACTACCCAGTTGGACGACGGTTGATGCGCCTGCATCCTGCGTTACCTGGGGTGAGCCTGTTTCGATATCTAATGTACTGGTCGTCATCGTGGTATGCGTTGTCTCGTGCAGTCTTTGTTGTGTGAGTCGCGGGGATTGAGCGCTACCAGCGACGTTCGAAGCGGCGTCGAAGCGCGACAGCCAGTCCGTTCATCAGGACGAGGAAGGCCAATAGTACCATAATGGCTCCTGAGGTCCGCTCGACGAAGCCTCGCTCGGGGCTGTCGGACCAGAGGAAGATCTGGACCGGCAGCACCGTTGAGGGGTCGGTGAAGCCCTGTGGAATGTCGACGACAAACGCGACCATGCCGATCATCAGCAGTGGCGCTGTTTCGCCAAGTGCCTGGGCCATGCCAATGATGGAGCCGGTTAACATGCCCGGCATTGCCAGCGGCAGTACGTGCCCAAAAACAGCCTGCATTTTTGATGCGCCAAGACCCAGCGCGGCCTCACGGATAGATGGTGGCACCGCCTTTAGCGCGGCGCGGCTGGAAATAATTATGGTCGGCAGCGTCATCAGTGACAAAACAATACCGCCTACCAGTGGCACCGATCGTGGCAGGCCAAAGAGGTTCAGGAAAACCGCGAGTCCAAGCAAACCGAAAACGATGGATGGCACAGCAGCGAGGTTGTTGATGTTAACTTCTATCAGGTCGGTCCAGCGGTTCCTGGGTGCAAACTCCTCCAGATAAATGGCCGCTGCGACGCCAATCGGGAACGACAGTATCAGTGTTACCAGCAAGGTATACATCGAACCGAGCATGGCCCCTTTGATGCCCGCCTGTTCTGGCTCGCGTGAGTCGCCCATGGAAAAAAACAGTTTGTTGAACTTCAGTTCCAGCTCGCCGCTGTCGACCAGCGCATCGATCAGCGCGATATCGCTGTCCTTGACGCGTCGAGAATCTTCATCAACCTCGCGGTCAATATGGCCCTTGACGAACGTGTCGACATCATCGTCAGCGGGCAGCCAGGCCGTCATCGTGGTGCCCAGCAGGCTGCGATCGCTCATTATCTGGCTGAGCTGGAAATCGGCACCGGGACTGACCAGCCGGTATATCTGCTTTTTCTGGGCGCGGGATTTCGCCTCGGGGAAGCGTTCGCGAATCGCCTTTCGAATGACGCCACGATAGTTGGCATACTGCCACTGCATGTCATCGCTGGCATCGGTGATATCCAGAATCTCAGGGTCAAGGTCGAGTTCAAGCTGGATATAGGTTTGCTGGAACGCGCCCAGGCCATTGCCAACCACGGTATAAAGCAGGAACACCAAAGCCGCGAGCCCGCTGAGAACCGAGATCAGACCGAGGCGACGAAAGCGACGTTCAGCCGCGTAGCGCCGGGCCAGGTTCTGGTTAACGATGTCGATTGTGGATTGACTCACTGGTGATGGCTCCGGTGGCAGTGACTATTCATATTGCTCCCGGTATTTCCTGACCACGTAAAGCGCGAGCACGTTGAGGCACAGCGTGGTGATAAAGAGCATTAACCCCAGTGCGAACGCCGCGAGGGTTTTCGGTGAGTCAAATTCCTGGTCCCCGACCAGCAAGGTAACGATCTGTACCGTGACGGTGGTTACTGCCTCCAGGGGGTTGATCGTCAGGTTTGCAGACAGGCCTGCGGCCATGACGACGATCATCGTCTCGCCGATTGCCCGCGAGATCGCCAGCAGCACGGCGCCGACGATACCGGGCAATGCGGCTGGGACCACAACATTGCGAATGGTTTCGGAGCGTGTCGCGCCAAGGCCCAGCGAGCCATCGCGCAGCGACTGCGGTACGGCGGTTATCACATCGTCGGACAGTGAGGATACAAAGGGAATGATCATGACGCCCATGACCAGGCCTGCAGCGAGCGCGCTTTCGGAGGATACGCTCAGCCCGAGAGCTTCTCCCCAGCCACGGAGCATGGGTGCGACGGTAATTGCTGCAAAGAAACCGTAAACGACGGTAGGTATGCCGGCCAGTATCTCCAGCAACGGTTTGGCATAGGCCCGGAACGACGTGCTGGCGTACTCAGAGAGGTATATTGCCGACATCAGGCCGATGGGTACGGCGACAAGCATCGCGACCATCGAAATGAGGAGTGTGCCCACGAACAGCGGGACCGCACCAAATGCGCCGGAAGAGCCCACCTGGTCCTCGCGAATGGCCATCTGCGGGCTCCAGTGCGTACCGAAAATGAATTCGAACACTGAAACGTTGGAAAAAAATCGCATCGCTTCAAACAACACCGAGAAAACGATACCGACAGTGGTGAGGATGGCGATCGATGCGCAGCCCATAAGAAACAGGCTGACCGTATTTTCGTAGCGATTGCGCGCCCGAAACGCGGGCTCTACCCTGCGCCAACCGATGGTCGCGCCGAGAACGGCGACCGCCACGGTCAGCCCGAGCTTGAGTGATTCGCTGTTTGCCAGCAGTTCAAGGTAGCGATCTGCAAAGGGTTGCAGCGCGTCAACACTATTGGAAAAGGTGTGCCCTTCGGCGATCTGGCAGATCTCGCTGTAGAGCAGCTCTATGCTGGCACCGCTTTGCGCGATCAGGTCCTGTGGCAGCTGCGAGATGATCAGGTGCTTGATGACGAAGCCTTCGCTGGCTGTCCACAGGCCCAGGGTGAATAACGCGGGAAGCACGGCTGCGATGACCATCCAGCTGCCGTAGTAAAACGGCAGTGAGTGCAGCGAGGCGCCGCCGTTAGCCAGGCGCAGCGCCTTTTTCTGGCCTGCATAGTAAGACAGTGCCACGGCTACCAGAAAGACGATAGCAAGGTTGCCAGCAGACATAGATTACGGATTCCTTGGTCTGGGCCGTCGCTTTGCCGCTTGCGCGAAAACGCGGGCCAGATACAAATAAAGGGCGGCTTGAATCGCCGCCCTTTATACCTGTTGCCGGCGGGAATTGCCAGCATCTTTAACCGCCAGGAGGCGGCCTGTTTACATACTCATCGTCTCGAGCGCCCGCGTCTCGCGAGCCATGTCACGGCGCTCGTCTTCTCCCAGTGGAATCATGCCCTTATCGGCGAGGTAGCCGTCATCGCCCCAGGTTGACTCAGAGGTAAACTCACGCAGGAACCCCTCGATGCCCGGGATCACCCCAACGTGGGCCTTCTTGACATAAAAGTAGAGCGGGCGAGAGATGTTGTAGTCGCCCGATGAGATTGACTCAAAGGTGGGTGCAAAGCCTTCGATCAGCGAGCCCTGGACCCGGTCGGTATTCTGGTCGAGAAAGCTGAAACCGAATACGCCGAAGGAGTTCGGATTGGCGACCAGTTTGCTGACGATCAGGTTGTCGTTTTCGCCCGCCTCAATATAGACCCCGTCTTCGCGAACCGTATGGCATTGGCCTTTGAAACGCGCTTTGTCAGTCTTCTTCAGCGCCTTGACCCAATCGAAAGATTTACAGCCGCCCTCGAGTGCCAGCTCAACGAACGCATCACGCGTGCCTGAAGTCGGCGGTGGTCCGAGCACTTCAATTGCGGTGGCAGGCAGGTCGGGATTGACATCCTGCCAGGTCTTGTAAGGATTTTCGACGAAGCTTTCTGAGCCATCCGGGTTGGGAACCTGCTTGGCCAGCGCCAGGTAGATATCGCGTCGCGTCAGCGAAAACTGCTCTGATGATTTGGCATTGGCAAATGCAATGCCGTCGTAGCCAATCAGTACTTCGATAATATCGGTGACGCCGTTGGCCTGGCACATCTCGTACTCACCTTGCTTGATGCGGCGCGATGCGTTGGTCACATCCGGGTGTGAGGTGCCGACACCCTTGCAGAACAGTTTCATGCCGCCGCCCGAGCCGGTGGACTCGATCTTCGGCGTTTTGAACTCCGTGCCTTTGCCGAACTTTTCAGCAACAGCGGTGGCGAAGGGGTAAACCGTCGAAGAGCCGACGATTTCGATGTAGTCCCGCGTGTTTTCTGCCTGGCTGGAAACCGCGCCAAAAAGCGCTAGGGAGGCGGCTGCGACGATACGTTTCATTAACGATGACCTCTGTGGCGGATAAAAGGGCCTGCAGGCCAGCTCAAATGGCCCCTAGGCGAGTCACTGCGCATGCTAAGCGCCCTATGTGACAGTTTGATGACAGCCCGGGCCTGGTTACTTTGGCATCATTGCGCGGGGTGGCTGGGGACGTCCGGCGCGATCAGCCGGGCCCGGGGGAATTCACAGCAGAAGCGACTGCCCTGCCCCAGCTTGCTCTGGATTCGCAGCTCAGCATCGTGCCTGGCAAGTGCATGCTTGACGATCGCAAGCCCTAGCCCGGTCCCCCCGCTGGCCGAGGAGCGACTGCTGTCAGCCCGGTAAAAGCGCTCGGTTAACCGGGGCAGATGTACCGGGTCGATACCAACGCCGTCATCGCTGACGCAGATCGTAAAGTAGTCTGCCTGCCAACGCGTTTCGACGCTGATTTGCGCCGAATCACCGGAAAACTTGACGGCGTTTTGCAGCAGGTTGGCGAACGCGCTGCGCAGTTCTGCATGGCTGCCGCGAATCGACAGTGGCTGGTGCAGGCCCTGGAAGGCATTGCCGCTGGCGCAGGCTGAGAGGTCGAGGTCGATCGTCCTCTCATTGGCCAGAACCCGCGCGTCATCGACAACCTCGGTCAGCAGCGCCTCAACGCTGACCATCATGTCCTGATGCTCCTCTGCCGGTACCGATTCCAGTCGTGATAGCCAGATCAGGTCTTCTACCATCTCGTCCATGCGTTGTGTTTGCAGCAGCATCTGCGCCACCGGGCGCTGCCAGTTGCTGTGCTCTGCTGAGATCGAGTCCTTCATTGTCTCCAGGTAGCCAACGATTACGGTCAGCGGCGTTCTCAATTCATGTGAGACATTCGCAATGAAGTCCTGGCGGACCTTGTCGAGGTTGCGTGCCTCCGAGACGTCTCTCAGTAGAACGAGAGTATTGCTGCCCTGGAATACACTGGCCTGGACTTCCAGGTGCCGATCGGGGTTGAGCGGTGAGCTGATGGTGAGGCGTTGATTGAAGTCGCCGGCATCGAGAAAGCCCAGGAAGGCCGGGTTCCTGATCAGGTTAAACAGGCTCTCGCCGCGATCGCTCTCCAGGATGATGCCGACCAGCGTTGCGGCTGCCCGGTTTGCCCAGTCGATGCGGCCTAGTGCATCGATCACGATCACTGCGCTATCGAGCACGTGGAAGGACTCGCGGAAATAGGCCAGGTCGCGCTGCTGCTGGTCGATGATTTTTCGCAGTCGCTCAAGCTGGATATCGATACTCTCTGCCAGCTCTCTATTGGCAGAGTCCAGCTCTGGCGAGCTGCCCCGCATTTCACCGTCCAGCCAATCCCGCAGGCGATGCTGGGCGCTCCAGGTGCGGACCAGGTACGCCGCCAGGTATACGGCGAGGGTCTCCATGCCCATACCGAGCAGGCTTTGGCCCGCGATATAGGCCAGCGAGCCAAGCGCCAGGAGCTTGAGTAGCTGTTGTTGCAAAGGATTCATCGGCAATGCGGTACGGCCAAAAAAGCGACAGGCTATTGAACGGCAAAACCGGAAGGGAGGCAAGACGCTCTAGCGCTTGCCCAGGTCGTCAGCGGCCAGCTCAGCGGGTCGAAAAGCGGTATCCAGTGCCTCGCACTGTTTGCACATAGTCTGCGCAGCTGGCGCCCCCATTAGTGGGCGCTACGCTGCCAAGCCCCTTGCGCAGGCGACGAATATGGACATCGACGGTACGCTCTTCAATGTAGACGTTGCCACCCCAGACATTGTCGAGCAGCTGGCTTCGCGAAAAAACCCTGTCGGGATGCGACATAAAAAATTCAAGCAGCTTGAATTCGGTGGGGCCGAGGTCCACGACGCTGTCGTACACGTAGACCCGGTGCTCCCGGGTATCGAGGCGCAGCCCGCTGACCTCATAGACCGGCTTGTCGTCAACAAGCTCGCTGCGCCGGATCACTGCGCGAATGCGCGAGAGCAGCTCGCGAGGCCGAAAGGGTTTCGTTATGTAATCGTCTGCGCCAGCGTCGAGTCCCTGGATGATATTGCCTTCATCCGCTTTTGCGGTCAGCAGTATCACGGGGATGGTGCGCATCAGCTCATCGCGTTGCATGCGGCGCAGCATTTCCAGCCCGCTGGTTTGCGGCATCATCCAGTCGAGCAGGACGAGGTCCGGCCTGCTGTCGATCAGCAGTGGTAGCGCGGTCATCGCGGAATCAGCTTCGGCGCAACGGAAACCCGCGAGCTCGAGCGCGACGCGGGTCATGTCCCGGATCGCAGCTTCGTCGTCGACGATGAGGATGAGTGGTTCGGCCATAAGCTGGGCAGCATAAACGGGAAATGTGACAAAGCAATGAATTTGTCGGCCGAATACGCCGGGCGGCCTTGTGGCTAGCCGTCGTACTGGAGAATCTTGAGCGTGTTGGTCGAGCCGCCCTCGCCGTGAAGGTCGCCGCAGGTAATGGCCACCCGCTGCCCTGGCTGCAGCTCGCCGCGCTTCGCAATCAGCTCGATGGCCGCGCTCCAGACGTCATCACGGAACTCAGTCACATCGAAGTACAGCGGGATGACGCCGCGATAGAGCGCCATTCGGCGGCAGCTGGAAATATGTCGCGAGATGCCGTAAATCGGCAGCATCGAGCTCAGTCGTGAGGTCAACAGCGGCGTTGTGCCCGACTCCGTCAGGCAGATAATCGCGCTGACGCCGGTGACGTGATTGGCGGCATACATGGCCGACATGGCGATGGTTTCATCGATAGAGTCAAACATCCGTTCGACCCGGTAGCTTGACTGGCGCATCATCGGGTGTGTTTCAGCGCCCAGCGCGGTGTCGGCCATTGCCTTGACGACGCGTGAGGGGTAAGCGCCGGTGGCCGTTTCCCCCGAGAGCATCACGGCATCGGTGCCATCGAGCACGGCGTTGGCGACGTCGAACACTTCGGCTCGCGTGGGGATCGGCTCGGTAATCATTGACTCCATCATCTGCGTGGCGGTGATGACGGGTTTATTGGCCTGGCGCGAGAGTTTGATGATGCGCTTTTGCATACCGATCAGCTGCGCGTCGCCGACTTCGACGCCGAGGTCGCCACGCGCGACCATTACACCGTCGGATGCGGCGATCAGCGCCTTGAGGTTGTCTTCGCTGGCAACGGCCTCTGCACGCTCGATTTTGGCAATGATACGGGCATCGCTGTCCTGCGCATCGAGAACCTTGCGCACGGGGAATAGATCCTCGGCATTCGCAGGGAAGGAAATAGCGACGTATTCGAGCCCAAGCTCAATGGCAACCTGCAGGTCGGCCTCGTCTTTGCGGGTAAACGCCGCGGCGGCCAGGCCACCGCCGAGGCGGTTCAGGCCCTTGCGACTCTTTAGCGGCGCAGGCTGGATGACGGTACAGGCAACGCTGTGGCCGCCCACGGATTCCACCTGCAGGCGAATACGACCATCATCAAGCAGCAGCACATCGCCAGGCTGGACTGAGTCGGGCAGCGGCTCATAGGTGCAGTGCACGACGCCACTGCGACTGTCGGCGCTGGCCTTGTCGGTGGTCAGTGTTAGCGCCTGACCCTCTTCGAGCTCCAGCGGTTCGGCCTGTAGCTCGCCGATGCGAATCTTGGGGCCCTGGAGGTCACCGAGGATCGCAACATGACGGCGTCGGTCGGCGGCCAGTTCGCGCACGCGCTCGGCATTGCGGCGGTGCTGGTCGTGGTCACCGTGAGAGAAGTTCAGCCGAAACACATTGACGCCGCTATCGATCAATTCGCCGATGACTTCATCAGTACTGGAGGCCGGCCCGAGAGTGGCAACAATTTTGGTGCGCCGTTTACGCGCGGGAGCTTCAATCATGGTGTCGTCGATCGCGCCGCTGGCGCGCTAGCGTATGGGAGAGAATGCGTAACAGCGCTCACGAGCCGTATAGCGCCGCGAGCTGTTCAAGCAGCTGTTGACTGCCGTCCTGCAGTTGCTCAGGTGACGGTACCACCCAGCTGCCACCAACGCAGCTGACGTTGGCCAACTGCAGGTAATCGTTTGCATTGGCCGCGCTGATGCCACCGGTCGGGCAGAATCGCATCGACGGGAAAGGTGCAACCAGGCTGCGCAGCATCTTTACGCCGCCGGCAGCCTCTGCAGGAAAAAACTTGACCGCTTTGAGACCCAGCTGCGTGGCCTGCATCAACTCAGAGGCCGTCGCGACACCTGGAAAATAGGCCATATCGAGTGACTGCGCCAGTTCGACCAGCGCGGGGCTCAGTCCGGGGCTGATCGCAAAACTGGCACCCAGGTCTTTGGCCTGGCGCAGTTGCTCGGCGTTCACCACGGTTCCGACGCCAATGGCGCGCTCGGGCAGTATTTTGCGGACCTGCTCAAACGAAGCCCAGGCATTGTCGCGACGCAGGGTAACCTCGACGCTGGGTACGGCGATTTGCTGGTAGATCTCGCTGACCTGCAACGCATGCTGGGCATCGACAAAATCGGCAACCGGGACGACCGGGGCCAGGGTTTCCAGCAGTTGTGCGGAATTTTCAAACACGCTGATTCTCGAACCTGATTGATAGTGTTCAGTGGTGCCGGAGCTGTGGGCGGGGCTGCCCCTGATGATCGGCGGCGTTTCGGGGCGGCATTATAAGAGCTGTACATTAATTAATTAAGTGCATATCCCCATTTGCGTCCCGCCCACCGTCAATGGGCACAAATTGTCGCAAAATCCGCAGGGCGCCCGTGCGCTGGGGTGTATCATCGCCGCCCGTGATGGCTGCGCACTCGCCAGCCAGCAGGAGCTGACTGTCCATGACCTCGACCGACACAGAATTTGGCGTTCATCGCCTTCACCGCTATCCGGATCGTGCCGAGCTCGATGCTGCGCTGGCCCAGTGGCTGTCGCAACGGCTTGAGCGGGCGATTGCCGGGCAGGCACGGGCCAGCGTCGCGCTGTCCGGTGGGTCGACGCCCAAAGGACTGTTTGCCAGGCTCAGTCAGCAGCGCCTGCCCTGGCCCCAGGTCGATATTTCGCTGGTGGATGAGCGCTGGGTGCCCGCGGATGACCCGCAGAGCAACGAGGGCATGATGCGCGAGCAATTGCTGGTTGGCGCTGCGGCTGACGCCAATTTCGTGGGCATGTACCAACCGCTTGAGGATATTGAGGCCAATGCACGGGCGCATGATGCCCGGCTGGCGGAGATCCAGCAGCCCTTTACCGTCGCCGTGCTGGGCATGGGGCCCGATGGACACAGCGCCTCGTGGTTTCCCGATGCCGATGAAACAGAAATGGCACTAGACCCTGGCCTGGAACGCAGCACCTGTGTCACCCGGCCGCGCTCGCAACCCACCGAACGCCTGACACTGACCTACAGCTGCGTCGCCCGCAGCGAGCATCTGTGCCTGCACATCACCGGCGATGAGAAACTGGCCGTGCTGTCCGCTGCCGATGCCGCGCAGCCGCTGCCCATTCACCGGGTATTATCGATGCTCGGTGAACAGGGTAAAATCGTCGACATATTCTGGAGCCCCTAGTCGCCGCGAGCGCCCTCTTCACCCAATATTGCCCGCCCTGGTTTTCGCTATGCACCCTACCCTTAACGACGTCACCCAACGCATTATCAAGCGCTCTGCCGCCAGCCGTGCGCAGTATCTTGCCCGTTGCGAGTCCATGCGCGAACAGGGCCCGCAGCGCGGCACCCTGAGCTGCAGTAACCTCGCCCATGGCTTCGCCGCCTGTGAGAGCTCCGACAAGCAAACGCTGCGGCTCGAAGACAGCCCCAACGTTGGCATCGTCAGCGCCTACAATGACATGCTCTCGGCGCACCAGCCGCTGGAGCACTACCCCGCTATCATCAAGGCTGCAGCGCATTCGGTGGGCTGTACGGCGCAGTTTGCCGGTGGCGTACCGGCGATGTGCGACGGGGTCACCCAGGGCACTGCCGGTATGGAGCTGAGCCTGTTCAGCCGCGAAGTGATCGCCGGCGCGACCGCCATTGCGCTGAGCCATAACATGTTCGATGCCGTGCTGTGCCTGGGCGTCTGCGACAAAATTGTCCCCGGGCTGCTGATTGGCGCATTGAGCTTTGGCCACCTGCCCATGATCATGGTGCCCGCAGGCCCAATGCGTTCTGGGTTGTCCAACCCCGAGAAAGCCAAAGTGCGACAGCAGTACGCGGCAGGTGAAGTGGGTCGCGATGAGCTGTTGCTCGCCGAGTCAAAGGCCTACCACAGCCCCGGTACCTGCACCTTTTACGGCACCGCCAACAGCAACCAGATGCTGATGGAGGCAATGGGCTTGCACGTCCCGGGTTCTGCCTTTGTGCACCCCACTGAGGATCTTCGTGAGGCGCTGGTGCGGGCAGCGACGGAGCGGGTCTGTGAGATTACCGATCTGGGTAAGCAGTACACGCCGCTGTCGCAGGTCGTTGATGAAAAGGCGATCGTCAATGCGCTGGTTGCACTGCTGGCCACCGGAGGCTCGACCAACCACACGATTCACTGGGTGGCGATCGCGCGCGCTGCGGGCATCCAGATCGACTGGCAGGATTTCGCAGACCTGTCCGCGGTAACGCCGCTGCTGACGCGGGTTTACCCCAACGGCACCGCGGATGTAAACCATTTTCACCAGGCCGGCGGCAGTGAGTTTGTCATTCGCGAGCTGCGCGATGCGGGCCTGATGCATGACACAGTCAAAACGGTCTGGGGCGATGGTCTTGGGCACTACACCCAGCGACCCGCTATGGACGCAGGCACCTTGCGCTGGCAACCCATCAACGTCCAGAGCGGCGATCCTGAAGTGGTCGCGACGATCGACAAACCCTTCCAGGCAGATGGCGGCATGCGCTTGCTCACCGGCAACCTGGGTCGCTCCGTCATCAAGGTTTCGGCGGTCAAGCCAGAGCATCGACTGGTGGAGGCGCCCGCGGTGGTGTTCAGCTCGCAGCTGGCGTTCAAAGAGGCCTTTGAGCGCGGGGAGCTTGAAAAAGACTTTGTTGCGATTGTGCGTTTCCAGGGGCCCAGGGCCAATGGTATGCCGGAGCTCCACAAACTCACGCCCTATCTCGGTATTTTGCAGGACAAGGGCTTCAAGGTCGCGCTGGTTACCGACGGCAGGATGTCCGGCGCTTCGGGTAAGGTCCCTGCAGCGATCCACATTACACCGGAGGCCCTGTGTGGCGGTGACCTGGCGAAAGTCCAGGATGGCGACCGGGTGCGCCTGGACGCCAATAGCGGTGAATTACAGATACTGGTCGACGAGGCCGAGTGGTCGCAGCGCCCGCTTGCGAGCTTTGATTGCAGTGAGCAATCCCAGGGCACAGGCCGCGAGCTGTTTGGCTTCATGCGTGACCAGGCCAGTGGCGCCGAACAAGGCGGCAGTGTGTTCGGGTTTGGCGAGCACGCTTCGGCAACGAATACAAATACAACAGCAACAACTACGAGTACGCCCGCCTAGCGCGGCCTGGCGATCACTATGATTTACTATCCTCGTCTCGTCGCCGATCTGGGCGGTACCAATATCCGGCTGGCAATCTGCCCTGCCAAGGTCAGTGCGTCAGAGGGTGTCGTTCTCGAGCACGTGGAGTCGTTCAGGCTCGATGATTACCAGAGCCTGGAAGATATTATCGAGCAGTACATGGCCAGCACCGGCGTTGAGGTGCGTGCCTGCTGTTTCGCCATCGCCGGCCCGATCAACGATGGGCAGGTCCGGATGACCAACCGCGACTGGGTCATCACTGCCGAGGGTCTGCGTGAGCAGCTATCGATCAAGCACGCTGCACTGATCAATGACTTTGCGGCGATCGCGCAGGCGGTACCGTTCCTGAGCCAGTCCCAGCTGCTGTCAATCGGGGGTGGACATGCCGAGCGCGATGCGCCGATTGCGGTCTTTGGCCCGGGTACCGGGCTGGGCGCTGCACAGCTGATTCCCGACCAGGTGGGCAATTATCGCGTTGTGGCCACAGAGGGTGGTCATGCGGGTATGGCGCCGCACACCGAACTCGAAGTCGCTATCTTCGACTACTGGCACCGGCGCGGCGAGTCGATCAGCCGCGAGTTCTTCATTTGTGGCAAGGGTATAGAGCGACTGTTTACCGCGATTTACGCACTGCAGTCCGGCGATGAAGCGCCGGCGCTTGATGCGGCCCGGATCCAGCAGACGGGTTGTGCAGGCTCGCTTGATAGCAGCGATCCCGTGGAGCGTGCTGCCGCCCAGGCGATGTCGACCTTCTGTGAATTGCTGGGCAATGCGGCGGGTGACCAGGTGCTATCGACGGGCGCGCGTGGCGGGCTGGTACTGGCCGGCGGCATCTTGCCGAAATTTAGCGACTTCCTGCAGGCGAGCAACTTCCGGCAGCGGTTCGAAACTAACGCGGCGATGTCGGCCTACCTGGAAAAGGTGCCCAGCAGGCTGGTGACTGAATCCCAGCCTGGTTTGATAGGTGCTGCGACCTATACCCTCTAGCGTGAGCGGCCTGGTCTGGCCGGCTAGACGAGCCCCATCATTTCGACGACACCGTGCGCATGCCCGGAGGTATAGCCGCCGTCGATGACCAGGTTCTGGCCGGTCATGTAACTGGCATCGTCCGAGGCGAGAAAGGCGGCGGCGCTGGCAATTTCTTCGGGTTTGCCAAGCCTGCCCAGTTTGGACTGTCGTATTACGTCTTCCCTGAAGTCATCCATGCCCTCGGTGTACAGGACTGAGCGCAGCATCGGTGTATCGATGAAGCCCGGGCAGATTGCATTGGCCCGAATGCCCAATTTGCCATAGTCTATCGCAACGTTGCGCGTCAGTAGCACGACGCCGCCCTTGGAGGCGTTGTAGGCGCTACCGCCTTCAGTGCCGACAATACCCTCAACGCTGGCGACGGTAATAATGCTGCCCGATCGCTGGGTCATCATCGTAGGCAGCGCGGCCTTGATCGACAGCGCGGTGCCGTTGAGATTGATATCGATCACGCGACGCCATTCGTCGACATCGATCATGCTCATCGGCCCGCCGCCGGCCACGCCCGCTGCGGTCATCAACACGTCGATGCGACCATACTGGCTGGCGATACTGTCAATGGCCTCTTGCTGGGCGCTCGCGTCGGTGACATCAACCTGCATAAACGCCATTGTGCCGCTGGCAGCGAGGCCCTGGAAGCCGTCGCTGTCCTGGATGTCGAGCGCAACGACAGTGGCGCCCTCCTCCACAAAGCGCGCAGCGCTCGCCAGTCCAATACCCGACGTACCACCAGTGACGACGGCTACCCTGCCCTCTAAACGTGAGATTGCTGTCATCGTTGTATTGCTCCAATCAGGCCTGTGCGCTGTCGGCTTCGACGCGCTTCTTCGCATCGAGCCAGCCCTTGATCATTTTGCCCATGTTTTCCGGGTTGTAGGCGTCTTCTTCGTAGCTGAACAGGCCGTTACCGGCATAGTGCAGGACGGTGAGGTTGGGTGCTTCGTGGATCTGGCCGTCGCCAATATCTTCCATCCGGTTCATGACTTCGCAAAACACCCAGCCTTTCTCGACATCGATGCTGTACCAGCTGATCGGGAAGGCCGTCATCGAACTGACCGGCCAGGGTGACATGGTTTTGGTGATCCAGTTGAGGATATTTTCGCGGCCCCAGAACTTGCCGTAGTGGTGCTCGAAATAGGTCGCATCCTCAGTGAAACAATTGGCCCAGTCGCGCCAGTCGTTGGTTTGCCCGCCCTTGAGCGCAGCGGCCTGGAAGGTTGCAAACGCGGCTTCGATTTCTTCTCTGGACCAGCGCGACATGAGTGTCTCCCTGTTAGCGGTAGTGGTTAAAACCGTACGCGGATGCCGATATCGTATTGCTCAATATCGTTTTCGAGCAGCAGGTCGTTGGCGACGATTCCGTCGAACTGGTCTTCATCGAGTTCGATAACGATGTCGCGGTAACCGGCCGAGAGCGCGATCTGGTCGGTCACAAACCACTCTGCCGACAGGTTCAGCATGCGCCGGTCGAAATGTTCAAGGTTGGCTGTCTTGCCGCTGATATTGATACCCACGCGCTTGCTGGGGTAGATGGCCAGCTCAAGGCCAAGGTCCAGCCCATCGTCTTCATCTTCAAGATCGATCGTGCCCAGGCTCGCACCCAGGGCAAAGCTGGCATTGGTCTCATCGCCAATCGTGAGCCAGCGCACGGCAACTTCATAAATGTCGTGTTCGGCAAGCACGGCCGCAGGGTCGATATAAAAGGCCTTGTTTTTGCTGTAACGCGCCATGAGCGTGGTGTTAGCACCCACATAAGCGCCAAAACTGGCGCTATAGTTGCCGCGTTGCCTGTCGCCAATGTCTTCGCCCGGGTCCAGCCTGCCCTCTTCAGCGGCAAGTTCCAGTATGAAGCTTGAGAGGACTGCACGCACCGAGTAGCGATCGAGTTGCAGTTCGACACTGGACTCGTCCAGCTCGATGTCGGTGTAGCTGGCAAACTGTATCGTCGTAGAGCGGGAAATAAACGCCGCTTCAGCGAGTGGCCCCTCTTCATCTGAGGCAGCTGTGACAAAGATCTTGCCGCCGACATTCCAGTAGTCGGCACTGCTTTCATCATCGGCCTGGCTGTTGATGACGTTATTGTCCAACGAAAAAGCCGCGTTAAATTCAACGCGACGATCTGCGGCCAGGCTGGTGCTGCTGGTTGCCAGCAGCGCTATGGCCAGCGCGCTAGGGAAAATGGCTTTCATAAAACAGATTCCTCGGTGTTATTGGTAAAGGTTATCGTTTGCCGGCGCTGGAGATCACTGGCAAACAGCTCCAACTTCCCTGGTCTAGCGAACTTCGATGACTTGGGCCGCTATTTTTTCTTTCCATTGCGCGGGCCCGGTATTGTGTACCGATTCGCCACGACTATCGACTGCTACCGTGACTGGCATCTCATCGAGCTCAAACTCGTAAATAGCCTCCATGCCCAGCTCTGGAAAACCAACGACCCTGGCTCCTTTGATCGCCTGCGCAACCAGGTAGGCGGCCCCGCCTACGGCCATCAGGTAGACCGACTCATTATCGCGAATTGCATCAATCGCGGTCGGGCCCCGTTCGGCTTTTCCAATCATCCCCAACAAGCCGGTTTGCTCAAGTATTCGGCGGGTAAACTTGTCCATCCTCGTCGCTGTTGTCGGGCCCGCCGGGCCAACGACTTCGTCACCGACCGGATCTACCGGGCCAACGTAGTAGATAAACCGCCCGGCCAGGTCTACGGGCAGTGATTCGCCTCGATCGAGCATGTCGATCATCTTCTTGTGTGCGGCATCGCGGCCGGTCAGCATTTTACCGCTAAGCAGCAGGGTCTCGCCGGGCTGCCATTGCTTGACGTCTTCGGCGCTGACGCTGTCGAGGTTTACCTTGCGCACGCCTTCACCGACTTCCCAGGCAATTTCGGGCCAGTCGGACAGTTTCGGCGCGGGCAAGGCGACAGGGCCTTCGCCAGTTAGCGTGAAGTGCGCATGGCGAGTCGCAGCGCAATTGGGAATGATCGCGACGGGTTTGTTGGCAGCGTGGGTCGGGTAATCCATGACCTTGACGTCAACGACGGTGGTCAGGCCGCCCAGGCCCTGGGCGCCGATGCCCAGCTGGTTGACCTTTTCGTAGAGCTCAAGGCGCAGTTCCTCGGCGCGATTGCTGGCACCGCGCTGTTGCAGCTGCTGGATGTCGATGGGGTCCATCAGTGATTCTTTGGCCATGATCATGGCCTTTTCGGCGGTGCCGCCGATGCCAATGCCGAGCATACCGGGCGGACACCAACCCGCCCCCATTTTTGGCACCTGCTCGAGCACCCAGTCGACCACCGAGTCGGAGGGGTTGAGCATGGCAAACTTGGCTTTCGCCTCAGAACCGCCGCCCTTGGCAGCAATTTGCACGTCTACTTCGTTGCCGGGTACCAACTCAAAGTGAACCACGGCCGGCGTGTTGTCTTTGGTGTTACTTCGGGCACCATCGGGATCCGCGAGTATTGACGCCCGCAGCACGTTATCGGGCAGCAGGTAGGCGCGACGAACACCCTCGTTCACCATATCGGTGACACTCATCGTAGCGTCACCCCAGCTGACGTCCATGCCGACTTTGACAATGGCCGTGACGATGCCGGTGTCCTGGCATATGGGGCGGTGGCCCGTTGCGCACATCCTCGAATTAATCAGGATCTGCGCCATCGCGTCTTTGGCCGCCTCGGACTCTTCGCGTTGGTAGGCTTCATGAACGGCCTGGATAAAATCGACCGGGTGATAGTAGGAAATGTACTGCAGCGCATCTGCGATACTGCCGATGAAGTCCTCTTGCCTGATTGTCGTCATTACTGCGCTCCCTGACTACTGCAACGTGGGGTTGGAAGTAGCCGGCTGGTTCTGGCTATTGAGTTGCTGGTTAACCTGCTGCCTGAAGGTGTTGATCGATTGCAGCCACTCTTCATGGTCGGCCAGTTGCCGATCAACGGTCTGCTGTTGCTTGCGTAGTTCAGCAACCTGGTCTGCCAGCGTGAGTGCATCGCGGCCGACGCGCTCTATATCGGCCAGTGTCTCGCCCATGTCATCGAGCATTGCTGCGACCCGGGTCGATTCGTTCCTGAGGTCCTGCAGTTGCGTTTTGAGTTCTGCCTGAGAGCTACCGAGTGTTTTGCTGCTTTTCTCCAGCGCTGCCAGTTGCTTGTCATGGTTGGCAAGCGTCTCTTTGCTGCGCTTCCAGACATTGTCCCAGAGCTTGCGTACCTCGGTGTCGAGCTCCTTGAGCTTGACCCTGACGGCTGCGTCAGACTGTGAGAGCTCATCGCCGGTGCTGGCGAGTTGGGACTCGAGGCTGGCCAGTCGTTGCTCGGCCTGCTCTGCCCGGGCAATGACTGCCTGCTGCTGGTCCCAGAGGTAGTATGCAGCGCCACTGGCCGCCAGCGCGACGACCAGTGCGACGATCGAGCCAAAGCCTCCCCCACCACCGCCGCTGGGCCTGGGCTGCGGATTGCGCCGCCGCTCGCCGAGTTCATCGCGCGCGGGGGTCATGGTCGGGATATTGGCTAACTCGTCGTCGCGACGTGGACGGTTGTTATTGGCCATGCGGTACTACTCTGTGAGCGGTCTGGATGAACGGAAACAGGGCTATAAAGATACCATCAAGTGCCTGCCTGATCCCGTGAAAACTGCATTGCCAGCCCGTAAAACGCAAAACGCCGGCACCCTAAGGGCCGGCGTTTGCGGCGGCGCCATGGGGCGCCAGGAATGCGCGGCGCTACACGAAATGCAGGATCGCGTAGATGACCGCAGTCAGGCCGAGGCTGCAGTGGATGACGCCCTTGACCGAGGTCATTGGGCCGAGCTTGCCGAACAGGGCATTGGCTTCCAGCGCCAGGATCAGCGCCAGGCCGATCATGAAGCCCGTGCCGGTGCCGTCTCCCGACAGGAGATTAGCCTGGCTGTAGCCCATATGGGTTGAGCCCAGCATGCCAAAGGCCATGGGGCCGGAGAACAGCGTATTGGTGCGCGAGGCCAGTAGCGCCTTGGCACCGGCTGAGGCACCGTCGCCTTCTTTCATGCCCAGTGCGATCTGCTGGTTGGGCCAGATGATCAGCCACACGTTCAGGAACATGAACGTACCCATCAGCGCGCCGAGCAGGATGTAATCGTTGAGCAGGCCTTTATGGGCCAGCAGGCTGAGCAACACCAGACCGGTCAGGAAGGTCATCATTGCACCCCAGCGGAACCACCACAGCGCTTCGGGTGCCAGTTTCGCCTTGGCATCGGCCAGGCCCTCAGGCGTTGCCGCCTTGAAGTAGCCGCCCTGGATAAAGTTAAAGTAGTACAGCAAACCGATCCAGGTTATGCCAAAGAGCAGGTGCGCCCAAGAAAAAATGAAATCAACCCATTGCATCATGATGGTGTTACCCCCAGGAATATTGGAATGACGGCATTCTAAGCAGTTTCGAATACGAATTCCAATGGCAAAGCGGTTGAATCCGCCCTCGTTAACCCTCTGGTTAGCTCATTTTTTGTCTGTTTACAAACAGTGTGCATGATCAGGCGCCCTGCCGCACCAGGTGCGACTGTATCGAATTGGAGCTGCGCGAATGTCGGCCGCACGGATGCGGCCGCAAGCATGCAGGATGCATTTGAAGCGGTTCGTGCAGCTGCAATTCGATGCGGTTGCACCGGCGATGTGGGTATCGAAGCAGGCTAATCCTGCATTGCCCAGTGGCTCGACGCGTCCAAACCCGCTTGCACTGCGGGAACCGCTGTGAATATGTCCGTGTACGCTCAACGGCCGCGTCCATGCGGCCGATGTTCCCGCCAGTGCAGGCGAATCTGGCCGCTGGCTCCTCACTTTGATTCCAAATCCGTAACAGGGCTTTATGTCGCCCATAAAAAAGCCCGGCACTCGTAAGAGCGCCGGGCTTTGGGGTACTACGTAGTGCGGTAAGGCTTACATCATGCCGCCCATTCCGCCCATGCCACCCATGTCAGGCATCGCAGGTGCGGCCGACTTGTCTTCTGGCAATTCAGTCACCATCGCTTCGGTGGTGATCATCAGACCAGCGACAGAGCCCGCAGACTGCAGCGCTGTGCGGGTGACCTTCGCAGGGTCGAGAATACCCATCGCGATCATGTCACCGTATTCGCCAGTGGCCGCGTTGTAACCTTCGTTACCCGATTTGCCTTTGACTTCGTTGACGATAACCGATGACTCGGCGCCCGCGTTGGCGACGATCTGGCGCAGAGGCGCTTCCATCGCGCGACGGGCCAGGTTGATACCTACGGTCTGGTCTTCGTTCGCGCCTTCAAGGCCGTCGATAGCTTGCAGTGCACGAACCAGTGCAACGCCACCGCCGGGTACAACGCCCTCTTCGACCGCTGCGCGCGTTGAGTGCAGTGCATCTTCAACGCGTGCTTTCTTTTCTTTCATTTCGATTTCGGTGCTGGCACCGACCTTGATAACCGCAACACCGCCAGCCAGTTTGGCGACGCGTTCCTGCAGTTTTTCGCGGTCGTAGTCAGAGCTGGTCTCTTCGATCTGTGCACGGATCTGGTTAACGCGCGCTTCGATATTCGCGCCAACGCCCGCGCCATCGATGATGGTCGAGTTTTCCTTGCTCATGGTGACACGCTTGGCCTGGCCAAGGTGCTCGAGAGTGGCCGACTCAAGGTCCAGGCCGACTTCTTCAGAGATGACGGTACCGCCGGTCAGGATGGCGATATCTTCAAGCATGGCCTTGCGGCGGTCGCCGAAGCCAGGCGCCTTACACGCTGCGACTTTGACGATGCCACGCATGTTGTTGACCACCAATGTGGCCAGCGCTTCGCCTTCAACGTCTTCAGCGACGATCACCAGCGGGCGGCTGGATTTGGCAACGTTCTCCAGCAGCGGCAGCAGCTCGCGAATATTGGAGATCTTTTTGTCAACCAGCAGGATGAATGGCGCCTCGTGCTCAACGCTCATGTTGTCCTGGTTGTTGATGAAGTACGGTGACAGGTAGCCGCGGTCAAACTGCATGCCCTCGACGACGTCGAGTTCGTTTTCCAGGCCGCTGCCCTCTTCGACGGTAATAACGCCTTCTTTACCGACTTTTTCCATCGCTTCGGCGATGATCTCACCAACCTGCGTGTCGCTGTTGGCTGAGATGGTGCCTACCTGGGCGATAGACTTGCTGTCTGCGCAGGGCGTGGCCAGTTTTTTCACTTCCTCGACAGCCGAAGTGACGGCCTGGTCGATGCCGCGCTTGAGATCCATCGGGTTCATGCCCGCTGCAACGGCTTTCAGGCCTTCGTTGACAATGGCCTGGGCGAGTACTGTTGCTGTGGTTGTGCCGTCACCGGCGACGTCAGAGGCCTGAGAGGCGACCTCTTTAACCATTTGCGCACCCATGTTTTCAAACTTGTCTTCCAGTTCGATTTCTTTGGCAACCGATACACCGTCTTTGGTGACGGTCGGTGCACCGAATGCCTTGTCGAGCACGACGTTACGGCCCTTGGGGCCCAGTGTGGTCTTAACCGCGTCGGCGAGAACGTTTACGCCGTCTAGCATTTTTGAGCGCGCGGAATCGCCAAATCTTACGTCTTTAGCAGCCATAATTTCTTACCTTGATATTGCTGTTTAAATTGAGGGATTTCTTGTGTCTGGGTGAGTCCTGGCAACTACTCGATGACTGCCTTGATGTCTGACTCACTCAGGATAACGAGTTCTTCACCGTCGACTTCGATGGTGTCACTGCCGGCGTACTTGCCAAACACGATGACATCGCCGACTTTGACGTCCAGCGCGCGAACGTCGCCGTTGTCGAGGACCTTGCCGTTACCAACCGCAAGCACTTCGCCCTGGTTGGGCTTCTCTTTCGCCGATCCGGGCAGCACGATGCCACCGGCTGAGGTTTCTTCTTCCTCCTTGCGACGAACGACGACTCGGTCGTGTAAAGGTCTGATTTTCATCTTGCTCTATCTCCAGAGTTGATTGGAACTACGTGGTTAAATGTTGTACAGCCGTTGGCCAGGCCGGCTAGCCAGCCTCGCCGAATTAGCACTCTACTCGAGGGAGTGCCAATTGTAGTCAGGGCGAATGCGCCGTCAAGCGCAGGCTGCCCCAATATGGCAAATATCTGCCGGGTGGCAGGATGTGGCCCTCAATGGGGGCCGTGGAGGGCATTTCAAGGCCTGCAGGTGGCTGGATTATTCACGCTCGCGGCGAAATTCGCCGTCGATGGTCTGGGGCCCGGTTGAGGTGGAACCCCCGTCCGCTGCTGTGTTCGAAGCATCGGGGCGGCTCGCCGTATCGGCAGCGCGCCAGCTATCGGTGAAATTGGCACGAATCCGGGCGCGCTCTACCCTGCCCAGCAGCAGCACCAGCCAGCCGCGCCGCGTGGCCGGAAGCAGGCAGGAGAAGCCCAGGGCGTCAGTGGCAAAGCCCGGTGTGAGCAGCAGGGCTCCACCTATCGCGAGCAGCAGCCCTTCGAGCATCTCGTGCATTGGCAGTTCACCGCTGTGCAGGCGCTCGTTGAACCGCAGCAGCGTGGCCATGCCCTGCTGCCGGAGCAGTGCAATGCCAATCGCGGCGGTGGTGACGACGGCGAGAATGGTCAGGGGCGCGCCAATCAGCCTGCCGACTTCGATTAGCAGCCACATCTCGATAAGGGGTACAATAATGAACAGAGCGAATAAAAAGCGCATATTGCGATGCCGTTATCCCACGCTTCCAGACGTGTTTTGCTTTTAATCCATACCGGTTAGTCCAGCGTACTTCCGGATGAAATAATCCAGCTACAATCACTAAATGACTAAATTTCGATCGATGCTAGCGAGACTCTCCGCGGCTTGCTTCCTTTTACTGGCCACCAAGCTGTGCCTCGCCCTTGCCAGCGTGCAGCCTGCAAGCGAGGCCAATGTGCTCTCTCCACTGGAGCCCAGCCTGCGCCATGCGCGAACCGCTGAAGAGATCCTGCTGAAACTCCAGCGCAGACACTATCACCAGCGCATGCTCGATGATGAGCTGTCTTCCGCACTGCTCGACAACTACCTGGACAGCCTCGACCCGGGTAAGCGTTACTTTACCAAAGCTGACCTCGAAGCGCTGGAGAAATATCGCTACGTGCTCGACGATGGCATCCGCCGCGGCAACCTCTCACCCAGTTTCGAGATTTTCAACCTTTACCGAGGCAAGGCTATCGCACACCTCGACGGCCTGCTCGAGAATCTGCCTGCGCGTATCGAGCAACTGGACTTCACGCTGGACGAATCCATTGCGCTGGATGCGGATACGCTCGACTGGGCTACCAGCGAGTCACAGCTGCATGACCGTTCGCGCAAGGCGCTCAAGGCCGCAGTGCTGAGCCTGCGCCTGGAAGACAAGTCCAACGAAGAGATCGCCGAGGTCCTGGGCAAGCGCTATCGCAACCAGCTCGATCGAACCCGTCAACTCAATGCCGAAGATGCCTTCCAGCTGTACATGAATTCGCTGACGGAGCTCTACGATCCGCACACGAACTACATGTCGCCGCGCAATGCCGAGAACTTTTCGATCAACATGCGCCTGTCGCTCGAGGGCATTGGCGCTGTGCTGCGGCGCGATGGTGAATATACCGTTGTCGAACGCCTGATCGCGGCCGGCCCTGCCGAAAAGCAGGGCGAGCTCAAGCGCGATGACAAGATCATCGGGGTTGGCCAGGGCGCGGATGGGCCGGTTGTCGATGTCGTTGGTTGGCGCCTGGATGAAGTGGTTGAACTGATTCGTGGTCGCAAGGGCACCACTGTGTCGATCGAGGTTATTTCAAAACCGACACCGACGACCGAGGAAACCAAGCGCATCGAAATCGTTCGCAACACCGTCAAGCTCGAAGAGCAGGCCGCCAAGAAGTCGGTGATTGAGGTGTTCCATGAAGATGAGCTGCACCGTATTGGCGTGATCTCGATTCCTACGTTCTACATCGACTTCGACAAGTTCCGCGCTGGCGATGAGGATTACAAGAGCACAACCCGCGATGTGAAAAACCTGCTCAAGGAGCTTGAACAGGATAACGTTGAAGGCGTCATCGTCGACCTGCGCGGCAATTCGGGTGGTTCACTGCGTGAGGTCAAAGACCTGATCCGCCTGTTTGTCGAAAAGGGCCCGGTAGTCCAGGTGCGCTCAGCGCGCGGGCGTATCGATCGGGCCAACTGGAACTACCCCAACCCCGAGTACTATCGCAAGCCGATGGCGGTGCTGATCGATCGCCTGAGTGCGTCGGCGTCTGAGATTTTCGCGGGCGCGATACAGGATTACCAGCGTGGCCTGATCGTTGGCAGCCAGTCCTTCGGTAAAGGTACCGTGCAGCAGCTGGCGCCGCTTAGCCACGGCAGCCTCAAGCTGACCGAGGCCAAGTTCTATCGCATTTCAGGCGAGAGTACCCAGCATCGCGGCGTCATCCCGGATATCGAACTGCCCTCGTTGCTCCAGCACCAGGAGGTAGGCGAGGATACGCTCGACTTCGCGCTGGAGTGGGACACCGTCAAGGCGGTCAAGCATCGCAAATATGGCGAGATGCGCGAGCTGGTGCCTGCGCTTACCGAGAAGCATCAGAAACGCATCGAAAATGACCCGGACTACGTGTACCTGTCAGACCAGATTGCCCTGAGCAAGCGCTTCGCCGAACTTGAGCAGCTGCCGCTCAATGAGTCGCAGCGCCGGGCAATGCGCGAGCAGGATGAAGCCGACAGGCTGGCGATCGAAAACAACCATCGCAAGGCCAAGGGCCTGCCGCTGCTCGACGCGCTGGAGAGCGATGATGAGACCGCGGAAGAAGCGGATGCCGGGGCCGACAGTGAAGAAGAGTCCGATCCGCGCAATGACTTTCTGCTGACGGAGACGGCGAATATCCTGATCGATGCAATCCTGATGGGCGTGGCGCCTGCTGAAAAAACGGCTGCAGCCTCGGCGCCCAGGCAAGTCCCCCCTGCTAGCGAGCCGGATCCCTCATCGTAACGAATTCCTCGGCGGCGGTCGGGTGGATGCCGATCGTCTCGTCGAACACGGCCTTGGTAGCTCCCGCCTTGATGGCCACCGCCAGGCCCTGGATGATCTCTCCGGCATCGGCGCCGACCATATGTGCGCCAACCACCCGGTCTGAGGCCGAATCTACGATCAGCTTCATATAGGTCCGTTCATCGTTGCCACTGACGGTGTGCTTGAGGTGGCCAAAGCTGGATTCGTAAACGGCGATCTCATCAAATGCTTCGCGTGCCTCATCTTCGGCGTAGCCCACAGTAGCGACATTGGGCTGGCAGAAAATGGCAGTGGGAATGTTGCGGTAATCGACCGTCTTCGGGCTGTCTTTGAACCAGGTCGAGACAAAGGCCATGCCCTGTGCCAATGCGACGGGCGTCAATTCAGGGGTGCCGATGACATCGCCCAGCGCGAAGACACTGGGCTCAGCGCTCTGGAAGTAATCATCAACGACAATAGTGCCGTTATCTCGCTGCTCGAGGGCGAGCTGTTCAAGACCGAGGTTGGCAACGCGCGGCTTGCGCCCGGTGGCATAGAGCACCGCGCCAAACTGTTCGCTACGGCCATCGGTAAACTGGACCTGCAGATCGCCGCTGTCAGTTTGCCTAATAGCCTCAACGTTACAGCCAAGTTTCAGATCTATGCCCTTCTTGACGATTTCTTCGGCGACAAAGGCCCCCAGCGAGTGATCAAAATGCCGGAGCAGGACCTCGCCCCGGTACGCCAGCTGTGTGCTGACGCCAAAGCCGTTGAATATCCCGGCGAATTCCACGGCGATATAGCCGCCACCCACGACCAGTGCCCTTTCAGGCATGCGGTCCAGGTGAAAGACGTCGTCTGAGGTAATGACCAGGTCACTGCCGGGAAACGCAGGGACGGAGGGTTCGCCGCCGACGGCAATCAGCAGTTTTTCAGCGCTCCACTGTTTGCCGTCGACTTCTACGCTGTGCGCATCAACAATACGCGCCCAGCCATCGATAATTTTTACCCCGGGCGTTTCGAGCAGGCGCTTATAGATGCCGTTGAGCCGGGCGATCTCGGTGTTTTTGTTATCACGCAATGTCGGCCAGTCGAAAACTGCAGGGCCAGACTGCTGCCAGCCATAGGCCTGCGCATCGGCAAAATCTTCATGAAAATGGGCGCCGTAGTAGAACAGCTTTTTCGGGACGCAGCCGACGTTAACGCAGGTACCGCCCAGGTAGTTCGCTTCAACGACAGCTACCTTTGCGCCGGTTGCCGCGGCCATTCGTGCAGCGCGCACGCCGCCGGAGCCTGCTCCGATCACCAGTAAGTCAAAATCATACACGCGATAAACCCTCGAAATTCGCAGCTGGTCAAAGCACCGGCATAGCCGCCGACGCGCAGGGCTATTTGATCAGTGATGCGAGGTGTTGTGCAACGGCTTGCAGCTAAATTTCGACGTCCAGTCGGCCGGTTCGGCGGCGATCCTTGTTGCGCCGAGTGTCCAGCAAGGGTTTCTTGGACTGCACGCGGCGGTCAGGGTTCTTGCGGCGATCAACAAATCGAGGTTGTTTGGTGGGATCGATGCCGTCGGCATTATTGGCTACGCGCGCGGCCTCGGTCGCGGAGCGTTTGTTGTTGTCTGTCGGGGCCGGGGTGACGGTTTGCCCGACGTTGGTGATGTTAACCATCGACTGCTTGTCCTGATGTCTGCTGCTGAGTATTTTATCGGCAGTTCAGGAAAAAGCTTTAGCGAAAGCCACCGTGACAGGAAAATCGTCGTTTATATGTAAAAGCGTTAAATTACAGTAAGTTAGAATACTTTATTGAAACAAAGTATCAAGTTGAAGCCGCATCCAGGCCGAGTGATTGCCTGAAAGCGATGATCTTGCCGACGATGATCAGCGCTGGCGCTGTGACGCTTGCCGATGTCGCGGTGTCGTTCAGGGTAGCCAGCGTCGCGATATGGACGCGCTGGTCGGGAAGCGTGCCCCGCTCTACCAGCGCCGCTGGCGTGTCGGGTTCCCAACCGCGTTCAATTAGCTGCTCGCAGATGGGTTCGAGTGCCGTCAGCCCCATATAGATGACCAGCGTTTCGGTATCCTTGTGCAGGCTTTGCCAGGGCAGTGTCTTGCCATCTTCCTTCAGGTGGCCGGTAATAAAGCGCACCGACTGGGCATAGTCGCGATGCGTCAGCGGTATACCCGCATAGCAGGCGCAGCCATTGGCAGCAGAGATGCCAGGTACAACCTGGAAGGGAATCTGCCGTTGGGCCAGTCCCTCGAGTTCCTCGCCACCGCGGCCAAACACGAAAGGGTCGCCGCCTTTGAGTCGCGCAATGGTCTTGCCCTGCTCGGCCAGTTCAATCATCAGTGCGTTGATTTGTGGTTGCGGCAGGGTATGGTCACCGCGCGATTTGCCGACATAGATGCGCTCTGCGTCGCGTCGGCCGAGCTCGACGATCCGCTCATTGACGAGTCGGTCGTAGAGTATGACATCGGCCTTCTGCAGCAGGCGGCGGGCCCTGAAGGTCATCAGGTCAGGATCACCGGGGCCTGCGCCAATCAGGTAAACCTCCCCGATCGCGTCGGTGCTGGTAGCGGCAGCCGCGAGGGCGTGATCAAAGCCCTGTTCGGCGATGTCATCCTGCCCGCTCATCACCTGCTCGGCGACGGGACTCTCCAGCAGGCGCTCCCAGAAAGCCCGCACGCTGACGCCGAGCTTGCGTAGCACCGGGTTGGCCGTCGCGCGGCGCGCGCCAATGAATGCCGCCAGTCGGCCGAGGTTTGCAGGCAGCAGTGATTCAACCTGGTCGCGAACCTGCCGGGCAAGTACCGGCGCGCTGCCCGATGAACTGATAGCGATAACCAGCGGGCTGCGATCGACGAGAGCGGGAAATATAAAATCACTGAGCTCGGGCCGGTCGACGATATTCACCGGAACCCGCTCTGCTCGCGCCGCTTCGCTGATTGCTCGATCCGTTGCGGCATCGCCGGTGCTGGCGACCACCAGCTGTCGGCCCTGCAGGTCCTGCGGCTCGAAGCCCCGGCGCAGGACCTGGCCGCCAGAGGACTCAACCAGTTCGACCAGTTCCTCCATGGGGGTCGCTGCCACCAGCAGCAATTCAACGGGGCTTTTTAGCAGCAATCGCGCTTTTGCAAGTACGGCCTCGCCGCCGCCGATCAGCAGGCAGGAGCGACCTGCCATTGCCAGGTTTACAGGAAAATAGTCCACGTCGAATCCCCAGGCCAGCCAGGTACCGGCAAGCGGTCAGGCCGGCGTCAGGCGTTCCAGGCCGCCAAGATAAGGCTGCAGGACCTGGGGTACCTCTACCGAGCCATCTTCTTCCTGGAAATTTTCGAGCACGGCGACCAGCGTGCGGCCTATGGCGAGTCCGGAGCCATTGAGCGTGTGCAGCGGTTCTGGCTTGCCGGTCTCGGGGTTGCGCCAGCGCGCCTGCATGCGGCGGGCCTGGAAATCCCCGAAGTTACTGCAGGAGCTGATCTCGCGATAGCACTGCTGGGAAGGCAGCCAGACCTCAAGATCGTAGGTTTTTCTGGAACTGAAGGACAGATCGCCGCCGCACAGGACAACCTTGCGGTAGGCAAGGCCCAGCGCCTGCAGTATGGCTTCGGCTTCACCGGTCAGCGCCTCAAGCGCCTGCCCGGACTGTGACGGCTCGACCATCTGTACCAGCTCGACTTTTTCGAACTGGTGCTGGCGGATAAGACCGCGCGTGTCGCGGCCATGACTACCCGCTTCGCTGCGGAAGCAGGCGGTATGCGCCACGTATTTCAGCGGTAGCTGGATTGCATCGACGATCTGCTCGCGGACGAGATTGGTGACCGGTACCTCTGCAGTGGGGATCAGGTAGTAGTTGGCGTCGACCTGCAGTTTGAACAGGTCCTCTTCGAACTTGGGCAACTGGCCGGTGCCCAGCAGCGACTGGTCGTTAACCACCAGCGGCACGTTGACCTCGCAATAGCCATGCTGCTGGACATGGGTATTGAGCATGAACTGCCCCAGCGCGCGATGCAGCGCCGCAACCTGGCCCTTGAGCACGGTGAATCGTGCGCCGGTAATATTGGCGGCCGTCTCGCTGTCAATGCCATTGAGTATCGCGCCCAGGTCCACATGATCGCGCACCTCGAAGTCAAACGCCGGCGGCTCACCGTGGCGTGAGACTTCGACATTATCGTTTTCATCGTTGCCTGGGGGCACCGACGGGTCCGGGGTATTGGGCAGTCCGAGCAACAGCGCAGAGAGCTCTTGCTCGATTGCCTGGCCAAGTTCTTTGTGCCTGGCAAGCTCGCTATCGATACGCTCCAGCGTGACCGCAACTTCCGCCTTGGCATCGTCGACCGACATGCCTTTGCCAATCAGCTCACCGACCTGTTTCGAGGCTTTTTTCCGCTGCGCCTGCAGGTTCTGGGTTTCGACATCGCTTTCCTTGCGTCGCGCGTCGAGCGCAGAAAAACTGTCCTGGTCGAGTTCGAAGCCCTTGATGCGCAGTGCGTCGGCGACCGCCGCGAGGTTGGCACGGAGATATTTCAGGTCATGCATAGTTGAGACAGTATGAGCGTGTGGTGTGGAAAAAAGTGCCTTAACAACGGGCTAAAACGGCAGGGAACGGGCCGCCAGCACGCCGAGGTACGTCAGCAGCACGCATAGTACCACGCTGCCCAGCGAATACGCCAAGGCCAGGCCAGTCTGGCCGCGCTGCAACAGTGACAGGGTCTCGAGCGAGAAGGTCGAGAACGTCGTCAGCCCGCCAAGGAAGCCGGCCATGAGTACCGGTGCCCAGCGCTCGTCGAGCAGGCTGCGTTCATAGACCAGCGCAAAGCAAAGCCCGATCGCGAAGGCGCCGATCAGGTTGACCAACAGCGTGCCCAGTGGCCATGCGCCGGTGTAGCGCGAGGCGACGAAAATGCCGAGACAGTAGCGAGCCAGTGCGCCGGCCGCGCCACCAGCGCCAACCGCGACCAACACCATCACACTGGGTTGCATCATGGCGCTACTCCTCGGTCTCGTAGCGCCGAAAGTCGCTTTGTGCATCGAGCGTGCGAAACTGCTCGATACGCCGCGCGATTTTCTGCTCGAAACCGGCCTCTCCCGGGTGGTAAAACCGGGTTTCCGACAGCGCCTCGGGAAGATAGCTTTCGCCAGCGACATAGCCCTCGACGTAGTCGTGCGCATAGCGGTAATCGTCGCCATGGCCCAGCGACTTCATCAATTGGGTCGGCGCATTGCGAATATGCAGCGGCACGGGCTCGCTGCCCTGTTCTCGTGCGGCGCGGCGCGCGGCTTTGAAGGCCGTGTAGACGGCATTGCTTTTGGGGGCCACCGAGAGATAGACCACCGCCTGGGCCAGGCTCAGTTCGCCCTCCGGTGAACCCAGTCTTAGCAGCGTGTCCCAGGCCGACAGCGCTACGGTCAGCGCACGCGGGTCGGCCAGGCCGATGTCCTCGCTCGCCATACGAACGACCCTGCGCGCAACGTAGAGCGGATCACAGCCGCCCTCAAGCATTCTTGCCAACCAGTACAGCGCCGCATCGGCACTGCTGCCGCGCACAGCCTTGTGCAGCGCCGATATCTGGTCGTAGAAGTGGTCGCCCTTCTTGTCGAAGGTGCTGCGGTTGTCGAACAGCGCGCGCTTGAGCAGCTCGGGTTCTACCTGCGCCCTGCCCTCGGCAACGGCCAGGCCAATCGCGAGTTCAAGCATGCCCAGCGCTGCACGGGCGTCACCATTTGCCGCAGAGGCGATTTGGCCAATGGCATCGTCGTCAAGCTCTACCGCATGCTCACCCATACCGACCTCGCTATCGACACGGGCGCGCTCGATAATTTGCCGCAGAGATGCTTCGTCGAGGGGCTTGAGTGTGTAGACCCTCAGCCGTGAGAGCAAGGCGTTATTGAGTTCGAACGAAGGGTTCTCGGTGGTAGCGCCGATGAAGGTAAACAGCCCTGCCTCGATGTGCGGGAGCAAGGCATCTTGCTGGACCTTGTTGAAACGATGGACTTCGTCGATAAACAGTACCGTGCGCTTGCCCATTTGCCGCGACTGCTCGGCGCGAGCGACGATATCGCGAATGTCCTTAAGGCCGGCGGTCACCGCTGACAGCGCGGCGAATTCGGCATCGCTATGGCTGGCGAGCAATCGGGCCAGCGTCGTCTTCCCGGTGCCGGGTGGGCCCCACAGCACCAGCGAGTGTACAGCACCGGCGTCGATAAGCTCACGCAGCGGAGCGCCCTCTCCGAGCAGGTGCGCCTGGCCGTAAAAACGATCGAGTGAGTCCGGGCGCATTCGCGTGGCCAGCGGGGCGCCCTGTTCAGCGGCTGGCTCAGGTGTCGGGCGGCTCACAGCGTCAGTTCCGGATGATGTCGGTGCCAGCGGTGGGTTCGATCCTGAAGACGGAGGGTGAAATCGCTTCGTTCAGGCGAATGTTGCTGAATTCAAAATGGGTCATTTGCTGCAGGTCATCTTCCACTTTCAGCGAGCGCAAGGTCCCTGCCTCGAAGCCGAGCAGCAGCCGCTGGAACAGTCCCTCAGTGGCCAGCGGCCGCAATTCGAAGGCCTGCCCTGTGTCGCTGGCAGCCAGGGCTCGCACGGCGTAATGCTGGTCGATTGTGTCTTGTTCACCAGAGAGCAGAATCTGCGGCAGCGCTGAAAGCTGCTGGTCGAGCTGGTCTATCACGAGCTGGTCGAGATCGCGATCGTACTGGTAATAGGTTTCACCATCGACAACGATCTGTTGTTCCAGCGGCTCGGTCACGTCCCAGCGCAGCTGTGAGGGTTTACTGAGGTAAATCATGCCAGCGGATTCGTCGAGCAGCTGGCCATCGGCAGACTCGACGCGCTGGTCAAAGCTCGCCTGTAGCGTGCTGGTGCCAGCCAGCAGAGCCGACAGCGCAACGCTGTCATCTTGTGCCTGCAAGGCGGGCGCAATGAGTACCAGCAGCAGCGACGTTACTCGGCGGGATAACAGCGTCAGAAGAGCATTCATGATGCCTGAAGGCCCCGGGGATCAGCGTGGTGGCGGCGCGGCAATGACCTCGCGACTGCCATTGGGCAACATTTCGCTGACGACACCGGCCTCCTCCATCGCTTCAATCATTCTTGCCGCCCGATTATAGCCGATACGCAGTTTGCGCTGCACCGCAGAGATGGAGGCCTTGCGAGAGTCTGTGACAAAGGCGACGGCTTCGTCATAGAGCGCATCCTGTTCGTTATCGCTCGAGCCCTCCGCCGGTTCAAGCCCCGGAATCGGCTCATCCAGGCCGCCGCCGGCATCGATGAGATCGGGCAGGTAGTCCGGTTCTGCCCGCGAGCGCCAGTCGTCCGCGACCCGGTGCACCTCTTCGTCGGAGACAAATGCACCATGGACCCGTATAGGCACGCCTGAGCCCGGCGGCAGGTAAAGCATGTCGCCATGGCCAAGCAGCTGCTCGGCGCCGCCCTGGTCGAGTATGGTCCTGGAGTCGACCTTGGACGAAACCTGGAAGCCGATACGGGTCGGAATATTGGCCTTGATCAGACCGGTGATCACGTCGACCGATGGGCGCTGGGTGGCGAGAATGAGATGGATGCCCGCTGCGCGTGCCTTTTGGGCGATGCGGGCGATCAGCTGTTCAACCTTCTTGCCGACGATCATCATCATGTCGGCGAACTCATCAATGACGACGACGATACTCGGCAGGCTTTGCAGGTCTGGCGGTATCTGGTCATCAACTTCGATCACTGACAGTGGGTCTGGCTGCCATAGAGGGTCAGCTATCGGTTCGCCTTTTTCGATCGCATCGCTGACCTTTTTATTGAAGCCCTGCAAATTGCGCACGCCCAGTGAAGCCATCAGCTTGTAGCGCCGCTCCATTTCGGCAACGCACCAGCGCAGGCCATTGGCGGCGTCTTTCATATCGGTGATAACGGGCGTCAGCAGATGCGGGATACCTTCGTAGACACTCAGTTCCAGCATCTTCGGGTCAATCAGAATGAGTCGCACTTCGGCAGGCGTTGCCTTATAGAGCAGGCTCAGGAGCATGGCGTTTACGCCGACCGATTTACCCGAACCGGTGGTGCCGGCAACCAGCAGGTGCGGCATTCGCGCAAGGTCAGCGACCACCGGCTCGCCCGCGATGTCATGGCCCAGTGCCAGGGTCAGTGGTGAACGCGATGCGGCATAGACCTGCGAGTTGAGCACTTCACCCAGAATGACCATGGCCCGGTTCTGGTTGGGAATCTCGATACCGACGTAGGATTTGCCCGGGATGACTTCGACCACGCGCACACTGATCACGGCGAGCGATCGAGCCAGGTCCTTGACCAGGTTACTGATGCGGCTGACTTTGACGCCAGGAGCCGGCTGGATTTCAAATCGGGTGACGACTGGGCCTGGCAGGACGGTCTTGACCTCTGCGACCACGCCAAAGTCCGCCAGCTTGGACTCGAGCAGCTCGGACATCTGGTGCAGCTGTTCGTCCGAGTACCCCAACTGCCCGCCCTGGTCCGGACCATCGAGCAGGTCAAGCTGTGGGATCTCGACGGCCTCTCCGCTGTCGACGATCGCGCTGACCGTCTGCCGCGATGGCGCCGGCCGGCTGACTTTTGGCGCAGGCAGTGCCGCGCCGGGCTTTGCAATTTTCTCTTCACCGCCAAACACCGCGCGGGCCTTGTCGGTGACGACCTTGACGGCTGAGACCGGTTCGGGCTCGACAGTCACAGTGGGTGGCTCCTTCCGGGCGACCACGCTCTCACGCTGTTTCTGGCGCGCGATTTCACGCTGGCGCTCGACCCAGTCGCGGCCCTGCTCGAACGCTCTGTGCGCGACGTTGACGGTCATCGCGCCCACGCGATCCATCAGCTTGAGCCATGATATTTCGGCAAATAGCGTGAGCCCGAACAGCGTGATCGCCGCCATCAGCAGCACTGTACCAGCGGGGTGAAAAATATCCAGCAGCAATTGCCTGAGCGACATACCCAGGTAACCACCACCGCCAAAGGGCAAGGCCGACTGGTCGGGCAGGCTGGACAGTGCCAACAGGCAGGTGCAGCCGAGCAACAGCAATAACAGCCCGCTGGTCTTCAGGGCCAGCGTCAGGCTGTCAAACTGGATTGACTGGTGCCTGTCCTTGAATATCAGCCAGGCTCGGTGGGCCAGTGCAATGGGGATTACGTACGCGGTGTAGCCCAGTAGCGAGAACAGCACGTCGGATATCCAGGCGCCAGAGGCACCCGCGATATTTTCAATCGGGCCCTGTTCGCCGACGGCCGACCAGCTGGGATCCTGGGCACTGTAACTGAGCAGTGCCATGAGGAAGTAGCTCGCCACTGCCAGCAGCGCGATCAGGGTGCCCTCTTTGACGACCAGCAGCAGCGCGCCGGAGTCGGGCGCTGCGCTGCGTGGCATCGATTTACTGCGCGTTGTAGCCATGTTCTTGCTCTGCTGGTACCGGTCAGATCACACTCAGAACGACCACCGGGGGCCGGACTTTCCAGAGTGATAAGCACACTGGATTGAAGGCTAAAGTGCAAGGGACTTTGGCCGCCAAACGCTGGCAATGTTCCGGGCCGGTCGCGCCTTGCAAAAAAATAAAAATCGACTACCCCGCCCCTTGAGGATAAAATTCGTGCCCCTATCAATACCCCGTGGTTACGCGGTTTGCAGCCCGTAGGGGCGCCAGCACGACCACCGGGTTGAATACAAAACACACAGCAACTGCGGCCCCTGTGCCCGCAGTCTGCAGGCAGGAGATTTCACGCGAATGAGCGATACGCAACACCACCGGCTCATCATTCTTGGCTCGGGGCCAGCCGGCTATACGGCCGCGATTTACGCTGCGCGGGCCAACCTGAACCCGGTCGTCATTACCGGCATGGAGCAAGGTGGCCAGCTGACGACCACCACCGATGTCGACAACTGGCCCGGTGATGACCAGGGCGTACAGGGCCCCGAGCTGATGCAACGGATGCTCAAGCACGCCGAGCGCTTTGATACGCAGGTGTTGTTCGATCACATTGAATCGGTCGACCTGGAACAACGGCCTTTCCAGCTGCGCGGCAACTCGGCCAATTACAGCTGTGATAGCCTCGTTATCGCGACCGGCGCATCGGCACAGTATCTGGGGCTTGAGTCAGAACAGGCGTTCATGGGTAAAGGCGTCAGTGCCTGCGCCACCTGCGACGGGTTTTTCTACCGCAACCAGAAAGTGGCCGTGATTGGTGGTGGCAATACCGCTGTCGAAGAGGCGCTGTACCTGTCGAACATCGCCTCCGAAGTCGTACTCGTGCATCGACGCGATCAACTGCGCGCTGAAAAAATTCTGCAGGACAAGCTGTTTGCCAAAGAGCGAGACGGCAATGTGACGATACGCTGGAACCACACGCTGCAGGAAGTTCTCGGTGATGACAGCGGGGTTACCGGTATCCGTATCGCATCGACAGAAAACGATGCCAGCGAGGATATCGACCTGGCGGGCGTATTTATCGCCATTGGCCATCGCCCGAATACGGATATGTTCATCGGCCAGCTCGAGATGGAAAATGGTTACCTGAAGATCCATAGCGGGCTGCAGGGCAATGCCACTGAAACATCGATACCGGGTGTATTCGCCGCTGGCGACGTTGCCGATCACATCTATCGCCAGGCCGTCACTTCGGCGGGCACCGGCTGCATGGCTGCCCTGGATGCCGAGAAGTACCTGGATGACCTGGAAGCCTGACCTGCCAGGCGCTAACGCTCCGCCATGACGCAGAACAGCACGGGCTTCGCCGCCTTTCCACCGGTCGAATCAGCGCTCGAGGATCCGAACGGCTTGCTTGCAGTCGGCGGAGATCTCAGCGTATCGCGCCTGGTCAATGCCTATTCACTGGGGATCTTTCCCTGGTACGAATCGAACCAGCCCCTGCTGTGGTGGTCGCCGGACCCACGCGCCGTGTTGCGCTGTGAAAACCTGCATGTCTCGCGCAGCCTCAAGCGGACCATGCGCAAGTTTAACTACTCACTCAGTGTTGACCGGGCTTTTGCCGAGGTCATCGATCAATGCGCACAGGCCAGGGCCGATGGCGAGGGAACGTGGATAACGGCGGCGATGCAACAAGCCTATGTCAGTCTGCATGATGCGGGCTACGCGCATTCGTTTGAAGTTTGGGACGGCGAGCGGCTGGTTGGCGGGATCTATGGCGTCGCGGTCGGGCAAACCTTTTCAGGCGAGTCCATGTTTCATCTTGAGCGTGACACGTCAAAAATCGCCTTCGTGGTGTGTTGCCGCTACCTGGCATCGCTGGGTTGGCCCCTGCTCGATTGCCAGTTGATGAACCCTCACCTGGCCACGCTCGGTGTTGAAGAGATATCCCGCGCCGAATTCAAGCAGCAGCTACCCGGCTACAGTGCAGCGCCCGGACAGCTCGCACCGCCGGCCTGGCCCGAGCTGCGCTGGCGCGATTGCCACGCTTTGCTACGAGAGCTGTAATGAGTGTGCTGCCGAAAATAAAACTCTACTCGACGCATCCGCACAGCTGCAGCTACCTGCCTGATGAGCAGGCCACGACGCTGTTCGTTGATCCTGAGGAGCAAATCAGCCCATCGACCTACCAGGCGCTGAGCGAGCTGGGGTTCAGGCGCTCGGGGTCGCACCACTACCGGCCGCACTGCGAGCAGTGTAGCGAGTGCCTGCCCGTCAGGCTGCCCGTTGCCGGCTTTCGCCCCAGCCGTCGCCAGAAGCGCGTGGCCCGGCGCAATGAGGATGTGGAGTTCCGCCTGGTCGACAGCATCGACAGTGATGCGCACTACGCGCTCTACGCGCGCTACATCCAGCAGCGCCATGCCGATGGCGATATGTACCCGCCCTCCGTCGATCAATACCGCCAGTTTCTCGTCGATGATGCCGGGTTTTCCCGATATTTTGAAATGCGCCGGGATGGCGAACTCATTGGGGTCAGTGTCGCCGACCAGCTGCCCACGGCCCTGTCAGCTATCTACACCTATTTTGACCCCGACCAGCACCGGCGCAGCCCCGGCAGCCTGGCGATCCTGAAACTGGTCGAGGAAGCGGCGTCGCGGGGCCTTGAGTACCTCTACCTCGGGTACTGGATCCAGCAGTGCATGAAAATGTCCTACAAGATCGACTTCCGCCCCATAGAAATACTCATCGAAGGGCGTTGGCGGCTGTTTGAATAGTGCCAGAGTCGAGTTTTGCCTAGCGCACGATTTTCAGGCACAATGCGCAGCCTCCGCAAAGGCGACCGCAGTAGAGCGTCTTGGGCGACAACCCGCAGCAATGGCTGCCAGCAAAAAAACCGGTTTAGGACAGATGGCGAAAGAAGAAAACATCGAGTTTGACGGCGAGGTGATCGACACCCTGCCGAACACGACGTTTCGCGTGAAACTCGAAAACGGTCACGTAATTACCGCCCATATTTCGGGCAAGATGCGCAAGAACTATATTCGGATTTTGACCGGCGACAAGGTCAAGGTCGAGATGACCCCCTACGACCTGAGTAAGGGGCGCATCACTTTTCGAGTGCGTTAAGCAGACTCTTCTACGCGCACTTCCAGTGCCAACTCTCCGTCACTGACTGTGACTTCGACGGTTCCTCCAGAACCTGCCAGCTCACCAAACAGTACCATTTCGGCCAGCGGTTTCTTCAGCTGCTCCTGGATAACGCGGGCCATCGGGCGAGCGCCCATATTGGCGTCGTAGCCTTTTTCGACCAGCCACTTGCGTGCAGCTTCATCGACCTCGAGCACCACAGATTTCTCGTCGAGCTGGGTTTGCAGCTCGACCAGGAACTTGTCGACGACCGTGAGGACAATCTCCTCGCTGAGCGGCGCGAACTGGATGATCGAATCAAGCCGGTTGCGGAATTCAGGTGTGAACAATTTGTTGACCGCCTCCATACCATCGGTGCTGTGATCCTGGTGCGTGAAACCAATGGATCGTCGGCTGATGGATTCGGCACCCGCGTTGGTTGTCATAATCAGTACGACGTTGCGGAAGTCGGCCTTACGCCCATTGTTGTCAGTGAGCGTGCCGTGGTCCATGACCTGCAGTAGCAGGTTGAACACTTCGGGATGCGCCTTCTCGATCTCATCGAGCAGCACAACGCAGTGCGGGTTTTTGGTCACAGCGTCCGTCAGCAAACCGCCCTGGTCAAAGCCTACATAGCCAGGTGGCGCGCCAATCAGGCGTGAAACTGTGTGACGCTCCATGTACTCCGACATATCGAAGCGCACCAACTCCATACCCAGTACCATCGACAGCTGGCGGGAGATTTCGGTTTTACCCACACCCGTAGGCCCTGCAAACAGGAAGGAGCCGATGGGTTTGTCCGGCGATGACAGCCCTGCGCGCGATAGCTTGATAGCGGCGGCGAGACTGTCGATGGCCTTGTCCTGGCCAAATACAACGCGTTTCAGATCTGTTTCCAACGAGCTCAGCGCCTGCTTGTCAGAACTGCTGACGTGTTTGGGTGGAATCTGCGCGATCTTGGCAACAACCGTTTCAATTTCGGTGACGCCGATTTTCTTTTTGCGCTTGCTCGGTGCGAGCAGGCGCTGGTAAGCGCCGGCCTCGTCAATCACGTCGATGGCCTTGTCGGGAAGGAAGCGCTCATTGATGTAGCGCGCCGACAACTCCGCGGCTGTGCGCAGCGCCTTCTCGGTATAGTGAATATCGTGGTGCTCCTCAAAGCGGCCTTTCAGCCCCTTGAGGATGCGGAACGTGTCATCGACACTCGGCTCGTGCACGTCGACCTTCTGGAAGCGGCGAGACAGCGCGCGATCCTTATCAAAAATTGACCGGTATTCCTGGAAAGTCGTCGAACCCAGGCAGCGTGCCTGGCCTGAACTGAGCAGCGGCTTGAGCAAATTAGAGGCGTCCATGACGCCGCCCGAGGCTGCACCGGCACCGATGATGGTGTGGATTTCGTCGATAAACAGGATCGAATCTTCCTGTTTTTTGAGCTCGCCAAGCAACGCTTTGAAGCGCTTTTCAAAGTCACCGCGGTATTTGGTGCCGGCCAGCAGTGCGCCGAGATCCAGCGAGTAAACGGTGGAATCCGAGAGAATGTCGGGCACTTCGCCGTCGACGATGCGCTTGGCCAGGCCTTCGGCAATGGCGGTTTTGCCAACGCCAGCTTCGCCTACCAGCAGCGGGTTGTTTTTGCGGCGACGCGCAAGGATCTGGACGACGCGCTCTACCTCGTGCTCACGGCCCACCAGCGGGTCGATACGGCCAGAGTCTGCCTCGGCGTTGAGGTTCAGGGCGTAGGCTTCGAGCGGGTTGTTTGACGTCCCCTCGCCTGTCGCCTCGTCCTCCAGCGACTCGCTGTGTTGTTCATTGTGGTTCTCATTCTGCCCTGACACCTTGGAGATGCCGTGGCTGATGTAGTTGACGACATCAATGCGCGCCACGTTTTGCTGCTTGAGCAGGTAAACTGCCTGCGATTCCTGCTCGCTGAAAATGGCGACCAGGACATTGGCTCCGCTGACTTCTTTTTTGCCCGAAGACTGGACGTGGAATACAGCTCGCTGCAGTACGCGCTGGAAACCCAGCGTCGGTTGGGTATCGCGCTCCTCGTCTTCTTCATTGAGTAGCGGCGTAGTGGAGTCGATAAACTCGACCAGGCAATCGCTCAGCCTCCCCAATTCAACACCGCAGGCAGTCAGCACGTCGGCGGCCTCGGCATTATCGAGCATTGCCAATAGAAGGTGTTCTACGGTCATGAACTCGTGGCGCTTGCCACGGGCTACTTTAAAAGCGCCATTGAGAGTATTTTCCAGCTCTTTATTGAGCATATGTTACTTCCTCATACATCTAGCGGTCTCACTATCACTCGGTCTGGCAGCGAACTGCACTCTCGGCAGTTTGATATACGCATTAACCGCTGCGCTTGTCTCACTCATCGCCATCCTGCAGCGATTCAATTTCGCACAGCAGCGGATGCTGGTTCTCGCGCGCGTACTGGATGACCTGGGCTGCCTTGGTCTCGGCGATGTCACGGGTATAAGTTCCGCAGATTGCCTTGCCTGTGGTATGCACGGTCAGCATGACGCGCGTGGCCGATTCTCGATCATGGCTGAAGAAGGTTTCCAGCACCTCGACCACGAATTCCATCGGTGTGTAATCGTCATTCAACATGATGACGTTATACATCGATGGACGCTGTAGCCGGGGCTTCGCAGTGACGACTGAAAGGTCTTCATCTGCGTCGAAATCGGGCTCATCGCCGCTCATAAATAATGGTAGTAGAAGATCTTTATAATGAATCAACGCCATGATTTTTTTTTACCGCTTGCCGACTGTTTCGCGCATTTGAACTTATACGTGGGGACACCCATTGCAGACTCTCGCTATCATGCCCCAGCTATGCATAGCTGTCACTTGACTATTAATACCAAGCGCGTTAAAAAGGGGCTTACCTGAGCTCAAAGGTACAGCTAACGCACTGATATTTAAGAAGTTATAAGTCAAAAATTGTACAGCGCGTCTAGCCTAGCAAAAATATCAAGGATAAAAAACAATGCAAACGGGTGTCGTGAAGTGGTTCAACAATGCCAAGGGTTATGGCTTCGTTCTCGCCGACGATGACGGCAAAGACGTGTTTGCCCATTACTCTGCTATTGAAATGGAAGGCTACAAGACACTGCGTGCCGGGCAATGCGTTGCGTTTGAAGCAGTTGACGGCCCCAAGGGGCTGCATGCCGTCACCATACGCATCCTCGATGACCCACCCACGGTGGCTGCCCAGGCTACCGAAGCCACTGAAGACAGCGCCAAAGCCAGTAATGTTGTCGAAATTGAGAACTCGGCCGCAGAATTGGGCTCCTGAGTTCAACCGCCCCACTCGATCGCTGACGCCCTGACGGGCTGTCAGCCCCTGAATCCAGCCCGAATCCAGATAAGATAGTACCGCCGCCATGCCCCGGGCACGGCGGCGGCCTGTGCTTACATGTGCTTGATGACTTCCTGACCAAACTCTGAGGCTTTAACCAGGGTCGCGCCATCCATCAGGCGCTCGAAGTCATAGGTGACGGTTTTGGCGGTAATCGCCCCTTCCATGCCCTTGATGATCAGGTCGGCCGCTTCATTCCAGCCCAGGTGACGCAGCATCATCTCGGACGAGAGGATGACCGAACCGGGGTTGACCTTGTCCTGGCCAGCATATTTGGGTGCAGTGCCGTGGGTCGCTTCGAACAGCGCAATGTCATCGCTGAGGTTGGCGCCAGGGGCGATGCCGATACCACCCACCTGTGCCGCCAGCGCGTCTGAAATGTAATCGCCATTCAGGTTGAGCGTGGCGATAACACTGTACTCGGCAGGACGCAGCAGGATCTGCTGCAGCATCGCATCGGCGATAACATCCTTGACGACGATCTCTTTGCCCGTGTTCGGGTTTTTGAACGTCATCCATGGGCCACCATCGAGCAGCTCGGCACCAAATTCTTCGGCGGCAAGTTCATAGCCCCATTCCTTGAATGAGCCCTCGGTGAACTTCATGATGTTGCCTTTGTGCACCAGCGTGACTGAGGGCAGGTCCTGGTCGACAGCATACTGGATCGCCTTGCGAACGAGTCGCTTGGTGCCCTGCACCGATACCGGCTTGACACCGATGCCGCAGTTTTCAGGGAAGCGGATTTTCGATACGCCCATCTCTTCGCGCATGAAGGCGATGACCTTGTCAGCTTCGTCAGTGCCTGCTTTCCACTCGATACCCGCATAGATATCTTCAGAGTTTTCGCGGAAGATGCACATGTCGGTCTTCTCGGGCTCTCGCACCGGGGATGGCACGCCCTGGAACCAGCGAACAGGACGCTGGCAAACGTACAGGTCGAGCTCCTGGCGCAGAGCCACGTTCAATGAACGGAAGCCGCCGCCTACCGGCGTCGTCAGTGGGCCCTTGATAGCAACCTTGAATTCGCGAATGGCGTCGAGCGTCTCTGCCGGGAACCAGTCACCGTCATATTTTTCGGCCGCTTTCTCACCGTTATAGATTTCCATCCAGGCAATTGAGCGTTTTCCGCCGTAGGCTTTTTCGACCGCGGCATTGGTCACCGCGAGCATCGGTGGCGTGACGTCGACGCCAATACCGTCACCCTCGATGTATGGGATGATTGGACGATCAGGTACCGACAGTGAACCATCGGCGTTGACTTGAACTTTCTCTCCGTCGGCAGGAACGACGATATGTTGGTAACCCATCAATTTACTCCGGTGCTGAAAAAATCGCGCGGAAGTATAGCACCGGCGTATAATCGATGTCCTGCGCTAAAAAGCTCGCATTGTCACTAAAAAACCAATGAATCTGCTGCTATTTAACAAGCCATTCGGGGTGCTGAGCCAGTTCGGCGCGCCAGCGGGTGCGTCCGACGCAGCTCAATCCACACTCGCCGACTGGCTGGACGCGCCCGGCTTTTATCCCGCAGGACGGCTCGACTATCACTCTGAGGGCCTGCTGCTACTGACCAACCAGGGCGCGCTGCAGCACCGGATCAGCCATCCGCACCAAAAGCTGGCAAAGCACTACTGGGTCATGGTCGAAGGTGATCCCGGCCCTGCGGCGCTTGAGGCGCTGCGCGGGGGCATCGTGCTCAAGGATGGCCACACCCGCCCCGCCCAGGCCAGGGCCATACCCGAGCCCCGCCTGTGGGCGCCGGCCCGGACATTGCCTGAACATCGGCTGGCGAACTCGAGTTGGTTAGAAATCGTGCTGCGCGAGGGCAGGAATCGACAGGTCCGGCGCATGCTTGCGGCGGTAGGCCATCCGGTGCTCAGGCTCGTCCGTCACCGCGTGGGGCCCTGGCAATTGGCTGATCTTCAACCAGGCGATAGCCGCTACGAGCAGGTACACCTGCCAAAACAGCGCTGACCTCGACGACCCACTACACTAGAATAAACACCGTAAAACATTCACTGACGTTGATCGCTTGATGAGTTCGCAGGCCACCCATCCCCAAATCGATTCGACATTCGTACCGCATGTGACGGTAGCCACTGTCGTGGAGCGTGACGGGCGCTTCCTGTTCGTCGAGGAGCACAGCCAGGGCAAGGTCGTTATCAACCAGCCTGCGGGCCACCTGGAGGCTGGCGAGACGCTGGTTGAGGCAGCGGTGCGCGAAACCTTCGAAGAGACCCGCTGGCACGTCCAGGTCGAAGCCATTCTTGGCCTGGGCCTTTATCGTTCGCCAGCCAGTGGTGTTACTTACCAGCGCACGACCTTCATCGCCCGTGCCGTCTCGGAAGACCCTGGCGCAACACTGGATGCCGGCATCATCAGGCCGCTGTGGCTCACGCTGGAAGAGCTCGAGCAACGCAGCAGCCAGTTGCGCAGCCCGATGGTGGTAGACTGCGTGCGACGCTATATCGAGGGGCATCGGTACCCGCTCGCATTGCTCAACGACGTTATCGAGTAAGCCAAGCCCCGCCGCTGACTTGCCACTGTGCGCAATAGCCGGCAAAATCGCCCCCCTCGCCTGTGCGCATACAACATTCCCTCCAGATATGAGCAAAGTCATTGTTGGCCTCTCTGGCGGTGTGGACTCGTCCGTCGCCGCACTCGAACTGCTCCGGCAGGGCGAAGACGTGGCCGGCCTGTTCATGAAGAACTGGGACGAAGACGACGGCACCGAATACTGCACCGCCCAGGCTGATCTTGAGGATGCAATGCGCGTGGCCGACCACCTGGGCATCGACCTGCACATTGCCAATTTTGCCCGACAGTACTGGGACAATGTCTTCGACCACTTTCTCGATGAGTACCGCCGCGGACGCACACCGAACCCCGACGTGCTGTGCAACCGCGAGATCAAGTTCAAGGTCTTTGCTGATCACGCACATGCGCTGGGTGCGACGGCTATAGCGACCGGCCATTACGCTCGCCTGCGGCAGGTCGATGGCCAGGCGCAACTCTGTAAAGGCCTTGATGAGGCCAAGGACCAAAGCTATTTCCTGCACGCAGTCAGCCAGTCCCAGCTGGCCAACGCCCGTTTCCCGGTCGGTGAAATGGCCAAGCCCGCGGTCCGGCAGATCGCCAGGGAAGCCGGGCTCAATACGCACGACAAAAAAGACAGCACGGGCATTTGCTTCATCGGCGAGCGCAGGTTCAAGGATTTCCTGGCGCGCTACTTGCCTGCACAGCCCGGCCCCATCGTTGATGACCAGGGCTGCACGCTGGGTGAGCACCAGGGCTTGATGTATCACACTATCGGCCAGCGCCAGGGCCTGGGTATCGGCGGTATCGCCGGGGGTGACACAAAGCCGTGGTACGTGCTGCAAAAACGCATGCAGGACAATACCCTGGTGGTTGGCCAGGGCCAGGATCACCCGCTGCTACTGCATCGGCATATGCAGTGCGAGCCTGCCCACTGGATTAGCGAACCACCGGCCTTGCCCCTGCACTGCCAGGTCAAGATACGCTACCGCCAGGCAGACCAGTCCTGCCGGGTGGACGTCGGCCCCGATGGCGGTCTTCACGTTGTATTCGATGAACCACAGCGGGCCGTCGCGCCTGGCCAGTACGCTGTGTTTTATACCGGTGACCACTGCCTCGGCGGCGCCGTTATTGCCGCTGGCGAGCACAGCCACTGACCGCACTACCCCGGAGTATCACCAGCCGGTGGTAATGCACTGGATTAGCGCCACCGCGATCGTTACTATCTGCGCCCGGCTGGCTGGCCCGATGACCCACTGACGAAAACCGAGAAATCATGAACCTGAATCCGCTCACTGCTATAACCCCGATTGATGGTCGCTACGCTGGCAAGACCGAGCCGCTGCGACAGGTCTTCAGCGAGTATGGGCTGATTTCGGCTCGTGTGCTGGTAGAAATCAAATGGCTGCAGTCGCTGGCCGCGCACCCCCAGATCGATGAACTCGCGCCCCTCTCGGCCGAGGCCGTTGCTTTCCTCGAGCAGTTGATCGAGGGTTTCAGCGAGGCCGACGCCGAAGAGATCAAGCGTATTGAGCGGACCACCAACCACGATGTCAAAGCCGTGGAGTATTTCCTGAAGGCGCGTTTTGAGCAGCATGCCGAACTTGCGGCAACGATCGAGTTTATCCATTTCGCCTGCACCTCTGAAGACATTAACAACCTCTCCCATGCGATCATGCTCCAGGCCGGCAGAGACCTGCTAGCACAGGACATGCAAAAGGTGCTTGCAACGATCGAAGCGATGTCGATCGAGTGGGCTGGGCAACCCATGCTGTCACGCACGCACGGGCAGTCTGCTAGCCCGACTACGGTGGGCAAGGAGTTTGCGAACGTCGCGCGACGCCTTGAGCGACAGCTGCAGCAAATCAACGCCGTACCCCTGCTGGGCAAGATCAATGGTGCCGTCGGCAATTACAACGCGCATGCCAGCGCCTACCCCGAAATTGACTGGGCCGGACACAGCAGGGCTTTTGTCGAATCGCTCGGCCTGGAGTGGAACCCCTATACGACGCAGATTGAACCACATGATTACATGGCCGAGCTGTTCGATGCGCTGCAGCGCCACAATACGATATTGATCGATCTGTGCCGGGACGTCTGGGGCTATATTTCGCTGGCCTACTTTGGGCAGAAAAAAGTCGAGGGAGAGATTGGCTCTTCGACGATGCCTCACAAGGTCAACCCAATCGACTTTGAAAATGCCGAGGGCAATTTCGGGCTGGCAAACGCGGTGTTTACACACCTGAGCAGCAAATTGCCGGTCTCGCGCTGGCAGCGCGACCTGACGGACTCGACCGTGCTGCGCAATATGGGCGTGGGTTTCGCCTATAGCGCTATCGCGCTGGCTTCACTGGCTAAGGGCCTGGGGAAACTTGAGCTGAACGCTGAGGTGATCGACGCCGACCTGGACAATAGCTGGGAGGTGCTTGCAGAACCGCTGCAGACGATCATGCGTCGCTATGGTATCGAAGAGCCCTACGAAAAACTCAAGGCGCTGACGCGTGGCAAACGCGTCGACCAACAATCGCTGCTGGCGTTTATCGACGCGCAGGATCTGCCAGAGGCCGTCAAACTGCAGATGCGCCAACTCACCCCGCAGGGTTATACCGGCTACGCGGCCAGCCTGGCAACACAGGTGAAAACTGCTGACTGAGCCGCCGGCCAACGCCTACTGGATCGCGACGGCCTGCTCGGCAAAATAGAGGATGTCTTCCATCCAGTTGTAGATGGGCTGGTCTTTGTCAGGCAGGAAGGTGGTCAGCTCCTTTGAGGCCATGACATCGACGAGGTTCTCATCGGCATCAACCAGCACGATCGCCGGCAAGCCCTCGCGGGTTGGATGACCGTGCTGGGCTTCATAGCGACGCTCTTCGCTCCAGTCACCCACGTCGATATTCAGCACCACAAAGTCTTCAGCGATACGATCGCCCAGCTCGCCCTGCCGGATATACCGGTCCAGGAGCACACAGCGATCGCACCAGTCCGCGCCAAACACCACCATCACGTCACGATTACTGGTGCGCGCGGTATCGAGCAGTTCGGCCATTTTTTCTGCGGCGTGATGATCGGCGGTCACGCCGTCTCCCGCTGTATCATCCTGCGCAGCAGCGGGTGCCGACCAGGCGAACACAGCCGCGGCGGCAATCAATAGCGCGAATCCCAGCAGGACAAAAGACACAGATTGTGCAAGCTGGTCGCGACCCTTGCGTTGTTTTTCCGGGAGCATGCCCTGCCTCCTTTGTTATAGAAATTACAGGTAGGGGCGTCCACGAAGAGATGTGCAAGTTTTATGCAGCGCGCATCGAATGCTCGATATATCAGTGATTTAGAGGGTATTTATTAATTGAATTCTTGGTGAACTCAGGTGCGACTGTCTATTTATTCGACAGTCATGCGGTCAAGCACTGGTGTGCATCCCGCACTCCCTGCCTTCCTGCACCTTGGTGGGATCGAAGTAATGGCGGCAGCTGGGCAGCTCATGCTCGCTCATGTAACTGTCGAGTTGCTCCGCGCTCCACTCAAAGAAGGGTGCAACTTTCAGGATGCCACGCCCGTCCCAGCTCACGATGTCGAGCGACTGGCGGTGTTCGGTTTCGTCCCTGCGAATGCCGGTCAGCCAAACCTGGGGGTTGAACTGGCTGAGAGCGCGATCGAAGGGGTCGAGCTTGACCTGCCGGGTGAAATCTTTGTGCAGCGCCTCGTCTTCAATCGTCGGGATGCCGCCCATGATGGCGTTGCGACGCTCAGAGGTCATTTCGGGCGAAAATACATGGATATTGAGGGCCAGTCGCTTGATCAGCTTCTCTGCGACGATATAGGTATCGCGGAGGTTGTAGCCGGTGTCCACCCAGATAACGGGTACCGAGGGGTCGACATCGACGAGCGCGTGCAGCATCGCCGCGGCGTTTTTGCCGAAACTGGTGGTAGCCACGGTCGGTACCGCAAGGCCCAGCGCCCAGCTGATGATTTGCGCAGGTGAGGCACCGGCGAGCTGCTGGTTGACCGCTTCAAGGTCGAGGTCTTTCAGTGACACGTCGTGGGGCCTTGCTGCGGTTTGTTGGTGGACTGGCACGGTACGGGTACCCGGGTGAAGGCTAACTGATCATCTACGATAGCGCTCACCCTCCGGCATGGCCAATATTTGTTTCTCATAACCATATAACCGTTATCTTGCACGCTTGCGGCGGTCCGTATTGAGGCGGCGCGGTATGACACCGGCGCGGCGAATTTGCCTGACGGCACTGGCGCCGAATTGATGCTCCAGGTTTTGCCAGTAGTGTTCACGAGCCAGCGGTTCGCTGGAGAACAGAGCAATGCGGTTTTGGTATTGGGGCACTGAAAACTGGACAGCGTGGCTGGTGCGCCCGCTTGCGGCCACCGTGTCGGCCAGACTGGCGAGTGATCTGCGGCCATCGCAGTTGGCGAGCAACAGGCCACCCGCGCGTAGGCGTTTTTGCTGGCAGGCATACCAGGAGGCTTCGCTAAAACCACCGCCCAGCGCGCGTTCAGGCTGTCCCTCGCGTTCGACGTAAACATCGTCGATGATGATATCAAAGGCCGGGCCCCGGTAGCGTTTCAACCACTCAAAGGCATCCGCCCGATGCAGCTCAATGGTTGCCTGGCGCGACCTGAGCCCGACCTGCTGTCGCGCCACCTGCAAATGGACCGGGTCAAGTTCAACGCCCACCATATGGCCGGTAAACCCGGCGTCGAGAATCTTCCTGGCCGCCGCGCCGGCACCAACGCCCAACAGCAGGATGCGCTGGCGTTGTCTGGCGGGCCGGAACCACAGCGGCAGCCAGAGCATGTCCCAGACGCCGCCATTGAGCAGCCGCTGGCCATTGTACTGGGAGTGGAAAACGCCGTTACGGTAGAGGCGCAGTGAATGGCCCGCACGCCTGACCTGGTAATGGTGGCCTCCCCTGTTCTTCTCCCAGACCAGCAAAACGTGCGGCCTGCGTCAGCTTTTCTCGAAGCTGCCGACGGTTTTCCACCACAGGCCCGGGAAGAAGAAATGCCAAAAGCGCAGCATGCGCGCTGAGCCTGGATACACGATGTTCTTGCCCTTGGCGACCTTGCTTTCAATCTGCGCCACGATCTCGGCCGGATCCGCCAGCCGACCGGTCTCCTTGGCCGATTTGATACTGCCGGGTGTTTCGGTCTCCAGGGTCTGGTCTACCAGCGGTGTGTTCACTGCAGGTGGCTTCACCAGCGTGACCTGGACCTTTGAGCCCGCAATTTTGAGCTCCTGGGTAACGCTCTCTATGTAGGCATTCACAGCGGCCTTGGTCGCGCAGTAGTTGGCCATGTTGGGAACCAGCGCTTCGCCGGCTATCGACCCGAAGAATACACAGGTGCCGCTGTCGCGTTTGACCATCGGCTTGAGCGCAGCCTCGACCAGGTTGATCGTGCCGATGTAGTTAATGCGCGTCAGTCGCTCCACCTGGGCGGGTGTCTCATTGAGCACCGACACTGCGGGCATCAAGGCCGCACAATGAACCATGTAATCGATGGGGCCAAGCTCACGCTCGATGGTGGCGACCTGCTGCATGACGCTATCGGTGTCGGCGATATCGCAGGCATAGGCTGAATAGTCGCCGTCAGCGGTTGCCGTCTCTGCCAGGCCCGCTTCATTCAAATCCATAATCGCCACGTGGAAGCCTTTGGCGGCCAGTGTCTGTGAGTAGATTCGGCCCATGCCACTGGCTGCGCCGGTGACCAGCGCAATTTTCTTGCTCATTACCATTCTCGCTATCTAGGGGGAAAGTCTGGGCAAGGCCCGGCGACCCTCGTAAGGCTACCGCAAACCTCTGCCAAAGCGCGGCATTCAACCGCTTCGTGGCCCGGTGGGCAAGTTACTGTTCTTATAGATTCTGGCGGGCGGCTGTGAAGGGCCTGCCGCACTACTCGATTTCGAAGCTGGCGCTGATCTGCACCCGGACTTCAATACTGCCAGTCGATACGCTGGCGCCAGCATCAGATTCCATCGCCATGGCCATTCGCGCCACGGGCGGGCGTGGACTGGATGCACCCTGTTCCTGGACCTGCACCAGACCCAGCAGTTGCTGGCCGCTGCTGCGCGCTATGCGCTCTGCCTTGCTGCGCGCATGATCGAGCGCGCGCTCCAGCGCCTCGAGCTCGATTTCGCGCCGCTTGCTCGACTGTAGCTGTACCTGCTCAAAGCGGGTTACATCAATCTTGGCGAAGCGGTCCATCGCCTTCGCGTAGTCGTCGATGTCTCGCAGCCTGACCCGGATGTTGCGCTTTGCGTCGTGACCAATCAGGCGCTGGCCCTGCTTGTAGTCGTATACCGGCACGATAGACAGCTGCATGGCCTGGACATCTTTTTCAGGCACATTGAGTCGTCGCAGGACATCCAGGGCCGCTTGCATACGCTGCTCAACCTCATCAAAAGCCTTTGCTGGCGTCAGTGCGCGAGCATCGATGCCAACGACAAAATGTACCTCATCGGGAATGGCATCGACGGTGCCCACACCGGTGACGTGCACAAGATTGGGGCCGGCACCGGCCGGCTCGGCGCAGGATGCCGCGCTGAACAGTACCAATAGCAGCGCTACTGCCAGTTGTCTCGATTGATTGAACATAGAGGGCCTCGTAGAGCCTGCGGCAAACGCTGGCCGCGATCAGCGCAGCACCAGGTAAAAGGCCGAATTGCCTCGCAGCACACGCAGCAGTATACGCCCGCTATTGCGCGCTGCGACCTCACCCAACTGCTGCAGGTTAGCAACCCGGACGCGATTGATCGAGACGATGATATCACCTGCACGCAGGCCCTCATTGGCCGCCGGCGAATTTGGCACGATTTGGGTGATTTCTACACCCTCAATATCGCTGGCATCGGCCAGTGATGCACCCTCGAGGTTGGGGTGCAGTTCACTGGCACCATCGGCACTGGCGATGACGCGTTCACCGACGCGCGCGGTGAGCTTGCGCCGTTCACCGTCACGCAGGATCTCCAGCTTGAGTTTGTCGCCAATCGAACGGATACCCACAGCATTGCGCAGCTGGGCACTGCTATCAATGCGCTTGCCATTCACAGAAGTGACGATATCACCGGCTTCGATACCGGCCTCTTCAGCCGCAGAGCCCTCCTGGACCTGGGTAATCAGTACCCCGCGCTGGTTCGCCTCAAGATCGAAAGCCTCGACCAGTTCATCGTTCATATCCTGGATAACAACGCCAAGCTGGCCGCGTTTGACCTCGCCGTGTTCGAGAATCTGCTCGACACTGTGGCGCGCCATATTGCTGGGTATCGCCAGCCCGATGCCGACGTTACCGCCAGCAGGGCCAATGATCGCGGTGTTGATACCGACCAGTTCGCCGGCAAGATTGATCAGGGCGCCGCCGGAGTTGCCGCGGTTGATCGAAGCATCCGTCTGGATAAAGTTCTCGTAGCCCTCGATACCCAGGCCCGAACGGCCGAGCGCGCTCACAACACCGGTGGTCACGGTGTTTTCCAGCCCGAAGGGGTTACCGATTGCGATGACAAAATCTCCCTGGCGGACTTTGTCTGAATCGGCCATAGCAAGTGCCGAGAGATCATCGGCCTCGAGAATGCGCAGCACGGCGACATCGACTTCGGGGTCAGAGCCGATCAGCTCAGCCTCAAAGCTGCGTTTGTCTGCCAGCGATATACGGATCTCGTCGGCGCCTTCAATCACGTGATAGTTGGTGATGACGGTGCCCTCGCGTGCGTCGACGATGACCCCTGAGCCTGCGCTCTGGGTCCGGCGTTGCTGCTGTTGCTGTGCACCGTCGGGCACGCTGAAGAAATGTCGAAAGAAAGGGTCGTTCAGCATTGGGTTGCTGACAGTGCGGGTGGTGAACGTGGAAATATTGACGACAGCGGGATTCACTTTTTCAAGCAGCGGGGCCAGGGTCGGCAGTTGCCGGCCCTCACCGTCAGCAATCGGCCAGGCTGCATGACCAGGCAGCGCTCCAATCAGCAGCAAGATAGCGAGCGCCTGGCGCGCAACATGTTCAACAGAAAGACGCATTGTTGGACTCCTCAGGAAAACAGTTCCGGTGGCCCGGATATGGGGCCGGATCACGGAGATTCCAATACCCGGCCCGGCGATACTATGACCAGACTGAGCTAAATCGTTCATGGAAATTTGGTAAAAATTTCGACATCATAAGCCCGTTAGCGATACCTACCGTAGCCCCGGGGAGCCCATGAACTGGATCAATAGCCGCAGCAGCTCGAATCGCGTCCGCATGCGCAGGATGCGCAGCCAGGCGTTCTCGCGCGCGCTCATGCGCGAAAATGTGCTCAGTGCCGACGACCTGATCTACCCGATGTTTGTTATCGAGGGCGTGAACCAGCGGCAAGCGATCGACGCGATGCCCGGTATCGAGCGGCTGAGTATTGACCTGCTGTGCAGCGAGGCCGAGACACTGGCGGAACTGGGCATCCCGGCGATCGCGCTGTTTCCGGTGATAGACCCGGCCGACAAATCGGCCAATGGCGAGGCTGCCTGGCGTGCCGATGGCCTCATCCAGCGGGCTATCGCTGCGGTCAAGGCCAGCGTTCCCGAACTCGGCATTATCACCGACGTCGCCCTGGACCCTTACACCGTGCACGGGCAGGACGGCGTGATCGACGATGAAGGCTATGTACTCAACGACCAGACCGTGGCCGCGCTGGTCAAGCAGGCCATTTCGCATGCTGATGCCGGCGCTGACATTGTTGCGCCCTCAGACATGATGGACCACCGGGTCAGGAAAATTCGTGACAACCTTGAAGCAGCCAATCACGTAAACACCCGGATTCTCGCCTACTCAGCCAAGTATGCATCCAGCTTTTACGGACCATTTCGCGAGGCGGTGGGGTCGGCCGGTAATCTCGCCGGTGCCGACAAGTACCAGTACCAGATGGACCCGGCAAATGGCGATGAGGCGCTGCATGAAATTGCACTCGACCTCGACGAGGGCGCCGATATTGTGATGATCAAACCCGGCTTGCCCTATCTCGATGTGATCAGCCAGGTGAAACGCCAGTTTGCCGTGCCCACCTTCGCCTACCAGGTCAGCGGAGAATACGCGATGCTGGTCGCGGCCAGCCAAGAGCAATGGATCGACGAACGCGATTGCGTACTCGAGTCGCTGTTATGCTTCAAACGCGCCGGTGCTGATGCCGTACTCAGCTACTATGCCAAGTCTGCCGCGCAATGGCTCAACGACATCAACGGCGGTTAGTGCCGCTTTAACTGGCGACCAGTTTTTCAAGTTTGCGCTGGCGCGCAATCTGGGTAGGTGTCAGCTCGGCCTGGGCTGCGGCAAGGCCATTGACCTGGGCTTTGCGTACACTGGCCGCTGTGCTGCGTCGGGCTGGTGGTTTGGCGCTGGCTTTCTTTACCGCTTTCTTTGCATCTGCCGCTTTGGCCGCATTGCCACCCGCAGCTTTGCGCTTCCTGGGCCGCTTGCTGGCGACCGCTTTCTTGCGCTTCACAGGCTGTACTTCGGCCTCATCTGTGGCCGCAGCTGCATCGCCGGCAGTCTTCGCCGCAGCCAGTAACTCCTCAAACGACTCGTTACAGCACTGCATGTAGAACGCAGGGTCTGGCATGATCTCGCGGCAGCTGACCACTGAAAGGCTTACGTTGTCGTTCTGGCTGAACACGCAGTGGCTCAGCGCCATGCCCGACATCAGCGGAGGAAGCCCCCAGTATGACTGCATTTTTGCGCCAGCGTGATACAGCGCAAAGCGCGGCCCAGCGACATTGGTGATCAGCAGGTTACTGCCAATCATGCCTACCCTGTCGAGCAACTTGTAACGCGACATCAACTGGTGCATGCGGCGGTTCAGGGCCGGCGGGATGAGGTCAGACATCTCACCCATGACATACTTGCCGACATCGAGTTCTTCAAACAGCGCTTTGGCAAGTATCGAACTCTCGTGAATGGCAGCAATGCGATCCAGGCCAGCCTCAATGTCGGTGTGCAGGTTCATGAAGATCGAGCCGACCTGGTTGCCCGGCTCTGCTGTCGTTGCAGCCGTTGCCGGCGCCTTTTTGTTGCGCAGGTCTACGGGCATCGTCACGCCGAGCGGCTCTTCAGGCAGCTCGTTGTGATGCTGGAGGTAGCGACGTAGACCGCCGGCAACAAGTGCGGCCATGACATCATTCAATTTCGCGCCTGCGACTGAGCGCTTGATCTGCTGCAGCGCATCCATTGGGAAATGTGTCCCCTCGAAAACGCGGTGTGGTGTCGGCTCACGGTTAAAACGCGTTTGTGGAACATTCATATGCGCGCCAGATTGGCGCTGGCCGCGGTACAGCTCCAGCCCGGTCTTGACCAGGCCCGGCAGATCGGCACCCAGGCGAGCGATATTTTTTGCCGGCCGCGTAAACTGGTTGGGTATTGCGCGAAGCAGTAACTCGGCGCTGCCAGGCGCCCGCTCGACGACAATCGGTTCCTGGGAGCGGCTGGCGGTCGCATCCGGTGACAGGTCGTGGAACACGCCGAAAATGTTCTGTCCTGACTGGCCGTCCACCAGCGTATGGTGAACCTTGGTGAACAGCGCGAAGCTGCCCGGCGGCAGACCCTCGATGTTATCGAGGCCCTCAATGATATACGCCTCCCAGGGTGGTCGATCGAAGTCGATTGGCCGTGAGTTGATGCGCGACACAAAAATACATAGCTGCCGCCAGTCGCCGGGACTAGGCAGCGCGATGTGGCGAACGTGAAACTCAAGGTCAAAGTCCGGGTCTTTGATCCAGTAGGGATGATCAAGATCCATCGGTACCTGCACTAGCCGCTGCCGCAATTGTGGCCCCAGGTGGAGACGTTCTTCGATGTAGCTCAATATGCCCTTGTGGCTGAGCCGGCCGCCCGGCGCAGTCGACTGGTCATAAATTGACAGCCCACAGATATGCATGGGCGTGGAGGCCGTTTCACTGTAAAGAAAGCTGGCGTCCTGCGCGGCGAGTTGTTTCATCGGAATACCCTGGTTGGTCAGACCAGCGCATTATTGCACCGGCGCGCGGGTACTGCCAATTACAGTGCGATAAGCGGCCCCGACTAGGCGGCCGAAACCTGCTTCCAGTAGTCGAGGAAGCGCTGGGCGCCCTCTTTGCCGAGGTAGCGATTGAGGTACTTGGGGGAGGTTTTGCGCAGGTCCACGAGGATCAGGCCGTCGAGCGAATCGTTGAACACGCGGTTTACCGAAAAGCACACGAAGCGGCCGTTCAGCGACAGATAATGGCGCAGCAATGTCGGCAGTGATTTACCGGGGTCACAGCGGCCCACCAGCTTGTTGATCAGTGAGACATGGTTGAGCTCGGCCAACATCTCCGGGGTCCAGACCCTGCCGCCGGCACGCAGCGGCTCCAGTGGTCGCACATCGGTGCGAAAATCCGGCTCGGCTGCAAAGGATTCGAGCATCGAGTCGGCAATAAAGGCCCTGGCGAGGTCCGAGTGCTCATTGGAGATGCTGACCGCACCAAAAAGGGTGTGGTATTCGGGGTTGCTGGCAACATAATGCCCTATGCCACGCCATAGCAGGTCCAGGGCCTTGGGCTGGCGCTGGTAATCAGGGTGCACGAAAGAGCGCCCCATCTCCAGCGGGTTGCCAATCTTGTCGAGGTAGGCAACATCAAAATCGTAGAGCGTGCGACTGTACAGTGCGTCAATACCGTGCTGGTCTACGATTTCCCGCGTGCGACCGATGCGGTAGCCGCCGACCACACACTTGGCATTTTTGTCCCAGACAAACAGGTGCTCGTAATGAGGGTCGAAACGGTCTGAATCGATCCGGTTTCCGGTTCCCTCTCCGGCTGCGCGGAACGTGATTTCGCGAGCGACACCGATCTCCTCGATCAGGCAGCCCAGTTCGGCATAGGGCGCGCAGTAAACATCAAAAGGGTCGGTTTCAAGCAGTCGCCATGGCGCAATCGCAGCGAGCGCCTGGTCGATGCTATCGCGCCTGCTGGATACGTCGGCAATCGGCTCAAAACTGATAGCGGCGCTTTGCTTTTTCACCTTGCCTTCGGACTTGAGTACTTCTGTGCTCAGGCGCAGGTAGTTGGTCAGTGCAACATCGCCGTCCAGGTGACGCAGCTCAGCCGACGTCACGGACTCACCGATGACCAGACGCAGTGTTTTGCCACGTTTATTGGCCAGCTCACGGGGCAGCTGCAGCGTCCGCAGTAGCGGGTGCACCAGACCCAGGGCGTAAAACAGCCAGGAGTTCGCGCCCTCGACGCGGATAGGCAGGCAGTTGGCGCCAGATCGGCGCATCAGCCGGCCGGCAACGCGATGCCAGGGGTGTTCTTCTATGCTGCGGCTGCGTGGATTGACGGCGGCGACCTTGCCTGCCGGGAACATCAGCAGCGCACCGCCATTCTGCAAGTGCTGGTTGGCCTCGCGGAGCCCGCGCACATTGGCCTGCCCTGCGTCGCGCGAGAGTACGTCGACGCCGATGAAGGTGTCACTCAGCTCAGGGATTCGCGTCAGCAGCTCGTTGGTCAGCACCTTGATGTCGGGGCGTTGCGCCATCAACAGGCGGGTTATGGCCACACCTTCGAGCCCGCCAAGCGGGTGATTGGCGACAACGAGCAGCGGGCCCTCACTGGGTAGTCGTTCAAGCACGCCGCCGGGATCAACGGCTTCGAGTGTAACCTCGAGATGATCGAGCACACCTTGCAGGAATGCTTCGGTACCCTGCCCTTTGGGTGCAGATGCGTGGCAGCGCTCCAGTGCAGACAGGCCGAGCAGGCGCTCAAGCGTCGAGGCCAGCCAGCGCGGGCGCAATGGCAGCCGGAAGGGACTGGACGTATCGATAGCGTCGCTCATGCCGCCGCCATGCGTTGTAGCTCGAGCCATGCGCCCAGGGGCGCGGTGCAGGGTGAACCATCGCGATAACCAATCGACACGCGATCGGGACGGACGACAACCTGGCACTGGCTGACAGTTTCAGCATCACTGCGATGGACGCAGACCGAGAGTGCCTGTGTTGGCACACCCTCTATGGGTTGCAGCTTGTCATCGATATGACTGGCGTGAAACGCCTCAAGCTGCTCGATGCGGGTGATCGGGCCAAGTGACGCGTAGTATTTACTGCGGGCTTCGCACACCTGGCCACCCTTGAAAGACGACGATGTCAGCGGCTGGACGGGCTCTCGCTCCTGCAGTTCGCGCGTGTCCCAGCAAAACTGCGTAATCCCTCCGTCGAAGACGACCAGGTCAAAACCCCGGTAACTGCTGAGCGACATGGACGTCAACTGCATGCGCAGCTCGACCAGGGAGCTGCAGGTTGCGAGCGTGCGAACGATTTCTCCGCGGCTATGGGTATGCCGAGGCAGCGGCTCCGGCGCCTGGTAATTGTTGAGCAGGCAAATCGTGATGCCGAACTGGTTGACGGCAAGCCAGCTGCCACCGGCGTCTGTATCGGTGGGCGACAGGAAGCTGACGCCCGTTTCGCTGGTATGCAGCGTCGGCGGCAGCGCACGTTGCCGGGTCTTGAGCTCGTCGCGGTTGAACACCAGCGAGTAGCCATTGGGCTCGATCAACCAGGTTAATGTGCACATGAATCCTGTTCCCTGTGGCGAAGCGTTGCCGGCGCGTAACCCATATCGGATGCGACTGGCTCGATGTCCATCGTCTTCAATATGAACACGATATAGGCCAGGTGATGCACGGTGTGGGCGTGGAGGAACGTCAGTTCCCTGCCGATCGTGGAATGCTGCTCGACCGTCGGTGTTGCAAATCGCAGGCTGGCATCCAGCGTAACCCGCACTTCTGTCGAAAGTACCGGGTCAATATCGAGCTGTGCCAGCAGCTCATCGATGCGCGCAAGCGCTGACTCTGGTTGTTCCTCAAGCGCAGGATCACGGGCACGCTTGTCGTAGTTGATGTGGCTGTGCCCCAATCCGTCGATAAAGGCCTGATAGTGATCGAGTATATGTCGCGCGTGGGCACCAATGCTGGAATTGTGCCAGCGATGCTCGACAGCTGTGTACTGCTCAGCGCTTAGCACTGCCAGCGTATCGCGCAGCCGGTACAGCAAATGCAGGTTTTCTTCGATTAGCAGGCAACTACTCATGAATCGACGCCAGGGCTCTTTTGATCATCACGAACGGCTTACACCAAATGCCCCCGGTGCTGTGAAAGCAGGCACTGTGTGATAGCCAGCCCGGGTGACTGCGCTGTGACCCTTTGCTGGACAAAAAATTCACTGCGAGCGCGGCATTATCTGCCAGTGGGCAAGCGCTGAACAATGAAAAAATACGCCCAATGCCTGTGAATTGGCTAACTGTCAGCCAGTCTCAACCGGCTCCCAATGGTCAATCAGCGGAAAATACAGCACGCATTCAGGGGGCTGCCCGTTGCCCTGGACAGCGCCAGGAAGCTGGCCCTGTGTCGCGCGCCAGGCCGACACGGCCGCCGCGTAGTTCGCCAGCTGACCGCCATACAGCGCACGCTGACTGGCAAGAAACTGCGGCAGTGTTTCATGTTCAGCCGGTATTGCTGTTTTGTAGTCGATCACCCAGTACTGCCCCGACGCATCGACGATAAACAGGTCGAGTATCAAGAGGCTGGTATCGGCGCGAGCCTCACCCGTTGTCGAGGCAGCGTGCGCCAATCGCCATTCGGTGCGCACGGCCAGATGCGATGGGTCAAGGCACCAGCTGAAATGCTCGCTCGCGGACAATCGATCAGCCAGCGTTGCAAGGCTCTCCAGCGCCGCTTCAATATCACCACTGGCCATACCGAGCTGCTGCAGGCGCTGCCGCCAGCGCAACGGTGCATCGCCCTGTGTAGTGAGCCAGTCAGTAGTTCCGGCGTCGATGCATTGCTCGAGCAGTTCATGGGCAATCGTGCCCAGCAGTTGCGCGGCGGCTGGTGGCTGGAAGATCGCGCCCCGCGCCTGGGTCGCGGTATTGGGGTCAGCTTCTGTTGCGGTGGCACTGCGCAATGCGGGTTGCTCTGCATCCAGCTTTGCATACAGGGCACGCGGGTCTGCGAGGCGTCTTTGCAGCACATACATGGGCGCATCGTCGGCCTCTGCTTCCGTTTCAGGGCTCGGCTCAAGCAGCGATACCTGCTGTTCAACGCAAGGCCATAGACTGGCGAGGAAGCTTGAGCGCCAGGGTTTGATCGCATCGTCGTCGGGCGGCTTGACCGTGCCGATTAACAGTAGCCGATTGCGCGCCCGGGTGCAGGCAACGTACAGCACGCGATCCTGCTCGTAGGTCTGGCTGCGCTGGCGCTCGCTACGCAGGAAGTCGTAGAGGGAATTGGCCGGGGTCTGCACCGCTTGCGATGTGGGCAGCCTGGCATCGAGCGGACACATCAGGGTGCCCGTGCTGCCGTCTTCAAACAGCCGCTCGCCCCATGCCAGCAACGGTTTGTCATCAGGCGGCGAACCGCGATTGAGGCCGGGTACGATCACTGCATCGAACTCAAGCCCCTTGGCCTTGTGAATTGTCATTATCTGTACGGGTGGCGCAGAGTCATTATTACCCGCATCGACGGGGGCTGCGCCGTAGAGTTTTTCTACGGCGCGCTCAAGCTCTTCAAGGGTAAAAAACTGACCGCTGCCGACAGAGTCCTGCTCAAGTCGTTCAATCAGGTCGAAAAACTGCCGGGCGACCTCGCGCTCGTCACCCGCGAGGGTGTTGGCCGCCAACACCTCACCGCCGAGGTGGCGCCAACCGGCCTCGAGCCAGCGACGCACAGACTGCAGGCTGCGTGCGGCCCATATCGTGCGGATGCGTGTGCCAAAGTCGCGAAGGCGCTGTGCTTCTTCGCCGGCGATGCCATCAATGGCCTGTTCAATAGCCTGGCCAGCCCGGTCAGACTGCGGCGGCTCGAGACACCAGTCGATTGTTAGCTGGAACGCCTGTGAGAGGCTGTCGATGTGTTCAATACGGCACAGGCTGGCAAGCATCTCGTGCAGTGCGAGCATGCCAAGCCCACACCAGGGTGCGCGAAGCACGGCGACCCAGGCCCATTGGTCGGCCGGGTTGAACAGGGCGCGCACCAGGGCCAGGCAGTCCGAAATTGTCTCGCGCTCATCGAGCCGCGAAATTTCGTTGCCCTGCCAACGTATACCCGCAGCATCCAGCGCGGTGAGTATCTCCGGCAAATGACTGCGGTAGCGCACGAGCACAGCAATGCTGGCATCTGGCTGGCTGCGCTGCTCGGCACGGATCCAGTTAACAATATGCCCGGCTTCGGTTTCGTGGCCCGACTCTTCAGCACATAGCACGGCCTCAACAGCGGGCCGCTCATCCGCATCCGCGGCACGCCCGACCGATGGTGCATAGGGCACGGCGCCGCGCGAGAGGTCGACAGCCGTGGGGAACACGCTGGCAAAACTGTCGTTGATCCAGTCAACCAGCGAGTCCCTGGAGCGAAAATTCTGCTGCAGCGCGATCGATGTCATGGGCAGGCCGGCCACCCCTCTTGCGGCCGCTTGCAGGAACAGGCCCACCTTGGCCTCGCGGAAGCCATATATAGACTGCATGGCATCGCCCACGATAAACAGCGTGCGTGGTGGCGCCTCGGCAAGTGCATTTTGCTGCGCCCAGTCGCCAACCAGCAGCTCCAGCAGCGCGTATTGCTGCGCAGAGGTATCCTGGAACTCATCGACCAGCACGTGGCGTAGCGCCTGGTCGTAGCGGAACGCCGTATCGCCCTCACCGTCCGCCAGTGCGCGCAGCGCAGCAGCGGCAACTTCGGCGTGATCGCAGCGGCCGGTTTGACCGAAGACAGCTGTCAGGTGTGCGCAGCAGCGCACCAGGCACTGGGCCAATGGTACAAGCGCAGACCATTGCTGTTCAGCCAGGCCCGTGAACGGCAGTTCTCGCGATAGCTGTAAAGACTGCAGCAGCGCGGCATCGTCTGTTAACGTCGACAACAGTGACTGCATGGCAGCTTTTTGCTCGACAAGCATTGCCGCGTGCGCCTCATCCCTGGCAGCGCCTTTGGCCGGGAAACCCGTGTTCTTGTCGACCCTGGCGCGAAAGCCGCCATTCGCAGTGCGGGTCAGCAGCAGTTCGGCAATGCCCAGCCACTGGTCAGCGCAGCTGTCATCGGCCGCTGGCAGTGCCACCAGTTCAGCCAGGGCGGTAATCGGGTGCGTCGGTTTGTCGCTAGCCAGCTGTTCGGCGGCGAATCGCGCCAATGGCAGCAGCTGCATGGCGTAGGGCTCTAGCCTGCTCCTGAGCTGCAGCAGTTCCTCACTGACCCAGCGCTGCAGCACGGCCTCCAGCGCTTGGCGGGTAGCCTCCGGATCGCGATAGCCAACAACGTGCCTGAGCCATTGCTCGCGCATTGGCAGCATCGCGACCAGCAGCTTGCGCAGCCTTGCCAGGTCATTGTCCAGGTGCGCCAACACTGCCGACAGCAATTCGCGCACGTCGTTGCTGCCTTCAAGCTCAAGGAACAGCGAGTCGACCGCCTGTTCGTACAGTGGCCTGGCGTCATCCAGGGCACGAAGCGGCGCGCCGAAGCGGCTGACTACCGGCTGGTCCTGTGCGATTGACTGGCACAGGCTGTCGATGGTCTGGACACGCAGTCGCGCCGGGTTCTGCAATAGCGACCAGCCCAGTTCGCGATCGCGCTCGAGCACGTCGCGAGCCAGCGCCCAGGTTAGCTGGCGATGCGGTTGATCCGACGGCTCAGCCTGGTTGCCCAACGCCAGCGCGCCCAGAATGCGCTCGCGCATTTCGGCTGCGGCCTTGCGAGTAAAGGTGATAGCAAGCACCTGTTCTGGCTGCTCAACGCGCGCCAGCAATGTCAGCACGCGCTGGGTCAGCAACTCGGTCTTTCCCGAACCGGCCGGTGCACTGACGCAGAAAGACAGAGTCGGGTCGAGCGCGCGTTCGCGCTGCTCACTATCGACGACGCGCATCACCATTCCTGGCCACCGTCTTCTGCCAGGGCGCACGTCGACCAGGCCAGACGGTCAATGGCACCGGCTGCCCGCTCGCCGTTACCGTGCCGCTCGGGGTCAAGCCGTATATCGGCCTCGCGAATTTGCTCGAGCTGTTCGGTAATCGACGTGCGCCACGCTTCGATGACATCGGCCCACTGCTCAAACGCGTACTTTTGCCAGAATTGTTCGCCACGCATGCCCGCCAGTTGCTGGGCCGGATGCGCGTCGCTGGAGGTGCCTAGCAGGCCCAGCTCATCGGGTCGAAGAATCGCGTAGGCGATGGCGATACGTTCGGCATCAAACTGGCCGAGTTGCTCGAGGGCAAGACAGTACAACGGTAGTTGCAGTGGCGATGGTGGCGAAGCAAACAGGCTAGGCAGGGTTTGCTTGCCGGTTTTGTAATCGAGCAGAAGCTGTTTGTCGCCATCCAGCCGGTCGATGCGATCGATGCGCAACGATATCGTGAGTCCGGCCAGCGTGAGCGTCACCGTCTGTTCCAACTGCTCGACCGCAAACGCAGGCCGCTGCTGTTCCAGTGCAAACCAGTGTGCCAGGATATTGACCAGCCGCTCGCGCTCAAGCGTCAACAGTGCGCCCGCAGGTGCACGATAACGCCGCCTGAACAGCGTCGCCAGATTGCGATCGACCTGCTCTTCTATGCAGGCCCTCAGCTGCTGCTCGGTCAGGGCCTGCAGTTTTGCCTGGTCGCGAATCTCGCGCCAGCAGCCCTCGAGCACCTGGTGCACCAGGGTGCCTCGCTCCAGCGGGCTGATACCGGTAACTGGCTGGGCCAGGGCCTCAATGCCCAGGCGCCACTGCAGGTAGGCGAGCAGCGGATTGGCCGCGTGCATCCCGAGCAAACTGGCGCCTCCCCTGACAGCCCCGTCAATGGCGTCCGTATCGATCGGCATGCCGCGCCAGTCGGCACGTTCTTCCAGGGCCACCGCCGCAACGTCCTCATTCACGCGCTGCTGGCGAGGCAGCGTGTCGATGGCAAGGCCCTGCTCATGGGCCAGCGACGCCAGCAGCGTGGAAAACTCACAGGCGATATCGTCGATCTGGCCGGGGAAGCTCGCGACCACGGTCGTCGCACTGTTCAGGAACGCGCGCCCCCGCAACTGGGCCTGGGCAAACGCCAGCGGCTGTGAGCTGGCAGGCAGCCCGGCCTCGCGCTGCAGCCGGGTCGGCAGCAGTGCCAGCGGCCTGGCTGGCGAAGGCCATTGGCGTGAAGACATGCCCACCAGCCAGATAAAATCGAAGTGCAGGCCGCTGGCCTCGAGCTGCCCCAGCACATTGATGGGGTTCGGCAGCTCGGGCGATGCGAGTGTTTCAGTGTGGAATGCATAGGAGGCACAGTGTTCACGCAGCAGTGACAGCGCCCGATGTGCCGTGACTTCGCCAACGACGAGGTCCAGGCCGCCAAATTCGACCAGGGCCTGTTCAAAGCGACGTTGCTGCTGGTACTCGACGCTGCCCAGTCGCGTATTCTCCAGCCAGCCAAGCTGGTCCCAGAGCTGGGTGAACTGCTCTAGCCAGTGCGAGGGCAGCGCCCTTGCCCGGCCTCCGCTGCGCTGCAGCCTGGCAGCTGCCTGCGCCGATTTTTCCAGTGACTGGCGCTGCGGCGAATCATCGCTGTCGCCTTCGGCCCAGCGCAGGACCGACGGCAGTTCCGCGAGCCGATAACTCTCTTCGCCGGCGGCGTACAGGGTCTTGACCAGCGTATTAGCAAGCCCGGGTACCTCACTGTGAAACGCAAGGTAGGGTGAATAAAGCAACTCGCGCCATCGCGCGAGGTCGAGCGGCTGCAGCGCTGACTGCGTCAGGTTGAGCACGGTTCTCACCATGGGTAATGCATCGATGGGCCGTGACGCCGACACATTCACGTGCCGAAACGCAGGCTGCCTGTCGAGCCTGAGCACCGCCGGTTGGCACACCGAGTGGAAAATGCGCTCGACCTGTTCCTGCCGTGCAGCCAGGTCGCGGATGACGACAGCGACGGTTTGTTCGGGGTGGCTGCGCTGCATCGCGCTGGCCCACTGCGCAGCCTGGTAGAGTTCGTCTTCCTCGTCGTGACAATGACACTGCAGTAGAACCTGGCTGGCAACATGCAGCTGCAGCTCGCCTACCGACGTATCAAACGCCGCATTCGCGCGAGCGAGCAATGCCGACTGCAGTGGTGGCAAAACATCAAAGCCCACCGCGACGGTAGGCGCAGTGCGGGGCCATTCAGCAGCCTTAAGAAGGTTCTGCTGCGCCTGCACCAGCGATAGCTGCCCCTTCCTGGCCAGCAGATCGCAGTACGCCTGCTGCCAATGAAAAAACGCGGCGCTATCAATGCCACTTTGAAACTCGAAGCGATTGGCCTCGGCATCGATCTGGTGCTCGTGCATAGCGCGAAAGGCTTGCTGGGCAAGACGCGCGGCGGACGATGTGGCGATAAGCCCGGCGCCGGTATCAGAGTTTTCTATAACCTGGCGCCAGTACTGCAAATCCTGGAAGTCTGACAGCAGGTAGAGAGGCTCGACCTGGCCAATTAGCAGGGCGCGGTGCCACAGCGCTGCACTCCAGGCCTCCAAAGGCAGGACTTCAGGGCACTCGAAAGCCGCGGCCGGCTGGGCCAGCTGTTCGAGCAGGCCGGCAAGGTGACGAGCAAGACGTTTGTTGGGAGTGACGAAAACAGCGCCATTATCGCAACAGCGTTTCAGCGCCTCGATGCATTCGGGCTGGAGTGTCGTCGTGGAACTGGGCATTGGCCAGGCATGTTCGCACACCCGCGCAGGTTTGTCAGCGCTCTAGCTCACTACCACTTTTCGATGACATCAATATGGAAAAAGCGGCCGCGATAGAAAAGAATCAAGCCATTCTCGGTAATCGAGCGAAGTTTGAGGCCTGCGGCGACGAGCTGACCTTCGCGCACGCGACGGCCATTGATAATGATCGTGCGATTGGCCGGTTCCTGGCTGAAGACGTGGAAGGAAAACTCCATTGCCGGCACCGTTGACTGGTAGTCAGCCGGCAGCTCCCAGAGTTCCTTGATCAGGTGCCTGGGCGGCAGTTCGTCATCCATCTGGTAATCGCTGCGCGGCTGGCCAGGATCTGCAGGCGCCTGGACCGTTGCCGGCGTGACTGTCGCCGGGGCCGGCGACGTCGCTGCACTGGGCTGCTGCTGGCCTGCCACCGACTGCTGCTCAAGTTGGTGGCGCACAGCCTCCAGTATCGGTGTCGAGATTTTTGGCCATAGCCAGTAAGCACCCGCAGCCAACAGGCCCAGCGCGATTGCCAGCAACACCAGGCCGCTGCGTCGGCTACGCACTTTGCCATGCCCTTTCCCGCCGTCCTGCAGCGTATGCACGCTCGGTGCGCGCGCGCGGTCGCGCTCTTGTTCGGATTTCTTGATGGCATCAAGAATGAAAGACATCGTGCTCAGGCCACCGTCGTTGTTCGGTCACTGCCCAGGTACTGCAGCAGGCTATCCAGTAAGCCAAGGTCGATCGCGTACCACAGCAGGACACAGGCCAGGCTGGCAACCAGCACGCCGGGGAGCCAGCGTTTACGCAACTGCGGTGCAACACGCTCAACCAGCCCGCGCTTGCCCAGCACCTCATCACAGGCGGCCACCACCAGCGGGTACTCGATATAGAGCTGCTCCTGGGTATAGGCGCCCAGCATCGCCCGGTCGCAAATAATATTGACCAGCCGGGGCACACCCTCGCTTTGCTGGTAAATGTGCTTGAGTGCGACGCGCGAGAACAGCTCACCGCGGAAACCTGCGACGTGCAGTCGATGCTCTATATAGGCTTCGGTCTCGTCATAGCTGAGGGGCTGCAGGTGAAACCGCGCAGTAACGCGCTGTGCGAGCTGGCGCAGGTGGTACTGGTCGAGTTTGACATTGAGCTCGGGCTGCCCGAGCAGAATCAACTGCAGGAGTTTCTTTTCGCTGGTCTCGAGATTGGTGAGCAGGCGCAGCTGTTCCAGCACTTCATCGGCCAGGTTCTGCGCCTCATCAATGATCAGTATCGTATTGCGGCCGGCAGCGTGCGTCTCGAGCAGGAAGGTGTTGATCTTGTCGATCAGCACCTTGACCGAGCTCTTTTCGACAAAATCGATCGCCAGCTCATCGCAGATCGACTCGAGCAATTCATTGACGCCGAGCCGGGGGTTGATGATGAATGCGATATCGACATTATCGGGTAACTGCGTCAGCAGGCTACGGCAGATCGTCGTCTTGCCGGTGCCAATCTCGCCCGTGAGCAGCACGAAGCCGCCCTCATCGCCAATGCCAAACAGCAGGTGAGCCAGCGCCTCACGGTGCTGGTCAGTCATGTACAGGTAGCGCGGATCAGGCGCTATTGAAAACGGTTTTTCGTGAAGCCCAAAGAAATCGAGGTACACGCCACTAGCCCTGCAAGGTCAGGCGCACCGACACGTAGCCCGGCGATGAACTGTCAATCGAGATATCGACGGCGCTAATACCGCTTTGGCTTTGCATTTCGCCCAGCCAGTTGACGATATTGTTGAACTGGACCTGCTCGAGCCAGAGGCGCACACGGTCATCACCAATGGGTTCGAAACGGCTAAAGGATAATTCGTAATTCTTCGCGGTCGCCGAGGCAATGCTGAGCAGTGAGCCTTCGCGTTCAGAGCTTTCGACCGTCAGTCGCTGCCTGACCTCGGGCTCGTGCTTGACCATCCATTCACGGTTTTCAAGTTCGCGCTGGTAACTCTTGCCAGCGTCGGACAGGTAACCCATAGCCGGTGACAGCACCAGTTGGTAGGTGAGAAAAAGCACGACCACCAGCGCGAGCACATTGACGGCAACCCTGTCGCGGTCACTGAGGCCGTTGTAGCGCTGCTCCAGCTCCTGGTAGCTCGGGTTTGCCCGCACCCGGCCAACCAGTTGGGTCGCCTCTTCTCTCAATTGTTCTTTTAATGCGTTCATTGACTATAGCCCCGGCGCGCTCATGATCGACCGATCTGGATGCGCCCGCTGACCGACTGCTCATCCTGGTTGGCCGAGAGTATGTCGACGCTGAGACCTTCGGCTACCAGCAGGTCTTTGTAGGCTTCGAGTTCATCGATATTGGTCGCCCGGATATCAATGGTGATATTGCCGCGTTGGGCGTCGTAGCGCAGCTGCATGATGGTGGCCGGATTTTCGGCTTCCAGCTGGCTTAGCGATTGCGAGGCGGCATCGAGTAGCGGCAGGAATTCGGAGACAGTGCCCCCGACTGTCTGCCCACTGAGCTGGTTTTTGGTCTGGGACACGGGGTCGAATACCCGACGCTGTTTCGGGAACAGGTCGCGATAGATCGCCACGCTCTCATCGCGCAGGCTGTCTGCCCGGTAGTTGAGGTACAGCCCGCCGAGCAGCGTCACAGTCAGGAACAGCCCCAGGCAGGCGGCGACCGCCGTTGTCGCGCGCATCATGATGCGCCGGTTTTCGGCATTGGCACTGATCGGCCTGAAATCACCCTGCAGCAGGTTAAGCGTGGTCTCCACGTGCTGGACTGCGCTTACCGCGAGCAACTCGGATGCGGTCTCGGTGAAGTTCATTTCGCGCGTCGCGAAGTTTTCCGAGCGCAGGTAGTTGCTCAGGCGCTGCGAGACCTCGGCAGCCGGTACCGCCGATTCAATCGCCGCCAGGCGATCGCGCAGTTCGGGAGCCGAGAGCACATCGGCGGCGGCTTCTTCTGCCCCGCCATCGCGCTGGTCAAATTCATTCAGTGCCTCGCGCTCGAGCTGGCTGCGTGCTTCGAGTTTCTGCTCGATCAACGCCAACAGCTCACGTTGGCGCTCATGGTCGGGTGTTGCTGCGGTGAACAGACCAATGTCGACCTGGTCCTGCTCACTGGCGTCATCACCGGGGCTGCTCTCTTCGACGCGCTCGGCATGCCCCCCGATCACCATAGACAGTATCGACTGGGCACTGGCCTGGTTCAGGACCATGCCTGAATGCTGTGATTCACGGAACAGCACGCGCGTTTCATCGACCAGCAGCTGCCAGTGGCCCGCGCTGGGCGGTACACACAGTACATCGGCAAACAGGTAGTCCGGGTAGAGCCCTGCCTCGGCAAACTCGTCGACCCACTGGCCGATAACGCTGCGCCTGACCGCAGCCACATGGATTGTGTCGCTGTCGTGGAACGCAGGCGTGGCCAGGTGCATCGTTTCGATCGGGTCGATAATTTGCTCTTCGACGGTAAAGGGCAGCACCTGCTTGAGCATGCGTTGCTGCTTGCCGGGTATTTCGACCTGGGTCAGCAAGACCGCATCACCCGGCACAATGACAATACTGCGCCGGGTGCCATCGGGCGCCGGGACTTCTGCGACGAGATCTTCCAGCAGGCAGGTGCCTGATTCGATGATCGTGCCATTGGCGTGCAGCACCGACCAGTCGAGCGCGCTCAGCGGGCCCAGTTCGGCGGTATGCAATCGGACACTCAAAAAATCAGACATAAACTCAGGATACTTCGGGCGACAACCTGTAAAGCATAGGCGATCGCGCTTCTCTCAGCGGCACTTCCGGCCATTGAGCACAACTATTGACCATAATAAGCCCGGGCCGCTGCCTCTGCGCCTTCGGGAACGCTGGACTGGCTCAAGCCCTCGACAAAGCGTTTCGAATTATCGACTTCCCGGCGCGATAACACAACGTAAGCGGGCGTGGGACCGCCGCCTTTCTGGTACAGCAGGCTGGTCAGGTAGGTCGTGGTACCCGCATAAATCGCTCGAATATTGACCTCGTAGTAGGTGCTGGAGAAATCAAAGGTGGATTTACTCGGACTGTAGGATTGCCCGTCATTGCGCAGGCTCTCGCCAATCAGGTTGAGGTTGTTGCCCAGCGACTCGGGCAAGCGCTCATGGATTGGCTCACTCCGGGCGCTGACAATGTCCTGGCCGCCCGTGTACCCAATGCCGCGGTGATCATCGCCGGTGTTGCCTTTGCGGGTTTGCAGTGTCGCAAGCACATACTCCGAGGCAGTATTGACGTTAATGGGCAGCACGCCCTCGACGCCTGACGATTTGACGACGGTAACATGCGGCGCGAGCAGCTCGATCACTTCGGGCGTAAAACCGCGTACCAGCCTGAGCTCGGAAACATCGGTGAGCCGCTGGTTGCCCGCCAGGTAGGGAACCGGCTCGTTGCGATAGCTATCGTTTTCACTCAGATAACCCTCCTCGCGGTTATCGCTATCCATCCAGTCGCGCAGGTTGTCCGCCAGGCTCTCGTCAATATTCAGCTCGATCAACAGGTCGCGGAATCGCTCGACCTCATAATTGCTGATCTCGCTGCCGGTATGAATAATATTGTTCAGGTTGTAAAAGCGGTTGAGGTCGATCAGGCTCACCGAGACCGAGGAGAAAGGGTCGATTTCAAGCGTGATACCGCTGGCCCAGGCCTCCTGCAGGTGATCGCCATGCTGGTTATCGGCATCATTCTTCGCGTCCTCGCGCAAGGCCAGCATGACCAGCTGCTCGGTGGCGAGCGCGTAGTAATAGGCCTGGGTTTGATTGACCAGGTGGGTGACGCGCTTGACGTCGATGGTTTTCGCAAGAATCACCTTGGTCGCAATGATGGAGGCAATGGCAAACACCAGCAGCACGGTGATCAGTGCCACGCCGCGTTGTGCCCCCGGGCTTGCAACAGGCCGCCTCACTATAGAATCCTGAACACGTAACTGAGTACGTCGTCATTGTCGAGCACCAGGCTGACCTCGACCGCGTACGGCAGCTGGTAGGCGATCAGCTGCGGGTCGACCAGGGAAGTCGTGACTTTTTCCTGCCAGTCCTGTTCATCGAGATGCCAAAAGCGCGTTCGAAAGTCAACCACGCCGCGCATCATGACCTGCTCTATGGGCTCGCTGGCCTGCACGCGGTCGAGTACGTTCCAGAACGAGCGAATCAGGTACAGCGCGTCATCGTTATAGTATGGGCTGTCGGGATCGGCGACGTCGGGGTGATAATCGATTCGATAAGCGACCCGTTGCAGCTCGGATCGCGGCCACTGCAGCGGATTGGGCCAGCCGCCCCGGGTAAATTCAATGGCCGCGTCTTCGCTGTCAAAATCGATCGGCTGGGTGGCATTGGCCTCCCCGTCCCAGACGCGGCGGTTGACCATCTGGCGGAAGTCCTTGCCCAACTGCCAGGATACCCTCTGAGCGCGGCGCAGTTGTTCAGAGTGTCGCTGGTTAATTTCCTGCGCCTTGGCGACCTGGTCGAGAATCTGGTAGGCACCAATACCCACGAAACCGAAGATCAGCATCGCAATCAGCACTTCAACCAGCGTAAAGCCCGCGGCATTTCGCCTGCCGAACCGCGATGGGCTGTTCATTCGGAGAGGTCCGCCCTGAAGCCGCTAAGCAGGATCAGCGGCGCTCTTTCTTCAAACAACTCGGTGCCGGGGCTTACCTGTACATCGATGCGGCGCATTTTGGGGTTGGGCGTCTCGCTGACTTCGATCGTCACTTCCCAGTCGCGCTGCGAATGACGGATCAATTCCTCTTCGCGACCCAGCTCGGGGTAGCCCTGTTTTATCAGCACACTGTTGAGCGCGTACTCGGCGATGCCCAGTGCAATCACCTTGTCCTGCATCGCGGCAAGGTCACGACTCGCCTGCCCCATATTGCCCAGTAGCGCAACACCCGAAATCGCCAGGATCGCCATCGCGACCATAATTTCGATCAGCGTAAAGCCTGCGCGTGGCGAACGGCGCATTATTGTTGCTCCAGTGTCTGTGTTATCGGCATTGAAAAGCCATCGCTGGTGACCTCGACAGCAATGCCGGAATCAAGATCTCTCGCGGGCGTAAACCGGACGGTAAATGCCGTCAGCTCGCCCGAGCTCAACACCAGGATATGGGGCGTGACGGTATCCAGCAGCTGCTCGTCAGCCGGATCGAGCGGCTGGCCCTCGCCAAAGGCATCCACCTGCCCGGCGTTGTTGCTGAAGAGGTCTTCATCGACCTGCAATGCCGTCTCATAGCTGTCCTTCACACGCCAGAACCCTTCGATATTCCAGTCAAGCGTCATCGATCCGGGTACGCGATGTTCGGTAAAGGCCTGGTTGCCGGTGGGCCGCCAGCGCCCGGTCAGTGAATCCAGTTGCAGCACCTGATAGCCATCGGTATCGAGAACAAAGCCCAGTTGGGCGGAGCTGAAAACCGCCTCGTCGGCCGCAGCGATGACCAGCGACTGGAAGCGTTCGGCCTCGGCACGCATTTCACGAACGCTGTTGTCGCCAAGCGATATCACGACCATGCCGGTAAACAGTGCCAGGATAACCAGCACGACCAGCAGCTCGATCAGCGTGAAGCCAAGCCCTGCCCTGCGCATGGACACGATGCTCGCGCGCCCCTTGATCAATCCCAGACGCTAAGGTCCTGGTCGTAGCCCTCACCACCGAGCTGGCCATCCTTACCCAGTGAAAACAGGTCATAGGGCTGACCGCCTTCGCCTGGACTCAGGTAGATGTATTCACCTTCCCAGGGATCCAGCGGCACCTTGTCACCTGTCAGGTAGCCCTGCGGGTTCCAGTTCTTGGGTTCTGGCGATGCCGAAGGCTTGGCGATCAGGGCCTCCAGGCCCTGGTCAGTCGTTGGATAGCGATAGTTGTCCAGCCGGTACATGTCCAGGGCCTGGCCGAGCGTCGCCATGTCAGCCCGCGCAGCTGTCACGCTGGCTTTGTCGACATTGCCGATCACGCTTGGCCCTATCAGGCCGATCAGCAAGCCCATGATCACGACGACGACAAGCATTTCAATCAGCGTAAAACCGCGAGCCGGCCGACGGTGGGCGACTTTGCGGTTCTGGGCGGTGCGGGGAGTTTCAATCAGTACGGTATTCATGGTTAAACCTTGTGGTAATCAAGCCAAATCAACAACGTCACGCGCCGCGAAACCGGGCTAAAACGCCTGGTTGAGCTGCACAACCGGCAACAGGATCGCGATGACAATAACAAAAACGCAAACGCCCATAAACAGCAGCATTATAGGTTCGAGGATGCCCAGCAGCACCCCGATAACCGAATCCAGGTCGCGCTGTTGGGCGACGGCCACGCGCTCGAGCATCTGGTCAAGTTCACCACTTTGCTCGCCGCTGGCAATCATATGCAGCATCATCGGTGGAAAATACCCACCTTTCGACAGCGCCCGGTTCAGGCTGGTTCCTTCCTGCACCTGCTGTGTCGCATCGACAACGATGCTGCGCAGGAACTCGTTGCTCAGTACTGCGCCGGCTATCTTCATGGCCTCGACCAGCGGCACGCCCGAGGAGGTCAGGATGCTCAGGGTGCTGGCAAACTGCGCGGTGTTCGAGGTGCGCGTCAGCCGGCCGACCAGCGGCAGCTTCAACAGAATGCGGTGCCAGGCGAGCCGGGTAGCCGGGCGCGCGAGTGCGCTGCGCACCAGGAATGCCGCCAGCACCACCAGCGCCAGTAACAGGAACCCGCGGTTGACGATAAAGTCGCTGGTCGCAATCAGGGCCCGGGTGATGCCTGGCAGGGTCTGCCCCTGGTTGTCGAACACCTTGACGACGTCGGGGACGACAAACACCATCAGCAGGGTGACCACGCCAATGGCCATAACGAACAGAATGACCGGGTAGATCATCGCCTGCTGGATTTTCTGGCGCGAGGCGTGCGATGCCTCGGTGTAATCGGCAAGCTTGTCCAGCACGGCATCGAGGTAACCGGCGGACTCCCCGGCGGCTACGGTAGAACGGTACAGCGGGTTGAAGACGCTGGGGAACTCCGCCATAGCAGCGGCCAGCGTATGCCCTTCGAGTACTTTCGCGCGAACCGCGAGCATGATGCCATTGATGCGCGCTTTTTCTGCCTGGCGGGCTACCGCGCCCAGGGCCTCCTCCAGGGGGATGCCCGAGGCGACGAGCGTCGCCAGCTGGCGAGTAATCAGTGCAAGGTCGGCAACGCTCAGTCGTGGCCGACCAAAGCCGAAGCTGCTGTCGCCGCTCTTGACCTCGGATTGTGCTGCGGCATCGACCGATACCGGCATCAGCGACTGGTCGCGCAACAGCTGGCGAGCGTGCCGGGTGCTGTCGGCGTCGATAACCCCGCGCTTTTGCTTGCCGCCGCCGTCCAGCGCAACGTAACTGAAAGCTGCCACTACGAGCCCCTATACCTGGCGTTGTGCACTGCGCTAGCCGTCGTGCGTGACGCGAAGGATTTCTTCGACCGTCGTGATACCGCTGAGCACCTTGCTCTTGCCATCGTCCAAAATGCCCTTGCTGGAGAGACGCGCCTGCCGGGTCATCGCTTCTTCGCCGGCCTTGTCGTGGATCATGCGGCGCAGTTCGTTATCGATCGAGACGATTTCGTAAATACCCCGTCGACCGCGAAAGCCGGTGTTGTTGCACTTCTTGCAGCCCACCGGGCGGAACATGGAGTGGCCATCGTGCTCACCCAGCCCCAGTAGCTGCCGCTCTTTTTCATCGGGCAGGTGCGGCTCCTTGCAGTCGGGGCACAATACGCGCACCAGGCGCTGCGCGATCACACCCACCAGGCTTGAGGAAAGCAGGAAAGGCTCGACACCCATATCGTACATACGGGTTACCGCCCCGATCGCGGTATTGGTGTGCAGGGTGCTGAGCACCAGGTGACCGGTAAGGCTGGCCTGGACGGCGATGTCCGCCGTTTCGGCATCGCGAATCTCGCCGACCATGACGACGTCCGGGTCCTGGCGCAACATCGCCCTGAGGCCCTTGGCAAAGGTCATCTCGGCCTTGTTGTTGACCTGGGTCTGGCCAATGCCCTCGAGGTTGTATTCGATGGGATCCTCGACGGTGAGGATATTGCGCGATGCCTCATTGAGCTCGGTCAGCCCCGCATAGAGCGTCGTGGTTTTACCCGAGCCGGTGGGGCCGGTGACGAGTACGATGCCATGGGGGCGATGCAGTATGCTCTTGAAACGCCCCAGGTCGTCTTTATCCATACCCAGCGCGGTCAGGTTCAGGCGGCCCGCCTGCTTGTCGAGCAGACGCATAACCACGCGCTCGCCGTTGCTTGAGGGCAGCGTTGACACCCGCAGGTCGATTTCGCGACCACCGATACGGATTGAGATCCTGCCATCCTGCGGGATACGCTTTTCGGCGATATCGAGTTTGGCCATGACCTTGATACGCGATACCAGCAGTGGCGCCAGCACCCGTTTGGGCTCGACCACTTCACGCAACACACCATCGACGCGATAGCGCACCACCAGGCGCCGCTCGAAGGTCTCAATATGGATGTCAGAGGCATTTTCCTTTACCGCCTCGGTCAGTAGCGCGTTGATCAGGCGAATGATGGGCGCGTCGTCTTCCTGCTCTAGCAGGTCCTCAGATTCGGGCACCGAGTCGGCCAGGCTGGCAAGATCCATTTCATCGCCAAGATCCGAGACCATCTGCATCGCTTCGGTGTTGCGGCTCTCATAGGCACGCGCCAGCAAGGCATCGAAGCGATCTTCGCGCACGGGCTCACAGACGAAGTTGGCACCGAGATAGCGCTGGATCTCGGCAACGACGCTGTAGTGAATCGTCTCTTTGTGGAACAGGGTCAGTTTGCTGCCATCATCGATGACGTAGCCACCGCAGCGCTTGGCAAAGGGAAACGGCAACAGCGGCTCGGCTATCGGCTCGGCATCGACGGCATCATCAGCAGTGCTTTCTACCGGCGCGCTGGGCTGCGCTGTTTCATCGACACCCAGTAAAGAGTTGATATAACTTTCCAAAACCTGCTCCCAATACCACCAGTCACGGGGTGACCGGCAGGTACCTGATGCCGCGGGGCCGGATCGAACGGCGATAGACGGCGTTAACTGCTGCAACAATGCCCAATATGACCACAAATCGGACAAAAGATCGCATAGATAGTGCTTCTGCAGCAAAACAGTATATGGCAGTAATCGGGTTTTGTTTACTCTACGGCAAAATTTGACACCCAAAGGCAACAAAGCTTCCTAAACGCCCGCGCCTACAGGGGTTTCAACGATTTTTTTGCGGCCTGACGCAACCTTAGCAGGGTGTTGTCGGTCTATAATGGAAAAGGAGCATTGCCCCGCTTTGGCGCTGCCAGCCAGGCCCGAATTTTGGCCCTGGCGCGGTGAAGCCACCATTGCTGGATAAATTTCAACCGCCCCCGCGGCAGCAGATAATTTCGCGACCTACTGGCACGATGCAACAAGCAATCCAGGCCATTGCCAATAACCCCGTCACCGCCACCAGCGCGGCCATCGTCGCCGCTGCGGCAGCGATAACGATCTGGACGACCGGTGCGCTGGTAAGCACCCTGTTGTACACGCCGAAACTCGACCTGCTCGGCGGTGGCGCCCCGGTCGCCGTCGCCGATGTCAACACGGCGCAAATCGGCGAGCGCAACTTTTTTGGCCTCGCGGGCAAGGATGGCCCAGTGATCCAGGTCGACAACCTTCCCGAGACCACCCTGCAGTTGACCTTGCGCGGCGCCTTCATGGCAACGACCTCATCGATTGGCGGCGCCATTATCGAAGATGAAGCCAAGCAGGCGGCGCACTATACCGTCGGTGACGAACTCCCGGGCGATGCTGAACTCAAAGGCGTCTATGCTGACCGCATTGTGCTCTCGCGCAACGGTGTGCTCGAAACGCTGTATTTCCCCAGTGATGACAACGCCAGCGTAGGTATTGGCACGCGGCTGCCGCCTGGCACATCCACCACCGGCAGTGGGCCGGCCTCACGCTCTTCGATAAACCTCTCGCCCATCGAAGCCGAAGAGCGCCGCAAGGCCGTTCGCGAACGCATCCAGAAACTCAGGAATAAATAGTGAGCCGATCCCTTTGTAAAACCTGGCCAGCTTTCGCGATATCCAGCCTGCTGGCTGTCTTGTTGCTGCCGACACAAGTGCTCGCGCAGGATGCCGCGACCGCCGATGCGGAGAGCATCGAACCCAACGAAGCACCCGTAGCCGAAAGGTTTACGATGAATATGCGTGAGGCCGATATCCGCGGCTTCATCCAGTGGGTAGCCGATCGCACGCAGCGCAATATCATCGTGCACCGCAACGTGCGCGGCAACGTGACGGTCATTTCGTCCCAGCCGGTCACGCCCGACGAGGCCTACGAGCTGTTTCTCACTGTGCTGCAGCTGAACGGCTTTGCCGCCGTCGATTCTGATGGCGCGATCAAGGTAGTGCCCGATGCCGATGCGAAAACCAGCAACATTCCATTTGCTGGCGATGAAACGCGTCGCAACGCGATTGTCACCGCCATCATTCACATCAAGCACAGCGATCCGGGGCAGATCATGGGCGTTGTCCGGCCACTGATGCCGGCCTCTGCCTACGCCGCGGCCTACCCGTCTACCAACGCGCTGATCGTCGCTGACACAGCGGCCGGCATCGAGAAGATTCGCCAGCTGATCGACCTGCTCGATGTTGCCGAGGGGCAGGTTGACCTGGATATCGTGCCGATTATCCACGCCTCTGCCGAGGACATCGCGGCAACGCTGAAAACCGTTGAAACGGCATTGAGCGCAGGCACAGCGGGCGCCCAGAAAAAACCCGAAGACAAAGTCGCCTTCGCGATTGACAAGCGATCCAACTCGATACTGATCACCGGCGTAGCCAAAAAGCGTGAGCAGATGAAATCGCTGATTGCGCGACTGGACATCCCCATCGAGGGTGATGGCAACACCCAGGTCATTTACCTGAACTACGTAGACGCCTCGGAAATCGCGCCTATTCTCAAAAGCGTTGCCGATAGCGCCCTGAAAGCCAGCAAGTCCGAAGAGACCCAGAGCTTCTCGATTGAATCGAGCGAGGCGACCAACGCGCTGATTATCAGTGCCCCACCCTCCCTGCTCAACAATATGCGCTCGATCATCCGCCAGCTCGACATCCAGCGCGCCCAGGTGCTCGTCGAGGCCGTTGTCGTGCAGGTCACAGGTGATGCCGGTGATGACTTTGGGGTTATCTGGGGCGGCTCCGAGCTCTACGAGGACAACCGCAGCGGCGGCGTCGGCGCGGTTAACGTACCCGCAGCCAACGCGGACTTCAGCAGCCTGCTGCCCTCGGTGTCGGTGCTCACCGACGATGACACCAATAGCGGCAACAATCTCGCTGCCGGCGTACTGGCGTCATCGGGCTTCACCTTTGGCTACCTCGAAGACGGTAACCTGATCGGCGCGTTGCGCGCGATCGCCAGTCGCAACAAGTCCAACATCATGTCGACACCGACCATCGTCGCGCTCGATAACGAAGAAGCCAGCCTGCTGGTTGGCCAGAACGTACCCTTTATCACTGGCAGCGCAACGTCCTCTGGTGCGACGACCTCCAACCCGTTCCAGACGATTCAGCGCCAGGATATCGGTATCACGCTGAAGATCACGCCACGCATCAACCAGGGCGACTCCATTACGCTCGAGATCGAGCAGACAACGGAGAACGTCTCGGCAAATACCACCAGCGGTGCAGCCGACCTGATTACCGAGAAAACGGAAATCAAGACCTCGGCGCTGATCCCCGATGGGCAGGTACTCGTTCTCGGTGGCCTGATTCGCGATGATGAAGTCCTGAACCGGGCACAGGTGCCCATTCTCGGCGACATCCCGGTATTAGGCAGGCTGTTTCGCTCCAGCTCGACGACCAAGCGCAAGAACAACCTGATGGTGTTTATTCGCCCGATCATTCTCAAAGACCAGCTGCAGATCACTGGCCTGACCGCGCAGCGCTATGCCTTCATGCGCGAAAAGCAGATGCATCGGGCCCTAAGCACATTTATCCGTTACTCAGACCGACCGCTGCTGGATGAGTTTGAAACCTTCTCACCGCAGTCGGTTGAACCCGATACCGATACGCCGGCTGAGCCCAGCGAGAGTTGAGCGAGGGTTGAGCGGGCACTAGGCCCCGAGCGTTGCCTTTGGCAATTCGGCGAGCTGTTCGCGGTAAGGGAACAGGCCAAAGATGCCCCCGGTGTGAATGAACACGAGGTCACTGGCATCGGCAAAGCGGCCGCGTTCAATCTCCTGCAGCAGGCCGTGAAACGCCTTACCCGAGTAGACCGGGTCCAGGACAATCCCCTCCAGGCGGGCAATCTCTGCGATCGTCGCTAGCAAAGGCGCGCCAGCCCTGGCGTAGCCCTCCCCCACATAGCCGTCAATGACATGGACATCGTCCGGACCAAAGCGGCCAAATGCCCGGGCCTGGGTATAGCGCTGCTGCCACTGGGCCAGGTCGTCACTGACCTTCTGTTTGAAATAGTCTTCATCGTCGCAGACGTTGATGCCGAACACCTCTGCACCCAGTTGATAGATTCGCTGGCCGGCAACCAGGCCGGCCTGGGTGCCACCGGATCCGGTCGCACTGAGTATCGCTGCAGGCGCGATGCCGTGTCGGGCAAAGTCGGCAGACAGCTCGCGGCAGGCTTCGATATAGCCCCAGACGCCAATGCCATTGCTACCGCCGGTGGGAATAGCCAGAACCTTGTGGCCACCGGCCACAAGCCGTTGCTCGGCCTCGGCAAACAAGGTGTCGAGCCGGGTAAAGTACTGTGCTGGCCGATGGTACTCGCAGCTGGCGCCGCACAGTTCGTCGAGCAACTGGTTGCCGTCGCTATCGGCCGCTGGCAGCCCGCGCAGAATCAGGTGACAACGCATGCCCAGCCTGGCAGCAGCCAGCGCTGTTGCGCGGCAGTGGTTGGACTGTATGCCGCCACAGGTAATTAACGCGTCGCAGCCCTGCTGCTGCGCTTCGGCGAGCAGGAATTCAAGTTTGCGTACTTTATTGCCGCTGAGTTCGGCGCCCGTCAGGTCATCGCGCTTGAGCCAGACCAGCGGGCCGCCGCGCGCCTGTTGCAGGCGACGCAGTGGTTGCAATGGGGTGGGAAGCTGCGCCAGCGCAAGCCGTGAGGGATACTCGATCACGGCGACTCAGGCCTGGATCGCTTTTAGCGTCCCCTTGGGCAGCACCGCATGAACGGCGATTTTCTGGAACTTCAGTTCGGTGTTATCGCTGGCGGTCAGTACCAGGTAATCGCCGTCGATCTTGCTGATCTTACCCAGCAGGCCGCTGGTCATGACCACTTCATCGCCTTTTTGCAAGCTGGATACCAGCTGCTCGTGCTCCTTCTGGCGCTTGCGCTGGGGCCTGATAGCGATCAGGTAGAAGAACACGAACAGACCGATCATAAACAGCATCTGGACTGCGACTGATCCGCCGCTGGGAGGTGCTGCAGCCTGTGCATGCGCCTGGGCTATAAACATTGTTGTAACGCTCTCTCGTTGGATGGATACAAAGTAAGGGCCAATGGTATCACCCCCGTTGGCCCCACAACACGCCTCGTTTTACAAATTGGTTTTTATCCAGTCAATCACATCATCATGATGCGTCTTGGTGTTGACCTTGGCCATGATGTGTTTGAGTCGCCCGTCCTTGCCGACAATGAAACTGCTGCGCAAAATGCCGTCAAACTCGCGCCCCATGAATTTCTTGGGGCCCCAGGCACCGTACTTGTCTGCAATCTTGTGATCTTCATCCGAGAGCAGGTCAAAATTCAGGCCCTGCTTGTCGATAAAATTCTGCAGCCGCTTTTGCGGGTCGGGACTGATCCCAAGCACCACGGTATCGAGCTTTGCCAGGGCGCGTTTTGAATCGCGAATCCCGCAGGCTTGCACGGTACAGCCGGGCGTACTGGCCTTGGGATAAAAATAGACGACGACGTTTTTTTCGCCCCTGAAGTCTTTCAAGGCAACTTTCTCGCCGTCCTGGTTAGCCAGGCTGAATGCGGGTGCCATGTTGCCAATTTTCGGATGTGCCATAGCGTGTTCTCTTAATCTCCGTGGAGTTGGTCATCAATGTTCATCGTGCAGCGTTTCCAGTGACGCCGCATCGGACGCCGCTGTCTCTTCAGTATTGCCTTCAAGCGGTTCGGCATCGAGGTGATCTGCATCGCGAATCGCCTGCGGGATATCCTTGCTGACCCGGGCGCCCAGTTCACGCAAGCCCTCAATGCGCCGAAGCAGATTGCCCCGGCCTTCGACCAGCCGATTGCGTGCATTGCTGTACGCCGACTGCGCCCGATCAAGCCCTTTGCCGACTTCCTCTAGCGATTCGGCGTAGCGAGCGAACTGATCGTAGAGCCGCCCAGCGTCGACCGCAATTTTTTCGGCGTTCTTGTTTTGCCGCTCGTGGCGCCAGATGGTTTCCACAGAACGCAGTATTGCCAGCAGGTTCGTGGGGCTAACCAGGACGATATTGCGCTGGTAGGCATCGCTCCAGAGCTGTCGATCCTGCTGCAGGGCGAGCGCCGATGCGCCCTCGATCGGGATGTAGAGCATCACGTACTCGAGTGTATTCACACCCAGCTGCCGCCCGTAGTCCTTTTCGGAAAGCTCCTTGATGTGTGTGCGAATCGAACTGATGTGGGCCTGCAGCGCGGCCTCGCGCTCGCTGTTGTCCTCCGCTTCAAAATACCGTGTGTAGGCCAGCAGCGAAACCTTGGAGTCGATAATGACCTCGCGGCCGCCGGGCAGGTGGACCATGACATCCGGGATCTGCCGACGTCCGTCCTGGCCCTTCATGACGACCTGCGTTTCAAATTCCTCCGGCTCGCGCAGACCACAAAGCTCCAGCGCCCTGACCAGGCTGAGCTCACCCCAGTTACCCTGGGCCTTGTTGTCGTGACGCAGCGCCTGGGCGAGGTTGGTTGCATCATCGGAGAGCCGCGCACTTTGAGAGTGCAGCTGCGCTATCTGCTCTTTCAACAGGTGGCGCTCCTTCGCCTCGGTCGCGTAGGCCGTATCGACGCGCTCGCGAAATTCACCGAGCTGCTGCCGCAGCGGTTTCAGGGTCAGGTCGAGCAGCTGCTGGCTGGACTCACTGAAGCGCTGCTGTTTGTCATTGAAGATGCGATTCGCGAGATTCTCAAAATCCGCCGTCAATTGCTCACGATTTTTCTGCAGCAGCTGCAGCTTCTCTTCGCTGGCCCGGCGCTCGGAGGCACTGCGCGCCTCGAGTTCGGCAAAACTCACCTGGCTCTGCCCTAGCGATGTTTGCAGTGACTGTGCCTGCAGCTCGGCGGCATCGAGGCGCTGTCGCAACTCATTCACGGTGCGCTGCTCTACCGCCAGGCTGGTCGCGCCCTGCTGCAGCTGCTGGGCCATGGCATCCAGCTGTTCCCTGAGCAGGCTTTCATGCTGCGCGGCGCTGAGCAGCGATTGCTCGCGTTGTGCAAGCGCCGCCCGCTGCCGACGGACGTAGACCAGCAACGACAGCAGCAGGACAAACGCCAGCAATATGCCCGCGGCGATGGCGATCACAGCCAGGCTTTGTTCGCTGCCAGGCAATTGCGCGAACCAGTCCAGCACCGGCGACGTCACCGATTCAATCATCGGCCTGCCTCATGTTCGTGCGCGGGGTGCTGCCCCAGGGTTTGATCCAGTGGCTGGTGGCGATGCTCGGACTCGACGCCGGATATCAACCACGCCAGGCTCACGCCCGCCACCAGCACCAGGCTCATTTCCAGCTTGTCGTGACTGTGGAAGTGCACTTCAGGCAGCAGGTCACCCAGTGAGATACACAGGAAAACCCCGGCGGCAAAGGCCAGCGCCGCGCCGACATAAAGCCTGCCATCGATGCCCAGCAGGCTATCGACGCCCCAGAGCAGCACCAACGCGGTAACCGGGCAGATCAGCGCAAAGCCTATCAATGCTGGGTAAGGCGTCGCCGCCCCGGGCCTGTCATGCTTGACCATCGTAGTGATGGTCATCGCATCGAGCGGCTTGTGCAACAGGATCGCGAGGAATACACCAAAGCCCAGCAGGCCATGGGCCTGCAGGCTGGCATCAACGTGCATCGCCGCGGCCAGGGCGACGCCATCGACACTGGCGTGCAGCGACAGGCCTAGCGCAACCGCAGCGCCGCGCGGCTGAGTCCCGGCATGGTCGTGCTGACTATCGTCGCTATCGTGATGATGAAAGTGTGAGACGCGAAGCAGCAGGAACATCGCAAGCAGGCCAAACATCAACCAGCGCGCAACAATATCGATACCATCGGCTGCAGGCAGCGTATACACCGCATGCGGTAACAGGTGAAAGATCGCTACGCCCAGCATGATGCCGGCCACAAAGCTCATGACCAGTTGCGTGCGGCGATGGGTGAAGGCGATCCAGCGCTGGATGTTCGCACCAAGCAAGGTCGCACCGACCAGCAGCGGCGCGTAGATCGCAAGTTGGGTGATGACCGCCTCGTTCATCGCGGCAGCATCGTCTGCCAGTGGTCCATACCGATTTCGCAGCCATCGACTGCGAAATCGCCGTCGGGCCAGGCGTCGACAAAGTCGGCAAGCGCGTGGTAAACCGTCGGGAATGCCAGCTCCGTCCAGGGTATTTCGTCGAAGCTGAACAGTTGTACCTCAGAGCTCTCGGGTGTCGTCCGAAACGCTGGCTCAGGGAGCACAGCGCGGTAGAACACATGTATCTGCCGGGCGTGAATGACATCGTAGAGCCGGTAGAGCACGAGGTCCTCCAGCACTGCGCAGGACTCTTCGTCAGTTTCGCGGCGCGCACCCTGCTCCATGGTCTCGCCATTTTCAAGAAAACCGGCTGGCAGCGTCCAATAACCAAAACGGGGTTCTATTGCGCGCTTGCAAAGCAGGACCTGGGGCGGCTGGCCGGGCGCCTGGTAGAGCGGAATTGCGCCGACGACGACGTTGGGATTTTCGTAGTGGATAGCACCGCAATGATTGCAGACATAGCGCTCGCGGTTATCATCTTCAGGGATTGCCAGCGCGACCGGCCCGCCACATTGACTACAGTACTTCACCGGCGATCTACCCTACTCGGCATCTTGCAGCTGGCGGTACTGCCCTGAGTAGAACACCAGCGGATCGGCCGCACTCATATCACTCATGGACAGGACCTTACCGACGATGATGACATGGTCGCCGCCGTCGTGCACGGCATCGACTTCGCACTCGAAACTTACCACCGCGTCGTGAATCAGCGGTACACCGTGCTCACCCATCTGGAAGTGGTCGGCATCCAGGTCATGATTATTTTTCTTTGCGTACTGGTTTGACACGGCCTGCTGGCCGGCAGAGAGCACGTTAACGCCGAAAAACCGGGTTTGCTCAAACGCATCGAAGGTATCCGAGTTGCGTTGCAGACTCCACAGTATCAACGGCGGATCGAGAGACACCGACGAGAAAGAGTTTGCGGTAACCCCGAAAGGCTTCATGTCGCCAGGGCATGCGGTGATAACAGTCACACCCGTGGGGAAGCGCCCGAGGGCATCGCGAAACGCGCGTTGGTCAAAACTCATGGTCAGGCATCCTCGTGATGTACTACCCGGTGCTGGCTTGCCCACGTGCTAGAAGCCTGTGCAAGGGACTGATTTCGCCCTGCACCCGAATGGTACTTAACTTTAAAATGTTTATATAAGATATTGTATTCTATGACTTTTTTAGTGGTTCTCCGTAAAAGCCATAGTTTCGCACGCGGTATGGGCAAAACCGCAGGCAAGCCGGGGAAGATAGCCCATCGCCGTGGGAGGAACAATGCCTATAACTACCAGCGATAACTACCAGCGATCGAGTGCCCGTGTATCGCTCTCCTTGGCATCGACCCACGCCTCGCTATCGCTAAAAATGGCTTTCTTCCAGAACGGCGCATCGTTCTTGAGATAGTCCATGATGTACTGGCAAGCTTCGAAGGCCGCCTGGCGATGCGCAGAGGCACAGGCAACCAGTACGATTTGCTCACCGACTGCAAGCCTGCCGATGCGATGGATGACTCGCACGCCCTGCAGCGGCCAACGCTCTTGCGCAGCGGCGACAATTGCCTGCAAGGATTTTTCGGTCATACCAGGGTAGTGTTCAATATCGAGCGCGACCAGCGGCGTGTTATGTCTTTCCGGCCGGGTTTCGCTGCCACGCACCAGGCCAGTAAAGCTGGCGATAGCACCGGTTTCACCGTCTTCGCCGGCCATCTGCTGCAGCTGCATACCGACGTCGAAGTCTTCAGTCTGTACAAAGACCGCTGACGGACGCGGCTGACTAAATTGACTGGCCATCGGCTAGCCGCCGGTCACCGGCGGGAAAAATGCCAGCTCGTCGCCATCGCTGGGTACAGCGCTATCGTCGACAATCTCCTGGTTGAGCGCGCAACGGGTGTCATCATCGAGCAGTAGCTGCCAGGCCTCACCGTGCTGCTCGGCCAGTCGCGCCGCCAACTGCGCGATGGTTTCGCCGGCGCGATACTCCACCGACAGCGCATTGCAGTCGAGCACCTCGCGCAAGCGCGCAAAAAAGAGCACCCGGATCATCGCGCGCTGCGCTCGCGTCGCCAATCACCGCTCTTGCCACCGCTTTTCTCGAGCAGGCGGACTGCGGAGATTTCAATACCCTTGTCGAGCGCTTTGCACATATCGTAAATGGTCAATGCGGCGACCGATGCGGCGGTCAGCGCTTCCATCTCGACGCCCGTCTGCGCACTGATTTTGCAGCGCGCGATGACCTCTACCCGGTGTTGCTCGGCGTCGACCCGAAGTTCGACATCGACGGCACTGAGCATCAGTGGATGGCAAAGCGGAATCAGCTCGCTGCACTTCTTGGCGGCCTGGATGCCGGCAATCCGGGCAACACCCAGGACATCGCCCTTCTTGTTATTGCCCGCGATCAGTTGCTGCGTCGCCTCAGGCCCGAGCTGTACAAAGGCCTGCGCTGTCGCGCTGCGCCCGGTTGTATCCTTGGCAGAGACATCAACCATATGCGCTTCGCCAGCGGCGTTCAGGTGGGTCAGCTGGTCTGCCATCACCTACTCCTAAAGTGGAAACCGCATCGATTATCGCATGCTTTGGCGGCATTCAAAAACCATCGCGTAAAACCCATGGTATGATCGCCGGCTGCATGTATCGACGCGTTGGACCCGAGTTATTATCGTGCGATTTCCCTTCCTGCTTGTTCTCGCCGCAGCCTTGCCTGCAATGGCCGGCGCAGCGGCTAACCCGGAGCTGCTAAGCAGCAACCGCAATCCGCTGGTAGCCATCTACGGGCTAGCCATGCCCGAGTCTGCACAACACAGGCAGGCTGGCAATGCGTCGAGTGTCGCGCTCGAGATGGTCAATGTCAGCACCCAGAACCTGTCGTCAAACCGACTGCAGCTGGCCATTTCCGGCGCAATCCAGGAGGACGAGATCATCCTGCTCGACAGCGAGCTGCTGCGCGCCGAATGGCGGATGAATTTCTCGCTTGGCCAGGGCCGCCAGCTGGGCTTTAGTCTGCCTTACCTGTACTACGGTGGCGGTATGATGGACGCCGCTATCGAGCGCTGGCACGACTGGTTTTCACTGCCCAACAGCAATCGCGACAGCCGTCCCCGCAACGGCCTGCGCATGGAGTACTGGCGTGACGGCAAGCGCGAGCTGTTGTTCACAGATAGCAGTGACGGTATCGGCGACCTGAGGTTGCACTACCGGCAATCGCTGTTTGACCAGGCGGCCGCGGAGCAGGAGACGTCGATGACGCTGGAACTGGCCGCCAAACTGCCAACCGGCAGCGAATCTGCCCTCGCTGGCTCCGGCTCGACGGACCTGTCTGCCGCGCTGCGCTACGATCGGCAGTTACCGCAATCCAAAGTTGACCTGCACGTCAGTGGCGGACTGTTATGGATGTCGGGCGATGGTACGCTGGCGGCGTTCCGCGAAGATGTCGTTGGCTACGGGTTCGCGGGTCTCCGCTGGCAATACTGGCCTGCTGTGGCGCTCAAGGCGCAACTTGAAGTGCACTCGGCGTTTTACGACAGTGACACCCGCCAGCTTGGCGGAACCGCAGCCCAGCTGCTGCTGGGAGGCAGCGTGACGCTGAATGCACACAGCGAACTCGATCTGTACATCAGCGAAGACATTGTGACGCGCAGCTCTCCGGATATCAGCGTTGGCATCCAGTTTCGGCGCCGTTTCGATCAATAGGACAACTATGGACGATAACACAGCGACGCTGCTTTACTTCGAGTTTTTCCAGCCCGGTCTGGTGCTTGAGTCAGCGACCTATACCGTGAGTCGCGAGGAGATCATTGCCTTCGCCCGCGAGTGGGACCCGCAGCCGTTTCACCTTGATGATGAAGCGGCAGCCAACTCGGTGTTTGGCAGGATCAGCGCCTGCTCGGCGCATATTTTTGCCCTCAGTAACAAGCTGGCGGATGGCCTGGTGCCAGGCGATGCGCAGGTCCTGGCGGGGCTTGGCTTTGACAAGATGCGCATGCTGCTGCCGCTATTTGCCGACGATACCATCTACCTGCGCGATGAAACCCTCGAGACGCGCGTTTCGCGCTCCAACCCCGAGCGGGGTATCGTGACCACGCGCAGCGAACTGATCAACCAGCACGGTGAAAAAATATTCTCAACGGAAACCTCATTCCTGATGCAACGGGCGCCAGCCCGGGGCCAGGAATAACGATCAGGAATAACGATAAGGTAACGTGAAATCCGCGGGGGCAACTGTCATAGTTTTCGCCAGGATACACGTGACCAGGAGAGAGTAATTCCATGAGCGGCTGCCCCCATATCGACGTGCTTGACCCCGAGATCTACCAGGGCGGCGCACCCCATGCAGCCTTTGCCGACTTGCGCGCCCAGGGCGCGCTGGTATGGCATGAAGAGCCCAGCGCGCAAGGCGGTGGATTCTGGCTGGTCACTCGCCATGCCGAGCTCGATTACATCTCCAAAAACCCTGCGTTATTTTCATCGGCGGAACGCACCTGCTTCATCAATTCGGCGGCCGATATTGAACTGATGCGCACGATGATCATCAACATGGATCCGCCAGAGCACATCAAGTACCGGCGGATCGTGCGCAAGATGTTCACCCCCGGTGCGATTGAAAGCTACGAAGCGGGGCTGCGCGAGTACACCCGCGCCATGGTCGACAAGGTCGCCGCCCAGGGCCACTGCGAGTTCGTTCACGATATCGCCGCGGAGCTGCCGCTGATCGCCATTTGCGAGCTGATGGGCATCCCGGTTGAAGATCGCCAGGATTTCTTTGAGTGGACCAACACCATGATCGGCAGTGATGACCCCGAACTGTCGACATCACCCGAAGATGGCCAGATGGCCTCGGCCAATGTCTATCTCTATGGCGCCAAACTCTACGAGCTTTATAGCAAGAACCCCGAGAACAACCTTGTCACCAGCCTGATTAACGCCGACGTCGAAGGAGAATCGCTGACCCAGGATGAGTTCAACAGCTTCTTTCTCATTCTAGTGGTAGCCGGCAACGAGACGACGCGCACCGCGACATCACACGGCATGCGTTTGCTACTCGATCACCCCGAGCAGCTCCGGCTGTTAATCGACGAGCCCGACCGTATACCCGACTTCGTCGAAGAGACACTTCGCTACAACACCGCGGTAAACTGCTTCATGCGAACCGCGATGGACGACGTCGAAATCGGCAGCGAAACCGTCCGCAAGGGCCAGCGTGTGATGCTCATGTATCACTCAGCCAATCACGACGAGCTGGTGTTCGCCGACCCGCACGTGTTCGACATCACACGGCCACGGCGCGAAGAGGTCAAAAACAACCAGCGCGCCTTCGGCATTGGCGAGCACTTCTGCCTGGGTACTCACCTGGCGCGCATGGAAATGCGGCTGGTGTTCGAAGAAGTCCTGCCGCGGTTGCGCAACCCAAAACTGGCGGGTGATATCCGTTACCTGCGTTCAAATTTCATTAACGGCATCAAGGCAATGCCGCTGACTTTCGACCCAGAGCGCTGAGCATGAGCGAAACACATAAGACCTTTTGCGTGATCTGCGAGGCCACCTGCGGCCTTGAGGTCGATGTCGACAATAACCGCATTACCGATATCCGGGCCAATGCCGACCACGTGGTCAGCAAAGGCCACATCTGCGTCAAGGGGCGCCGTTTCGACGCCGTGCAGCATAGCCCCGATCGCGTCACCAGCCCGCTCAAACGGGTCGGCGATACATGGCAGTCAATCAGCTGGCAACAGGCCATCGATGAAATAGCCGAGAAAATTCGTGATATCAAACAGAGGCGCGGCGCGCAGTCGATTGCCCATTTCGTCGGCGCACCTGGTGGGGCGAACCTGGTCGCACCGATATTTCGCGGCGCACTATTCCAGGGGCTTGGCTCCAATCGCATGTACGGCACCGGTACCTGCGATACGATGAACAAATTCCGGGTCAATGGCGATATGTATGGATCGCCGATGCGGCTGACCTACCCCGACGTCGATCGCACCGACTTCATGCTGATAATCGGCGCCAACCCCGTCGTCTCGGGCAGCACGCTCTACCATCTGCCCCGTGCCCATTCGCGGCTGGCCGATATTGGCAAGCGCGGCGGCCGGCTAGTACTCATTAACCCTCGCCGCGTCGAGACCGCGCTGGCCGGGGAGCATGTGTTTATTCGCCCCGATACCGACCTGTTTTTCCTGGCAGCGTTTTGCAACGCGCTGTTTGAACGCAATGGCGTGGACCAGGCCAGGGTTGATCGAGGCATGAAGCACCTCGAGTTGCTGCGCGATACCGTCCGCGGCTGGACCGCTGAGCGACAGGCCGCCGTCACCGGTATCGATGTCGCGACGTTTAATAGCCTGGTAGACGGCTATATGCAGGCCAACTGCGCAGCATTGAATATGGCGACCGGCGTCAACCAGGGCCGCAGCGGCACACTGTGCTACTGGTTGCTAGAAGCCATTGCCGCAATCAGCGGCAATCTCGACCGGGTAGGCGGCAATCTCGTTGGCGAGGGCCTGATCGACTTTGCCAAGGTCGCCCAGGACGACCCGCAGATGCGACTGGGCTACCACCGCAACGATGACCTGCCAACGGTTAGCGGGCAACAGCCAGCCAGCATGCTCGCCGATGACATTTTGAACGGTGACGTTGGCGCCATGATCGTCGAGGCGTCCAACCCCCTGCTCGCCTGCAGCACCCCAAACGGCAAACTCGAAGGCGCACTTGAAGCACTGGAGTTGCTGGTCAGCATCGACTGGTTCCGCAACGAAACGGGCAACCTTGCGCACTACATACTGCCTGCGCCCACCTGGCTCGAACGCAGCGGCATGCCCTATGCCCTGCAGTCCTTTGCCGCCTGTACACCCATCCCCTATCTGTACGCCAGTGGCCCGGTGTTGACCCCACCGCCCGATGTGCGCCACGAGTGGTGGATCTACACCCGGCTGGCAGACAAGCTGGGTGTAACGATCATGGGTAGCAAGCCATTCAGCGGTTTCCTGAAGCTCGCCGCCCGGCTGGCGCACACCCCGTTTGGCGGCTGGATCAAAGTGCCCGAGATGCTGATCAACGGCATGCTCAAGCAGGCCAAAATGCCGAGCCTCAAGACGATGATCAAGGAGCATCCCGACGGATTCCTGCTGCCTGAGAATACGGGCGACAATTTTGTCGGGACCGACCGCGTGCTGACCGAGGATGGGCTGATTGACCTGGCACCGGCTGAATTCGTGGCCACCTTTAATGCGCGGGCCCAGTCGCTCTACGACGAGGAGTTTGCAAACCGCGATCGCCTCAAACTGATTGGCAAACGCGAAATACGCCGGATGAATAGCGGCTCGGCGAATTGCGAGGTGCTCGTCAAGGATGCTACCAACTACGCCTACCTCAACCCGGTCGATGCCGCACGCATTGGGGTCGATGACCGCGAGCATGTACAGGTCAACTCCCGTTACGGCGAGATTCATATTCCCTGCCGCATCAGCGATGAAATGATGCCGGGGACAATCGCGATCCCGCAGTGCTGGGGGCACGAGAAAGCTGACGGATTGCAACACGCACAGCGACACCCGGGCATCAATTCCAACTACCTGGCTGGCGACGGCTACGAAAACGTTGAAAAACTTTCCGGCATGGCCCATCTGGCCGGTATACTGATCGACATCAAGAAGTCCGATCGCCTGGCCGTATCGGCCTGACCTACCACATTCAGTCGCCCGCCTCCGGCATGGCCGGAGGTACCGACTGTGAACACGGGAAATGACAATGACAGATACCAAGCTCGACGATAATGCGGCGCGCGCCGCCTATGGCATAGGCATACAACTTGGCCAGCGACTGCGGGCCATTCACGGCGCTGCGCCGCGCGATGCCGCCCTTGCCGGGTTTGGCGATGGCTTTGACGGGGTGGCACCACGGGTTGAGGTCGACCTGATCAATGCGGCACTGGCCGAGCTTGAACAGCAACGCGAAGCACAGCAGCAGGCCGACCAGGCCCAGTATGCGCAGGCCGGCGAAGACTTCCTCGCCAAAAACAGCGAGCGCGCCGAGGTGCAGGTGACGGATTCAGGCCTGCAGTACGAAGTGATCGAGCCTGGCAGCGGCGACCGGCCAAACGCCAGCAGCACTGTGCGCACCCACTACCGGGGCACGCTGATCGACGGAACAGAGTTCGACAGCTCCTACTCGCGCGGTGAACCCACCGAGTTCCCCGTGGGCGGAGTGATTGCCGGCTGGACCGAGGCGCTGCAGATGATGCCCGTGGGCGCAAAGTGGAAGCTGTACATCCCCCACCAGCTGGCCTACGGGCCGCAGGGCGCCGGCGGCGCGATTGGCCCCTACCAGGCACTGGTATTCGAGATTGAGCTGCTCGCTATTCTGTAACCGGCTGCCTGGAGCCTGAAGCGTAGCGATAGGGGTAGCCCGGGACGGCATCGGGTGCGATGTGCGGGTTTACGGCGATATTGTAGTTTTGCAGGTAGGCCCAGCTTTGCCGTTGATCGTCTCCCAGGTGGCGGGTGTAACCGTTGTTCACGGCAACCTGCATTCCGAGTAGCCACTTTTCACCGTCGACCAGGGTATAAACCGCGCCCCCTGAATCGCCGGATCGCGTATCGATCGTATTGGGCATAAGCCCGGGCCGCATGATCACCCCCTCCAGCGCGTGCTGGTATATCGCTCGCCCAAACGCCCGGGTGCGATGACGCCCCCGGCTGGGCGCATCGATAGAGTGGCTAACCAGGTAGATATCGCGCTGGCCCTCGATATTGCCCGAGTTGATATTGCAACTGAGTGGAGTCTGGTCGATCTGCAGCAAGGCCTTGAGCTGCTGGGCCGCACTGGCCGGCAACAGCGGGTCGGGGCGCCACCAGCGCAGCGGTGAGTTGCGTACCGACTCCGGCACTGCCTGGTCAAGCCGGGCCATGCAACTGTCATTGACCAGCGTCCGGCTGCTGCGCTCCTCCCGGTGGGTTTTACACTGCAGGTCAACAATCCGGAAGACCTTGTCTGGCCGGGCCAGGTCGGCGCCGGCAAATACGCAGTAATTGCGCAACGGGCTGCGCAAACTGACAGTACTGACGGGGCGCTGCTGCAGCGACTGCTCAATGGACTGCGGCGAGAAAAAACAGTGCGCCGGCATCTCGACGTAGTCCGCGCCCAGCCGCGCCGACTCATCGGTATAGAGTGCCTGGCAATTCTGTATCAGCAGCCCGCCCCGGGGTGCGAGGTTGAACGCAACGCTGCGGAAAACCTGGGGTGTAGGCCCTGGCCCCAGGCTGTCGAGCTCGGTTTGCAACTGCTGGTGTGGCGCGAAGCGACTGACGGGCGAGCTGACCGTATTATCGCCCTGCGGCTGCCACCACTCGCGTTCAATCATTCCCTGGCAGTCGACGGTGTAATCGGCGGGCGTCGGCGGGCCGGGCAGCACGCCATTAAAGAGCAGCACGCCCACGGCGACTATCATCGATGCCTGCAGCGGTGAGACCGGCCTTGCTTTTCTGGCTTGCGCCCTGCTCTGGTCGTTGATTCCCGACTCTCCGCTTGAATGAAGTGTAATAGCACGGCACGGCTTGCGGCGGTTAAGCTCGCGACGCAAACATTGGCTATTCAATCGGTATTTGAGCAGATCCGCAGCCAACATGAAACCCGATTGTGCCATTTCGGTAGTATCGCGGGTCTCTGATTACCAGACGCAATCTCCGAGGCACACCAGGCATCGCGGGACAGCACCAGCAACACACCATTAACAACACGAGGCAGGACATGTCAGGATCAATAGGGCCACTACTGGCCGCCGATGAAGGGTTTAACCACCAGGCCGTCGAGACCTTTGCCAGCGTGGGCAGCAGTGACCCCGCATGGGCTGAAAAAGTCTGCGGCATGGCTGCTGCGAAAGATGGCAGCCTGCAAATCGGCTTCGGCTTTGGCAAGTACACCAATCGCAATGTTGTCGACGCCTACGCGGGTATCTGTCGAGGGACGGAACAATGGACAGTCCGCGGTTCGCGCGCGCTGCACACCGACCCGGATACCGTCAACGTCGGCCCCATCGAGTACGAAATACTCGAGCCACTCAACGCGATAAGGGTGTCACTGCACGCCAATGACGAACAGCCGATTGCCTTTGACATCGTGTTCACCGCTGTCGCCGCCTGTATTGTCGAACAGCGTGAAGATCGCCGCGATGTACATGGCTTTCGCAAGGCAACCGACCAGATCCGCTACCACCAGACCGGCGTCTGTCACGGCTGGCTCGAGATCGATGGTGAACGCACCATCATCGACACCGACAGCTGGGTTGCAACGCGCGACAAGTCCTGGGGCATCCGCCCTTCTGTCGGTCTGCCGCCGACCGACGTGGAGCCCGACTACCAGCAGCACATCCCGAAGGCACTGGCCATCTGGAACCCGATCTGCTTTGAACGCGACAATGGCGAGCGGTATGCCTTTCACCACTACTTCCTGCATTTTTCGGGCCCCGGGTTTCACCATGAAGTGGTCCAGGGTGGTTTTGAAGACCAAACCGGGACTACCGAGGCGCTGCTGGGCATGCAACCGTCGCTGCAGTTCGACAGCGCAACCAGGCGCCTGCAGTCCGGCGAATTCCTCTTGCAGATGGCCGATGGCAGCGAGCGCCCCCTGCGTTTCAGCAAACTCTCCGAGACGGGCTTTTACCTCGGCGCCGGGCATTACCACGGCGGCGATGGCGCCTACCACGGTAGCTGGCGGGGTGAGCTGCACGTTGACAGTGACTATGTCAGCAACAACGCCGATCCGGCTGTGATCGAGCGCTACACACAGTTTCGGGACTGTATGATCAGGGTTGAGGATCCGGTGGGCGGAGGCACAGGCTACGGCAACTGCCAAACCTACATTGCTGGCGCCTGGCCAGCATTTGGACTGACCGGCGATGAAGCGTCGCTTTAGTGCTGTCTGGTGACCTTATTCAGGCTCCAGGCCTGCATAGATCTTTGAGAGGTTTTCGACGATCGTGCACATGTAGCCCGTAGAGCCATCTGGACTCAGTAGCCCGTTGATATGGGCTTCACCGCGCACCTCTCCGCCATCGCGATGCTGGTAGCGCTTTTCAATACGCACTGGCCCGCCACTCGAGAGAACAACACTGATGGCATCGAAGGACTCGGCATAACTGCTGGGGCTGGTGACATCACGTATGGTTTTGCCAATCAACTCATCAGGCTTATAGCCAAGCATTTCGGCGAAGGGCTGGTTGACGGTGATGAACTCGCCCTTGAGATCGGTAATGACCAGGCCGATCTGCGAGTCTTTATGGTGGGAGCTGATATCGACCGAATCGCAGTTGGCGAAACGCAATGCCGAATTATCCTGGGCTGCCGAAGATTTGAACATCGCTCTGATCCTGAGAATGTCTGGGTCTTCCATAAGTATAGCCAGCCGCGCACGCAAGAGCACGCAGCCGACGGCTATACAGACTGTTTATTGAGCGATTTCCACCCAATAAAACGCTTTTTTCACAGCGCTACCGCGTAATCACCCATAGCGCATGCAAGATGCCCGGGAGAAAGCCGAGCAAGGTCAGGATGATGTTGATAACCAGGTCTTTGCCGGCGCCGTTTTTCAGGAACACGGCCACGGGTGGCAGGATGATGGCGAGAATGATCAGGACGATTTTATTCATGGTTAGCTCCGGATATTAGTTTGCGAAGCGCATCATAAACGTTTTAACTCAGCGGTGCACCGCACTACTCGACTGACTTGCGATCGGCCTGCACAAAGTCACTGAGCGCCAGGGTACGCTCGCCATGGAGCGCCATCGCATCGGGGGCTGCCAGCGATTCGGGGTAGTACTGCAGTCGCAGGAAGTCGGTATTGCGACGTTCGATGAGCAGGTTGCCATAGAAAAAGCCCGCATCCCGGGCACAGGCCACAGCGTATTCTATCGACGCATCACCCAGCGGCAGTTCGACGTAGATTACCTCGCAGGCTCGTTGATCACAGGCGCTGCGGTGTTTCAGTAACAACGCGGGAAGGTCTGCCCCGGCCTCGTGAACAATAATTCGGCACTGCTGGTTGCCCGCCTGCTCGAGCGCGGTGTAACGTCCCTTCTCAGCGGGTGCTGTCGACGGTAATGGCTGGCCGAAGTCGCGTGGCACGGGCACCTCACTGTAGATCGCATGCAGCGTCTCGGCGTAGCTACCCGGCAGGTAAACGCGCCGCAGAGGGGCTTCCACGATCGGCATGTACAGGCTCACCGCGCCGCGACGGACATCGGGGTACTGGTATCCGGTCACGTTCGCGTGGCGGCCAAACCAGGCCGGTAGCACGCCTGTTGTGACCGCACCGGCACCGATCGACTGCCGCTGGACGATATCGTGAAAGGCTAGCGCATAGAGGTGGGTGCCGACCATGTCGCGCTGGTTATGCACCTCGTAGATCGCCCTGCCCATGCCACTCATGACTTTCTGCCCGCGGTAGCGATCGTCAACCATCGTCGCGATACTGTCGACGCTGCGATCGCCAGGCGTTTCTACGACTGCGCCCGAGGTACCTACCACTTCGCCCAGGTCATTGCTGGCGACGGCAACATACAGGCTACCGGCACGCAGCTGTGATTCTACGTAACCGGCGTCATACATCTCGGGGAGCGGATAACTGTCGCCATAGACGCGCCGGATACCTTCCGCGAACGGCGTGGCCTGGCTGGCATTGAGTAAACGGTAGTGAATCGACACGAACTTCGCTGTCACCGACTAGAGGGAAAATATGTCAGGCAGGATGAATATGTGAGCGAGCGCGGTAAATGGCGATTGCGGTCAACAGCAGCGCGAGTGACGCCAGGCTGCCTACCGGAAGTGGAACGGTCTGCGGCGATGGCGAAACATCGAGGCGCACGTTGTCGAAGTTGGTCTCACGGTCTGAGCCCACTTCGGCAGGGTCAACCCGATTGAGTGTCAGCAGCCGGATAACCAGCGGCTGGCCCAGCTGGTGTGGCGCCGCATCGACGCCATCAAACACCACCGTGCGGGTTTCAAACACACCATCGGCCATGGGCCGTGTATCGTTGTCGGCCGCCAGCAACTCGTAACTACCACCGACATCAACCAACAGCGCAAGCTGGTAACCGTTATAGCCGTCGATATCGAAAAAGGTATCATCGCCCGGGTTGCCGGGTGTTCCCGGCAGGTCATTGAAGCCGCTGGCGATATTGCCGACGTCGACAGTCAGGCTGTAGCGCATGCTGGCATCCAGCGTCTCGACCAACAGCTGCTCGATGCCAAAGGCGATATCGCTGGCATTGTTGGCGTACTGGAAGCAGACGGCAACGTTGTTACCCTCTGGCGCGCCTGCGGGATAGTTGTCGGGCGCAGCGTGCAGTGAACCGTAGAACTCGCCGCCCATCGGCGCCGCTTCATAGGCGCTCCAGCCGTTGGGCACGCCGTTGGCGATATCGGTAGGGCTCGCGACGACGTCGTCTTCAAAACTGTGGTTGACGATCAGCGCAGGCACGGCCAGTGCAAACGAGGCCGGCAGCATCAGCAGGCTGCCACAGAAAGAAAAAAACCGTGCCCTGGAGGATCGCACAATAGCGCTCCGCAACAATGATTCGGGTGACCAGACTAGCAAAGCCGGGGCCGGCTGTCAGCCGCAGCATCGCATCGCGAGACGGACTTGCTTTTTGCACCGGGTTTCAATAGCTTGGGCACTGCAGCGCCAGCTGGCCCACTGACGAAGAGTAGCGAGTCATCATGCTCACCGATATCAGCGAATCGATCGACGCCTGTGCCCGGCATTACGGCGACCAGGCAGATGCCATGCGCAGTTACCTGCTCAGCGGCCAAAGCCAGGCCATCGCGCTGCCCAATCGCGGCCCCATCCGTTTCGATGAGCGCGGCCAGCTGGACCGCGCAATTCTCGATGCCTACTCCCGCTACGGCTTTTACATTTTTGAAAATACCATTGGCGCAGATGAGCTTGACGATATTCAATCGGATATCGCGGCGATGCGCGCACGCTTTCCCTCAGCACCCGGCTCAAAGCTGACCAAAGACGGGCAGCCCGCCCTGGATGCGGATATCGCCGGGCTCGGGCTACTCTGGGCAAAGCCCCTGGCCGATCCTTTCGGTGGTACCGAGCTGCTCAATGGGCGTCACCAGGTCAAGATGTACGAACCCGAAGCCAGCGTCCCCGCCCCCGCTGACGTGCCGTTTATCCTGGTCGGCTCGCTGCAGTTCTCTGAGGCTTGCCTGCGCATCTACGGCCACCCGGACCTGCTGCGCGTTGCAGCGGCGGTCAATGGTGAAGACTTCGCGCCTTTTAACGAAGTGCTGTTTATCAAGGACCCGGGCGTCGGTGCCGCTGTGTCCTGGCACCAGGACGGCGATACGCACTGGGACAGTGCAGACTTTGACGAGGGCATTCACGGCTTTAACTTTATGGCGCAGGTCTACGGCAGCACGGCCGTCAATGGCGTGTGGGTACTGCCGGGCAGTCACAAGACCGGCCGCATCGATGTGCAAACACTCATCGACCAGTCGGGCAGCGAGCGCATCGACGGCATGGTGCCGATTGTCTGCAACCCCGGTGACGTCGTAATCTGCAATCGACAGCTGCTGCACGGCTCGTTTGCCAATTCTGGCTTCGAGCCCAGGCTGACGATTAACTTCGGTTTTCATCGCCGCTCTTCGGTGCTGGGCGTGATGGGCTCTGGCATGCATAGCCAGGCAGAAGTTTACGACGAAGCACTCATTGAGAAGCGTTCAGCAGTTATCGGTTGGGCCATCGATGCGCGCAGGCAGCGCTACCCCGACGAAGCGCCCTATCGCTACAAGCCGTTTGTCGACACGGGTAAGTCTTACGTATGGGATGAGCAGGCTCGCGAGGCGATCAGGGATTACAACCTGCACGACTTGAGTATTTGAGTAATATGGCGGTGAGGGAGGGATTTGAACCCTCGAACGGTTGCCCGTTACACACTTTCCAGGCGTGCTCTTTCGACCACTCAGACACCTCACCGTAACCTGGGAATGACACGGCAGCGAACGCTGCGCGCGCTAATCTATCTGCATGGGCGCGGCACTCTAGCGCCTTCACCGCACCCTGTAAAGCCCTCAGCCGCTGGCCTTGCGCAGCGCAGCGCACTCGGCCTGCAGCGCGGCGATCTCATCCTCTGCCAGCGCCAGCTTGCGCTTGAGCCCGACCACTGCGCCGGTCGTTCCGCGACTGCTTGACTGGGTGTCATCAAGGCTTTGCCGAAGCTCCGCGTTTTCATCCTCCAGCGCGCCGATCGCCTCGAGCAGTTCCCGGCTCTCTTCGGTGAAATTGACCAGCATCTCACGCATGGTGGCGACATCACCCAGCTCTGCAGCCTCGGTGACCGCCTGCAGTTGGCGTTCGAGAATTTCGTTTTCCTGGCGCAGCGCTTTGGCCAGGGCCTGCTCATCGAGCAGCGTCTGTTCCAGTTCGCTGGCATTGAGCGTGCTTTCTTTCAGTCGCGCCAGTTCAGCGCCCTGCTCTGCCACTTGCTCGCGGGCACTGGCCAGTTCGGTGGCCAGGTCGTCATTATTCGTTGGGGCGGGCTCCGCCGGGGTCGCATCCGCGGCGTCAGCTAACGCCTGCTGCAAACGCTCGATTTCCTTTTCGCCGTTTGCCCGGGCTGCCTGCAGCAGGACGATTTCACCCTGCAGCTGCTCGAGGAGGTCGCTATCAACGGGCGCATCTGCACCCTCACCCGCCTGCCCCTGGCTCAGGCGCTGGATATGGGTGCGCTGGGTTTCAACGATCTGCTCGAGGTCGCGAACCTGCCTGTTGGCCCGAATCGCTACAAACGCGAACAGCGCGATGCCGGCGAGCAAAATCACCCAGAAGCCGCTTGCCAATAAAAGCTCGAAAGTCGTTAGTGCCACGATGCCTACTCGTTAACCAGCTCATACACCACACACTGCCCGCTCAGTATAGACCAGCGGCTTTCCCAGGCCCTATGCGACTTATTGCCGCCAGGACAGGCCGGGCACGGGCTCAAGCCCGGGGGTATAGCGTGCCGGGCAGATATCGATCCCGCCCCGACGCGTGTAGTTTGCTTGCACCAGCAGCTCGCGCAGGCCTGCCGCCTGCCACAGGTCGGTAAAGATCTGCTCGACACAGTGCTCATGGAAGCCATTGTGCTCGCGCAGGCTGACGATGTACTGCAATACGGAGCCCGGGTCCAGCTGCTGGCCACTGTAGCGAATGATCACACTGCCCCAGTCGGGCTGGCCAGTGACCGGGCAATTGCTGCGCAAGAGATCACTGTAGAGCAGCGCATCATCGACCTCGCCATCGACCGGGCGCAGCAAACCGGCATTGCGTTGGTATTCGCTGCAGTGGACATCGAGATCATCCAGGCACAGCCAGCCCAGCTGCGGTTGCGCAGCGGGACGCTGCGCTAGCAGGGAGAACTGCAGCTGCTCGCTGCCCGTGCGGCTGGCAAGATCGGCGCGAACGCGCTCGATATAGGCCTGCGGCTCATCAAAGGCGCAGCGATTGAGGCTGTTCAGGTAGAGCTTGAGCGACTTGGACTCTACGATGCAGAGTGAGTCGGCGGGAATAGTCAGCTCGCCCAGCGCCACCTGCGGGACACCGCTGGCATTGAGCCAACTCGCCTCGTAACAGTGCCAGCGGTCGATGCCGCTGTAGCTGCCGGCGGGTAACGGCTGCTCGAGCTGGGCCCGATAGGCCTCGCGACTGATGGGCTGCAATAACCCGGGGTCATAGTCCTGGCCATAGTCAGTCGACTGCCCCAGCGCTGAGCCTGACGCATACCCTCCCGAGACCGACTCGCTCACGGACAATCAGCTTCGCAGCCGCTCGGCCCGCGTCAGCAGGTACATGGAATAGCTAAAGCCGGCAACGACAAACAGTAGCAGCATGCCATAGGCAAAGGGCAAGCTGATATCACTGACCCCGAGAATGCCGTAGCGGAAGCCATTCACCATGTAGAGAATCGGGTTGAGCAGCGATACGTTGGCCCAGAACTCGGGCAACAAATCGACCGAGTAAAACACTCCCCCCAGATAGATCATGGGCGTTAGCACGAAGGTGGGGATGATCGATATATCGTCGAAGTTCTCGGCAAATACAGCGTTGATGAAACCGGCCAGCGAAAACACGATAGCGGTGAGCATCACCATCGACAGTGTGATCCACCAGTTATGCACCTGCAAATCGGTAAAAAACAGCGCCAGCACCGTGACAATTGCGCCCACCGCGAGACCGCGGGCGATACCACCGACGACAAAGCCGGTCAGGATCACGATCTCCATCACCGGTGAAACCAGCATCTCCTCGATATTGCGCTGGTACTTGGTGCCAAAAAACGATGAGACCACGTTCGCATAGGCATTCTGGATAATCGCCATCATGATCAGGCCGGGTACGACAAACTGCATGTAGTCGTAGCCGCCCATCTGGCCGATACGCGAGCCAATCAGGTTACCGAAAATGACAAAATACAGCGCGATGGTGATGGCTGGCGGCACCAGGGTCTGGACCCAGATACGCATGAACCGACGAATCTCGCGAATGACAATCGTCTTGAACGCCTCCCACTGCCCCTGCCAGTTCATGCTGCGTCTCCGGGTTTTTCTTCTGCAGAGGAGGTTTCATTCAGCAGCGAGACGAACATCTCCTCGAGCCGGTTGGCCTTGTTGCGCATGCTGCTGATCGTGATACCCAGGCCCTGGATCTGTGCGAATACGTCGTTCAGCGACTGCTGCTGCTCGACTTCGACCTCGAAGCTGTGCTCATCAAGCACGCGTGCGGTGTAGCCCTCAAGCCTGAGCTGCGCGGCATCCACCTGTTCGACGGTGTCAAAGATAAACACCTCACGCGCCAGCTTCTGCAACAGCGCGCGCATGCTGCTGTCTTCGACGATAGAACCTTTGTCGATAATCGCGATGTTCCGGCACAGGCTCTCTGCTTCCTCGAGGTAGTGGGTGGTCAGGATAATGGTTGTCCCGCCTTCGTTGACACTGCGCAGAAAATCCCACATCGAGCGTCGCAGCTCGATATCGACACCTGCGGTAGGCTCATCGAGAATCAGCAGCCGGGGCTCGTGCACCAGCGCCCGGGCGATCATTAGCCGCCGCTTCATGCCACCGGACAACGTGCGCGCGGTACTATCCTTGAACTGCCACAAGTCGAGCTGGCGAAGATACTTCTCGGCCCGCTCCTTAGCCAGGCTCCGGCTCAGCCCGTAGTAACCGCCCTGGGTCACGACGATATCGAAGACCTTTTCAAAGTGGTTGAAATTGAATTCCTGCGGGACCACGCCGATGCACTGCTTGGCCTCGGTGAAATGCGTTTCGATATCGTGGCCAAAAATCTTCACGCTGCCGGCAGACTTGCTCACCAACGAGCAGATAATCCCGATCGTCGTGGATTTGCCGGCACCATTGGGGCCGAGCAAGGCGTAAAAATCGCCGGCCTCTACGCGCAGGTCAATGCCCTTCAGCGCCGAGAAGCCATTGGCGTAGGTTTTGTGAAGTCCCTGGATTTCGAGTGCTGCAGTCATACCTTATGGCTCAATACTTCGCTGCCCCGAACGTGCAGCCAGCGCGTATTTTCGCATGGAACAGGTCGCCACGGGAGTGGCAAATGCACGCCCGGGTACAGCCACCCAGTTCGCATGGCTCACTGTAACGACCGGGAAAGCGCCCGTGTTAAGATGGCGCCATGCGTATCAGCCCCGAAGCACTGGCAGAAGATGCCAGCCTATATCTGCACAGCATCGACTTTGGCAACCGGGTCGCGGTCTTTTACCGCGCCGAGGCAGCCCAGTTGAACGACCTGTGCCAGCATGCCGCCCAGGGCCAGGCAATGCCCATCGCGCTCGACGCGTTGCTGGGCCAGCAACATATTCTCGAAGCGCCCTTACCCGTGCCGACGCACTTCGTCTGGATGACCGATTTCTGTGGCTCCACGCTGTACGCGAAATCGCTCAACGCTACAGCAGGCCTGTTTGTCTACAACGAACCGCATGTCTACGCAGACCTTGCCAATGCGCGGCGCATGAAGCTGGTCGGCCAACTCGATATCAGTGATGAACAGTGGTCTGCACTGCTAAAACTTGCGCTGTTTTACAGTCGCAAGACCTTTGCCGCAGGAGACACGGCAGTCGTCAAGGAATGGCCCGCATCCAATTTCATTATTCGCGACGTGCTGGCGGGCAACCCCGACAGCCGGGCTATCTTCCTGTATGGTTCACTCGAGGACTACCTCACCGCCTGCCTTAAGTATCCCGCGCGCCGTGAAACCGCCCGCGCTCGCGTCCAGGGCCAGTTCATCGAGATGCGCTCCCTACCGGCACTGCAAAATGTTGACCCCCGCAGCCTCTCTGATGCCCAGTGCGCTGCCCTGCACTGGCTGTACCTCATGTACTGGCACGAGGCCAATGGTTTTGCCACCACGAATCAGATGCGGACGCTCGACAGTCGGCAGTTTTTCGCCGACCCCTCCGGCTGCCTGCAGCGCTCGGCCGCCCATCTGGGTACGACGCTTGAGACCAAAGCGGCAAATGAGATCGTGCAGGGCCCGATCTTTACCCGCCACTCCAAGGAAGGCCGGGCTTTTTCACTGGCAGACCATGAGGCCTCCCTGGCCGCGGCCAGACAGCGCTTCGGCCGCGAGATCGAACAGGGCCTGGCCTGGGCCCGGGAGCTGGCCGAGGCGCACCCATTGGAGCACTGCCCGGGTACTGCGCTAAACTGAGAGCCTGCGAGGCGGAAAAACCTGCGATGAAACTGTTCTCTAAAAACCGGCCGATGGGCGACTTCAAAGTGGTGCGTAACATCATCGATGTCGACGGGCTGTTTGACTACAGCCGCTCAGTCCAGCACAACGGCATCCTCGATGACCCGCAGACACCCGGTGCCCCCTCGGTCAGCAACGACACAGAAATGTGGAAACTGCAGATTCGCCTGCTCCCTGCGATCGAGGCGGCCAGTGGCCACAAGCTCTACCCGACCTACAATTTTTTTCGGGTTTACAACTCGAGCTCCTACCTGAAAAAACACATTGACCGGGCGGCCTGTGAGATTTCAGCGTCGCTCAACCTCGGTTACGAAGGCGATTACAGCTGGCCACTGTGGATAGAAGACAGCCAGGGCAAGGCGCATGAAGTGGTGCTCGAGCCAGGCGATGCAATGATCTACCGCGGCACGCGCGCGCCGCATTGGCGCGAGCCTGCCGACGAACGGGTGATCTGCCAGTCACAGCTATTCGTTCACTACGTCGACCAGGACGGCCCCAATGCCGACTGCATCCTCGATCGCCAGCCCGACAAACGCTAATCGCGCTATTTGAGCGTGCCGAACATCCAGTCGAACACCAGGAAGATCGAACTGAAGTTACAGCCACTGCGCATCCCGGTGTGGTGGTGGCCATGCCGCGTGGTCATCCAGTCGATGGTCTTCCACGGGAAGTAGTCGAGATTGAACTTGGTGTGCACAATCACGTTAATCTGCGACCAGATTACGTAAGCCGCTGCCGCCGATACGGCATGCAGGCCGCCAAAGGCAAGACTCACCGAAGTAATCGAGACGACGTAGATCATCAGGCCGATAAACGTCTCAAGCGGGTGTACGTAGAGCGAATCGATGTGTGAAATATCGCGGGCCTGGTGATGCAGGCCGTGGACTTTCTTCAGAATCTCACCGTGAAACAGGAACCGGTGCGTCAGGTAATAGATAAAATCGTAGACCAGCAACACCGCCAGGATATCGACCAGGTAGCGCCACCAGGGCAATGCCTCGAGTGTGAGCACCGAGGGCGCAACCACCAGCACCAACAGCAGGCTCACAAACAGTCCGACGCGCGCATTTGACTTCATTACCGGCGGGTACTTTGGCAGTGCGCGTTTCTTCCTGTCCTCATCCTTGTTCCACTGGCGCATACGCTCCAGCGCAGGCACTTTGAACGCCAGCGCTTTGCCGATCTTTACCATCAGCACAACCGACAGCAGGTAAACCAGGGCCGTTTGCCAGGCATAGCCGGCCAGGAATTCGCTCATCATCGTTATCACTCCAGTGTGCCGAACATCCAGTCGTAGAGAGGCGACAGCGTCGAGTAGTTGCCGCGATTCATATCGATGTGGTGTTTGGCGTGCATCGTGGTCAGGTAGTCGACAGCCTTGTAGGGAAAGTAGTCGAGATTGAACTTCGTGTGATTGATCTGGTTGATATTGTTCCAGATAAACTGCGCCGCAATGAAGCTGGCGACATGGAAGTCGCCCAGTAGCGCAGGCAGGCCCGCTGCAACACCGAAAAACAGCGCCGAACCCATGAAGGTCTCGACGGGATGGACATAGCGGCTATCGATAAAGGAGATATCGCGACACTGGTGGTGCATGCCGTGCACACGCTTGAGGATCGGGCCGTGAAACAGGAAGCGATGCATCAGGTAGTACAGGAAATCGTATACGAGAATAATCAGCGCCGCGTCGGTCAGGTACTTCCACCAGGGCTGGGCCTCAAAGGTGATAACGAACGGCACCATCAACAGGAAAAACACCAGGTGCAGGTAGAGCCCGACTTTGGCATTGGCCTTGATGATCGGCCGGTATTTCGGGATGGCCTTTTTCGGCTTGTCCTCACGCGCATTCCAGGCACGCATGTCGCGAATCGCAGGTACCGAGAAGGCGATGCGCCAGGTGATCTTGGTGAGCACAACCAGGCCCAGCAGGTGAACCAGCATAGCCTGCCAGTGATAGTGTTCGATAAGCCAGTCAATCATGTCGTTGGTCTCTTGTTGTCAATTCAGGCTTCGGCCGGCAACAGTTTGGCCAGCGCCGAGGCGCCCTGCTCACCCAGCTGCCGGGTAAGTTGCTCCGCCAGCTGCTGCAGGTCGGGTTCACGATCAAGCGCTGTGGTAAACACATCGCGCTCCAGCGCAAGGCCGGAATAGGCGCTGAACGAAAGCGCCTTGAAGCGCTGCAGCCACTGTTCTGCCTGGGCAATCGAGTGCTGCGCCAGCCCTTCGATCAGGGCGCTCTCGAGCAAGTCAATGCCCTCGATCGCATCACGAATGAGGGCAACGCCCTGCGCGGTAAATTGCAGTAATCGGCTGCGAGAGTCACCGCTTGCCTCGCGCCGCAAATACCCCAGCTGCTCCAGGTCCTGCGCAATCGCACTGATCGCCTGCTTGCTAACGCCCTGCAGTTCGGCAATGGTCTGCACCCTACCGCCCTGCGGGCCAATCAGGTTCAGCACCTGGCCGTGCGCCAGCGTCAGCCCCTGGTGACCGCAGTCATAGTTGTGCGACATCAGGCTCTTGTTGATGTGCTGGCTAAGCCGCGGCAGGACCGCACCGATCACCTGCTCGGTATTCCAGCGGGCAACGGAGGCGGCATCATCGTAGAGCGCCAGTACCTGTGCAACCTGCTGCAGGCAGCCCGAAAAATCATGCAGGGCATCATCAGGCGATTCGCTCTCCCGCGCGAAGGCGGCGCGCAGTTCCTGCGTGACCGACACCAAAGCCTGTTGGCCATCTATCGCGAGGCGACGGCCCTTTGCCGTGAGGCTGACCAGTTTTGCCCTGCCGTCGAGCGGGTCGGGCTTGCGGCGGATATAGCCATGCTGCTCCAACTGGTTGAGAGTCTGGTTACAAACCTGGCGACTGATGCCCAGGTGCTCGGCGACACTGCTGGGGCGCAGTGCGCCATCCTCGATGTCGACACCGCCGGGCTGGCTCGCATTCGTCAGATAGCCAATATAGGGTTCAAAGCTCAGGCGTAGCCCATCGTAGGCCTTTTCTTCACTCAGAATCTGCATGATACGAGATTGAGAAAACGTCGATAAGGCTATGATATGCCTGGCAAAGTTATCGCTATACCGGGCCCACAGCTCGGCCGACAGGCGCTCTGCCTCTGCCGTCTTGCCGCCGTTCTGTCGCCTGCTTTTATCAACCATCCCAAAATAGTAAACACTAATTGACTATTGGTCAATGCTTGCTTACTAAATGCTCCGCCTCGCCTGACGTGACAGTAAATCCGCAGACCGCCAAAACGGATAAAATTGGGCGCTGTTTACATAAACCCCACTGACCGCGAGAACTGGACTGCATGAAACGCTTCGAAGGCCTCAATGAAGAGATGGTGAAATTTGTTGCCCCCAACCCGGGCAAACGCCCGTTGCTACCGGCGCTGAGCAAGAAAGCCCAGGTAGCACTGATGTGTCGCATGCTGTTCAAGGAAGGCTGGAACGAGCATATCGCCGGCCATATCACACTGCGGCTCGACAACGGGCACACGCTCAGTAATCCCTGGGAACTGGCCTGGGACGAAGTGACGGCCAGCGATATCGTGACCCTCGATGAACACGGCAAAGTGATCGATAGCGACTGGAACATTACACCGGCGATTGGCCTGCACCTGCAGTTGCATGCAGCGCGCCCCGATGTGGCCGTCGTCATTCACAACCACGCGCACTGGAGCGGCATCTGGGCCAATATGCACAAGGTGCCGCCAATTTACGATCAAACCGGCGCTCACGTCAGCGGCGAACTGAAACTGTATAACGAGTACGAGGGCCGCTTTGACGATGACAATGCCACGCAGGCTGCGGTCGATGCGCTGGCCGATGCGCCATGGGCACTGCTCGCCAACCACGGTTCGCTGGTCGTCGGTAAGGACCTGCGCCAGGCGCATCTACGGGCAATTACGCTCGAGTGGCGCAGTAAACGGGCCTACGAGGTAGCACTGGGTGGCGGCGGCGTGCCCATGCCCGACGAGGAAGCCAAAAAAGTATCCATTACCGACGACAATGGCTTCCCGTTTTTATGGGAAGCGATGGCCCGACGCGAGATTCGTGAAGATCCTGGCGTTCTGGATTAACCGGGCGCTGTACTGATGCCCCGCCTCGCCCTGCACGACGTTGCGATCATTGCCAGCTATAACACCCAGCAGCAAAAGCGCCTCGAAAACACCAGCGAACTGGATCTTGTGATCGAGATTATCCAGGCGCTGCTCGATAAGAGCGGCCTGGACGCTACCGCGATCGATGGCATCAATATCAACTCGCCGGTCTGGAACCTGAAGCCACGCGAAGCACTGCAATTTTTTGGCGCAAGGCCAGGCTGGTGTGGCAATGAGTTCATGGGCATCGCCGCCGTACTCGAAGCGGCTGGCGCCATAGCGACCGGGCAGGCCGACACGGTGATGATCGCCTCGGCACAGTGCGGCGAATACCAGCATGGTGCTGCGACCGCGCCCTGGACGCGCCCCTCCCACGAATTCTCGGAGTGCTTTGGTCTTTATACGGCCGCAGAATTTGCGCTCAGTGCCCAGCGCCATATCGCGCTGTACGATACGCCCCTGCGCGCGATGGCGGAAGCCGCTGCGACCATTCGCAATCATGGCCATCAGCATCCACAGGCGGCACACTTTGGCAAGCCCGCGGTCAGCGCCGATGATGTGCTGGCATCGCGCCCGGTCGCAACACCCTTCAACCTGCTCGACTGCTGCATAACCAGCGAGGGCGGCGGTGGACTGCTGTTGACCCGTGCAGACCTCGCTCGTGAGCTTGAGGTCACGCCGACGTACCTGCTTGGCGCGGGGACTGACCGGCAGGGACTGGCCTATACGCGAGCACCGGTATGGGATGTCTATGGCCAGGTCGGTGCACGCGCAGCGCAGCGCAGTTTTGAGCAGGCGGGACTGAGCCCGGCAGATGTCGACGTCGCCGAATTTTACGACCCCTTCTCTTTCGAGATCCTCCGGCAGCTGGAGTGTTTTGGGTTTTGCGAACCCGGCGAGGCTGCGACATTTGTACTCGATGGCAATACCGCGATCGATGGCCGCCTGCCCGTCTCAACCAATGGCGGCCTGTTGGCCTTTGGCCACGCTGGCACCGTGCAAATGCTGCAAAAGGTGATCGCCGCCCATGAACAATTGATTGGCGACGTGCCCGCAGCGTTAAACGTTGAGCATGCGCAAGTCGCACTGGCCAGTAACGGCGGCTCGGGCGCGCTGTTCAGCGACGTTATGCTGCTTGGCCTCGAGCAAGCCGCCTGAGCCGGGAGCTGACAGCAATGGCAACCTATGATGAACCCAACCCCAGCGCCCTGCATGGCCTGCCGGAGCCACGGCCGTCGGCACTCTCTGCAGAACACTGGCAGGGTTGCGCTGAGGGCGAGCTGCGCGTGCAGCGCTGCGATGACTGTGGCCACTATGAGTTTCCGCCCCAGCCGCTGTGCTCACAGTGCCAGTCGCAGCGCCTGGCCTGGGTCACCAGCTCCGGGCAGGGCTCGCTGTACAGTTTTACCGTCGTCCACCGGCCACAACGCCCCGAGTTCGAGGTGCCCTACGTCGCTGCAATCGTGGCGCTCGATGAGGGCTGGCATATGCTCAGCAACCTCATCGACTGCGACATCGACGCACTGACCGTTGGGCAACGCCTGCAGGTATGTTTTGTATCGCGCGGCCAGTCCTGGCTGCCCATGTTCAAACCCGCCGGTGCATAGCAGCGCGTCATTGACAATGCTCACCCCGGCATTACTATCCTGAGCACGTGCGCTTCCGCACGGCAGCACATCGAGGTCACCATGTTTGATCGTATTTCCTTTGATTACAGCGGCGCTACCGTCCTGGTAACCGGCGGCTCCAACGGCATTGGACTGGCCTGCGCGCAGGCCTACCGTGATGCCGGGGCCGAAGTCATCATCACCGGGCGCAAGGCCAGTGCCGATGACTACGACACCGACATCGCCGGTATGCAGTACTACAGTCTTGATGTTGGCGATCGCGAGCAACTGATTGCACTGGCAGGCAAGCTCAGCAAACTCGATATTCTCGTCAATAACGCCGGCGGCACCCAGGCCGACGAATGGGAACACGACGGCTTCGACAATTCGATCGCCATCAACCTGGGCAGCGTGTTTCATCTCAGTCGCGCCTGCAAGGAGCTGCTGGCCGCCAGTGACTTTCCCGGCGGGGCCAGTGTGATTGGCATCGCGTCGATGACATCCTACTTCGGGCTGGACCTTGCCTCTGCCTATGGGCCCGCCAAAGCCGGCCTCGTGCAGTTGATGAAAACCCTGGCCGTGAGCTGGGGTGAACAGGGTATACGCGCCAACGCGGTGGCTGCCGGCCTCACGCGATCGAACCTGACCTCGTTTGTGATCGATCACATGGAAGACATGCTGGCCGAGACCCTCAACCGACAGGGCATCAAGCGGCCGGGCTCACCGGATGATATCGCTGCCGCCGTGCTGTTCCTGACCTCGCCGGCCGCATCGTGGGTGACCGGCCAGACGCTGCCCGTCGATGGCGGGTTTACCATAGGCATGTAGGGATGCGCCGACGAACGACAGTGCTGTTGTCGCTCGTACTCGTTGCACTCCTTGCCGGTTGCGGCGGTGGCTCGGGCGGAGGCTCTGGCGATAACACCAATAGCGGCGGCTTTGGCCTTGCCAGCCGCGCAGCGCTTGCTGCGCTGAACCTGCCCTTTAGCAGCGCGGGTACGCTGGGTAGCTACCAGTTGGTCAACGCCTTTCCCGGCCTCAACTTCAGCAGCGCCCTGTTCCTGGCCCAGGTTCCGGGCGAGTCTCGGCTGGCTGTGGTCCAGCAAAGCGGCTTTCTGCGCGTCTTTGACCTCAACGCAGCGGCCACGACCAGCAATCTTGTCCTCAATCTCAGTCCATTCATCGGCAGCGGCTTTGAGGAGGGCTTGCTGGGCCTGGCCTTTGACCCGGACTTTACCAGCAACCGCTATATCTACGTGCACTACTCGGTGACCGGGCCACGGCGTTCACGCATTTCGCGCTTCACCTGGGACGCGATGACCGACCAGGCCTCGCTGGCCAGCGAAAAAGTCTTGCTTGAGGTTAGCCAGCCTTTCTCAAACCACAACGGCGGCATGCTGGCCTTTGGGTCCGATGACCTGCTCTACATCGCCTTCGGCGACGGCGGCAGCGGTGGCGACCCGCAAAACAACGCCCAGGACAACAGCAACCTGCTCGGCACCATCGTGCGTATCGACCCCCACCCGGCCAATGCTGCCGACCCTTACGACATACCGCTCGACAACCCGATGGTGGGTGCCGGCGGTGGCGTACGCGAGGAGATCTGGGCCTATGGATTGCGCAACCCCTTCCGCTTCTCTTTCGACCGGCAGACGGGCGACCTTTGGCTGGGCGACGTCGGCCAGGGAGCGCTCGAGGAAATCGATGTGGTTACCGCCGGTGGCAACTACGGCTGGCGCGTTTATGAGGGCACCAACAACTTCGACGGCTCGGCCAATACGCTGCCGGTGTCAGCGTTTACCTTCCCGGTGTTTGAATACGGCCGCGGCGATGGCGTCGCGATCATCGGCGGCTACGTGTATCGCGGTACGGATAATGAGTCCCTGCAGGGTCGCTACCTGTATACGGACTTTGGCAGCGGTACAATCTGGGCGCTGACCTTCACGGGTACCGGCAATGCGGTGACGGCCATCGCCAACGATGTGATCGCCAGCACCGCTGGCCCCACCTCCTTCGGTGAAGACGCCGATGGCGAGCTCTATATCATTCGCCAGAGCGGGCAGATACTGCGCATTGAAGAGACGGCGCCGGGCAGCATGGACCTGCCGGTCTTGCTCTCTGAAACCGGTCTGTTCACCGACGTCGCGACACTGAGCCCGGCCAGCGGACTGATTGAGTACAACCTGAACCAGCCCTTCTGGTCAGATGGCGCCGTCAAACGACGCTGGCTGGCCATTCCAGACCTGCAGCAAATCGACTTTGAGGCCAGTGATGCCTGGGTATTCCCGGTCGGTTCGATCATCGTCAAACATTTTGAGATCTTGCTGACCGAGAACGACCCGGCATCGAGTCGACGACTGGAAACCCGGCTGCTGATCAACACCAGCACCGGCTGGGAAGGTTACACCTATCGCTGGAACGCAATGCAAACCGATGCCACGCTGATCTCGGGACGCGAGTCGGAGACCATCACGATTAACCTGGCCGCCGGTGGCACGGCCGACCAGACCTACGAATACCCCGGGCGCGCCGATTGTGCGACCTGCCACAATGCTGCTGCAGGCTTTGTGCTGGGCGCCAATACGGCGCAAATGAATCGCGACTTCGCCTACCCGCTGGCTGTCGATAACCAGTTAGACACGCTGAACCATATCGAGCTGTTCGATAGCGATATTGGCAGCGCGGCGAGCTACGCGGTGCTGCCGGCGCTGGATGAGGCCAGCGCCAGTATCGAGAGCCGTGCCCGTGCCTACCTCGAGGTCAACTGCGCGCAGTGCCACCGCCCGGGCGGCCCGACGCCAACCGCCATCGACCTGCGCATTAATGTGGCCAATAACGCGATGGGAGCGATTGATGTGGCGCCTCTTTCGGGCGACCTCGGCCTGGTGAATGCGCGCATCATCGCTGCAGGCGAGAAAGAGCGCAGCGTGCTGTGGGAGCGTATGCGCCGGCTCGATGCCAACCGCATGCCGCCGATTGCCAGCCATGTCGTCGACCAGGCGGGTGTCGAGCTGGTTGGCCAGTGGATTGATTCGCTCTAGCCAGCGGTTATTCGGGCAGCAGTGAATCGCTCATCGTCTGCGCCATCATGCGCAGGGCATCGCGGCGCGGCATGGCCGCCAGGCCTTCGAACAACTGCGTGTTCTCTTCACCGGCTATGATCATTGGGCCATTGGCCAGGTTATCCAGCCCGATCTTCGCAACCTCGTCGGGGCTCATCAGGCCCGCCAGCTTGCTGCGATCGACGCGCTGCAGATCGATCGCTTCGGTATCGGTGGAACCGGGTGCCAATACCAGGGTATCGATGTTATCAGCCTCAAGTTCACCCCACAGCGACTCACCGAGGTTTTTGACAAAGGCCTTGGTCGCGGCGTAGACCGAAGAATTCGGGAAGCCCATCAGCCCTTCAACCGAACCGGTGAGCAAGATGCCAGCGTGCTCACGATGACGCATGCGCGGCACGAAATGATGAGCCAGCAGCATCGGGGCGATACAGTTGAGCTGGACCATGCGCAGTAGCTGCTCACGTCCGTGCTCGGTAAAGCCGCCCTTGAGACCAAACCCGGCATTGCTGACCAGCAGGCCCACTTCCTGGCCTCCACTGGCCTGGATCAGTTTTTCAATGCCACTGGCGACGCTGAGATCTGCTTCGACGAGCTGCACCGAAACCCCCTGTGCGGAGCGAAGCTCCCCGGCCAGTGCGGCCAGCCGGTCACCGCGCCGCGCGCAGAGCAGCAGGTCGAAGCCCTCTGCGGCAAGCAGTCGGGCAAAGCTCTGGCCGATACCGGATGAAGCACCGGTGACAACAGCGACAGGCCCATAGCGTTGGTAGCGTGGAGATCGGGGCATAAGCAGCCTCTATGCGGGTTGTGGAATACCCGCACATCATACCGGCTTTGAACGCGCCGGAGATGACAGCTTATTGGGTTATTGGGCGGCCCGTGAGCGCAGCTCGGACAACGCGTTTAACTCGTCGTCGCCCCACTCCCCCTGGCGCCAGTACTCGCCAAAGTGTTTGTCGACGGCCGGGTGATTGATTTTTTCGATCACGCTATCGATGTCTGCACCTTCGCGCAACTCGGCGATCCAGTGCATCGCCACCACGAGGTCGCGCGCGTAAACTTTTTTGTCTTCGGTATAGGTGGTCTGGGCATGGCAGCGATGAATCACTGTCATGAAGTCGAGGATCAACTCGGATAGTTCGGTCTTGTTCACGGATGCTTCTCACCAAGGATAGGTGTTTCTGGTACTGCTTCGATTCCCTGGCTGCCCGATACCTTGCCTGAGCGGGAGCACTATACTCCCTTACCAGCGCCTTGATAAGCCCCCGCTATCTAACCTCTCAGTAATTTTTTACGCACTTTGATGTGATCCGGGACGAATCGCTACTGTCGCACGGCGAACCGGTGCTGCACACGTTTAGTGCGCGGCACATAAAAAGCGTTAGTAGAAATGACTTCGGATTTATAGCCTGTATTCACGCCATAAATAGCCTACTCCCCTCACGCAAGCGCCAGGGGACGGGTTCGCGCCGATTTCGGGCGCGGTCGAGCCGGCCCGCTACTGTGCAGGCCAGTCCAGGCCGGGGTTGGCCGCAAAGAAATCGGCAACGGTCGCCGGCCCTCGGTGGAACTCGGCGGGAATCTCTGCCGGGCTAAGCTCGCGTAAATTGTCGATCGTTGTCATACCCGAATAACCATGCTCGCCGCAGCCCATGCCGTCTTCATCAAAAATGAAGACAACCCAGAGCCTGGCAAACATTTCATAGACGGCCTCGGGGTTTGCCTCTTTGATGCCGTAGAGGTTCACGGCGATTTCACCCGGCAGGATCTGGTGATGCGAGACATCGATGAAAAGCTCATCGTCCCCGACCGTCAGTTTCTTGATGTCGGTATGGATGACATACATGTTGAGATCGATCAGGGCCTTGTAATGCGGACAGAGCGCTTCGTAGCTCTGGGGCTGGTGATCCGCGAACTCATTGCGTGTGGCAGAGTGTACGACGTAGTTCTGCCGCTTCTTCGAGCAAGTCGCCATCAGGGCATCGTAATCGCCCATGCACTCGGCCAGCGCGTGATCGCGAAAATTGATCAGGATCTTGCGCCGGCGCGGATCGCTGATGGTCTTGAGGTGTTCATTGGCTACCCGCGCCGCTGCGGTCGGGTCAAACGCTGAGAAATCTGCCAGCGGTGCCGCCACGGGGTTTTCTTCATGGATATACATGCCTGCTCCTTTCGTCTCATTCAGGTGAGATTCTAGGCAATGTGGCGTAGCGCGAAGATGACCTGCCCGACAGGTTTGCGGCCCGCGCGGGCCCAGCTTAGCGTTGCAGGAGCCAGCGAAAGATAGGCAACCAGAATACGGCGGTTAACAGCATGGGCAGCAGATGGTGCGTCAACCCATGGTGGATGTCGTACATGCAGCTTAACTGCATCAGGTATGCAGGCACCATCGCAATCCACAGCGCGGCCAATGATGCCGTCAGCCAGGGCCGCACCGAGTAGCGCCTGCGCAACAGCAAACAGATCGGCAAAGCCGTTGCCGTGGAGTAGTAGAGGGCCTCGTAGTAGCACTCCTCACGCTTGCCGGCCATCGACGGCTCCAGCACCGGGTGCAGCAGCCCGGAGAGTATCGTCGCCAGCCACAGGGCAATGCTGGCCAGCGCCCAGTACAGTGCAGCCGAACGCTCGCCGGGTACCGCACTTTTGAACACGGCAACGCTGAGCAGTGCCAGCGCGAGCAGGCCAGCCGTGACTTCAAGCGAATACAGGGGTACCGTCAGCAGCTGTTCTAGCCAGCCAGCGCGAAACGGCTGCAAGGCGTGCATCAGCCCCGCACAGAGCAACAATGCTGATGAGAACCACAGCCAGGCAATGGTCAGCGGGGGCATGGTGCGTCGCGTTGCGCCGCCCATATCACCGACCAGCTGGTCAATCAGTTGCTTTTGGTCCTTGCTCATGCCATCACTCGCTACAGGCTCGCGGCCATTATACGGCTGGTCCGGGCAATCGCGCGCTTGACGCGCTGCTTGATTGCCGAGGGTGTGGTGTTCAGCCGGGTCGCGGTCTCTTCGACGCTGAGCCCCACAAACTTGGTGTAGACCAGCGCATCACGGTTGGGCTTATCCAGCTGTTCAAGCAGCTGCGCGCCCGAGAGGTAGTCTTCAATACCTCGCCCTGCGCCCTCCTCGGACAGTTCAAAAGGTTCGTTCGCGGCATCGAGTTCCACGGTCAATGGCGGCCGCTGGTTTTTGCGCAGCAGGTCGATGGCCTTGTACTTGATCAATGCGTGCAACCAGGGTTTGAAAGGTTTGTCGGGCTGGTAGGTATGTCGCGCCATGTGCACGGCGAGCAGTGCCTCCTGCACGCAGTCATCAACAAAGGCGAAAGCGCCAAACTGGCGCCGGAGTACCTGCGCAATGTACCCTGCGAGCTCATTGAGTAAGCTCGCATAGGCTGCTTCGTCTCCGTCCTGTGCGTCGCGCATCAGTTGTGCCCAGCGCTCGCCATCATGCAGGTACATGGATATGAAAATGACCCCGGATCTCGCCGGGGTCACTGCAGGCTGGCATCCGCAACCAGGATGCGCCGCCAGCCAGTTCACGTAACCCCGATTATTAGTAGACCCTTCTGACCACCACTTTGGCCACCGGGTTCCGCCAATCGTAGACAAAAGGCCCCAGGATTTCGTTGCCACCAGCATCTTCGCTACCGAGATCATGGAAGCCATTGCTGATATGCACGAAGCCCTCATCACTGGCCGCAGGCTCGGAGTCGCCCTCACCGCCACAGCGCGGGCCAGGAATGTTCAGGCAGTTCTGGTCATTAAACTCGGTGCCTGAGTCATAGGCCTGCAGGAAATACGTCCTGGAGCCACGATTGGGCAGCCTGACAGAATCGGCAGCGACAAAGGTGTCATTGGTTGGGATCAGCATCGCCGCAAGGCTTAGTCGGCGCACATAAGGCAGCGACTCAACTTCGATGGATGCGGTCTGGCCCGGCCCAAGTAGCCCCCCGATGGTCTGGACATCGGCGACCTGGTAACCGGCACCCTGCAGCACACCGGTCAATGGCGCGGTGTTTCCTGATTCTGCCAGCGTTGCGAGCTCATCCGTCGCGGGTTCGCCCAGTTCAAACAACGAGACGCGAGAGGTGTGGGTTGTCACCAGTTGGGGCGTGAAGGTCTGCCCTTTCGTGATATTGGTGATCGTGACTTCGTATAGCCGCTTGTAGCCCTGGGCTAGTGCGCCCTGTGCAACCACACTGGCAAGCGCGCCAACAACAATACTGCGTTTAATACTCTGGAACATGCTCTGAACTCCTGTCGATTTTTTAATCGATTGTTTATGGAAGGATTCAGAGTGTTATTCGCAGGCTCCCGGCAAAAAGTGACAGCCCGAGAAAACTTTTTTTCTGGCGACAGGCTAGCGGTCCTGACCCCGGCCTGCAGGCAGCAGGCCCAGCCCGAAAATAACGGTAAGGTATAACCAGCCGGCCGCGGGCAGCGGCACAGCTATGCGTGGCGGGAATACCGGTAGTTCGACCCACTCCACCGGATATTCTTCGTTATTGCTGCTGTCGAACCCGCCTACGATACGGTAGAACTGGCTGGTCTGCAGTTGCGTAAGATCGTTCACGCCATATTGCTCTGCCAACAGTGGCATATCGAAATGGATGGTCAAAGTACGGATATCGCCCGCAAACCATTGGATCGAAACCCCGTCGTCCGGCACGCCGTCCGGGTAGAAACCTTGTACAAAGGTATGCATATTTGGACCGAGGCCAGGGTGCTCTAGCAGACCCCAGGGCAATGACAGTGCCAGTGAATAGCTGTCGACTGGAAAAACCTCGGTGAAATCAAGGCCGAACTGATTGATCAAATTACCCTGTGCGATCGGCATCGAAAGATCCAGGCGGATGCTGTCGGAGCTGATCGTCGTCTGGCTGTTCATCTCGCCCGCGACAACCACGGCTGCGCTGGCCGGCAGGGCACACAGGTACAGCCACGTTGCGGCCAGTATCCGGAGCATTCTCATGACAGACATGCTTTCAATACGCTAATTACGGTGACAGGTTATCGGCGTACGCCCTGCGCCTGAGCAATAAGGTTGACATTGCAACAGCAAAGAGCGGGCCGCCAGCAGGCAGTGGAACCGTAAGCGGGTCGATGACAGTACCCAGCACACGCACCGTCGGGTTCAGGTCTTCTCCTTCGATACTGACAACGATCGTCGCCGTACCAAAATCACCGGGGTTGATAAATGCAGGAATGTCGACTGAATCGAGCGCGCTGAGTGACTCGTCGATAAAGTCAATCCATACCCCCGATATACGGTAGGGACCCAGCTGGTTGGCAGCGGGAACCCCGGTTCGAAGAACAATACTGTCGTAAGCTGTAGCCCCGCCATCGTTAGTGACAAGCATCGTGCCATCTGCTCGCCCGAATGCGCCCGTCATCATCGACGACAAGTCCACCGTCACACCCGTCGCTGAGGCAAACAGGTATGACGCCTCCAGGCCGCCAAAAGGGCTGGGCTGGACAAACGCAAACGCGTCCGTGTCCAGCGCGATCGAAAAATCAAAAACCGCACCGGACGTCAACAGCGCGACAGGAAAGTCCCCGGGAAGTGAACCACCAAACGCAGAGTCTACGCGAAAGGCCAAATCCCACGTCACGGTAGCCGCCTTCGCAGGTAATGCACAGGCAACACAAACGCAGGCAAGGGCCAGCAGCTGGGTGATCTTCATGAAAAGTACTCCGTATCCGTCCGGAGCCAAGGGGGGGACTCACAATATAGCGAGGGCGCAGACAGGCTGTCAACGCTCGTCCGATGACAACCGGAGTATCTGCTGGAAAGAGTGGAGGTAAATACCTGAGATGACGCGAAATATGGCGTCCCCTAGGGGACTCGAACCCCTGTTCCCGCCGTGAAAGGGCTTGCAAATGCCCGATATATCAAGAGCTTATGGCGACTCTGTGACAGTATGTGCCAAAAAGCCAAGGGGTTTTCGCCAGTTAAGTATGATATTTCTACTTTTCAAATCAACAGCAATGAGCCGCTTTTTTTAGACGATCCGCTCTTCAGAAGCGCTGGTGAGATAACCGAGCCTCATGTTTGATTTTGCGGCTTCAAGAGATGCCGACTTTTCCAGTGAAATGTTTAAGCAAGAGGCTACAGCTCCAACCAGCCCAGGTAAGGAAACGTCATAGCCCTGTAAAAGCTCGGGAGCTAGAACACCCGCGGCTCCAGCCCCGAGGATCGCACCAGCCATCAGACGATTTCCTGAAACGTTAAAGCTTATCGAAAGATTGTACTTGGTCGACCCTTCAAAGTGCTCGAAGTATGAGCTCTGAAGGCTTTCAATCGCCTGATTCAGCGCTCTGACTTCTACTCTCTCCGCGACTGTTGAGTCAGGTGCACTAAGAACTGTTAAGTAAATCCTATCGATCGTATCATGCAGCTCTCCGAGCTCATCAGAGCGCCTTTCCTTAAACTCCAGAATTTCATTGACTCGGACATCTGGTGGCGGCACAGGCAACACCCCGTTTAGCGACATCCTTATTGAGTTGCTGACGGAGAAATCTCCTTCTGCAAAGATAAAGCCACCACCAGATTGTTGAACGACCCAATCAATTTGATCGTTTCTCATCAACAGCTGAGCTAGCTTAGTCTGCTCTCTTAGAATTGTGTCCCCAATCTCGCCAGGCGCAAAATGCCCGGCGACCTGTATGCGCGGTCTCGTAATTGCGTTGCAGCTAATCAAATCATCTTCGTTGGGAAGCGATACATGGTAAATATTATTCGACGGTACGACAATCTTGTCCCAGTAAAGTAAGCATGCATTGAGTTCTCCAGGCACCATGCCTTGATTAGAAAAAACTGATCCTCCTTCTAAGCTCCGCGTTATTTTTCCCGGCGTTGTGATTATACCTCTGAGCATCTGAGTTCACCTCCCGATCCTTTTAGCACTCAACTTCCTTCAATACTCAGAGCAACAACGTCCAGCAAGTAACCGCGAATTCCCACGATTTTTGCTCATATTGAATTATAAGAAGCAGCCCATCTGTAGAATATTGCTACAGTTATAGCTCTGCAGAATACACGATTACCTGTAGCCGCTCACGCACGGCGGTAACACTCTCGACTAACCGCAACACGCTCAATGAGTTATGAAAAGGCTCTGAAAAAGTGTGCCATATAGTGCCAAAGCTCAATAAAAAACGGCCCCAAAGAGGCTAATTTCTTAATGAAAAGGCTTAAGGAAGGAAAGTAACGCCTTGAAATATGGCGTCCCCTAGGGGACTCGAACCCCTGTTCCCGCCGTGAAAGGGCGGTGTCCTAGGCCACTAGACGAAGGGGACGCAGCGTAGGAAGGCGCGTATTTTACGCATCCGACTCCAAAGTGCAAGCAGTGCCTGTCGCTTCACCGCCGACTTAATACCATTCGCCACAGAACGCGGCATTTCGGGCCGGTTCAGCCCATTTCGGGGCCCGTTGTGCCCTCCAAACCGGCGCCATTTCGGGGTAGAATGCCGCCCCTTTTTGCCGGGCCGATCACCCGCTGGCGCCTTTTCGCTAGCAGGCACTAACCCCATAGCCCGGTATTTGCAGACACCCAGAACCATCGAGAGCGCACATGAGTCAGTACAAAATCGGCCTGTTTGAAGGCGACGGCATCGGCCCCGAAATCATGAACGAGGGCATCAAAGTCATCAAGCTGGTCGAGCAGCGCAACCCCGATACCAGCTTTGAGCTCATTCCCGCGCCCTTTGGCGCAGGCGCCTATTTCAGCCATGGCGATGCCTTTCCCGAAGAGACCAAGGCAGTCTGCGACGAGGCCGACGCCCTGATCAAGGGCCCGATTGGCCTGAGTCACGAAGAATCCAAGAAGATCCCGGTCGACATGCAGCCCGAGCGCGGTGCCCTGCTCCCGATGCGTCGTCGCCTGAACACCTACGCGAATTTCCGCCCGGTCTCACTGCCCAAATCGCTGGCGCACTTCTCACCGCTCAAGCCAGAGGTTATTGGCGATGGCATCGACCTGATTATGGTACGCGAGCTGGTCGGCGGCCTGTACTTCGGTAACAAGGAAGTCGGCGTCAACGCCGAGGGCAAGCGCTATGTCAACGAGTCGCTTGAATACGATGAAGACCAGATCAGGCGCATTCTGGTCGAGGCCTTCAAGCTCGCTGGTGGTCGCAAGAAAGTGCTGCACAACATCCACAAAAGCAATGTGCTCAAGTCGAGCGTGCTGTGGAACGAAGTGCTCGATGAAGTCGCGCCTGAATTCCCGGATATCGAGGTCAAACATATCCTGGTCGATGCAGCAGCCACCGCTCTGTGTCTCAACCCCGGCCAGTTTGATGTCATGGTCATGGAAAACATGTTCGGTGACATTCTCAGCGACCAGGGTGGCGGCATCCTGGGATCACTGGGCTTGATGCCCTCGGCTTGCCTTGGCCCTGAAAAAGCCTACTACGAACCCTCGCATGGTTCCGCACCCGACATTGCCGGCCAGGGTATCGCAAACCCCTACTCGATGATCGGCTCGGTCGCGATGATGCTCGAATACAGCTTCAATATGGCTGGTGAGGCAAAGAACGTCTGGAATGCCATGCAGGGCGTGTTTGCCGATGGCTACTCGACCGCCGACCTGTCGAAGCCTGGCAGTGATGTGAACATGATTTCGACCAGTGAGTTTGGCGATATGGTTTGCACCAAACTCAATGCAATGCCGGTTGCCTGATCAGGCGCGTTCGTGAAGCTGGCGGTTGACGACGCGCAGTGTCGCCTCAATCGCCGCAAACACCTGGTTGGCGTGCATGCCGCGCGTTGTCGTCTTGCTGCCGTTGGGTAGCTGCCAGGTAATGCTGGTCTCGGTCAGCGCGCTGGTATGGCCTCCGCGCGGAATATGCACCTTGTAGTCAAGCAGTTCAGGCAGGCCCAGGCCCACCTCCCCCATTGCCTTGTCGAGCGCCGCGGTGAATGCATCGAAACCACCGTTGCCCTCACCCTGCGCAGTGTAGGACTTACCATCAAAGGCAACATCGATCGACGCACTCGCCATGCCGCTGCTGTCACTTTGCATATCGCAGCGCTCGAGCTTGACGTGCTGGTATTCGGTGCTCTCGAGTACGTCGGCAATAATAAAGGGCAGGTCGTCGGTAGTGATGCGCTGCTTGGAGTCACCCAGCGCCACGACGCGGTCGAGCACCCGTTTTTGTTCATCGGCTGACAACTCAATACCCAGCTCTTCCAGGTTTTTGATCAGCGATGCCTTGCCGCTCATCTTGCCCAGCGCGTACGTGCGCTTGCGAGCAAAGCGCTCGGGGTAAAGCCTACTGACGTAGAGGTTGCCCTTGTGATCGCCATCGGCGTGAATGCCGGCCGTCTGGGTAAACACATCGGTACCCAGTACTGGCGTGTTGGCGGCGACAAATTTGCCCGAGAAACTCTCGACCATCTGCGAGACCGAGACGATATGCGACTCGTCGATGCGCAGCTGCTTGCCCATTTTATCGCGCAGCACCACGGCCACCTCGGCGAGCGAGGCATTCCCTGCGCGTTCACCCAGGCAGTTGACGGTGCAGTGGATGGTATCGATGCCCGCGTGCACCGCGGCCATCACATTGGCCGTGGCAAGGCCGTAGTCGTTGTGGGGGTGAAAGTCGAAACGATGCCCAGGAAAGCGCGTGCGCATGTCGCGCATGCTGTCGTAGACCTCATTGGGTGACATCACACCCAGTGTGTCCGGCAGCATGAAGTGCTCTATGCCGCAGTCGCCCAGCTTGTCGGCAAGTTGGTAGACGTAATCGGGGCTGTCAGCGTAACCGTTTGACCAGTCTTCAAAATAGACGTTGACGCTCAGTCCGATAGACTGGGCATAATCGACCGTTGCGCGGATATCGGCAACGTGTTCATCGAGGGTTTTACCCAGCTGGTTGTGGCAATGGTTTTCGCTGCCCTTGGTCAGCAGGTTGATGACCTTGCCGCCCGCTTCGGCGATCCAGTCGGCGCTCTTGTTGCGATCGACAAAACCCAGCACCTCGACCCGCTCGCCAAGACCCTCCTGCTGCGCCCACTCATTGATACGGGCAACGCCCTGCTGCTCGCCTTTGGAGACCCGCGCCGAGGCCACTTCGATGCGATCGACACACAGCCGCGACAACAGCGCCTTGGCCAGGCTGACCTTTTCTTCGGGCGAAAAGGACACCCCCTGCGTCTGCTCACCATCGCGCAGCGTGGTATCCATTATCGTGATGTAGTCGTTCATCTGCAGGTTCAGCCTGTCACCGGACCCTCAAGCCTACTGGACTGCCCGGGATCATTCAACCGCCGACTGGCAGACCTGGTCGATACGCGAATTTTTCACGACATAGAAAGAAAGCAGCACGATGCTGATGGCCGCAATCACAAACGGGGCGTGGTAAGAACTGTTATAGATCACACCGCCGGCCAGCGGGCCAACCACAAAGCCCATGCCGGCAATGGCGCCGGTGATGCCAGCCAGGCTGCCCTGCTCACGCGGAGTGACGGTGTAGCTGGCCGTAGCGCTGAAGCCGGGCATGACCATGCCGATCCCCAGGCCGAAAATCATCATGCCGAACAGCATCCCGTTGATACCGGTCGTCGCAGCAATCACCGCGTAACCCAGGGCGCAAAATGGCATACCCCAACGCATTAACTGCGCCGGGCCCATGCCCATGCGCTGCACGATCACCAGCTGCGAGAACAGCATGGCCATCGAACTGGCCATCATTGCCGTCGCGTAGTACTTGACGCTATCCATACGCGACAGGCCGATAACATCCTCGCAATAAAACGCCAGCGTCTGCTGGACCATGCCCTGCATGACGTACAGGATGAACCCTACCGGCAGGATAAACCGGAAGCGCGCGTCAAAGGCGCTGAGTTTTGGTAGCGGCTTGTCGCTGTGCGCCTCGGGTCGCGACGCCGTCAGCTCGACCACGTTATCGCCCGCGTTCTGCGCCAGCACCTCGGAGCTAATTGCACCGTCAATGGCCTGTTCATCGACCCCCTTGGGCAGCACATCTTTCTTGCGCGCCTTGATACCCGCCAGGGTGCGGGTATCAAACAGGAAGAAATAAACCAGCACCGCACAGATGAATGTGATCAGGGCCTGCAGCGACAGCGGCGTCAGGAAGCCAAAGGTCACGGCCGCAGCCATCACTGGCCCCATCAACACACCCAACTGGTTGGCTGCAGACATCCGGCCCAGCCCCTTTGCGCGCTGTGCCAGCGGCGTCATATCGACGATGTAGGCATTGGACGCGGGGAACGTGGCCGACATAACGCAGGCGTGGGCGATCCGTCCGAGCAGCAGGCAGAACCACAGCGCGAAACCACCCAGCACACCGGCAAAGCCCAGGTAGGCAATGCCGTTAAACAACAGGGTGCCGAAGGTGTAGCCGAGCAAGCCCACGAGAATAATCGGCTTGCGACCCAAGCGATCGCTCTGTCGCCCCCAGAAAGGCGCGACCATGGCGAAGACCAGCGCGGTCATCGCTGAGAGTGAGGTAATCGCTAGCTTGCCAGGCACCCAGGCCTCGCCGGAAAACGGCAGGGTGATTTCGACAAGGTCGAGCCCCAGCTCGCGGCCAAGCGCAGGCATGACCGCATAGATTACGGTCTGGCCCATACCGATACTGAGCATTGCCAGGTAGAGCACCCATGGCGTCGGCACACTGTCGGCGAAACTGTCGGGGTTTGCGTTAGTCATTTAAAACCGGAACAAAGAGCCCACAGCATGCCTGGAGCATGCTGTGTTCAAAGACTGCTGTGGAGGCTATTGCAACTGCGAGATCAGGTCGGACTTGATCGATTCCAGAGCTGCCGGGAGTGCCGCCGTATCGACGCCACCGCCCTGCGCAAAGTCAGCGCGCCCGCCGCCCTTGCCACCGACATCGGCTGCGAGCGACTTGATGATATCACCGGCTTTGACCTTGCCGGTTAAAGAGTCGGTAACACCGGCGGCCAGCGCTATTTTGCCGGATCCGGGCGCTGCCAGCACCACGACACCGTTGCCCAGCTTTTGCTTGAGCTGGTCGATGGTATCCCGCAGGGCCTTCGGGTCGACGTTATCGAGGCTTGCGACCAGTACCCTGGCATCGCCCGCCTGCGCTGCGCTGCTGGCAAGATCACTGCCGGCGCTGGCTGCGAGCTTCTGCTGGGCCTGCTGCAGCTGTTTTTCAAGCTGGCGGGTCTGCGAGACATATTGCTCGAGCTTGCCCAGCAGATCCTCGGGTTTGGCCTTGAGCAGCTGCGCGGCCTGCCGCAGCTGTTGCTCACGCTGCTCCGTCATTTGCAGTGCAAGCTCGCCAGTGACGGCCTCGATGCGCCGCACACCGGCAGCAATACCCGATTCGGAAACGATACGGAACACACCGATGTCGCCCGTGCGCGCCACGTGAGTGCCGCCACATAGCTCGACCGAAAAGCGATCCTCGCCCATGGTCAGAACGCGTACCGTATCGCCGTATTTTTCGCCAAACAATGCCATGGCACCGGCGGCTTTGGCAGACTCCATATCGGTTTCAAGCACCTCGACCGCCGCATTGGCACGAATTTGCTGGTTGACGATGCGATTGAGCGCCTGGAGTTCGCTGTCAACCAGCGCCGAGGGGTGCGAGAAGTCAAAGCGCAGCCTCTGCGCATCGACCAGGCTGCCCTTTTGTGTAACATGTTCGCCCAGCACCTGGCGAAGCGCTGCGTGCAGCAAATGTGTCGCCGAGTGATTCAGCGCAGTAGCGCTGCGCGAGCCGCTGTCGACACTGGCATCAACGGTATCGCCGACCCTGATCGTTCCCGCTTGCACGGTACCGGTATGCAGGAAGGTATCACCCTGCTTCTGGGTATCCTCAACGCGGAATGAGGCGCTACCGGCCACCAGTTCGCCCATATCGCCCACCTGGCCACCGGACTCAGCATAAAAGGGCGTGGCATCCAGTACGACCACACCGCTGTCACCCGATTGCAGCGCTGGCACACTGCTGCCGTCAAGAAACAGGGCTTCCACCCGGGCCGCCGCATCGAGCTGCTGGTAGCCGTTGAAGCGGGTCGCGGCAACGCCGCCAATATCGAGCTTTTCTGCACCTGCCTTGAACTGGCTGGCGGCCTTGGCCTGCGCTTTTTGCTGGGCCATAGCGGCTTCGTAGCCGGCATTATCGATGGTCAGGCCACGCTCGCGGGCGATATCTGCAGTCAGGTCGAGCGGAAAACCATAGGTGTCGTAGAGCTTGAACGCGGTCTGGCCGGGAATCTCGGTGCCGCTGATACTGGCCAGGTCCTGCTCGAGGATTTTCATGCCCTGGTCGAGCGTTTGCGCGAACTGCTCTTCTTCATTGCGCAAGGCTGCCTCGATCTGCTCGCGCTTTTCATTGAGCTCCGGGTAGGCCTCACCCATTTGCTGGGCCAGTGGCGCCACCAGGCGCCAGAAAAAAGCGTCACTGGCGCCAAGTTTGTTACCGTGACGAATTGCCCGGCGGATGATGCGCCGGAGCACATAGCCCCTGCCCTCATTGCTGGGCAGCACGCCGTCGGCAACAAGAAAGGCACAGGAGCGAATATGGTCGGCAATGACACGCAGCGAGGCCTGGCCCTCGTCACTGACGCCAATCAGCCGGGCGATAGCCGCCAGCAGACTCTGGAAAAGGTCGATCTCGTAATTGCTGTGTACGCCCTGCATGACCGCGGCAATGCGCTCCAGCCCCATGCCGGTATCGACCGATGGCTTGGGTAGCTGCGCCATCGTGCCGTCAGCCGAGCGGTTGAACTGCATGAAGACGATGTTCCAGATTTCGATATAGCGATCGCCGTCTTCCTCGGGCGTGCCCGGTAGCCCGCCCTCAATATGCTCGCCGTGATCGTAGAAAATTTCTGTGCAGGGACCACAGGGGCCGGTATCGCCCATCGACCAGAAATTATCAGACTGGTAGCGACCGCCCTTGTTGTCACCGATGCGGATAATGCGCTCTTCAGGAAGACCGATATCCCGGTTCCAGATGGCAAACGCCTCGTCGTCTTCGGCGTAAACGGTCACCCACAGTTTGTCCTGAGGAATGGACAGCGTATCGGTCAGGAAGCGCCAGGCAAAGGGAATGGCTTCGGCCTTGAAGTAGTCACCGAAACTAAAATTACCCAGCATTTCGAAAAAGGTATGGTGCCTGGCCGTATAGCCGACGTTTTCCAGGTCATTGTGCTTGCCACCGGCACGCACGCAGCGCTGGGAGCTGGCTGCTCGCACGTAGTCACGATGCTCATCGCCCAGGAACACGTCCTTGAACTGCACCATGCCCGCATTGGTAAACAACAGGGTCGGGTCGTTACCCGGCACCAGCGAGCTGCTGCGCACGCGGCTGTGCTGGTGAGCTTCAAAGTAGGCCAGAAAGGCTTCACGAATCTCGGCACTGCTCATCTGTGCCATAAGTTAAAGCCCCGCCTCTTTCATTTCATATCCGGCAATCAGGTGCACATGCAGGTGAAACACCGTCTGCCCGCCCTTGTCACCATTGTTGATAATCACGCGAAAGCCATCGCTGACGCCGAGCTGCTCTGCCATCTTGTTGACGACCAGCAAAAGGTGCCCCAGCAGCGCCTGGTCCTCGACCGCGCTGTCCGAGAGTTTGGCGATGGGCTTGCGAGGGATGACCAGCAGGTGCACCGGCGCCTGCGGATAGGCGTCGTTAATGACGATGCAGTGTTCATCTTCGTAGAGACGCTCAGCGGGAATCTCGCCAGCGAGTATTTTGCCAAATACGGTGTCGGTCATGGGTTGGCCTGTAATTAGTCTCGATAGCGGTCGCCCTACTCGGCGAGCTCTTCGTCGCTGAGCTGGCGAGCCTCGCTTTCGAGCATGACGGGAATGTCGTCCCGAATGGGGTAAGCCAGGCCGCTGACCTTGCACACCAGCTCCTGCTTTGCTTCGTCATATTCCAACGGTGCCTTGCTGACCGGACACACCAGGATGCTCAAGAGTTTTTTATCCAGCACGCGTTATTCCTCTGTTGACCCGGGTGTCTGTTCACTACCGGGCATGGGCCCCACCAGCATGGCCGGGTCGATGCGAATGTTCTTGCCGCCACCAGTCCAGTTCATCCGCCAGTCGAGATGGGGGCCGGTCACCCTGCCGGTCGCACCAATCTCGGCAACCGCCTGGCCCTGTTCCACCTGCTGGCCCGGCTCGACCAGCAACTTGCTCAGGTGCAGGAAACTCGAACTGAGGCCATGGCCATGGTCGATGATCAGGGTGCCGCCTGAAAAAAACAGGTCTGGCTCGGCCATGGTTACCAACCCGGAGGCCGGCGCAACGACGGGCGTGCCAACCGGGCCGGCCACATCGACGCCAAAGTGCGGCCTGCGCGGCTCGCCATTATAAACGCGCTGCGAGCCGAACACACCGGTAATTGGCCCGGTTGCCGGCCAGATAAAGCCTTCGAGAAAGTCGCTTTGTTCCCGCAGCCTGGCGCGCGCCTGGACGACCTGCCGGGTTTCGCGCATCGAGCGCTCAACCTGCCTGGGATCGGGCGCAACATATTTATGCTTGACCCCCTCGATGTACTGAAGCTGGTACTCGCGGCGATCGACGGCAATGATCTGCTCGCGGCGCTGGCCATCGGCGGCAGTAATAGTCAGCGTGATCTGCTCGGGCGCATCGCGGTCGAGCCCGAGGATAAAGCGCTGGCTGGTATCGAGCATTAGCTCCTTGCCGCGCCACTGTACGCGCTCGCCCTCAGCCAACTGTCCAACCAGCAGCCCACCCTGGCGGGCATCTCCCTCCAGTGTCAGCGCGGCGACTGGCGCGGCGACCAGCGCAAGCACGACGCCAGAGACGACGCTGCGCACAATAGAGCTTGCCTGAAACATTGTTTGGACCGTGAAATTCACCTGCCGACCTGTTAACGTTAGTGAGTAAACAGCCAGATCGCAATCGCCATGGGCCGCTACAGACCACCTGCCGCACCTCGCTCCAACTATATCACGCCCGCTGGCGAGCGTGCGCTTCGCGCCGAGCTCGAGCAGCTGTGGCGAGTGGAGCGCCCACTGGTAACCGATGCGGTACACGAAGCAGCCAAGAACGGCGATCGCTCCGAAAACGGTGACTATATCTACGGCAAGAAACGACTGCGAGAAATCGACAGCCGGGTGCGTTACCTGAACAAACGGCTGGACAATGCCACGATAGTGGATCGCCCACCCGATGACGAGGGCAAAGTCTATTTCGGCGCCTGGGTCAGCCTCGAGGACGAAGCCGGAGATACCCAGCGCTATCGCATTGTCGGCCCCGACGAATTCGACCTCAGCCAACAGCGCCTGAGTATGGATTCACCGCTTGCCAGGGCCCTGATGGGCAAGCGGCTGGACGATGAGATCAGCTTCGACAGCCCCTCGGGTACCCAGTACTACGTCATCGTTGCGATCGATTACGACGCCGACGACTACCGCTAGGCAAGACAGCCAGATCAAAGATCGTCGAGCCTGACCACCTCACAGCGGGGCTGCGGATGGGCATCGGCGCGCACCCAGCGCACACCCATAATGCCGTGCTCATGGTGCGCCGTCGTAATCCAGTTGGGGTGGGCTTCACTGGCCGGGTGCTGCCCCGCGATCAGCAGCTCTACCGACCCGTCGTCGTTGTAGTGGGCATTGCCGCTATTGATGTGGACCCGCTGGAAGCGATAGTCAAAAGACTCGGCCCAGACGTTAGCCAGCTGGAAGTTCCAGTAGTCGCAATTGGGCGGTTGCAGGGTGATACGCAGGGCTTCATCGCTGGCCAGGCGCCATCGACCCAGATAAATGCGCACCTCCGGGTCACCACCGACCGCACGATGATTCTCGGCATCGGGCAGGTACAGGGTATTTTCGGGTGCGTGATTGGCAAAATCGGCAACCCAGTCGGCAAACCACTGGCCACAGCCGATACCGTAACTTGCCGCACCAATCAATGCGTTGCCAAAGCGTTCGGGATCCAGTGGCGGCGGTGGACCATCGGCCTGCAGGCATTCGATCTGGAGGGTGGCCGGGCGCTCGCTGAGCTTGTCGAGAAAGGTCTGGCGAACAAGAATCTGTGAGGTTTCCGGCCCCAGCTGCAGCCAGTTGCCGGGGTGCTCGCGCTGACTGGCAATCAACTCGAAATTGCCGTCTTCGTCGAACACCATGTCGCCGTGGTTCAGGTGGCCGGCGCCGCCGGTTACCTTGTTGCGCGCGGCAAAGTTTTGCGCCTGCGCTGCAAAACCCAGGAAGTGGATCGTGCCCCGGTTGCCGGTGATGCGATAGTCGTACTTGGCGTTGATCGAAGCACCCACATAATAATTGTCGGGGTTGTCGAGCCCCATCTTGACCATATCAGCCTGCGGGCGTAACACCGGGTATTTGGGGCCGGTCAGCTCGCAGAAGGTATCGAGCCCGGCCTTGGTCAGGCGCGCCATATAGCGCAGGCCCTCGGCACGATCGAACTCAGTGGTCGGCAGGTCTTCGCGCATGATCACGCTGCCCGCCTCCTTCAATTGCTCACAGAATGCGTTCCATATCTGCTGTTCTTTGGACAAACTCATCGCTCTTACCCTTGGTTACCTGCCGCTACGGTTATCTGCCGCTGTATCACACCCTGCTCTCTAGAGCATGTGCTTGAAGCGCTCATCCTGGTAGTAAAACGCAAAGCGGCTTTTGATCGCCGCTTCGCTGACGCCGTATTCTTCATAGCTGTACTCATGTTTGCCGTGCTTGCCCTTGGGATTGGCGGCGATGTAACGGGCGAAGGCCTCGTGCATCGCATCATCATACGGCAGCCCGAAATACGCATAGCTTCGCGCCACCAGGCCAGCCGGATCATCAACAAATTCGCTAAACGCATAGTCAAGAAATCGCTGGCTATCGAGCTTCGCGCGCAAAGCCAGGCCGCGCTCCAGTGAGCGCGCATAGAATTCCAGCACCATGGGCCCTACCAGCGGCTTGGCCAGCGCCGGTATATCGCCACCGTACATTTTTCCGGCCTGGTAGATCAGGCTGGCGATCGAGGGGACCACCTGCAATGGATCGCGATGCCCCCAGAGAATACACACGTCGGGCATCACGTCGATCAGGGCGTCCAGCCCCCACATATGCGCCGGCGCTTTCAGGAACCAGCGCTCGCCCGGGTTGCGCCACTGCAGCAGCTTTAGCAGCGACAGGTAGTAGCGGTACATCGGCCCCAGGTCACTGTTCTGGTGATGGCTCATGTACGGCTCGACCAGGCATTCGAAACCCAGCTGCACGCCGTTGAAGTCCATCGCATGGAGCAGGACACACTCCTCTGGCGTGTCAGCGGATGCGAAGTGCACTTTGTCAAAATCCGGATTCATCGCGCGCTGGGCTTCGATCTTGTCGATCAGCTTCTGGTGCCGCGGATCCATTTCACCTGGCGCCAGGCCCTCCATCGGGTCCGGGTAGTGCGTCTCCCACTGCAACAGGGCTCTTGCTGCCGGATCCTGCGAGAACAGGTTGAACAGCGCCGAGGTACCGGTGCGGGGCAAGCCGGTGAGCACCACCGGCTTCGCGAGCTGCAAATCGTTGACTTCGGGCAGGCGCTTTTGCGCGGCACGGACACGCAGCCTGGCCGCGAGCAGTTTGAGCACGCGGTTGTACAGCCGCGAACGCCCAGCCTCCTCGACCACAATGCTGTCGTAGGTCTGCAGCAGCGCCTCAAGCCCGGGCACAAAGTCGTCGCCGCCAAAGTCATCAAGGCCGGTGAACCCGGCGGCACTGGCCATCATCTGGCGAGCGTCAAATACAATCTCACTCATCAAGCAATCTTCTCGTAAATGGTCGAATACCGGCGCTAGCGGACAAACTCACTGGCCATCGCTTCGATGCCGCGAATTTTTGCCGCCTTGTCGACCGCCGGGTCATAGGGGTTCCAGGGCGTCACGCAGATATGCGTAGCACCCAGGTCCTGCAGTCGCCGGAAGTCTTCGGCGCTGTTAGCCTGGGAGTCGAGACAGTGATACTCAAACGGTTTGCCGCTGGTGCCGTACTCCTGACGAAACGCCTCGATTTGCCCCACCATGCCCTCGAGCGACTCATAATCGGTATTGGCCGACATCCAGCCATCACCTATGCGCGCGGCCCTGCGCAGTGCGGGTTTGGCGTGACCACCGATAATGACAGGCACTGGTGCGGAGGGCACAGGCGAGAGTTTGACCGGAGCAAAGTCATAGAACTCGCCGTGATACTCGTAGTAGTCACCGCTCATCACACCGCGAATAATTTCAATACACTCGTCTATGCGCTTGCCCCGCGCCTCCCAGCTCACGCCATTGTGTTCGAAGTCCTCGCGCCAGGGACTGATCCCGGCGCCGAGCTTGACGCGGTTATTGCTCATGTAGGCCAGCGTGCTCAGGGCCTTGGCCAGTACAATCGGCTGGCGCACCGGAATCTTCATCACACCCGGATAGAACACGATGTTGTCAGTGACCGCCGCCATCATCGACATCGCGACAAACGGGTCCAGCACGGGTACGTGCTCCAGCGCAGCGCGAACCATCTCGGTGTCCGCGTAGGGGTATTCTGACTCGTTGTGTTTCGGGAAGAAAATACTGTCGGGAATACTCAGGCAATCCCAGCCAGCCTGGTCAGCGGCAACGGCCATTTCCATATAGTCATCGATACCGCCCAGGCCCAGCATTAACGTGTATTTCATTGTGTCACCTCTCGTTGGTGGGCCATCACGCACAGCGGTAGGCAGTCATTGGCACCACGGTAATCTCGGAATTGTCGATGAACCGTTCGCAGCTATCGATCATCGCCTGGATGTTGCGCTTGAGCAGCGCACTGTCACCGACGGCATCGTAAAACACGGCCGGGTCAGTTTTTGCGCCCTCGGGAAAATTCTCGCTGACCATGGCATCGATCGTACGCTCCGTGCCGGGTAGGCAGCGCTGAACAATGTTGTGGATGTAGCCAAATGTCGACTGGACCTCACAGGCGATATCAGCGTGCGAGTAGAGCCAGGTTTCAAACCACTGCTCCCTGGACAAGGTCGGCGGGATCTTCAGCAGCACGACCTGCTGCCAGCCAGGCAGCTGCACGATGCCCGACGGCTCGCCCTCCAGCTGCTGGTTCACATCGAGCACCGTTGATTCAGTCACCGCATACCGTCGATGCTGCGGGTCAATATCCGTGACAATGTTCGCGAGCGCCTGCATCGCATCGCCCGCCATCCAGCCGTCCAGTGCAATCGCGGTGGGCATCCAGAAGGTCAGGTAAATATTGAAATCAGTCTCTGGCCTGACCATGCGCTTGTCATCGGCCGGCGCAATCGCCTCATCGACAACGGCAAAGTGAATGTGTTGTGCGCCCGCTTTTTGCAGCGGCGGTAGCAGCACCTCGACCACCTCGTCATAACGCGCGGCAGCAGGCGCTTTGCTGTTTAGCAGGTATACCAGTTTTTCCATACGACTCGGGCTCGCTTTGAAACGTTTCGGAATTCGCTGCGCGCTTACAGGCTCGCCAGCGGGACGACCTCGGTCTGCAGCGGTTCGATATCTCCCTCAACCAGCTGGAACCGGCAAAAGACAACGCCGCGCCGCCGGCCCTCGGTATCAAGCCAGTTAGGCCTGCCCGGATCGCGGCCGGCGACAATGAGTTCGAAGCGCCCCTCGTCATCGGCCACCGCCTGGGCACGATTGACCGAGACATTGCGATACAGGTAATCCAGCGTTTGCATGAACAGGTTCTGCAGGACGATACTGGCGAACCGGCAGGTGGGCCAACGACCGCGAATCACCAGCGCCTGGTCCGGCTCCAGTTCAAACCAGGTCATTGCGTAGGTATTGTCCTTGGCGGCATAGCCCACCGACAGGTTGGTGTCATCAAGTTTCGGCGGGCTGAACTGGTTGGGCACCTGTGACACCCAGTGCGGCGAGCGCTCGGGACTGGGCGGAAACACCGTGGCCTGCAGCCACCCGGCAACACGCATGAGCTTCTCCGCTACCGCCTCGTCATCGATCAACGGGGCGGGCCCGGGGTTTTCGAGGTTTTCAACCAGCAATGGAATGTGTTTGAGACGATCGGCCGAGACGTTCTCGACCAGCTCGAAATAATGCCGCGTAGTCAGGCTTCGCGTGCCCGGTGCCAGCGGCAGCCAGTCGACATCGCCAGCAGGCTTTTTGGCGCTGGCAATAATTTCATAGTTGCCGTTTTCATCGATCGCAAAATCGGTGTCGTTGAGTACCGCACCAAGTTGACCCGAGGCATTGCCATCGCGCGCCACCTCGACAGTAAACGATGTGTAGGTAGCGCCGGCGATATTCCCGCTGATACGGTAGCTGTGTTCTGCGCTGATCGGTGCGTCGAAATAGATCGCGTCGGGGTTGTCGCCGAGTAGTTTTTTCTCGGGCGTGTGCCAGCGCTTGAAGGCCGGGCGCGCCGGGTCGGCGTGCAACCATGAATCAAGGGCGTGCGACAGGGTATTGAGCAACATCAACCTGCCCTCGGCCTGCTCATTGGCATCGCGCAGGTCCCAGGCCTCGCTGCTGAAGCTGGCATCGAGCCGGGCAACCAGCTGCTGCAAATGGGCACTGGCCCTGGCCGTGCTGGAGCCGGGGTTGGCATTGGCAAGCGCCCCGAGCGGCGCCATCGATGCGGCGATACCCAGGCTCGCAAGCGGCGCGGCCGTCGCCAGCGTCGCGCCACCTTTTAACAGCGCTCGCCGGGAGACATTCTCTGGTACCGGGTGATCGTTGAGGGCGGAGTCTGGGTGGGGTCTTGAGCGCATAGTAATCTCCACGATTCAGTGGGTGCATGAGCGAGCCTGACGTCGCGGCAGTGTAGCATCGCGCGGCTTTGCGGCTATAGCACCAAACTGTTCCCCACTGCGGCTCCGTGCTGGCGAAAACGTCCCCAACATCGTCGAACCCATGTCCAAAACACGTCAGCCAGGCTGGCGCGAGGCCGCCGTTTTTGGCCTGTGCGGGCAACTTTAACTTTGCGGATTTTCGTTTAAAATACGCGCGTTCGATGTGCACAGAGGAACACACGATGGCATTAGCAAAAGATTATGGCCTGGGCCCGGAGACCTTCCCCCGAGGATGGTTTATCGTCGCCGAGGCAAAAGAACTCGACGACGGGCCCAAACCGCTGCGCTTTTTCGGCAAGGATTTTGCGCTGTATCGCGGCGAGAGCGGCAAGGTCGTGCTGCTGGATGCCTATTGCGCGCATATGGGTACACACCTTGCGGCGAGTAAGAGCCCGGAAATTGTCCAGACAGACAAGCAAATTGAAGGCGACTCGATTCGCTGTCCGTACCACGGCTGGCGATACGCGCCCGATGGCACCCTCGATGACATCCCCTACCACGATGGGCCCTGCCCCAAGTCCGGCGCGATTACTTCGTACCCGGTCGAGGAAGTGATGGGCTGCATCATGATGTGGCACGACCCTGAAGGCGGTGAGCCAGAGTACGCACCCCCCAAACTCGCAGAGTGGGATGATCCACACTGGGTGAAGTGGGAGCTCGATCACCTCGGCCAGATTGAAATCCACCCACAGGAAATTCTCGACAACATGGCCGACTGCGCGCACCTGGGGCCAACCCATGGCGCCCCTTGCGAGTATTTCGAAAATGAATTTCGCGACCACATCGTGATCCAGCGTCAGGGCGGCTTCCACCACACCTATGGGAGCTACCTGAAGAGTTTTACCTGGTACACGGGCCCGGGCATCCTCCTGTCCAAACAGGACTTCGGAGGGCAAATCAGCTACGAGCTCATTGCCAATACACCGGTTGAAGATGGCTTGACGCAAGTCTGGCACGCCGCCCTGGCCAAAGGCGAAAACGCACCACCTTCAGCGGAAGATATCGCCGCCGCCAAAGAGGTACAGGCCGGCGCACTCTACGCCTTCGCAGCGGACTTCGACGTCTGGCGGCACAAGCGCCCTGCGATCAAGATTATGCAGCTCAAGAAAGATGGGCCGTTCAATCTCAACCGCAAGTGGTACCAGCAGTTTTACGACAGCCGTGCCAATGCCGGTAACTACCGCCAGGAGATCAATGGCGTGCACGCCATCGATGGCTTTCCGACGCCCGAAGACGAGCACCGCGCGCTTGAGTCCGGGCTGGCTGAAACGGCCTGATCAAAAATCCTGCAATACAAAGGCGGCCATTTGGCCGCCTTTTTTGTCCCTCGAGCGAAACGCCACCAAGTCATTGATTAGCGGTGCTAAAAAGACCTCCGAGCCAGCAAGCCTGCGACTACCACTCGGCCAGCCGCGCTCAACAACTTGACTATACTCAAACAGTGACGCCCCCTAAAAGCAAGCGTTAGGCTGGCAGGCCCAGGCCATCAGCCAACCTGCGATGGCCCCATACCCGCCAGTGAGGAGACTGCAAGGTATATGCCTTTCAACCATCAGCGACATCCATCGACGAACCTGCTCGCGCCTGCGTTTATCATCAGCGCGCTGGTTTTTGTGGGTATAGCCTTTCTCTCCACCGACCTCTTTCGGCATGTTCTCGGCGGTGTCGGTGACAGCCAGCATACGGTCATGCACCAGCTGGGCTTTGCGGCTGCCGTTGTACTGACGGTCCTCGCGGTATTGTTATATTCAACCATGCGCCACCAACGCAACGCCCTGTTTAATGAAAGCAACACGCTCAAGCAGATTATCGAGCTTGAGCCGGAATGTGTGAAAACGGTTGCCGCCGATGGCACGCTGGTGAGTATGAACCCCGCAGGGCTCGATTTTTGCGAGGCCGACTCCTTCGAGCAGCTCAATGGCGCCTGCGTCTTCGACCTGGTGGTACCGGAAGATCGCGAACGGTTCATGGATTTTCACCGACGGGTAATCGGTGGCAGCAGCGAACAACTCGAATTTGACATCATGGGCCTGAAAGGCACGCGTCGAACAATGCGCACCTTTGCCGTCCCACTGCCGCAGAATGACCCCGTGGAGACAACCCTCCACCTGGCCATCACCCACGATATTACCGCGACCAAGAAAATCGAAAACGAAATGCGCTATCGCGCCAGCCACGACCCATTGACGGCACTGCTCAACCGCAACGAGTTTGAAAAGCGACTCAGGGAGTGCCTGCACGAGAGTCCCGCGCATTGCACACACGCCGTGTTGATACTGGACGTTGACCAGTTCAAGCTGATCAACGACAGCGCTGGCCACATTGCCGGTGACGAACTGCTCAAGAGCGTGGGCAACACGCTGAAGCAGAACTTGCGCCGCCACGACACGATTGCGCGTTTCGGCGGCGACGAATTCGCCGTGTTGCTCGAGGACTGCTCACTGCAGCACGTCGACCAGGTCGCCGAGAAACTGCGTGCCTCACTGGAAAACAGCGAATTCTTCTGGGATGGCCGGCGCTTCAAGCTCACCGCGAGCATTGGCGCCACCTTCATCGACCAGCAGCTGGATCTCACCGGCATATTGATACAGGCTGATACGGCCTGTCATATCGCTAAAGAGAAAGGCCGCAATCGCGTTGCCATCTTCGAGCATGACGATGAGGAGATACTGCGCAAGCAGGGAGAAATCAGCTGGGTCAGCAAGATTCACGAGGGACTGGCCGAGTCGCGGTTTATCCTCTACGCCCAGCATATCGTCAGCCTTGACCCCGCCAGGGGCGCCACCGGTGCAGAACTACTGGTTCGCTATCGCGATGCCGACGGTAGCATCCTGCCACCCGGTGGCTTTATCGCCGCGGCCGAGCGCTTTGGCCTGATGCCCAAGATCGATTGCTATGTCATCGACCGTGCCATCGATTTCATGGAAGCCAACCCTCGCGTACTCAATGATATCGCGATGTTCTATATCAACATTTCCGGCGCCTCGATCACCAATCGCAATGTACTCGATTGCATTGAGCGCCGCGTTGCCGCCAACCCCGACATTGCAGCCCACCTGTGCCTGGAGTTGACCGAAACTGCAACGATCTCGGACCTGGCCGCCGCGCGCCAGTTCATCGACAGCGTAAAAGCCATGGGCATCAAACTCGCGCTCGATGACTTTGGTACCGGCGTATCCTCGCTGTCTTACCTGAAAAACCTGCCGGTCGACATCGTCAAAATCGACGGCGAGTTCGTCAAAGACCTGGTCGATGACCCACTGGACCTGGCGATGGTCAAAGCCATCAATGAAATTGCACAGCTCCTTGGAAAGACCACCATCGCAGAATTTGTCGAGAACGATAATATCCGCCAGCAGTTGCTTGAGATCGGCGTGGATTATGCCCAGGGCTTTGGCATCGACCTGCCGCGCCCGATTGAAGCGCTGGTCATCGCAGACGACGATCTTTACTCTCAGGCAAGCTAACACCCCGCCGCGCCGCGACGGCATAGAGCGCTGCAACGCTGATAGCGTCGCGTATTTCGCCACTGGCAATGCGTTGCAGGGCCTCGACCAGCGGCACACGCTCCACCACCATGTCCAGTTCGCTGTCTTCCGGCGCGCGCTCCACCTCGCTGAGTCCACCGGCCTCGAAAACCACCGCACGCTCATCGGTCACGGAGTTCGACAGGTCCAGCTCGAGGAGCGGCTGCCAGTGACTGGCAAGCAAACCCGCCTCTTCCTGCAACTCGCGTTGTGCACAGTGCAGCGCCGCTTCACCTTCCGGGCAGCCGCCCTCGGGGATCTCCCAGCTGTCGCGCTCAAGCGGGTAACGGTACTGCCTGACCAGCGCGACGCGCTGTTGCTCATCGAGGGCCACGACCCCGACCGCCAGGTGCCGGAAATGCACAACGCCATAGATCCCTTCGGTCCCCGCGGGCGTGAGCACCTCATCGTGATACACCTCGATCCACTGATTGCCATACACCTGCTGACGACTGCGCTGGCGCCAACCACCCTTCCGCTGCCCCGATTTGCCCATTGCCCTCACCTGTCGATTCACTGCGGCGGCCACAACCGCCAATGAGGCGGCATTATCCGCCATCCGCGGGCCCGCGAATGAGCCGAAATACACTCAGCGCCGCTGCCGCCTTCGAGTAAAATTTGCCGCTGCACTGTCACTCGCAGCCTCGGCGCGAGCCGTCAACCCACTACGAGCACAACCATGAATTTTGAATTCTCTGACGATCAAAAAATGATACAGGATCAGGCCCGGCAGTTCCTTACCGAGCGCTCGCCGCTGACGGCCGCGCGTTCGGTTCTGGACGGCGAGGCCGCGCACGATACGGCGCTGTGGGCCGAGATCGCTGAACTGGGCTGGTGCGGCACGGCGATCCCTGAAAATTACGGCGGGCTTGGACTGGGGCCGCTGGAACTGTGCGTGATTGCCCAGGAACTGGGTCGCGCGCTGACCCCCGTCCCGTTTTATTCAACCATTTATCTGTTCGCCGAACTGCTAAAAGCGGCAGGCGATGAAAGTATCAAGCAGCAGTACCTGCCCAGAGTCGCGGCTGGCGAGCTGATTGGCACCCTGGCACTGAGCGAGACCGCCGGGCAGAACCTGGCCGCAAAGCCAGCCTGCACTGCAGGCGCTGACGGCCTCAGTGGCAGCAAGATTGCGGTACTGGATGGCAGCATTGCCGATGTCGCCATCGTCTCTGCTTGCGATGAGAGTGGCCAGCCAGGCCTCTACCTTGTCGAACTCAACCAGGCCGGCGTAAGTCGACAGGCACAGGGCAGTATTGACCCCAGCCGACCGCTGGCCAGCATCAGCTTCGACAAGGCGAGCGCACAGCTGCTCGCGCAAGGCGACGCGGGCATGCAGGCGCTGCAGCGGGTACTCGACCAGGCCGCCGTATTCACAGCCTTTGAACAGGTTGGCGGCAGCGAAGCCGTGCTGCACATGGGTATGGATTACACCAAACAACGCTTTGCCTTTGGCCGCGCGATCGCCTCTTTCCAGGCGATCAAGCATATCTTCGCCAATATGTATGTCGCCATTGAGCTGGCGCGCTCTAACGCATACTACGCGGCCTGGGCGTTGAGCGTTGACGATCCGGAATTACCGCTGGCGGCCGCGACTGCACGGGTCAGCGCAATCGATGCCTACTACTACTGCAGCAAGGAAAATATCGAATCCCATGGCGGCATGGGCTTTACCTGGGAGTTCGATTGCCACCTGTTTTACAAACGGGCCCAGCTGCTTTCGGGCATCATCGGCAGCGGCCGTCAGTGGCGAGAATTGCTGGTCGAGCGACTGCTTGCCAACGCAGCTGCAAACAATTAATTCACGAGGCGACGAACGATGGACTTTAAAGATTCCCCCGAACAGGCAGAATTTCGCGCCGAGATCCAGCAGTGGCTCAAGGCCAATGCGAAACCGAAGACCCAGCTGGGTCACGGTGGTGGACGCGATATGGACAGCCGCTTCCAGGAAGCGCGCGACTGGTATCACAGGAAGTTCGATGCCGGCTATGCCTGCATAACCTGGCCCAAAGAATACGGCGGCGCCGGCCTGTCCCAAATTCACCAGGTGATCTGGAACCAGGAGGTCGGCAAGTACGGCGAGCCCGATGAGTACTTTGTCATTGGTATCGGCAACTGCGGGCCCGCCGTCATGGCCTACTCCAGCGAAGAGCAAAAGGCCGAGCTGTTGCCACGCATGGCCAGGGCTGACGATGTCTGGTGCCAGCTGTTTAGCGAACCTGGCGCAGGCTCCGACGTCGCCGGGCTGAGTACCAAAGCCACGCGCGATGGCGACGGCTGGAAGATCAACGGCCAGAAGATCTGGACGTCCGGTGCCCAACACAGCGACTACGGTGTCATTCTCTGTCGCACAGACCCGGAGGTCTCCAAATACAAGGGCCTGACGATGTTTATCATCGATCTCAAACAGCCCGGCGTCACGGTCAAACCGATCAAACAGATCGACGGTGGCTCCCACTTCAACGAAGTCTTCTTCAATGATGCCGAGGTGCCTGACCACTACCGGCTCGGTGGCGTCGGCGAGGGCTGGTCAGCGGCCTTGACGGTACTCATGAACGAGCGGCTGGCCAATGCCTCGGCCGCTCCCGATGGCTTTGAGCAGTTCTTCAACTGGGTACAGACCGCCACGCTGGACGGCAAGCCCGCCAGTCAGGATCCGGTTGTGCGCGACCGTCTCGCCGACTGGTACGCCAAGCACGCGGGCCTGAAGGCCACCACCTACCGCATGATCTCGGCGGTCGCCAATGGTGGGATCCCCGGTGCTGAAGGCTCGCTGGGCAAACTGGTCGGTGCAAGCATGTACCAGGATATCGGCAACTTCGTGATCGAACAGCTGGATGCCGCCGGGCAACTGACCGACCACGAAAGCACGCCGCTGGAGGGACATTTCCAGCATTCGGTGCTGCTGGCGGCCGGCGTTCGCCTGGCCGGCGGGACTGATGAAATCATGCGCAACATCATCGCCGAGCAGGTTCTTGGCCTGCCCCAGGAGCCGCGCGCCGATAAAGGCATCGCCTTCAAAGACATCCCCTCGGGCAACACTGCGGTCTAGGCAGCGCAGCCCGGCTTGGCCAGGGACGGCCAGGTGTTTGATTTTCAAGCAGTTATTCCCCCCAATCTGCGGCAATCCGGTGCCCGGCACCGGTGCGACAGACGCACATTTGAAAAACCTCGAGTGGTTCCAAGTTATTGAAGTTGCAAAAAACGTCGCTGTTCTATACTGAAAATTGAACAGGAATTTGCCAAAAATTCACAGCACGCAGCGGCATAGCACTTCATGGTTGAATTGCGCAAAGACATACCCCGCGAAAACAGCAAGGTCCACATTGCGGTTACGATCGCCGTGGCGATCTCGCTGGCGCTGGTATTGACCGGAATTTGGAACGGTTACAAAACCAGCCTGATCGCCGAGGAGAGTATCAAGTCGAGTCTGGAGCTACAGCAGCTCAGCGACCGCCTGCGCTTTCACCAGGATTCCATGAGCGGCGCGATCGAACAGGCCGTCACCTCTAATGAATCGCACTGGCAAAACAACTACGAACTGAGCCTGCTGCAGTTGCAGGAAACCATGAACGCCACCGAGCTGGCGCTCAGCAGCCCGATCATTGCCAAAATCAAGGAAGAGCAACAGCGCACCACCGAGATCGAGCGGCAACTCTTCGCAATGATTGAGGATGGCCGGCGTATTGATGCCTTCGCGCTGTTTGCCTCTGATGAGTACCAGGATATCAAGATCCTGCTCGAGCAGGATGCACTGACACTGCGAGCCTCCCTCGATCGCCGCGCCAAGGACATCATCGTTACGCTCAATGCGCAACTCGATCGCACAACGATGGCGCTGGTTTCGCAGATCGTACTGATCATTGCGATCTGGCTGTACGTCGTCTCGGTCGTGCGCCGTTGGCAGCGCCACCTGGTGCAGCACAGTGAAGAACTGCAGCACCTGGCGCACTACGATGCACTGACGGGCATTGGTAACCGGGCGCTGTTCCAGCAGCGCCTTGAGGCCGCCTTCAACCAGTCCAAGCGCGACCACAAGCCGGTCGGGCTGATCCTCATGGACATCGACCACTTCAAGGACATCAACGACAGCCTGGGGCATGATATCGGCGACCACCTCCTGATTCACGTTGCCGAAAAACTCCAGGGGGCCTGTCGCGAAACCGACACGGTGGTACGACTGGGTGGCGACGAGTTCGCGATCATAGCGACCAATCTCGATCGCAAACGCGACAGCGCAGTACTGGGCAACAAGATCCTCTCGATATTCGAGAAGCCACTGTCGATCCAGGGCTCACAAATCAAGACCGGCACCAGTATCGGCCTGGCCTTCTTCCCGGATGATGCCCACTCGGCCGAGGAACTCCTGCGCAAGGCCGACATGGCACTGTACGAAGCCAAGCGCAATGGCCGGGCGACCTTCAAGTTCTTCGATGCATCGATTGAGAATGCGGCTCGCCATAAGGCCGAGATGCAGGCAGACCTGCAGCGCGCGCTGGCTAACGAAGAATTTGAGCTGCACTACCAGCCCATTATCGATATCGCCCGCAACACCGTCATCGGGGCCGAATCGCTGCTGCGCTGGCGGCACCCCAGCCAGGGCCTGATACCGCCTGACGAATTCATTCCGATTGCCGAGGAAAGTCGGCTGATCGTACCGATTGGTGAATGGGCGCTGCGCAAGGCCTGCGAGCAACAAGCACTGTGGGAGAGCAGCGGCCTGCCCTCGCTGAACATTGCCGTCAACCTCTCGGCCGTGCAGTTCAATGAGCGCAAGCTGATCCAGACCGTCCGCGACATCATGCAGGAGACCAATATCCGCAAGAACCGCCTGACGCTGGAGATCACCGAGAGCACGCTGATGGAAACCGAGGGCGATGTCATCGCCAAACTCCACTCGCTCAAGGCGCTGGGCCTGAAACTCGCGATCGACGACTTTGGCACCGGCTATTCATCGCTGGCCTACCTCAAGCGGTTCCCCATCCACCACCTGAAAATCGACCGGGAGTTCGTCAAGGACCTGCCGGAAGACAGCCACGACGTCGCCATTGCCCGCTCGATCATCAAAATGGCGCACGAGCTTGAAATCAGCGTCGTTGCCGAGGGTATCGAAGAGCCCGAGCAGCTGTCCTTCCTGCGCGAGGCCGAGTGCAACTACGGCCAGGGTTACCATTTTGGCAAGCCCATGACGACCGAGGAATTCCGCGACTGGCTGCAGCGGTTTGCACAAAATAGCGTCGCTCCGATCCGCGCCACACGATAGCCGGTAACGGTCGCTTACAGCCGGCCAGCATCTGCGTATAATTGCGCGATGCGTACCATTTTCTCCACCCCCATCGTTGTCGACATACTCAACCCGGTTGCCCGGTTCTGCCGCTGGCTGCTCCGCTGGAAGTTTGTCGGCGAGCCGCCGCCTGCCGACAAGTACGTCATTATCGCAGCTCCCCACACCAGCAACTGGGACTTCATTATGTTCCTGCTGTTCATCATCGAGCGCCGGCTGGCGCTGCGCTGGATGGGCAAACACACGCTGTTCAAATGGCCAATGGGTGGGCTGATGCGGTGGCTGGGCGGCATACCGATCGAGCGCAGTACCAACCACAACACAGTCCAGCAGATGGTCGACGCCTTCGCCGAGCCCGAACCCATCGTGCTGGTCATTACCCCTGAAGGCACGCGCAGCAAGGTCGAAAAGTGGAAGACCGGCTTTTACCACATTGCGGTGGCCGCCGATGTGCCGATCTCGCAGGGCTTCCTCGACAAGCGAGTGAAGCAATGCGGTTTCGGCCCCTGGTTCAAGCCCAGCGGTGATCTTGAAGAGGAACTTCCTCGTATTCAGGCTTTTTACGACGGCATGCAGGGCCTGCGCAAACGCGACTAGCGGGCTGCTCACATTAACGAGCGGGTGACGATAAACCGATGGCATCTCCTTACCAGGGCGCAGGCGATTTCCGGCACGACCAGCGCGATCGCGTAGCGGTACTGCTGACCAACCTGGGCACCCCTGCCGCACCCACTACCGGCGCTGTGCGTCGTTACCTGCGCGAGTTCCTGTCTGATCCACGCGTGGTCGACATTCCCCGCGCGATCTGGCTGCCCATTCTCTATGGCATCATTCTCAACGTGAGGCCCGCGCGCTCGGCAAAACTCTACCAGAGTATCTGGACTGACGAGGGCTCGCCGTTACTGCTGCACACCCAGGCCCAGAGTGATGCATTGGCAGCCCGCTTCCAGGCCAATGCGGCAGATGGGGCGGTCGATGTGGCTTTCTATACCGCGATGCGCTACGGCGAGCCGGGCATCGCCAGCGCGATGGCACAGATTCGCGAGGCGGGCATTGGCAAGCTGCTGGTGCTGCCCCTGTACCCCCAGTACTCCGGCGCCACGACGGGCTCCACTTTCGATGCGATCAGCACTGCGCTGCGCAAGACCCGCTGGGTACCCGAACTGCGCTTTGTCGGCAGCTATCACGATGATCCGGCCTATATCGCGGCCTGTGCCGCCCAGATAGAGGCTCACTGGCAACAGCACGGTCGCGCCGATACATTGTTACTGTCCTACCACGGCTTGCCCAGGGCCTGGCTGGATCGAGGCGATCCGTATTACTGCCACTGCCAGAAAACCAGTCGACTAATCGCTGAACGACTTGGCCTTGGCCCGGACCAGTTACTGAGCTGCTTCCAGTCGCGGTTTGGGCGGGCCCAGTGGCTCGAGCCCTACACCGACGCCACGCTGCAGTCGCTCGCCCAGGCCGGTACCGGTTCGGTGCAACTCTTCTGCCCCGGCTTCGCGGCTGACTGCCTGGAAACGCTGCAGGAAAATGCACTGGAAAACCGCGAGGTCTTCCTCGAGGCCGGCGGCAGCGACTTCCAGTACATTCCAGCGCTGAACGATGCGCCTGCGCATATCGACGCGCTGGCCGGGTTATTGCAGCGCCAGCTCGGCGACTGGCTGGATGCACCCGGCGAGGACCCCGAGCTGCGTAAATCCCGCGCACAATCGCCGTTACTGCACTACCAGAGCGAGTACTGACCGCTTTGGGATTAATCCGGCCCGTCGGACTTGAGCCCATCGCTGGCAACCGTGTTAGAATGCGCCGCCTGCGCGCTTGTAGCTCAACTGGATAGAGTATCGGGCTTCGAACCCGAGGGTTGCAGGTTCGAGTCCTGCCGGGCGCGCCACTTTCCCCCTGCGCTGCACACCGCAATTAACTGTGTGCAAGGCAAGCGCATCCGATTACCGTTACCATAGCTCGCCAGTAATTCCACGCTCGCATTCACTGGCAGTCCATGTTCCGATCTTCATTTCGCTGGCATAACCCGGCCTCGACGATTCGCGTCGCGGTTCTCATCAGCCTGTTCTACTGCAGCCTTGCAGTGGCCGTCGATGGCGCCGCCATTCACCGCGCCGACCAGAATCTCGATGGCGGGCAATGGCTCAGCTATGGTCGCGGCTATCACGAGCAGCGCTTCAGCCCGCTTGCGCAGGTCGATCGCAGCAATGTGGGCCAGCTCAAGCTCGCCTGGTTTTTCGATGTGGGCAACCGCCAGGGCCTGCAGGCCACCCCACTGGTCATCGATGGCGTCATGTATGTCTCTGCCGCGTGGAACATCGTCCACGCGCTCGATGCGAGCACCGGTGAAGAGCTATGGCGCTTTGACCCTCAGGTGCCACGAGCTGAAAACTATCGCTACTGTTGCGGCGTCATCAACCGCGGGGTCGCCGCCTGGGACGATATGATCTTTATCGGCACGCTCGACGGCCGGCTGGTCGCGATCGACCGGGCCACCGGGGCCGAACGCTGGCAAACACAGACGACCCCCATCGGCGAAAACTACACGATTACCGGCGCACCGCGCGTGGTGAAAGGCAAAGTCATTATCGGCAATGGCGGCGCAGAACACGGCGTGCGCGGTTACGTCAGCGCCTATGATGCCTATACCGGCGAAATGGCCTGGCGTTTTTACACAGTGCCGGGCAACCCCGCAGACGGTTTCGAAAACGCCCAGATGGAAATGGCCGCCAAGACCTGGACGGGCAACTGGTGGGAGCTGGGCGGCGGCGGCACCGTCTGGGATTCGATGGCCTATGACCCGGAGTTAGACCTGCTGTTTATTGGCGTTGGCAATGGCTCACCCCACAACCGGTATATCCGGAGCCCCTTTGGCGGTGACAACCTGTTCCTGTGTTCCATCATCGCGCTGCGCCCCGACACCGGCGAATACGTCTGGCACTACCAGCAGATTCCGGCTGAAACCTGGGACTACACCGCCACGCAGACCATCATACTCGCGGCCATCAACTGGGAGGGCGAACGACGCAAGGTATTGATGCAGGCGCCCAAGGCGGGTTTTTTCTACCTGCTGGACCCGGCCACCGGGCAGCTGCTGTCGGCCGAACCCTTCGCAAAAAAAATCACCTGGGCGTCGCACTACGATATGGAGACAGGCCGCCCCGTGGAAATTGCCGGGGCTGACTACGCGGACGAGCCGGTGACAATTTTCCCGATCGGGCTGGGCGCACACAACTGGCACCCGATGTCCTACTCGCCCAACACCGGCCTGGTGTACATTCCCGCCCAGCACGTGGGTGGGCCGCTTGAACAGGACCACAACTTCAAACCCGTTGAACGCTACTGGAATACGGGCATCAACACCGACTACACCATCCACGATGCGCAGTTTGGACAGGCCGTCATGAGCAGGCTGATGCCCGGCTTCCTGCTGGCCTGGGATCCGGCACAGCAGCGCGCAGTCTGGGAGGTCGAGTTGCCGTATATCTCCAACGGCGGCACGCTCGCGACAGCGGGCGACCTGGTGTTCCAGGGCCGCAATGACGCACTGTTCAGCGCGCATGACGCGCTTAGCGGCGAGACGCTGTGGCAGTTTCCAACCCAGAACGGCATTGTTGGCAGCCCGGTCAGCTACGCGGTTGATGGCAAGCAATTTGTCGCCGTGCCCGCAGCCCGGGGCGGCGGCCTGAGCCAGATCATCGGCCTGCAACACAATGCCACACACCACAATGGTCGCATCCTCGCCTTTACGCTCGATGGCGATGCGTCGCTACCTGAGCCCGCCGATGCGCCACGGAATCCGCGGCCGCCCGCCATGCCCGAGGTCGATCGCGAAACCCTGGTAGAGGGCTCATCGCTGTACGGCCGCTACTGTGCGCGTTGCCACGGCATGGGCGTTGTCAGCGACGGCTCCATACCCGACCTGCGCCACCTCGAGTCCTTCTGGCACGACAATTTTTCGCGCGTCGTATTAGGCGGCATGATGGTCGAAGCCGGCATGCCCAACTTTAGCGATGTCCTCGACCAGCGCCAGGCTGACGCCATACACGCCTACATTCTCGAGCAGGCCAACCAGGACTACCAACTGCGCTATGAGCGCACGCTGTGGACTGAAGTGCGGCAGTTCGCCATCGACATCATGGCCGCCGTGATCGCCTGGCTCAGCCTGTAGCTCAACCACAAAAAAGGTATACCCATGCCCAAGGTCGAATTTTTCTTTGATTGCTCCTCACCCTGGACGTATATGGCCTTTGAACGGATCACCGCACTGCGCGACCGCCTGTCGTTCGAGATCATATGGAAGCCCATACTGGTGGGCGGTGTCTTCAACGAGGTCAACCAGGGTCTGTACGCGGCACGCGAATCGATGTTTGGCAATGAACGACGCATGACGCACTTTATGAAAGACATGCAGGACTGGGCAGACTACTGCGGCATCAAGATTGGCTGGCCAGACTTCCACCCGGTCAACAGCGTCAAACCCATGCGTGGCTGCTTCGTCGCCCTGGAACACGGCAAGCTTGAAGCGTATGCGCGCGCGGTGTTCCAGGCTTACTGGGGCGAGCTGGCCGACATTTCCGATGATTCGGTTATTGCAGGGATTTGCGACCAGGTTGGCCTGGACAGTGCTGAACTTTTGGCGACGATTGCACAGCGGCGCTGCAAGGACCAGCTGCGAGAGTGCACCACTGAGTTGATCGCTCGTGGCGGCTTTGGTTCGCCCACCATGTACCTCAACGGCGATGATATGTACTTCGGCAACGATCGTATTCCACTGCTTGAAAAACGCCTGTCAGCCCTCATATAAGGCGGTAGCGGTCACCACCTGCCCCACGCAAGCAGCTGTTCGTTTTACGGGCAACAATAATCGCACCGAGTTTGTCAGCTGTGCCGCTCTTGTGTTACAAACATGCCCAACGGCTGGCGTCTGCCAGACACAACAGGGCTACCAACCCGGGAGGATTTGCTATGGAAAACTTTAGTGTCGAGGCCATTGTCTTACTGGTGTTTGTCATCATCGTGCTATCGCGCGGTGTCAAACTCGTACCCCAGGGTTACAATTTTACGATTGAACGCTTCGGTCGCTATACACGCACCCTGCCCCCCGGCCTTGGACTGATCGTGCCCTTCATCGATGCGGTCGGCAAAAAACAGAACATGATGGAGCAGGTGCTCGACGTCCCCCCACAGGAAGTCATTTCTTCGGACAACGCACAAGTGCGCACCGATGCGGTCTGCTTCTTCCAGGTACTTGATGCCGTCAAAGCCTCCTACGAAGTCAACGACCTGTTTCGCGCCATGCAAAACCTGGTGATGACCAATATTCGTGCCGAGCTCGGGTCCATGGAGCTCGATGAAATGCTCAGCAACCGCGACAAGATCAACTCAGCGCTGCTGGCCAAAGTCGACGAGGCAACCGACCCCTGGGGTGTCAAGATAACCCGGGTCGAAATTCGGGATATTTCCCCGCCCCAGGACCTGGTCGATGCGATGGCGAGGCAAATGAAAGCCGAGCGGGAAAAGCGCGCCGTCATCCTCGAGGCCGAGGGCGAACGCGAATCGGCCGTCCAGATTGCCGAGGGTGAAAAACGCGCGGTTGTGCTAAAAGCCGAAGGCGAACTCGAAGCCGCCCGTCGCGAAGCCGAAGCTCGCGAGCGACTCGCCGAAGCCGAGGCCAATGCAACCCGGTTTGTCTCTGAGGCGATAGCCAGCGGAGACCCGATGGCGATCAACTACTTCGTCGCACAAAAATATGTCGACGCGCTGGGCGCCATCGGCGCCTCCAGTAACAACAAGGTGATGATGATTCCGCTCGAGGCATCCAGCGTCATCGGCTCCATCAGCGGTATTGGCGAAATCGTACAGGAAGCGGTGCGCGGTACCGGTAGCGATGCCAGCGCACAGCCTGCAGCCGCTCCCGGGCAGTAATCATTAGTCGGCCAACTATCGCCGATGACAACGCATGCGATGAGGTGAGTGATGGATATCTTTACGAATCTGCAGCCCCTGCACTGGTTTGTGTTCGCCCTGGTGCTGCTTGGTATCGAAACGCTTGGCGCCGGTGGCTTCGTCATCGGCACCGCGCTGGCGGCATTCTCGCTCTGGCTACTGGGCCTGGCGGGCATCGAGCTCGACTGGCAAATGCAGCTGGTGATATTCAGCGTGCTCGCCATCATTTACACGGTGGGCTACTGGAAATACTTCCGCAATTTCAACCAGAAAACGGATCAGCCGAACATTAACAACCGCGCCGCCCAGCTGATCGGGCGCCAGGTGACACTGAGCGAAGATATCGGTGTCGGTGAAGCCAAACTCAGCATTGGCGACACGCTCTGGCGCGTCCGCTGCGCTGAGCCTCTGAGTGCTGGCGCACGCATTGAAGTCTACGACAACGAAGACATGACCCTACTGGTGCGGCCGGTCAACTAGGCGCATCAGAACAGGCTGGCAATCGCAATACCGATAACATTGGCCAACGCGTAACCCAGCACCCCCACCAGTATGCCCGGCGTCAGCAGGCTGTGCCAGCGCTGGGCATTGCTCATCGCCGCAGCCGCTGGCGGCCCCAGCAGACAGGCCAGGCTGGCGATCAGTAACTCGGGCCCGCTGATCCGCAGCAGCCGGCCCAGCGCTGCAATGAGTGCGATATGCAGCAATAACAGCAACAGCGCAAATTTCATGATCGGGATCGCCGCATCCAGCGGCTGAGAGAAGTCCACCTGCACGCCAACCAACGCAAAGAATAGATAGATCAGAGCACCGCCAACCGGCTTGCCCACGTGCATGGCCTGCATCGGGCCCGGCAACAGGCTGGCAAGCGCAATGCTGATCAAGGTAATGGCCAGGTATTTGGTTGCCCCGTGCCCGGTCAGTTCGGCCAAATACGTCGACAGGGCGACGATTGCCACGCTCAACAGCAATGCACCAGGCAGAGAAAGGATCAGCGGTGTGCGCTGTGCCAGCTTGTCGTGCCCCTGCTCGCTGCCAGCGGCTGCTGGCGCCTGCGTCAGCGGCGAGTAACACCGCCATAGCACGGGCATGGCGGGCATCGCCAGCAACAACGCCACAATCGGCACTGTCACCATATAGACCGAGGCCAACAGCAGCGGGAAGAATGCATCTGCACTGAGCTCCAGCGCCAGCGCAACCGCCATCGTATTGGCAGCACTGCCGATAAAGCCCGCCGCGACGATGCCCGCCCAGCTGGCCTCATCGGCATGCATCTGCGACAGCTGCAGTGCCAGCCAGCAGGCGACGACTGTCGCGATCACGGCAGCGGTGAAGGCCAGCAGCATGCGCCCTGCCTCTCGCCAGATCCTGGCCAGGTCAGCATCGAATAGCAGCAGTGGAATGGCCAGCGGGATCAACACCTGGTTGATAAAGCCGTAAACTGGCGCCGCTTTGGGCAACACACCGCCCAGGTTGAGTAACAGGCAGCAGGCAATCATCGCGATAACCGCAAACTGGCCTCCTCGCTCGCGACGCTCGATGAACAGCCCGAGCGCCACCACTGCGGACAGGATCGCAAATATCGCCAGCGAATGACTCGCCGGGACGAGGCTGCCGGCCGCGCTGCTGATCAGCCAGCCTCGCCCTGGGAGTAGACGAAACGCACGCTGTCCTCACCGCAGACATCGCGCAGTCGCTGCAGGACCTGGTCGCTGGGCCGGATTCGCCAGTCACGCCCCAACTCTATCGTCGACGAGGCCTGGCTGCCGGTGTAGTGGATGTGCAGTGGGCACTGGCCGCGACCGCCGAGCTGGAACTCTTCGGTCAGCGCATTCTGCAGGTCTTTGACCAGCCCGTTACTGAAATCGCTTTCGTCGAGGTCAAGGCATAGCGCCTGGAGGTACTTCTGCCGCGCCGCCGCGAGATCGTAAATCGCCGCCGCGCGCACTGCGATGCCGCCGTTGTAATCGTCCTGTCGCACTTCGCCGTCGACAAAGACCACAGCATCCTTGACCAGCAGCTCCCTGACCTGTTGATACAGGTCACCAAACACGGAGACCTCTACCCTGCCGGTGCGATCATCCAGCGCCAGGAACGCCATCGTATCGCCACGCTTGTTTTTCATCGTGCGCATTGCAACGATCATACCCGCAACCGTTTGCTTGCCCCGGCCCACCTGCACGGCATCGAGCCTGCGCTTGACCATACGCCTGAACTCTCGCTCATAGGCATCGACCGGGTGCCCGGACAGGAACAGGCCCAGCGTATCTTTTTCAAAACCCAGGCGCTGCTGCAGTGACCAGGGCTTGGTTTGGCGGAAATCGGCGTAGACATCTGTGTCGCCAGCATCATCAATGGCATCAAACATGTCGACGATACCGGCATCGAGGTTGGATGCGTTCTGCTCGGCGGCCTTGACCGCAGCGGGCAGCGCCGCCATCAACAACCAGCGCGGCTCGCCCAGCGCATCAAAGGCACCGCATTTGACCAGCGCTTCAAGCGCGCGTTTGTTGACCTTGCGCAAATCAGTACGCGAACAAAAATCAAAGAGATCGGTAAAAGGCTGGTCGGCGCGCTGCGCGATAATCTCATTGATCGGCCCTTCCCCCAGCCCCTTGATCGCACCCAGGCCGTAGACCACTTCGTTGCTCGCATTGACACTGAACAGGTACTCGCCCTCATTGACGTTGGGCGCGGTAAAGGCGACACCGATATGCCGGCACTCCTCAATCAGCGTAACAATCTTGTCGGTGTTCTGCAGCTCAGAGCTGAGCACAGCGGCCATGAACGGCGCCGGGTAGTGGGTCTTGAGCCATGCGGTCTGGTAGGAGACTAGCGCATAGGCCGCCGAGTGCGACTTGTTAAAGCCGTAGCCGGCAAACTTTTCCATCAGGTCGAAAATATTCTGCGCCAGCACCTCGCCGTGACCCTTCTCCACCGCGCCCTGCAAAAAACGCTCGCGCTGCTTGGCCATTTCCTCGGGTTTCTTCTTACCCATCGCGCGACGCAGCAGGTCCGCCTCGCCGAGCGAATAGCCCGCCATGACCTGGGCGATCTGCATGACCTGCTCCTGGTACAGGATAATGCCATAGGTGGGCTCCAGCACCGGTTGCAGGCTCTCGTGCTGGTACTTGGGGTGCGGGTAGGCAAGCTCGGCCCGGCCATGCTTGCGGTTGATAAAGTCATCCACCATGCCCGACTGAAGCGGGCCCGGTCGGAACAGGGCCACCAGTGCGACGATGTCTTCAAAATTACCCGGCAGCAGGCGCTTGATCAGGTCTTTCATGCCCCGCGATTCAAGCTGGAACACCGCAGTCGTGTCGGCGCGCTTTAGCAGCTCGAAAGACGCGGCGTCATCGAGCGGGATCGCATTGATATCGATGGTCTCGCCGCCTTCCTGGCGGCTGATGATATCGAGCGCCCAATCGATGATCGTCAAGGTGCGCAGCCCGAGAAAGTCGAACTTGACCAGGCCTGCGTCCTCGACATCATTCTTGTCGTACTGCGTGACCAGCGCCGTGGAGTCGCTCTCGCAAAACAGCGGCGCGAAGTCGGTCAGCCTTGAGGGTGCTATGACGACCCCGCCGGCGTGCTTGCCGACGTTGCGCGCAATACCCTCGAGTTCGATCGCCATGTCCCAGATTTCCTGGCCATCGGCATCGTGTTTGAGAAAGTCGCGAATGACTTCCTCCTGCTCGTAGGCCTTGTCGAGGGTCATGCCGACTTCGAAGGGAATCATCTTCGAAAGTTTATCGGCCAGCCCATAGGATTTGCCCTGCGCGCGGGCGACATCGCGCACCACCGCCTTGGCGGCCATCGTTCCGAAGGTGATGATCTGCCCGACGGCTTCGCGGCCATAGGTCTCGGCGACGTAGTTAATGACCTGGTCCCTTTTTTCCATGCAGAAGTCGACATCGAAGTCGGGCATCGAAACCCGTTCGGGATTCAGGAATCGCTCGAACAGCAAATCGTAACGGATCGGGTCAAGATCGGTAATCTCCAGCGCATAGGCTACCAGTGAGCCCGCGCCTGACCCTCGGCCGGGACCAACCGGGATCTGCTGCTGTTTGGCCCAGCGAATGAAGTCCATAACGATCAGGAAGTACCCCGGGAACCCCATCTGCACAATGGTATCGACTTCAAAGTCGAGCCTCTGCCGATAGGCCGCTTCGTCGATATCAGCGCGCATCGGGGCATCCAGCGCTGCCAGGCGCCGGTCGAGGCCTTCATGCGCCAGCTCGCGCAGGAACTGGTCTTCGGTTTTGCCCTCGGGAATCGGGTAATCGGGCAGGTAATATTTGCCCAGCTCGACTTCGACATTGCATCGCTGCGCGATCGCAACGGTATTGGCAAGCGCTTCGGGCAGGTCAGAAAACAACGATTGCATCGCCTCGGGCGACTTGAGGTACTGCTCGGCACTGTAGAGCCGGGGCCGGCGCGGATCGTTGAGCACCCGGCCATCGTTAATGCAGACCCTCACCTCATGTGCTTCAAAGTCATCGGCACTCATAAAGCAGCAGGCGTTGGTCGCAACGACCGGCACAGCCTCGGCCTGGGCCAGCGCCACCGCAGCGCGCAACTGGGCTTCGTCATCGACATGCCCCAGACGCTGGACATCGAGGTAGTAGCGATCGCCAAATTCTCGGCGCCAGCGCCCGAGCCGCTCCAGCGCTTCGCTGTCACGGCCGGCCAGCAGTGCGCGGCCAACATCACCCATACGCGCGCCCGAGAGCGCAATCAGTCCCTCGCTGGCCTCGGTGATCCAGTCGCGACAGACGGCGACCTGGTGCTGCTGACGGCCGTGCTGGTAGCCGCGCGAGATGAGCTTGAGCAGGTTGCGGTATCCAGCCTGGTTCTGGGCGAGCAAGGTGACGGTGTAAAGCCGGTCGGTCTGCCCCTCCTCGTACCAGAGCAGGTCGACCCCGAACACGGGCTTGATGCCCTTCGCAAACGCCGCTTTCTGGAACTTGATCAGCCCGTAGAAATTGCTGTGGTCAGTAAGCGCTATCGCTGGCATGCCCAGTTCTGCAGCGCGCGCCACCATGGGCTTGATCCGCAGGACACCATCGACCAGGGAGAACTCCGAGTGGGTACGCAAATGGACGAACGACGCGGTCATGGATCGTTGCGGCAACCTGGCTGGGCGAGCTTGTGGGACCGATGGCCTGGCCACCGGGCGATGGTTGGGCCATCAATTATTCTGGCGCCTAGTTTAATCGATCGCGGGCTCAGCGGCGAGTGAATCGGCGGTAACGGCCGCCTCCAGTGCGGCGCGAACGGGCCCAAAGCTCCTGCGGTGTTCGCTGCAGGGCCCGTGCTGCTGCAGGGCCTCGCGGTGGGCAGCCGTCGGATAGCCCATATGCCGGGCAAAGCCATAGGCCGGGTATTGTTGATCGAGTGCGAGCATTTGCCGGTCGCGCGTGACTTTGGCGACGATGGACGCCGCGGAGATACAGGCAACGCGCTGGTCCCCCTTGACCAGCGCAGTCGCCGGCCACTGCCACCTGGGCAGGCGGTTGCCATCGACCAGCACATGCGCCGGCGACAGGGATAAACCATCGACTGCGCGCTGCATCGCCAGCATTGAGGCGTGCAGGATATTCAACGCATCGATTTCCGCGACACTGGCCTGGCCAGTGCTGACCGCCACGGCCTTCGTGAGTATCTGTTCATAGAGCGCTTCGCGGCGCGCTGCGCTGAGTTTTTTCGAATCGGCCAGGCCGTCAATGTCGTGAGCCGCAGGCAGTATCACAGCCGCTGCCACGACGCTGCCCGCCAGGGGCCCCCGCCCGGCCTCATCGACGCCAGCCAGTAAATCGGGCGGTGTCGGCGGCCACTCGCTGCCGCTCATCACGTCTCCGGTCACCGTGCCAACTCCAGCACAGCATCGGCCGCCAGTGCATTGGCATCGAGATCCAGCTGTTCCGACAGCAAGCGCAGTTGCCCGGCAATGCGTTCGCGCGCAGGCGCATCGTCGAGCAAGCCCTGCAGCACCTCGATCAATCGCGCCGGCGTGACCTCCTGCTGGATCAGCTCGGGCACCAGTCGTTGCTCCAGCAGCAGGTTAGGCAGCGCAACGTGGTCGACCTTGACCAGCCGCGTCGCCAGCCAGTGTGTCAGTGGTGCCAGCCTGTAGGCGACGACCATGGGCACGCCCAACAGTCCCGCCTCGAGCGTCGCGGTGCCAGAAGCCAGCAGCACCAGGTCAGCAGCCTGCATGCACAGCTGCGACTCACCGCGGTGCAGCAGGATGCGCGAGCGCTCCGGCGCACTGCACTGTGCCTCGAGCACGCCTGCCAGCTGCTCGGCGATCGCCGTGGACGCCGCAGGAATGACAACAATCAGCTCGGGATTATTCAGTAACAGACCGCGACAGGACTCGATGAAGGGCACCGCCAGCCGATCCACTTCACTATGGCGGCTGCCGGGCATGACGCAGAGCCAATGGCCGTCCTGGGCCGTGAGCGCATGCTGGACGCGCAGTGCCTCGCGTGCAGCCAGCGGATTCGCCGCCAGTGGCGGCTCCCGGCGCGCAAAGCGCCGCGCCAGCGGGTGACCGACGAAGGTCGCAGGGATGGCGTGACTGGCGAGAAATCGTGACTCGAATGGCAGCAGACAGAGCACCCTGTCGACACTGCGCGCAATGGTCTTTACCCTGCCCTGTCGCCACGCCCACACCGACGGACAGACATACTGGCAGGTGGGAATGCCCTGCTGCCGGACCTTGCGCAATAACCCCAGATTGAAGTCTGGCGAGTCGATACCAATGACGGCGCGTGGCCGCCGCTGCACGAACTGTGCGTAGAGCTTGCCGCGTATGGCGAACAATTCTGGCAATCGCCGCAGCGGCTCTACCAGACCCATGACCGACAGCCGTTCCATATCAGCCAGGCTTTCGCAACCGCGCTCGCGCATCGCCGGGCCGCCGATACCGACAAACTCGGCGTCGGGTTCATGCGCTCGAATCGCATCGATCAGGCCAGCACCGAGAAGGTCACCCGACAGTTCGCCGGCGACAATGCCATACAGCGGTTTCATCGGGAATCAGGCGCGAACGATGCCGCGCGTGGAAGACTCAATTGAGGCGATCAGGATGTTGATTGCCTCACAGCTTGCGGCCATCTCACGCAACTGCGCAAGCGCATCAGCCAGCGATAGGTTCTTGCGATACAGCACTTTGTAGGCCTGCTGCAGGGACTTGATATCCTCGGCGCTAAAATTGCGACGCTTCAGGCCCTCGGCATTGATCATGCGCGGGATCGCAGGGTGGCCCTCGACGATCATGAAGGCCGGCACATCCTGGGTCACCTTGGCCATACCGCCGACGTAGGCATGCGCCCCCACGTTACAGTACTGGTGCACACCGGCGTAGCCGCCCACAATCGACCAATCACCCATATTGACATGACCGCCCAGCACCGCATTGTTCACCAGGATGCAATGATCGCCTACGACACAATCGTGACCCACGTGAGCATAGGCCATGAGCAGGTTGTTGTTGCCTATTGCCGTGTCGCCGCGATCCTGCACAGTACCGCGATGCACGGTAACCCCTTCGCGAAAAATATTGTCATCACCCACGGTCAGCGTGGTGGGTTCGCCCTGGTACTTCAGGTCCGGGGTGTCCTCGCCGATCGAGGAAAACTGGAATATCCGGTTGCGGGCACCGATACGCGTTGGCCCTTTCAGGACAACGTGGGATTCAACCACGCAGCCCTCACCCAACTCGACGTCGGGGCCGATCACTGTCCATGGCCCCACGCTGACGCTGTCGTGAAGCTTTGCAGCCGGGTCGACAATGGCCTGGGGGTGAATCACGTCAGATTTCCCGGTCGGCGCAAAGGACTTCGCCCGATGCCACCAGGTCTCCGTCGACCTCGCAGCGCACTGCAAACTTCCAGATACCCCGGCGCTCCGAGACGATCTCTGCAGTCAGGTGCAGCTGGTCGCCGGGCACTACCGGTCGCTTGAAGCGCATCTTGTCGGTGCCAACAAACATATAAATCGAACCATCGGCCGGCTTCTTGCCGACTGTTTTAAAGCCAAGCACGCCCGCTGCCTGGGCCATCGCCTCGATGATCAGCACGCCGGGCATGATGGGCAGGTCGGGAAAGTGGCCATTGAAGAATGGCTCGTTAATCGTGACGTTCTTGATCGCGGTTATGGACTTGCCCAACTCAATGCGAATCACCCGGTCCAGCAGCAAGAAAGGGTACTTGTGCGGCAAGTACTCTTTGATTTCTTCGATGTACATCACTTGATCGGACATGTTGCTGTGCAAACCCTGTAAAACTGTTAGACCCGCCCGGAACCCCGGAATGAATTGGGTGACTGCTAATCGCCGGTATCGGTTTCGGCGTCGCTGCGCTCAAGCGCACGCACGCGTCGGTTCAGTGCGTCAAGGCGCGTCTGGTGCACGGCGTTCTTGCGCCACTGCCCCGCCTCCTGCATGCGACCACCCGAGGCGTAGGTGCCTGCGCGGGTAATCGACTTGTTGACCAGGGTCTGCCCGAGGATGGTCGTACCATCGGCAATCGAGATGTGACCCTTGATACCCGCAGCGCCGCCAATACTGCAGTAGCGGCCTATTTTTGCGCTACCGGCAATACCCGCGCAACCGGCGATGGCAGTGCCGCGACCGATGACAACATTGTGAGCCACCTGAACCAGATTGTCGATAATGACATCGTCTTCGATCAGCGTATCGCCCAGTGAACCGCGGTCGATCGTCGTGTTGGACCCAATCGAAACCCGATCACCGATGCGCACGCTACCCAGGTGGGCAATGCGTTGCCAGCGATAGCGCTCGTCGTCGCCAGTCGCCGCTTCGGGGTCGACAGCAAAACCGAATCCATCACCGCCAATCACCGCGCCAGGCCAGACCTGTACGCCCTCGCCCAATACAACGCCCTGCCCCAGCGTTACCGAGGCCATCAGGCGACAACCAGCGCCCAGTTGCGCACCAGCACCAATGACGCAGTTCGCGCCGATCACGACGCCCTCTGCAAGCCGCGCACCGGCTTCGATAACAGCACCGGGACCGACACTCACGCTGGACGCCAGTTCGGCGGCAGGGTCGATCACGGCCGAGGGGTGACATTGCGCGCCTGCCTCAGGGCGCCGTTCGAACCGGGTCGACAGTCGCGCATAGGCAAGGTGCGGATTGCTGTGCACCAGCACCGGCACGGGCGACTGGCCGGCCAGCTCCGCATCAACAATGACGGCCGCCGCCGCGGTAGCACGCAGCTGCGGCAGGTAATGGCTGTTGGTCAGGAAGCTCAGCTGCTCGGGGGTTGCGGACTCCAGCGTCCCGATACCACAGACCACCTGCTCCGCGAGCGCCGCAGGCGGCGCCTGGTCGAGCGCGTCGGCACGCCGCAGCTGCGCACCGAGCAATTCGGCGACCTGCTGCAGCGTAAAGGTAGGCATAGACCGCACCGGCCCCAGGTTCGCAGCCGACTAATCGATGCGATTGAGCCGCTCGGTGACTTCGTCTGAAATGTCGTAGGCATCATCGGCATGCAACAACATACCGGAGTCGGCGCGAATCAGCAGGCCGATGTTGCGCTCCTCGACAAGATTTTTTAACACGGTAAGGGTCGCCTCGCTCTGCTCTTCCATCGCGCGCTCTTCCCATTCCTGCCGCGCCTGCTGCAGTTTCTGGGCAACCCACTCGGCGTCGCGGCGCTTGTCGACGATGCGCTTTTCTTCAGCCTCGCGCTTCTCGGCGCTCATCACCGCACGGTCTTTCTGGTAGGCCTCCATCATTGCGCGGATTTCATCGCGAAGGACCTTGTACTCTTCAAAGTCCTCCTTGAATTCTGCCCTGGCTTCCAGCTGTTCAAGGCTGGCCTGGGCGCGCTCGGTTTTCAGGATAGCGCTGCGCAGCGAGACCACGGCAATCCTGCCCTTGGCTTCGAGCGCTTCATCCTGTGCCAGGGCAGCGGGCATCGCCACCGGCGACAGCATCACGGCAAGCAGGGCTGCCGGTGCAATCTGTCGGCACCAGGTCAAAAGCTGGAGCAGGTTTTTTTGTACGTCGTTCACGGTTGTTCTCCACATTACAAAATTACACGAAGTTACGATTAAATGGCTGCCCGGGCCTAGAAGCCCCGGCCCAGCGAAAACTGGAAGAATTCGGTCTCGTCCTCTTCGCCCTTTTCAAGCGGCACACCCAGGCTGAACGACAGCGGGCCAAAGCCCGACAGCCAGGTCACAGCCAGGCCCGCCGATGCGCGCATTTCGCCCAAGTCAAAATCTGAACACTGCAGCTGGGTAGAGCGGCAATTATCCGAGAATACGTTGCCGTAATCAAAAAACAGGCCGGCCCGGACGGAGCGCTGGTCTTCGATGAAGGGCAGCGGGAACAGCAGCTCTACGCTGCCTTCGAGAAGGATATTGCCGCCAAACGGGTCCGGGGAGCGATCGAGCTGGATCGTATCGAGCTCACCGGTCTCGAGCCGCTGGTAGACCCTGGCGATGGCGTTCTCCTCGATCCGGATGAACTCGGTATCGTAAACCCTTGCCGGGGTGCTGCGCGGCCCCAGTGTATTGGTCTCGAATCCGCGCACAGAACCAAAGCCCCCGGCGAAGAAATGCTCAAAAAATGGCAGTTCGGAGGTATCGCCGTAGCCATCCCCGAAGCCGAGTTCATTGCGCCAGCGCACGACCCAGTGCCGCGAGATCGGGAAGAAAAACTGGTTGTCATAGGTGAGCTTGAAGTACTCCAGCTCACTGCCGGGCACCGAGAGCTCCAGGCGCACGCGGTTTGAGCGGCCCCGGGTCGCCAGGATGCCTCGGTTCAGGGTCGATTCCCGCCAGGTCGCATTGATCAGGAACAGCCCGAACTCATCGCCGTTGAGATCGAGGAAACCGGGCTCCTCGAGCACAAACAACTCCTCAAGATCGCGCGCCAACGGCAGGTTGCCAGGAAACGGGTCGACGATATCGGTGCCGATATCAAAGTTATCCGGGGCGAACTCGGCCAGCGTGCGATCGAGCACCCGTATCGTATCCAGGTCGAGGTTCGAAATCGGTGTTGGCGAGCGCTGTATTTCCTGTACCGCCGCAAACCCGGTCTCAATTTCGGTGTTGGTGTAACCCACACTGAAGCGCATCGACTGGGTTTCGCTGATGGGGTAACCAAAGATCACCGACCCGCCGTATCGGTTGGTGCTGAAGCTCGCGATATTGATCTCGTCAAAATCGGTTTCACTAAAAAACAGGCTGAAGCCGCGACTGACGCCATCGACCGTGTAGTAGGGGTTGATATAGTTAAACGCGTAACTGGTGCGAAAACGGCTGCGATTGGCCTGCACCCCAATCTGTCGGCCGGTGCCAAGGAAGTTGTTCTGCTGGAAGTCCGCGCCGAACACCAGGCCCACATCCTGCGAGAAGCCCACCGACGCCGACACGCTGCCCGAGGACTGCTCCTCGACTTCAAACTTCACATCGATCAGGTCGTCGCTGCCAGGCACCTCAACGGTTTCTACCCTGGCCTCCTTGAAGTAACCCAGTCGTTCCAGGCGTACCCGCGAGCGTTCGATCAACTCGGTGGAGGCGATGCCACCCTCCATCTGTCGCATCTCGCGTCGCAGCACTTCATCCTGGGTTTTGGTGTTGCCCGTAAACTCAACGCGCCTGACGTAGGTCCGTTTCTTGGGGTCAACAAAGAAGGTGATCGCGACGGTTTTGTCGTCTTCATTGATCTCGGGAATGCCTTCTACCTCGGCAAAGGCATAGCCCTCGTTGCCCATGATGCGCTTGATGAACTCCTCGGTAGTGGTGACCAGCGACTGCGAAAATCGCTGCCCCTCGCGGACCAGGAAAGCACGCTCCAGCACGGGCGCCTGGTCTTTGACATCACCGGCAAGCTCAACACTCGACACCGTGAACTGCTCGCCCTCATCGATGGCCAGCGTGATATACACCGAGTCCTTGGCAGGTCCCACCGATACCTGGGCAGCACGCAGGTCGTACTGGATGTACCCGCGGTCGAGATAGAAGTCATTGATATTTTCCAGGTCGCCAGCCAGCTTTTCGCGGGCATATTTTTTACTGCCATTGAACACGGTGAACAGGCCGCGATCCTTGAGTTCCATCAGCTCGCGCAGCTGCTTGTCACTGAAGTCTTCATTGCCAACAAAGTTGATCTGCCTGATCTTGGCAACACTGCCTTCGTCGATAACAATATCAACGGCCACCCTGTTGCGGGGCTTGGCAACCACATCGGTGGTAATCGACGCATCGTAGCGACCCTGTGCGCCGTATTGCCGGGCCAGCTCACGGCGCATCCCCTCGAGTGTCGCACGCTGGAACACCCTGCCCTCGGCCATGCCCTGGTCTTTCAAACCATCGAGCAGGTCCTCGGTCTTGATCGCCTTGTTGCCGTCGATGTTGATTTCGCTGATCGACGGTCGCTCCTGCAGCGTAATGACCAGGACATTGCCATCGATACCGATCTCGATATCCTGGAAGTTACCGGTTGCGAAAATGGCGCGCGAGGCGGCAGCCACCTGGTAGCTGTTGACCCGCTCCCCGATCTCGATCGGAAGCACGGCGAAGATGGCGTCGGCAGCCACGCGCTGCAGGCCACGGATGCGAATATCCTCAACGACCTGGGCCTGGGCCAGCGGCACGAGGCATAGCGCAACGAACACGATGCAGGTGTGCCTGAACGCCCTGCGAAGCCGGGCAGGCAGCTGGAATGAACAGCGTGAATACAAAACCGGGGCGCCTAAAACCGCATGAAATCGTTATACAGCGCCAGTACCGTGACGCTGAGAATAACCAGTAAGCCGAATTGCTGGCCCGCAATCTGCACGCGTTCGGGCAATGGGCGACCAAGCACGGCCTCACCGGCGATGTACAACAAGTGACCACCATCGAGCACTGGAATCGGCAGCAGATTTAACACGCCGAGACTGATACTAAGCAAGGCTAATAATTCCAGATATGGCACAAAGCCCGACTGGGCCGAGGCTGAGGCGACCTTGGCAATGCCGATCGGGCCACTGAGATTAGCCGGCGAGATTTCGCCAAGCACCAGCTTGACCAACGAATCGAGAATAAACCCGATACCATCGTAGCTGTGGGCGAGGCTCCGGCCGATGCTATCGAGCGGGCCGAAACGCTCCAGCACCACCATCTCATCGGGTATCACCAGGGCCTTGCCACCGACCCCGATACGGCCCAGCTGTCGCCCATCGCCACTGTCGACGGACTCGACGAGCACGTCAAACACCAGCATTTGCTCAGCCTGGCCCTGCTCGCGAGCCAACAGGATCTCGATGCTCTCGCCTGGCCTTGCACTGACCAGCCGGGCAATATCACCCCAGCTCTCAACGCTCTGCCCATCGATGGCCAGCAGCTGGTCGCCGGCCTTGAGGCCCGCGCGATCGGCTGCCCGGCCTGGCACCACTACATCGAGTATGGTTGGCCCAGGCGGCAGGTAAAACTCGAAGCCCAGCGCCTGCCCGGGGCGCACCTCTCTTTCATCCGACATCCACTGCTCGATCGCAATGGTGGTGTGATAGACCAGATTGCTGCCCGGGTACTGCAGGCCCAGTTCGATATGGCCGCTGTCGCCAACACGGCGCACCAACTGGCGCATGACTGCTTGCCGGGTCGATGTTGCCACACCGTCGACTTCCACAATCATCTGCCCGGTTTCAAGGCCGGCTTCCGAGGCGGGCGAGTTCTCGATGACGGCGCCAACCCCCGGCGTTAATCCCTGGGTGCCCAAAACGAAGACACACCAGTACACCAGCACGGCGAGCAGGAAGTTGGCGATCGGCCCGGCGGCGACGATGGCCGCGCGAGCGCGGAGCGACTTGCGGTTGAACGCATACGCCCGCTGGTTTTCGGGCACAGCTGCCTCGCGCTCGTCGAGCATGCGGACGTAGCCTCCCAGGGGCAACGCGGCGATGACGAATGCGGTGCCGTGACGATCAGTCCGGCGCCACAGCGCGCGGCCAAAGCCCACTGAAAAGGTCAGCACCCTGACGCCGCAGCGGCGCGCGACCCAGTAGTGGCCATACTCATGGATCGTGACCAGTATGCCGAGCGTGATAATGAAATAAAGGATATCGGCCAAAGCCATTTACTGGGGACTCCCCTGCGCAATCGTCGATGCCGGTTCTCCAGGCACGACAGCCGCGGCGACCTGGCGACACCGAGTCGCCGCCAGTTCCCGCACTGCTACATCTGCCGCTTGGATCGCCTCCAGCAGCTGCGGTTCCTCATACGGTACTTTTTCAAGGCAATACGCAACGACCTCGGCGATCTGCGCAAAGCCGATTTGCTCCCGCAGGAAGGCATCGACAGCGACCTCATTGGCTGCATTGAGTACGATCGGCGCATTGCCGCCCGCCTCCGCCGCAGCCCGCGCCAGTGCGAGCGCGGGAAAACGCTCATGGTCCGGTGGCTCGAAGGTGAGCGCCTGCATGCTCGTCCAGTCCAGGCTTGGAACGCCCGCTGCAATGCGCTGCGGCCAGGCCAGGGCATGCGCAATCGGTGTACACATGTCGGGCTGGCCCAGTTGCGCCAGCACAGAACCGTCGACGTATTCGACCATGGAGTGAATCACACTTTGCGGATGCACCACGATCTCGATTTGCGCGGGCTGGCAGTTGAACAGGAAGCATGCTTCAATCAGTTCCAGCCCCTTGTTCATCATCGTCGCCGAATCGACCGAGATCTTGCGACCCATGGACCAGTTGGGGTGGGCACAGGCCTCCGCCGGCGTAATCGATGCAAAACTGCCGGGGTCGCGCTGCCGAAAGGGGCCGCCCGAACCGGTGAGCAGGATCTTGCGCACGCCAATGTGCTCAAGGTCAAAGGCGAGCGTATTGTCAGCACCGCCAGGCAGGCACTGGAATATCGCGTTGTGCTCGCTGTCGATGGGTAGCAGCGTCGCGCCATGCGCCTGCACGGCATCGGTAAACAGGCCGCCGGCCATCACCAGTGCTTCTTTGTTGGCTATAAGTACTTTCTTGCCGGCGCGCGCCGCTGCCAGCGTTGAACGCAAACCCGCTGCGCCGACAATGGCAGCCATGACCACGTCGACCTCGTCGGCGCTGGCGACTTCGCTAAGCGCCTGCTCGCCGACCAGCAACAGCGTATCGAGCCCGGCATCGCTGAATGCCGCGCGTGCCTGTGCTTCGAGACGCTCATCCGCCAGGACCGCACATTGTGGCCGGTACTGCCGACACTGCGCGACCAGCGTGTCGACCGAGCGATGGGCCGTCAGGGCATAGAGTTCGAACTGATCGGGGTGCCGTGCCAGCACTGACAAGGTGCTCAGGCCGATGGAACCGGTGCTGCCCAGCACCGCGACCCTGGCGGGTGCGCTCATCGTGTCGCTGGTCGGTCCATCACTCATCGCGCTGTCACTCAAAGACCCAGGCTCAGGCTCAGTAGCGCAAACAGGGGCAAGGCTGCGGTGAGACCGTCGATACGATCGAGCACACCACCGTGACCGGGCAACAGTGAACCACTGTCTTTGACCCCAGCATTGCGCTTCATCAGGCTCTCGAAGAGATCACCCAGCACCGAGCTTCCAGCGAGCACCACGGCAAACAGCGCAAACATCGCCAGGCTCAGGCTCCCGGAGGTGGATAACCAACCACTGCCCTGATAAATCCAGAAAAAGCCCGGCGCAAACAGCAGCGCCAGCGCCAACCCACCGATTACACCCTCCCAGGACTTGCCGGGGCTAAGCTGGCTGGCAAGCTTGCGCTGCCCGATCGCCCGACCCACGAAATAGCCGCCCACATCGGCCGCTGCCACGGTGACCACCACATAAATCACCCAGAACTGGCCACTCTCCAGCTGCCGCAGATGCACGATAGCGAGACCGGCAAACAGTAAGGTCGCCAGCGCAAAGCCCATGCGCATGGGTGCCAGCGCCCAGAGCCGGGCGGCGCGCGGATAGGCAATGACCAGGCCCAGTATCAACAGCCAGAAGGCGGCCGCCAGCCCAAACAGCTGACCGGCAACAGGCGCAACGCCATCGCCTGCAAAACCGCCCAGCCACAACAGGGCGAGCCCCAGCAGCAGGTAGAGCAGCACAAATGCGCCGCGAGCCAACGTGCTCTGCAGGCCAGCCATTGCCGAGGACTCCCAGGCCGCTGCGCACAACACCAAAGCGCAGAGACCGAAAAACCAGCCTGGCGCCGCGGCAAACAGCAGGCCGAGAAACACGCCAAACATCACCAGCGCAGTCAGAATTCTCTGGCGCAGCACTAGCGCGACTCCTGCAGCTGTTCGGAGGTCTTGCCGAAACGCCGTTGCCGGCTGGCATAGGCCGCAATCGCCTTGGTCAACTCAAGTTCGTCGAAATCAGGCCAGAAACAATCGGTAAAGTAGAGCTCGGCGTAGGACAGCTGCCAGAGCAGAAAATTACTGATGCGGTATTCGCCCCCGGTGCGGATGCACAGGTCGGGAGCCTGCAGGTCGGACAAGGCCATGTAGGGCTCGACAAGCGCTTCATCGATGGCGGCCACATCGAGCTCGCCGTCCACCGCGCGACGGGCAATCTGGGCCGCTGCGTTAGCGATATCCCATTGGCCACCATAGTCGATCGCCAGCACCAGCGTTCGTGCCGTGTTATTGCAGGTCAGCTTTTCCGCGCGTTCCATATGCGCGACGATTTCGGGGTTGAGACGATCGCGCTTGCCAATGAAACGCAGGCGAACACCTTTTTTGTGCAACTCCCTGACTTCGCGCTGCAGGTAGTTCAGCAACAGGCTCATCAATGCGCCCACTTCATCGGCAGGTCGCTGCCAGTTCTCACTGCTAAAAGCAAACAGCGTGAGCACATCGACGCCATGCATATCACAGGCAGAGAGGACTTTGCGAATCGCTTCAACGCCAGCCTTATGGCCACTGATACCGGGAAGCCGGCGCTGTTTGGCCCAACGGTTGTTGCCGTCCATGATGATTGCTATGTGGCGAGGCACACCGCCCTCGCCAATCGCCGTTGCAGCGGTGCGGCTGAATGATTCGGGACTGTTCTCGTCGACTGGCTCGGGCGCTCTGCTCATTGTTATAGTGTTATCGTAAACCTGTATGAAGCCGGGCAGCGATCGCCTGCTCCGGTAGATTCAAACGACCGGGTACAATCAGATTTCCATCAGGTCGGCTTCCTTGACCTTTAGAGCCTCGTCCACTTTGGCCACGTGCGCGTCGGTGATCTTCTGGATGTCGTCCTGCGCTTTGCGCTCTTCATCCTCTGAAATCTCCTTGGCCTTGAGCAGCTCTTTGACATCGGCGAGCACGTCGCGACGGATGTTGCGCACGGACACGCGGGCTGTCTCGGCTTCCTGGCGCGCCTGTTTGATAAAGCCCTTGCGAGTCTCCTCAGTCAGCGGTGGCATCGGCACGCGTATCACCGTGCCAGCGGTGGCCGGATTGAGACCAAGGTCAGACTTGAGGATGGCCTTTTCCACCTCTGGCACCATTTGCTTTTCCCAGGGCGTGACCGTGAGCGTACGCGCATCTTCGACGTTTACATTCGCGACCTGGCTGATCGGTGTCTCCGAGCCGTAGTAGTCGACCCGAACGCCCTCGAGGATGCTGGGGTGTGCGCGGCCGGTGCGAATCTTCGCAAAAGCCACCTGCAGGGCATCGACGCTTTTGTCCATGCGCTCTTCGGCATCCTGTTTAAATTCGTCTAGCACGCTATCGCTCTCCGGTGGGGCCTGAACACGGTATTGAAAAACGCTCTTTTTGTGCTCATATATTGGCCGATTATTGTATCAATGTGCCTTCGCTGCCGCCCACTATAATATTCACAAGCGCACCGGCACTCTCCATTTCGAACACGCAGACAGGCATTTTGTGATCCCTGAGCAGACAGATTGCGGTCAGGTCCATAACGCCCAGCTTCCGCGCCAGCACCTCGTCGTAGCCGAGGCTGTCGAACTTCTTCGCGTCAGGGTTTTTCACCGGGTCGGCATCGTATACGCCATCGACCTTGGTCGCCTTCAGCATTAACTCTGCGTCGATTTCTATCGCGCGCAGCGCGGCGGCGGAATCCGTCGTGAAGAACGGGTTACCCGTTCCCGCTGAGAAGATCACCACATCGCCCTGCTCCAGGCAGCGGATTGCCGCACGGCGATCAAAGCGATCGACAACTCCGCTCATTGGAATCGCAGACATTGCAGTCGTCGCAATATTGGCACGCTCAAGTGCATCGCGCAGCGCCAGCGCATTCATCGTGGTCGCCAACATGCCCATGTGATCGCCGGTGACTCGATCGAGGCCGGCAGCGCTCAATGCAGCACCACGAAACAGGTTGCCACCACCGACCACCAGGCCGACCTGCACGCCGATGCCAATCAACTGCCCGACTTCAAGCGCGATGCGATCGAGCACCTTGGGGTCAATACCAAAGTCGCCTTCACCCTGCAGGGCCTCACCGCTGAGTTTCAACAGGACTCGCTTGTATTTCTTTTCACTGCGTGCTGCAGACATCGTGCGCCCCCTTGCGTTTGACTGCCTGTAAATGGACTGGGCAAAAAAAGGGGCGCCGCGCGCCCCTTTTTTTAGCTGGTTTGCTCAACCTGTGCGGCCACTTCGGCCGCGAAATCCACTTCTTCTTTCTCAATACCCTCGCCCACTTCAAAGCGGATAAAACTGTTGATGTCGGCACCACCGGACTTCAACAGCTTGCCGACCTTCTGGTCGGGATCCTTGACGAAGGGCTGCTCGACCAGGCTGCTTTCAGCGAGGAACTTGCGCACCCGGCCTTCGACCATCTTCTCAACGATGTCCTGGGGCTTGCCGCTCTCTGCAGCCTGCGCAACGTAGATTGCGCGCTCTTTCTCGAGCAGTTCGGCTGGCATGTCTTCGGGCTTGGCTACCTGGGGGTTAACCGCAGCGACGTGCATCGCAACGTCTTTAGCCAGCTCTTCATTGCCGCCGCCGGCGAGACTGACCAGTACCGCAATTTTGTTGTTGCCGTGCACGTAACCACTGACGACATCGCCAGTGACCATTTCGGCGCGACGGACAGTGATGTTTTCACCGATCTTCTGGACCAGGGCCTCACGCTCAGACTCAAGGCCGGCGGCCAGCATGGCGTCGATATCGGTGTGCTTCTCGGCAAACACTTTCTCGGCTACGCCGTTGGCAAAAGCCTGGAAATTTTCATCGCGCGCCGCGAAGTCGGTTTCACTGTTGACCTCAACCAGCACGCCAAAACTGTTGTCGTCTGCCACTTTGATCGCAACCACGCCTTCAGCCGCCGTACGCCCGGCTTTTTTCGCCGCTTTCATGCCGCTCGATTTACGCAGCGCTTCAATCGCCACATCGATATCGCCATCGGCTTCCTGCAGTGCTTTCTTGCACTCCATCATGCCGAGCCCGGTTCGCTCGCGCAGTTCTTTTACCAGGGATGCACTAATCTGTGCCATGTCATTCCTCCGCTATTCACGCAGCACCGCAGGACCTGCCCGTTGGCAGCTCGCAGTGATAAAACTGGTGTAACTGTTTGTTGTCGCAACACCCGGCCCGGGGCCGGGTGAAACGCTACGACTACTCCCCGGCTTCGGGGGCAGCCTCATCGACTTCGACAAACTCATCTTTCGCCGCCAGGCCAGCGTCAGTGCTGGCAGCGCTCAGGCAGGCGTCAGCGACTGTCGACACGTAGAGCTTGATGGCCCGAATCGCGTCATCGTTGCCTGGAATAACGTAATCGACGCCATCCGGATCGCTGTTGCTGTCGACCACCGCGATAACGGGAATACCGAGCTTGTTGGCTTCAGTCACGGCGATGCGCTCGTGTTCGACATCGATGACGAACAGGGCATCGGGCAGACCCGCCATATCCTTGATACCGCCAATGCTCTTTTCGAGCTTGTCTTTCATGCGGCGGCGCATCAGCGCTTCTTTCTTGGTGAGCTTGTCGAAGGTGCCGTCTTTTTCCTGGGCTTCGAGGTCTCGGTAGCGCTTGATGGAGGCGCGAATCGTTTTGTAGTTGGTCAGCATGCCACCCAGCCAGCGATGGCTGACGTAGGGCATGTTACAGCGCTCGGCTTCTTCCTTGATGATCTTGCTGGCAGCACGCTTGGTACCGACGAACAGGATCTTGTTCTTGCTGGCAGCCAGCCGCTCGACAAAGCCCAGCACCTCGTTAAAGGCGGGCACTGTTTTTTCGAGATTGATGATGTGAATCTTGTTGCGGGCACCAAAAATAAACGGTGCCATCTTGGGATTCCAGTATCGGCTCTGGTGGCCGAAATGAACGCCAGCCTGCAATAGCTCGCGCATGCTTACAGTTGTAGCCATATCGATATACCTGTATTCGGGTTAGGCCTCCGCACACCCCATTATCCCAACCAGCTGCACAAGGCAGGGCCAAAAGGCCTGGAACTGGCACCCTGAGAAATGTGACGGTGCACGTGCGATTTGGTTAAATTTCAATCACTTACGTGATTTTTTGAAACGACACTCGAAGAAGCTCGATGTGCGCCTCACCCTTGCCAGCCCTGCCGGTGTACAACAGTACGCCGGGCGGCCTGACGAGGGCGCGCTTTTATACCATAGGGGGTTAGCGGATACCACCGCCAGATGCGGTAATGCGGCAGCCTAGTCGTCGACGCCGACGGGGGCTGCCTGGCGGTCGTTGAGCAACTTCATCAACTCGACTTCGGCCCGGCTCAAGGCGCACTGCTCGACAATCTCATCAACGCCCAGGCCCTGGGCCACCAGCCGGGCGGCTTCGGTATAGGGCTGCTCACCGAGCTGGTTGACGAGTTGGGCCTGGTCATTGACGACGGATTTGAGCTGCTGCTCGGCCTGGACCAGGCGGCGGCCAATGCCCTGTGCCCCTTCGTTATAAATCAGCAGACTGTTGCGCAGCGCGACCAGCTCGGTCTCGACATCGGCCAGCTGGCGCTTGCTGCGCTGCAACCGGACCACGGCATAGACCAGCACGGCGATACAACTGGAAAACAGCAGCGCAGCAACCCAGAGCTGGAACGGTAGCTCTGCCAGGAGCAGCTGCTTCATTCGCCGCCGCCCTCGTCATCGCCCATCACGCGGTCGGCCAGGCGGTGGCGATTCAGCGCATCGATATCGACCAGGGCACACATCTTGTCGACCACGGTACCGGCCAGCCATTCCCGGCGGGTGTGCGCGCTGCGCCAGCGGACGCGGCCGGCATCGAAATTGAGTTCTCCGGCAATACTGTCGACCGCAATACACCAGTCGCTGTCGCGCAGTGTAAGCACATAGCGATAGGCCTCGGTCATGGCCTGTCCGTAGCGCTCGGGCATCACCAGCCGCGCGGTATCAAGCACATCGACCAGTCCGCCCCCGCCCTGCTCATCGAGCACCCGCTGCTGCCCAAGGTAATGCATCGCCAGCGTCGTACCGTTGCTCGCAGCCCCCACCGCAGGCCCCGGGTCATTGCTCGCAGAGGGCACCAGCTCCAGCGGCTGCATGCCGGCGATGTACTCGGTGGGGATCGCGAGCTTGAGTCCGCCGACATTGAAGCCCTGGCAGCTGAAACGCTCCTGCGCCCAGAGCGGCCGCAGCGAGTCTTCATCCGAGGTCGCGCCCTGCTGCCTGCGCGCCAGCTGGGCCAGGAAAGGGTTATCGTCCACGGCAGCCTCAGGCCGATCGCCCGCTTTGGCAGCATCGCCAGTACCGGTGCGCGTTGTCACCGCAGGCAGCTCGCTCACAGGCGCAGTGTCTGGCCGATCGGCGATACCGGCTACGTGCAGTTCGGGTGGTGCTGGCGCATCGGCGGCATCGCGCTCACTGCTCGCAATCTCATCGAGCACAGGCTCGCACAACAGGGCATCGATATAGTCCTGCACGGGGTTCAGTGATGGGCCGCTTCCTGGGGTCATCTGGAGGGTGCTCGCTTTGCCTGGCTGCTCAACAATCAGGAAACGGCGTCAGCTGCCAGCGCTTCGTCACGCTGCTTTTGGTCTTCCAGCAGCTGGTTGAGCAGCTGCCGGTATGCGCGCACAGCCCGCGATTCATTGTCGTACTGCGAGGGCACTTTGCCGAGCTTGCTGGCATCGCGCAGCCGCGTATCCACCGGGATCGTCGAACGCCAGAGATGCTCGTGGTACTGCTTGCGCAGGGCATTGAGCGAACTGACAGACGCCTGGGTGCGGCGATCGAACATGGTGGGGACAATCGTGAACGACAGCGGTCGTGGCCGCGCCTTCTGGATCATCTGCAGCGTCCGGGTCATGCGCTCCAGGCCTTTGAGCGCGAGAAACTCCGTTTGCACCGGCACCACGAGCTTTTCACATGCGGCCAGCGCGTTGATCATCAGCACACCGAGCACGGGCGGACAGTCGAGCAACACGTAGTCGAACTGGCCCTGGATCGCCTGCATGGCCTTATCAACTCTCAGGCCCATGCCATCTTTGCCTGTCATCTGCCGCTCAACCGTCGCCAGCGCGGGGGATGTGGGAATCAGGGTCAGGCCGGGCACCGAGGTCTGCGTGCAAAGCGCCAGCACGCTGTCGCAGGAGGGCGAGTCTTCACCCTGGAAAAGCTGGTAACTGCTCGCCGTCAGCGAATCGGGATCGTAGCCAAAGTAGCTGGTCAGCGAGCCATGCGGGTCGAGATCCACCATCAGGACCCGGTTGCCGAGCTCTGCCAGCAGGCCACCGAGGCTCACTGTGGTTGTGGTTTTCCCCACCCCACCCTTTTGATTTGCTACCGACCATACTCGCACGTTCATTCTCCTGGACAGGCGCTGGCTCACGGGCACCAGGCCCGACTACTACAAAACAGTGTCCGGAACTGCTCAGGACAGCTCCGTTGTTATCAGAATCGTCGCAATAGAAAGTTCACTGCACGCCCTGCCGACGAGCATCAACAGCGCCGTGTGGAACACGGCAAGCAGGCAAAAACGGAACGCGCAAAGGCAAATTCATGATGGCATCGCAGTCTCTAACAGATGACTGCCAAGTGCAAGAAAACTCGCAACTAATTTGCGTTACCTTTGCACTAAATTATTGTTGTCGCGTCGGCGGTGGACGCTGTGACGAAACGCTTATTGCCCGGTAAACAATAAACCGCCGTCATCAAGCTCAACGCGATTGAGACCAGGCGCGGCTGACGCCTCGGCGGGAGCCGACTCAGACGCTTCGGAGGAGGCTTCACTTTCAGCATCGTTAACTGAAGTGTTCACTAACGTGCCTGCAGCAGAGGCCGGCTCACTGCCAGCGATCGCTGCGTTCATGCGCTCGAGCCAGAGGCGAGCCTGGTCCCGGGCACTGGCGCCCAGACCCTGCACGGGCGTACCTTCGACCGTGTAGCCCAATTCTTCAGGCTCAGGTGCAAACGTAAACTGCTGCTCGGCAACCACATCGGGCCGCAGGGCCTGCTGGGTCGAGACCAGCAGTACAATCCGCCGGTTGGCACGCCTGCCCTCTTCAGAGTCATTGCTCGCCGAAGGCTGGTGCTCACCATAACCCACGGCGGCCAGTCGAGCCGGCGAGATACCCTGGTCGACGAGCTGGCGAACCACCGCGGCGGCGCGGGCGGAAGAGAGCTCCCAGTTGGACGCGAAGCGATCCGTTTTAATCGGGACGTTATCGGTAAAACCCTCGACGCGGATGACATTGTCGTGCTCGCCCAGCGTCTCGCCCAGTGCGTTGATGATCTCTTTGGCCTCAGCGCCCAGCTCGGCGCCACCGCTGCCGAACAGCACCGAGGACTGCAGCTCAATCTCGAGCCAGCGCTCATCGCCCTTGACCTGGATCAACTCGCTCTCGATCAGCGGCTCGAAACTCTGCTCGAGCTGCTCGCCAATGCGCACAAAGGTATCGGGAAGCTCATTGGCATCGTTGCCCGGACGATCCTCCAGCGCTGTACCGTCCAGGTCTACCGGCGTTTTGGTGTGTGAATACACCGGCTGCCCTTCCTGGGGCAGCGGCACCGTTTCGCTGGTGGGGTTGAACGCCTGGGTCAGGGTCTCGGAGAGCACCCGGTACTTTTGCTCGGATATCTGGGAGATCGAGTACATGACGACGAAGAACGCCATCAGCAGGGTCATGAAGTCGGCATAGGACACCAGCCAGCGATCGTGGTTGATGTCGTCCTCGCCAAACCCGGCCTCGACGTAGTGCATCCTACGGGATGATCGCATCACAGCTCACGGCGACTGCATACAGGAATCAGGCATCTTCGAAAAAGCCCTTGAGCTTGTCCGAGATGGAACGGGGGTTCTCACCCTCAGCGATCGACATCAAGCCCTCGATCAGCATTTCACGAACCTGGGATTCGTGCCGCGCGTAGGCGCGCAGCTTGTTGGCAACCGGCAACAGGAACAGGTTAGCCAGGCCCACACCGTAGATCGTCGCGACAAACGCCACCGCGATGCCGCTGCCGAGCATGCTCGGATCTGCCAGGTTGCCCATCACATGAATCAGGCCCATCACCGCACCGATAATCCCGATCGTGGGCGCGTAACCGCCCATCGCCTCGAAGACCCGGGCAGCATCATGGTTGCGCTGGTCGCGACTGAGCAGCTCCAGTTCGAGCACGGTGCGTATTTGTTCGGGTTCGTTGCCATCAACCAGCAGCTGGAGGCCTTTGCGCGCGAACGGGTTAGCGACTTCGTTGGCGACTTTTTCAAGCCCCAGCAGCCCGTCGCGCCGGGCGACGTTGGCCCAGTGAATGATTTTTTTCAGCTCGTCATCGAAGGCCAGCGTCGGGGGCTTGAACACCCAGACAAACATGCGCATCGCCCGGGCAAAAACCGGTCGCGGAGTTTGCAGGATCGAGGCACCCAGCGTGCCGCCAATGACGATCAGCGCGGCGGGCCCATTGGCCAGTGCGGCAAGCGTGCCGCCCTCGAGAAAATTGCCGCCGATAATCGCGGCAAAGCCGATAACGACACCGAGCAGGGTGAGGATATCCACGCCGGACTACTCCTGCCCGGAATCGGCCGCGCTATAGACCAGCCGCAATGCCGGCCCGCTGCGCTCCTCACCGTCGGACTGCGCCTCGCCACCCTGCCGGGGCGTGGTCGCCGTGACCAGTTCGGGGTTGTACCAGGGCGTGTCGGATGCGGCCAGCAGCCGTTCAAACTCGGCATCGGCCAGATCGCCCTGCAGGCTTCGCATCTCGACCACGTTGCCCTCGCGACGGCGCGGTGTCACCTGCGCAATACGCTGGCGTGCCTGGGCCAACAGGCCATGCGCCTCGACGATCAACAGCTCTTCCTGGGCGCCAATGTCGGCTGCTCGCTGCAGCGCCGCCAGTGATTGCTCAGTGCCAAGCAGCGCCCGGCTGGCGTTGCTGCGCGCCACCTCACCCTGGGTAAAATTGAGCGCCGACAGAGCCTGGACCAGTTGCTGCAGGTGCTGCTCGAGCTGGCGTTTCAAAAACTGCCAGTCAGCGCGGTTCGAATCTGACATGTGACTTGCTCTTCGCATCGCCGCCCGTTCGGGAGGCATCTCTATTCCAGTCTAGAAGAACGGCGTCAACTAGCCAGCCTGAGCGAACAGAAATTGATGAATTTCAAGGGTTTATTGGTTGTTATTCAAGCAGCTTTGCCCGCAGCTTCATGGCGGCCTGGCTGTGCAGCTGGCTGACCCGCGATTCACTCACGCCCAGCACCTGGCCGATTTCCTTGAGGTTGAGTTCTTCGCGGTAGTAGAGGCTCAGCAACAGCTGGTCGCGCTCGGGCAGGGTCTTGATCGCTGCGGCCAGTCGCTGCTGCGCCTGCTGCTCGACAACCTGTTGCTCCGGCCCCGCACTGGCCTGGTCAGCATAGGCGTCGGCACGCGACTGCGGCACCTCGCCACCCAGTGGCTCGTCGAGACTGAATAACCGCGCTGACAGCGTGTCGCGCGCCATCGACTGGTAATCGCTCACCGGTATATCCAGTTGAGCTGCGACTTCACTGTCAGTCGGCGGCCTGCCCAACGAGGCCTCGAGCTGGGCGTGTGCCTCGGCCAGTCGCCGTGCATTGCGATGGACGGAACGCGGAGACCAGTCGCCCCGGCGCATCTCATCGAGCATGGCGCCACGAATGCGGATCGCAGCAAAGGTTTCAAACGAGGCCCCCTTGCCGGGGTCATAACTGTTGGCGGCCTCCAGCAATCCCTCCAGGCCACTTTGCACCAGGTCTTCGAGCTGGACGCTGTCGGGGAGCCGCGCGAGCAGGTGATGGGCGATGCGCTTGACCAGCGGCGCATGCCGCTCGACCAGCTGGGCGCTGTCGACCCCGGCCTGGTCATCGAGTTGGTAGGGTTGCTGCTTTCGCGCCATGTCGTGAACTGCGCCCGCGGTTGGCGCGGGCCTAGCGAGGTTGCTCGACTAACTGCTCGATAAAAAATTCGAGCTGGCCGCGCGATGCACCGGGCATCGGCCATGTGAGGAGCTGCTCGCCAAGCTTTTCGAAAGCTTTTGCAGCCGGGCAGCCCGGCTGCGCCTCGAGCAGCGCCTGCTGTTTGCGCACGGCTTTGCGCACTGCGTCGTCGAAAGGCACATCGCCCTCGTAACGCAGCATAACGTCCAGGAAGCGGTCTGTGGTTGCGACCAGTCGCTGGTAGAGCGCTTTGCCCTCCTTCGCATTGCGGGTCTGGTTCGCAACGATCCGGAAACTGTCGACGCCGTGGTGCTGGTTGAGCAACTTGATCAGTGCATACGCATCGGTAATTGACGAGGGCTCATCGCAAACAACGACCAGGACTTCCTGCGCAGCGCAGACAAAACTGACCACCGAGTCGGAAATGCCCGCCGCCGTGTCGACCAGCAGGATGTCGATCTCGTCGCTCATATCGCTGAAGGCGTGGATCAGCCCGGCGTGCTGCTGGGGCCCGAGCCTGACCATGGATTGTGTGCCGGAACTCGCGGGAATCACACGGATACCACCGGGGCCCTCGAGCATGATGTCGCGCAGCTCGCACTCACCGGCCAGTACATGCTCAAGGTTGGCCTGGGGCTTGAGGCCCAAAAGCACATCGATGTTGGCCAGCCCCAGGTCGGCGTCGAGCAACAGCACACGCTGTTGCTGGCGCGCCAGGGCGATGCCGAGATTGATCGCGACATTGGTTTTGCCAACGCCGCCCTTGCCGCCGGTAATCGCCACGACACGAACCACGTGGCCAGGGGCTCCCTGGCTGCTGGTCTCGTGGCTGGCGGTCGCGGGCGAAGGATTCAAAACTCGGTTCCGGGTAGTTTGTGGTCGCAGTGGACAGACTCGTTAGTTTAGCCAGTTGCCTCTGCGCTTGCAGCAAAGGCCGACATATTCACCGTTGGCGATTGCAGCTGCTGGAACAGCGGCTCATCATCGGGCAGCGGCTGGTCGCGCAGCAGTTGTTGCAAGGCCATGGTATCGGCGCCCTGCAGCGATTCGGGCAACAGCGGGCCTCGACTCAGGTGCAGCAGCGGCAAACCGGCCCCCAGCAATACCGTCACCAGTGGGCCAAGCACTGCACTGTGATCCACGTGGGTCAGCGCGCAGCCGCGCACGTTGGGTAGCGCATAGTGTTCAATCGCCCGCGCCAGCCAGCGCCGTTCACCGGTTGCTGGCAGCGCCAGCAGGGTCTCGACGGGCGCAGCCTGCAATGCTTCTTGCTGGCTGGCAAAACGGCCTGGGTCCTGGTCCTGGGCGATCGTATCGATAAGCACGCGACGGGCATGCGAGGTCTGGGCGATGCGTTCGGCGAGGCTGTGCTGGCGATCAATCCCCAGTACCGGCACGCCGGACAAACTCGCAAAGCGACCCAGCGGGCTGTGGTGCAGCGCACTGCCTGTATCGAAACTGATGATTGCCAGCTCGCCGGGTTCATGTTCGAGCAACCATTGCGCTGCCAGCTTGACGACCAAAGCCGATTTTCCCGCGCCGCTGGGCCCGCAAACGGCGATTCTCGCTCCCTCCGCGAGCGGCTTGCCCGATAATGCGCCAGCCACCTGCTCAAGACACTGCTGCCAACCGCTCTCAACCGTGCTATCAGCAGGAATGTCTGCGACCAGCTGTCGACACAGCGACGCTGGAAAGCCCATCTGCCGCAGGCGCCGCTGCAGCAAATAAATCACTGGCTGCGGCAAGTCCAGCTCGCGCGGCCGGCTTGCCTCCAGCTCGCCAATACCGGCTGCAAGCATTTGTCGCAGCTCGTTGAGCTCGCCGCGCACCGAATCCAGCGCTGCGGGCTCAGCAACGCCACCGAGATCGCCCAGGCTGCGGGCAATGCGCGATGCCGCTTCACTGAGCGCCTCGGGTGGCACAGCGCCGGCGTCATCTGCAGTGCTGTGTGCCGTTTGATTCTCACTCTGCGCAACTGTGGTCGCACGACGCCGACGCTCCGGCGCGCGGCGCCGGTCTGCACTGCGTCGCTCGGTATGCATCGCCTCATAGTCGCGACTGACAGGTGTTGCGCCGGGCGGCATCGCGATCACCTCGACGCCGGCATTCACCTTGCGCGATGACAGCAGTATCGCATCGGGCCCCAGCGTATCGGCCAGCAGCCGCAATGCGCTGCCCATATCCGGCGCCAGGAATTTCTGCTCTGCCTGTGAAGATTCGTTTTGGGTCGCTTGCATATCGCTCACCTTCGCTACCTGAATTTGCTACCTGAATTTGCTACCTGAATTTGCTACCTGAATTTGCTACCTGAATTTGCTACCTGAATGGTTACTTGCTGATGAATGGCTGTCACAGCCTGCCCGCCGCGATCTACCCCACCGCCGCTTCGATTGTCACCTGCTTGTCATCGGGAATTTCGTTGTAAGCCAGCACGTGCAGGTTCGCGCTGCTAAAGCGGACAAAGCTGGCCAGTACTGACCGCAGCGGTGCGGCCACCAGCAATACCGCCGGGTTACCCTTGAGCTCCTGCCCCTGCGCGGTCTCGTTAATCGAGCGCTGCAGTTGCTCGGCAAGCCCGGGCTCCAGCGTCACATCGTTGCCTGCACCCGGGGCCACCGACTGCAGCAACATTTGCTCCATTGCGGGGGCCAGGGTAATCACCGGCAGGTTGGGTGCATCGCCGTAGATCTCGCTGATAATCATGCGCCGCAGCGCCATCCGCGCGGCCTCGATGAGCTGGGACGCATCCTGGTTGACCGCGGTATTGGCAACGACCGCCTCGGCAATCGTGCGAAAGTCGCGCAGCGGAACCTGTTCTGCCAGCAGCCCCTTGAGCACCTTGAGCAACACGCTCATCGACACCGCATCGGGCACCAGTGACTCGGCCAGTTTCGGTGCAAACTTGGCGAGTCGGTCGATCATTTGCTGCGCCTCTTCATGGCCCAGCAGTTCATCGACATGTTTTTGCAGCAATTGGTTCATGTGGGTAGCGACCACGGTGCTCGCATCGACCACGGTATACCCCAGCGTCTGGGCGTGATCCTTGAGCGCGTTATCGATCCACACGGCATCCAGGCCGAAGGCCGGATCCTTGACCTCAATGCCTTCCACCTGGCCAAACACCTGGCCGGGGTTAATCGCCAGGTGCCGATCGGCGTGCACCTCTGATTCACCGACCGTGACGCCCAGCAGGGATATGCGGTAACCATTGGGCTGCAGTTCGAGGTTATCGCGAATGTGCACCGGTGGCACGAGGAAACCGACCTCCTGTGACAGCTTTTTACGAATCCCCTTGATGCGCCCCAATAGCTCACCGGTCTGGTTTTTGTCGACCATCGGGATCAGGCGATAGCCCACTTCCAGGCCGATCATGTCGACCGGTGCAACGTCGTCCCAGCCCAGCTCGCTGGTCGGCTGCTGGGCCTGCTGCTCGGCGATCAATGCCTGCTGCACCTCGGCTTCGCGCTGGGTGGCCGCCTTGCGCACGAGGTCGCGCTCTATCAGCCAGGCTGCCAGTGCGCAGCCTGCGGCCAGGCTGAGGAAGGCAAAGTGTGGCATCCCGGGAATCAGGCCCATAACCGCCAGTATGCCCGCTGCAATCGTCAGGGCCTTTGGCGAGGCAAACATCTGCGAGAAGACCTGCTCGCGGACATCGCTTTCGCTGTTGACGCGGGTCACCATGATGGCCGCCGCGGTTGACAGCAGCAGCGAGGGGATTTGCGCAACCAGCCCATCGCCGATAGTCAGCAGGGTGTAAACCTCCAGCGCCCGGTTAAACGGCAGGTCGTGCTGCAGCATGCCGATAGCGAGTCCACCGAGGATATTGATCAGCAGGATCAGGATGCCGGCAATCGCATCGCCGCGAACAAATTTACTGGCGCCATCCATCGCGCCGTAGAAGTCGGCCTCACTGCTGATTTCCTGGCGCCGCAGCTTGGCTTCATCCTGCGTCAGAATACCGGCGTTCAGGTCGGCATCGATCGCCATCTGTTTACCCGGCATGGCGTCCAGTGTGAAGCGGGCACTAACCTCGGAGATCCTGCCAGCACCGCGTGTGACGACCACGAAATTGATAATCATCAGGATCAGGAAGACCACCAGGCCGACCGCATAGTTGCCCCCCACCACCACTTCGCCAAAGGCCTGGATGACCTTGCCCGCTGCATCGCCTCCAGCATGGCCCTCGAGCAGTACAACCCGGGTGGAGGCGACGTTGAGCGCCAGCCGCAACAGTGTGGCGACGAGCAAAATCGTCGGGAATACGGCAAAATCCAGCGGCCGCAGCGCGTAGACGGACACCAGCAGCACAACAATCGACAGCGCGATGTTGAACGAGAACAGCGTGTCCAGCAAAATCGGCGGGATCGGCAGCGTGATCATCGCCAGCAGGGTCAGCAGCAGCAATGGCACACCCAGGTTGCCATGGGTGGCGCTGCTAATTCGCGATATTGCCTGTTCGGCCATCAATCATTCCGCTCGCTGGGATTCGGGGAGACACACGGTTTTTTGACGCAAAATCGCCCAAATCGCTGCCTTCCAGGCTACCTTGCAAATTCCAAACCAATCCCGGTCGCATTGGCTACCCGTAGCATTGCAGCGATGATTGAGCGGCAATTCACTGCGATATCGCCGCGACGGAAGCCAGCAAACTTACCCAAACGCTTGCCCAAGCAATCACCCAGGATCAAGCTCACCCACGTTATCAAATCGATAGGCATCGGGAATATCCAGCCGTTTCTGCAGCGCGCGCTCAGCCGCCGAACTGCGATTGCGCAAACGCATATCGCTACGCAGCTGGAAGATGTAGGCAAGTACCTGGGCGACCGCCATGTACAGCTGCTCCGGAATCTGCTCGTCGATCTCGGTGGTAAAGTAAATCGCCCGCGTCAGCAACGGAGTGCGCAGCACCGGCACCGCATTGGCGTTCGCAACTTCGCGGATTTTCAGTGCGACTTCGTCGGCGCCCTTTGCCACAACCCGCGGCGCACCCTCGGACTGCATGTCATAACGCAGCGCAACCGAGAAGTGCTCGGGGTTGGTAATGACGACATCGGCCTCGGGAATCGCTGACATCATGCGCGATTGTGCCAGTTCGCGCTGCAGCTGGCGGACACGCGATTTCACTTCTGGCTTGCCCTCGGAATCCTTGAACTCGTCCTTGACCTGCTGCTTGGTCATGCGCAGCTTTTTCGAGTTATCGAAAATCTGGTAGGGCACATCGATCGCCGCAATGAGAATCGTCGTCGCGCTCATTGCCAGCGTCGCCCACAAAATTGTCGTCGTCGCATGTGCCAACGCTGGCTCCAGCGGCTCCATGCCGACAGCCATCAGGTCGCCCGACCAGAAATTCAGTGTCAACACGGCAACCAGCGCGACCAGCAAAAACTTGCCAATCGCCTTGACCAACTCGATCAGGGACTGGACCGAAAACATCCGCTTGAGACCCTCGACAGGATTCAGGCGATTGAACTTGGGCATCAGCGGCTTGGCGGAAAACAACCAGCCGCCCAGGGCGATCGCGCCCAGTGCGCCGGCAATCATCAGCAGCGTCAACAACAGGCCGACAATCGACAGCAAACCCATCACCGACGACTCAAGCTGTGCAAACATATAGGCAGGATCGAGGGCAGCTTCGCGCTGGAAATCAAAGTTTGACCGCATCATCTCCTGCATGCGGCTAGCCAGCACCGAGCCCATACCCAGCAGGCTGGCGCCAGCAGTCATCAACAGCAGTGTGGTACCCAGTTCGCGGGAACGGGCGACCTGCCCCTCTTCGCGCGCCTTTTCACGCCGTTTGGGGGTCGCCTCTTCGGTTTTTTCCTGACCGTTCTCTTCTTCAGCCACAGTTCACGCCCGGCTCGACCAATAGCCACCCGCGCCAGTAATCTGACGGACGTACGGCGGCACAACAACTCTGCCAGCAGTGTTGCAAATTAGGGGCCAGATTTCGGCCTGCGGCAGCGAACCGACCTGATTGGTACTTTCACGCGCCAGGGGCAGTAGCTATGATCGTGGCCTGCTCTAGATTGCCCGGAAGCCCGCTATGTATTTCGACTTCGAGTATTACTGGAAAGTACTGCGACACGTCTGGTCGCTAAAAGGCAAGCCCGGCCGAAACAAGACGCTGTTCAAACTGCTGGTTCTCGTGCCACTGGAGAGCCTGTTCCACGCCGTGTTCTTCCTGCTGGATTACGTATTCTTTCCCCGCCTCTGGACCCAGCAGGTTGTCGCACCGGTGTTCATCATTGGCCACGCCCGCAGCGGCACGACGCTGGCACACAGGCTACTCTCAGCCGATGGCGATCGCTTCAACGACTTTCTCTACTGGGAAATGTTTTTCCCCTCGCTGCTGCAAAAGAAACTGATTCGCGGCCTGGGCTGGATAGATGCAAAGGTGTTTGGCGGGCCGATCAGGCGGCAACTGGGCAAACTCGATGACAAGCTGTTCGGCCCCTACCGCCATATGCACTACATGAGTTTCTGGCATGCCGAGGAAGACCAGTTCGCCATGCGCGCCGCCTTTGTCACCCAGCAATGGGCAACCGACATGCCACTTATGGACGTGGTCGATCTGTACCATGTCGACCAGATGCCCAACAAGCAACGGCGCTGGATGAACCACTATAAAGAGGTCGTCAAGCGACAGCTGCTGTTGAATGGTGGGAACAAGATCCACCTGAGCAAAAACCCGGTGATGTGTGGCTGGGCCGAGTCGATCATCAAGACCTTCCCCGATGCGAAAATCATTGTCATGGTTCGCAACCCGCTGGAGTGCATTCCGAGCCTGCTGAAACTTGTGGAAGTGGGCTGGAAAGGCAAAGGCTGGGAGCCTGCCGATTACCAGACCTCCATCGAGCTGCTGACCGAAACCTGCTTTGAGTCGTTTACCCATCCTCGCGAGGTGCTGGAGCGCTATCCAGAGGTACCCGCCATCGCGGTTGATTATCGCAAGATCACTACCGAGCCCCGCCAGACCGTGCATGAGATTTACCAGGCACTGGGGCTGGAGATGTCAGACAGTTACGACAACTACCTGCTCGAACAGGAACAGAAAACGCGCGAGCACAAAACCAGTTTTCGCTACAGCATCGAAGAGTACGCCAATCTCAGCCACGAAGACATCGAACAGCGGCTGGAACCCTTTTTCGCCGAGTACGGCTGGCCCCGCCCCTCCGAGGGCGCCATGGATACCGGGCCTGCTGACGCGGACAACCAGGCCAGCAGCGAATCAGCCACTGCCGGCTAAGCCTGTATTGGCCAGATAAATACCGAGGAGAATAAACATGGGAGAACTCAACAATCGCGTAGCGCTGGTTACCGGCGCCAGTCGTGGCATTGGCCGCGCCATCGCCTGCCGCTTTGCCGCTGAAGGCGCGTCCGTTGTCGTCGTCGCCTCGCGAATGGGCGCACACGGCAAACTGCAGGGCACGCTGGAACAAACTGTAGAGACGATCCAGGCCGCAGGCGGAAAAGCCCACGCCATCGTCTGCGATCTCAGCGATGCCGATGCGCGCAGCGACCTGGTCGCCAGGGCCAGCGAGCCCTTTGGCGAGCTCGACATCGTGGTCAACAATGCCGCCTCGTCAAAGATGCAGCTACCAAGCCTGTCCTCGACCTCCGACCGCAGCTGGATGTTCGACATGAACGTTAACGCGCCCATCGATCTTGCGCAGCAGGTTCTGCCGCAAATGCGCGCGCGCAAGGAGGGCTGGATCCTGAATATCAGCAGTGCTACCGCATGGACACCCCGGGTGCCCTACCGCGACTCCCCCGAAGCGGCCCATATTTGCGTCGCCTACGGCGCCACCAAGGCCGCGCTCGATCGCTATACAGAAGGTCTCGCCCACGAGGTCTACACCGATGGTGTGTACATCAATACGATGGCCCCCGAAGCAATCGTATTGACCGAGGGTGCATCCTACGTGCGCGATATCGCGCGCAAGAACCCCGACATGGTGGAGCCCGTCGAGATGATGGCCGAGGCCGCGCTGGCACTGTGTAGCGGCCGGCACGTCGGCCAGGTGACCTACAGCCGCTCGATCGTGCATGCACTGGGCAGGCCGGTGAAGAGCCTCGACGGCAAAACAATCCTTGGCGACGCCTTCCTCGAAGCCGACGTTGAATCAACCGCCTAGAAGCGACAGGAGCGATCGACACATGGGAATGCCACTGGGAAAACTGGGCGTATGGTCCTTCATCGATAACCTCAGCGCGCCAGAGGCGGCCGAGTTTGCACAGCAGCTCGAGCAATGGGGCTACGGCGCGCTCTGGTTACCTGAAGCCGTGGGACGCGAGCCATTCTCAATCATCAGCTACCTGGCAGCGAATACTGAAAAACTGGTGTTCGCCACCGGCATCGCCAACATCTACGCGCGCGATGCGATGACCAGTAAATCCATCCTGCAAACCGTTGGCGAACTCGCGCCGGGCCGGTTTGTGATGGGGCTGGGTGTTTCGCATGCGCCGTTGGTCAGCGATATTCGCGGCCACGAGTACAAGAAACCCGTCAGCACGATGCGGGCCTATCTCGAGGCCATGGAAGCCGCGCTCTATATGGGCCCTGAGCCCGCGCAACAGGCCCCGATCGTGCTCGCGGCGCTGCGCACCAATATGCTCAAGCTCGCCGCCGAAAAGGCCAGCGGTGCGCACCCCTACTTTGTGCCGCCCGAACACACGGCAAAAGCGCGAGAGACGCTCGGCAACGATGCCTGGCTTTGCCCGGAACAGATGGTCTTGCTGGAGACCGACCCCGAGGTCGCCCGCCGCATCGCACGGCAGCATATGGCCACGTACATTGCGCTGCCAAACTACTGCAACAACCTCAAGGAACTGGGGTTTGACGACAGTGACTTTGCCGATGGTGGCAGCGACCGGCTGGTTGATGCGATTTTTGCCTGGGGCGATGAGCGGGCGATTCGCGATCGAATCCAGGCCCACTGGGACGCGGGCGCCGATCACGTGTGCATCCAGCCGTTTACCAATGACGGCGAAATGGGCGCAGACCGAAAACTGCTCGAATTACTCGCGCCCGTCAACGACTAGCGGCGGCGTGGCGCTTAACATTCGTTCTCGTGGCGCGCCTGCACGTCGACATCGCCATCCGGGTCGATCTCGACAAACATCGCAATAGGCCGACAGCAGACCTGGCAATCCTCGATGTAAGACTGGCTCGGCTCCGAGCAGTCGACCAGTACGTCGATGCGCTCACCACAGTAGGGACAGTGGATCTGGTGTAAAGACAGCAGGTTCATTGCTACCCTCCTCAACCCACGATCACATTACCGCAGCGCGCCGCATCGCACCAGTGATGTGCCTTGCGCCGCCCGGCCCTTCGAAACGCGACTTATTCCTATATATTTATTTTGGCTAAAGAAGCGTCTCCTTTATTACAAAAGCTGAATTCCCCGCGATTGCAACCGCAGGCGGGCGATCAATTTGATCGTTGCCGAAGTCGCCACTCACCGCAAACGGCACCACCGGGGCCGCGCCCGCGCCGCCGTGGCCACAGACATGATTTTGCAAGCTTTTTACACTGAGCTTTTGCCTGCTTTTACTGTCGTAGTTGGGGAATCCGACTATCCTTAAAATACGTAGTAAGTCATTGAAGGCAAAGCGGGATTTTTGCTATCACTGCAGAAAATCTCGCCCAGCACAGCGCAACCGTCGAGGCACACTATGAGTATTTTCAGTCACTACCAGGATCGTTACGAGAAGGTTCAGCAGGAAGAATACTCCCTCCAGGAATACCTTGACCTGTGCAAGAGTGATCCGACGGTCTATGCCAGCGCCGCAGAGCGGCTGCTCGCCGCCATCGGCGAGCCCGAAATGGTGGACACCTCAAAGGATCCGCGCCTCAGCCGCATCTTCTCCAACAAGATTATCAAGCGCTACCCGGTGTTCGACGATTTCTTCGGCATGGAAGAGTGTATCGAGCAGATCGTCTCCTATTTCCGACACGCGGCGCAGGGCCTTGAAGAGTCCAAACAGATTCTTTACCTGCTGGGCCCGGTCGGCGGCGGCAAGTCCTCTCTGGCGGAAAAAATCAAATCGCTGATGCAGGAGAACCCGATCTACGTGATCAAGGACTCGCCGGTGTTCGAGTCACCGCTGGGGCTGTTCAACCCCGCCGAAGACGGCAAGATCCTCGAAGAGGAATACAACATCCCGCCGCGCTACGTGAATGGCATCATGTCGCCCTGGGCGAGCAAACGCCTGCACGAATTTGGCGGTGACATCAGCAAGTTCCGCGTGGTCAAGATCTACCCATCCATTCTCGACCAGATCGCGGTCGCCAAAACCGAGCCAGGCGATGAAAACAACCAGGACATTTCTTCACTGGTCGGCAAAGTCGATATTCGCAAGCTCGAAGACCATGCCCAGAACGACCCTGACGCCTACAGTTTTTCGGGCAGTTTGTGCCGGGCCAACCAGGGCATCATGGAGTTCGTCGAGATGTTCAAGGCGCCTATCAAGGTGCTGCACCCCCTGCTGACCGCAACCCAGGAGGGCAACTACAACAGTACCGAAGGCCTGGGCGCCATTCCCTATGACGGCGTCATCCTTGCGCACTCGAACGAAGCCGAGTGGCAGAGCTTCAAGAACAACAAGAACAACGAGGCGTTCATCGACCGGATCTACATCGTCAAAGTGCCCTACTGCCTGCGTGTATCCGAGGAAGTGCGGATTTACCAGAAGCTGCTGGACCACAGCTCGCTGTCTGAGGCGCCCTGCGCGCCCGATACGCTGAAGATGCTCGCGCAATTCACGGTGCTCTCGCGGCTTATCGAGCCCGAAAACTCCAACCTGTACTCCAAGATGCGTGTCTACGATGGTGACAACCTCAAGGACACCGACCCGAAAGCCAAATCGATCCAGGAGTACAAGGACTCGGCCGGCGTCAATGAAGGCATGGAGGGGCTGTCGACCCGCTTCGCCTTCAAGATCCTGTCGCGTGTATTCAACTTCGATGCCGCCGAGGTCGCGGCGAACCCTGTCCACCTGCTCTACGTCCTCGAGCAGCAAATCGAGCAGGAGCAGTTCATGCCCGAAGTGGCCGAACGCTATCTGCGCTTTATCAAGGAATATATTACTCCGCGCTACATCGAGTTTATCGGCAAGGAAATCCAGACGGCCTACCTGGAGTCCTACTCGGAGTACGGCCAGAATATCTTTGACCGCTATGTCACCTACGCCGACTTCTGGATCCAGGATCAGGAGTATCGCGACCCGGAAACCGGCGAAATTCTCGATCGTGCCTCCCTTAACGAAGAGCTCGAGAAGATCGAAAAGCCGGCTGGCATCAGCAACCCCAAAGACTTCCGCAACGAAGTCGTCAATTTTGTACTGCGCGCTCGCGCTAACAACCAGGGTAACAATCCACGCTGGAACAGCTATGAGAAGCTGCGACTGGTCATCGAGAAGAAAATGTTCTCGAATACCGAAGACCTGCTGCCCGTGATCTCGTTCAACACCAAGTCCTCGGGTGATGACCAGAAGAAACACGAGGATTTCGTCCAGCGCATGACCGAGCGTGGCTACACCGAGAAGCAGGTGCGCCTGCTATCGGAGTGGTACCTGAGGGTGCGCAAGTCACAGTAGTTAGGCCGTAGACGCCGCCGGGGCGCGAACCACCGGTTCAGGAATGCAATCCCATGACGTACATTGTTGATCGACGCCTGAACGCCAAGAACAAAAGCACTGTCAATCGACAGCGGTTTCTCGATCGCCACAAGAAGCACATCAAAAAGGCCGTCAGTGACGCGGTCAGCAGCCGCAGCATTACCGACATGGAACGCGGCGAGAAAATCTCGATCCCCGATGCCGACCTGAACGAGCCGCATTTCGCGCACGGCCAGGGCGGCGACCGGCAGTACGTTCACCCCGGCAACCAGGACTTCGTCGCCGGCGATCGCATCGCCAGGCCGAAAGGCGGCGGTGGTGGCGGCGCCGGTGGCCAGGCCAGCGACCAGGGCGAGGGCCTCGATGAGTTTGTCTTCCAGATCAACCAGGAGGAATTCGTAGAGTACCTGTTTGACGACCTCGAACTGCCCAATATGGTCAAACGCCAGCTGACCGGCAGCGACAGCTTTACCTTCCACCGCGCCGGGGTCAGTAACGTCGGCAACCCCAACCAGCTTGACGTGGTCAGGTCTCTGCGCAGTGCCAGTGCCCGGCGTATCGCGTTGGGCCGCTCCAAGCGCAAGCGGCTCAGGGAGCTGGAAGCGGCCCTGCTCGCGCAATGCCCCGGCATGGACCTCGACGCTGCGCTGGCGCTGAACGATACCACAACCGAGATCCACGATCTTCAGCAGCAAATCCAGCAGCTGCGCAAGAAACTCGGCGCAATTCCCTTCATCGATGACTTTGACCTGAAGTACAACCTCCACGTCAAGCACCCGGTGCCGACCTCCCAGGCCGTGATGTTTTGCCTGATGGATGTCTCAGGCTCGATGGACCAGGCCACCAAGGATATCGCCAAGCGCTTTTTCATTCTGCTTTACATGTTCCTCAAGCGAAACTACGAACGTATCGAGATCGTGTTTGTCAGGCACCACACCAGCGCCCGCGAAGTCGACGAGCAGGATTTCTTCTACTCCCGCGAGACCGGCGGCACTATCGTCTCCAGCGCACTCAAGCTTACCAATGAGATCATCAACGAGCGGTTCCCGTTGCAGGACTGGAACATCTACGCCGCACAGGCCTCTGATGGCGACAACTGGAACGACGACTCCGACGTCTGCTACCAGCAATTGACCGAGACCCTGCTTCCCAAACTGCAACACTATTCCTACATCGAAATTACGCCGCGCGATCACCAGGCGCTGTGGCGAGCCTACGAGCGCGTGCTTGAAGAGTTCCCGGAAACCTTTGCCATGCGCCAGATCAGTGACGCGGGCGATATCTTCCCGGTGTTCCGCGAGCTATTCCAGAGGCAGGAAGCATGAGCCAGCCAATCTCGACAGGCTCAGAGTGGACCTTTGAACTGATCCAGGTCTACGACACTGAAATCGGCAAAATCGCTGCGGAATACGGCCTTGATACTTACAGCAACCAGATCGAGATCATCAGCTCAGAGCAGATGATGGATGCCTACGCGGCAGCCGGTATGCCGATCGGCTACAACCACTGGTCCTACGGCAAGCAGTTTCTCAGCGTTGAAAACAACTATCGGCGTGGCCAGATGGGCCTTGCCTACGAGATCGTGATCAACTCCAACCCCTGCATCGCCTACCTGATGGAAGAAAACACGATGACGATGCAGGCGCTGGTCATCGCGCACGCCTGCTACGGACACAACTCGTTCTTCAAGAACAACTACCTGTTCAAGAGCTGGACCGACGCCGATTCCATTATCGACTACCTGATCTTTGCGCGTAATTACATTGCGCAATGCGAAGAGCGTCATGGCGTACAGGCTGTGGAGCAGATGCTCGATTCCTGCCATGCCATTATGAATCATGGCGTCGATCGCTATAAGCGGCCCTACCCGGTATCAGCCGCCGAGGAAGAGCTCAGGCAGAAGGAACGCGAAGAATACCTGCAGCGCCAGATCAACGAGCTGTGGCGCACCATCCCCGAAAAACCCGCCCAGCAGGACGCAAGCACCGAGGTGCGCTTTCCGGAGGAGCCGCAGGAAAACCTGCTGTACTTTGTCGAGAAACACGCCCCGTTGCTCGAACCCTGGCAGCGCGAGATCGTCCGCATCGTGCGCAAAATGGCCCAGTATTTCTACCCCCAGCAGCAGACCCAGGTCATGAATGAAGGTTGGGCCACCTTCTGGCATTACACACTGCTGAACACAATGCACGAGCGAGGCCTTGTGACCGACGGCTTCATGTTCGAGTTTTTGCAGTCGCACACCAGCGTTGTGTTCCAGCCGCCATTTGATGCGCCCTACTACAACGGTATCAACCCCTATTCACTCGGGTTCAACATCATGCGCGATATAAGGCGCATGTGCGAAGAACCCACCCACGAAGACCTGCGCTGGTTCCCCGAGTTTGCCGGGGGCAACTGGCTCGAGACGCTGGATTTCGCGATGCGCAACTTCAAGGATGAGAGTTTCATACTGCAGTTTCTCTCGCCAAAAGTCATGCGCGATATGAAACTGTTTGCGATTCGCGATGACGACCAGGAGAAGGACATCATCGTCACGGGCATCCACGATGACAGCGGTTACCGACACGTCCGGGAAATGCTCGCAGGCCAATACAACCTGGGCGATCGCCAGCCCAACATCCAGGTTGAACGCGTCGATATCCGCGGCGACCGCTCATTGCACCTGGTGCATAGCCAGCACAATCGCAAGCCGCTGGACGAAGAGAGCTGCGAGCAAGTGCTCAAACACCTGCACCGGCTCTGGGGCTTCGACGTGCACCTGCAGTCGGTCTCAGGCGGCAAGGTCACCAGCCACTGGCAACTGCCGCGTGCCGCAGAAGAAGAAAACAGCTAACGCGACAGACTAGCCTGCGTCCTGCTCAAGCACGTACTGAAGGCACTGCTCCATGCCCTCGGCATAAGAGATCACTGGCGAATAGCCCAGCTCACGCTCAGCCCGGGTGTTGACCGCGTAGTGCGTCACTGTGACCTTGTCGAGCTCATGGGGGCACAGTGGTGGTTTCGCAGCCCCAAACAGGAAATGCGCCGCTTGCATCAGGTGCGCAACCATCCGCAGCATGGTCGTTGACAGCTGCTTTTCTGGCATGGGCTGCCCAAGACCCTCGATCAGCGGCCTGAAAAACGCTATCGAGTTCTGTGGCGCATCGTCGCTAATGAAATAGGCTTTACCGCCGGCTACGCCACCGTCGTGCAGATGTGCGGCCGCCAGCAGGTGAGCATGAACAAGATTGAGCACATGGGAGTTATCCTGCAGGGTGCCCGGATCGCCGATTCGCCGGCTCATTTGCCCGCGTCGAATCTGTTTGGCGATACGATCGATCATATCGTTAGTCTCCGCTCCCCAGATACCATCGGGCCTGATCGCACAGGTGTAGAGGCCGCCCTCACCATTGGCTGCGAGCACACTGCGCTCCGCCTCAGCCTTGGTGCGCGCATACACCGATTTGAACCGGGTGGGATAAGGTAGCGATTCATCCATTTTCGGCAGCGGCTTTCCGGCAAAACAGACATCCACCGAGCTGGTGTAGATAAACCGCGTGCAGCCCGCCTCGCGTGCAGCCCGGAGCAGGTTTTCTGTGCCCGTGACGTTGATCGCTTCAGCCTGTGCCGTGTAGGCCTTGCTGGCAAAGGGCCCGCCAAGCAGCGCAATCAACGACGCGGCATGAAATACGGTATCGATACCTTCACAAACGCTACCCAGTTGCTCGCGGTCGCTGATATCTGCGCGAACGACGTGTAGCCGCTCGTGCTGGATGTCCAGCGGCGTACTATTGATGAGCGCCCTGACCTGCAGACCCTCCTCCAGCAGCCTGCGCACCAGGTTACGGCCCAGGAAACCGGCGGCGCCGGTGACCAGGCAGGCGCCTAAACCCTGCGTATCGCCACCACCGTTCACGCGCTTTTCAGCGCCCCGGCCGCCTCAACCAAAGCGCGAATACCGTCGCGCCAATGCACCTGGGCAGGCCCAACCAGCGCCTGCATCTTGCTGTTGTCGGTGATAACGCTCTCGAGCGTATCATCGCTTGCCTTGAAACGGGGTGTTAGCCCGGTCAGCTCGCCGATATAGGCACACCACTCTTCAATGGCGACATGCTCCTGCCCGCAAAAGTTGTACACCGGCGCCGGCACAGCGGCCGCCTCGAGCATCAACGGTGCCAGGCGATTGATATCGTCCTGGTGCATCAGCGTATATTGCGAGGGTGCATCACTGTGCACCGGTATTTCGATATCGTTCTGCATCATCATCAGGTGATAGAACGGCCAACCACTCTTGCCATACGGCGTATTGAGCCGGCAAATCACCGTCGGCAAGTTGAACTCTTTGGCGCAAAATTTGACAACCGATTCGACAGCGATCTTGCCAATGCTGTAGGTCGGCATCATGCAGCGGTGGTTATCGCCCAGTGGTGATGTTTCGGTAAACGCGTTGTGGCCATCGGCCTCATAAACGGCGGTCGATGAGCAGTGGAAGAAACGCTTTGCACCGCGACAGAAGCTCATCAGGGCTCCGGTAGCCTCGGCATTGCATAGCGATTCAAAATCAAAGTCACTGCCGTCGATGCGTGTGACGGCAAAATGGAAAACCGCGTCGAAGTCTGTCGGCAGGCCGCTGAAATCGGGGTCTGCAAGATCGACGGTCACGCAATTGACGCCAGCCGACTCGAGCCGGGCCTTTTTGTCCTGGTCATTGAACCGGGCGATTGCCCAGACTTCGTTATTGGCGACGTGATGCAAGGCAAACGGGTAAGCGACTTGCCCGGTCACCCCGGTGACCAGTATCTTTTTATCCTGCATGGGCTCCACCTGGCGCTGGTATAAAGAAGAAAACGGCGGGGCAGCTTGCTGCCCGCTACGCCATGTTAGCGGTTAGGCTTCGGGCGACCATTGGCAAATCAGCCCATATTCAGCAGCTGGTCGAGACTGCGAAACAGCTCAGCGCTAATGGCTTCATACTGCGGCAGGAAGCCACCGATCGCCATCCACAGGATAAAAATACCGAACACCAGCGTAAACGGGAAACCGAGCGAGAAAATATTGAGCTGCGGAGCGGCGCGCGTCATCACACCAAAGGCAAAGTTGACGATCAGTATCGCGCTGACGGCTGGCAGGGCCAGCAACAGCGATGCCGACATCATCCAGCTTCCCGCAGCCGCAATGGTGAATACTGCGCTCTGGTGCAGCGTCGAATCGACCAGCGGCAGGTAGTAGAACCCCTGTACGAATACATCGAGCGCAACCAGGTGACCGTTAAACGACAGAAATAACAGCGTGACTAACAGTACATAGAATTGCGATACGACGGCTACCGACACGCCATTGGTCGGGTCAATCATCGACGCGAAACCCAGGCCCATCTGCATCGCAATCATCTGCCCGGCCATAACGAAGATGTGAAAAAACACCTGGACGAAGAATCCCAGCCCCGCACCAATCAGAATCTGTTGTGCGATCACGATCACTGCCTGTACCGACAGCGGCTCGAATCCTGTCACCGGCGGCAGCACCGGTAGCAGTACAACCGACAATCCCAGCGCCAGCAACAGGCGCACCCTTACCGGCACCAACTGGTTGCCAAACACAGGCACGGTCATCATGAATGCAGCGATGCGAAAGAACGGCAGCAGCAGTGACACCAGCCACTGGCTGAGCAAGCTGGTATCGAATTCCATCGATCGGCTACCGGGAGATATAGGCGATCATTTCAAAAATCTGGTTTGAAATGTCGATCAACTCGGTCAACATCCAGGGGCCGAGTATCAGTACGGTAACAAGTGTAGCGAGCAAGCGCGGCAGGAAACTCAGCGTCTGCTCGTTGATTTGCGTAGCAGCCTGAAACACACTAATGATCAGGCCGACCAGCAGGCTGGGCAGGATAATTGCGGCCACCAGCACGACGACCAGGAACAGGCCCTGTCCAAATACACCCACCACCGTCTCAGGACTCATACCCGGCCTCCATGCTATAAGCCGTAACTGGCCGCGAGCGAGCCTATGACCATCGCCCACCCGTCCACCAGGACGAAGAGCATGATCTTGAAAGGCAGCGAAATGATGATAGGCGACAACATGACCATACCCATCGCCATCAAGACACTGGCCACCACCAGGTCAATGATCAGGAAAGGGATGAACAGCAAAAAGCCGATCTGGAACGCTGTCTTGAGCTCGCTGGTCACGAATGCCGGGGCCAGCACAAAGAATGGCAATTCATCGGCGCTGTCGACTGCCGGTTCATCGGCCAGCCGCATGAAGAGTTCGATATCACTCTCTCGCGTCTGCGCCAGCATGAAGGCATGCACCGGTTCAGAGGCCTGTTCCACAGCGGCCAGCGAGGTAATCTGCTCATTGCTGTAGGGCACATAGGCCTGCTGGTAGACCTCTTCAAACACGGGCCGCATGATAAAAATCGTCAGGAACAGGGCCAGACCGAGCAATATCTGGTTGGACGGTGTTTGCTGCAGGCCCAGCGCCTGGCGCAGGATCGCGAACACAATAATGACGCGCGTAAACGACGTCATCATCAGCAGGAATGAAGGCAGCAGGGTCAGCGCGGTCATAACCGCAAGAATCTGCAGGGTGACCGAGTAGTCCTCGCCCCCGTCTTCTCGCGGCGTCATCGACAGGACTGCAAGACCGGGCGGATTCCCCCCGGCCTGGGCGCCGTCAGCCGGCTCCTGTGCGTGCAACGCGGCAGGCCAGGCCAGCAACAACGCCAGCCACAATGCGCTCAACCAGGCGCGATGCCGGTTCACTGTGCCGATGTCCTGTCGCCCTGCAGACGATCGAGCAGCGCCGAAAAGTCGCCCGCGGGCAGCGCCTGCGCATCGACGATGGGCTGCTCGAAGTCCTTCAACAAATCAACCCGGCCGGGCGCCACGCCCAGTAACAACTGCTGGCCGGCAATATCAACCAGCACAACCCGTTCACGCGCACCGACGCTCGCGGATGCCAGCAACCTGATCGTCTGGGCATTGCCCGCCGAGCGCCAAACCGAGCGGCGCAGCAACCAGGCCAGCCCATAAATCAGCGCGACGACGGCCGCCAGGGAAAAAAGCACTTTCAGCATGCTGCCGGTGGATACGCCCGGAGAGAGCGTCGATGGCGTTGCATCGTCTGTGGCAGCTTGCCGGGATGTGATCGGCTGCTGGGACTGCCCGATCCCGGGCGCCAGTGCAGTATCGCCCTGCCCCTGTGCCAACACGCCAGCGGGCAGCAACAGCACAAGCCATAGCATCGCCATGCGGAAACCGCGGTTCATCAGCGCAGCTTTTTGATTCGCTCTGAGGGGCTAATGACATCCGTTACCCGGAGGCCAAATTTCTCATTGACGACCACAACCTCGCCGTGCGCGATCAGCGTGCCATTGACCATCACATCCAGCGGTTCACCGGCGAGCCGCTCCAGTTCGATCACCGAGCCCTGGTTAAGCTGCAACAGGTTGCGGATCGAAATCTGTGTTGAGCCCACTTCCATCGAAATCTTGACGGGAATATCGAGTACAACCTCGAGATCCGGATTGGCCGAGGCACCGCCGGTGCCTGCGCCAGCATCGAGCTCATCGAGCACAGCGGCCGACACATCATCAGCGCCCGGCTCGGTGCCCGCTTCATTTTCGTTACCTGGTTCTTCTTCGCTCATCTGGATTTGCCCCTGGCTGCCAACCGGTTCGTTAACAAACCGGCTAACAGGCATATAGCGTGTTTACGCCCAATCAATCACTCATGTCCATATTGGTTCTGCCCAGCACTTCCAATGCGAGGTTGCCGCGCGAGGTTCCCAGCCGCGTTTTGAACAGCGGCACACCGTTGGCTCGCAGGGTCAACGCCTCGGGAATCTCCACCGGGATCACATCGCCCTCGTCGAGATCAATAATTTCCCTGAGGGTGAGCTCCCGCTCGGCGACGGTGACATCGAGCGCGACTTTTGCCCTGACGATATCCCTGCGCAGGGCATTGACCCAACGCTCATCGCTCTCGTGGATATCACCGGTCATACCCGAGTCGAGAATGTCCTTGATGGGCTCGACCATCGAATACGGCATGGTGATGTGCATATCACCTCCCCCACCATCCATTTCGATGTGGAAGGAACTCACAATGACGGCCTCGCTCGGGCTGACGATGTTCGCCATCGCCGGATTGACCTCGGCGCCTACCGACTCAAACTCCAGCTGGTAGAGGGGTTTCCAGGCCTCTTCCAGATCCTTGAACGCCTGGTCCAGCAGCATTTGCACAACCCGCAGCTCGGTGGGTGTGAACTCCCTGCCCTCGACCTTGGCGTGATGGCCATCGCCACCAAAAAAATTATCAACCAGCTTGAATACCAGCTTGGCCTCCAGCACAAACAGGGCCATGCCCCGCAGCGGCGGCACGCGCACCATGTTCAGGCTGGTAGGCACATAGAGCGTATGCACGTACTCGCCGAACTTCAGCACCTGGATGCCACCGATAGAGACATCGGCGCTGCGACGCAGCAGGTTGAACAGGCTGATCCGGGTGTGTCGCGCGAATCGCTCGTTGATCATTTCCAGCGTGGGCATCCTGCCGCGTACGATCCGGTCCTGCGAGGTCAGGTCATAGCTGTGAAAATCGCTATCCTCAGGATCGGCGGAATCCGTATCGATCTCGCCTTCGTCGACGCCGTGTAACAGCGCGTCAATTTCTTCCTGTGACAGTACGTCGTCAGCCATCGTTGTTATTGCCTGCCGCACCCGCAGGGGTGCTGTCAAAAATAGTATTAACTACTGCATTACGTAATCGGTGAATAGCACCTTCTCGATGCCGGGCTTGCCGATTTCTTTTTCCATGATGCCCTTGACCGCTTCCATGCAGCTCTGCCGCAGCGTCTCTCGCCCTTCGGGTGTCTGCAGCGTGTGGAAGTCCTGGCCACTGAGCAAAATAACCAGCTTGCTCTTGATCGACGGCGCATGCTGGGCAAGCGCATCGATCACTTCCTGCTCACGGGTAACCAATGTAATACCCACCTGGAACAGACGCTGCCGGCCATCCACTTCGTAATTGGTGTTGAACTTTGGCACCAGCGAGTAGTAGAGCGCATCAGGCGTCACTTCTTCAACGACCTCGTCGGCATCATCACCGCCACCACCAAGGATCATCACGGTTCCCCCTATCGACGCGGCCACCAGCACGACCGCAATCACGATAAACAGGATCAGGGGGTTCTTTTTCTTTCCTTCTTCGGCTTCTGCTGCTTCTTCTGCCATGCCAAATTACCGTCACTCTTCTGTTCAATGAAAGGAAAAAGCAAGTCCTGTGCCAGAGACTCGCCAGCCCATGCTGGCAAGTGCACAGGCAAAGACCTGCGACCAGCACAGATTCTAGATCAGAACACACTAAATGGACTGCGAATCAGGGACTTGGGCGGCAGAATTACCGCTAACGTGATCGCGCAGTTAGCTCAATATTCAGGCAAAGGTATTGATCAAACCGTAGTGCAATTGCACCGTCTGCGGGGCCAGAGGACCGGGCTCAGCGCCTGCATCCAACGAGGCGCTGGATGGCTGGCCGGTTGGCGATCCGCCGCCCTCGCTATCGAGTTGCTGCTGCCCGCTATCTGTCAAGGTTTCGCCACTGACATCGACGTCCAGCAGCGCCATACCCTGGGCACTGAATAGCTCGCGCAGACGCGGCAGGTTGGCTTCAAGCAGTTCACGCGTGGCGGCCTGCTGGACCGTAAACGTGACCGATGCCGCTTCGCCACTGTGTTCTACCCGGACCCGCAACGGGCCGAGCTCAGCAGGGTTTAGCTGCAGGTCAGCCACGCGTACCTGATGGGCCGCCAGCCAGCGCAAACGTCCCGCGAGCTGGTCGCCCCAGTGATTGTTGTTCGTGGGCAGTTCGAGCGGTAGCTGGAAGACGGGCTGGGCTGCCCCGCGCGCAGCACTGCTATCGATCGCCGTCGACAGCGGCGCTGCCGCTCGCACCGGCGCATCGCTAAGCGCGAATTCAAGGCTACGGCTCTGGGCTGCTTTACCCGACTCAGTCAGCTGCGGGAAATCGGCGGATGCCGCGACCGGCAGGTCGCGCGAGGCCTGGGTCACCGTCGGTACTGGCTGCAGTTGGCCTGGCTCACTCACCGGCGGGTTTGCCAGCGCTGCGGTAGTCGGTCGCGACTGGGCATCTCCAGCGCCACGCACTGCAGCAGCCGGTGCTCCGTCGATCTTCCCGGCGGCCGCCTGACCCAGGGTGCTGGTCACGATCACTGCGTCGGTCTCGATCTCTTCGGTGCCCAGCACAGCCTGCACGCCAGCAACGGCTGTTGCTGCGGCGTCATGCTCGGCAATCGCAACGGCAGAGGGCTCCGCTGCACGCGATGCGGTGGCTGGTATGCCCTCATTGCTGAGGACCGCATCGGCGAGTGCATCAGCGCTGAGCGGCATCGCAGCCTCCTGTGTTGCCACCTGCGCCGGATAAGCCTGCGTTGACGGCGCTACCGGCGATACCACAGCAGTGCTGTCTGGCTGTTCACCGCCAGGCAAGGCTCCGGATGCCGGCACAGTCGCCAGAGGCGCTTCTGCGATCTGTTGTAGCGTTGGGCCGGTCACCAGCTCAGCCGAGGCGAGCAGCTGCGCGGCCTGTTCGGGTGGGGTGGATTCAACCACGCCCAAAAACTGCTCAAGTGGTATGTCGAGTGTTTCTAGCAGTGCCTCTGGCGCACGCCCCGCGTAGCCTGCCACTCCACCGGTGGCTGCAGCGGGCGGCAAGACACCGCCGCCAGCAGGCAAGCGATTGCCGCCGCCAGCCTGCACATAGGACTGTAGCTGCGCGAGCAATTCCGGCGGTAACCCGGCGGTAGAGACCCTGGCCAACAGGGGCGAGCCTCCTGCCGCCGAAGCACCTGCGAGTTCACCCATAAAGCCCGAAAGCCCTGCATTTGAAGGGCTTTCGCCGCTGCCTTGCCCCGCCAGCGAAGCTGCCCCGGGCAGGGTCAGCGCCGGCTGTGACACACCGAATAAGGCGGAAAGATTGACGTTCATCGCTACCTCGTCGCGTCGTTACGACCAACTACAGCAGCACTAATGCAGGATGGGTGCCAACCCGGGTAGGCAACTTTGACGGCGGCTCGTGGGCCTGGTGAAGGGCGTCAGTGGTAGGCCCACTGCTCCAGCGCGGTCCAGACCGCCTTGACTTCGCGGTGCAGTAGCTTGACCGCGTTATCGAGACTCTGCGCATCGGCATCGAAGGCCGCGGCCTCAAGCCTGCCCGCATGCTTGGCCAGCGGACTGGCGTGCAGGCTCAATGCAGACCCCTTGAGAATATGCGCCTGGCTCTTGATCGCATCGCGATCATCACGAGCAACGGCGAGTTCAAGTTTTATCAGGCTATCTTCCGACTGGGCGCGAAAATCGCGGACCAGTTCAGGAAAATCTGCACCCAACACCGATTTCAGGGCGTCCAGTGCCGATTCATTGATAACAGCGGGGGTCTCTATCATCTGGCTTCTTCAAATAGCGGTTCGGCGCGCTGGCCCGCAGAGGCGGTGTCAGCTCGCAGGCCCCTATTGTACTTCAGCCGATGTGGGCTTCGGTTGAGAGATGGCGCCCGCAAATGTTAATTTTTTGCGTATGCACCAGAGTTATAACCAGTAAATTCAATAGCTTACGGAGTTTTTATTGTACTGTGTCTGAGCTTTGCTGCTTAGCCGAGCCGCAGCACAGCCCGCGCATGGTTGCCCGCACCCAGATACTCAAACTCATCGCAGAGCGACTCGACCAGCGCGATGCCTCGCCCGTGAGGGTTCTCAACCGCCAGCTGGCGTTGGTCCAGCTGCTCGCGATCAAAGCCCGAGCCACTGTCTTCAACGTCGATGACCAGCGTGGCAGCATCCGCATCGGCAAGGTAATCCAGCGTAAAACGCACCGACCCCTTGTCGAGTGCCGCGAGGCGTTGCTGGCGCAGTTCGTAGAAACGCACAAAGCCCTCGGGCTGTTGTTTCAAGATGGAATCCAGGCCGAGCAAGCCATGGTCTACGGCGTTGTTATACAACTCGGAGAGAACCGTGAACAGCGCGCCTGCGTGTTGTCGCAATCGCGGCACCTCCATCAGGATATGCTGCAGCAATGGCAAGGGATCCTGGCTGCGCAACGACCCGGGTCGAAACTCATAGCTCAGCTGCCAGGATTCTTCCCCGGCCTCGGTCGCCTGCTCTTCTCGCCGCACCATGCGTTCAAATTCCTGCGCGGCGAGCATGGTTATCTCTACCAGTGAAATGTCATCGGCGCGCTGCTGGGAACCAATATGCTGGTCGAGTGCCGCCTGCAAGTCACCAAACTCCAGCGTACTGCGTTGCAACAGTGCACACAGTCGCTCTTCACCAAACTGCTCGCCACCACTGTTTTCCGCTTCGAGCACGCCGTCTGAGAACAGGTAGATGCGATCACCGGGTGCCAGCGCGATGCGACGCGGCGCCAGTGAATTGCCCGCGTCGGCAACCACACCCAGGGGCAGGGTCGATGAACTGATGGTTTCAAGGCCCGCGGTATTTTCGATGCGCAGGTAACAATCCGGCAGCCCGGCATTGCAGATCTCGACAAAACCCTCGGAAAAATTCAGCTGCGCCGCGCAGGCACAGCAAAAGACACTGACCGGCAATACCTCGTACAGCTTGGCGTTGATCTCGCGCATGATATCGGGCAGCGCAAACCCTTTTTCAACCATGGTGTAAAACGTCGAGGCCAGCGGAATCGCCCCGATTGCCGCAGCCAGTCCATGCCCGGTAAAGTCCCCAAGCATGACCATCATGCCGCCCTGCGGCGTGGGCGCGGCCAACAGCACGTCACCATTGAACGTCGCTATCGGCGATAACCAGTGCCTGATGTTGGCCATCGGTATCGTGCTGTCCCGCGCGACCTTGTCGAACACCTCTTTCGCCATCTGCTGCTCGATCAACAGCCGGTCATGATTCGCAACCAACTGCTCGCCGGTCTTGCGCATCAGTTGGTGCACCCTCGCCAGCTCCAGCAACGCACTGACCTTGGTGGCAAGCAGGGCTGGCGACACCGGTAGCTGGATAAAGTCCTGCGCTCCACCGTGCATGGCTGTGACGATCCTGGCCTCGTGCTCTGCGGCGCCACAGATCACGGCCAGCAGCGCACCCTGCTCTATCGCCGGGCCCAGGGCCCTGAACGCTTCATCGATACGGGGTTCCGGCAGGTCGGCAGCGATAAAGAGCAGGCATTGCTGGCGCTGCGCTGCAGCCTGTTGCAAGCCAGCCAGCACCTGCGAAAAATCGTCGGTAAATACCGGCGCAGTGCCGGTTCGGGCGAGCGCGATCTCTACGAGCGAGCAGCAGGATTTGGCTTCGCGCCAGAACAGCACCAGCGGATGGCTGGCGGCAGCGGGCGCTAGTGACGCTGGGTCAGGGGCGACCTGGAGAGAGGACGCAGACATCAGGATGATTAACCCGGCCGGGCGCTACTGGATAGCGAAGAGTCGACCAAAGTTGGAAATAACAAGGATTTTGCGCACGTCGTCATTGCAATTGATGATGCGAATGGAGGCTTTGTCGCCGCCGGCGTGATCACGCAGTAACAGCAGCATACCCAGTGCTGAACTGTCGAGGTAGGTTGCCTCGTTCATATCGACCGCGTACTTCTGCGGTGGGCTATCCAGATCCTCATACGCAGAGCGAAAGGCCTGGTGCGCGCTGAAGTCAAAACGTCCAGCAACGTTGATCACCAGTTCATTTTCAGCATCCGACAGTTTCGCGGAAATGGGCATTGTTTACTCCAGATCGACCACATGCGAGCCCCTTAGGGGGTCTATTGATTACAGCCTAGTCGATTTTCGCGAACTTGCCACCGAGGCGGCCCGCGCTTGAGTACTTTGCCAGCGAATACTTATGTGAACCAGATCACAACCGGGGGCGCGCTGCACTAGGCGTCGGGGCGCTTTCCCGTCGCGCTGCGCTGGGCCACCCAGCTGTCCTCGAGATCGCGCTGGCGCTGCTTTTCGCGCTCCCGCAGTTCCTGTCCCCGGGCCTGCTCGACCCAGTCATCGAGGCGCTGCCGTTTCGCATGCAACTGCTCCCAACCGGCCTGCTCACCGCGCCATTGCGTGCGGGCAGCATCGAGCCGCGCTTCCTGGACGCGCGTGGCCGCCTCAATGTCCTGCAGGAATCGCATCGCGTTGGCCAGGTCACTGGCCGCCTGCCGCCCCTGGGGCCGGGCAGACAGGTAGTCCTGTCGATAGTCCTCGAGCTGCCGGTAGGCGCCCTGCTGGCGCTCGAGCACTGCACGGGCCTCACTCGCCTGGGCCAACTGCTGCTGCTCGCGCAAGGCGGCCAGTCGCGCAACGGCACGCAGCCTTCGCGATCTATTGCTCACTGACGACTCCTGCGCCCGCGGGCGCATCGCCCTGCGGCGCTTCGGCGGGCCTGGACTGCAGGATCTGCTGCAGCGCGCCGACGCTGGCGGCAATAGTCACCGGCTCGCCCAGACCTTGCTGCAAATAGGCCTGCAGGGCCGGTTGGCAGGCGATAGCCTGGTCCGTCAGCGGGTCGGAGCCTGCTGTGTAAGCGCCGACGCTGATCAGGTCACGGCTGGCCTGGTAACGGGCGTTCAGCTGTTTGACGGCAAGCGCAGCCTGCAGGTGATCCTGTCCGGCGACCGCCGTCATCGAGCGACTGATAGAGGCCTGGATATCGATCGCGGGATACACCCCCTCGTTGGCCAGCGCGCGAGAGAGCACGATATGACCATCGAGAATGGCCCGGCTGGCATCTGCGATCGGGTCATCAAGATCGTCACCCTCGGTCAACACGGTATAGAACGCCGTGACAGAACCGCTGCCCTGCCCACCATTTCCCGCGCGCTCAACCAGCTGCGGGAGCCGCGCAAATACCGATGGCGGATATCCCCGGGTCGCCGGGGGCTCGCCAGTGGCCAGCGCGATTTCGCGCTGAGCCTGCGCATAGCGCGTGAGCGAATCAAACAACAGCAACACGCGCTGGCCGCGATCGCGGTAGTACTCGCTGAGCCTGGCAGCGTAGAGACCGGAGCGCAGCCGCATCACCGGTGTCTCGTCGGCCGGCGCGGCGACCACGACGGTCTTTCGCATACCGGCATCGCCAAGGTTGGTTTCAACAAATTCTCGCACCTCTCGACCGCGCTCGCCCACCAGTGCAACCACGACGACATCGGCCTGGGTAAATCGCGTCAGCATTCCCAGCAACACGCTCTTGCCCACACCACTGCCTGCAAACAGGCCGACGCGTTGCCCGCAACCTACCGTGAGCGAACCATTGATCGAGCGAATGCCGACGTCCAGCGCCTGGGCAATGGGATTGCGATCGAGCGGGTTAATCAGCGGGGGGTGCAAGTCGACCCAGTCGCAATTGGCCAGCGGGCCGGCATTATCGATCGGCTGCCCACAGCCATCGACGACACGACCAAGCAGGGAATCTCCGACGGGAACGGTATCACTGCTGTGCAGGGGTTCGACCCGGGCACCAGGCTTGATCGCGGCAATTGGCCGCAGCGGCATCAGGAAGGTACTGGCACCATCAAAGCCCACCACTTCGGTTTCAAAACTTGAGACGGTGCCCGCAGTGCCGGCATTGGCGTGGACCCTGGCCCGGCCGCCCAGTGCAATATTGATTCCCCGCGCTTCGAGCGTCAGCCCGACCACGCGACGGATACGACCATAGGCAAGCGGCTTTGCCGCCTCCACAGGTCGCTGCCTGGCAGCTTGCAGCGCTGCGAGCCCGGCCGCCACTGTCGAACTACCCGGCAGGCTCGGCACTGTCGCCAAACACGCTGGCAATCACCTGTGCCAGTCGCTCGGAGCGCGTGAAGTCAACCCTGCTGTTATCGCTTTCGACAATACAATCGCCAGCCTGCAGCTGTGAATTGGCGAGCAACTGCCAGTGTGGTTTGACGACGTCGGGTATCGACTGCAGCAAGGCAAGATCGGGCTCGCTGACCTGGATACTGATGTGCCGCTCGCCGACCGGCAGCGCGGCGACCGCCTGCTCGACCAGTGTCGTTATCGTGCTGTTGTCGGTTTGCAGCTCGCGCAGGCAGACCGCGGCGGAAAGCGCTTCGATCAGTTCGACGAGCAATGTTTCGATCTGCGCCTGGTCCTGCGCAAAGGGCTTTGTGAGCGATTCGACCAGCGCTGACAGAGCGACCGCGTTCTGCTGGGCTATTTCTGCAGCGCGCGCCTGCCCCTCCGCGTAGCCCTTTTCATAACCTTCCGCCCTGCCGGACTGGAAACCCTCCTCTCTGGCCTGGGCCTCCAGGGCCTCGAGCTGGCCCAACGTCATGGCACGGCGGCGCGTCACGGGTGGCTGCGTACGGCCGGGCCCCGCGCTGTAACCACCACGCTGGGCAACGCCGGATTCGGCGCTGACCACACGCTCGCCGCCCACCTCTGGCAATAACCAGTTTTCCAGCGAAGCAGCGTGTTCGGCGTTAATAACAGGTTCGGACATTATGGGCAGTTCTCAGGCTTGGCGTTGGCAGGATAACAAACCCGCGGGTTCGCCGCCTACAGCATCTCTTCGCCAGAGCCGCCAAGTACGATCTCACCGGCTTCCGCCATGCGACGGGCAACAGCAAGGATCTCTTTCTGCGCGGCCTCGACATCGCTGACCTTGGTCGGCCCTGAAGCCTCCAGGTCATCGCGCAACAGGTCGGCCGCACGCGAGGACATGTTGCCAAAGATTTTCTCACGCAGGGCCTCATCGGCACCCTTGAGCGCAATGACCAGCACCTCGGTGGAGATCTCTCTGAGCAACGCCTGGATGCCGCGATCATCGACATCGAGCAGGTTGGCGAAGACAAACATCAAATCCTGTATCGTGGTCGCCAGTTCTTCATCGACCTCACCGAGTCCATCCATGATTTCGGATTCGATACTGCCCTCGAGGTTGGTCATGATGTCCGCCGCAACCTTGGTGCCGCCAATGCGGCGCTTCTGGGTCGAGGAGCTGCCCGAAAACTGGCGCTCGAGGATATTGTTCAGCTCGTTGAGTGCATCAGGCTGCACCGTATCCAGCTTGGCGACCCGGATAACAATATCGAGCCGCATGTTCTCTGGCAGGTAGGCCAGCACCTCGGCCGACAGGTCGCTCTCGAGGTAGGCGATCACAATCGCCTGTATCTGTGGGTGCTCCTGGCGAATGATGTCCGAAATCGCGCGCGCGTCCATCCACTTGAGGGTATCCAGGCCCTGGGTGTTGCCGCCCAGCAAGATGCGATCGATGATGCCGGAAGCTTTATCGGGGCCGAGCGCCTTATTGAGCATATTGCGCACGTAGCTGTCGGCACCAATGCCAAAGCCCGTGGTATTGGTAATTTCGGCGATAAAGGCGTTAAACACGGCCGCGACCTTCTCGCGCTTGACGTCGGTCAGCGAGGCCATGGCTGTACCGATGCGCTGCACCTCCTTTGGCCCCAGCTGCTTGAGCACAGCGGCTGCCGCCTCTTCGCCGATCGTCAGCAGCAGGATTGACGCACGCTCGATATAGGGAATCGCGTCGTCGAGTACCGCCTCATCATTCATTGCTGGTCCACCCCTGGATAACCTGCGCTACCCGTTCAGGATCATTGTTTACCATATCACGCACCATCGTAATCTGGTCATCGAGCTGGTCCTCAGGTGAGGGTAACAGGTTTTTATCCGGCGCGGTCAGGGTCACGCTGCCGTCATCCGCCACCACCGCGCGCGCGGCCCCTGCTGATACCTCGTTGACAGCGTTGAGCGCGGCCTGGTGTTTGGCTTCAAGCTCTTTAATTTTTTTGGAGTTCTCGGTCAGGCGCTTCATCGTTGGCCGCAGCACCATGAACACGAGCAGCAAAAAGCCAATCACGCCCAAACCATAGCGAAGCGCTGTCCAGAACAGCTCGGTCTCCCAGATCGGGGGCTCAACAACCTCGATTGGCTCGGGCTCCTCGCGCATAAATGGCGTATTGATAACCGTCACGCGGTCACCACGACTGGCGTCATAACCCACGGCATTTTGCACCAGCGTCGCCAGCCGTTGCAGCGAGTCTTCATCCCAGGCCTGGCCGCCTGCGGCTTCCTCGCCCTCGGCCGCTTCGGCTTCACCGCCAGCTCCCCCCAGCAAGTCATCCACGGCAACCGCGACAGTGAGACGACGCAGCTGGCCAAGCTGGTGGCGCGTATGGCTGATCGTGCGATCGAGTTCGAAGTTGCGGGTTTCAAGGACCCGTGACTGGTTGGGCGCTGCGGCGGCCTCACCACCCTCTTCGGCACCGGCCTCAATGGCCCCGCCTGCCGGCGGCTGGTTGGTCAGGGCACCGGGCACGCCGCCGGGGCCAGCCCCCGCGAGGGTTTGCTCGCTAGTGGTCTGTTCGCTGCGCACGGCGGGCAGGTCGGGGTTGTACACCTCTGCGGTTTGCTCGCGCATTGTAAAGTCGATGTCCGCGGCGACCTCGGCGCGAAAGTGCTGTGCGCCGACGATCGGCTCGAGCAGGCTGTTGACGCGCTCAAGCAGGTTGGCCTCTATCTCGCGCGTGTATTCCAGGTGGCGGGCTGCCATCGCGTAATTGGGATCATCATCGAAATTCGACAGCAGGTTGCCGCGTTGATCGACGACAGTGACATTGCGCAACTGCAACTCGGGCACACTGGATACCACCAGGTTGGCGATCGCCCTCACCTGCTGCTCGTCGATACCGCGACCGTAAGGCTCCACAAATACCGAGGCACGCGGCTCGCGCTTGTCGCGCAGGAATACGGTCGACTTGGGAATCGCCAAATGTACCCGCGCCGCCCGGATACTCGAAATACTGGCAATCGTTCGCGCCAGCTCGCCCTCCAGACCGCGACGATAGCGCGCGCTCTCCATGAACTGGCTGGTACCCAGCGGCTGTTCCTGGTCGAGTATTTCCAGGCCGACGTTGTTATGGCCTGGCATACCCGCGGCTGCCAACTGCATGCGGGCCTGGTGGATCTGGTCGCTGGCAACCAGTAGCGCACCAGAACGGCTATCAATACGGTAACCAATCGCATTGGCATCGAGCACTTCGACCACTGCTGCGCCATCGATGCGCTCGAGACTGCTGTACAGCGGCTTGTAGTCTTCTTCCATGAACAGGTTGATAGCCAGCGTTGCGCCCAGCGCGACGCTGGCGGCAAGACCCAGCATCAATCCAAGCTGGCGCCCGAATTCCAGGTTCAGGAAACTCTCAAACCCCCCGGGGGTTTGGGCATCGACTACGGCAGGGTTAGCGGCATCGGCCATCGTATCGGTGTTCGCTCGTTATATTCAGGGCTTGTAGGAAGGAGCGTGCCGCCAGCGCTAGATCGGCATGTTCATAATATCTTCGTAGGCGTTGACCAGGCGATTGCGCACCTCGCTCATCGCCTCAAAGGCAATACTGGATTTTTCTGAGGCAATCACAACCTGCGCGAGAGTCACGTTGGGGTCACCCATCTGGAAGGACTCGGCCAGCGCACTGGACTGCTTCTGGACACTGCTGACCTGGTCGACCGCCTGCTTGAGCAAGGCACTGAACTCCACATCGGGCACAGCCCCCGGGGCGACATCACCAGCGGATGTCGCCGGAGTGAAACCCTCCGAGGCGCGCAGCTTGAGTGCACGCATCTCGTTGAGCACCTGGTTTATGTCGGGCCTGGCGGCATCAATACGGTCGGTCATCGCAATCCCCAGCATGTCGCGTTAGTCAATTAATTGGCATCGCTCCATCACCACCCCGCAGGGTGGCCGCTTTGCTCGCGCTTCGACGCCGATTTCTTGACTGCTCAGGCGTAAATTACGCCCCTCAACAGGGTGAATGCATTAACTGCGCCAGTTTTGAAAAACAGGCGTACACAAAAAAACCGCCCTGAGGCGGTTTTTTTGTGTACAGCGTGATCGCGTGACTGTGCTTGCCAGCCGCGCCGATCGCGCAATGATGAGTTAGTGGAGGCTAACCTTATCGCGCTTAGTAGGTGTAGATGACATCGACACCGTAAGTGCGCGGCTCGCCATAGGCACGTAAGTTGCCCACCGAGTTCACGACGTATTCGTGGTCGGTCAGGTTTTTGCCCCAGACGCCGATCTCGATTTGGCCCGAGTCACCCTCAAGCTCTACACCCTGCAGGCGCAAACGCGCATTCAACAGGTCGCGTGAGTCCTCGTGGTTCAGCGAGCTGCCGGTGTAGAACTGGGACATCGAGAGATAGTCCGTGTGCAGCGACAGCTTGCCGACGTCGAGGTCCGCGAGCACCAGGTCGATGGCGAGCCTGCCCGCATCACGCGGTGCCAGCGGCAGATCGGTATTGGTGAACTCTACGTCGAGGAAGTGGTAGCTGCCCGAAATCGCCAGGCTTTCCAGCGGGCGCACAGTGAACGCCACATCGACGCCGTCGACTTCGGCGTCATCGCCGTCACCGGCAAACTGCCGATCGTCGTAGTCGGTCGTGAATACCGAGGCGGTGAGCGCATAGGTATTGTCGCTGTTGCTGTATTCAAAACCGGCCTCCAGCGTTCCGACGGTTTCAGCATCGACAGCTGTCAGGCCCGGGTCGAGCAGCGAGGCCCCACCGGAGCGGAACCCTGTCGAGTAACGCGCAAAACCCATGACATCATCGGATACCAGGAAGTTAAAGCCCAGCAGGAAGTCGGTGTTGTCCTCTTCGTACTCGGTAAAGACCTGTGTGGGCAGGCCGCCGACAGAGTCGCTCTCAAAGCGCTTGTCATCGGCCGTCTCACGCCAGCCCACCGTCACCGAGAATACGTCGCTAAGCGGCATCGTGCCCTGCGCAAAGACAGCGAACGACTCGGAGTCGACCCGCCCGATTGCGCGCGAGCCAGCCAGCTCGACTTCTTCATCAAAGTAACTTGCGCCGACCACGTAAGACAGCTCGCCACGCGTGCCGCTCAGCCGGATCTCCTGGGTAAACTGCTCTTGCTCCTGGTCGATCGTCGCCGCTGCAAGACCCGCTTCAAACTCGAGCGAATCCAGCTCGCGATAGCCTGTGATCGACTCGACGAACATATCGTCATTGATCTTCAGGTCGACGTTCAGGGTATGCCCCTCGGCTTCGGCTCTGCTGACCTGCAAATCGGTTGCACCGACTGACTCAACACGTGCACCGGCGCGGAACAGGCCCTGGGTGGTATCGGTGTCGCTGCTGTCGTAGGCATAGTCAATACTGAGCACATCAGCGATGGGTTGGCCACTCAGGGCGATGCGCAGCGCTTCGTTGTCCTTCAGCCAGAAGTTATCCGAGTTGTCGGTGCCGCCGCCGTTTTCGACCCAGCCGTCGTGCTCGTTAATCGCGTAGGAAATCTTGCCCCGGATACCCCCTGCCAGCACACCGGTATCCAGGTGTGTGACCGAGCGAAACTCATCGTATTCGCCACCAAACCCGAAGTGCTGGCGAATGCCAAACTCCTCTGCCGGGCCACGTGTGACCAGGCGCACCGCACCGCCCGCGGTGTTGCGACCGTACAGTGTGCCCTGCGGTCCGCGCAGGACTTCGACCTGCTCAAGGTCAAGTGTCTCGAACGCCAGGCCCTGTTGGCGACCCAGATAGACGCCATCGACGAACACTGCGACGCCAGGCTCAGCGCTGCCCACGGCAAAGTCCCGACCGCTGATACCCCGGATCGAGAGATTGAGCGTCGATGCGCTACTTTGCGCCGGCTGCACCAGTAGCCCCGGCACCCTGCCGGGAATGAGGTCGGCCAGGCTGTGGACGCCGCTGGTCTCGAGTGCTTCGCTATCGAGCACCGTGATGCTGATCGGAACTTCCTGCAATCGTGACTCAGCCACCGCTGCGCTCGACATGGCAAGACCCACTGCAGCGATTGCGCTGGCGAGGGATCTGCGGCGCAAACCGCTGGTGCTACTGACGTTCAGCATAAATTCTCTCCAAATGACTTCTGGGCCGGTCGCCCCGGCCTCTGGTGGTTGGCAAGATAAGCCGTTGTTATTTACTGTGCTATTCACTGTGCTAACGCGCGTTACGGGCTGTGTTCGCGTGCCCGGCGCATGGGCCCTGGCCAGGCTGCAGACGCGGTTAGCGGCGCCCATTGTCGGTGATCACGCGGGGGTTTCGCAAGCTGCAAAATTAGCGGCAAGCCCCGTCGCAGCGGTGCTACCGCCCTGTCGATGAACACTTTTTAATCATATTCGGGGTAGTCAATATAGCCTTCCGGGCCCTCCACGTAGAGGGTTTTAACATTCATCTCCGCCAACGGCAGCGACTCGCGCACCCTGCGCACAAAATCGGGGTTGCCGATAAAGGGCCGGCCAAAGGATACCGCCTGCCCGGCACCGGCCTGCAGCGCCGACTCGGCCTCTTCCGCATCATAGCTCTCGTTGATGATCAAATTGTTACCGAAATACTGTTTGGCGATGGCCAGGTTATCCAGCCCTGTGGCCGGCATCCTTATCACGTGCAGGTAGGCCAGCCCAAGTCCGGCCGCCTCCGTGAGAAAATGGGCAAAGGTCTCTTCGGGGTTCTCATCGTGCAGGTCGTTGAACGGGTGGCCCGGGCAGATCCTGAAACCGACCCGCTCAGGGCCAATCGCGGCCGCGAGCGCGCCGAGCACCTCCAGCGGAAAGCGGCAGCGGTTGGCTACGCTGCCACCGTAGGCATCATCGCGCTGGTTACTGCCTGTGGCGAGAAACTGCGCGGGCAGGTAACCCGACGTGCAGTGCAACTCGACACCGTCAAAGCCTGCGGCGATTGCATTCGTCGCTGCCATGCGAAACTCTTCGATGACACCCGCTATTTCCTCGAGCGCCAGGGCCCGGGGTGGATCCAGTGGCACCATACCCTGCTCGGTGAAAATTTCGCCCTGGGCCGTGATCGCCGACGGGGCTACGGTTTGCGCATCGGCGTCTTTATTCAGCTGGCTGGCCACGCGGCCCACATGCATGAGCTGGCAAACAATCTTGCCTCCGGCCTCGTGCACGGCATCGGTGACACGACGCCAGGCGGCAACCTGCGCATCGTTGTAAATGCCTGGCGTACGGCAATAGCCCTTGCCATCCCGGCTCGGCTGGGTGCCCTCGGAAATGATCAGGCCGGCGCTGGCGCGCTGCCGGTAATACTCGACGTGCAGGTCCGTCACCAGGTCGCCCTGCGCAGTCGCACGACTCCGCGTCATTGGCGCCATGACAATTCGGTTGGCAAGATCTATGGCTCCGAATGACGTTGGGCTCAGGAGCTTATCCATCGGTTATCTCTCTATTCGATTGAAGGAGTGGGTTATCGGCCCGGGTCAACGAACCCGTATCCGCGGCTCATCGGCCCCGGCTCTCATTGTGCTGAGGAAGCTGTCCAGCGGTGCGGGCGCCGCAACCTCAGGCACGGAATCGCCCGGCGGGTTTTCCCAGAACGTTTTCCAGCTCGGCCACAGTGCGTGATACGCGCCTTCATAGGTCTCGCGCTCCGGCCAGCGCATCTTGTTGTCTCCGACCGGTGGCTTGTTGAGATCGACGGCGTACCAGTAGCACGGCAAGCGCCGGCGAAAATACCAGCGACCGGCAATTCGCTCGTACTGATCCCAATACAACATTTGCATGATGACCCATTCATCGTCACCGTTTTCAACCGGTGTCTCATGCTCGTTCTTGGAATAGACCACACCGATGGCGTGGTCCGGGTCTTCGAACTCGATAATGTGACCACCGATATGGTGTGACGTGCCGGTAAACTGCAGGCGAAGCGTATCGTCGAGCCAGCGCTTGAGGTGGGCCCTGCCAGATTTGTCGCGGGAGACCCGGATATCTTCAGCAAAGAGATTGACATGCGCATCGAGATCCCGCATGTCCAGGGACAGCGAATATTTTGCCGCAAGCTGGCGAATCTCATCGATCGATTCGAGCCGGTCGATGCGCGCCTCGAGGGTCATTGAGCGGGTATCCACATGCTGGTCCTTTTACCGAGTATCCGCAGCGGGCGACAGCCGGCAATGATTGCCAGCCTGCCCAATCTGCTCTAAAGTCCCGCACGAACCTCTACCCCAACTGGCAAACCGACCATGCAGAGTAATACAGGGCGCCGCGAGCAAGCCGCCGAGTTTAGCCGATTTATTGTGGCGATAGCAGTTGCAGTTGCGATCACCGGTTGCCAGCCCCAGCACGATGAATCCGCCGCATCAAGCGATAGCGAACAGGCCCACCTGCATTGGGCCCACTACGGCGGCGACCTGCACAATTCGCATTACTCCAGCCTCGACCAGATCAATCGCTCAAACGTATCAACGCTGCAGGTCGCCTGGCGCTATGACAGCGCGGACCAACGGGCGTTGCCGGCCTCCTCCGAGCTCCAGGTCAACCCGATTATCGTCGATGGTGTGCTGTATGCCCGCAACCCCTTCCACAATGTGTTTGCCCTGCGCGCCGATACCGGTGAAGAACTCTGGACCTACACTCCCGAACAGGAACACGTCGGTCTGTCGACGATGCGCGGCGTCACTTACTGGGCAGATGGCGAGGGCCGCCAGGCACGCATCTTCGTCGCCACCTCGCATATGCTCACCGCACTCGATGCGACCAGCGGTGCACCGCTGCGCAGTTTTGGCGACAACGGCCACATCGATTTGCGCAAGGGGCTGGGTCGAGACCCCGACAAACTGGTTGTGTTCGCTCCCTCGCCCGTCATTTGCTTTGAGGACCTGTTGATTGTTGGCACGGCGGTCAATGAAACCGAAGGCGCAGCACCGGGAACGATCCGTGCGTTCAACGCCCGCACTGGCGAACTGGCCTGGCGCTTTAATACGATTCCCCAGCCCGGTGAATTCGGCTATGAAACCTGGCCCGAGGACTACTGGCGATCGGGTGGCGGCGCGAATGCCTGGGCCGGGCTCAGCCTCGATGCGCAACGCGGCGTCGTCTATGCACCCACCGGCTCTGCCACGCCAGACTTCGACGGCCAGTCGCGGCACGGCAAAAACCTGTTTGCCAACACAATACTCGCGCTCAACGCGCGCACTGGCGAGCGGCTTTGGCACTACCAGACGGTGCACCACGACCTCTGGGATCGCGACCTGAGTTCCGCGCCAACGCTGGCGACCGTGACAGCCGACGGCGAGCAGCGCGACCTGCTGGTCCAGGCCAGCAAACAGGGCGTGCTGTTCCTGCTGGACCGCGATAGCGGTGAGCCGGTATTCCCGATTGAAGAGGTGCCCGTTCCGGCCTCCACCATACCGGGCCAGCAAGCCTGGCTGACGCAGCCCAGAGTCACCCTGCCCGAGCCATTTACCCGCCAGCACTTCGACGAAAACGAAATCACTGACATCACGCCAGAAGCCCACGCCCATGTCAAAGCGCTCTACGACCAGGCCGCCAGCTTCGAGTACTACCGCCCGCCCGGCCTGCAGGACACCATTATCTTCCCGGGCTTTTACGGGGGTGCCAACTGGGGCGGCGGCGCCTATGACCCGGCCACCAACACCTACTACATAAATGCCATGGAAGATGCCAACCTGGTTCGCTTCAACCAGGTGCAGGCCAACCCCAACGAGCCACTGGGACTTGGCAAACTGGTCTACAGCGAACACTGTGCCGGCTGCCATGGCGACCGCCTGCAGGGCTTTTATCCCTACGCGCCCTCGCTGGCTGACTTTCACAGCAATGGCGATCGGGGTGAAGCGCTGCGGGTTGTCAAACGCGGCAAGGGTCGCATGATGCCCTTCAGCCAATTGAGCCAGCACGAACGCGCAGCGGTGGTGGATTACATCTTCGCGTTGAGCGAATCACTGGCCAGCGGCGACACCCGCATCGATGATGACGCTGGCGAGCAAAGCGAGACCGCGTATATTTTTGGTGGCTACACACCCTTCATGGACGATCGCTACTACCCTGCCGTCAAGCCACCCTGGGGCACGCTCACAGCGATCGACCTGAATTCTGGTAAGCGGCTGTGGCAGCGCACGCTGGGCGAGTACGCTGCGCTGACCGCTGAGGGCATTCCGCCCACCGGAACGCGCAACTTTGGCGGGCCAGTGGTCACGGCAGGTGGGCTGCTGGTGATCGCAGCGACGAGCGATGAAAAAATTCGCATCTTCGACAAGGCGAACGGCGAGCTGCTGTGGGAACAGTCATTGCCGGCGGCGGGCTATGCGACGCCGAGCACCTACAGCGTCGCGGGGAAACAGTACATTGTCATCGCCGCCAGCGGCGGCAAGCTGGGCACGCAATCGGGCGATGCCTATATCGCCTTCGCGCTGGCAGATGAATAACGTGCCTCAGGGCGTCCTTTCGAATTGCAGGGCCTCAGGTAGCTGACGATACCAGTTGACGCCGCGCTCATCGCGATCAAAGGTTGCCATCTTGCGAACGATCAGGCAATTCAGGTGTGCCAGCGTTTCTCCCGCAGCCATATTCAGCGTTGAACCACTGACCTCGCTTTTGAACAGCGCGGGAAAACAGTCGACAACCCGCCGCGGTTCAGCGATCAGCTCATAGAGCTTTTCGAGTGCCTCATCGTGCGATTCAATAATCTGGGTCAAACGCGTACGCACGCCGATAAAGGGCTCCTGGTGAGAGGGCAGGATCAGCAGGTTGTCTGGCAGGATCTGGCGCAAACGCTCCTGGCCGTACAACCACTCCGACAGCGAGTCGTTAGTGGGCTCATTGGGATAGATACTGACATTGGGAGTGATTCGCGGCAGTATCTGGTCACCGGAAATCAGCAGCTTTAACGCCGGGCAGTAGAGCGATATATGTTCTGGTGAATGCCCGCTGGTCGCGAGCGCCTGCCAATACTGGCCGTTGATCTCAAAGGTCTGGCCGTCGACCAGTCGCCGGTAGCTGTCGGGCAGCGCATAGATCATCTCTCCGAAATGGCCAAAGCGCTGCTTGTAACGCTCGATGACTTCATCGGACTGGCCGGTGGCCAACAGGAAGTTGATTGCGGTCGCCGGCGCTTCCTGCCCGGTGTAACTGGTCAGGTTTTTACACATGAGGTATTCGCCGCGCGACATCCACAGTTCGCAGTCGAAGCGCTCGCACAACCAGCCGGCCAGGCCAACATGGTCGGGGTGCATATGGGTTGCGATGACCCGGCGAATCGGCTTGCCCGCCATGAACCCGTTAAACAGCTGCTCCCACAGCGCCTTGGGCTCATCGAGATTCATGCAGGTGTCAATGACCGTCCAACCATCGCCATCTTCGAGCAACCACAGGTTGATGTGGTCGAGCTTCATCGGCAAGGGCATGCGCAACCAGTACACACCCTCGGCAATCTTGAACGGCTCCAGCGTCTCGGGCGCAAACTCGCGGCCATAGGGGTACCGCAGGCCACGATAAATCATATCTGCATCGCCAGCGGCGACGGCACCTGGCGACTGACCGCCGCCCTGCTCAGGTGGATTCACAGCGACACCTCATCAATACACGGTTTGATCAAACCATCGTTTCCGTTGAACGGCGGCATGACAGTAAGGGCTAGTCACGAAAATTGGTGAACTGCAGTGGCAGGCCAAGTGACTGCTGCTTGAGAAAGGCAATCACCGTCTGCAGGTCATCGCGCTTCTTGCCGGTCACCCTCACCTGCTCGCCCTGGATACTGGATTGCACCTTGAACTTCTCTGCCTTGATCAGCTTGACGATCTTCTTGCAGGTTTCGGTATCGATGCCATTGCGCAACACACCGGTCTGCTTGCATTGCTTGCCGCTCTCGACAACCTCTCCCAGGTCAAGACTGGCAATATCGATGCCTGATTTGTGCAAGGCGTTGTGCAGCACGTCGACCATTTGCTGCACCTGGAACTCCGCTTCGGCAACAATCGTAATGCTGCGCTCTTCGCGCTCGTAGCGGGCATCGACCCCCTTGAAATCAAAGCGGTTACCAATAACGCGACCGGCCTGGTCTACCGCATTGGTAGCCTGGTGAATGTCGGTTTCAGAAACAACATCGAATGATGGCATTGGCCAAACCCCTGGATAACAAAAATTGCGCAGCATGGCTGCGACAGGCTGTCATCTTAGTGCGCGAAGCGACCGATATCAATGCGCCCAGGAAGCAGACTTATTGGCCGGGGGACTGAGAAGCAGCCCCAATCTGCTAGAATGAGACTTTGGCCCAGCCGGCTCTCTTCACTCCTGATACCGGGCAACAGGCATGCAATCTCATCGCGACCAGCTGGTCGCCACACTGCAGCAGACCTTATCTGCCAACAGCGAACCGGCGCGACACTGCGCACTGGCGATTCTCGACATCAGGGATTTTCGCGAGCTCAATCGCAGCTTTGGCTTTGGTTGCGGTGATTACATCCTGCAGGAAATCGCAGCGCGAATCAGCGCACTGCACAACGAAAAATTCCTCAGTTACTACCTGGGCAACGACGAGTTTGGCGTATTGCTCCCCGAGCTAAAGAGCCCGGGCTTTGCCGTGATCGCTGCCGAACAGATTGCCAGCTGCTTTCGCGAGAATTTTGAGTGGAACAATCACCTGCTCAAGATTTCGATCAACATCGGCATTGCCTACAACTACGATCACCATGACGATGCCTATACGCTGGTCTACGATGCGGAGCTGGCGCTCAAGCAGGCCAAGATCGACAACCAGCCCTATCGTGTCCTGGGCAAGAGTGCCCAGCCCGACAGCGACCAGACCAAGTGGGCGCTGCTCAATGACCTGCACACCGCCATGCAGCAGGATGAACTGGAGCTCTACTACCAGCCGAAACTGGCGCTGCACAGTCACCGGGCCGACGAACGCCAGCAGGCAGAGGCGCTGATTCGCTGGCCCTCCGCGGAACATGGCCTGGTCGCCCCCGACGTCACCATCCCACTGGTCGAACACCTGGGCTCTGAACTCGACCTCGTCAACTGGCTGGTAAATACCGCGCTCAAGCAGCTGAGCGAACTCGATGGCGACCACGACTGCGCCGTCAGCGTTAACGTCCCCGCCAACTCGGTCACCAGCAAAACGCTATACCGGCAGGTTGCCGATGCCATCGACCTGTGGCAGATCCAGCCCAGCAGGCTCACGCTGGAAATCACCGAGGACGTGCTGATCGCTGACAAGGAGCTTGCCTTTGACCACCTGAGCAAGATACGTGACCTGGGTACGAGAATCTCGATTGACGATTTTGGCACCGGCTACTCGTCGCTGGCCTACTTCAAGCACATCCCTGCCGATGAACTCAAAATCGACAAGATGTTCGTGCGACAAATGCTCAGCAGCGCGGCCGATCGCAAAATTGCCAACATGATTATTGAACTGGCCCACACCTTCGACCTGCTGGTCGTCGCAGAGGGTGTAGAGGATAGCGAGACACTCGATACACTGGCCGACATGGGCTGCGATTACGCCCAGGGATTCCTGATTTCCAAACCCCTGCCATTCAGCTCTTACCGCAACTGGCTGGACGCGCGCAAAAACGCGCCACAATAGCCCCGCCTAGCGAGGCTGGGCAAAGACAACGCTTACCTGATTGTTCTCGAGCGCCAACTCACGCGCCAGGAAATCGCAGTGCGCCGCCGGCGCTGCCGAGAACTGGCATTGCAGGAAACTCCAGGCGGCCAGCAGCGTCAACTCGCCCTGCCGCACCGGGTTTAACGCAGGCGCCAGCACCATCTCGCAAATCTGCACATCGGCTTCGATAATGTAGCCCTGCTCTATCGAACCAAGCAGCGGATACCAGCTCTCGCTCTGCTCAGCGGTGGCATCGATATTGTCCTTGACCTGGGAGCAACCCACGCTGTCGGGATTGTCGAGCCAGCGTAGCCAGCGCGCCTGGTCGGCAAACCCGGTATGCGAGCCGCCATCAATCGAAACCAGGGTCGATCCGGGCACGCGCTCAAGCATGGGCAGCGCATTGCGCTGGTAGTCGATAAACGCATCCTGTGGCGCCGCGATGGCCAGGTAGGGAATGTCGCGGGTCGCAAAGAACTTCGCCGAGAACATTTCCGACGGTGCGGCGATAGCGACAGCGGCATCAAACCGTGCATCGGCGCGCAACGGGTCGAAGGCCAGCATATGGGTGGTCATACCCCCCAGCGACAGGCCCATCGCAACTATCTTTTCGCTGTCGATACGTTGGTATAAGGGGTCGTCGCTGTCCTCATTGCGCTGCAGCAGCGTGTCGAGAATGAAAGCGATGTCGCCAGGCTGGTTAATCACATCGACCGCGTTGGCCTGCTGCCCATTGCTGAAATTGGTATAGGGGAAGTTGGGTGCGACAAAGGTATAGCCATGGCTGGCAAAATGCTCGGCATAGTGCACGCCCTCATCGTAGCTGCCCATCATGCCGTGGGAATAAAGCACCAGCGGCGCCGCTGCCGGCGCCCGCTCCGGGTACCAGATCCGCAGGTCAATCGACCGGGGCGCATCGACCTGCGTGGCGCCCGCCAGCCTGCGACGCTCATCGACCAGCGTGAGCTGTTCACGCACGACAGCGTGAGGGCCGTGCTGGAGCATGGCATGGCTGCGACTCGACGGGTCCAGCGGTTCTGGCATGCCGGTGATTTGCGCCAGGAACCCGACCACTGCGATCGCGGCAGCCAGGCCAATCAGGGTTTTTACAAGCACCCTAGTCTCCTTAATCTGTATTGCTCATTGAATGCACGCAGGATACAAAAAAAAACGCCATGCAGATACGCATGGCGTTTTTTTGGCTCAAGGTGCGCTTAGAGGTCGTAGCCCTTCTCGTTGTGAGAGACCAGGTCAAGACCCTGTGACTCGTCCTCTTCTTCGACCCGCAGTCCACCCACCATCACACTGATCACTTTGAAAATGATGAAGGTTGCGACAGCCGTGTAGACGACACCAGCGGCCACACCGGTGAACTGGATACCCAGTTGGGTGCCGATGCTGTTATCCATACCCTGGCCTGAAAACAGGCCAAGTTCGCTGCTGGCGAAAATACCTACCGCCAGCGTACCGAGGATACCGCCAACGCCGTGCACAGGCATGACATCGAGTGAATCGTCGATACCCAGTTTGCGCTTGAGGAACAGCGTGGCGTAGAAACAGACAACACCGGCCGAGATACCGATAACCACTGCACCAGCAGGGCCTACGAATCCTGAGGCAGGCGTGATTGTACCCAGGCCAGCAACCATGCCGGTCACGATGCCGAGGACGCTGGGCTTGCCGTATTTGATCCACTCGATCACCGACCAGGTAAAGGCGCCACAGGCCGCAGACAGGTGGGTGACGAGGATGGCCATGCCGGCATCGCCGTTGGCGGCAAGCGCGCTACCACCGTTAAAGCCAAACCAGCCCACCCACAGCATGCCGGCACCGGCCACTGAAAGCGTCAGGTTGTGCGGAGGCATGGGCACTTCGGGAAACCCGCGTCGCGGGCCGATCACCAATGCCGCGACCAGCGCTGCAACACCTGCAGTGATATGTACGACGATACCACCGGCAAAGTCGAACACACCGCGCTCACCGAGCCAGCCGCCACCCCAGACCCAATGGCAAACGGGGGCGTAGACGAGGATCAACCACAGCACGGTAAACCACATGACCGCACTGAACTTGATACGTTCGGCAAAACCACCGACGACCAGCGCCGGGGTGATAATCGCGAAGGTCATCTGGAACATCAGGAACACGCTCTCGGGTATCGAGCCTGACATGGTCTCTTCAAGGACGCCGGCCAGGAACATCTTGTCGAGCCCGCCAACGAAGGCATTGCCTTCCGAGAAGGCCAGGCTGTAGCCGACCACGAACCAGACGATAGAGGCGACACAGGCGATTGCGAAACACTGCATCAGCACCGACAGCACGTTCTTGGAACGCACCAGGCCAGAGTAGAACAGCGCGAGGCCTGGCAAGGTCATGAACAGCACCAGCGCCGTGGAGGTCATGATCCAGGCGGTGTCTGGCCCGCTAAGGCCGTCCTGCGCGAAGGCCGGGCCAGCAGCACCCAACAGTGCGAGCGGCGCTAGCCTGGAAAGAGATTTGCAAATCGATTGTAGCTTCACCATAGTGTTACCCCGGTTTGGAACTTATGCTTGATTCTGGTCCAGTGCGACGGCGGATTGCACCAGCAGCGACGCAGCGCGATCTTAGGGTCTTTGCCGGGACAAATCGATAGAGTTGGCCCGCCCCGGCACGCTTTTTTTGCCGTTTTCAGGTGCAGGGCCTGCCCATCATAGCCCTTTTGCCCATATTTGGTGCGCATGGCACCAACTGCGTTCCAATTTAACGCCCTGCTTTGGCCCATCCAGAGTGAATTATGAACACACCGACTGAGCCAGACAGCGAGTACCAGCGCCGCAAGCGCCATTTTGACCGACTGCTCACCATCTATGGCCGCAAGCCGGTGCTCGAGGCGCTGGGTGACGCCTCGCTGTCGATCACAGCGATTCACCTGGCCGACTCCAACAAACCGGCGCGCATCCTCGAGGAGATCGTCGCCCTGGCCAGCCAGCGCGATATTGCACTGCACTATCACGACAAGCGGGCGCTGTCGCGCATCTCGAGGAACGCCAGGCAGGACCAGGGGGTTGCCGCGGACCTGGATCTTCCCGGTTACCAGCCACTGGAAACCTGGCTACAGGGTTGGCGCCCGGAGCCGGGTGCACGCCTGCTGGCGCTCGATGGCGTCACCAACCCGCAAAACCTGGGCATGATTATTCGCAGCGTCGCAGGCTCGGGAGCTGCCGGCTTGTTGCTGCCGCGCAGGGGCAATGCGCAACTATCGCCGCTGGCGATCAAGGCCAGTGCAGGTACCGCGTTTCGTTGCCCGATTATCCACTGCGACAAGCTGGACGATGCGCTGCATCAACTGCAGGACAGGGGTGCGCGCGTCGCGGTATTGAGCGCCAACGCCGGGACCGATCTGTTTGAAGATCGCAAACACGCGCCGGCGGCGACCATCTACGTGCTTGGCAGTGAATCGGAGGGGGTCAGCGATACGATCGAAAATATCGCTGATACGCGGCTGGGCATCGCGCTGGAGAATGGTGTGGAATCGCTGAACGTCGCGGTTGCCGCCGCGCTGGTCGCTTTTGCTCGCTAGCGCGCGAGGTGCGCCATGCAGTCCTCGAGGCCGTTGACCGTCATCGGGAACATATGGCCTTCGAACATTTCTTCGATAATGCGCGTGGACTGGGAAAACTGCCACTCAGAGAACTGTACGGGGTTGAGCCAGGCATACTTGTCGAAGCCATTGAGCAAGCGGCGCATCCAGACCTCGCCCGACTCCTGGTTCCAGTGCTCGACGCTCCCACCCTCTGACAAAATCTCATACGGTGACATCGCCGCATCGCCGACAAAGATCACCTTGTAGTCGCGTGAATAGGTATGCAGCACTTCATACAGCGGCGTGGCCTGCTGGAAGCGGCGGCGATTGTCGCGCCAGACCGCCTCATAGATAAAGTTGTGGAAATAGTAAAACTCGAGATTCTTGAACTCGGTGCGCACGGCTGAAAAGAGCTTTTCGCAGGCGCTCACGTGGTAGTCCATCGAACCACCAATATCGAAAAACACCAGCACCTTGACCGAGTTGTGACGCTCAGGCACCATCTTGATATCCAGCAGGCCTGCGTTTTTCGCCGTCGAGCTGATGGTGTCATCAAGATCGAGCAGGTCTTCTGCGCCGCTGCGCGCGAATTTCCTCAAGCGCCGCAAAGCCAGCTGGATGTTGCGCGTACCCAGGGTCGAGTCACCATCCAGGTTCTTGTAGTCGCGTTTTTCCCAGACCTTGACCGCCTTGCCCTCTTTGCCCTCGCCGCCCACGCGGATACCCTCGGGGTGAAAGCCATTGTTGCCAAAGGGCGAGGTGCCACCTGTACCGATCCATTTGTCGCCGCCTTCGTGGCGCTCCTCCTGCTCGGCCAGCCGCTCCTTGAACTGCTTGACCAGGTCGTCCAGGCTATCGAAGCTTGTCAGCTTGGCGATGTCTTCATCGCTCAGCTCCTTCTCGAACGCATCACGAATCCAGTCTTCAGGAATCAGCGCCTCGAGCATGCCCTCGACGGACTCGAGGCCATTGAAAAAGGCGTTTACGGCGCGATCAAACTTGTCGAAGTGTTTCTCGTCCTTGACCAGTACGGTGCGGGACAGGTAGTAAAACTGCTCGCGATCAGCGAAGACAATATTGGCCTGCAGGGCCTCCAGCAGGTTGAGATACTCAACCAGCGAAACCGGCACTCCATAGCGCTTGAGCGTGTCGAAATAATTTAACAGCATCGCATCAATACCCTGCCCCTGGCGGGCACAGCCGACTGGCTGCGCTGCGCTAGCGCGCAGTCTCGCGACGATGCATGAACGCCAGGCGCTCGAGCAACTGTACGTCCTGCTCGTTCTTCAGCAGTGCACCATACAGCGGCGGGATCGCCTTCGAGGCATCGCGCTGGGCGAGAATATCGTCTGGCACATCATCAGACATCAGCAGCTTGAGCCAGTCGATAAGCTCAGACGTCGAAGGGCGTTTTTTGAGGCCGGGCATTTCCCGCAGCTCAAAGAACACCTCAAGCGCCTGGTCGACGAGGTTTTTCTGGATCGATGGGTAGTGGACGTCAACGATCGAGCGCATCGTGTCGGCATCGGGGAAATTGATAAAGTGGAAAAAGCAGCGGCGCAGGAAAGCATCGGGCAGTTCTTTTTCATTGTTACTGGTAATCACAATAACCGGGCGATGCTTCGCCTTGATCGTCTGGCCCGTCTCATAGACAAAGAACTCCATGCGATCCAGCTCCTGCAGCAGATCATTTGGAAACTCGATATCTGCCTTGTCAATCTCGTCGATCAACAACACGACGCGCTCATCTGCTTCAAAGGCATCCCAAAGCTTGCCCTTGTTGATGTAGTTTGCAACATCCTCAACTTTGGGATCACCCAGCTGCGAATCGCGCAATCGCGACACCGCATCGTATTCATACAGCCCCTGATGAGCCTTGGTCGTCGATTTGATATGCCACTGCACCAGCCGCATACCCATAGACTCGGCCACCTGCTCGGCGAGCATGGTTTTACCCGTGCCCGGCTCGCCCTTGATCAGCAGGGGTTTTTCCAGCGCAATCGCCGCATTCACCGCCATCGCCAGGTCATCACTGGCAATGTATTGTTCAGTACTCTTAAAACCACTCACGATATAGCACCCGCAGGGAAGTATCCCGATAACATTTTTTTGTGTTGTTTATTTGCTGCTTACAAGGCCCTGACGGGCAACGGTCAGTAGCGAACCACAGCAGCTTGGGGGCGATTTTGACAGCTGGCGGTGCCGAGACAATCGCAAAAGGCACCGCCGGCCAGCAGCAGTGTTGAACCCAATGGCAAGGGATAAAACAATGCGCGATAGAAAGCGAACTGTTTAGTGAGGTTGAAGTGAGCGCAGGTGCTACTAGCCGGCCTTCTTGCTCTCGCCTGGCTGCGAATCGGCCGACTCGCTGCTGATATCACTACTGAGGTCAAACTCCCCGTCGAGATCCAGCGTGACCTCTTCGTCAGCATCAGCTGCAGCATCAACCGGGTCGGCTGCATCGGCAGTTGCCGCACTGTCGATGTCCAGCTCGACATCGATGGCATCGTCCGCCTGCGCATCTTCGGCAGGACTATCGGTCTCGGCAAGCTCTTCCTCATCCACATCGAGCATGGAATCGAGGTCAACCTCCTCGAACTCATCGGCCGCTGCAGGTTCAGCAGCTGTCTCTGCAACCGCCTCTTCCGCCTCATCGAGCTCAGGTTCGGCTTCGGGCCCAGCGTCGGCAACGGGTTCTGCGACCTCCTCCTGCACCGGCTCTTCGACCACCTCGGGTTCTTCGACAGGGGCCTCTGCAACCGTCTCTTCGACCTGCGGCTCTTCGGCAACAGCCTCTTCAGCGACAGGCTCCTCGACTGCCGCTTCTTCTGCCACAGGCTCAGCCTGCTGATCAGCTTCATCATCGTTTTTCGGTGGCGCAACGATTTTTCGGTACAGGAAGTACAGGCCCACGAGCAATCCTACCTGCCCAAGTCCAATGCCTGCGTAAAGCAGCCAGTTACTTTCTTCTTCCGGCTCGACCAGCGGCGCCTCATCGACCACAGGCTCAGGCTCTGTAACCGCTTCGGGTTCAGGCGCAGGGTCAGGCTCGACAACCGGCTCCGGTGCCGGGACCTCGACAGCTTCGGCCACGGCTACAGGCTCAGGCACCGCAACGCCGGGCACGTTCAGGTAGAGCGAGTATTCACCGAGCAGCTGTTCAACCGCTACGCCGTTGGCGTCGGTGCCGCGCGCGGTAAAAACAAACTGGTATTCACCACTGACCTGTTGGGTCGCCTGGTGCCGCCAGGCACCGTCATCGCCCAGTTCGAGCACGATAGCTTGTTCACTCCCGTCCGGCTGGCGCACCGAGGCGCCCACGCTGACGGTGTCTACCCGCACCGCTTTATCGTGCGCAACCACGGTGAGATCGTATTCGGCGGCGGCCTCATTGGCGGCCAGTTCCACCCTGAAGGGTTCTCGAACATCGAACGTGAGGGTTTTCTGTCGCTGGAAGGTTTTGCCGTCGACCGTCACCGTCAGTTTGTAGTCACCCGTGTTCCTCAGCATGTCCAGGGTGCGCTGGTAATAACCAGGTTGACCGTCAGTGGCGCTGAGCGACTGCTGCCAACTCTTGATGTTATCGCGCGCGAGCTGGGCATCGACCGACAGCAAGCTCAGGAATTCCGGCGAACTCACTTGTTCGCCCTGCTGCAGCAACGCAAGCTCCAGCAACGGCGTCTGGCCCAGGTAGACATTGTTGGGCAATGCGCTCAGCTCAATACTCAGGTCACTGACCACCGTCACCCGGTTTTCCGGGTCGAGCTCAGCGCTGATCTTCCACGCGCCCTCTTCGGGCTGTTTGATCGTGATAAGGTCATAGCTGTCGCTACTGAACCAGCGCACCGATGCGCCGGTTGACTCAGCGTCATAGCGCAGGCCCGCCGGGCTATGCAATTCAGTTTTGTCACTGTTTGGCTGCTTGAATACCAGCGCCGTAAACTCTTCTATGCTCGAGTCCACCAGGAAGCGGTTGTCCTGCAACGGCACGCGATCACCAACGACGGACTGGTCGAAAGCCCGCAGGAAAATCCGGTTAAGATCCTCGGCATCCTCGGCAACGGCAAACATGCCATCCGTCTCTATCGACAGCGTTTCGAGCATCTGGGCATCCGCATTGGTCGACAGCGCAACCGTGTGGATCGTAACGCCGGCCGCCTTATAGGCCGGGAGTATTTCGTTCAGGATACGTGCCCGCTCAGCCTCATTGGCCGCCGGGTCACGGCTGATGTCAACGACCCCGTCAGTCAGCAGGATCACCGAGCGGCGATACTGCCGCGCGGTCGGGAAGAGCCTGGCATCGGCGTCGTAGTTTGCCTCCTCCAACGCGAGCCCGATATTGGTGTGCAGCGCCACTGAGTTCACCAGCCGTGAGCGCTTGGCAGCCGACGCACGCCAGCTGTCGTCGACGGCCTGGTGCGGCACCAGCATGTTGCTATAGCGACCAAAGGTCCAGATGCCCGCACGACCACCCTCGGGTAGCAGCTGCACCAACAGGTCCATGGCTGGCCGCCGCAGGTTGCGCGGGTCATTCTGTTTCATGCTGCCCGAAACATCGATCAACACGCGAATGTCGGGTGCCAGGTTTTCATTGCTGGCAACGCTGACACCAGGTAGCGCCACGCAACAGGCAATGATCACCAGGGCACATAGCGCCTGGACTGACCCTTTGCGAATTGCGAATGAGAGTAAACCCCGGGCGACACCCGGGACTTGAAGGGTATTGCGGCTCATGCGAAAGCCCTCTGGACTGAACTGCAGTGAGCGCATCAGATGCGTCGCTCAGCGCTGCCCTGTATTGAAAATCAAAGCAATACAATTAGTTATAGCAGCTGAGCCCACCCTGACAAGGTGAGGCTTGCGAGGTAAGTGGTTGCTTTTTAACCGGTTTCGGGGCGACTGCGGAGGCGCCGCCAGAGCAGCGCCGACAGCACCAGCAGAAAAAGCAGGAGAGACAGTAACTTAGCAATGGCGATCGGTGCTTCATCGCGACCCTGGCTGAGTTCAAACAGGACGACAATCCACGCCGGTGCGAGCGATTGTGCGCCAGGCACGCCGTAGGGCAGCAGCAGTACCAACGCCAGCAGCAACAGCGCCACGCTACCCGGGCCGATGCCCTCGGGCCGCGCCCACCGCCACAGCATCGCAAGCACCGCGACGCTGCAGGCCAGATAGACCAGCCACACGCTCAGCTGCAATTCGATACCACCGCCTGCCATAAATTCCCCTTATCAGAAGCGCGCTGTCCTGACAGCGCGCTAGCCGATTTCTACCCAGTCAATAAGGTACTCATCAAGTGCCTCTTCGGGCACATTGTCTTCACAGAGGGTGCGCTGCGCAACCGATTGGCCGGCATCCACTGTCGACTGCTCACTACCGGTGATCAGGGGATGCCAGTCGGGTAATGGTTCGCCACGCGCCAGCCTGCGGTAGCTGCAACTGTGTGGCAGGACGTCATCACGCTGCGCGACCTCGACACTGACCGCAATGCAGTCGGGCACGCGCACCTGCCTTTGTGCGTAGTCATTGCAACGCGCCGTTGTACGATTGAGCAGCCGGCAACTGACTGCCGTGTAGTGCACTTCAGCGGTATCGATATCCTCGAGCTTGGCCAGGCAGCACTTGCCGCAACCATCACACAGCAGCTCCCACTCGGCGGCGCTGAAAGACGCCAGTGTGCGCCCTTGCCAGAACGGCTGGCTTGACGCGTTCATCTACCGGCCACTACGGCGTCAAAGCGGGTCATCGCTGCGGGCTCCGGGTAGTGGCGGCATCTGCAGGTAGTATCCGGTCTCTTCGAGCTGCTCAAGCACCCGCGCCGCGTCTGCGTTGGCCAGCTTGCGCGTGGCATCCAGCTCCAGCTGTAGCACTTCGGTCAGCTCGCCAAGCTGTTCCAGCAAGGCTGCAGGTATATCCGCCAACTGCTGTTCATGCCGCGCATCGCCGGGCATGGCCGCAGGTACATAGAGATACGCACCCGCCTTGCGTTCGCTGCGGTAGACGGCCACTTTCCTGGTCATGTTCCCGACTCACCCCGACCAACGGCATCGCCAAGCTGGTAACGGTCGGCGATTGCTGCCAATGCATCGCCCATCAGGTCCCCACGCCAGCCACTGCCCAGCATCGTTTGCTCGCGCTCGGCGGCAAACAGGAACTGCTCTACATCGCGATTGCGCCCTACGATCTCTACCGGTAGCGCGTGCTCTCCCGCCACCCTGGCGATAAGTTGTTTACTGCGCTTCATTGCGTCTTTGAGCGCCCTGGAATCTCCGGACCTGGCGACAGCGAGCACCGCAGCGGTATCATCGACCAGACGCTGGTTGGCAATCGCGATCAGCTGGCTACCATACTGGCGTATATTCGCTGGCTTGAGCGCCTTGACCCTGGCAAGCTGCCCCTTGTCACGCGGCCGCGACCGCGCAATTTCAAACAATGCGGCGTCGCTGGCAATCCTCCCGCGCGGCAAATCCTGCTCGCGAGCGAGTTGCTCTCGCCAGGAGCAAAGCATTTGCAGTAACACCAGCGACTCACCATCGAGCCGCCAGGCCGATTTGATCCGCAGGTAGTATTCCTCGACGGGCAGCGGGTTGTTGGCTTCGTACAGCAGGCGGGTACTTTCCTCCTCGAGCCAGGCCAGGCGCTGCTGGCCGGCCAATCGCTCCATCAGGGCCTCGTATACCTGCAGTAACCACAGCACGTCATCGGCAGCGTACTGCAGCTGCTTCGCACTCAGCGGCCGACGCAACCAGTCCGAACGCGTTTCACCCTTGTCCAGGGTCTTTGCCAGCAGTTGCTCCACGAGCCGCTGGTAACTGATCGAAAAATCCAGCCCCGCCAGGCTGGCGGCAATCTGGGTATCGACCAGCGGGCTTGGAACCACATCGAGCAAGCGCGCGAACACATCCATATCTTCAGAACAGCTGTGCATCACCTTGGTAACGTTCTGGTCTGCAAGCAAGCTGCGCAGCGGCGCCAGGTCATCGATGGCCAGCGGGTCAATCAGGAAAATGGATTCACCGTTGAACACCTGCACCAGTGCAGGCAGCGGGTAGAACGTATCGGTTCGAATAAACTCGGTATCAAGCGCGATCGCCGCCACACCACGGCATTCTTCAACGGCGGCAGCAAGCCCCTCACTGGTATCGATGTAGTGCGTCGCGGTCACAGAGAGAAAACACCCGAAGAGAGGCGCGCGGGAAGCTCGGTCACAGCTGCAACCGCCCCGCGAGGGCTCGCGCCAGCGTGCCTCCGTCAACGTACTCCAGCTCGCCACCCATTGGCACACCGTGCGCAATCCTGCTCAGTGCAACGCTGCTTCCCCGCAACTGCTCACCAATGTAATAGGCCGTCGCTTCACCCTCGGCGGTGGTGCCGGTTGCCAGAATCACCTCTTCTACCTGTTCGCGTTCGACCAGGGACACCAGCTGGTCGATACCAATATCCTCAGGGCCAATGCCATCAATGGGCGACAGGTGGCCAAACAGCACGAAATAAAAGCCCTGGTACTCACCGCTTTGCTCGATGGCGTAGATGTCGAGCGGGTTTTCAACCACACAGAGCAGTCGCTCGTCACGCCGGGATGAGGCACAGATCTGGCACAGCGGGGATTCAGTGAGCGTCCGGCAGCGACTGCAGCGGCCTACCTTGTCGATCGCCTCGGCAATTGCGGCCGACAGCGCCATACCCGCCTCGGGTTTGCGCTCGAGCAGATGCAGGGCCATACGCTGGGCAGACTTCGGGCCTACGCCAGGCAGACAGCAAAGGCTATCTACCAGTTGCTGGATCAGCGGACTCTGGTTCATTGCCGTTGGAAACTCGTCACAAGCCGGTAAACCACAGCATTAAAAAGGCATTTTGAAACCGTCGGGCAGATCGAGCCCTCCGGCAAGCTGTGACATTTGCTCACGATTGTTTTCCTCTACCTTGCGCACGGCATCATTCACCGCAGCCGCGAGCAGGTCTTCGAGAATATCCACCGACTCCTGGAGCAGGCCTGGATCGATCGCAACACGCTTCACATCGTGCCGGCCATTCATGACGACCTTCACCATGCCTGCGCCTGACTCTCCTGTCACTTCCGTTTGCGCAACCTGCTGCTGCAACTCATTCATTTTCGATTGCATTTGCTGCGCCTGTTTCATCAGGTCACCAAGGCCTTTCACTGACTGCCCTCCGCCCTGCGACGGGCTGTTACTGTTTCAATCTTCACCGATATACCCCAACCTGCTTCTTCAAACTCAGTTCGATGCTTCAGCGTCATGCGGTTTGACGCTGCTCTCATCAAGACTGCCATCAAACGCTTCGAGAATCGCACTGACATGCTCATCGGCGGACAGTGACTCCATCGCCTCGGCATGCCGTTCCGACTTTAGCCGCTGTCGTTGCAGGGCGGGCGTTTCAATGTCTTCGTCCAGGCCCACTTCGGCCCAGCCAGACACCAGCCGTATCCGGGCGCGCACAGGCCGCCCATAGACGATGGCCAGCCCCGCCCCAAGCCGGTCGTCGTACTCTTCGCTGTACAGCGCCGAATGACTGTCGAGCATGGCGAACTCAACCTGGTCTTTGAGGCTCTCTACGCTCGAGGGCACGCAGTGAGACGCCAGGGTGCGTACCACTCCCGTCAACGGCACGGTGGCATAGACCGCCGGCCAGCTCTCAGGGTCAAGCGCGGCAAGATCAAAGGTCACAGCGGCCGGTTCTGCTGCGGCCTTCGCACTGACTGCGATCGCATTGGCGTCATCGCGGGGCGCGGCCACTGCGGCAGGCGCTATAGCGGGCTCGCTAGTGTTTTTTTTTACTGCCGGCGCGGGTGATTCATCCGCAACGGGGGCAGCCGCCACAAGGGTGTCTGCGCCAGCCGTCTGGCCATCGTCCAGACTGAAAGCCAGTAGTCGCAGCATCAGCATTTCAAAGCCGGTGAGCGGATCCGGCGCCAGTGGCAGGTCACGCTTGCCGACCAGCAATAACTGGTAATAGAGCTGGAGCTGTTCAGGAGCGAGCTGCTGTGCAAACGCTTTGACGGGCACGGCAAAGCGATCTGCATCGGCCTGGGCACCCGGGGCTACCTGCTCGACAACAATGCAGTGCAACAATTCCAGCAGCTGGTCGACCAGCCCGTAAAAATCGGGCACTTGTGTCGCATAGGTCGCTATGGTCTGCAGCAGGCCGTTGCCATCACCTGCGACCACCTGCTCCAGCAGCTGGGTCAGAAGCTGCTGGTCGACCGTGCCCAGCATGGCATCGACAGATGCCTGGTCTACTGTGCCGCCAGCAAAGGCCACCGCCTGATCTGCCAGGCTCAGTGCATCGCGCATGCTGCCCGCGGCTGCCCGCGCGATCGCCAGCACACCATCGGCCTCTGCAGCGATACCCTCAGCGGCAAAGATATGCTCCAGGCGCTCGGCAATCATCTTGACCGACAGACTCTTGAGATGGAACTGCAGGCAACGCGACAGTACAGTCGGCGGAATCTTCTGCGGGTGTGTTGTCGCCAGCACAAAGACGACATGCCCCGGTGGTTCTTCCAGGGTTTTCAGCAGCGCGTTGAAACTGCTATTGGAGAGCATATGCACTTCGTCGATAAGGTAGATCTTGTATCGACTGTTCGTCGGCGCAAACTGGACATTGTCGAGCAGCTCGCGGGTATCCTCGACCTTGGTTCTCGACGCGGCGTCGACTTCAATAAGATCCAGGCTGCGGCCTTCGGCAATTTCCACACAGCTTGGACAGACACCACATGGCTGCGCGGTGGGCCCCTCTTCGCAGTTCAGGCAGCGCGCGAGGATACGGGCAATCGTCGTCTTGCCTACGCCACGGGTGCCGCTGAGCAGATAGGCGTGGTGCAGGCGGCCCTGCTCAAGCGCATTGCTGAGCGCCTTGAGCACATGCGACTGGCCTGACATTTCTGAAAATGCCTGGGGTCGCCATTTGCGGGCCAGGACCTGGTAAGACATGGAATTCAATCGCCGGGAACTAAAGGCTGGCCAGTATACACAGTAGGCACATCGGGGGCGAGCGGAGAGCCGCAGGCAGCCAGAACGCAGGAGAGTATTGGAGGAGAGCACGCATGGAGGTGAACCCCAACAAGCCACACCCCGGCACACGAGTCAATAGCTACCGTTGCTCCCTTCCGGGCCTGGCGGGGTTTACCATCTATCGTTGCGAGGGGACCCGCTGGGGCCACCATAGTGCGAGGCGAGCCACCGTAGTTGCCCGCGATCGAAATTATCCCGAATGTCGCAGGACACCGCAAGCACTCAACCGACCTGTTCGATGGACAGCAGCCGATTCTGTGGATCTATTCGCAGGCGGAAACGGCCACGAATACCGTCGTGCCGCACAAAGGGTTGCAGGCGGTTAGCGGGAAAACGAACGGTAACGCCGCGGGTCGTTTCAGCCAGCACGGTACTGGCCACGCCGCGGTAGCGCTTGAGGTACTCATCGCGCGTGATGCGCAGATCGATTTCGATACACTGTTCTGCATTGGCCACGGCGCCATGTTACACCATCCGGGCAATAAAAAACCCGGCTGCCTGGGCGGCAGCCGGGTTGCAAACGCCGTTTGAATTGAGCGCCGTTTAAGACTGGCTTACCTGTACAAGGTCAAGCAGCTCACGAATCGCGACCGGGAACATGGCCAGGTCGACCTCTGGCGCACTGCGCAACTCTGTCATCATCGACTGCCAGCGGCCGATATAAGTCTCGTGGCGGGCCGACCACTCATCGATCTGGCATTCACCACCTGCAGCCTGTGTCTCCTTGCTAAGATTACAGGTCAGCTTGGCCTGCTGCTCTTCCAGGTCATCGCGAAATGACTCGCGAGCCATCGCCTGCCAGTAGTTTTCCACGCCCATCGTCACGATCTGGTCGGCAAACCAGTTCAGCTCCAGCTGGTGACCCAGCGTAAAGTAACAGCTTGCGACATGGCCCAGCGAATCGCCAGATTCAGCCCTGGCCTGCGAGATCGCAAACGCCGTGTAGAAATAGCGTGCACCGGCGACATACTTCGCCAGCTTTTCATCAATACCTTGCTCGACATAGGTGGCGACCTTTGCAGCCCAGCTCTCGCGTTGATCACCGGTCAGCAATTCGCCAATATGTTCGGCCAGGTAGGCTGCCGCCTCACCAAACTCGGCGATCTCGCCGGCCGGGTTCAACCGCGCACGTCGGCTGCGCAGCAGCCAGCGCGTGGAACGTCGCACCAGTCGCACTAGATGCGCAAACATCTCGTGCTGGAGCTCACTGCTTACCTGGTAGTCGAGCGCCGCTATCTGCTGCCAGTGCGCTTCAATGTCAAACAGGTCGCGTGCAGTGACGTAGGCCTTGGCAATCGCCGCTTCGTTTTCACCCGTGGCCTCCTGCATGCGCTGAACGAAAGTGATACCCATGCGGTTGACCAGGTCACCGGCCACCTGGGTAGCTACAATTTCCGAGTGCAGCTGGTGTGAGCCAATCTGCTGGCCGTAGTTTTCGCGAAGGACTACCGGGAACGCCGTGGGCGCTGCCTGTGCAATATACTCATCGTCGGCGACATCGCTCTGCGCGAGCGCCTCTTTGAGGGCGAGCTTGGCGTAGGACACCAGCACCGACAGCTCGGCACGCGTCAACGCATGGCCACTGCTCTTGCGCTCCGCCAGCAAATCATCGGCCGGCAGGTATTCCAGTTCGCGATCAAGCTTGCCCTGGGCTTCGAGGAAACTGATAAAGCGGCGGTATTCAACCGCGCGCACATGCGTCTCATACTCGGCCAGGCTGATCGCCTGGGTCTGGCGGTAGTTGTTCTCCAACACCAGTTCGGACACCGCGTCAGTCATCGACTCGAGCAAGCTGGTTCGCTCTGCTTCGGGCAGCGTGCCCCCGGCAATCAGGGAGTTCAGCAGGATTTTGATGTTGACTTCGTGATCGGAGCAGTCGACACCGGCAGCGTTATCGATAAAGTCGGTGTTACAGCGACCACCTGCAAGACCGTACTCCACACGCGCCAACTGGGTGAGGCCCAGGTTACCGCCCTCGCCCACCACCCGTGCACCCAGCTCGCTGGCATCGACGCGCAGGTTGTCATTGGCACGATCGCCAACATCCGCATGCGTCTCCTGGCTGGACTTGGCATAAGTTCCTATGCCGCCATTCCAGAACAGGTCGACGGGCGCCTTGAGGATCGCCTTGATCAGCTCATTGGGCGTCATCTGGTCGACGCTGATGCCAAATCGCGCCTGCATCTGGGCACTGATCGGGATCGACTTGGCGCTGCGCAGGAACACGCCGCCGCCGCTGGAAATCAATGCTTTCTCGTAGTCATCCCAACTCGAGCGCGGCATATCGAACAGTCGCTGTCGCTCGGTGTAGCTGCTTGCCGAGTCCGGGTTGGGGTCGACGAAGATATGCATATGGTTGAAGGCTGCCACCAGCTGGATATGTGGCGAGCAAAGCATGCCGTTACCAAATACATCGCCGCCCATATCGCCGACACCGACGACAGTGAAGTCCTGCTGCTGGACGTTCAGGCCCAGCTCGCGGAAATGCCGCTGGACTGAAACCCAGGCACCCTTGGCAGTAATGCCCATGCCTTTGTGGTCATAACCCACGCTGCCGCCAGAAGCAAAGGCATCGCCCAGCCAGAAGCCGTACTGCTGAGAAATACCATTGGCGATATCCGAGAACGTGGCAGTGCCCTTGTCGGCCGCGACTACCAGGTAGGGATCATCTTCATCCCAGCGCACTGTATTCTCTGGCGCGACGACTTCAGATTGCTGCAGGTTATCGGTGATATCCAGCAAGGCACAAATGAAAGTCTTGTAGCAGGCTACACCTTCCGCCAGAAAGGCTTCCCGCTCGTCGCTCGATGGCGCTTGCTTGCAGACAAAGCCACCCTTGGCTCCCATCGGTACGATGACCGAGTTCTTCACTTGCTGCGCCTTGACCAGGCCCAGCACTTCAGTGCGGAAGTCTTCATGGCGGTCTGACCAGCGCAGGCCACCCCGTGCGACCTTGCCACCGCGAAGGTGCACACCTTCCAGCCGTGGCGAGTAGACGAAGATTTCGAACATGGGCCGGGGCTTTGGCGCCTCCGGAATTTTGGCCACATCAAACTTGAACGAGAAATAGGCCTTGGGCTCACCCGCAGCATCGAGCTGGAAGTAATTGGTACGCAGTGTGGCGTTGAGCAAGGTCAGGTACTGCCTGACCACCTGGTCTTCTGTCAGGTTTTGCACGGACTCCAGCAGCTGCAGGATGCTCGCCTCGGTCTGCGCACATGCGGCCTCTCGCCCCGTCGCTGACGCCGCTGAGGGCTCAAACCGCTGCGAGAACAATGCGACCAGCAGGCGAGAAATCTCCGGATGCGAGGCCAGTGTATTGGCAATAAAAGGCCGCGTGTAGTGCAGGCCAATCTGCTTCATGTAGCGCGAATAGGCGCGCAGCATTGCCGTGCTGCGCCAGTCGGCACCACAGGTAAACACCAGCTGGTTAAACAGGTCGCTCTCGGCCGCACCATCCCAGACCTTGCGAAATGCCGCCTCAAACGCTGGCGCAAGCTGCTCAACCGCGGCGCTGAAATTGCCGCGCGTCTCCAGTTCAAACACGTGCAGCCAGGCCTCGCCCTCTTGCCCACAGTCGAGGCAGTAGGGTTTTTCGCCCAGAACACGAAGGCCAAAGTTTTCCAGCAAAGGCAGCACATCAGACAGCGCTATGGCTGAGTGCCTGCGCATCACGCGAAATCGCACAATAGATGAATCATCACCGGCCTGCTGGTAAAGGCGCAGCGCGATATCATCACCCTGCCCCAGTGACTGCAGCAGCGCATAATCGGCGCAGGCATCAACCGGTGAAAAATCGTGTTGGTAGCCCGGCGGAAATACCGCAGCAACCGGCACAGCCTGGCCATTTATCTCAAGGCTTTCAACACCTGCCGCCCACTGCGCCGATCCATTCCCGCCCGTTGCGTATCCATCAAACTGTTTCATCTCAACTCACCTGTTTACTCAGTAGCCGCGTCTTGCTGAACGCAGCCACATTGGCCAATGCGGATATTCAATCCCGCTGATTAGATGGCGGTAATAGCGGGCGCCCAAAGGGAGTGCCCGCCTTTTACAGCCTGTTGACTGAGCATAGACGAAGATTCACCCACAATTTTTAGCGCCCAGCGCTGAGAAACCGGGGAACTAACGGGGTCGATATGGGGTCTTTTCCAGCGTCAAATCAGCAGCTTACGCTGCCGGTTTGTTGTCGATTCGACAGTTGTTTCTATACAATACCGCCTCCGGCCCGGGGCCAATCTGTGACGGCCTTCTCACCGGGCGCATGCGGTTAAAGCGCGATTTCGGAGCAAGCTCCTGAACCATGACAACACCAGACAATACATTGACAACTTCAAGCGCCCAGCCAGGCGGCAGCGCCGCTATCTGCAGCCTGCGCGACTGGCTGCAAAACAGGATCGTCGGCCAGCCAGCGCTGGTCGAACGACTGCTGATCGCACTACTGGCCGATGGCCACCTGCTGGTCGAAGGCGCGCCCGGACTGGCGAAGACCCGGGCCATTCGCTCGCTCGCCGAAGGTATTGCAGCCAGCTTCCAGAGAATCCAGTTCACCCCCGACCTGCTGCCGGGGGATGTGACCGGTTCGGATATCTACCGGCCGCAAAGCGGGAGCTTCGAATTCCAGGCAGGGCCGGTGTTTCACAACCTGGTACTCGCTGACGAAATCAATCGCGCCCCTGCCAAAGTCCAGTCGGCATTGCTCGAAGCCATGGCCGAGCGACAGGTCACCGTTGGCAAGCAAACCTATCCCCTGCCCGAACTGTTCCTGGTGATGGCCACCCAGAACCCGATCGAGCAGGAAGGCACCTATCCGCTACCTGAAGCCCAGCTGGATCGCTTCCTGATGCACGTCCTGGTCGACTACCCCGACGCCCAGAGCGAGCGAGCCATTTTGCAGTTGGTGCGCGGCGAACTCCTGCAGGGCGACAACGAGGTGGCGGCGGACCGCAGCGAGCACGGTGGGCAGCAGCCCATCGCTATTGAGGATGTACTCAGCGCGCGCCGGGAGATCCTGTCACTGCATCTGGCACCCAGCGTTGAGGAATATATCGTGCAGCTGGTTATCGCCTCGCGCGAGCCCTCCCGCTACGACGCCCAGCTCGACAGCTGGATCGAATTTGGCGCAAGTCCGCGAGCGACGCTGGCCCTCGAGCGCTGCGCGCGAGCCCACGCCTGGCTTGGGGGCGCTGACTTTGTCAGCCCCGCTGATGTCCAGGCCGTTGCCCACGACGTTTTGCGACACCGCATTATTCTGAGTTTCGAGGCCGAAGCAAACGGCATCAGCCCCGGCCAAATGGTCAGCCGCTTGCTCGAACTGGTTCCCACCGCCTGAACCGACGGGACCTGTACTGATGGCACGCGGAGCCTCCGTCACGCTGCAGGATCTGCTGCAGCTGCGTCACCACGCCGGCGAACTCGATCTGTTCAGCCTGGCCCGGGCGAGCAGTGCAATGGCTGGCAACATCAAGGCGCGCTTTCGTGGCAGGGGCATCGACTTCGATGAAGTGCGCAACTACCACCCAGGCGATGACGTCAGGGCCATTGACTGGCGCGTAACCGCAAGAACCGGTGAAGCCCACATCAAACTGTTTCGCGAAGAGCGCGAGCGCCCCGTGCTGGTCGCTTGCGACCAACGTCGCTCTATGCAATTTGGCTCGCGCCGCTGTTTCAAGTCCGTGCAGGCGGCTGAATTGTCGGCGCTGATTTGCTGGGCGGCACTGCAACACAACGACCGCGTTGGCGGCCTGGTATTCGATGACCAGCAGCACAGCGATGTCCGCCCTGCCCGCAGTAAATCGGCAGTGCTCAAACTGCTCAAGCTGCTCTGCGACTATGCCCAGCGCAGTCCCGCAACACGCACATCGGGCGCGAACCCGGCACCGTCTGCAATCGATGCGACGATCATCGAGTTGCGACGCATCGCTCGCCCGGGCTCTGCCGTGTTCATCATCAGCGATTTCATTGACCTGAGCGATAGCGGCATCAAACAGTTGCGGTTGCTGCAGCGACATTGCGATGTCAGGGCCGTGCTGGTCTACGATCCCATGGAGCGCACACTGCCAGGCCGCGGCGGTCGCTACGTGACTAACGGCGAGGCCCTCGTCCCGGTCGAGCTTGGCAACCCCCGGCTTCGTGATGCCTTTACCCGCCAGTTCGACCAGCGTATTGAAACGCTGCAACAGGCACTGGCCCTGCACGCGGTGCCGCTGTTAACCATCAGCACGGCCGACGACGCGTTGACGATGCTGCGAGAGAACTTCGCAGACAGCCACACTCCCAAAGCGCGCAATGGCGGGCAGCGATGAGCACCGGTAGCACACCGCTTCCCGCCACTGTCCCCGGGCAGCCGGCACCCGACCCGCTGGCGGACCTCCCGCCCCTGGCGATGCCAGAGGCCATCAGCTGGTGGCCTCCCGCGCCTGGCTGGTGGCTGCTGGCGGCACTATTGCTGGCCAGCTGTGGCTGGCTCGCACTACTTGGCTGGCGCAGCTTCCAACATGGCCGCGCTCGCCGCGAATGCCTGGATAGGCTCAGGCAGATCGGTGACAACTACCGCGCACACGGCTCCACGCAGCGCTATCTCACTGACGTCAATCAGCTGATCAAGCGCTTCGCTCTCCACTATTACCCAGAGGCTGGCCTTGCCTCCCTGCATGGCCAGCCGCTACTCGAACAACTCGATGCAATCAGTGGCCAACCGCTGCTGAACAATCACACCGGGATGCAGCTGCTCGGCGCCTACCGCGCCCAGCCCGATGCCGATGTCGACGCGCTACAAGCCCTGTTGACAGGCTGGTTTGCCAAAGCGCCGCTGCGCGATACCCGGGCGGTGGCGGGCAGGCCGGCGCCGGGAGCCGCGCGCTGATGATCAGTTTTGAAACCCTCTGGTTTTTCGCCCTGCTCCCGCTGCCCTGGCTGGTGTATCGATGGCTGCCCCCAGCCGGCGAAAATGCCGCTGCGCTGCGCGCGCCCTTTGCGCAGCAACTCGTCACCCTGGGTAAAGACATTGAACGCGGCCACGTGCGCAAACCGCTGAGAATGGCATTACTGACGGCGGCCTGGCTGGCCCTGCTCGCCAGCCTGAATCGCCCGGTCGTGCTCGGCGAACCGGTACAGGTGGCCACTGAGGCGCGTGACCTGATGCTGGCTGTCGATATCTCGGGAAGCATGGACCGCCGCGATATGGTGGTCAACGACCGCCGCGCGATGCGCATCGACTCGGTGAAACATGTGCTGCAGCAGTTTATCGACCGCCGGGTTGGCGATCGCCTGGGCTTGCTGCTGTTTGCCGACCAGGCCTACCTGCAGGCGCCGCTGACGCACGACCGTGACACCGTCAAGCAGCTGCTACTGGATGCCCAGCTAGGTTTTGCAGGACAACAGACCGCCATTGGTGATGCGATCGGCCTGGCCATCAAGCGCCTGGCCGAGCGGCCTGCCAAATCGCGCACCCTGATCCTGCTGACGGACGGCGCCAACAACACCGGCAACGTCACCCCGCTGGAAGCCGCCGGACTGGCAGCCGAACAGGGCGTAAAAATCTATACCATCGGTATCGGCGCTGACAAAATCGTCGAGCGATCGATTTTTGGCAACCGCACCCGAAACCCCTCCCGCGACCTGGATGAGCGCACGCTCAAGGAAATAGCCAGCGCAACCGGTGGCCAGTACTTTCGCGCACGCAATACCGAGCAACTCGAGGGTATCTACCAGCAACTTGATGAACTTGAGCCAGTCGATCAGGAAGCCATGACCTTTCGCCCGCGCCAACAGCTCTTTTACCTGCCGCTGGCAGGCGCCCTGCTGCTTTTCCTGCTCGCGCTGGCGGCCACACAATGGCGCTTGCTGCCGTTGGCTCGCGCGACCCCCAACGGCGGGCGCAGTTGATCATGGAGGAGCTGCTTCAGTCCTTTCACTGGCTGCGCCCGCACTGGCTGTGGTTGCTATTGCCTACCATGGTGGGCGCGATTTACCTGCTGCGCAGCGCGCGCCAACAAAACGACTGGGACCAGGCGATCGATGCCGAGCTGCTCGAGGCACTGCTCGATAATCGCGCCAATGCCCGCAGCTCGCGAGGGCGACAGCTGCCCGTGCTGCTGGCCGCCGCAGGCATGATCATTGCGATCATTGCCGGAGCAGGCCCCAGCTGGGAACGGCTCCCCGAATTGCCCCAGCAGCGCAGCGACACCATGATCATCATCACCGACCTCACGCTGTCGATGCACGCGACCGATGTCAAACCCTCGCGACTGGTTCGGGCACGGTACAAGCTGCTCGAGCTGCTCAAACAGCGCAGTGAGGGCCAAACCGCGTTGCTCGCTTACTCGGGCGATGCACATGTTGTGACCCCGCTGACCGATGATGCACGGACAATCGCTGCACTGTTGCCCGCGTTGAGCCCGGAGATCATGCCCCAGATCGGCAGCAATGCTGCCGCCGGCTTTGCGCTTGCAGAGCAGTTGCTCGCCGGCAACACCGGCGAGCGCCCCACCATTGTCTGGGTCACCGATGAAGTCCTGGATGATGAAATGGATGCGATAGCAAGCAGCGTTGCGCGCCTCGACGGGCGACTCGTCGTTCTCGGTGTTGGCAGCAGCGCGGGCAGCCCGATCCCGTTACCCTCTGGCAAGTTCCTGAAAGACCAGTACAACAAAGTCATTACGGCAAGACTGGATCGCAAGCCCCTGCAGCGCCTGGCGCGTCAGGCCGGCGGTTACTATCTCGACCTGCAACACGATAACGGCGACATCCAGTTTATCAGTCGCCTCGCCCAAAGCAGCGGCCGTGAACTGGATGAACAGGAAGCGTCGACGGTGGCCAGCCAGCAGTTCGACCACTGGCTTGATCGCGGCCCCTACCTCGCAGTCCTGCTGCTACCCATGATGTTATTGGCGTTTCGTCGCGGCTGGTTGCTATCGCTGTGCCTGCTCGCCCCGCTGTATAGCGCCGATGGCCTGGCCCAGGAATCCCCGCCAGCACAGCCCCCTGCCGAGCCGGCAAGCAACTGGCAGTCACTGTGGGAGCGCCCGGACCAGCGCGCTGCCAGGATGCTCAGGGAACAGCGCTACGAAGAGGCAGCCGACACTTTCGAACCGGGGCCCTGGCGTGGTGTCAGCGAATACCTTGCTGGCGATTACGCCGGAGCCAGCCAGTCCTTTGGTGATGCGGCAACCGCCACGCACGCACTGGGTACCGCCGATCGGCATTACAACCACGGTCATGCGCTGGCGCGCAACGGCCAACTGGATGAAGCGATCGCCGCCTATGACCGTGCGCTCGCACTGGACCCTGGGCACGACAATGCCAGGCGTGCCCGCGAAATTGTTGAACGGCTCAAAGAGCAACAGCAGCAGCAACAGCAAAACCAGCAGCAAGACCAGCAACAGCAAGGCCAGGGTGATGGCACACAGCAGAGCAACAGCGCGGAGCAATCATCGGAGCAGGAACAACAGGCATCCAGCCAGGCCAGTGATGAGCTCGAATCGGGCAGTGGCCAACAACAGGGTGAGCCGAACAATGAAGACGAGCCCCCCGCCACTGCCGATGCTGGGCAAGACGACCAGGGCGCCAGTGAATCCGGGCAAGCCGAGCAGCTGGCCGAACTGCAGGATGATCCCCAGAACCAGCAGACCGAGGACGATGCCGCAGCGATGGCGGCCAGCGCCGAGGGCCCACTGGACGAAGCCGAGCAGGCACGCCTGCAGCAGTGGCTGAAACAGATTCCCGATGATCCCGGGGGGCTGCTGCGCAGAAAGTTTCGCTACGAGCGCGAGATCCGCGCGCAGAACAATGACGTGGTCGATCGCCGCGAGGATGGACAGATATGGTAGTGCAACGCCTGCTGCTGGCAGGTCTCTTTTTCCTGCTGGCCAGCCTGCCAGCCCAGGCAATCACGGTGAACGCCGAACGCCAGATCGTGCCCCTGAACGAGACATTGCGCGTCAACATCAGCGCCAGCAGCGGCGACCTGGACGATGTCGACCTGACGGGCATCGAACAGCATTTCGATATTGTTGGCCGCTCTTCGCAGCGCTCGGTATCGATTGTCAACGGCCGCACCGAATCGATCGCTACGCTCGCCCTGACGCTGGCGCCAAAAGCCATCGGCGGGTTCTACCTGCCCGCACTGGAGCACGGCAACACGCGCTCCAAACCGATCAGGATTACCGTTATCAAGCCACTGCCGGTGCCCGACAAACTGGCCGACCAGTCGGTGGTCGTGGAATCGGAGGTCAACCAGGCCAGCGCTGCGATTGGCGAGCAAGTGCTGTACACGTTTCGGGTCATCTATGCCGTGCAATTGAGCAACCCCGAGATTACCCCCTTTGAGGCGGAAGACGCCGACGTCGAAATACTCGAAGACAAAAACTACCAGCGCGACATCAATGGCAAGCGCTATAACGTCTCTGAAAAGCGGTTTGCGGTGTTCTTCAACAAGGCGGGGAAAACCACACTGCAGCCACAGACGCTGAGCGCCATTGTCTCAAACCGCCGCCAGGGTGGTCTGGGCTTTGACCCCTTTGCACGTGGCACGCAACTCAAGCTTGCGTCCCGGCCAATAGAACTGGACATTACGCCCCGACCCGACGGCGCCAATCCGTCGCGCTGGTTGCCGGCCAGCGAACTGGATTTGAGCGAGAGCGCCCTGCCTGCCGAAGTGCGGGTCGGCGAACCGGTGAGTCGGGCGATTCGCATCTTCGCCAAGGGCCTGAATGCCGAGCGACTGCCTGAAATCGCTATCGCTGCGCTGGACAACGCCAACCTCTATCGCGAGAGCCCAACGCTGACCAACCAGGAGTGGCTTGGTGGCCTCGCTGGCGAGCGTATCGAGACGTTGGCCATCGTCCCCACCGCTGAGGGCACGCTCGAACTGCCGGGTATTGAACTGCCATGGTGGAATACGCAAACAGACCGCTGGGAGACAGCAACGCTGCCACGGCAGACGATCAATGTCCTGCCAGCACCCGTGCAAGCCGGTAGCGAGCCTCCCGCCCCGCCCCCGCCAGTAGAGTTTGCGCAACCCGCGGGACAAGCGAGCGCGCCGCCTCAATCGGTCGCAACAAACGACCCGCTGTGGCGCAACATTGCTATCGCACTGGGCGCAGCCTGGCTGTTGACCACGCTGGGGCTGGTGATACTGCTGCCAAGGCGAACGGCAACCCCGCCACAACCCGACATGCGCCCGCCTCGCGGCGATCAACAGCTGAAGGCCGCCGCCGCGCAGCTCAGCAGTGCCTGCCACGCTAACGACGCGCCCGCCGCACGGCTGGCGCTGGATGCCTGGCTTTACGCCTGGTACGGGTCGGCAAGCGCGGCGAACCGCCCACAATCTACCCGTGACATCCTGCTCCAACTGGGCGAGCCTGGACTCACGGATGCCGCGGCAGAGCTCGATCGCGCGCTTTATGCCGCCGAGCGCCAGGCGGACTGGCGCGGCGAACGCCTCGCGGCGATAATTGCGTCGATCAAGGGACGCGACAGTGGCGCGAAACCACAGCGCCTGGCGCCTCTCTACCCGGGTAAGCAGTAGCCCAGGCAGTCAGTAACCGACTCAACCGGCAAAGACACATCGCATGCGAAAACATTCAGACGCCTCCCCGCCGCGCAGTCGGGTCATCCTGCGCTCTATTTGCCTTGCGCTCACTGCATTGCTGCTCAGCGCCTGCAACCTGCCGCCAAAATTTGAGGGCCTGGTGGCGCCGCCTGAGGGCAAGGCCCTGGTCTACATCTACAAGACCGAACTCGACAAGGTGGCAAGGCGCGACCAGGTCGCCAGTTACCGGCTCAACGACTCGACGACGCGCACCTTGCGCAGCACCCATGCACATGTGTACGTCGTTGAACCCGGCTCGCTGCGCTTTGCCAACATGAGCGCACGCAACCCGCAGACCCACAGCATCAGGATCGAAGCCGGCGAGTCGCTGTTTATCGCGTATCGCGCTATCGAAAAGTACCACAGCGTCTCGCACAGCGACGTTGGCTACGCGGTCAAGATATTTCGCGAGCACGCACCCGAAGTGGAAGCAGCGCTGGCAGAGCTTGGCAAAAGCCGGATGCTGTATTTCACCAGCAATGCGCGCGCTGCCAGGTCTCGACAACTTGCCGCATCCCACGATTCGCTCACGAGCCTGGTGAGCAGCGCACTGGGCCGCACGCCGAATACGAATGCCGCGCCAACGCCTGCGCCTGACGCAACCCCCGCCAACGCGGGTGGATCGCAGGACATAGCGCCCGCGCCAGCGGCAACACCGCCCGATCGACACGCTACCCACACCGAACCGGCGACGGAACCCGCAGCCGTACCGGCGACTGCCCCGGCCCCCGTCGAGGCAGAAAACCCGGCACAGGATGAGGCGCAGGCTCCAACACCCACGCCGGACCTGGCCCTGGCCCCGATACAGGAGCCAACCCCGACGCCATCTCAGCCGCCAGCCCAGACGCCCGCCCTGCCCGGGGAAAAACCCTCGAATGAACAGCGGCCAAGCTGGGAGGTGATTGCAGAGCCAAACACCCACACTGAATTCGAGCGGCGCAAAATCAGCTGCTCGGAACCCTATGTGCTATCGCAGGGCTGCAGCCGATGGTCGATTGCCTCGATCAAGATCCAGGTGAACGGGGACACGCTGCGCGCGTCTGCCTCCAGTGATGGTCACGTGGTGCTGATCCGCAGCCCACAGTCCTTCGTCAATTCTGTCACGCAAATCGCAACGGCAACCATCGCAAACCCGCGCAGGGAAAAACTGAAACGGGCAATCCGCCATATCCGGCAACAACTGCATGAGCAAGGCATCGAATTACTGCGGGCAGATCGGGTTCTGGAAGACGGCCGGCCCGTTGCCTACTACCTGGTAAGCGAGACGGATATCCTGTCGTTGATCAAGAACGAATTCAATACCAGCCCCTAGCGGCGACGCCTGGCGATGGAAAAACCCGAGCAAGTGATCTGGCAGGTCGTCGCAACCATACCCAGCGGCAGCGTTGCCACCTACGGCCAGGTCGCGGCCCTGGCCGGTATGCCGGGCTCGGCCAGGCAGGTGGGCAGCGCGCTGAAAAAACTGCCGCAGGGCAGCACTGTGCCCTGGCACAGAGTCGTCAATGCACAGGGCAGGATCTCTCTACCGGCCGGTAGCACCAGCTTTAAGGAACAACAGTCGCGGTTGCTGGCAGAGGGCATCGAGGTTAAAGCCGGCAAGCTGAACCTGCGGGCCGCGCAGTGGCAACCCTGAACTAATCGTCGCGCACAGGCGCTGGCGCTGCATGCGCACCGGACCAGGGCGCGACCTTGAACAGCAACAGCATGCCCGGTATCGCAACCAGGGTGCAGAGCAGGAAAAACTGCGACCAGCCGATCTGCTCAACGATGATGCCCGTCAGGGCGTTGGCGAAAGTGCGCGGCAACGCTGTAATCGCGGTCAGCAATGCGAACTGGGTTGCAGCAAACTGTACGCTGGTTTCGCGGGCGATATAACCGGTGAAAGCGGCTGTGCCCAGCCCAACCCCCAGATACTCGAAGGCGATGACCGCGGCCAACACCAGGCTGTTCGCGCCCACCTGCGCCAACACCCAGAAACCCAGTATGCTGGTGATCTGGACGAAACCAAATATCCACAGGCACTTGTTGATGCCAAAACGCGCCATCAGCGGTATCGCGAGAAATCCACCGGCGATCGCCGACCACAGCGCCGCATTCTTGGCCACCAGCCCGATTTGCGATTTACTGAAACCCAGGTCGTAATAAAACGGGTAGGACAGTGCCGTGGCCATACTGTCGCCCAGCTTGTACAGCAGCATAAAGGCCAGCACCAGCAGCGCATAACGCGCGCCCCTGCGCTGGAAAAACTCGCGCAGCGGTTCAACAAACGAGTCCTGCAGGCTTTGGGGTCGCTGCGAAGGCTCACTGCGTTCACGCACCGACAGGCTCATCACAATGCCGACCAGCATGAAGACCGCGACACTCAGGAAAACCCACTGCCAGTCGACAACATCGGCGAGCATCGGCGCCATCGCACCTGGGACAAGGCCTGCAATGCGATAGGCCTGGATGTGAATGGTATTGCCCAGCCCCAGTTGCTGGTCGCTTAAAAGCTCGCGCCTGAATGCGTCAATCACGATATCCTGGCTGGCGCTGAATACCGCCAGCGCCACGCAAAGCCAGGCGATGGTCCAGATCGAACCGACCGGGTCAAACCAGCCCAGCGCTGCGATACTCGCGGCGAGCAGCAGCTGCGTCACCAGCATCCAGCCGCGCCGCCTGCCAAGGAAGGGCAGCGAGTAGCGATCCATGACCGGCGACCAGATAAATTTCCAGGTATAGGGGATACCCACCAGCGCGAAAAACCCTATCTCTTTCAGGCCCACGCCGGCATCGCGCAACCACAGCGGCACCAGTTGGTAGATGATGTAGAGCGGCAGCCCCGAGGTGAAGCCGGTGCAGATGCAGATCAGCATTGGCCGGGTCAGCAGCTGTTGCCAGATGCTCTCGTGTTGCACTGCCGTGGCGTTATTCAATGTCGCGTCTCGACGCTGCGAATCATGACCGGGATCGCGCTCTGGCGAGCTTGCCCGGTGATCGGGTCATACTCATTTTCATCGTCAACCAGCCGATTGGTTGATGAGCCCTGCCGACGCAGCGTGTTGAGATCGCCGCCACCCCGGCCAAAAGCATGGGACATCGAGACAACGCCGGGCTTGAGATCTTCACTGGCATAAACGACGCCCAGTATCGAACCGGTGCGCGAACTGATTTCAACGATACTGCGATCGGGTATCGATAGCGCAGCCAGGTCCTCCGGGTTGATATAGGCGTAGTTGGTCGTCCCCTTGCGCTGCAGGTTCTCCAGGTTGTGACCGGTAGAGTTGAAAAACTGCTTGATACGCCGGGATATCAGCAAATGGGTGTAGCGCGGATCGGCCGCCATCGCCCTGCCCTGCTCATCGACCGGCTCGGCGGCAACCTCGACAAGCTGCTCGGCGACATCGTCGGGCAGAACCCTGAAACGGTGCTGGTTATGGGCAGAGCGCGGGGCTACCGGCTGCCGGGCCTCGGCAAATATTCGCCCGCCCTGCGACGCCGTTTCGTCGATCACCCGCTGCAGTGGGACTCTGGAACCACGCGTCATCTGCTCGAGGATCTGGCGCTTACCGGGTAACGGGTCGAGAGACACCGGCTCACCATTGAGCGTCAGCGGCACATCAAGGCGTTTAGCCAGTTCGCAATAAAATTCCCATTCCTCGATCAACTCACCGCGCTCTTCAACAATCTGCTCGGTGTAGTGCGCATAGGGCTCTTCGAAATACATCTCGCCAAGCAGCGTCGCATCCTCACGCTCCAGCGCCATCCTGGGTGGCAGGATGTAATGCGCATAGCGCGACGTTGCTGACAACCACGGATCGATAGCGACCAGCAGCTCAAGGTCTTTCATCGCGCGCTGGACCTTTTCCTGGTTCGGGAAAGCCACCACCGGGTTGCCCCCGATGCAAAACAGCGCGCGAATCTGGCCAGGGCCCGGCGTGAGGATTTCATCGGCCATGACGTTGCAGGGCATTTCATCGCCCAACTGGGTCAAACCACGAAACCGCGAGGCAACGAAGTGTTCCCCCCAGGCCTTGGGCGGAAACACGACCTGCGCCTTGGGCGGCCTGGGCGCCGACAGCGGCGCTGCGGTTGCCGGCGTTTCCCCCTCGCGGTAGTAGCGACCACAAATCGCATTGAGCGCCATGACGAAATGCTCGGTCAGCGAACCACGCGGCGCCATCTCCGGGCCGGTGCCCGTCGAGGCGGCACCCCTGGGCCCCTGGGCAAACAGCTCCGCTGCGCGAACAATGTCGGCGGCAGGAACCTCGCTACGCCTGGCGACATAGTCCAGCTCAAAGGGCTCGAGCGCGCGGCGAAAACCTGCCAGGTCATCGACGTACTCATCGCAGAACGCCTTGTCATGGAGCCCCCTGTCCAGTATTTGCCGCACAATGCCGGCCAGCAGCGTGGGGTCCTCACCCGGCCTTACCTGCAGATGCAGTGTCGCCTTGCGCGCCACCTCAGTGACCCGCGGGTCGATCACGATAAGCTGCAGGCCATCATTGAGTGCATCCTGCAGCCGGCGCGAGGGATTATAGGGCGGCAGCCCTCCGGCTGGCGCGTATTGCGAAAGCACCGGGTTATTGCCAATGAACATCACCACATCGGCATCCTTGAAAGTGTGGATACCCCCGGCCCACAGGCCAAACCGACAAAGCATAAAGGCCTTGGCGGGCTGGTCGAGCGTCATTGGCGAGAACACGGACGGTGAATCAATTGCCTGGTGGAAGGACTTCGACAACGGCAGGGTCGGCAAGTTGGACCATGCCCAACTGCCGTTGTAGGTGGCGACAGAGCGGCCGCCACAGCGCTCGATCAGCTCGCGAGTCTTCGCCGCAATCTCATCGAGGGCCTGCGCAAGGGGTATGGCTACGTAGTCGCCATCGACCCGCTTGAGCGCCTGGGTAATGCGCTCTGGATGTTCCTGCATGGTAATCAGTTCACGACCTCGCAGGCAGGTATAGCCGCCAGACAGCGCATTATCGGGGTCACCGCGCAGCGCAACCGCTTTGCCATCGACGACATCGACATCCATCGCACAGCAGCTCAGGCAAAATCGGCAGTAGGTCTTTTTTGTTTCCATTGCTATGCCTGCAGCGGACCGCTGTGAAAACGCAGCTCCGTATCGGGGTCATTGACCAGCGCATTTTCGCACAGGCGAAATGAGGCGATTCGCTCATCGAGCGGCGCGTCGCTGAATGCCTCGGCCAGCGACAGGTAATCGTTGAAGTGACGGGCCTCTGAACGCAGCAGCGAGCGGTAGAATCCTGCCAGCTCCTCATCGAGATGCGGCACCAGGGCCGCGAATCGCTCGCAGGAGCGCGCTTCAATAAACGCGCCCACGATCAGCGTATCGACCAGTCGGGCCGGCTCATGGCTGGCTACCTCGGCGCGCAGCCCACTGGCATAGCGCGATGGGCCGATATGCTGGTAGCTGATGCCGCGGCGCTCCATTAAGCGCACGACCTGCTCAAAATGGCGCAGCTCCTCGCGCGCCAGTCGCGACAGCTTGTGCAGCAGGGCCCCATGATCGGTGTAGCGATAGAGCAGGTTCAGCGCGGTGGAGGCCGCTTTTTTCTCACAGTTGGCGTGATCGACCAGCAGCAGGGGCAACTGCTCCAGGGCCTGCTCTACCCAGCGTTGCGGCGTATCGCAACCGAGGAACTGGCGCAGCCCATCGATATCACGCTGCAGCTGCGCATCAATCGCTTTCATGCCTGGCCGCTGCCCTGCAGGATCGATGCCGCAGCCAATCTGCTACTCGGAAACACAACTGGCCTTTTTGCTATTGGCAACGATATAGCGCTCGTAGTGTGCCACCGATAGCGCATAGAGCTCCGCGTCGATTTCAGCGCGCAGGCTGGAGAGACTGCGGTTCGCCGCCAGCGGCCGGCGAGCAAAACCGTAACTGGCGCAATCTTCAATTTGTGTCGCCCCGGCGCGTAGCAATTCGTAGAGCCAGCAATTGACGTCGCGATAGTCCCGATAGGCGATCTGCTGAAGCTGCAGCTGTTCGACGAGTCGCCCGGCATCAAAAACCACAAAGCGCTCGCCAACCAGGCGGCTCAGCAAGCTGGCCAGCCGGGCGTCTATTGCGGCTTTTTGCGACTGGCTATAGCCATTCCAGGCGATGACCTCATAGTCAAAGCGCTTGCAGCCACGGCACACCGAGTCACCGATACCGGTCGAGCACACCCCGATACAGGGGGTTCGAATTTGCTGCAATGAAACCATCTGCCCGCTTTGCCAGCCTCTATCGCCTGAGTGAAGAGAATACCTCGAGACCGGCAAAACCCTGCCGGCTAGGGGACTATCGTAGAGGCAGCCGCCGCGTCACTCAAGAGCAAATTCGCACAGCGCTGTATCAGGCGGCGCGACGAGCGCTGGGGCGGAAACGTTGCACCGCGCGGCGGTATTCCTTCAATAGCAGAGGATCCCGCCGCTCGGCGTAGGCAATGGCCTGGAAGCGGGTCGTGATCTGGTGGACCTCGCTGTGAAGGTGCGGGTAGCGCTCGCTGACACGCGCCGCAAAGACCGAGGGTGCCTCACCGGGGCCACGCGCCATACCCAATGCCTCGCACTTGCGACAGAACTGGCGGTAGAGGCGCGTTTCCGGCGCCAGAGGCTGGCTGAAGCGGTGCCAGAGCAGGCTCAGCGCGACTACGCCCATCACCATCACCAGCGCCACGGTGACGGCCAACGCAAGACGCAGCGGTGATATCTCGCCAAGCAGGCCGCGCAGCACGAGCAGCTGGCGACGCGCATCGAAGTTAACAAACCAGGCATTCCAGCGATAGTTGATGGCATCGATCTGCAGCCGTGCCCAACTGAGCAGCGCGACATTGCGATACCGCAGTGGCGAGAACACACTGTCGCCCAACTGCTCGTCGCGCTCCTCCAATGCGTATTCAAGACCATGCTCCACCCTGCTGGGTGCGACCGCTGCCGTCGGGTCCACCCGCTGCCAGCCCAGCCCGGCCCGCCAGACCTCTGTCCAGGCATGGGCGTCCATTTGCCGCACAACCAGTGCATTGCTGTAGGGGTTGAGCTCACCGCCCTGGTACCCCACAACAACACGAGCGGGTACACCCGCGGCGCGCATCAGGAAGGTAAAGGCATTGGCGTAGTGCTCGCAAAAGCCCCTGCGAGAATCAAACAGGAACTCATCCACCGTGTCCTCACCCAGCACGGGCGGCTGCAGCGTGTAGTAAAAAGGCTGCTCGCTGAAGTGCGCCAGGACGCGAGCGATATAGCGCCGGGAGGAGCCGGCCTCCTCAAACCAGCGGCGCGCCAGCGCCCGGGCGCGGGGGTTGCCCTCGGCAGGCAGTGCTGTTTCATTGCGATAGCGCGACGCCGACAGCGACGGTTCGGCCTGGTATTGCGGCCAGGATTCAACGCTGAAGCTGGCGCGGCGGAACAGCGGTTTCTCGGTACGCAGCGACAGGTCGTTAGTGGCCACCAACGACGATTCGGTACCCGCCTGTGCACGGCCGCTGGCAATCGGTAACGCAAACACCCAGCGTTGCTGGCTGGGCTCCTGGGTAATGTGGTAACGGATGGATTCCCCATAGAGCAGTAGCTGGGTGGCACTGGCTTGTGCCGCGGTTTGCCAGCTGTCTTCGAGCAGGGAGGATTGCGCATCGTCGCTGGCATCCTGCTGCGGCCTTGCTGTCCAGCGACGGCCATCAAAGTAGGACAGCGTCGAACCACGCCAGTAGAGTTGTGGCGTTGCCGGTACGGCGCCGTCGAACGCAACCCGGAAAGCCACTTCACCCGACTTTGCGAGGCTGGCGACATCGCCTGGCGACATACTGTCGCTCATGCCTGTGCCACCCTGCGCCTCACTGCTGGGCACGGCCCACAGCGGTTCAATACGCGGGAACACGATGAAGAACACCAGCATCAATGGCACAGCCTGCCCCAATAGCAACGCAGCGGTGCGCAGGGCCGCGACACCAGAGCGCGGCGCAGCACCCTGCTGGGTGGCAACCATCGCGGTGGTAATCAATACGACGCAGGCCAACTGATAGGCCACGACGCCTATCGCCTGCGAGAAGAGAGAACCTGCGGCAACCAGGAAATAGGCAAGATAAAGCACGACAAACAGGTCGCGACGATCCTTGACCTCGATCAGCTTCAAGGAAAACGCGAGAATCAGCAGCGCGACCGCCACGTCAAGGCTGCCGAGGCTGCCAAACTCCGCGGCGATTCCCACGCAGCCCATCGCAATCAGCACCAACCGCAGCAGCACACCCGGGTATCGCGCCTCGCCGCGCAGCATCGCCATGCGCCAGGCTGCACAGAGCATCCAGATGACAATCATCCACCAGCTCAGGCGCGGCGCATGGATAGCAATCACGGCAAACTGGGCCACCAGTAGCCAAATGATGCTGGTGCGCGGTATCTGCGTCGAGATACTCATAGCGCGAGACCCGCAGCACCGGCAGACGCCGATGGGCTGTCCGTCACCGCGGCCTGGCCGGGCGCGGCAAGCCGGAACGTCGCCAGGGTCGACAGGACCTGGTGCAAATGGGCCTGGTCGCGCCCCGGCGGAAGATGCCGGTCGGGCAGCTCCAGGCCATACTCCTTGTGACCGCGCTCGGCCTGCAGGGCCCAGTAGCACAGCTGCGATAGCCTGGCCTCATCGTCACCGGCGGCATCATCCCAGCACAGCCACAGCCGGTGGTCGACCGGATCTATGAACTGCTTGCTGCTGAGCACACCGGTCTTGGCGTACTGTTTCCAGGCAACGGATTTAAGACTGTCGCCGGGGACGTAATTGCGCAGCCCGTAAAAATCGTCGCTACCGCTTTGCTCGCCATTGCCCGTGTCTTCGTTGACGGGCGTGCTATCGGGCATGCGGCCTGCATCCACCGGATACGGGTAGACGATTGCACGCATGTCCAGGTCAATCCACGTCCAGCTGCGCAGTAACCCGAAGGGATAACTGGTTTCAATGCGCAAGCGCCCGGGTTTGCAATAGCCGCGCGGCCCGGTGCGAAACGGCAGCGCCAACCACAGCTCGTTCTGCTCGGCCAGGCTTGCCCAAACCACCGCACCACCCTGCCAGGACAACTGCAGGCCATGGTAGCGGCGATTGTGCGCCCGGGATAACACCAGGTTGAAGGTCGCGTCGAGGCCCGCAAAGGTTGGCTCAGCATGCGCTGCGGTGACCGTGAGTCCGGCAAGGTTGCTATAGGTATGCAAGATGGACACGACCAGCATGCCCGATAGTAAAAACGTTAGCGCATAGACGGCGCTGTTCTCGAAGTTGATCGCCACGAGCAACAGCAAGGCCAGGAAGGTAATAAAGCCAAACCCCGCGCGGGTAGGAAAAATAAAAACACTGCGCTGCGTGAGAGTAATCTCTCGCGCCGGTGGCACGCGCCTGTCGAGCCATTGGCGCCAGCGCTGCCGCCAGTGAAACGGCACCCGGCGCGTAGTCCTGCGCCGGTCGCGTGGCGCATCAGCCCGAAGGCGCTCGGAAATATGGGAAGAGTCAGGAGCCAAGGCGGATAACTCGCTGATGCCAGGGCAGCGGGTTGCTAGACGACGTCGACCGCTTCGAGCATCTGCGCGACCAGCGCCTGCCCTGCGCCGAGGATGCCGCCCGTCGAGGCCAGGCGATGGCTGGCAATCGCCGGGAGCACCGTCTGCACGTCTTCTGGAATGGCGTGACCGCGGCGCTGCATCATCGCCCAGGCCTTGGCCGCCTGCAGTAGAGCGAGTGTCGCACGCGGTGACAAACCATAGGCAAAATCGGCGGCAGTGCGCGAATAATCCGCCAATCGCTGGACATAGTCGAGCAGCGCCTCCGACGCTTTGACCTGCTCTACCTGCGCCTGCAGCGCCAACAGGTCTTCAAGCGACAGACACTGGGCCAGTTCGGCCAGCCTGGTGCGACCCGTGCCCGTCTTGAGCATTTCACGCTCGGCAGCACTGTCGGGATAACCCAGCTCGATGCGCATCAGGAAGCGATCCAGCTGCGACTCCGGCAGCGGATAGGTGCCCGACTGCGACTGGGGGTTCTGGGTTGCGATAACGAAAAACGGCTCGGGCAGCGGCAGTGTCTGGCCATCGACCGTCACCTGGCGCTCTTCCATCGCCTCGAGCAATGCACTTTGTGTTTTCGGCGTCGCGCGGTTGATTTCATCGGCAAGCAACAACTGGGTAAAGACCGGCCCGGGGACAAACTTGAAGCTGGCCGCTGTACTGTCGAAAACGGAAGCGCCCAGCACATCGGCAGGCAGCAGGTCGCTGGTGAACTGCAGGCGCTGGTAGTCCAGGCCAAGAACCTGGCCAAGCGCATGCGAGAGCGTGGTCTTGCCCATGCCGGGCAGGTCTTCGATCAGCAGGTGACCGCGCGAGAGCAGGCAGCACATCGCCAGCCTGAGCTGGTGTGGCTTGCCGAGCACAACGGTGCCCAGTGCCTCGAGGGCGTCCTCAAGACGGTCGACCGAGGGCTGGCGATCAATTCGCGGTGTCGATGCAGTTGTAGAATTTTTGGCCATGCGCAGCGTCGGCTAACAACGCCCCCGGTAGCGTTAACAAGCAGGTAAGTTATTGAGTATAGCCGGGATTCGCCCCGAAAACGGGCACAAGCCGCATTCCGGCAGGTGCAGCTACAGCGCTGCGGCGCCCCTGAGCAGGTCGGCCTGAATGTCCTCAAGCGCCTCGAGTCCTGCGGCTACACGCACCAGCTGGTCGGAAATACCCGCCTCGGCCCGCTCGGCATCGCTCAGGCGTCCATGCGTGGTGGTCGCGGGATGCACAATCGTGGTCTTCGCATCGCCAAGGTTGGCGGTCAGTGACAGCATCTGCGTTGCGTCGATAAAACGCCAGGCGGCAGCCCGGTCGCCGACGACTTCAAAGGCGAGCACCCCGCCAAACCGGCTTTGCTGGCGCGCCGCGAGCGCATGGCCCGGATGGGCGGCCAGGCCCGCATAGTAAACCCGCTGTACCCAGTCCTGCTGTTCCAGCCACCGGGCAAGATTCATGGCATTGGCGCAATGCGCTTCCATCCGCAGTGAAAGCGTCTCGAGCCCCTTGAGAAATACCCAGGCGTTGAACGGGCTCATGCTGGTTCCACCGGCTCGCACCAGACCGCGAATGGGCTCAACCAGCTCGGCGCTACCCAGCACCGCACCGCCCAGGCAGCGGCCCTGCCCATCGATGAATTTCGTGGCCGAGTGGACGACCAGATCGGCGCCGTGCGTCAGCGGCTGCTGCAGCGCCGGCGTACAAAAGCAATTGTCGACCGCCAGCAGCGCCTGTTTGCTGCGCGCCAGCTCGGCCAGCGCCGCGATATCGGCGATTTCATTCAGCGGGTTCGAGGGGCTCTCTGCAAACAGCAAGCGGGTATTGGGGCGCATGGCCGCGCGCCAGTCCTCGACCCGGGCAAGGGGCACGAAGCTCACTTCGATACCAAACTTGAGCAGGTAGTTGTTGACCAGCGACACCGTGGACCCAAACACATCGCGCGAGCAGACCAGGTGATCGCCGCTGCGCAAATGGCCCAGGAACAGGCTGAGAATTGCGCCCATGCCCGAGGCGGTCGCGATGCTGTCTTCGGCGTTCTCCAGTGCGGCCAGCCGCTGCTCAAACATCGAAACGGTCGGGTTGGTATAGCGCGAGTAAACGACGCCAGGCTCTTCACCGGCAAAGCGCGCCGCGGCCTGGGCACAGTCTTCGAAAACGTAGCTGGATGTCAGGTACAGCGCTTCGCTATGCTCGCCAAATTCCGAACGCATCGTGCCGGCCCGCACGGCGAGTGTGCGCGGGTCAAGACTGGCGTTGGGATCGTCGGGCGCTGACATCAGTACCTGGCCTCAGGAGGCGTCATTGTACAAATCGACTACCGCCGACTCATGCTTGAACGATTGCAGGCTGAGCTCGAGCTGCAGCTTGCTCGCATCGTTGCGACGCTGGTGCAGCGCATCGAGATACTCGGCATCGACATCACCGGTGACGTAGTTGCCGTCGAACACCGAGCAGTCAAAGCGGGCGATGCCAGGGTTGCCCTCGCGGGCGCAGTCGACCAGGTCATCGATATCCTGGTAGACCAGCCAGTCTGCGCCGATGAGGTTACAGACCTCCTCGTCGGTTTTGCCGTGGGCAATCAGCTCACTGGCAGAAGGCATGTCGATACCGTAGACGTTGGGATACCGCACTGCCGGCGCAGCCGATGCAAAATACACCGACCGGGCGCCCGCATCCCGCGCCATCTGGATGATCTCGTTACAGGTGGTGCCACGCACAATGGAGTCATCGACCAGCAGCACGTTCTTGCCCTTGAATTCGAGCTCTATCGCATTGAGCTTTTGCCGCACCGACTTTTGCCGAACGCCCTGCCCGGGCATGATGAAGGTCCTGCCGATATAGCGATTCTTGATCAGGCCCTCACGGAACTTCACATCGAGCCGATAGGCCAATACCTGTGCCGACACCCGACTGGTATCGGGCACCGGTACCACGACATCGATGTCGTGTTGGGGCCGCAGGCGCAGGATCTTGTCAGCCAGTTTTTCGCCCATTCGCAAACGGGCCTTGTACACTGAAATGTCATCGATAATCGAGTCAGGCCTGGCGAAGTAGACGTGCTCGAAGATACAGGGCGAATGCTCGGCCTTGGTGGCACTGTCGTAGACATGCAGTTGGCCTTCGCCATCGACATAAACCGCCTGGCCTGGCCGCACATCATCGATACGCTCAAAACCCAGCACGTCCAGTGCGACGCTCTCCGAGGCGATCATGTATTCCGTGCCATTTGCCGTCGCCCGCTTGCCATAGACCAGCGGACGAATGCCGTGTGGATCGCGAAAGCCCACCACGCCATAACTGGCAATCATCGCGACGACCGCGTACCCGCCGGAGCAGCGTCGGTGCACCGCCTCGACCGCAGCAAATATATCCTCCGGCGCCGGCCGTAGCTTGCCCTGCTTTTGCAGCTCGTGTGCAAAAATATTGAGCATGACCTCGGAGTCTGAATCGGTGTTGATATGACGCAGGTCGGCCTGGAATACTTCACGCATCAACGATTGGGTGTTGGTCAGGTTGCCGTTATGCGCCAGCGCAATGCCGTACGGGGTGTTCACATAGAACGGCTGAGCGAGCGCTGGACTGGAGCTTCCCGCGGTGGGATAGCGACAGTGGCCAATACCGATTTCACCACTGAGTCGCTCCATGTGGTGCTGCTGGAAGACATCGCGCACCAGGCCATTGCCCTTGCGCTGGTTAAACCGACCGTCGCCAAAGGTCATCATGCCCGCGGCGTCCTGGCCACGATGCTGCAGTACCGTCAGCGCATCATAGATCGACTGATTGACCGGTGACTTCGCCACCAGACCAACTACTCCGCACACGACACTGGCCCTCTCAATTCAATCATTTGTAGTCATTGCTCATTTGAATGCGCGCCGCTGACCGGTATCCACCGCCAGGGCGCAAGGCCCAGCGCACAGTTTAGGGCCACCGCGCGCCGGAGTCCATCAACCCCCGAGTAATCGCCCCCGCCAGGCCGACAAATCGCTGAAGGTATCGATTGCCCAGCCCTCGAGCAGCAGGAACTGCGGGATCAGCAGCGACTGCTGCCACCATTGCGTCTGGTCAAGATCGAGCAGCGGCGGCAGCAGAATCAACAGCGCCAGCACAACGATTCCGCCCCGCAGCACACCAAAGGCGACACCCAGCACGCGATCGGCAACCGACAGGCCAGTGACTTTTAACAGTGAGGCCATCAGCGCATTGACGATGGCGCCAACCACCAGCGTCGCTGCAAACAGGATGACAAAGGCAAGCATCATGCGGATGACTTCCGCATCGGCGACCCCCTCGAGCAGCACGGCAAGTTGCGGGCTGAAGCGGATTGAAATAACAAAGGCGCTGACCCAGACCAGCAGGGAAATGGCTTCGCGGACAAATCCCCGCCACAGGCTGACCAGGCCCGATAGCCCAAGGACGAGCACAATCAGCCAGTCAACACCGGTCATGACTGGGGTCTGAATCGCTTGAGAAAGGCATCGCTCAGACCGTGCTCGGTGATCACATCACGCTTGATCTGTTCGGCCCTGGCATAGGTCATTACCGGCCCGGCGAGCACGACATAGGGCCCACCACGATCTTTTGCCGCCGGCCGCAGGAACACCTTGTAGTCACCATCAGCGACCCTGGCGCGCAGGCTGTCTGCATTTTCCCAGCGACTGAAGGTACCCAACTGCACGACATAGGCGACCGGAACACCGGACGCATCCAGCTGCGGTCGCTGCTCGCGATCGGGCTGGGCGGCATCCGCTTCGCCAACCGCAGGCGGCTCGGGCGCGTCGGCCAGCAATGCTGCCTGCCGCTGGTCGGGCTCGACCGGGGCAACGACCATCGGCTGGGGTTCGGGCGGGTCAGCGACCTGGGCCGGCTCCGGCGCAAGTTCGCCAGGCTCGGCACGAGCCAGCTGGGGCCGGGCCAGCTCGGGCTGGGCGGGAATCAGGCTCGCTGGGGGCTCAGACACCAGGGTCTGGTCAAAATCGAACAGGATTGGCCACAGCAACCCTGCCAGGATCAACAATACGCCAGCGCCTACCAGGCGCTGCTTGAGTTCATCGGTCATCGCACGCGCACCACAGCCAGACGATTATCCTGCGCCACGACCGTACCAACCTGCGACCGCGCGCCCACGCCGGCGATCAACCTGTGTACCCCAGATGCTGCAAGGCTTCAGCCACCAGAAAGAACGATCCGAAAACGATTATTTTATCGCTATGGGCCGCGTTGTGAACCGCTTGATCGAGTGATTCTGCCACAGTCCCGCCACCGCAGGCGACGCTACCGGCTGGCAGCAGCGCGGCCAGCGTGGCAGGGTCACAGGCGCGCTCAACGTCACTGAGCGCGGGCAGGTACCAGCGAGCGTCACACTCGCCCAATTCAGCCAGCATACCGGCGATATCCTTGTCTGCCATAACGGCAAACACCAGGTGCCAGCGCGAGGACGCCTCACCGCCGCGCAGGTGCTCTGCCAGGCGTCGCACCGCGGCGGGGTTGTGTGCAACATCGAGTACGCAGTCGCGCGAGCGATAACGCAAATGGCTGAGCCTGCCTGGCGGACGGACATCGTCGAGTATGTCCGCCAGCCGCGCAGCAGCGGGCAATGGCGTCAGCAACGCCGCAGCCTGCAGCGCTGCACTGAGATTGGCGGCGGCAATAACTGGCGCAGGCAGGCTGTCACGCCGCAGCGGCTCACCGCCGGGACCACTGCCCTCCCAGCGCACCTCATCACCGGTTATCGTCAAACCGTGCTGGCCCGCTCCCTGGGTAGAAGGCGTGGCCACGTACACCTCACAACCCAGTTGCTGCGCACGCGCCATCACCGAGGCGGGCGGCTCAGGCTCAGCGAGCACTACCCGCTGGCCCGGGCGCAGGATACCGGCTTTCTCGGCGCCAATTTTTTCGCGCGTATCGCCCAGCCAGGCCTCATGATCCATCGCAACCTGGGTGATAACAGCCACATCGGCATCGACAATATTGACCGCGTCGAGGCGGCCGCCCAGGCCGACTTCCAACAGCACATAATCCAGGTCGGCGCGTGCAAAGAGCAGCAGCGCAGCCAGCGTCGTAAACTCAAAGTAAGTCAGCGATACCGGCTGCTCGCCGGCGGCATAACGCGCCAGGTTGACCTCTTCAAAGGCGGCAAGCAGTTGTGCGTCTGACGCAGGTTCACCGGCGATGACAATGCGCTCATTAAATTCCAACAGATGGGGCGAGGTATAAATACCCAGGCGGGTACGGGCAGCGTTGCCAGACTGGCTCAGTACAGCCGACAGTGCGGCGATGGTGCTGCCTTTGCCATTGGTGCCTGCCACCGTCACCACCGGGGTATGAAACGGCAGGATACCCAGGGCGCCGGCAACGCGATTGACGCGCTCAAGGCCCAGCTCTATGGCTTTGGGGTGATGGCGCTCCAGCCAGGCAAGCCAGTCCTCGAGCGTGGAAAAACGCTCGGCTTGCTGCGCGCTGTCAGACAGGTTATCGGGCACTGCGCCGGTCGGCTCAGTCGCGTGCTTCGCTCTCTTCCACAGGGCCGGGCTCATCATCGAGCGCCTCGGGCGCTGCTGCCGGCTCGCTGACAGCAGCGGGCGCATCACCCACAAGTTTGCCGAGCAAGCGCGAGACGATGGGCCGCATTTGCTCTCGCTCGACAATCATGTCGATGGCGCCGCGCTCCAGCAGGAACTCGCTGCGCTGGAAACCCTTGGGCAGTTTTTGGCGAATTGTTTGCTCAATAATGTTGGGGCCGGCAAAGCCCGCCCGCGCATTGGGCTCGGCGATATTGATATCGCCCAGCATGGCAAGACTCGCAGACACGCCACCGTAGACCGGGTCGGTCATGACCGACACATAGGGAATGGAAGCCTGCTTCATACGCTCGAGCACAGCGCTGGTCTTGGCCATCTGCATCAGGGAAATCAGCGCCTCCTGCATGCGCGCGCCACCCGTGGCTGAAAAACAGATGAGCGGGCGACGTTCAGCCAGGGCCAACTGTGCTGCCCGGGTAAACTTTTCGCCAACGGCATAACCCATTGACCCGCCGTGAAAGCTGAACGCAAACGCCGCCGCGACAACGGGCCGCCCTTCGAGCTCACCGGCCATCGCCACCAGGGCGTCTTTTTCGCCACTGGACTTCTGTGCCTGCGACAATCTGTCCTTGTATTTTTTGACGTCACGAAATTTCAGGCGATCAACCGGCTCGACTTCGGTCGCTATTTCTTCACGACCCTGCTCATCGAGGAAGATATCCAGGCGCCGGCGTGCATCGATGCGCATGTGGTGGCCACACTTTGGACAGACATCGAGATTGCGCTCGAGCTCGGGCCGATACAGCACCGCATCACAGCGAACGCACTTGTGCCACAGCCCCTCGGGCACCGTGGAGCCGCGCTGCTGTTCATCATCCTGCTTGGTGACGAAAGAGGGTTTGATCTTGTCGAGCCAACTCATAACGACTACTCACTCATGTACGGCGAACTATGCATTTGCCCCGGCATCGATGTCACGCACGATGTCGGCCAGACGCTGGTTAATCACAGCGCCGATAGTAGCACGCTCCCCCGCTGGCAATTCGCGACTTAACGCGTCGTCATCTCGATCCGCCATTCCCGCACATTCGCCCATCGCATTGACCAGCACACTGCCAACGACCACGCCGTCCGCGCTGCGCGCTACAAGCGCAGCCGACTGTGCATCCTTGATGCCAAAACCCACACAGACCGGCAAGGTGGTGCGGCTTTTCAGCCCCTCAATCCGGTTCGCCACCGCAGCCGCATCGAGATGGCCTGCCCCGGTAACGCCCTTGAGCGACACGTAGTAGACATAGCCCGTTGCAGCATCGAGGATGTGCTTGCTCCTGTCGCCCGTCGTAGTCGGCGCAATCAGGAATATACAATCCATATCGTGGTGCTTGAGCGCGGTATTGAGCGGGCCGGCCTCCTCGGGGGGCAGGTCGACGGTCAACACGCCATCGACGCCCGCCTCGGCCGCCGCCGCAGCAAAGGCATCGGCACCCATCACTTCAATCGGGTTTGCGTAGCCCATCAGGACAACGGGCGTCTGTGTATCGGATTCACGAAACCGGGCGACCATGTCGAGCACATCCTGCAGGCGCGTGCTCTGGCGCAAGGCTCTTTCGTGGCCAATCTGGATCGCGGGCCCCTCGGCCATCGGGTCGGAAAACGGCACACCCAGCTCCAGCACATCAGCGCCCGCCTCGACCATGGCATGCAGGGCAGGCACCGTCACCTCTGGCCAGGGATCACCAGCGACAATATAAGGCACGACCGCCTTGCGACCGGCCGCGGCCAGCTGCGCCATTCGTGATGCAATTCGACTCATCGCCACACTCCTGCGAACCGGCCTGCGAACCTGTCCACGACCCTGCTCATCAGACTGAAATCCCGTCGATCTCGGCGACGGTGAGAATATCCTTGTCACCGCGGCCCGACAGGTTGACCAGGATCGACTGGTCCGTACGCATGGTCGGCGCCAGCTTGGCCGCATAGGCCAGTGCATGACTGGTCTCTAGCGCCGGCATAATGCCCTCGATCCGTGTCAGTGCGCGAAACGCATCCATGGCCTCATCATCGGTTACCGCCACATAGTTCACGCGGCCGATGTCTTTTAACCAGGAGTGCTCAGGGCCAACACCCGGGTAATCAAGGCCTGCGGAAATCGAATGCGTCTCAATAATTTGCCCCGCGTCGTCCTCCATCAGGTAGGTGCGGTTGCCGTGCAGCACCCCCGGCTTGCCGTCATTGAGCGGCGCAGCATGCTTGCCCGTCTCAAGCCCGAAACCGCCGGCTTCAACACCGTACATCGCCACACTGCTGTCTTCAAGGAAGGGGTGAAACAGGCCAATTGCGTTCGAACCACCGCCGACGCAGGCCACCAGCGCATCGGGCAGACCGCCAAAGGCCTGCATTTGCTCGCGTGCCTCGCGGCCGATAACGCATTGGAAGTCCCTGACCAGTTGCGGGTAAGGCGCAGGGCCTGCGACCGTGCCAATAATGTAAAAGGTGTCATCGACGTTAGTTACCCAGTCGCGCAGCGCCTCGTTCATCGCATCCTTCAGCGTGCGACTGCCGGAGGTGACCGGTACCACCTGGGCACCGAGCAGTTTCATTCGGTAGACATTCAGCGACTGCCGATGCACATCCTCTTCGCCCATATACACCACGCACTCAAGGCCCAGCCTGGCGGCGACGGTAGCGCTGGCGACGCCGTGCTGGCCGGCCCCGGTTTCCGCGATGACCCTGGGCTTGCCCATGTGCCTGGCAAGTAGCGCCTGGCCGATCGTATTGTTGACCTTGTGGGCACCGGTGTGATTGAGGTCTTCGCGCTTGAGGTAGATCTGCGCCCCGCCCAGCTGCTGGCTCCAGCGCTCGGCGTGGTAAACCGGCGATGGGCGACCGACATAGTGTGCAAGGTCATGATCGAACTGCGCAATAAACGCGGGGTCGTCCTTGAGCGAGGCATAGGCCTGTTCAAGTTCGTCGAGCGCACTGATCAGCGTCTCGGCAACAAAGCGGCCGCCATAGTCGCCGAAGCGCCCGCGCTCGTCGGGCACGGCGCTGTAGTCAACAGGGGGTTGGGAATGTTCCTGGGTCATGCATTTATCTCAATCGTCTACCGCGCATCAGCACGACGCACGGCCTCTACAAACTCGCGGACCTTGCCCGCATCTTTTTCACCGGGCACAGATTCGACACCTGAACTGACGTCGACCGCATAGGGCCGATACTGCGCGATGGCACCGGCGACATTGCCAGCATCCAGCCCGCCGGCCAGGATTACCCGCCGCCAGTGCTCGGAGGGCACCTGCTGCCAGTCGAAGGCCCTGCCGGTCCCGCCTGCGGTACCGACCACCGCGCTGTCGAGCAGGAAGCCCTGGGCGTCAGGGTGGCTCTCGATCGCCTCATTGCACTGGCGAGCGGCCTGCTCGGCATCGCCGTCAATCGCGATTTTGATCGCCTTGATATAGGGCAGACCAAAGCCACTGCAGTACTCAGCCGGCTCATCGCCGTGGAACTGCAGCAGGCCCAGCGGCACGACCGCCAGCGTCTGCTCTACCTCTTGTACGCTGGCATCGACAAAGAGGCCCACTGGCGTGACAAAAGGCGGCAACGAACGCACCAGCTGCGAGGCCTGTTGCAGGTCGACCGCGCGCGGGCTGGCGGCATAGAACACCAGCCCCACGGCGTCTGCACCAGCAGCGACAACCGCAGCCAGCTGGTCAATGTGGCGCAAACCACAGATCTTGATGCGCGTGCGCGACATGGGATAGTTGTCTTACTCGACGATTCTGGCCGCCGGCGTGATGCCGGGCCACAGGGGCGAAAGTGTACCAGATGCGCCCTGCCCTTACTGCCGAAATCTTACCCGACAAAAGGCCGGAGCGGCGCCCCGTTTAATCGACCGGCCCGGCAAACAGCGCGCGCGGCGCCTGGGGCAGGCCGAAGTGATCGGGGTAACTGACGCTGTGCAGATAGAGGCCATCGGGTCTTGCCGTGGCAGGCGCCTGGCGCCGATCGCCCGATGCCAGCAGCTGCGCCAGCCAGCCGCGCTCGCGCCTGCCCGCCCCGATCTCGAGCAGTGCGCCACTGATATTGCGCACCATATGCAGTAAAAAGGCATTCGCTGTGATATCGATGCAAAGGCGCTGGCCCCACCGGGTGACGCTGAGCCTGTGCACATCGCGCATCGCCGTGCGCGACTGGCAGGCGGCGGCACGAAACGCAGAGAAATCCTGTTCGCCCAGCAGGCATTGCGCCTCATCGTGCATGAGCTGCGCGTTGAGCGCGTGGGGAAAATGTGTGAGCTGCCCTGCGAACACCGCGGGCGGCACTGCGCTGTTGTCGATCCAGTACTGGTAGCGTCGCGCCGTCGCGCTGTAACGCGCATGGAACGCCGGATCGACCGCGCGCGCCCAGACCACGCGCACCGCGGCGGGTAAATGGCTGTTCACACCGTGCACCCAGGCGCGCTCACCCCGATCGACAGCGACATCGAAGTGCGCGACCTGGCCAAGCCCGTGAACACCGGCATCGGTACGGCCCGCACACTGCAGGGCGACGGGCTGGTCGGCCACGCTGGCAACCGCCGCCTCCACTGCCGACTGCACCGTAGCGACTGAGGGGCTGGCCTGGCGTTGCCAGCCGTGAAACTGCTGGCCGTTGTACTCGATACCCAACGCAATGCGTTGTTCATTCGACTGGTTGCGCAACGCCGCCTGTTGCCTGTCCTGCTGGTAGTCGTTGGTCACTGCGCACTCGCGTTGTTAGCTGCCTGGAGCATTTACTGGCAAAAAAAAAGCACCCTGTAGCGGGTGCTTTTTATCGTATTGACTGTCGAGCGCAGGTGCAAGCCCTGCACCGCAGTGATCAGGCAATGCGCGACAACATGGAATTGGCCTGCTCGCGCTGTTCGGCACTGCCCTCCTCGAGCACTTCGTCAAGGATTTCGCGGGCGCCATCAACATCGCCCATATCGATATAGGCGCGGGCCAGGTCAAGCTTGGTGCTGACTTCGTCCTCACTGCTGGCCGCAGTCCCTGCATCGCTGGCATCGGCATCGTAAGCCAGCTGCAAGCCCACATCGCCTTCGCCCGAGTCACCGGTACTGCCCGCAGCTTCATCACTGTCAAGATCCAGGTCAAGGCCAAGATCGGCATCGCTAACATCGGATGTCTCGGCCAAGGCCTTGAGTTCATCATCGCTGTAAAGCGGCGGATCGGGCTCGATCTCGACTTCACCCAACAGCTCGTCAGACGATTCACTGTAGCTTTCGAGGAAATCATCCGCCGGCGCGCTAACGGTACCCTGGGGCCACCACTGGCTCGCATCGCTCACGCCCGCCAGCAGCGCGTCAGCCGCTTCACTGGCAGCAGGATCCTGCTCCAGCAGTTCTGCACAGGCGCTGCGGAAACCATCCTGGTTGCCAGCATCGACATGTACTTCAAGCAGTTTCAGGCGCAGCTCGCGATTGCCGCCGTCTGCAGCGATCGCAGCGCCAAGCATTTCCAGCGCCTGCTCATGGCGACCGTAGGCAAGGTAGATATCAGCCTCCGCCAGCGGATCATGCTCGTCGCTATCCTCGCCGACAGGTGCTGCTGCAGGCTCGACATCATCGGCAGGTTCAACAGGCGCCTGCGCTACAGGTTGCTCGGGCACCACCTCTTCCGGCGCTGCGCTCGCAGCCTCTGGCTCGGCAACTGGTTCATCAACAGCCACGTCGGTTTCGACCGCCGCTACAGCCGGCTCCATTGCAGGCTCGGGTTCAAACACGCTGGCCTGGTATTCATCCTGGCGTCGGCCTACCAGCCACATGATGGCGGCGACGATCAGTGCCAGCAAACCAATGGCAGCGCCAATGACCGCTTCAACACTGATCGACAGCGCGCTGGCAATCGAAGCCAGTATATTCTGTTCAGCCTCTGCCTCAGTCGCTTGTTCTGCGGCTGCGGTGGCAGGCTCCCCAGCCTGCGCTGCGATTTCAGCCTCAGCCTCAGGCGCAGTCACCGCTGCAGACGCCAGCGCGTCGCTGTCGACGACCTGGCCGGCGGCATCGGCAACATCGGCCTGTGCTGTTTCAGCAGCAAGCTGGCCGGCCTCCTCTGCAGATTCCAGTTCCGCCCGACGCAGCTCCAGCGCGTTGCGCATCGACTCGAGCTCCCGGTCCTTAAGCGTAACCAGCGCTTCAAGATCACTCAGTTGCGACTCGACCGTATCCAGTCGCTGCTCCATCTCTTCGTTTTCAACCGCTGACTTGTCGAGGTTCTCAAGGCTTATCGCCAGCTCGTTACGCAGTCGATTGATCTCTGCCTGCTGCACTGCATTGCCGGCACTGGCCGCAGCACTTGCGTCAGCCGCAGCCTCAGGAGCGCTACCACTGGCGCTGTCAGAGCTGCTCTGCGCCGTATCGGCGGCCGACAGCTGCAGGTGTCCACTCTGGCTAGCGGGTGCTTCGGGCACCGCTGGCGCTGGTCGTGCATCCACCGCGGCAGGATTGCCGGAACGCCAGTCCTGGGTCTGCGCGCCAACCGACTGGCGCGCCGCCAGTGCGCCGACTGCAGCTACATCACTGTCTGCAGGCAGGCGCAACACCGCGCCTTTTTTCAGCAGGTTGATATTGCCGTTAATAAAGGCCTCGGGGTTGAGTTGCTGCAGGGCCACCATGGTCTGGTTAATACTTGCATCGGCAGGCCGGATACTCCGCGCGATATCCCACAGGGTATCGTTGGCCTGTACCGTGACCGACTGGCCATCCAGCGCACGTGGCGCGGGGACATTGTTCGATGCACGACTGGCCGGTTGTGAAGGTGCAGCGCGTGGCGCAGGTGCTGCACTGGCAACCGGTGCCCGCTGGACACTGCGACTACCGCGACCATCATCATTACCCACTGGCTGCGCGGGCGCGATGGCGCGCACCGGCGCTGCTGAATAGGTGGGCAAATCAAGCAGCACCGTATACTCGCGAACCAGGCGGCCGTTCGGCCAGCGCACTTCAACCAGGAAGTTCAGGTAGGGTTCGCGCACGACATCGGGTGAGCTGACTTTCAATACCGGGCCGCCGGCACCGCGAGTCACTTCAAAGTCGAGGCTGGTAAGAAAATAGTCCCTGGCGACACCCGCACGGGCGAAATCTGCTCCCGATGCAAGGCTCACCAGAATTTGCGAGGCGTCGAGCCGACCGGCATTCGTCAGGGGAATTTGCGCTTCGAGCCGCTCGTTCACATTGGACTCGACGTCTATGTCACCCAGCCCGAGAGAAAACGCGGCACTTGTGTGCAACGCGCTGGCCAGGGCAACAGCAATAGCTAACTTTGATTTCATATACAATCCCCAGGGCCCGGGCGCGCCTTGCGCTGACGGGCAACTTGGCAGTACTTTTCGGTCAGGAACGACTCGCGGGATGCCGCCCGGCAAACTGTGACGCTGCGCACAGTTTGCTCAACGAAGCCGACTACATCAAGAAAAGTATTGGTTATATATGATGTTTTATCAAGATTTCAGCGATCTGCACACTGTTTAATGCTGCACCTTTGCGCACATTATCCGACACAATCCACATATTCAGTCCGCGCGGATGCGAGATGTCCTCGCGAATCCTGCCCACGTAGGTTGCATCATTGCCCGCGGCGTCACTGACAGCGGTTGGATAACCGCCATCGACATGCTCATCGATCACTTCTACACCAGGCGCAGCCGCCAGCAACTCGCGCGCCTGCGCCGCGCTGATGGGACTGCCCGTCTCGATATGGACTGCCTCGGAGTGTCCAAAGAAGACCGGGATCCTCACACAGGTCGGGTTGACTGTTATTTGCGCATCATCGAAGATTTTCTGGGTTTCCCAGACCATCTTCATTTCTTCGCGGGTATAGCCGTTGTCCTGGAAGCTATCGATGTGCGGCAAGGCATTGAACGCAATCTGCTTCGGGTAGACTTTCTGCTCGACAGGCTGGCCATTAAGTAGCCGGGCCGTCTGGCCGGCCAACTCTTCAATCGCATCCTTGCCGGTGCCCGAAACGGCCTGGTAGGTCGCCACGTTAATGCGCTTGATACCGACCGCATCGTAGATCGGCTTCAGGGCCACCAGCATCTGGATCGTCGAACAGTTCGGGTTGGCGATGATATTGTGTTTGCGAAAGCCGGGCAGCGCGTCAGCATTCACCTCAGGCACGATCAGCGGAATATCATCGTCGTAGCGAAACTGCGAGGTATTGTCGATCACTACACAGCCGGCTTCAGCTGCTATCGGCGCGTACTCTTTTGACAGCGACGCGCCAGCAGAAAACAGTCCGATCTGGGCTTTGGCAAAGTCGAAGTCCACCAGGTTTTGCACCCGGCATGACTTGCCCCTGAACTGGATGACCTTACCTGCAGAGCGCTCGCTCGCCAGCGGGTACAGCGTGCCCACCGGAAACTCTCGCTGCTCGAGGATCTCGATCATGGCCTCACCCACCGCTCCGGTGGCGCCCATGACTGCGACATCGTATGTCTTACTCATTAGTGCTTCTCTCCCCTTGCGAGCGCCTAGCTAAATAACCAGGGCGCACGCTCACGGTGCTGGCTTTCAAAACTGCGGATTTTGTCCGCCTGCTCCAGCGTCAGGCCGATATCATCAAGGCCGTTGAGCAGGCAGTGCTTGCGAAAACTGTCAACCTCAAAACCGATTGTCGTCCCATCGGGCAGTGAGACCTTCTGGGTTTCCAGGTCAACTGCCAGGCTGTAGCCTTCGTTGGCATAAACCGCATCAAACAGGTCATTGACCGTCTGCTCGTCGAGCTCGATCGGCAATATGCCGTTCTTGAAGCAGTTGTTGAAAAAGATATCGGCGAAACTCGGCGCAATCAGTACGCGAATACCGAAGTCTTCCAGCGCCCACGGCGCATGCTCGCGAGATGAACCACAGCCGAAGTTCTGCCGTGCCAGCAGAATACTGGCGCCGGCGTAACGCCGCTGGTTGACAACGAACTCCTCATTCAGGGGCCGCACGCTGCAATCGGCATCGGGTTCACCGCGATCAAGATAGCGCAACTCGTCGAACAGGTAGGGGCCAAAGCCGGTACGCTTGATCGACTTCAGGAACTGCTTGGGTATGATCATGTCGGTATCGACGTTGGCACGATCTATCGGCAAGACCACGCCCTGGTGTTGGTTAAATGCCTGCATGATTAAAGCTCTCCCATCTCGCGTACATCGACAAATTTACCGGCTATCGCCGCAGCGGCCGCCATTGCAGGGCTGACCAGGTGCGAGCGACCACCAAAACCCTGGCGCCCTTCAAAATTGCGGTTGGACGTTGACGCACAGTGCTCACCGGCATCGAGCTTGTCGGCATTCATCGCCAGGCACATGGAACAGCCAGGCTCACGCCACTCGAAACCCGCCGCGGTAAACACCTCGTGCAGGCCCTCGCTCTCGGCTTGCCGCTGGACCAGTCCCGACCCGGGCACCACCATCGCTAACTTGATGCTGTCGGCGACACGCTGGCCCTTGACCACCTCGGCTGCCGCGCGCAAATCCTCTATGCGGGAGTTTGTGCACGAACCAATAAACACCTTATCGAGCTTGATGTCCTTCACCGACTGGCCGCCTTCGAGACCCATATACTTCAGCGCAAGCTCAATAGAGTCGCGGCGTGTTGGGTCAGCCTCATCAGCCGGGTCAGGCACACGCTCAAGGATAGACACAACCATTTCGGGCGATGTGCCCCAGGTCACCTGTGGCGCGATATCGGCCGCCTCAAGCTCAACGATCTTGTCGAACTGCGCATCGTTATCGCTGACCAGGTCTCGCCAGGCCTCGACCGCCCGCTCCCAGTTTTCGCCCGTGGGCGCCATGGGCCGACCCTGGCAGTAGTCAATCGTCTTTTGATCAACCGCGATCATGCCTGCGCGCGCGCCCGCTTCAATCGCCATGTTGCATACCGTCATACGGCCTTCAACCGACAGCTCGCGCACCGCTTCTCCACCAAACTCGATCGCGTAGCCGGTGCCACCGGCGGTGCCGATTTTGCCGATAATCGCCAGCACCATATCCTTGGCGGTAACGCCACGGCGGAGCTTGCCGTTCACCCTGACCAGCATGTTTTTCATCTTGCGCTGCATCAGCGTCTGGGTCGCCAGCACGTGCTCAACCTCAGAGGTGCCGATGCCATGCGCCAATGCGCCCAGTGCGCCATGCGTCGAGGTGTGGGAGTCGCCACAGACCACGGTCATACCGGGCAAGGTGGCACCCTGCTCAGGGCCCACGACGTGAACAATACCCTGCCGCTCGTCGTTGATCTTGAATTCGGTGATACCCAGCTCATCGCAGTTATCGTCCAGGGTCTTGATCTGGATACGCGACACCTGATCGTCAATCCCCTCGAGTCCGGCACTGCGCTCTGCCGTCGTGGTGGGAACGTTATGGTCAGGGGTCGCAATATTGGCCGCCGCTCGCCAGGGCTTGCGTCCAGCAATACGCAGGCCCTCAAAGGCCTGTGGCGAGGTCACCTCGTGAATCAGGTGCCGGTCGATGTAGATCAGCGCCGTGCCATCCTCGCGCTCATGAACCAGGTGCTGCTCCCAGAGCTTGTCGTACAGCGTTTTGCCCGCCATGTGATACCCCCATGATGATTGCGGTGAGCGGATAAATAGTAACCACCGGCAGTCCAGCGACTAGCCCGGCTATGGGCGAATAATAGGGCCTGTCAGAAAATAAATAAAATTCATATTTTTAATGAATAGCATTCCATATTAGAATATATATACACACACTGGAGACCAGCCCATGGCGTCGCTCGACACCCAATCCCTGCTCGCTTTCATCGCGGTCGCTGATAACCGTTCGTTCTCCAAAGCCGCTGAACAGCTGCACCTGACCCAGCCGGCGGTCAGCAAACGCATCGCGCTGCTTGAATCCCAGCTGGGCGCAACACTGTTTGATCGTATTCGCAGGCAGGTGCTGCTGACTGAGGCGGGCAACACGCTACTGCCCCACGCCCGCGAGATCGTCCACAGCCTGGACAAGGCCAGGAAAGCCATCGACGACCTCGGCGGTCGAGTCAGCGGCAGGCTGGCCATCGCGTTCAGCCACCATATCGGCCTGCACCGGCTACCGCCGGTCCTCAAGCGATTCGCCGGCGAATTTCCCGAGGTCAATTTTGATATTCGCTTTGTCGATTCGGAGCAGGCCTACGCCCTGGTCGAACGCGGCGAGATCGATATCGCCGCGGTGACGCTGGCACCAGAGCCGCTCGACGGCATTACCACGACGCCGGTCTGGCGTGACCCGCTGGCCTTTGTCTGCAGCCCGGACCACAGCCTGCACCTGCAGGATCGGGTCAGCCTTGAACAATTGGCAAAACTGGAGGCGATATTGCCCGGCGACAATACTTATACCGGGCGGATCGTTAGCGAGGCATTTGCGGCGCGCGACCTTGGCCTGCTGTGCAGCATGCGCACCAATTACCTGGAAACCATAAAAATGATCGTCAGCGTCGGACTGGGTTGGAGCGTACTGCCCCGCACGATGACAGAATCACTCGAGCTTATCGACGTCGAAGATATTTACCTGGAACGAAGGCTGGGCCTGATCCAGCTCGGCGAGCGACAGCTGTCGAACGCGGCCAGCGCCTTCAAAGCGATGCTGCTGGCAAGTCCACAGCTTTAGTCGCTCGGCAACGCCGAACTCAGCTGGATGCTGCCCCCGCGGCTGTCGCTTTTTTTCGCGCGACCTTTTTGCCGGTTGCATCTGCCGCTTTAGCGCCCGCCTTTTTGGCAGCCGCTTTTCGGGCCGCAGGTTTGCGCTTTGCGGGGCTCGGCTTCTGCGCTGGCGCATCTTGCTGCGCGGCGATTTTTTTCGCCGCCTTCAGGGTATCGGCAAATGAACGGTCAAGACACTCGCGGTAGAACTCGGGGTCGGGCACGATGTCGCGATCGCCGACGAAAGTGATCGTGATCAAGCCATTGCAACTAAACACCAGGTGGAAGGTACCAACCCCCGGCGTCAACAGACCGAGCCCGTGGTAACGAATGAGCTGCGCGCCGGCACAATACAGCGGAAAGTTTGGCCCGGGCACATTCGAGATTGTCGAACAGATGTTTATCGGCAGATGCGCCGAGAGATGGTTTTTCTCCCAGGTACGCGCGATCGACTGCGCCAGCCAGGGGCTGACTTCACCGGCAATATTCAAGACCCGTGTCGTGGGGCTCAACTCACTGGCATGCTTGGCCTGGGCGAGCGACTCATTGACCTTACGCAACCGCTCGAACGGGTCGGCAATATCGGTATGGATCGCACTTTGCATTGCGCCGACGTTGTTGTTTTCTTCGGTGACAACACCGCGCGTATTGAGGTTGAGCGGCATACCGGCAATCAACGACTGCGCAGGCAGCTCGCCCTTGGCATCGAGGTAATAGCGCATCGCGCCAGCTATAACGGATACGGCGACATCATTGATGGTGACGCCGGCAATGTTCTTTATGAGCTTGAAGTCATCGAGCGCCATGACCGCAGCTTCGGCGACGCGGTGCGGCCCGACCGGGCCATTAAACCGGGTGGCCGGCGCACTGGTCAGCTCGGGCAACACAATTTCTTCACTGCGAACGCGCTTGCCAAACTCAAGCACCTGCCGCGAGAAATTGACGATACCCCGCGAACGCCGCCCACTATCACGGACACTGCTAACCACACTGCGCGCCAGCAATTCGAAGTTGCCAGGATCCTGGTCGACCATACGAACCGACGGCTCGTTGCCCTGGCTAGCCGGAGGGTCGGGCTGCAGGTCATGCAGCGCCTGCATGAAGCCCTGGGCATTGGAGCCATCGACAAGCGCGTGATGCATCTTGGTATAGATCGCAAACGCGCCCTCGGGAATATCGGGAATGTTGTCCAGGCCCTCGATGATGTAGACCTCCCACAGGGGGTGAGACATATCGATGGGCCGGGCGTGCAGGCGCGCAGCCTGGATCCAGAGCTGGCGCCAGTCACCCGGCTGGGGCAATGCGATATGGCGCAGGTGGAACTCGAGGTCAAAATCCTTGTCCTCTACCCAGAACGGGCGACCAAGACCGCCGGGCACCTGCTTCAGGCGCGTCCGGAACAGCGGCATGTTCTGCAGCCGCTGGTCGAAGTTGCGGATCACATCCTTGAAGCGCACAAACTGGCCAGGCGCGGTAGACACGTCGTAGATTGCCAGAGCGCCAATATGCTGAGGCGTATTCTGGTTTTCCAGATTAATAAATGCGCTATCAAGTGGTCCGAGCTGTTTCATCGGTTTTATACTCCGGGGTCTTGCGGTTCAGCCCGCCCATCGCGGGCAGGCGCCAATTAGACCACAAATCGAGGGCCCGGATAAAACGCGCCGCCAGCACCGCGAGCGCTAACCCAGACCAGGACGTACCATGCAAAAACCCACCCACACGACCCTCACCAGGCTGGCGCTTTGCCGGCCGCTGGCCGCGCTGCTGCTGGCCGTTGCTCTGCTTGGCACGGCGCCCGCACGGGGCCAGCCGGTCAGCACTGAGGGGCTAGACGCCTACAGCCTGAGCTGGCTGGGCGGTGACGAGCAAAGCGCCCGGCAGATTGACCACAGCGCCTGGCAGGCGCTGCTCGATCGCTACCTGCGTACCGACAACGCCGACGGGGTCTACCGGTTTGACTATGCCGCGGTCAGCGATGCTGATTACGCACGGCTTAACGACTATCTTGCACGACTGCAGTCTGTCGATCCGCTGCAGCACGCGCGCGCCGAGCAGATGGCTTTCTGGATCAATCTCTACAACGCCCAGACCGTCGAGATCATCCTGCGGGAAAAGCCCCGGCGCAGCATCCGCAGCACCGGAAGTGGCTGGCTACCCAATGGCCCCTGGGAAGAACAGATCACCTCGGTCAACGGCCGGCCGCTTTCGCTCGATGACATAGAGCACCGGATACTGCGGCCGCTCTGGCGCGACCCCCGCATTCACTTCGCAGTCAATTGCGCGAGCATAGGCTGCCCCAACCTGCAGCCGGCCGCGTTCAGCGCAGCGACACTCGAACAGCAGCTGGACACAGCGCAGCGGGAATTCCTGGCGCACCCGCGAGCCATCACCATCAAGGGCAAAACGCTGCAGCTATCGAAAATTTTCAAATGGTATCGAGAAGATTTTGCGTCAGACGAGGCCGGCCTGCTGCAATGGCTCGCAGCAAGGGCCCCCGCTGACATTGCCGAGCGCCTGTCGCAATGGGAGGGCCCCGTCCGCTATCGTTACGACTGGGGCCTGAACCGACCCTGAGCTTACGCCGTTACACCCGGCTGTAGCGGCACAAAGCGAACCGGAATTTCACGCTCAACGACGAGCTCATTGCGCTGCTTTTTGACCAGCTGCAACCACTGCTCACCATCATTACCAACCGGCGCCACCAGCCTGCCGCCGGGGGCCAGCTGCTGGAGCAGCATATCGGGCAACTCGCGCGGTGCCGCAGTCAGCATGATCGCGTCAAAGGGCGCCCGCTCGCGCCAGCCCTTGAACCCGTCGCCGTGACGATACTCGATATTGCGCAGCCCAAGCTGCCGCAAGCGCGCCTCGGCTCCGGTTTGCAGGGAGCGAATTCTTTCAATCGTGCACACCCTGCCCACCAGCTGGGCAAGTATCGCCGTCTGGTAACCACAGCCGGTTCCAATTTCCAGCACCGCATTCAGCGGCCCACCGCCGAGCAACAGCTGTGTCATCAGCGCGACCACGTAGGGCTGGGAAATCGTCTGGTTCTGCCCAATCGGCAGCGCGGCATCCTCATAGGCGCGATGCGCGAGCGCCTCTTCGATGAACAGGTGTCGCGGTGTTGTCGCGATCGCAGTCAACACCGATGCATCTTCGATGCCGCGCTGCTGCAGTCGCTCCGCAAGGCGATTGCGCGTGCGCTGCGAGGTCATACCAATGCCCCGGCTAGCCGCACCATTACTGTCTTCGTCGTACACCGTGATTATCTCCAGGCAGCGCCTGCTACATCATCATAATCAAGCAATTCCCTGAGCAGCGCCGTCGCGTAACTGCCCCGCTCAAGTTCAAACTGTAACTCGAGCACATCGTCGCACAGGGCCCACTGCATCTCACCCACCAGCGCCCGCATCGCGCGTCGCTGGGCGCTGGCCCGCGCATCCACCAGGCCTTGTTGTAACTCGGCATGCCGGGCCAGCACAGCCTGCTCTATTTCGCCCGCCTCACCGGTCGCCTGCACGCCACCCTCTCCGGGCAAGGGGCCCGACACATGGATATCACAGGCCCGCAGCCGTCGCTGCAGCTGCGCGCGCTGGTCGACACCCGTCTCGGCGAGGAACACTGACTGGCTGCCAGCCAGCATCAGCACATCACCGTCCAGCGCTTCACACCAGCTTCCCCGGGCGACGCGCGAGGCCAGGACCTCATTGAACAAAAGCGACCTGGCTGCGCTCAAGGCCATACTGCGCTGGACTTTGGACAGCTTGCGCCCGGCGAACAGTGCGCGCGCCTGCTCCAGGTTGCGACCGCGGTAACCGAAGCGCTGTTCGGTAAAGTAATTGGGAAAACCCGCCTCGCACAGCGCCTGGATGCGCTCACCGAGTTGATCAACCGCGGTTGCCGCCAACCGTTCTCGCAGCCTCAGGCGCAGGACAAACCGATTCGCCCGATGCGCTCCGCGGCGCAGCTTGCGACTATGCCGCGCCGCGGCGAGCACCTGCAGGCCGCTGCCATCGCCTGCGGCCTCGACATCACGCTCGAGCTGCCGCCAGTCTGGCTCGCGGGAGGCAGGAATGGGCACGCTAAACCACTGGCGCGTGCAGGCCCACTTGTCTTTGAGGCCGGCGTAGCCGACATCACGCAGTGGCACTGACGCCAGGCTTGCGATCGCAGACTGCACATCGAGCGTATTCAGCGCACGCTTTTCGACATGCAGCAGGACATGCTCCCCCTCACCACTGGCCTCAAAACCCAACTGCTCATCAACAATGAAGGCCTCGGGCGACTCACGCAAAATCGCCCGGCCAAGCGAAGCACCGTGAGCACGCGGCAGCTCCCGCACATGGCCATCGTTCACCGAACTTACGATGCGCCAACCAGCATGACCGTCGCCAGGCAGGCTATACCCTCTTCACGGCCAACAAAGCCCAGCCCTTCCGATGTGGTGGCTTTTACACTAATACGGTCACTGGTTACATGCGTGTCGGCGGCAATCAACTCGCGCATTTCATCGATATAGGGTGCCAGCTTTGGTCGCTCGGCGATGACGGTCATGTCGGCATTATTCAATTGGTAATGTCTTGCCTCGACCAGCTCGACAACCCGCCGCAGCAATTGTCGCGAGCTGATACCGGCATAATCGGGGTCGGTGTCGGGGAAATGCTGCCCAATATCACCCAGCGCCAGCGCCCCGAGCAATGCATCGCAAAGAGCGTGCAACAGCACATCGCCATCGGAATGCGCCCGCAGCCCGCGCTCGTGCGGCACGGTCACACCGCCGAGCACCAGTGAAGGCACGGCCTCGCCCGCCGCAGCAAAGGCATGGACATCGTAACCCTGGCCAATACGTAGTTGCATCGCCTTAGCGCGCCTCGCTCCTGTTGCCCAGCAACATCTCGGCCAATGCCAGATCCTGCTCGGTCGTTACCTTTAAATTGTTTGAACCCGATGGTACCAGCGCCACGCGCCCGCCCGCGCGCTCGATAGCCATCGCCTCATCGGTGACTGCAACACCGGCTTCGCGCGCAGAACGCAGGGCTTCACGCAGCTGGCCGAGGCGAAAAAGCTGGGGAGTCTGCGCCGCCCACAACAACGAGCGGTCCTCGCTGCGGGCGATTTCTGCGCCAGCCTTGACATCGGCAGTGGCACGCTTGATCGTGTCGTGCAGGCGCGCTGCGAGAATACCACCGGCAATGCCTTCGTCCAGCTGGTCGACAACCTGCCGATACAGGCGGGTGACATCGGCGCCGCTGACCAGAGGCCTTGCGACATCATGCACCAGCACCCAGTCCTGTTCGCCTGCCGACATCGCCAGGTGCTCGACTCCTGCGAGCACAGACGCCGCCCGGTCAGCGCCACCCTGCGCGAACTGCAGCTGATCGCGAATCGCGTTAGCCAGGCCGGGCATGACCTTGTTCTCGAAGGCCTCATCGCCAGGTGCAAGCACGACAACCAGGGCCTCGCACAGCCCGCTGCCCGCAATAGCCTCCAGCGCATGCTGGATCATCGGGGCGCCAGCCAGTTCGAGATACTGCTTGGGAAGCGCTGCAGACATGCGCTGGCCAACGCCAGCCGCAGGCAGCACAGCCCAGACTTTGTCAGACACCCTACGAACCTGCCTTCGAATACATGGCCAGTGGCGTTATTCGCCGGCGGGAATCAGGTAAAAGGTTTCATCGGACTTGATCATGCCAAGCTCTTCTCGCGCGCGCGACTCAACCTCCTCGAGACCGTACTTGAGCGCCTGCACTTCTGCAGCCAGCACATCGTTGCGCTGGATGAGCTCCGCATTGCCCTGCCGCTGTTGCTCCAGCTTGTCACCGAGCTGCGCGCGTTCAGCAAGACTGCCAGCGCCCACCCATAGCCGGAACTGCAGGCCAAGCAGGAGCAATCCGAGCACGAACACCAGTGCGAGCATGATGCGGTTGCCCCCCGCACGACCTGAAGATTGCTGGTTACCTGCTGCTGCCATCTTTACCTGCCCCGTAACGCGAAGCGCCGTAAACGTTAAGCCAGTCGCGCGCGAATTTCCTGCATGCCCCGGTAGCGCGCAGCGGCCCCCAATTCAGACTCGATGCGCAACAAGCGGTTGTATTTGGCGACCCGGTCTGAACGACACAGGGACCCTGTCTTGATCTGGCCGGCGGCGGTGCCCACCGCCAGGTCTGCGATCGTGGTGTCTTCGGTTTCGCCCGAGCGATGGGAGATAACCGCTGTGTAACCGGCCTGCTTCGCAAGGTTGATCGCATCGAGCGTCTCGCTCAGCGAACCGATCTGATTAAACTTGATCAAAATCGAATTGGCAACGCCCTGGTCGATACCCTGCTGCAGTATGCCGGTATTGGTGACAAACAGGTCATCGCCCACCAACTGGATGCGATCCCCCACACGCCGGGTCAATGCGGCCCAGCCATCCCAGTCGGCTTCATCCATGCCATCTTCAATCGACACGATGGGATACTCGCGACTGAGTTCATCAAGGTAACTGCAGAAACCCTCGGCATCATAACTGCGCTGCTCACCCGACAGCTGGTACTGGCCATCGCGATAAAATTCCGATGCGGCGCAGTCCAGCGCCAGCGTAATGTCGCTACCCAGTTTCAGTCCCGCACTTTCGACCGCCTCGGCGATGAGCGCCAGGGCTGCGGCATTGGAATCGAGATTGGGTGCGAACCCGCCCTCGTCACCGACGGCGGTGCTGAGGCCTCGCGCCTTGAGCACGGCCTTCAGGGCGTGGAAAATTTCTGCGCCCTGTCGCAGCGCCTCGCCAAAACTCGAAGCGCCCACTGGCTGGATCATAAACTCCTGGATGTCGACGTTGTTGTCGGCATGTTCGCCACCGTTGAGAATGTTCATCATCGGCACTGGCATTGACAGCTCATCTTCGCTGCCGTTGAGCTTTGCAATATGTCGATACAGCGGCACCCCGCTGCTGGCCGCCGCGGCGCGAGCACAGGCCAGCGAAACGGCCAGAATGGCATTGGCACCATACTTCGATTTGTTATCGGTGCCATCGAGATCAATCATGCACTGGTCAAGACTGCGCTGCTCGGCCGCCGGCTGGCCGAGCAATGCCGGCTGCAGGTGCTGCTCGATGTTATTCACGGCCTGGCGCACACCCTTGCCCAGATAGCGCTGCTTGTCTCCGTCACGCAGTTCGAGCGCCTCGCGCGAACCGGTTGAAGCCCCCGAAGGCGCGCAGGCCGTGGCAACGGTGCCATCATCCAGCGTCACTTGTGCCTCTACGGTGGGATTGCCGCGCGAATCCAGTACTTCCAGCGCGGTGACCGACTTGATCGTTGCCATTACTTACTCCAGGACTATGTGAACCAGCGTGTATCGAGTCAGGCCAGGCGCCAGGCGCGGTGGCCGCTCAGTTAATTTCCAGTGAGGGCAGGCTCTTGACCAGCGCGTCAACCGCCTGAACCTGCTCGAGAAAGGGTTTGAGCTTTGCCAGCGGCAATGCGCAGGGGCCATCGCAGCGGGCCTTGTCTGGATCGGGATGCGTCTCGAGAAACAACCCCGCCAGCCCCTGGGACATACCGGCCAGCGCGAGCTGCAGTGCCTGCTGGCGACGACCATCAGCACTGTCACTGCGGCCCCCGGGCTGCTGCAGCGAATGCGTGACGTCAAAAATAACCGGGGCGCCCGTCTGCTTCATCTCGCCAAAGCCCAGCATATCCACAACCAGGTTATTGTAGCCAAAGCTGCTACCGCGCTCGCACAGCATCAACTGCGCGTTGCCTGCCTCGAGAAACTTGTTGAGGATATGGCGCATTTCATGCGGTGCAAGGAACTGGGCTTTCTTGATATTGATGGCCGCACCGGTGGCGGCCATGGCCTGCACCAGATCAGTCTGTCGTGACAGGAATGCCGGCAACTGCAGCACATCAACCACACTGGCCACAGGCTCGGCCTGGTGCGGCTCATGAACATCGGTGATCAGCGGGACATTGAACTGGCGTTTTACCTGCTCAAGGATTTTCAGCCCTGCGTCCAGGCCAGGCCCGCGATAGGAATTGATCGATGAGCGGTTGGCCTTGTCAAAGGACGCCTTGAATACATAGCCGATACCCAATGCTGCGCAGACCTCAACAAAGTGGCCCGCGGTATCGAGCGCCAGCTGTTCGGATTCAAGCACGTTGAGCCCGCCAAACAGCACCATGGGCGCATCATTGGCAACCGCAAGCTGCTGGATCTGGACACTGTTCTGGACACTGTTGCTCATACTGGGTAATGCCGGTCGGTTATTCGTCGCTGGCGCTCGACTGCCCCGAGCGCTGCAGGGCAGCCTCTACAAACCCGCTGAACAGTGGATGGCCATCGCGCGGCGTCGAGGTGAATTCAGGGTGAAACTGGCAGGCGATAAACCACGGATGATCGGGCACCTCAACCACTTCGACCAGGCTCTCGTCGGCCGACCAGCCCGAAATCGACAGACCCGCTGCCCTGAGCTGCTCTAGATAATTGTTGTTGACTTCGTAGCGATGCCGGTGCCGTTCGTTGATGTCTGTTGTGCCGTAGTTATGCGCTGCTTTCGACCCCTCGACCAGCAGTGATTGCTGCGCACCCAGACGCATACTGCCACCAAGATCGACACCGGCATCACGCATTTTGCGCGTACCATCTTCGTCGAGCCACTCGGTGATCAGCGCGATGACAGGATGCGGCGTATCGGCGTTAAACTCGGTACTGTGCGCGCCTTCAAGACCGGCCACATTGCGCGCATATTCAATAACCGCGACCTGCATGCCCAGGCAAATCCCCAGGTAGGGAACGCCCTGCTCGCGCGCGAACTGCACAGCCCTGATCTTGCCCTCAACACCACGCTCGCCAAAACCGCCTGGGACCAGTATCGCGTCGACCTCTGTGAGACTCTCGACGCCATCGCGCTCGATATCTTCTGAGTCGATATATCGCACCCTGACCCGGGTCTTGGAGCGAATGCCCGCATGGCTGAGCGCCTCGTTCAGGGACTTGTAGGCATCGATCAGGTCGGTGTACTTGCCCACCATCGCGATACTCACTTCTCGCGTCGGGTTCAGCTTCCCGTCGATCACCGTCTCCCACTCGGACAGATCGGCTACGCGGCAGTCCAGGCCAAGCCGTTGCACGACGTACTCGTCGAGACCCTTGCGATTGAGCATCATGGGCGCGCGGTAAATCGTATCGGCATCGGGCAGCGAGATAACCGCGCGCTCTTCCACGTTGGTGAACAGCGCAATTTTGCGGCGCGCACTGGCAGATATCTCAACTTCTGAACGACAGATCAGGACGTCGGGCTGCAGGCCAATGGAGCGCAGCTCCTTGACCGAGTGCTGGGTGGGTTTGGTTTTGGTTTCCCCCGCCGTGGCGATATACGGTACCAGCGTGAGGTGAATCAGCAATGAACGCTGGAAGCCAAGCTCGACTTTAAGCTGCCGGGCAGCCTCCAGAAAGGGCAACGATTCGATATCACCCACTGTGCCGCCAATCTCAACCAGCACCACATCGTAACCTTCGCCCGCGGCGATAACGCGCTGCTTGATCTCATCGGTAATATGCGGGATGACCTGCACCGTCGCGCCGAGATAGTCGCCTCGCCGTTCCTTGCGCAACACTTCTTCGTAGACCCTGCCCGAAGTGAAGTTGTTTTTCTGCGTCATCTTGGTTCGCAAGAAACGCTCGTAGTGCCCAAGGTCGAGATCCGTCTCGGCGCCATCTTCAGTAACGAACACCTCGCCGTGCTGGAACGGGCTCATCGTACCCGGGTCAACATTGATATAGGGATCCAGCTTCATCATCGTGACTTTCAGGTCGCGCGCTTCGAGTATGGCAGCGAGCGATGCCGAGGCGATCCCCTTGCCCAATGATGAGACCACCCCACCTGTCACGAAAATATAGCGCGTCATTACCAGAACCCTGCAAACCAATACGCAGTTCACCCAGCAGCGGGCTGAGTGGACAGAACAATAGTCACGAAAGCGAAAGTGGGCGGCAAGACTGCCACTCACGGATGGGAGGTCAGCTTAACAGAAAGGCCGGGCGGCCTCAAAGGGGCAAATGGGGATTATTTCGTTGGGCCTGGCCAGGCGCAGCGTTCACTTACTCGAAATCGTCGTCAGGGCCGTAGTCTTCCGCCGCCAGGCTAAAGCCTGTGACATCGGCGTAACGTGCCTTGGTGATGGCTGCCGGCGCCAGCTGTCGCTCCAGCAAGGCGTCCACATCGGCCATCACCTGGTCGGCGAGCGCCTCTTCAGTCTCCTGCCGAACCGACAGCCGCACCGCGTTAGACCAGACGATCAGGTGGCGAGTGTTGATGACGCGATGATCCTTGTCCTTGGCCCACTCCGCGCTGATGCGCTTGCCAATGATGGCCATCTTGGTCCTGACCCGGTTGCGCTGGGCGGGCTCTTCGATCGAATCACTCACTGCATTGGTGAGCCAGTGCCAGCCCTGTGGCTGCAGAACCCAACCGGTGTAGAAGCGCTTGACCCACATGTAGTAGTTTTCAAGCGACTGCACTTCGGCCAGCTCATCGCCCGCCGCCGCGTATTGCTCGGCGTAATAGATCGCCGAAGGCATATCCTCAGGCCAGTCACCGGTGGGCCGGATTGTCATGCAGGCCGCCTGCATCAGGATCAGGACCATCAGCAGCGGGAATTTCAGGGATCTGGAGCTCATGTTTTCATAGTAGCCACAGATTGTGAATCTTCAATGGTGTCGATCACAAATTGTACAGCCGGCGTGTCAGATCAGCGCATACTGCTCTGGCGCGGAGACATCGAGCGGCCGCTCGTCCAGCGCGCTGAGGCTCAGGCCCAGCAGCCGCACCGAGCGCTGCCCGGCCTCGGTTTTGTCCAGCAGGTGGGCGATGCGCGAGCACATCAGCTCGGCACTATCGAAAGCACAGCGCTCGGTACAACTGCGCGTGACCTGGCTGAAGTCGCTGTAGCGCACTTTGAGCGTGATCGTGCGTGCCTGCAGCCTGCGCTCACGCAACTGGCTGGACAGCCGCGTGGCCAGGGCAAAGAGCTGCTCGAGCATCGCCTGTCGGCTAACGAGATCCTCGGCAAAGGTGCGCTCGGCGCCCAGCGACTTGCGCTCGCGCGAAGGTTTGACCGGGCGCAGGTCGATGCCACGGGCAATGCGATAGTAGTAACGGCCCGCGCTGCCAAAGTGCTGTTGCAGCCGCCGCTCACTCAACCGCTTGAGGTCGGCGCCCGTGTAAACGCCCAGCGCGCGCATTTTCTTTTCAGTCGCCGCGCCAATACCGTGGAACTGCCGGACTTCCATCGTCGCCAGTACCGCTTCGGCCTCGCCCGGCAAAATCACATGCAGGCCATTGGGTTTGCCCATACCACAGGCCAGCTTGGCAAGAAACTTGTTTGCCGCAACACCCGCCGAGGCAACCAGCGACGTCTCTTCAAAAATATCGCGCTTGAGCTGTCGCGCAATCAACGAGGCAGACCCGGCACAGTGTGTCGACTCGGTGACATCGATGTAGGCCTCATCCAGCGACAGTGGCTCGACCAGTGGCGTGTAACGGCGAAATATCGACTGCAGCGCCGCTGAAACTTCGCGGTAGACGTCAAAGCGCGGTTTGATAAAGACGGCACTGGGACAGCGTCGGCGCGCCTCAGCGGCAGGCATCGCCGAGCGAATACCAAACTGCCGGGCTTCGTAGCTACAGGCTGCAACCACCCCGCGCCCCTCGGGCGAACCGCCCACGATGGTAGGCACACCGCGCAGGGCTGGATCATCACGCTGTTCAACCGATGCAAAGAATGCATCCATATCCACGTGAATTATTTTCCTGTGCTGGACTTCGTCCACCGCACGGCCTCATTTGCTATCGATTGCACGACTGGCTTATTATCCCGCCCCGTGTCGACTCACGCTCCAAAAATACTGGTCACGCTCGCCGCCATGTTTGGCTACGGTGGCTGGGCCTATTTTAGCAACTGCTTCGCGCCAATGAACAATGCCGAAGCGGTCGCCCTGCGCGCGGCGCTTATCCAGGGCAGTTATTCCGGCCTGCTCACACTGGTCAACGTCGTCATTCTCGAGGGGCTGTTTCTGTGGTTTAACGACAAGCTCTCCTGCCTTGGCAATATGATCACTACCGTGTCCTTTGCAACTGCCATGCAGTACAGCATTATCGTCCCTGTCCACCTGTTCAATGGCACACCCAATATCCTGCTCACACTGGCCCCGGGGCTGGTCATTGGCACACTGTTCAGCAGCGGATACGTCTACTCCGTCAAAAACCGCTACTACCCGGCGGCAGCTGACTCGAAAGCCAATCAAGAATCGCGCGCATAAAAAACGGGGCTGCAATGCAGCCCCGTCCAAGAAATAAACTAACTCAATAAATCTCGTTTCACTTTCATAAAACGAACCCACGGGGAATTCCGTGAGCGAGCGTATCCTATACAGAATGCCCCGGATTGGGAACCCCATTGTGGTGCTTATTCGATGAAATTTTTCTTTCTCGCGACGAGCAGACACTATCACTAAAGGCCCTGCAAATGCATCAAAAGAGCATAGAGTCCTGAATACATCTCGCTAAGTTGTTGATTTTACGCTCTGTGTGCAAAATGCACTGTCTGGGCGATGCATAGCCAGTCCGAGCCGGCACCACGGGCGCCAGCCTCTGGCTATCAAGCTGACAAACTGGCAATGCACACGGCTGTTGTGGTGCGCAGGCTCTCAGCCCTCCAGGCCCAGATCCTGTCGCGTCAGCGCGATGCGGGCCCGCAGATAATCCTTCTCGTAGTTATTGCCCTTGCCGCTGACGGCCGTCTCGAGCATGTCGTCGAGCACCTTGAGGCGAAGCTCCAGTCCGGGCCGCCATACCGGGTCCTGCGACAGCGCAATCTCGAGGAAGTGCAGCGCCTCGAGTACACGCCCCGCTTCATAGTGCGCCTGGGCGTGTGCCAGCAGGGTTTCGTTGCCAACAATACCGGCCAGCTCCGGATAGACATTGCGAACCGGCACCTCATAAAGCTCCGTCGTGCTATCGAAGTGGAACCAGGTCGCGTAATACTCCCAGATGCTCTTCACAGCCCAGGACACCATGCCATGCTCCTGGGTCAGCGCCAGCTCTGGCGGCAATTCGATGGCCGCCATCAGTTCGTGGACCGTCGCGCCGCCATTCATCCCGTCAATGACTGCGTCGTGAACGTATTGCACTGCGTCGCGCATCTTGATCATGCCCGCACGAATATTGTCAGCTCCCTCAATGGGCGAGTGATGGCTGGGTACGATCACCTCCGGCTCCAGCGCGATGAGCTTGTTCAGCGAGGCGATGTATTCGATCGGCTTACGGACCTTTTCGCCACGCATCGTAAAAATATTGGGAAACTGGGGCCACAGCGGGCCAAAGAAATCGCCGGAAAAAAGGATCTTCTGCTCGGGCAACCAGAGGCAGAGGTTATCGGCACCCTCAGCGCCGGGTGTCGAGAGCACCTGGAATTCGGTACCACCCAGCGTAAAACTGTAGTCGCGATGATCGACCAGCAAATCCGGCTCAATACCGCCGTAGGCAAACATGCCCTCCGTCGGTGGCGACTCGGGCATCCATGGGAACACCGTGCGATTGCGCTGCCACAGGTAGGGCTCCAGTTCGCTCAGGTAACGCTGCTCTTCAGGAAACTCCAGGTGCGCAAGAATCTGCGTGTCCGCTTCCTGCCAGAACTTTGTTCCCCCAATATGATCGGCGTGCGAGTGACTGAGAATGATGTGCGTCAACGGCCCCTGCTGCTTCGGCTTCAGCAGCTTGATCTGCTTGGCAGCCTGGATCGAGATGCCGGTGTCAAACAACACGCTACCGGCGGGCGTGGTAATGAGGTGGGCATTGGAAATGCCGGTGGCCTGGAACACGTTCGGAGCCAGCTCCCTGAGCGCGATGGGAATCTCGTGAAACCCGCCCGCAACATCATTACCCATGTTGCGGGCCGCAATATTGCCCACCACTTCGGCCGCCTTCAGCTGAACCGCTTTCTCGACTTTTCCGGCCTGCTCGCCGCAACCTCCGAGCAGCAGGCCTGCAGCGAAAACAACCAGGGCAATAATAGGAAACTTTTGTATCGACATAGTCTGACCTGCTAGTTGGCTCATACAGCGCTACGGGCTCGCTGTGTAGTTGACAAAGATCGGTGATGACCACGCACGCTCAGCGTTGGGCGCAAGACAGTCATCACTGGCCGGGGTACGAAAGTCACCGTAACAGGGGTCGACGGCGATACACTGCCCCTGTTCATCGCGCTCACAGCGCAGCCCCCCGGCGTTGACCGCCAGGCTGGGCCGCTGGATAGCGCGCACGTAATACAGCGTATCGCGTGCCTGGGCGTCGAAGCTCTCGTCACTGAAGCTGACGCGGCAGCCCTGTGCTGAGGGCTCACAGGGCAGGCTCAACCAGGGGTCTTCGATCAGGCCGTCGACCGGCTCGCCCGAATAACTCTGCGGCCGGATGCGCACCACTTCGATGCGATCAATGATCTTGCGGGTATCTGAGGGGTTGTAACACTCACCCAGGCACAGCGAGGCAAGCCGATCGCTGCCCAGCAGCTTCTGCGTGGCGTCGGGACAGCCGGGCAACTGCTCGTGATCGCCGATTGCCGTGACTTCGAAACGCGGGTTTGCGGAGCGCGCAAGCTCCGAGCCCATCGCATAACGCGCATCATCATCAACCAGGTCAAACCAGAGCAAAATCCGGTCGCCCGACGTGGCATAGACCTGCTTGCGCTCAAGACCCTGCCACAGCGCCTCGCGATGGCGACTGGGCGCGTGCACGGCAACCAGCCCGCCAGTCATCCAGAACGAGGCCTGGCGTTCCATATTGCGTTTGCGGGCGAGCCCGGTGTCAGGCTGTTCGTGCAAGGGTATCGAGTACGGAAGCGGCTCGCGGGTGTCCACCGACAACATGCGCTCCATACCGGCGTTCTGCGGGCCATTGGCCTCGGTCATGCCAATGCGACCATATTCCTTATAACCTGCGCCTGCCGCTGCACGGTGGTTGTCACTGGCCCCGATAAAGCCGAATTTGAATCGCAGCGGATCGCTGGCCTCACCAGTAAAGTCGCTGATGGCCAGCGCGTACTGGCCAGTGACCGCAGGGCGGTGATCCATCGCCGGATTAAAACAGTCCTCACACTGGCCGCAATTGAGCCAGTCATCCACCCGCTGCCCGGGCACCGTCAAATGACCCGACACTCCGGCATCAATAAAATCCTGCCTTGCAGCGAGCTCTCGCTGCTGGCACTCAGCCTCTTCGATGCCTGCCGCCAGGCAACGTTGCAGGATAATTTTTCCCGCACGCCAGCAACAGGGCTCGTAATTGTCCGAGGGCAAGGGGCAATAGGCGCGATCCTCACTGTCAAAGGCGACGGCGCGCCAGTCGCGGTACTCCTCGGCATTACCGTGCCCTGAGTAGAGCTCAAAGAGGTACTGCTGCTCCGGGCTGTGCTGGGCCAGGTTCAGCTGCTTGTCGAACGTCGTGCCCGGTGGCGTATTCATTCCCCAGGCATTGCCATGCGGGATGACCATATGGGCACTGCCCCAGTCGCGCAGTTTCGCAAACAGCGTTGCAGGATCAGCGGCGACCTCGTGGCAATCCTCAGGCAGCTCATTCGAGGGCACACCCTGCGCGCACAGGGGGGTCTCTGCGATCTCTTCGTAATAGGTGGGTATACCCCGGTAGTAGGCCTGGTTGTCAAAATCGCGCAGTGCCAGGAACGCGGTGGCCAGCGCACCCAGTGGCGATTTGCCCAGATGCTCACGCGGCGCCGCGATCGGTCGGCTCGGCACATCGGCATCGTCAATATCGCGAAAGATGACATTCTTATGGCCATAGTGGCTGCCACGATCGTAGTGACTGACCTGGCTCCACTCATAACCCAAAAAGGACACCATGTCCGGCTCGGACAAATCGCTCGCTACGGCATTGCAGGCCCTGATGATGTCTCTGGTCTCACGCCAGCGCTGCGGCGAAATACCCTCTGCATGGTCGTTAATGCTCCAGAAGTCCAGGGCGGCGCAGTGCCGCGCAAAATCACAGGCATCAGCCGGCGGCCTTGGCCCCAGGCCGCCATTGACTGGCATTGCGGTAATGAAAGCATCGGGGGAGAACGTCGTGTGAACGTGCAAGTCACCAAAGTAGATATTACCCGGGGCATTATCGGCGACCTGCCGGTACTGCTCGGCCTTGCGTTCATTGGCCTGCTCGATGGTATGGGGCGCCACGGTGCCAGGATCCTGGCGCTGGCCACAGGCCGCAAGCAGTATCGCGGTGAGACATAGCAAGGTGGCAATTCGCAAGGTTCGCATGGGCTTGGCTTGGGCTGGTGCTTTATTATTCAGCACAGGTTTTTATCGCGGCCTATTGTATTAAGATTCCGCGGGGCTGGGGGAGAGGTTACAGAACGGTCAAGGGCCTTGCACTACTCGCCATTCCAGTCATCAAACAGGGGCTCCAGTGTGATTCGCTCACTGCCCGCAAAGTCGTCGAAGTGACGTTGTATCCAGCTCATATCACCATAGCGACGAAACAGGACCTGCCCGGTTTCCGCATTGGCGATAAATGCGTACATGGTTTTTTGCTCAACAGTGCGACCTGAGAAGGCACTGCGATAACGCGCGGCACCCGGAGGATAGACCAGCGCATTCGACAGCTCTACCGCACGCTGCATAATGACGTTATCGCTACCTTCGGCCTGACCTGCCAAAAATGCGGCGCGCACGAATCGTCCGGTTGGCGTGTAATCACCGGGTAAACCCAGTGTCCCAAAGCCAACACCGGTCGAATCGGCGTCGCTATCCGCTGGTGGCAAACCCTGGTTGCTGACAAACGGGTAGTTGCGCATGTTATTCAGGTGAAAGTCGAAAGTCGGTGCATTGGTCAGTGTATTGTAGGGATTATCATAGATCTTTAGCTGGCCTTCCGTGTATTCAATGGTCAGGCTGTTGCGCGCAGCATCGGTAACCATCCAGTGATAGGTTGGCACCACGTTGTAAAACCCTGCGGCCGGAACAGCAGCGACTTTGATGCTGGCCAATGCCTGCTTGACCTGCTCCACGGTTTCGAACTGCGTCAGCAAATAGGTAGGAAGCAATGGGGGCGCAATAAACTTGCCGAAATCAGCCTCGTCTAACGCCTGGTAGCGGGTGCCCTCCTCCAGGAACAACGCAGTCACAAACAAACCTGCATCATTGATTCCAGCACCGATCGCCTGCGGGTCTGACTTGCCTCCGGTACCGATAACCTGCCGCACCGAGGTCCAGCTGGCCTGCGGCATACCGTCGAAGTCATCGCCCTGAAAACGGATTCCGGCGGGAATATGGTTTAACGTGTAATCGAGGTTTTCCGGGAACTCCATGTTCATGATGTTCACCACCGCGCCACTGTCGGAGCGAATCGAGAGTGTTGTGCATGCCTGCCCATGCACCGGCAGCAGCAAGGCAGCAACTAGCACGGCGCAGGACCAACGTAATGCCTCCCTGCACCCAGCACACCACCCGCTATTCATTAACGGCTCCCTCCAGCGTTTTGCTGACCACCTCCAGCACATCGCTACTCAAGGAGCCGCTGTCACGGATGCGCTCCAACGCAGCCTGCATCAGGCGGGCGGGCGCTTCAGCGTAGCGACGCCACTGGGTCAATGGCGTCAGCAGGCGCGAGGCCAGCTGCGGGTTGGTCTTGTTCAGGCGAATGACTTCGTCGGCCAATAGCGCGTAACCACTGCCATTCGCATCGTGGAACTGGGCAACATTGCGCACGCAGAAACCTCCCAGCAGGGCGCGAACCTTATTGGGGTTATCGGCATCGTAAGCCGGGTGCTGCATCAACGCGCGGACACGGTCAATGGCACCTTCCCGCTGACTGCTGGCCTGCACCGATAGCCACTGGTTAACCACGAGCGCCTCCCCTTGCCATTGGTCATAGAACTTATCCAGCGCGGCACTGGCTGCCGATTCAGCTTCGGCAAAGGGACTGTTAACCAGCGCAGCAAGCGCAGAATACTGATCGGTCATGTTGTCGGCGTGAGCAAACTGCTCGCTAGCCAATGCCACCACCTGCTCACGGTCCACAGCACTACAGGCACTACCGAGCAATATCGCCAGCGCGTGGTTCTTGAGGCTGCGCAGTGCAATATCATCGGCGACGGGACGATAGGCGCCCATGGCTGCCAATTGCGCAGCGAGCTGGACGTAGACCGCCAGGAAGCGCTGACCCAGGGCCTGGCAAATACCTGCCTCAAGCCGCTTGCGCGCCGCGACGATAGCCGTGACTTCAACCGGCTCAAACTGCTCTAACAGGTAGGCATAGTTGGGCAAGCGCGTAATCTCTGCCAGCATCGCCGCATCATGCTCCTCGCGCCAACTGTATTCACCGAGCCCCGCAGCCAGCAGGCTATCCCAACTACTGGTCAACACATCGAGCGCCGCCTGGCCATCGTCGCTGTCCAGGTAACCCTGGTCCGCAACCTGGCGACTGATGATCGCCAGTGCCAGCTGTTGCGATGCGTCCCAGCGCACGAAACCATCATCGTCGTCGCACATAAGGGTCGCGAGCTGTGCATCGCTGTAGTCGTAAGACAGCGTGACCGGCGCAGAGAAACCACGCAGCAGAGAGGGCGTGGGCCTTGTTTGCAAGCCAGTAAACTGCCATTGCTGAACTGGCTCACTGGCAATCAGCATGCACTCGGTCGGGTTATCGCCGGCGATAGCCCTGGCTCCCTCAGGCAGCTTCACTGCACTGCCGTCGGCACCCGTCAGGGCAACCCGCAATGGAATGTAGAAAGGCTTTTTCTCTGGCTGCCCGGGCGTTGGCGCGCAGGACTGCGCAACGCGCAGCGTATAGGTGCCCTGCCCGGCATCCCAGGCGTCGCTGACGGCCAGGTGTGGCGTACCGGCCTGTTCATACCAGCGTCGGAACTGGCCAAGATCAACACCGCTGCTGTCTTCCATGGCCGTGACAAAGTCTTCGCAGGTCACCGCCTGCCCATCGTGCCGCGAAAAATACAGATCACAGGCCTTGCGAAAGGCCGCTGCGCCCAGCAGCTCGTGCTGCATGCGGATCACCTCGGCGCCCTTCTCGTAAATGGTCAGCGTATAGAAGTTGGAGATCTCCTGGTAGGACTCCGGGCGGACAGCATGTGCCATCGGCCCTGCATCCTCAGCAAACTGGGCGGAGCGCAGCAAGTTGACATCCTCGACGCGCTTGACCGTGGGCGAATTCATGTCCGCGGAAAAGCTGGCATCGCGAAACACAGTAAAGCCCTCTTTCAGGCTCAACTGGAACCAGTCGCGACAGGTCACCCTGTTACCCGACCAGTTGTGAAAGTACTCGTGAGCAATGACCGCCTCGACACGCTGGAACGCCTGGTCAGTCTGGGTTCGCGGATGCGCGAGCACGCAGGAGGTGTTGAATATATTCAGCCCCTTGTTCTCCATCGCCCCCATATTGAAAAAGTCGACCGCGACGATCATATACAGATCGAGATCGTACTCCCGACCATAGCGTTGCTCGTCCCAGCGCATCGCGCGCTGCAACGAGTCCATCGCGTGATCGACCTTGTCAAGATCCCTGGGTTCGACGTAGATCTCCAGCGCAATCTCGCGCCCCGAGCAGGTCGTAAATGTCGAACGCTGGCAATGCAGGTCGCCGGCAACCAGTGCAAACAGGTAACAGGGCTTCTTGAAGGGGTCGCGCCAGCGAACCCAGTGACGGCCGTCATCAAGCTGCCCTGCACCGACCGGGTTACCGTTAGACAACAGCACCGGGAACTGTTTCGCATCGGCGACGATCTCGGTCGTGAACTCGCTCATGACATCGGGGCGATCGAGGTAGTAGGTGATGCGGCGAAAACCCTCTGCCTCGCATTGCGTGCAGTACATACCGTCAGACATGTACAGCCCCTCCAGCGCCAGGTTGGCTGCCGGATCGATCTCGGTGACAAGCTCCAACAGGCAACCATCACCCGGCACCGCAAGCTGCAGGGCATCCTCCATCAGCTGGTATTCGTTGGGATCCAGCTCACGGCCGTCTATCGCTATCGACAATAGCTTTTGTTGCTCTCCATCGAGCCTGAGCTCGCGCGAATGGTCGCCATTGCGGCGCAATCGCAGCTGCGCAGTCACCCTGGTCGCAGCGGCATCGAGTTCGAAGCGCAAGTCGGTGGTGTCGATGAAAAAATCCGGCACCTGGTAATCTTTCAACCAGGTAACCTGTGGAACCTGCGCCGCGCTGCCGGCAACCGGCATCGCTTCCTGGCCATCAGCCATAGTGTGCTCCTGTCGACGCTAACACGTCAGGGAAATGGCGTAGCCGCCATACTTGCGTAAATTGATAACACCCTGGTCAAGAATCAGGTACTGCCCCTTGATCCCTCTCAGCTCTCCCTCGATCTCGGGCTGCTTCTCGAGGTTCAGCGAGGTGACCTTTTCAGGGTAAGCCTGGACCGGATAAGTGATCGTCGTCACCTCAGCATCATCGAGCGACTGCACCGCCTGCACACCGTGCTCGTTCTCGATAGCAAATAGCCCGGCGGCAACCTCGGCTTTTAACCTGTCCGCCTGGGCAAGCAGGTCAGCAGGGTCAGGGTCACCCTTCAGCATTGCCCGCCAGTTGGTCTTGTCGGCAATGTGATCCTTAAACAGCACTTCGACCAGGCCCGCGATGCGGCGACTGCTCACGCGATAGAGCGGTAGCGCCTGTGTCGCCCCCTGATCGATCCAGCGCGTCGGTATTTGCGAACCGCGAGTGATCCCCACTTTCAGGCCAGAGGTATTGGCCAGGTAAACGAAGTGATCGGTCATGCAGTGGTCTTCGGCCCACTGCGGCTCTCGGCATGTGCCTACGTGAAAGTGACACTTTTCAGGGCTGACGATACAGCTATCGCACTGTGCAAGCGACTTGAAGCAAGGGTAGCAAAAGCCCTGGTTGAAACTCTTGTTGGTCTTGCGGCCGCAGTGCATGCAGTTGATGGCACCACTGTATGCCAGTGCAACGGTACTGCCGATACAGTCATTGAGCGGAACGGTCTGCTCGGAGAGCACCGCGCTGTAGAGCACAGCATCACCGGCCTTATCGGGCAGTGATGCCTGCATTTTTCGCAGGTTGCCGCTGTGAGTGGTTGCTGGCATGACTGGGTAGTTCCTCTGCGGTCTTATTGGGGTGGTTTGATCGTTTGTGTTGCGTCGGGCACCTCTGGATCACTCGGGCAACGCCCGTCGATATGCCCAACCCGTTGATCAACAGGTACGTTCGCCGCCTCATAGACGATGATCGACTCCATCACCAACTCGCGCTGGTCAGCGCTGACCGCCCGACCATCGGGCCACTTGCCGGTTTGCAGGGCGATTTTGAACACCTCGTAGATCGATGGATCGAGCTGCTCGCTCACCGAGTAAAAGCTTTTGTCTGTGGGTTCGGGCATGTCAGTCGCTATCGCATTATTTGATGTAGCGCATCACCAGTGCACTTGGCAGGCCGATGATGACACCAAAGATAAGACCGCTTAAATGCGCAGTATTCGCCATGCGGGCCAGGAAATCAAAAATCCCCAGCCATCCGACGACCAGGGAACCGAGCATGAGCACATAGATTGCCAACGGCATGCGCAAATCGCTCCTGGGCATTATGGCGCTATAAACCGCGCAATATCCCAGCAAACCGTAGATAACGCCGGACATACCACCGAAACTGGCCATCGGCGTCGCTGCGGCCTGGTACAGGTTTGATGCGACGGCGATAAAAAACACCACACTGATGAAGTGTACTGCCCCACCCTGGTGTTCGATTCTTCGACCAAGCTCCCACAGCCAGAGCATATTGAACGTGATATGCACCCAGCCGAAGTGCAAAAATATCGGGGTGACGAGGCGCCAGTACTGACCATGGGCGAGGTACTCATCGGGCGCTATACGGGCATCAAGCGATAGACGAGCGCCGACATGGTCGGTGCCCTGGATCTGCAGCCAGGCCACCGCGTCGCGAAAGCCCAGCTCGACCAGGGCAAAGCCAATCACGCTCAATACAACCAGCGACAGCGTCACCGGATAGTTGCGGAACAGCCCAATGAAATCGAAGGCCTGCGCAGGTTCGCGTTGGCGCAGCGTCAGCTTTAACTCACCGCTGACAAATGCCTCATACTCAGCACGCATCTGCGCCGCCTGTGCAGGATCTTCGATCCAGACCACCTGCCGCCCCGCCTGCTCGGCGATGCGGTGCGGCCGCTGTTGCTGCCACCAGTAAACGGAGAGCGCGTGAAGATCCTGCTGCAGCGGCGCATCGAGAAGTTTGTCCACGACGCCCGGTTATTCGTCGATGAGCTGGGTGCCCCAGCCGAGCTTGTCACGACAGGTCTGGTAAAAGAGGTGGCCAGAGGGGTGGATCAGCTTCAACTTGCGCGACTTCTTGCGGATGTAAACGATATCACCACCGCTGGCGCCAAAGTTGACCTGGCCGTCGCAGCTGATGCGTGGCGAGCCCGGGTTATTGTCGCCGATGATGATCTTGATTTCGCTGTTGCCATCGACCACCAGCGGCCGCGAGCTCAGCGTGTGGGGAAACATGGGCACCAGTGCGATCGCATTCAACTTGGGATGCATGATCGGCCCGCCACCCGAAAGCGAATACGCCGTCGAGCCGGTCGGGGTTGAGACGATCAAGCCATCGGAGCGCTGCGAATAGGCAAACTCACCCTCGATGTAGACCTCGAAATGGATCATCTTCGGGGCCTGGCCACTGTGCAGGACGACGTCGTTCAGCGCATCGGACTGCCCCACCGGCGCGCCATCTCGCTTGATTTCCGCCTCTAGCAGGAACCGGCTTTCAACATCGTATTCGCCATCGAGTACGCTGCCGACGCTTTGGGCAATATCTTCAGGCGCAATGTCGGTCAGGAAGCCGAGCCGCCCCCGGTTGATCCCGAGCACGGGCACATCGTGCCGTGCGAGGTCGCGCGCGGCACCCAGCAAACTGCCATCGCCACCGACGACGATCACCAGGTCGCAAACCTCACCAATCAACTTGCGCGTCGCCACCTGCAAATTGTGGTTGCCAAGGGTGCGCGAGGTACTCTCTTCGAGCACCGCGTTCAACTCTCGCTGCTGCAGCAATTCGACCAGCGATACTACTGAGTCCCGGGCCGCTTCACTATCAACGCGGCCAATCAGGCCGACGTTTCGAAATGAGCTCATGCAGGTTGCCTGTGATGGGGTGGACAGCGGATTATAGTGATATTCTGGGATTTTCCAAACCGGCAGGTAGCGCAGGAAGACAGCCTATGCCCAAGCCCATTGACGCTGCGAGCGATGCCGCGCGATTGGCCACATTGCGATGTAAAGCGGTGCGATCGATGGCGAATGCAGTATTTGCGCAGCCGCTCTTGCGGATGGATTCCGGCGAGGAAGCGATCGACTCGCCAGCGCCGCTGGCTGCGGCGCACAGTACACAGCCATTGTTCTGCCTCGATGAGCACTGGCCCTGGCTGCAACAGCTCGACGCGAACCCCGACCACTTGCTCGCTGCGCTGGAACTGGCCCAACAGAAAACGGGGCGCAGAAGGCCAAAACTTGGCGAACTGCATGAATGGCTGTGGCAGTATTTCCTGGCCCACAATGGCAGGACGCAGCTGCTCGCCAGCAACCTTAAAGTGCGCAATCACGAGCGCGACATCGGCGAGTTCGATATCGTGTACCGCGATAGCAGCAACACACTGGCGCACCTGGAGCTTGCCTGCAAGTACTACCTGGCCTCCGCCTCGCAGGCCAGGGCGAACACCGGCAATCCGCTGGGCGGCTGGATCGGCCCCGGCCGACGCGACTGGCTGGATCGCAAGGTCACTCACAGTGTCGAACGCCAGCTGCAGCTGGCAGTGCACCCCGCTGCGCTGGCGCTGCTGCGCGAGCTGGCGGGCCCCCAGGCAAATTCGTTGCGCAGGCAACTGCACGTGGGTGGCCGGCTGTTCTATCCCGCCGGTGACCCTGTGTGCTGGGAAACGCCCGGGCTCAATCCGGCACTACAGCGCGGGCAATGGCTGCGCTATAGCGACTGGCAGGCAGAAACGACCGCGGCGAAGCACTGGCGTGTCGTTATCAAGCCCTGGTGGATGGACAATGCGCCACTCGAACAGGTCGCGGCATCAGAAATAGCGCTAGAGCGGAGCCTGGATACCCGTGCAGGGCCAGTACTGATTCAGCAGCAAGGCGATGGTGGTGTCAGCGATTATCGGTTTATCGTGCCCGATGACTGGGACGATGGCATGGCGAGCTAACGGTGTGACGACTGCGACAGTGGGACGACCTTGAAGCCCTGCTGCGCCAGCAGGTAAGCCGCTGTCGAGGCGCGACGCCCCGTCGAACAGTAGGCGATGTACGTCGTACCCGGGTTCATCAGCCGTGACTTGAGGCTCATCAGGTGCATCGGCAGGTGAAAGGCTCCCGAGCGATGGGCACAGTCAAATTCCTGCTGCGAACGCACGTCGAGCCACTGCGCACCCTCGCTGATAGCCGCCTGGGCATCGCGCAGGTCTATCGCATTGATTTCCGGCTCGCTGAGTAACGAGAAAAACTCTCGTTTGTGCAGGCACATCAAGACGCCGTTGCTTTCCATTGTCACTGTCGCGTTACGCGTTGTGTGGTTCAGCAATGCATCTTCGCCGAAGCAGCGACCCGGGCCCAGCTCGGCGATAACTTCCGGCTCAGCCCCCGCAGAGCGCTGGTGGGTGACCAGGGCGTTACCCTCCTTGATGATGTAACACTCGGCGCCCTGCTCTCCCTGACGCACGATCGCTTCGCCCGACTGGACGAACCTCGCCTCCATGCGCTCAAACACCTCGCGCACATTGTAGGGGGGGATCTTGTGGAACAGGTTTGAGGCCAGCAGCGTGCACATCCACAATGCATCTTCATCAAGACTGCGATCGATGCTGATCTCTACCGCCATGGTTTTGGCGACCTGGTCCCAGCAGAGCATGGCATCCAGTTGTTCGCGGTCGACAATAAAATAGCTGCAGTCGGCGTTGGCGACCGCCTCAACAAAACCTGGCAGGCTGTCACCCAGCGACAGGTAGCTGGTAGCAGTACCAGCCGATACCTCAACCGTCTGCCCGGTGCACATCGACACCGACAGCTCACCGCTGAGCAGGAACAGGTGGCGGCCCACCAGCGACTCTGCCTGCACGAGCTGTTGCCCGGGCACTGCGCGCTGGACTTCGAGCTCTCGACACAGCGTCGCCAGATGGTCATCCGACAGGACATTCAATGGCACAAAGAGGCGCAGCACGCGCGGTGACAGCGCGTCATTGGCGGCGCCGAAAGCGTCAAAGGCCGGTGCGATCTCTTGCTGCGCGCTTGCGCCATACATGCGCCTGGACATACTGCTCACCGACTCACTCCTCTGGCTGTGCAATCGCACATCGTCCTAACGGTTCCCAACGACTGTGAGCGAACCCCGCTGGTGCAGCGGGCACCGATCGGAGACCCCGATGACAAATTCCTGCGGGGTTGGCACAGTATCGATAATATTGCCGCACACGGCGCCACTGTGGCTGTCGCCATTGCACATCGGCAGTTTGCAGTGCTCCAGCCAGGCTTCATAGACATCGCGTTCAACGCCAAGGCGCTGGGCCAGGTAGGCGTTGGGCTGCTCATTGAAGCGGGCCAGATCCTGTGAGGGAATGCTGATAGGCCCCAGGCCAGGCTGTGAAACCACGAAGTGAACGCCATTTTCAACCAGCTCGGTAATCTGCGATTCAACCGTGCGTGACTGGAGCCGCTCACACTTTTCACTCACTTCCCTGAGCTCTGATTTCAGCCGACTGATTTGTTCTTCGCGGTAGTAGACCTCGACCTCGCGCATTTCAAGCTGTGCTTCAAGGCCGCTGGTTTGCTCAATCAGTTTCTGCTGGAAGTCCTTGCGATATTGCTCGCGCAGTGCCTGGTGATCAATGCCCTGTTGGTCGACCATGCGGTCGAAACGCTTTTCAAAATCGCTGCGCTGGGCTTCAAGCGCTTCATTCTTCTCGGCGATGTCCTGTTGCGCCTGCTGGTATTTGCTGTCCAGCTCCTCCACCCGGGCCTGGAGTTCCCGGGCGGCAGTACCCAGCACATCGCGCTCCCTGGCGATGGACATCCGGGTTTCATCAAGCTCCTGCTCATGGCGGGCCTTGAGGTTGGCAATAAATAGGCGCTGCTTTTTGATGCTTTGCGCCATTTTGTAGCGCTCTTGCTCAAGCAGCTCCTGCTGGGCTGCCGCCTGCTCAGTGACAGCCGCATCCTCAATGTGATCTTCGTCATCAGCCGCATAGACGTCGACGTCTTCGCCGCTTTTCAGCGACGGCGAACTGGCCGCAACGTCACTTTCTCGCAGCAGGCCCAGGCGATTCGCCTTGACGGTCGCATCGAGTACCTTCAACAGGTTGGAGCTAACCGACAGGTCTGGCTCCCAAAGCTCTGCCTGGTGCCAGGGAATCTGGCATTGACTGCGGCTTGCAATACGCACTGGCTTGCCCTGCAGTTCCGGCCCGAACGCCGCCGTTTCTGCCAGCTGTGTCAGGGGAATATTCCAGCGCTTGTCTGCGGCGCCATTGCGCTCGAAGCCAATCAGGAAAAACACGGCGCCGACAATATCGAGCTGGCGATCAATCTTGAGGTAAACCGCATGGCAGGTCTGGTCGCTGAACTCGGGCTCACCGACCACGCCGTCCAGCACAGCCTCAAATTCAGTCAACAGCATTTCCTTGACGACGGACTCCCCGTCGACAAAGAAAATTGCGTCATAACTGGTTTGATCGAACCCGAATACCATACAACAAGCGCCGCGCACTCCCTGTAACGAGAGCGCTAAATAACCTACTACGCATTGAGTATAACGAAGCGCTGACCGCCTTAATGGCGATCACTCGGCAGTCGCGGTGCTTTGTGCAGGAAACGAGAACTGGTTAACGATTGATCGAAAGTTTTAGAGTGCCAGTTCCGCCATGGTCCGTAACAGGGTCTCATCGCCCGACACCAATAAAGAGGTGACCGGCGATTTCTCCCAGTCCTGCAGCTTCTCGCGGATGCGCTCTTTGGGTCCGACCAGGGAAATCTCATCGGCGAACTGCGCGGGTACCGCAGCGATCGCTTCGTCGCGCTTGCCTTCAAAGAACAGGTCCTGGATTCGGTTGGCCTCCTCCTCAAAACCCATTCGCGACATGAGCTCTTTGTGGAAGTTGCGTTTCTTCGAGCCCATGCCACCGATATAGAAGCCGAGCATGGCCTTGACCGGCTCAAGACCCTGTTCGACAGAATCGGTAACGTTGACCAGTGCCATCGCGGCAATCTCGAAACCCTCTTTCGCGTCCTTTAACTGGTCGGCGTATACCTCCTGACGGTAAGGCGAGTAGTACAGCGGCAGCCAGCCATCGGCAATCTGCGCGGTCTGGGTCACGTTCTTCGGGCCCTCAGCCCCGAGGAAAATTGGCAGGTCCGCGCGCAGCGGATGAGTGATGGGCTTGAGCGGCTTGCCCATCCCCCAGCCGTCTTCGCCGCGATACGGCAAAGGATAGTGCTCACCGTCATTGCTGACCGGCGCTTCGCGGCGCAGTACCTGACGGATAATATCGACGTATTCTCGGGTGCGCGATACCGGCTTGCTAAACGGCTGACCGTACCAGCCCTCAACAACCTGCGGGCCCGACACGCCCAGACCAAGAATCATGCGCCCCCCGGTCAGGTGATCCAGCGCCAGGGCCGCCATTGCACAGGCCGTCGGCGTGCGCGCTGAGAGCTGGGCCACAGAGGTGCCCAGCCGAATCTTGCTGGTATGTGCACCCAGCCATGCCAGCGGCGTGAACGCGTCGTTACCCCAGGACTCTGCAGTCCACACCGAATCGTAGCCAAGCTGCTCCGCTTCTTGCGCCAACTTCACGTGACTGTCACCCGGCGCGAGGGCGCCCCAATAACCCAGTTGCAATCCCAGTTTCATCATTGACCTCTATATCGTGGTTGGGCACCGAGCGCGGTGCGGGCATGAACTGCAATGCATAATAGCCGGGCCTGCCCCGCTCGACAGTAGCTTATCGAGCCGCTCCGCCGCCAAATAACCAGATTGGCCAGTGGAGTGCGCTGCGCTCGCTATCCCATCAGCGCATGCCACTTGCTACAATAGCGGCGCGAGATCAATAAGAGGTATCTATGGCTAGCTTTTCCGCACTCACTCAACCCGGACGCATCGGCAACCTGACCCTGAAAAACCGCATGGTGGTCATGGCCATGGGCGTTAATCTCGCTGAGGACGGGTATTGTGGGGAGCGCATCCGCGCTTACCACGAACGCCAGGCTGCCGGCGGCGCAGGCCTTATCATCATGGGCGTTGCGGGTGTTGCCTGGCCCAGCGGCGGCAACCAGCCGGGACAAATCGCGATATCCGACGACCGCTTTATTCCCGGGCTGGCTGCTGTTGCCGACGCCGTTCACGCCCAGGGCGGCAAACTGGCGACACAGCTGCACCATGGTGGCCTGGTCGCCACCGAAGACAGTCGCGAAGGCCGGCCCATGTGGGTGCCCTCCTACCCGGTGGTCAAAAAAGGCAGCTTCCACGAAGATTTCCTGCCCGAAGAACTGGCGACCATGTTTTCACCCGACTTGCCCAAACCGCAACTGCACGTGATGACCGTCGAGGACATTCACTGGCTGACCGGACAGTTTGCCGATGCGGCGGCGCGCGCCAGGCAGGCCGGCATCGATGGCATCGAAATTCACGCAGGCCACGGCTATATACTGTCCGAGTTTCTCTCTCCCTGCACCAACCAGCGCGATGATGAGTACGGCGGCTCACTGGCCAACCGCGCACGCTTCCTGCTCGAGGTCATTGCCGCCGTGCGTGACCGGGTTGGCGACGATTACCCGGTATGGTGCAAAATCGACGCCGGTGAATTCGGCAATGAAGAGGGCATCACCCTGGCCGATGCCAGGGCGACGGCCGCGATGATCCAGTCCGCCGGTGCCGACGCAATCACCGTAAGCGCCTATCACGATACCAGCCAGGGCTACCTGCACAGCGAGTCCAACATTCCCCATACGCCAGAGCGACTTGTTTCCGGCGCGACAGCCATCAAGCAAGCCCTGCATATCCCGGTGATTACTTCAGGTCGCATCGAGCCTGAGGCCGCCGACCGGCACATCGCCAGCGGCAACTTCGACTTCTTCGGCATGGGGCGCAAAATCCTCGCCGACCCCGCGTTACCGGGCAAGATCGTCGCAGGTCAACCCGAGTTAATCCGGCCCTGCGTTTATTGTTACTGCTGCGTCAGCCAGATTTACGTCCGCGATGGCGTCAAATGCGCCGTTAATCCGGAAACCGCGCGAGAAACTGAGCGCACACTCATTCGCACCGACCGATCCAGGCACTTTGCCGTTATCGGTGGCGGGCCCGGGGGTATGGAGTTTGCGCGTCGCATGTCGCAGGCAGGGCATCGCGTCACGCTGCTCGAGCGCGCTGGCCGACTGGGCGGCACCCTGCAGTTCGCCAGCATTGCCTACCGGCCTAACGAAAAACTCCTGCACTGGCTGCGCCTGCAGATCGAGCGCTCCAGCGTTGAGGTCAAGCTCAACTGTGAGGCAACGCCCCAGCTGTTGAAAGCGCTTGGTGCCGATGAAGTGATCGTTGCAACGGGCGCAGCTCGCACCATGCCCGACATCGCCGGCAACGAACAGGACTTCGTTTTTAGCGGCGATGAAATGCGTGCCATGGTGTTGGCCGAGAACGCGCCGTCGCTCGCGGCAAAAACCTCGGTGATCACCCGTACGCTGACTCGCGCCGCCAAATTCACCGGCATCAGCGCAAGGCCAACCTGGCTGCGAGAAGCCTCGCGTCTCTACCTGCCGCTGGGCAAGCGCATCGGCATCATCGGCAGCGAACTGGTGGGCCTGGAGCTGGCCGAGTTCCTGGCCGAACGTGGCCGGGAGGTCACCGTTGTCGACACTGCCAAAAAACCTGGCAAGGGTTTGTACATCGTACGCCGCATGCGACTGCTCAATGAACTGAAGCACCTGGGTGTCGCACTGCAGAACAATGCGCAGGATATTGCGATCGGCGATCACAGCATCGACTATGTCAATTACCGCGGCCAGTCGCGCCGCATTGAAGTTGACCAGGTAATCGTTGCCAAGGGCGCCACCGGAAACCTGGCGCTCGCTGATGCACTGCGTGCAGCCGGGCTGAGCGTGCACACGATCGGTGACTGCAACGGCGTCGGCTACATTGAGGGCGCGATTGAATCGGCTGCAGAACTGGCCGTTCAGTTTGCCGGGCCCGCAAGGCAAACCGCTCAACCGGCAGATGCCGCTGGCCAGGCCCCTCCCGTCGAAACAGTCGAAAGCATCGCCTGAGTGATACGCCCGGCTCGCTACAGGGTTGGCCGCGGTGGATAAAACGCTGCTGCTCGCCGCATGCCTGCCGCTGCTGTGGCTACTTGAAGCGCTGCTGCCGATTCGTGAACACGACTACCGCAAACTTGCGCATGCGGGCACCAACCTGGGGTTTGGCCTGGTCAATGGTTTGCTTGGGCTGGCCCTCTTCTCCGTCGTGCTGCTGCAGCTGGGCAACTGGGTCGAGCAGAAACAGCTGGGCCTGCAACACGCGGTTGAATGGCCACCAGCGCTTGAGTGGCTACTGGTGCTGGTGCTGTTCGACGGCTGGCAATACCTGTGGCACCGACTGAATCATCGCGTCGACCTGCTGTGGCGATTTCACGCAGTTCATCATTGTGATGCGCATATGGATGCGACAACCGCACTGCGCTTTCACTTCGGCGAGATTGCCCTGTCATTCGGCGCGCGGCTCATTGTGATACCCCTGCTGGGTATGAGCCTCGAGCAGCTCCTGCTCTACGAGTTGATCGCCCTGCCCGTGATCCTGTTACATCACAGCAATACCCGCTTACCCGCAGCGCTAGATCGATGGCTATCGATGTTGATTGTGACGCCTTCCATACATTGGGTGCATCATTCCAGTGATCGCCAGGAATTGAACGCCAATTACGCGAGTGGGCTGTCGTTCTGGGATAGACTGTGCGGCAGTGCCCGGCGCCGCGATGATACGGCATCGATTGCCCTGGGCCTCGGCGAGCCTGCGACCAGCGATACCAGCCCGGTCGCGCAGCAATGGCTGATGCCAATACACGGCTACGTCGACAACGATTTCGACAACAAGCCGGGGCCGGACCGCAGGCAATGAGTGGCCGACTGGCCAGCCCGCAACCAGGCTGCCGGTTTTACGCGCAGTACAGGTCAACAAATTGCGAGCTGGTTCACAGGCGGCGAGCGATGCCTGCCGCCCGTTTCGCAACGACAGGACAGATCACTACACTGACTAAATGCCTGCACTTTCATACGCTTACTCACTGCTAGCCGGTCAACTGCGCCGCTTCGGCTGCCTCTTGCTGGCCTTGCTGTCGATCGCACTGCCCGGCCCTGCCGCACTGGCCCAGGCCAACCAGCCATTGGTCTGGGGCGAGCTTCGCGCCGATTTCGCGCTGCGCGAGCATTACGACCAGGCGCGCGTACAGCGCGAGATCGAGCGCATACAGCGCAACCCGAATTACCTGCTGGCGACCAGCAAGCGCGCGGCGCCCTACCTGTACTACATACTGCAGCAGGTGAAACTGCGAGGCATGCCAGCTGAACTGGCCTTGCTGCCTGTTATCGAAAGCGGCTTTGACCCCTTTGCCTATTCTCCGGGGCGGGCGGCCGGTCTCTGGCAGTTTATTCCGGCGACGGGCCGTGAGCTGGACCTGGCGCAGGACTGGTGGGTTGATGAGCGCCGCGACCTTATCGCCTCAACCCAGGCGGCGCTGGATTACCTCGACAAGGCACAGCGACGCTTCGACGGTGACTGGCTTCTGGCCCTGGCCGCCTACAATGCCGGGCCCGCGAGAATCGCGCGGCTGGTGAGAAAACAGCAGCAGCAAGGCGCCGGCGCCGAGTACTGGGACCTGCACCTTGTGACCGAAACCGCGCGCTATGTCCCACGCCTGCTGGCCGTGGCGGCACTGATCGACCGCGCCGCAAAGGATAACGCCGGACTGTTCCCGATCGCAGCACAGGATCATTTCAGCGTGGTGAACACAGGGGGGCAGATAGATCTGGCCCAGGCTGCCGACCTTGCTGGCATCAGCATGTCGCAGCTCTATCGCCTGAACCCTCAGTTCAACCGCTGGGCAACGGCTCCAGAGGGGCCGCATCGCCTGCTGGTACCCACTGCAAGGGCGGCGAGTTTCCAGCACAAGCTGGATACCATGGACGCAGACGAGCGCCTGAGCTGGCGTCGGCACAAGGTCGCCCCGGGCGACACCCTCAGCCAGATTGCAAAGAGTTTTGGCGTCAGCGTGTCACAGTTAAAGCTGGCCAACGCGCTGGATGGCAGCCGCATCCGCGTTGGGGATGCCCTGATGGTTCCCGTCGCCAGCAAAGACAGCAGCCATTACGTTATGAGTGCGGAGCAACGCCAGGCCAAACTGTTTGACAGCCGCAGCGGCAAAACCCGCCAGTATCACAAAGTCCAGTCAGGCGATTCGTGGTGGCGCATTGCCCGCCAGCACGGCGTCAGCACATCGACACTGGCGCGCTGGAACGGCAAGGCCCCTGGCGATGCCATTCATCCGGGCCAGACTCTGGTGATCTGGAAGCCTGGCACGCAAAACGCGAACGGCAGCATTGCGCCTATCGTGCGTCGGGTCTACTACACAGTCCGGCGCGGCGACAGCCTGTCTACCATCGCGGCGCGCTTCAAAGTTTCGCTGCAGGCGCTGATCCACTGGAATAACATTGATTCCAGTCGCTACCTGCAACCCGGTCAACAATTGCGCATTCACGTCGATGTGACGCGCAGCTAATCAACACACGCAGCCCCAAAGCCTGACCGGCCGCACAAATCTGCCATCACGTTTTCGCGACATTCCTGCACTTACCTAGTCTTATATAAGCGCTTGCCAAAACCGGCGGCGCCAACCAGGGCAGAATCAGTACGGTGCAGATATTGTCGACGAGCCTCACGCGCTGCGTAGAACCCGCAAGGGTGTTGCGCCGCTATGCGGCGGCCTGCGCGATGGTCTGCGCCACGACGGCCTGCACCAGTACGCCGAGCATCGCACCGACCAACCAGAGTGAGCAATTGGGCAGCAGCTGTGCGCTGCCAGACTCACAGAGCCTGGCCAGTGTCGTCAAGGTCTATGCCGAAAACGGCGAACACTCCAGCGGCGTGGTTATCGCAAGCGATCGGGTGGTGACCGTATCGCATGGCCTGCCTGCGGGTGAACGCGTGTTTGTCAGCATCGACGAGCAGCTCAAAGTCGCCACCGTGCTCGCGCGACATGCGAGCGAAGACCTTGCACTGCTGGAAGTGCGCACAGGTGCTACGCCTGTCATGCCGCTGGGCCAGGGTGTTCCGGCCGAGAACGACCTGGTCTGGGCCGTAGGCTTCCCGCTGGGGATGGACCAGCGAACATCACTGGGGCTCTTCCAGGGCGGCTCGGCCTCACTGGTCTACTCAAGCGCCCACATCAACAGTGGCGCCTCTGGTGGTGCACTGCTGCACTGTGAAGCAGGAAGCGAAGGCCATGCAGCGCCCCGCTATACGCTGGCAGGCGTGCTCAAGGGTTTCCTGGCACAACCGACGGCGCAGGCCGTCGTCAACACAGGCGACTCGGTCGCCGTCTCTACCCAGCGGATTCGCGAGTTACTGGAGCAGGCCAGCCCGCAGATCGCCCAGAACCGATAGTCAACGCCACCACCGAACACGCAAAAAAAAAGCCCGGCTTGTGCCGGGCTTTTTTTCTACCACTCACTAGCGCGGTGAAACACCCAGTGCTTCGACCGTCTCGATATTGAGATAGCGATCAACCGGGAGGTCATTATCACGCTGGAAGGCGTTGACCGCGGCAATCGTTTGCTGGCCGATCACACCGTCGACCGGACCAGGCTTGTAGCCCTTGTCGGTCAGCGCCTGCTGGATCTGGCCGATTCGATCTCGCGTCATATTGGTTTCACAGAGAATCGAGCGCCAGTCCATGTGACCGTCGGCAACCAGCTTGCGCTGCGTAACGGTCTTGTAGGAGGCAGGGATCACAGTGCGCTCTTCGCTGGCAGCTTTGACCAGTTCACGTACCTTGATCGTCTCATACTGCGCAGGGATGCTCACCTCACGGGTAGACTCGGGCGATACGACGACGCGTCGACTGACCGTCTTGTACTCCGCAGGCTCGTTGACCAGGCAAATTTTTGCCCCGGTGCGCGTGTCCTTGGACAGCGAAGCGTCGTGCACCTCGTGCCAGACAAACTGCGCATCCTCGGTCTTTTTCTTTCGCGTCACCTTGGTGTACTTGGCAGGAATTTCAATAGTCTGCTCGCCTGCCGCTGCGACAAGCTTGCGTACCTTGACCATCTCATAGCTGGCGGGTATCTCGACCGTGCGAGTTGTCGCTGGTGTGACCAGTACCTGCTTGCTGACGGTTTTATACGTCGCAGGCACTTCTACCAGACACATGATTTCTCCAGTCGCCTCATCGATGCGCTGGATGGGGCCAGTACCTTTCTTCCAGATAGTGTGCGCAGGTTTATCCAGCACTTGCTCGGTTTCAGTCCGGAACACTGCCGGGACCTCTTCGATCCGCGTAGACGCCTCGGACACCAGCACACGCTCCTCAACCCACTCGTACTGGGCTTCAGTCGTCTCCACCCGGGTCGAGGCCTCTTCGATCAGCACGTCTTCGGTAATCGTTTCATACTTGGCGGGCAGGACATGCTCGTGAAAACACATACCGGCGCTCGCCGAAGCAAGGTTAATGCCGCCCGCTTTGGCCGCATCCAGCAACTGCTGGTTTGCGGGGGGCGCCGAGCGCGAGAGCTCCGTGCGCCAGGTATCGCTGGCCTCACGGATCAGGAGCTTCTCTGTCTCGGTACCATACTGGGCCGGCACCGTTTCCAGCTTCGTGGAGGCTTCTTTTACCAGTACTTCTTTTTCAGTCCAGCGATACTCGGCTGGAATGCTGCGAATCTGTTCGCTCTCGTCCCTGACCTTGACCTGGAGGGTTTCATTCTCGTAACTGGCGTCCACCCATACCCGGGCGTAACACTCGCCTACTTTGGCATTGGGCGGAAGCAGGGAATCAGATCCCGCGACAGCGACGACTTGTTGACCCCCATCGGCGCGTGCTTCGCGCTGTTCCAGTGCGCGCTCGCGCTTTTCAAGCTGTCGCGCTTTGTCAGCAAGCTGCTGGGCGGTGACGTCATCACTACTCACCGGGTCATTGCTGGTGCCGGTATTGGCACAGCCAACGGCGAGTACCGCCAGACCGGTGTACAGCACGCTGCGTATCATTTTGTTTTTCATGGCTCGTTACTCCTGCTAGTCGTTTTAGCGGGAGCATTGAATCGCAATCGCGGCCAGAGCGTCCAGCGTCCTTCGTAAAAATCTGGCCTCAGGCCTTTAACATTCGCATAACTTTTTATTAATGCTTTGGTGGATCCCTGAGCAGTAGTGGTAGTGGCATGGGGGCCCTCAAAACTTTTACAATGTTCAACACAATGCACCCGGACGCCAAACGAGAGAGTTGTAACGATGAGTCAATCCAGTGCCCAGCAGAACAGGGAAACCGTTGAAGCCATGTGGCGCGCGCTCGCCGCGATGGACTGGGAGGGGCTGAAGAGTTATATGCACCCCGATATCCACTACATCGATGTGCCCTCGGACGATCCCGGCGCGCATGGCCCGGACAACTGCGTCAAGCGACTGAGCATCGCCTTCGATCACCTCGAAAAGCAGGAGCAAATCACCCACCATATCGCCGCCGAGGGGAACGTGGTGTTCGTCGACCACACCGAGATCTGGACCTTCAAGCGTGGTGAAACTGCCCAGCATCGTTTTGTCACGATGCATGAAATGCAAGACGGCAAGGTCTACCGCTGGAGTGACTTCTGGGACATGAACAAGTTTGTCAGCCAGTTCCCCGACTGGTTTCTCGAGGAGATGGCCAGGTCCAGCGCCGAGGATTTTAGTTAAGCTCTGCTATTCCGCTGTGGAATAAGCAATCGCGATTTTTCCCGCGGGCCTTCTAACGCCAGCAATAAGCCGTCGAAAAAGCTTACAAAGGCCACCCTGCCCCGCACCAGCGTTATTCGTTATACCCCTGATTTTGCACTGTATTTGACGCCGTGGAACGCGGCTTGCTGCATTTTGGGTAGTCAACCTGTCGGTACATGTGAGCCCCTCGTTGGTGCTCGTCGTTCATGTGGGAGTACGACAAATGGCAATACGATCATCGCTGCGCAAGTTGCGCGGCACGCAAAACCGCAACACCGCGGCGTCGACACTGCGCCGCCCCCTGTCCAGCAGCAACCCGCTGTTGCGCGATAACGCTACCCTGCTACCCGATGCCCTGCTGGAAATCAGCCGCCTGTCGCGACTGGCACGACTTGGCGCGGCGTGGAACGAAGGTAGCGACGAAGAACGCAGCGGCCTGGAGCACTGACAGGTCAAATATAGCTATACTTGATTAAGGAACAACCGCACAGCAGAGGCGGACGTTCCCAGGGAGCTGTACGACATGGTCACACATTCAAACCTGCGCCGGGCCAACAATAGCGGCCACCGCCACTCACGACTGGGCAGCGCCCTGACGGATTGCGCGTTGCTGCTCAGCCTGGCAGCGATCGCCAGTATGGTGCTGGTGCTTTCGGTTGTGCTACTGGGCAAATGGCTGCTGGGCTCAGCCGTCAATGGCTGCTACCGCTCCGCCAGGGCGATCAAAGGCCCAGTGCTTCGACAAACGCTTGCTCGTCTTCCAGCACGCTCGCAAACACTGCGTCGCCAGTAATTCGCTCGATATAAGCCGCTGTCTTCGGCCAGCGCGCCGCATCACAATCAACGCCGCAGTAGCGCATGTTGATGAAGTGGCTGCATACGCAGATATCTGCGTGCCCCATCGAATCCCCCACCAGGAAATCGCCGTCAAGCTGCGACTCGAGGTAATCGAATATCTCGGGTAGCTCCTTCGTTTTTGCCGTTTCAACAATAGTCTGGTCAGTCTCCCTGCCAAGCAGGTTGGGCGCTAACACGATCTCGAAAAACATATGCGCACCAATCGCCAGTACCATTTTGGAGTCGGCGTACTCTTCAAACCACTCGGCCCGTGCCGCCAGAGCCGGGTCTTGCGGCAATAGCGCAGGCGTAGGCCGGGTTCTTTCGAGGTAACCCAGTATGACGGATGAATCGGGTATCCAGTTGCCGTCGATGTGCGCCAGCGGAATTTTGCGCAGCGGACTGTTGGCGACAAACTCCGCAGGCTGATCGGGAGACATGGGAATGACCGGCACCAATTCGTACTCGATCTGCTTGATCGCAAGCGCCAGGCGCACTTTTCTGACAAAGGGCGAAAGGCTCGCCCCGTAAATGGTTATCGACATGCTTTGATTCTCCTTGGCGACCCGGCGAACGTGACCAGGCGCTATGCTGCTCTAACAAAAAAACTGGTTGGCGGTGTAACTGGCCAGGATTGGCGCCGCATCGCGCGCCAGGAAGGCCTGGTGCTCCGGGTGGACAACATAGCGTTGGTAGCTTTCGACGTCATCGAACTCGGCGACCAGCACATAGTCATAGCGATTCTCCTGCAGCTGGGCATCGGGCCCAAACTGGTAGCTGCGAATCTCCTCGATCGACGCCGACAAGGCCGCGAGACCGGCGCCAAAGCGCTCGATCGCAGCCGCATCTGTGCCGTCTTTCCATTGCAGCAGGACAATGTGTTTCAACATGGCAAAAAGCCCCGTAGAACATGGGTTTCAAGGCGTTCCGGGCACCGCAGAGCACCACCCGGCGCGGGAATTGCGACCCGACATTGTGATGCAATCGACACTTGGATAACAAGCGGCTGGTTAATTGTTAAGCAGTTTGTGCGCCATGGGCAATAATCCCTTTTAAATTCAATGACTTGCTAAGCGCCAGACGGCCCGGATTCAAATGCGATTCGCGGTTTCTCTGCTAAGGTTTTTTGAGTAACCGGGGAAATATTATCGCTATGAAACCATTACTTTTTCCAATCCGCAGCGGCCGAATCGTGCTCGCGACCCTGATCTGTGGCTCGCTCCTGGCCTGTAATCACCAGCCCGCGCGGGTCCTGGCACCCGAACCGCTATCCACGGGGCATATCAGTGAAGCGCCGCGCGCTGACACTGCCGATGCGTCGATCCCCTCGACCACGGGGCTCACGCTGGCACCGCCGGCGCTGCAACAGCAGGAAGACCTGTTCACCATCGTGGTGACCGATGTTCCGGCGCGCAAGATCCTGTTTGCACTGGCACGCGATGCCCAGATCAACATCGATGTGCACCCAACCGTCGAGGGCAATGTCACGCTCAACGCCATCGACCAGACCTTGACCCAAATCCTTGATCGACTGGCCAAGCAGATCGATATTCGTTACCGGGTTGAAGATGACCTCGTCAGCGTTGTGCCGGATACGCCCTACCTGCATTCTTATACCGTCGACTACCTGAACATGGCTCGGATCAGCACATCACAGGTCAGTATTGCCACTGAGGTCAGGTCTACTGGCTCTGGCGCGGGCGATGATGGTGGCGCGGGCGAAGCAAATGTCTCGAACACCAACATAGAAAACAGCTCTTCAAACTTGTTCTGGGACAGTCTGCTCGACAACATTCGAGCTATTGTGCGCGGCGGTGATAGTGACACTTCCACCGAAAATACAGATTCAGGCCAATCTGAATCTGCAAATGATGGCACCAGTATTATTGCCAATCGGGAGAGCGGCATAATCACCGTTCGGGCATCCCGAAAGCAACATATCGAAGTTGAGAAATACATCAATCGAGTCATCGAAAGTGCGAATCGCCAGGTCGTGATCGAAGCGACCATTGCCGAGGTCACTCTTAACGATGAGTACCAGGCCGGAGTGGACTGGCAGAAATTTGGTGAGGCCGGCGATTTTGTGCTGAACCAGAACCTCACAGGCGCCAATCTCGCCCAACCACCGGTTTTCTCGCTCGACTACACCGATGCCACAGGTGGCGTAGTCGATATGAGTACGTCGGTGAAGTTGCTCAACCAGTTCGGCAACGCAAAGGTTCTTTCGAGCCCTAAACTCATGGTGCTGAACAACCAGACCGCTATCTTGAAAGTCGTGGAGAACAAGATTTACTTCTCAACTGAAGCGGACACTGACATCACTGATGGAGTACTGCAGACCACTATAGAAACAGAGATCCATACGCTGCCCGTTGGCTTTGTCATGAGCGTCACGCCGCAAATCAGCAAGGACGATATCGTGACGATCAATGCACGACCTACGATCTCACGGATTACCGGATTCGTCGCTGACCCCAATCCCGAACTGGCTCGCGTTGGTGTCGAATCGCTGATTCCAGAAATCCAGGTTCGGGAAGTGGAATCGATCTTGAAAATCGCCCATGGCGATATCGGGATCATTGGCGGAATCATGCAGGACCGGGTTGAGAACGACAACGATGCGGTACCGGGTCTTGGAAAAATTCCGGGACTGGGCAACCTGTTCAAGTACCGCAGTAAAAATCGCGAGAAAACCGAGCTGATCGTGTTTATCCGGCCCTACGTCATCGACAAAGCCAGCCTCGACGGCGACCTGGAGCAGTATCGCGAGTACCTCGCCACTGATGAAAGCCATTCGCACCGCAAGGGCGATAACCAAGGCATCTAGAGGAACGCACTATGAGTTTGTTGTTGGACGCGCTGCATAAAGCCAGGCAGGAGCAGGCGAACCAGGGCAGTCAAAACGAAGCCGCAGCAAATGCTGCGGCTGATTGCGTTGATGAGCATGCACCCTCGATCGGCAGCGACGGCGGCTCACCCGAGTTGTCGCTGGATATCGAGACTGAAGAAGCTTCGGCGGATAAAACAACCCCGGCAGTCGATGAGAGCAGCGACGGGAACCTGCAGGCACTGGCCGAGGATACCCGGACGACGGACGCCTACATCGAGCGTGTCGAGGAGCAGCTGGCCCAGGCAGATGCAGTCGTTCAGGCTGACTCGGAAGCCCAGGCAGATCCTGCGTTGACACTCGCAGACAGCCCCACCACCGGTCTCAAGCCGGCAAACATTGCAGCAGCTGAGCCGCAGGTTTCGCAGTCGATCCTCAATGACTTCGAAAACGACGATCAGCAACGACGCAAACGCAACCTGCTGCTTGGCAGCGGCGTCAGCGTCGTAGTCCTGCTTTTGCTTGTGATGGTTGTGGACTGGGGCCAGTTATTTGGCGGCAGCGCCAGCAACTACGCCCAGCCACTGCCCAACATCAACCTGGACGATGAACCCCTGGTCGACAGCGCTGAGCCGATTGCTGAAGTGACTGCCCCCGTCGCCGCCAGCCCAGCGACAGATTCGCAGGCAAATACCGCAACGGGCACAGCCGCAGCCACTCCTGTCAGCGCCAGCAAACCGGCGACACCGCTCGCCGCCGATGCCCGCGCAACGATCGCCAATGGCATCGAGCCGGTCAACGAACCGGTGGCGGCGGCTGCCGAGTCCACGCCGGCGGAGCAGACGATTCGCATCAGCAAGCGGCGCAGCAGCACCCGACTGCAGACTGCACTGAGTGAAGCCTACCAGCTCTACAGCGCCGGCAGGCTCGATGAAGCCAGTGCGGCCTACGCGGCGATAGAGCGCAGCCACCCTGCCAACACCGACGCACTCAACGGACTGGGCGCAACGGCACTGGCCCGCGGCGAGCAGCGCCTGGCGCAGCGATACTTTTACGATGCGCTGGCCACGGATCCCAACAATGTCTATGCCCGCGCGGCGTTGCTGTCGACCTTGCAAAAAATGTCACCGGGCGACCGGGAAGTCGAGCTCAAGCAGGTCATCAGCCAGAACCCTGACAACGCCTTCGCGAATTTTGCCCTGGGCAGCTTCTACGCCGAGCAGCAGAACTGGCATGCCGCCCAGCAGGCTTTCTTCGAGGCGCATCGCGCTGAGCCAGTGACCGCGGAGTACAGCTACAACCTTGCGGTGGCGCTGGATCACCTCGACAAGCCCGCCGCAGCGCTGACCTATTACCAGCGCACGCTATCGCTATCGACGCCGGGTGAAAGCACGCTACCGCTGGCCGCGGTTGAAGCCCGGGTGGCAAGCCTCAGCGCTGCTGCCACGCAAAACAATTAGTTAACGGGAAGATGTCGCAATGAGTGCAGTACCCAAGCCCGCCCAGCCACCCAAGAAGCGCCTCGGTGACCAGCTTATTGATGCTGGCCTGATCACTGAGGACCAGCTCAAGATCGCTCTGCTGGAACAGAAGTCGCAGGACAAACCGCTGGGTGAGATCCTGGTGAGCCTGGGCTTTGTCACCGACGAGATCATCCGGGACGTACTGAGCCAGTCGCTGGGCCAGGAAAGTGTCGACCTGCAGAACATCATGATCGACACCGACGTGCTCGACATGTTTGGCCAGAAGCTGGCACGACAGCTCAAGGTCATCCCCCTGTCGTTCGATCCAGAAACCAACGAGATGGTTGTTGCACTGGCAGATATCTACGACGTGATGGCACTGGACCGGATTCGTGCCGCGATCGGCAGTCGCGTCCACATTACGCCCGTCATGGCTGCGCAGAACCAGATCGAAGATGCGCTCGACCGGCTGTACGGATTTGAATTGTCGATCGACAGCATCCTGCTGGAGATCGAATCAGAGCGCAACGACTTTTCGGATTACCACGGCGAAGACGCCGAGTATAGCCACCCGATGGTCCGGCTGGTCGATGCGATGCTGGCCGACGCGGTCAAGCAAGGCACTTCAGACATTCACTTTGAGCCCGAGCAGGGTTTCCTGCGGGTGCGCTATCGTATCGATGGCGTGATGCGCCAGATTCGCTCGCTGCATATCAAGTACTGGCCGGCTATCAATATTCGACTGAAAGTGATGTCAGAGATGAACATCGCCGAGTCGCAGCTGCCGCAGGATGGCCGCATCAGCCGCACCGTCGGCAGCCGTGAAATCGACTTCAGGGTAGCGACCCAGCCGACGATCCATGGCGAGAATATCGTCCTCCGGGTGCTGGATAAAAACCAGGGCATCATTCCTCTGGAAAAGATGGGCCTGCCACCGGAGTCGATTACCAATATCAACCTGATGATGTCGCGCCCCGAGGGCATCATCCTGGTGACAGGACCGACAGGCAGCGGTAAGACCACGACGCTTTACTCGATGCTGAGTGCCATGAACAACGAGTCGGTCAATATCATGACCCTGGAGGACCCGGTCGAATACCCGATCGCGATGATCCGCCAGAGCTCGATCGGCAACTCGGGCAAGATGAACTTTGCCAAAGGCATCAAGTCGCTGATGCGCCAGGACCCGGACATAATCCTGGTTGGCGAGATCCGCGACCAGGAAACTGCCGAGCAGGCATTCAGGGCCGCGATGACTGGCCACCAGGTGCTTTCAACGCTGCACACCAACTCGGCGATCGGCGCCTTCCCTCGCCTGTTTGACATCGGGCTCGTGCCCGATGTACTGAGCTCGAACATCAGCGGCATCCTTGGCCAACGGCTAATGCGAAAGCTGTGCTCGCATTGCAAAGAGGCCTACCAACCCGATGAAATCGAAGCCAGCCTGCTGGGCTGCTCGGTCGAGAATCCGCCGACCCTTTACAGGGCCGTTGGTTGCGCCAAGTGTGGGCAACAGGGATACAAGGGGCGGCTCCCGGTCATCGAGGTGCTGCGCATCGATCGCGCAATCGACGACCTGATCGCCAAGAAGGCCAGCTATATGGAAATTGAGGAGGTCGCGATCGCCAACGGTTTCCGCACACTGGCCGATGAAGCAGTCTCGCACGTCATGGCCGGCAACTCGACGCTGGACGAAGCTGTCCGCACGGTAGACCTGACCGCTCGGTTATAAGCCATGATGACGTATAGCTACAGGGCGATGGATGCCAGCGGTAAAGTCCTGACCGGCGAGATGGAGGCCAGCCACCTGCTGGACCTCGAGTCAAAGCTGCGCAACCAGCGGCTTGATCTTATCCATGGCAAGCAAAAGCGCGCCAGCCGCCTCAGCTTCAGGCGCGGCAAGCCCGGACGCAAGGACCTGATCAACTTCTGCTTTTACATGGAGCAGCTGATGAGCGCGGGCGTGCCCCTGATCGATGCCCTCAAGGATCTGCGCGACAGCCTCAGCAAAGACATCTTCCAGGAAACCGTTGCCTCGCTGGTCGAGAAAATCGAGGGGGGTGAAACGTTCTCGCAGGCTCTGGCGCACTTCCCCGAGGTGTTCAGCAACTCGTTTGTCAGCCTGATCAAGGCCGGCGAAGAGTCCGGGCGTATCGAGGCCGTACTCATCGACCTGACCGAATCACTGAAGTGGCAGGACGAGCTGGCCTCACAGACCAAGAAAGCCATGAGCTATCCACTGGTCATGGGGGTTGTCGTTATCGCCGTGCTGTTCTTCCTGATGATCTATCTGGTGCCACAGCTGACGGAGTTCATCACCTCGATGGACGGAGAACTGCCGTGGTATACGATCCTGCTGGTTAACGTGTCAGACTTTTTCGTACAGTACTGGTACCTGATCGTATTTGTCCCGCTGATCAGCACCACCTGCGTCAAGATGGCGGGGCGGATGAGCGACCGGGCGCGCTACAACCTCGACAGGCTCAAGCTGCGACTGCCCATCATGGGGCCGATTAACGAAAAGTTGATCCTGGCCAAGTTTGCCAACTACTTTGCACTCCAGTTTTCTTCGGGCATACCGGTACTGCGGGCACTCGAGATTTGCGAAAAGATTGTCGACAACACCTATGTCGAAAGCGCCCTGTCTGATGCCGGCGAGCTGATCACCAGCGGCCACAGCATTCATGACGCGCTGGCTGAAACCCGTATCTTCCCGCCCCTGGTGGTACGAATGATCAGGGTTGGCGAGCAAAGCGGTGACCTTGAGAAATCACTGGTGAATGTGTCGTACTTCTACAAGCGAGAGGTCGATGAGTCGATCGACAAGCTGCAATCAATGATCGAGCCGGTCATGACCGGGACGATGGGCTTCCTGATTGCCTGGATCATGGTCGCAGTGATGGGCCCTGTTTACGATTTGATGTCAACCATCGATATATGATGATGAAAAACAGCGAACGCATACTCTTACTGACGAACTACTTCGCCTACGGCTATACGGTGCAGGGCAAGCAGGTTGCTATGGACCTGCGCGTTGACCTGGCCGAAAACTGGATCGAACGGTTTCGCGACTACATTATGATCGACGCCGGGAAGCCGACCAAGATCATCGCCAACGTACTCGAGGAAGAGATCTATTTCGACAATGTGCCACATCTCAGCGGCAAAGACCGCAAGGCGCTGCTCGAGCGTAAACTCGACCAGCACTTCCGCGACAGTGAACTACGCCGCTACATCGTCATCGGCCGCGATGCAGAGGGGCGACGCGATGACAAGGTCATGTTTGCCTCGCTCGGTGGCTGCGATGAAATCCATACGCTGATCGACCTGCTGTACAGCACCGAAACACCCATTGCTGGCATTTACTCGGCACCGCACCTGTGTGGCAACTACCTTGGGCCGATGGTCAAACGCCCCGCGGTTCTGGTCATGTCAGAAATCGACAACGGCAAACCCGAACAGGTCGCCGTACGCCAGAGCTTTTTCAAGGATGGCAAGTTACGCCTGACGCGGGTGGGCCAGATTAATGTCGACAACGACGAGACGGTCATCCACGATGTCGAGCAGGAACTGGAAAGCTCCCGGCACTATCTCCTGCGCGAGCGCGAGATCAACCCGGACGATCAGCTCGAAGTCATCTTCGTGACCTCGACCGAGTACCTGATGAATCTCGCTGGCGATGATAACAGCATGGCCGAACACTTTGAGTTCAACCATGTCAGCACCGGCCAGCTGGCCGCCCTGCTGGGTATAGCCACTGATAACGAACGGCCGTTGTTTGAAGACCTGATTGCCTCTCACGGCAACAAGCCGATGCCGGCGGGTCACTATCGCAGTGATCGCTCCAGCTACTTCCACAAACACGATCTGCTGAATCGCGGCATTTTTCATGGCGGCATCGCGGCGAGCGTGCTGCTATGTGCGATGTCGATCTACCTGTTCGCCGAACGCTATGCGGTGCAGCAGGACAATGCACAGACAATGCGGCAGATTGCAATGATGGACGGCAGTCGTGGAGAGCCACCACTGATCGACGGCATGGGCAAAACCGAGGATATTTTCCAGGTCAAGGACGCCATGGACCTGATCGACTCGGTTGAATCGGCACAGGTGCTGCCACAGCACATCTATACGCTCATCAGTGACGCACTGGCCAGCTACCCCGCAATGGAAATCAGCAGCGTATCCTGGTCTTTCCAGGAGAGAGAAGTGGCAGCCAACAACAGCGCTATTGATGAAGACCTCGACCCCATGTTCTATGAAGAGGACCAGGTCAGTGAAGTGCTGGTGGCAAAGATCAAGGGCCGGCAGGTCGCCTACCAGGATAACGTTCGGCAAATGGTCGATGATCTCAACAGCTTCCGGGCGCAGCTTGCCTCGCAGCGACAGGTGATGGAAGTCAACGTCCTCGCGATGCCGATCAACGTCAAACCTGATGCCCACCTCAGCGGCCAGGTAAATCGTACCAGCGGTAGCGCAGATACAGGCGAAGAAAAATTTGAACTGGAACTGGTGATCGACTATGCCAACAGCTGAAGAACTGGCGCTGGACTTCGGGCGCCTGCGAAAGAGTGCTGCAATAGCCGGGGCGTTACTGCTGGTCGGCTGCGCATTGCTGGCAAGCGCCAGCCACTTTCACAGCAAGGAGCTGGCCTATTCGCAGCAGCTCGACCGCGAGTTGCGCACTACCCGCGAGACACTGAGCCGCGAGCGCGCCATCAGCGGTGCCATTGATACGTACCAGGCCGACTTTGTCGATCTGGTCGGTCTTGGCTACTTTCGCGACGACCACAAACTCAACTGGCTGGAATCTGTCCGGCAAATTGGCGAGCGCATGCAGCTTGCAAGCATTCAGTACGATCTGGGCCAGCGCCGGCAGCTGAGCGACGAAGAGGCCCCGCACCACACCTCGCTACGCATATACACAACGCCCGTCGACCTCAGGCTCGGCCTGCTGCATGAAGGCGACATCGTGTCCATCATAGAACAGTTCAAGTCTTCGGGACTGGGACTGTTCAAGCTCGAGCAGTGCGATATGAGCCGGGTCATGAACACCCTGCCCATCAATACGGACGAAGCGCTGATCAACGCGCACTGTACCTTCACCAGCTACAACTTTGAGTTTGATCATGGCGAATCGAGCGGCGGTTTTGATGATGGCTTCGCCGCGGCCGACGACCCGTTTTAGCAAGCGTCACTACAACCTCACTGAGCAGGCACGACATAATGTTGTACAGCAATAACCGGCTTCACCTTTCAACCCCTCGCTATTGCCAGGCGCTGCTTCTCGCCTTGGCGTTGCTGGCGCCCCTGGCTGGGCAGGCTGGGGATTTCGGGCGCCTGTTTACAACACCTGAACAGCGCCAGGCACTGGAAACGCTGCGGACTACCGGCTACGTTGCACCGGTTAGCGACGCGTCCGAGTTCGTCGCCAGCCAGACACCGGGTGAACGCAAAGTGCTGTTCAACGGCATCTACAAGTCCAGCAGCGGCAATACGCTGTACTTCATCAACCAGAGCCTGCCCGGCGAGCCGGTGTCGATCGTTCGCCGCAACGCGGATCAGTCGGTGCAGGTACAGGTGGCCAAGAGCGGCCAGGCCGCCACGCTCAAGCCCGGACAATCCCTGCTACTCAACTCCGGTGAGCTGCGCGATGTTTACCAGCGTGTCGCGCCCAAACAGCCTGCGCCTGCCACTACCGGTAGTGTCGCTGAATCACCGGCCGAAATCGACGCGGAAAGCTAGTCGCGCTTTTGCGGCTGCCGCTGGGTCTAGCATGTCAGCTCACCTCAACGCCAACCCGAGCGCACAGCACCGGCAGCAGGGAGCCGTATTACTCGGCTTCACCCTGCTGATGGTGATTGCCGTCTCAACCTTGCTGCTGACAACACTCAACCGCCATGGGGCCTTCAGTGAAAACGCAGGAAAGGACCTGCGCGTCCTCTCGCATGCCCGCGAAGCCCTGCTGGGCTACGCACTGAGCTACCCCGAGGTTATGGGCGACAGCAACCTGGCCCCAGGGAAGCTGCCCTGCCCTGACTTCGACGGCGATGGCCTGTCTGATGCGCCGTGCAACGGCAACGACCAGTCGTCAATTGGCCGCCTGCCCTGGCGCACACTGGGCATCGAGCCCTTGCGCGACAGCGCTAACGAGTGCCTATGGTATGCCGTGGCAGGGAGTTACAAGCAGGGCAACGCGATTGAGCCCAGCAGTGAAACCGACGGCATGCTGGTCGTTGAAAACCTCGCAGGCGGCACGATTGTAGGCAGTACCGCCGAACAACGCGCGCTGGCACTGGTATTTGCACCGGGCGCACAACTCGATGGCCAAAGCCGAGATGCGCCGCTGGCAAACCAGACCGAGTGCGGCGCCACCAGCAATAACAACATCAACCGGGTCGCCAACTACCTCGAATCCCTTGGCGGCGTAGACAACGCCACCGGGCGCAAGACGGGCGCTGCTGCCGGCAGCCCTGGCGCCAATCCGCTGCCGACCAGTAACCCGTCGGTGTTTGTCAATCGCAGCAGCGCCAGCAACGCGCGGCAGGACAACTTTAACGATGCGCTCGCATGGATCAGCCCCGACAGTTTCGATAACGTTCACCTGCGCATGAATCGCTGGGTTGCCGACCGCGTGCAACGCTGCCTGCTGGCCTATGGCGACTCTCATGCGGCCCTCACCGACCGCTACCCCTTCGCCGCGCAGCTCGATGCCAGCGCCGCGATCGACTTTAATGACGACAGCGGGCAGCGCTTCGGCCGGATTCCCGCCGATCTTGCCAATACCGTTGCCGCTAACGCAGGCATGCGTGCGTTCTGGCCCGCCGACCCCCTCGATGCCAGCACAAACTGCTTTAACTGGAGCTGGTGGCCCAGCTGGCGCAACCAGGTGTTTTACGCGGTTCACGACGCCAATGCCCCGGCACCCACCGGCGGCGGCAATCTCAGCGCCAATGGTGGCGGCGCGCAGTTTGTCGTCGTCGTCGCAGGTCGCGCGATGAACACCCAGAGCCGTGCTACCGTTAATGAAAGGGGCTCGATTGAGAATTACCTGGAGTCGGACAATATCCCGTCGACCGGCGACGGGGCGCTGCCCGGTGGCGACGAGGCATTCAGCAGTACCGGCGCCGTCAACGATGTGCTGTGCGATGACACAGCCTGCTACTTTTAACGCAGGAAAGCTGCCGGCGAAACACCTGGGCGGAGGCGCCAATGCAACACACTATGCGAGACATCATGCACAAGAGAACACAGCGCGGCTTCACGCTCGTTGAAGTTGCGATCGTACTGGTCATTATGGGCCTGTTGCTCGGCGGCCTGCTTGGCCCGCTGAGCGTGCAGATGGAAGAAAGCCGGCGCAAGGCAACGCTTGCCGGTATCGACCAGGCCCAGGACGCGCTCATCGGCTTCGCCCTGAGCACCGGCAGGCTGCCCTGCCCCGATAACGACAATGATGGCGTTGAAGACCCGGTCGGCGGCACCGGTGGCTGCACCGCAGTGCGTGGCGAGTTGCCGCACGTCACACTGGGCCTTGGCGACGGCGATGCCTGGGGCCAGAGCCTGCTCTACCTGGTCAGCGGCGAATTTGCGGATGACACCGATGGCACCTCGCTCGGCTGCGGGCCGGTCACGGCCGGCGTCTCCTTCGAACTGTGCGCAGTCGGCGATATCACGATTGTCGACCAGGCCACCGGCGGCAATACGGTCGCCAGCAATATTCCGGCAGCGATTATTTCGCAGGGCAAAAACTGGGCCGGGCCTGCGAGCACCGATGAAGCAGAGAACACTGACAACGATCGTACGCTGGTCTCGATGGGGTATACCGCCAACTTCGATGACCTGGTGCGCTGGACATCCCCGAGCATACTGCGCGCGCGCATGGCCTCGGCCGGGCTGCTGCCCTAGATCAAATACTGCACAGTAACTGGTTCACGTTTTTCGAAAAGCTGCCCGGTTTTGCGGTGAATTGCTAGCCAAACCGGGCAAATTACGGCAGCTCTTCTATAGTTATTCTAAGTAGTAACACAACTGTTCGACCAGAATTGGAGTCAATCATGTCTAAGCAAAAGGGTTTTACACTCGTTGAAATCGCGATTGTGCTGGTAATCGTGGGCTTGCTGCTTGGCGGCGTGCTCAAGGGCCAGGCCCTGATCCAGAGCGCCAAAGTCAGCAACCTGTCCTCGCAAATGGAAGCGCTGCAGACCGCAGTCTACGGCTTCCAGGATCGTTATCGCGCACTGCCGGGCAATATGAGCAACGCGGCCAATGTTATCGGTGGCACCGCTGCCAACTGTACCTGGGACTGCGACGATGGCGATATTCGTCCATGGCGCAACTCCTCACTGGCTTTCAATCACCTGTCTGCATCGGGCTTCTATTCAGGCCCTGCTCCAGCGGGCGAAGTCAACGCGGCACCCACCGCCCAGAACGCACCATCAAACCCGTTTGGTGGCCCCATGTTTATCGCGACCTGGAACCGCTATGCGGACACTGGCACTGCGGCTCAGGCAATGGGTGTCTATACAGGCAACTCGATTCCCTCATCGGTGTTGGCTGAAATCGATCGCAAAATCGATGATGGCCAACCGCAGACAGGCAACTTTCGTGCTGGCTGGCCGGCAGATCGCGGCGGTGCAGGCAATGCCTGTTTCGATGGCACAACCAACGAGTGGCTGACCACCGGCACTAACTGCGCCGGCACCTTGTTGATGTAACGTTTTTTTTCCAGGTCGATACCAAGACTCAAAGGGGCATTCGTTGCCCCTTTTTTTATCCGGAAACCTTACGATGAGCGCAAAGTCTACCCCCAGCCCCGTTGACGACAGCTTTAGCCCACGCGGCGGCAATAGCGACTGGCAGCACCAGCGTCGCGAAAAGTTGCGCATAGCGCTGCCCAATCTTTCGGTCAAAGTCAGGTCATCCGGGTTTGGCAGCAAGGGCGGCGCAACCTGCAACGCGATCGACATCAGCAGCCACGGGTTCGCCTTCGTCTCGCGGCAAAATGCGTTCAAACCACTGGACAAGGTACAGTTCACGCTGTCTGTCGGCGAACAGCCCATCGATGGCAAGGGCGTCATCTGCTACGCCCGCGAAGAAGCAGGCCAGATGGCATACGGCGTGCTGTTTATCGCCACCTCCCAGCCGGTCAGCAGCGCGCTGGGCAACGCCTTCGCGCAACCCTCGGCCGTTGAGGACTACGCAGTGCAGGCTGCAGAAAACGTCTGGGCTGCCGTGGCCGAGGACAAAATCAATGCCCAGTGCCTGCAACAACAGTACAAGCTTTTCAGCGCAATCAGTGCATTCAGCCAACGACTCGCGCAGCTTGAACAGGACCAGGCGGGGCAACTGCTCAATGACCGGCTGCAGCTCGACGAGGCCAACTTTGCCATCAGGCTAAACGTTGGAGCCGGCGGCGAGCAGCCACGCTGGGTTGATATCCATGCCTCCCATGATGAGCGCGGCCACAACTGCTTTCGCATCGGCCCGGACCTGGTGCTCGAGTCAAGCTACGAAGTCATAGAGTACATTGCCCAGCTCTATCGCGCCGGTTAGCGCGCACCGGCGTTCACGCCGAAATACTGGGTAGGCGATACGGGCAGCGCGCTAAACCCTACCGTGCCGCGCGGCACAGTCATGTACATCAGCTGGCCTGCGCGCCGCACCTCCATCGAGACCATCTCTCCCGGCGATCCGGTACCGGTCAGCTGGTTAAACTGGTAAACATCAAAGACCCGTTCACCCGCATAGCGTACGATTTCATCGCCCGGACGCAGGCCTATCGACTCCCCCACCGAACTTGCGCTGACCGAACGCACCCTCACCGCCGTGGGCAGGGCATTGGCCTGCAGATAATTCTCATAGGCATACTCGCCAAAATCTTCGCGTACCGACGCGCCGAATTCGTGCATCAGGTTGTAGGCGCCGTTGCGCGCCTCGCGACGCGGCGCTTCGAGAATTTGCGCGAGTTGTTCGCGCGCGTTGGCCTCGCGCTGCATGATGACTTCGGCGTCATAGGCGCTAAAACCCGCCGCGGTCAGCTGTTCAAGCCGCGCGACACTGCGTGATGCATCCGCTGCGCTAAACGACTCGCTGGCGGGTTGAGAGCGGTCCGCCGCCTGGCTGCCCTGCACCTGCACGCCAACTACAGGTGGCTCTTCGTAGGGAAGGTGCGCAGGCCCCGTCTGTCGCGCCAGCGGCCGATCGCGTCGCTCACGGTCGCGCTGTTGTTCAAGCTGGGCAACCCGTGCCTGAAGCGACTGCAGTTGGCTCTCCAACAAGGTGACTTCGATTTGCTGGCTGCGATAGAGCTGCAGCGCGAGCGCCGCTGTCGCAGCCGCAAGCACCAGCAGGGCAGTGAGGATGGCAAACTGCGTAAACGACTTCATAGGCAGTCACGATTAACGGATCGAGCTCGCATTAGATCATGGCAGCTGACCGGCAACAAATGCCTGCAAAGGCACTATTGGCCTCGGCGTGGCGGTATAATGGCTGCATGTTTAAAGACCATTTTTCAGGGCATGCGAGCAGCTACAACCGCTATCGCCCCGACTATCCTGATGCATTGTTCAAGCGGTTGGTCGCGCACTGCGCCGACACGGGTACCGTATGGGATTGCGCTACCGGCTCCGGCCAGGCGGCACGGGCACTGGCGGCGTATTTTGACCGGGTCATCGCCTCCGATGCCAGCCTGGCCCAGGTTCGCGAGGCTGGCGGGCCCAGCAATATCGTTTACACCGCGGCGCTGGCAGAAAGCAGTGGCATAGCCACCTCCAGCCTCGACCTGGCGACCGTTGCACAAAGCCTGCATTGGTTTGACTTCGAACGCTTCGGCGCGGAGATGCAACGCGTGCTAAAGCCCGGCGCGCCCCTGGCAGCCTGGTGCTACGGCCTACTTGAAATCGAAGACGACATCGACGCCGTTATCGCGCACTTTTACGCTGACACCGTGGGCGCGTACTGGCCCCCGGAGCGCGATCACGTCGATACTGCCTACCGCAACATAGACCTGGCCCTGGAAACACTGGCCGATGAGTCGTTCAGTAGCGAACTGCAGTGGACGCTGGACTCCCTGCTTGGCTACATCGGCACCTGGTCGGCTTGCCAACGTTTTACCCGCGACCGCGGCGTGGACCCGCTGCTCGCGCTTCGCAAGCAGCTGCAGCCACTGTGGGGCGAACCGGGCAGCGCGCGGCGTATGCATTGGCCCATACGGCTGCGCCTGTGGCGCAACCGTTAATGCGATCGTTCAACTGAGTTGATTGTAATAACCGCCACTATCTAGCTGGTCGATAATGGCGCCACCAGACACCACCTACGTCATGCTCATGAAACGCTTTCTTTGCGCGATTATCGCGCTGGCCGGGCCGGCTATTGCTATCGCCAACTGCAACCAACCCTTCGACAGTACTGTGCACTTGCGCGGCTGGAGTGAAGGCTCGGGCAACGAGCGTTTCGTCAATGAGGACACTGCCCGGCTAAGCGGCAAACAACTGTCGAGCCTGCAACCGGCCTGGGTGTTTGCGCTGCCGGATACCGAAGCACCGCGCTCCCAGCCAGCCGTGACGACAAACACTGTATTTATTGCCGATGCCAAACAGACCGTTTACGCGCTGGACCGTGAATCCGGTTGCGAGCGCTGGCGATTTGATGCCGGCAGCATGGTGCGCACCGCCATGCGCCTGGTTGAAACCAACGAGGGCCTGCTACTGAGTTTTGGCACGATGGCTGCCGAACTGTTCGCGCTGGAGGCTGGCAGCGGCTCGCTGCGGTGGAAGACCAGCCTGTCGACCCACCCGCGCGCAATGATTTCAGGCTCGACGGCTGAGTACGATGGCATTCTGTACCAGGGCATTTCCTCCTGGGAGGTCGCTTGGGCTGCCAACCCCTTCTACGCCTGCTGCACGTTTCGCGGCTCGGTCGCTGCGATCGACGTTCAAAGCGGTAAGGTGCTCTGGCATAGCCCCACGATACCCGGCGAAGCCAGGGTCACCAAAGACCGCTGGCTGCTTCCCGACCACAGGGGGCCGTCCGGGGCGCCCGTGTGGTCGCAGCCCGCTATCGACCCCCAGCGCGGCCTGCTCTATGTGGGGACGGGTGAGAACTACTCTTCACCGGCCACCGATACCAGCGACGCGATTCTCGCCTTTCGACTGGACAATGGTGAACTTGCCTGGAAGAAGCAGTTCACCGCCAGCGACGCCTGGAATGTCGCCTGTGTATCGCCTGTTCACCACAACTGTCCCGAGGAGCGCGGTGGTGATCTCGACTTCGGCGGCCCACCGATTCTGACCACGGTCGATGGGCGCGACTATTTACTGGCCGGCCAAAAGAGCGCCTGGGTATTTGCGATGGACCCGGACCGGGATGGCGAGCTGCTGTGGTCGGTGAAGTTGGGTGCGGGAGGTAAGGCCGGCGGTATTCACTTTGGCATGTCTGTGCATCCGGAGCTTGGCCTGCTGTACGTACCGATCAGCGATCGCGACGTCGGCGTGCTCGGCGACAGCAGCGATGGCAGCCCGCCCCGCCCCGCCTTGCACGCAGTGGACATCCGCGACGGTTCAGTGCGCTGGTCGGTCGATGCTCCCGGGGACTGCCTGGCAAACGGCAAGGCAATAAAGGGCTGTTACCCAGGGTTTTCTGCGCCAACCAGTGTGGCCGGCGATATCGTGTTTGCCCCAAGCCTCGATGGTGTATTACACGCTTTCGATGCCGCCTCAGGTGAAGCGCTCTGGCAGTACGATACCCGCAGGGAATTCGACGCCGTGAACGGCACTGCGCAGGGAGGCGCCTTCGACCTGGGTGGCGCCTACGCGGCAGGAGGGGATCTGTATATCAGCTCCGGCTACGGGCTGGTCAACCAGATACCCGGTAACGCCTTCATTGTCTTTCGCAGCAATCACGCAGACGCCGAACGATCGGGCGAGGAATCTCCATGAGCCATCGCGCATTCAATATCGCTGTCATCGGCGCCGGCCCATCGGGCATTGCCGCCGGCTATGAATTACTAAAACAGGGGTTCACGCAGTTCACGATCTTCGACAAGCAGGACGCAGCGGGCGGGACCTGGCACTTGCACAGTTATCCGGGGCTGGCCTGTGACCTTTGGGCACACAGCTACTCGTTTTCGTATCGGCGCAATCCGGACTGGAGCAAGAACTTTGTCGACCAGCCCGAAATCGAGGCCTACTTACAGCGCTGCGTGCAGGAATTTGGCCTTGAGCGGCATTTGCAGCTCAACACCACGGTCACCGCCGCTCACTACCAGGCTGCCAGCAAAGACTGGCTGGTGACCACCAGCGATGGCAGCACGAAGACGTTTGATGTGATCATCAATGCCATGGGCGGTCAACATACGGCGATTTTTCCGGATGTGCCGGGCATCGATCACTTCCAGGGGCAGTCCTGGCACTCGACCTACTGGAACCACGACGTCGACCTGAACGGCAAACGCATTGTCGTTGTAGGCTCAGCGGCAGCGGCTGTGCAGATCGTACCGAAAATTGCCGACCAGGCCGGCCAGCTCACGGTGCTGCAGCGTACACCGAACTGGATAATGCCGCGCAACTGCAAGCCCTATTCTCCTGCTCTGCGCTTCCTGTTCAAGTACCTGCCAGGCTTCCTGGCGCTGTGGGTCAGGATCCAGGGCCTGATGATGAGCGCGACCGTTGACGGCGTCACGCTCAACCACAAGCGCATGGACCAGTTCGAGGGCATGGTTCATGATTTCCTGGAGAAAACCATCGACGACCCGGAGCTCAGGGCAGCGCTCACGCCCGATACGCGATACGGCTGTAAGCGCGGCCTGGTCTCGGATGAGTTTTACCCGACACTGACGCGTGAGCATGTAGAGCTGGTGGCCGAGGGGCTGGCGGAAGTGACCGCCGATGGCATCGTCACCGCCAGCGGTCGACAGATTCCGGCGGACGTTATCATCTACTGCACAGGGTATTCAGTACTTGATTTTGATCGCATCGATGTGCGGGGGCTGGACGGCCGGTCGCTCGGCGCACAAATGGCGCAGGAGCCTGTGGCTTACAAGGGGATCGCCGCACCCGGCTTCCCGAACTACTTTTTCGCTGCAGGTCCCAACGGCCTGGCCATCAATGTGTCGTACTTTGCCAATGTCGAACGCAATACCCGCAGTATTGTCGGCTTGCTGCTGGCGATGCGCGATCGTGGGCTGCAGGCCATCGAAGTCACGCGGTCGGCCACTGACCAGTACAACGGCGAACTGGCCGGACGGTTCGATAAATACTCCTGGGGCAACCCCAGCTGTAACAGCTACTATCGCACTGAAACCGGTCATGCGCCCTTCCTCTACCCGGGCAGCTTCGCGGACTATGAGGCCGACCACCAGGCCTGTTCGCTCGACGACTTCCAACCCGCCTGACACCCGCACGAGACAACAGCATGAAGCGAAGCAAAGTCATTATCATTAGCGTACTGTGCCTTGCACTTGGACTCTACGCCGGCTTTCAGCTACCGCGTGGTGCAGGCCTGGTCGCCGCGGTGACCGGATTATCGACCGGTGACGAAAACCCGGCCTATATTGCGCTGGATTCACACCAGGCACTGCTCGAATTCCAGCAGACCCTGGACGAAACCCGGCAAATGGTGCTCCGCGAAGCACGCAGCGAACAGGAAGCGATTGAGGGGATGCGCTGGATACTGCGTGTGATTGGCATGAGCACGCACATTATCGCCGATGCCAATCCCGCCGCGCCGCGCTTTCAGCGCATGGACACCTGGGTCCGCAAGCTGGGCGGTGACAATCCCTATGGCGAGTACTATATGGCGGGCATCGATGGCCGCTACAACTACCGCATCACCGGCAATATGGGAGATGTGCAGCACCTGAGCTTTACCGTGAATGCAGGCCAGGGCGCCTCACCGCGACGCAGAGTCGGCTACCACAGCGACAAAAACATGGTTCGCGACGACAACGGCGACTTTGAAATCGTTCTCAATCGCGGCGCGGCCCCGGGGGATGCGCAGAATTGGGTACAGATACCCGAAGATGCGTCAGCCGTGATGGTTCGCGTCTACATGGCAGATCGCAGCCAGGCTAAGCTGCCGCAACTTGCGATCGAGATCGAAGGCGGCAACCCCGCTTACGCTGCCCCCACGGACGATGAAATTGCTCTTGGTATTCGCGGCACCAGCTTTGGGCTTTACTCGCTGACCCGCCTCCACCGCCTGGTGACCCCCGAGCTGCTCGATGAGCACAATGCGTTTATACGCATGACGCCAGAAAACCTGGGCGGCGACATTGCCTCGGAGGACAACCTGTACATGCTCGCCAGTTACCAGATCGACGATGGTACGGCGCTGCTCATCACACTGGATCCGCCCGAGACGCGCTACTGGAACCTGACACTGGAATCGCGCTGGCACGAAATCAACGAGTATCTCAATCGCCCTGTGTCACGCACGCTCGCCCACGTCACCAAAAATGATGCAGGTGAGGTCGAATTCCTGGTATCGCATGAAAATCCCGGGCATCCCAACTGGATGGACACCAGCAGCCACGACTTCGGATTCCTGACACTGCGCTGGCTGGACGTGGATCACAGCACCGTGGCGCTGCCGAGAATCAAGGTGATCACGCTCGACGAACTGGAGCAACACAGCACGATGATGTAAGGCTCACCGACGTTTGGCCCGCCACAGGCGCTGCATACGCTCGACGGCTTCCTTATCGAGCCCTTCAGCCGCAGAGAAATACAGGTAGAAACTCTCCTCATCATCAGTGACAATCTCGACGACGGTATTGTCTGCCCAACTCTCACTGTACTCGACATTGATCTGGGCAATGCTGTCGTAGTCTTCAAGCGCCGAGTAGAACTCGCCGTCCTGCTTCCAGTAACTGAATACATGTCGGTTAGTAAAGCCGTTACCATCAGAACGATTTGAAATAAACGCATCGCTATAGAAATAGAGCACGTTGTCATCCAGCCTGAGGATGTTCTTGCGCTGCATAAAAACGATATCGCGCCTGGGTAGCTCCTCGCCCTTGATCACCTTCTCACTGGCGACAAAGCCCATTTCACTGCCAACACCCAGCCCAGCCAGAGGCAGCACCAGCACAAGTGGCAGCACTGAGGTAAGACGCCAGCGGGAATGCCAGGCGTAGGCAGGCGAATCTTCGCCAGCGACGCGGTTCACAAAGGCGGCCAATGGAAGCAGGGAAAACAGGCCCAAAAATATCGAAGGCAGTGCCAAACCGGTCTGCGTGCCCATACCCGAGGCAATCCAGGTCCCGAGAAAGCAGAGCAGCGCCAGGCCGCTGGACATCAGGGCCATCTGGCTGCCCGCCTCTTCAGCATGCTCCCTGACCCTTTTAAACAGCGCGAAAAACCAGATCGGGTAAAATATTGCGCGCGCAAGCGGCATCATCGCAGCGCCGCTGGCTGCCTTGTAGTTTTTAAAGTTCTTGTAAAACCAGTAAGCGCCATAAAGCCCGCCGCTGAGCAGGTACATGGTCGTCAGCTTGACCAGCGACACCGGGTAGAATACGGCCTCTCCAGGGTAAACGTGTTTGCCGCGAGCAACAAGGTAAATGAAGACTGCTGCTGCCAGCACGTACAGGAGCAACACAGCCAGCACGATGCGCTCCTCCCAGGGGATACTTTCCTGCGCTGTTTCACTTTCTGCTTCAGCATCGGCATAGCTCGTGTAAATGTGGTAGTTCCTGTAGCCATCGACGCGTTCGAGCGCGGCCAGGTAATCAGAATAGTCCGATGCGGGTACATGTGGCGCATTGACGGTGTAGTCGTAATCGAGATACAGAATATTGCTGCCCTTGTCGAAGCTCACGCGCTGACGGTAGTTGAAGAAGGCGTTTTCCTCTACAAACTCCTCGTCTTCAAAATACCATGATGCGCCCGGCTCAAACCTGAGCTCGACACGCTGGTCAAGCCGCAGTGGATAGGCCAGGTAGTAAGGCTGAGTCCGACCGTGCCCGCTGTCAGACCTGAGGTAGGGCGATATCAGGCTGGAATAAAAGCTCGCCTCGTACTCCTGATCCTCAACGTCATCCGTCCAGAGGTTATTGATGCGATAGTGCTCCTCGACGACCACCTGATTGCCGGTTTCATCATCGTCAACGCGAACCGGGTCGAGCACGTCGATATCCGAGTAGTAACTCTGGTAAAACTCCTTGAACTCCTGCTGCACCACTTTCAGGCCGTTCTGCGCCAGGTAGTCACGCCTTTGCTCCGCACGGAGCCCGCCCAAGCGCGTGCTGACCGTGAACACTGCGGGTTGATTCGACCCCGCGGTCAGGTCGAAGGTATCGTGCACGCTGACAAATGTATCCTCCGCATCAAACCCAGCGGGGATGAGCTGGTCACCGTCCTCACCCACCAGCAACCCGAGCTCATAGTTGGGCTGGTAGATCGTATCGATCGCCCCGTACTGGTACTTGCGCGTCGGGTCCAGCCAGTACTGCTGATCGCCAAGCTCAACATGCACGATAACGTGATCAAAGGCTGCCACTGAAGGTAGAAAGTGCTTGATGCCGCTGTGCAAACTCGCATTCACCAGCAAGGGGCTGGCTTCGATACCTGCCGCCTCAAGCAAACTGATGGTGAGCACCGTCTTGTCCTTACAGTCACCGTAGCCGCGCTCCAGCGTGTCAAGTGCATCGCTGGGCATGTAGGCGTTCTCTGCAATCTCGATACCCAGGTAGCGAATGTCATCCTGCACGTAACGCAAAATTGCGGCGACTTTCTGCCGGGAGTCGGACGCATCGGCCGTAAGTCGCTCGGCGAGTTCGCGAATACGCGCATTGTCCTGGATTGCAGCCTCGTACAGGGGCGCCATCAATCGGGACACATCACCCCAGCGCTCAAGCTCGCTGAACTGGATCCTGCGCCAGGGAAAGAACCAGTCTGGCGTGTTGTATTCCTCGAAGATCGCAGGCTCAGGGCCCATCTGGTAGCGGTATTCGGTAAAGCCATCGCGCTCAGAGATCGACAGCTCCTCTACAGAGTCGCCGTCCACCCTGTGGTGCAGCGGCCTGTCCTTGCCCCAGAGGATACGCACCAGTGCGCTGCCCACCGGGACACTCCAGTCCAGCTGGCGGCTGAACGCAAAGGTATCCTGCAAGATGGGGTTAGACCCGAATATCGAGTAGCTGTACTCGATGATATCGCCCACGCGAAGATCATTGACGATGACGTTCAGCGTAAGCTGACCATCGTAGATCAGGTACTCCTTGCCCTCCTCGCGCCTTAATAGCGCGTAGCTGGAATCTTCGCGCCGATCCTGCGCTTCGCCATCGCGCCAGACCTTGAGCTCGTGCAGCTGCAGCGTCTCGTAGCGGGGGTCAAACTTGAAATCCAGCTGGGCATTGTCTTCAACACCCGCATCATTAACCAGCTTGTAGACGAATCGCGAGAGCACCTGCTTCTCGCCCTGGGCGGGAACCCGCAGCTGTCGATCGGCGGCGAGATAGTAAATACCGTTCCTGATCTCATCCAGGGGCACCGTCATCGCAGGGTCGAAACCGGGCCTCTCGGCCCAGACCGGGTAGTCCGCAAGATACTGGTCTATATCAACGGCCCAGGCCTGCTGCACAAGCACAAGCAAGGCCAGGCACCACCCTGGAAAACCCCCTGAAAACGATCCCACTCCCTACCCCGTTCTGCTTTTTATAAAATTTATTCGATGGATGAGTCGGGCTGGATACGCCAGCGGGCGATTCGCCAACCCTGATCCTCTTTTACCACTGTAAAGTGATACACGCCCGTCAGTAGCAGCTGGGGTGCACCCTGGTTCACGATGGAATACAACTGCAGGTATACGTTTCCGCTGGCCTCGCTGCCATCCATAGTTTCAATATGAACGGGAGCCAGCACGTGACGGCGCTGAATATTATTCTCGGCGAAATACGCAACCCGCGGCAGCAGGAAGGACCGGAACTCGCCCAGTGTTGCCTCGGGCTTGCCGGGCACGGCGTCGACCAAAACGGCGTTGTCACTGAACAACGAAAAATACGCGTCCATCCGCCCCTCGTCATAGAAGTAACCGTAACCGGCTAACAGGTTTTCTATGGCCTGCCGGTCGGCGGTATCACCGGCATGCAGGGACTGCAGCGGCGCAGCAAGCAGCAGCATGGCTGCAACCGCACACAATATCTTCGCTATATCAGTCACTTGAAAGCCCCGCCCCGAGTACAGACCTGCATGCTAAACTGACAGGAGCGCATTGACCAGCACAATAAGAGCGAACTGGACAATATGAAACCAACCCGCTTTATCTCTGCCCTGCTTCTCAGCGCGGGCCGTATTGCCGCCGTGGCCGCACTATTCGTTGCAGCCGGCAGTATTGCGCAGTCGGATTACTATCTGTTCGAAAGCGGCCACGTGCGACCCATGGCCCTCTCGCCCGATGGGAGTCGCCTGTTTGTCGTCAACACGCCAGACAACCGGCTCGAGATATTTTCAGTCGGCGCCGACGGCCTGGCGCACAGTGAATCTGTGCCCGTTGGCATGGAACCGGTGACGGTGGCCGCACGCAACAACAATGAAGTCTGGGTCGTCAATCATCTATCGGACAGCGTCAGTATCATCGACGTCAGCAGCTCGCCGGCACAATTAAGCCATACGCTGCTGGTGGGCGACGAACCTCGTGACCTGGTGTTTGCAGGCGCTGGCGACAACCGGGCGTTTATTACCACCGCCCGCCGTGGCCAGCACCGTACCGATCCGTCACTCGCCGCCGTATCCGGCGCTGGCGACCCGCTGCTGACAACGGATGGGATTGGCCGCGCCGATGTCTGGGTCTTCGACGCAGGCAACCTCTCTGCCCAGACCGCCGTTGGTGGCGAGCCACTGGCGATACTGAGCTTCTTTGCTGACACGCCCCGCGCGCTGGCCCGCAGCAGCGACGGCAGCACCGTTTACGTCGCAGCGTTCAAATCGGGCAACCAGACCACGACAATTAACGAGAACTCGGTCTGTGACGGATTCCAGATGAGCGGCGGCAGCAACTGTGGCCCTGGCGCCCCGGGCGGCGTACCTGGCCCTGCCGACAATGCGGCCATGGCACCGGCGCCTGAAACCGGCCTTATCGTCAAGTTTAATGGCGGCATCTGGGAGGACGCCGTTGGTCGGGACTGGTCAGCACTGGTCAGCTTCGACCTGCCCGACCAGGATGTCTTTTCGTTCAATGCGAACTTCACCAACCCCGGCAATGTCAACAGCAGTAGCTTCTCGGGCGTCGGCACAATTCTTTTCAATATGGCCGTTAATCCGGTCACCGGCAAACTGTACGTCACGAACACGGAATCACCCAACCATATTCGCTTCGAAGGCGCCGGTGATCATGGTGGCAGCACCGTGCAGGGCCGCCTGTCCGAAACGCGTATTACCGTCATCGACCCGACGCTGGCGACCGTTTCACCCAGGCATATCAACCAGCATATTGATTACAGCAAACTGCACACCGCAAACGACGCGCAAACCGACAGCGACATCGCCGCAATGCGGCCCCATACACTGGCCACGCCCCTGCAAATAGTCAGTACCGCCGATGGCAGCACGCTCTATATGGCCGCTTTTGGTTCGAGCAAAATTGGCGTGTTCGCGAGCAGCGCGATCGAAGACAGCAACTACGCCAGTAACTTTGACCCGACCGCGGCAAGCGCGAATTATATACACACGGCGGGCGGGCCCAGTGGCCTTGCCCTTGATGAGCCCCGTAACCGCCTGTATGTGCTGCAGCGCTTCGACCATAGCGTCGCAGAAATCAACCTCAGCAATGGCAACACACTGCGGACCCACCCGCTTGCTGACCCTGAGCCGCCAAGCGTGGTGAATGGCAGGCCGTTCCTGTATGACGCCCTGTTCTCTTCGGGAAACGGCGAGTCGTCCTGCGCCAGCTGCCATATCTTCGGCGACATGGACGACCTGGCGTGGAATCTCGGCGACCCTGATGCCGCTGTTTCGGCAACGAACAACCAGCCTGCATCGGTCATCGGCTTTCCCTCACCGTTTCACCCGATGAAAGGCCCCATGGTGACCCAGACCCTGCGCGGTATGTCGACTCATGGAGCGATGCACTGGCGCGGCGACCGCGTCGACGGCTTCTTCGGCGCCGGCACCTGCACGCCCTTCCCGACACCCGGCTGCGACGAGGCGTTTTCGTTTAATAACTTCATTGTTGCCTTTGAGGGCCTGCTGGGCAAAGACGGCATCCCTGCCGTGGCGCAGATGAACCAGTTTACCGACTTTGCACTGCAACTCGTCATGCCCCCCAACCCGGTTGCCAACTTCAACGGCGTTCTCACCGGCGACCAGGCCGACGGTGCGCTGGCCTATAACACGGTCGTCAGCGACCTGGTGGCAACCTGTGCGGGCTGCCACACGATCGATCCGGCCAACGGCTTTTTCGGCAGCAGCGGCTTTGAGACCTTTGAGGGTGGCGAACAGAACATGAAGGTTGCGCACCTGCGCAACATGTACCAGAAAGTGGGCGCCTTCGGCACCTCGGTCACCGGGGGACCGGGAGGCAACCAGATACGCGGGTTTGGCTATTCGCATGATGGCTCGGTGGGCTCGCTGGCAGACTTTGTCGGTTTCTTCCAGCTGAGCAACCAGCAGGTTGATGACATTGTTCAATTGATGCTGGCCTTCCCCTCCGACCTGGCGCCGGTCGTTGGCCAGCAGGTCACGCTGCGCTCGGGTAATGCGGCGGTTGCCAACCCCAGGATCGACCTGCTTCGAAACCGCGCGCAGGCAAGCTTCACATCAGCCATCCTTGGCGGTGTGACAACCGAATGCGAACTGATCGTGAAAGGCAATGTGGGCGGCGTGCAGCGCGGCTGGCTGATGCAGCCGGGAGGCGATTATCTTGATGACACTGGCGCAACCGTTACTGATGCGGCGCTGCGTGCATTGCCCGCGACTGACGAACCGCTGACTTTCACCTGCGTCGTTCCCGGCTCCGGCCAGCGGATGGCGCTGGATCGCGACACCGACACAGTACTCGATGGCAACGACAATTGCGACGCTACCGCCAACCCGGGGCAGCAAAACTTCGACGGCGACGGCCAGGGCGATGCCTGCGACAGTGACGATGATAACGACATGCTCACTGACCAGCAGGAGCTGGCCCTGGGTACTGACCCGCTGGACACGGACAGTGACGACGATGGCTTTAGCGATAACGAAGAGGTTTTCGCAGGCTCTGACCCGCTGAGTGCCCAGTCTACGCCGGATACGATCAATATCCCGAGCCTGCCACTGGCTGGCTATATCGCGCTGCTACTGGGTCTTGCGGGCATCTGGTTTATGGGGCGGCGTAACACATCGGGCGCGGCAGGCAGGCCTTAAGGTTTTCGCATGCCCAAAGCGACCGATCTTGCTTTTCACTGGCTGCTGGTTCTCGTCGGCGGCATCTTGCTGCTTTGGCTGCTGTGGGCCTCGCTGCCTGGTACACGCACACCGTCCGTCACAGCGCCGCCTGGAGGCACACCACCTGGCGCGGCAGCCGAGCCTGAAGCTGAGGCAGCGCCAGCGGCAGTGCCTTTGCGCACAGACCCGCAGGCCAACCCCCCGCGCACCCTCGACGCGCTGATTGCACAGGCAAAGCAGAACCAGGGCGCGACGACACTGGTATTCGACCAGGCAACACCGGCGCGGCAAAATGATGCTGGGCAGTGGGTACTGGAGGCGAGCGATACGAAGGCGTATCGCATTGACCTGGCGAGTTGGCAGAACGGCGAGGTTGTACTACTGCTCAACTACCCGGGTTTGGAAGCGGCGGCGACACTGCCACCGATCTATTTCACCGGGCTGGACGGCACGCAGCAAACGATTAGCGCGACAGCAATCGAAGGTGCGATACGGGTCGAGACCGACCAGTTGCCCGACAGCGCGGGCGACTACTTTTTTACCGTACCGCACTACAACCCACTGCAACGCCCCCGACAGCGCTACGCGTTCCGCATCGATTGACTGCGTGCCGACCTAGCCGACCCGGCCACTGGCCGCGATCGGCGCGATATCCTTGTAGGTCACGATGCCGGGCCTGGCGGCACAGACAGCCGGTATCGCGTTAACGGCTGGCAGCGCGGTTATTCGCATGCCAAGCGCCTGCTTGTCGGCCAGCGTGAGCTTGCCAAGGTCGCCCTGGGGAAAGCTCAACGTCACGTTATTGACATTGGGGTTACCCGCTATATTGACGTGGTAACCGTGCTGGTTTGCACCTCTCCAGCTCTCTATGCCACTGACGCGTTTGCCGCAAATCCAGATCTGCTTGTTCTCCAGCACCGGCCTGCCATTGGCTACGCCTTCCCAGCGCAGCTGGACGCCACCTATCGTACCGGCTTTGATCAGCCCGCCCGGTGTCTCGATGTCCTCCGTTGCGGGCGCAAGATCGACGGAGCAGCGAATCTCTTCCAGCTCGATATCGAGCAAACTGGCCATCAGCTCAATGGCATCGCCAAACACTGCAGACTCGGTTTTTTGCCGCGCGTACAATCCGGGTGTATCCAGCGGCTCACCATACCCAAACTCGGCGATATTGGGATCACCCAGGAACGGGACGATATCGAGTACCGCCTCAGTGATCGACAGGTGATTGACCGATTCGCACAGTGAAGAGATGACACAGGCCTGGTAGTTGATATGGCCGGGGTTGATGCCCGAGCCAAACATGGAAGCCCCGCCGCGCAGTGCCGCCTCCTGTATCCGCGCACGCGCATTCGGCCCGTAGCGCTCCGGGCTGTAATCCAGCCCCCAACCGGTCAGGAAATTGCAGGTCGTACTGATGTTGATGCCCGCTTGCAGCAAGGCCTCGAGCTGGTCGATATCGGGGTACAGGGGGTTGTAACTGACAATATCGGGCTTTAGCGCAATAAGCGCCTCTACATCGGCGGTGGCCGTGACCCCCATGGGCTCGATACCCACCAGCTCACCGGCATCGCGACCCGCCTTGTCGGCCGACCAGGCGTACATGCCCACCAACTCAAGGCCAGCATGAGAGCGAATAGCTCGCACCGCTTCGCGGGCCACACCCCCGCTGGTCCACTGTATTACTTTGATCGTCATGATGTTGCTCTCGTATTGATGCTCATGGCCTGTGTCTATCTGTCTGCTCATCGACACGCTGCACCCATCGGCCAAGTGCAGCGTAATCACTAATACAGGCGGCGCCCTCTGGCGTTGCCGCGATCCATTTCACGAGTGCTACTTTGGTACAGTACGGCGACATCTCGTACTGGTAGAGGGTGATCATCTCGGCGGCAGCACAAGAGGCTAGTTGCGAATGATCGGCGCCTTACGGAGCCAGGTGTCATCAGAGAGCTGCGCTATCATCGCATGGGCGACATCGGCGAAGCTGATCCATGAGGTACCGCTATAGGGAATAAAGCCGATCTCATAACGATGCTCGGCAGGCCCGTTGCGAATCTGCAGCGGTCGCACGCCCACCCAGTCCACGTCATCGTATGCCTTGAGCAACGCATACTGGTGATCTTTATCGCGATGGCGCAGGCCCATAAAGAACTTCGCAAAGTAATGCACGAAGTACGCACCGATCGTAAGCACATCTTCTTCTACCTGCGTGCTGCCACCGCCACACCAGACCAGCCGACCCGAACCACGTTCGCGCAGTAGGTCGACAATATGGCGGGTAACATCAGTGCACAGGTCTTCGGGGGATTGCTTGTCGACACCGATCGCGAACAGCACCGCGTCACAGCCCTCCATCGCCTGCGCGACACTGCTTCGCTCCAGTGCATTACCCTCGACAATGTTCACCGCAGACGCCATCTCTGCGGGGAGCCTGGCCGGATTACGCACCAGCACGGTAACATCATGGCCGGCGGCAAGCAGCTGCTGCAGGCATTCGCCGCCGACCGCGCCAGTGGCGCCAAAGAGCGTGATCTTCATAGTCTGGTAATCGCCTGTTCTGTGATCGACCCGCGCGAGCGGCGGACGATTTCGACGCCGAGTTATTGAAACACACTAAGCCGCCGAATGGGAAAACACCGGCATGCAGCACGGGCCAAAGTGCAGTAGCGCACTGAGGGTATTGATGACGAAACAGGAAAATGGCGGACCGGACGGGACTCGAACCCGCGACCTCCGGCGTGACAGGCCGGCATTCTAACCAGCTGAACTACCGGTCCGAACTGAATACAGGTGTGTGTAGACTCCCCTACCCGGCACCTGCAAAACATGGTGGGTGGTACAGGGATCGAACCTGTGACCCTCGCCTTGTAAGGGCGATGCTCTCCCAGCTGAGCTAACCACCCGCGATGGGAGCGGGGCATTCTACCCAAAACCGGCCTGTTGTCAAACACTTGAGCGCCCTTTGTCGGGCCCGGGCTGGCCGCCCTGCAATGTTACCGGTATATTGCCACGATGCCCCGCAAAATCCCTGTCGCCCGCTCCCTCTCAACCCGGAAAATCGGCCACTGGCTGGCGGTCGCCACAGTGCTGCCGCCTGCGCAGGGACTGGCAGCCGCCGCCTCGGCCACGGCCGATGTGCCCTGGTTGCTGCTTTCGCTGGTTGCTGTGCTGGTGCTTTTACTGCTTTGGCATTTCCGCCAGGTGGAGTCATTGCGCAAGCAGCTCTATGAGGTGCAGCGCTCGCTGGCATCCCGGGTCGAAGAGCGCACCTTCAGGCTGCGGCAAATCAACACCCGGCTCTACGCGGCGATTACCGAGCACGAAGTCACGCGCAAGCAGCTCCAGGAAAGCGAGGCCTACACCGAGAGCATTCTTGAATCCATGCCCTCGCTGGTTATCGGTGTAGACCCCCAGCTCAACGTTACCCACTGGAACCGCGCTGCCGAGCACCAGTGCGGGCTGAGCCAGGGCCAGGCGATCGGCAAACCCCTGCTCGAGTGCTACCCCGAGCTGCCCTTCCAGACCGAACTGATCAGCTCTGCCATCGCCGAGCGGCGGGTGCGCACAATCGACCCGATTCACCGGCGCGAGGACCAGGTCGACCAGTACCTCTCGGCCGTGGTGTACCCACTCACCTCGGGCGGCATGAATGGCGCTGTACTGCGCATTGACGATATCACCCGCCGGGTGGGCCTTGAGAGGATGCTGGTACAGGATGAAAAATTGCTGTCGATGGGCCGTATGGCGGCGGGTCTTGCCCACGAGATCAACAACCCCATTGCCGCACTGGTGCAGAGCAGCCAGACCATCGAACGGCGCCTGCTCGAGGGCCTGCCTGCCAACCAGAGCGAAGCCGAGGCGCTGGACCTGGACTTTGCCAAGCTCCAGGCCTACTGCGAGGCCCGCGACATACCCCAGCTCCTGCACCACATCAAGGAAGCTGGCGAGCGAACCACCCAGATCGTCAAGACCATGCTGGACTTCTCGCACAGCAGCCAGATGGAGCACAGCGCTTTCGATGTCCGGGCCATGCTCGATAACAGTATCACCATCGCTCGCCAGGAGTTTCCCGCTGCGATGCGTGACAGCATCGAGATCGCAATTCACAGCGATGAGACAGCGGGCTCCGGGCAGCGCGCACTGGGGGCGGTGAATGAGGTCCAGCAGGTCGTCATCAACTTGCTGACCAATGCCTGTGACGCGCTGGCCGAGTACCGCCCGAACGCGCCCGCCGGCTTCACGCCCCACATCGATATTCACAGCCACTTTGGCGAGGCCGTGGTCACGATCGATATTGCCGATAACGGCCCCGGTATTCCCGATGCACTGCGCCAGCAGATTTTTGAGCCTTTCTTCACGACCAAAGGCGTTGGGGTGGGCACAGGTCTGGGACTGGCGGTCAGTTACTTTATAATGACAGAACACCACCTGGGCTCGCTCGACCTGCTCGATAACGACGATGCACCCGGGACCACCTTCAGGATCAGCCTGCCCATCGCCGAGGCCGCGTAGGCGCAACGATCCAATACCAACAGGGCCAACAGCCGACCGTGCAGATCTATAAAGAATTCCAGCTGGAGTGCGCTCACCACCTGCCCAATGTGCCCGAAGGTCACAAGTGTCGACGCCTGCACGGCCACTCCTTCACGGTGCGAGTGCACCTGTCCGGCGAGGTGGGCGAACGCAGCGGCTGGGTCGTCGACTTCGCCGACGTCAAGGCGGCATTCGCGCCCATCCACGACCAACTCGATCATCACTACCTGAACGACATCGCAGGCCTTGAAAACCCGACCAGCGAAAACCTGGCGATCTGGATCTGGCGAGCACTGGCACCCTCGCTACCCCAGCTGAGCGCCATCGAAGTCCGCGAGACCTGCACCAGCGGCTGCATTTACTCAGGCGAGTAATATTCGCCCTCTATGGCCATTGCACGCCCGGCCTGAAAGGCCAGAAAATAGCCAAATCGCGAGTAACACAGTTTTTCTGTGCATAAAAGACACGGAATCCACAGGCGAAAATGCCGCTGGCGATTACACTTAGCGTATCCGCTGTCCCGTCCCCGAACGGGCCCGCAGCTATAACCCCCCCGCGACCAGGCGACCCGCTCGTATGAAGAAGCCCAGCAAAGCAGTCCAGCGACAATTGCGTGCCATCGAAGACCAGATGGCGACCAGCAACAGCTTCGAAGAGTGGCACGCGCTCGCCGAACAGCACGATGAACTATCAGGGGCCGAGCAATGGCGCGAGGTCGAACACTGTGACCTCTACGATCACGCCAATATCCGCACCCGGCTCGATCGCCTCAGCTCACTGCGCAACAATGGCAATCACCGTGGCCTGCTGTTCGCCCTGCATGAGGGTATCCACGGCAATATGGGGGGCATGGGTAAACCCGTACTGCACGCCAGGGCGAAAACGGGCACCAAGGTCCTGATCGAAAACTATATCGACGAAATCTGTGCCTCGCTGCGACACTTCTCGCCCAAGCGCTTCAAGGGCATCTCGTATAAAGAGCGGCAGGAGTTTTTCCTGCGTGCCAGTCATTGCTACGGTCGCTCGGCATTGATGCTCAGCGGCGGTGGCGCGCTGGGGCATTTTCACCTTGGCGTGATCAAAGTCCTGATAGAACAGCAGATGCTGCCCGCTGTCATCTCCGGCTCAAGCGCCGGCGCCTTTGTCGCTGCCATGGTCGGCACCCACACCCAGGGTGAAATCCTGTCGATGTTCGAAGATGGCTCACTGGTCAAACGTATTTCCGCCGGTGCCGGCAAGTTCAAGCTGCACCTGATGAAAGGCGAGCTCGAAGGGCTCGACGAGGTCGAAAAAGGTGTATCGCGGGTTATCCCCAACCTGACGTTCCAGGAGGCCTATGAGCGCACGGGGCGCGCCATCAATATCTCCATCTCTGGCGCCGAGCCACAACAGACCTCGCGGCTGCTCAATGCGATCACCTCGCCCAACGTGTTGATTCGCTCGGCGGTCATGGCCTCCTGTGCAATACCCGGGGTATTCCCGCCGGTACAGCTCAAGGCCAAGAACGATGCGGGGCGAACCGTCCCCTACCTGCCCTCGCGGCAGTGGGTCGATGGCTCCTTCTCGCAGGACTTGCCCGCCAAGCGACTGATGCGCCTTTACGGCGTGAATCACTTTATTGTCAGCCAGGTGAACCCGGCTGTGCTGCCGGTCATCAGCGACCCGAAACTCGAATCGAGTGTTACTGGCGCTATTGCCCAGGCCGGCCTTTCGGTGTCGAAGTACTGGTTCAGGGGCACGCTCAACTTCCTGCACCGCCACGTCCCCATGCGACCGGACGTCGGCATGGCGCTGTCGACAGCCCATGCTCTGATCGACCAGGAATACACCGGCGATATCAATATCTTCCCGAACTTCCGCGGCTTTAACCCGCAAAAGCTGATCAGTGCGATCAGCGAAGAGGAAATTCGAGACTTCATCGCCGAAGGTGAACGCGCGACCTGGCCCAAGGTCCCCGCGCTAAGAACCAATACCAAAATCGGCCGCACGCTCGATGATATTTTGCAGCGCTTCGACCGCCGCAAATCGGGCTGGCCGAACCGCCCGGCAGAACAGGGTGGCGAGATCGAAGACGACGGCGAAACAGGTAATAACGTCCACAGCATTAACGGCAAGCGCGGCAACGTCGCCTGACCCGATAGCCGCTCACGCGCAGCGGCCTGGCCGGCCAATCACTTCATTGCAAAGTAATCGTCAATGGCCACCGGCTTTAGCGGCTTGGCGGAACCCGCCTGGGTGCCGAAGTAAATAAAGCCGACGATCTTTTCATTTTCGGCAAATCCCAACGCCTCTATCACTGCAGGCTCGAACGCCGGTGCACCCGTTCGCCAGATCGCCGCATAACCCAGCGCATGTGCGGCGTTCAGCATATTGGTAACCGCAGCACCGGCCGACAGCAACTGCTCGATCTCGGGAACTTTGGGGTGCGACTGGATATGTGCAGCGGCGACGATGACAAGCGGCGCACGCAGCGGCGCGTTGCAGTACTTCTCGTATTTTGCATCATCCAGCGCAGGGTCGGCGCGCCGCATGGCATCGGCCACCGTTACACCCAGGCGCTCCCGCGCCGCGCCTTCATAAACCTGGAAACGCCAGGGCTTCAGCCCCGCATGATCTGGCGCGCGCAGCGCGCTTTGGAAGATAGCCGCCCGCGCCTCTCCCGATGGCGCAGGCTCACCCAGTTTAGGTGCAGAATTGCGTGTCTGTAGCGCGGTAATCGCGTCCATGGCAAGTACTCGTCGGAACGGCTAGTCGAGCCATTCACTGTAGGGTGAATTGAGCTGCAGGTCGATAGGTTGGGCAAAACCCGGCGCAACAATTTGCTGCGCGTCGAAGGCCAACTGTTCGCCGCCCAGCACGTTGTGATCAAACAGGTAGACCGGGTCCATTTGCCCGGCGGTGATGGCGGCATCATTGCGCTGCGATTGCTCGAGCGTAAGCTCGGCACGCTGGCGGTAGGCTGACCAGCTTTTCTCACCGTGCCGCTGTCGCAGCATGCGCTCGGTAATATGCGGGGCCAACAGCGTGGCGGTCGCGTTATTGCCACCAAAGCCTTTCGAATTAATGATCGCGACATCGAGCTCATCGCGTTCGCGCTGCTTGTGCGCGGCACTGATATCGAGCCGCTCGCAACTGACATCATCGGCGGGTCCATCTATCGTGCCGATGCCAGGCAACAGACCTTCGGCCCAGACGCCCAGCGACGAAGTGACCTGGTCACCGCCAGCCACACCAATCGAGTGCCCCAGGTAGCTCTTGACCGCAACCACTGGCCAGTTGTCGATACCGAATACTCCGGCGGCGCGATCGAGAATATCCGACTCGGTCACCCGGTTCTGCGGCGTGCCCGTACCGTGCGCCTGCACAAAGCTGCGCTGCCTCAGCGCATCCTCACCGACGATGGCGCGCGCGCAGGCCATGGCCTTTGCCACTGTCAGGTAATTGCCAACGCCGGGTGCCGAAATGGATTTCTTGAATCCATCGGCGTTGACGAACACGTCGGCCAGGCTGCCGTGAACCAGCGCGCCCATTTCCAGCGCCAGTGCATCATCAAACAGCACGACAAACTGTGCCGACTCTGCCAGCGTAAACCCGCAGTTCTCGCCGAAGGGCCGGCAGGCCCGCCGGTAGTCGAGCACCCCGCCATCGAGCTCGGTCAGCTCCCGGTCGGTTGCCAGCGCGCTCATCGCTGCATAGCCCTCGAAAACATCGGGCACCAGCGGCGCCTCGCTGTTGCCGACAATAGCCACCCGCGACCGGCCCGTCTGGATATCGATCATGCCCTGCCTGAGGTTATACAGGAACGACGCGCAGGCACCCATACTGGTGCCGGTAGCACCCAGGCTGCCTAGCACATAGGCATTGATAAAGTCGGCTGGCATTTCGGCAAAACCAAAGGGACACTGCTTTGAGGTCACGCGCTTGCCGTTAAAGCGGGCCGCCACCATACCGCCGTTGGCGTGCATATCGAGCTGGCTCATACCACTGCCGGCGTACACACTGATCTGGTCGGCGGCGACGCGCTCACGCACCTGCTCCCACTCAATACCCATGGATGACAGTGCATCAGAGGCGGCATACACCGTCATTTGCAAGCCGCGGGGATGATTGTGGCTGGCGTAGCGCGCGCCGGGATGAAAACCGCTGGGTAACTGCCCTGCCGCCTGGACCTTCAGTGAGCGCAGTGCCGGCATCAAGACCTGCTGCTCGCCGTGGATCTCTACTCTCACACGGCGCTCATCGAGCAGTTCGACGTGCCAGCCCTCGGGCAACTGTTCAGGCAGCAGCTTGCGCGAGATCTCGAACACCAGCGGCTTGTCGGCCGTATTGGAGACGATAACCGGCTGGTTGTACTCAATGGCATCGGCATCGAGCAGCGCGCTCTCCAGCTGCCTGATCAATGTGCCATCGCGCAGTTGCTGCCGGCCATCGACGCTTTCGACAATATAGGGCTCGTGCCCCATCAACGACGCCAGGCTGGCATAGGTTGCATCAGCACTGCGCTGTGAGAGCGCATCGATGACGAGGCGACGATAGGCGTGGTGGAAAGAGCTGCGGCCAGCCGGGTTGATACCGCCGAAGCCGACGATGACAGGCAAACGAACCATACGTTCTCCGAGAGGATACTCGCAGTGTGCCGAGCCAGGACTGTGCGGCAATCTTGCTGGCTAAGCCACGGATTAAGCAGGCAAAAGTGTATTGCTTCCCTCTCAGGCAGACTATGGTATTCTGGCCACTTGTTGTAACTTATACGCCATATTGGTAATAGTTCCCCCGCGACCACGACCCCATGCCTGCTGACCCCCAACAGCCGGAGATTGCGATCATCGGCTACGACCAGTGCCTGGCATCGAGCATCAGCCTCGCCCTGGAAATGTTTAACGCCGCCGCTGAGGCTGACGCTGCCACACGCCGGGAGCAGCCGTTTCGCCCCGCCCTGCTCGGGGCGGGCCAGCGCATACGCTGTGCAGGCGGCCTGACCCTGTCGCCCGACGGTCATCCCCGCTCGCTGGCGCAACCGAGCCTGGTGATGTTAGCGGCGATCTGGCGTAACCCGGCGCGCGTGGTCAAGCAGCAGGCCGGGTTGCTGCCGCTGCTGCGCGACTGGCACCGTCGCGGCGTGAAGATCTGCGCGGTAGGCACAAGCAGCCGCCTGCTCGCCGAGGCGGGCTTACTCGACCAGCGTGCGGCAACAACGCACTGGCAGGACAGCGAACGATTCGCCCGTCACTATCCGAGCGTTCGCCTGCAGAAGAATTTCCTGATCACGCGTTCAGACACTATCTACTGTGCCGGCAGCGTTAACTCGGTCGCTGACCTGGTGATTTTCTTTATCGAGGAGTTTTACGGCAAAACGATTGCACGCAAGGTCGAGGCAAATTTTTCACCGGAGATACGACAGTCCTATGCCAAGCGCATGTATACCGACGGGCAGCACAGTCGCCATACCGACGAAGACATCGTGCGCTTACAGCAGTGGCTAACGGAGAACTACACCAATGTCGCCAGCGTTTCGGCACTTGCCAGCATGCTGGGTATCAGCACCCGCAGTCTCAATCGTCGATTCAAGGCCGCGACCGAGCAGTCGCCGGGGCAATACCTGCTTAACCTGAAGCTGGCGCAAGCTGAAGATTTGCTGCGCCAGACCGATCTCAACATCAATGAAGTCGCTGAACAGTCGGGGTTTAACGATACCAGTTACTTTTGCGCGCGATTCAGGCAGCGTACGACCTTATCGCCGAGCGCGTTCCGCCGGGCTGGCGCTGCAAAAATATTCTCGGTGGATTGATCGGCAGACGCGGCGACATCAGCTGTGCTCCAGCGCATCGCGCCGCATGGCAGAGCGAATATGCTCGATCCTGAAGCCCCTGTATTGCAGGAAGCGTTGCTGGCGTGCAATCGCCTGCTTGGTCGCAGGCAGGTCTTCGCCAAACTTCTTGCACCGCTCCCTTGATGCAATGGCGTGCCAGGTATCGGTGAGAGGCTGCAGGGCCGCGTTTGCCAGTGGGTCGCTGATACCACGCTCTCGCAGCTCAGCGGCCACCTTCAGCGGCCCGAAACCTGCCCGCTGGCGATAGCTGATGTAACTCTCTACAAAGCGCCGGTCACTGAGCAGCTGGTCATTGCACAGTTTGTCGAGCACCTCGTCTATCAGGCTGGCAACATCAGGTTTGGCGACATCGCAGGCCCCGGCCTCAGCGCCAACCAGATACCGCGCGCATTTTTTTCTGAGCTTCTGCGCGAGCTCGTGGCGGCTGTGTTCCCGCCTGGCCATCAGATCCATAGCAAAGCGCCGCACCTCACGCGAGGTGAGCTGCGGCGTCTGGGGGTCTGCAGAAACCGAGGCTTCTGCAGTCTCGGCGGTAGCACTACACATAAGGACTGAATGTGGCGGCTGGGCCAGGCAGCTGGCGAAACCTAGCTGAGCGTTTCCAGCGCGCCCTCTTCCTCACTGGCTTCAGCCGCGGCGTTGGCGGCAAGGTCGGGCATCAATGCTGCGCGTATCTGGGTTTCGATGGCCTCGGCCGTTTCCGGGTTCTCTTCAAGGTACCGGGCCGCATTGGCCTTGCCTTGCCCGATTCGGTCGCCATTGTAACTGTACCAGGCGCCGGCCTTGTCGATCAGGCCCTGCTGCACGCCGAGGTCGATGACCTCACCCATGTGGTATATGCCCTTGCCATAGAGAATCTGGAACTCGGTCTGGCGGAATGGCGGTGCGACCTTGTTTTTGACAATTTTGACGCGCGTCTCATTGCCTACTACCTCATCGCCATCCTTGATCGCGCCGATGCGGCGGATATCAAGGCGTACCGATGAATAAAACTTCAGTGCGTTACCGCCGGTCGTGGTTTCAGGGTTGCCAAACATGACGCCGATCTTCATGCGGATCTGGTTGATGAAGATCACCATACAGTTCGAGCGCTTGATATTACCGGTGATCTTGCGCAATGCCTGCGACATCAGCCTGGCCTGCAGGCCCACGTGATGATCACCCATTTCGCCCTCGATCTCGGCCTTGGGCGTCAGCGCGGCCACCGAGTCGACGATGATGACATCGACCGCACCGGAGCGCACCAACAGGTCGGTGACCTCCAGCGCCTGCTCACCGGTATCAGGCTGCGAGACCAGCAGGTCATCGACATTGACGCCAAGTTTCTCTGCATAGGAAGGGTCGAGCGCATGCTCGGCGTCGACGAAGGCTGCCGTGCCCCCCGCTTTCTGGCACTCGGCGACCACCTGCAGCGTCAACGTGGTTTTACCGGAGGATTCGGGGCCGTAAATCTCGACCACCCTGCCCTTGGGCAGGCCGCCAATGCCCAGCGCAATATCCAGGCCCAGCGAACCGGTTGAAATAGCGGGGATAGCCTCGCGGTGGCCATCGCCCATACGCATGATTGTGCCCTTGCCAAACTGCCTTTCGATCTGGCCCAGTGCTGCATCGAGTGCTTTTTTACGGTTTTCTTCCATTGTACGAACCTCAACTAACGAGTGAATCCCGACGAGGCAGGATGGTGGCAGTGTGGCAACGCCGGCAAGAGCGCTTAGGGGAACCACCACGAAGACGCCCGCCCGGTGTGGACCGGTTGGGCAGCGGAATACTGTATATTTAAACAGTGACCCCCGGGCTTTGCAAGTGCCCGGGGCACTTTTAGGTATTTATTCTCATCAGCCTGGCACCACGCAGTGCCCGGCCACTATTTCGCGCCGTCGAAGAAATCGGTAAACCCGGACGGCGCATGACGGCCAACCACGATGGTTTCCAGCACACCAACACCCGATTTACTAACGGTTTCACCGTTAGCAAGCACTCCGCTAAGGGTCGCATTGACCCGCTGGTGGGTATGGATATGCGCGTACTCGAGCGGGTCGATCACCGCCAGGTCGTACTCTTCACGCGCGGTCGCAAGCTCGCCCTTCCAGAAGCCGTGACCCCACTCGGGGTGGTTGTAGCCAATGCCCAGCATGTAGTGCGGCCGGCCAAAGGGGGTAAGCTCGGCGCTCCAGCGACCGCCGTCGGCCGTGCCGCATTCAATCTTCGAGCCACTGGCCAGCCGGGTACCCTTGTTCCAGCTGAGCACATGCTGCATCGAACTCATCTCGATGATGCCGTCATCATGGCCATCAGGAATCTGCTCAATGGCCTCGTACAGCGGGACCAGTTCGCAGCTCTCCTGGGTGGGATTGCCATCGCGATCCTGGAAGGTGCCGTAGTGCAGCCACTGGTCACCAAACAACACCGGCGACCAGTACCAGTACACGCCGGGCTCGCCATTCATCAGCCCGGGCGCACCGCCGGCGGGTTCGCCAACAGGTCGCACCCCCCAGGACTTGTCGCGCAGGCCCGTGGCCGCGTCAATCGGGTACTGCTGGCCGTCTACGGTAATCACGCCCTGCCAGCGACCCGCCTGGGTAAACCGCGTGTTGTGCATGATCAGGTGGCCGTCATCAAACATGGTATTGTGCGGTTCCTGGTGGGCAATGCTCACGGCACTGAAGCGCAGGTCACAGCTGATGTTGTGCTCGTTGTCATCCAGCCTGACACGCAGCGTGCGCAGGGGCTGTTCGATGGTAATCGACAGCGGGCCCACCTGGGTTTCGAGCCGCTCTTTCGGCGCACGCCGGGAGGCGTGAAAGGCGTACTGCCTGTCGCCAATAACAATACTGAGGTGCCCATCCATCACCCGGCGATTGGGATACAGGCCAAAACCGACTTCGAACATGACCTCGCCGCCGGCATCAAAACCCGACATCCAGTGGCGCTCGTAGAAATTGCGATCGCTTTGCGAGGGTATCGCGACCGCCTCGGCGGTCTGGTGAATCATGTAGTCATCAAAGGAAGTAATCATAGTGACGCTCTAACAGGTTGGATGGGTAACCGGCACTCAGCCGATTACAGCTTTGACTTCGAGAAATTCTTCAAGACCCCACTGGCCCCACTCACGACCGGTGCCCGACTGCTTGTAACCGCCGAACGGCAGCGAAAAATCGCCCGCCGCGCTGTTGATTCGCACCTGGCCGGCCTGTAGCTGTCGCGCCACACGGCGAGCGCGCTCAAGGTCGCCCGACTGGACATAGGCGGCCAGCCCATAGTCGCTGTCGTTGGCAATATCGATAGCCTGCTGCTCGCTGTCATACGGCAGAATGCTCAGTACCGGGCCAAAAATCTCTTCGCGAGCAACCGTCATGGTATTGTCGACGTCACTGAATACGGTGGGCTGCACAAAGTAACCGCGCTCCAGCCCGGCGGGTGGCTCGGCGCCACCGGCAACCAGTTTCGCGCCCTCGTCGATACCGCGCTGGATCAGCGTACGCACCTTTTCATGCTGGGCTGCGCTGGCCAGCGGCCCGACCCGGCTGTCGGCATCGCGGGGGTCGCCCACCGCAACCGAACGCGCCGCATCAGCGGCAAGGGCCTCCACTTCGGCCAATCGCTCGCGCGGCACCAGCATGCGCGAGGGCGCCGTGCAGGTTTGCCCGGTGTTGCTCATCATCTGGTGTACGCCGGCAGGCACGGCCTCAGCAAAATTACAGTCATCGAGCAGGATGTTCGCCGACTTGCCGCCCAGTTCCAGCGACAGACCCTTGACGGCCTGCGCGGCCACCTGGCCAATCGCCTTGCCGGCCCGCGTAGAGCCGGTAAACGAAATCATGCGCACATCGGGATGTGAAGTCAGCGCAGTGCCCGCCTCTGCGCCATTGCCGTCAATCATATTGAATACGCCCGCTGGCAAACCGGCCGCATCAACAATTTCAGCGAACACGTGCGCCGATAGTGGCGCAACTTCACTGGGCTTTAGCACCATCGCGCAGCCCGCAGCGAGCGCCGGGGCGACCTTGCAGGCTATCTGGTTGAGCGGCCAGTTCCAGGGCGTTATCAACGCGCAAACACCGACCGGCTCGCGCAGTACCTGGTGCGTGTTGCCCTGGGCATCGGTCACCGGCACGGCAAAATCAAACGTCTCCAGGGTCTTGAGCATCTGGCTGAAGTGCGCAAGCCCCGCGGTCGCCTGGGCTGTCTTCGACAGCTTCTCGAGCGGCGCACCCATCTCATCGGTGATGGCCTCGGCCACATCATCAATACGTTCACTGTACCTGGCCACGATCGCCTCGAGCCATTCGCGGCGCTCGGCAACGGAGCTGTTGGCAAGCATGGCCTGCGCGCCAACCGCCGCCGCGACCGCCCGGTTGACATCGCGGCCATCGGCCAGCACGACACTGCCTGCGGGCTCTCCGCTCGCCGGGTTGGCCACCTGGCAAATAGCATCGCCAAAGGGTGCCACCCAGCGGCCGTCGACATAGTGTTGGTGGTACTCACGCATGCGGCGCCTCTCATTCACTCGTTAAGGATGCTGCGCGGGCGGCTGCCGGCTGGTACCAGATGGGTGAAGACCACGCGCGCTCCTGGATTATCGGCTTATGGCTCGCCGCACAACAAGGTTCGAAGCCGTCAGTGATCGTTTCAGGCCGCGCGCAGTCGACGCCATTTGCCACGCAGATTCGCTGGCTCCATCGACAGGACGGATTCTCGAGCACGCGGCTGTAATAGTAGGCCGATTGCGCGGGGTCAAAATCGGGGTCACGCCACACGCTGCACAACTGACTGTGCCCCTCGCCGCGGGTTTCACAGCTCGCAGGGTCGACACTGGCATCGTTCGCGCCACCCGCAACATCGTACACCGCCTGGTGCTTGTTGCCCTCGGCATCGACCCAGCCCTTGACGACCTGGATGCGCTGCAGGGGGTTACCCGCATCGACGCCGCTGTGCCCGGCATCGCGCGTCGCCGAGACATAAAAACCGGGTACCGCGTCGGCCACACTGGCGGCTTTCAGTTCACCGCCCATGGGTACGCCATCGCGGTAGGCCAAAGCCAGGGCATCGCTGCGCTCGCACATGTCCACCGGCAAGTCCCAGCCGGCGAACAGGCGCGGTGCAATACGCGGCCCGCTCGTTGCAAACGCCTCTCGGCGCTGCATCGCATCGAACAGGGCATCGCGCGAGTTCTCTTCAGCCCAGACGCCAGCCAGGCCACCCGGGTTGTACTCGAGGAAATCGGGCAGGCCCGGCGGAATTTTCTTGCGCGCTGGGACGCCTGCACCGCCATGCCCCAGAAACCGGTCTTCGGCGACGGCGCCCGGCGTCCCCAGGTGGGTATCCGATGATCCAATAAAGCCGAACTCGAAGGGGTTCACAGCGCCGTCCTGCTGCAGTCGCAAACCCTCGGTCAACACCTCGCGAACAAAACCGTCGTCTGGCTGGGTTTGCCGCCGGTTGGGGCCCATCGTTTTATCCCCCAGCGACTCGAAGGCGCAGAATTCGTCGCGGTTGACACCCGGCTGGTAAAAGCACTCCGAGGCGCCCTTGTGCTGCATGATCTCGACAAGCGGTTCATACTTGTGGCGCAGCGCGTAGTGCTCTGCCCCCATGGGTTCGGTGCCATCCGAATCACTTGCAAAAATCAGCCCGGCGCCGAGGTTGGAGTTGTGCGGCACCGTCAGCGCCTCACAGGCGTTATCGGCACCATTGCAATCGCGCTCCAGGCTCTCCCACAGATAGCGCGCCGAACCGTCGATGTAGGAGACGGGCAAATCCGGGACCACCGCGTTTCGGAACACCACATTGCGATGCAGGTTCGCCCCCGTAGCGCCACCTGCACCGGTCCACTCATAACCGACGAAGGTCGTGAACTCGCAGGCCGCGGTTTTATCGTAGTGATTATCGGCAGCCTGCTGCATTTCGCGCCAGGGCTCGCCGCCGGCCTGCCGGCACAACTCGCCCTCTTCCCCACAAAAACCCAGGCGCGTCTGTCGCAGGGCAGCAGTCGCATTGAACAGGTAGAACGCACCGCGATGCCAGGTCCGGTACAGGCGACACTGCCAGCTCTTGTAACCCTGCTCCCCCGGTGTGTTACACAGGTACACCTCGCCAAACAATTCGGCATGGTCCGAGACCATCGCAAAATCCAGCGGCCGCGACAACTGCAGTGATCGCTGGGCGACACCGTCTATCCAGGGCTGGATACCGACGCGCTCGCCCTTCGCAAAACGGTAGGCCTCATCGGGCGTGGTCAACGTCCCCTGGGTACTCGCATCGAGCGACCATCGGGTGTGAACATGAATATCACCGTAGAACGCCTGGCGTCGAGGCTGGTAGTCGGCGCAGGCCTCGCGCACTTCCGAATACTGCCGCGCGGGTGGGACCTCGAGCAGCGCAGTCACAACGGAGCCTGCCGCATCGACAACGTCCATGACCGAATCGGCGACGCGCTGCAGGGCCTGCTCGAGCCGGTCAGCGGCCGGATCCGCAGCAGCGGGCTGCGACTGCGCAAAAGCCGGTAGTGTCGTGAGTAGCAGCAGGCCGATGATATTGGCGGGTGGCAACCATCGTCGACGCTTGCGGAGCATACCCACCGCAGAACGACGGCGAGCAAAAACGGGGGCAGGGAAAAGCATAGAGGTCATCATCGCAGCGATAAACGTGCGATTAAATGCGATCTGGCGCAGGCACGCAATTGCAGATCGTTTACCTGCAGTCTGCCGCTGTGACCGGGCGAATCAGTGGGAAGGTCGGTGACGGACCAGCGCCTGCCGTGCGATCAACGCGACGATCATTGCCAGCAGCAGCGGCCAAAGACCACTCACGAAAGGTATCGTCACAATCGTCAGGCAGTCATCACCAGTACCGTCGCCATCGCTGTCGGCCTGACCGGCATTGGGAAACTCGGTACAATTGTCGATAGCATCGTCGACGCCGTCATTGTCGATATCGATGCCCAACACCGGCGGCATATCACCGGGCACATTGGGCGCACTGCCCCACCAATATTCGTGGTAGTCGCTAAAGCCGTCGCTATCATCATCGGTGAGCATCGAGTTCACAGCGCCGACAACCAGGCCAAAGTGTTGCTCCCAGCTATCGGGCAGGAAGTCACCGTCAGTATCGATGGTGGTTGAAGCAAACTCGGTATTGCCGAACGCGCCGAGGTTAATGCGATTGCCATTGGGCATCGGCTCAATGGTATTGTCGCTGGCGGGATCTCCCGCCGCAACGCCAAGGCCGCCCACCTGCAGGCGATAGTCACCTGCAGCTGCGTTGATAAAGCCTGGCGTCGCGGCAAGACTGCCGCGCGTACCGGCCAGCTCGCCGCTGGCAATCATGTTGAACTGCATCGCCGCGTCGCCCGGAAAGCCCAGCCAGGCATCTGCGTTCGTCACGATATTGTTATGAACCCGGGCCCCGGTACTGCCAGACATCTCGACACCGAGCGCAGCACCCACGATGGTATTATTGATGACGCTGGCCTCTGTCGTGTTCAACAACGCCAGGTCTCTGGCGCCACCACTGTTATTCAGTATGCTCTGCTGGAGCAAGGGGCGATACGCTGACTGCACCACCAAACCGTTGGTCACATCGAGCGTACTGCGAACCAACTCGACGTTGTCACCCTGGATGCCGAAAAAACTGCTCAGGTTGAAAGTCATATTCTCGATGCGCGCCCACAGGACACTGGTACCCACGTTGACACCGATACCCTGCACGACCGCACTGCGATCTGGCGGGCCCAGCAGCCTGACGTTCTGGTTGAGACTGATAATTTGCTCGGTGTTACTGTTATACAGGCCCGAGGCAATGCGCAGGGTATCCCCCGGCTGCGCGACCGCGAGCGCGCGATCAATGCGCGTGTAGGGATTGAGCGCAGAGCCGTCCTCGACCGCCGGTGATACATTGGAATCCACATGCCAGTCGTTCAGCGTTGGCAGCGACGCCGAGTTCAGCGGCAAGCTGTTGCGCAGGTATTCAACGACGTTGACGACGTTGTCGTTATCCGGGTCTGCGCCTGCATCCGCTACCAGCGCCAGTGTGCCACGTGCTGACTCCCAGTCATCGGGCATGCCGTCGCCGTCGGTATCTGCCGACACGGTGAGCGGGTCCGTCCCGTTCAACAGCTCCTCATCGTCATCCAGCCGGTCGCCGTCGGTGTCCGCCAGCGCCGGATCGGTACCAAAGTTATTGACCTCATCGGCATCGAGCAGGGTATCGCCATCACTGTCGTCGTTATTCGGGTTCGTGCCCAGCTGGAATTCAGTGAGGTTATCCAGACCATCGGGCTCAAGATCAGCGCTTGCATCACCCGGTGACAGGGGGTTGAGACCGTTGTTGTATTCCCAGCCATCCTCCATACCATCGGCGTCACTGTCGACGTTGGAGATACTGGTGCCAATCTGCATCTCCAGGCCGTCGCTGAGGCCATCACCATCGCTGTCGCTGCCTTGCGGGTCTGTGCCCAGCAAAAACTCGTCGAGGTTGGTCACGCCATCCATGTCGGCATCGAGCGGCGCGTCGGCCGGATCCAGCGGATCCAGGCTGTTTACACGCTCCCAGCGATCGTGCATGCCATCGCCATCGGTGTCGGGGTTTGCCGGGTTGAGGTCATTACCACCGGGCCAGGCGTTGTAGCTGGCACAATCACCATCAAAACAAACCTCGAAAAGGTCAGACTCGCCATCTGCGTCACTATCGAAGGCAGTGTCACTACTGAGTGCCAGCGCTTCGAGCGAAGCGATCAGGCCATCCTCGTCGATATCTTCAAAACCGGCCGCCGTGCTGATCTGCACGGTGACATTGCCAGCCGCATCGACACCGTTATGCTGGATCGTAATACCCGAATAGGGATCCACAAAACTGCCACCCGCGCCCACCGATGAATCGAGCAGACCCGGCGTACCGGGGTTGGCATCAATCAGGTAGGTGTGGGTATCACCCTCATCGGATTGCAGGTGAATGTGCACGGTGCCTACCGCCTGGGCATTTGCCAGGGCGTCGAAACCATCAGCGCTGCGTGTTTCCAGACGCAGATACTCTTTGGTACCGGCAGCGTTCGCACCGCGATAGACCTTGAGCGATTTTATGCCCGTGCCGTATTTGGACAGCGGCTCAAGGACAACTGTACCACTGCCATTGACCTGGGCAATCTGCGCCGGCCCTATCCAGCCTGCCTGTTCCTTGTGGATCGCGTTGTAGTGCGCAGGATAGGCCGAACTTCCCATCGGGTCGTAAATGTCGCCCTGCTCAATTTCGCTGGCAGAGCTCGCATCGAGCACGGGGCCAATGCTGTCGGGCGAGAAGTCCAGTCGCTGTGAGTGGTTAAAGCCGAGGTTGTGCCCCGCCTCGTGTACCACAATGTCCAGCCCGCTTTGCGCCGGCACAATGACGTTGCCCTGGATCCAGGACGTGGTCATGCGCGCCGCCTGGCTGCCATCGGTCGTCGTCACCACCGGGCAAGTGGTAGAGCCCTGCCCTATCCAGCTACAGCCACCGCTGAACTGACGCAGCACGATATGCAGGCGGTTGTAGTCTGCAATATTGACCTGGGTCGCCGCATAATCCAGCACCTGCTGGCGAATCTCGCTCGCGTGGTTGCAGGCGTTGCTGCTGCTGATCGCAGCATCGAGCGTAAACCAGCCCAGGTTGTCACCCGTTACAAAGGCCTGCAGGTAAGACGCATCCTGCCAGTGCGCCCACAGCGAATCACTGCCCATCAGGTAGCGATCGTTAATCAGCGCAACGCTGGGGTCTTCGGTGGGGTCATCCTGGTAGTTTGCAGCAACGATCAGGGTGCGCTGGGCCCCGGTGTTACTGCAGTTGGGCAGCGATGCCGCGGCTGCGGTTGTGCTTGCCTGGGCCACCGCGGGCAACAACGCGGCACTTGCCGGTGGCTGGGCCGGTCTAAAGTCGCCGACGATAAACCGGGATTCAATAACGATGCCCTGCAGGCTCGTCGACGCCGCGTCCAACCAGCTGCCGGGAACCGCGCCTTCCAGCAACAATAGTGGGTACTGCTCGCTGGGTGTTACGATCTGCCAGTATTGGTCGTGCTCGATCGCGCCACCGACCAGGTTGTCTACGATCACGTGCTCAATGGCACCGGTGATCGTCCGGACCTCCAGCACATCGGCCGCGGCCAGCGTCTGCTGCAGCGCCAGTCGTTGCTGCAGCACCTGCTCAAGTTCGGCGCGCTGTTGTTCGTGGCCAGTGAAATCCTGTGGAATACCGGCCAGCTGTTCACTGGCCAGGGCATCGAGAATGGGCAGCATGCCATCTGAATCATGACTCGCGTGCGTCAGGTTGACGCTCGCCAGGCCGAGCGCAAGCGCGGCAACCACCCCTGGGTGGCAGCGCAGCATGACCAATAGCCGTGACAAGAACCTGAAGCGCATTGGCTCGGAGCTCCTGGGTCGCGTTTGCGCCACCGGTAAACGATACCAGGCCGGGGGTCAGGCGAGGCGGCGGTGACAGGACGATCTATTTATTATGGCTGGCTTTGGCAGCCATGCTCTCCCCAGCACAATTGGGTGCCAGACTGGTGCACACTATCGAAAAATTGGTCATTTTTCAATCGATTTCGGCGACCGAATACCGGCTCACTAGCCAGCGTCCTCAGCAGCCCATTTGGTCTGTACGCACAACTTCTGCCAGAGCCCCTCAAAGCTCGCTCCCAGCTCCCGCTCCATGGCCATCGACGAGCGGCCGGTATAGATGAAACGCTGGTAGTCGTCGATAGGCTGCCCCTCATGGTCAATAAACCTGACCTCGCCGCAGGTCGCCGGCTTGTCCATGAAGCCCAGGTGAAAATAAACACCCCGCTGCTGCGCGCTCGCCGCATAGGTATTCCGGTCCAACAGCTGCTGCTGAGCCTTGTCGAGGTATTGCTGGCGCATGATGGGTGGCGCCCACTTGCGATAGCGGTCCAGGTCAGCAGGCCGCTCAGCCGCGAACTGGCCGTTAGCCCGGGACGCGGGCACCCCGGCGATCATCTCCTGCTCCACGACGGGCACCGGTGCCGCCACCGGCTCGGTGCTCACGGGGGCAGGCGCAGGCTCCTCGCCCACTGAACTTGCCTGATCGACCTCAGGCTCGCGGTTGAGCAGGACCGCGACAACCAGCGCCAGCACTGCCAGAGGCACGAGTAAACCCAATATGCGCTTTATATTCACGCTCAACTCCCGTTAGCAATAATGAGGGCTCGAAAAAAAAGGCCCGCGGTTGCGGGCCTTTTTAATGTAGCCGATCTTACCAGTGACGGCGACGTTTCCAGCTCCACTTGTCGTTGTATCGACCGTGGTGGTCACGAATGTCACAGGATTGCGAATCGTCTTTGTGATCGATCTTGACGACTTTGAAGCCTCCGATCACATCGCCACAGGTGACTGTGGTTGTGCAGGACGAGTCAATTGTCGCAGCAGCCGAGCAGGTTGCATGATCATTGTCAGAGTACTCGTCGGTGACGTTGATCGTTGAGCCCAGCTCACCGTCGAAGGTGTGGAAGCGACCCGACTCAACATGCTTGAACTTGACCGACTCCCAGTTGGTTACACAGGCTGGTGGCTCGTAATCAGGGTTCGAGCAGTCAGCAGGTGACGGGTTCCAGTACTTCCAGGTCAGCTTGTAACCGTTGTGCTGGTGAATCGCTGTCAGCGGCACATTCATCTGCTTCGACCAGTTGCCCAGCACCAGGCCAACGTCCAGTCCGTCATCGAAGTCGATCTGGCTCAGGTCAGCGCGGTTGGCGACGATAGACATCCAGCCAGCGGCACAGTCGAGTACTGCGCTAACTGAAGGACGGCCACTCATGCGAGCGCGGAACTTGGACAGGTTGTCGACGTCTTGCGAGAACGCACCTGGCTGGAACTCGATCACCTCACCGTCGAGCGACAGCTGGATCAGGTCATTGGTTGGATCAAAACCATTCTCACACTCAGCTGCGAGCTTGACCTTGAATTTCGAGCCACGCTTGCCGCCGTAGCCATAGCAGCTGCGGTAGGCCACCGAGTCTTCGATGTAGACTTTCTTGACGTCGAAGCATTTCTCGGGCGGTGGTGGGTTGTCGCGCAGTGACACGCTACCTTTTGCCTCGCCATTCCAGTCGGTAGTACAGTCACCACCGAAGTTGGCGCCTTCAGCCGTGAGCACCATGCCCAGCGGCGAGCCGACATTGAATACGCCCGCAGTTACCAGCGAGCCGCCATTGACCGCAAAGCGATAATCAAAAATATCGGTTGCCGCGTCGAAACCCTGCTCAAGTACTTCTGCGGTCAGCAGCGTACCTGAGTAGAGGATATTGCCGTTGGTGGGGTCGAGCACGTCACCCTGGATAACAAGGTCATTGGCGCCCTGGCCACCACTGACCAGGCTACAGTCGCTGGCCAGCGATACCTGCATGTCCAGGTCGACGGCCGAAACGAGGTTGAAAATGGGGAAGACGTTACCACCGGCATCAGTGAATTCCAGCGGCGATGCGTCGATAACCATCGAACCATCGGCGGCAGTGAACACTGTTGTACCATCGGCATTAAACGTGATTGTTGGGTTCAGCAGCGTATCGTTAAGCAGCTGGGCCTGGGCAACACCCGCCATAGCGCCGCAAAAGGCGATGGCACTGCAGGCCATTGACTTTCTTAACATTGACTTCATTTTATACTCCCGCACGTTGGTGTGCTTATTCTTGAGTTCCCATCTTAATTTATGCAGCCGCCTTTCCCGGTGGCCTTGTATTGTCTTTTTACAAGCTTTTTACGTTATGCGGCGCCTGCGGGCCTGATGTCTCTCTCGCTTTTCAGAACTGTGCGTCAACGCGCGCTTCAGGCGCGCACGCGACGCGCACCAAATACCGCGGCAATAGCACTGGCGAACAGCCAGAAAGCTGCCGGCACAGGCACGACGACATTGACGTTGGCCGTGCCGCTCCAGTTTTGCTCCCACCAGCCCTGGTTACGGTTGTAGCCAGCGATGTTGGCGATATTGATATTCAATTGACCCTGCGAAAACGAATCGCCCGGCATGACGCCCGAGATCAGCGTATTACCCGCGTCAATGTTGCCGAAAAAGTCGATGATCAATGTAGAACCCGAACTCCCCGCTTCGATTTCATCATCGAGGTAGCCGAATTCAAAAATATCCGAGGTGAGCAGGTCGCCAGTGAGCTGCGTGTTATCCGGTGCAGCGGTCACCACCGGTGCCAGCGAACCGTCTTGTAACACTGCCCCGTTGATATCGACATCGCTGTTCGCCGCATTGGCCTGGAAACCGCCGAATGCACCCGCCAGCAGGCTGGTATCAAACTCGATAGTAATCGAGAAAGGATCTCCGATGTTGGTAAACGGAGGGCTGAAGAAAGGGCTGACTGAGTACCCGAACTGTCCGTCGGGTTCACCAGTGCCGGGCGTGCCTGCAGCAACGGCTTCATCGGGAAGCACGACGTTACCGGAGGTACCCGTGTACGTCAGTGTACCGGTAGAGCCGGAGACGGAGTAACCCACTGTGCCGTTCAGTGAACTGAAGTCAAATGCGCAATCAGGTGAGCAGTTAAAGCCCGTCGGCATCAATCGCTCATTTGCTGCATTAGCCATTGGCATCGCAACAATCGCGAGCAAAGAGGCTGTATATGTAAGTAACCGTGACGCTTTAAGTAACACGTTTATTATCTCCAGAGATCATCGGCCGCTGTTATTAAGGGGGACAGTTATCGGCCAATTTGTTATCGGTACCGTTAAAAACCCGGGTCGGGTACCTTCTTATCAATTCACCACTCTTATAGTTAGCGTATGACTGCCAGTCGATGCGTTTACAAGAGCCCAAGCATACATTCACCACATCGGAATCCTTTTCCGCGACGGCGACAGCGCGCTATGCACTGACTCTGAGTTGACGCTTCTACTACCAGTGGCGACATTTTGAGCGTCTTGACCATTAAATGCAACTATTTGAATGTAAAAAGCCCAATCGGCCAGTCCTTTCTGTCGCAAACCTCCTGCTTATATATTGTGTAACCCCCCCGACTGCCCTGCTGTGCGAGAATGTCCCGCTGTTTTTTCAATTTGATCAATAACTTGGGGTCGAATTCGAAACCTGGCCGCAGGCCAGGTGATCGCTGACCACCTCAAACTCCAGCCCAGGACACCCCAGGGCCAGCGCAATTCCGCCAAAAGGCTGGCAACACCCGAATTTCCCTTTGAGATACAAGGGCTTACCGAGACATATTTGCTGTAACCGACGATGTCATCCGATCAATCACTTCCTCGAGGCCGACTGGCCGCCCCACCCCTGATCGTTCTTTGTGCGCTATTGGCCGCCTTCGTGTTAATGACCTGCCAACCCCAGATCGATCGGGTAGAGCCAGAGAAGATACTGCCGACGGTGCATGCACAACGGGTGGTTCCCGCCCAGGTCACGATGGTGGTTGAGGCCCAGGGCCTGGTCAGGCCGCACAAGCAGATCGAACTGGCCAGTGAAATTGCCGGCAGGGTCACCTGGGTCAACCGCAGCCTGATCGCCGGCGGCACATTTGATCGCGGAGACCCGCTGCTACGCATTGCCGATACGGACTATCGCTTGCAACTCGAGCAGGCTCAGGCAGCGGACGAGCGCAGCCAGTTGGTACTGGAGATCGCCCAGCGCAAACACCGACGCCAACTCGAACTGGTGCAGAAAAAACTGGCCAGCGAAAACAGCCTGGATGATGCCACCCAGTCGCTGAAACTTGCCGAGGCAACCCGCAAGGTCGCTGCGGCCGATCTCAAACAGGCGAGCATCAACCTGCAACGCACCGAGATCACGGCACCGTTCACCGGCCGCGTGCAAAGTGAAAGTATCGATGAAGGCGGCTACCTGCGCGTGGGCAGCCCGATAGCGACGCTGTATGCCGATGATGTGGTTGAGGTCAGGCTGCCCATCGCCAATCGCGACCTGAGCTTCCTCGACTGGCCGGCAGAAATGCGAGGCATGCTGGCGCCTGAGCAGGCAGCCGCCGTGACCATTCGCAGTTCTTACGGCGGAGTCGATTTTGAATGGCCAGGCTCGCTGGTGCGCATTGAGTCTGAAGTAGACACCTCGACCCGGCTGTTTTATGCCGTCGCAGAAGTATCCAACCCCAACCCCAGCAGCGATGTGTCGCCACCACTCACCGTTGGCTTGTTTGTCGATGCCCAGATCGCTGGCCGCAGCTTCGATGACATCATCATCCTGCCGCGCAACGCACTGGTCGGCAACCAGGTTCTGGTTGTCGATGCCCAGAGCCGCCTGCGTCGACGCACAGTTGATGTGCTGCGCGTTGATGCCGATACCGTGTATATCAGCGCTGGCCTCAATAGCGGTGAATGGGTCTGCACCAGCCCGCCCAGCGTCGTGGTCGATGGCATGCAGGTCCAGGTGGCAGGTCGCGAATCACTGAGTGCGGCGAGCCAGCTCCCGGCCAGTGACTCGGCGAACTAAACATGCGTAGCCTGCTCGCCTGGTTCGTCCACAATCGCGTCGCCAGCAACCTGCTGATGTGGTCGCTGATTATTGGCGGCTTGCTCGCACTGCCGCAGTTGCACCGCGAAGAATTCCCCAATATCGAAGAAGACATCATCAGCATTGTCGTGCCCTACCCCGGCGCGTCACCGGCTGAAGTCGAGCTGTCGGTGTGTACCCGCGTTGAGGAGAGTATTGGCAGCACGCCTGGCATCAAGAAAATGGTCAGCGTTTCGGCCGAGAACAGCTGCCGAGTCACCGTTGAAGTCGATGACGGCAAAGACAAGAATGAGTTGCTCAATGAAATCAAAGGCAAAGTTGACGCGATAAACACCTTTCCCGCCGAGGCGGAACAGCCGGTCGTATCCGCTGTGACGATACTGACCAACGTTGTGCAGCTGTTTATCTACGGCGACACCGACGAAGCCTCACTCAAGCGACTTGCCGAAAAAATGCGGCTTGACCTGATCGACCTGCCAGAGATTTCCCAGGTGTTCGTCGATTACGCCAAACCCTACGAGATCAGCATTGAAGTGTCCGAGCAGACACTACGCAAATACCGAACCAACCTCGACCAGATCGCCCGAACGATTGCCGCCAACTCGATTGACCTGCCCGCTGGCTCAATCGACGCAACCGATGGCCAGGTGCTGCTGCGCACCGTTACCCAGGCGCGCGATGCAAGGGCTTTTGAAGACATTATCATCTTCAGTCGCGATGATGGCTCAGACATACGGCTTGGCGATATCGCGACCATCCGGGACGGATTTGCACGCAGCGACGTCCAGGCCCGGTTTAACGGGCAGCCGGCGCTCATGGTGACTGTGAAGCGAACCGGGCATGAGGATGTCATAGTCGTCGCCGATTCGGTCAAGCGCTACGTTGAACAACTCGAGCGCGAGCTACCCGAGGGCATCGACATCACACTCTGGACGGATGAATCGCAGGACCTGATTGACCGCCTCGACGCACTGGGCAAAAACGGCGTCGGAGGCCTGCTGCTGGTACTGGTTGTGCTCACCCTGTTCCTCAAGCCAAGACTCGCATTCTGGGTCGCCGTCGGACTACCGATATCGCTAATGGGTATGTTGATGACGTTCCCATTTATCGGCGTCACCATCAGCACGGTCTCTGTGGTCGGCACGCTATTGGTACTTGGCATCCTGGTTGATGCCGGGGTGGTCGTCTCAGAGCGTGTGCACAGCAAAGTAGAACTTGGCGAAACTGCCGTACAGGGCGCCATCAGCGGCGTACACGACGTTGCGACACCCGTGATCTTTGGCGTACTCACCAGCATCGTGGCCTTTATGCCACTGGTCCTGATGGAATCCAGCCTGGGGCCATTTTTCTCATCGATTGGCGTCACCGCTATCGTCGCGCTGGTTTTCAGCCTGGTGACCTCCCAGCTGATACTGCCCATGCAACTATCCAAAATGCAGGTCGAAACCCATCCGCCGGCCAGCCGCAGCCGCCTGTCACAGCTCCAGGACCGGCTGACCTCGGCCCTGGCTCGCTATGCGCGGGAGCGCTATGAACCGGCATTGCACTGGTGCCTGGACAGGCGTTACCTGATCATGTCCATCGCCCTGGCCATCCTGATCGTGATGTTTGGCGTGTTTGCCAGCGGCCGCCTGGTAATTTCGTTTTTCCCCTCGGTTGCCGGCGAGCGCGTGTTCGCCAACCTCGAGATGCCCGTTGGCACCGCCGCAGACAAGACCTCGGAGGTCACCGACCTGTTGCTGGCCTCAGCGCAGCAACTGCGCGACGAACTTGCGCGTGAAGATTCGCCGGTGAGTGTGACCGACTCAATGGTCTCCATCGGCATCCAGATTGGTCGAGGCAGCCTGGCATCTAACAACGAAAGTGGCGGCCACCAGGCCGAGGTCGCCGTACAACTGGATGTGCCGCCTGACTACAACGGCCCTGGCGCAAAAGAGATGGCTGCTCGCTGGCGTGAACTCAGCGGGCAGGTACCCGGCGTAGAGAAGCTGACGTTTACCGGCATTGCGTTTTCACCGGGGGCAGCGATTGAGATTGAACTCAAGGGGCGCAACCTGGACGACCTGGAGCTTGCCGCGGCGGAACTTCGCCAGGCCCTGCAAAGTTATCCTGGCGTCCACGATGTGGTCGATTCTTTTTCCGGCGGAAAACGCGAATTGCAGTTGGCACTGCATCCCAATGCCCGCACCCTGGGCATCGATAACGCCGACCTGGCGACCCAGGTGAGACATGCCTTTTACGGCGCCGAGGTCCAGCGACTACCGCGCGGCCGCGAAGATTTGAAAGTTATGGTGCGCTACCCCGAGAGTGAGCGCCGCTCACTGGATAACATCGAGAATATGCGCATACGCACAGCCAGTGGTGACGAAATTCCCTTCGTTGCTGTTGCCGAGGCCAGTCTTGGCCGGGGCATGGCCGATATAAAACGCGTCAACGGCCAGCGGGTCATCACTGTCCAGGCAGACGTCAACCGGCGCGTCATTGCCCCCGAGGAAATTCTCGCAGACCTGGGCCAGGGCCTGCTGCCCGAACTGCGGCAGCGCCACGGAATTTCCACGTCGCTGGGTGGCGAGGCGGAAGAAGCCGCCACCGCGCTGGGCAGCCTGTTTGTCGCAGCGGGGATAGCCATGTTCGCCATTTACACTTTGCTGGCCATTCCCCTGCACTCCTACCTGCAACCCCTGATCGTTATGAGCGTGATACCGTTTGGTGCAACCGGAGCCGTCGCAGGTCACGTGCTGCTTGGCGAGGACCTGCTGTTCTTCTCGCTACTGGGGATGATGGCGCTCTCGGGCGTCGCGGTAAACGCGAGCCTGATCATGGTCGACTTTTATAATCGGGAATTCACGCGACTGGGCGATCACCGCAAGGCGCTGGTATCGGCGGGCATATCGCGTTTTCGCCCACTGATACTCACCTCGGCCACGACGTTCGTCGGGCTGATTCCACTACTGGTCAATGAAAGTGTATCGACTTTGATGTTTACACCCATTGCCATTGCACTGGCGTTTGGCGTGGTCACGTCGGCTGTTATCGCACTGTTCCTGGTGCCCTGCTTCTGCCTTATCCTTGAGGAGTTCAAAGCTGAAAGCAGTCGCCGACTGAAACTGTTTCGCACTGGCGGCCTGGATAACTCGCGATCCTGATCGCCGCTACACTTTCTGGATAATATCCTCGGCGTAGCGCTCCATCATGCGCTTTTTATCGTCGATGCTGGAGTGCTCACCCAGCGCAAAACTGAAAGGCAGGTGAATGGTCGAAGTCATACCCTTCTCGGCTAGGTCGCGGTACAACCCGGGGTCGGGCTTGTCATACAGCCCGCATAGCGTCTCAAAGGGCTGGTCGGCACGGCCGTATTCGGCGCGAAGCGCATGCAATTTGTCCAGCACGGGCAACAGCTGCTCGGCGCTGTCGCCGGTGTTGATCCAGCCGGCACCGCGCCGCGCAGCGCGACGCAGGGCGACACCTTTCGCGCCGCCAAAATAGACGGGTATTGGTCCCTTTGGATAGGGGGTGACAGTAATTTCCTCGAACTGGAAGTGATCGCCTTTGAACGCGAACGGCTCACCCTTCCACAGGCCCTCGAGGATATCGAGCATTTCATCCATCCGCGCGCCACGACTGGCAAAGTCGACGCCGTAGATGTCAAACTCTTCCTTCATCCAGCCTGCGCCAGCGCCAAGCACAAATCGGCCCTGGCTAAGCAGGGCCAGCGTCGCCGCCTGTTTAGCCACTTCGATCGGGTTGCGCAGCGGCAATACATAAACGCCACAGACAAACTTCAGCCGGCTTGTCACCGCGGCCATGGCGGCAAAGCTGGTCCACATATCGGCGTATTCGGTGTGCGCCGTTTGCGGCGGCATGCCGGTGGGTGAATACGGATAACCGCCGGCGAGCGACATCGGGTATAGCGCATGGTCGCCAGACATCAGGCCAGTAAAACCCAACTCCTCAGCGAACCGGGCAATCTCAACCAGCTGGTCGGTCTCGGCCCAGGTAATGGCCTGCCAGAATTTCATCGCGAGAGACGCTTAACCGGCAAGCCTGGCGGCCAGCGCATCCAGCATATTGCTGTAGCTGCCGCTGATCATGTTCCTGGCATCTTCAGCGGGCATTTCTCCCTCATCAAAGGAGCAGGCCCAGTCAACGCGAGTGCCCGACCCTTCGGCCGTCACCGATACCGACGCGGTATAGTCATCAAAGGGAATCACGGCATTCTTCGGGATCGTGTAACTGAATGTCATTGCGGCATCGTCTTTCGCGGAGAGAATCTCGTCGATCGGGCTGTCGAGACCGGGAATATTTATGCGGCGCGTCATACCCACACCCTCACCGATCAACTCGACATTGTCTGCCCCGGGCACCCAGCTCATATCGCCGAAATTGCCCAACAGCGCCCACACCGAATCGGCGCTCGCTTCAATTTGTTTTACTACCAGTAGATCTACCATCTCGTATACCTCGAAAAAAAGCGTGGGGAATTCCCAGGCGGATTATTATCGGCTGAAGTGCGGCGAGGTCACCATTAAGCTGTGGCAATGCACTGCAGGTGGCACCCATAGACTAAAGGAATTCGCTGTCGAGCCAGCAACCGATAATGTTGGGCTGTAACAGGTGTGCCGCGTAAAACATGTGCAGGCAGCGAATGCGCGAAAAATCGCTAACACCGCCTATACCCCGGGCGCGCAATGGCGCTAGCCAATTGCACCGCTGCAGCGCATCGCGCACCTCTACACTCATATATTGCTCTCGCGCCTGCGCGTAGCGCCAGTGATCGACGGCCAGCGAAGTCCTGCTGTGCAGGTCTGTGTTAATCCTCGCCTGCAGGCGGGCAATAACGCCTGCGGCCTCGAGCTGGTCGATGCGGTGGCAAAGCTCGGCACCCACCAACCAGTACAGCGTTGGAAAAGGCTTGCCATCGACCAGGCTAGCCACGCGTATGACCAGCGGCGCGCCGTCCGCACCGCGACGCTCAATCGACTCGAGCCCCCTCGCCTGCCGGCCCAGTAACTGGTCCACGTCGGCCCTTGAGCGGGCGTCCATCTGCACAGTAGTCATCGCATGACCCGTTTTTGACCCGCACAACGAAAAAGCCCGGCAATGCCGGGCTTTTCATGTTGCGATACCTCGTTAGCCACCGGGGTGACCACCGGGCAGTCGCTAGAGCTTCTCTGCAAGCTCAGGCAGTACATCGAACAGGTCTGCGACGAGGCCGTAATCGGCGACCTGGAAAATCGGCGCATCTTCGTCTTTGTTGATCGCGACGATGACCTTGCTGTCCTTCATGCCCGCCAGATGCTGGATCGCGCCGGAAATACCAACCGCAATATACAGGTCGGGAGCGACAATCTTGCCCGTCTGGCCAACCTGCATATCATTGGGTACAAACCCAGCGTCAACCGCAGCGCGCGAGGCGCCCATCGCGGCGTTGAGCTTGTCGGCGACCGCTTCAATCAACTTGAAGTTTTCACCGTTTTGCATACCGCGACCACCGGATACAACGACGCCCGCAGAGGTGAGCTCAGGACGATCAGAGACCGCAATCTCTTCGCCAACGAAGCTTGATACGCCCGCGTCCTTGACCGCATCGACGCTCACCTGCTCGGCCGAACCACCGCTGGCAGCCACCGGATCAAATGCCGTGCCACGCACAGTGATCACGCGTTTTGCGTCACTGGACTGGACTGTCGCGATGACGTTACCGGCGTAGATCGGCCGTTTGAAGGTGTCAGCGGACTCGACGCTGATAATGTCAGAGATCATCTGGACATCGAGCAGTGCCGCGACGCGAGGCATGAAATTCTTGCCGCCCGTCGTCGCTGATGCCAGCACATAGTCATAGTCCGCTCCCAGCTCAGCGACCAGCTCGGCAATGTTTTCAGCCAACTGGTGCTCATAAGCTGCGTTATCTGCCACCAGCACCTTTGCAACACCAGCAGCTTCAGCGGCCTGCCCTGCAGCAGCAGCACAGCCACTACCGGCAACCAGCACATCAATATCGCCGCCAATGGCCTGCGCAGCGGCGAGGGTGTTAAGCGTGGCGCCTTTCAGGCTCGCATTGTCATGTTCTGCAACAACCAGGATTCCCATTAGATCACCTTCGCTTCGTTTTTCAGTTTATCAATCAACTCATCGACCGACTCGACGGTAATACCCGCCTGCCGTTCAGCTGGCGGCTCGACGCCCAGCGTCTTGACGGTCGCTGCAGTGCTGACCCCCAGCTCGTCTGGCGTAAAGGTATCCAGCGGTTTTTTCTTGGCCTTCATGATGTTTGGCAGTGAGGCATAGCGCGGCTCATTGAGTCGCAGGTCGGTGGTAACCACTGCAGGCAGGCCAAGCTTGACCGTTTGCAGGCCACCGTCGACTTCGCGCGTGACGGCGACTGCGCCATCTTCAACCACAACTTCCGAGGCGAAGGTACCCTGCCCGATGCCCGCGAGCGCCGCCAGCATCTGGCCAGTCTGGTTGTTATCACCATCGATAGACTGCTTGCCCATAATGATCAGGTCGGGCGATTCTTTGTCGACCACGGCTTTCAACAATTTGGCGATAGCCAGCGGCTGCACGTCGTCATCGGTCTCGACCACAACGGCGCGGTCAGCGCCGAGCGCCAGTGCCGTGCGCAACTGCTCCTGCACCACCTTGGGTCCGACGGATACCGCGACAATTTCTGTCGCCGTGCCGGCCTCTTTCAAACGCACGGCCTCTTCGACCGCAATTTCACAAAAGGGGTTGAGCGCCATTTTGACATTGTTCAAATCGACGTCTGACCCATCCGACTTTGGACGGACCTTGACGTTGTAGTCAACAACGCGCTTGATTGCTACCAGAACCTTCATGGATGCTCCACTGCAAAGTTAGATCGTTGGATAAAAGGACATTGGCGCGACCTCAGTCGGGTCGCGAGCACCGGCGACAAATCTACTCCAGGGCAGGACCGCCCTCGCCGAGCGGCGCCGAAACGGGCCGGCGCTCAAAAGGCCGCAATGGTGCCGTTTTAACCGGAAACGGTCAATAGCGATTGGCACCCGCAGACTGGTCAAATCGGGCTCAGGCGGCTGCCCAGCCCCGAAAAGTGGAAAAAATTGCACAAATTCTGCCAATGGGGCCCGGTCGCATAAGGGAGTGCCATGGCTGGTATCAGGAAAACTTATAGGCTGGATTATTGCGATTTAGTGGCGTTAATGCATACTTTCGCCACCTGGCCGGACCTTTTTTGTGAACTTGGACAACCCATCATTTTTCCCGGCCCGTTCCGCTGGTAGAGCACTGTTTACCTCTCTATGCTGAAAATGGGGAGGCGAGAAATTCGCCGCCCACAACGAGGAATGTGACGCCTCCAGGGCCAGCTCTCCGTCTCGCAGCGGGGAAACCGGACCGGCCTGTTGAGCGTACAATCCAGAGGGAAGCGCCCCAAACCGGGCCATGCTGCCAGGCCAGCCAGACTGCCAACCTGTTAAGAGGAATACGATCCATGCACGAATACCGCGCACCGCTAAAAGACATGCGTTTTGTGATGCAAGAACTCGCCGGACTGGACGAGATTTGCGAGATGCCTGACTTCGCGGAAATCGATGTCGATACCATCCATGCCGTTATGGAGGAAGGAGCGAGGTTTTCCACTGAGGTACTCACCCCGCTCAACAAGCAGGGCGACCACGAGGGCGCCAGCTGGACAAACGAGGGCGTCGTGCAGGCGCCGGGCTTCAAGGAAGCCTACGACCAATATGTCGAGGGCGGCTGGACCACCATGCCCTGCGAGCCCGCCTACGGCGGCATGGGTATGCCACATATTGCGACCTGCGCAGTCAGCGAAATGGCTGCATCGGCAAACCTTGCGTTCTCGATTTGCCCCATGCTGTCGGTGGGTGCGATTGGCGCCTTGCAAAAACACGGCTCTGATGCGCTGAAAGACAAATACCTGCCCGCCATGGTTGAAGGCCGCTGGACCGGCACGATGAACCTGACCGAGCCACAGGCAGGTTCAGACCTGGCTGCAGTGCGCACCAAGGCGATTCCCGAGGGCGACCATTACCGCATCAGCGGCACCAAGATTTTTATCTCCTGGGGTGACCACCAGGTTACCGAGAACATCATCCACCTGGTACTTGCCCGCACGCCGGATGCCCCGAAGGGCGTCAAAGGCATCTCCATGTTTATCGTCCCCAAGGTGCTCATCAATGATGATGGCAGCCTGGGCGAGGCCAATGATGTGGTTTGCGGTTCGATCGAACACAAAATGGGTATTCACGCGAGCCCTACCTGCGTCATGAACTACGGCGAAAACGGTGGCGCGATTGGCTACCTGGTCGGCCAGGAAAACGAAGGCCTCAAGTACATGTTCACGATGATGAACGCGGCGCGCCTGCATGTTGGCCTCTCGGGCGTATCACTGGGTGAGGCTGCTTACCAGCATGCCGCGCGCTATGCGCGCGAACGTGTCCAGGGTGCCCCGCTCGGAGAGGTCGAGGCTGCTACCATCCTGCATCACGGTGATGTGCGGCGCATGCTCATGCAAATGCGCTCGCTGACCGAGGCGGCTCGCGCCATCAACTACCTGGCCGCTGCGGAACTTGACCGGGGCGAGCATGGCGATGCCGATGCGTATCGGCGCCTGGAGTTCCTGACACCCATCGCCAAAGGCTGGGCGACTGAAGTCGCACAGGAAATCACGTCGCTGGGCGTGCAGATCCACGGCGGCATGGGCTACGTTGAAGAGACGGGCGCAGCCCAGTTCATGCGCGATGCCCGCATCATTACTATCTACGAGGGCACAACCGGCATCCAGGCGCTCGACCTGCTGGGCCGTAAAATCCTCCGCGATGGCGGCAAGGAACTGATGAGCGTCATCGGCGACATCGCCCAGACCGTCGAACAGATGCCCACCGGTGACGACACGCTGGGCGTTATCAAGGCGTCACTGGCCGACGCGCTCTCGCACTGGCAACAGGCGAGCAACACGATTGGCGAACAGGTGCAATCGCAGATTCACCTGGCCAGCACCTGCGCTGTCAACTACCTGATGCTGAGCGGCACCGTCGTCGGTGGCTGGCTCATGGCAAAATCGGCGATGGCTGCCGAGCAAAAGCGCGCAGAAGACGAGAGCTTCTACAGTGCCAAACTGACCACCGCCCGCTTCTATGCCGAGCATATCTTGCCGCGCGCCTCTGGCCTTGCGATCGCAGCAACCGCCAATGTCGACACCATCATGGAGCCTGGCGAAGCCTATTTCGAGAGCCAGTAACCGGGTAAACCTTCAAGCGCGATAGCAGTGGCCTTCTCCCTGCTATCGCCGTTTGCCCTGACCTTCGCATTGTTGGTACTATCCGACGCACCAATAACGAACACCTGGACCCGCACCGTCAACGCCTGGCGCACGACGAACTGCGGCGGGACAACCACAGGCTGTCGGAGCAAACAATGATCAGTGCCGCGATCACCGGCTGGGGTAAATGTGCCCCCCAGGCCATCCTCACCAACGACGATCTCGCTACCATTCTCGATACCAACGACGAGTGGATTGCCAGCCGCACAGGCATGAAAGAGCGACGCGTTTCGCATGCACCGGTCAGCGAGCTGGCCTATGTGGCCTGCGCGCAGGCCTTGGCCTGTGCCGGGGCGACCGCGGCCGATGTCGACCTCATCGTGTTTGGCAGCTGCTCCTACGATACCCAGGTACCCAACGCCTCATCGAAAGTACAGCTGCTGCTGGGCGCCGATAACGCGGCCTGCATGGATCTCAACACTGCCTGTACCAGCGGCATGTACGCACTGTCCGTCGCCAATGCGATGATTCGCTCCGGATCTGTGAAATCCGCGCTGGTGATCGGCGCCGAAGTGATCAGCCCGATGATGGACTGGACCGATCGCAACGTCGCCATACTGTTTGGCGATGGTGCCGCGGCGTTTTACCTGCAGGCAGATGACAGCGATACCGAGCAGGGTCTGCTGGGAGAGGCGCTGGGCTGCTTTGGCGACGCGAGGCACATCCTCGCCGTGCAGGGCGTGGGTATCGAGTACGCCAACCAGAGTTGGCCGCTGGGCACCACCAGCTGGGACTTCGAGGGCCGCGAAATTTTCAAGCGCGCGGTGGGCGGCATGCATGGCGGCTGCGTGAAAGTCATGTCCGAGCTCGGCGTTGCACCTTCCGATGTCAATGTGGTCGTGCCACACCAGGCCAATATGCGAATCATCGAGGCGCTGGCTCACAAACTCGCACTGCCCGACGCGCAGTTGTTTGTGAACATCGAGCGCTACGGCAATATGTCTGCAGCAACCGCCCCGATGGCCCTGGTCGAGGCTGTCGAAGAACAGGTCGTCACCGCCGGCGACCTGGTGCTGGTACCGGCCTTTGGCGCAGGACTTAGCTGGAGCGCCCAACTTCTTCGTTGGGGTGAGCGTTGCACACCACTGTCCCACTCCGACGTCGCTCTCGACGAGCCGCAGGAAAGTGCGCTGCAAATGATCCAGCGCTACATCCAACTGCATGCTGCCAACCCGGTTCCGACGGCCGCCCCCCCCAGAGGCTGACTAGCATACGGCCGCGCCAGCACCGGGGTTGCCCAATAGCAATTTGCTTCATTCCCCCCGCGCGATAGCCATTATCGTGTGGGCGTGGCGATAGTCCGATCGCACGCTTTAGGCTACAATCAGCGGCTGTTTAGCGCGTCGTAAACGCTCATCGTTTGTACTACCCAACCATCATGCAAGGCAGCCTGCGCGGCTCACGCCTGCGGCAGACAAGAGGTAAAGAACCTTGGAAAGAGAATCAATGGAGTTTGACGTCGTCATCGTTGGCGGCGGCCCAGCAGGCCTGTCAGCAGCCTGTAAACTCGCACAGCTGGCGCAGAAAGGCGGTGCAGAAATCAGCATCTGCGTCGTCGAAAAAGGCTCTGAAGTCGGCGCGCACATCCTGTCGGGCGCGGTGCTCGACCCACGCTCAATGGAAGAACTGTTTCCCGACTGGAAAGAACTGGGCGCGCCGCTTAACACGGCTGTCAGCCGCGACCAGGTCATGTTCCTGCACAGCGAGAACGGCGGGCTGTCTGTACCGCTGGCATTCACACCGGGCTTCAACAACCACGGCAATTATGTCATCAGCCTGGGCAATGTCTGCCGCTGGCTGGCGGAGCAGGCAGAGGGGATGGGCGTCGAAGTCTACCCGGGCTTTGCCGCCGCCGAAGTCCTCTACAACGACGATGGCAGCGTACGTGGCGTGGCGACGGGTGACATGGGCATCAGCGCATCCGGCGAGCAGAAAGACAGCTACATGCCCGGCATGGAACTCCACGCCAAGTACACCGTATTCGCCGAAGGCTGTCGCGGCCACCTGGGCAAGCAGCTCATTGAAAAGTTCAAGCTCGACGAGGGCATTGACCCCCAGCACTACGGTATCGGATTCAAGGAGATCTGGGAGATTGACCCGGCAAAACACGAGCCCGGCCTGGTCATCCATACCATGGGTTGGCCAGCAACGAAAAACACCGTGTCAGGCTCTTACCTCTACCATGGCGAAGACAACCAGGTCGCGCTGGGCTATGTCGTACCGCTAAGCTATGAGAACCCGCACCTGTCACCCTTCGACGAGTTCCAGCAGTGGAAGCACCACGCCAAAATCAAGACCTATCTCGAGGGCGGCAAACGCCTAACCTATGGCGCGCGGGCGCTGATCAAGGGCGGCCCGCAGTCGCGACCCAAAATGTCGTTCCCGGGCGGCCTGTTAATCGGTGACGATGCAGGCACATTGAATTTCGCGCGCATCAAAGGCTCTCACACTGCGATGAAGTCGGGCATTATTGCCGCCGAGACGCTGTTCGACGCCTTTGCCAATGGCACCCAGGGTCGCGACGACCTGGTCGGCTACGCCGATCATTTCGACAAATCCTGGTTGAACGAAGAGCTCACCAAGTGGCGCAACTTTGGGCCGCTGGTCCATAAGTTTGGCGGCCTGCTGGGCGGCGCGCTGTCCTTCATCGACCAGGGCATTTTCCAGGGCAAGCTGCCGTGGACGCTGCGGGATAAAACTCCCGATCACGCCACGCTGCGTCCGGCTGAAACCATGCCGAAAATCGACTATCCCAAGCCCGACAATGTCATCAGCTTCGACAAGTTGTCTTCGGTGTTCCTGTCAAACACCAACCATGAGGAAGACCAGCCCTGTCACCTGACGCTCAAGGACGACAGCGTGCCCATTGCCCACAACCTGCCGTTGTACGATGAGCCCGCGCAGCGCTACTGCCCTGCAGGCGTCTATGAAGTAGTGGACGCAGACACCGACCAGCCGCGTTTCCAGATCAACGCGCAGAACTGCGTGCATTGCAAAACCTGTGACATCAAGGACCCGACGCAGAATATCGTCTGGGTAACGCCGGAGGGTACTGGCGGGCCAAATTACCCGAACATGTAAACACGCGACCGCTGGGGTCAGTCCAGGTAGCCGAGCACCTGCTCGCTGCCGGCCGACGCCAGCAGCAGCGCAGGCCTTTGCGCGTGGCTGCCCTCGTGGGCCAGCTCAACAAGGCGGTAGTAGCAGCTGCGCGATAGCCTGGCCAGCAAGCCCTCCCCTACATCCACACAGGGTGTCGACTGCCCGCTGTCTGGCAATGCGACCAGGCTTAGCGAGGCCTGATCCCCGAGCATCACCCGGTGCCCCCGATCGCTAAGCAATACCAGGCAATCGCCCTGCGGGCCCGACTCAAAATCAACGATCGCGAACGGCGTGTCATCGACCTCGATCGCCAGTAGCTGCTCCCAGGTGTGCAGGAAATAGCGCCCGTCGACAACGACCAGTGCATCGGCAAGTAACTGCAGCAGCCCTGCCCGGACAATGGGCTCACCCCGATATAACCACCGGCCATCGGTAGTCACCCGCACCGGCAATTTGCCCCTGGGCAATTGCAACATCGTGGAACGGTCAAGCGCAGCCGCCGGCCTTACCAGTTGCTGCAGTTCAGAATGGGTATCGGACAAGGATTCGTGGCCAGGTTGTGGATCGCACTCCACTATACGAGGTCACTGGCCCCGCGTACAGGCATGGCCTGCTGCCAGGCTCAGCTATCTCCAGCGAGTTGCGCGGCCGCCTCGGTCAGGGCCCGGCTGCGTAGTCCCGAGCGACCCATCACCAGCAGGTCCTCGCGCTCGACGCGTATCAGCACGCGATCGAAGGCCATCGACTGGTCGAGATCCCGGACAGTGACCGACAGGTGTTCCCGGTCCTGCCTCACCAGGATCGAACCTTCCCGGCCGGAGTTTGGCAGGCGTTCGATGTGTAACTCAAAGCCCGTGTGCGCCGCCGCGGGGGTTTGCTCACCGGCGGCACTGACTGATTTGAAGTAAGGCGCCAGCGCCTCACTCAGCTGGGCAACGAGCTCCTGGTCCGCACCCGTGACATAGAGATTTGCCTCCGAAGACAGCGGATAGTGTTGCTGGCGCGACACTTCATAGTGATCGGCCAGCGGCACAGCGCCGCGCATCTCACCGGGAATATGTTTGCCGATAGCGGTGCCTTCGACAACCGCGCAGCTGACAAGCAGCTGGGCCGATACCAGCGCCACGACGACGCAGCCGCAGCGAACCATGCTGGCCACAACGGTGCTAAAAATAGAGTGTTTAGTCATGGGAGCTGCCTGCCTGGCGATATGCTTTAACCATACTTCCAGTATAGACAGCCAGAACCGGCAGTCCCGCTCCGGCCTGGGGCACGGGACTGTTTGGTGACAGGGATAACGGTGTGGGTCAGACCAGCCTGACGTTAACGATCCCGTCAATCTCTCGCAGCTGGTCGATGACCTGCGAACCCGGCAGGGTCTCCACATCGATCAGGTTATACGCGATATCGTCACGGCTTTTGTTAAGCAAATCAATGACATTGATATCGTGCTCAGCAAGAATAGACGTGATACTGCCGAGCATATTCTTGATGTTGCGATTGCAGATAGCCAGACGATAGCCCGAGGAGCGCTCAAGGCTGAGCTGCGGAAAGTTGACCGAGTTCACAATATTGCCGTTTTCGAGGTAATCAATCAGCTGCGATGCCGCCATCACCGCGCAGTTCTCCTCGGCTTCTTCGGTACTGGCGCCAATATGTGGCATCAGGAAAACCTTGCTGTGGCCAATCAGGCCCGGCTTGGGGAAATCGGCGATGTAAGCGCCCAGGTGGCCGCTGTCGAGCGAGGCAACGATAGCGTCACTGTCAACAATTTCGGCACGCGCAAAGTTCAGCAGCTTTGCGCCCGCCTTGGTGCCCGCGAGTCGCTCGGCATTGATCAGGTTGCGCGTCGCATCGAGCACCGGCAAGTGCAGCGTAATGTAGTCAGAGCGCGACAGCAGCGCCTCGAGTGAATCCATTTTGCTGACGCTGCTCGACAGTCGCCAGGCGGCCTCGATTGAAATCGCCGGGTCGTAACCGACAACTTTCATACCGATGTCGAGCGCCATGTTGGCAACCTGCGAGCCAATGGCACCCAGACCGACCACACCCAGGGTCTTGCCAATCAGCTCACTGCCCTTGAACGACTTTTTTTCTTTCTCCAGACGCGTATTCATTTCGTCAGCATCATCGAGGCCCGCCAGGGTATCGACGTAGCGCATGCCCTGGAAAATCCCGCGCGAGCCCAGCAGCAGACCGGCCAGCACCAGCTCCTTGACGGCATTCGCATTGGCGCCGGGCGCATTAAACACGGGTATGCCCTGCTCTGTGCACCAGTCAACCGGCACATTGTTCACACCTGCACCGGCTCGGCCTATGGCTTTGACGCCTGAACCAATCTCGTCCGTTGACAGCTTGTGGCTGCGCAGCAAAATGGCATCTGCCGCCTCGACATCTGCACCCACCTCGAACTTGCCGCTATCAAACTGCTGCAACCCCACGTCGGCAATGTTGTTAAATGTTTTGACCTTGTACACTACGTTACTGCTCCAATTTCGTTAACACCGCTGCAGGTGAATGCAGCCGGCAAATTCCGCAACTACCTCAGCTCAACAATTTCACTGCGCTCTCGCAGCTCCTGCATGAACGCCACCAGGTCTTGCTGCCCGGCAATGCCCTGCAGTTGCTGCTCGAATACATCCCTGCCCTGGAAAAACTGGTCGGCCGAGGCCGGCTCAACCCGCTCAAGCACGAAAGCGATCCGATCGCCGTTATCGGCGCTGGCCTGCGACAGGCGCGCCTGCCCAGCCAGGCTGCGCGGCGCATCGAACGCGGCCTTGAGTAAAGCAATATCGACGTCCGCGCTGGTGCGGGTCAACTCGGCATCTTCGCTAACCGAGAAGCCCTGCTCTGCAGCGGCCTCCACCAGCGAGACACCGCCCTCTTCCACCGCCTTTTGCAACGCCTGGAACTGGGCCTGTAACAGCTCGTCGGCGCGCTGCTCGCGCAGCGTCGTCTCGATCTGGTCACGCACCTCGCCCAGGGATAACTGCCTGGGCTCGAATACTTCGGCAACGCGCAGGACCACAGCGCGCTCGGGGCTCAACTCAATCACCTCGCTGTTTTGCCCACGCTCCAGCACGTCTTCCGAGAACAGCGTGCTGACCAGCCGACGATCGTCAAACGGCACGGCACCAGGGCCCGGCTCAACCGGCCCACCGCGGGCGATCCGCACGGATCGCTTGCGCTCAAGATCCAGCGCACTGGCCGGCTGCTCGAGATCAGCAGCGTTAAACGCCATATCGGCCAGCTCTTCGATGCGGATAACAAACTCGCTGCGTGCCGCGCTGGCCTGGATCTCCTGCTTGATCTCATCGTAAAAATCCGCAATTGCCGGCTCCTCTGACTGTTCGATTGCTGTCACAGTCAGCAGGTGAACACCGGCATCTGACTCAACCGGGGCCGAGACCTCGTTGAGCGCAAGACGGAACACTGCCGACTCAAACGCCTCAGGGAAGGTGCCATCCTGGCTGATGTACCCAAGCGAACCACCGCCGCTGGCACTGCCGATGTCCTGGGAATACTCTTTGGCCAGCGCGGCGAAATCACCGCCGGCCACAAGCTCTTCACGCACAGTCTCTGCCCGCGCCAGCGCATCGTCGAACGACTGGCCATCACTGACCTCAAACAGGATATGCGCAACTTCACGTTGCTCCGGACTGGTCAGCGAATCGCGGCGACTTTCAAAGGCATCGAGAATATCTTCTTCGGCGACAGGCTCGTAGAGATCGCTGAGGCGCAACTCGATGTACTCCGCGACAACCTGCAATTCGCTCTGGTAGCTTTCACGCTCGCTCTCATAAAAACGGCTGATATCTTCTTCGCTCAGCACGACGCTCGCTCTTACGCTGGCCGCGGGGATACGCAGCCAATCGACGATACGTGACTCACCCATGATATCCAGCATGAGCTCCGTCGATTGTGGCAATACAAAACTGCTCATGCCCAGCCCAAGCTGCAGCTGCTGGGTTTGCAGTTCGACCCTGCGCTGGTCCTTGAGATCCGACAGGGACATGCCGCGATCACGCAGCATGCTGGCCATCAACTGAGGCGAGAACTGGCCATCGACTTTGAACGCTTCCATCTCGGTGATAGAGCGCTCGACCATGGCCTCTGGGACGAGCACGTCAACCTCTTCCAGTGCCTGCTCAAGCAGCGTACGCTCGGTCAGCCTCGCGAGTACACGCGGGGCGAGGCGCTCGTCATCGAGCAGTGTGAAATCGACATCATCACCCATCTGGGCAATCAGCTGTCGCCGATAGACATCGAGTTCCTTGCGAAACGCGTTTTCATCGATTTCCTGGCCGTTCACCTCGAGCACAGCGGGCACGCCTCCGCCCCCGCCGATGGATTCGAAGCCAAAAAAAGCAAAGGTGACAATAATCAGGCCGAGAATAATCTTGGCGAAAATTCCCTGGGAGCTGTCGCGGATGCTTCTGAGCATGTGTTGTACCGTCTGTGTTATTGAAGTCTGGTGGGATATCCAACAAAAAAATAGCGCATCGTCGGCGTGATGATGGTGCCAAACTGATGCGCTACTACCGTGTAATTACGAATGCGTTGCCTGTGAAATCTCTAATCGGGAAGTGCATGCCCAGCACAGGGGGCAGACCGGACCACTGCCAGTCAGCGAGCCACGGGGCCGCTAGTTTACGGCGTCCTTCAACGCTTTGCCGGCTTTGAAACCGGGAACCTTTGACGCTGAGATAGCGATCGGCTCACCCGTTTGCGGGTTGCGGCCTGTGCGCGCTGCGCGCTCCTTCACCTGGAAGGTGCCGAAGCCAACCAACGAAACCTGGTCACCCTGCTTGAGGGCATCGGCGATGGTATCGACCGTCGCATCCAGTGCGCGTCCAGCTGCAGCTTTGGAGATATCCGCAGACTCGGCAATAGCATCGATCAACTCAGATTTGTTCATGGAAAAACCCTCTCAATGTAGGCAAACACGCGGCGATCTAACAACCCCAGGCGGCTATGACACCACGCCTGCAGACGGCCCGCTAAAGGCGAGCAATGTTACTACAAAACAGGCCGGGCATTATAGTATGGGAGGCCCCTGGCCCGCTTATTTTGGGCCAAAAAAGGGGCTGTGCGAGTCTGCCTGGCGCAGCGCGGAGCCGGCCAGCAGCCCGGGACGGGACCCGGGCAGGCCCCGCACGGGCAGGCTCAGTGCGTGTTGGCGCGTGGGCCGTTATCGGCGTCTACGGCGCTCTCTGTGCCGCCAGTGGCGGAGAGCGCGAAGTCCTTGTCACTGAGCGGGTCGGGCATGCGCTCCAACGCCAATTCGAGCACCTCGTCGATCCATTTGACAGGCTTGATCGTCAGCGCTTCCTTGATATTGTCGGGGATCTCCTTCAGGTCTCGCTCGTTCTCATCGGGAATGATGACCGTGCGCACACCGCCCCGGTGGGCAGCCAGCAGTTTTTCCTTGAGGCCCCCGATGGGCAGGACCTGGCCACGCAGGGTGATCTCCCCGGTCATCGCCACGTCGGCCCGGACCGGAATTTCAGTCAGCGCTGACACCAGTGCAGTACACATACCAATACCGGCGCTGGGGCCGTCTTTGGGGGTCGCACCCTCGGGCACGTGAAAGTGCTGGTCGAACTTTTCATGGAAGTTTGCCGGGATACCCAGCACCTGGGCGCGCGAGCGCACCACTGTGGTCGCGGCCAGGATCGACTCCTGCATCACATCACCCAGCGACCCGGTTTTGACCTGTCTGCCCTTGCCGGGCACGGTGGCCACCTCGATGGTGAGCAACTCGCCCCCCACTTCGGTCCAGGCCAGGCCGGTAACCTGGCCGATACGGTTGCTTTCATCGGCAACGCCGTACTTGTGCTTTCGCACGCCACAGAAGTCGACGAGATTCTGCTCATCGACCGCTACCGGCACCTCGAGTTCGCCACTGGCGATACCCTTGACGACCTTGCGACTGACCTTGGCGATCTGGCGATCCAGGGCTCGCACCCCGGCCTCACGCGTGTAATGGCGGATCAATGACAGCAGTGATGAACTATCAAGATCCAGCTCGTCCTTGCCAATGCCATTGTTCTTGAATTGCTTGGGCACCAGGTAGCGCTCGGCAATATTGAGTTTTTCATCCTCGGTGTAGCCAGGAATGCGGATGACCTCCATGCGATCCAGCAGTGGCGCAGGGATATTCATCGAGTTGGACGTACAGACGAACATCACGTCAGACAGGTCGTAGTCGACCTCCAGGTAATGATCGTTGAAGGTGTGGTTCTGCTCGGGATCGAGCACCTCAAGCAGTGCCGAGGCCGGGTCACCGCGATGGTCCATCCCCATCTTGTCGATTTCATCGAGCAGGAACAGTGGGTTGCGCACACCGACTTTCGACAGCTTCTGCACAATCTTGCCGGGCATTGAGCCAATGTAGGTGCGACGATGGCCACGAATTTCTGCCTCGTCGCGCACACCGCCGAGTGCCATCCGGACAAATTTGCGATTGGTTGCCCGGGCAATGGATTCTCCCAGCGAGGTCTTGCCAACGCCGGGCGGGCCGACCAGGCACAACACGGGGCCCTTGAGCTTTTTCACGCGCTTTTGCACGGCCAGGTACTCGAGTATCCGGTCCTTGACCTCTTCCAGCCCGTAGTGATCCTCGTCCAGTATTTTTTCTGCCCGCGCCAGGTCGTGGCGCACTTTGCTCTTTTTCTTCCAGGGGACACCGACAACCCAGTCGATATAACCACGTACCACCGAGGCCTCTGCCGACATCGGTGACATCATTTTCAGCTTGCCCAGCTCGGCGTTGACCTTGGCTTCAGCCTCCTCGGTCATTCCCGCTTCCTGGATGCGGTTCTGCAGCTCTTCAAATTCGTTAGGCGCATCTTCCATGTCACCCAGTTCTTTCTGGATCGCCTTCATCTGCTCGTTGAGATAGTACTCGCGCTGCGACTTTTCCATCTGCTTCTTGACGCGGCCGCGGATTTTCTTCTCAACCCGGTAGAGGTCGATCTCTGCCTCCATAAAACCCATCAGCAACTCGGTGCGCTCGCTCAGCTCCTCGGCTTCGAGCACCTGCTGTTTCTGGGGCACCTCCAGCGCCAGGTGCGTGGCGATGGTGTCGATGAATCGCGCGGGTGACTCGATACCGGAGAGCGTGGAGAGCACCTCGGCCGGCACCTTTTTGCTGACCTTGACGTATTGCTCGAACTGCGAGGTCAGCACCGAAATCATCTCATCGGCCATCGCCTCATCGCCCTGGGCCTCGGGAAAGTACTTGATGCCGGCGCTCAGGTAGTCATCGCTCTGCAGGGCGGGGTCGGCTGGCTCAACCAGCGCGCGCTGGCCTCCCTCCACCAGCACCTTGACGGTGCCGTCGGGCAGCCTGAGCATCTGTAGCACCGTCGAGACGGTGCCCACCTGGAACAACTGGTCAAGTTCGGGATCATCGATTTCGGCCTGCAACTGGGCAACGAGCAGAATCTGCTTGTCATCGGCCATTGCGGCCTCCAGTGCCTGGATGGACTTCTCGCGCCCGACAAACAGGGGCACGACCATCTGGGGGTAGACGACGACGTCGCGAAGCGGAAGCAGTGGCAGGGTCTGGCTCATCGTGGACCTCGATCGGCAATACCAGGGCGGCAACCAGGTAACTCGATACTACACCGTCTCAGCGCCGCAGGGCTGACCCGGGCTCGGGTTACCGGTAAACAATGTTGAAGTCACTATATGGCGCCATTCTTGCCAAATACAAGCCTGGCGGTAGCAGCTGTGCGGCTTCGGGCCGGCAGCTGCGCGACTGTACTGATACGACGGCAGCGTCGACTAGGATTCGTCCGAAGCTGTTTTTGGCGCTTCGGTCTTCTCGTAGACGATCAAGGGCTCAGAGTCACCGGTAATCACCGATGCGTCGATAACGACCTTGCTGGCGCCAGTCTGTGAGGGAATCTCATACATGGTATCGAGCAGCACCGCCTCGAGAATGGACCGCAGGCCGCGTGCGCCTGTCTTGCGCTCCATCGCCCGCGAGGCAATGGCACGCAGGCCATCTTCACGGAAATCGATTTCTACGCCTTCCATTTCAAACAGCTTCGCATATTGCTTGGTCAGTGCATTGCGCGGCTCGGTGAGGATGCGCACCAACGCTTCCTGGTCGAGCTCTTCAAGCGTGGCGATCACCGGCATACGACCGACGAACTCGGGAATCAGGCCATAACGCACCAGGTCTTCCGGCTCGAGGTCATGTAACACTTCGCCAAAGTTCTTGGTCTCGTCCTTGCTCTTCACCTCGGCATTAAACCCGATGCCGCTCTTTTCAGACCGATCACGGATCACCTTGTCCAGACCAGCAAAGGCGCCACCACAAATGAACAGGATGTTGGAGGTATCGACCTGCAGGAACTCCTGCTGCGGATGTTTGCGACCACCTTGCGGCGGCACGGAGGCAACAGTACCCTCTATCAGTTTGAGCAATGCCTGCTGCACGCCCTCACCCGACACGTCGCGTGTAATCGACGGGTTGTCGGACTTGCGGGAAATCTTGTCAATCTCGTCGATGTAGACAATGCCGACCTGCGCTTTCTCCACATCGTAGTCGCACTTCTGCAGCAACTTCTGGATGATGTTCTCTACGTCTTCACCAACGTAACCTGCCTCGGTGAGGGTCGTTGCATCGGCAATGGTGAAAGGCACATCGAGCAATCGCGCCAGCGTCTCGGCCAGCAGCGTCTTGCCGCTTCCGGTGGGGCCAACCAGCAGGATGTTGCTCTTGCCAAGCTCGACATCGTCCTTGCTGCTACTGGCGCCACGCAAGCGCTTGTAGTGATTGTAAACGGCAACCGAGAGGACTTTTTTGGCGCGGGCCTGGCCAATCACATAGTCATCGAGAATCGCATTGATTTCAGCCGGGGTTGGCAGTGACTGCTGGCCGCTTTCAGAGCTGCTCTCTTGCACTTCTTCGCGAATAATGTCGTTACACAGATCGACACACTCGTCGCAAATGAACACCGAGGGGCCCGCAATGAGCTTGCGTACTTCGTGCTGGCTCTTACCGCAGAACGAACAGTAGAGCAGCTTGCCGTTATCGCCGTCTTTGCTGTTGTCACTCATTAACCCAAAACCTCACAATTGCATCACTGCAGTTTCAATACAGACCCGATTCTCTCAGACCCATTCATCGACAATCAGTTTCATCGACCGGGGCCTGGCCCCGCCCCATGGCTGGTTTATCGCACAAAAACCATACCATATCCAGGGATCGCCGCCAGTGGCCTATCCCGCCGGAGTGCGAGAATCGAGCACCTGGTCGACCAACCCGTACTCGCGGGCGGCCTCAGCGTTCATAAAGCGATCGCGCTCGGTATCGGCGGCAATCGTCTCGACCGACTGGCCAGTGTGCTCGGCCAGCAGCCGGTTGAGCTTTTCGCGAATAATCAGGATCTCTTTGGCCTGGATATCGATATCCGTGGCCTGGCCCTGGGCACCACCGCTGGGCTGGTGGATCATGACCCGGGAATTGGGTAGGCAGTAACGCTTGCCTTTGGCACCACCGGCCAGCAGGAACGCGCCCATGCTGGCGGCCTGGCCCAGGCAGATCGTGCTGACATCGGGCTTGATAAACTGCATCGTATCGTAGATCGCCAGCCCCGCAGTCACCGCGCCACCCGGTGAATTGATGTACAGGCTGATATCCTTGTCGGGGTTTTCAGACTCGAGAAACAGTAGCTGCGCAACGATCAGGTTCGCCATATTGTCTTCGACCGGGCCCACCGCGAAGATCACCCGCTCCTTGAGCAGGCGGGAATAAATATCAAAGGAGCGCTCGCCTCGCGAGGTCTGCTCGACGACCATTGGAACCAGGCCAAGATTCTGGATCGGGTCACCACTGCGGCTAAAATCGGTCAATTTATGTACTCCCAAAAATAGCGACCAGCTGGCCAAAAGCACGTAACAGGGGCAAATGCACTATGTCTGTCGGGCTGTTGATGCTGGCTGCTAATCACTACTCATTACGAATGTTATCGACGAGGGGATCAGGACGATAAGTTACGGTCGCACATACAAAAAAGCGACCACACCCCTGTCAACAGTGTAGTCGCTTGGCTGGGTCGCTGCAGAGCCAAATTAAGGCATTTTGCCTGAACGTGAGCGGGTGCTACCGGTTAACCCGCGTCAGCATTGCGCTGGATAACTTCTTCGTAACTCGATGCGGAGTCGGTCACAGTTGCGACTTCGCGAATGCGCTCGACGACCTGCTTTTCCACCACGGTGAGCTGGACCTGCTGGAGGCGGGTCTCGTCACCCAGGTAGAAGTTGCGCACCTCTTCAGGGTCCTCGTAAGAGGCCGCAATTTCATCAATAAATTCAACGACCTGGTCGCGATCCGGGCGGATTTCGAAGTGCTCGACCATCGAATTGAGAATGATACCCAGTGCAACGCGTTTCTGGGCCTGCTCGGCGAACATTTCATCCGGGAGCAAGGAGGCGTCAAATTGCTCGGGGTTCACGCCCAGTTGCATCACTGACTGGTTGCGCAGAACCGTGATCTCCTCGGCGATCATCGCACCGGGAAGATCGAGCGTATTTTGCTCGTAAATGCCGTCCATCACCTGCTCTTTTACCTGGCGATCGATAGCATCTTTCAGCTGTTTCTCCATGTTGTCGCGCACGCTCTTGCGAAACGCGTCGAGACCACCCTCTGCCACTTCAAACTTGGCGAAGAATGCCTCATCAAGCTCGGGCAGCTGCTTTTCGCTGACACTGTTGACTTTTATCTTGAACTGCACCGCCGCCGATCGCAGGTCTTCAGCGTGATAATCCTCGGGAAAAACGAGGTCAATCACGCGCTCTTCACCGGCTGACATGCCAACGATGCCCGACTCAAAGCCGTCGATCATGCGGCCAGAGCCCAGCTCAAGGTCGGTGCCTTCAGCACTGCCGCCATCGAACGCTTCACCGTCACGCGTGCCGACATAGTCGATATTGACCTGGTCACCTTCCTTCGCGGCGCGATCAGCGCTGACCCAATCGGCCTGCTGGTCACGGAGTTTATCGACCATCGTGTCGATATCGGCATCGGTCACTTCAGCGACTGGCACTTCAATAGACAGCGCCGCAGGATCGGCCAGTTCAAATTCCGGGTACACCTCGAAGGTGGCGACAAACTCAAAGTTCTCGCCCTCCTTGTTAACGGTGGGCGCAATTTCGGGGCGACCGACTGGCTTGAGGTCCTCCTGCATCACGGCCTGCTGGAAGGACTGGCTGGCAACCTCGCCAATCACTTCGGCGCGAAGCGCTTCGCCAAAGCGCTGCTTGACCAGCTTGCGGGGGACCTTGCCGGGGCGAAAGCCGTCAATGCGCGCTTTTTTGGCGGTATCGGCGACGCGTCGATCGACTTCCTGGTCGATTTGCTCGGCCGGAATCTCTACCGTCAGTTTTCGTGTCAGCCCATCAGCTGATTCAACAGAAACCTGCATAAAACATTGTCCTCGGTGCGCTGCGCCGCGCGTATTTTCAGTTAGTTCAAATCATTATGGTGATTGGTGCGGACGGAGAGACTCGAACTCTCACGGGTTGCCCCACTGGAACCTAAATCCAGCGCGTATACCAATTTCGCCACGTCCGCATTTTGGCAGCCCACCCGGCCCACGGGCGCGTCTGCCCGCCAGCGGATATACTGGCCCCACCAAAAAAGGAGCGCGATTTTCCCATAAATGCGTATAGACTAGCAACAGGATCACGGCGGGAGCCAGTATGGCCAAAATCACAGTTTCACAGCCCCACGACAAAGCCGCTGAAGAAGTCAGGGCGCTTGCCGAACAGGCTGCCGAAGAACTCGCCAGTCGCTACCAGCTGCGCTATCAATGGCAGGGTGACGAGGAGCTCTCGTTCAAGGGCAAGGGCCTGACGGGCAGCCTCCGGCTTGAGCCTGGCAATGTTGCCGTCGACCTGAGCACCGGCATGATGCTCAGCCCCATGAGCAAGGTGATCCGCCGCGAGCTCGCCAAAGCCCTGGCTGACCACCTCAGCTAGACCCGCCTGCCACCGGCGGGCCCGACAGACTAGACCCGCGCGAGCACGGTGCTGACGCCCTGGCCCAGACCTACACACATCGTAGCCAGGCCAATCTCGGTGTCGCGCTGCTCCATGATATTGATCAGCGTCGTCATAATGCGCGCGCCCGAGCAACCCAGCGGGTGCCCCAGGGCAATGGCGCCACCGTGAAGATTGACCTTGTCATCCATTGCATCAAGCAACTCGAGATCCTTGAGCACCGGGATCGCCTGGGCAGCAAAGGCCTCATTGAGCTCGACTGCGCCGATGTCCTGCATCGACAGGCCTGCCCGGGCCAGTGCCTTCTGGCTCGCCGGCACCGGGCCGTAGCCCATAATCGCCGGATCGACACCGGACACCCCCATCGATACCACGCGGGCCCGTGGCGCCAAACCCAGTTCCGCAGCTTTGCCGGCGCTGGTTAACAGCATGGCGGCTGCGCCATCGGTAATCTGCGACGACGTACCGGCCGTCACCGTACCACCCTTGGGCATAAACGCCGGGCGCAACTGGGACAGCCCCTCGACCGTGGTATCGGGCCGGATTGTCTCATCGGCACTCATCAGCACCCGCGCACCGGTCTCATCGTGACCCTCGCGCGCAATGATCTCCCGATCGAAATTGCCACCGGTCGCGGCCGCATGCGCCCGCTGGTGGGAGCGCACGGCAAACTCATCCTGCTGCTCGCGGCTGACACCATGCAGCATGGCCAGCGCCTCGGCGGTCAGGCCCATCATGCCCGAGCCCTTGGCGATATGCTTGCTCAGCCGCGGATTGGGATCCAGGCCCTCAGTCATCGGCACATGGCCCATGTGCTCCGAACCCCCGATCACGTAGATGTCTCCGGTGCCAGAGAGAATGCCCTGCGCTGCAATATGCAGGGCCGACATCGACGAGGCACAGAGCCGGTTGACGGTTTGTGCGGGGACCGTGTGCGGAACCTGGGTCAGCAAGGACATCATGCGAGCCAGGTTAAAAGACTGCTCTTTGGTCTGGTTGACGCAGCCCCAGATCACATCATCGATCTGTTCAGGATCGATCGCCGCGTTGCGATCAAGCAACGCCGATACCAGGTCGGCAGCCAGGTCGTCAGAGCGCACGTTGCGGTACATACCGTTTTTGGACCGGCCCATCGGCGTGCGTGCGCAATCGATAATCACCGGTGTGTTGTCAGCTAAACTCATTGCGAATTCTCCAATTGGTCTGCGTAGCAGGCCTGCAGATCAATAAAAAGTCTTGCCCGATTTGGCCATGTCGACCAGCGAATCGAGTAATCCGTATTGCGCACCCAGGTGCTCGTACTTGCGCGCCTTTTCACAGAATGCCGCGGCACCCATCGTATCGATATAACGGCAGATACCGCCGCGGAACATCGGGAAGCCAATGCCCATAATCAGGGCCATGTCAGCCTCCGCCGGCGTCGCCACGATACCTTCGTCGAGGCAGCGCACCAGTTCCAGCGCCATGGGCACCATCAGCCGGTCGATAATTTCCTCGTCATCCATACTGGTTGGCGAGGCCACATTGCCTTCGAGCAAACCGGCAACGGCGGGGTCGGGCTGCTTCTGCATCCTCCCCTTTTTATCCGGCAGGTACTGGTAGAAGCCCTTGTCGTTTTTCTGGCCCAGGCGCCCTGCTTCAAACAACAGACTGGCTGCGCCTTTGAAGTCGGGCTGCATGCGATCGGGAAACGCCTCGGCCATCACGGCGCTGGCATGGTCGCAGGTATCCAGTCCAACCACATCCTGCAGGTAGGCCGGGCCCATGGGCCAGCCAAAGTTTTCCATGACTTTATCGATGTGAGTGAAGTCCACACCTTCATGGACCAACTGGTTCGCACTGCCCAGGTAGGGGAACAGCACACGGTTAACCAGGAAGCCGGCACAATCGTTGACCAGGATCGGCGTTTTCCCCAGCGCCAGCGCGTAGGCCATGGTCCGGGCTATTGCCTCATCCGAACTTTGCTTGCCGCGAATGACTTCGACCAGCGGCATGCGGTGAACGGGGTTAAAAAAGTGCATGCCACAAAAGTTTTCGGGACGCTTGAGGGCTGTGGCAAGCTCGGTGATCTGGATGGTCGAGGTGTTGGAACACAGCACTGCATCATCAGCGCACAGCGATTCACACTCGGCCAGCACGATCTTTTTGACCTTGGTGTTCTCGACCACCGCCTCGACAATAATGTCGCACTGGTCGATGCCGTCATAACTGAGCGTGGGGTCGATGCGCGTCAGCGCTTCGGCCATCTTCTCGGCCGACAACCGGCCACGACTCACGCGCTTGCTCAGCAAGCTTCCCGCCTCAGCCATACCCGCATCGAGACCTTCCTGCGCAATATCTTTCATCAGTGAAGGTATTCCCTTGACCGCCGACTGGTAAGCGATGCCGCCACCCATGATGCCGGCGCCCAGCACGGCGCTGCGTTTCACCGCACTACCGCCTTTGGCCAGGTCGCGCGCCTTTTTGCTGACCGCCTGCTCATTGAGGAACAGGCCAACCAGCGCCGCTGCGACATCACCACCGGCCAGTTTCGCAAAATGCTCGATTTCGACCGCGCCGGCCTCTTCGCGCCCCATGCCAGCGTGTTTTTCGATGGCAGTCAGCGCCGTCATCGGCGCCGGCATGTGCTTGCCTGCCTGCGCAGCTACCAGGCCCTTGGCACTGGTAAATGCCATTAGCCTTTCCATATCGTTCAACAAAATAGGCTGCAGCTTCTCGGCGCGCTTGGCCTCGTAATCCAGCTCTCCACTGATTGCAGCGGCGAGCATATTCATCGCCGCATCGCGCAGCTGAGCGGGATCGACCAACGCGTCGATAGCACCGAGCTTCAACGCCTCGGCGGCTTTGGCATGCTTGCCGGTACAGATCCACTCGACGGCGTTATCACAACCCATGACGCGCGGGGCACGCACGGTGCCGCCGTAACCGGGGATGATGCCAAGCTTGACTTCGGGGAATCCGACCGCGGCTGTCGTCGAGGCGACGCGGTATTCCGCTGCCAGCGCCACTTCGAAACCACCACCCAGCGCAAAGCCGTTGATCATCGCGACCTTGGGAAATGGCAGGTCTTCAAGCCGGTTAATCATTGCGTGAACCGAACCCAGCGCCGCAACAAGCTCTTGCGTTGGCCCGGCGAACAGGCCGGTGAATTCCGTCACATCGGCACCGACGATAAAGGCATCTTTGCCACTGCTCAACAACAGACCGCGGACATCGCCGGCCGCTTCGAGTACCTCGATCGCCTGCTGGAGTTCGCCCAGCGTTGCCGTATCGAGTTTGTTGACGCTGCCCGGGGCATCGAAACACAGTTCGACGATGCCGTCGCTGTGCCGCTGCAGGCTCAAGGTGTTGCCGTCAAACATTATCAATCTCTCCTATGGATCGTCTGTAGGTATCCGCTCAGCCAGTCAGGCAGGCCGGATCAAATGCATAACCATCGTTTAGCCAGTCGAGCACCTCGTGGGCAACCGGGTGATCAAACTGCCGGTAATGCTCGCGCAGCGTTTGCTTTTGCGTAGCGGTCATCGCCGCCAGGCCAACGCGCTCAAACAGCGGTTGGTCTTCCCGCAACTGCCGCCCAAGCTCAACCCCGCAAACCGCTTCGAAATCATCCGCCTCGTCGGCCGCGGCGGGTGACCGGTAATTCCGGGCCAGCGAACGCAGCGGAATCTGTGAGAGCCAGGCCTGATTCATGGGGTTGGCGAAATGCCCCGCAACATGGCGCGCAAGACGTTGGTCATGGCCAAATGCGGCGAGATGCAAAAACTGGCTACTGCGCTCGCCGTCATTAACCGGATAATTGTCCCACAAGACGGGCGCCCGCTGGAACTGTTCACTGATATAGTCGAGGTCCGCTGGCTGGTAAGTCTTGCTACAGACCTGGCTACCGGTCCAGAACAGGCCGACCTGCGCGGGCAGCCCCTGCCCCAATTCGACCCAGTAATCCCTGGGCCGCTCACCAAACAGCTTTTCCAGTATCGGGTCGGTGCTGTAGTAACTTGGGCAAACAATCAGCTCATCAAACAGGCCGGTCGCGCAAATCGCTTCGCACACGGCCAACTGCCGCCCGGCCATCGTCTCGCCGCCGCTGGCGACGTCATCAAATAGCACACAGAGCAGCCGGTTATCGATGCTGGCGATCTGCTGCAGCTTTTGCAGCAAGTCGGCTCGGCTGTCCGCATCGAGGCCCGCGCCGTCAGCATCGGCCAGGCCCAGCGGTGAGAGGCCGACCGCAAAACGGATGCCCTGCTCGCGATAGTTAGCTGCGCAGGCCTGCAGCGCTGCCAGTTCAGCCTGCGTCCAGGGCTCACGCCAGGCCCGCCGCAGCCGCGCATCACCCTTGGGGGCATAGACATAGCTGTTCATGCCCTGGGAGGCCATAAAGCCGGCGTAAGCGCCGCGCGTCTCCCAGGACCAGCTGCGCCCGTAGAACCCCTCGACGATGCCAAGAAAGCGCGGTGTTTTCACCACGCGGGCACTCTGGTATCCACTAGAGCATACGCACATAAGCCATTGTTATTAATGGATATTACGGCTACTCCGTCTATATTCGGGATTATCGTCACAAATAAAATTGATTAATAATTGGACAATCTGGGAATCCGGGCTTTACTTAACAGTGAGGCCGCCACTTCCCCGGGCGGTTCCTCGAGACGTGAGTCTCACATGTTTCACTCCTATGGTCTTAAGCCCCAAACTTCGGTTTGGGGCTTTTTTTATCCACCGGATTCCGCCTCGGCGGCACCATTATAGGCCCTAACGCACAGCGGTTCCGCGCGCCCCTGTTAATTGCGGCTATAGCTTGTGATGATGCGGATCAGGTGACGGCGAACAGGGAGCGGAAGTTGGCCGTCGTCGCAGCGGCAAGCTGTTCAAGGCTTTCACCGCGCAGCGCAGCCAGCTGCTCTGCGACCTGCCTGACATAGGCGGGCTGGTTTGGCTTGCCGCGGTGCGGTACCGGTGCCAGGTAAGGCGAGTCGGTCTCGACCAACAGGCGGTCGGCCGGGACCGTCGCCGCCACCTCTCGCAGGGCTGCTGCATTTTTGAAGGTGACGATACCGGAAAATGAAATGTAGTAACCCAGTGCCAGCGCATGCTCCGCCATCGCCCGGGTCTCCGTAAAACAATGCAGTACGCCGCGCACCTCACCGGCATACTCATCGAGCACCGCAAGTGTGTCATCCACCGCTTCGCGCGTGTGCACGATCACCGGTTTGCCGACCTCACGGGCAACATCCATATGCATGCGAAAGCTTCGGCGCTGCTGCGCTGCGGTTTCCAGCGCATAGTGATAATCGAGCCCGGTTTCGCCCACGGCGATAATGCGCTCATCGCGCGCCCACGCAAGCAGCGCACTGTGGTCCGGTTCGTCAGGTATGGGCTCAAGCGGGTGCAAACCGGCTGAGGCGTACACGTCATCGTGACGCTCGGTGATTGCCAGCATGGCAGGCAGCTCGCCAAGGCTGATACCCACAGACAGGAAACCCGAAACCCCCTGGCCACGCGCATGATCAAGCGCCGCGTCGACGCTACCGCCGCAGGCTGCCAGGTCTAGCCGGTCGAGATGACAGTGGGAATCAATCAACATAGTCGGTCCTGTGGCAGCGTCGCTGCCCCGGCCGACACTACATGGTATGGGTCGGGCGATCAGAGTCGATCATACCCGCCAGGTAATTCTCGATTTTTTTCAGTGCGGTATCGTCCTGCCCGCTGAACTGCACGCCAACGCCCGCGGCACGGTTGCCCTGGGCGCGCTTGGGGGTAATCCATACGACCTTGCCAGCAACGGGGATCTTCTCACTCTCGTCCATCAGGTTGAGCAGCATGAAGACCTCATCGCCAACGGCATACTGTTTATTGGTGGGAATAAACAGCCCGCCATTTTCCAGGAACGGCATAAACGCAGCGTACAACACCGCTTTGTCTTTGATCGTCAGCGACAAGATACCGCTCTTGGCGCCGGATTTCAGTGCATCAGCCATTGAACTGCTCAAAAGCCCCGGAAAACTGTGCGTTACGCCGCGGCGCATGGTGCCTGCCCGCAGCGAGCCAATCTATCAAAATCGCTGTCTAGTTTTCAAGCAGTTGTACAAATTTTGACAATTGCTGTGAAGCCGGCAGCGATCAGAGGGTAGATCCTGCTAAAGCTTAGACCCGGGGGGCGCTTTTAGCTATTCAGGTAAGCTGGAATTCACAATAAATTTGTCGACATTCGCACATCAAGCTCTCGAGCAGCAAGCGCACGTTGGCATTGTGCCCAAGCGCCTCACGTGCCGACTCAACGCGTCCGGCGATCGCCAACGCCCGGCCAAGACAGGCCGCATCACTGGCGTCACCGCCTTCCCCGCCTGGACGCACCGAGGCCACCAGCGCATCCAGAAAACCCGCGACCGTGGAGGCGTCAATCTCTCCGGCAAGTTCGACGACGGGCCGCTGGGAGTCGAACAGTTCGCGAATCAACTGCTGGTGCGCTTCAAGGTCGGTATCCTGCGCGAGGAAGGCCTGCACTTTGAGCGGATAGCCGCGGCATATCGACAGCGCGCGCCGCACCTGTGTCTCGCTGAACTCATCGCCCAGCCACTGGATCACCCGCTCGGTGGTAGGCAATGCGACGGCAAGCTGCCCACAGCGGGAACGAATCGTCGGAGGCAGCAACTGGGGGCGATGACTCACCAGGATAAAATACGTGTTGGCCGGTGGCTCCTCGAGGATCTTTAACAGCGCGTTCGCGGCGTTTTCGTTGAGCGCCTCGGCCGGATGCAGGATACACAGTTTCGCGCCGCCAAACTGGGCCGTCTGTTGCAAACGGGCCTGCATGCGACGAATGGAATCAACGCGAATGACCTTGCCGGGCTGTTCGGGGCGCAACTCCAGCCAGTCGGGGTGAGTCCCGGCGCGCACCATTGCACACGACTTGCAGCGTCCGCAGCTGCGCGTCTCGAGCGGCTGCTCACAGAGCAGGTAGCTGGCGAGCAAACGCGCCAACAATACTTTGCCCGTGTGCTCGGGACCTTTCACCAGCATTGCATGCGGCAAACGCTCACGTCGCTGCGCATCGAGCCATTGATCCAGCGCCTGTTGATGCCAGGGATAGGGCGACCAGTCATCAAGCTGGCCAGCACAGAGCTGTTCATTATCGATCGCAGTCTCGCTCACGATGATGAGTGCTCCTGTAAAGCAGTATCAATGAAGGGTTCGACGCGCTGCGCGATCTCGCGCTGCACCTCGGCAAGCGGGCGGGAGGCGTCGATTAACCGGTAGCGCGCCGCATCGGCGGCAATGCGTGCCAGGTAGCCATCGCGGACACGCTCAAAAAATGCGGCAGGTTCGGCCTCGAAGCGATCGAGCTGGGCGCGGGAGCTGATGCGCTCGACACTGAGCGCTACCGGCACATCGAGCACCAGCGTGAGATCGGGCCGCAGGCTGCCCTGCACCCATTGCTCGAGCCGCTCCACCTGCTCGCCGCCCATCTCTCGCCCAAAGCCCTGGTAGGCATAGGTCGCATCGGTAAACCGGTCGCAGATAACCCACTGGCCCTGCTGCAGGGCCGGGATGATGACGCGTTCAAGATGCTGCGCGCGCGCGGCGAACACCAGCAACAGCTCGCTCATTGCCACAATCGGCTCCGCATGACGGGTCAGCAGGACCTCACGAATGGCCTCGGCCACTTCGGTACCGCCAGGCTCCCGCGTAACGATATAGCCCAGGCCGCGCCGCTCCAGCAGCGTGCAGAGGTATTCGAGATTAGTGGATTTGCCGGCACCCTCCATTCCTTCGAGCGTGATAAACCGGCCGCTGTATCCAGCCATAAGACACCTGCTTTGGGGCGTTTAGCCCTGCCCCCCGGGCGCCGTGGTCGGCGGCGAGGAGCGATAGTCCGAACGGCGATTGAGTATCTGGTACTTCCTCACCGCAGCCTGGTGCTCTGCAAACGTATCCGAGAAGTGATGGGTGCCATCACCCCTGGCAACGAAATACAGGGCAGTGCCCTCAGCAGGGTGCAGCGCCGCGTGAATGGCATCTGCCCCGGGCATTGCGATCGGCGTTGGCGGCAAGCCATCGCGCCGATAGGTGTTGTACGGGTTATCGGCCTGCAGATCGGCCCGCCGCAGGTTACCCGTGTAACGCTCGCCCATACCGTAGATCACGGTGGGGTCGGTCTGCAAGCGCATGCCCTGCTGCAACCGGCGCACAAACACACCCGCTATTTGCGCACGCTCTGTGGCCACCCCAGTCTCTTTCTCGATGAGCGATGCCATGACCAGCGCTTCATAGGGGTGCTCGTAGGGCAAGCCCGCCGCCCTGCCGCTCCACTCGCGCTTGAGCACGGCAAGCATCTTTCGATGCGCGCGGCCCAGTATATCAGCCGGCTCACTCTGCCGGTCATAGTAATAGGTATCGGGGAAAAACCACCCCTCCACAGCCGGTTCAGTCACGCCGGCATTGCGCATCATGGCCTGCGCAGTTGCCGACAGCGCATCGCGCAGCCACTGCTCGCCCTGCCCCTCAAGCGAATCGTCCTGCGCAGCAAACGTGTCTGCCAGGCGTTGCTGCCATTGCCGCGCCGCTTCACCCTCGGTGAACACCAACCTGTACTGCACAGACTGGCCGGCATTGAACAACGCCAACAATTCATCAGGCGAGGCTTCGCTGGGCAACTGGTACTCACCGGCCTTGAGCACAAAGCCGGGCATAAACAGGCGCTGGCCCAGCAGGATCGGCTCTGGCTGCTGCCAGTACCCCAGGGCCTGCAGGTCATCCAGCATCTGGCGCGTGGTTGTGCCCGGCGCGACGTCGTAGAGCCGATCGCCGCCGGCAACTGCCACGGGTGTGTGCCACTGCTGTTCCAGATAGCGCAGGGCAGATGCGCCAAGCAACGCACAGCCGACAAACAACAGCAGGACAAGCTGCCAGGCTCTCACTGCCCTGCCTCCATCTGAGCGGCCACCTGGTCGCGCAATGTCGCTAGTACTGCCGGAATCGGCAGGTCGTGATGCAGCCCCTCCTCCGAGCGCAGGCTGGCGACCGTGCTGATACCCTTTACCGAGTTGCACAGCACCAGGCCATCGCAGGCCAGCAATCGCGGCACATCGATCATGGCTTCAGCCGCACGGAGGCCACATTCCGCCGCTACCACCTCTAAGACGTACTCGCGCATGACACCCGCGACACCGCAATGCTCCAGCGGCGGCGTCAACAGCTGGTCGGCCTCGAGGATGAACAGGTTGGCCGCGCAGCCCTCGATGACCAGACCCGAGGCATCGAGCATCACTCCCTCATCGGCGCCGATTGCATCGAGCTGCTGGCGCGCGAGTACCTGCTCCAGCCGGTTGCAGTGCTTGATACCAGCCAGCGCCGGCTGGTGCGCCAATCGAATCTCGGGAATGGCGAGGCGCAGTGGCCGCGAATCGGTGGCGGGAAGCCCCTGGCTGTACTGCAACACCCATTGGTCAGCCTGCCCGGAGCCCCGATAGCCCAGCGAAGAAGGCGCCCGGCTGACCACCAGTTTGGCCAGCCCCGGCGCTGCGTCAGCGACGCTTGCAAGCAGCGCTTCAGCCTGCTGCCAAAGCGCATGCCCATCGATGTTAAGGGAAAGTCTCTCAAGACCGGCCAACAAACGTCGCCGGTGACCGTCCGCCAGGAACACCCCGCGTCGGTCGACGCGCATGCTCTCGAACACGCCGTCGCCAAAGTTCGACAGCCTCTGGATAACCGGGTCGCCCGGCTCAGCAAGGGTTACGCCATTGACCCAGGCCCGCTCGCTCATGAACGCGACCGACTGGGCCTAGAGGGTGTTGAAAACAACGGTGCCGTTGGTACCGCCAAAGCCAAAAGAGTTGGACATGCTAACGGACAGTGACCGCGCCTGCGCCTCGTGAGGCACATAATCCAGATCACAGCCCTCATCCGGGTTGTCGAGGTTGATCGTCGGTGGCGCAACCTGGTCGCGCAGTGCCAGCACAGAAAAGATCGCCTCGACCGCGCCGGCGGCGCCCAGCAAGTGCCCGATCATCGACTTTGTCGAGCTGACAGCGGCATTGCCGGCTGCAGCGCCAAGCACGGTTTTTACCGCTTTGGTTTCGGCAATATCGCCCGCCAGCGTCGACGTGCCATGGGCGTTGATATAGTCCACCGCATCGGCGTTCAGACCGGCATCATTCAGCGCATTTTGCATTGAGGCGGCCGCACCGCTGCCATCTTCCGGCGGCGCCGTCATATGGTGGGCGTCGCCGCTCATACCAAAGCCCGATAGCTCCGCATAGATCGTTGCGCCGCGTGCTTTGGCAAATTCGTATTCTTCGAGCACCAGGACACCGGCACCGTCACTCAGGGCAAACCCGTCGCGGTCGCGATCCCAGGGCCGCGAGGCCGCCTCGGGCTCATCGTTGCGACAGGACAGTGCACGTGCAGCGGCAAATCCGCCGAGGCCTACCGGTGTGGTGGCCATCTCGGCACCCCCCACGACCATGACATCGGCGTCACCGCTCTGGATTGTCCTGGCCCCGTAGCCAATATTGTGCGTGCCCGTCGTACAGGCAGTGACAATGGCGATATTCGGCCCCTGGAACCCATACTTGATAGAGAGATTTCCGGCAATCATATTGACAATAGAGCCAGGGACGAAAAATGGCGAGATTTTTCGCGGGCCCTTGTCCTGCAGGATCGCCGAGGCCTGCTCGATGGAGCCAATGCCACCAATGCCCGAGCCTATCGCCGCGCCAATGCGCGCACGGTTGGCGTCGGTGACTTCCAGGCCCGCATCATTCATTGCTTCAATCGCGGCCGACATCCCGTACTGGATGAAAATATCCATCTTGCGCGCTTCCTTGGCAGACAGGTAGCGCTCGACATCGAAGTCGACAATGGAGCCGCCAAAGCGCGTCGAATAGGCAGAGACATCGAACGCGGTGATTGGACGGATGCCACTGCGGCCAGCGAGAATAGACGCCCAGGTGGTAGGTACATCATTACCGACGGGTGTCACCATACCCAGCCCGGTGACAACGACTCTTCTCTTGGTCACGATTTCATCCTCACAGGTTTAACGCCACGCAAAAGCCACAGGCAGCACGCGCGTTCAAGCACAGTCACTGCGCCTAGTGCGATGGAAACAATGGATTGCTTGTGAATGAAACTGCATGCCACGGTTGGCCGGGGCATCGCCTTGCCTGGCCGCAATGTGGCCCACGCTTTGAACTGCCAAGCCGTAGGCCATGCGGACTAACACCCTCGGCGGTAAGCGATGCCACCGCCCGGGAACACAACTAGCTGAGGTGTTTTTCGATATAGTCGATTGCCAATTGAACGGTGGTAATCGACTCTGCTTCTTCGTCCGGGATCTCGGTTTCGAACTCCTCTTCGAGCGCCATGACGAGCTCAACCGTATCCAGCGAATCGGCTCCCAGGTCCTCAACAAATGATGCTGAGCTCTGGATTTCGTCTTCTTTGACACCCAGCTGCTCGGCTACAATTTTCTTGACACGCTCTTCAACGCTGCTCATCGTTCTGCTCGACTCCTGACTAAGTAGTTCTCAAATTTGGGGCAGTGATTGCCCCGACTGCGGCCAACCCTGAATTGTTTGAAAATGGGCCAGCTCAAACCGCGGCGCATTGTACCTTGATTGCCTCAAAATGTAAGCGCCTGCATGCGGCACGAATTGGTATTTGGGACGGGGTTCGAAGGTCGACAGACTGTCTATTTTTTACCCTACTCACGCTGCGCTGCAGCGACTAACCCATATACATCCCGCCATTAATATGAATCGTCTCGCCCGTGATATACGCGGCGGCATCACTGGCCAGGAAGTTGACAGTCGCTGCAATTTCCTCGGGCTGCCCAAGCCGGGCCAGCGGTATCTGCTCAAGCAGCGCCGATTTGTTCTGCTCGGGCAGGTCTCGCGTCATATCGGTATCGATGAACCCCGGAGCGACAGTGTTGACCGTGATCGATCGTGAGCCCAGTTCCCGGGCAAGCGATCGCGCAAAGCCCGCGACGCCCGCCTTGGTCGCCGCGTAATTGGCCTGGCCGGCATTGCCCATCGACCCGACCACTGAACTGACATTGATGATGCGGCCCCAGCGCGCTTTGGTCATCCCCTTCACGCAGGCGCGCGCCGTGCGGAACACCGCCGACAGATTGGTATCGATCACAGCGTCCCACTCTTCGGGCTTCATGCGCAGCATAATGTTGTCGCGGGTAATACCGGCATTGTTAACCAGGATAGTGATCGCGCCGAACTGCTCGGTAATTCTGGCCACTGCAGCGGTCACGGCATCGGCATCCGTGACGTTCAGCGCAACGCCGGCACCGTTGATGCCGGCCTCGTCGAGGTAAGCGGATATCGATGCAGCACCGGTATCCGTCGTCGCCGTGCCCACCACGGTTGCACCCTGGGAGCCCAGTGCCAATGCGATGGCCTTGCCGATACCCCGGCTGGCACCGGTGACCAGCGCAACACGCGGTTCGCCTGATTCGTTTACATGGCTTGCATGTGTCGTCATGCCGTATCTCCCAGAAAGTTAGAACCTTGAGCGGCCACTAAGCCGCAAACGCTGCAGCCTGCTCGCGCATTGCATCGGGTGTCTCGAGCGCGGCAACCGAGAGCGACTTGTCACAGCGCCTGGCCAAACCGCTGAGCACCTTGCCAGGCCCACACTCGAGCACAGACGCGATACCCTCGCCAAGCATCGTGCGCATGCAGCCCGTCCAGTTAACTGGCGAATAAATTTGCTCGATGAGCAGCGCCCGGATGCGCTCCGGGTCCGACTCGGTGGCCGCCGTCACATTGTGAACAACTGGGGTGTGGGGCGCTGCAAAGGGCAAGTCGGCGATCGCCTGCGCCAGCTGTTCTCCGGCGGGCCGCATCAGGCTGGTATGGAAAGGCGCGCTCACTGGCAGCGGCATGGCGCGCTTGGCACCGGCTTCCTTGGCCCTTTCGATGGCGCCGTCGACAGCCGCCGTGTGCCCCGCAATGACCACCTGGCCCGGTGCATTAAAGTTGACGGCTTCGACAACCTGCGAGGCGTTATCACTACAACACACCTGCATGACTGCGTCATCGTCGAGCCCAATGATCGCCGCCATGGCGCCCTCACCCACCGGTACCGCGGTTTGCATGAACTGGCCGCGCTGTCGAACCAGCCCGACCGCGTCTTCAAACCGCAGAGTTCCCGCGCACACCAGCGCGCTAAACTCGCCGAGGCTGTGGCCTGCCATACAGGCTGGCGCGCCACCGCCTGCAGCCTGCCAGCTGCGATACATCGCAACGCTCGCTGTCAGCAGCAGTGGCTGGGTCGTCTCGGTCATATTCAGCTGCGCTTGCTCTCCCTCCTGCGACAGCGCCCACAGATCATAGCCAAGCACTTCGGAGGCCTGCGCGAAGGTCTGTTCAACCTCGGCAAACTGTCCAGCCAACTCGGCCAGCATACCGACCGTTTGCGAGCCCTGGCCTGGAAAAACCAGGGCCAGCGAATTGTGTAGCGTTGTCATAACGTGAGGGAGCCTCCGCAGGGGTCAACAAAAAAACCGTATCGTGTCATTGAGCTGTATCGTGCAAAACCTGCATTCAGGCGCGCAAAACTGCATCCAGCCGCCCGATGAGACCCGCCTCGCAGCTGGTGATCGCCCGGGTAATCGCCGCTTGCCAGCCGGTCTCACAGCTGTTGCCGTGGGTTTTGATAACCAGTCGGTCCAGACCCAGCAAACAGGCGCCATTGTAGTGCGCCGGATCCATCATCGCGCCCAGCGCCTGCAGGGCCTGCAGCGTTTTATCGTCGATGCCAGGCTCGCCCTTGTCCGCAGCCGGCGCAAAGTGTTGCGCTGTGACCGAGCGAATGTAGTTTGCCGTGCCCTCGGAAGTTTTCAAGGCAACATTACCCACGAAGCCATCGCAAAATATCACTTCGCATTGGCCTGCAAGCAGTTCATCGCCTTCGACCAGGCCAGCAAAATGGAGCCCGGCGTCAGCCTCACACAGTGCCGCAGCGGCCTTCACCACCTCGTTGCCCTTACCGGCCTCTCGGCCAATGCTCAGCGCCCTTGACCGGGGCGCATCGATACCATGAAGCGCGCCGACCAGTGCCGTCCCCATCAGGGCAAACTGGTGGAGCTGCCCGGCACTGCAGTCGACATTGGCACCGACATCAAGCAGGTAGGACAAGCCGCCAAGGCTGGGCAACTGCGCACAGATCGCCGGCTTGCGAATGCCCTCCAGCGAACCGAGCAGGTGTCGCGACAGCGCCAGCAAAGCGCCGGTATTGCCCGCGCTCACACAGCAATCGGCCTCCTTTGCAGCCAGCAGGTCGAGCGCCCTGCGCATCGACGTCGGCTCGGCGGCGCGCAGCACGTCACGCGGTCGCGCATCCATCGCGACGACGGCATCGCTGTGCTCAATAGTCACGCGATCCAGCGCCTCTTCGCGCCCGGGGTCAGCCGCAATGGCCGCTTCTATTGCTTCCTGCAGTGCACGCTGGTCGCCAATTAACAGGCACTCCAGCGATGGCTTTGCGGCACCGAGCGCCGACAGCGCCGCACCGACGACGACCGCGCAGCCGCGATCGCCGCTCATTGCATCAATAGCCAGGCGCATAGCGAGGAACAGTGAAAATAAGGCTGGGGTTATGCGGCCGGCACATGATCAGGTGCCGGCCAGGGAGGGTTGCAGGGCCTACCACACGAGAGCCCTGCGCAGGGTTCACCTAGTCGTCAAAACCGGTGTCGACGACTTTTTTGCCACGATAAAAGCCTTCGGCCGTGACGTGATGGCGACGATGCTTCTCACCGCTGGTCTCGTCAACCGAGATACCAGTCGTCACCAGACTGTCGTGTGAACGACGCTGGCCGCGACGCGAACGGGTTACTTTACTCTTTTGAACTGCCATGGTTTTGCTCCTGTTCGCCGGAATCGACCAGCGACTGTAAAACATTAAACGGGTTGTCTTCACCAATGTCCGAACGGCGCGTGATGCCCCCGGGCATGGGTGTCTGGGTATCGCTCGACATTGATCGGCCATGCCCATTAACGGTTTCTACTGCCTGCGCATCCTGCGCTGCGTCATCTATGTCTTCGACAGTGACAGTGCCGGGGATGCAGAGCCTTGCAAGCCCGACTGCGTCGACGCCCGGCCTGTAATCCGGATTGGGCGCCGACCGGTGTTTGGCGATAATCGGTAGCGCCAGCAATAACTCTTCTTCTACCAGCTCGACAATGTTGAGCTCGCCCTTCTCGAGCAGCACAGGCTCGATGTCCTTCGTGAGACTGGGCGACTCTATATCGTCGACCAGGCGCACGCGGGAGTTGGTACCCAGTGCCACAGTAACCGGCTCAAGGCAGCGCTGGCACTGCATCTGGACGTCGACCGTGACGACTACCTCGCAGTAGGCGTGGCCATCGTCCGCATTGCCGAACTGCAGGCTGGCGATGACCGGTGACGCGAAGCCCAGCACGGCCTCGGCAAGGTGGCCAAGCCTGTCGACGGGCACCTCGCCCTGCAGGCAGGCCCGCTGCTCAAGCAGCTTCCTGACCAAAATGGCCGCTGGCAAACATTTTCCGGACATAAACGCGCAATTTTAAAGGATTTTCTCAATACTGGTCAATGCCCTGAGAAGCTGTAAAGCTACACATTCGGGCCGGGCCGGCGGCTGTGCCGGCACTGTCTAAGCGCTTGTTTTGCAAGGACTCCGCGAGCCGGCTGCCGCACTTTACGCTTCTTTACGCAGCGCCACCCCAACTTAACCTGGACATCGGCATAATGGACTCATGGTTAAGGCCTGGACGACAGGCCGCCGCCGATCAGTTTGATGTAACTCCAGGTTTTTCCAACCCTAGCTAGCCCGCAATTTGCGGGCTTTTTTTTTGAGGTCACAGCGTTATGATGCCCAGCGCCACCGCCAGGGAATACGCCACCACCAGCCAGGTCGACTCGCTTATGAGCCAGAACATCCTGATCGTCGACGATGATGCCGAACTGTGTGAACTGCTCGCTGAATACCTGGGCAACGAAGGCATCGCGGTGACCCTGGTCCACGACGGGCTGGAGGCCATAGAGCATTTGCAGCAGCATGCTGATGACTATGACGCGGTGGTGCTCGATTTCATGCTGCCCGGCATGCAGGGGCTCGACATCCTGCAGCGGCTGCGCGGCTTCTCGGCGACGCCTGTACTGATGCTGACGGCCCGCGGCGACGATATCGATCGCATCGTTGGCCTTGAGGCTGGCGCCGACGATTACCTGCCAAAACCCTGCAACCCGCGGGAACTGCTCGCACGGCTCAGGGCCGTGCTGCGACGCACCGAGAACACTGCACCCAGCGGCGGCGCCAGCAGCCACAGCCGGCACGGCATCGCCCTGGACCCCGGCACCCGGGTAGCCACCATTCACGACCGCCCGCTCGATCTGACCAGCGCCGAATTCAACACCCTGCTCGCACTGATTACCCGCGTGGGCAGCGTGGTCAGCAAAGAAGAGCTGACTGAACTGGCGCTGAATCGCAAATTCACGCGCTACGATCGCAGCATCGATGTGCACATCAGCAACCTGCGCAAAAAAATCCACGCTGAACTCGGCCCTGTCGATGTGATCAAGACCGTGCGCGGCAGCGGTTACATCATGGTATCGGAGCTCGATGCTTAACCTTTACTGGAAAGTCTTCCTCGGTTTTTGGCTAACCAGCCTGACACTCAGCAGCGTTGCCGTCTTCGTCAGCCACGAAATACGGCGCCAGGAGGCGATGGAACTGAGCGGGCTGACGCCGGTTAACCTGATCAATCGCACCGCCTTTATCATTCGTCGACTGCCCGAAGACATTGACGACTGGCGCACACAGCTGGCCGAACACGATGTGAAGCTGTTTATCCGTAAACGGCAGCAAAGCCCGCTGGCCACACCTGCATTCCCCGCAGAAATCCAGCCGCTGTTCGACCAGCTTGACGATTCCCTGTACGCCGAGTCGGGTAACCTGATGCGATTGCGGCTGGGCCGGCAGGAACTGGCGCAGGATGGCAGGCCAGTAGATTTCGTGCTTGATATGCCGAGCACCCAGGTGTTCTGGGCGCGCGAGCTGTTCAGCAATATTGGCGTGCAGGTGCTGCTGGCCTTTGCGCTGAGTGGACTGGCGTGTTTTATTCTCGCCCGCTACCTGACCCGCAACCTCAAACAACTCAGCCTCGCATCGCGCGCGCTGGCGCGCGGCGACATGTCGGCACGCGCGCAACTGAGCAACCTGAGCAAAGACGATGAGCTCTCGCAGCTGGGCGAGGACTTTAACAACATGGCCGAGGCTCTCGAGATTAGCCAGGCCAGCCAGAAACGCCTGGTGCGCGACATCTCACACGAACTGCGCTCGCCTCTGGCGAGGCTGCAAATCGCGCTGGAAATTGCCCGGCAGAAGAATGACAGCAGCGAACTCGATCGCATCGAACAGGAAGCCAACCGACTCAACGAGATGATTGGCCAGTTGCTGTCGATTCCCGATGACAGTGCTGCGCTCGAAGACATTGTCGATCTGGTTGCGATGCTCGAATCCATCGTCGACGACAGTCGTATCGAGGCACAGGTCAAAGGCGTGACGCTGGCGCTGGAGTCTACGCCTCGGGAAGCCCTGCTGGCGGCTGCAGCAACCCAACTGCACAGCGCCCTGGAAAACATTTTGCGCAATGCCATCAAGTACACAGCCGATGATACGCGGGTCGATATCCGGCTCAGTGAAATCAGCGATGAAAACACCTACGCGCAACCGCAGTTCGTGCTGGAAATCAATGACCGCGGCCCGGGCGTGCCCGCGAAAGATGTAGAGCGAATATTTGAGCCTTTCTACCGCGTCGACCAAGCGCGCAACCGCGATACCGGTGGTTACGGCATCGGGCTGGCTATTGTGAAACGCATCGTGTCACAGCACGGCGGCACCGTGCAGGCGCACAACCGCGGCTCGGGCCTCAGCGTCACGGTAACGCTGCCCGCCCTGGCGGAGCCTGTCAGCGAATAGCGACGCGCTGGCAGGCAGCTACTGCAGCATCAGCGGCTGCTTGCCGAACATACCCCAGAAGGCCGTCGATAGTTTTGCGCCAAGGCTTCCCACCAGGTCTTCAAAGGGCGTGCGGCGACGGGTGTAGTCGATGATGTCCTCGGTGCCGATGACCTCGCGCGCCACGTGGCCCGCACTGCCGAGTCCGTCGACCAGGCCCATCGCCAGCGCCTGCTCGCCCGTCCAGATCAAACCGGAGAATACCTCGGGGCTATCCAGCAGACGCTCACCGCGCCCGGTTTTGACCACATCGACAAACTGCCGGTGGGTCACTTTGAGCACTTGCTCCCAAAACGCCTTGTCGCTTTCTTTTTCGGGAGAGAACGGATCGAGAAAGGCCTTGTTGTCACCTGCCGTGTAGATGCGTCGGTCGAGGCCGACTTTTTCCATCAACTGGTCGAAACCAAAGCCACCACTGATTACGCCAATTGATCCGACCAGGCTGGCCTTGTCGGCATAGATTTGATCGGCGGCGGCGGCGACATAGTACCCACCCGAAGCGCCAAGGTCGGCAATCACCGCATAGATCTTCTTGTCTTCGTGCAGGGCCCGCAGCCGATTGATCTCGTCGTTGATGTAACCTGCCTGCACCGGGCTGCCACCCGGGGAGTTAATCGCGAGGATGACACCCACCGATTGTTCAGCCTCAAACGCACTGCGCAGGCCAGCCACAACGGTGTTCGCGCTGGCCTCCGAGTCGGCGGCAATCACACCGTTGAGCTCAACCAGGGCAACATGTTCTTCCGCCGCAGAGCCGATGTCCCCCGGCATCATCGGGACCAGCGCCAGCAGCAGGATAAACAGGTAAGCAAAGGTCAGCAGCTTGAAGAAGACGCCCCAGCGGCGAGCCTTGCGTTGCTCATCGATCGATGCCGTCGCAACCTTTTCGAGCAATTGCCACTCAGGCTGGTTCGCTGGTGACTGGTCCGCGGCTGTGCTGCGGTGCTGTTCTGATTCGTACAATTCTGATCCCCTCGTCAAACAGGCTGCCGACTGGGCAGCTGACACGGCAAACTCTTAGAGTTTAGCCCAGACAATCGAGCTGCAACAGTTGCTGCAACTCGTCGATAACGGCGAGCGGCGAATAGTTGGCCAGGCGCGCGGGCTCATGCACACCGTAGCTGACCGCCACCCGGGCAATACCGGCTTGCTGCGCCATCTCCATATCGTAACTGGTGTCGCCGATCATCAGCGCGCTGCCCGCCTCGACGCCGGTTTCAGCGAGCAATTCATTCAGCATGAGCGGATTGGGCTTGGACGCCGTTTCATCCGCGGTGCGCGTGGCGACAAACCAGCTGGACGCCTCACCGCGCGCCAGTACGCGATCGAGGCCACGCCGGCTCTTGCCGGTGGCAACGGCGAGCTGGTGACCACGCGCGCGCAAGGTGGCAAGGATGTCCTGCGCGCCGGGGAAGTACTGGTTGTCGGACAGGTGCTGGTTCTGGGCAAGGAAGTGCTTCGAGTAGCTGCGCGCCATGGCCTGTGCCTGCGCAGCGTCCAGGCCGGGGTAAAGCACCTCGACCGACTCGGCAAGGCCCAGGCCGATAATGTTCGCGCAATCCTGGTCGCTGCGCGGGGGCAATGCCAGCTCCGAAATTGCTGCCTGCAGGGCGCGAACAATTTCATCGCGACTGTCCACCAGGGTCCCGTCCCAGTCGAAGATCAGCAGCATGCGCGCTCTCTTCCAGGACGGGTTGCTGAAGCTGCATCAGCCAACAACAGTAAGCCCCTGCATAAACTGCTCCCAGGATGCGGGCAACGGACACTCAATAAGGCCCGGCCCACCATCGAAACCCAGGTCAATTGCGTAGGCATGAAGGAACAGCTGCTTGCCGTGCTGCTCGCGCAGCGCTTTATTGACCTGTGCATTGCCATACTTTTCATCGCCGCATAACGGGTGGCCCGCGACCTGCGCGTGCACGCGAATCTGGTGTGTGCGCCCGGTGACGGGCATCGCCTCGAGCAAGGTAAACTCGGTGAAACGCCGCAGGACTTTAAAGCGGGTTTGCGATGGCTTGCCGTCGGCATCGGTACGGACAATACGTTCGCCCGACTGCAAATGGTTCTTTTTTAGCGGGGCGTTGACGCTGTCAAGCCCGCTGGGCCAGCGGCCCACCGCCAGCGCGCGGTAATACTTGTTGACCTGGCGAGCACGCAGCGCCCGCTGGAAAGCCAGTAGCGCGCTGCGCTGCTTGGCGATCACCAGCGCGCCCGAGGTCTCGCGATCCAGGCGATGGGCAAGCTCGAGGTAGCGACAGTCGGTACGCAACTGCCGCAGGGATTCAATCAGCCCCAGGTTGACGCCGCTGCCACCGTGCACGGCCAGCCCTGCGGGTTTATCGAGCACCATCAGCTGTTCGTCTTCATAGCGGATCGACTGCTCGAGCAATGACTGCAAGCGTGGCGAGACCGCTGCGGGCGGCGCACGATCTGCCAGCGAGACCGGCGGGATCCTCACGCTGTCGCCGGCCTTCAGGCGGTGGGATGGCGAGACCCTGCCCTTGTTGACCCTGACCTCACCGCGGCGCAGCAATCGGTACAGGCGCGAGCGCGGCAGGCCACGCAGCCTCGACATCAAAAAATTGTCCACGCGCTGGCCGTCCTGCTCGGACGGGACAATCACATGCTGCACTTTGGGCGCGTTCACGGGAACACCACGATATTGATCACTCGATAACCAAAAGGGCTCCATCCAACCCACGGCGCCGCTGCCAGCGCCCGGCTGGATAGCGATTCCACCATTGAGGACGGACCCCGCCAATGGTAGGATGCGCGCCCCGTCAGGGGAAGACAAGTTATCGCGATTTTCACCGAAATTCAGGGAAATCGCAGCAAATTGCCGCTAACTCGCGCAACCGGCTATTGGCCAGCCCGGATCCCGGAGCCTGCCTTGCTGGCCGGGGGTACAAACCGGGTCGGCCCAGGGGCCAAAATACCCGTTATTGGCCAGCGACTTGCGGTACTTTGTCATGAGATAATGTGCGCTGCCCGGGTAAGAACACCCGGTCAACTACACTGTTTTGCGGGCAACTGGTCTTGAACCGTGCCTGCGCTGGCGACAACACGTTGTCCGTTGCCAGCAAACCGCCTGGGGGCGCGATTGATGATGTCGGCAAGCGCCGCTCTCCGCCCTGAGGCAAATCGCAGTAAGGATGCTGCGCTGATCCAGACAGCGGAACCACGACAGTCTGAAGCGCTTTAACGAGCCCGGTGGCCAGCTAGTGAGCCACCCGCGTATTGAGAGACGTCGCATCGGCTCGCTTCCTGCACCCCTCACAGGGTCGGCAGGTCGTCGATGCAACCGCAAGAGATTAGACGAACAATGGTGTTCTGGCGGTACTGCCGCATGACACCCAGCGCAGGAGCACTCAAAGTGGCTCCTGGCACAGCCAGGCCCCGATCCGGGCCTGACGCAACAGCCGCACCGCGAAGCCGCCACGAAACGGTCATTCGCAGCGGCCAGTGATGCGATTGTTACAGGCCTGAACGCAGCAACACCGCCGTAAGCCCTTGATAGCACAGCATTGCGAATCCTTCGTCATCGACGCGCGATTTCGCGCGCCATCTCTGCGCCAATACCACCGCTTGTGCCCGCGTCTTACCGACTGTGCCGCTGAACGCCGTTCGCGGCCTGTTTCAGATCACGCAGGGTAAGGCGATTTACGCCCAGAATTACCGCGAGGCTCCTGAACCCGCACGCAGCCATGCTGCCCATGCACAGGCGCCTCGCCAAACAGGATTTTAGAGAACCATTATGAAACGTATGTTAATCAATGCGACCCAGCCCGAAGAGCTGCGTGTCGCGATGGTCGATGGCCAACGGCTGTACGACCTCGATATCGAAAACCGCACCCGCGTCCAGAAGAAATCCAGCATCTACAAGGGCAAGATCACCCGCGTCGAACCCAGCCTCGAGGCTGCCTTTGTCGACTTTGGCGCCGAGCGCCACGGGTTCCTGCCGCTCAAAGAGATCGCTCGCGAGTACTTCTATCGCTCACCGGGCGATATGAAGGGCCGCATGAAGATCAAGGATGTGGTCAAGGAAGGCACTGAGGTCATCGTCCAGGTTGAGAAAGAAGAGCGCGGCAGCAAGGGTGCCGCCCTGAGCACCTTCATCAGCCTGGCCGGCCGCTACATGGTACTGATGCCCAACAACCCCCGGGCCGGCGGTATTTCCCGCCGCATCGACGGTGAAGAGCGTGACCAGCTGCGCGATGTGATCAACCAGCTCGAAGTGCCCAAGGGCATGGCGATCATCGTCCGCACTGCCGGCATCGGCAAAAGCGTCGAAGAGCTGCGCTGGGACCTTGAATACCTGCTGACCATCTGGACGGCGATTACCGAAGCCAGCGACTCCCAGAAAGCGCCGTTCCTGCTGTTCCAGGAGAGCAATGTCATCGTGCGCGCGATTCGCGACTATGTGCGCAAGGACATCGGTGAAGTGCTGATCGATGGCCCCGACGCCTACTATGAGGCCTCGCAGTTTGTCGCCAAGGTCATGCCGCACTACGAAAGCAAGATCAAGCAGTACAGCGATGAGATCCCGCTGTTCAACCGCTACCAGATTGAGAGCCAGATCGAGACGGCGTTCCAGCGCGAAGTCAGGCTGCCCTCGGGCGGCTCGATCGTCATCGACCCCACCGAGGCCATGGTGTCCATCGACATCAACTCTGCCCGCGCCACGCGCGGCAGCGATATCGAAGAGACCGCCCTGCAGACCAACCTTGAGGCTGCCGACGAGATCGCCCGACAGCTGCGGCTGCGTGATATGGGTGGCCTGATCGTCATCGACTTTATCGACATGAATTCCAGTCGCAACCAGCGCGCGGTCGAAAACCGCATGCGCGATGCGCTGGAAGCCGACCGGGCACGCGTCCAGGTCGGCAAGATCTCCCGCTTTGGCCTGCTCGAGATGTCGCGCCAGCGATTGCGCCCCTCGCTCGATGAGACCATCAGCACCATTTGCCCGCGCTGTAACGGCCAGGGCACGATTCGCGACACCAAGTCGCTGGCGCTGGTCATCCTGCGCCTGATCCAGGACGAGGCGCAAAAAGACCGCACCGCTGAGATCCGGGTCATGGTGCCGGTTGAAGTCGCCACCTACCTGCTCAATGAGAAGCGCGGCGCCATCCGCTCGATCGAGAATGCCAATGACCTGCGGGTACTGGTTATTCCGAACCCCGCGATGGAAACACCGCACTATGAAGTCACGCGCCTGCGCGATGACGATGACGATCTGGGTGATACAGACAGCTTTGAACTGACGCCCGAAGCCGAGCCTGAAGAGTACCTGAGCGACTACGAAGAATCTGCGGTCGAACGGCCCGTGGCTGCGGTCCAGCCCAGCCAGCTGACCCAGCAGGCACCCAACCGACCGGTCGCAGAGGCCACTCCGCCGCAGCCAGCCGCAGAGCCCGCCAAAGCCGGCCTGTTCACGCGACTGGTGAGTTCACTATTCGGCACCGCTGAAGAAGTCGTCGAAGAGCCCACGCAGAAGGCGCCTGAGAAGAAACCACAGGGACGCAACAACGATCGCAATCGCAATCGTTCACGCGGCTCACGTGGCGGCAGGAACCGCAATAAACAAGGCCAGCGCGAGCGTCGCGAAGAGCGCGCTGATGAGCGCAACACGGACGATCGCAAAAACGAACGCGACGGCAATCGCAACAATGATCGTAACAACGATCGCGATCGCAATCGCAACCGCAATCGCAACAATGACCGTAACAATGATCGCCGCCGCGAGCGCAATGAAGAGCAGCAGGCGGGTGAAACGCGGCCAACCGAGCGTCGCAGTGCAAATGACGATGGCATCGAGAGCAACGAGTCGCGGCCGAATCGTCGCCGTGGCGGTCGTCGTGGCCGTGGTGGCCAGCAAAAGCAGCAGACCACTGAGCAAAACACCGAGATAGCAAAGACCGACGCCGTAGCCGGCGATGACAGTGCCGACAACAATAGCGTCGACAACAATGATGCCGCGCGCCGTCGACCCGATGGCCAGAAAGGTCGCTCGTCACGTGGCCCACGCCGTCGCGGTGGCCGACGCAGCGAAGCGGCCAATGCTAACGCCGAGCAGGAGACCCCGGCACTTGAGGGCGACCTGGCAGCAGAAATTGCGGCCCAGCAGGTAGAGACGCCTGCCGGCGATGCGCAATCCACCGCACCGGCAGTTGAAGCGGCCAGCCCCGCTGTCGATGCCGAGCCCACAGAAACCGTGGAGGCCCTGGCGCCGGTGGCAGCCAGTATCGAGGCAGAGGCGACGACAGCAGAAACGACAGTTAGCGAACCTGCAGCTGAAGCGCCGGCCGTTGCTGAAGCACAGCCGGTGGATTACGGCACTGCAGCCAGCAGCGAACCTGCCCAGGCGACCATGGCCTTTGAAGAACCTGCCGCTGAGGAGACGACTGCCGAAGATCCTGCGGTCGAAGAACCGGCGGTATTGAGCCAGTTGGGTAGCAGCGAGCCTGTCGCCAGTGACAACAGCGATGCGACCAGCTCGGGCGCGCGCGCATCAAACGATCCACGCAACCGCCCCAGGGCAACCAAGAGCTATAACATTGAAACGGCACAGGTCGAAGTACCGGTGAGCGGGCCGCTGGCTGCGCGCGCCGAGGACCTGCCAGAGCGCGAGGTCAACCGCGCACCGAATGATCCGCGTGCGCGCCGCACCGCTGCAAGCAACCCTTCCGTCGAGGAAAGCCTGTAGCGCATCGCATGACGACATAACGGCGCAGGAATACAACTTGCCAGCCTGATACGGCGATGTATACTTGCGCCTCCTTTTACGGAGGGGTGGCTGAGTGGTCGAAAGCACTGGTCTTGAAAACCAGCGTACGGCGACGTACCCAGGGTTCAAATCCCTGCCCCTCCGCCATGTCTTATACTATCTTATTGTTTTATAACGACTTTTTTGATAGTCGGTTATTCGTCTAGATTTTTGTACCGCTTTTTGTACCCTGGAAGCGGATAAGCCCTACTCTCACCGGCTTCAATTCGAGCCAAACACTGCACCAGCACCCTTCCTTGAGACTGCGGTCCCGTAGATGGGCCCATCCGGCCCAAGACTGTAAGGTACGAGAAATACCTTTGAGTAACCGACTTGATGATCAAGGAACAGAGCAATCACGTCTGACTTCTCTTCCGCACCTGGCAATGCCACCCTAGCGTCATAAACCAGAGCTGTGGCTTTAAACTCTCCAGAATGCGCCCTCTCACGCAAGTAAGGTTTTAGCCGCTTGATCTGTTTCGCAGGGCTTATATCTCGCTGCGCGTGCCCGACTGCAATTACTACGATTTCACCATTCTGCTTAATTGCACCCCCATATGGAAGGAAGGCTCCATGCGCACGAATCATCTCATCGGCGCGACCAATCCACACAGAAACTAGGTCTTCCATATCTGCTTTGGGGTCACCCGCTAAAATTGCAGCGCCGCTTTGAATCCCAGAACCGTCCTCGGACGCAGGAATTTCAACGTAGTAGTAATCAATAGCCACTGCGTGAATAGACATACTTGCAGCAACCGCGCCCAAAAGTAAGCCCAGAATCACCGATGCGGACGTTTTCATGCTCGAGTCACGCCTTAACGCCGCAGCAAATCGCGCAGCTTTGCTGCGGCGTTTTTGATTGCATTGTTAGGGCTATTTAAGTCTTTCAACTAGGTTGCCAATAATATTCGGCTCACAAACATACGAGCACCGCTCGTATGAGCACGTTGATGTAGCTGTATCAATTCCAACTACGGAAGCTGTATCGTATTTACAAGGTGAGTTATTTTCACACCATGTTTGTTCTTTTTCAAAACTCCAATTGCAATTAGGCTCGGGAATTTCAACCTCGCACTTGGCTGGCTTTTCTGAGACATGGATTTCTCCAGTACATCCATCCTCGAATGTGACCAACTTTGAGATTCTTGTATTTACTGCTAATGATTGGTCGAGGGCTTGGTGGGCTTGGTCAAGAGCTATTCGTATTCCCTCAGCATTCTGCTGGGCGTATTCAGCATTTTTCTCAATTAACTCTATAGCTGCCAAAGCTCTTTCCGATTTTAGTGCCTCTAGTGTCGCCGCCCAGGTAATGAAGCCGAGTGCTACGCCAATCGCGACCAGCCCCCCCCAAAAAATGCCATACCCGTCCGCGGGGTACGAATACAAAATCATTTTTCAGCTTCTCGGTTAGCTTTTCGTATTCTTCCTCGTTCATATCTTCCGTCCTAACGCCTAACGCACGGGAAGCCACGCAGTGGTGATCCAGTGCCTTTACTTGTTAGCTTTAAGTTGGTTGTAAATATGCGAATATACATAATCTTCTGGACGTTGTTCTATAAGTGCTTTTGATAGCTCAAGCGGCGAACGATCACGAATTACATCGCACTCCTTTGTGCGTACGTCATAGTTTGGGTCGGCTCCAGAGGCCAGAAGAAAAGCTACCGTTCTTGGGCTCTTCGCAACGATTGGTGCATGGAGGATGGTTTCACCGCACTCATTCGATTGGTTGATATCCTGCCCATGTGACAGCAATTTATATATAGCTGCCGTGGACCTAGCGTATAACTCTTGGTCGTGATGCTCACCATTAATCATACCTTCTACCGCCCAATACAAGTTTGAGGCATGTAGCGGTTCGATGTTTACATATCTAGACATATTCACTCTTGCATAGGTGCACATTACGCCTCCCCAGAAAAGGTTATCAGGGAAATCGCCATCCTCAATACACCCATTGAACGAAGCGATCCTGACATAGTAGCTTTGCTCATATTTGTATTGGCCAAAACAAAGAGCGATCAGGGCAACCACAGCAATGATTATGAATGCTTTGGTCATAGCACCAATGAAAGCTAACGCCGCCAGCATGGGCAAGCAACCGAAGGTTGCGAGTCCAGCGCAGCGACTTGCATGGCCTTGTTAAAGGTTCTCACTACAATTTACCTCCGAAAGCTTGCCATTTTCGAAGCAGAAACTTACATCCCGCATTGATATACGATCACCGGATTCCACTATGAATGCATCCGGATACTCTTGCCTTAGTAAGTGCAGAACATCTGCCTGGCTGTACTCCTGACCTCGTTTAACGATTATGTTTCCCAGAATATCATTACCGCGTGAAATCGAATCGCATGAGTCCTGCTGATAGGTCAACGTCACGGCCTGATCCAATATGCCGTAGAGCAGCGTTGAAATACTTAAGGCTGCAAAACCTAGACAAACGAAGAACGCCACCTTCCATCGATTCATAGTCGGTTGACCGTACCTTTAACGCCGCCAGCATGGGCGAGCAACCACAGGTTGCGAGTCCAGCGAAGCGCCTTGCATGGCCTGGTTATGTGTCACTTGCCTCGGGCCCCTCTGAGTATTTTAGTAGTGCGATGCCACCCCTTATCAATGCACCCATTAACGAAGACAGCGCAACCAGAGCAATAGCGCCCACGAAGAACACCATGAACAAACGTGCAGACGGGTCAATTTGAATGTGATCTTTGACGCCATCTATATCCGTGGCCATTAGCGGAAACTTAGCTGCCAGAAAGTCTTTTGACAACTGCACAACCCCGACAGAATCTGGACTGTATACAAGCTGAATGACCGTGAGGCCAATATACAAAGCAATTAGCGCTGCAGCTGCCAGCAATGTAAAACCAAAATAGCGGATATAACTATTCATCCTTGGAATCTCAAAGGGCCTGATAGCTCACGACACATAACGCCGCCAGCACGGGCGAGCAGCCGCAGGTTGCGAGTCCAGCGAAGCGGCTTGCATGGCCTGGTTATGTTGCGGTTCGCTCGGATTCATTGCTAGTAGCTCACTCCATCCCACCCAACATTGCCTCAGCCTGCCGAATGGCTTGTTCTCGATTAGGTACGAAAACATTCCTGACCCATTCTCGGTCTGGCGGAACATATGAACCGCGCCTGATTTTCTCTTCAAAGAGAGATTTAAAGTCGTACCAGTGAGACTGAGTACTACCCTCAAGAAATTTCCTCGCGCTGAGTAACTCATTCTCAAGCTTTGCAATACGCTCTCGCACAAATTCTCTTTCTCGCTCAATACTCATCGGTCAGAACTTCAAATAGCAACATAACGCCGCCAGCATGGGCGAGCAACCTGTTGCGAGTCCAGCGAAGCGGCTTGCATGGCCTGGTTATGTAGCCCATTGGCGAGCACGCTTGGCGGACTCTTCTAGCTCAAGAATCTTTGTGACTACACCTCTACCTACCACCCTAGAACCCTCTCTGACCTGAAAAGACATACCGACAAATATTTTTCCAACGTGCTCATTTGGACTTAGAAAGCCTAAGAAAGCTCGCACGGTCTCTCCTGGCTCAACCCATTCTGTGTCTGGATAGATATGCGGCGCGTCCCAGTCTCGGCCATTGTAATAAAACTGAGGTCGATAGCCTGCACCTGCAGCAGTAGAGCGCCCCCCCTCAGCGGGCGTGAGGAAGTATATTTCCGCCTCGATGTCTTTAGGGACTGGCATAGTTCTGGGCTGCATAACGCCGCCAGCACGGGCGAGCTGCGTAGCAGCGAGTCCAAGCAGCGTAGCTGCGTTGCCCGGAAGGGGTGTGCCTGGCCTTGTTATGCATAAGTGATTACCAAGCAATGTAAATGCTCAAAACAAAGGCCGTTATAAATGTAGGAATAATTAGCCCGCCAACTTTCATGATTGTTTCGGTAGATTTCATCCCCTCCAGATCAGAAACCACAGCAAATCTCCTACGCTTAAACACGGCATAAACGCAGACGAGATTAAATATTATTGCCAACAATGCGAAAACAACTTTATACAGAAACACTCCAGCCATGTGACTTTCGTTCAACATCAACAAGCCCGTGAGCAGGACGGTAGTGAAAGCTGGAATCTCTACCCAAATATCTGTGATGTAGTGCATTTTGGAGGCTTTTATATAAGACTCATCATTCTTCATCCCATCGAATTCAATTGCAAACTCTGCGCCCACTACACCAATCCAGATTCCAAGCGCGATAAGGTGAGTAATTAGAAGCAAGCTCATTGGTAGGTATTCCCTGGCCCATAACGCCGCCAGCACGGGCGAGCCGCATGGCGGCGAGTCCAAGCAGCGCAGCTGCGCAGCCCCACAGGGGCGTGCATGGCCTTGTTATGCATTACTGTTCCTCAATGTTCTGAGATACTTTAGTTCTTTAGGCGTGACTTCATTTAGCGCCTTACTAGGCCCGAATGTAGAAATGAACAGCGTCTCTTTCGGACTAAGGACCGCATATACTATGTACGCAGCTTCCGTTTTGAAATGCATCTGGCATTGGCAACACTGAGCGACCCAGCCTGTAGAAAACTCTTCTTCTGCACCCTTGAAGGATTCAAGGACTCTAAAATGGACATTGAATTTATTTTCGCTCTCCTCTACCGCCGCAACGTACACGAATGCGACGTGCTGCGCCTGTCTAAAGGCTTCGTATACCTCCTTCTTCAAGGTGGGTTTCCGCTCATATGATGGCTGGCAAGCAGCAGCATTGCTTGCTTCGAGCAAAAATACCAGGATAAACGCGCTGAGTTTCATGTATGCATAACGCCGCCAGCAGGGGCTGAAGCACGCAGTGCGGAAGTCCCTCTGGCTGGCTTTGTTAAGCATTTGCTGCCTTATGCACCTGCTCATTAATTTCTCGCGCCGATTTCTCTGGGTCTTCAGCCTGAACTATAGGCCGCCCGACAATAATATATGACGCCCCGCTATTGACTGCATGAGCGGGTGTACCTACCCGATATTGATCCTGTATGTCACCGCCTTCAGGGCGAATACCAGGGGTGACTATAAGCATATGATCGGCCAGTTGTGACCGAAGTGCTTCCGTTTCTTGTGGAGAGGCGATAACCCCATGGCAACCACTACGCTCAGCAAGTTGCGCAAGCCTTATAACTTGATCTTCACTTGATAGACTAAAGCCAATGTCGAGTAAATCTTGATTATTTAGGCCTGTTACTACAGTTAAAGCTAAGACCTTCATATTTGGAAAATCTGAGGCTGCCTCAACCGCAGACTCCATCATCTTCTGCCCACCGGAAGCATGCACAGTAACCATATCTACTCCATGCTTGCCCGCAGATTTAATTGCTGACGAGACAGAATTCGATATTTCGTGAAGTTTAAAATCTAAAAATACTGTTTTTCCCATGCTCTTTAGATATCGGATGGATTCTGGGCCTTCAGAGGTAAGTAACTGTAGACCCACTTTATAGGTGGTAACTTCAGATTTCGTTGATTCAACGATTGCCTTCATCTCGTCGAGAGTAAATACATCCAGTGCAACTATTAGCAATTCCGATTCCTCTTCGTTACTTGAGATGCTTAACGCCGCCAGCACGGGCGAGCCGCACTGCGGCGAGTCCAAGCAGCGTAGCTGCGTAGCCCCGCAGGGGCGTGCCTGGCCTTGTTAACTGTCATCACCCTCTCCATTCTGCGAGCGCATCTTCGGAAGCAAAGCCCAACATCTCGAGACCATCCAGACTGCGGCCAAAAGCTAAAGCAAACTTACCCAAGCTCGGACTGTAAAGCAAATGACCGCGAGAATCAGATGCAATGGCGTACAGCTCTCCACTCTGAAAGCTTGAGAAGTCATACTCTTCGAAAGAGGCACTCGCTACCTTTGCAGGCGAGGGTTCTACAATACAGCTCAAGAGCTGTCTCCCCGCCTCCTGAACCAATTCATCTCGATTGCTCGCGCCCGGAAAAGGAGTTGAACTGCCGCGACTGAGTGACAGCTCTACAATTCTCCTTGCCTCGGACTTCGTCATGGCCGACAGTTAACGCCGTTGGCACGGGCGCGAACAGAGTGAGCGTCCGGTCCAGCTTGCTGGGCTATAGTGCCCAGCCTTGTTAGCCGCTACCAAACTTGCCACCATGGCTTCTTCTCTTTCTCTGCGAACAAGACACTTTCGGGAACCGAAATATTTCTCATGTTCTTCTCTTCAAGAACTATCGCCTGGTAATCCTCAACCGATATATCTTCGTGCACTTGCGGATCAATAACATATCCGACAGTGTAATCAAATAATGCATACTGCGGAGAGCCTCCATTCAATTCCTTGAGGATAACCAGGTACTTATTTATCAACACCTGCCAATTGTCCCCAACATCTGACGTATCAAGCATTAAGCAATTCTTCCCTACCTTCCCCGGCTTGTACCATGCGAACGCGCGTAGCTCCCTATCTAGAATTTCGTTGAGACCTACAAAGTCTGAGGATTGATTCTCTTCGTAAGGTACAACTAACAGCCAATTCTTCATGAATCATTCCGTACGGCTAACGCTTCAAGCAGCGGCTCGCGGCAGCGAGTCCTGCGCCGTAGGCGTACCGCTGCCTTGACTGGTTAGAGGGCGCTTACCTGGAGTCAGACGCATGTATGTACCACCCTTCATGCTTTAGCTCTACATATGATCTTGTTTCGCTTGTTAGTCTAGAGAGCGTTTCTTTGTTTGGAACATACTCTATGGATTGAGAGTACCCCCCAAGAGACAAGCCCCATCTATAGTAAGGAATACTAATTGAAATTAGCTCTCCAGCTTCCGAACTTTTTACACGCCAATAAACCACGAAATCTGAATCTATTTCTCCAAGAATTTCAGTAATACGCCTTTCAGCCACCTTGTCATCAGCATCTAGTTCAGCGTGATGATGCGGATTTTCAGATAGCGCCGGCTCTATTCGGTGAAGCCTAGGGTGTTTTTCACCTAGAGACTTCAACTCCATAAATATGTCATAGTGCCGCTCAAACCAAGCGGCGATCTCCGCATCTTCCGCTGGAGATGGTGAACACCCCTGCAAAATAACAAACAGGAGAAATATCGATAGCCTGCCCAAGTTAATGGCGCCCTCTAACGCCGCCAGCACGGGCGAGCTGCATAGCAGCGAGTCCAAGCAGCGTAGCTGCGCAGCCCCGAAGGGGCGTGCCTGGCCTTGTTATGTGTGTTACTTGAGATTGAATGTGAATTTGTGGTGGCAGCCATTCATGGCCTCCCCGCTTGAAAATTTGCTGTTATTGAGCGCCGTTACGGCAGCTCGCGAAAGACCTTCACACCTAGGCTCCTCTGCGCTTGGCACTGGGTTTTGCACATTACCCTCCGCGCTTAGTGAGTAAGCTATTGATATTGTGCATGCCCCCTCCCTGACTAGAGTATGCTGCACCTCCAACGACGTGGGCAACTGGGGAGGAGAAATTTCTAGCATCCGGGCTGCACATTCCTCCGAACCCGCCCATGCAGACGCGCGCATCGCGAAAAAAAGAAAGATCACGCATGCAGTCTTACACATAACGCCGCCAGCATGGGCGGCAAACCGCAGGTTTGGCGTCCAGCGCAGCGGCTTGCCTGGCCTGGTTAGGGTGCTCTTTGCACATAAGCCTGCTTTTCAGAGCCGTTAAAACCGCAGCTCCTGTAAAATTCATGAACACCAGGATCGGACCGACCTGACATCAGCATAACCTTGTAGCAATCTCGCTCCCAGGCGCGACTGACAGCCCAGTCTATCACTGCTCTACCTAGCCCCTGCTGCCGATGTTGCGAACCAGTAATGACGTTTTCAATGACCGCATAGGGCCTACCACCACGAGTTATGTTTGGGATTATGTTTAAGTAACACGATGATAGAACCCTACCATCACGCACCACAACAGCAATCTCGAAAGTATCCGAGCCAAGAATTTGCTCGAATGCAGCTCGCTGATCCATCTCCGCATTTGGATCAGCCGGATTCAGCTCTCGATATAGCGCAACCAACTGATCGAAATCCTCCATAGTCGCGCCACGCACCTTCATCGACTGAGCACCCTAACGCCGCCAGCACGGGCGAGCAGCCGCAGGTTGCGAGTCCAGCGAAGCGGCTTGCATGGCCTGGTTATGTTGCGGCTCGCTCGGATTCATTGCTAGTAGCTCACTCCATCCCACCCAACATTGCCTCAGCCTGCCGAATGGCTTGTTCTCGATTAGGTACGAAAACATTCCTGACCCATTCTCGGTCTGGCGGAACATATGCACCGCGCCTGATTTTCTCTTCAAAGAGAGATTTAAAGTCGTACCAGTGAGACTGAGTACTACCCTCAAGAAATTTCCTCGCGCTGAGTAACTCATTCTCAAGCTTTGCAATACGCTCTCGCACAAATTCTCTTTCTCGCTCAATACTCATCGGTCAGAACTTCAAATAGCAACATAACGCCGCTGGCACGGGCGCGCGGTAGCGCGTCCAGCCCAGTTTACTGGGCTCGAGGTGCCCAGCCTTGTTATGAGTTTACCTGCTAGCATTGATAAAAATGGAACTGTAGTTTGATAGGTAGTATCTCGTTGTAAAATAGCAACGGCCTCCCCCTTGAGCAAAGACAAACCAATTTTCTGGATATTCTTCTTCAGAGGACCCGCTACAGTAACCGTTTACCCATATGAATCGTCTGCCCATATCCGTAGCGCCAATAAACTGAACCGTGTAACGCTCTAGCGGCAAAAGGCGCTCCGAGCCTTCTCTAGCGTTATAAACCTGCGTGCTCTCGAGATATTCCGGCAACCCACCTAGTAACAGCGCGATTTGCTCCTCGCTTGGCGTCCAGTATCCATCTTGAGGCCAACCCTTAAACCTCTCTCGGACTTGCTTGGTCATCTCTTCCCCAGAGAGAACCGTCCATTTAAATGGCACTTCTCCAAATGCAGACCCCGCAAAGAATACGGCTATTGCAACGAAGATTTGCGCTAACTTACTCATAACGCCGCCAGCACGGGCGAGCTGCGCGGCAGCGAGTCCAAGCAGCGTAGCTGCGCAGCCCCAAAGGGGCGTGCCTGGCCTTGTTATGTGAATTAGACGCTTTCAAACTCTACTCCCATGGCGCTAGCGCGATACCCAACCCCAAGAGAACAAATAAGCCTGTAAAGGATACGATGGCATGAGCAAGCCCACTTGCACTCTCCTGTTCGTGTATAGATTCTCTAGGAAAGACCCCAAAAGAAACCAATCTCGTGACAGGCCAGCCGACATACCACAATACAAAGTCGTAGCAGACTTCTATTACGAACCAAACTACGCCACGTACCGCCAAGCTAGCCAACCTGAGTATTCCTTTTGATGCCCCCTCTACCAGCTCCTCTTCCAAGATAGTGCACCCTCAACTCACATAACGCCGCCAGCATGGGCGAGCAACTTGTTGCGAGTCCAGCGAAGCGGCTTGCATGGCCTGGTTATGCGCCACTACAGCGATGAACATTTGCATAGCTTTTTGATCTCACACCCCTTAACTGAATCCTCGATCTCCGCGCCACTCGCATTCTTGAGTGCTTGCTCGCACTCCAAAAATGCCTCGCAAAGATCACAGACTTCCGCCCCTTCCAGATCTAGCCTATCCGATGTCTCTGCAGGCCGCGACTCAGGGCACCCAGCCCCACCAGGACAATGAGGCATTTCCACAGGCACAGATTGCGCAATTAGCGCCGCTGGCACCCAGATCAACAGCAACCACAAATACCTACGCATCTCGTGTGGTGCTAGTGCGCATAACGCCGCAACCAGCGGCGAGCGAAACATAGTGTAGCGAGTCCACGCCAAACCGCGCTTTTTGCGGTTTGGGGGCGCTGGGTTGCCTTGTTATACATACTTGTGGCCATGCTTATTTACTAAACGCCTCATGAATGGCGCAACATAGAAGGACTCTTCGAGATCTTCATCCTCTAAAGCAGACCAATACCATACACTATATATGTGTGTATCTAGATTTTGTTCGAGTAGTTGCAATACCCTACTCCAACGAACATCGTCTTCCAATGAAGTACACATATCTTCAAAAGATTGAATGATTGTTTCCATGAGAACAAATCGTTCGTCCTCGCTTAGCTCACCACCCACATATGCATTTACGAATTCATCAATTCGCCCGCTATCGGATACTTCCCACTCCCAATCTTGCATGTCCGACGAATACTTGAAATTAAATCTTTCTACGAGCTTAGAAATTGCTTCGTTAGTCGGAAATCTCCAAATTTTTTCAGGTACGCTCATAACTTTAAGTATGTATAACGCCGCCAGCATGGGCGAGCACTTAGTGCGAGTCCAGCGACAGCGACTTGCATGGCCTTGTTACATGTACGGTCATACGTCATTAATTTGCTCCGACTCCAAAAACTCACACGTAAGCCTTGGTAGATTCTTAATTGCCTGTAGTTTGGCAAGGATTTCACCATGTGGCTCATTATTCGTCACCGAAAGTCTGACGTAGGCACGCTTGGACCAACTCCAATCATAAGCATAAAGACCATAGTCAGCATACTCCGTCCACACCGACCCGCTAGACAATCCAGCGTTTTCGATGCTATCAGTGACTTCGTCATGCGCTTCAAAGTGCGTTCTAGCAGAATCCGGAACCACCCCTACTCCGGCAGACGCAAATACAGCAAACTGACCAGCCGCGTCCTGCGCGTACCAATCAAATTCACGGCCCTCGATGCTCATAAGTGCATGTAACGCCGCCAGCACGGGCGAGCCACACAGTGGCGAGTCCAAGCAGCGTAGCTGCGTAGCCCCGAAGGGGCGTGCCTGGCCTTGTTATAAGCACGCTTCATAGGACAAAAACCTTGAGCGAAAAATAGAATGTAGCCCCCACGACCGCAAACGCGGACAGACCCCAGGCGTACCCGCCAAGAATAATCTTCCATGCCTCGTCACCCGATTCCGCTTGCAGCACCCTGGACCTAATGGGCTTGTAGTTCCTCACCACTATGAAGCGGATCATATAGGAAAGATACATTACCAAGCAGGTAACAGCGACAGTTTTGTAAACGCCCTCAGGTGTATCCCCTTGCCCAATCAGTGCCATTGCCATGCCAAAGGCAAACATGCCAAGAATAACTAACGAGCTGTAGACGTAGAAATTCAGTGGCTTTGAGGCAACCATGATCTTCGCCGCCTGCGATTTGGGCTCCATTCCGATCTCCCTCAGTGCTTATAACATTTGTATATAGCGCCGGCGCGCTTTGCCGATTTGGACAAAGTTTGCGCAGCGCTAAATGACTGAATTAGCTTGATTTTTTGATGGCTGTTCATTCCCTCGTCCAACAAAGTGAGCTTGCGCGTTATCTACCCTGGGGCCGGTCTCTGTATCTACCCCCGCGCTGTTGTTATGCCCCTGATTCTGCACCATTTTTTCATGCCGCGCTAGCGCAAAGCGAGCAGCTGGCCAGGGCAAAGCGAGCCCGATTTCTTGACTTTTACTAGATATACTGTATATCTATACAGTATATTGGACGGTATTGGAGAACACCATGGCCAGCGCTTTTCTCAACGCGGTGCGCGCAGACATGCGCCTGAGGGGCTACAGCTACCAAACCGAGAAAACCTATGTGCACTGGATCAGGCGCTACATCCGGTATATTGGCAAACGACACCCTTCAACGGCAGGCAGCGAAGAAGTCAAAGCCTACCTGACCATGCTAGCAACCGATTTTCACGTCTCCGTGAATACTCAGAAGGTCGTTCTCAATGCCCTGGTGTTCCTATACCACAAGCACCTAAATCAGCCCCTGGGTACGCTGGGATTCACTTTAGCGACCAAACAGCGGACGCTACCGATCGTCCTGTCGAAAACTGAGGTCACAGCCATTCTCAATGCCATGGATGAGAAATATCGCTTACTGATTGAGCTGATGTACGGCAGTGGGCTAAGGGTCTCTGAAGTCCTAAGGCTGCGGGTAAAGGACATCGACTTTGACCGTATGTCGCTGACGATCGTGGACAGCAAAGGCCGTAAGGACCGCCAGACGCTCTTGAGTGCACATCTCGTGCCTGACCTGGAGGGGCGCATTGAAGCAGCTAAAGCCATTCAGGCAAAAGACAACGTGAAGGAGGTTGGCCCCTCACTGCCAGCGGCCCTATCCCGTAAATACCCAAATGCTTACCGGCAGGCCGCCTGGGCGTTCATCTTCCCGTCGGTAGGACTATGCCACCATCCTGTGACCAAGCAGCTTTGCAGACACCACCTGCACCAGAGCGTGATTCGTAAGGCGTTGAAACGAGCGACCCTGCAGGCTGACATGACCCACAAGCGCATCAACTGCCACACGTTTCGCCATTCCTTCGCGACCCACCTACTTGAAGCAGGCACCGATATCAGGACAGTCCAGGAACTCATGGGGCACAATGATGTTAAGACGACGCAGATCTACACCCATGTACTAGGACAGCACTATGCGGGCACCTCTAGCCCACTGGATTCGTTGCATGTAACGAGATAGTCCTGAGGTTTGATGCATCAGTTCTCTATCTCAGCAGCTAGAAAGTAGTCTTCAAACATCGTCGCTTCGCTGGTGAGCCCGTGGCGCCAACAGAAAGCCAGCATTCCCGCGTACCACTGCTCGTCCAGACACAGCCAACGCGCGAATTCCCGATCGAATGTCTTGCGGTGCATGCCCTTCCTCTTGCGCCCATACTCACCGTATTGATAATCCTCGAAAATGCGCTTCCCGATCTTTTCTCTGGCGCGCCGAATCCTGTCCAGGCGACACTCTGCTTGTGAGCTGTAAGGCAGTTGGTAGCAGTGTCGGCAGGAGAACCCTGCTTGGCCAAAAGCAAGCACTCCAACGCGGCGTCGACAGTGTGGACACAGGAACCACTTCCGGACACCGCCTAAGTGGCAAGGCGTTGAGGTCAGTTGTATCCGCTGACGCATAGCCTGCTGATCTGACCCGCTCGTACGGAATCGGTAAGACAACTCCAACACGTTGCCAAACGAGATCAAGCGAATTTCCCCAGATCGCTCTCCATTTCGCGTCCAACACCAAGAACCCGATCGATACCCACTATCCAGATAACCAGCGCGCTTGAGTGCAAGCAGCTCAAGTCGTTGCACCTCCTCGATGTAGGTCCGTTTGGCTACTCTGTAGTAATCGCCACTACCCTGACCACCCATGCTTAAGTACCTTTTCAACCGAAATCAATTGGAAACCTGTCCAGGATCACCTACTCAACCTCATTGAGGTTTACGGGTTTCATTTTTGTGAATCCATTCATCTGGAGTCTGCTCATTTGGATCCTCTGGAATGGGATCTCTTATCCGTACTACTTTATTCTCATTACGTACCTGAGTGGACACGTAGCCGGATACCTCTGAATCCCTTGCTGCGCCTGAGTTTGCTGGAAACACTTGGCCGCCATCATTGGCCACGTGCAGGCCGCCGATTGGCCCCGCGTAGGCCGGACAATGGCCATCGCCCATAGAAATATCGAGAATGTGTGCCGGTCTGACTGAAGACTTATCCGCGAAACGGAACGAGCCCTTCCGAAGCTCTGGATTGCCGATAAACAGAAGTTTCTTGAGCAGATGCAGCTTTCGGTTATAGCGACTGGCTTTATCAGGTCGCGGTAAGCGGGTTGCATGATAGAACTTGATAAACTCTGATCCAGGTGCAGGCACGAAGTGCCCGACAGGTAGCCGATCGCCCTTTTTGTGAGATTTAACCACACGCGAATACCGACCCTTGACGTTGAAGAATGCAACAACCGGCGTTCCGGTGGATACATCCTCGAAAAACAATGATAAACAATCGTCTTTATGATGGGGGTGGTAGGTCACTGTATAGCTGACGAACCGGTACAACGGCTGCCCGACAATACTCGCGACCTCTACCAGAAGATCATTCCGATGCTTCCCCATCCATGAGTCGTACTCGCCATCGTTTTTTACAGGAGTGATCTGAAGCTTGCCGTTCACGAGATGAACAGCTTTGCCCCGGGTCTTGAGTTTATTGAACAGCGCGCACCGCATCGTCGCGTACCGCAGGTCAAGCGAAGTCGAATTCTGCCTTCACAGAGACTTCAGAGCGACATGCCCGCTGTGGAGGTACTCGCCACTGGGTTACCAACTTCCAATCTTTGTAGGCCCTCAGGATGGGACTTTTCGCCCCTAAAGGGCCGGAACAACCAAAGAGCACAATTCTTCGCTGTGCAATGACGGATATCCTTCCGCCAGTCGGGCTCTAGATGATTCACTGTACAGCCGACACATTCAGCGCACTTCGCCTCGATTGCTTTTAAAGGAGTTTGCTTCCTCGCAAACCGCAGAATTGGATTATGTTCTGGGCGAGATTTAGTGCGAGGCATGATTTGCCCCCCCAGCACGAAACGCAGCAATCTTATCCTCGATCCACCCATCCACTTCGCTTTCAATATATGCTGAAACTCGGGGGGAGATCTTAATGGGTTGAGGGAACTGACCAGATTGGACCAGCGCGTACAGGTGGCTAACTGAAATGCCTGCTTTACGCGCAGCATCTTTAGGTCTTAGAAGCCTACTCATTGGGCTCTCCGTCAATTGTGGTCGTATCGCAGCCTGAAAAAGCTACGTGCTCAAAAACACAGCTCGAACACCTTCAACGAACCCCGTGCATATGACGAAAATCACCACAGGGTGCTGAAGGGCCGCTCAACGAACTGACTTTGGCCTCCTGCCTTACCCTTGTTTGCATCCAATGAACTCAATATACGCTACTTTTTCAAAAAGGTAAGGCTTCCTAAGGAATTTATTCTCAGTTTTTTTTGGCAAAACAAATCACAGATCTATGCCATGCCGATGTCCAAGCGAGAAATATCAACCACATTGGTTGTTACGCAGCTGCAGTAGTTTGCCCATGCTTGCATTAACTGCACTCGCTTCTCGATAAGATCCCCACGCTGGTAAGCACGCTCAGCGTTGTCTTTGAGCTGATGCGCCAAGGCCGTTTCCGCCACTCTAGCCGGGAAGTGCGTCTGCTCCGCCACCCAGTCACGAAACGTACTTCTAAATCCATGAACAGTGATATCTTGCCGACCCATCCTTCTGAGTACGTTAAGCATGGCAACGTTTGAAAGCGGCCGACCAAATTTTGATCCTGGAAAAACATAACTGTTAACGCGAGGAAGGCTCGCAAGTAAATCTACAACCGGATCAGACAGTGGGACGCGGTGCTCTTTCCCCGCTTTCATTCTGGATCTGGGCACAACCCAAATTCGATTAGTGAGGTCAATCTCTGCCCACTCTGCCTGGAGTGCTTCACTTGTCCTCGCCGCAGTCAAAATCGTGAAAACTAGAGCTTTAGACGCCAAGCCGTCCCGAGCTTGTAGATCAAGAAAAAAAACTGGCATATCGTCGTATGGCAGCGCTGGATGGTGCCGCCTTTTCGAAAACTGAATCTTTGCAGGACTAGGGAGCAGCGGCTTTAACCGCGTTTTCCATTCGGCAGGGTTTGGCTCATACCGATAATCCATAGCAATCGCGAAATCGAATATGGCCTCAATTCGTTGCCGGACCCGAGTCATGGTCTCATTCTTTGTAGACCAATGCGGCTCGAGAACAGCAAGCACTTCATGATGAGTTATCTCGGCTACAGGCTTAACCCCTAGAATGGGATAAACATACTGTGACAGCGTATTTCGCCACTGCTGGCGATGTTTAGCATTACTCCACTCATGAGACTTCGCATCTAAAAACTCTCCAGCCACAACCTCGAAAGTTTTTTCGCTTCGAGCTTTGGCCAACTTCAACTGCTCGCCTTCTAATCTTTGCTGCTCAGCCCGAGCGGCTCTTTCGGCCAATGGGTCTCTACCTTCATTAACGACAACTCGAAACTCAGCTGCTTTCCTACGAGCAATCTTCAAAGAGTTAGATATTGAGTCATATCCACCAAGGCCCATCCATCGTCGCTTACCTTGAGACTGATAGCGATAAAGCCAACTCTTACTTCCATCTTTAGATATGTTCAGGTAAAGCCCATCTTTATCGGCGTAGCGTCCAGGTCTTTTAAGATGTTTAATTCCTTCAGCAGACAAGCCATGAACTTTCATGTTGATTTTGTACCGCTCTTTGTACCATCAGAGACGTGGATTTTATCGTAGAACAAAGCATGCGTATGGAATGAAGAAATAGAAATATTCTATATTTCAAAGGCCTACGAAAACAGAGATGAGCACATAGGAACATATTGGACGAATGCACTACGGACTGCCCCTCCGCCATTTCCAGAGGGGCAGACCTCCTCATCACTCCAAGCGCCGCGATAGCTGACAATACCTAGCTTCTGTGGTAGCTTACAGCTCTCCCCTTGGCTCCTGACATGGATATCAGGAGTTTTCAGTGAAAGTCTTTATAGCCTTGGCGGCTCTCCTCTGTGCATTCAATGCCTGGGCGGCAAACTTAATCGTTTCCGAGGGGTTTCTTGTGGGTGCCACTGGCGTCATTGTCCAGGGCGAACGTTATCGTGTTGATTTTATTGAGGGCACCTGCGCGGAGGTCTTCTCAGGCTGTGACGAGCCGGATGATGCAATCGTGCCTCTCGGCTGGAATTCCGCGCTACCACAGCAAGTGTTTATAGACTCTGAGCTGGGGCTTTTTCGATCCAATCTAGAGCTAGTAAAAGGTTGTAGCCCATCAGCCAGTCATGACGATACATGTATCTTCTTACAGTTTCTCGAACCAACCAGTGGTTTACTGGGAACAGCTGCCCGATACGAAATTACTGTAGACGGCCTGTTGCGCAGGCTCTCGGTTATTCAGGTACCCAACACGCCAGAAACCGCTGGATTATTTATCGCCCAGCCAGTTCAGGCAGGTAGCGTCTGGATCAAATGGACGCCCACTCCTGTTCCATTACCCGCGTCCGTCTGGCTGTTTCTTTCCGCTTTCGGAGCGCTTTTTGCTCGCTCGAATGCTGGAGCAATTACGCGGGCATTGAAACGAAAAACGCAGCCTAAAGCGCTGACAACCCCGGCGGCGCTATGTTAGATTGAATTTCCCTTGGCTCCCGGATAAAGGATTTGGAGAGATCAATAATGAACAAGAAGCTAACCACTTTCCTCGCCTCGTCGATAGCCGCCACTTCTCAAGCTGCGTTTGACCCGGGCGCCGCCATTCTCTTTGCATACGACCCGAGCGACGACGACACCTACTTCATCGACACGGGCGTAACCGCACAGGACTTGGTAAATGGCGCTGTTATCAACGGTAACTCGGCCGGTCTCGCTAGCTGGCTAGCGAGCAATAGTGGTTCAGTAACCTGGACGCTATTAGGCACCATCAATGACCCATCACCAGTTGCCGGCCCGCCTGCAATCAACAAATCCCTTGCCAACAGCGGTATCGTGAGCTCGTCTACTTCAGGCACACCAGTCGGCTTAACGGGCACCGACAACGAAAACCAGCGCGTGGTGTTGAATGCCTGGATTGCAGATATCAAGGCCGTCTCAGGCGGTCTAAGCGAGTTTGCGCTGCCGGGCTTCTATCCTGAATCTGCCAATCAGACTCGCAATATCAGTTTTTTTAATGACAGCGGAGTGGCGATTGATACTGTCGCTGACCTGTTCTATGCGCAAGCTGACCCAAGCACCCTCGCATCAATTTCCAACCCAACCGTTACGACACCAGCTGGACGCACAGGAGACGCCCTTTCGGGGTCTTCTTTTGTGGTTTCCGCGAACGGAAATTTTTCTATTATTCCCGTTCCTGCAGCAGCCTGGCTATTTCTTTCCGCTTGTGGAGCTCTTCTGGCCAGGTCAAAGGCCGCGACAATCGGGCAGCTATCGAAACGGAAAACCTAACGAGAGCATGTGCTTAGCTTTGGCAGAGATTAGCGTGGTTCAGATCCCTGTGCCTCAGTCATCTCTCGAAGAGCGGCATTCTGTCTCTTCCCTAATCAAAAGACGCAGGCTCAAACGCTGACAACTCCAGTGACACTGTGTTAGATTGACTGCCCTCCTTGGCTCCCAGGTAATGGATTCGGAGAGCAACAATGAAAAAGAAAGCAGCCACCTTCCTGGCCGCGTCGATAGCCGTTGCATCACACGCTGCCTTCGACCCGGGCACCACTATCCTGTTCGCCTACGACCCTGGTGATGACGATACTTATTTCCTGGACCTGGGTGTTGAAGCAGACCATTTAGCAAATGGCTTGCCAGACATCTACCTGCGCTCTGTTACACTGGAAATGTTCCTGGCCGCAAACCCGGGTTCGATGTGGACGGTTGTTGGCGCAGTCAATGATCCAACACCGGTAGCAGGCCCACCGGCCGTTGGAATGTCATTGGCAAATAGCGGTATCGTCGGCACATCCACTTCCGGCGTCCCTGTCGCTGGCAACGGAAGCAACAATGAATTCCAAAAGTCCATACTCAACAACTGGATTGCCGATATCAAATCAATATCGGGAGGCTCAAACGAATTTATACGGCCAGGGTCTGACCCGATTACAGCGAACTTCACAAGGAACAACGCTTTCTTTGAAGACTCCCTGCAGTTCGTTAACGGCTCGACCAATGTCTTTTACGCACAGACCGATCCAGCTCCCGGCGGGCTGCTATCCGACCCGGTAGTAGTAAGCACGGTCTCGCAGACGCTATTCAGGGTGACGAGTTCCGGAGAAATTATGTACTACACACCACTGCCAGCTTCGGCGTGGCTATTTTTCTCCGCATGCGGGGCTCTTTTCGCCAGATCAAAGGCTGATGAAATCAGGCGGGCATGCGAGCGAAAAACCTAACGAGGGCCCTCATCCTCAGCTTTTTCCACGGCAATCTTGCCCACCACATTCAACCTGTCACGCGGGTTGATTAGCGTAGGCTTGGCCAGCATCAGGTTATTGGGGTAAACAATCACCTCGCGGTTTTCCGTAACCAAACGCGTATTGAACAAGGTGATATCCGATATATAACCTTCGATGTAGTTATCGAGGTCAATGATCCGGATAAAGTTGCCCCGCCGGTACGAGGGGTGCAACAGCAACACGAAAAACGCCGTAATGTTACTCAGCAACGACCAGCTGGCAAATAGCGCCACGCCCAGCAGGGTCATCGCGGTCGTCGCAAAAACGAGCAAAGACCCCAGATCGACGCCCCATACGATCACCAGCAGCAGCGTACCGAACAGCGCGATGATGCTCCTGGCAACGATGACCGCATGGTTACCCATGCTATCCTTGAATCGCCCCTGGTCCGCGCCCTCTTCTATCCGCGGCGTTGAAAACCGATCGAGCACAAAGTAGGCGGCCACCACCAGGGCGGTGATGAGAATTTGCAGGCGACTGCCTGAAGAGAATTCTGCAATGGCATCCATCATTACTTGAACCACGAATAACGTTATCGGGGGTCTATCAAAATGGCAAAGAGAAGCTACCTCTCCAACCTAGCCAAGGCCCTGCTGGGCCAACCCTTCGAACAATTAGGCGAGAGCGAGCAGAATGTCATCCAGGCGCTCGCCGAAGGTGAGCAAGTCACCGAGAACGTCAATGATATTTTTAGTGACCAGCAAACGTATTGGGAGCGACTGGCCGATGGCCTGGCGTCTGTCGTTGGCTCCTGGCCATTTATTTTTGGCTTCCTGGCCTTTTTGCTGGGCTGGATGGCGCTCAACTCGTTGATCCTAGCCAGCTCGATCAACGAATTTGACCCCTACCCTTACATACTGCTAAACCTGGTGCTATCAACACTGGCTTCAATCCAGGCACCTATCATCATGATGGCGCAAAACCGACAAAGCGTTAAAGACCGCATAGCGGCCTCTAACGCGTTTGAAGTCAATCTCAAGATAGAGCTGGCCTTACAGCAGCTCCACGACAAAGTGGACCAGATCCCGCGCTAGTAGGTAGGCGCAGGCGCCTCCTGCGCGGCCAGCATCTCACCCAGTTGCGACAGATGCTCAGCGGCCGATCCGAGCAGCAGCTCGTTGTGCCGGCCCTGGATATAGGAGCGATGCACCGGGTAATCGAGGTCAACGCCAATGCCGCCATGCAAATGCTGGGCTGCGAAGGTCACGAAGAAACCGCCCTCACCGCACCAGTATTTGGCAATGGCAATGTCGGAAGCAGCGGGCTCGTTCTGCTCGAGCTTGTGCACCGCACCCAGGGTCGTGAGCTTCATGGCCTCGAGCTTGACGAAGGCATCCGCAGCACGGGTGTGGACCGCCTGGAAGCTGCCGATTGGCCTGTCAAACTGCTCGCGCTCACGCGAATACTCTGCCGTCATGTTGAGCGCTCGCTCGGCCAGGCCAACCTGCAGTGAACACAGGCCGAGTGTGGCGCGATCGAGCAGCCATTGCAGCGCCGTGTCGTTGTCACCCGGCGCCACCAGCACTTCGCTGACGACGGCATTGTCCAATGTCATCTGGTAGATGGTCTCGCGGCTGGTCGAGCGACCCGCCACCCAGCTGATGCCACTGGCATCGGGCGCTACCAGGAACAGGCCCACCTTACCGCCAGCAACGGCCGGCACCAGGATGCGCTCAGCAACGGAGCCAAGCGACACACATTCCTTGGTACCGCTGAGCGACCAGTTATCGCCCGACTGCGTTGCCGTCGTGTATACCTCGGCCGCATCGCGACTGCCCGGCTCGTGCAGGGCAGCAGCCAGCAGGGTCTGGCCTTCAATCAGGTCTGGCAAAAACTGTGCTTTCAACGCATCACTGCCAAACTCGGCGATGGGCAGCGCCGCGCAGACTACCGACTGCCAATAAGGCACGGCAGCAGCGTGCAAACCCAGGTTGCGCAGCACAATGTCCATCTCGTAGAGGCCCATGTCCATGCCGCCCACGCTCTCGGGCAGGCAGGCACCAATAATATTGGCCTTGGCCAGTTCGGCCCAGAGCTCACGGTCAACGCCGTCGGCCGATTGCTCCACTTCATTCAGTCGATCGTGGGTACTCAGGTCACCAATGATTTTCTGTGCCAGCTCTTGCAAGGCCTGCTGGTCTTCACTGTATGCAAAATTCATCAAACAATCCTCAAACTCAATAATCTTCGGGCGCCAGGTTCGGCCCTTACTTGTAGTGCGGCATGAACAGGCCAGCCATTGCGATGATGTCGCGCTGGACTTCGTTGGTTCCACCGCCAAAGGTCAGGATCAGTGCCGAGCGGTAGCCGCGTTCAGCCTTAGCGTTGAGCACCGCTCCAGGAGAGTCCTTGTCCAGCACACCCGCCACACCGAAGATTTCCATCAGCGAGCGGTATCCCTCGACCATGAACTCACTGGCGAACACCTTGATGGTCGATGCCTCTGCCGGGCTGAGGTCGCTGTGTGTCAGCGTCCACGCCTGTTTCCAGATCATCAGGCGCAGCGTTTCAATATTGGCGTGAAGTTTGGCGAAGTTGGTCTGTACATAGGGCAAGTCGATAACCTTCTTGCCGTTCGCCAGGGTCGTATTCTGCGCCCAATGCCTGGCCGCTTCGGTCAGGCGAGCAAAGGGCCCGTAAGGGAACAGCGAGACGCGTTCATGGTTGAGCTGGCTGGTCATCAGTTTCCAGCCGCCATTGAGTTCGCCAACCATGTACTTTTCACTGACGCGCACGTTGTCATAGAACGTCTGGTTCGTGCGCATGCCGCCGATCGTCCAGATAGGCGAGATGCTAAAGCCCGGGTCCGTCGTCGGTACCACAAACATGGTCAGGCCCTTATGCTTCTTGGCATCGGGGTCAGTCCGCGCTGCGATCCAGACATAGTCGGCATAGGTCGCTAGGCTGGTCCAGGTTTTCTGGCCATTGATGACCCAATCGTCACCCTCTTTATGCGCACGGGTTTTCAGGCTGGCCAGGTCGGTGCCTGCGCCAGGCTCAGAATAACCAATAGAGAAATGCAGTTTACCGGCCAGGATCTTGGGCAAAATCTCATCTTTGAGCTCCTGGCTACCGTAATGCATGAGCGTGGGTCCAACGGTACTCAACGTCAGGAACGGCAGCGGGAACCCCGCGCGCTGGACCTCATCAGCAAAGACAAACTGCTCAAGTGGCGTGCGATCCTGGCCGCCGTACTCCTTGGGCCAGCCAATACCCAGCCAGCCGTCGCGACCCATTTTCTCCATTTTTTCGAGATAGACAGGGCCGCCGCCCTCATAGGTCGGACTATTCATTTCGGCATTCATTTCATCCGTCATGATGTCGTTTTCAAAATAGTCGCGAAGCTCCATTTGTAACTCTTTGAGCTCCGGTGTCAGGTCGATGTACATGCGTTGTCTCCGCGTTTTAAAAAGTCTTGGTGTGCTCCGATCCGTAATACGCTGGCTGTTTCGCGCCGGTTCACCACGGCCGATCGGGCCACAAATCCCGTGCCAACATACTAACCAATTTTCCCGGCCGAAGAGGCCCCCGGCCGCCTCCTCAACCCTACAAAGCGTTAAGCAAACGCGATTGACGATACTCCGACTAGAGTTTAGTATCACCCGAATTCTTGATGACTGCCGGGCATACCCCGTCAGCAGCGCCGCTTCGGCGCCATTCGCTATTCCCCACCAGCCAGCGCCAGCATCGCCTGGCCTGCCAATACCAAGAACACCGGAAGGAGAGTCTTGATATGCCATACACGGGTAAAGTCGCACTGGTGACCGGCGGTGGCTCCGGCATGGGCCAGCTGGCCTGCCGAAACTTTGCGGCCACCGGCGCCAAGGTTGCGGCACTCGACGTCAACGACGAGGGGCTTGCCAGGACCGCCGAGGGCTTTGACAACATCAAGACCTATCACGCTGACATCACCGATTACGACGCGCTGGTGCAAACCGTGAAAGAAGTCGAGGCCTCGCTGGGGCCGATCGACCGGGTCTACAACTGCGCTGCCATTATGCCCTTTGGCAAAGTGCTCGAACTCGATGTTCGCGCCCAGCAAAAAACCATGGACGTTAATGTCAATGGCCTGATCAATATTGCCAATACAACCGTGCCACAAATGCTCGAGCGCCAAAAAGGCGACTTCGTCAGCTTTGCGTCGATGGCGGGTATCAACCCTACCCTGCTGACCGGTTCCTACTCTGCCAGTAAAGCCGCCGTCGATTTTTATACGCAAACGCTGGCGCATGAAAATCGCAATAAAGGGGTGCGATTTGTCAGCATCAATCCGCCGCTCACTAACACGCCATTGCTTGAGCAGGGCAAGAATGCCTGGCCGAAGATCATCGAAAAAGGTGGCGCGGCTATCGAACCCCAGCAAGTGCTCGATGCGATTGAAAAAGCGCTCGAAAAAGGCGAGATCAAGGCCTTCGTCAACCGCAACGAGCGCTTTGGCTACCTGGTGGCTCGCCTGTTTCCAAAACGTTTATGGGACTACGTGCACAGCGTAGAAGGCTGGTAAACTCGGTTTCCACGCCACAGCGTTTGGCAGCCCGGCACAAGAACAGCCTCACGACCTGTCCGCACCAGGGCGGCACATTACTGGAGCCATAATGAAAATCGACGTCTACAACCCCGATAATTATACCAATGGCATCCCCCATGAGCAGTTTGCCTGGCTTCGCGACAATGCGCCCGTGTACTGGCATGAACACCCGGAGGGCTACGGCTACTGGATATTGACGCGGCACGAAGACGTGTTGGCGGCTTCGAAAGATTTCAAGACCTTCTCCGCCGAGCGCGGCTTTGTCATGGTCGATGACCTGGCACCGGACATCCTCGAGATGACGCAGAACCAGCTCCTGGGTATGGACCCGCCCCGCCACGCCCAGCTGCGCAAACCGGTCATCACCCGTTTTACCTCCAAGCGCCTGCAGGCCATGGAGGCAGGCATTCGCGACATTGCCCGCAACGCCATCGATAACGCACCGGCGATGACCGAAATCAACTTCGTTGAGGATCTGGCGGGCGACCTGCCAACGGCCGTCATCTGTTCGGCGCTGGCGATTCCGCAGGATATGTGGCCGCAAATCCGGCGCTGGTCTGACCTTGCCACGGCGGGGAGCGACCCCGATCTGGGCGGCACACCTGAGGAGGTCAACCAGGCCACCATGGATATGGGTACCTACGGCTTTGAGCTGGCCAGCGAGCGCAAAGACCAGGGCGGTGACGACGTTATCTCCCTGATGATCAATCAGGAGGTCGAGGGCGAAAAACTCAATGAAATGGAGTTCGCATCGATGTTTATCCAGCTCACGGTTGCGGGCAATGAAACCACTCGCGGCCTGATCAGCAGCGGCATGTACGAGCTGGCGAGCCGGCCTGCGCTGTATAGAGAGCTTGAAGCCAACCCCGACTTACTGCCCTCGGCAATCGAAGAAATGTTGCGCTGGACCTGCCCGCTGCATTACTTTCGACGCACCACCACCTGCGATACTGAAATTCGCGGGCAGACCATTCGCGAGGGTGAGCGCGTCGTAATGATGTACAGCGCCGCCAACTTTGATGAGCGCGTATTCGCCAACCCGATGAATTTCGACATTCATCGCAACCCCAATCCCCACATGGCTTTTGGCTACGGTATTCACCTGTGCCTGGGCGCCAACCTCGCCAGAATGGAAACCCGCATCTTTTTCGAAGAGTTTTTCAGGCGCTTTCGCGATATCGAGTTACTGGCAGACCCCACGTTTATTCGCTCGAACAATATTCACGGCTATAAGCAAATGCCGGTCAAACTCATCCCTCGCTAGCGGCAAAACAGTAACGCGAAGTATGCGGGCCTGGATCCGAACCCCACTTCATTTTCGGCAGGAGAATCCCTCAGCATGAAACCAATGCCCTTGCTTCTGGCTGCTTGCGTCGCACTACTAACTGCCTGCACAGCCAGCCCCACGGCGAAAACAACGGCGGGCAGCACCCATCCGCCGCTGCCAGTACCCACGACCGTCAGCCCCGAGGCACAGGCACTGTTAGCCAAACCTGTCGATATGTCGGTGCACCAGTTACCGCTACCCGAAACCACAGAGCAATGGCTCACACATATAGCAGCGAGCAACCAACGCTTTGACGGCTGGCTGCAGGCCGCACTGGCTGGCGGCGGCGTCAGTATCGAGCAAAGTGATATTGCCGGCGTGGCAGTCCGTACGATTACCCCCGACGCGCTACCTGCCCACAAAGTCCAAAAAGTGCTGATCAACCTGCACGGTGGCGGCTATACGATGTTCGGCGGGAAGTACAGTGTCATCGAAGGGCTGGGCCTTGCTCGTGCGGGCAACTTCAAAGTCGTGGCGGTCGACTATCGCATGCCGCCACTGCATCCATTCCCGGCCGCGGTCGATGATGGCGTCGCCGTTTACGAAGCGCTGCTCGAACAATACGCACCGGATGACATTGGCATCTTTGGCGCTTCCGCAGGCGGCGGACTGACTGCCGCGGTGATTGTCGCCGCGCGCGACAGGGGTTTGCCACTGCCGGCGGCAGCGGTACTGAACACGCCCTGGTCTGACCTGAGCAAAACCGGTGACAGTTACTACGCCAACGACGGGGTCGACCCGGTGCTATCGAGCTATGACGGTACGCTCGGCGCAATGGCGCAACTGTATGCCGGTGATGCCGGCCTCAAGCATCCACTGGTCTCCCCTGTCTATGCCGACTATGCACCCGGATTTCCACCGACGCTGCTGGTTAGCGGCACCCGCGACTTGCTGCTAAGCCCAACCGTGCGCCTGCACCGGGCGCTGCGCGCCGCGGGTATCGAGGCCGACCTGCATGTGTTCGAGGCCATGTGGCATGGTTTTAACACAGTGCCAGAGGGTGCCATTGCCCAGGCTGAAGCGGTCGCATTTCTGGAAGAAAAACTGGGTGTAAGCGCGAACGACTAACGGACTTACAGACGATAGGCGCCCGCGGGCAGCGCCCCGCGATAACGTGAACCGGCCTGTATCTGCACCCAGGCCATCGCAAAGCGTGCCTGCCCCGATGCCACCGGCTCTATGTGGTAGCGAAAGCGCTGGTCACAGGGAAACAGCATCACATCACCGCGACGCGGGCGCAGGCGATAGTTGAAGTATTCGAAAAACCAGTCAGCGCCTTCGTAGCTGTCATCCAGGCACACTGCCAGCGTGTAGTCGCGATCATAGACCCGTTCAATTTGCCCGGTCTGGGCATTCTGGCACTCACCATCGGCATGCATGAAGTGATAAGCCCCCGCAGGCAGGCAATGCACGCGCGGCCGCTCGATCCAGTCAACCGCCAGTGAAAGCTCGCTCAGTAGCGATTGGGCCAGGTCATTGATCAATGTCTGTAGTTGGGCCTGCTGCGCAAAGTCACCACCTGTCTTCAACATGCCGTGCATTTCGGGCTCGGCAATGGCAATTAAACCCGCATCGTTACTCACTGCCTCGGCCAGCGCCTGGCAGCTCGCCTCATCGACCGCTCCCTGTCGTACCAGCATACCCGCCGGTGGCGGGCGATCGAGCGACAGGCTGCCACAGCAGGCCTTGAACTTTTCACCGCTGCCACAGCTGCAGATATCGCGACGCCCCGGCTTGTCGTAGTTGGGCAACACCACGCGGTGCTTGCTGAGCAGAGCTTCGGTATCCCGGGGCCTTGGCAGTAGCTGTTCAGCGGGCACTTCGCCCACGTTCATAAAGAACACCAGGAACAGCCGAGCGTCTTCCAGGCTGGAGCCAAAGTAGGTATCGGCGTTGTGATATTCGCGCGGATCATAGACCACCAGCCGATTGTACTGGTTGTCGAGGCGCATCTTGATGTTGTGGGCATCGGGCCTGGTGAGCGCCGGCGTCCAGTTATCGAGCGCTGCCGGGTCTTTGGGCTCGTAAAGAATGGTGCCGCTATTGGGCGCCGGATCGGGCGTCAGGTAGACCAGTCCGACATGCGTGTAGTGTGCCTTACCATCGACCAGGTCGCGATGAATATTGCTGCTGGGGGTATCGGCGACGCAGTAGCTGTACTGCACGCTGACATGCACCGCCGTCTCGGGCTCGACGCCAACCGCTGGCAGTAATCCGTCCAGGAAGTCCCTGATCAGGTTGCTACCCAGCCACTGCAGCAGCAACGTGCGCTCACCGGGCCACTTGCCGCTGAGCACATGGATGTCACTGGGCCAGAAGCGCGCAGACTGCAGTGCAAACGCGCGCACGGCATCCGGATCCTCGAAGAACCCGTCCTCAATGACAGGGGGAATCAGCTCACTCACGTCTAAACCTCACGCAACACGAGCCTGGCAGTGCACCAGGCCCGAGGCGCCAGTATACCCCGGCCGCCACAGGCGAACCGGGCAATGCTCGATCAGTCGTCGGGCATGAGGCGCGAAAGGTTTTCGTAGGCTTCGCTGTACTCGGTGAGCAGGCGCATCATGATATCGCGACAGGACTCAATTGAATTGATCTGGCCGACGACCTGGCCAATGGGGTTGAACGCAACTTTCTGCGTTTCAGAGGCGCCCGCATAGCGGTGAGTACGGCGGGTCGCATCGAAGGTCAGGTAGCCCTGTAACGGCATTGGCAGCGGGTCGGGTGTATCGTCGCGCTCCCAGGCCTCGGTCCACTCGTTTTTCAACATGCGTGCGGTTTTACCGGTAAATGATCGCGAGCGCACGGTATCTTCAGAGCTGGCATTCATGTAGGACTCACGCTGCGCAGGTTCAGCGGCAGCCTCGGTGGCGTTGAGCCACATCGAGCCCATCCACACACCTTGCGCCCCCATCGACATCGCCGCGAGCATTTGCTGGCCGCTGGCGATGCCGCCTGCCGCAAGCACGGGCAGAGGTGCAACCGCTTCGACCATTTGTGGCCACAACACCATTGAGGCGACCTCGCCCGCATGGCCACCGCCTTCAGTGCCCTGGCAGACGATGAAGTCGAGGCCAGCGTTTTTGTGGTTGATGCCGTGCTTGAGCCGACCCGCCAGCGCGCCAATCAGCCGGCCCGAGTCATGCACCTGTTTGATGATATCGTCGGGAGGCGTACCCAGTGCATTCACAATCATGCGGCACTTGTCGTGCTTGAGCGCTTCGTCTACCTGCAGTTGCGCCTGCGCCTCAGAAAAACTCAGCGTTACTTCGTCATCGCCTTCTGGCCATGGCGGTACGCCGTGATCGCTCAACAGCTTCTCGGCAAACTGTCGATGCTGTTCGGGAATCGCCGCCTGGATCATCTCTACCAGTTTCGCCGGGTCGGTCTCGCCCTGCCCCTCATACTTCTGGGGGATCGCAGTATCGACCGCGTAGATGTGATCACCGATGTGCGCGTCGATCCAGTCGAGCTCTTCCTTCAACTGCTCGGGGCTGAAGCCGACGGCCCCGAGTACGCCCAGGCCGCCGGCCTTGCTGACCTCAACGACGACGTCACGACAGTGCGTGAAAGCAAAGATACCCGACTCGATACCCAGCTGTTTAGCGAATTCAGTTTGCATACGGTTTACCTGTGCGGAGCGCTAAAAAAGGAGGGAAAGTCTATCACCGGGCCTGCAGCGGCACATTGACGAATGCGCACGTTTACTGGCCGAAGCGCTCACAGTGCCGCAACAGCCTCCAGCGCATCCTGCGTGGCACCGGCAATCAGGCCAAGCCCCGTACAATCGCCGATCGCTGACACCGGCAAACCCGCATCGCGCAAGGTATCGGCCAGCGTGCTCGCGGCTACTGGCCGGCCTGCGATCACAATGCTGTCGGCAGTGAGCTGTCGATCATTCCCCGCACTGCGGTAATGGACGCTGCGTTGCTCTATCGCAACGATCTCGACCCCGGTGTTCACTGCAACACGTAGCCGGTCTAGCCGGTCCATGTGCTCGTTGCGGCGTTTCTTGCCCACTTCGGGCGCGAGTTTGTTGCCAGCATCCAACACCGTCACCCTGCGGCCACGACGGGCGAGAAACTCGGCCAGCTCTACCGCAGCCAGATCGGCACCAATCACCAGGACTTTTTTACCCAGGGGCATCCACAGGCGCGTCAGGCTGCGCAACAGGCCAGGCGTCACCCAACGCTGGAACAGGGGTAGCAGATGGACAATCGGCAAACGCAGCCAGGCAGGATGCGCCTGCCAGTCGCTGGCCGTGATTCGCCCGGTGAACAGCCCGCGCAACATGTTGCCCGTATAGATATCCGGGCCCGATACCGTAGTGTGTGGAGCAGTGTCGACCTGTGCTCCGGTGGCGACAATCACCCTGTCCGGGGCGAGTGCACGGAGCGCAGCAACGCTCGCCTCTGCACCAAGCCGGATATCGATCGGCAACCGTTGTACTTCAGCGACCAGCCAGTTGAGAAAGCGTTCATTATCACTGTGCACAGTGGAGGCCAGTAACAGCGAACCACCCAGTCGCGACTGCCGCTCAAACAGGATCACCTCGTGACCGGCCACAGCCGCCAGCCGCGCGGCTTCGAGCCCGGCGGCACCCGCGCCAATCACCACAACGCGCTTTCGCTGCGGCGCAGCGTCAGTGGCGAGCAGGCCACTACCGGCAAACTCGGCCTCGCGGCCCGACAGTGCATTGACCGCGCAACCGAGGTTATCGCGCGTCGTCATCGAGTCGATGCAGTGCTCACAGGAAATACAGCGACGCACGCGCTCTACCTGACCTGATAACACTTTGTTGGGCAGCTGCGGATCGGCCAGCAGCGGACGCGCCATGGCAATCAGGTCAGCCTGGCCATCGCGAACAATCTGCTCGGCTAGCGCGGGCTCGTGCACCCGGCCTACCAGCATGACGGGCACGTCGACGACGTTCTTGATCGACTCGGCCTGGGCAACGTTGTGCGCCAGGCCGTACTCGGATCGGCCGACCATCATTGTGACCAGCGAGTCGGAGATACCGCCACTGACACGGAAGCAATCGACCCCCGCCTCGACCAGCGCCGGTGCCAGCCGCTGGGTATCGTCCAGTGCACGGCCGCCGGGGTAACGCTCATAGCCCGAAATGCTCAAGGTCACCGGGAAGTCGCGGCCCGCCTGGGACTTGATCGCATCGAGTACCTCACAGACCAGCTTGAGCCGTGACTCGAAACGAAAGGCGGAGTACTCGTCGGTACGCTTGTTGCGCAATGGCGAGATAAACGAGGCCAGCAGGTTATAGCAATGTGCCGCGTGAAGCTCGATACCATCGTAGCCCGCCTCGCGCGCGCGCCGCGCGGCCTCTCCGTACTGGCGAATAATCGCAGGAATCTCTTCGACTTCAATAGCGCGACTGGCCCAGCCCCAGACCGGCGCAACGCTCACCGACGGCCCGATGGGCTGTGAGCCGCCAAACATGGGTGCCACCGACTCTGGCCCGGTATGACTCAACTGCGGCTGCACTTTGGCACCGGCGGCATGGATACGATCGGTCAGCTCGCGGTGGAAGGCAATATATCTGTCATCGGCCAGCGTCATCGAGCGGTGCATATAGCGATGCTCTTCATCGACGGTAATCAGCTCCATCGTTACCAGGCCAACGCCTCCCAGTGCACGCTCTTCGAAGTAACGAATCAGCCGCTCATTGGGTGTCTGGTCATCATTGCCGTAGGCTGTCGTCATCGGCGACATGACCATGCGATTCTTCAGTGACATCGGGCCGATCTGCAGCGGCCTGGCCAAATGGGTGAAAGCGGTTGTCATAGCGGTCTCGTCGGCGTGGTATACATCAGGCAAGGAAGCGTTCGGCAAAGGACTCCAGCCGGCGTTTCTTGTCATCGATACTCATCAACGTGGTTTTACCACTGTCGTCGAGAAAATTCACGCCATTGACCATCGTGATACCAGCCTCCGCCAGGCGTTCATGGGTGCCATCGCCCGGGTTTTTCAGCCCCGTCCAGATATCAAACGGCTTGTCGGCGCAACCTTCCTGCTCGCGTATGTGATTGAGCGTGTGGAGCAAGGGGTATAGCTCCTCCTCTTCATGCAGCACGCCCATCCAGCCATCGAAACGACTGGCACGACGCATCGCCGCCTCGGAATAGCCACCCACCATAATCGGCAGGGGTTCGGAAGTCCCTGGCGACATCTGTACCGGCGGGATATCGTAGTACTTGCCATGATGCTCAAATACCTCACCGCTGAGCAGGCCAGGCAGGATCTCAAGCATCTCGTCGGTGCGCTTGCCACGCGTGTGAAAATCCTGCCCGACCATGTCAAACTCGGCTTTTTGCCAACCCACGCCGACCCCTAGCATGATGCGATTGTCAGACAGCACCGCAGCGGTCGACAGGGCCTTTGCAACAGCAACCGGCTCGCGCATGGGCAGCACAAATATCGTCGACAGGAAGCGCAGTTTTTTCGTCACCTGGGCCAACGCTGCGCTTGCAACCCAGAGGTCGGGCCAGTGGGTGTCGGGGTTCCAGAGGATATTCCCATCATCGGTGTAGAGGTACTGGTCGATTTGCTCCTTGGTCGTGACCAGGTGATCGCCGTAGCTGACGCCGTAGAAGCCGAGCGCTTCGCAGAATTGCGCGAGTTCGACCAGTTGGTCGAGCTCTACGAAGGCCAGTGATTGCCAGAATTTCATCGATTGATCCTCTCATGCACCGGTGGCTGCAGGGTTGTGCAGATAGCCCGTGGCCGACGCTCATATCGCCTTGCAGGGAAACGCTTTGATGCGTCCTGCACGCTCACGGCCGCGTCCATGCGGCCGATGTTCCCTGCAAGGCGATATGACCATCAGCCACTGTAACGTCTACGCCCATCGTACTTCCCGTACTTTCAGAAGTCGAAGCTGGTAAGGCGGTTGATTTGCCAGGGAACATCGCCCGCACGGATGCGGGCGTTGAGCGAGCATGGATGCTGAAAAGCGATTCCCTGGCAAATCAACCGCTTTACCGGCTACGGACTCTCGCCCAAAAGCGGAAAATCCGCAGCGTCAAGATGCCCGGCCTCAATCATCCAGCGTAACGAATCGGCAAACGACTCCCTGTTGCTCCGCAACGTAATCCCGTAACGCTCAAACGCTTCGGTGTTTTTTATGTTGGGCCACAAGGTCGCATAGCGCATCGTCTCGGCAGAAATCGGCGAGTCGACCGTTTTAAACAGCCGAATGATATCCATCACCCTGCCCACCATACGCAACTTCCATCCCGCCACCGGAATTTTGTTCAACTGCGCACCACTGACGGCCTCGATGATAGCAGCGATCTCGTCCCAGCCGTGGTAGTGACCCGGCGCAAGGTAGCGCCCGGCTTCCCTGTTTCCGGCCAGGGCCACAATCAGGCTGGCGAGGTCTCGTACATCGATATGCTGCATACCCGCGCCGGTAAAAATGCGAAACCCCTGCTCCAGCCGGTATTTAAGTGCGATAAACGTATCATTCAGCGCCGGGTCATCTGGCCCGATGATTGCGGCCGGGTAGACGATGGCGACAGGTGCACCCTGCGCCTGCAGTTTTCGCAGGTAGCGCTCGCCCTCGACCTTGCTCTGCCCATAGGGCATGGAAGACCCCACGGGCTCTGCATCGGCGGTGACCTTGCTGGCATCGGTATTGAATATGGCTGTCAGACTCGACAGGCAGACCACGCTTTTTACGCCAGCAGCCAATGCCCCTTCGACGACGTGCCGGGTGCCATCGACGTTGGCACTGTGGATTTGCTGGTTACTGTCGGCCTTGATCGGGGTTGCTGCAGCGCAGTGCACGACGGCTTCGGCGCCCTGCACTGCCGCATTCACACTGGCGGCATCGGTGATATCGCCCTGCACGTACGTGGGCTGGGCATCCGGCCACTGCGAAAACCAGGTGCGCGCCTTGTCGATATTCCTGGCCAGCAGCGATACCTCGTGGCCCGCCGCCAGGGCCGCGCGCGCGACGTGCGAGCCGACAAAACCCGTACCGCCTGTCACCAGAACGCGCATCAGTCGCTATTCTTCAACGATCGTAATGACATCGTTCGGGCAGTATTTTGCCGCCGCGGTGACCTTGTCGCGCAGCGACTCGTCGGGACTGTCATTGAGCACGACGACCTGCGGGTAGCCATCATCGACCTCAACGACGTTAAAGACTTCGGGGCACTCGCCCAGGCAAACGCTGTGGCCCTGGCACAACTCGATATCAACGATCACTTTCATCGCGTCAGGCCTTTGCACGTCGGCGGTAGCGAAGCCTGCACGGTGCTGAGGGCTTCAACACCAACGCAGAAAAGTCATCCTGGTAGCTGTCATCCGGGTCGGATAGCTCGAACTCGTAACGGGTCAGCAGGGCTGCAAATATGGCCTTCAACTGCATCAGCGCAAAGGCATTACCAGCGCATTTGTGCGGCCCGCCGCCGAAGGGAATATAGGCATAGAGCGTATCGGGCTTGTCGCGGTGAATATCGAAGCGCCCAGGCTCGGGGAAGTAATCGGGATTGCGATGCGAACCGTAGGTTGAGATCGCAACCGTCTTGCCAGCCTCGATCAGGGTGCCATTGTAGTTGATATCCTCAATGACGCGGCGCATCAGCAGCACCAGCGGCGGATGCAGACGCAGGACTTCCTCGACAAAGGCCTCCAGCCTCGGAATCTCACGCAGCGAATCGAAGTCGAGCTCGCGGCCATCGCCGAACAGCTCATCCAGTTCAGCGAGCACTTCCGTGGTCGCATGCTGCTGCCGCGCAAACTCGACCAGTGCCCAGGTTGCGGTACCCGAGCTCGTATGGTGGCCGGCGAACATCGTGGCAATCACCAGGCCGGTAATTTCATTCTCGGTCAGGCCGCTGCCATCGGCATAGGTGCCCGACATAAACGTTTCGAGCGCATCGCCGTAGACGGTGCCCGACCCGGCCTGCTCTCGCCGCTCGACCACGATCTCGGTAATCAGCTCCTGCAGGCGCTCCCGCGCCTTGTCGCGCGCCTCGAAGATGGGCTGCTGCATATAGGGGTCGACAAATGCGATGGCCTGCAGGCCCTTTTCCAGGTCGTGGTAGAGTCGCTTGAACTCCTCGGTCATGCGGTAGCGAAAATCTGCACCGAGCAGGCAGTGTGTCGCCGTGTGCAGCGTAAGGCGGGTGAATTCATCGAGGAAATCGAGCTCACCTTCATCCCCCCAGCCGGCGACCCAGTCCTCGACCTCTTTGGCGATGATGGTCGCGTAGCTTTTCATGTTCTGGTAACGCAGCGCATCGACCTGGATCTTGAGCTGGGTTTTCATGCGATCGGGCGGCGCATCGAAAATAACACCCTTGCCAAAGACCGGCACTGTGGCCTGGTAGGCAGCAGCGCGGCTGAGCTGCTTGTCGAGTCCTTTCAGGAAAGCCTCCTGGGCTTCGGGCCCGCTCATCAGCACAGTCTGCTGGCCACCCATGTTGTACTCGGCCAGTTCGCCGCACTCAGCGTGACAGCGCATCAGGAATTCAGCGAAGTTAACGTTGAATTCCTCCATGTGGCCGATCTGGGGTTTCTCTCCGCTGACTTTGGGGGGTTGCTTCAGCTCACTCGCAGCGCCCTGGCTCATGCTCAGCTGCCCTCAACCTGCTCAGATGACATCTTCGGCATTTCTTTCAGCACACCGGTCTCAACGCACTCTTTGATCAGGTTGGTGATATTGGTGTAGTCGTACAGGTCAAACTGTTCGCTCCACTGGTAATTACCACCGTACTTGAACCACGAGGCGCCGATGACTTTCATCTCGCTGCCGTCAGCGCGTTTTGGTGCGCCAGGCGGGGTTTGCCACCAGGTTGCGAAGGCCTCACCCCGTGTTTCATCGATGACAATTTTTTCGTACGGGTAAGTCCAGCCCTTGTAGGGATCCATCGCTGCACCCACACAGGTTTCCCGCACCGTCTCGCGACCGACATACTCGTACTTGCCGTTGGGCGTCTCCCAGCCGTAGCGCACATCATCGGTAAACATATCGGCCAGGCAACGCCAGTTGCCCTCGCGCTCGGCCCTGTCGTTCACCTCAAGCCAGCGCTTGAACATTTCTTCCATCTCTTCGCGGGAATAGGCAGCCATGGTTAAACCCCTCAGTGTGTTTTTACTGTACCTGGCGCCAGATAGTATGAGATACTAAATATAGTTGCAACTATATTTTGTTTAACGGCGATATCGCCCCAGGAGCCAGACGGTGCCTGCCACCCACCCCGCCAAGCCAACCCTGAGCAAGCGCGAAGCCACCCGGCTCAGGGTCATTGAAGCTGCAATCTCGCTGATCTACGAGGAGGGTTTTTACGCGGCCAACACCAATCGCATTGCCGAGCGCGCCGGGGTCAGCTGGGGTGTGCTGCAGTATCACTTCGGCGACAAGGATGGCCTGCTCGAGGCGATCAGCAGCCATATTTTTGAGCAGTTCGAGCAGCGACTGCGCGCAGCCGAGCCCGTAGAGGGTGACTTACAGCAAAAGATCCGGCACCTGATCGATACCCTGTGGAAACTGGTGAATGGTGCCGAGTACCGGGTCAGTATCGCCATTCATCGCAATGCCGGGCGCGATCCCAACTCGTCCTTTGACGGTCAGAAGCAGCTGGTCGACTGGCAGCAAAAGATTACGCGCTTCTGGCACCAGCTGCTGCGTGATGAATCCATCGATGAAACCACCCGCACGATTGCGCTTCGACTACTGTTCGCAACGCTGCGGGGCATGGCTGATGAGGTAAACCCCGGCGGCAAACAGCGCAAACAGTTTGAACAGCTGGAACTGCAGGCGCTGGAACAACTCATTTGCCAGTTGCTCACCCAGCAGCGGTGACCTGCGCTATTCGCCGACAAACACCGGCTTGCGCTTTTCAAACAGCGCGGTGACACCCTCGATATTATCTTTGGTGCCTGCCAGCGCGCTGAACGCATCAAGTTCATAATCCAGCGCGGCCGTAATGTCATGATCCTGGCTGTGGTTGATCACGCGAATAATGGCGGCCATTGCCAGCGGCGCCTTCTCGGCAAGCTCCTGCGCGAGTGCATCCACCGCCTGGTCGAACTGAGCAGCTTCGTGGACCTCATTGACCAGGCCCATCTGCAGCGCACGCGAAGCGTCGACACGTTGCCCGCGCAACAGTAACTCCAGCGCCGCACCGCGGCCGCACAGTCGGAGCACGCGCGCCGCCCCACTCCACATCGGTGCGGCACCAAGATCTATTTCAGGCAGCCCCAGCTGCGCCATGCTGCTGGCAATTCGCAGGTGACAGGACATGGCCAGCTCAAGGCCACCGCCCAGGCAATAACCCTCGATCGCTGCGATCACCGGCTTTTCGAAGGCCTCGATACGATTAAACAGGGCGATGCGCTGGGCGACAAAGGCCTTTGGCCCTGCCTCGGCCGCAGCGTCGGCCTCCTTGAGATTTGCGCCCACCGAAAAATGCGTTGGCCTGCCGCTTTCGGCAGGGTCGGCCCCACGGATCACGATGGCCCTCACGCTGTCATCGGCTGCCATGTCATCGAGCAGTGCGTTGAGTGCCGCCACCTGCGCGACGCCAATCGGATTCATCGGCGACTGCTTGATGCGTGCCACCAGCACCTGCTGCTGTCGCTCGATCAGTAGTGCCTGTGCGTTATCGCTCATCTGCGGGTCTCCTCGCCTGTTATTGCAATACTTCGGGCAGGCTTGCATTGTGTTTGGTCAGTGCCAGCCTGCCAGCGCTGGTGTATTCTAAGCGCACAGCACACACAGGGGAATGTAATGAGCCAGCAAGACGAATACCAACCACCCAAAGTCTGGAAATGGGAGGCTCAGGACGGCGGCAACTGGACCAAGATTAACCGCCCGATCTCTGGCGCCACACACGACAAAACACTGCCGGTTGGCGAACACCCCTTCCAGCTCTATTCGCTGGCGACCCCCAACGGCCAGAAAACAACCATCATGCTCGAGGAGTTACTCGAGCTGGGTGTCAGTGATGCCGAGTACGATGCCTGGTTCGTCAACATTGGCGACGGCGAGCAGTTTGGCAGCGACTTTGTCGCACTGAACCCGAATTCAAAAATTCCTGTGCTGGCCGATCACAGCACACAGCCCACGACGCGCGTTTTCGAATCGGGCGCAATACTGATGTACCTGTCTGAAAAGTTCGGGCAGTTGCTGCCCACCGATTCAAGCCGCGCCGAGGCGCTGTCGTGGCTGTTCTGGCAGATGGGCGCAACGCCCTATCTCGGCGGTGGCTTCGGGCACTTCTACGCTTACGCGCCCTATAAGATGCAGTACCCGATCGACCGCTTCACGATGGAGGTCAAGCGCCAGCTCGACGTCCTCGACAAGCAGCTGGCCAACAATGAGTACATAGCCGGCAAGCACTACAGCATTGCCGATATCGCGATTTACCCCTGGTACGGCGGCCTGGTGCGCGGCTTACTGTACGAGGCTGGCGAGTTTCTCGATGTCGAAAGCTATACCCATGTAAAACGCTGGACGGAGTTGCTCGGCGAGCGACCCGGACTGCGCCGCGGCATGATCGTGAATCGCGCCTGGGGGCCGGATGAAAAGCAGCTCGTTGAGCGCCATGCGGCCAGCGATTTCGAGGGCAAGCTTGATTAGCACCCATCAACATAGCCAGTAAGCCTCAGGAATCGCTACAGCCTTATTCAGGCGCTGACTGTTTCGTTTTATCAGTGCTGGGCCCGTCAGGGTCTTTGTAGATTTAGAGCTGGACCCGTCAGGGGCTCTGGATACGCGTTGCAAGGAACCGCTGTCGATGGCATCCATGCACGCTCAACGGCCGCGTCCATGCGGCCGATGTTCCTTACAACGCATATCCAAACCCCCTGACTACCCTGGGCTTTTTTTAAAGACTCAGGGCAACTCGTCAAGCTTCCGCTTAGACGCATTCCTACCTCTGTCTTACCCCCACACAGCTCAATGCGCTGCGCAATCGAAGCCGGGTGGGGCCTGTGGCGATTGGGGGAACATCGGCCGCATGGACGCGGCCGTTGAGCGTTCACGGATGAACTCGTAGCGTTTCCCCCAATCGCCACAGGCCCCACCCGGCTACGGACGCAACATCAATCCAGGCCAACCAAAGACTGGCAAAACCATAGCGCCCCAATATCGAAAAGCTCAGGAAACCTGGCGAGCTATGCCAACGCCAGCCGCCACCAGCAGTGATATGATCGGCCCCGTTTTCAACGCCAGCCACCCTGTCACAGGAGCTTCGCATGAACACCGACTCAATTGCCCGCACTGCCGGCCTCACCTGGGGCGCCGCACCCTACGCTGGCGACGGCTTCAATATCCGCAAGGCCGCCTACATCGCCTCGGCGATCATGATTCCCGGCGCCTTTATGAGCGCCTGGCTGCTTATCGCGCTGGGTATCATCGAGCCGATGCCCGCCGACAAATACGTGTCGGTCAGCCTGTTCCTGGGGTATTGGGCGGCGCTGTTTGCCTTTGTCGACAATAAAGGTGAAAAGCGCACCATGGCCGAGAAGTGGCACGAGTTTCTGCTGGTCTGGCTGATCACCAGCGGCTGTGCAGAACTGTTCTGGGAACTGCCGGTGGTCTATATGAAGATCCCCTACCTCTACAACCTCGGCTCTGAATTGCAACCGGATGAATGGTTCTTCTGGCCGTGGTGGCTGTACGCTGTTGCCGATACGCGATACATGCGGCCTCACGAAGCGCAACTGGCCCATGAAGCGATGCTCTCGCATTTTGGCTTCTTTGAAATCGCTGCAGCCTGGCTGATCGCCAAGGGCCGCTACTACAAAACGGCACTGACGATGTGTGTGCTGGCCAACTGGGGGGCGTTCTACGGCAATACCGCGGTCATTTACCTGGGTGAAATACTGGTCGACTTCCGCAATATTGAGGACGGGCCACTGGGATTCTGGCTGAAGTTTGTCGGGCTCAACCTGCAGTGGTCGGTACTCAGTCCGGCGGCCGCAATCGGGGGGATGTGGTTGCTGGTACAGCGAGTGAAAGCCGAGACCATACTCGAAATGCAAAACAACCCGCCCAGCCAGGCATGAACCAGCGCAGCGCGCTGGTCACCGGCGCAAGTTCAGGGATTGGTTACGAGTTCGCGCGACAACTCGCCAAAGCCGGTTACCGGGTTATTGGCGTAGCACGTAGCGAAGATAAACTGCAGCGCCTGGTTGCCGAGCTTGACGGCGATGATCACGAGTACGTGGTCGCCGACCTCTCGAGCGCCGAGGGCCAGCAAAAGGTCTGTGACAAAATCGGCGAGCAACACCTGCACCTGCTGGTGAACAATGCTGGCCTGACCTCCTTCGACCCGTTCTACAGCAGCCCGGCCGAGAAACAGCGCGGCCTGTTTGCCGTTGACTGCGAATCGGTCGTCACGCTGTCGCACGCATTTTTAAGCCAGTCCCAGGCCGGCGATGCACTGGTGAATGTCAGCTCAGTGGTCGGCTTTATGCCGACCCCGGCGCAGGCCATTTACAGTGGCAGCAAGGCATTCAGCATTGCGTTTTCAGAGTGCCTGTGGGAAGAGCACCGGGAGCGCGGCGTGTACGTCATGGCCCTGTGCCCCGGCCTGACCCGTACCGAGTTCATTACCAACGCCACAGGCGGTGAGGCCGACGGCAGCAAGATGCCGGCAGCGATGTTTCAATCGACCGAAGATGTCGTGAGTGAAGCAATGCAGGCACTGCAGCGCCGCGGCAAGGCGGTGCTGGTGACCGGCTGGGTGAATCGGTTGATGCTGTTGTTGCCGCGCGTGCTGACGCGTCATCGCCTGCTGAAAATCCTGGCCGTGATGGGCGACCCTGAAAAACAGCTGTAGCGACTAGATCATGTACATGTCGCCGCTGGCGCGCACCGTCAGGTCGCTGATCGACACACCCCAGGGCTGGTCCATCGCGTAAATAATCTGCTCGGCCAGCTCTTCAGGCGCCAGCGAAAAGTAGCCAATGTCTTCGACGTCGGTCCACTCCTCCGGGTACTCGCCGCCCATAATCGCGGCAAAACGCTCCATGAACTCATCGCCCCCATCACCGAGAATACCGGCAATGGCGTCGCCGTTAATGACACCGGCACCCAGCCCCGTCGTTGGCACGCCGGTCGGGCGAATCGTCGTGACTTTGATCTTGCCCTGCGATTCCTGTCGCAGTGATTCCGATAGAAAGTTCACCGCAGCCTTGGTGGCGCCATAAATGGCAGCGCCCTTGACCGGGTAGTTGCCGTAAATGGACGACATATTGATGATCTGCCCGCGACCCTGGTCGATCATCGCATCGTGCACGGCCGCCATCCCGTTGAGCACGCCCTTAAAGTTAATGTCAATGCAGCGGTGCCAGGCATCGAGCGCCACATTGTGGTCGGCGACGTAGGACAGCGGCATCGTACCGGCGTTATTGACCATTATGTCGATGGCGCCGTAGCGCTCCAGCGCGCTGTTCGCAAGCGCAGCCAGGTCATCGAAGTTAACGACATCAACCTGCTGCGCGAACGCCTCGCCTTCAAACTCTTCAATCAGGGCCACCGTTTCTTCGGCAGCGTCGAGGTCGATATCGGCCACGGCAATTTTCGCTCCACGTGCCGCCGCAAGTTGTGAGACGAGACGACCAAAGCCTCCGCCACCTCCGGTAACAATAACGACTCGGCCCTGCAAATGACTCATACTGTGCTCCACTGGCTATCAGGATTCGCGGTAACGTCGCCGCACATGTTCACGGCGCGCCTGGATTTGCTGCTTGCGCTGCGCGGGGGTGACTCGCCGCGTATCGGCCGGCAGGTGCTCCATCAGCTTATCGAACGGCACCTTTCGAACCACCACCCTGGGCAGGGTAACCGGCGGCTCATGATAAGCCCAACGCCGGCTCATATACCCCTCTGGATGCCCCGCTGTATCCAGCCAGTTGGCAAGGCCAGGGTCGCGATGCGCAAGGACGTAGCGTACCACGCCATCGCCATCGGGTTGTGCCTGGAAGTCATTCAGGCTGGTGACATGGGTTTCATAGTCGTAGGACTCGCCCCAGTAATTTGACAGTGAAAAGCCGGTATAGACGGGAGGCTCGTCGGCCGGAATATGGTCTTCAATAATCAACGCCTCGCCCTCGGCCAGCTCGTATATGCCCGAGCCATAGGCGTTGGTGGCCTGCCCGCCGGTGGTGGCCTGGGTAAACATCGGCTGGTTAATGTCATTGCGTTTCTGGAATGTGGGCCGCTCACCGGGCTGGTCACCATAGGGGTTCAGTAGCTTGACGTAGAATTCATTCCAGTAGCGCATCTGGTTGTTGACCAGGGTACCCAGGCGTCGCATGCGCTCCGCCGCAACCTCAGGCGTCAGCGGCGGCGGCTTCAGGCCCTCGTTGCCAATCTTCTCAAGGTAAAGCTCCAGCGGATACTCGCGCTCCCAGTCACCGAACAGTTCGCGCCCGATCAGGTAGTTGGCGGTAAACTCAATCGTTTCACCCTGCACTTCCTTGCTGACCTGGCCGGGAATAAAGTTGCCCTTGAAGCCCCTGGGTCGGCTCGGCGCGATCAGTATCTCGAAGTAACCGTCACTATCGATCGCAATATCGTAGGAATCGATATGGCCGACGTCAGACTTGACGCGGGGCCCGGCACCGGCCATCGAGCCCGGGTCGCCAGAATACTGCGTTATGGTGGTAAAGATCACATACTGGGGCGCCAGCCGTGCGACGTCAGCGCGGGGGCCGCCGCGCCAGTGTGCGTGGTTGTAGGCGCGCCCGGTCAAGCGGTAGGCTGCGCTGCCGTCAATGCGCGCGCTCAGGTAGAGATTGTCGGTGTTATCAATGGTCGATTTACTGTGCGGCGGGATAGCCCGGCGAAAATACGGAAACTCGGGGTCTTCAAAAAAGGCGCGCTCGAAGGCTGCATACACATAACCCAGCAGGTAGCGATAGCCTTCAGCGCGGTTGCGATCACTCGCCGGCGGCACGTACAGATCGGGGTCGTCGATCGCCTCGCGCGCCAGTGCAAACTGGGCGAGCATATCGTCCCAGGCCTTGCGTAACAGCGCGTCGGTGCCGCTGGCAAGTTCTCGCGATGACATGGGGTAGCCCGGTTGGGCATCGTATTCAGCGTTGGCCTGGGTCATGGCAGAACTCCCGGAAAGAAACAGGGCGAAGAGCAACCAGGGCCTGGCTGCTCGGGTGACCTTGCAAAACAGTCGCACTGATCAGGCCTCCTTCTTTACCCGGTAGTGATCCATATAGGCTGCAAATCGCGCCTTTTCACGTTCGATATCAATGGCATCGGCATAGGCGTAGACGTGCTTGCCATGCTTGCTGCGCGGCCTGGCCTGCATGTACTGCTCGATGGCGGCTTTGGCCTCTGCAGTGAACGGCATATCCAGCTGCCGGTACGCCGCCTCAATGGTGCCGGTGGTATCCGCCATCAGCTGCGCAAAGTGAATGTCTGCAATCTGCGCCGCCGGAATCACACCCTGCTCGCGCTCGGCAATCAACTTTTCAAGACCACGAGCCATACCTGCGTTGAGCATCTCGGCCGATGCCTGGGCATCGAACACATCACTGCGCATCAGCCGCAGGCTGGCAATCAGGCTGGTCATCGACTGCACCACGACGGCCGGGTCGCGGTGGGTATGAATGACTTTGGCGTCGGGGTAGGTCTCAAACAACTCAGGCATCTTACCCATGTGGCCACCGTACTTGAGGATCCAGCGCGGCTTTTGAGGCGAGCTATCGCGCCACTGCAGTATCTTCAGGATGCGCTTGTGCATGTTCAGTGCCGGGCGCACATCGGCCATCGCATTCCACAGGGCATAGCCAGGCACATTGTTACGGCTAAAAAAGTGCCCACTCATGAACTCGTGGGCCATCAGCTGCGAGCATTCCTCAGGCAGTCGGGCGTGCGCCTCGTGCTTGGACATCAGGCTTTCGTCGACATCGTACATGAGCGCAGTTTCAGCTTCGATCCACTCGATGCGATCGGTGGCATCGGCCTCGGCGCTGGCGGGGTCCAGCGGCGGTGCGGGCAGTTTCTTCTCCCAGGCAACGGGCGCACGATGCGCCGGATCCTGCATGAAATACTCATAGAGAATTGACGATCCGGTGCGGCCCATACCCACAATAAACAGCGGCTCGACGATCTCCTCATCGTGAATACCGGGGTGCTGCTTTTCGGCGTCAACAATCGCAAGACGGCTTTGCAGCAGCCGGCTGATCTCGGTACGGGCGATGATCCGCCCAACCAGGTGCAGCTGCGCCTCATCGTTCAGCGAGTCAACCAGCGCCGCCAGCGCTTCGCGAAAGCCATCATCACCGTAGTCATCCAGCCCGGTCTGGGCACTGGCTGTACGCAGCATATCCTCGACCTGGAGAGGGACGATCGAGGCCGCATCGAGGTGGCGACCCAATGTATTGATATTGTTTACCCAGCCCGCCTGGGGTACCTCGCGTGATCCGGTCATATCGATGCCTGCAGTCAATCTACCTTTAACCGGTTGTCATTCACTCACGCCGGCCGCATCGAGTGAATAGCTGTAGCTGCCATTTTACTTGCCAAATCCATACAGTTGTCCAGGGCGTGAACTGCTATTATTGAAAAACCATCCACTGAATGAGCCCCGCAGATGCCCGACCGCTTCACGCAATACCAGGGCAAGACCACCCTGGTGACCGGCGCCAGCGGCTTCATTGGCGCGCAGCTATGCCAGCGACTGCTCGAGGCCGGCGCTACTGTGCACGCAGTATCGCGCAGCGCGCAACCCGCCGGCTCGCTTCACTGGCACCAGTGCGAGCTGGCTGATGAGCAGGCAGTGGATGCGCTTCTCGCGACGACTCAGCCGCAGGTCATCTTTCACCTGGCAAGCTATGTGAGTGGCTCACGGGATATCTCGGCCGTTGTCCCGGCGATGGAAGCCAATCTCGCCAGCACCGTGCACTTACTCACCGCCGCACAACGCACTGGCATCGAACGCTTCGTCAACATCGGTTCACTCGAAGAGCCCGTGGTGGAAGACGGTGAGTACCTGCCCTCCTCGCCCTATGCCGCCGCCAAGATGGCATCGACGGCCTATGCGCGCATGTTCCATTCACTCTACAAACTGCCGGTCGTGAACCTGCGGCTGTTTATGGTTTACGGCCCGGGCCAGCGCGACCTGAAAAAACTGGTGCCCTATGTCATATTGCAGGCGCTTGAGGGTGAAGCACCCAGCCTCTCAAGCGGCGCGCGCGAAGTCGACTGGATATATATCGACGATGTCGTTAATGCCATGCTATGCGCGGGTATCGCCGATGGCATCGATGGCGCCAGCATTGATGTCGGTACTGGCGAGCTCGAAACGGTAGCGGGCGTGGTCAAACAACTGGTGGCCGCTACCAACCCTGACATCACACCGCAGTTCGGCGCGCTGCAGGAGCGCCACGCCGAGGTGGTGCGTCGCGCCAATGTCGCACAATCGCGCGAGACCCTGGGTTGGCAACCCGAAGTCACCCTGGCCGAAGGGCTGGCACGAACAGCAAGCTGGTATCGCGAGGCCAGGCACAGTGGCAGGCTGGTTGACGCCGTCATGCCATGGCATGGTGCCAGCGACCAGAAAAAGTAGCCTTAAAGGTAAAATTTTCGTTATTTTAGGCGATTCGTAAGGCACCCAAACCCCGATTTGATTAGGCTATCGCCTGGTCAGATTATGATAAAAATGAAGGGGGCCGCGATGTCCACCCGCTACTCACTATTGCTGCTGCTCGCAGCCACGATCGTACTTCCGATAAGCACCCTGGCGATGGATAGCGATGCCGACGGGCTGGACGACTCGGTCGAAACCAACACCGGTACGTTCGTATCGCCAGCGGATACGGGAAGCGACCCGGCAAATGCCGACACCGACGGCGATGACGCCAACGACGGTTTCGAGGTGAGCTTTGGTACCAACCCCAACATCCTGACTGATTCTCCGCTTCAGCAAAAACGCATCAACTTCAATGGTGCAATGACCGAGCTGTTTGGCATCTCGGTTGCTGTCGATGGGGAATGGGCCGCAGCGGGCAGCTTGCTGGGAAATAGTGGTACAGGGTCCGTCAACATTTTTCGCAGGGTTTCCGGCGTCTGGACCCAACACGCGATACTGACGGCCAGCGATGCAGGCGTGCTCGATAACTTTGGTGTCAGCCTGGCGTTGCAGGGCGATACGCTGATTGTTGGCGCCGACGGCGGCGACCGACCTGGCCTTAGCGGTACTGGCGCAGCGTACGTGTTCACAGAAAGTGGTACTGTTTGGAGCGAACAGCAAAAGCTGACGAGCAGCAGCACCAGCGCGGGCGACCGCTTTGCCTACCAGGTCGCCATTGACGGAGACAGCCTGGTGCTGGGTGCATTCGAGTCCGATGAATCGGGGAGTAACTCTGGCTCTGCCTACGTGTTTACCCGTACCGCTGGCACCTGGAGTGAGCAACAAAAACTGACAGCAGCGGATGCGCAGGCAGAAGACCAGTTTGGCCTGGTCGTCGATATCTCGGCCGACACCGTAATTGTTGGCGCCTATCTGGAAGATACAGCGGGAAGCGATGCAGGTGCAGCCTACATCTTCACACGGGTGGGTAGCAGCTGGAGTCAGCAGCAAAAAATCGCTGGCTTCGACACCGCTGCCGGAGACGAATTCGGTATTGGCGTTGCCGTCGAAGGCGACACGGCATTGGTAGGCGCCCGCAAACACGATGGTGCAGGCGGCGACACGGGCGCATTTTACGTTTTCGGCCGTAGCGCCAATGTCTGGACACAGTCTCAGAAGATCCTGGCTTCAGATCGCAAGGTCGACGATGAGTTTGGTGCGGCCGTTACGCTGCATGGTGATCTCGCACTGGTGAGCACGCTCGACCCTCACCCAACCCATCCGACCGGTTTTACCGAAGACGGGCGAGTCTATATTTTCCAACGCAATGCTGGCCTCTGGAGCGAGCTCGATATTTTGCGTGCGATTGACCAGCAAAATGGCGACAGTTTCGGCTTCGGGGTAGATATTGATAACCAGACCGCCATGGTTGGCGCACTGGCTGAAGACCAGCTGGCCACCGATGCGGGTGCGATCTACCTGTTCAACCATGATCTCGATCTCGACCGGCTGCCTGACATTGGCGAGACCAATACGGGCAGCTTCAACACGCCGCTCGACAGCGGCACTGACCCTGGTAATCCGGACAGCGATGGCGACGGCCTTCTCGATGGCGAGGAAGTCGCTATCTTCCTGACCGACCCCAACACGGCGGACCAGGACAGTGACGGTCTGAACGACCGGGAAGAGCTCAGCGGTACGATGTTTGTTACCGCCTCAACCCAGGATGGCAATCTGGGCGGGCTAGCGGGTGCAGACGCGCTTTGCACGCTGCGCGCCAAAGCCGCCGGCTTGCCCGGTGACTATGTCGCCTGGCTGTCCACCGACACGGTCGATGCCATTGATCGCGTTGAAGACAGGCCCTACCGCCGCACAGATGGGCAATGGATTGCGAACTCGCGGGTCGATTTGACCGATGGAGACCTTGCTGAATCGCCCAACCTGAGTGCGAACCAGATACTGGTAGAAGACCAGGTGTGGACAGGAACCCAGGTCAACGGCCGGGCCGATAGCAGTGGCGATTGTAGCGACTGGACGTCGGCAGCATCGGGCGTGCAGGCTATGACAGGCTTAAGCGAAGCATCTTCATCGAACTGGATCGTTGAAGCGCCCTCCGACTGCTCCACGCAGCGACACCTGTATTGTTTTGGTGGCATCGCTACTGACCCGGCCAACCCCGACACCGATGGCGATGGCGTCTCCGATGGGGATGAGGTCGCCAGCGGCACCCTGCCCTTTATCGCTGACCTCGAGATCCCGATGCTCGCAGGCTGGCTGCCCTGGCTGCTCGCCGGCGGATTACTCTTCGTTAAGATGTGTCGCTCTTCGGCGCGGCGATGTTGAACACGGGTACAATCCCAGCTCCAGACAATTTACCCCGTTAAACCAGAACACTGTAGTGCAATGAGCTGGCTGTCACCCCAACAACACTGGCGCAATATACTGGCCGAACTGCCTGTCATTGGCGATAAGTTCGACCCGTTTTACAACAGCTTCTGGGAGCTGCCGCAGTTACCCGCTTCCGTACTGGAACTGTGCCGGCTGCGCATAGCGCAGCTCCACCAGAACGCGTCCGAATTTGAGCGCAGCACAATCGATATACCGGCACAGCAACGCGAAGCACTGGCCAACTGGAACCGCGATGACAGCTTTGGCGATGCCGAACGGGCATGCCTGGCCTTCACCGAGGTTTACACAATGGATGTCAGCGCCATCACCGACCAGCAGGCTGAAGCGGTGAAACAGCACTTCGGCGATGCAGGCCTGGTTGCGCTCGTGCAGGCGCTTGGCGTGTTCTACGCCACTACGCGACTGGGCATGTTGCTCGATGACTAGCCTGGCAAACCCACTGGAACGCTGAGAACATCACTATGGGTAAACCCCGCGTCTCTCTCCCCGCCGACCACCAGCCAACGGGCAATGTACTGCGCGACTCGACGCTTGGCCTGGTGCCCGAAACGCTTGAGCCCTATGTGAGCCTCAACAAGGCCGTCTGGTTCGACGGGCCGCTGAATGCGGCTGAACTCGAACTGATGCGGCTGCGCAATGCGCGCAAGGTCAACTGCGTCTACTGTAAGGCGGCGCGCTACGACATTGCTACCGAGGCTGGGCTCGATGAAAGCAAGATTGGCCAGATCGACGACGACTACGCCGACAGCGCCCTGAGCGAGCGGGAAAAACTGATCCTGCAGTTTACCGACCACTATCTCGACAACCCGGGCGGCATGAGCGACGCATTAAAACAGCAACTGCGCGAGACGTTCAGCAAGGAAGAGATCGTGCACCTGTCGACCGCCCTACTGCTGTTCAACGGCATGTCGCGGGGCGCCGTGGCCTTTGGCGGTATGCCCGAGCAGGACCTGCCGCTGATGCCGATGTCCGTCCCTGACTAGCCCTGTTGCGCGCGATATCAGTATGGAATTTGAAAGGCAGCATTTTATCGTAGTCATGATCGGCGCGTTCGCGCTGGCTATGACGGCAGAAATCATCGCCGGTCGTATCCAGGCCGCAAGACGTACCAAAAAAGATCTCTTATACAACGTTGCTACCTTTTTTACCCAGCCAATTGTCAGCGGTGTGATTGTCGCTGGCATTGGCGCAGCGGTGATGACCAGCGCGCTCCCCAACCAGGCCGGGTCGCTGTCGCATATCTCGCCCTGGCTGGTGTTCGCCATCGTATTCCCGCTCAACGAGCTTTGCCATTACTGGGTGCACCGCTTTGCGCACGAGTGGCGCTGGCTGTGGAAGCTGCATCGCACCCATCACTCCGGCATGGATATGAATGCGACACTGATCTACCGCTACAACATATTCTGGCCTATGATCGTACCGCAAACTTGGATAGGCACAGTCGTCATGTACCTCGGTCACGTCGAGGCATTTCTCGCCGCCTCGCTGATTACCTACCTGGTGAATGTAGGAACCCATCTCAGTTTTCGCTGGGACCTGGTATTGCGCGAACGCTTCCCGGGTACTGAACCGCTGTGGCGCGTGCTGGAACGCATTATCACGCTGCCCGACGCCCACCAGGCGCATCACGCCTACGGTGCCGAGCAGGCCCACCCCAACGGCAACTATGCGGTCACGCTCTTTTTTTATGACATTATTTTTGGCACCGCCAAGCTGCCGGTTAAACGCCAGGAAAAGTTTGGCCTGCCGATCTCACCGCGCTTGCACTGGGCCGAAGAGCTGTTATGGCCGGTTGTACGCAAACCGCTCTTACCCAAACCGCCCCAGGACAGCGGCTTAGTCCACACTGACGCGTAGCTGCAGGATCTCGGCCCCACTCAGCGCATACCCCGGCGCAGCCCCGGCTGGATAGGCACCCGCGGGTGAGCCGGTGTCGATACCTACATCGAAAGTCTCGTCAATCGAATAATAGGCCAGCGGCGTTGCTGCCACCCGCTCACTGCCGATAACCGTATCGCCGTTGCGCAACGTAAACGTACCGCCCTTTGAATAGCCACCGCCGTCATAGTCAAAGTCCAACTGCAAGGTTTCATTGCCCTGCACGGGCCGATCACCCGCGATCCTGATTTTTCCAAGCTCGTAAATCCGGTACTCAAACACCGGCACACCTTGCGCGTCGAGATACAGCGACCAGCCCGCCGCGGTGCCGCCCATCGTTGCGATAACACCCCTGCCCGGCTTCTCGCCTATGCTCAGTGCTGCCTCAAGCTGCCAGGAGCGATGCTTGATTGGTGGCGCGGAGGGCTCGGGAATTCCCACAACCGAGCCCTGGTAGATAAACTGCTTGCGCCCGGCGAGCAGGTCGGGCATCGGTGTGCGCGAATCCAGTGAGCTGCGAATCGGCCAGATGCCCAGGCGCCGGGCCTCTTTCTCAAAACGCCGGCGCATCTGGGCGAGTTTTTTAGGCTCGGTCTCGGCCAGGTCGACCGCCTGGCTGAAATCTTCATCGAGATGATAGAGCTCCCAGCGATCATCCTCGAAGGGTGTCGGCCCCATCATCAGGCCCACCGTCCAGGGAATGCGGTCGTGCCGCGCCGAGACAATCCATCCATCGTGGTATAGCGAGCGATGACCATGGACTTCAAACAACTGCGTGGTTTTGTGCTCGGGCGCATTGGCATCGGCAAAGCTTGGCAACAGGCTGCGACCGTCAAACGGTAACTGCGCGTAACCATTGACCTCACGCGGCAGTTCAATACCTGCCGCCTCAAGAAGCGTCGGCGCGATATCGTTGACGTGCGAGAACTGGCTGCGCAGGCCACCGGCATCATCAATGCCCGCAGGCCAACTCACCACCATCGGGTTGCGCATACCGCCCAGGTGCGAGGCCACCTGCTTGACCCACTGGAAAGGCGTATCGAGCGCCCAGGCCCAGCCGGCGTTGTACTGCGGGTAACTATCGGGGCCGCCGATATCCTCGAAGCGATCAAGCTGCGTGGCCAACGACTCGCCCAGCCCCTGCAACATGCCCATGTAATTGATGCTGCCCATGGGCCCGCCTTCGCCGCTACTGCCGTTGTCACCCACCACGTAAATGAAAATGGTGTTGTCGTACTGGCCCGAAGCTTTCAGCTCGTCGCGCAGTCGACCCACCTGTGCGTCGGTATGCGCCAGGAATCCGGCAAAGGTCTCCATCAGCCGCTCGGCCACGCGCTGCTCATCGGCATTCAGGCTGTCCCAGGCTGGTAGTTCTGGCGGTCGCGGCGTCAGCTTCGCATCGGCCGGAATCACCCCCAGGCGTTTCTGGGTGGCAAAAATCTCCTCGCGCAGCTGGTCCCAGCCACCGGCAAACTGGCCCTGGTACTGGTCAATCCACTGCCGCGGTACCTGCAGGGGCGCGTGCGCGGCACCGGTCGCAAAATACAGGAAGAAAGGCTTGCCCGGTGTGGCCGCGCGCTGCGTGCGCAGCCACTGTATCGCCTGGTCGGCCAGGTCTTCGCTGACATGATAGTCATCACCGGCCGGCCGCATCACCGGTGTCGTGCCCTCATACAACGTCGGTTCAAACTGGTCGGTCTCACCACCGAGAAAGCCATAGAATTTTTCGAAGCCAACACCCGTCGGCCAGCGCTCGAACGGCCCGGAGGGCGAAGACTCCCACATCGGCGCGAGATGCCATTTGCCAAATACCGAGGTGCTGTAGCCGTTCTGGCGCAGCACCTGGGCGACCGTCGCTGCCTCTTTCTTCAAGATGCCCTGGTAACCGGGGTAGCTATTGGCCGAGTTGAGCACCGCACCCACGTTAACCGTGTGGGCATTGCGGCCGGTCAGTAGCGAAGCGCGGGTAGGCGAACACACGGCCGTGGTATGGAATCGGTTGTAACGCAGGCCGTCGTCCGACAGTGCTTCGAGGGCCGGGGTCTGTACTGGGCCTCCAAAGGTGCTCGCCGCACCAAAGCCCACATCATCGAGCAATACCAAAACCACATTGGGCGCGCCCTCGGGCGCCGTGGTGAGTTCGATTACCGGCGGTGGCTCACTGGTATTCGCCAGCGCGGACCAGCAAAGACCCGCAGTGACTAGCGTTAACGCAAACCGTCCAAGCAGCGGCGACATGGGCAATTACTCCGATGTGGGGACATACCAGATAGGTGAGCTGTACGCGCGCTCCTGGATGGAAATGGCCTGGCCAGTTTCGGCAGGATCGATACCCAGCGCAATGGCATCGAACAGCGAATGCCGGGGTGTGGGTAACTCGAGCACACGCACGTAATAAAACGCCGATTGCGCAGGGTCAAAATCCGGATCCCGCCAGACAGCCGAGAGCACCGGCGCACCCGCATCGTTGCTGTAGCGGGCAGTCGCAGGGTCCACGGTATCGACAACGGCCGGCAAGCGTCCAGCGGCATCGAGGGTGCGCTCGCCCGACCAGGCGACGTTATAGATTTTTTCGTAGGTCGTATCGCCATCGAGCCAGCCCTTGATCACCTGTATGCGATCCAGGTGCGCGCTGTTGGGATCTTTTGCCGCGTGAATCAACAAGGCAGGCGGCCCCGACAGCTCACGCAACTCGCCACCCATGGGCACGGCGTTCGCCGTCAGCGCATCGATATCGGCATTGTTTTCATCGCCCGCGACAAAGCGGTCACTGGCATGCACGCGCACCGCGATGCGCGGACCCGTGGTGGTGTACACCTCACGGCGATGAAAGGCTGCAAAAATCGCCTCGCGGGTATTTGCTTCGGCCCAGACGGCGGCCAGGCCCTGGGCCGACATCGACCAGCCCATCTTGTCGATGTGCGCGCTGGGCCGCGATTTTTCTGCGGGCAGCGATTCATCGGCATACTTGCCCCAGAAGTTGGGTTCCTCAGCCGTTGCAAGCCCGGTGTGCGAGTCGGTAGAACCGATTAGCCCAAAGCGGTAGGGGTTCGTGCCAAACTGCCGCTCCAGCTCCAGGCCGGTGCGCAGCGCAGAGCGCACAAAGTCGCCGCGCTCGGGCCGGTAGTCGGCGACACCCGGTTTCAGGTAATGCGGGAACCGCTCAAAGCCGGCAAAGGGGTCATCGGGCGAGAGCGTTGGGTCTGCCTCAGAGTCGCCCTTGAACTGCGTGGCCTCGACGACTCGCTCAAAGCGCTCGCGCATTGCCAGCCATTCAGGGTTGATCGGTTCGTCACGCAAGGTTCGCTCGGCCGGAAACATATAACCACGCGAGATATTCGAGTTGTGCGGTATGGCAATAAACTCGGCGCCGGTTTCGCGCGAGGTTTGATCCAGCCACTGCCAAAGATCTTCCGGGTAGTTGCTTTGCGATGATGCAAAGGGCACGAACTGGCCAGCGACGCTGGCATCGTTTGGCGTAATGACGATGCGGTGCAGGTTGGAGCCCGCCGGAATCGCTGACCACTCCCAGCCGATAATCGCCGAAAACTCCCCGGGGGTATTGGCCGCATCAGCCGCCGCAATGATCTCCTGCCAGGTGTTTTTCCTGACCAGCTCGGCGCCGGGTATCGGCAGGTTCGCCGGATGTTTCGCCGCTTCGACAACGTCGGTGGTCTGTGCCGTTGAAAATTTCAGGAACCAGGTGATTGAACTGGGGTCGTTGATCATCCAGCCCATGACCTTACCGACCAGCCAGGCGGTAAAGCGATCGATCGGCCCCATGTCATCAACCGGTATGTTGCCCTCAACCGCAGCGCGAAACACCCCCATACTCTCGGCATGATCCGATACGACCAGGAAATCCAGCGGCGTCTGCAGCTGCACGCGGGTGCGGGTGCTCGGGTGAATGACGGGCAGCCCACGGGCGAAGTCATAGGCGGTTTTTGGGCCAACGGAAAAGTTCTGGCCGAAATAGGCATCGGGCGAATAGTGGCTGTGAAGGTGGGTATCGCCCCACAGCAGCTCCTTGGCCTGAACGATGGAAGGTAGCAGTAAAACGACAAACAGTAAGGAATAGCGCACAACGCTTCTCCGGCATTGTTGTGCAGGCATTGCGGCCCGCTATCAGGGGTGCAGTGGCGTCAGGAACGCGGTCACCGCTTCGGTGAAAATATCGTTGCGATCGCCTGCCACCATATGCCGCGCTTTTTCGATATCGACATACTCAGCGTGAGGGATCAGCTGCAGGAACTCCTGCACTTCAGGCTCGGTAACCACGTCGGATGCTTTGCCCCGCACCAGCATAACGGGCACGGTGATGCGGCTTGCCGCATCGCGCATGCGCTGCTGGCTGAACTCATCCCCTTCGCGCGGTTTGAAAAAATCCGGATCCCAATGCCAGTAGAAGCGTCCGTCACGCTCACGCAGGTTCTTGCGCAGCCCACTGTAATCATCTCGCTTGGGGCGCCCCGTATAACCGGCAACCGCTTCTGCGACTTCTTCAAGCGAGCCAAATCCGCTTTCGATGTGCTCACTCATAAATGCATGTACCCGCGACACGCCAGCCGGGTTGATGCTGGGCGTCACATCAACCAGCACAATCGCTGCAAACAGCGCGGGGTCTATTTCGCCAAGCGCCAGCATGGCCGAAAAACCGCCCAGCGACGCACCCACGACAATGGGCGGCCGGTGCAATGCGCGCGCGATATCTGCCAGGTCGCCAGCGAAGTGTTCGATGGTGTAGTCGGCCTTGTCAGACCAGTCGCTTTCGCCGTGACCGCGGTGATCGTAGGCGATCGCATACCAGCCCTGTTTGGCAAGTTCGCTGGCCGTGCCGCCCCAGGAATACTTGGTCTGCCCGCCTCCATGAGCCAGCACGACCGGCGGATTGGCTGGATCGCCATAGGTCTCGGCCGCCAGGGTCAGGCCATCGCGCGTTGTGAATTCAGATCGGGTCGGTTGCAAAAGGCAGGTCTCTTGGAAAAAACAGCCACTATCCCCTGCTTTACCCGACTTTGCAGTTGCAATGGCCGTCTGCTTGCTAACGATTCGCGTCAAACCTGGCGCGCTTGTCAGCCCATCGTCAATGTTGTACTTTACAACTTTATGCCGCGCCCCTTAGGCGAAGTGGACACTATCAAGACAGGACTGCCTTTTGGCCAGTAAGAACAGCTCGCTCAGCGATATCGAGTCGCACCCCATACCCTTTTGCTTCGATCGCTACGACGATTTCCTGGGCTTTGTCGTCAGCCAGAGCGGTTACCTGCTGGGCAAGGGCCTGGGCGATGCGATCAAGGCTGCGGGCTGTGCGATCACGCCGCGCGAGTTTGCCATTCTCAACCGGCTGCACCAGCACGGCAAACTCAACCAGAGTGCGATTGCGCAAATGACGTTCAAGGACAAGCCGGCGACAACGCGCATGCTCGAAAAACTCGAGAAGCTCGGCTACGTCCAGCGCGACACCGATGAACACGACCGGCGTGCCTTTCATGTATCGCTGACACGGCAAGGTAAAAAGGTGCGCAACACCATCGTGCCGCTGGCCGTCAACATGATCGAGAACAGTTGCGAGGGCGTTGCGCGCAAAGACCTCATCACGACCCTGAAAACCCTGCAAACGATCAACAGTCGTTTAAGTGAAACTGACAACGGGTAACTGCTATGCACCGGAAAACACTGCTCGCGCTGGCCATTAGCGTTCTGCTGGGCCCGCTTGCCAACGCAGGCGAACAAAGCGTCCGCCTGGTCGTCACCGGCACCAATGCCGAGGGAAAAGCCATTATCCAGAGCGATGGCGCGCCGGCACTGATGCTGCAAAATGGTCCGGGCTCGTATATGGGCGACCTGTGGAAAACCGATGTGCTGCCGCGCACCCACAGCAGTGGTGAGATGCCCACGGCTTATGAACTCGAACCGGCCGGTGCAGGCGGCGTCAAGTTCCGCATTGCCTCGATACCGCCGCAAACCGCAGAACGTCCATTAAAAGCAGACGACGAGTTCGGCATGCACCAGACCGATACGCTGGATTTCATCACCGTGATCTCTGGCGAGATGTATGCCCGCATGGACAGCGGTGAAGAAGTGCTGCTCAGGCCCGGTGATGCGCTGGTACAGCGCGGCACCAATCATGCCTGGATCAACCGCGGCAGCGAACCCTGTGTGTTTTCGGCGGTGATGATCAAGCCGGCGATTGCCAGTGGCAAGGCCGCCGGGCAGCACTAGCGCTATGCGACCACTGTTGCTGGCACTCGCGCTCACAACAGCCTGCCCTGCTGGCTGGGCGCTCGAGGCCGACGGTACCGGCTGGGGACTGCAGGATGCCAACGAAAAACTCTACATCGAGCAGTGTGCCAACTGCCACGGCGATCGCCTCGAAGGCGCTGCGCTGGGCTCGACGCTCATCTCGCCACCGCTACAGCACGGCAATACACTTGAAGACATTGTCACCAGCATCAGTGAAGGCTTTCCCGAACAGGGTATGCCCGCCTGGAAAGACGCGCTGAGCGCATCACAAATACGCCGGTTGGCGATGCTGATTCTCGAACTGCAGGCGGGCTTTACCTACGACAGCGTCGACCCACTGGGCGTCCCACTGGTCATACCCGACGCGCCCTTCGAAAGCGACCACTATCATTTCAAGCTTGAATCCATTGCCCAGGACCTGCAGCACCCCTTCTCAATCGCACCGCTACCCGATGGCCGCATGCTCTACACCGAAAAATCTGTCGGCCTCAGCATGCTCTCGCGCGATCGCAAAACCACGACGCTGATCAAGGGCACCCCCAGGGTCTATGATGACAACAGCTTTCGGGGCGCAGCGCTGATTGGCAGCGGCTGGATCCAGGAAGTCGCCCTGCATCCGGGCTACGCCAATAACGGCTGGGTCTACCTGAGCTTTGGGGATCGTTGCAGCGACTGCAACGCCCTGAGCCGGGCGAAGGACAAGCCCGTGACAATGACGCAGCTGGTGCGCGGGCGCATCGAGGGCGATCGCTGGGTCGACCAGCAGCTGATCTGGCGTGCTGACCGCGACCACTACCTGACGGGCCACAACCAGGCCATTGGTGCGCGCATCGCCTTTGATAACGCGGGCCATGTGTTCCTGTCGGTCGGCGGGCTGAGCCAGGAAACCGGCATCCAGGATCTCGACCGACCCTATGGCAAAATTCATCGCATCCGCGACGATGGCAAGCGCCCCTCCGACAACCCCTTTGTCACCACCAAAGGCGCGATCACCTCGACCTACAGCTACGGCCATCGCAATCCGCAGGGGCTGGCCTTCGATTCGCGCACCGGCCAGCTCTGGGCCACCGAACACGGCCCACGCGGTGGCGACGAACTCAACCTGATTGAAGCCGGCGCGAACTATGGTTGGCCGATGGTCAGCTATGGCATGTGGTACGACGGCAACCCGATTCGCTTCGCCGAAGAACTGGGCATCGACTACGATCCACAGGCACTGACCGATCCGGTACGGCAGTGGACGCCCTCCCCCGGCGTCTCGAGCATCGTGTTCTACGAGGGAGAGCCCTTTGCGCAGTGGTCGGGCAGCCTGCTGGTCGCAACGATGCGCAAGGAGCGGCTACTGCGACTGACAATCGAGGGTGATACCGTAACGCGCGAAGACATCATCATCGATAAACTCGGCCGGTTTCGTGATATCGAAGTCGGTGCCGACGGCAATATCTACTTACTGATCGAACAGTACCACGGTAGTCACATCGTCAAGATGACACCGTTTGAACCGAGCGAGAAGACAACACCATGAACTATACCCTCTTTGGTCACACCAGCCTGCGCATCTCCGAGCTGTGCCTGGGCACGATGAATTTTGGTGAGGAATGGGCCTTTGGTATCGACAAACCCACCAGCCAGGCTGTTTTCGATACCTTTGCGGAAGCAGGCGGCAACTACATCGATACCGCCGATATCTACACCGAGGGTACCTCGGAGCGCTGGGTCGGCGAGTTTATCAACACGAATCGCGAGTTTTTCGTGTTGAGCACCAAGTATTCCTGCCACAACCGACCAGGCGACCCTAATGCCTTTGGTGGCTCGTACAAACACATGCGGCGTTCAGTCGAGAGCAGCCTGCAACGCCTTAACACCGATTACATCGATATCCTTTGGCTGCACTCCTGGGATTTTATTACCGGTGCCGAGGAGCTGGCGCGCAGCCTGGCGCAGCTGGTCAGCGATGGCAAGGTGCTGTACCTGGGCCTGTCGAACGCGCCGTCCTGGCTGCTGGCGCAGGCCAACACGCTGGCTGGGCAACATGGCTGGCCGCGCTTTGCCGCGGTGCAGCTGGAATACAGCCTGGCACAGCGCAGCATTGAACCCGAGTTCTTCACGCTGATGGATGCCTTTGACCTGAACCTGTCTGCCTGGTCGCCGCTGGGCGGCGGCATACTGACGGGCAAGTACCAGAGCAAAGCCGGCGCTGACAAAGCGCGTTTTACGCACCTGGGTATCGACGTGAGCCAGGCGCACCAGCAACTGCTGGCAGAAGTGACCCAGGTTGCATCGGCGCTGGGCTGCTCCTTACCGCAGCTCGCCCTGGCCTGGATCAGGCAACGCAATCGCCGCATCGTACCGATAGTGGGTGCATCGAATGTGAAGCAGCTTGAGGATAACCTCGGCAGCCTGTCGATTGCATTGAGTGATGCGCAGTTCAATGCGCTTGAGGCGGCCAGCCGGCCCGCGCTGCACGAACCCTACGGCATCATGCATCGCCCCGACCAGGTTGAACGGATTTTTAACGGCTATAACGCACGTATCGGCAACACCCGCTTCGAGTTACCGAAGTAGTTGCCTTAGGTCGCTCGCGGCTTGCCCGTGGATACGCCACCGTCAACGATAAAGTCACTGCCGGTGCAGAACGATGACTCATCACTGGCCAGAAACAGGACCATCTCGGCGACTTCGCCAGCATCGGCCATGCGGCCCAGCGGATAACCTCCGTAAGCGGCGTTGTACTGCTCATCGCTCCAGCCCGGCCGCTCGGTCATTTTGGTTTTGGTCGGCCCTGGCACCACGACATTGACGCGAATACCATCGGGCCCAAGTTCAATCGCCGCGGTTTTGCTCAAACCGCGAATCGCAAACTTGGACGATGCATAGGCTGCCAGGCCCTCGCGACCCTCGAGCCCCTGCACCGACGAGAAATTGATAATCGAACCACCGCCTGCGGCTTTCATGGGTGCCATGACAGCCTTGATACCCAGGAAGGTACCCACCAGGTTGGTATTGAGCACCTTTTCAAACAGCGCCAGGTCGGTGTCGGCCAGCGGCGCCACGCGAATCGTACCGGCGTTATTAACCAGTACATCGATCCGGCCAAATGCGGCCTGGGTTGCTGCGACTGCCGCATCCCACTCATCGGCCCGGGTAATATCAAGACTGACAAACTCGGCACAGCCCGCGCGTTCGGCGTTGAGCCTGTCGCGCAATTGCTCGCCTTCGTCGACGCGGCGATCGGCGATGACCACGCGCGCACCTTCAGCGGCCATGCGCTGCACACTGGCAGCACCGATGCCCCGGGCACCACCCGTCACCAGGCAAACTTTGTTCGCTAAACGCATAAGGCCACCTACCGGGTAATGATGCGCTCGCCGCGAACAAACGCATCGCGAGCCTCATCACCATCACCCATGATGTTCAACTGGTAGGTGTAGCCCTGCTCCATGCGGTAGTTCGAGTGCATCTCGTAAATATCCAGGTGGTTGAGCGCCGCCTTGGCAAAGCCCACCGCAGCCTTCTGCTTTTTGGCAATATTGGCGGCCACCTCTCGCGCTTTATCCATCAGCGCATCGGGCTCGGTCAGGTAGGCGACGGTGCCCCAGGCGTGCAACTCGGCAGCGGTCGCCGGGCGACAGGTCAGCGACATTTCACGCAGTTTCATTGGCGCCACCAGTTTGGCCAGGTGCGAGGCGCAACCCAGCGCACCATTATCCACTTCGGGCAGGCCAAACTTCGCTTTCGTCGAGGCAACGATAATATCGCAGCTGGCAACCAGGCCTACGCCCAGCCCCATGCAAAAGTCGTTGACCGCTGCAATGACCGGTATCGGGCAGTGATAGATGGTGTTGAAAGCGGCGTAACAGGCCTCGCCTGAACCGAGCAGATGGTCCCAACCCTCGACGCTCTGCATCTCCTTGATATCGATGCCGGCGTTAAAACCTTTGCCCTCCGCGGTCAGGACAATACACCGCAGCGAGGCATCCTCGCCCAGCTCCCTGAATACCCGGTCGATCTCCCAGGTATCGCCGACGGTAATGGCATTGACCGGCGGGTGATGCATCGTCACTTCGGCGATGTTGTCGTTGATGGAAACACTGATCGTCATAATGAAACTCCTGGCTTGCCGTTAGGCCGTCGGCGTGTGTTTGAGCGGCGACTGGTAGTAACGCGCCACGCTGGCTTCGATCACATACACCACGCGGCTGGACCATTTCCGACGCGGAAATTCGGTGCCCAGGTACTGTTGCGACAGGGCATCGAGCACGGTCAAATCGTTGTCATCGCGGGTTTCAATCACCCTGCCCCGTATCAGTGCCTGCTCGTACGGGTTATCAAACGCTGTCACCGATAACGCCACGCGCGCATCGCGTGCAATGTTCCTGCCCTTGATGCCTTTGCTATCGGTCGCAATCAGTACGTAATTGCCCTCGCGCCCCACCCAGGTGGGCTCCACCTTCGGGGCCCCGTCTTCCATCAGCGTGGCCAGGTGCCCGAAGTTGGGAGCATCGAGTAATCGCTTTACGTCTTCATCGAGTGTCTTGCCCACTATGTTGACTCTCCTCTCCTGTCAGGCCCGGCGGCAACTGACGGACAGTGCCTCGCCGGTCATGTAACTGGCGTATCCAGAGGCCAGGAAAACCACTGCATTGCCGATCTCCCAGGTTTCAGCCGCGCGGCCAAACACTTCGTTCTGCTCGATCATCTGCTGCAGGAATGCCGGGTCGGATACTTTTTCAAGGTGTGGATGAATAGCCAGGCTGGGCACCACGGCGTTAATACGCACGCCGTGTTCAGCCGCCTCGAGGGCAGCACAGCGCGTGAGCGCCAGCACACCCGCCTTGGAGGCCGCATAGGCGGTCTGCCCCGCTTCAGCCCGCCAGGCGCAAATACTCGACAGGTTGATGATCGCACCACTGCCCTGGCCTTGCATGATGGGCAACGCGGCGCGCATGGTACGCATCGTGCCGGTAAGATTGATATCGAGCAGGCGCTGCCAGCTATCATCGTCGGTGTCGACCAGGGATTGGGTCATGCCCATTCCAGCATTGTTCACCAGCACATCGAGCCGCCCCATGCGGGCAACCGCTGTGGCCACCAGCGCTTGCACCTGCGATTCATCACGCACATCGCACAGCTGGCGGTGAACATCGCGCTCAAGCTCGTCGGCCAGCTGGTCGGCAAAGCGTTCCAGCCGTTCGGCATGGATATCAGAGAGCATAACGGTCGCGCCCTCTTCGGCACAGCGTTTTGCGCTCGCAAAACCAATACCGCTACCGGCCGACGCCGTGACCAGTACGGTCTTGCCGGCCAGCAGTCCGTGACCTTGCGGGTATGGCGGTACCACTGCGCCAGGTGAACGAGTCGCCATCGTCAGGCCAGCAGGCCGCCGTCGGCAATCAGTGTCTGCCCGGTCACATAGGATGCTGCCGGGCTTGCCAGGAAGCGAGCGACCCGGGCAATTTCGACCGGCTCGGCCAGTCGCTTCATCAGGTTCTGGCTGGCCATCTCATCGGCAAAGGTTTTGCGCTTGTCCGGGTCGGTGGGCAGGATCATATCGGTCGCCACGGAACCGGGCGTCAGCGCATTCACACGAATCTGGTAGCGCGCCCATTCCCGGGCCAGCGTATGGGTAAAGTTGATCATCGCCGCTTTGGAGGCGCAGTAGGCACCAATGCCCTCCATAGGCTGGTGCGCGCCGGCGGCGGTAATGTTGACAACAGCAGCGCTTTCACTGTCCTTTAACAGTGGCAGGCTCGCCTTGCACAGGAAAATGGCAGCGCGGGTGTTGACGGCAAAAATTTCATCAAACTCTTCGACTGTCAGCCGGGCAATCACATGCGGCCGCAGTATGGCGGCGTTATTGACCAGGATATCCAGCTGCCCAACATCAGCCTGGATCGCCGCGATGAGCGCATCGCCAGCGCCGGGCTGCGCCGCATCGTAAGCGTAGGCGACTGCATCGCCACCCTGCTGCCGGATACGCTCAGCCACAGCCTGCGCGCTCTCGATCTGCCGCGCCGTGACACAGACCCTGGCACCGGCCTGCGCAAAATCCTGGGCGATGGCCTCGCCAATACCCCGGCTGCTGCCGGTGACCAGTGCAATGCTGCCCTCAAGTAAAAATGGCGCTGGCGCCGCTGACATGGCTGTATCTCATGCTGGAATCGAAAGTCGCCATATTAGTTGTATTTTATAACTATTTCAATCACCAGGCACTGCCGACCATCCGGCAGCACCCGGGTGCTGCCGAATCTGCAGTCAAATCAGTGAGATGTGCCCCGCCGCTGGGGGCTAATTGGGCAAGCTGATCAGGACGGTGCCCGTGGCATGATCGCCCAGCTCGTTAGTGGCCTTGAGCGAGACTTCGATATCACACTCACCGCCGTTGTCAGTCTTGCTCAGGACCTCGCCGGTAAACACCAGGTTCTTGTTCGGTATCGCGGGGACACCAAGGCGGATATTGATGTTTTTGACAAAGGTCTCTGGGCCTGCCCAGTCGGTAACAAACCGAGCGCAGTAGGCATTGGTACTGAGGATGTTCATAAACAGATCGGGTGCACCCTGCCCCTGGGCATAATCACGATCGTGATGCACGGGCATGAAATCGCGGGTGGCGATCGCGCCTGCCACAATCAGCGTGGTATTGAGCTCAAGGTCCATCGTGGTCACGGCATCGCCGACGTTGATATCGGCCGGGCTCAGTGAAGGAGTTGCTGTGCTCATGACTTACTGCCCTATCGTGTGCGGGTTGAATTTGAGAATGCGAAAAATCTGTGAGCCCACCTCTTTGCCATCCTGGTCGGTATAGGTGGTGATCCACTCGACGAAGTAACCCAGGCCAAGGCCGGTTTTTTTGCGCGGTGAAATCGAGCTCAGGACAACATCCGAGGTGAGATGATCGCCAACGCGCAGCGGGCGCAGGAAGTTCAGCTCGGAGTTGGTCGCAAGTGTGCCCACGTAACCCTCACGGGCCATCAACTCGATCGGGCTGTCGGGGTCGACCGCCGTCGGGCTGCCGCCGCGCTCGCCAATACCCTTGATGATGGGCCGCGGCATGGTCCAGGTCTGCAACATCGCCTGGGGTGCGACCTTGCCCTCAAAGCGCGTGGTCTTCGCGATGTCGTCATGCTCGTAGACCGGATTGAAATCTTCAAAGGCATCAATCCAGTTGTTGATCATTGCCTGGTTAACCGGGTCGGGTGCAACCGCGGGGCCACCCTTTACCAGGCTCTTGCCAATATACTGCTCCAGCGACTCACGAAATTCGTCGCGCTCTTCATCTGCCATCTAACGTTGCTCCAATGGGCTGAAATCTGCGCGGGCATTCTAAATCAAAAGGCCCGGCGTCCAGGTGTCTAAAAATTAGGGTTTGTCACGGTTCAACGGGCGATAACAGCAGTCGCGTGACGACCTGCACCTCAAAACCGATGGTGTCATCCTCGCGCCAGATACCGTCGCCAATCAGGAAGTCGGTGCGGTTGACGCTGGCCTCACCCTCAAGAATTGCCGTGTCACCCTCTGCCGGTGTCCACGCGAACTGCAGGTCGACTGCCTGCTCGACGCCCTTGAGCGACAAGGTGCCATGCGCGACGTAGAGACCCTCGCCGGCCTGTGAGAATCGCTCGGCGCGATAACGGGCTACGGGGTGTAGCGCCACATAGAACCAGTCCGCATCGGGCAGCATGCCATCCATATCGCTCGAACCGGTTGCCGCTGACGCCGTATCGATGTCGACATCAAAACGTGCGCTCGACAGGTCATCCGGTGAAAACCGGATCCTTGCCGTGAACTGCTCAAAAGCCCCCTCAAAGGGCACACCCGCGTAGGTGCCGACAAAACCCAGTGTTTTATCCGGCCCGGGCAACCAGTTGGCATCCAGCGCCTGCCCGGTATCGGGCGCGCTCACGCTCAACGGCGCGGCGTTGTCGACAGTATCCGCAGAGGGCAATGCCTGCGTAGCCAGTGGCTGCACCGACGACCACGCCCAATACGCGGCCAGCGCGGCCGCGCCGAAGATCGCGGGGACAAACCAGCCAGGCGAAGCGCTGCCAGGGAACATACGGGCCAGCACGGGCACACCCTTACGGTGATGCCACAGCGCCATGCCGATATGCCCAAAGACCAGCACGGCGAGCACAATAAACAACGCGCCATGCATCGCCGATGCGAGTTCCTGCACCGCCGCATCGGCAGGCCAGATCATCGGTACTGCAAACAGGCCAAACCACTGGAATGGAAAGTCTGCCGCCGAGGTCAGCAGCCAGCCGCTGAGCGGCATGGCGATGGCGACGGTGTAGAGCGCAACATGGCCCAGGCTGGCGCGCCGGTTTGCCGAACCGTCAAGCCGTTCGACCGGGCCCGGCGAGCGCATAGCCGCCTTGAGCACAACCCGCAGTAACAGCAGAGCAAGGATCGTGATGCCGACTGACTTATGGGTGACAAAAAGCTGCAGCTTGGCCGGTGACAGCGCCATTTCGTCGAGCACAATACCGACAATGGCGGCCGAAATGATCAGGATCGCCGTCAGCCAGTGCAGGGTCTTGAACAGTGGATGCCACATAGCGCCAGGTTCTGCCTCTGGTGGGTTAAGCTGCCCGTCGTGGGCACCGTGCAGCATCTTATTCTAGGCAGCTGCGCGGCGCCGGGCAACGGCGGTAATCGCCAATGACTCGGGCCGGTAACAGGCGATAATAGCGCCTCGAACCCACCGGGAACCCAGCCCAGATGCCCTCGCGCCTGTTATCGAACGCTCTGAAAACCACCACCATAAAACCCGGCGAAACCCGTGCGGTTGCCCTGTCGTTCAGCTTCATCTTCCTGTTGATGGTGGCCTACTACCTGCTGAGGCCGGTGCGCGATGCGCTGGCCAGCGACTGGAGCGATGCCGAAGTCAGCCTGTTGTGGACGCTCAACTTTTTTATCAGCACCGTCGTGGTTGCGCTCTATGGCTACGCGGTGGCCCGGCTGGATTTCAAAAAGCTCGTGCCCGGCATGTACTGCTTTTTCGCCGCAAGCTTCGCTGCGTTTTATATCGGCGCCCAGCTCACCGCCGACCAGGTGCTGGTCGACAAGGCGTTTTATGTCTGGGTCAGTGTCTTTGCGCTGTTCAACGTATCGGTGTTCTGGAGCTTTATGGCCGATATATTCAACAAGGACCAGGCCGGCCGCCTGTTCGGTGCCATCAGCGCAGGCGCCAGCGTCGGCGCGATTTGCGGGCCGCTCCTATCGGCATTACTGGTAGGTAGCACGGGCGTCGATACCCTGCTATTGCTCGCCGCAGTGATCCTGCTGCTGCCACTGCCCATCATCGTTGCGCTCGAGCGCAGTAAAACCAGCGATCTGGGCAACGCAGGGCTCAACGCCGATATGGACAGCAAGACCATTGGCGGCGCGTCTCTGCAGGGGTTCAGGGAGTTCTTTGCCAACCCCTACCTGCTGGGCATTGGGCTGTTCCTGATCCTGTATACCGGTATTGGCTCATTTATTTATTTCGAGCAAAAGAACCTGCTCGCCCCCTACGACATGGAAACGCGCACTGCGATCTACGCGTACCGCGATGCCGGGGTCAACCTGCTGACCTACGTACTGGCGTTCTTTGTTACCGGCCAGATCGTCTCGCGGCTGGGCATGAAGACCGCGCTGCCGCTTATGCCCCTGCTGGTCATTGCCGGCATGCTGGTGCTGGCGTTCTCGCCGGTATTGATGGCGGCTGTTGCGATGCATGTGATCTTTAAAGCCGGCAACTACGGCCTGACCCGCCCTGCGCGTGAAATGCTGTTCACGCAGGTCTCCCGCGAAAGCCGCTTCAAGACCAAACCGGTTATCGATATTGTTGCCTATCGCGGAGGCGATATGGTCATGGCCTGGCTGTTTACCGGCCTGACGCAGGGACTGAGCCTGGGCCTTGGCGCGGTAGCTGCTGTAGGCGCCGGCATCGCTGCGCTGTGGGCGCTCGTTGGCCTGTGGCTGGGTCGCGACTACGACGCGCGCACGATCAACGAGGACGTGTAAACACCGTCTCACCGTCCTTGATGGTTTCGAGAACCTTGATATCAACGATCGCCATGGGCTCGACGGTGAGCGGATTATTGTCCAGGATCACCAGGTCGGCACGCTTGCCCGGCTCAATTGAACCCTTGCTGCCCTCCTCGAAAAACTGGTAGGCCGCATCGATCGTCATCGCCCGGATGCCTTCCATCACCGTCGCACGCTGGGCTTCGCCCAGCACCTGGCCACTGCGGGTTACGCGGTTCACCGCCGTCCACAGCAGCCGCATCATGTCGGCCGGTACCACCGGGGTATCGTTGTGAATCGTATAGACCAGCCCCTTGTCGGCACTTGAACGCAGCGGGCTGATACGCGAAGCGCGCTCTACACCGAGCACCGAATCGCGATGCCAGTCACCCCAGTAAAAGGTATGCGCCACAAAATATGACGGCACGATGCCCTCTTCGACCATGCGATCGATCTGGTCTTCGCGCACGGTTTGCGCATGGATCATGACCGGGCGCCGATCAGCCTTGCCATACTTTTCATTGGCAGCGGCAACGGCGTTGATCATCTGGTCGGCGGCAGCATCGCCATTGGCGTGGGCGAGCAATGGAATATCGTTGGCGATCGCATAGTCGATATAGCGCTGCGCATCGGCATCCTTATGCGTGGCATAACCTGCGTAGTCGGCGCCCTGCCCGGCCGGCGGCTGGAAATACGGCTGGGTTAGCCAAGCGGTTTTACCCTGGGGCGAACCGTCCAGCGTGATCTTGATACCGCCGATGCGGTAGTTGTTCGTGTATTGCGACGAGGGTGGCACGGTTTTCAGGCCATCGATTCCCATTGAGGTGTAGGGAAAAGACACCACGTCGAGATACAGCCGCTGCTGGTCGGCCGCCGACTGCAGGATCTCGAGCACCTCACCCGCCGCAGCGCCATCTTGCACAGTCGTCACCCCATAGGACGCGTAGTACTGCTGGGTGCTCTCAAGCAGCTCGACCTGCCTGGGTACGTCAAGCAAAGGCATCGCCCCCATCAGCACATACATTGCGGTTTCTTCCAGCACGCCATCCGGCTCGTTGCTGCCGGCGCGACGGCGGATAATGCCGCCCGGTGGGTCGGGTGTTTCGGCGGTGACGCCGGTCAGCTCCAGGCACCGCGAGTTACACGACAGCAAATGGCCCGAGACATGGGTAATCATGACCGGGCGCTCGGTGGATACCTGATCGAGCTCATCGCGCGTGGGATGACGGTTTTCGGCCAGCAGGGAATCATCGTAACCAAAGCCCTGTATCCAGGGCTCGTCGGGAAGCGCCTGGTGGTGCGCCTTGAGCAATTCAATGATATCGGGGATGTTTTTTGCCGTGCCCACTGGCGGAGACGCGATATTGGCCGACAACTGCAAGCGGTTTTTGTAGGTGATGTGGCCGTGCGCATCGATAAAGCCGGGCAACAAAGTATTACCCTGCAGATCGCGCACCGTGGCACCGCTGCCAGCTGCAGCTTCAACAGCCGCGCGTGAGCCTACCGCCAGGATGCGTCCATCGCGCACTGCGACGGCTTCGGCACGGGGGGCTTTTGCATTGACGGTGATAATGTCGCCATTGACAAATAGCGTGGTCGCCGCGGTCGATGGCGCAGCCTCGTCTTCTGTACAGGCACTGAGCAATACAACACTGGCCAGGGCGATTGCTTTAAAGACATCGCGATAGTCGGGCATTCTGGGCATCCTCTACTGTGTGGGCCTGACGAAATAACGCATCGGCCATCACATTTTATTAGCAGGGTGGCAGCTTATATCAATTTCACGCGCACACCAACGCTTAGAATGATTGCTGAATTTTTAGTACATTGGCTGCCTGCGCGCCAACAACAAGAGCCCCGGAAAAACGTGAATAGCACAACCAGGCCCCGCATCGTGATTGCCGGTTTCGGCGATACCGGCATGCTGACGGCGATCCATCTTGGCCAGGGCTTTGACATCGTGGCGATTTCAAGCAAGCCCTGCATGGTCAGCGGCCAGGAACTGGGCATGCGCCTGGCCCAGACCGAACTGTGGAAGCGCTTTTACCTTACCCCCTTCAATCGCTACCCGAAACTCGATGCGGTACGGATCCGCCAGGGTCTTGCCACCGAGGTGGATACACAGGCCCGGCAACTCCACTATGTCGACCCCGAAGCTGTTACTCACACGCTCGACTACGACGTGCTGGTGATCGCCACTGGCACCCGCAACGGCTTCTGGCGCAATAACCAGCTGCAGTCGATCGAGGAGATCGAGCGCTCGCTCGACGCACATCGAGCGCTGTTGGCAGCTGCCCCACGCGTCAATGTGATTGGCGCGGGGCCCACAGGCGTCAGTGCAGCCTACAACCTCAAGCAACACTACCCCGACACCGCCGTACACCTCTACTTTAGCCAGGCTGAACCGCTTGCCGGCTATCACGATAGCGCACGGGCCGATGTATCGCGGCGACTGGTCGAGGTGGGCGTATCGCTGCATCACGGTCATCGTGCCGACCTTGCGCAGCAACCCGATCTTGACAGCCTTGCACCAGCAACCGTCCACTGGAGTAGCGGGCAGGCGCCGCTTGATGAGGCGCTCACGCTGTGGGCGGTGGGCAACACGCAGCCCAATAGCGCGTTTTTGCCGCCCTCGATGCTCGATGAGGCCGGCTTTGTCCAGTGCGATCCATACCTCCGGGTGCCCGGCGCCGACAACGTGTTTGTCATCGGTGATATCGCGGCAACCGATGCCATGCGCAGCTCGGCACGCAACTGGGGCTTTCGGGTGCTGGCGAATAATATTCGCGCCCAGCACGCCGGCAAGCCCGATAAACTACAGGCCTTCGAGCCGCCCACGCATCGCTGGGGGTCGATACTGGGCATACAGGGCGATGGCATGCGGGTTTACCAGCCCAATGGCCAGTCGTTCCGGTTCTCGCGCTGGGTGGTTGAAAAACTGTTGTTCCCGCTTGCGGTGTGGCGCGCAATTTATCGTGGCGTCAGGAAAACACCTTGAGCCTTTGCGAGCGCGATGGTCATGACACCCGCAGATAAACAGGGAAATCTGTACCGCGGCTGGTCGGTCATGGCTGGCTGCTTCCTGTGTACCCTGCTGGCGGTGGGCGGCACCATCTATGTCTTCGGGCTGTTCATCGTGCCGGTGTCCGAAGAGTTTTCGCTATCGCGCGCCGACACCAACAATGGCCTGATCCTGGTCATGCTGGGCATGGCGCTGTGGTCACCACTGGTTGGCAGACTGCTCGACAGGCTTTCGGCCCGCGTCATTATGCTGTTTGGCGCTGCGATGTATGCCACGGGCTTTTCACTGATTGCATCCAGCGACTCGCTGCAACAGATCGCCTTCGCCATTGTTGGCCCGGTCGCGCTGGCGGTGACCTCGGCCGGCGCACTGGCGGGCAACACCGTCACCGCACGCTGGTTTCTGCGCCACCGCGGCCGGGCGCTGGGTATTCTCGCGGTGTCGACGTCGGCCGGGGGGTTCCTGATGACTCCGGTGTTTGCAGCGCTGATCGATAACTATGGCTGGCGCGATGCACTGGCCATTGTCGCGATCGCTATCCCGCTGTTGATGGCTGCAACGATCCTGCTGGTTGTACGCGATGCACCCTCGGCAGTGCAAAGGGCCGCCTCAGGCGAATTTGATGCGGCCGATGACGAGGCGAAGCTGTCGAATGATAGCGCCACCGCGCTCGATGAGCGGCAGTGGGCGTATCGCGACATCCTGCGCAACCCCAATTTCTGGCTGATTGGCTTTGGCACCGGCCTGTTGCTGGCCAGCGACTCGGCCCTGATTGCGACCAAGGTGCCCTACCTGCTGGACCAGGGGCTCAGCTACGCGAAAGCCGCCCTGTTTGTCTCGTGCACGACGGCCTCAGCGGTGTGCGGAAAAATCATCGTCGGCTTCCTCGCCGATCGCATCAACCTCAAGCACCTGTTTGCGCTGGTGGTGTTTTGTCACCTCGTACTGCTGAGCACACTTGCGCTAACGCCACCCTACTACCTGCTGATCGCCGTCGCGCTCGTGTTTGGCACCGGCATGGGTGGCGTCTACCCGGTGTGGCTTGCAATGTCGGCAGCATCGTTTGGCGCTCGCAGCTATGGCACCGTGGTCGGCGCGATGGGCCTGATTATCCAGCCGCTGTCAATCATCACGATCAGGCTGATCGGCGAAGTACACGATCGCACCGGCGACTACTCGATGGGCTTTGCGCTCTTTGCCGCGCTGGTTGCGCTGGCGCTGCTGCTGGTTGCTCGCGTCAGACTGTAGCGGGCGCGACTAGCTGTATTTCTGGATCTCTGCCCGTGCAACGACCATGCGATGCACTTCATCGGGGCCATCGGCCAGGCGCAGGGTGCGGTTGGCCGTAAACATCGTTGCCAGTGGCGTCCACTGTGACACGCCAGCGCCACCGTGCATCTGGATCGCGCGATCGATAATTTCGCCGGTCACCTTCGGCACCAGGGCCTTGATCGCAGAAATGTGTACGCGGGCCTCTTTATTGCCCAACACGTCCATCGCCCTGGCCGCCTGTAACACCATCAGCCGGCAGTAATCAATTTCGATACGGCTTTGAGCGACGAGGTCAAAGTTACCACCGAGCTTGACCAGTGGCTTGCCAAAGGCCTCGCGTGAGAGACCGCGCTCAACCATCAGCTTGAGCGCAACTTCGGCCTGCCCCAATGCGCGCATGCAGTGGTGAATGCGGCCGGGGCCCAGTCGCCCCTGCGAAATTTCAAAACCGCGCCCTGCACCCAACAGTACATTCGCTTCGGGCACACGGCAGTTATTAAACCGCAGGTGCATATGGCCATGCGGCGCATCGGGATCACCAAATACCATCATCGGCTCGAGAATCTCGACCCCGGGCGCATCCATCGGCACCAGGATCTGGCTCTGTCGCAGGTGGACGGGCGTATCGGGGTCGGTGTCGGTCCTGACCATGACGATCATGATCGCGCAGCGACTGTCGCCTGCACCGGAGATATAGTATTTCTCGCCATTGATGACCCACTCGCCATTTTCCAACACGGCTGTGGTGGCAATATTCTTTGCATCCGACGAGGCCACATCGGGCTCGGTCATTGCGTAGGCCGAGCGGATCTCACCGGCCAGCAGCGGCTCGAGCCACTGCTTCTGCTGCGCTGGCGTCCCGTACTTGGCAAGCACTTCCATGTTGCCGGTATCCGGCGCCGAACAGTTGAAGACTTCTGGCGCCAGGTGGCACCTGCCCATCTCCTGGGCGAGGTAGGCGTAGTCGAGATTGCTGACCCCCTGCCCGTTCCAGTCAGGCAGAAAGAAGTTCCACAGGCCCTGCTCGCGCGCCTTTGCCTTCAAAGACTCGAGGATCTCACTCTGGCGATCGCTCAGCGTCCAGATATCGTCGCGATTCTGCGCGCGATGGAACTCGGGCTCCAGCGGCTCGATATCGTTAGCGATAAAGGCCTTGACCATTTCCAGCACCGGTACCATCTCATCGGAAAGCTGGAGATTAAATAACTCGGACATGAACGACCTCGACAACTGGATAATAGGTGCTGGAAACGCGCAAAAAAGATGATGGGCAACTAGAGCGTAATGCCGCCGTCGACAACTATACACTCACCGTTGGTGTAGCTCGCTGCATCCGAGACCAGGTAGAGCACAGTGCCCGCCATTTCATCCGGCTCGGCATGGCGACCCATGGGCACCTGCACCATCGCCCCCTGGTAAATCTCGTCATTGTCAAACAGCGCACCCGCAAATTTGGTTTTGGTAATGCCGGGCAGCAAGGCATTGACCCGGATGCCATGGCCCGCACACTCCTTGGCAAAGGCCTTGGTCATATTGACGACGGCCGCCTTGGTGATCGAATAGATCCCCTGCAGCGGGCCGGGCTGCAGCGCGTTGACCGACGCGGTATTGACGATAGCACCGCCGCCCTGCTCACGCATCAGGCGGCCGGCATACACCGACATAAAGAAATACCCGCGAATGTTGACGTCAACCGTCTTGGTGTAAGCACCCAGGTCTGTATCCAGGATGTCGCCAAAATAGGGGTTGGCGGCGGCATTATTGACGAGGATATCGAGCTTGCCATGCCGCTCGCCGATGTGCTCGAAGATAGCGGCGATATCATCCATGTTGCCGACATGGCAGGCAAAGGCCTCAGCACTGCCGCCAGACTCGGTGATGGCATTGGCGACGACCTGGCAGCCATCGATCTTGCGGCTCGAGACAATGACGTGGGCGCCCTGCTCCGCCAGCAGGCGGGCAATCGACTCGCCTATGCCACGACTGGCACCGGTAACCAGCGCCACCTTGCCCGTTAAGTCAAAAAGTTGAGTCGCCACAGCGTTACCTCGTTTGTAGGGTTATCAGCAAAGCCTGCGTGGTTGTGCTGCTACTACAGCTCCGACAGTTTCACGACTTTGGTTTCCAGCTCGGGGTGCACTTTGGCACCGATCCAGCGCCAGCACATCGTTCCCAGTGAATGGCCGCAGGTATCCATCCAGTTGCCACGCCCGGGGTCTGTTTTGGCAATGTAAACCGTGACAGTGCCATCGTCATTGTACTGGGCCGTGTGTTTGTTCACGGTCACGTCGAGGTAGCGGTAGTCCAGCGACTCGAGCCAGTAGTTATCGAGCTGGAAGTTCCAGGTGGTGCACTCGGGAATCTCTGGCGCATGGATGACCATGACTTCGTCATCGGCCAGCTCCCAGTAGCTATGGAAGTAATAGATATTCGGGTCACCACCGATCGACTGGCAATAGGCCTGGTCTGCCGGTGGCAGGGTATTGATATCGGGCCGGAAGCTGTTCGACCAGTCGGCAAACAGTTTCACCGTGCCGTGCAGGTAGCGGCTCACCGAATCCAGCCCCTCTTCCAGCTGCTGCGCTGAAAAGGGCTCCGGCTTCAGGTCGCCGCCAATGCGCTCAATAGTCAGCGCAGCGGGCACTTCATTTTTTCGATCGAGAAAGGTCTGGCGAATTTGCAGTGCATTGGTGCCCGCTGTCATCTTCAGTGCATTGCCCGAGGACTGCGTTTTGGTGCTGATGATAATTTCAAAATGATCATCGTCACCGATGACCAGGTCCGACGCTTCGACGAAATCATCGACAATCATTTTGCCGTCGGTGCCATAACTGCCCGAAATCAGCGAAAAACCCAGGTAGTTGACAGTATTGCGCTTTCCGCGCACCCGGTATTCATGGCGTGAACTGAGCACCGAACCCTGGTAGATGTTATCGGGGTTGTCCGCGCCCAGCTTGACCATATTCCCCAGCGAACGCATGACCGGGAAGTCGGCATCGCCCCCATCGATATTGGCCTCTAGCGAGTTGCGGAGCAACCGCAGCAGGTAGCGATAGCCCTCGGCCTTATTAAACGCGTCGGGGGGTGTATCGTCCCTGAGAATGTACTGGCCCAGGTCTTTGATCGAATCGCAGAACTCGTTCCAGAGCTCACCTGATACCACCCGATCATCTGCGCTGCTATCACTCATACTAGTATTCCTGTTTTGACACGTTGTTTTCAGGTAGCTGCTATGGCTCCAGACCAGGCCAATTGTAGCCAGATTTGCCGCGAGCCGGTAAAGGCACACATTGCGAAGGTGCAATAGCAACCGGCGGTCAACCGGGCTGTCTACAGTCGGAACCGGCGCTCAACGGACTCACGATGTCGACGCTTTTGCTGATCGCGTTCGGAGGGGAGCACAGTCTCGAGGTCTACCAGCGAGCTAACCGCACTCACCGAAACCACCTGGCAATCAGGGAGGGGTAATTCGCCATCTGTGAGCAGCCAACGAACGGCTATATGCCCTTGCTCATGACCTGCCGCCTGCAACCAATTGACCGTGCCCGGGTCTTGCTCACTGACAACGACGGTAACTGAGCCATCGGCATTGTAGTGGGCTTGCGAATGGGTCATGCCTGAAAAGAAGTGACGGTAGTCCCAGCTTTCATACCAACCGTTACCTACCTGAATGTCCCAGTACGGGCATGAGCTGGGTGGCGTGAAGGTGACCAACAGCGCTTCGTCAGCGTTCAATGCCCACCGTGCTGTGACACCATTCCCCCCGGGCACGCCACCGGTATTGCTTGTGGGGTTACCAATATCCGTTTCAAAGGTGTTTAGACGTGCACCTTGATCTACCATTTCCTGTTGCATGATGGGTACCATCATATCGAAGAATGCGGCGCTGGCGTCCAGACGCTTACCAACCTCTGGCAACGTGAGTAGTGCTTTAGGCTCATGACCACGGGTCAAGTTTTCAATCCGCAAATCCATAGGGCTCACATCGTCCCTGTCAGAGAAAAACTGGCGGATTAGCATCAGCGAGCAGTATTTATCCGTTTTGATCCAGTTGTCTGGTGACTCAGAATCGGGGAATGCGCCTTCTGGCGCGATGGTGATGCAGATTCTTCCCTCACTATCGCTCTTTAGCTCGGTCGAGAAAAGGCAGTCGCCAAACACCGTTAGACCATCCGCTAACGCATCGTAACTTCTCTGAGCAAAAAACGAGATCCAGTCGGCCGAACCACGACTCCCGGTAATCTGGAACGTATCGGTGCCGTTGATCGGGGCAGCAAGGTAAAGTCCTTCCGGGTTATCACCACCCATTTTCAACGTTGGGCCAAGTGAGCGCTGCAAATAGGGATGGGCACTATCTTTATTCTCAAGTTCACTTTCCAACGCCAGGCGGGCTATGCGACTCAGGTAACGAACCCCTTCAGCCAGGTCCAGGTCGGTATCGATATGCAGGTTGTCCAACGCCTGCAGGCCTGTGCTTGCTAGCGAGTCGCAGAACTTCTGCCAATGCTGTTTGGCTGCCGCCACTTTTTGCAGTTTTTCTTCCACCTGGATCTACCTCATCAAGCTTGCGCCGACATCGTCGGCAGTTCTACCCAGCCTCTCATCCACTCTGTTCTATGCTTTGTAATACCAGAGTCATCGACAACGTAATCCGGCATACGCGCCAGCAGGAGACGCAGCAACATCTCTCCCAGGAAAGGCGCAAAATGCCGACCGGCACAGTAATGTTCACCGACACCGAAGGTGAGTGTGCGCTGAGGGTTGCGGTGAATATCAAAGACTTCCGGGGCTGCGTACTCTCGCTCGTCGCGCTGTGCGGATGCCAGCATAAGCAGCACACCCTGGCCCGGCTCAAGCGTCTTGCCGTGAAACTCTATCGGCTGTGTGACCACCCGCCCCATCGACTGTGTCGAGGTATCAACGCGAAGCCCTTCCAGGAAGGCAGCACGCGCAAGCTCCGGGTTGGCTACCACCTCAGCACGCTGGTCCGGGTGCTGGAACAGCCGATAGGCGACATGGGGAAAGCCCTTTGGAAACTGCGCGGGCGCGCCCAGGAAAAAATTGATGACATGCGTGGCAATGACCTGGTCGCCTGGCTCGTGCAGTTCACCGGCCTGCTCCATTCGCCCAAACACGTTAATCATGCCGTCTCCATCGAAACCACGCGCCCGACTCTTCCTGATATGGTCAAGCAGGATGGCAGAACAGTCGTCGTAGACGTTGACCGCGTGATCACCACCGACGTCGATCCCGATGTGGGCAATCTGGTGAACCGTTTTCGCCTCTTCTTCGGGAAGACCACACAGCAGCGCCGTAAAATGGGAAATGAATGGCCACGCCACATCGTGCACCATGTCAAAACGATCTTGCTCGGCGGCATCATTGATCAGCTGGCGCCCCAGTGCCTCCATACTGCTGGCCACTCTACCGATGGTTTTCTGCCCAAGGTGGGCGCCGACCGTCTTCATGAGACGCCGGTGATCGTCATAGTCGAGGTTGGAAATCATAACGACCGCTTTTTGGCGGGGAACCCGCATGATGAGGTTCGGTATGTCCCCGTAGGTCGATGTGAGGCGGTCGTTATCCCTGAAGGCATCCCATACATCCTGGAAGCGTGAGATCGCCCAGGCATCGTATTTCTCAAGGTAGTAACACGGCTCTTCGTCACGGAGCCGCTGGTAGAGGGGAAGTGGATCTTCAAGCGCTTCGGGGGAATACGGATCAAATTCAAGCATCGCCTTGTGGCTCCAACAGGTCTTAAAATCCAGGCCTCAATATACGCCGAGGGCTCATGACTCGTAAACCCGTTAACTGCGCCATCTGAAGCTAATCGGTGCCCGACCTCTCTGCGCCTGAACAGCGCGCAGATCTTAATATTGCCGGGGATTGATTCAAAAACGCTGTGGCGTTTTTTCACCCCTGCGGGGCGCCGTCGCTTCGCTCCTGCGTCCAAAAAATCCCTGCAGGAATTTTTTGTCGAACCGGAGTTCTGGTCAAATACCTGGCTCCCGATAAAACAAAAGGCCCCAAATGGGGCCTTTTGTTTTATGGCGGAGAGCGAGGGATTCGAACCCTCGATAGGGTATTAGCCTATACACCCTTAGCAGGGGTGCGCCTTCAGCCACTCGGCCAGCTCTCCGAAGACATTGCGTCGTGAATTCTATCTAATACTACCATCCAAAAATATGGCGCATCTGTTTGTGGGTGCGCGTTACTCGCGGCACAGCCGCGGTGAGCTCGCCAGGGCTCGGTTCAGCCACTCGGCCAGCTCTCCGAAGACATTGCGTCGTGAATTCTATCGAATACTACTATCCAAAAATATGGCGCATCTGTTTATGGGTGCGCGTTACTCGCGGCACAGCCGCGGTGAGCTCGCCAGGGCTCGGTTCAGCCGCTCGGCCAGCTCTCCGAAGGCGGGCGATCATACCAATATCATCCGGCAATTCCCAGCACCGGGATGGGTTTCTTCCACTAATTCAACAACTTCAACGCGCCGCCGCAGCGCCCTGCCCCAGGCAGTTGACAGCGAGCACCCGCTTAAACTATATTAAACCATATGGTTAAATATTAATGGCGACGGCGCATGGTAGCTCACAGGCAGGAACAGGCGCTCGACAAAGTATTTAGCGCCCTGGCCGATAGCACGCGGCGGCAGCTGGTGCACCTGCTCACCGACGGCGAACAAAGCGTTGGCGAGCTGGCCGCGCACTTTTCGATGTCGCTGGTAGCCGTCTCGAAACATATAAAAATCCTTGAGGCCGCGGGCATTATTGGCCGCCGCATCGATGGCCGCAGCCACTACCTGACACTCAAACCCGAGCAACTGACCGGCGCACTGGACTGGATCGCCGTGTACCGCAACTTCTGGAACCAGCGGCTCGACCAACTCGAACAACTCGACCTGAACGAGGACTAGCCATGGAATCCCTCACCATCGAACGCGAATTCAACCTGGCACAGGGCACGCTCTACGATGCCTTCAAAAATCCCGAGATCATGCGTCAGTGGTACGCACCCGACGCGCTCGAGTGCACCGAGGCCGAGGTGGACTTTGTGGTCGGCGGTCGCTGGAAAGTGCGTATGGACGGCGACACCGAGCCGCATATCGTCGTCGGCGAATATCTCGAGATCGACGAGCCCCACCACATGGCCTTCAGCTGGCGCTGGCACACGCGCGAGACCACGACTCGCGTCGATCTGCACTTCAAGCCGCTGGGTGAACGGCAAACCCTGCTCACGCTGGTGCACAGTGAGTTTCCCGACACCACTGGACGTGACCAGCACTCCGATGGCTGGCTGGGCTGCCTGCAAAACCTCGACAAATGGATTACCACTGTCGCAGCGTGATCCTGTTTTACGGGAATAGTCCGTGCTGGCGGCTCGCGTCAGGGAACATCGGCCGCATGGACGCGGCCGTTGAGCGCACAGGGACGTGTTTACAGCGGTTCCCTGACGCGAGCCGCCAGCACGGGCGATTTACCTAAAACAGACAGGCACAGCAACGCACCCCGGCAGCATCACTGCCGGAGCGCTAGAGAAAACGATTAGTGGCCGTGCCTAGTAATCGACTTCCTTTTCTACCGCAGCCTGCTGGGCCTTTTCCTGTTGAATACGGTGGTAGATTTCTTCGCGATGAACCGCGATCTCTTTGGGTGCATTGACGCCGAGACGAACCTGGTTTCCTTTAACACCCAGTACGGTAACGGTGACTTCGTCACCAACCATTAACGTCTCGCCAATACGGCGGGTCAAAATCAGCATGTCGCATCTCCCGATGTCCTGCTGGCTCTTCAGCACTAACGTGCACGTAGCCTCCGGCTAACTTCCCTACCAATATGGCAACCACAGCCAAGTACGGTTGCGAGCCAGGAGATCCCTGCGCTGCGACCATGCTTGCGCGTACAGACTGTTACTTAACTTTCGATTCTGCCGGCGCTGGCGCACCGGGCAATGGTTACCTATCCCTGTAACAGTCTGTCATTGTGCGAAACCCGGCTCTGGGGCCTGTTTCGTCCTCCAAAGACTAGCGGTTTTCGCTGCTGAACTGAACGACTATGGTATTAGTTGCACAAGCCCGGCAGCCAACTGGCCAATCTTTAGGCAACACCATTGTACGCCTGAAATGGCATCTGGCAAAGTACCGGATAACGGGGGTGCTCAGGGGCCAGCAAAGCCCTGTTCTGGGGCCTGGCTAGCGCTGGTCGGCGTCTACGATGGCTTCCTCATCGAGCCCGAAGGCCGTATGCAGGGCGCGCACGGCAAGCTCCATGAACTTCTCGGCAATCACCACCGAGATCTTGATCTCGGAGGTAGTGATCAACTCGATATTGATGCCATCATCGGCCAGCGCCTTGAACATCGTGCTGGCGATACCCGCGTGCGAGCGCATGCCGACCCCGACCAGCGAGACCTTGCAAATCGTGTCATCGACCGAGACTTCGCGGGCACCCAGCTCTTCGCGAGTCTTTTCGGCGATGGCTTTGGCTTTTTCAAATTCGTTGCGGTGCACGGTAAAGGTGAGGTCAGTCGTGCCATCGGCCGCAACGTTCTGCACGATCACGTCGACTTCGATATTGGCGGCGCTCACCGGCCCAATGACTTTGTGAGCCACACCCGGCATGTCCGGGACGCCACGCATCACAATGCGGGCCTCATCGCGATTGAACGCGATACCCGCAACCATGGGCGCTTCCATATCGGTGTTTTTATCGTCGATAGAAATCAAGGTTCCGGGCCCCTCTTCAAAACTGGATAGTACGCGCAGCGGCACCTGGTACTTGCCGGCAAACTCCACTGCGCGAATCTGCAAGACTTTAGAGCCCAGGCTGGCCAGCTCGAGCATCTCTTCAAAGGTAATGCGATCGAGTCGACGCGCCTGGCTGACCACGCGCGGATCGGTGGTATAGACGCCGTCGACATCGGTATAGATCTGGCACTCGTCGGCGTTCAACGCCGCCGCAACCGCGACCGCCGTGGTATCTGATCCGCCGCGACCGAGCGTAGTGATATTGCCCACCTCATCCATGCCCTGGAAACCGGCGACAACGGCAACCTTGCCCGCCTCGAGATCGGCCATAATGGCGGCTTCGTCGATCGCCCGAATCCGCGCCTTGCTGTGCGCAGAATCGGTAAGGATGCGCACCTGTCCGCCGGTGTAGGATCGCGCTGGAATACCCAGCTTGTGCAGGGCCATCGACAGCAGCGCAATGGTGACCTGCTCACCGGTCGATAGCAGGACATCAAGCTCACGCGGGTCCGGCTGCTCCGAGAAGGCATTGGCCAGGCCAACCAGGCGGTTGGTTTCGCCGCTCATCGCCGAGACCACGACGACCACGCGATCGCCGCGCTCAACAAAACGCTGCACGCGCTCGGCCACAGCCGCGATGCGCTCTGTCGAGCCCACCGATGTGCCACCGTATTTTTGAACAATCAATGCCATCTATCTATACGCCTGGATGCCGCGCGAACAAGCATAGCGCGGGGACGCGGAATGTACACCAAAGCGCCACCGTTGAGAACCTCAGGGCGACAAATTGCTGGGCACGGCAGGCTAAATGGGCCTGACCCGTGCCACAGCGACGGAAGCAGCCTAGATAACGCCTCGATAGCACGCAACCAGGCGCTGGACGGCCTCAATGCAGTCATCCAGCTCAGCCACCAACGCAATCCGCACATAGCCCTCGCCCGGATTGGTCTGCCCGGGCAAATCTCGCGCCAGATAACTACCGGGCAACACGGTCACGGCATAGCGCTCATAGAGCAACTTCGCAAACTGCTGGTCATCGATGGGCGTGGGCAACCACAGGCAGAAACCCGCTGCTGGCATAGCAAAGTCGACGACCGGTTGTAGCAGCGGCTGCACCGCCGCAAACTTTTGCTGGTAAAGCGCACGGTTCTCACGCACGTGCGTCTCATCGCGCCAGGCCGCGATACTGGCCTGCTGGTGATACAGCGGCATCGCCGAGCCGTGGTAGGTCCGGTACTGCAAAAAACGGGCAATCAGCGCCGCATCACCGGCGACAAACCCCGAGCGCATACCCGGCAGGTTCGAGCGCTTCGACAGGCTGTTAAACACGATGCAGCGCGCAAAATCATCCCGCCCCTGCTGGGCACACACACCGAGCAGCCCGGTGGGCGCAGGCCCCTCGGGCAAATAGATCTCCGAATAGCACTCGTCCGATGCGATCACAAAATCATGGCGATCAGCCAGTGCCAGCAGGCGCGCGTAGTAGTCGGCGGGAATCACCGCACCGGTGGGGTTACCGGGGTTACACACATAGAGTAACTGGCAGCCCTGCCAGGTGGCATCGTCAATCGCATCGAGGTCAGGCAGGAATCCCTGCCCGGCAAGGGCGGGTAAATACACTGGCCGCGCGCCCGCCATCAGGGCTGCGCCCTCGTAAATCTGGTAGAACGGTGATGGCAACAACACCAGCGGGTCGGCGGCACTGTTATCGACCAGCACCTGGGCGATCGCGAACAGCGCCTCGCGGCTGCCCTGCACGGGCAGGACATTTGCCGCCGCCAGGGAGCCTGCGGGCAATGCGTAGCGCTGCCGGGCCCAGTCGACAATCGCCTCGCGCAGTGCCTCGATGCCCGCAGTGCTGGGGTAGCGATTGATCTGCGACAGGTGCCGGGTCAGCGTTTCCAGCACAGCCGGTGGCGGCGGGTGCTGGGGCTCGCCAATAGCCAGCGATATGGGCCGCTCGGCAAAGCCCGGGCTCGCGCTGCCAGGCGGGCCGACTGAGGCCAGCAAGCGATTGAGCCGTGTGAACGGGTAGTCGTGGAGCTTGTCGAGATCAGGATTCATTGTGCAACGATATGCGGCAGGCCGCGCTACTGCTGGGTCACTTCGTCAAGCTCGTTGCGCAGGTCTTGCTGGATCAACTCGATCAGCGCGGGATCTTCGATCACCTGATCCTGCCGGTCTGTCAGGAAGAACACGTCCTCAACGCGCTCGCCCAGGGTCGAAATGCGCGCACTGTGCAGGCGCAGCTTGTGACGAAAGAACACCTGGCCGATCACGGTCAGCAGCCCCGGTCGATCGGGGGCCACCACTTCAAGCACGCTGAAGCCCTGCGAGAAATCGTTGGAAAACACCGTCTGGCTGGGCCACTTGAATACTTTCTGCCGCCGGCTCAGGCGCCGCGGTGTTTCGAGCCAGCGCTCATCGGGGTCATCGAGTACCTGCAGCAGTTTATTGCGAATTGCATCGATACGCGGCGAGTCGTGATCGATCTGCTCGCCATCGGCATCGAGCACGAAGAACGTATCGAGCACATGGCCGTCGCCCGCGATCAACAGCCGGGCATCGTGAATACTCAGGTTGAGCTGCTCCAGCGCCAGCGTGTAAAACGAAAAACGGTTTTCACGCAGCCTGCAGTAGATTGTAATTTGCGTCATGGCGGCGTCGCCAAACTCGCTGGAGCGCTTGATAATAATCAGCGGCCGCTTGCTGCCCTCGTGCGCGATAACGCCCTGGGCGTGCACCACCAGATCCTCGACCGACTCGCGCAGGAAATACTCGTCGGTGCGATACTGCCACTGGCTGTCGATCTCCTCGCGGCTGATGCCCGCCTCGAGCAGTATCGCCCGCGCCGAGGCCTGTTTCTCGCGAATCAGCTCGGATTTATCGACCGGGTTTTCAAGGCCGCGACGCAGCGCACGCGTCGTTGCGGCATAAAGCTGGCGAAGCAGCGACGAACGCCATGCGTTCCACAGCTCGGGGTTAGTGCCTTTGATATCGGCGACCGTCAGCACAAACAGGTAGTCGAGCTTTTCGCGATCACCCACCATTTCGGCAAACTGGCGAATCACGTCGGGGTCGGAGAGATCCTGCTTCTGCGATACCGTCGACATGGCCAGGTGGTGCTGCACCAGCCAGACAACAATATTGGTGTAGCGTGCGTTAACCCCGTGACGTTCACAAAATTCGCGAGCATCGGCCATACCCAGCGTTGAGTGATCGCCGCCCCTGCCCTTGGCAATGTCATGGAACAATGCCGCCAGGTAGAGAATCTCGATCTTGAGCTGGCCATTGACGATTTTCGCCGAGAGCACATAGTCGTACTCCGAACTCTCATGCGCAAAGCGGTAAATGTTCGATACCACCTCGAGCGTGTGGACATCCACGGTGTAGATATGAAACAGGTCGTACTGCATCTTGCCGATGATTTGCCCGAAGGCCGGCAGGTACTTGCTGAGAATGCCGTGGCGGCGCATGCGCTTGAGCTGCAACGGCACGTTGCGGCCCGACTGCAATAACTGCATGACCAGCCCGGTGACCTTCGGGTCACTGCGAAAGGCATCGTCGATGTTCTCACGATCCGTGCGCATCAGGCGCATGGTCGAGGCCCGCACACCGCGAATGTAGGTGTGCTCGGCCATCAGCACAAAAATTTCAATGAGCGCCCACAGCTGGTCGACAAACACCTGGTCAGAGACCGCCTCAATATAGCCATTGCGCACGCTAAAGCGCTCGTTGAGGGCAATGACTTCTTCGTCCTCGCCGGCTCTGACGATATCCTGGTCGAAATGCTGCATGAGCACGTCGTTGAGCTCGGCCAGCAGCAGCACCCGGCGGTAGTACTCGTACATAAACTTTTCGACCGCCAGGTTGGCATCGTCATCACTGAAGCCAAACAGCTCTGCGACCTTGACCTGGTGATCAAACAGCAAACGATCTTCGTGACGGCCTGCCACCATGTGCAGCGCGTAGCGCGCTTTCCACAGGAAGTCTTTGCCCTCGTCGAAGTTTTCCGCCTCGATATCAGTCAGGAAACCCAGCCCTGCAAAGTGAACGATGTCGCCATCGCCCAGGTGGCGCTTGGCGATCCAGACGATGGTCTGGATATCGCGCAAACCACCGGGTGATGTTTTGAGGTTGGGCTCGAGGTTGTACTGGTTGTCGTTAACCTGGCTGTGGCGCTCGCGCTGCTCGTTCCACTTGGCGGTAACAAAATCGGCGGAGGGCCACATTTTATCGACCCCGATCGCCGCCCTGAGCGACTCATAGAGCGCTTCATCGCCCAGCACCAGCCGCGACTCGATCAGGTTGGTGAGCACGGTGATGTCTTTAGCGGCGAGCGAGGCGCACTCCTTGACGGTGCGCACCGCATGACCCAGCTCGAGCCCGCAGTCCCACAGCAGCGTCACCAGCTGCTCGATGACCTCGCAGTTTTTTGCTTTGGGCTTGCCGTCGACAAGAATCAACAGGTCGACATCGGAATGGGGGTGAAGCTCACCCCGGCCGTAGCCACCGACCGCAACCAGGCTCATGGCCTGGCGGCTGTCCCAGTCGCTGCGCAGGCACAGCTCGATCAACAGGGCATCGATCAGCTCGCTGCGGCCAGCGATCAGTTCGCCGACATCGACCCCCTGGACGAAGGCTTCATCCAGCGCCTGCTGCCGTTGCTGCAATAGCGGCTTGATGGCCGCGCCGGTGTCACAGCTGGCCAGAGCCTTGCGAAAGGCCTCGCGATCAAAGGGCATCAGGGTTGGGCGGGCGGCAGTGGCTTCTGTCGCCATTAAAAGGACTCTTCGCTGCGCGCGGTCAGCACTTCGACCCCGGTCGCGGTCACCGCCAGCGTGTGTTCCCACTGCGCCGACAGCCGGCCATCTTTGGTCTCGACCGTCCAGCCATCGTGACGGTTGAGCTTGACGTGTCGCTTGCCCGCATTGAGCATCGGCTCGATGGTGAAGGTCATGCCCTCTTCCAGTGCCAGGCCCTTGCCAGGCTGCCCGTAGTGCAAGACCTGGGGCTCCTCATGGAATACCGCGCCAATACCATGGCCGCAGTACTCCCGGACAACCGAATAGTAGTGCTTGGACGCATGCTGGTGGATCGCATGACCAATATCGCCCAGTGTAGTGCCGGGCTTGACCAGTTCAATGCCCAGGTAGAGACACTCCTGCGTGACGGCAATCAGTCGCTCAGCGTGCACCGGCGCATCACCGACGATGAACATCTTGCTGGTATCACCGTGATAGCCGTCCTTGATCACGGTAATGTCGATATTGATGATGTCGCCGCGCTTGAGGATCTTCTTGTCAGAGGGAATACCGTGGCAAACCACCTGGTTGACTGAAGTACATATCGACTTGGGGAAGCCGTGGTAGTTGAGCGGTGCAGGAATCGCCTGCTGCTCGTTGACAATATACTGGTGGCAAATGCTGTCGAGCTCACCGGTGCTGATGCCCGGCTGGACATGGGGGCCGATCATCTCTAGCGCCTCGGCAGCCAGCCGCCCGGCTACGCGCATTTTTTGCAATTCATCGGCAGTTTTTATCGATACACTCATATCGCTCGTTCGAAACGCAGGCCCTGGATGCGCCAGCCGAGGCTCATACCAGCGGCCGGTAGTCAAACGCGCAATTTTATACGAAATAGTGGCCCACTGTCGCCCGACCAGCGCCAATCCTGCCGCAATTTGCTAGCGTGCCCGCGGGTGAATTCACTATAATCGTGCCGCTGCGCCCGCGTTTTGGGCACCCTGGCCGCTCACGGCCCGGTGGTAGCCAACGCTGCGCGAATGGAGCGGCCTGCACGGTAGCGGCCCGATAATATGAAGGACGATGGTGTGATCAACATTCTACTTGCCGATGACCACGGGGTAGTCCGCGAGGGCTTTGCCAACATGCTCTCGGAGGCGGCAGACCTGCACTTGCTGGCCTCGGTCGCCAGCGGCGAAGAGGCCGTAAAACAGACCCGAGAGCTCAAGCCCGACGTCGTGCTGATGGATGTGTACATGCCTGGTATGGGCGGGCTCGAGGCGATGCGCGCGATTCTCAAGCGCTGCCAGCAGGTGCGCGTCATTGGCCTTTCGGCGTACACTGGCGATGGCTACCCGGTCATGTTTGTGCGCGCTGGCGCGAGCGGTTTTATCGGCAAAGACTGTACGGTCGACGAGTTACACAATGCAATACGCAGCGTCCACGCAGGGCAACAGCACCTGCCCGAAAACCTCGAGCCACTGGCCGAGCAGGCCGTTGCGCCCGACAGCAACAACCCCTTCACCGAACTCTCCGACCGCGAGCTGCAAACTGCGCTACTGGTCATCGATGGCTACGACAATGACGCCATTGCCGAAGTGCTCAAGATCGGCGATCGCACCGTCAACAAGTATAAATTTCGCCTGTTTGAAAAGCTCCAGATCAGTTCGGAAGTTGAACTTGTCGCACTCGCCATTCGCCATGGCATTGTCGATCCGCAGCAGGTCAAGGTTGGCCGCGAGCGTCCGCGCAACGCCGACGACGATTCCCCGCGTTAACGCGCAGCCGTGATCTACCGTGGCCAGCGACAATAATCGCCACGACAAGCCGCGGGGCTTTGACGCCAAATCGTTCCTGGCCAACTGCAGCCAGCGGCCTGGCGTTTACCAGATGTACGACGAGGCCGGCCGGCACCTGTACATTGGCAAGGCAAAAAATCTCAGGAAGCGCATCGCCAGTTACTTTCGGCAACGGCACGAACATGCCAAGACCGCCGCCCTGGTGGGCAAGATCGCGCGCATTGATATCACCGTCACACCCAGCGAAACCGACGCACTGATTCTTGAGCAGAACCTGATCAAGAGCGAGCGGCCGCCCTATAACATCCTGCTGCGCGATGACAAATCCTTTCCCTACGTGTTGCTCACCGAGCATGCCTATCCGCGACTGGCTTTTCACCGCGGCGCCCGGCGCAGCAAGGGTCGATACTTCGGCCCCTTCCCCAGCTCGCACGCGGTTCGCGACAGCCTCAACATGCTGCAAAAGATGTTCAAGGTGCGCCAATGCGAGGACAGCTTCTTTAACAACCGCTCGCGCCCCTGCCTGCAGCACCAGATCGGCCGCTGCTCCGCGCCTTGTGTCGGCCTGGTTGAAGATGAGGACTACGCCGAGAGCGTGCGCCAGTCGGTGATGTTCCTGGAGGGCAATAACGAGGCGCTCGCGCGCGAGCTGCAAACGAAAATGGATACCGCCTCGGAGGCGCTTGAGTTCGAGCGTGCGGCCGAGCACCGCGACCAGATTACCCACCTGCGCCACGTGCAGGAAAAGCAGTCGATCGATGGCAGCTCGGGCGATATCGATATCATCGGGGCTGCGCTGAGTGCCGGGGGCGCCTGCATCCAGGTGCTGTACGTGCGGCGCGGCCGGATGCTGGGCTCGCGCAGCTACTATCCCAACCCCGGGCTGGTCGAGAGCCCGGCAGAACTGGTTTCGGCGTTTATCTCGCAGGCCTACCTGGCCTCGGGCGGCAGCATGGGCAATATACCGAGCCTACTGATCGTCGCCGAGGCCATTGACGATGCCGAGCCGCTGTCGGCCGCGCTCGGCAATATCGCCGGTCGCAAGGTGGCAATCCAGCACCGCGTTCGTGCCGGCCGCGCGCGCTGGCAGAATATGGCCCGCGATACCGCCGAGCAGAACCTGGCTGCGCGCATCAATAGTCGCCAGCAGATTCACCAGCGGCTAGAGAGCCTGCAGGCCGAGCTGGGGCTTGCCGAAATGCCGAACCGTATCGAGTGCTTTGATATCAGCCACAGCAGTGGCGAGCTGACCGTGGCCTCCTGCGTCGTGTTTGGCGATGAGGGCGCGCGCAAGAGTGACTATCGCAAGTTCAACATTGAGGACATCACCGCAGGCGATGACTACGCGGCCATGCGCCAGGCGCTGCTGCGCCGCTACACGCGCCTCAAGCGTGGCGAAGGCGTATTGCCCGACATCCTGCTGATCGACGGCGGCAAGGGCCAGTTGCGACAGGCCCGGGAAGTCCTTGAAGAACTCCAGATCGATGATGTCCTGCTGATCGGCGTGGCCAAGGGCAGCACTCGTAAGCCCGGCCTCGAGACCCTGTTTATCGGCGATGACAACACAGCAGTGACGCTGGCGGCCGACTCCGCCGCCCTGCATCTGATCCAGCAGGTGCGCGACGAGGCCCACCGCTTCGCCGTTAGCGGGCACCGGGCGCGCCGTGCCAGGGCGCGAAAGGCGTCGCCGCTGGAAGGCGTGCCCGGCGTCGGCCCGAAACGCCGCCGCGCCCTGCTGCGCCACTTTGGCGGCTGGCAGGAAGTTGACCGCGCCACGGTTGAAGAACTGTGTAAAGTCGAAGGAATCAGCAAAAAAATTGCTGAAGACATCCACGCAGCACTGCATAATGAGTAATCGAATTGGCTGCCCCTGAGCAATCATGGCACTGAACGTCCCGAACACCCTCACCAGCCTGCGTATCGTACTGATCCCGGTGCTGGTCGTTATTTTCTACCTGCCCTACCAGTGGACAGGCCTGGTCGCAGCCATTGTCTTTGCGCTGGCCGCTATCACCGACTGGATCGACGGTTACCTGGCCCGCCGGCTCAACCAGTCGACCGCTTTCGGCGCCTTTCTCGACCCCGTCGCCGACAAGCTGATGGTGGCCGTCGCCCTGGTGCTGCTGCTCGAGCGCTACCCCCACGCCTGGTTCACGATACCGGCAATGATTATCATCGGCCGCGAGGTCATCATCTCCGCATTGCGCGAGTGGATGGCCGAGATTGGCAAACGCACCAGCGTGGCCGTCTCCTATGTCGGCAAATTCAAGACCACGGCCCAGATGGTGGCGATCATCGTGCTGCTGGCGCAGACCTCGGTCGTCAATCCGGCGATCCAGCAAATCGGCTTCATCGCCCTGTACCTGGCCGCGGGCCTGACACTTTGGTCTATGCTTATCTATCTGCGCGCCGCCTGGCCCGACTTTCGAGGCTCCATGCAGTAACCGCGCCTGGCAGCGCAGAGCGCCGGAAAACCCCTGATTAGCCAGTTACTTACCCGGCCGCAGGGTGCCGGCCGTTGGCTTGACATGGCGCGATTTCAGCATAGAATAGCGCCCTCGCCCGATCTGGGGCACGATGGTTTTTTCCACAAAAAGCCGTCCTCGCCGCCAGTCAGGTGAACACGATGCGGGAATAGCTCAGTTGGTAGAGCGCAACCTTGCCAAGGTTGAGGTCGCCGGTTCGAACCCGGTTTCCCGCTCCAGTTTCTGAAACCGCCCGCCCTCACGGCGGGCGTTTTTGTTTTAAGGCGCGGTGGCAGAGTGCGTTCCGTGCGGAGAGTGCAGCGGACATCAGTCCGCTAACCCAGAGTCGATAAAAAGTACGGGCTCTGGTTAACAGTTTTATGGCGCGGTGGCAGAGTGGTTATGCAGCGGACTGCAACTCCGTGTACGCCGGTTCGATTCCGACCCGCGCCTCCATTTCCCTGGCTGCAATGACGGCAACACGCACCCGGCCCGGGTGGCGAAATTGGTAGACGCAAGGGACTTAAAATCCCTCGGTGGCAACACCGTGCCGGTTCAAGTCCGGCCCCGGGCACCATTCCCCCCTGCTACCCCGGCTTCCTTTGCAGGCAACCCTGCATGGCTATGCCCAGCGACACCATCCCGGTAAGCAGCGCGAGCAAGCCAAAGATACCCATTGCGGGGACCTGTTTTGCCGTCAGGTTCGCAACGAGCGGGTCGCTGCCCGCGAGAACTTCCTGCCCATCACTGACGCCGTCCATGTCGGTGTCCGACTGAAGCGGATCGGTACCCGCCGCAAGCTCCTCACTTTCGGTGAGCCCATCGTTATCAATATCGTTCGCCAGCGGGTTCCATCCGATCGCGACCTCGGTACCATCGAGAATCCCATCGCCATCGCTGTCGTTGAGGTTGGGTTGCGTGCCGTTGGCCTGCTCATCGATATTGGCCAGGCCATCGTCATCGCCGTCCAGCAGCTGCTCCCCGGCCGTGGCCGGGTCAAGGTTGAAATCGACTTCGAACTTGTCGAGCAGGCCATCGCTATCGCTGTCCTGAACCGTCGGGTCACTGGACACCAGCTGGCCACCAAAGCAGTACAGCGGATACTGATCAGCGCATTCAGGCCCACCGATGCCGGTCCAGAAGGTGTCGGTTCGCGAGGTTTTACCGAACCCGGCGTTGCTAACCGTGCCCGTCCAGTTATCACAATTGAAGATCCCGTTAGCCGTTCCATCGGCCGCAGTCCCCGTCCAGACATGGTCAGTGGCGAAGCTGTTAAGCAGCAGAAACTCATTGCGATCTATCGGTGCTGCGATGCTGCCATCCGTCAGATCCGCAAGCGAAGTGGCAACCGTCATGCCGTCAACCCGCAGGTAGTAGGCATCGACAATGCGATCCCTGGCATCAACCGTATCGGTCGACAGCCAGGCCACAAAGCTCGAGGCACCGTAGAGTCCGCCCTGCAACGCTCGTTGCTGGCAGATACTGTCCGCCTCCGCCGGGCCGCCAAAGTTGGCTGGATGCGCGGTAGAGGTGACAAACACCTTGGCAATACCATTGGCCTCAGCACCATCAGGGAGGCCATCACCGTCGGTGTCAGCCGACAGCGGGTCACTCCCGGCCACAGTGATCTCGGCACAGTCCAGCAGGCCGTCCGCGTCGCTGTCACTGACCGGATCCGGGCTCAGCGCGATATCGAGCACGCCGATGTCGTCGGCGCCCGGCGCCTCATCGAAAAAGATCTCGGTTATCGGCTGATCACTGACAAAACCCATGAACTGTGACCCGGTGTTAATCGGCATGCCCGAGCTGTCCACCGACAACAACACGCCAGCGGCGCCCGAGGCTGTGATGCTCTCTCCTGCCTCGACGTCGTTACCGTAAATGAAGTAGCCCAGCGCATAAACGTCGCCACCGCCCACACTCAGCGTGAAATCGTCATCCTCGTAGTTGTTGCCATCGCCTACCGATAGCACCCGGTCAACATCGAGCGCACTCTCGTTGTCGCGGTAGGTAAAGCCATCGAACGCAAAGTTTGGAGGGTTGTCTGGTTCAAGGTCGGGATTGGAGAGCGTAAAGCTGACGCAAGTCCCCGCATTCGCTGCCTGGAAGGTCAGGACATTACCCAGCCGCTGGTTCGCGCTCGGAGGCGAGCTCACCTCGTCGGCGTTCGCGACGTTTGCGGCCGATGTAGCGTATATCTGAACGCTACCGGCAACGGCCTGCGCGGCTGTTTCCCAGCTGGCGTAATCGGTGTAGAACGCTGTGACCGCCAAAGCCGGGGCCGATAGCGGCAAGGATACAACCAGGGGCAGGAGTGGTCGCGTCAGATAGCGCACACCAAAAGCCAGCCGACTCACGCGCGCTTGTCGTAGGTAATCGGCATCTCCTTGATGCCCTGCACAAAATTCGAGTTCATGTACACCACATCGCCAGCAAACTTCGGATTGTCGATGCGGGTCAGTATCTCTTCGAGCATCACCTTCATTTCCATTTTCGCCAGGTTCATGCCAAAGCAGTTGTGGCGACCGATACCGAAGGTCCTAAAGTCGCGGCTGATGTCCTGGCGCTCGGCCCGATGCACGTCGAACTGCTCCGGGTTATCCTTGAAGACCGCTTCATCGCGATTGGCACCGGGGTAGTACATGATAATCTTGTCGCCCTTCTCAATCGGCGCGTTGCCCAGTTCGGGCACGCAGATATCCTGGGTGGCTGTGCGGCGCATACAGATAAACGGCGGGTTGAAGCGCAGGATCTCGTAGATCGCCCCTTCTATTTTGTCTGGGTTTTCCTGCAGGTAGCGGTACTGTTCGGGGTTTTCCATCAGGTTGCGCATGCCATGCGAAATCGTCGTCCGCGTACTTTCGTTACCGGCGACGATCAGCATCAGGAATATCCAGCCAAAGGTCTCATCCGATACCGGCTCGCCATTGATCACGCCGTTCAACAACTGGCTACTCACATTGCGCTCCGTACTGTTGCGCCATTTGGTCGCCAGCTGGTTGCCGTAAATCAACAACTCGAACGATGCCGCGTCGGCCAGTTCATCGCCGTTCTCGACGTCGGGGTCATCCGAGAACATCATCTGGTTGGTCCACTCAAAAATCTTGTGGCGATCTTCCTGGGGAATATCAAAGAAATCGAGGATCATCAACAAAGGCAGTTCGGCGGCAACATCGGTGACAAACTCACAGGCGCCCTTGTCGACGACCCGGTCAATAATCTCTTTTGCGTACGCGCGGGCGCGAGGCTCATAGGTTGCACAGGCAGCGGGCGTGAAGTGATCACGAATAAGTTTGCGGTAGTCCAGGTTCAACGGCGGGTCGAGGTTGATGAACATCTGTACCTGGGTTTCATCGACCATCGCCTGGTCGAATTCCATCGGCACCGCGGTGCGCATCTGCGACGAGAACAGGTCGTTATTGCGCGAGACAAAATCGATAGCCGCGTGCTGCGTCACTGCCCAGTAAGGCACACCCGTATGTGGGTCATCAATCTTGACCGCAGGGCCTGCCGCCCGGATTGCAGCGACATCGTCACCGGTAAACCCGTTTCCCAGGTAAGCGGGGTCGAGAAGATTGGCAAATGGGCATTGCGACATAATGGGGTACCTGATCATTTCGTTTGCGTTCGGCAGAATAGTGCCCGGAGGCTTCTGCTCAAAAGTCGCTCAGGGTAGGCCTCGCCCCGGCGAGCGTCAATGAACTTACGTCGAGGCGCCTATGACCTTTTAATGCACCCGGGGCGGCCGGCGAGCAAGCGGTGCATGTACCCAGCCACAAACCCTTGAAAATTAATGAAAAACCATGGCCTCTCAGCGGCTCACCGATAGTCTTAGCCGACCAGCGATTCCAGCCTCCGCATTGCGTGCTCGCAAAATTGCCCCATCTCACCGGCATGATCGATAAAGCACGACGGCTTGATCGCAATATGCGTATAGCCCACCTCGAGAATGCGCTCGATCTGCTCATCGAGCGTTTTATCGAAATCACCCACCGAGGTTGCGTCGTGAAACTCCGGCACCAGCCAGGTAGTCAGCTCCATCTCGTCAAACGATCGCCCTGCCGCCTCTAGCGCACGCGCCAGGGGGTCAAAGTCGGCGCGCTCCGGGAAAAATCCCGGCATCATGCCCGTGCCGTAATTGACGATACGATCGATCACCCGCTGGTTAATCTCGCCGCCGCCCAGCCAGATTTTTGGCTTGCCGTTATACGGCTTGGGTTCACAGTACACGTCTTCAAACGCGTAGAACGGTCCATCGTGACTGGCGGGTGTGTCCTGCCAGAGTTTGTGCCAGATCGCCAGGTGTTCATCGAGCCGCTTACCGCGCTCGTTAAACGGTATACCCAGTGCGCGGTACTCCTCCTCGTGCCAGCTTACCGTTGGCAGCAGCGTCAGGCGCCCACGCGTCATCAAATCGAGCGTCGCCAGCTCTTTGGCCAGGTGAATCGGGTGGCGCAGCGGCGCAATCACGGCCAGCGACAACAGGCGAATGCGGCTGGTCGCACCGGCCATTGCCGCGAGCTTGATCAGGGGGCTGGGCCAGGGAGTGGCCGGGTCCTGCATGTGGGGCAGCACAAAGGCCCTGGGGTTCTCGGCCATGCCATGGGCGTTGGCACTGGGCCCCATCACGACGTGCTCACTGACAAACACACCATCGAAGTTGTTCTGCTCAGCAATCTGTGCAAATTCAAGGTGGCGGTATTCATCCTCAGGCTTGTCGACCAGCGTAAAAAGTTCGCTCAAGGCCAGCAGCAGTTTGGGTTTGCGAGATGTCGTCATGGTGTATTGCCCTGCAACAACGTATATTGCTTATCGTATTTTGGTTATCATCCAGCGTTATCAACAGTGGCAACCGTCACGCCAGCGTTTACGAGCAGCCAGTGCCCAAAATTGTCGACCACGCCCAGCGCAAGCAGCGCATTATCGATGAGTCCACCGACATTATCGCCAGCGATGGCTTTGATCAGCTGACGATTCGTGGCCTGGCCCAGTCGCTCGACATGTCGACCAGCATGATTACGCACTATTTCGATAGCAAGGACGAAATTTTGTTCGCCGCACTACAGGGCGTACACGATCGCTTTTACCAACGCGCTGAAAAAGCCATTGGCGAACACCAGGGCATCGAGGCCATACGCCACCGCATGCGCGCGTCAATCCCGCTCACCAAAGCCGTACGCCGCGACTGGTCGATCATGTTCCAGTTTTGGGGTCGCGCCACGCACGAGCCGCAATTTTCAAAATTCATGAACCGCGAGCACAAAAAACTGCGGCAACTTGACCTGCACCATCTGGAACAGGCCCGGGCCCGGGGCGAGATCGATCAATCACGCGACCTCGATCATGTCTTCGAACAGCTGGATGCCATGACCACCGGCATGGGCATCACCAGCGTATTCAACCCGGGCCGCCTCAACAAACTGCATACCTACGCCATTATTGACGAGGCGCTCGAACAGCTTGGCAAGCGCTAGCGATCAGGCCGGCTTGCCACTCACATGCATCCCCGCCAGATAACCAAAGGTCATCGACGGCCCCAGCGTCGAGCCCGCGCCCGGATAGGTCGGCAGCAACGCTGCCGAACAGTTACCCGCCGTGTATAAACCCTCGATGACGCTGCCATCGCCCCGCAGCACCTGCGCATGTTCATTAAAGTCCATGCCGCCCATCGTACCCATCTCTCCGGGAAAGATCTTTACGCAGTAGAACGGCGGCTTGTCCAGCGGGCCCAGGCAGGGATTGGGTTTCACCTCGCCAGAGACATAGGTACGATCGTAGATTCCATCGCCGCGCTGGAAATCCAGGTCTTTGCCTGTCGTCGCAAAACCGTTGAACTTTTCAACTTCCGCAAGTAGCCCTTGCTCATCAATACCGGCAATACCGGCCAACTCGGCGAGGCTATTCGCGCGGCTGAGAAAGTCCGGGTTCCACCAGGCTTTAGGAATCGCCCAGTCGGGCATGACATCGGGCGTCAGGATCGGCCCGCAGGGAAAGGACTTGCGGTACTTTGAGTCGAACACCAGGAAACTGGGCACAGTCGGACTTTCATCGCTGTGGTTGCTGTAAATCGCTTTGACGAAGTCGACGTAGTTTTGCGCCTCGTTCGCATAGCGGCGCCCCTGTTGATTGACCACCATGCCCCAGGGCTGGGCTTTCTCGATAACAACCAGTCGGCCCTTGGTTTCGCCGGGCACCAGCATCGTCGTCGTCCACCAGGCATCGTCCATCTGGCTGGTTGAGGCGCCAATCGCCATCGCTGCACTGATTGCCCCTCCGGTGTTTTCACCGTGCGCTGCCGTCCAGCTGATGTGGGTCGGTCCAGGCAGGTACTGCTCGCGCATGGCCTGGTTGCGCTCGAAGCCCCCGGCAGCGAGCACCACGCCTTTTTCTGCTTTGATGTTCACGCGCTTGCCGCCCTGCTGCGCCGCAACGCCAATGACTTTGCCGTCGTCATCGATATGCAAGCCTGTCACTTCGGTATCCAGATGCAGGGGTATATCGCGCTCGAGCATCGATTTGCGCAGCCGGCCAACGCCGGCCTGCCCTGCCGTCATGCGCCAGTCGCGCCGGCCACGCAGGCGTGCCGGAACATCCAGCAAATACGCCATAACCATTTTTGCGCTTTTCCACAGCCAGCCTTTTTGCCGGCCCAGAAGCCACTGGCCCTCACGCTGTGTGACGTTGATCCGTGCGTAGATGGATAATTGCTGGTGCAGCGGCTGCATGCGCTCAAACTCATCACCCAGCTCACGACCGTGCATGGGCACAGGCTCGAGCGAGCGATTCCCCGGCTTTGAGCCCTCGGCAAACGAAAAGTAATCGGGGAAGGTGGGGTGATTGGCAAACTCCAGATGGGTGCGCTGGTACAGATAGTCGATCATCTGCGGGCCCTGCTCGACGTAGCGATCGATCAGCGCCTCGGGTACTTTGTCGAGCGGCGTGACGTTCTTGATATAGCGCGCTGCCTCGTCGGGCGTGTCGTCGTAATCGTCTGCCGCTTTGGCATAGCGGTTACAGGGCACCCAGACCCCATGCCCCGAGGTGGCGCTAGTGCCGCCGTATTTGTCGGCTTTCTCGAGCACCAGCACTTGCTGGCCATGATCATGTGCAACGATCGCCGCGACCATCGCCCCACTACCCGAGCCCACGACAACCACATCGGCGCTTTGATCCCACTGCATCGCGACTCTCCCGCCAGATACCGACTTAACCTAGCGTGACTGACACGCTGTCACCGGCCAGCGCTGTGGTCTCATTGAACAGGGGGCGGTTCGCCGTGTGCTGGATCCGCCACTCGCCGTTCTCAAGCACATACCGGTCTTCGTACACACCCGTCTGCTTAAAACTGACGCCCTTTTCGACATCAACCGACAGGTAAGAGCACACCCAGATGCCCGTCGCTGTATCGCCATTGACGGTAATTTCAGGATTGTAGCCCTGGTGGATGCCTTTCGCGGTGTTGGTCCTGGCGTAGTCGCTAATCATCGTGACAAAGTCTGCCACCGCATCGTAGCTTCCGGCCGCGCCATAATCGATCGCAGCATCGCTGCTGAAGCAGCTGCTCACTTCATCGAACAACTCTTGGTCCAGTGCCCTGAAATACTTGTGCTTTAACGCCTTGATCGCTTCGATCGCTTCGAGTTTGGCGATCGTCTGTGCCAGTGCCGAATCGCTCATGGCCATACCCCTATACGGTTGCCGGTGGCAGGTTTACCCCGGTTCGCACCATTCTATACAGAGCAGGTGTTTTTTTACAACAAGCGTTTTGATATAGTGAGCCCAATGGCGGGTTAACTTCCGATCAACACAGGTGAAAAGATGGCGAAATCAAGCGATTACGGCCTCGGCCCCAACCCATTCCCCCGCGGCTGGTTTGTCGTCGCCGAAAGCAAGGACCTCGCCCATGGCCCATTGGCTGTGCATTTCTTCGGTCGCGACTTCGCGCTGTACCGCGGCGAGAGCGGCCGCCCGGTCATGCTCGATGCCTACTGCAAACACATGGGCACACACCTGACCGCCAGCGATAGCGCTGTCATCGTCAAGGAAGGCAACCAGGTTGAGGGCGATTCGATTCGCTGCCCTTACCACGGCTGGCGCTACGCCCCCGACGGCACGGTTGACGATATTCCCTACCACGATGGCCCCTGCCCCAGGTCGGCGTCGATACGCTCTTACCCGGCGCGCGATGTGATGAACTGCATTATGGTGTGGTTTGATGAGGAAGGCGGCGAACCTGAATACGAGCCACCGCTCATCAAGGAATGGGATGACCCCCAGTGGGTGCGCTGGGAACTCGACACCATCACGATCGACAATCATCCCATCGAGATGATCGACAACATGGCCGACCTGCATCACCTGGGCCCGGCGCACGGTGCGCCCTGCGAATTTTTTGAGACCGAGATTCACGATCATATCTACGTACAGCGACAGGGTGGTTTCCTGAAGCTGTTCGACGCCATGCTCTATACCTTTACCTGCTATGTGGGCCCTGGCATGCTGATCGGCAAGGACATCTACAACGACATGGAGTACTACCACATCATCGCCTACACGCCGATTGATGATGGCAGCGTCAAGATTTACCACGGTGCGTTATCAAAAGCGCAGAATGCGATACCGACTGCTACCGACATCGAAGTCGCCCGGCAAATCCAGGCTGGCGCGCTCGAGGCGCTGAGTGCTGACTTCAGCATCTGGAAGAACAAGAAACCCGCGCTGAATATCATCACGCTGCCGCGTGAAGGGCCATTTGCGACCGGACGCAGCTGGTACAAGCAATTTTTTGAGAACCGTAGTGAGGCGCAAAGCTACCGGCAGCAGGTTAACGGCAAACACCAGGCCAAAGACTTCCCGGCAGCCATCGATGACTATATGGCCTGGGAGGACAGCTGGGTCTCGCCGCTGGCACAGTACCGGCGATCAACCCCGTAGGCGGGTGTTATTCGATGCGTTGCAGCGTCGGAAACGGTGACTCGCGAGAGAGCGCCTTCTCACCCGGCTCGTACATGCGCATTACCAGCAGAAACAAGCCCGGCGGCGTGGGTAGCCAGTTGGCGGTGTCCTCAGGCTGCTCATGCTGCAGCAGCACTTCCAGCGAGCCATCGTCGTTAAACCGTAAACCCTCGGTGCGATCACCCAGGCTGTAGCGCTCCAGCGCATTGGGTTCGAGCGAACGCGAGCGATTGACGTTGTAGGCCGACAACGACCAGAAGGCGTTGACATCGGGCAACTCACCGGCGTCAAACACAAGCTTGTAGCGGTGCTTGCCGCTCAGCGCCTTGCCCTCATTGTCGAGAATACGCGCCGGGTAAATACTCTCTTCAGGCCGGTTGGCATAACCACCCTCTACGACCATCGCACGCTCGCGGTACTGGAAGCCATAGCGACCCGCAAACTCAAGCACGATCCAGCCATCGTCGCTGGGGATCGAGGTGCCCGACGAAGCGACGACAATCTCCCGGCCTGATTCAATCGCCGCGAGCAGCCCCTCGCGGGTTGCATCGCTCAGCGCGTCAATATCAAACGCCTCGCCCCTGCCAATCCCCAGGGTCGCGAACTGGGCGAGCAGCGCCTCTTCACCGGGGCGCACGGGCAGATCCTGCATGACAGTGTTCATCACCTCGAAGAAGGCCAGCTCCTCGAGGATATCCATTTCGCTGGCGGTTTCTTCGGCAGGCAATGGCGGCCGCTGCCCCGGTGTAAACTCGCTCAGGCTGGCCATCCAGATATCGTCGACCAGCGCCTGGGCCTGCGGGTAGTCATCGGGCCCATCAACCAGCATGCGACCCAGCAGCCAGCCGGTCGGCGTCTCGGTTTCGAACGGCCGCACGCCGGCGGGCAAGGCGCCCTGCCATCCGGGCCTGACCAGCGCAAAGTAGCCCTGCTCGGTTCCCGTCGTGCGGCGACCAAGATGTTCAACCTCGGAGTAACTGTTGGTCACTGCAATCGTGTAGTAGCGGCCCCGGGTGTTGGGCACATGGATAATCACAGGCTCATCACTGATGTCGTACCAGCCTGAAAAATACAGCGTGTCGGCATTGGGTGCCCGCAGGTAGCCGCTGGTTGCGGGGGTCACCAGCTCGGCAAACCGGTAGAAGCGATTCAGCGGCGCGTACACGTTACGCTCGCTCGAGACGCGGTGGGTTTCATTGTGCTGCTGCTGGTACATGTCGACCAGCGGATAGCCATAGATGTAGGCCAGCGTGCCCACATGCTCGGCCATTTTTCGCTCGATGAGCGCGGTGTTGGCGGCTTGCTGGCGAGCCACTACGTAGCTGAAATCAAACATTCGGTAGCCAACCGCTACCACCACAAGCAGCCCCGCGGCCAGTAATAGTTTCTTCATAGTGCTTTTTTCTACCTGCCTGAGATGCAGCGGGCAAGATACACCGCTGCCGGGCAATTGCCAATTGCCGCAGCCGCCAGGGCCCCACGGCCCGCCCTGTCATAGCAGCCGGCAAGAGCGATATAATCGCCGGGCTTGCCGCTTCGAGCTCTCCTCGAAGACGGCGGCGCCCACAGACCCATTGATGACTGGCAGGACGACCCACATGCGCATTCTCGTGACCGGCGGCACTGGCTTTATCGGCGTGCACACCGTCAACAAACTACTCGATGCCGGCTATGACGTATCGCTACTGATTCGCAGCGAGGAAAAGATGCGACGCCTGTTTGGTGACCGCATCGAGCACTTTGTTGTTGGCGACATTAACGACGAAGCGGCTATCGAACAGGCCCTGGATAACTGCGACGGCGTTATTCATATCGCTGCGCTGGTCTCGATCGACGCTGCCGATGAAGAATACATCTACAACACCAATTTCAATGGCACCAAGCGTATGATTGGCGGCGCAGTAAAACGCGGCCTCAAAAAAATTATCTATGTCTCGAGCATCACAGCGGTGTACGATCCGAACGCTGAGCAGATGGATGAAAACAGCCCGCCTGGTCGCGCCAGCAAGGGCTATGGCGGCTCCAAAGTGGCCAGTGAGATTTATGTGCAGGCGCTACAGGAGATGGGTGCGCCGATCCATACCACTTACCCCGCAGCGGTTATCGGGCCGGACGCCCCCGCGCTCACCGAAGCCCACAACGGCCTGGTACTGTTCCTGAACCCGCTGGCGCCCGTGTTCGAATCGGGCAACCAGTATGTCGATGTTCGCGACGTGGCCGAAGCGCACCTGAAGCTGCTGCAAAGCGAGCAGCCATCGGGCCGCTGGCCACTGGGCGGTTATTACATTACCTGGGAGGAGCACACCGAGATGTTTTCGGAGATCACCGGGCGCGCCATCAGGCCGATGAAGCTCTCCAGTAGCGGCATGACCGCGGCAGCCAAAGTCACCGACTGGCTCTCGAACTACGGCATCAACTCCATTGTCACCAGCGAGTCGATCACCTACGCCACCAACTTTGTCCCACTGATTAACGACAAGGTGATCGACGAACTGGGCCTTGAATTCACGCCACTTGAACAGTCCTTCGAGGACACCTTACTGTGGCTTGCCCAGGCAGGCCACATAGAAGCAAAGAAGCTGGGCGACCTTGCCGAAGCCCTTGCTGAAAACCCCTAATCACCCAGAGAGTACCGCTATGTCTATTCGTTTCGACGGCCAGGTGGCCATTATTACCGGAGCGGGCAATGGCCTGGGCCGTTCGCACGCGCTGGCACTGGCCGAGCGCGGAGCAAAGGTTGTCGTCAATGACCTGGGAGGCGCGCGCGATGGCAGCGGCGCATCGTCCAGCGCAGCGCAGGCTGTCGTCGACGAAATCGTCACAGCCGGAGGCCAGGCCATCGCCAATGGCGCCGACGTGTCGGACTACGGGCAGGTCGAGGCCATGGTGCAGCAGGCTATGGAGGCCTTTGGCCGCGTCGATGTGCTGATCAACAACGCCGGCATACTGCGCGACAAGACCTTCGCGAAAATGGCGCTAGAGGACTTCAGGCTGATTCTCGATGTTCACGTCATGGGTACCGTCAACTGCACCAAAGCCGTGTGGGAGATCATGCGAGAACAGGGCTACGGTCGCATTCTCATGACAACCTCGGCCAGCGGTATGTACGGTAACTTCGGCCAGTCGAACTACAGCACGGCAAAAATGGCCGTGCTCGGCTTTATGAATACGCTGGTTCTCGAGGGCTCAAAGTACGACATTCGTGTCAATGCGCTGGCGCCCACCGCCGGCACGCGCCTCACCGAAGACATTGTCACGCAGGACATGTACGACGCGCTGACCCCTGAATCGGTGACCGCGGGCGCGCTGGTGCTCTGTCACAAAGACGCGCCCAACAGGCTCATTCTCTGCGCAGGCGGTGGCGGTTTTGCCAGCACCCGTCTGTTCGAAACCCAGGGAGTGTTCCTGACTGAAAAACCACTATCGCCCGAAGCTGTGAAAGCCAACATGGACGTCATTTGCGACATCGGAGAGCAGAAGGAAATGAACGCTGCGATTCAGCAGATTGAAAAGTTCGTCAACATGGCGACGGCTCAATCGTGAGGTGATTGCGTCTTGTAGTCGAATTTTTCCTCGATCACTGGCCCGCTGACGTAGTCGCGAAAGAACTTGATGAGCCAGGCCACTGGGTAGGCATCGATCCATGGGCCGGGGTTAGGCGCGGTGCCCTTGGTCACACCACCCTGCCATAGATCGTATTCTGGCGCACTGTAGCGGGCAAAGAATGCTTCAAGCATTGCGTCTAGCTCGGCCACGATGTCGCTCTCACGCAGCGAAAGATAGAGATTGTTGCGCTGCCCCGGATCAGCAAGCACGTCATACAGTTCAGGCTCTCCCATGCCGGGCGCGCGTTTCCAGTAGGCGTACTGCGCGGTGCGCAGCCCCCTGCTTTCCTCTTGTTCAAAAAACACGGCCGCTGGCCCCGACTCGCCAGATGCATTGATAACATCCCCCGGAGAGTTCGCCAGGCTGATGTCATGAATGCCGGCCATCGATAGCAATGTGGGCGCAATGTCGTACTGGCCGACAAGTCTATTCGAACGGATACCCGACTGTGCTGCATCAGGCTGCGCAATGATGAGCGGCACGCGCATCGCCACATCGTACAGATGCGCTGGCCAGAACCAGTTGGTATGGCCCCAGGTACCATGCTGGCCAAATAGATTCCCCTGGTCGGCTGAGTAAATCACGACGGTATTGTCGGCCAGCCCCTGGTCAACCAGCGCCTGCCAGACACGGCCGACTGCATCATCGACGATGGTGTTCTGTGACAGAAAGTTTGCATAGCTTTCGCGATGACCCTGCATACGTATTGTTCGGTACAGAATACTGTTCCAGACCTCATCGAGGTTCATATCTTCGATACCATTCTCAATCGCATGCTCAGCGATAAAGGGCCCCTGCAGGCGCTTTAACACCTGGTCGCTACTGGGTTCGCGGGGCATGGACTCAAAGCGCTGGTCGCTGTAGCGACTGTAGTGACGATTGCGAGCAGGCCCATAGTTGGTTGGTGGCAAGGCGTAGGGGCCATCGAGGTTAAGCTGCAGGTAGAAAGGTCGCTCGCGATCGACCTGCGCGAGGTAGTCGGCGGCCCTGTCGGCGAAAATGTCGACGATATGACGGCCACTGGCGTCGACCATCTCACCATTGTCAATGAGCTGGTTGTTCCAGAAGCTGCTGGTGTGACCGTAGGGCAATGCCACCCAATGCTGGTAACCCAGCTGCGGCGCTTTAGGGTCACCGATATGCCACTTGCCGATCATGGCAGTCTGGTAACCGTGCTCGGCAAGCGTATGGGGCACGGTGCGAAACTCGCGCACTGCGCTCCAGCCCGGCTCGAGGCTGTCGACCCAATCGTCGTGCAGGGCATTGTGCAGGCCGTGCTGTGACGGCATAAGCCCTGTCATCAACGTGGCTCGCGTTGGCGAACACATCCCGCTGGCGGCAAAGGCCTTATCGAAAACAATTCCGCGCGCGGCCAGCGCTTCGATATGCGGCATATGCACATCGCGATTGCCGTAGATCGAAAGCGCCTCAGCGCCCTGGTTGTCAGCCAGTATGAATAGAATGTTCGGTGGCCGTGCCGTTGCATGCCAGCACAGGCCAGCGCAAAGCAAGGCAGCAAGCCACCGCAGGCCGCAGCGTTGGGTACCGCTAAATTGCAGTAACAAGCTCATTGGCCAGTTCAAGCTCAGCCAGGTCACCCGAGGTGGGCGTCAGGATCACTTCGTCATAACCTATCTCTGCCAACTGCGCTACGGCTTTACGAATCATGTCTTCGGAGTTAAGCCAGCACCGTTGGGACTGTTGCTCGGCAAACTCCGGGCCAAAGATCATCATGTAGTCTTTCGCAAAGGCGCGCAGCTTGTCCTCTGCATCAGGGCCAAGACTGAACCACAGCGCCACCTGCATCCAGGGCTTGCCGTTGCGACCAGCCTGCTGCCAGGCGGCAATGAACGCATCGTGAACCTGTTTGAGCTCGCCCAGGTCGGCCGTCAGGTTAAAGCCGGCCAGGCCGTCGGCCCAGCGCGCCGAACGGGCCATTGATTTGGGCCCCAGCGAGGAGCTAAACAGTTTCGGCCCACCCGGCTGGATGGGCGCAGGGCCAATGGGCGGTGCATCTTTGGGCAGTACATACTCACCGCGCCAGATATCACGCAGTGTTTCAATCTGCCGGTCGAGCCGGGCCAGCCGCCCCTTGAAGTGTTCTTGCTTGTTCATCAGTATGTAGTCGTACTCCCTGACCCCAACGCCCACACCCAGCGTATATCGGCCGTTGGACAGCACATCGATCGAAGCCGCCTGCTTGGCAATAAGTACCTCTTCATGAATGGGAACCAGTGATATCAGCGACTGGATGGGCACCCGCTGCGTCAGTGCCGCCGCTGCGGCCAGCACGATCTGCAGGTCGAGAAACGGACTGGCAATCCGCTCCCCTGTCGACAGGCGCGAATAAGGGCCGTCGTCGATCACCTGCATCCATCGCTTGAGTGTGTCGATATCAACACCTTCGATGGTGGAAGGAATGGACATACCTATCTGCATAGCTACTTACCCAGTTTGATAATCTGCGTTCGGGGCGGTTCGACGTCGCTGGCGTAAGCCCAGCGAAATGACATCAGGCCTTCGCTGCGGCCACCAGTATCCAGCCAGTTGGGCTCGCCGGGGTCGGTTGCGCTAATGACAACGCGATAGCTGCCGTCGGCATTGAACTGCAGCTGCGAATTGTTCAGGGCGACCTGGCGACGGCGAAAGTCGGCGGTTTCAAGCCAGCGGTCGGTCAACTGGATAATCCAGTACGGTGAATCTGGTGCGATTCCCTCAACAAGCAGGGCTTCGTCATCGGCCAGCTGCCACCAACCCAGCATGTACTGCACATCGGCCGCCAGCGCCAGGTCCTGCGAGCGCTGGCCGGTGCCTCGCTCAGAAGTCTGGAAGCGATTGATCGCCGCGGGCTCGCGCAACTCCGGGTACCAGTCGCGCGCCTCGAACCAGAACTTGCTCATAAAGGTCACCTGGCGCAGCGCGCGAACAACCTCGTCATCGCCAAGCGGCTTCGCGGCCGGTATCTCGCCGAGCACCTCGACACTCAGTTCAGGCTCACCTTCGAGCGCTCGGTTGTGGTGGTATTCGCGAATCACGACGCGGAAGCTATTCTCATCCATCGCCAACCACAGGCCCTCATAGCCTGCGGGCTTTTCGGCGCTGACCAGCACTTCGAAGTAGCCCTGTTCGTCATACACCAGCGACTCGTCGGGCAGCACTGAGGCAAGATACATTTCAGGCTGCATCCTCACCAGGTCAAGCTCCATGCTCTGCACCTGGATCGCAAAAAATGGCGCACCTGCGCGCTTGCCCCGCAGCCGGTAGCTGTACTCAAAGGACACCGGAAACCCATGGTAGTCGGCGTCGGGACTGTTGCCACCAATTTTGCTCAGCGCTGGCGACAGGTCAAAGTTGGTCATCAGCGGGCGTGCAGGATCACTGTTGAGTGGCATGCGCGCGGTGTTGGACAGAATAGTCAGCAGTCCCATGAAGCGCTCGATCGCATCCTGCTCATCCAGCGCGGCGTTATCACCCTGGCGCAGCACGGCATCCCCCGCCGCGCTGAGTGTATCGATCAGCGCATACCAGGCTTTCGCACTGCCCAGCGCGGCAAGTTCAGGGCGCACATCCTCACCGCTGAGCCCTGCCGGTGGCGCGGTCAACCTGCCTGCGACAAATGCCAGCGGCACTGCAGCGATCAACAACAGGAGAAAAATGCGCTTCACTATCGGCTCCGTTTCAGGCGGCGGGACACGTTGACATTATATTCATAAACGCCGTGCACGAAGGGCTGCGTTTCTGGGCTAGAATCGCCATGGGCCAGCGATTGGCCAGTCGTTACGTTACGGAGTGTTTATGAAACATCGCGTCGCCGTCTGGGGCACAGGCAATGTAGGCCGCCCCGCCATTCGCGCAGTGCTTGCGCACCATGATCTCGAGCTTTGCGCCGTGATCGTCTCCAACCCCGACAAGGTTGGCAAAGACGCCGGAGCCATTGCGGGCGTCTCGACGACCACCGGCGTACTGGCCACCGACGACTGGCAAGCCGTTGTCGAAAGTAAACCCGACGCGCTGGTTTACACGGCCAATGCCGATACACGCGGCGAGGCAGCATTCATGGAGTTGCTCAGCTGCCTGAATGGTGGCGTGAACGTCGTCTCGAGCGCGTTTTACCCGCTGCTCTATCCACAGAGTGAAAACACGGTTGCGATGGCGGTCGAGGCGGCACAGGCGGCCTGCCAGCAGGGCAACTGTTCGGCGTTCGTGTCGGGTGTCGATCCAGGCTGGGCCATGGATATTCTGCCGATCTTGCTCAGCGGCGTGGTTTCGGACATCCAGGAAATTCGTCTTCAGGAAGTGTTCAACTACGCGCTGTACGATGCGCCGGAGGTCGTACGCAACGTGATTGGCTTTGGCCAGCCAATGGAGCAACTGCCGCAGATGCTCGAGGATGCCTCCCTGAAAATGGTCTGGTCACCCAATGTCGAAATGCTGGCCAGGGCGCTGGACTATCCACTCGACAGCATTGAAACCGTCGTTGAAAGGCGTGCGCTCGAAAGCGATATCCACGTACCGACCATGGGCGAGTTCAAAGCCGGCACGCAGGGTGCGTTTCGCTTTGAAGTACGCGGCATGGTCAACGGCGTTGCGCGTATTGTTATCGAGCATATCACCCGTATCGATCATAGCTGTGCGACTAACTGGCCCTACCCGCCAGAGGGCGAAGGCTGTCACCAGGCTATTATCAAGGCCAACCCCGAACTGGTCGTCAGCCTGCACGGCACCGACCCGGTGGAGCCTGGCCCTGCCGGTGGCGGCAACTGCACGGCAGCCAATCGCCTGGTCAATGCGATACCGGCCGTCTGCGCAGCGCCCGCTGGCGTGGTATCGGCGCTTGATCTGCCGCCTATTCATGGCGGCGCGCAGATGCGGCGCTAGTCGCGGTTCCTGACCACGTCTGCAACCCTGAAGAACGGCCACTCCAGCATCGTCACCAGCTGCTGCGGGTCATCTGTATAGCGCGCCGCAACTTTCTCTACCGCAATCGCCATGCAGTCGAGCCACTGGTCGCGCTGGTCGGCACCAATTGCGTAGGGCTTGTGCGGTTCGGTCAGGCATACCGTGCCGTACTTGTCCTGGTACAGCGGCGGGCCGCCCATCCAGCCACTCAGGTATTCATACAGCTTCTGGCGAATTTCATCCATATTGGCCGCGTGCATGGCCCGGATTTCACTGGCCTCAATGCGCTCATCCATGACGTCGTAGAAAGTGTTTGCCAGTGCCCTGACACCCTCCTCTCCCAAAATGGCGTATGGGGTCACTGGCCCTGATGCGGACGCGTTTGCAGTCATTATTCAGTGTCCTCAGCTTGGGCTGGATCGCCAGCCTACGATAAACAGGCAGTCACTGCAGCGGCGACGCAGCAGACATTAACAGCTGTTAAGTTCGCATAACCCGCCCGAAAGAATATTGATCTGGAACAAGGTTTTTTCCCGTCGGTGACCCACAATACAGTGGCGAGACTGCAGGCAGCGCCCGGCGCAAATACGCGACCGCAGATTTCCCACTACCTTTACACCCAGTGCGAGGACACTCCATGGATATGCAAACCAGCCCCATTCCCTATGTGATTATTGGTGAGTTACCTACCCGTTACCCTCGCGGCTGGTTCTGTATCGGCGCCACCCATGAGTTCGGTGACCAACCCAGGATGCTGAACTACTTCGGCACTTCATTGGTTGCCTATCGGGGTGAAAACTCTGGCAAGATGCACGTGCTCGACGCCTACTGCCCCCACATGGGTGGCAACCTGGCCGATGGCTGGGTCAAAGGTGACTCGGTGGTCTGTCCCTTCCATGAATGGAGCTGGGGTGCCGACGGCATCTGTGACGATATTCCCTACGCAAAAAAAATCCCGGAGAAGGCCTGCATCAAGTCATGGCCGGTGCACGAAGCCAACCAGCTGGTGTACATCTGGCACGACCCCGACGGCGGCGACCCCCTGCCGGAACAGGCTATTCCCGATGACCCCGACGTCGCCGAAGCTGGCTGGACACCCTGGGTCATTCGTCGCACGCAGGTCGAGAGCAACTGTCGTGAGCTGATCGACAACATGGCCGACAAAGCGCATTTCGGGCCCGTGCATGGACTGCCCGCGGTCACCAAATTCCAGAACACCTGCAATGGTCACAAGTACACCCAGATCATGCACGGCACCTCCCAGGATGGCGGCAATATGGAGTCTGAAGCGACCTACCATGGGCCGGGGTATATGATTCATCGCAGCGTCGTGAATTACGACGATGACAGCCAGCCACAGCGCCGCTACATGTCGTTGGTGATGAACGTACCCACGAGCATGGACAGTTTCGAGTTCCTCGCAGGGTTCAAGGAGCGCATCCCCGCAGGCATGGAGGGCGATGTCGACGCACAGATCGCGCATGTGAATGCCAATATCGACGCAGCTGCCGAGTTCAGCGTGTTTGCCGACCTCGCCATCTGGAAAAACAAATGCACGATCGACAACCCGATTCTCTGTGACGGCGATGGCCCGGTGCATATGCTGCGCAAGTGGTACAACCAGTTTCTGGTACCACTAAACGAAGTGCCTGCGACGTTGCGCGAACCGAGAACGGTCGACCGCAGCTAGCCGCCGCGCCGGACTCGCTCTCTCGCGCGGGCCTTTATAAAACGCGCTGCTGCAGGAATTGCATCAGCGGCACCCAGGGCCTGGGGCAATCATTGTGCCCGCAAGGCGCTGTTACCAGCACAGCGTCAGGTGCGACAGCGTGTAATTGCACGCTGTGCGCCACGGGAATAAGTGTATCCTGCGTACCGTGGTACAGAAATACCGGCACCTGCAAACCGGCAACGATCTCCTCATTGTCAAACCGGTCGCGCAGCAAAAATCCGGGCATTCTTTTTTCATAAACCAGCTGCGTCAGTGACGTGAACGACGACTCGAGCACCAGCGCCGCGACATCGCGCTGCGCCGCAAGCAAGGCAGCGGCGCCGCCGCCGATGGAACGCCCATAAACCACGACACGCCCGGCATCAATGCCGGGCATCGCAACAGCCTGGTCAAAGGCCGCCAGCGCAGCCGCTTCGATTGACGCCCGACCGGGTTTGCCATTGGAACCCGCGTACCCGGGGTACTCCAGCAGCAACACGTGGAAGCCACGCTCGGTAAAGTAGGCCATGGGTTCGATCGACCAGTGAGCCAGTTCGGCATTGCCGTGCGCGAAAACCAACAGTGGCTGGGGGCCCGCAGCGGCCGTCCTGGCCTCCATCAACAAGGCATGCCCTTGCGCCAACGCCAGTGTGGTAACACCCTCAGGTAGCACGGCTGGGAGGCGGCCGTTTGGAATGGGAAAGATGAGCTGCCGCTGGAATACAAACAGGAGCAGCAAAACCAGGGTCACTATGACAAGCAGCGATTTAATCATGCGCAGCGTTACCAAAAACAGGAGCGATAACCCTATGAGAGCGGCCCGTTGTTTACAGGGGCAGGCCAGTATCGGCGGCAAGGTCACGATGAAAACCCTGGATAGCGTTTTCATTGCGGCCGATTTGCAGCCTGACCGGCCGCGGCAGTGCGCGGATGTTGTTCCAGATCCCCTCGGCCATGGGAAAGTCTTCCTCAAGCAGTACGCTCATAATGAACTCACCGCTGAAGGGCACCTGTTCAAGGCGCTCGGGCGTCGCCTTGCCGAAGGGAATATAGAAGCGGTTACTCGCCACACTCTGGCCAACACTGCCACCGGGGAAGAAACTCTGGATTGTCAGGTGCGAGTCCGGATCGCCTGTCATGGTCAGGATGACGTTAGGGTAAATGAAGTGCACCGCTGAATAATTGCTGTCGGGCCATTCACTCTCAGCGATATCAACGCAGGGCTTCAGGGCCTTTGACGGAGAAGCATAGCGATGATGTTTGCCGTAATCATCCTGGATGTACACGTAGGGCGTGATCCAGTGATTGATCGTCTTCGGATGCACCATGGGCACATGGTACGGTTCACTGTTACTCTCGATCAGTAGCTTCCAGTTGGCATTGCAGCCGACGGTTCGCGAAAAGCCCACCGTGGCAGCGCCCAGCTCCATCGCCTCCAGTACGGGGCCAATGTCACCCAGATGAGCCCTGATATCCAGCGGCTCGTTGTCATGCTCGACCTGGACAAACACCATGCCGGCCCACTCCGCGACCGCGACGGGCACCAGGCAGTCATTGCTGCCTGGTTCAAAGCCCTCATCGATTGGCCGCCGCTTCAACTGCCCCGCCAGATCGAAGCGCCAGGCATGGTAGGGGCAAAGAATATCCTGCCGGTTTCCGGATTGCTCGACCAGTCGCATACCCCGGTGCGGGCACAGGTTCAGGAAGGCATTGAGCTCACCGCCTGCGGCGCGAACAATAATCACCGATGGCCCGAGCTCATCGAACACCATGATATCGCCGGGGTTGGCGACCTCGCTGGAGAGGCCGGCAAAAATGGGAACTCGCAGCAGCAGCGCACGCTCTTGCTCAAAGCGCTGCTGCGATGTGTAGAAGTCGCTATCGATGTGCAGGTAATCGTCGGTCAGGTCGCAGCCGCCACTGGCAAGCAACGCGACCATGCGCTGGCGCATGGCATGCCACTCTGCTCGCAGCGCCTCGTTCACGACAGTGACCGGCCTGGGCTAGAGATAGCTATTGAGCACGCTGGCAAGCTGCTGCGGATTCGAAACCATAATATTGTGCCCGGTATCGAGGTCGATAACGTCGACCTCGCCAAGCGACTCTATGGCCGTGTTCTGCGCCGACAGCGGCAGCGCCTGGTCCTGCGCGAGGCGCAGGTAACTGCGCGGGATCGGGTGCGCAAGCCCCGCCAGGTCAGCCGGGCCCAGCAACAGGCGGGGCGATTCAGGCGTGATGTTATCGACCACAAACTGCGCCTGCGTCTCATTCATGTCGTTGCAGAACATATAGCGGGCCTGCTCTTCAGGCATGTGCGCCATCGTCTCGATCAGCGACTCGATCTCGGCCTGGCCGGTCGGCGTTGGATCAAGCAGTTGCAGCATGTTTTCGCCGTGTGGCGGCACGGCACAGCTGACAAACACCATTTGCTGAATGCGGGCGTGCAGCTTGTCGGCGACGCGCGGCAGCGTCACCCCCGCCATCGAGTGGCCCACGAGGATGATCGATTCGAGGTCAAGCGCCTCGATATCCGCAATGGCCGATCGCGCAAAGTCCTCGATCTCGAGCTGGGCGAGATCTGCGGGGCGCTTGCCCCGCCCTGGCAGGTCAATCGCGTACGACGGCGCTTCAAGATGCTCAATCAGGGGCGCCCAGCACCAGGCGCCATGCGTTGCACCGTGGATAAAGACAAAGGTAGCCATACTGCGCCCCCGATTTCGCTGTGGTAGAAAATGCAGTGCCGTTAAGCGGGCGCTGCACCGTATTCATTGTCGCCATCGCTGCCCTGTACCAGGAAGAACAAAACGACAAGCGCACCGAGAATTGGAATAAACAACAGTAGCTGCCACCAGCCGCTCCTCCCTGTGTCGTGAAGCCGCCGGCAGGCAATGCTAATACTGGGCACCAGCAGCGCCAGGGAGTATATGGCGGCGATCAGCACCGTGCCGAGCAACACGTCGACGATCGAGGCGACGATGTAGAAAATGATGTAGAGCAGCACAAACATCCAGTATGCCGTGCGCGTTGCTCTGCCCGTAAAATCTGCGTATTGCTTGAGTGCTTGCGTAAAGTGTTCCATAACCTCGCTCCTGTTTATAATTTAAACGATAAATCAGGTACAGTGTAACCCAAGCCCATTGCAATGGGAGCCAGACGCGCTATTCAACATTGCAGGCTTTGCTGCCTCAGCTGCCGTCTGTGCGATAACTTTCCATGAAAGCGGCCACCATACAATGTGGGTGCCGATACCTTGACCGGATGCAGTGTGATCACCACGCGCTCAGCCCCGGGCGGATCGAGATCATCGGGCGGCTCCTGCCCGCCACTGCCGTCGAGAAACTGCATGCGAAAGTAACTGCGATCGGCGTCATCTTCGAGTGTGGCATGCCCACGAATCTCGACATAATGCATCGGGTTGGAAAATGACTGGACGCAAAACGCAACCCGGTCATCGCGCTGTATATTCGAATACTTGAGCCGCGATTTAAGCGTCGAGATACGAATCTTCTCGCCATCCCAGTAGAAGCCCACCGGGTTTGTGGACAACATGCCGTCGGGCCGCATGGTTGTCAGCATGGCGAAATGCTGGGTCTTCAGCAGCTCATGGTGCGCTTCAGGAATAATGGCATCATTCGAGTCGGTCATGGCAATTCACCGGTTTTCAGTCTGCGATCAGGGCGTATACCAAATGGGCGATGACCAGGCGCGCTCCTTGATCGTTGCGGGAACGTGCCTGGGCAGCGGAACGCCTGCGCGCAGTGCATCGTGGGTACTCCAGCGACACACCGGGTTTTCAAGCACACGCACGTAGTAAAGCGTCGGCACACTGGCGTCAAAATCAGGGTCAACCCAGGTCTCGGCGAGTTGCGCTGCCCCGGCGCCCTGGTCGATTGCGCAGGTCTCAAGGTCAACCGATGCGCCGTTGTCCGGGCAGCGATGCGTATTGGGGTCGGGTTTGGCGCCGCCAGCACAGGCGATATCGTAGACCACAGCCTGTTGCTCACCATCCTTGACCCAGCCCTTGATCACCTGCAATTTTTGCAAGGGCGCACTGGCTGGATCGCGCAGCGCTGTCACAATCAGCATGGGCGCTTCTCCGCTGGGCGGTCTCGGCAGGTCGCCACCCATTGGCACGCCCTTTTTGTAACCCAGCGCGACGACATCGCGGCGCTTGTGCGCTTTGACGGGGAACTCGTAGCCAGCAAACACCCTGACCTTTATTCGCGTGCCGCTGGTCGAGAACGCTTCGCGCCGGTTCAGTGCATCGAAAATGTGTTCACGCGTGTTCTCATCGGCCCAGACCGCAGCGAGACCACCGGGGCTGAATTTGGTGGGGCCCATAAAACCCCAGCCGCCCTGATCCGAACCGGGAGGCTCAGGCACATCGATATCCAGTTCGTCAAAATCGTAGTAACCCTCAAGTCCCAGCCGGCGTTTGGGCGTCATATCGGGCTTGCCAAGCTGGCCACGATAATCACTTTCTATCGTTGCACCGGGCGTGCCAAGGTGACTGTCGGTACTGCCGATGAAACCCAGTTTGAAGGGATTGATGCCCAGCTCTTGCTCGATGGCAAGCCCGCGCACAACGGTATCGCGGACCATGTCGTTGGTCGTAGAACACCCCTCGGTATCATCGCCGGTGCAGTTGGGCACCCACTGCTCGAAGCCGCACTCCTCGTCGGTCATACCCAGGCCAGGATGACACTCTGAAGAACCCTTGCCCTGGTAGATCTCGACCAGGGGCTCCAACCGCGCGCGGCGCTCAAGAATCTCGGGCGTCCATGGCGTGCCATCGGAATTTTTCGAGGGCCAGAAAATGCGACTTGCCGATGCATTGGTGTTATGGGGAATCGTCAGCGCCTGGCAGTCGCCCTTACAGGTCTCATCCAGCCAGAAGTGCAGCTGCTCGATAGTGCCATCGTAAGTGCTGAAGGCACGCTCGGGGACTTTGCTGCCGCGAAAAATCACGTTGCGGTGCACCTTGGTCGTGCTGGTGGGTTTGAGGATGACCGGCGAGTATTCGTAGCCAATGAGCGCGGTGAATTCACCCGGAGCATTCATTGTGTTGGCCGCATCCTGGAGCATGGCCCAGGTTGCCTTTTCTGCTGCGATACAGCGCTCGCCATCACCCCCGCAAATTGCCGCTGGCCGCTGCGCGCCCTTTAGCAACCAGCGACCAATCAGGGCCTGGGATCCCATCGGGTTCATCGCCCTCACCTGCTGGCAGGCCGTGGTGTCATAAGCCGCGGTGCCGGGACTGGTGCACAGAGGCATGTGTCCAAACGACTCGGCGTGATCGGTAATCGCCACGAAATCCAGTGGCTCCGGGAGCTGCCAGCGGTTGCCATCGGACAGCATGACCGGATCACCCATCGCAAAGCGATAGGCCGTGACCGGGTCTTTTCGCGTTCCGTTTATATAGGCGTCGGTCGACAGGCCCGTGTGCAGGTGCAACTCGCCGAAGTACGCCTGCCGGTCAGTCTCGCCGGCATACGCGCCGAATGCCGCCAGCATCACAGCGATGAAAGTGCTGCTGGTGAAGGTAAGTGAACGGATCATAGGTCCCCCAGTGGCCTGGCTTGAAGTTGTTGTTATGCAAAGTGTTAGCGCGAGTATCCGAACACACCCTGGTCGATGACGACATCACCATTCTGGGTTCGGGTGCGAAACAGCGCTTCGCCATCACCCAGATCCCAGATCATCACCGTCAGCGTATCGCCCGGCATTACCGGGCTGGAAAAACGGCTTTTCATCGCCCGAAAACGCGATGGATCGCTATCACACAGGGTATGCAGTAGCCCGCGACCGGTAAAACCCCAGGTACACAGGCCGTGCAGAATGGGCCGGTCAAAGCCCCCGAGCGCCGCGAACGCGGGGTCGCTGTGCAGCGGGTTGCGGTCGCCAGACAGACGATAGAGCAAGGCCTGGTCGGCAGTCGTTGTGTAAGTGACTTCATGATCAGGTTTGCGATCGGGAAACACGATTTTCTTCGATGGCCCGCGCTCACCACCCCAGCCACCTTCGCCCCGACAGAACATGCTGACACCGACTTTGAACAGCGGTTTACCCGTGGCCACATTGGTCGACACGGACTCGAACTCGACGACTGCCGCTGAGCGCTTGTCGTAGATGCCCGTGATCGTGCTGATCGACTCTATCTCGCCCTCGGGGGGGATTTCGTCGTACAACTCGATAAACTCGGCACCGTGCACCAGTAAGGCGTGGTCGAAACTACCAATTTTGTCGAGCGGCACGCCGCCGCTGCCCAGCACCACCGCCATGGTCGGCAGTACGCGCTGCGGTGTGTCCTGCGTGTTCTCGGTCGTAAACTGCAGCTCCCCGGTACCTGCACCCACGCCAACGGCATAGAGCAAGGCATCTTTTGAAGTCCAGCTTCGTCGTGTCGGCGGGCCGGAAGCACCCACCGCGTCGGGATTAATCGGCATAGTGTTAACTGCAGTCTAAAGAACAAAAAGCTCTCAGGCGTCGAGATCCGGTGCCCAGGCAGAGCCGTTGATATGTGAACCACCATCGACAAACAGCGTATTGCCTGTCACATAGCGGCAATCTTCGCTGCCAAGGAACAACGCAACCGGGGCAATATCGTCATAGCAATCGCCAATGCGGCCCATCGGGTTGACGCCGTCGGCCGCAGCGATCAGCTCGGGGTGCTCAGCCATCGTCGCGTTGAAGGAATGCGACTTCGCAGCGGGGCATATGACATTGCAGGTAATACCATCACCCGCCCATTCGCGTGCGGCGGTTCGCGTCGCTGCGCGCAAGGCCTCTTTACTGGTGTTGTACTCTGCGGTACCCATGTGCGCGTTCACGCCATTCAGGGAGCAAATATTGACGACGCGCCCCCACTGCTTTGCTTTCATGATCGGGTGCACAGCCAGCATGGTCCAGAAAGGCCCCAGAAAGCCCATGGCCACGCCGTGCTCCATCAGTTCGAGCGATTTATCTTCGATACGGCCAATCTTCCCGCCGCCCCAGGCGTTGTTCACCAGGATATCCACCGTACCCATTTGCTCGACCGTGCTGGCGACCAGTGACTCAACGCTGTCCTTGTTACTGGCATCGGTATGCACAAATATAGCGGCATCGCCAAGCTCATCTGCAGCCTGTTGACCCGCCGCTTCATTCAACTCGGCGACGACGACCCGCGCGCCCTCTTCAACGTAACGCTGCGCTATTGCGCGACCAATACCGAGCCCTGCGCCCGTGACGATGGCAACTTTGTTATCCAGTCGGCCCATTGTGTTTCTCCCCTGCTCATCTCTTCGTTAAATTTGTTCATCGATCATGTCCAGCGTACAACCACCCTCGCCAAAACTTGCGAACTCATCGACATCAAAGCGAGAGTAATCCTGGAAGCCGTTCAAAAACTGCCAGTAATAGGTGCTGCATTTTTCACGCTGGTCAAACCGTTGGTCTTCGGCCAAACGTGCCTTGACCTGCTGACTGCTCATCTCGCTGGCCTCTAGGCGTACACCGCCATCAGCCTCGCTGTCGAACACCATTATATGGCCCGGGGCAGCCTGCAGAGGTGGCCATTTCGTCAGTGATGGCGCATTCGGTGAACCGCGATGTGCAAAAGCGCCCCAATGGTCCATCATCGTGGTCGATAAAGCAGCGCGCTGCTCGTCGCTGGCGAATAACAGCGTCCATGGGAACTCATCCTGCGAGCCAAACACAAAGGGAATCTCCATCGCATGCGAGGCCCCGATCAACAGCGAGTAGTCCGATGGCCAACTGGCGAGCTCATCAAAGTCAAAGCGATAGGTATAAACGGGCGCCCCGCCATTTGCGGCAATGATCCTTGCAGGCTCATCGACCGCCAGCGCCCGCCAGGTGTCTGCACCGTAGGCCGCCGCAGCAACATAACGTTCAGGGTCTTTGACTTTGGAAAAGACCCCCAGCGTGGTATCGGTCCACCGGGGGTTGAACTGCATAAAGAGTCGGTCTTCATCGCGATTGCTGCCTGTGATAATCGGCACCGCGTTGTAATGCATCGGGTTCTGCAGCGCCTCAAACGCTGGCTTCGGAAACACGAAACCGTCGAGAAACAGCCTGGCCTGCTCGTACATGCCTTCAACCGGCAGGTACTCCAGCGCCCCGTAAATCTCATCAGGCGTCGCGCCCTGCAGCGCCGCCCTGAGCTGCAGAAGATCATCGGGCGCCGACTCGCCAAGCAGGCGCTCAACAAGTTCGCTGCTGTTATTTCGATAGCTGGGGTAATCGATCGCCCCAGGGTCGATTGACTCCGCCTTGTCCGGGTCGGTCAGGCGCAGCGACCCGCTCTGCACAATGGCGCGCTGAAACATCCCTTTAGCCAGGGGCGAGAGCACCATGGACCAGGTATTCTTGCCGCCGGCCGACTCACCAAACACGGTCACCCGGTTCGGGTCGCCACCGAACCGCGATATGTTGTTCTGCACCCAGCGCAGGCCCGCGATAATGTCCAGGGTTCCGTAGTTACCCGACTTGTCAGCCGGCGCGGTAATACCCTCGCGCAGCGCCGCATGCCTGAACCAGCCGAGCATGCCGAGCCGGTAATTGAGCGACACAAAGACAACACCCTGTGACTGGGCGATCTCGGCACCATCATAGTACTGGGCCGAGCCCACAAGGTTGGCGCCGCCATGGATCCAGAACATCACGGGCAGCGGTCGCGCCGAATCAACCACTGAACGCGGTGCTATGACATTGATCGTCAGGCAGTCTTCGACGCCCACCACCCGCTCAGATTCCGGCGCATTAGGCCCTGCAGTAGGATTCGGAGGCTGTACGCAGGCAGGGCCATAGCCGACCGCTTCAAGCGTTCCTTCCCAGTCATCCGGTGGCCGCGGCGCCCGCCAACGCAGCTCCCCGAGCGGCGGCTCGGCATAGGGAATACCCAACCAGGCGTAGGTATCATCGCGGTGCGAAAAGCCGATGAGATCACCATTATCCAGGCTGACACGTGTTGCCGGATCGGGTGTATTTGGCCCTGGCGCACAGGCTGGCAGCAGCGCAAAGGCGATAACCAGCAGAATCAATTGCATTGCATACGTAGGCACGGTACCCCCACTGGTAGTCATCGATGAAATTCGTCTTCGGCGCCTTTCAAACGCCTTTGCGCGCCGCAATATTATTACCCGGGTTTATCGGTGAACGCGCTTTCGCTCACGCCAATACTGGTGGCCGGATTCAGATCCTCGCGTGGATCGGTCATCAGCCCGGCGGGAAAGCTCACTTCAACGGGCTGGCCCGCGTCTTTCAGGCACAGCAAATGATTATTATCGCCGTCACCGAGATCGCCAAGTGCAAAGGGCTGGACCCGCGTGATACGGCCATCGGCCTGGCGCAGGGCAAGTACATAATTGTCGCGCTCAAGCGCTCCCACTTCAGCGCCACCCGGCCGTGTGACACCGCCACTCCAGGTGGCCCGGACTATTTGCGTCGTGCCCTCGGGGCAACCACTGCCCCCGCCAAAGGGGAATCGCGTTGCCGACTTGCCAAGCTGCCATTGCTCCACCGGTACCGGCTCAGCGCGCACCAGGAAAGGCCCATCCGCCAGCGGCGTTACCGCGACGCTCGCTCCCTTGAAATTGACCGTCTCATCGATCGACAGCAGGTTACCGATGATCTCGACCCGCACGGGCGGGTCGTCAACCGACCCCAATGCGCCGAGCAGCAGCATGGTGCGCAATTCGCCCGCATCGTTGGCGGGCGCTGGCGTGACGCAGCGCACAGTGCTAGGTTCACCGCTGGCTTTGATGATACGAAAATCACCCGCCTGCAGGCTCTCCAGGCGAAGCTCGCGCGAGAAGACCACCGGCAAACCATCTTCGCCAACCGCACCGGGGCAGATGATCAGCCCTGCCAGCCGGGGAATAGCGTCATCCAGACCAAAGAACGCCGAGAGCAGGCCCTCATCGGCCAACAGGGTCGCCGACGTAGCTGCCGTCGTATCCTCAGTAGTGCTGTCGCTGGATTGCCTTAGCTCGCCGCAGCCCGACAGGGCCAGCAGTGCCACCCCCAGCGCTAACGCCCTATACCTGTTAACCATGATCACCCGAAGTGTTGCGCAAGTACCGGCGAATTATCGCCGATTTTTACGCCGCCAGTACACCGGTTGCACACGATATAAACCAATGATTAATAGAGGGTTTTGCGACTAGCCGTGGCCCGGCCTGGCCAGCCGCGTTACCCCCGTCCACGACCGGTTTTCTGGTCTAAGCTAATAAATGATGCCAGAGCCACGGGCGTAACAAACGCCATGGCCATTCGCTGCCCAAAGGAGACCACAATGGAGAACCTGATTCACATCATCTATGCCAGTCGTGCTGCGGTACCGTTTACCGAGAACGAACTGCAGGAACTACTGGCGTTGTCGCGCAGCAACAATGCAGCCATCGATGTGACCGGGATGCTGCTGCACTGTGAGGGCAGCTTCTTCCAGGTGCTTGAAGGCGAAGAAGCCGTCGTCAATGCGCTATACGCCAAAATCGGCCGTGACCCCCGCCATGACGAGGTCGTCAAGGTGATTTCAGAATCGATCAACGAACGCGCCTTCGACGAATGGAGCATGGGCTATGCGCGCGCTTCTCGCGCCGAGCTCAAGGAAATCGAGGGCCTTAACGATTTCTTCCTTGGCGGCGCCTGCCTGACAGAGATTGATCTGGGCCGTTCACGAAAATTGCTGCAGGCCTTCGCCAAGGGTCAGTGGCGCCAGGCGAGCTAGGACGGCTTGCAGCGCCGGCCTCACGCTGCTTATTCAACCGCTACAACCGCCGCTGGCGGCTATTTCTTACCCGGCGACGAGCTGATAGGATAGTCCGGCCATTGACCGTCAGGGAATCCACTTGAGCCAGCTGGTTGAAAACTTTACCCGGGAAGTCGCGAAGTACTGTGAGCACGTGCCGATTCACAACTTCGACTACTCGATCAACATCTCCCTCAAGCACAAATACATGTTTGTCGAAACGCCCAAAGCAGGCTGCTCGACGATCAAGAGTATTTTGCAAAAAATGGAGCTGGACCGCCCTGACTTTGTCCGCAGTGAAGCGCGCGATCTCCACTATCGAGAATTTTCGCCACTGCTGCGCCCCGCCCAGGTGGGTTCATTCAATACATTCATGGCGCGAAACGATATTTTTAAATTCTGCTTCACCCGCAATCCCTACAGCCGGCTGCTATCGGCATATCTTGAAAAAATCTGCCAGAACAAACCGCCCAAGCAAAACATCCTGCAGCATCTGGGCTATGACCCCAACGATATCCAGCGGGCGATTGCATTCCCCGAATTTGTCGACGGCGTCTGTAGCCAGGCGCCCATACAAATGAACCCGCACTGGCGAATCCAGTATTTCCAGACCTTCAGGGCCCACATCGACTACGACTTCGTCGGGACGGTAGAGAACTTCTCCGAGGACCTGGCAAAGGCACTCGCGCGCATCCGCCCGGATTACGCCGACTTTGTTGCCGATGAAACGCGCCACGCAACAGGCTCGACCAACAAGCTCAACGAGCACTTTACCCCTGGAATGATCGACAAAGTCCGTCACACGTTTGCACTGGACTTCGAGCACTTCGGCCATGAAGCCGATTTTGATCGCTTTGTATCTGGCGCCGGTTGAATACCCGGCCCCGGCATACTAGGGGGCAAACTCTGCAAAGAAATTGACGGCCTTCTTCGCAAAGAAGATCTGGTTGGCGCGCTCGCTAATGGTGTGGCCCTCCCTCGCCAGCATGAACATGCGAATTTCGGCAGCCAGCTTGGCTTCGACCTTGTTCTTTTTCTCCTCAAACTTTTCGTAGTGCATGATCGGAACGACCCGGTCGAAACCTCCATGGGCAATCATGGTGGGAATGCCAATCTGCTCGATATAACTGGTTGGCGAGACTTCCCGGAGACTTTTGGCGTTACGCTTGCCGCCAAGCACTGACTCCGTCCAGAATTCATAGGCGAAGCGGCTGCCGGTTTTCCGGTACCATTTGATCTGCTCTCCAATATCCAGGGGCGCCGAGTACGACACCGCCGCCGCGAACAACTCCGGATACCTGACCGAACTCATCACCGCCGCGTAACCCCCATAGCTAAACCCGAGAATGTACACCCTGTCTGGCGCTGCCAGCCCCTCGCGAATCGCCCACCGCGCGGCGAAGGCGATGTCATCGATCATGACCTTGTGCAGCCCTTGCTGGCCCGCTGTCACATGCTCGCGACCATAGCCCGTCGATCCACGAAAATTCGGCTCGATAACCGCATAGCCGGCCATCGCAAAATACTGGACATAGGGGCTGTAACCCCAGTGACTGCGCAGGAACGGACCACCATGAGGCAATACGATGAGCGGCAGCTTCTCCGCCTTTTCGGCGCCAGCGGGTATCGTCAGGTAAGCTTCGATTTCGTGCCCATCGAAAGAGCGGTACTTCACGCTTGTGGTTTTTGACAGCGCTGCCGCATCCAGCTCGGGCGGCATGATCGACTGGACCTGCATCTGCCGAGAGGCGGGCAGGAACGTCATCCAGCGACCCATCGTTTTTTCGCTCCAGCTGCGCAGCAGGATTGTCGCCCTGTCCCGGGACCACTGGGTGATGGTATTGATCGTCTCGGGATAGGCCCGGTCAATCGTATCCTGGATTTCCTGCAGGCCCGGGTCGAACCATACGGTCACCTCCCTGTCACGGTTGTACCGAATGCCAACCAGTTTTTTCGCAACGTGATCGAACAGCAGCTGTGCAGGCGACGCGCTGTCACCGACATCGTACTCGGGGTCTTCGTGGATAACCTGCGACTCTCCTGTCCAGATATCGTACTCGACAACCCTGAAGCGATCGCTTGAACTATTTTCGGACAGGTAAATCCTGCCCTCCTGGTAGGAGGCACCCAACACCATGGCCCGCGCGTTGAGGTAAGTCTCGCCAGAAATGTCGAACTGATAGGTTTTGTCGAGGCGGTGAACAGGCACCAGGGAATTGCTGGCTTCCTTCAGCGCGAAAAACCGCACTTTGCGATTGTTGCTTCGCACCGCCAGCCTGACGTTGCCCTCAGGATCAATATGCCAGGCGTTGACACGCAGCTTCAGGCCATCGAGCAGGTCTTCCTTCTCACCGGAGAATATATTGATTTTGTGCACGCTCTCATAGCCTTCGCTATTCACCGAGCGAACGAGAATATGCTCTTCGTCATCCGGCAGCGTATGCTCCACCCACCAGCCGCGAAAATGTCGCTTGAACCCCACATAGGACCGGTAGCTGGCCTTTTGATCATAGATGTGATTGATCAGCACCTGCCTGTCTGAGCCATCCCGGTTGATGGCGTACACCTTGCCCTTTAAACCGTAGATCAGGCGGCTATCGCTGAGCCAATCGAGCCCGTAGGGCGAGACATTTGACAGTTTCTGGCGGTGAACAATGGCCTGGGTCTCGGTATCGGAAATGACCAGCGCAAAACCGGCGGGGTACCAGCGGATATAAGCCAGGTAACGTCCCGAAGGCGAGAGCACGTACAGGCCGACCCGATTGCGCTCAAACAGCTTTTCAGCGGTTTCCTGTCCGGGCAGGACCGGGCCAGCTGCGGGTGCTGCGGACGGATCGACTGCCTGCCCCGAGCCGGTGACATCGTCTCCTGCCGCTGTCGCCCAGGGTACACAGAGCAGTGTTATCCAGAGAGAGAAAAGCCGGGCTATTATTCGCATAATGCGTCCTTCGTGGCCACCGACCAGTGTCGCGTTGTCCTGCGCTGCAGTGTATCGGTCGATCGAACCGTGGGTCAACGTCCGCAGCCCTGCGCTTTCGCAGGCTCGCCTGGTATACATATTGAGCGCTGGCGCACACCACGAGCGCCAGCGATTACCTCGCCGAATGTTAGCCAATTCACACCGCAGGCCGGGCAATGGCTGGTCACCACAAAACCCGAACTCCTTCAAATTATGCCCGCTCGATCAGCGCTAAGGTAGATGCTCGAAACCTGCCTGCCCTGTGCAGGCAATGATGCACTTTGCCGGATCCAACACCCATGAAAGCTACTCTTATGATTGACGCAGGCCCTGACCATGGCCGAACCACTGTCGGCAAGCTTGTCGCCCTGGGCCTGTGTTCAGCACTGCTTCCCGCTGCGGCACTGGCGGACACGCTGGTACTGCATTCACTCCCCGCTGACATCCGCGACGTGATCGACCGACCCGCCACCCAGGCCGATGTCGTGGCAACCCACAGCATCGATGAGGAGAGCGACTACTACCTGATGGAAGACCAGGTAGCGCCACAGATCTTTGAGCCCAGCAGGATGCTGGTGGAATCGCTGGGCCCCGAGGGTAGCCCCGTCTTCTTTGATGTGACCGGGATCGATGACCAGGACGGTGACCTGCCGGTCAACTGCGTGCCGGCCAGCGGCTCCGTGTTCTCTCTTGGCACCAGCAAGGTTCGCTGCAGTGCGACAGACGGTGCGGGCAATATGGCCCTTGCCGCGTTCGAAGTTGAGGTTATCGACAGCGAGCCGCCACTGCTGCGCGCGCCCCTGCTGATCGAGCAAGCATCACCCAACGGCGGCCCGGTGCTGGTTGAGTTCCCGATTGAGGTGAGCGATGCGGTCGATACCGAGGTATCCCTGCACTGCCACCCCGGCAGTGGCAGTCCCTTCCTGGTCGGGGAGACCGAAGTCAACTGTGAAGCCTATGACGACGCCCAGAATACATCGACGGCCAGCTTCACCGTCGTAGTTAGCGACGCCTCGGACAGCGATGGACTGGCGATGGGCGCACCGTTCAGGTAGCACCGCAGCGCCGCAGACCTGGGCGCCTGGCGGCGCTCACTCCCATTCGTAGTCAAGCCCCAGGAAAAACTCCCTGCCCGGCAATTCGTTGTTGACGCCGATCACCGTCTCGATCGGCGTGGCATTACCAATGTTTTTCGCGTGAAACGATAGCGACAGGGGCCGCTTGCCCCCACCCCTGAACGGCAGACGGTAGCGCAGCATCAAATCGGTATAGGCGTAACCGTCGAGCTCAAACACCTCGGGCGAGCCAAATACAATGTTGTACCAGAACTGGGGGCCGACAAACTTGTCGCGCCACGCGGTTTCCAGCGTCGCTGTAAAGTTATCGCCGCGTCGCCAGGTCAGGCCCCAGTTGATTTTATGGCGTGGTGAATAGCTGAATTCAATGGGACGACCACCGGCCAGGCCGCCCCCGCTCTGGGCGGAATCCTGGTACGACCAGTTCAGGTAACTCGACACCCGTTTACCCGAGTCGTAACGCAGGTCAACCTCAAAGCCTTCGACATTGGCATCGTTGGGATGATTCTCGGACCCGACTCCCCCGCTGTAGGTCACGACGATCGGATCCTCAATATTGTTATTGAAGTAGTCGACACGGGCGATGAGTTGATCGCTAAACTGCCAGGCAATGCCCAGCTCCAGGCTCTCCAGCGTTTCGGCTTCCAGGTCGGGGTTCGGGATAAAATTCGACGGGGGGAACAGCGGAAACACACCCGGCGCGCTCTCAGCGCCAAAAAACCGCGTGCTCTGGTAAAGCTCAGTGAAACTGGGGTAACGCGAGGCCCTGCCCCAGGCCGCTCGCAGTGTCAGCCTGTCTATGGGGGTCGCCACCAACGCAATGCGGGGCGAGATCTCTTCATCGAAAAGCTCACCACCGGTCTGCGAATCATAGCGTAGGCCGGCCACCACTTTGAGCTTGTTGTCGAGCAAGCGGACACTGTCCTGCACGAAAAGCGCGTGCTTGCTGTAGTCGGTGTCGATGGACTGCGCCTGGGCTAACGGTTGGGAGTCGAAGCTGTCGCCAGCGGCTATTTTCCTCAGCTCAACACCCAGCAGGAACTCGTGATTCGCAACATGGTGCACGCCCAGCTGCAGGTTGGCGATCGCCTGGTAGCCATGATCGACTTTCTCGTCGTACTCGGGCGACTGCGTTGCCGCGTGACAGCTTGCGCAGTTACTGCCATTGCGATCGGCGTATGAAGCGCTGCCATTGACCGACCAGGCGCCTGAATCAGCGAGATGGTCATAGTTGACTGCCGCGATATTGATGGACTGCTTTATTTCATCGACACTGCGAAACCCGGCGCCAAGCACCGGCGGCCCGATGGGCTCATCAAATCCGTCGAACCTGTCCTGCCGTCGATAATACGAGAGCTTCCAGCCCCCGAAACGGCCCTTCAGGAAGACGTCCTGTCCCTGCGCCTCGGCCTCTTCGTCCGCCCAGAACCCGGGCGGAAGCTGCCCGTTTTCGGCGCGCACTGAGAAGAAAACACTCCCGTCGCCACCGACACGCTGGCCGTGCGAGAGCGTCAGCGACCGGGTATTGCGATTGCCAGCGTATGCACTGAGTCGCGTTGCATCGAACTCGCCGCCATCCAGCGTGACGATGTTGACGACACCATTGAGTGCATTCTCACCGTACAATGCCGAGCCTGGCCCACGCACGACCTCGATGTGCTTGACGTTTTCCAGATTGAAGAAATCAAAACCCGGATGCTGGGGGAAACCGCCTTTGTTCCAGGAGTTATAGGGCACTCCGTCGATCAGCAGCAGCACTTTGCTGGTAAAGGAATTGGAGCCGAAACTACGGATTTCGATGCTCTGCACCATCGGATTCCAGCGCACGTGGACCCCCGGCAAGCGCCGCAGCAGCTCGGGGATCGTCCGCGCACCAGACTGGCGGATCTGGTCGTAGGGAATGACGCTGACGGCGCCCGGCGTCTCTGAAAGCCGGGTAGCCGACTTGGTGGCGGCGACCACCTGGAAGTTTTGCAGGCCCTCGATGTCGAGTTGCTCCAACTCGGCATCCCGGGCCAAAGCGGGAGTGGCGAACCAGTGGATCGCGAGTAAACCCGAAACGATCGATGCAGCAGCATAGCGACGCACGTTACGCAGTATCTGGTCAACCTGGCGCATAGGTATTACCTGCAATGCCTCAGTAGCCAACAATGCAGTGACGGATCGTCGCGCTGAATCCGGCACGGCCATTTTGTAATACTATTAGCATAGCACGCCTTTTGCCATTTGCGAGATAATTCCGACCCGCGCCTGAATGGACCCGGAGTACCTGGCGATCCCCCCGATCACTGCCATCGGTTTGATCGAAGCAGCGGCTGCTGGCAGAATGCAATGATCGTTCGTTAACCAGCACTGGGCGCAACAATGGGCAAGGCCCGCAGCAGACACGACAAACAGTTACGACATTTGTTGACCGCGGCCATCACCGGCAGCCCGGAGCAGAGCCAGCCGCTGGGCGAGTGGCTGGCAATGGCGACACAGCTGGAGCACGCTGGCCAGCCCCGCGCGGCTGAAGCGTTACTGCAGCAGCTTGTCGAGCAGGAAACTGGCCAGCAGGCACTAAAGCAGTTACTGCGGCTCTATCTCGCAAACTCATGGTTTTACGATGCCCACGTGCAGCTCGAGGCGCTGGATCCCGGTCGCGACGATGTCGAACTCCTCAGTCTTCGCGCGGTAACGGCACTCAAACTGGGCAGGCTCCAGCCAGCGCTGAAGCTTTTCCAGCGGGCGATCAAGCAGATGCCTGCATCGGCGCAGCTGATGCACGGACTGGGCCAGTGCTACTGGGCACTGGGAGACAGGCCGCGCGCAACCCGCTGGTACCAACGTTCGCTGCAGCGCGACCCCGCTTTTTACGGGGGTTATCTATCGATTGCACCAACACTCGATAAGAAAGATATAGACGCGATGGCAGCTACCATCGACGAACGGCTGGTAGCGCACCAAATGGGCAACGACGACCGCGCCGCACTCGAGTTTGCCAGGGCCAAACTGGCGGAGCGTTGCGATGACATCGAGCGTGAAAGCCAGTACCTGATCGCAGCCAATGCGCTGATGTCGCCGCCGACGGTCGCGCAACTCGATGCCGGGCATCGCCAGGAGCTGT